>NZ_JBQRWH010000001.1:0-2598486 GCF_052372875.1 Burkholderia sp. PR2
TGCTTAGAATCACGCCTCTTTCGCGCTAACGGAAACGCGGCGCGGAGGAAGAAGGGAAGCGGTGCGATGGAGGGTCGGTTGTCGAGCCCCGGCGCACATGAAGTTGAACCCAGTCGTCGCAACGAAGCAGTTCAAAAAGTTGTTGACTGACTGAAAAAGACGGTTCATAATCTCGCTTCTCTGCTGCTGAAAACGCAGCGCTGCTGAGAAACTTCAGGTTTCTCGCAGAAATGCTCTTTAAAAATTAACAGCCGATAAGTGTGGGCGCTTGATGGAAGCGAGCTGATCTTCGGATCAGATAGCGAAAGTATCAAGAGTCTCACACTAAAGTAAGTCAGGTTTATGAAGTGATTCATATTCCTGTCAGCTTTGAGTGAGCGACCGGTTCGAAAGAACCGAAAACAGTAACAGGTTTAAACTGAAGAGTTTGATCCTGGCTCAGATTGAACGCTGGCGGCATGCCTTACACATGCAAGTCGAACGGCAGCACGGGTGCTTGCACCTGGTGGCGAGTGGCGAACGGGTGAGTAATACATCGGAACATGTCCTGTAGTGGGGGATAGCCCGGCGAAAGCCGGATTAATACCGCATACGATCTACGGATGAAAGCGGGGGACCTTCGGGCCTCGCGCTATAGGGTTGGCCGATGGCTGATTAGCTAGTTGGTGGGGTAAAGGCCTACCAAGGCGACGATCAGTAGCTGGTCTGAGAGGACGACCAGCCACACTGGGACTGAGACACGGCCCAGACTCCTACGGGAGGCAGCAGTGGGGAATTTTGGACAATGGGCGAAAGCCTGATCCAGCAATGCCGCGTGTGTGAAGAAGGCCTTCGGGTTGTAAAGCACTTTTGTCCGGAAAGAAATCCTTGGTTCTAATATAGCCGGGGGATGACGGTACCGGAAGAATAAGCACCGGCTAACTACGTGCCAGCAGCCGCGGTAATACGTAGGGTGCAAGCGTTAATCGGAATTACTGGGCGTAAAGCGTGCGCAGGCGGTTTGTTAAGACCGATGTGAAATCCCCGGGCTCAACCTGGGAACTGCATTGGTGACTGGCAAGCTAGAGTATGGCAGAGGGGGGTAGAATTCCACGTGTAGCAGTGAAATGCGTAGAGATGTGGAGGAATACCGATGGCGAAGGCAGCCCCCTGGGCCAATACTGACGCTCATGCACGAAAGCGTGGGGAGCAAACAGGATTAGATACCCTGGTAGTCCACGCCCTAAACGATGTCAACTAGTTGTTGGGGATTCATTTCCTTAGTAACGTAGCTAACGCGTGAAGTTGACCGCCTGGGGAGTACGGTCGCAAGATTAAAACTCAAAGGAATTGACGGGGACCCGCACAAGCGGTGGATGATGTGGATTAATTCGATGCAACGCGAAAAACCTTACCTACCCTTGACATGGTCGGAATCCTGCTGAGAGGTGGGAGTGCTCGAAAGAGAACCGGCGCACAGGTGCTGCATGGCTGTCGTCAGCTCGTGTCGTGAGATGTTGGGTTAAGTCCCGCAACGAGCGCAACCCTTGTCCTTAGTTGCTACGCAAGAGCACTCTAAGGAGACTGCCGGTGACAAACCGGAGGAAGGTGGGGATGACGTCAAGTCCTCATGGCCCTTATGGGTAGGGCTTCACACGTCATACAATGGTCGGAACAGAGGGTTGCCAACCCGCGAGGGGGAGCTAATCCCAGAAAACCGATCGTAGTCCGGATTGCACTCTGCAACTCGAGTGCATGAAGCTGGAATCGCTAGTAATCGCGGATCAGCATGCCGCGGTGAATACGTTCCCGGGTCTTGTACACACCGCCCGTCACACCATGGGAGTGGGTTTTACCAGAAGTGGCTAGTCTAACCGCAAGGAGGACGGTCACCACGGTAGGATTCATGACTGGGGTGAAGTCGTAACAAGGTAGCCGTATCGGAAGGTGCGGCTGGATCACCTCCTTTCCAGAGCTTCTCGCAAAGTTGAGCGCTCACGCTTATCGGCTGTAAATTAAAGACAGACTCAGGGGTCTGTAGCTCAGTCGGTTAGAGCACCGTCTTGATAAGGCGGGGGTCGTTGGTTCGAATCCAACCAGACCCACCATTGTCTGGCGGTAACACCTGAGGCAAATCTGTACTCATGGGGGCATAGCTCAGCTGGGAGAGCACCTGCTTTGCAAGCAGGGGGTCGTCGGTTCGATCCCGTCTGCCTCCACCAATCTTCAATGACAAACATTCGAATGACGATTGTTCGAGTCTTTGTCATTGGCGATTGAGCCAGTCAGAGCGATACGTAGTACGTATCGGCTGTCGTTCTTTAACAATCTGGAAGAAGTAAGTAATTTGGATAGCGGAAGCGTCTTGAGATGGACGTGAAAACTATCCGGGTTGTGATTGTATCGATGTATCTCAAGATGATTCGAACTCTAAGTTTGACTCAATTGGAATACGGCACAACGCGAGAACTCAACCTGTAACGAGACAGACTCGTTATAGGGTCAAGCGAACAAGTGCATGTGGTGGATGCCTTGGCGATCACAGGCGATGAAGGACGCGGTAGCCTGCGAAAAGCTACGGGGAGCTGGCAAACGAGCTTTGATCCGTAGATGTCCGAATGGGGAAACCCACTCCTTTTGGAGTATCCATGACTGAATACATAGGTCATGCGAAGCGAACGCGGTGAACTGAAACATCTAAGTAACCGCAGGAAAAGAAATCAACCGAGATTCCCAAAGTAGTGGCGAGCGAAATGGGATGAGCCTTGCACTCTTTATTTGTATTGTTAGCCGAACGCTCTGGAAAGTGCGGCCATAGCAGGTGATAGCCCTGTAGGCGAAAACAGTATGAAAGAACTAGGTGTGCGACAAGTAGGGCGGGACACGTGAAATCCTGTCTGAAGATGGGGGGACCATCCTCCAAGGCTAAATACTCGTGATCGACCGATAGTGAACCAGTACCGTGAGGGAAAGGCGAAAAGAACCCCGGGAGGGGAGTGAAATAGATCCTGAAACCGCATGCATACAAACAGTCGGAGCCTCGAAAGGGGTGACGGCGTACCTTTTGTATAATGGGTCAGCGACTTACGTTCAGTAGCAAGCTTAACCGTATAGGGCAGGCGTAGCGAAAGCGAGTCCGAATAGGGCGTTCAGTTGCTGGGCGTAGACCCGAAACCAAGTGATCTATCCATGGCCAGGATGAAGGTGCGGTAACACGTACTGGAGGTCCGAACCCACTAACGTTGAAAAGTTAGGGGATGAGCTGTGGATAGGGGTGAAAGGCTAAACAAACTTGGAAATAGCTGGTTCTCTCCGAAAACTATTTAGGTAGTGCCTCGTGTCTCACCTTCGGGGGTAGAGCACTGTCATGGTTGGGGGGTCTATTGCAGATTACCCCGCCATAGCAAACTCCGAATACCGAAGAGTGCAATCACGGGAGACAGACATCGGGTGCTAACGTCCGGTGTCAAGAGGGAAACAACCCAGACCGCCAGCTAAGGTCCCCAAATATAGCTAAGTGGGAAACGAAGTGGGAAGGCTAAAACAGTCAGGAGGTTGGCTTAGAAGCAGCCACCCTTTAAAGAAAGCGTAATAGCTCACTGATCGAGTCGTCCTGCGCGGAAGATGTAACGGGGCTAAGCTATATACCGAAGCTGCGGATGCGAGCTTTGCTCGCATGGTAGGAGAGCGTTCCGTAAGCCTGCGAAGGTGCCTTGTAAAGGGTGCTGGAGGTATCGGAAGTGCGAATGCTGACATGAGTAGCGATAAAGGGGGTGAAAGGCCCCCTCGCCGTAAGCCCAAGGTTTCCTACGCAACGTTCATCGGCGTAGGGTGAGTCGGCCCCTAAGGCGAGGCAGAAATGCGTAGCTGATGGGAAGCAGGTCAATATTCCTGCACCATTGTTAGATGCGATGGGGGGACGGATCGCGGAAGGTTGTCCGGGTGTTGGAAGTCCCGGTCGCTGCATTGGAGAAGGCACTTAGGCAAATCCGGGTGCGCAATTCAAGGGTGTGGCGCGAGCTTCTTCGGAAGCGAAGCAATTGGAAGTGGTTCCAAGAAAAGCCTCTAAGCTTCAGTCTAACGATGACCGTACCGCAAACCGACACAGGTGGGCGAGATGAGTATTCTAAGGCGCTTGAGAGAACTCGGGAGAAGGAACTCGGCAAATTGGTACCGTAACTTCGGGATAAGGTACGCCCTTGTAGCTTGACTGGCCTGCGCCAGGAGGGTGAAGGGGTTGCAATAAACTGGTGGCTGCGACTGTTTAATAAAAACACAGCACTCTGCAAACACGAAAGTGGACGTATAGGGTGTGACGCCTGCCCGGTGCCGGAAGATTAAATGATGGGGTGCAAGCTCTTGATTGAAGTCCCGGTAAACGGCGGCCGTAACTATAACGGTCCTAAGGTAGCGAAATTCCTTGTCGGGTAAGTTCCGACCTGCACGAATGGCGTAACGATGGCCACACTGTCTCCTCCCGAGACTCAGCGAAGTTGAAGTGTTTGTGATGATGCAATCTACCCGCGGCTAGACGGAAAGACCCCATGAACCTTTACTGTAGCTTTGCATTGGACTTTGAACCGATCTGTGTAGGATAGGTGGGAGGCTATGAAACCGGAACGCTAGTTTCGGTGGAGCCGTCCTTGAAATACCACCCTGGTTTGTTTGAGGTTCTAACCTTGGCCCGTGATCCGGGTCGGGGACAGTGCATGGTAGGCAGTTTGACTGGGGCGGTCTCCTCCCAAAGCGTAACGGAGGAGTACGAAGGTACGCTAGGTACGGTCGGAAATCGTGCTGATAGTGCAATGGCATAAGCGTGCTTAACTGCGAGACCGACAAGTCGAGCAGGTGCGAAAGCAGGTCATAGTGATCCGGTGGTTCTGTATGGAAGGGCCATCGCTCAACGGATAAAAGGTACTCTGGGGATAACAGGCTGATACCGCCCAAGAGTTCATATCGACGGCGGTGTTTGGCACCTCGATGTCGGCTCATCTCATCCTGGGGCTGTAGCCGGTCCCAAGGGTATGGCTGTTCGCCATTTAAAGAGGTACGTGAGCTGGGTTTAAAACGTCGTGAGACAGTTTGGTCCCTATCTGCCGTGGGCGTTGGATATTTGAAGGGGGCTGCTCCTAGTACGAGAGGACCGGAGTGGACGAACCTCTGGTGTACCGGTTGTCACGCCAGTGGCATCGCCGGGTAGCTATGTTCGGAAGAGATAACCGCTGAAAGCATCTAAGCGGGAAACTCGCCTTAAGATGAGATATCCCTGGGGACTAGATCCCCTTGAAGGGTCGTTCGAGACCAGGACGTTGATAGGTCAGGTGTGTAAGCGCAGTAATGCGTTCAGCTAACTGATACTAATTGCCCGTAAGGCTTGATCCTATAACAAGTCTGTCTCGCGCTGATGACAGCGCGTCGGACTGGTTGATTCTCGTGTGTGATACACACAACCTAAATTACTGCTTCTTCCAAGATTGGTTGTGCTGCGAAGCAGCGCAACAACCCTCTTTGCCTGATGACCATAGCGAGTCGGTCCCACCCCTTCCCATCCCGAACAGGACCGTGAAACGACTCTACGCCGATGATAGTGCGGATTCCCGTGTGAAAGTAGGTAATCGTCAGGCTCCCTAAGCCAGAAACCCCCGCCCGACAAGGCGGGGGTTTTTGCATTTCGGCGTCGAAAATGAATACGAGCGAAACGGCGAGTGCAAGGCGGTTGGAGCTGGCATCCAGCCATGGTGCTGTGATGGCCGATGATGAGCGACATTGATCGATGATCGTCGAAAAATGTCACTTTCGAGCAAAATGCGCCCGAATTGATGTTTCCGTCCCTCGACGTGTCGTGCCGACCTGATCGCGTACGCCATTCGGTGACTGCAGCACGATATCGTCATAAAAATCTATGCGCATAAAGTCCATTCGCGCATGCCCGGCAGAGCAGACCAGCAGCCCATCAGGGTAATATCACCATTCATCCCGATTCCTGGCGTTCATCTGCATAGCCGGCACTCGGTGTCCTTCGTATTTCGTTTCCCGCACCATTCATGATTAATAGCCCTGCCCACCGTGGTAGGATGACCGACTTCTTGCCGTATCTGGTCGCTGCAACGTTCTTCATGGAGTATCTCGACACGACCGTGATCGCGACCGCGCTGCCTCAGATGGCACGCTCGTTCGGCGTCGGTCCGAACGCGCTCAGCCTCGGGATAACGGCCTATATGCTGGCGCTCGCGGTGTTCATCCCGATCAGCGGCTGGATTGCGGATCGTTACGGCTCGCGCACGGTGTTTGCCACCGCCATCTTCGTATTTACCGGCGCGTCGGTGCTGTGCGGGCTGTCCGAGGGCGTGATGACGTTTACGGCCGCGCGCCTGCTGCAGGGCGTCGGCGGGGCGATGATGGTGCCGGTCGGACGGCTGATCGTCGTTCGCAGCACCGAGAAGGCCGAGCTGATGCGCGCAATCGCGACGATCACGTGGCCGGGCATCGTCGCGCCGGTCGTCGGGCCGCCCATCGGCGGCTTCATCACGACCTACGCGTCGTGGCGATGGATCTTCCTGCTGAATGTCCCGTTCGGCATTGTTGCGCTCGTCTGTACCTGGCTGATCGTCCGGAACACGCGTGCCGACGAGCAACGACCGCTCGACTGGGTCGGCTTCGTGCTGGGAGGCGCTGCGCTGACCTGTCTGCTGATCAGTACCGAAGCGGCTGGACAGCAGGACGTCGACTTCACGCGCGCGGGTATTCTGGTGGGCGCGAGCGTGCTGTTCGGCATCGCCGTGTGGATGCACGGGCAACGCTGTGCGCATCCGCTGCTCGATTTCTCGACGCTGAAAGTGCCGACATTCTCGGTGACGGTGATCACCGGCTCCATCACGCGGATGGCGATCAACGCCGTGCCGTATCTGCTGCCGCTGCTGTTCCAGATCGGCTTCGGGCTGTCGCCATTCCAGTCCGGCCTGCTGCTGCTCGCGAGCGCGCTTGGCAATCTTGGGATGAAGGCGGGAACGTCGTGGATCCTCGACCGATTCGGTTTCCGGCGCGTTGCGCTCGTCGACGTGACGATCGCAGGTCTCTTCACGATCGCGTGTGGCTGGCTGACAGCGTCGACGCCGCTGGCGGTCACGCTGTTCGTCGTATTCGTCTACGGGCTCACGCGGTCGATGCAGTTCACGACGCTCGCGACGCTGGCATATGCGGACATTCCTGCTCGACAGACGAGCGCGGCCAGCACGCTGTGGAGCGCGGCGCAGCAGATGACGATCGGGATGGGGATTGCATTCGGTGCGTTGTCGCTGCGGTTGGCGGCGTTGGTGCGTGGCGACGCGGCCGGCATGCATTACGTGCTCGACGATTTTCGCTGGGCGTTCGTTGCGGCGGGCGTGCTCGCGCTGCTGACGTTGCCCGGCTATGCCCGGCTGGCTTCCAATGCTGGCGATCACCTCCGGGCAAATGCGGCCCGCGGGTAAGCAGGATTTCTCATTGCATTGGCGTCGCGACGGGTGTGGGCTTCAGATTATTGAAGCTCACTCGAAACGTCGATCCGTCATGGCGACGATCGTCTGAAGTGCAGTGCGCCCCGTCGCCCGTTACCACCAATGATGCGCAGACCGTGCGGTGGCGGCACGGCACAACACAACGATCCTTGCGCAATGATGCGCGGTGCCTGTTGCGCCAACTCATCCGCATGCCGAATGGCGAGACAACATCACGTTGCACCCCGCAGGCCGTCACTGTGCGTCATGGAAGATGATGCCGACCGTGTGGCGGTGGCCGCTTCGGATTCTGCTCACGCCATGGCGCAGGTTGACGCGATAGACGCCGCGCGTTCCCTGCACGGGCCTGCCGTGGACGGCGAAGAACACCGCATCGCCTTGCGTCAGCGGCACCACTTCCGCGCGTGACTGCATGCGTGGTCGCTGTTCCGTCAACACGAACTCGCCGCCCGTGAAATCCCGACCAGGTACCGACAGCAGGATGGCGACCTGAAGCGGAAAGACATGCTCGCCGTACAGGTCCTGATGGAGGCAATTGTAGTCGTCGGGACCGTATTGCAGGATCAGCGGCGTCGGTCGTGTCTGTCCCGCCGCGTGGCAGCGATCGAGGAATGTCCGGTGCTCTTTCGGATAGCGGACGTCGATCCCGAGTGCCTGGTTCCAGCGATTGGCGATCGGCGCAAGATGCGGGTAGAGCGTCATGCGTAGCGCGGCGACGACGCCAGGCAGCGGATACGCGAAGTACTTGTATTCGCCGCGCCCGAAGCCGTGCCGTGCCATCACGATGCGCGAACGATAGAGCGCATCCCGCGGATAGAGCGAGGCGAGCGCGTCGCACTCGCTTGCGGAGATCAGGCCCGGTACTCGCGCACATCCGTAGCGACCGAGCTCGACATCGACGGTCGGCCAGTCGAGTGTATCGACGCGTTGCGCGATGTCCGTCGATTCGACGGCAGGTTGCAGATTGGCGATATTCACGGGCGTACCTCGGTTCGTCAGCGATGTGGCGCCGTACGCTCGCACGGAATATTCGCAAGCGTCGCATGCACGGTTGAAGCCACGATGAAAGTTGATGAACCCAGTCTAGCGGCGTCCGTGTGCCGGCGCGCTCCAGATCTTGCGCTTCAATCTGGAAAGGCCGAAAAGGCAAGGACGTGGCACGAACCCATCGAATGCCGAGAAGTGTCGAAGCGGAAAAGCGGAGAAGCGACGGCGAAATCTTCCACGGCAGGCGACCGGCTCTCACCGGCCACCCACCGTTTGCCCGATCACGCCACTGACCGGAACAACCAGTAGAGCCCGCCTGCCAGCACGATCGACGCGGGCAGCGTCAGCACCCACGCGAGCACGAGGCTGCGCACCGTGCTCCACTGCAGCCCTGATCCGTTCGCGGCCATCGTGCCCGCAACGCCCGACGACAGCACGTGCGTCGTCGACACGGGTAGCCCGTACACGTCGGCGGCACCGATCGTCAGCATCGCGACGAGTTCGGCCGACGCACCCTGCCCATACGTCAAATGCTGCTTGCCGATCTTCTCGCCGACGGTCACGACGATCCGCTTCCAGCCGACCATCGTGCCGAGGCCAAGTGCGATCGCGACGGCGACTTTCACCCACGTCGGAATGAACTTGGTCGCGTGGTCGAGTTGCTTGCGATAGTTGTCGATGGCGAGTTTGTCGTCGGCGGCGAGCGCGGGCTGCCCCGACTTCTCGATCAGGCGAATCGCTTCGGATACCAGATACATCGTGTTGCGCACGTTGTCGACGTCGCGTTGCGGCACCGCCGCCATCGACCCCGACGTGCCGACCGCGGTCGCGAGCATCGTGGACAGCTGTTGCACGGCAGGCAGCACGGCGGGCGTCAGTTCACGATGCTGCACGTAGTGTTCGACGTCGGCGCGCGGGTTCGCGGACGGCGCGACGCCGTTCGTATACTTCCCGAACGTCGCGGCAGCCTGGTTCGCGACGGCGACGAACGTCTGCGTTTCGGCTGGCGTGACGGCCTTGTTCAGCGCATACGCGGTCGGCACGGTGCCGATCAGGATCAGCATGATGAGGCCCATCCCTTTCTGCCCGTCGTTCGATCCGTGCGCGAACGACACGCCCGTGCAGGTCAAGATCAGCAGGCAGCGAATCCAGAACGGCGGCGGCTGATCCTTCGGCGGCTCCTTGTACAGATCGGGAATCCGCACGAGCGCCTTCAGCACGAGCAGCAGCAGTGCCGCGCACAGGAAGCCCACGATCGGCGAGAACAGCAGCGACTTGCCGACGCCGAGCGCCTGGCCCCAGTCGACGCCGCTTGTGCCGGACGGCCCGTGCATCAGCTGGTTCATCAGACCGACGCCGATGATCGACCCGATCAGCGTATGCGAGCTCGACGACGGTAGCCCGAAATACCAGGTCGCGAGATTCCACATGATCGCGGCGATCAGCAGCGCGAACACCATTGCGAAGCCTGCGCCGCTACCGACCTGCAGGATCAGTTCGACCGGCAGCAACTGCAGGATGCCGAACGCGACGGCGCCGCTCGAGACCATCACGCCGAGGAAGTTCCACATGCCGGACCAGATCACCGCGACGTTGGGCGTCAGCGAGTGGGTATAGATCACGGTGGCCACCGCGTTCGCGGTGTCGTGGAAGCCGTTGACGAATTCGAAGCCGAGCGCGATCAGCAGCGCGGCGCCGAGCATGAGGTACGGGAACAGCGACCCTTCGCGGACCGGCGACAGATCGGCGATCAGGTGCGTGGCGATATACGCGGCGCCGAATGCGAGCACCAGCAGGAACACGGCATAGCCGACCTGCCTGGTGCGTTCGACTGAACCCGAATTGTTCGGCGCGGACGAAGCAGGATGATTCATGACGGCATCTCGTAAAGGAACCGCGTCCGATCCTAGCTTTCGCTAGCAGTCAGTTTGATGACAGTACGGATGGCGAATCATGGTCTTACGGATGTGTAAGGGGGCGGTGCCGTAACGTCGTGACGCAACATGTCGTGCACGGCTCGCGTCGTCGTCCATATAGTGAACACGAGCCTGCGCACCGACATGCGGACTGCCGGAAGTGCGTAGTGTGCGAGCGCGGCTAGCGCAGCATGCGTGGCGCACTCCACGTCGATTCGCGCGCCAGCGCGACGAATGCGGCCAGATAGTCGATCGACGCATCCGCCTCGCGGATGCCGAGAAAGATCTGTTTCGCAATGCCCTTCTTGCCGAGCTTGACCGGCACGACCGGCATCCGGTCCGCGTATTCATCCGCAAGCCACCTCGGCAGCGCGGCCACGCCCCGGCCGCTCGCCACCATCTGCAGCATGATGTCGGTCGTCTCGATCGACTTGTGGCGCCGCGGCACGATGCCGGCTGGCGTCAGGAACTGGTTGTAGATGTCGAGCCGGTCGGTTTCGACCGGATAGGTGATCAGGACCTCGTCGGTCAGCTGCTCGGGCGTCACGTAGTCGGCGTTCGCAAAGCGATGCGCATCCGCGACCACGAGCACCTGCTCGTAATCGAACACGGGATCGAAGCGCAGCCCCGGCTTGTTGAGCGGGTCGGGCGTCACGAGCACGTCGATGTCATGGCCGAACAGCGCGCCGATGCCGCCGAACTGGAAGCGCTGCTTCACGTCCACGTCGACGTCCGGCCAGCGCGACAGGTACGGCGACACGACCTTCAGCAGCCACTGGTAGCACGGATGGCACTCCATCCCGATGCGCAGCGTGCCGCGCTCGCCCTTCGCGTACTGCTTCATCCGCTCTTCGGCGAGTTCGAACTGCGGCAGCAGCCGGTTCGCCAGCTTCAGCAGATACTGCCCGCCCTGTGTGAGCCGCAGGCCGCGTCCTTCCCGGTCCCAGATCGGCGTACCGAGCTGCTGCTCGATTTTCCGGACGGTATGGCTGAGCGCCGATTGCGTGAGATGCAGCGCATTGGCGGCCGCGGTCAGCGAGCCTTGGCGCTCGACTTCGCGGATCACGACGAGATGGAATCGTTCCAGCATGGAGATCGTTCACCCAACAGATACATGAACAACTTTAATGGATGAATGAAATAATGCCATTTTATTTCATGGGATGAAATCCCTATGATGGCTGCCGGATCTTCAATTTCTTCTGGATGGCAGCTTCATGGTTACGACACACAACCTCGGTTTTCCGCGCATCGGCGCGAAGCGCGAACTCAAGTTCGGTCTCGAACGCTACTGGAAGGGCGAATCGTCGCGCGATGAACTGAAGGCCCTCGGCGCCGAACTTCGCCAACGCCACTGGAACGACCAGCGCGACCTCGATCTCGTACCGATCGGCGATTTCGCGTTCTACGATCAGGTGCTCGACATGAGTTTCACGCTCGGCAACTTGCCGAAGCGCGTGCAGGACTTCCATGGCGACGCGCTCGACAACTATTTCCGCGTCGCGCGCGGCCGTTCGGCGCAGTCGGCGGAAGAACACGCGGCATGCTGCGGCGGTGTCGCCGCCGGTGAAATGACGAAGTGGTTCGACACGAACTATCACTACATCGTGCCGGAGTTCCACGCGGACACGAACTTCTCGCTCGATCCGTCGCGCCTGCTCCAGCAACTGGCGCAAGCGCAGGCGCAGGGCGTCGCCGCGAAGCCGGTGATTCTCGGCCCCGTCACGTATCTGTGGCTCGGCAAGGCGAAGGACGATTCCGATCGCCTTGCGCTGCTGCCGAAGCTGCTGCCGGTATATGGCGCGCTGCTCGATACGCTGACCGCGCAGGGTGTCGAATGGGTGCAGATCGACGAACCGATCCTCGTCACCGAGCTCGACGCCGAATGGCGCCTGGCGCTGCGCACCGCGTACGACACGCTCGAGACGCGCCGCATCAAGCTGCTGCTCGCGACGTACTTCGGCCAGCTTCAGGACAACCTGACGCTCGCGGCCTCGCTGCCGGTCGACGGCCTGCATATCGATGCGATCAACGCCTGCGACGAAATCGGCGCGCTCGTGCGCGAACTGCCGGCCGACCGCGTGCTGTCGGTGGGCGTGATCAACGGCCGCAACATCTGGAAGACGGACCTGAACGCGACGCTCGACTGGCTCGAACCGCTCGCGAAGCAACTGGGCGACCGCTTGTGGCTCGCACCGTCGTGCTCGCTGCTGCATGTGCCGGTCGATCTCGCGAGCGAGGAGAAGCTCGACGCGGAGATCCGTGCATGGCTTGCGTTCGCGCTGCAGAAACTCGACGAACTGAAGGTGCTCGCGACCGCGCTGAACGAAGGCCGCGACAAGGTGGCCGACGCGCTCACCGCGAACGCCGCCGCGATCGAAGCGCGCCGTCGCTCGCAGCGCGTGAACAACCCGGCGGTGAAGGCCGCGATCGCACGCATCGACGCGCAACTCGGCAACCGCGCGAGCCCGTACACGCAGCGCGCGCCGAAACAGTCGGCGCGCCTGAGTCTGCCGGCGTTCCCGACGACGACGATTGGCTCGTTTCCACAGACCGCCGAGATTCGCCTGGCGCGTAGCCAGTTCAAGGCGGGCGCGCTGGATGAAGCCGGCTACCGCAAGGCGATGCAGGCGGAAATCGAGCGCAGCGTGCGCGAGCAGGAGTCGCTCGAGCTCGACGTGCTGGTGCACGGTGAAGCCGAACGCAACGACATGGTCGAATACTTCGGCGAGCAGCTCGACGGCTATGTATTCAGCCAGTTCGGCTGGGTGCAGTCGTACGGTTCGCGCTGCGTGAAGCCGCCGATCCTGTTCGGCGACATCAGCCGCCCGAAGGCGATGACGGTCGAATGGATCGCGTATGCGCAGTCGCTGACGAGCAAGCCGATGAAGGGCATGCTGACCGGCCCGGTGACGATCCTGAACTGGTCGTTCGTGCGCGACGACCAGCCGCGTTCGGTGTCGTGCTACCAGCTCGCGCTGGCGATCCGCGACGAGGTGCTCGATCTCGAGCAGGCCGGCGTGCGCGTGATCCAGATCGACGAGGCCGCGCTGCGCGAAGGGCTGCCGCTGCGCCGCGCGCAATGGGGCGAGTACCTGCAGTGGGCGGTCGAGTCGTTCCGCATCGCCGCGAACGGCGTGCAGGACGATACGCAGATCCATACGCACATGTGCTATTCGGAGTTCAACGACATCATCGCGTCGATCGCCGACATGGACGCGGACGTGATCACGATCGAGACGTCGCGCTCGGACATGGAGCTGCTCGACGCGTTCGACAGCTTCAGGTATCCGAACGAGATCGGGCCGGGCGTGTACGACATCCACTCGCCGAACATCCCGACGCAGGATCACATCGTCGGTCTGATGAAGAAGGCGGCCGAGCGGATTCCGGCGGAGCGCCTGTGGGTGAATCCGGACTGCGGGCTGAAGACGCGCCAGTGGGCGGAAGTGATACCGGCGCTGACGAACATGGTCGCCGCCGCGAAGACGCTGCGCGGCCAGGTGCGATAACGCGCGAACGCTGGGTGTACGCCGTCGCGATCGACGATCGGATGGCAACAAGCGGCCCGCATGTGTGGGCCGCTTGTTCCGCGGGGTGGGATATTGCGGCGTACTGCGGTACGCGCACCGCAAACGGGCAGGCGATGCCGCCTGCCCGCTGCGTGAGGTTACGCGGTGCGTGCGCCGCGCGGCAGCGCTTCGTCCGCCTTGCCGGGCGCGCCGGCATCGTCGATGCTGACGCGGCGCGAGATCAGCCACACGCACACCGACGACAACACGGCGGCGCTCGTATACTGGATCGCGAGCGGCCACCATTGCGGCGCGGTGTTTTGTGCGATCAGCGTGGCGACGAGCGGCGTGAGGCCGCCGGCGATCGCGCCGCACACTTGGTACGCGATCGAGATCGCCGTGTAGCGGATGCGCGCGATGAAGATGCCGCTGACGAAACCAGCGACCACCGAGTAGTAGCCCGATTCCGCGAGCGTCGCGAGGCCGACGCCGACGGTGATCGACAGCGGCGTGCCCATGTGCACGAGGGGCAGCATCACGAACGGTACGATCGCGGCCCAGGCGCCGGTGATCAGCAGCACGCGCGTCGTGCCGAAGCGCTGCGCGATGAACGCGGCCGCGAGCTGCACGACGAACTGCAGTACGGCGACGATCGTCATGCAATGCAGCACCATCGACCGGTCGAGCGACAGGAACTGCGTCGCATAGCTGATCATGAAGATGTTGCTGAAATACACGCCGGCGATCCCGTACACGTTCGCGCCGATCGCGAGCAGCAGCAGCGGCCAGTACTTGAGTGCCTCGCGCACCGGGTTCTGCGCGGTGTTGCCGCTCTTCCTGACTTCCTCGAACTCGGGTGACTCGGACACGCTCGCGCGGATCACGAAGCCGACCGCCAGCAGCACGGCGCTCGCGAGGAACGGCACGCGCCAGCCCCAGCTCATCATGTCGTCCTTCGACAGCGTGCTGATCGCGCCGAACGCGAGCATCGACAGGATCAGGCCGCTCGCGCTGCCGAGCTGCGCGAACGACGCGAAGAACGTGCGCTTGCCTTCGGGTGCATGCTCGCCGGCGAGCAGCACCGCGCCGCCCCATTCGCCGCCGACCGCGATACCTTGCAGCACGCGCATCAGAACCAGCAGGATCGGTGCGATCACGCCGGCTTGCGCATGGGTCGGCAGCAGGCCGATCGCGACCGTCGACACGGCCATCAGCATCAGCGTCGCGAGCAGCGAGCGCTTGCGGCCGAAGCGGTCTCCGAGATAGCCGAACATCACGCCGCCGAGCGGCCGCGCGAAGAAGCCGACCGCGAACGAGCCGAACGACGCGAGCAGGCTGACGAAACGGCTTTCGCCGGGAAAGAACAGCGGCCCGAACACGATGGCGGCGGCGGTCGCGTAGCTATAGAAGTCGTACCATTCGATCGTGGTGCCGACGAACGAAGCGAGCGCAGCCCGCTTCGGTTGCTTGATGGCAGTCCCCATCTGTTATGTGCTCCTCTGGAATCCTCTGATTTTGAATAGGTTGTGCGCCGGGATCAGTCGCGGTACGCGACGCCGGGCAGCACGCACAGCAACTCGTAGGCGAGGTTCGCGCCGAGCAGGGCGGTGGTGCCGAATGGGTCGTAGGGCGGCGCGACTTCGACGAGATCACAACCGACGATATTCAGCCCCTTCGCGCCGCGGATGATCTCGAGCGCCTGCGGCACCGTGAGGCCGGCGATTTCCGGCGTGCCGGTGCCCGGTGCGTAGGCCGGGTCGATGCCGTCGATGTCGAAGGTGATGTAGACGGGCGTGTCGCCGATGCGCGCGCGCACTTCTTCCATCAGCGGCGCGAGCGACTTGTTCCAGCACTCCTCGGCCTGGACCACGCGGAAGCCCTGCTCGCGGCACCAGTCGAAATCCTCGGCGGCGTAGCCGGTGCCGCGCAGGCCGATCTGCGTGACCTTGTCGCCATGCAGCAGGCCTTCCTCGACCGCGCGGCGGAACGGCGTGCCGTGCGCGATCTTTTCGCCCATCATCGTATCGTTCACGTCGGCGTGTGCATCGACGTGGATCAATGCAACCTTGCCGTGCTTGCGGTGGATCGCGCGCAGGATCGGCAGCGCGATCGTGTGGTCGCCGCCGAGCGTGATCGGCTTGCAGTCGTGCGCGAGAATCGCGTCGTACGCGGTCTCGATGCGCGCGATGGAATCGTGCAGGTTGTACGGGTTGATCGCGACGTCGCCGATGTCGGCGATCTGCAGCGAATCGAACGGCGCGGCGCGCGTGGCCATGTTGTAAGGGCGCAGCAGCACGGATTCCGTGCGGATCTGGCGCGGGCCGAAGCGTGCGCCGGTGCGATTGGAGGTGCCGAGGTCGAACGGCACGCCGACGAAACACGCGTCGAGGCCGGCAGCGCTCGTCACGTGCGGCAGGCGCATCATCGTCGCGATGCCGCCGCTGCGCGGCATTTCATTGCCGCCGAGCGGCTGGAAATGGGTGTGGTCGTTCATGGGCTTGTCTCTTCCGATGTGGGGTTGCCGTATCATTCGACGCGGCTTGGCGCATAGTTTTACGCGTCCGGCGGGAAAGAAGAATGCGAAGATATCGACGTAAACATCGATTTTCATCGATGTATGGAAGGGGAATAGCGTGCTGGGGAATCTGTCGACCCTCGATCTGCGGTTGATCCGCGTGTTTCTCGCGGTCACGGACGCGGGCGGCGTGTCGGCGGCGCAGGCGATGCTGAACGTCGGCCAGTCGACCATCAGCGCGCAACTGTCGTCGCTCGAGACGCGGCTCGGCTACCGGCTCTGCGAGCGCGGCCGCAGCGGCTTCCGGCTCACGCCGAAGGGCGAGCGGTTCCACGCGATGAGCCGCAAGCTGCTCGCCGCGCTCGACGAATTCGGGATGGCCGCGCGGCACATGGACCGCCAGCTGGTCGGTACGCTGAGTATCGGCCTGATCGGCCATACGCCGGTCAGCCAGAACGCGCGGATCGCGGAGGCGATCGCCGCGTTCCGCACACGCGACGAGGCCGTGCGCTTCTCGATCTCGGTGCGTGCGCCGGGCGATCTCGAGGAGAAACTGCTGAACGGCGAGATCCAGATCGCGGTTGGCTACTTCTGGCATCGCGTGCCGACGCTGCACTACACGCCGCTGTTCATCGAGCGGCAGGTCGCGTACTGCGGTCGCGGCCATCCGCTGTTCGAACGCGCTGGCGCGCTGACGCCGGCCGACGTCGCGGGATTCGAATGGGCCTGGCGCTCGTATCCGCTGCCGGAGGCGCAGATGTCGACGACGCCCGATCGCGTGAGCGCGACCGCAGACAACATGGAGGCGGTCGCGCTGCTGATCCTGTCAGGCCATCACCTCGGCTACCTGCCGCAGCACTTCGCGGCGCCGTATGTCGCGCAGGGGCTCCTCGCGCCGCTCAACCCGGATCGGCTGCATTACGAGGTCACGTTCCACATGGTCGTGGCGCGCGACGGGCGCGGCGATCCGCTCGTCGAGGCGTTCCTCGAGGATCTCGAGCGCGCGCACCAGTCGCCCGACGTCGTGTGAGGCCGCGTGAGGTCGGACAACGCCGGCAATGTGGACGAGTGTCACGCCGGAGCGAGCCGCTGTCTGCATCACGGCACCGGCAACCCCGCATCGTGTTTCACCTCCCGCAACGACAGCGCCGATTCGATCGACGTGACGCCAGGCAGCATCCGCAGCGAGTCGCGCAGGAACGTGCCGTAGTCGTCGAGATCGCGCGCGACCACTTGCAGCAGGTAGTCGGCCGTGCCCGCGACGTTGTGGCACGCGAGGATCCGCTCGATGCCGAGCACTTCCCGTTCGAACCGGTCGGCGACCTTGCGATCGTGCGTCGCGAACCGAACCAGCACGAACGCGACGACGCCGAAGCCGAGCGCCTGGCGTGACAACTGCGCGCGGTAGCGCTCGATGTAGCCGTCGTTTTCGAGACGTTTCAGGCGCCGCGCGCACGGCGTTTCGGACAGGCCGACGGAATCGGCGAGACGCGCGATCGGCAGGCGGCCGTCGCGCTGCACCGCGGCGAGAATCGCGCGATCGGTTTTGTCGAGTTCGGTCATGTTGGCGGAATCCTTGCATAGATTCCATGATTGTGGCGGATTCCGCTATGAATCGCCAATCCTGAGCCAAAGATGGCCAGTAATCCCTCTACCTTCAGCGGCAACATATCGTCATTGAAGGACGGGGGCAGACCATGATTTCCACGCATTTGCTGTTGATTTATCTCGCCGCGCTGGCGGCCATCTACGCGGTGCCCGGGCCCGACATGGCGCTCGTGCTGCAGACCAGCATCGGCCGCGGCGTGCGCCCGGGCATGGCGGCGGCCGCCGGCCTTTCGCTGTCGCGCACCGCGCACGTGACGCTCTCCGCGTGCGGCGTCGCGGCGCTGATCCGCAGCGCGCCGTGGCTGTACGAGGCGATCCGTTACGGCGGCGCGCTTTATCTCGCGTACGTCGCGATCCAGGTGTTCCGCTCCCCGGGGTTCACACTCGGCGACGGTGACGAGGCGGCCCCGGGCGAACTGCGGCAGTCGTTCTTCAAGGGGCTGCTGACGAACCTGCTGAACCCGAAGGCGCTGCTGTTCTGCTCGGTGCTGCTACCGCAGTTCGTGCGCCCCGAGGCCGGGCCCGTCGTGTGGCAGATGTTCGAGCTCGGCGCGCTGCTGGTCGCGGCCGGCGTGTGCTTCGACCTCGCAAGCGTGCTCGGCGCGTCGCGCATCGCGGCGTGGATGCGCGCGCATCCGCTCGCGCAGACGGTCCAGCGCTGGACGTTTTCCGCTGCGCTCATCGGGTTCGCGCTGCGGCTGTCGATGGATTGAGCCGCATCGTCACATCGCTGCCGCTCGGCAGCGATGTGACGATCGACAGAGGCCGCGTGCAATGCCGGCCTTCGTGGCCATGCCCCGCCGCAGAAGGGCGTGCGCGCAAATCGTCTGACTGATCTAAACTCCCTTCAACTTCGCGCATTCGCGAACCGACTGACCGAACGGAACCGACTTCCGCCGGCCATGTCCGATTTCCTGGCTGTTCCGTGCAACGCGGTACCAAGGAGGGTCTGAACATGGCAAGGCATCTTCACGCCGACCGTGAACCCCGAATCGTCGCCGAGTCCAAGTGCCTCGGCCCGTGCGATCCGGCAGAACGCATCCACGTCACGATCATGTTGCGGCGGCAGGAAGAAGGGCAACTCGATACGTTGGTCCACCAGCTCGCCGCCGGCGACGCGCAAGCGAAACCGGTGTCGCGCGAAACCTTCGCGCAACGCTTTTCCGCCAATCCCGACGACATTCGCAAGGCCGAGGACTTCGCGCGTCACCACCAGCTGACGGTCGATCGCGTCGATCCCGTTGAAAGCGTCGTCGTCCTGTCCGGCACGATCCAGCAGTTCGAAGCCGCGTTCAGCGTCAAGCTCGAGCGCTTCGAGCATCAGTCGATCGGCCAGTATCGCGGCCGCTCCGGCCCGATCGCGCTGCCCGACGATCTCGGCGATGTCGTCACGGCCGTGCTCGGCCTCGACAGCCGCCCCCAGGCGCGGCCGCACTTCCGGCTGCGACCGCCGTTCAAGCCCGCACGCGGCGGCGCGGCGGGCGTCACGTTCACCCCGATCCAGCTGGCGTCGCTGTACGGCTTCCCGGCCGGCGACGGTGCCGGGCAGTGCATCGCGATCATCGAGCTCGGCGGTGGCTACCGCGCGGCCGACATCCAGCAGTATTTCCACGGGCTCGGCATCAAGACGCCGCCGACGCTCGTCGACGTGAACGTCGGCACCGGCCGCAACACACCGACCGGCGACCCGAGCGGCCCGGACGGCGAAGTCGCGCTCGACATCGAGATTGCCGGCGCAATCGCGCCGGCCGCGAAGATCGCCGTCTACTTCGCGCCGAACAGCGACGCGGGCTTCGTCCAGGCCGTCAACGCGGCAGTCAGCGACAGGACCAACAAACCGTCGGTGATCTCGATCAGTTGGGGCGGCCCGGAGGCGATCTGGCAGGCGCAATCCGCGCAGGCGTTCAACCGCGTGCTGCAGGCAGCGGCCGCGCAGGGCATCACGGTGTGCGCGGCATCCGGTGACAGCGGCTCGGGCGACGGGCTGCAGGACGGCGCCGATCATGTCGACTTCCCCGCATCGAGCCCGTATGTGCTCGGCTGCGGCGGCACGCAGCTCGATGCATTGCCCGGGCAGGGCATTCGCAGCGAGGTCACGTGGAACGATGAGGCGGCCGGCGGCGGCGCGGGCGGGGGCGGTGTCAGCACGCTGTTCGACCTGCCGGCGTGGCAGCAGGGGCTGACCGTCACGCGCGCCGATGGCAGCAGCGCACCGCTCGCGAAGCGCGGCGTGCCGGACGTCGCCGGCGATGCGTCGCCGCAGACGGGCTACGAAGTGTCGATCGCGGGCACGGCCACGGTGATGGGCGGCACGAGCGCGGTCGCCCCACTGTGGGCCGCGCTGATCGCACGGATCAATGCGGCGGCGGGCGGTGCGGCCGTCGGCTGGGTCAACCCGGTGCTGTACAAGAACCCGGGTGCGCTGCGCGACATCACGCACGGCTCGAACGGCGCGTATGCGGCCGCGCAGGGCTGGGATGCGTGCACGGGCCTCGGCAGCCCGAACGGCGCGCAGCTCGCGGCGATCCTGACGCGCAAGCCGTCGAGCTGACGGCCGCGGTACACGGCTTTTCGTATGGCGCGGGCTTCCGGCCCGCGCCTTTTTCTCACCTCCAGGAGCAGCACGATGGGCATCGATTCCGCATCTTCCGGCGGCGTGTATCCGCTGCATCACGGCGACCACAATTCGCATGGCGTGCCGCCGACCATCAATCCGGTCGCGCTGAGCCACGGCCGCGACCAGCCGTTCTTCGATCCGGTCGCGTACGGCAATGGCCCCGACGACTCGGTCACCGACACGACCGAAGCGGCTGCGATCACGCACCACACGATCCTGATCGACGGCAAGCGCCTCGCGTACACGGCGACAGCCGGCCATCTCGTGACGGTCGATCCGAGCAGTTCGCAGCCGGCCGCGAAGATCTTCTACGTCGCGTTCACGGCCGACGGCGCGAAGGAGGAAACGCGGCCCGTCACGTTCTTCTACAACGGCGGTCCCGGGTCGTCGTCGGTGTTTGTGCTGCTCGGCTCGTTCGCGCCGAAGCGCATCAAGACCTCGATGCCGGGGTTCACGCCGCCTGCGCCGTACCAGATGGAAGACAATCCGGACAGCATGATCGACCACAGCGACCTGGTGTTCATCAACCCCGTCGGCACCGGCTATTCGGCGGCCGTCGCGCCGAACAAAAACCGCAATTTCTGGGGCGTCGACCAGGACGCGAATTCGCTGAAGCAGTTCATCAAGCGCTACCTGACGAAGAACAACCGCTGGAATTCGCCGAAATACCTGTTCGGCGAGTCGTACGGCACCGCGCGCAGCTGCGTGCTCGCGTACAAACTGCACGAGGACGGCGTCGACCTGAACGGCATCACGCTGCAGTCGTCGATCCTCGACTACCGGCAGGCCGGCAACCCGGTCGGCGCGCTGCCGACCGCAGCGGCCGACGCGTGGTATCACAAGAAGCTCGGCGTCACGCCCGCGCCGACCGATCTCGGCACGTTCGTCGAGGAAGTCGCGCAGTTCGCGCGTACCGACTACCTGAGCGCACTGCGCAACGTGCCGCATGCCGATCTGGCCGCCGTGCGGAAGCTGTCGGACTACACGGGCATCGACACCGCGACGCTGCAGACCTGGGGGCTCGACATCGCGGGCTACGACGCGCGTGGCAATTCGTTGTTCCTGACGACGCTGCTGCACGCGCAGGGGCTCGCGCTCGGTTCGTACGACGGCCGCGTGACCGGGATCTCGTCGGGCATCGCCGGCAAGATCGATCCGAACTCGGGCGGCAATGACCCGACGATGACGGCCGTGACGGGTGTCTACACGGCGATGTGGAACAGCTACCTGAACGAGCAGTTGAAGTTCACGTCGAATTCCGCGTTCACGGACCTGAACGACCAGGCGTTCCAGAACTGGGACTTCAGCCATATCGATCCGACCGGCGCGCAGCAGGGCATCGATGCGAAGGGGAACGTGATCCTCTATACGGCCGGCGATCTCGCCGCGGTGATGGCGCTGAACGTCGACCTGAAGGTGCTGTCGGCGAACGGCCTCTACGATTTCGTCACGCCGTTCTACCAGACCGTGATCGACCTGCAGCAGATGCCGCTCGAGGATCAGAAAGTGCGGCAGAACCTGTCCGCGCGCTTTTATCCGTCGGGGCACATGGTGTATCTCGACGGCGGTTCGCGCACCGCGCTCAAGCGCGATCTCGCGACGATGTACGACGCGACGGTCAGCGATACGGGCGCGCGGATGCGGATTCGCGCACTCCAAGCGAAGAAGACGGGCGGGCACGCGTAGCGTTGCCCATCTTGCACGTGCCGCGCGTAACCGCCAGGTTCCGCGCGGCGCGGCATGGTGTTGCGGCGATGGCGCCGGCTTACGCGGCCGGCCAGTCGAACGGCGTGTACGGCAGCGCGCGCTTGTGGCGCGAGCCGTCGTAGAAGCGCAGCACCGTTTCGTACACGCTGTCGGCCACGGGTTTGCCTTCGAGGAAATCGTCGATCTCGTCGTAGGTGACGCCATACGCGTGCTCGTCGGGGCGCAGCGGACGCAGTTCCTCGAGGTCGGCCGTCGGCACCTTCATCACGATCAGTTCGTCACCGCCAAGCGCGCGGGCGACCGCACGCACGCGGCGCTTGCTCAGGCCGGCGAGCGGCAGCACGTCCGCGCCGCCATCGCCGAATTTCGTGAAGAAACCCATCAGCGATTCGGCCGCGTGGTCGGTGCCGATCACGATGCCGCGCCGCGCGCCGGCGACCGCGTACTGCGCGATCATGCGTTCGCGTGCCTTGATGTTGCCGTGCACGAAGTCCTGCTGTGCCGGGTTTTCGAACGCGTGGCCGGAGGCGACGAGCGATGCGAGCATCGCGTCGGCGGCCGGCTTCACGTCGACCGTGAACGTCTCGTCCGCGCGTACGAATGCGAGCGCGCGCTGTGCATCGGCTTCGTCGTTCTGCACGCCGTTCGGCAAGCGCATCGCGATGAAGCGGGCGTCGTAGCCGTCGGCGCGCAGCCGTTCGACCGCCAGCTGCGCGAGCCGTCCGGCCGTCGAGGAATCGACGCCGCCGCTGATGCCGAGCACGTAGGTCCGCAGGCCGGTCGAACGAAGGTACTGCGCGAGGAAGTCGACGCGCCGGGCGATCTCGGCATCGACGTCGAAGTGCGGGGTGACGTTCAGTTCGGCGATGATCGCGCGTTGGCGGCTGGCGTAATCGGCGGATGTCATGGAGTGTGGTTCCGGAACGAAATGCAAGGCGCCCATCATAAGCGCAATCGCGGCCCGGCGCCGCGCCGGGCATGCGACCCGGCGACCGCGCGTTGCATTGGCGAGACGCGCTGCATCGTCATGGGGCAGCGCGCGGGGCGCGTCGACTCCGGCGTGCACGCGGATGCTTCGTTTCGATGCATGGAAGGGGGGCGGTGACGGACGCTTCCTGCTTTCGCTCACTCGCCCGCGTCAGCGCCGCGCGAGCACGACGCCCGCCAGCGCGAGCCCGAAGCCGGCGAGTTGGACGGCCGCGAGCGTTTCGCCAAACAGCAGATAGCCCTGCAGGGCGGCGAGCGGCGGCGCGAGGAACAGCAACGACGTCGCGCGCGCGGCGTTGCCGCGCCGCAGCATCCACATCAGCATCGTGACCGCGCCGCCGGACAGGAACACGACGCCCCACACGAGCGATATCCACAGCGCCGGCGCGCCGATCCAGCGCGTTTCGTGCAGCAACGCGACGAAGACGGCCGCGACGATCGCCGCGCCGAGGTTCTGCACGGCGACGGCCGTGCGCAGGTCGTTCTGCGCGAGCTTGCCCTTCTGATACAGCGAGCCGGCGGTGATCGAGCCGACCGACAGGATCGACACGGCCACGACGAACCACGCGGGCGCGGCGCCCGGTGGCGGCGCGACGCCGCCCGCGACCTTTGGCGCGAGCACGAGCGCGACGCCGGCGAGCCCGAGTGCCATCCCGAGCCAGCCGCGCGCGGGCAGGCGCTCATTGAACAGCGGCACTGCGAGCACGGCGGTGGCGAGCGGCTGCAGTGCGCCGAGCAACGCCATCACGCCCGCATTCAGTCCCTGCGCGACGGCCCAGTAGCTGGCGCCGAGATAGACGCCTTGCAGCAGCGCGCCCGCGATCAGGTGGCGCGGCCATTCGCGGCGGGCCGGCCACGGCGCGCGCGCGGCGAGCGCCACCGCGCCGAACAGCACGGCCGTGCCGGCGAAACGTGCGAGCAGGAACAGGTTCGGATCGGCGTAGGGCTTGATTGCCCGTGCGACGATGAAGCCGGTGGACCACAGCGCGACGAACGCCGCGGCGACGAGCGAGTTAAACATGCGTGGCGGGCCGCGATACGGCCGGACGAATCGTGAAGTCGGCCAGTATCGGTCGAACCGGTGCCGCCGTCTTGTCGGATTCTGCACTTGCTCGTGGCGCGTGCGCGCTGCATGCGGTTGCCGTGCGCGGCGCGTTGGCCGTGGGCGTGACGTGCCGCGAGCGCGGCGGCGCGCCGGCCATTCCGTTACCGGCCGGCCAGATGAAGGTGCTGCGGCATGAAAGCGCGCCGTGGCGCGCGGAAGGGACGGGCGATCAGTCGAGCGAGAACGTGTCGAGCGGCTGGTTCGCGCGCGCGTCGGTCGCGAAGCGCGCAGCGAGCTGTTCGTAAAGCCGGCGCGCCTCGTCGAGCGTCAGGTCGATCCAGTATGGATCGCCCGCTCCGTCGTTGAGTCGTTCTGGCGAAAACTGGATTTCGAGCACACTGCCTTTGCGATACATTCCCCAAGCCCCTTTATGGTTTGTCGTTCGGCGAAACGCAAAGTGTAGCAACCGCTTGCCGTGCCGATTCGCGCGCATCGGGCAATACAGAATTTCGCTTTCGTGAAACGCGACGACCGCCAGCCGCACCGCCGTCAAATGGCGGTCAAGCGGCCGTAATACAATGCTCGGCTTACCCATTACCAGTCGCCTCGGGCGCATTGCGATGCTGGCGGAACAACGTCATCAATACATTCTGTCGGAGCTCGGACGGTCGGGCGCGCTGTCGGTAGCCGAACTCGTGCGCTCGCTCGACGTGTCGCGCGAGACGATCCGGCGCGACCTGAATGCGCTCGCGGCGCGCGGCCTGCTCGTGATGACGCATGGCGGCGCGCTGGCAGCGGACCGCCGCGAGCCGAGCCTGTCCGAGCGTGAAGCGGCGAACGCCGAAGCGAAGCGCACGATCGGGCGACGCGCGGCCGAATTCGTGCCCGACGACGCATCGGTGCTGATCGACTCGGGCAGCACGCCGCACGCGGTCGCGCTCGCGCTGGCCGACCGGCACCGGCTGTCGATCTACACGAACGACTGGCGCACGGCGTTCGTGCTCGCGCGGCGCAACGGCAATCGTGTGACGCTGCTCGGCGGCGAACTGTCCGACGACGAGGACGCGACGTTCGGGCTCGATACGATCCAGCAACTCGCGCAATACCATGTCGATTTCGCGTTCGTCGGCGCGGGCGGCATCACGGCCGACGGCGACTGCACCGACTACTCGCGGCTCGCGGCCGAAGTGCGCAGCCGGATGATCGCGGCCGCCGGCACGGCGATCATCGTTGCCGACCATTCGAAGTTCGGCCGCGTGACGCCGGTGCGGATCAACGGCACGTCGGCCGCGCGCTACCTCGTCACCGAGCGCGCGCCGGACAAGGCCGTGCGCCGCGCGCTGACCGCACGCGGCATCGAGCTGCTCGTGTGCGATTGACGCGCGTCCGACATACAAGGTTCATCGAACCGTCATCGCACGGGAAGAACCACCGTCAACACTGACTCATTCATCTCGACCGGGCCGCCCGGCAGGAGCAACGAATGACCGTCAGCGTACGCAGCTATCTTTCTCCGACCCTGGTCCTGCTGGCCTTCGACTGGCCCGACGCGGCGTCGCGCACCGACTTCCTCGGCTTCGCGATCCGGCGCACGCCCGGTTTCTGGGCGGCCGACGGCAAGACGCGGGCGCCGTACAGCTGGCTGCCGAACCGGCTCACGTTCGACGGCCCGGCCGCCGACACGCAGGGCGACGCACCGACCGACCAGGCGCCGATCCAGAAATTCATGTGGTGGGACGCGCGCATCGATCCGCAGGACCGCGATGCATCATTCCGCTATGACGTCTATCCGGTCGTCGGCACGCCGGAGCACCTGCAGGTGCTCGATGCGGAGGCCGGCGTGTGCGAGGTCGTATTGCCCGCTCACGTCGTGGATGGCGTCGGTACGTGGTTCAACCGTGCGGTCGTCAGCTCGCAGGCGTTCGCGAAGCAGGTCGCGGCACTGGGTCTCGCGCCGGATGCTGCGCCGAGCGCGGACCAGGCACTGAAGCTGCGCACGTGGCTCGCGAACGACATGGAACAGGTGTTCGCGGCGATGCTCGACCCCGCGTCGCGCGCGGTGTCGGCCGTCTATCATCTGACGGACACGCTGTGGGCGCTGCCCGCATTCGAGGCGTTCGGACGGCAACATGGCGAAGCGTCGCTCGCGATCGTCTACGACGCGCACGAGACTGCGCGCAAGGGCAAGCCGCCGCTGCCGTCGCCGAACCAGCCGGCCGTCGACGCGCTGCAGGGCCTCGCGACGCGCGCGCCGCGCGACCGGACGCACATCATGCACGACAAGTTCATCGTGACCGACGCACCGGCGAATGCGACGACCGCGGTGACGCCCACGCGCGTGCTGACCGGTTCCGCGAACTTCACGACCGAAGGACTGACGGAGCAGGCGAACGTGCTGCACGCATTCGATTCGCCGGCGCTCGCGGCGCTGTACAACGCGCGTGCGCACGCGCTGGCTGCGAATCCGCCGATCGCGGAGACGGCGAAATTGTCGGCGGGCTGGTCGGCGCCGATGACGATCGGCAGCGCGCAGGTGCGCGTCGCGTTTTCGCCGGAGCCGGCGGGGCAGCGCACCGAGATCGATACGATCGTCGCCGCGATCGCGGCCGCGAAGCATTCGGTGTCGTTCTGCCTGTTCATGCCGACCGACGCTGCGCTGCGCGACGCATGCTTTGCAGCCGGCGACCGCGGCCTGATGATGTTCGGCCTGGTGAACCGCATCAACGTCGGTAGCGCGACGAAGGCTGATGCCGCGCAGCACGACGGGCAGTCGCTCGATGCGGCGACGCTCGCGAACCTCGAGCTTTACCATCGCCAGCGCGATCGGCGCGACGTGATCGATGCCGCCTATTTTTCGCCGGCAACGGTGCCGCAGGGTTTCGAACCGGAGCTGCGCCTCTTTCCGGGCGAGCCGGCGCCGATGTATCCGCCGGTCGTGATCCACCACAAGTTCATCGTGATCGATGCGGAAGGCGCGAACCCGATCGTCTATACGGGCTCGGCGAACATGAGCCGCAACTCCGAGCAGTACAACGACGAGAACCTGCTCGAGATTCGCGACACGCGGATCGCGGCGATCTATCTCGCGGAATTCCTGCGGCTCTACGAGCACTACCGCGCGCGGGCGCTGTCGATCGAAACGAAACGGCATGGCGCCGGTGCGCAGCGGCAGCTCGCGCTCGCACCGGATTCGAGCTGGGCGAAGAAATATTACGTGGCGGGAAGCCCGGAGGAGAAGGCGCGGATCGCGCTGGCGTCGACCGTGCAGACGGACTCGCCCGCGACGCACGCGCGGCGTGAGGCGGCATGAAGCAGTGCGCGGCGTGCGTTCGGCTCGTGCCGGTTGCAGGCGGCGCGGCGAGGTTCGGGAGGTGTGCCGGGCGGCGAGTGGAATGCTCGCCGGCCAGCCTTCGGGCGGAATCGCGCGGTGCGCCTATGCGGCGACGTAGCGCAGCACGGAGTCGGTGATCGTCTCGCGATGTCGCGCGCGCAGCCGCGGCGCCGACGGATCGCGGCCGAACGCGGCGCCGAACGTATAACGGTTCGACACGCGGTGGAAGCAGAACGAGCTGATCAGCAGATGCAGGTCGAACGCGTCGATGTCCTTGCGGAAGGCGCCGCTCGCCGCACCGCGCTCTAGCAGTTCCTCGAGCGTCTTGATGATGCTGACGTTGCGGTTCTTGAACGACTTGAGCTGTTCGAGATACTTCGCGCCGTGGATGTTCTCGATCGACACGAGGCGGACGAAGTCGCGGTGCTTGTCGTGATAGTCGAACGTGAATTCGACGAGCCGGCGCATGCCTTCGCGCGGCTCCATGTCGCCGACGTGCAGTTCCTGCTCGAGTGCGCGGATGTCGCCGTACACCTTCTCCAGCACGGCCTCGTACAGGCCTTCCTTGCTTTCGAAGTAGTAGTACAGCATCCGCTTCGTCGTGTTCGTACGCTCGGCGATCGCGTCGACGCGCGCACCGGCGAGGCCCATCGCGGAAAACTCCTGCGTGGCGACGTCGAGGATGTTGCGCTTGGTTTGCTCGGGATCGTATTTGCGCCGCGCATCGGTCGCAAGTGCGCGGCTTTCGGACGTGGCGGCCTTGCTTCCAGCTTTCATGTGACTTTGTTGTGGGTTCGCGGCGGCATGAAAAATCCATTCTAGCATGCGGGAAATGCCGGCCCGGCCGACCTTTCGTTCTAATCGGCCGTGCGGTTTCGGCTGCTGCCGCCGCTCAGCGCCGGCACGACGCGAGCGCGTCGCGGGCCTGGTACGCGGTGTACGTGAGCTGCGCGGCGGCGAGTCCCGCGAGCCCGAACGTGCGCGTGAGCCCGAACGCGGCGAAGCCCTCCGGCACGGGCCGCTCCCCGGCCAGCGCGGCGGCGAGCGCTTCACCGGCGACGGTGGTGGGCGCCATCCCGTGACCGCCGAATGCGATCGCGTGCCACACGCCGTCCGTGTCGCGGCCGATCTGCGGCATCTTGTGCCGCGCGTAGCTCATCAGCCCGCCCCAGGCGTATTCGACCTTCACGCCTTCGAGCTGCGGATACACGCGCAAAAGGTCGCGTCGCAGCAGTCGCGCGATCGCGTCGGGGCCGCGGTCGAGCACGGAGATCCGGCCGCCCCACAGAATGCGCGTGTCCTTCAGCGGGCGGTAGTAGTCGAACGCGAAACGCGTATCGTAGATCGCGTACGGCGCGTCGATCGCGTCGGGCAGGCGCGTGCCGAGCGGTTCGGTCGCGATCACGTAGGTCGCGATCGGCAGCACCGCGCGCTCGATGCGCGGCGACACGCCGCGCGCATAGCCGCCGCCGGCGAACACGACGTCCTTCGCGCGCACCGTGCCCTGCGCCGTGCGCACGACGTAGCCGGCGCCTTCGCGCGCGATGCCGAGCGCGGCCGAGCGTTCGTACACGCGCGCGCCGCCGCGCGATGCGGCCGCCGCGACGCCGAGCACGTACTTGAGCGGATGGAAGTGAAACGCGTTCGGCTCGAACAGACCGCCGTAATAGCGCTGTGTCTTCAGCCGCGCGCGCAGCGCGTCCGTCGAAACGGGTTCCCAGTCGACGTTGAATTCCTGCTTCATCAGCGTGCGCACGCCGTCGAGCCGCGATGGATCGTCGAACCAGTTCGCGAGCATCACGCCCTCGTCGACGATGTCGCAGTCGATCCCGTAGCGCGCGATCCGCGCGCGGATCAGGTCGACCGCATCGACGGTGAGCCGGTACAGGCGGCGGCCTTCGTCGCGGCCGAGCGTGCGTAGCAGGTCTGCGTTGTCGAGGCTGTAGCCGCCGAACACGAAGCCGCCGTTGCGGCCCGATGCGCCGAAGCCGACCCGCTCTCCGTCGAGCACGACGACGTCCCGCACGCCGCGCTCGACGAGGCCGAGCGCCGTGCACAGGCCGGCGAGGCCGCCGCCGACGATGCAGACCTGCGTGTCGATGGTGCCGCTCAGTTGCGGGTAGGGCTGGCGGGTAACGGTGGCTTCGTAGAAGTTCTGCATGCGTTTTCGGTGATTCGTCACGACGGAAAAACGGACGGCGCGCGTCGATCTTGCCTGAACGCGCGCGTCGCGTCGAATGGGTTTTTCAGTGCAACGGCCGCGGCGGTCGGGCGGCGGCCGTTGCACGACCGGGCGTCAGGCGCCCGGCGTCGGGTTGGGCGGGGCGGCAACGTAGGCCGGATAGCCGGTACTGGCCTTTACCGTCGCTTCGGGCGTCGCGTTGCGCTCGATCCACGGCGCGATCTCCATGTCCTCGTAGCGGACGAGGCGGCATTTGCGCACCAGCGCGTAGCCGAGCCAGATCGCGAGGAAGAACGGCAGGCCGATGTAGGTCGCGGCGATGCCGGCCCAGTCGATCCTGTCGGCGAGGAACGCCTGGTAGTCCTGGCCGAGTGCGACGACCGCGCACAACGCGAATGCGAACAGCGGGCCGAATGGAAACCACTTCGACCGGTATGGCAGCTGGTCGAGCCGATAGCCCTGCTTGAGGAAGCCCTTGCGGAACCGGTAGTGGCTGACCGCGATGCCGAGCCAGGTGATGAAGCCGGCCATGCCCGACGTGTTCAGCAGCCACAGGTAGACGGTTTTGTCGCCGAACAGCGACGTGAGGAAGCACAGCGCGCCGACGGCGGTCGTCGCGTACAGCGCGTTGCGCGGCACGCCGCCCGGCGACAGCTTCGCGAACAGCTTCGGCGCGCGGCCTTCGACCGAGAGGTTATAGAGCATCCGCGTCGACGCGTACATGCCCGAGTTGCCGGCCGACAGCACGGCCGTCAGGATCACCGCGTTCATCACGCCGGCCGCGAACGCGAGGCCCGCGTGGCGGAACACGAGCGTAAACGGGCTCGCGCCCACGTCGGTGACGTCGCTCTTCAGCAGGCTCGGGTCGGTGTACGGAATCAGCACGCCGATCACGAAGATCGCGAACACGTAGAACAGCAGGATGCGCCAGAAGATCTGGCTGACCGCGCGCGGGATCGTCGTGCGCGGGTTCTCCGATTCGCCGGCCGCGACGCCGATCATTTCGGTGCCCTGGAACGAGAAGCCCGCGATCATCGCGACGCCGAGCATCGTTGCCCAACCGCCCACGAAGGGCGCGTCGCCGATCGTGAAGTTGCCCCAGCCCGCGCTCGGCCCGCCTTGCATGATCCCGAAGATCATCAGCAGGCCGACGCCAACGAACGCGAGCACCGTCAGCACCTTGATCAGCGCGAACCAGTATTCGGCTTCCCCGAAGCCGCGCACCGACAGCGCGTTGAGCGCGAAGATCAGCGCGAGGAAGATCGCGCTCCACCAGACGCCTGGCACGTGCGGAAACCAGTAGTGCATCACGAGCTGCGCGGCGACGAGCTCGACCGCGAGCGTCACGGCCCAGCTGTACCAGTAGTTCCAGCCGAGCGCGAAGCCGAAGCCCTCGTCGACGAATTTCGCGCCGTAGGTCGCGAACGAGCCCGACACCGGCATGAACGCGGCCATTTCGCCGAGGCTCGTCATCAGGAAGTAGACCATCAGGCCGATCACCATGTACGCGAGCATCGCGCCACCGGGGCCGGCTTGCGAGATCGACGCGCCGGACGCGACGAACAGGCCCGTGCCGATCGAGCCGCCGATCGCGATCATCCGCAGATGGCGCGCCTGCAGTGCGCGGTGGAGGGACGGCTTCGCGGGCGGCGAGCCGGACGGACGGGGCGAGTCGGGGCGGGCATCTGAATGCATGGCGGGTGCTGGGCGCTGTCTCCAGGATTGTTTTTTTGGCTGCGAAGCGTGACGCGTCGCCGGCCGCCACGGCGGGCAGCGGCACTGCTGCGCGGGCTTGATCCGGATCGACTGGAACGACCGGTGCACCGGGCAGCGACGCGTGTCGCCTTCGTCTGTCGTCCGGCCGCTGATCGGCGGCGCGTCGGGGCGCCGGGTGCGGTGCACCTCGACGCCGCACCGATCGTATGTGCCGGCCGCATGCGCGGCAAACGATATTTCCGCACAGGGTGATGCAACTTTGTCATCAACTTGTCGCGCATCGAAACCGGCCCGGTGGCCCGGCCACTGGCCCCGGACAGGTCCCGTGACCGTACCGAATCAAGCGGTCTCGTCCTGCCCGGGTGTTGCGTTTTGGGAATGAAGTCGTGAGTTAATATCAATAGCGGCCCGACTTGTGGCCACCGACAATGTGTCTCATGGATCGTGCCTCGCGAGGCCGGGGCGTGCCGTCCGGCCGGGTTTCCGGTGGCGGCGCCGCGCGATGCGCCACGCGGCGCACCGGGCCTGCCGAGCTGCGCATCCGCTTGCACAGGGCGCGCGAACGCGCTCCAATCGAATCACGCGGGCGGCGTTGCCGCCGCACCGATCAATCTGTCCCTGAAGAGGAAGTGATGCAATTCAACGACATTCTTGCTGCGCTCGACATCGATCTCGCCCAGTGGAAAGGCAATGCGCTGACCGCGCGTTCGCCGCTCGACGGCGCGACGCTCGCGACGCTGGCGGTTGACTCGCCCGCCGACGCCGAGCGCAAGATCGACGCCGCGCACGACGCATTCCTCAAGTGGCGCACGGTGCCGGCGCCGGTGCGCGGCGAGCTCGTGCGCGTGTTCGGCAACGTGCTGCGCGAGCACAAGGCCGAACTCGGCCGCCTCGTCACGCTCGAAGCCGGCAAGATCACGTCGGAAGGGCTCGGCGAAGTTCAGGAAATGATCGACATCTGCGACTTCGCGGTCGGCCTGTCGCGCCAGCTTTACGGCCTGACGATCGCGTCCGAGCGCCCGGGTCACCGGATGATGGAGACGTGGCACCCGATCGGCGTGTGCGGCGTGATCTCGGCGTTCAACTTCCCGGTCGCGGTGTGGGCCTGGAATGCGGCGCTCGCGTTTGTGTGCGGCGATTCGGTCGTGTGGAAGCCGTCGGAGAAGACGCCGCTCACCGCGATTGCGTGCCACGTGCTGCTCGAGAAGGCGATCCGCGAATTCGAGAAGACCCACCCGGGCGTCGCGCCGAAGGGCCTGAGCCAGCTGGTGCTCGGCATGCGCGATGTCGGCGAGGTGCTGACGTCGTCGAAGAAGGTGCCGGTCGTCAGCGCGACGGGCAGTGTGCGGATGGGCCAGGAAGTGGCGAAGGTGCTGAGCCAGCGTCTCGCACGCGGCATCCTCGAGCTCGGCGGCAACAACGGGATGATCGTCGCGCCGAGCGCCGACCTCGACCTCGTGGTGCGCGCCGTCACGTTCGCGGCGGTCGGCACGGCCGGCCAGCGCTGCACGACGCTGCGCCGCCTGATCGTGCATCGCAGCGTCGTCGACCAGCTGCTGCCGCGCATCGAGAAGGCCTATGCGTCGGTGAAGGTCGGCAGCCCGCTCGAGGAAGGCACGCTCGTCGGCCCGCTGGTCGACCGTGCGTCGTTCGACGCGATGCAGAAGGCGCTGGCCGACGCACGCGAGCAGGGCGGCGAAGTGAAGGGCGGTGAGCGCATCGATGTCGGTCACGCGGATGCGTACTACGTGCGTCCGGCCATCGTGCGGATGCCGAAGCAATCGGCGGTGGTCGAGCGCGAGACGTTCGCGCCGATTCTCTACGTGATGGTCTACGACAACTTCGAGGACGCGATCGACGTGCACAACGCGGTGCCGCAGGGCCTGTCGTCGGCGATCTTCACGAACGACATGCGCGAGGCCGAGCAGTTCATGTCGTCGGCGGGCAGCGATTGCGGGATCGTCAACGTGAACATCGGCACGAGCGGCGCTGAGATCGGCGGCGCGTTCGGCGGCGAGAAGGAAACGGGCGGCGGCCGCGAGTCGGGTTCGGATGCGTGGAAGGCATACATGCGCCGTGCGACGAACACGATCAACTACAGCCGTCAGCTGCCGTTGGCGCAGGGCGTGAAGTTCGACGTCTGACGGAGGGGCCCGCAAGGGCGCGTCGACGTTCGAATGACGAGAGCCGGTTGCCGCGAAGGCGGTAACCGGCCCTTGTCGTTTTCGGCGATGCGTGCGTGGCGATGCCCGATCTGCGCCCGCCCGATCACGTATTCATTTGTGAGTTGCAGATCCGTCGATTGCCGGCATGTTCTGCACGACCAGCATCTGCGGCGTCGACAGCGTGATCTGCGACGCCCGCAACTGTTTCAGGATCTCGAACAGCAGGTCGCTCTTCGTCGCGCTCGCGATCCGCGGGCTCGCCACGTAGCCCGTGACGCTCAGCGTGATCCCGTCGGGCGCCAGCTGGCTGAACGTGACCGACGGCGCCGGCTTGTCGAGAATCGCCGGATGCTCGCGATACGCGTCGAGCAGCAGGTCGCGCACCTGCTCGGGGTCGGTGTTCAGCGGGAACGTCAGCATCAGCGTCGCGACGCCCTGCGTGCTGTTGCCCATCGTCACGTTGCGCACGTTCTGCGAGATCAGTTGCGAGTTCGGCACGATCACGGTCGAGCGGTCGCTGAGCTGGATCTCGGTCGCGCGCACGTTGATGCGGCGGATGTCGCCTTCGACGCCCGCGATGCTGACCATGTCGCCCACCTTCACCGGCCGCTCGGTCAGCAGGATCAGCCCCGACACGAAGTTCTTCACGATCTCCTGCAGGCCGAAACCGATACCGACCGACAGCGCGCTGACGATCCACGCAAGGTTGCTCCATCTGACGCCGAGCAGCCCGAGCGCCATCAGCACGAGCAGCACGTAGCCGACGTTGGTGAACAGCGTGATCAGCGACACGCGCATTCCCGCATCCATGCCGAGTGCCGGCATGAACTCGCTGTCGAGCCAGCGGCGCACCGAGCGCAGCAGGTAGAAGCCGATCGCGAACCCGATCACCGCGTTCATGATCCGGTCGGGCATGATGTTCAGGCTCTGCAGCCGCTGGCCGCCGATCATCGCGACCGCGCTGTCGAGGAGGTCGCTCGGCGTCGTGCCGAAACCGCCCGTCAGCAACGCGATCGCCGCGACCAGCATCAGCAGGCTCGTGCCGAGGCCGGACACGACGGTATGGGCTTGGTCGAGATGACGGTCGTCGAGCGCGAACAGGTGCTTGATCTGCCTGCCGGTCGACAGGTTCGCGGAGAACAGGCTTTCGCTCGCGTCGCGCGTCAGCTGCGTCATGATGTAGACGCTGCACAGCACGATCTCGAACCACACAAGCTCGTAGGTGATGAAGCGTGCGACCGTGATGTAGCCGATCAGCAGCGCGCCGAGCGACACGACGATCGCCAGCGTGACGCCCGCATGGATCAGCCCCGCGAGCGTCGAGCGATCCTCGGGCGCCTCGCCGGATGCCGCAAGCGCGCTGCGTACGCGATTCGCGCGCAGGATCGACGCGCCGACGGTCAGCGCGACGACGAGCGAGACGATGCCGCGGCCGAACAGCGTGACGGACAGGCTGGTATCGACGATCCGGTTGATCGATTCGAGCGTGCCCGACATCAGCAGCAGCGCGGCCAGCACGCCGGGGAACGGCTTCATCGCGAGCGCGACGGGATCGGCGAGCGCGGGCAGCCGCCACGACGGATGCTTCGTGCAGAGCAGCGCGCGGCCGAGGCCGGCGATCAGCGCGCAGGTCACGGCGAGCTTCGCGAACTGGTCCCACAGATCGGTCATCGACGACGTGAGCTCGGAGTGGCGGGCGAGCGCGAGATAGAGGATCTGGACGGCGACCGCGGTCGCGAGCAGCGTCGAGAACGCCGTGGCCAGCGCCAGCGCACTGCGGCGCAGCCGGGTGGGCGGCAGGCGGTTCAGGCAGAACCACGCGAGCCCGCGTTCGACGATGCGGCGGCCGCCGAGCCAGACCGCGAGCGCTGCGATCATCAGCAGCGTGGTGAGCGCGCGCTGGCCGGGTGTCCAGGACGAGCGCAGCATGTCGCGCAGTTCGTCGTTGAAATCGTCGAGCCGCTGCACGTCGTCCGGCGACAGATGGAACAGCGGCAGCCAGAACTGCGCGCCGAAGATGCTGCCGGAACGGAACGCGAGCTGGTTCTTCAGCAGGCTGCGGTGCAGCTTCGAGAACTGGTCGTTCAGGTTCGCGAGGTTGGTCTTCTGGTCGGCGGCCTGCTTCAGCGCCGCGTCGATCTGCGCCTTGCGCGCGTTCAGCGTCGCCCGCTGCTGTGCGACGGCGGGTGTTTCGGGCGATGCGCCCGGGGCCGGCGGCGGGCCGAGCACGTCGAGCTGAGCCTGGACCTGCGTGCGCTGCGGCGCGAGCTGGCTCTGCAGCTTGTCGACGTCGGCGCTCAGTTCCTGGGTCGCGTCACCGAGCTCGTCGAGCTCCTTGCTGTTGGTCGCGTTCGACGTCTGCTGCTTGATGCGGTCCTGTTGCACCTGCATCTGCTTGAGTTGCGCAACGGCGTCGCTGAGCGAAATCGTCGGCACGGGGACGCCGACGCCGCTCGCGCCCGGTGCGGACGCGGCCGTCGGAAATGCCGACGCGGTCGCGATCGCCGCGAACTGCAGCAGTGCGAACAGCGCGATTCGGCGTGCGTACGTGGATAGTCGTTGTATGGACATGGAATGCTTACGTTTTGCCGACAATGCCGGGTGCCGCAAGGCGCCCGGAAGCCGGGAGTTGGCCCGGTAGCATGTTACCGGGGCATGGCGGCCGCGGCGCTGCCGATCGTGCGCCTTGCCTTTCGCGTACAGCGGTGCCCGCACGGGCATGCGATTGCCGCGCGGGCCCTTGCCGGCGGGGCCGTGACGGTCGCATTCGCAGTCCGGCAGCGCAACGTCGTGACGCCGGCGAACCTTACAGATCCGACAGAACGTTACGCAATTTACACAATAGCCGGCGCGAAAGTGGGGTGTCCGAACCGGTTGGCCATGCAACGCGGCCCGAGCGGCGTGCCGGTACAATGCAGCGAATCGCCCGACGGCGGCCCGCTGGCCGCCGGACAACAAAACACACGACACGATCAGGAGACACGACCAAGATGGTCTCAACGGACAGCTTTCCACAGGCAGCCGCCTCGTCCTCTTCCATCGACGCCGGCTCGATTTCGGCCCGCCTCGATCGCCTGCCGCCGACCCGCAGCGTCTGGAAGCTCGTCGTGCTGCTGAGCCTCGGCTTCTTCTTCGAACTCTACGATCTGCTGTACAGCGGCTATGTCGCGCCGGGCCTCGTGAAAAGCGGGATTCTGTCCGCGACGACGCACGGCCTGTTCGGCACCACGGGCGTCGCGAGCTTCATCGCCGCGCTGTTCTCCGGCCTTTTCATCGGCACGATCGCATGCGGCTTCCTCGCGGATCGCTTCGGCCGCCGCGCGATCTTCACGTGGTCGCTGCTGTGGTACACCGCCGCCAACGTCGTGATGGCGTTCCAGGATACGGCAGGCGGATTGAACTTCTGGCGCTTCGTCGTCGGTCTCGGCCTCGGCGTCGAGATGGTGACGATCGGCACGTACATCTCCGAACTCGTGCCGAAGCAGATCCGTGGCCGCGCGTTCGCGTGCGAGCAGGCGGTCGGGTTCGTCGCGGTGCCGGTGGTCGCATTCCTCGCGTACCTGCTCGTGCCGCACGCACCGCTCGGCCTCGACGGCTGGCGCTGGGTCGTGCTGATTGGCGCGCACGGCGCGCTGTTCGTGTGGTGGATTCGCCGCGAGCTACCGGAGAGCCCGCGCTGGCTCGCGCAGCAGGGTCGCGTCGACGAAGCCGATCGCATCATGCGCGCGCTCGAGGCGAAGGTCGAAGCCGAATACGGCCGGCCGCTGCCGCCGCCCGCGCCGGCCGAGCCGGTGCCGCCGCGCGGCAGCTTCCGCGACATGTGGGTGCCGCCGTATCGCAGCCGCACGATCATGATGACGATCTTCAACGTGTTTCAGACGGTCGGCTTCTACGGCTTCGCGAACTGGGTGCCGACGCTGCTGATCAAGCAGGGCATCACGATCACGTCGAGCCTCATGTATTCGAGCGTGATCGCCCTCGCCGCACCGCTCGGCCCGCTGATCGGCCTCGTGATCGCCGACCGCTTCGAGCGCAAGTCGGTGATCGTTGCGATGGCGGCGGCGATCGTCGTCTGCGGGCTGCTGTTCAGCCAGACGACGGTGGGCGCGTTCCTGATCGTGCTCGGCATCGGCCTCACGCTCGCGAGCAACATCATGTCGTACAGCTTCCACGCCTATCAGGCCGAGCTGTTCCCGACGTCGATCCGCGCGCGCGCGGTGGGCTTCGTCTACTCATGGAGCCGCTTCTCGGCGATCTTCTCGTCGTTCGTGATCGCGGCCGTGCTGAAGGGCTTCGGCACGTTCGGCGTGTTCGCGTTCATTGCCGGCGCGATGGTGATCGTGATGGCCGCGATCGGATTCATGGGGCCGCGTACCAAAGGCATCGCGCTCGAAGCCATTTCGAAGTAGGCGCGGGTTGCGCACGCACGTGCCGCATGCGGCACGCGCGTGAATTTCCGGCGCTTCGAGTTGCCGGAAACGCCCAGCGAAGCAACCTGCCATGCAGCGGCGAAGCAAGCGGCAACGAGTTGAAACAAAGCGTGACGAAGCGCAAAACCGCCACGAAACCGGGGGTTCGGCCCTGCCGATTCGTGTCCGAGCGGGTAGAATGAAAGACCTGACGACTCATTAGCCGCCATTGGACCGAACGCGTTGTACTGCGAACGACTCCACCGGGAAGAGGCGTCGGCGCCGGGCGCACGCGTGCCCCCGGCTTGTCGATGGCTCGCGCGGGAGATGCGCCGTTTGCAACGTGCGGCGGCCGGATCGGCCGATGGCTTCGATCGCATGATGCTCTCCGACCTGACGCGGCGGTTGTCCAGGCCGCGTTGCCGTACCCTGGCGGTCGCCACGTATGTGTGGCTTGCAGCCGCTCTCCCGATCTCCGTTCTCGTCGCGCGGCCAGCCTTCGCTGCGTCCGACGTGCCGTCGGCCACTGCTACGTTTTCCTCATCATCTGCTTCGGCCGCGCATCCGGCTTCGCCAGCGCATGTGTCGTCGGAGGCTGGGCCCGCGTCTGCGGCGTCCGCCGTGCATCATGCGTTACCCGCCAGCGGGGCATCGCCGGCATCCGCTGCGTCCGCGGCCTCTCCCGCTTCCGCGGCATCGGCAGCATCCGGCACACCGGCAAGCGGAGCCGAAGCACCCGCACCGACGCCGCCGCGCCGGCACCCGCCGCTGTCGGCCGAGGAGGCGAAGAACGCAACCGCGCGTGCGATCGACATGCGCAAGCGCTTCACGCAGGAAGTCAAGCGACGCCTGAACGTGCCCGCGAGCGAGCAGCGCGCGTATGGCGATCGCCTTCAGAACGCGCTCGCCGATGCGGATCTCGGCGACCTGGCCGGCGAATACGTTGCGCTCGTCGACCGTGCACCGAACGTGCAGGCGCTGTTCATCTACTTCCGCGCGACGCCGTCCGATGCGTGGCTGTTGATCGGCGCGTCGCCGGTCGCCACCGGCTGGCCCGGCCAATACGATCACTTCCTGACGCCGCTCGGCGTGTTCCACCATTCACCCGACAACATGGACTTCCGCGCGGAAGGCACGACGAACGACAACGGCATTCGCGGCTACGGCATGCGCGACATGCGCATCTACGACTTCGGCTGGGTGGACGGCGAGCGGGGCTGGGGCAAGGGCGGCAAGTCGCCGATGCGCTTCCAGATGCACGCGACCGACCCCGATCGCCTCGAGCCGCTGCTCGGCATCCGGCACTCGAAAGGCTGTGTGCGCATTCCTGCTTCGCTGAACACGTTCCTGGACCGGCACGGCATTCTCGACGACGACTATCAGGCGCGCGTCGATGCTGGCAAGTCGTTGTGGGTGCTGCGCCGCGATCGCGACATCACGCCGATCGCCGGCCGCTATCTGGTCGTGATCGACAGCGCGCGCAAGACGCGTCCGGCATGGTCGCCGGCGCCGGGACGCAACGCTTGGTCGAAGCTGCCGAAGAGCGGCGACACGGCGGACTGACGACGGCCGCTCCGACGAAGGTGGTGCATGCCGGGATCGCTTCGTCCGGGAGGACGAGGCGTCGTTGCCGAGCAGTGCTCAGCGGAAGATTTTCAGCCAGTCGAACAGGCCGGGATGCGGACGCCGCCTCGGTGCGGGCGCCGGTGCACTGCGCGGACGGAAGTCTGGCGAAAACTGCGCGTGCGAATCGATCGCGCGCGCACGCAGCGCCGCATCGTAGAACGAGCCGACGATCGGCAGCGCGCTGTGCGCGCCCGCGCCCCAGTAGTCGCTGCGCAGCGTCACGCTGCCGTCGTCGAAGCCGACCCATGCACCAGCCACCAGTTGCGGATGCATCAGGATGAACCAGCCGTCCGTGTTGTCCTGCGTCGTGCCGGTCTTGCCCGCGACGTCGACGCGAATCCCGTAGCGCGAGCGGATGTCGGCACCGGTCCCGTAATCGACGACGCCGCGCATCACGTCCACCAGCGTCTGTGCCGCGGCCACCGGCAGCGCGCGTTCGGGCGGCGCGCTGCCGAACGCGGCGAGCACCTTGCCGTCGCGATCCTCGATGCGCGTGATCATCTGCGGTGCGACGTACACGCCGCGGTTCGCGATCGTCCCGTACGCGGACACCATTTCCTTCAGCGTGACGGGGCTCGTGCCGAGCGCGAGCGACGGCACCGCGTCGAGCGCGCTGTCGCGCACGCCCATCGCGCGCGCGAGCTGCGCGACCCTGGCCGCGCCTTCGCGCTGCATCACCTGCGCGGTGATGCGATTGCGCGACAGCGCAAGCGCGTCGCGCAGCGTCATCGGTGCGTCGGTCGGCGGCTCGGCATCGGTCGGATGCCACACCGCGTGCGCGCCGATCGGGATTGCGACGGGGCGATCGACGAACGTATCGCCGGGCTGCATGCCGTCCGCGAACGCGGCGCCATAGACGAACGGTTTGAACGTTGAGCCCGGCTGGCGTCGCGCCTGCACGACGTGATCGAACGGCTCGCTGCCGAAATCGGGGCTGCCGACCCACGCGCGAATCGCGCCGTTGCGCGGATCGATCGCGACGAAGCCCGCCTGCACCTGCGTCTTGCGCTCGCACAACGCGCGGATGAACGCGCGATTCGCGCCGAGCTGCTTCAGCGCCGCCACATCGGTGAGCCCTGCGTCACGCGCGGCGCGATAGTCGGGCGTCTGCCGGATGAAGCCGCGGAACAGGTCGTTGCGCAGCCCGCAGCCGGACGGGTTGTGCCACGCGCTGTCGGCGATCGCCTGCAGGCGATCGGTCTGCTGCGTCAGCGCTTGCGTCGCCATGTCCTGCAGCTGTGCATCGAGCGTCGTGCGCACGACGAGGCCGTCGGCGTAGAGATCGTAGTTGTTGCGGTCGGCCCATGCGATCAGCCACTTGCGCAGCTGCACCGCGAAGTGGGGCGCGGGGCCGGGTTGCGCGGTCTGCGGCTCGAAGTCGACGCGTAGCGGCCGGCGCTGCAACTGCGCGAGCTGCCGCTGCGACAGCATGCCCATTGCCGCCATCCGGGCGAGCACGATGTTGCGGCGCTGTACCGCGCGCTCCGGGTTCAGCACCGGGTTGTAGTAGCTGTTGCCCTTCAGCATCCCGACGAGCGTCGCGCTTTCGACGATGTCGAGCTGGTCCGCCGACTTGCCGAAATAGGTGCGCGCGGCCATCTCGACGCCGTACGCGTTGTACAGGAACGGCACCGTGTTCAGGTAGGTCTCGAGAATTTCGTCCTTGCTGTACACCGTCTCGATCTTGAATGCCGTGATCAGCTCCTTCACCTTGCGCGTGAGCGTCGGCGCGCGGCCGACTTCGTCCGGATACAGGTTGCGCGCGAGCTGCTGCGTGATCGTCGAGCCGCCCTGGCGGCTGCCCGAGAACGTGTGCAGCCCGGCCGCGAGCGTGCGGCGCCAGTCGATGCCGTGATGCGCGTAGAAGCGGTGGTCCTCGGTCGCGATCAGCGCGTCGACCATGTGCGGCGAGATCTGCTTGAGCGGCACCCATTCGCGATTGACGGGCCGAAACTCGGCGATCAGCTGACCGTCGGCCGACAGCACGCGCGCGGGGCGGTCGATGCGTGCCTTGCGGATGTCGCCGATGCTCGGCGTGAACGGGACGAACGCGAGCAGGACCAGCAGGCCGAGCACCGGTATCGCGGCGAGCGTCAGGGCGACACCGCGGCGCGTCGGATGGCGCAGGCGATGCCAGGCGCCGGCGCCCAGCAAGCGGGCGCCGGTGCGGCAGCGAAGCCACAGGTCTCGAAGAAACGGCACGAAGCGATTCACGGCGGCAGGAGCGCGAGCGGAAAAGGCGCGATCCTAGCAAACCGCGAACCGTTGTCCGTGGCCAAACAGCCCGTTTTCTTGCAGGATTTACAGACGATTACGTTTGTTTCCCGCGGACAACCTTTGGTCGTACGCGTTGCCGCGATTCTTCCGATGAAACGGTGCCGGCCGCTTCGCCGACCACATCCGCTAGGCGCTGCGCGGCCGCTTCCATCCGTGCGCGATCGAACCCGCCGAAGCCGAGCACGAGGCCCGGGCGCGCGGTGCCCGGCGCGAACATCGGCGATACCGCGCGCACCGCGACGCCCGCCTGCGCGGCGCGCGCCACCACGTCGAGATCGTCGATCCCTTCGGCGAGCCACAGCACGACGTGCATCCCCTGATCGCCAGGCTGCACCCACGCGCGCTCGCGCGGCAGCCGCGCGCCGAGCGTGTCGATCAGCAACGCGCGCTGTTCCGCATAGACGCCGCGCACACGGCGAATGTGGCGGTCGAGATGCCCTTTCGCGATGAAGGCGGCGAGCACGTGCTGATCGGCGGTCGGCGCGTGCCGATCCATCAGCACGCGCGCACCGCAGAACGCGGGCACGAGATCGCCGGGCGCGATCACGTAGCCGAGCCGCAGCGACGGGAACAGGATCTTGCTGAACGTGCCGAGATAGATCACGTGTTCTGGATCCAGCCCTTGCAGCGACGGAAACGGATAGCCTTCGTAGCGCAGCTCGCTGTCGTAGTCGTCCTCGACCACCCACGCGCGATGCGCGCGCGCCCAGCCGAGCAGCGCGTTGCGCCGCGCCATGCTCATCGGCATCCCGAGCGGGTACTGGTGCGATGGCGTGACGAACGCCGCGCGTGCGTTCGGCGCGAGACGGATGCCGGCCTCGACGTCGATGCCGTCCGCGTCGACCGGCACGCGGACCATCGCGTCACGCCGCCCGGTGCTCTCGAGCAGTGCGGTGATGCCGCGATAGGCGGGATTCTCGACCCACGCGCGATCGGTCGGGCCGAGCAGGACCTGGCTCGCGAGGTGCAGCCCTTGTTGCGTGCCGCTCGTGATCACGACCTGATCGGCGCTGCAGCGCACCGAGCGCGAGCGGCGCACGTAATCGGCGATCGCTTCGCGCAGCGGCAGCGCGCCTTGCGGATCCGCATAACCGGACGGCGCACCGGCGCCGCGGGCGCGCAGGCGGTTGCCGAGCCGGCGCCAGATGTCGTCGGGTGCGGTGAGCCCGACCGGCACCGAGATCGCGAACGGCACGGCCGGCAACGGACGGAATTCGCGGGCGATCCGCGCGAACGTCGCGGCCGGTTCGGGCAGCCCGGCGTGTGCGGCACGCCGCCGGGCGGCGGGTGGTTCGACGGTCGGCGGAGAGGGCTCGGCGAGCGCGTTCGCGACACGCGTACCGGCGCCGCCGCGCGCCGCCAGGAAGCCTTCGGCGACGAGCTGCGCATACGCGTCGACGACGGTGCCGCGCGCGACCTGGAGCGACGTCGCGAGCAGCCGCGTCGACGGCAGCGTGTCGCCGGGCCGCACGTCGCCGCGCCGCACCGCTTCCCGCAACGCCTGCGCGAGCTGGCGGCTCAGGTCGCCGGCCGCGCGGTCGAGCACGCCGAGCGACGGGATTTCGACGATCCGGGCGGTTCTGGCCATGATTCTGGTCTTCTGAAATTGTTCGAAACCGGCTCTACAGAATAAACCAGTTAGCGGTCACAATCTGCGCATGACGGGCCAGTGCCCGAGCCATTTCAATCCCTGCACGACCGTGGAGCCGACATGTACGTCCCTGCCGATTTCAACGAGCCCAACCTCGACGCATTGCGCGAACTGATCGTGCAGCATCCGTTCGGCAGCCTGGTCACGCACGGGAAGAGCGGGCTCGACGCGAACCACCTCCCGTTCGAGTTGCTGCCGGGCGACGGCGGCCTCGGCGAACTGCATGCGCACGTCGCGCGTGCGAATCCGGTCTGGCAGGAGGTCGCGAACGGCGACGACGTGCTCGTGATCTTTCGCGCCGGCGACGCGTACATTTCGCCGAACTGGTACCCGAGCAAGCATGCCGCGCATCGGCAGGTGCCGACGTGGAACTACGTGGTCGTGCATGCGCACGGCCGCATCACGGTGCGCGACGACGAGAAGTTCGTGCGCGGCGTGGTCGCGCGGCTGACGCGCACGCACGAGGCGTCGCAGCCGGTGCCCTGGAAGATGGCCGACGCGCCGAAGGACTATCTCGACACGATGCTGCAGTCGATCGTCGGGCTGCAGATCGAGATCACGCGGCTCGTCGGCAAGCGCAAGCTCGGGCAGAACAAGGCGGTCGACGATATCCGCGGCGCGGGCGACGCGCTGATCGCGGACGGGAATCTCGCGATCGGGGAGGCGATGCTGGCGGAGGCGGATGCGAAGCGGGGGTAGGTCACGGTGAATCGCATGGGGGCGCATGCTACTGCGTATGCGTCGCGCCCTTCGCCCCTTCTCCCGCCTGCGCCAGCGCCCCCCGGATCGCCGCTTCCGTTTTGTCATACCCGCCCTCGCCATACCGCGTATAGACGACCTTCCCGTTCGCGTCGATCAGGTACAGCGCGGGCCAGTACTGGTTCCCGTACGCACGCCAGGTGTCGTAGCGGTTGTCCTGCGCGACCGGATACTGGATGCCGAAGCGCTTGATCGCATCGGCGACGTTCTTCGCGTCGCGTTCGAACGGATACTCGGGCGTATGCACGCCGACCACGACGAGCCCCTGGTCGCGATACTTCCGGTACCAGTCGTTCACGTACGGGATCGTATGAATGCAGTTGATGCACGAGTACGTCCAGAAATCGACCAGCACGACCTTGCCGCGCAACTGATCGAGCTTGAGCGGCGCGCTGTTGTGCCAGCGCTCGATGCCGGTGAAGTCGGGCGCCGGCGTGCCGGCCAGCGAGGTGGTCGTGCCCGCGTCGTCGCGGGTGCCGGCGAATGCGGCGAGCCCTGCCGTGGCGGCGAGGGCGATCACGAGGGCGGCGGTCCTGAATCTGGGCAGCATGGCGGTTCTCCGGTTCGGCCGGCCGCCGCGCAAGTGCACGGGCCGGACAGGTTTCGACAGCCGTCATTGGGCCGCGCCGACGTATCTGCGGTGTGTCCGGCAAGCCGCGCCTGTGCAATGTTGTGTGTCGTCGCGGCGGCGCGATACATTGGGATACAAACGCGCGCCTGCGATGCGGTATAAAAGCGGACATCGCCAGCCGGAACATCACGCCAACGACATCGACTCATGGACAAGATCGACCACGTACTGATCGTCGACGACGATCGCGCGATCCGCGAACTGATCGCGGACTATCTGGAGAAGAACGGCATGCGCGTGTCGCTTGCCGCGAACGGCCGCGAGATGCGAAACGCGCTCGACGACGGCGCGCCCGACCTGATCGTGCTCGATCTGATGATGCCCGGCGAGGACGGCCTCACGCTGTGTCGCGACCTGCGCGCGGGCAAGTTCCGGACGGTGCCGGTGCTGATGCTGACCGCGCGCGGCGAGGAAACCGATCGCATCATCGGCCTCGAGATGGGCGCCGACGACTATCTCGCGAAGCCGTTCGCGGTGCGCGAACTGCTCGCGCGGATCCGCTCGGTGCTGCGCCGCGCGCGCATGCTGCCGCCCGGCATGCAGGTGACGGAGACGGCCGCGATGCTGGCGTTCGGCGAATGGCGGCTCGACACGACGGGGCGTCACCTGCTCGACACCGAAGGCACGCTGGTCGCGTTGAGCGGCGCCGAGTATCGGCTGCTGCGGGTGTTCCTCGACAATCCGCAGCGCGTGCTGACGCGGGACCAGTTGCTCAACCTCACGCAGGGCCGGCAGTCCGATCCGTTCGACCGGTCGATCGACCTGCTCGTGAGCCGGCTGCGGCAGCGCCTGCGCGACGGCGCGCGCGAGCCGCGCTACATCAAGACGCTGCGCAACGAGGGCTACGTGTTTTCGTCGGCGGTGACCGCGGTCGAAGGCGACGCATGAACACGCGCACGCTGTGGCACTGGCCGCGCTCGCTGTTCGCGCGGCTCGCGCTGATCCTGTGCGTGGGCCTCGTGCTCGCGCAGACGCTGTCGTTCTGGCTCACCGTGACCGAGCGCGACCAGGCGACCACCAACCTGATGATGGGCTACATCGAGCGCGAGGTCGCGAGCTCGGTCGCGCTGCTCGATCACCTGCCGCCCGACCAGCGCGCCGCGTGGCTGCCGCGTCTCGCGCGGCGCAGCTACGCGTTCATCCTCGGGCCGGGCCAGACGGGCACGCCTCCGGAGGCGCGGCTCTCGGCGCGCGTCGAGCGCTCGATTTCGGACGGCATCGGCGGCGATTACCCGTTGACCGCGAACGCGCTCCCCGGCGATCGCGAGCATCTGCAGGTGCATCTGCGCCTGACCGACGGCTCGCCGCTGACGATCGACATCCACCCGATGTCGACGGTGCCGCTGTCGGGCTGGCTGCCGGTCGTGCTCGCGCTGCAGCTCGCGGTGCTGGCCGCGTGCTGCTGGCTCGCGGTGCGGCTCGCGACGCGGCCGCTGAAGCAGCTCGCGCAGGCGGCCGACGCGCTCGGCCCCGACCTGAAGGGCGAACGCCTGAACGAGGACGGCCCGTCCGAAGTCGCGCGCGCAGCCCGCGCGTTCAACGCGATGCAGGACCGCATCGCGCAGTACATGGCCGAGCGCATGCAGATTCTCGCGTCGATCTCGCACGACTTGCAGACACCCATCACGCGGATGCGGCTGCGCGTCGACGTGATGGACGACGACGCGCAGGGCGCGAAGCTGCGCCAGGATCTGCTCGAGATGGAGCATCTGGTGAAGGAAGGCGTCGCGTATGCGCGCACGCTGCACGGCACGGAAGAGGCCGCGCGCCGCATCGATCTCGACGCACTGCTCGACAGCATCGTGTGCGACTACACGGATGCGGGGCAGGACGTCGCGCTGCACAGCGGCGGGCCGCTCGCGCTCGTCACGCGGCCGAAGGCGCTGCGCCGGATCGTCGGCAACCTCGTCGACAACGCGCTGAAGTTCGCGGGCGCGGCCGAGATCGACGTGCAGCCGGCAGCGGGCGGCGGCGCGGTCATTGCGGTGCTCGATCGCGGCCCCGGCATTCCGGACGATCAGCTCGACGCGGTGTTCGAACCGTTCCGGCGCGTGGAGACGTCGCGCAATCGCGAGACGGGCGGCACGGGCCTCGGCCTCGCGATCGCGCGTCAGCTCGCGCTCGCGATGGGCGGCACGCTCACGTTGCGCAACCGGCCGGACGGCGGCGGGCTCGAAGCGCGGCTGACGCTGGCGAACGCCGCGTGATGCGGCGCCAAGGGCATTGCGGGTTTCGAATCGAAGCGGCCCGCGTCACACGCGCTGCAAATGCGCGTCGACAAGCGGCGCAAGCGTATCCGCATGCATCGCCGCGAGATCGTGGCGGCCGCCCGGCACGACATGCAGCTGCGCATCGGGCAGCCGTTCGAGCAGGCGCCGGCCGGCCGCGACCGGACTGATCGGATCGTCATCACCCCACAGCAGGAGCGTCGGCTGCGCGATGCGGCCGAGGTCATGCGACAGGTCGGCGCGAAACGTCAGGAACCAGTCGGGCAACTGGGGGTTCGCTTCCGCGAAGGCGGCGCGCCAGTCCTGCGCGCCGAGCCCCTGCATGTCGAGGCCGCCGGACGTGACCGTCAGCACCAGGTGCGTGACGAGCGCCGAACGTTCGAGCGCCGCGCGCATCGCGATCACGCCGCCCATCGATTGCGCGATCACGGCGGTCGGCCGGTCGATCGAGGTCAGCACATGGCGCACGAGGCCGTCGAAGTCGTCGACGGTCGAATCGCGCGGCGTGTCGCCGAAGCCCGGATAGCCGACGATCCGTCGCGCGGCCGGATGCGCGAGGCGGCTCGCGAGCGGTTGCCAGAACGCGGTGCTGCCCGACGCGCCGGGCAGGAAGAGCAGTTGCGATGGAACGGGCATGACGGGGTGGTTTTCCGGGAAGCGAAGTGGGTTGAACAAGGCGTGACGCTGCGTCAGCACCGGCCGGTGCGCAGCGCCACGGTCCAGTCGTCGCGGCCGCGCGATGCCGCGGTGGCGGCGGCCGTATGCCAGTCGTATTCGACCGCATGGAACTCGGCGTGCCAGCCGGCCGACGTGCGCGACACCGTTGCATAGCGCGCATGCGGCGAACCGGTTTCGATCCGGTGCGGATGCGGTAGATCGTCCATGTACGCCTGCAGCCCGACGCTGCCCGGGTTGACGATCACACGGCCGTCGTCGAGCTTCGCGATGCGCGGCACATGCGTGTGGCCGCACAGGATCAGCGACGCCGGCGCGTCGCCCGCGCGCTGCGCGATTTCATCGGGCGTCGCCGCGCGGCAGCCATCGGGCGTCACCGTTTCGAGGAAATAGACGAGGTCGCTGGCGGGCGTACCGTGCACCATCAGCACGTCTTCGTCGAGCGTCAGGCGCTCGGGCAGCGCGGCGATCCACGCGCGATGCTCGTCGCGCAGCGCATCGTGCGCCCAGCGATCGGACAGCCGCATCGTGTCGCGATCGCCGGTCAGCAGTTGCCGTTCGTGATTGCCCTTGATGGTTGGCAGGTCGAGCGCGATCAGGCGGTCGGCCGTTTCGGCCGGATGGAGCGCGCCCGACACGATGTCGCCGAGGTTGACGATCACGTCGGCGCCGCGGCGACGCACGTCGTCGAGCACCGCGTCGAGCGCGGCGAGGTTGCCGTGGATGTCGGACAGCGCGGCGATTTTCATGGTGAGCAAGTCGAGGCGGGGAACGGCGATTGTCGCGAATTCGGCGCGGTTCGTCCAATCGCGTCGGTGACGCGACACGCGCGACGCGCGACGAGTTTCAGTCGGTCGCGATGCGCGCGTACATCGCGAAATCGCCCGGCACGCCGCGCACCATCCGGTACGCGCGCAACAACCCTTCGTACCGGTAGCCGCATTTCTGCAGGACGCGCGCGGAGGCGGCGTTGCTGCTCAGCACGACGCCCTGGATGCGCATGAAGCCACCTTCGGCGAACGCCCACGCGGTGACGCTCGCGCACAGCGCGCTCGCGATGCCGCGCCCCCAGTGCGACGGTGCGAGGTCGTACGCGATCTCGGCCGAACGGTTCGCGGTGGACACCGTATGCAATCCGATCGTCCCCGTGAGCGCGCCCGACGCGTCGTCGACGATTGCGAGACGGCGGATCGAATCCGGATGAGTCGACTCGATATCGTCGAACAGCGGCAGCAGATCGTCGCGCGCATGCAGGTTCCAGCTCGTGTGGCGGACGACGTCGCGCCTCGACAGGTACGCGTACCACGCGTCGAGATCCGAGCGGTCGAGCTGCCGGAGCGACAGACCGGGGAAACCGGAGCGGGGCGGCGCGGCGATCCTCATCGCGCACCCATCACGCGCGATGCGGCGCGCATGCCGACGCGCCTATGCGGCATGACGCCGGTACAGCGCGAGCGAACCGGCCAGTGCGAGCAGCATCGCGCCGCACGTGCGTTCGAGCCACAGCGCGCCCGAGCGCTTCAGCAGCCGCACCGCACGAGCGCCGAGCAGCGCGTAGCCGAACATCACCGCCCCGTCGAGCAGCGCGAACGTGACCGCGAGCGCGACGTATTGCGGCGCGAGCGGCGCGGACGGATCGAGGAACTGCGGCAGGAATGCGGAGAAGAACAGATAGCCCTTGGGATTGGTCACCGCGGTCAGGAAGCTCTTCGCGAAGATCAACGCGTTGCGTCCGTGCGCCGTGCCGCCATGCCCGACGGTGACGTCGAGCGAGCCCTTCGACGTGAGCAGCCGGATGCCGACATACGCGAGATAGGCGGCGCCCAGCCATTTCACCACCGAGAACCACCATGCCGACGCCATCAGCAGGGCGCCGAGGCCGAGCGCGACCGCGACGATCAGCACGAAGTCGGACAGCATCGCGCCGGCGAAACCGTAGGCCGCGCGGCGCACGCCGTAGCGCGAGCCGTTGGTCAGTGCGAGCAGCACGGTCGGGCCTGGCGTCGCGATTCCGACGAACGCGACGGCGGCGAAGATCAGCAAGGTCGTTTGATGCATGCCGATGGCTCCATGTGGAACGCGGGTGCTCGATTATCGGGCGCGCGTTGTCGCGCTGTACAGCGGCGTTCGCTGCGCGGCCGATTATCTCGATTCTGGCAAGAAGTTGTTTTCATTATTGCGCTGTTGATGGGAACCGGTTCCAACTACCATGGCGGCCGTGGCGGGCATGCTCGCCGCGACGTCGCGCGCGCGTATCGCACGCGCGCGTTCCCGTGTGCGGACGCGGCCGGCGTCGCATGCCGGCGGGGCTTCCGGCCGCACGCGCTACTCGCATAGAACAACGGGCTCACCGCCCGGAGACGCTAAAAACCATGAACAAGCAACTGATCGCAGCACCGCTGCTGCTCTCGCTCGCGGGCATCGCATCCGCGCAAAGCTCCGTCACGCTGTACGGCATCGTCGACGCGGGCGTGACCTATCGCAGCAACGAACGGGTCGGCTCGCCGGGCGCCTATACAGGGCATTCGAACGTCGGGCTGACCACCGGCAACCTGTCCGGCAGCCGCTGGGGCATCAAGGGTTCCGAGGATCTCGGCGGCGGGATGCGCGCGCTGTTCGTGCTCGAGAACGGCTTCGACATCACCAACGGCACGTCGGGTCAGGGCGGTCGCCAGTTCGGCCGGCAGGCCTTCGTCGGCGTCGGCAGCAACCGTTACGGCACGGTCACGCTCGGCCGCCAGTACACGTCGCTCGATGACTTCGTGAGCCCGGTCGGCCCGTCGTCGTTCATCGGCGGTTTCGGCGCGCACCCGGGCGACATCGACGATCTCGACCAGACCGCGCGCGTCGACAGTTCGATCAAGTACACGAGCGCGAACTACGCGGGCTTCACGTTCGGCGCGCTGTACGGCTTCGGCAGTCAGCCGGGCAGCATGAAGCAGCGCAACACGTGGAGCGTCGGCGCGGCATACGCGGCGGGGCCGCTGCGCGTGGGCGTCGGCTACGAGCGTTCGGACAACAGCAAGACGGGCGCGACCGACCCGACGGCCGGCAAGTGGCAGAGCACCGACGACGGCCTGTTCAACTCGTCGATCAACGAAGGCTATGCGAGCGCGCAGTCGCAGCAGATCATCGCGACCGGCGCGACGTACGACTTCGGCCCGGCCGTGGTCGGCGTGAACTACAGCAACGTGCAGTACCGCAGCGGTGCCCAGTCGCTGTTCAACGGCCACGCGACCTTCAACGTCGCGGGCGTGTTCACGCGCTGGAACGTGCAGCCGCAGACGCAGCTGTTCGCGGGCTACAGCTACACGCGCGGCAGCGACGTCGACGGCATCGACAACCGCGCGCAGTATCACAACGTCACGCTTGGCGCGGTCTACGACCTGTCGAAGCGCACCAGCGTGTACCTGCTCGGCGCGTACCAGCATGCGTCCGGCACGACGCTCGACGCGCTCGGCCGGCCGGTGGCCGCGACCGCATCGGTGTCGGACAAGGCGAACGGCCACTCGTCCGACTCGCGGTCGCAGGCGATCGTCAGCCTCGGCCTGCGCCAGAAGTTCTGACGTCACGCGCATGACCGGCCGCTCGCGTTCGATGCGGGCCGCCGGTTGCGTGGCCCGCTGCTGATCGATGTCTGTTCCACCGCCAGCGCGTGATCGACGTCGTCGATGCGCTGCCCAGGTGCCTCGACGGTTGGGGCGGCGCGACGCTCGACAGCGCGAGCTGACCTGAACCGGCCGCACGCCCGGCCGGGGCGCGGCCTTCCTCATCATCGGTGTCCACCTCTCCTTCGCCGCACGCGCGGTCCATCCCGCTCCTCATCCGCATCTTCATTGGCAACGGCAACCTGCCGCACGTCGCCTTATTTCATGTATTCACGATTTTCCCGGCAATGCGGCGCGCACGGGACAATATTTTTTCTCTTTCATTTTAATTTCGATTTGTAATCATTTAATCGATTCGACGGCAATGGAAGTTCAATGTGCGCGAATCAGAAAAAATGACGCGTTATGGTCAGGTGTTTCGGAATAAAGTGCCGGAAAAAGCGGCTCGCGAGAGCGCTGTCGGGCGGGGCTGCGATACGAAGCCCGGAGCGATGCGTCTTCAGTCAGGCGGCATCGCGCGGTAAAGGAACGTAATGAATCATTCGCAGCGAAATTGAATCGGTTTTTGAAAAAATCACCAATATTTCATACGCGGCCAATTAGAGTGTAAAAAACGATCGTCCGGGAGCATCATTCATGTTATCGAAACAAATTCGTGCGGCATTGCTTGGGCTGTGCATGGCAATGCTGGCGCCGGCCGGTCACGCACAAGCGCAATACACGACGGACTGGCTCGCGAACACGTTCGGCACGCTCGCCGCGCACGTCGGCAACGGTGCGCGCTCGCTTTGGGTCGCGCCCGAGGGCGTGATCTATACGGCGTCGCGCTGGGACGAGAACGCGGGCGGTGTCGCGATCTACCAGAACGGGCAGACGCTCGGCACGATCGGCATCCATGACGAATTCCAGGGTGGCGCGATCACCGGCAACGCGAACTCGCTGTTCGTCGCGCTCGGCTACAACCGCACGTTCGGCAGCGGCTCGGTCGGCCGCTACAACCGCAGCACGAACCAGCGCGACCTGCGCATTCCTGTCAGCACGTGGACGGGCATCCAGTACGCGGACGTGATCACGGGCCTCGCGACGACCGGCAACCTGCTGTACGTGAGCGACTTCTACGGTAACCGCGTGCGCGTCTACACGACGGACGGCGTGTGGCAGCGCGATATCGGCGTATCGGGCCCCGGTGCGCTGGCGCTCGATGCGGCCGGCAACCTGTGGGTCGCGCGCAAGAGTGCGGGTGTCGTCGCGCAGTTCAGCCCGACGGGCACGGCGATGAGCACGATCCAGATGGCGGCCCGCGCGCGGCCGGCGTCGCTGTATTTCGATGCGCCGAGCGGGCAGTTGCTGGTGGGCGACGAAGGCCCCGACATGAACATCAAGATCTACGCGCTCGTGGGCCAGCCCGTGCAGCGCGGCACGTTCGGCGTGCTCGGCGGGTATCTCGACACGACTTCGGGCATCAAGGGGCAGGTCGGCGACAAGCGCTTCACGCGCGTCGCCGGCATGGGCAAGGACGCGGCAGGCAACCTGTACGTGCTGAACAACGCGTGGGGCGGCGGCTGGGATCTCGGGCGCAATGGCAGCACCGACCTCCATTCGTACAGCCCGACGGGCGTGCTGCAATGGAAGCTGCAGGCACTGAACTTCGAGGCTGCCGCCGCGCCCGATCCCGCCACCGACGGCGCGTTCTTCTACAGCGGCAACAACGTGTACACCGGCACCGCGGGCGGCACGTTCGTCGCGAACACGATCGATCCGTTCACCTATCCGAAGGACCCGCGCCTCGACATGAACGACTACCAGCGCGGTCAACATTTCGGCCAGCTCGCGCTCGTGAACGGCACGCGGATGCTGGTCGCGACCGGACAGAATCCGGGCAACTACAACATCTATCACTTCAACGGCGCGAGCGGCTACATCGCGATTCCGGACGGCTCGATCCCCGGCAAGCCGTTCAACACGACGCTGCAGGTGACGGCCGGCTTCTCGCTCGACGACAACGGCGACGTGTGGGCCGGGCTCGATCGCACGAACAACATTTCGCATTATCCGATGACGGGTTTCGACGCGACCGGGAAACCGACATGGGGCAAGCCGGTGCAGATTCCGATTCCGCGCACCGTGCTGCCGCTCACACGAATCATCTACCAGGCCGACAGCGACACGATGATCCTCGCGCAGGGCATCTCGGGCAGCTGGGACTGGACAGCGATGAACGGGCACATCGAGGTCTATCGCGGCTGGAAGGCCGGCAACACGAGCACGCCGAACGTCGCGATCAACCTGACGAGCGCGAATCCGAAATCGATGGCGGCGGCAGGCCACTACCTGTTCGTCGGCTACGTGCACACGGTGCCGAACGTCGACGTGTTCGACCTGAACACCGGCAGCCTCGTGACCACGCTGACGAATTCGAACACGTCGGCGATGGACGTCGGCAACGACGTCGACTCGATGTATGGCATCCGTGCGTACCTGCGCTCGACCGGCGAATACGTGATCACGAAGGACAACTACAACGGGTCGAGCCTCGTCGTGTATCGCTGGCATCCGTGATCAGGTATGCCGCGCCGCTTGGGCAAGCAGGGTTTCATGGCGCGCCGGGCACGCGGCCGTTCACCTCGCGTCCGTACATCGAGTCGGGCGTGTCGTGGCATTTCGCGCGCGTGTCCTGCAGCGAGCCGGTGAAATGGGGGGCTTGCGGGCGCTCGTGATTGTCCATGAAGATCGCGACCTCCCACGCTTCCTGATCGGTCAGCGTGCCGCCGAGCCCAAGCAGCATGTTCGCCTTCACGAAACCGGCCGCGTTGCGGATGTCGCCCATGCCCGCGCCCCAGTTGAACGAGCGTGCACCCTAGAGCGCGGGAAAGACTGGCTTTACCGTCCATGTCATGTTGCCGACGGCGATCGTGCCGCCCGATGCGAAGGTGCGTCAGAACGACACCGTCGTCGTCAGCGTGACGAGCCGCGGCTCGCCGACCGCGACGATCAGATTGCTGTTGCTCGACGGATAGTAGGTCTTGTCGAGCAGGTTCTTCACGTTGAGCTGAATGCGTGTCGGGAACTTGCCGATCGTCGTTTCATAGGCCGCGAAAGCATCGACGGTCACGTAGCCGGGCAGCGTGAAGCTGTTCGCGGTGTCGCCGGGCCGTGCGCCGACGAGCCGCGCGCCGCCGCCGAAGCGCCAGCGTCCGGGCAGGTTCGCGATCGCCGTGTCGTACACCGCGAACAGGCTGCCGGTGTGGCGCGCGACGTTGACGAGCGGCGTGTTGCTGTCGCGGTCGTTCGCGTTCGTGTACGCGTAGCTGCCGATCAGGCTCAGATGGCGCGTGAGCTGCCCCGCGACGTCGAGTTCGATCCCGCGCGAGCGCGCGGTGCCGATGGTCGACGTGATGTCGCCGACCGTGACCGCGACGTTGCGCTTGTCGATCTGATAGGCCGCGAGCGTGCCAGTGATGCCGGGCTTCAGGTTGAACTTCAGGCCGGCTTCCAGCACGCGGCCGAATTCCGGCGCGAGCGGCGCAGCCACGTTCGACGCGACGTTCGGCTTGAACGAGCGGCTCACGTTCGCATACGCGGTCAGCGACGGCGTGAGCGCATAGGCGAGCCCGAACTGCGGCAGCCACACGTTGCCGTGCGAGCGGTCGGCGAACACGAACGGCCGCCCCATTCCCGATTCCTGCTGCCAGTCCTCCCAGCGCAACCCGCCGACCGCGGTGAGCCGGTCGGTGATCTTCACGGAGTCCTGCACGATCATCGAGTACGTGTGGACCTTCGAAAGCGAATCGCTCTGCTTCGTGCTTACCGTGCCGCCGGGCGCGAGCAGGCCGTAGACGGGATCGTAGAGATCGAAGCCCCTGGTCGCGGTGCCGCGGATCGTGTCGCCGCGGAAGCTGCGCTGCCGCTCGTATTCGCCCCCGATGTAGAGCGCGTGGTTCATTCCCGCGAGCGTCAGGTTGCCGAGCAGGCCGAGCGTCGCGATCTGGTCGGAGTCGTTGCGTCCGAGGTTGGCGTCGGACGTGCGCGATAGCGCGCCGGTCGTGCTGTTGAAGGCGGTCGCGCGGGTGATGTATTGATCGTAGCGGTCGCGGCCCCAGCCGTAGGTCGCGCGCACGCGCCATGCGTCGGAGAAGCGGTGCTCGATGCGTGCGCGCAGCGTTTCCTGGATTCCGCTGCTTTGCGCCCACGCTTCCTCGTAGCGGCGATAGCGCAGCGCATCGTCGGGGCGGCCGTTCACGAGCACGGTGCCGCGATCGAACGGCGTCGTGTAGTCGACGTACTGGTAGCTGACGTCGATTGACGTGTTCGCGTCGTGCCACGACAGCGCGGGCGCGATCAGCGCATCGCGTTGGCGGCCGAAGCTGCGCCAGTAGCGGCTCGTGTCGTATTCGCCGGTGAGCCGGAACGCGAGCGTGCCGCCCGCGACCTGGCCCGGCTTGCCGAGCGGGCCGGTCAGGTCGAACTGCGCGCCGCTGCCACCGTGGCTCGTGCGCGAGGCCGAGATCGAGCCGCCGAATGTTTCTTCCGGCTTGCGCGTGACGAGGTTGATCACGCCGCCCGGGTCCTGCATCCCGTACAGCAGCGAAGCGGGGCCCTTCAGCACTTCGACGCGGTCGATCGTCGCGAGGTAGCTGTGCAGCACCGGCGTGCGCACGCCGTCGACGAGCACGGAACCGTCGTTGTTCGAGCCGAAGCCGCGCTTGATGAACGCGTCGCGCGTGCCGCCGAGCGTGTTGGTCTGCGTCACGCCGCTGATGTTGCCGAGCACGTCATCGAGCGAACGCGCCTGCTGGTCCTGCATCACACTGCTGCTGACCACGGCAACTGATTGCGGAATCTCCCTGAGCGGACGATCGTCGCCGCCGGCGACGCTGCTGGTGCGCGGCTGGTAGCCGACGGTCGGATCAGTGGCCGCCGATGCGCTGACGCTGATCGTCGGCAGTTCGCGTTCGGGCGGCGCGGGCGTCGACGAGCCCGAGGGCGCGGCCGGCGAGGCCGTGGCGGCAGGGTCGGCATCCGCATGCGCGCCGCTTGCGACGCAAAGGGTGATCAGGGCAGGCAGGCTCGCGCGCCACGGACGCAAGGTCCGCGCGCGGCGGGGCGGTCGACGGGATGGCATGAATCGATGAATGGACGGAGTGCTAAGGATGAAGGCGCGGGCCGCGGCGCTTCACTGATTCGCCGAGGCAGGACGCGCATGATATATGTAATGAGAATCGTTTGCAATTGTAGCGAGGCCGATATGGACCGTGCATCGCGATTGCCGGGTCTTCGGCCGTCTGCTACCGTAGCGGCCAAAATCAGACGCAGTGAAATTCAATGAGAGCCGGGGGCCGCACCATGCCATCTTCTGTCACGTCGCGTGCAGCGCGATGTTTCGCACCGCCGTCGACCATGCGGGTGGTGAAGTGACTGCAGCCGCGTTCCGCGATTCGAACGAATAAAGCAACGGCGGCACGATCGTCCGGCGTGGCGCCGGGCAGCCGGCGCCGCGCCTCGGTCAACGACTTCAACCACTACGCTTGACGGGAGACCACCCATGAAAAAGATTCCCGCGCCGTTCATGACGGCCGCGTTGGCCGCATGCGCGCTGCTGGCGGGCGTGTACCAGGCCGCCTGCGCCGCGCCGGCCGCCGAGCCCGCGATCGACGCGCACTACGGCACCGTGATCGAGGCCTATACGCAGGACATGGCCGCCGCGAAGACGAAATACGACGGCAAGCGCCTCGCGTTCGTCGGCGCCGTGATCCGGATGGGCAGCGACCCGGGCGGCACGTACTTCGGTGCGTTGACGACCGACGGCGAACAGTTCGATACGCATTTCGACGTGGCCGACCAGGCCGCGCTGAAACCGAAATTCCCCGGCGGCGAGATCAAGCCGTTCACGGCGTCCGCGAATTTCCGCTTCAGTTGCGAGAACGAAGGCTATATCGACGCGCCGGTGCTGCCCGGATTGAAGCTTTCGCATTGCCGGCTCGCCGATTGATCGACGGGCGATGTCCGGCGATCAGAACTTCTGCTGAATGCCGGCCATCACACCGAGCTGATTCATCCCGGTGCCGACCGTCCCGCCGGCGGCGACCGCGTTCGCGGCCAGCGTGCTGTTGAACATATAGCCCACCGACGTATAGACGGTCGTCCGCTTCGACAGGAAATAGTTCGCCCGGCCGACGAAGAGCGTGGCGTTCGTGCCGCCTTCGCCGTTTTCGCGGCGTTGCAGGTAGCGCACGCCTTGCAGGTCGAGCGCGAGGTAGGGTGTCGCGTAGTACGTGCCGCCGGCGAACACGATGTCGGCCTGCAGGTGTGCGGCCGCCGCGAGGTTGCGGCGGATCCAGCCGGCGCCGAGTTTCGCGGGGCCGATCTTCACGTAGCCGGCGACGATGTCGCGCGTGTCGGTGTACGCCGGATTGTTCAGCGGCGCGAGCGCGCCGCCGCCGCCGCGCATCACGTCGTGCGATGCGGCGACCCCGAAATTGCTCGCGTCATAGGCGAGCATCGCCGTGTATTGGCGGCAGGCTACGATGTCGCCGGGCACCTGTCCCCCGCAGCCCGTCGCGGACGGTCCCGCCGGCCCGGCCGCGTCGCGGCCGAAGCTGTAGGTCGCGCCGAGCGTCACGCCGTGGAACGTGCCCTTGTAGCCGATCGCATTGTCGCTGCGGGCATTCGGCAAATACGAGTCGAAATCCGCCATCGAATGAATCGACGGGCCGATCACGTCGGCATTGGTCAGCACGATCATCGACATGTTCATCTGGCGGCCGAGGGTCAGCGCGCCGAAGGGACTGTTCACGCCCACGTTCGCCTGCCGCCCGAACAGACGCCCGCCGTAGTTCAGCGCACCGGTGCCGGGCTGGAAGCCGTTTTCGAGTACGAAGAACGCCTGGTAGCCGCCGCCGAGATCCTCAGTGCCTCGCAGGCCCCAGCGTGACGGCACTTCGCCGGTCAGCGTCGGCATCCCGGTGAACGTCCCGCCGTGTGCCGCATTGTTGTAGTAGGACACGCCGGTATCGATGATCCCGTACAGCGTGACGCTGCTTTGCGCACAGGCCGGTCCGGCCAGCGTCATCGCCGTCGCGAATACGACGCCCAGTTTCGTTTTCATGGTTGTCTCCAAACAGTATGTAGATGTACTTATCAATGTTTCAGGCCCGGGACATGTCCGGAATGCCGACGGGTATCGGCAGGACTGCGGGTGTCGCGCGTTACGAGATCGCCGGGTCGCGCTGCCGGTGCGGCGCCGCGGCGCGCCCGCCCGCCACGGCGACGGCGATCGCCGCGCCGGCCATCGGCACGAGGAACGCGAGATAGAGATGGGACACGGACCAGCCGTCGTCCAGCAGCGCGCCGACCGTCATCGGCGACAGGATCGCGCCGAGTCGACCGATGCCGACCGCGAGACCGATGCCGGTCGTACGGATCTCGGCGGGATAGGGCGTCGGCGACAACGCATACATGCCGGCCACGCACGCATTGATCACGGCGCCGAGGAACACCCCGACGGTCATCCCGATGCCGAGCGAGCCGGTGTTCATGCCGAACACGACCATCAGCGCGCCGCCCAGCAACAGCGTCGCGCCCAGCAGGTTGCGCAGGCCGAACCGGGTGGACAGCAAACTGAAGAGCGACGCGCCCGCGATGCCGCCGAGGTTGAGCAGCACGCCACCGGTCACGCCCTGCGATGCCGACAGCCCGGCCTGGACCAGCAGCTTCGGCGTCCAGCTGACGACGAAATAAAAGCTGCCCATCACGAGAAAGAACGCGATCCACAGCGCGATCGTGCGGCGCGTGAGCGGCGCGCGCAGCACGGCCGTCCAGCTCGACGCGGGGTTCGTCGTGTCGATGGACGCGGTCACGGCCGGCAGCGCGTCGATCGGCGCGCGCTTCATTCTCGCGAGGATGCGGTTGATTTTCTGCAGCGCGTCGTCCGGACGCCGTGCCAGCAGGAAGTCGAGCGATTCCGGCAGCAGTGCGAGCACCATCGGGATCGCCGTCAAGGTCAGGATGCCGCCGAACGCGAACACGCTGCGCCATCCCCACGTCGACAGCAGGTAGCCGGCGATGACCCCGCCGGCGGTGGCGCCGATCGCGTAACCGGTCGACTGCATGCCGATCGCGGCGCTGCGCCATTTGTTCGATGCGTATTCGCCGCTGATGACGGTCAGGCTCGCCAGCATGCCGCCGATGCCGAGCCCCGTGTACGCACGTGCGATCGCGAGTTGCAGCGTGCTGTGCGTGGCCGCGCAGGCGAGCATCCCGGTCGAGATGACGGCGAGGCAGAACAGGATGATGCGGCGGCGGCCGATGCGATCGGCGAGCGGCGCGATCAGCACCGAGCCGATCCCCATGCCGGCGAGCCCCGCGCTCAGCAGCAGGCCGATTTCCTTGCCGCTCAGTTTCCACTCGGCGGCCAGGTGCGGCGCGGCAAACGCGATGGCCAGCACGTCGAAGCCATCGAGCATGTTCAGCACGACGCAGGCCGTGACCGCCATCGTCTGGAACGTGCTCATCGGTGATGCGTCGATCGTATTGCGGATATTTGCACTCACGTCAAAGACCCTTCATAAAAAATAGTATGACTAATCGAATTGGAAAAAATCGAAGCCGGTTTTGGCGAGCGGGGCGAATGCGAACGCGAATGCGTGTGCTGTCTGCCAACCGCGGTGAATGCCTGCCGCGACCGTCAGGCGTCGTTCGCGTAACCGTCGCGCCGGCGCGACGGTTACGCGAGTTCGGGTTGTTGCAGCAGCCGCTGGATCACGCGCCGCGCGCGATTGGGGCCCGCGTCGACGTGAATGTCGATCTGGCGGCAGTCCGGAAATCGAAGCTGATTCCGGTATTGCGCTTCGATCACGGTCTTGTCTTCATCGAACGTCGCCGCGGATTGCTCGATGACCGTTTGCGCGACGCGTTCAACGTCGTATTGCGGATTGGTCGCGACGGTCCAGAAATAGTGCGTCGTGGTGTCCGTCTCTGGCGTGATGCCGTGGAAGCCGCGCATGTGAAAGCCGCCGCGCGCGGGATCGAGCAGGTCGCCGGTGCCGGCGTCCATCGCGCCGGTCCAGATCCGGATATGCGACACGTGGAATTCGATTTCCTGCCAGCGATCGACCCGGCCCGCGAACGGCCATGCGGCCGTGTAGGTCGGCGGCGGGTCGGAGTCCGGCATCCGGCGGACCAGCGTCACCGTATCGCCGTCGCTGCTGACGCGGGTTTCCGCGCCCATATGCAGCGGCGCGTTGCCGCCGATCGTTTTCAGGTGGACATAGCCGAGGTGGCTCAGATCCATCAGGTTGTCGTGAATCAGCTGATACGGTGCGTCGTAATGGTAGTTGCCGCCGCCGAACAGGTATTGCGGATCCGTGTGGAACGCATAGCGCGGCGGCGCGCAGGTTGGTTGGGCGTGCGCATCGGCGCCGATCCAGATCCATACGATCGCGTCCTGTTCCCGCACCGTATACGACGGCACACACGCCTTTGCCGGAATCCGGTCCTGCCCGGGAATCTCCACGCAGGCGCCGTCGCGGTCGAACAGCAGGCCGTGATAGCCGCAGCGCAGGCCGCGCGCTTCGAGCGAGCCGCACGACAGCGGCAGCGACTTGTGGCAGCAGCGATCTTCCAGCGCACCGATTTCCCCGGACGGCAACCGGAACAGCACGACCGGGCGGCCGAGCAGCGTGCGGGCGACGGGTTTGTCCGTCAGTTCGGACGACAGCGCGGCGACCCACCATCGGTCGACCGGGAATCGCGTTGTGTTGATGGGTGGCCGGGCAGGCTGCTCCATTGATCGTCTCCAGTATTGTGATTGGCCGCCGCGTGTCGGGCGGTCCGTCTACAGGTCGAGTACCAGCAGATCGCTTCGCGATCGCGAGCAGCACGGCATGAACTGGTCGCCGGCCGCTTGTTCCGCTTCCGTCAGATACGAATCGCGATGATCGGGCTCGCCTTCGAGCACACGCGTCACGCAGGTGCCGCAGACGCCTTGCTCGCACGACGTGAGCACATCGACGCCGTTGGCTGCCAGCGCGGCGATGACCGTGCATTCGGCCGGCACGTCGATCACCTTGCCGCTGCTCGCGATGCGGACCTGGAACGCGCGATCCGCGCCGGACGACGCAACCGCGCCGCCGAAGAACTCGTAATGCAGCCGCTCGTCGGCCCAGTTGCGCTCGCGCGCGGCGTTCAGCACCGCGTCCATGAAGCCGCGCGGGCCGCATACGTACAGGTGCGTGCCGTCAGGCGCTGCGGCGAGTACGGCGGGCAGGTCGAGGCGTTGCGCGGGGTCGCCGTCGTCGACGTGGAAGCGGGCGCGGTCGCGGAACCCGGCTGCTTTGATCCGCTCGACAAAGGCCATGCGATCGGTCGAACGCGCGCAGTAGTGCATGTCGAAGGGCGTGCCGGACGAGAACAGCCGTTCCGCCATGCAGAGAATCGGCGTGACGCCGATCCCGCCCGCGAGCAACAGGTGGTGCGGCGCGTCGGGCGCGAGCGGAAATTGATTGCGCGGCATGCCGATCCGTACGGTATCGCCTTGCCGGACTTCATCGTGAATCGCGCGCGACCCGCCGCGGCCCTCGGCATCGCGCAGCACCGCGATCTGGTAGCGATCGCCGGGTTCGGGGTGGTTGCACAGCGAGTACTGGCGCACGAGCCCGCCCGGCAAATACACGTCGATATGCGCGCCGGCGTCGAAGCGCGGCAAGGGTGACCCGTCATCGCTGACGAATTCGAAACCGCAGATGTCGCGCGCTTCCTGCCACTTGCGGGCTACCCGGACCGTCAGCGTCGCGGCGCTCATGACACCTCCTTGATCTGCGCGACCGGAATCACGGGCCGCTGCGGACTCGATGCGCTTTCGTCGGCGAGCAGCCGCTCGATCACCTTGCGCGACAGCACGCCGCCGGCGTCGATGTTGAGCTTGAGCAGCTTGCGGTCCGGCCACTGCTCGAGGTTGAGCTGCTGGCGCTCGAGCATCTCGAGATCCTCGGCGAAGATCTTGCCCTGACCGTCGCGGATCTCGGCGGTCAACGCGTGATCGTCGGGCCGGAAGTTGCGCGCCATCCCCCAGAAATACCAGATCGACGTGTCCGTCTCCGGCGTGATGAAGTCGACCACGATCGACGACGCCTTCAGCTCGGCCGGCGCGTCGTAGCCTCCGTGGCCTGCATGCGCGACGCCCACTTCGATCATCACGTGGCTCGGTGGCGTGAAGCGGCAGATCTGCCAGCGGTCGACCGCCACGTCATCGGCCAGCCCGTTGCCGCGCAGTGCCATCCGCCAGAACGGCGGCGGCATCACGTTCTCCATGAAGCGGCTCGTGACGACTTCGTCGCCGTTGGCGGTCGTCTTCGGCGGCGCTTCGTCGATTTCCTTCTGGCCGATGCTCGTCGCATGCACGTAGGTCTCGTGCGTGAGGTCCATCAGGTTGTCGATCATCAGCCGGTAGTCGCAACGGATGTGATACAGGCCGCCGCCGTATGCCCAGGCAGGATCTTCGGCCCACTGGAGCGCGGGCAGCTTGTCGGGATCGGCCGCGGACGCATCGCCGGGCCACACCCAGACGAATCCATACCGCTCGACTACAGGAAAGCTGCGGATCGGCGGAAAGCCGCCGACGCGCTGGCCCGGCATGCCGGCCGTCTTGCCGTTGCAGCCCATTTCCAGCCCGTGATAGCCGCACACGAGCACGCCGTCGCGCACGAATCCCAGCGACAGCGGTGCGCCGCGGTGCGGGCAGAAGTCTTCGAGCGCGGCGACCCGGCCGTCGGCCGCGCGGTAGAACACCATCGACTCATTGCAGATCTTGCGGCCCAGCGGCTTGCCGTCGATTTCATCGGGCGTGCACGCGACATACCAAGCGTTCTTGAGAAACACGTTCTTCGTCTCCTTCAGGGCGGTGCCGCCGGTGCGCGGCAATTCTTCATTCCGTGTACTGAATGAGATTCAGTGTACTTATTGATGTTGGTCAGGGCAAGGCGAGCGGTATACTGGTTTTCCCGGGAAATGGCGCGACGCAGCGCCATGCCGTCGGCGCACGCAACAGCGTGCGCCGCCTATGTCATCGACTCATTCATGGAAAAAACGAATCCCGCCGACGCGCCCGCTTTCCCGCTCGACCTGTACGACGAACCCGGGCACCTGATCCGGCGTGCGCACCAGATCGCGGTTGCGATGTTCTACGAGAAGCTTGGCCGGGACGTGACGCCCGTGCAGTACGCGGTCCTGCGGATGCTCTACGAGTGCCCGGGGCTCGATCAGGTGACGCTCGCGCAGCGAGTGGCGCTCGACACGTCGACGACCGCGGACCTCGCGGTCCGGCTCGAAGCGAAAGGATTGATCGTTCGCGAAGTGTTGCCGCGGCGTCAGCGGCGCTTGCTGCTGACGCCGGCGGGTGTCGAGCTGCTCACGCACCTGATTCCGTCGGTGCAGGAACTGCGCGCCGGCCTGTTCGACGGCATGGGGGAGGACGATTCGCGGGAACTGATGCGCCTGTTGCGCAAGTTCGTTCATTTGAACAACGAGCAGAGCCGTGCGCCGCTGCGGGTCGGCGAGGAGTCGTAGCGGCTGATTTCCGCGCGATGGAAGAGCAGATGCGGCAAGGCGGCAGCAGCTTCGCGCCGCCTGCCTGCATTATGGGCGTGACGCTTCCCCTTCCAGCCGCCGCACCGCTTCCGCGACTTCGTTCCTGAAGCGCACGAGCGCCGCTTGTTCCGGCGCGGGCGGCTGCACGGCGGCCCAAAGCATGTCGACGAGCTGGGTGGCCGTCGTTTCCGTATCGAGCTTGCGGTGCCCGAGGATCGCATCCCAAAGCACGTGCTCGATTGGCCCGAACACCATCGAGCGCAGCAGGCTCAGCGGCATGTCGCTGCGTACCTGCCCGGCCGCCTGGCCGCGCGCCAGTACGTCCATCAGCGGCGCCGTGTAGCGGCGCTGCAGCGCGGTGAGCTCGTCGCTCAACGCATGCTGCTTCGCCCGCCCTTCCGACAGCACCAGCGCGCACAGCCCGGTGCCGTTCACCAGCATCAGCCGCAGGTGCGTGCGCACGATGAACGCGAACTGCTGCTGCACCGACGCTTCCTGCGGCATCCCGAGTTCGAACGCGGCAATGATTTCGTCATACCAGTCGGCAATCACGCGCGCGCACAGCTCGCGCTTGCCGCGGAAGTAGCTGAACACCGTCGCCTCAGATACGCCGACGCGCTGCGCGATCTCGGCGGCCGTCGCATGCTCGTAACCCTTTTCGGCGAACACTTCACGACCGGCGCGCAGGATGTCCTGCACGCGCTGCTGGGACTTGCGCCCGGCAGGTGCGCGCGACGGCTCGGGGTGGTCGGCTTTGGCGGTGGCGGTCATGGTGTCGGCGGTAGCGGCTGTCATGCTGCAATGATATCTGAGTGTCACTCAAAAAACTATTGACGCCAAGCCGGACGAGGCGCGAAACTGTGCAAAATTTACGCTGTATTGGCTTAATGAATCGACGCATTGATCCGATTTGAGCGACACTCAGAAATCGGCGCGTGCGACCCACTTTCTGGAGACGGAGGAGACATGATCAACCTGCCCGGTGTGCAATTCATGCTCGGTGAAGACATCGAGATGCTGCGCGACGCCGTCGCGACGTTCGCGGCCAAGGAAATCACGCCGCGCGCGGCGGAAGTCGACCGCACCGACCAGTTTCCGATGGATCTGTGGAAGAAGTTCGGCGATCTCGGCGTGCTCGGCATGACGGTCGCCGAGGAATACGGCGGCGCGAACATGGGCTACACCGCGCACATGGTCGCGATGGAAGAGATCTCGCGCGCCTCGGCGTCGATCGGCCTGTCGTACGGCGCGCACTCGAACCTGTGCGTGAACCAGATCCACCGCAACGGCACCGAGGCGCAGAAGCAGAAATATCTGCCGAAGCTCGTGTCGGGCGAACACATCGGCGCGCTCGCGATGAGCGAGCCGAACGCGGGTTCCGACGTCGTCAGCATGAAGCTGCGCGCGGACAAGCGCGGCGACCGCTACGTGCTCAACGGCACGAAGATGTGGATCACCAACGGCCCCGACTGCGACACGCTCGTCGTCTACGCGAAGACGGACATCGACGCCGGCCCGCGCGGCATCACCGCGTTCATCGTCGAGAAGGGGATGAAGGGCTTCTCGGTCGCGCAGAAGCTCGACAAGCTCGGCATGCGCGGATCGCACACGGGCGAACTCGTGTTCCAGGACGTCGAGGTGCCGGAGGAGAATATCCTCGGTCAGCTCAACGGCGGCGTGAAGGTGCTGATGAGCGGCCTCGACTACGAACGCGCGGTGCTGTCGGGCGGCCCGACGGGCATCATGGCCGCGTGTCTCGACGCGGTGGTGCCGTATATCCACGACCGCAAGCAGTTCGGCCAGTCGATCGGCGAATTCCAGCTGATCCAGGGCAAGGTCGCCGACATGTACACCACGTTCCAGGCGTGCCGCGCGTACCTGTATGCGGTCGGCCGCCATCTCGACTCGGCGGGCAGCGACCACATTCGCCAGGTGCGCAAGGACTGCGCGGGCGTGATCCTCTACACGGCCGAGAAGGCCACGTGGATGGCCGGCGAGGCGATCCAGATCCTTGGCGGCAACGGTTACATCAACGAATACCCGGTCGGCCGTCTGTGGCGCGATGCGAAGCTGTACGAGATCGGTGCCGGCACGAGCGAGATCCGCCGCATGCTGATCGGCCGCGAGCTGTTCGCGGAAACGATGTAACGCCCCACGATACGCGAACGGAGCCCCGTCGATGCCGATCATCGAATCGAAACTGAACCCGCGTTCGGAAGAATTCCGCGCGAACGCCGCGGCGCTGGAGGCGGTCGTCGCCGACCTGCGCGCGAAGATCGAACAGCTCGCGCAAGGCGGCGGCCAGGCCGCGCGCGACAAGCATCTGTCGCGCGGCAAGCTGCTGCCGCGCGAGCGCATCGCGCAGCTGCTCGATCCGGGTGCGCCGTTCCTCGAGCTGTCGCAGCTCGCGGCGAACGGCATGTACAACGACGACGCGCCAGGCGCGGGCGTGATCACCGGGATCGGCCGGATCGCGGGCCGCGAGTGCGTGATCGTATGCAACGACGCGACGGTCAAGGGCGGCACCTACTACCCGATGACGGTCAAGAAGCACGTGCGCGCGCAGGAAATCGCCGCGGAAAACCGGCTGCCGTGCGTGTACCTCGTCGATTCGGGCGGCGCGAACCTGCCGAACCAGGACGACGTGTTTCCCGATCGCGACCACTTCGGCCGCATCTTCTTCAACCAGGCAACGATGTCCGCCGCGGGAATCGCGCAAATCGCTGTCGTGATGGGCTCGTGCACGGCGGGCGGCGCGTACGTGCCGGCGATGAGCGACGAGTCGATCATCGTGAAGAACCAGGGCACGATTTTTCTCGGCGGCCCGCCGCTCGTGAAGGCCGCGACCGGCGAGGAAGTGAGCGCGGAGGATCTCGGCGGCGGCGACGTGCACACGCGCCTGTCGGGCGTGGCCGACCATCTCGCGCAGAACGACGCGCATGCGCTGTCGATCGCGCGCAACATCGTCGATCATCTCGCGCCGAAGATCGCATCGCCGGTGGCGGTGCGCGAACCGAAGCCGCCGCGCTACGACGCGAAGAGCCTGTACGGCGTGATTCCGGTCGACACGCGCAAGCCGTTCGACGTGCGCGAGGTGATCGCGCGCATCGTCGACGATTCGGAGTTCGACGAATTCAAGGCGCGCTTCGGCACGACGCTCGTCACGGGCTTCGCGCACATCTGGGGCCATCCGGTCGGGATCGTCGCGAACAACGGCATCCTGTTTTCCGAATCGGCCGTGAAGGGCGCGCATTTCATCGAGCTGTGCTGCCAGCGCAAGATTCCGCTCGTGTTCCTGCAGAACATCACGGGTTTCATGGTCGGCCGCAAGTACGAGAACGAAGGCATCGCGCGGCATGGCGCGAAGATGGTGACGGCCGTGTCGAACGCGAAGGTGCCGAAGTTCACGGTGATCATCGGCGGCTCGTTCGGCGCGGGCAACTACGGGATGTGCGGCCGCGCATTCGGCCCGCGTTTCCTGTGGATGTGGCCGAACGCACGGATCTCGGTGATGGGCGGCGAGCAGGCCGCGTCGGTGCTCGCGACCGTGCGCCGCGACGGCATCGAGGCGAAGGGCGGTTCGTGGTCGAGCGACGAAGAAGAGGCGTTCAAGCAGCCGATCCGCGACCAGTACGAGCGCCAGGGCCATCCGTATTATGCGAGCGCGCGGCTGTGGGACGACGGTGTGATCGACCCCGCGCAGACGCGCGACGTGCTGGGCCTCGGCCTTGCCGCGTCGATGAACGCGCCGATCGACGATACGCGCTTCGGCGTGTTCCGGATGTAACGAGCGAGGGGCGGACGATGCGATACGAAACCATCAAGGTCAACGAAGCAAATCGCGTGGCGACCGTCACGCTCGCGCGGCCCGACGTGCGCAACGCGTTCAACGAGACGACGATCGCCGAGCTCACCACCGCGTTCGAGTGGCTCGATGCGCACGCCGGCGTGCGCGCGGTCGTGCTCGCGGCGGAAGGCGCGGCGTTCTGCGCAGGCGCGGACCTGAACTGGATGAAGAAGATGGCCGGTTACTCGGACGACGAGAATCGCGCCGATGCGCGCAAGCTCGCGCGGATGCTCGAGGCGATCCATCGCTGCGGGAAGCCGGTGATCGCGCGCGTGCACGGCGACGCGTATGCGGGCGGCGTGGGCCTCGTCGCGGCGGCCGACATCGCGATCGCCGCCGAAGGTGCGAAGTTCTGCCTCTCCGAAGCGCGGCTCGGGCTGATTCCGGCAACGATCGCGCCGTACGTCGTGCGCGCGATGGGCGAGCGCGCGGCACGTCGCTACTTCACGACGGCCGAAGTGTTCGACAGCGCGCGCGCCGCGTCGCTCGGCTTCATTCACGATGCCGTGCCGGCCGAGGCGCTCGACGAAACGGTCGCGAAGCTGGCCGCGACGCTCGTCGCGAACGGCCCCGATGCGGTGCGTGCGTGCAAGCGGCTCGTCGCCGACGTGGCCGGCCGGCCGCTCGACGCGACGCTGATCGAGCAGACCGCCGACTGGATCGCGCGGACCCGCGCCGGCGCTGAAGCGCGCGAAGGGATCGCGTCCTTCCTCGAGAAACGCACGCCTTCGTGGCGTGAATGACGGCGTGCCCCTAACTTTCCGGACGACACCGAAGCCATGTTCGACAAGATTCTGATCGCCAACCGCGGCGAAATCGCCTGCCGCGTCGCCGCGACGTGCAAACGTCTCGGGATCGCGAGCGTCGCCGTCTATTCCGACGCGGACGCGAACGCGAAGCACGTCGCAGCGTGCGACGAAGCCGTGCACATCGGCGGCTCGGCGGCCGCGGACAGCTACCTGCGCATCGAGCGCATCATCGAGGCCGCGCGCGCGACCGGCGCGCAGGCCATCCACCCGGGCTACGGTTTCCTGTCGGAGAACGAGGATTTCGCGCACGCGTGCGAAGCGGCCGGCATTGCGTTCATCGGGCCGCCGGTCGACGCGATCGCGGCGATGGGCTCGAAGGCCGCCGCGAAGGCGCTGATGCACGCGGCCGCGGTGCCGCTCGTGCCCGGCTATCACGGCGACGACCAGGATGCAGCCCACCTGCATCGCGAAGCCGACGCAATCGGCTACCCGGTGCTGCTCAAGGCGAGCGCGGGCGGCGGCGGCAAGGGCATGCGCGTGGTCGAGCGCTCCGAGGACTTTCCGGCGGCGCTCGCGTCGTGCCAGCGCGAGGCCGCGAGCAGCTTCGGCAACGATCGCGTGCTGATCGAGAAATACCTGACGCGCCCGCGTCACGTCGAGGTGCAGGTGTTCGGCGACACGCACGGCAACACCGTCTACCTGTTCGACCGCGACTGCTCGGTGCAGCGCCGTCACCAGAAGGTGCTCGAGGAAGCGCCGGCGCCGGGGCTGCATGAAGACGTGCGCCAGGCGATGGGCGAGGCGGCTGTCGCGGCCGCGCGTGCGGTGAATTACGTCGGCGCGGGCACCGTCGAATTCATCATGACGGGCGAAGCGTTCTACTTCATGGAAATGAACACGCGCCTGCAGGTCGAGCATCCGGTCACCGAGATGGTCACGGGGCTCGATCTCGTCGAGTGGCAACTGCGCGTTGCGTCGGGCGAGCCGCTGCCGCTGCAGCAGGACGAACTGCGCGTGCACGGGCATGCGATCGAGGCGCGTCTCTATGCGGAGAATCCGGCGCGCGGCTTCCTGCCGTCCACCGGCACGCTGAAGCACCTGCGGCTGCCGGAAGGCGTCGAGTTCGCGATCGGCGCGTCAGTGCGCATCGACAGCGGCGTGCGCGAGGGCGACGCGATCACGCCGTTCTACGATCCGATGATCGCGAAGCTGATCGTGCACGGCGCGGACCGCGCGGAAGCGCTCGGCCGGATGCTGCGCGCGCTGCGTGCGTGCGAGGTGGTCGGCCTGCACACGAACGCCGCGTTCCTGCAGCGGATCGTCACCTGCGAGCCGTTCGCGATCGCCGATCTCGACACGGGCCTGATCGAGCGCAATCACGATGCGCTGTTCGCGCCGCAACGGCCGCCGCGCGCGACGCTCGCGCTGGCCTGCGCGGCGCTGCTCGCGCGCGAACGCGACGCGGCCGCACGGGAAGGCGCGTCGCCGTGGCGTGCGCTGCCGGACTGGCGGCTGAACGGCGGCTATCGCCGCACGCTCGAGTGGCATGCGCCCGAACGCGAAGCGGACGTGACGGTCACCTACGAGGACGACGGCGGCAGCACGCGCCTCGCCACCGGCGACGCGGCCGCGCAGCCGTTCGCATGGGCACGCGGCGCAACGCCGCTCGACTTCGACGTGACGCTCGACGGCGTGCGCAGCAGCGGCCGCGTGTACGCCGACGGCGACAGTTTCCACGTGTTCACGCAGGGTGTCGCCGAGACCTTCGAATGGCGGAACGTGCTTGCGCACGCGGGCGATGCCGAGCATGGCGGCGGCCGCCTCACTGCGCCGATGCCCGGCAAGGTGATCGCGGTGCTGGTCGAGCCGGGCCAGAAGGTCGAGGCCGGCACGCCGCTGATCGTGATGGAGGCGATGAAGATGGAGCACACGATCGGCGCGCCGGGCGCGGGCGTCGTCGCCGAAGTGCTGTACGGCGTCGGCGACCAGGTCGCGGATGGCGCGCAGCTGCTGATGATGGCTGAAGGCTGACCGGGGCGTGCGTCGCACACGGGCCGGCGTGGCGCCTCGCGGTGCGACGCCGGCCTTGTCGCATCTGGCGCATGGCGGCGCGCATGGCGTCCCGTGCGGTGCGCCCGGTGGCCAACCCGGGCCGTTGGCACCGCGTATGACCATGCATGACAGTCTGGCGGCCGGCGTTCGGCTAGACTGGTGGATTGCTCGCGCGGCCGCTTGCCCCGCGCTACACTGCGTCCATTCAACTTCCCACCCCGCCGACGATGACGTCTCCTGTCCTGAACGGCCTGCGCATCGGTATCACGATCGGACTGCGCACCCCCGACGAAAGCCTGTGGATCAACGGTATCAAGCAGAACGCGCTGTTTCTCGCGAAGCTGCTGATGGCGTCGCCGCATGGCTACCACGTGACGCTGGTCAACACGACCGACGTGCCGCTGACCGACGCGCTGCCGTGGGATCGCACCGTGTACGACACGCGCGCGTTCGCGGACATGAAGGATGCGCTCGACGTGGTGATCGAACTCGGCGGCCAGATCGACGCCGCGCAGACAGCCTACCTGAAGGCGCGCGGCGCGAAGATCGTCAGCTACTGCTGCGGCGTCGAGTACATCAACGCGATGGAATCGATGCTGTTCGGCCGCCGGTTGTGGGATTCGCTGTTCATCAACCGCGGCTACGACGAGGTGTGGGCGATTCCGCAGATCGCGCCGTCGTCGCTGCCGTTCCTGCAGTCGCTGCGCCGCTGCCCGGGGCGCGTCGTGCCGTTCGTGTGGGATCCGATGTTCCTCGACGCGCGAGCGGCATCGCTGCCCGAGCACGGCGAGTACCGCCCGCGCAGCGAGCCGGGCAAGCGGCTTACGGTGATGGAGCCGAACCACAACGTCGTGAAGTTCTGCGTGTACCCGATGCTGATCATCGACGAAGCGTATCGCCGCGATCCCGATGCGATCTGCTTCACGCACGTGACTAACGCCGACCGGCTCGCGCATGACAGCCCAGAGTTCGTGATGCTGATGAACTACCTGGACATCGTGCGCGCCGGCAAGGCGAGCTTCGTCGGGCGTTTCGACACGCCGCTGTTCCTGGCCGACCTGACCGACATCGTGGTGTCGCATCAATGGTCGAACCCGCTCAACTACTTCTATTTCGACGTGTGCTGGCAGGGCTATCCGCTTGTGCACAACGCGAGCCTCGCACCTGATCTCGGCTACTACTACCCGGACAACGACGTGCAGAAGGGCACGGAAGCGCTGTTGCACGCGCTGCACACGCACGACGACGACTGGCAAGGCTACACGCGGCGCCAGCGCGAGATCCTCGGCCGCTATACGTCGGCGAACCCCGCGCTCGTCGCCGAATACGATGCGCTGCTCGCGAACCTGATCGGCGCGACGGCGGCATAAGGTTGCGCGTTGCCGCATGCCGTCATCCGGATTGACCGCGGGCAATGTCTGAAGAAATGATGCCATTAAAAAAGAAACCGTCGAACCGGGGAGATTCGACGGTTTTTAAGGCACGAATTTGACGGCTCCGAGGGAAGTCCGTCAGAAATTATTTTAGAGGTTAACAAGTAAGAAAGATTGTTAAACATCTTTCAATCGGTGGTCGTCGCGTAATTCGACTCGATATTATCGTATCTGACTGGTCTGATTAATATTCGAGTATTATCAATATCGTTTCAAACGATCAAATTGAATTCTGCGGAGACCGAATGCGCCGTGCCGAGCCATGGCGGCACAACGTGCGGACGGTTGGGGCGAATCCGGGCGGTGGGTCCGGACATGGTTTCGCTGACGGATATTTATCATACAAAACTCCAAACATCCGATTTTTGAAACGAGTCTTGCGATAATCTGAATCGCCGGACGATGTTTGGGTGGGGAAATAAACGGTATCGATTGGTGCTTTGCAGGCGATTTTGTGTAGTCTGCCGCACTGTTGCCGACGTGTGCGCGTGGTGTATTTTCCGTGTTTGAATATCGTTGACAATATCGGGTTTGACGGCGCACCGAAATAAAAAGTACGCTCCCGGAAAAGATCGAAACAAGAGGATGGGCCGGGTAGGCGGTGGTGCGTGTCGTGGTCGGCACGCGCCATATGAATCGAGAGCGCGGGCCGTCGTCGGCGGTCCGACATTTGCCGGAGCGCCGGATGAATGCGGTCGAACCTCGCCTTGAGGCGAATAGCGTAGCGAATCGGGACGAGATCGATCTCGTGTTCGGCGCGCATGACGATCACCCCGACCTTGCGTCGGTACGCAGTTTCGTCGAAAGCCGGCTCGGATTCGCGCGCGAGCCGGTCTGCCGCGCCGACCTGTCGGGCGGCGTGCTGTATCACGAATGCCTCGCGCGGCTGCGCTGGGGATCGCGCGAGGCGTTGCCGCCGCTCGCGTTCCTGCCGCGCCTCGAATCGCTCGGGCTGATGCGCTGGTTCGACCGGCTCGTGGTGGGCCGGACGATCGACGCACTGCGTGCCGATCCGAAGGCCGTGTACGGCTGCAACGTCGCGGCGATGAGCGCGGTGGTGGACGACGCGTGGCTGGCCATTTTCAGGCGGCTCGAGCGCGAGCCGTCGGTCGCTGCGCGGCTGGTCGTCGAGATTACCGAGACGGGGCCGCTGAACCCCGTCGCGGGCCGGTCGTTCGTGAACCGGTTTCGCCAGACTGGGTGCCGTGTCGCGATCGACGACTTCGGCGTCGGCTTCAGCGCTCTGAACAACCTGGTGGTCGGCAACCCCGATATCGTGAAGCTCGACAGGTCGGTCCTGTCGCTGATCAAGCGCAACGCGATCGGGCGCTACCAGTTTCGCCGGCTGATCGCGTTCGCGCACGAAAGCGCGCGGCACGTCGTCGTCGAAGGCGTGGAGAACGAGATCGACCGGCAGATCATCCTGGATTCCGGTGTCGCCTGGGCACAGGGCATCCGCTTTACATGGCGGTCACCGGCCGCCGCATGACACCGTGGCGCGGGCGCGGCGTGCCGACACAGGGCAACGAAGGATCGGAAAGGGGCGTGGGTATGGCGACGACGAAAGCCGGGCACGGAACGGGCACACGGGCGGCCGATGCGTGCGAACTCGTCGCGATCGCCGAACTGGCAGACATGCTGTGGCAGCTCGGCGCCGAATCGACCGATGCACGGTTCGACGTCGCACCGTATCTCGATGGCCTGAAGGCCGTTGCGCATCATATTCACCGGATGAAGCCGCTCGACGCCGACGGCTGCGAAATCGCGGCGCGGCATTACTATGCCGGCGTGTTTGCGGGCGCCTGCGGCGACGATTCGGCAATTGCGCGCGGTGTATCCGGCAGCCTCGCTCGGCACGTCGGCCAGGCCAGCCGTGCCGCGCTCCGCTGTTTCGCTGGGCTCGCGCGAATCGGACGCCGGCATGGCCGCCTGTTTGCCACGCACGGCGGCGACGGTGGGCCGCCCTGGCGTCCGCTCGCGCGCCGCGCCTGACCGGCCGATCACGGGCGTGCGGCGCCCGCCAGGCACCCCGTCAGTCTTTTCCGAATTCCCCGAGCACGAGCGCCAGCGCGCGATCGACAGCATCGTCCCATTGGCCCGGATGCGCGGCGCGCACGATCCGGATGCCCGGATACAGCGCGGTACGCGAGCCGGTTTCCCAGCGCGCATCGGCTTTCGGGCTCAGCAGCAGGACCGCGGGCACACCCAGCGCGCCGGCCAGGTGGATGTGCGCGGTACAGGTGGTGACCACGGCATCCATCGCGAGCATCAGCGCGGCCAGATCGCTGAAATCGCCGATCGCGTGATGCGGGAACGTGACCGGCAAATCCGACAGCTCGGCGTGCGCGGCGATGTCGCGGTTGATGCAGTACGCGGCATGGCCATGCAGTCGCGCCAGTGGCGCGAGATCGCGCAGGCTGGCCGCGCGCAGGAAGCGCGCATCGCTTTCGTCGCGGCCGCGCCAGTTGAGGCCGATGCGGCGCGTGCCCGGTGCGTTGCCGTCGCGCGCGACGCGTTCGCGCCAGGCGGTCGCGCGTTCGGGCGGACACGACAGGTACGCGGCCGGCGCGCCGGCCGGTGCAGGCGCATAGCCGAACTGCGCGGCCAGCACCAGGAACGAACACCAGTAGTCGTGCGCAAGCTGCGACGTGTCGACCCACGCGCCGTGCGCGCCGACGAATTCGATGCGCGGGAACGTATGGCGCATCAGACTGGCCAGCGCGGCGGGGACGATGACCGTCACCGCCGCGCAGCCGAGCGCGTCGAGCGTATGCAGGTAACGTGCGTACTGGAGCTGGTCGCCGACACCGCCGTAGCTGATCACGAGCAGCCGCTTGCCGTGCAGCGGCTGGCCGTCGTAAAGCCGTTCGATCGGTAGCCCGAACTGCGCGGCGGTCAGCACGTTCTCGCTGGCGATGGTCGCGCGCGCCGCTTCGTCGCGCCGGCCGGCACGCAGCAGCAGCGCCGAGCGCGCGAGTTCGACACGCCCGCGCAGCGCGTCGGGCAGCGCGGCCGGGTCGCCGATGCGTTCGAGTGCCGCGAGCCCGGCGTCGGGCGCGCCGGCGAAGCCGTAGCACGACGCGAGCTGGAACGCGATCGCATCGTCGTCGAGGCCCCGGCCGCGCGCGCGCAGCCAGTGGCCGATCGCATGGCCCCATTCGCAGCGTGCCTCGTGTTCGAGCGCGCGGTTCCAGTGCGTTTCGGGCGGGTCGGTCTCGGCGGCCGCGACGGCATTCGCGTCGTCATGTGCACGAGCGGATGCACCGCCGATCGGCTCGCCCGAGATGAACAGGCGCTGCCGGTCCCAGCGCGGGTTCGGCACGCACAGCAGATTCGGTCCGGCGAGCCGGTAGAACGTGTAATCGAGGCCGGCGAACGTATCGATGACGCGTGCGTCATCCGCGTCCCGGTATGCGATCCAGCACCACGGCAGATGCGTTTCGATCGACTGGCGTGCACCGTGCAGCGCGTCGATCTCCATTCCATCGATGTCGAGCTTCAGGAAATCGAGGCGCGGCAGGCCGAGCGAATCGAGCCTGACCGTCGGGGCCGGCGTGCCGTCGGCCGCGGGCGCGTCGACATGTGCGGCCGGTTCGGCGTCGGCGGGCCGTTCGTCGTCGACGTCGGGCACCGTCATCGTGCCGTTGCGGCTCGCGAGCCCCATGTTCAGCAGATGAAGGTTCTGGATCTGGTTGAGCGCGACGGTGCCGCCGAGCGCGTGGAACAGCGTGCGCCGCGGCTCGAACGCATGAACGTGGCCGCCGCGTTCGCGCAAGCGCTGCGCGATCGGCACGCAGACAAGTCCCGCATTCGCCCCACCGTCCACCGCGATCGCGCCGTCGGGCAACTGGTCGATCACCTGCATGATCGCGTCGAGCTCGGCCTGGTTGTGCGGCCGGCCGGTCTTGATCAGCGCGTCGGCTTGCCGTGTGTTGCGCCGGTCGATGACGAACGGGCCGTGGACCGAATCGATCACGACGAAGTTGCGGACGGTTTGCTTCATGAGCCGATGGCGGACGGATGCGCTCAGCCGAGCGCGCGCCCGGCGAACAGGCGCTGGATCTGCTCGGAATACGCGCGGACGTTGTGGTCGGCGAGCGTGTCGACCTGCTGCAGACAGCGGCGGGCCGCTGCGGCGTAATCGTCGAGCCGTGCGTCGTGTGTTTGCGCGGCGGTCGCGATCGCGCGCGCCGCGTCGAAGATCTCGAAGTCCGGGTAGTAATAGCCGACGTCGCGCAGGAACGGCGAGTTGTGCACGAGCGGGTAGTTGCCGTATAGCGCGTCGTACAGCAGGTAGTTCAGGCCGTTTTCCCAGTGGTGCGACACGACGATGTCGGTGTGATGCGCGGCCCACGCGACGAACGGCGCGCGCACGTCGGCCGTCGCCTTGCCGTCTCGCACCATCTCGAGCCCGAGCGCGAGATGCTTGAAGGCGACGTTTTCCTTCTTGTCGAACGTGTTGGTCATGTACACGTGCTCGACGAGCTCCGGGTGCTCGACGTAGCACGCGTTCGCGGCCAGCATCGGCACGATCGAACTCTTCACGACGTTCAGGTTCGGTTCGAAGAACGCGATGCGCTTGGCCGGGCCGTGATCGCGGTAGCCGAAGCGCGCCTTCAGTTCGGGATCGGCGTCGAGGCTGCGTTCGATGAAGTACGGCGACCAGATGTGCGGCAGTTCGATCACCGGTGCGCGATACACGGCCTGGAAGTAGGCCGCGCACGTGTGCATGTGCTGCGGGTTGGTCCAGATCTCGTCGAATTGCACGCGGTTCGGGTTCGGCCGCCAGTTGTTCTTCTCGAAGTTGATCGTCTCGACCGCGATTACGTAGTCATTGCCGAAGCGGTACGACACGCACTTGCCGCCGCGCTGGCGCACCGCGTCCGTGTGCGACGGATCGATGAACGCGTTCATCTCGATCAGCAGGTCGGTCTGATGGACGATAGACGACAGCGGCCGCAGCGCGTCGCCGAATGCGTCCATCATCAGCGCCTGCGGGTAGTCGGTGATGCCGTCGTCGTGCGCGAGCCACACTTCGCCGATCAGCGGCGAGCGTTTCAGCAGCATGTACAGGTACACGCAATGCTGGTTCGCGCCGTTGTACCAGATCGACTGCGTCGCGTCGCGCTGAACGTTCATCGTAATCGCGACATTGATTTTCATCGGCAGCTCCGGGCGGACGGTGCGCGGTTCAAGGCGTGTAGTTCTGCGATTGGCGCGGCACGTAGCCGGTCAGGTGCCAGCGGCCGTCGTCGTCGAGACGAAAGCTCAGCTTTTCGTACACGGTCGTCCCGGTCGTGAGCGTCGTCGCATAGTCGACATTCGCATAAAGCCCGTCGGGAGTCGTCGATGAATTCGAGTAGCGAATCCGCGTGATCTGTGCCCAGCCGCGATGGCTGACCATGCCGACCGACTGGCGCGCGCGCTGCATGTCCAGGGCGAACTGCTCCTGCTTGATGTGCGCCTTCACGAACGCGGCGGAGTCGTTCCACACCGCGCCGTACTGGCCGGCATCGAGCTGTTTGAAGACCGCATCGGCATCGCGCAGCAACGCGTCGGCCGATTCGCCGCCGGATTGCGCGTGCGCACCGATCGCAATCGACGCGATGGCGCAGCCGATCAGCCATTTCGTACGGGAGAGGGGCGGGTATGCGTTCATGTCGGAGTCCGGAGGAGGCGGCGCGTCATGCGTCGCGATAGAGCGAGGCGATCGCGTCGGAATATGCGGCGACGTTGTCGGGGTTGTAGATGCTGACCGAGTCGAGCACGTGCTTCGATTGCTCGCGGTATGCGTCGAGGTTCGCATCGTGCTCGGCGAACGCCTGCAGCAGCGCGCGGCCGCCGGCCTGGCAATCGAAGTCCGGATAGAAATACCCGGCCTTGCCGAGGAACGGCGAGTTGTGGATCAGCGGATAGTCGCCGTACAGCAGTTCGTAGTACAGGTAGTTCTGCGCGTTTTCCCACGTGTGCGATACCACCGCGTCGCCGTAGGCGGCCATGAACTCGTACACGGCATAGCGGCTTTCGAACGTCGTGATCCCGTGGTTGACGATGTCGAGGCTCTTCGCGAAGTGGACGAACGTCGCGTGTTCCTTCAGGTGCAGCGTGTTGCACACGCGCACGAACTCGAGGAATCCGGGCTTCGCGCGATACGCCTCCTCGGTCACCAGCATCGGGATGATGCTCGTCTTCACCATGCAGATGTTCGGCTCGAACATCGTCACGCGCCAGCGCGGCTTGCCGGGTTGGTAGCCGAACGACAAACCGGCGCCGAGCGTCGCGCGTGCCTTGTCGAACAGCATCGGATGCCAGATGTGCGGGACGATCGTCACCGGCGCGCGCAGGCCCGTCTGGTAATAGTGCAGGCATGAGCGCTCGAATTCCGGAATCGTCCATACCGCGTCGTACGGCGCGCCCGAGAACAGGAAGCCCGACGGCTTGTCGAACATCGCCCGCTCGATGTCGATCACGTAGTCGTTGCCGACCCGCATCGTGACGACCTTGCCGCCGCGGTCGCTGAACGCGCGCAGGTAGTCTGCGCCGAACTGCGCGCTCATTTCGATCAGCACGTCGCAGCGCTCCAGCGCTTCGTCCATCGACAGGAGCGGCACGTCCCATTCGCCGAGCATCATCTGCGGATCGGCGAGCTGTTCGCCGCCGTTCACCATCACGGCTTCCGCGACGAGCGGCGACTGGCGTAGCAGCAGGATCAGCAGCAGGCAGTTCTGGAAGATGCCGTTTTCCCATAGGGACTGGCCGGCGCCGCGCACGAACAGCGATACGCCGACGACGAGACGCTTGCCCTCACCGGGCGCTCGACGGGCTTTGGAGTCCGACATGCGTATGCTCCGGTTCAGGCGACCAGGCGCGCGACGAACGCGTCCAGGTTCGCGGGGTTATCGATCGAGACCGACTGCAGCAGCCGGTCGGCTTTCGCACGATAGTCGTCGAGCCGCTCGTCGTGATGCAGCCATGCATCGCGCAGCGCCTGGCCACCGCCGGCGGAATCGAAATCCGGGTAGTAGTAGCCGGCGTCGCCGAGCAGCGTCGAGTTGTGGATCAGCGGATAGCCGCCGTACAGCACGTCGTAGTACAGATAGTTCTGCGCGTTTTCCCAGTGGTGGGACACGACGGCGTCCGCGTGGCGCGCCATGAAGCCCGGCAGGTCGATGCGCGGCTCGAACGTCGCCTTGTGCTGGCGCACGAGGTCGAGGCTGTTCGCGAAGTGCACGAACGTCGGATGTGCCTTCATCTGTATCGAGTTGACGACGAACAGATGCTGCACCGCGTCCGGTTGTGCGCGGTAGAACTCGTCGCACGCGAGCATCGGGTAGTGGCACGACTTCACGACCGAGATGTTCGGCTCGAGCGTGGCGAGATTCCATGGACGACGGCCGGGCCGATAGCCGAACGTCAGGCCTTCGCTCGCCAGCGCGGCGATGCGGCGATCGAGGAAGTACGGCGACCAGATGTGCGGCATCAGGTGCACTGGCGCGCGCAACAGGGTTTGCAGCATCGGCGCACCGGTCTTCGCGTACTGCGGCAGCAGCCATACCTCGTCGAACGGCGCACCGTTGAAAACGTGTCCCGACGGCTTGCCGAAGATCGGCGTTTCGCATACGCCGGCATACACGTGGCCGCAGAAGAATGCAGCGATCTTCTTGCCGAGTGCCTTCATGTGACGGAGCCATTCGACCGGCAGTTGCGCGCCCATCTCGATCACGACGTCGAGTTCGTGCGTGACGTCGGCAGGCTTCACGAGCGGCACGTCGAGACCGTCGAGGTCGAGGCCGGTCGGCAGTGCGTTGGCGTCGCCGCCATTCAGGAAATAGACGGGGCCGACGCGATCGGAGCGCTTGAGCATCATCGCGAGGAACGCGATGTTCTGGTGAATGCCGTTTTCCCAGATCGCCTGGCCGTCCCGCGCAAACAGCGAGATGCCGACGGCCGGCCGTTGCTTGCGGGTGCCGCTCGAGGCGGCTTGATTGATGTCCGTCACCGGTTGGTTTCCTCTGCGGCGTCGTGTGTCCGGCCGTGGCCGCGAAACGGCGCGCCGTGGATTGTCGTGGTCGCGTTCGCGCCGGCGCGCACTGGAATGCGCGTCGAGCGACGTGGATCGCGATGCGGCCGCCGGATTCCGGAATGTCGTCGGGCGCGTCTGGCACCGCACGCGACGCGGGCGGAACGCCACGGCAGCTGTGTGCGGCGATTGTGGCACGGAAGGTGCCGTTTTGTGGAGGGGGCTGACGAACTTTGACATAGCCGCCGGCGCGGTAGCCGGGGCTCCGGCGAAGCGGGGTCGACGGGGGCAGCAGGGTGCCGGCGGGGCAACTGCGCCTTGCCGGTGAGGGCCGTCGCGAGCAGGCGCGGGGGGCGCACGAGCCCGCGACGGCCGGCTGCTCAGCGGTGCAGCGAGATCTCGACGCGGCGGTTGCTCGCGCGGCCTTCGGCCGTCGCGTTGGACGCGACCGGGTCGGCGCTGCCGCGGCCCGTGACCGATACGGACTGCGCTTTCAGCCCGTGCGCCTTCAGGTAGCTTGCGACGGTTTCCGCGCGGCGTTTCGACAGCGCGAGATTGGCGGCGTCGCTGCCGACCGAATCCGTATGGCCGGTGACCGTCACCTGCGTGTACGTGCGGTCTTCGCGCTCGCTCAACAGCTTGTCGAGCGACGCGCGCGCGGCCGGCGTGAGCGTGGCCAGGCCCGTCGCGAACAGCGCGTCGCCCGCGAGGTTCACATGTTCGACCGCGGCGGGCGCGGGCGCCGGCTCGACGGCCGACGCCGCTGCGGCCGGCGCGGCACCGCACTGGAATACGAGCGTCGCGGGATCCGAGCCGTCGCGCAGCGCACGGGCCGAGTCGACGGTGCGCACCGGCTGGTCGCCGCAGATCTTGCGAGCAGCCTTCATGCAAGTCTGCGGGCCGGACAGCAGGCCGTGGCAGTCCACCTGGAAGGTGCGCACGCCGTCGCGCGGCTGCAGTTCGGATGCGCTGAAGGTCGGGCCGGATGCGGTCGAGCATGCGGCGAGGGCCGTCGCGGAAAGCGCGAGCGCAAGAGCAAGTTTGTTCACGATTACGTCCTCAATGCCTGGGTTGACTGAAGCCCGCCACGCGTTGCGCAGCGGGCTCGTCCTGCCGTCGGGGCCGCCCGGTGCCGTCCGGCTCGTGAGCCGGCGGCGTGGCGGCGCGACGGGTTACTTCCACTGGTACAGCATGCCGGCGCCGATCACCTTCTGACCGCCGCTGAAGCCGCCATTGATCGATGCCTTCAGGTTCTCCGTGATGCGCGCCTGCATGTTGACCGCCATCGCCTTCTGACCCAGGAACGACGCGGTGCCGACACCCATCCCGAAGTTGGCGTCGCGATCGAGCTGCGGGATCGACGCCATCGCGCCGACGGCCGCGATACCCTGCTTCGCCATCTGGTCGGTCTGCTGCAGTTGCGAACCCAGCGAGTTGATCTGCGCCTGCTGGCCCGACAGTGCCGTCGACAGCGTCGTCTGCACCTGCGTCAGCTGGTTCACGTTCACCGCGTCCGTGCCTTGCGTACCCGGCGCGACGTTCGTGATCTGGCGCTGCTGCGTGTCGCTGCCGACCGACACCACGTTCGAACGGCCGCCGTCGTTCGAATTCGCGCCGATCGCCACCGAGTTCGAGCCGGCGGTGACCGTCGGCCGGTCGGAGCCGGTGCCGTTCATGTCGGCCGCGACGGCGGTGTTGTTCACCGATCGCGTCGTGTTGTTGTTGATCGTGGTCGACAACTGGCTCACCTGATCGCCGAGATTCGTCACGCCGGTCGACAGCGAGGCCACCGTGCTGTTCGTCGTGCTCAGGCCGGTCGACAGCGAGCCGATGCCGGTCGACGTCGACGTGGACAGCGACGTGAGGTTGCTGTTCGTCGAACTGAGGCCCGTCGACAGCGAGTTGATCGCCGTCGAGGTCGACGTGGACAGCGACGTCAGCGAGCTGTTGGTCGAGCTCAGGCCCGTGGACAGCGAACCGATGCCGGTCGACAGCGACGAGATGTTCGACGCGGTCGACGTGGACAGGCTGTTGACCGCCTGGTTCGTCGCGTTGAGCTGGCTGCCGTTGATCGCGTCCGTGCTGGTGGCCGATACCTGGCCTGCCGCGACGTTCGTGATCTGACGGGTGGCGCCCGTGGCTGCGTCGCCGACGCTGACCACGCCTACTGGCGAGGTGCCCGCGAAGAAGTACGTGACGCCGCCGATCGTGGCGCTCGACGTGCCCACCGCGGTACCCGTGACCGAGTTCGCGCCGAGGGCGATCGAGTTCGCGACGTTCGCCGTGGCGTTCGTGCCGAAGGCGAGCGCATCCGCGGCGGTGGCCGACGCACCCGAACCGTAGGCCTGGGCGCCGGTGGCGCTTGCGACAGCCTTGTTGCCCAGCGCGATCGTATTGTCCGCGGTGGCCTGGTTCGAGTTGCCGAGTGCGAGCGCGCTGTTGCCGGTGGCCGTGTTCGCGTTGCCGAGCGCCACTGCGCCGGTGCCGGTCGCCGTGTCGTTCGCGCCCATCGCCACCGCGCCGGTGCCCGTTGCGATGCTCGGGTCGCCGATCGCGACTGCGCCGTCGCCGCTCGCCGTGTTGCCGGAGCCGATCGACACCGCCTTGCCGCCGGTGGCCGATGCGTTCTGGCCGATGGCGACCGCGCCGGTCGATGCCGCGTTCGAGCCGTCGCCGACCGCGACGCTGCTGGCGCCTGCTGCGCTGGCATTCACGCCGGCTGCGAGCGAGTTGACGCCCGTCGCGCCGTTGTTGGCGTAGTTGCCTTGCTGCGTGCCGTTGTCGTTGACGCTGTAGTAGTGCGTCTTCGCGGCTTCGATCGCGGTCGACGTCGAGGTGGACAGCGACGTGATCGAGCTGGTTGCCGACGACAGGCCCGTCGAGGTCGACGTGGACAGCGACAGGATCGTGCTGGTGGCCGTCGAAAGACCGGTCGACGTGGAAGTCGACAGCGAACTGATCGAGCTGGTTGCCGACGACAGGCCGGTCGAGGTCGAAGTCGACAGCGAGCTGATCGAGCTCGTCGCCGACGAGAGGCCGGTGGACGTCGAAGTCGAGAGCGACGCCACCGAGCTGTCGGTCGAGCTCAGGCCCGTGGACAGCGACGTGACGCTGCTTGCTGTCGACGTGGACAGCGACGTGAGCGAGCTGTTGGTCGAGCTGAGGCTGGTGGACAGCGAGCCGATCGAGCTGGTCGCGGACGACAGGCCGGTCGAGGTCGACGTGGACAGCGAGCTGATCGAGCTGGTTGCCGACGAGAGGCCGGTCGACGTGGAGGTCGACAGCGACGCCACCGAGCTGTCGGTCGAGCTGAGGCCCGTGGACAGCGAGCTGATGCCCGTCGAGGTCGACGTGGACAGCGAGCTGATGGAGCTGGTTGCCGACGAGAGGCCCGTCGACGTGGAAGTCGACAGCGAAGCCACCGAGCTGTCGGTCGAGCTGAGGCCCGTGGACAACGAGCTGATGCCGGTCGAGGTCGACGTGGACAGCGACGAAATCGAGCTGGTTGCCGACGAGAGACCCGTCGACGTGGAGGTCGACAGCGAAGCCACCGAGCTGTCGGTCGAGCTGAGCCCCGTGGACAACGAGCTGATGCCGGTCGAGGTCGACGTGGACAGCGACGAGATCGAGCTGGTTGCCGACGACAGGCCGGTCGACGTGGAGGTCGACAGCGAAGCCACCGAGCTGTCGGTCGAGCTCAGACCCGTGGACAACGAGCTGATGCCGGTCGAGGTCGACGTGGACAGCGACGAAATCGAGCTGGTTGCCGACGAGAGGCCGGTCGACGTGGAAGTCGACAGCGAAGCCACCGAGCTATCGGTCGAGCTGAGGCCCGTGGACAGCGAGCTGATACCGGTCGAGGTCGACGTGGACAGCGAGCTGATCGAGCTAGTTGCCGACGAGAGGCCGGTCGACGTGGAGGTCGACAGCGAAGCCACCGAGCTGTCGGTCGAGCTGAGCCCCGTGGACAACGAGCTGATGCCGGTCGAAGTCGACGTGGACAGCGAGCTGATCGAGCTGGTTGCCGACGACAGGCCGGTCGACGTGGAGGTCGAGAGCGAAGCCACCGAGCTGTCGGTCGAGCTGAGACCCGTGGACAACGAGCTGATGCCGGTCGAGGTCGACGTGGACAGCGACGAAATCGAGCTGGTTGCCGACGACAGGCCGGTCGACGTGGAGGTCGACAGCGATGCCACCGAGCTGTCGGTCGAGCTGAGGCCCGTGGACAACGAGCTGATGCCGGTCGAGGTCGACGTGGACAGCGACGAAATCGAGCTGGTTGCCGACGAGAGGCCGGTCGACGTGGAGGTCGACAGCGAAGCCACCGAGCTGTCGGTCGAGCTGAGGCCTGTGGACAGCGAGCTGATGCCGGTCGAAGTCGACGTCGAGAGCGAGCTGATCGAGCTGGTTGCCGACGAGAGGCCGGTCGACGTGGAGGTCGACAGCGATGCCACCGAGCTGTCGGTCGAGCTGAGGCCCGTGGACAGCGAGCTGATACCGGTCGAAGTCGACGTGGACAGCGAGCTGATCGAGCTGGTTGCCGACGACAGGCCGGTCGACGTGGAGGTCGACAGCGAAGCCACCGAGCTGTCGGTCGAGCTGAGGCCCGTGGACAGCGAGTTGATGCCCGTCGAGGTCGACGTGGACAGCGACGAAATCGAGCTGGTTGCCGACGAGAGGCCGGTCGACGTGGAGGTCGACAGCGACGCCACCGAGCTGTCGGTCGAGCTCAGACCCGTGGACAACGAGTTAATGCCGGTCGAAGTCGACGTGGACAGCGACGAGATCGAGCTGGTTGCCGACGACAGGCCGGTCGAGGTCGACGTCGAGAGCGACGAGATCGAGCTAGTTGCCGACGAGAGGCCGGTCGACGTGGAGGTCGAGAGCGAAGCCACCGAGCTATCGGTCGAGCTGAGGCCCGTGGACAACGAGCTGATACCGGTCGAGGTCGACGTGGACAGCGAGCTGATCGAGCTGGTTGCTGACGAGAGGCCGGTCGACGTGGAGGTCGACAGCGATGCCACCGAGCTGTCGGTCGAGCTGAGACCCGTGGACAGCGAGTTGATGCCGGTCGAGGTCGACGTGGACAGCGACGAAATCGAGCTGGTTGCCGACGAGAGGCCGGTCGACGTGGAGGTCGACAGCGACGCCACCGAGCTGTCGGTCGAGCTCAGACCCGTGGACAACGAGTTAATGCCGGTCGAGGTCGACGTCGAGAGCGAGCTGATCGAGCTGGTTGCCGACGAGAGACCGGTCGACGTGGAGGTCGACAGCGATGCCACCGAGCTATCGGTCGAGCTGAGGCCCGTGGACAACGAGCTGATGCCGGTCGAGGTCGACGTGGACAGCGACGAGATTGAGCTGGTTGCCGACGAGAGACCCGTCGACGTGGAGGTCGACAGCGATGCCACCGAACTATCGGTCGAGCTCAGGCCCGTGGACAGCGAGTTGATGCCCGTCGAGGTCGAGGTGGAGAGCGAGCTGATCGAGCTGGTTGCCGACGAGAGGCCGGTCGACGTGGAGGTCGACAGCGACGCCACCGAGCTGTCGGTCGAGCTCAGACCCGTGGACAACGAGTTAATGCCGGTCGAAGTCGACGTGGACAGCGACGAGATCGAGCTGGTTGCCGACGACAGGCCGGTCGAGGTCGACGTGGACAGCGACGAAATCGAGCTGGTTGCCGACGACAGGCCGGTCGACGTGGAGGTCGACAGCGAAGCCACCGAGCTGTCGGTCGAGCTGAGACCCGTGGACAGCGAGTTGATGCCGGTCGAGGTCGACGTGGACAGCGACGAAATCGAGCTGGTTGCCGACGAGAGGCCGGTCGACGTGGAGGTCGAGAGCGAAGCCACCGAGCTGTCGGTCGAGCTCAGACCCGTGGACAACGAGTTAATGCCGGTCGAGGTCGACGTCGAGAGCGAGCTGATCGAGCTGGTTGCCGACGACAGGCCGGTCGAGGTCGACGTCGAGAGCGACGAGATCGAGCTAGTTGCCGACGAGAGGCCCGTCGACGTGGAGGTCGAGAGCGAAGCCACCGAGCTGTCGGTCGAGCTGAGGCCCGTGGACAGCGAGTTGATGCCGGTCGAGGTCGACGTGGACAGCGACGAGATCGAGCTGGTTGCCGACGAGAGGCCGGTCGACGTGGAGGTCGAGAGCGAAGCCACCGAGCTGTCGGTCGAGCTCAGACCCGTGGACAACGAGCTGATGCCGGTCGAAGTCGACGTGGACAGCGACGAGATCGAGCTGGTTGCCGACGACAGGCCGGTCGAGGTCGACGTCGAGAGCGACGAGATCGAGCTAGTTGCCGACGAGAGGCCCGTCGACGTGGAGGTCGACAGCGAAGCCACCGAGCTATCGGTCGAGCTGAGGCCCGTGGACAACGAGCTGATACCGGTCGAGGTCGACGTGGACAGCGAGCTGATCGAGCTGGTTGCTGACGAGAGGCCGGTCGACGTGGAGGTCGAGAGCGAAGCCACCGAACTATCGGTCGAGCTGAGGCCCGTGGACAACGAGCTGATGCCGGTCGAAGTCGAGGTGGACAGCGAGCTGATGGAGCTGGTTGCCGACGAGAGACCGGTCGATGTGGAGGTCGAGAGCGATGCCACCGAGCTATCGGTCGAGCTGAGCCCCGTCGACAACGAAGTGATGCCGGTCGACAGCGACGAGATCGCGCTGCTGGACGACGACACCGTCGTCGACAGCGAATCCACGATGGAATTGGTCGCGAAGAGTTGGGAACCGTTGATCGCGTCCGTGCTGGTCGCCGTGATTTGGCCTGCCGCGACATTGGTGATTTGGCGTGTGGTGCCCGTGCTCGCATTGCCGACGCTCACCACGCTGCTCGGATTGCCGCCCGCGAACGTGGTGGTCACGCCGCCGACGGTACCCGTCGGCGTCGCGTTGGGCGCTTCAGTGACGGACCCGCTGCCGAGTGCGACGTCGCCGGTGTTGTTGGCGATGGCATTCGGGCCGATCGCGACCGAATCGGTGCCGAGCGCCTGGCTGTCGGCTGCTGTCGAATTTGCGTGGAAGTACTTGATGCCCTGGTTGTTGATGCTGTCGATCGCCGAGCCGACGCTGTTGGCGGTCGACGTCGTGCCGTTCGCGTTGTACGTCGTGTACGACGGAGCGGAAACCGTGCCGGTTGCCGGGTTGTAGCTCGCGCCGCCGCCGAGGGCTGCGGCGGTGCTGCTGCCCAGATTGTCGGTCTTGGTCGTGACAGTGCTGAGGCCCGTGGACAACGAGTTGATGCCGGTCGAGGTCGACGTGGACAGCGAGCTGATCGAGCTATTAGCCGACGAGAGACCCGTCGACGTGGACGACGACAGCGACGTAACCGAGCTGTTGGTCGAGCTCAGGCCCGTGGACAACGAGTTGATGCCGGTCGAGGTCGACGTGGAGAGCGAGCTGATCGAGCTATTGGCGGACGAGAGACCCGTCGACGTGGAGGTCGACAGCGACGTAACCGAGCTGTTGGTCGAGCTCAGGCCCGTGGACAGCGAGTTGATGCCGGTCGAAGTCGACGTGGACAGCGAGCTGATCGAGCTATTAGCGGACGAGAGACCCGTCGATGTGGAGGTCGACAGCGACGTAACCGAGCTGTTGGTCGAGCTCAGGCCCGTGGACAGCGAGTTGATACCGGTCGAAGTCGACGTGGAGAGCGAGCTGATCGAGCTTGTTGCCGACGAGAGGCCAGTCGACGTGGAGGTCGACAGCGACGCCACCGAGCTGTTGGTCGAGCTGAGGCCCGTGGACAACGAGCTGATACCGGTCGAGGTCGACGTGGAGAGCGAGCTGATCGAGCTATTAGCCGACGAGAGACCGGTCGACGTGGACGACGACAGCGACGTAACCGAGCTGTTGGTCGAGCTGAGGCCCGTGGACAGCGAGTTGATGCCGGTCGAAGTCGACGTGGACAGCGAGCTGATCGAGCTATTAGCCGACGAGAGACCCGTCGACGTGGAGGTCGACAGCGACGTGACCGAGCTGTTGGTCGAGCTGAGGCCCGTGGACAACGAGTTGATACCCGTCGAGGTCGACGTGGAGAGCGAGCTGATCGAGCTGGTTGCCGACGAGAGGCCGGTCGACGTGGAGGTCGACAGCGACGTGACCGAGCTGTTGGTCGAGCTGAGGCCCGTGGACAACGAGTTGATGCCGGTCGAAGTCGACGTGGAGAGCGAGCTGATCGAGCTATTAGCCGACGAGAGACCCGTCGACGTGGACGACGACAGCGACGTGACCGAGCTGTTGGTCGAGCTGAGGCCCGTGGACAGCGAGTTGATGCCGGTCGAAGTCGAGGTGGACAGCGAGCTGATCGAGCTGGTTGCCGACGAGAGGCCGGTCGACGTGGAGGTCGACAGCGACGCGACCGAGCTCTTGGTCGAGCTGAGGCCCGTGGACAACGAGTTGATGCCCGTCGAGGTCGAGGTGGACAGCGAGCTGATCGAGCTATTAGCGGACGAGAGACCCGTCGACGTGGAGGTCGACAGCGACGTAACCGAGCTGTTGGTCGAGCTGAGGCCCGTGGACAGCGAGTTGATGCCGGTCGAAGTCGACGTGGACAGCGAGCTGATCGAGCTATTAGCCGACGAGAGTCCGGTCGACGCCGACGTCGACAAGCTGCTGATCGCGCTCGTCGTCGTGCTCATCCCGGTGCTGAGTTGGGCCACGGTGACCGCGTCCTGCGGTGCCGAGCCGTCGGCGACGTTCGTGATGCGACGCAGGGCCGTCGAGCTGCCGACCGACACTTCCGACGTTGGCGCGGCGCTGCCCGTCAGATAGCCCGTTCCCGTCGGCGCTGCCGCGCCGGTCACGCTGCCTGCACCGATCGCGACGCTGGATGCGTAGTTGGCCGTGCCGCCGAGCGCGATCGCGTTGGTGCCCGTTGCCGTTGCGCCGTTGCCGATGGCGGATGCGCCGGAGCCGGCTGCGGTGGCACCCGAACCGAGCGCGGTGCCGTTGGTACCGACTGACGTGACGGTCGCATTCGAACCGATTGCGATGCCTGACGTCGTCGCCGAGTTGACGTTCGAAAACCGGCCCAGCGCGATCGAGTTGGTGCCTGCCGCCACCGCACCGCCCGTGCCCGTGCTGTTGCCGCCACCGATCGCGATCGAGCTCGAGCCCGATGCGGTCGAGTCGTTGCCGACGGCGGTCGCGCCCGTGTTGAGCGCCTTCGCGCCGGAGCCGATGCCGATCGCGCTTGAGCCGGACGCTGTCGTGGCCTGGCCGAATGCCTGCGAATAGCTGCCGGACGCCGTCGCATTCGCACCGATCGCAATCGAGGTCGCGCCGCTGGCCGTTGTCTGGCTGCCCCCGTTACCGCCGATGGCAATTGCCTGGGCGCCCGTCGACGTGCCGCCGCCGGCGAAATACTGCGCGTGCGCAACGTTGCCGGCGGCCGCTCCCGCGACGAGCGCGACGGTTGCCACGACCTTTACGACGGCGGACTTGTTCGGCTTGCCCCGTGCCGAATCGTGTTCGGATGCTGCGACCCAGGCGCCAAGAGCTTCGTTCCAGATCGAGCGGTATGTGCGGTTCATGTCCTACTACCTCCAAATAAGCACGCCACACACCGGTCTCTTTCGTTAGATGAATTTGCCGTGCGCTCGCGCGAATCTCAAAATTGATGGGCGGAGTTTATTTGAGGAGGTATTTTGAGATTGACAAACAGTGAAAAATGAAGCGCTTTGAAAGTTAAAAAATGGTTAATGCATCGCGTTTTGATACATTCCATTGTAAGAAAGTTGAAAATACGTTGAATGTTGAGTGAAGGGTGCCGCCTGGTTCGGTGGTTTGTGTAAAAAAACCATATAAATCAAATAGATAAATGACTTGTGTGTGTCATGTTACACATCGCAAGACACAAAAGGTAAGACGAATTAAACGACAAACGTTTGCGGCAAACGTTTGCCTTTCGGAGTTGTAATAATTGATGGGGTGCTAGCTCGAATGGATCCGACAGTCTTGTTAATTTGTTAATTTGAGATTTGCGTCGGGTTTTTAATTGCATTTACGGAGTTTTCTAGAAAATCAAAAAAACATGAAGAAAGGATTGTCTGGCTATGCTGGTTTGCGCATTTCGCCGGACGCATTCGCCCGTGGGGCGGGCCTTCCCCGGCGGCCGGCTCCACGAAGTTGTAAAAAAATGCTACAGAGGCATTGACTCAGCCATTGGGATTCCCGAGTGGAATCTGCCCTATTGACGTATTTCGTGTGATGGGTTCGGAGGCGAATTGGACGACGTGCCGGATCGTCCACGACGACGGTCGGAGACCGCGGGTTGAGGGCAACGGGAGCAGCGAGCAGGAAACGTCAGATTTGAGCCACGGTGACTCGGACTTGCTGGCGAGGGCGGACATGCTGCGGGAGGAAAGACGACGTGCAAGCGCGTCGGATCAGTACTGTCGGGCGGATAGCCGCGCGTTGGCTGGCGTGACGTCGCGCCAGCCAACGCGGGATGCGAGCCGGTGGGTTGCTCGTCCTCGTCCGACAGTGTGTGCCGCCGTGCCGATGGCGGTCGCGGCCGCACGTCGCGGTTGTGCTACCCGGTCCGGGCGATGCAGTAAATCGCCCCGGACAAGGCGACGCCGGAAACCTGCCGCCGCAGCCTTATTTCCTCAGGAATCGCAGCGCGAGGCGCGCCATGCGCGGCACGAACATCGGGCGCAGCAGCCGTTTGTCGTACCCGGCCATCCGCCGGTCGTTCTCGCTGAGGCACAGTTCGATCAGTTCGCGCGGGTTGAGCGCATCGCCGATGTCGGCGGTGCTCGTCGCCGGGAAGTTCGCGTCGTGCGCGACGCCGTCCGCATCGATCCCGCGCGCGATGCCGATGCGTTCCCGGATCAGGAACGCCCACACGGCCGCAACCCGTGCGAAGAACCACGGCCGGCGCCACCACGGCAAACCCCGCCAGTACCACGCATACCAGTTCACGAAGAACAGGATGTGCCGGCCTTCCTCCTGGATCACGGGTTCGAAGGTGTCGACGAGTTCGGGCGGGAAAAAGCCGGAGCGCTGCGCCGAGCGGAACAGGCCGAACGCGAAGAAGCTGTCGATGCACTCGCTGAAGCCGGTCACCATCCACGACCACTCGGGGTCGTTCGGTGCCGGATAGGGCGGCTCGGGGGCGAGCGCGATGCCGTATGCCTGCACCAGCTTCGACAGCACGACCTTGTGCCGTGCCTCCTCGGCGCCGTCCATCTCGAGCGCCTGGCGCAACAGCGGATCGCCGACGGTCGCCGCGAAGGTGGCAACGCGGATCGACGCGCGGCCTTCGGTCTGCACGGCGATGTCCCAGATCGGCAGCGACGTGAGCCGCTTGAGTTCGTCGGGCTTGAGCGGTGGCCAGTCGATGACGGCCGGTTTGTACGGGTTGTGCGTATCGAGCAGCATGCGGCAGAACATCTGCCTGTGCGCATCGGAACCGATCCTGACCGGACCCTGGTGCTTGAAGGTCCAGTTGCGCATGGTGTGATCTGCCGCTGCATGGTCTTTCAGCAGCGTGTCGGACATGGCTGTTGTTATGCGATTACGAGTCGAAAGATTTTTGCATAGCTTTCGTAATCACGTATTTTCGAGCCGCCCCGCGCTGCGCTCAGGCCTGCGTGTCGACCCAGAGGCGTCCCCAGCGGGACGCGTACGCCAGCGCGTGCTCCTCTTCGAAGAAGAAATCGATCGCGTCGAACGACACGGCGCGCGGCGACGGACCGCCGCTTGCCTTCTCGATCGTCAGGTTCGCGGCGAACAGCCCGTTCGGCAGCCGGGCGGCAGCGGGGGCGACTTCGTAGCCCTTGTAGCGGATCGTGCGGTTCATGGCGTGCGCATGGAAGGTTCGGGCTTTCAGCGTACGAAAACGCGCGGCACGCGTGAACCAATCTTTCGGCCAATGCAAATCACGTGGCGGGCCGGATCGTTATCGGCGCGGCGAGCCGGCATGAAGCATGGGGGACGACGTCGCGATGCGCGCCGGACGGCCGGACACGCGCGCCCGCGCGCGGCGAACGTCGTCGGCCGGGCGCGGGCGGCGGGGAGGCTAGGGTTACTGGTTGGCGATCTTCAGCACGGGGGCGAGCGCGTCGACCGATGCGGCATGCGCGGCCGCGCGATGCGACGCGAACGCGAGCGCGAATTCGGCTGCTTGCGAGCCGACGGTTTCGAGCTGCGCGACGACCTTCGGATCCGAGCAACTGTCGGCGCTGTCGAAGCGCGTTTCGAGCGTGTTCACGGTGGCGCCGAACGGGGTCGGCCAGCCTCGCAGCGCGTGGACGATCGAACGCAGCGACGTCAGCACGGTGCCGGCGGCCTGCCAGCCGTAGGCCGTGACGATCAGGCCGACGGCGCGGCCGTCGAGGTACGGGCGCTCGTCGGCGCGCAGTTCCTCGAGCGTGTCGAGCGCGTTCTTCACGAGGCCGGACACGCCGCCGTGATAGCCGGGCGTCGCGATGATGATCGCGTCGGCTTCGCGTACGGTGTCGATCAGCTCTCGCTGCGCGTCGGTCAGCGTCTTGTGTTCGGGGGCGTAGTGCGGCAGCGTATGCAGGAACGGGCCGTCGAACAGTCGCGTGCGTGCGCCGGCGGCCTGCGCGCCGCGCAGCGCGAACGACAGCGCGCGCTCGGTCGACGACGCGGCTCGGGTGGTCCCGCCGATGCCGACCACGAACGGGCGGCGGTGTTGATCGAATGCAGTCAAGGGGCGCTCCTAGGGGATGGCTTGCCCGGCTAAGCACAGGCTTAAAACCAGATGGTAACGACCCCGCCGTCACTCTGAAAACGACTTTTCGTTCTATCGATATGCCATGCACGCGGGGCGAACGTGCGCGCGGCGACGCAGATGGATAGCAGAAATGCTTGGTTGGGACGGCGTGCCGCGTTCGATAAGATGGGCCCGTCTCCTCCATGATGTCTCTACTGACATGGGTTGGCCCCGCCGCGCGGATGCAGGCGGGGCTTTTTTTCGTCCGGCGCCGGAAAGGGGGTGCGATGCGCGGGCGTTATGCGACGTTACGCGAACACCGGCCGGAAGAAGCTGCGCTCGTAGCTGACGATGCAGCGCGTTTCCTCTGCATACCGGAACGCGGCCTGGCAGGCGGGATCGGTTTTCGAGCGCTCACGGTAGCGTTCGTATTCGGCGAGGCTCGGGAACGAGAACATCGCGAGCGCGATGTTGCTGGCACCTTCGGAAGGCAGGAAGTAGCCGTGATGCGTGCCGCCGAATTGCTCGACGAGCGGAATCCACATCTTGCCGTAGGTTTCGAACTGCTCGAGTTTGTACGGATCGATGACGTAGCGAAGGAAGCAGGTGACCATGGGCGCTCGCGGTGCTGTTGAGGATCAGCGAGTCTGGATCGCGTCACCGGGCGTGTCAACGAGGAGCCGGCCGCGCTCGCGCCCGCTTCGTGCATCGCGGGCGAAGGTTTCGCGCGTGCCGACCTGCGTCGACGCCGACGTGCGCGTCATGGACTGCTTGCGGGCGCAACGATCGGTGAGTGCCGCCACGTGTTCGATGGCGCCGAACGCATGCGCATGCACACCGTCGCGCCATCGTTCCACTTCTTGCGACGCCTCGCGGCGCGCGACTGCGGCCTGATTCGTCGTGCCGGCGTGGTATCAATCGTCACGTGTGTGCGCGTCGCTGCCGCGCGCGAGGCGCCATGCGATCGTGCCGAGCACGCCGACCGCAACGACCAGCGCCCCCCACAGCACGTAACGGCGGATCGCGTCCTTATCGGCGGCCGGCTCCGACGGGGCCGCCGAGACCGGCAGGGCCGCGCCGACGCGCGCGGGCCGCACTTCCGGCGCCATCCCGACCAGCAGCGCATCGCGGCCCACGGCCGACGAAGGCAGCGACGCATTGCCGACGCCGAGCGTGAACGGCGGCGTGCCGCGCGCGACGAACGTCAGGGCGGCCGGATGCCAGCCGACCACGACGGACGGCTGGCCGCCGCCGAGCCCGCCGTTGCGCATGTCGACGACGATTCGCCACGCGCGATCCGGATTCGACGCGAACGCCAGCGGCGGGTTGCGCTGTTCGCCACCTTTGCCCTGCAGCCGGAACAGCACCCCGCCGGCGACGTCGCGCCACGGCGTTTGCGCGTCGGGGCGGCTCTGCAGCGTTGCGCGCGCAACCGTATTCGGCTGTGGAAGGTCGATGCGCACGCGGTCGACCGGATAAGCGCCGTCGGTGTCGAACAGATACTCGCCGGGCGCACTGCCGGCCCACACGTGCGCGGCTTCGCGCCATTGGCGCGGCACGGCCGCGCTGTCCGCCGTGCGTGCATCGTGCGGTCGCGTTTCGGTCTCGATCGACCCGATCGAGGGCGCGCCGTCGAGCCAGTCGAGCCGCAGGTAGCGCGGCCCTGTGCCTTCGAGCGCGATGCGTTCCTGCATCAGCATGTCGCCGCCGCGCCCGACCTTCAGCAATTGCGTGCTGCCGAGCGAGCGCCAGCTGCGCAGATCGTCGCTCGCCGCGACTGCGACACGCCCCTGGTAGCTGTCGTCGCTGATGTGCACGAGCAGTGCGTCGACCTCGCCGTCCGCGTGCGACAGGTCGACGAGATCGGCCGCATGCTTCGCGCGCGCCGGCGCGGTGACGGCTGCGTGCAGCGAGCCGTCCGGCGCAACCGACACGCCGAGCGGTGCGTGCCCGTCGTCGGCGCGCGCCGGAGGCAGCGGGAACCACTGTACCGGCGTGCGCGACGGCGGCACGGCCGCCGCCGCTGGCGCATCGAGCGAGTAAGGCACGGGCTCGCCGCTGCCGTTGAAGATGCGCACGTCGCCGAGATCGTCACGCCGGCTGGCCGCATAGACGGTCTGCGGCACGGTCAGCTGGTAATACGCGGCGGTGCCGTCGAGATCCAGCGAGAAGCGTTGGGCAACGCGTTCGGCACCGGGCGTGCCGTCGGCCGCCGCGAACGACGTCAGCAGGCTCAGGCCGAGCAGGGCTGCGAGTCGCTTCATGGTTGGTGATCATCCCGTTGGGCCGCTGCCTTCGGCGGCAGCGGCGAGAAATAGCCGATCAACAGCAGCAGGATGCCGATACCGATGAACGACACGATACGTTCGATGCCGGTGACGTGCGACAGGTCGAACAGGAACAGCTTGATCACCGTGAGCGCGAGCAGCGCGGCGCCGACGAACCACAGCGGACGCAACCCGCGGCGCGTGGCCCAGATCATCGTCGCGAGCGCGCAGAGTGTCCAGTACACGGAAACCGACGCCTGCACGAGCGTCGATTCTGCCATTGCATCGAACGCGTACGGCACGCCGGTCCAGTGATGCAGCGTGCGCAACAGGATTGCGTTCAGCCACAGGAAGGCCGTCGCGCCGGCCGCGCCGAGCAACTCGACGCGGTAGTTGCCGAACGACCAGCCGAGCTTGCGCGCGCGCACGAACCACGACGCGGCGAGCGCATAGACCACCACGAGCACGAGGTCGAGCGGATTGAGCAGCGGGACGCGCGCCCAGCTGCCGCCGTCCTGCGTGAAGTTCGCGTAGAAGGTCCAGCCCCACATCACGACGATCAGCGGCAACGACGCGAGCGCACACACGCGCGCGATGCCGTCGCGGCGCGTCAGCCACATGCCGGCGAACGCGAACAGACTCCAGCCGACCATGAACACCTGCTGAATGCCGAACGACGACAGCACGGCGTCGATGTCGTAGGCGAGGTGGAAACGGTGATGCAGCGTGCGCAGCAGCAGCGCGTTGAACCACAGGAACACGGTCGCGAGCGCCGCCAGGTCGGCCGCGAGTGGATGCCAGACGACACCGAGTGTCTTCAGGCGGCGCAGCCAGGTCGCGAATGCGACGAAGATCAGCAGTTGCGCGACGTCGAGCGGATTGAGCAGCGGCAGCCAGAACAGCGGCGACGCATCGCCGTCGCTCGTCACGCTGGCGATGCTCCACAGCCACAGCAGCGCGGCGAGCGGCGCGGCCCCCCACACCTGATACGCACGCGGGAACGCGGCGACGGGCCAGCGCAGGCGGGAGCCGGGGCCCGAAACCAGCAGAAGCAGCGCGCCGAAGCCGTAGGCCCACGCGCTCCAGCTCCACGCGCCTTCGGGCACGAACGCGCGCAGGCGCCAGAAGCCTTCGAGCGAGAATAGTCCGCACAACGTCCAGAACATCAGCGTGTGCAGCGGCGCGATCACCGGGGCGGGGAGGGCCGCCACGGCCGACGTGCCCGTCGCGCCCGCGACCGGGCCAGCCGCCGCCGTGCCGCGCGACTGACGCAGCAGCAGCGCATAGCATGCGATGACGGCGATCGGCCACGCGAACGCGCCCATGCCCGACAGTGGTGCCTCGTGCGCATCGAACGCGCGCAATGCGAGCAGCGCGAGCACCGGCGCCAGCGCGAGTGCGGGCCATTCGGCGATCGGCCACGCGAGCTTGCGGCGCCCGACGTGTGCAAGCCATGCGGTGCCGGCTGCGAACAGCGCGGTCGCGTCGACGACGAAGCGGTCCGCATGCAGATCGACGTGGCGGCTCGCATAGACGAGGATCTCGTGCAGCCCGCCGCTTAGCCACCACAGCAGCCCCCAGGCCGCGGCCGCCGCGCCGACGTCCGGCATCCATGCGTGCCACGCGCGCGCTTCGTCGCGCCCGTGCAGCCACCAGCCTGTGAACAGCCCGGCGAGCGCGATCAGCAGCATCGCGATATACGGGCTGTTGAGCACCGGCAGCGCGCTCGTGTCGGCCGGCCCGAGCAGGCTCGTGAAGAATGCGCCGGCCGCGGCGATCTGCATCAGCAGGCCGAAGCCGAACGGCGCAAGGCGTTTCTCGCGCACGCCGACCCATACGATCGCCGCGCCTTCGATCGCCCACGCGGCACTCGTCGTCGGGCCCGAAAATGCGAGCGGCACCGCGAGCGTCGCGAAGATCACCGCCAGCGCGAGCATCGCTTCGAACAGCAACGCGAGACGGTCGCGGCGCCGCGCGAGCCATGCGGCGACCGCGACGTAGAACGCCGACAGCGCGACCGAACTCCACGCGAGCCCGAACGGCATGTCCTTCACGAGCGCCGCCTGCAGCGCCGTCGCGACGATCGGGGTGCCGAACACGAGCGTGCCGTCCACGTAGTGGCGCAGCGCCAGTTCGCGTTTCACCGCATACAGCAGCGCGATGCCGACATACATCAGGAAGAACAGGATCAGGAACGGTTCGGTGGTCGCGAACAGCGCGGGGCGGTACGCCGTCACGCCCCACGCCGAGCCGATCGTGAACGTGAACACGAAACCGAGCAGGTTCAGCGGACGCCAGGCCTTGAACCATGCGATCGCGAAGATGCCGGCGTTCAGCAATGCGTAGTAGCTGAACAGTGCGACATGGCTGCCGTGGCCGGTCGACAGCAGCACCGGCGCGAGAAAGCCGCCCGCACTGCCCATGAATGCAAGCGGCAGCGCGTTCTGCTTCACCGCGAGGAACGCGCTCAGCGCGCACACCGCGACCATCAGCGGGAACGCCGCGCCGACCGGCAGCAGTGCGTAGAGCTTGGTCGCGGCGAAGATCGTCAGGTACAGGATGCCGATGCCGCCGCCCTGCAGCACGAGGCCGTATGCCGCGCGGCGCGCACGCACGCGCCAGCCGATCGCCAGGAGCGCCGCCGCGGCGAGTGCCGTGCCGGCCAGGCGGAATTCGATCGGCAGCATGTTGTTGTCGGCCGCGTACTTGAGCAGGAAAGCGACGCCGAAGAACAGCACGATGATGCCGACGCGCACGACCGTATTGCCGCCGAGCAGCCAGTCGCGCGCGGCGCGGAACGCGCGTTCGGCGATGCCGGGTTCGCGGGGTTTCGGCGGGGCGGGAGGGGCAGATGGCGAAGTCGTCGCGGGCGGATTCGTCGGCGCGCCGGCAGCGGCGGTCGCGTCGCTCGTCGGTGTGGCGACTGCCGGTGCGGGAGCCGGGATGGACGTCGACGGCGTCACGCCGGCGCGCGCGACGGCCGGCTGCACGGACGGCCGCGGCGGCATTGCGGCGGGTGAAGGCGTGACGGTGGCGGGCATCGCCGGTGGCATTTGCGCGGCGCTGCCGGTCGTGGCGGCACCGGCCTTCGCGCCCGCGAGTTGACCGCGCAGCACATCGAGCTCGCGCGTGAGCGTGTCGACCGTCGCTTCGAGGCGCGCGACGCGATCAGCGAGCGGCACGGGGGCGGGTTGCGGTGTCGCGGGATTGGTGTAAATCGCGAATGCGTCGGGTATCGTGCCGCCGCTCTTGCGCTTGCGTTGCTGCAGCGCGTGACCGATGCAGAACCCCACCGCCGCGCCGAGCAGCGTGCCGTTGGCGGCGGAGAAATCCCCGAACAATGCGGCGATACCGCCCACGATGAAACCGATTGCGGCAAAAGCCCAATTCATCGCCTTGCTCCCTCTCTCATTTCGTTATCGTCCTTCGATCGGCGCACGGCTCGATCGAGGCTGTTTCAGTATGGCCGGCAGGCGAACCGGCATGCGCACGCCGTCGGCGCAGCGCCACGCCCAAGGCGCGCGGCGACGTCGCGATCAGCGTGTTTGCCGGCAATGTATCACAATGGCCATGGGGGATTTTCTGGGTTGCGGGCGGGCTGCGAATCGTGGCTGTCGCACGTTCGCGATGCGGGGTTTCGTACGACCATTCTTTTCGCACGAACGGGGCAGACGAGGTCGTCCGATCGGACGTGGAATTGTCGCAAAGCGACGCGCGGCCTCCGCGGGTTGATGCAAAACGACACCGCTTGCGCGTCGCGCTGCTGCGCACAAGTCATGCTCGAGATGCCCGCCACTATTGGCCTTGCGCGTATTGCATCGCCGCAATCGAGTGCCGCCGAGCGCCGTGCCACGCGCGGCGTGGCCGCCGGGTGTGTCGTATTTGCGCAAGCGTTTGTCGTAATTCGTCGGCAGGTCGGGGTTTTTTCTGGCAACTATGTAGGCACGCTATGCGATGCGTGAGTCCCCGCTACACGAGGAGAAGGTTTCGATGGATGCCCCCAAGGTCGTGGTCGAAGGTCTGTGCAAGGTATTTGGAAGCAACCCGCAGCAGGCACTCGACATGCTCGCTGCCGGCGCGACGAAAGATGATGTGCTCAAGCGTACCGGTCAGGTCGTCGGTGTGCACAACGTATCGTTTGACGTGCAGGAAGGCGAAATATTCGTGCTGATGGGCCTGTCCGGCTCCGGCAAATCCACGCTGATCCGCCTCGTGAACCGGCTGGTCGATCCGAGCGCCGGCAAGGTGCTGATCGACGGGCTCGACGTCGCGTCGGCACGCCGCTCCGCGCTGACGGCGCTGCGCCGCAAGGACATGAGCATGGTGTTTCAGTCGTTCGCGCTGATGCCGCATCGCACCGTGGTATCGAATGCCGCGTTCGGCCTCGAGGTCGCAGGCATCGGCAAGAAGGAACGCGAACGCCGTGCGATGGAGGTGCTCGAGCAGGTCGGTCTCGCACCGTTCTCGCACAAGCTGCCGTCGGAGCTGTCGGGCGGCATGCAGCAGCGCGTCGGCCTGGCCCGCGCGCTGGCCGTGAATCCGTCGTTGATGATCATGGACGAGGCGTTCTCCGCACTCGATCCGCTCAAGCGCCGCGAAATGCAGGACGTGCTGCTGCAACTGCAGAAGGAACAGCGCCGCACGATCATGTTCGTGTCGCACGATCTGGAAGAGGCGCTGCGCATCGGCAACCGCATCGCGATCATGGAAGGCGGCAGGCTCGTGCAGGTCGGCACGCCGCAGGACATCATCGCGAACCCGGCCGACGACTACGTGCGCGCGTTCTTCGACGGCATCGACACGAGCCGCTATCTGACGGCGGGCGACCTGATGCAGACGGGCGCCGTGCCGACCATGTCGAAGTGCGATGCCGCGAACGTCGCGGCGACGCTGAACGGCAGTGCCGAATACGCGTTCGTGCTGGACGCCGCCCGCAAGATCCGCGGCTTCGTCACGCGCGAGGCGATCGGTCAGGACACGCCGTCCGTGCGGCCGATCGAAAGCATCCGGCGCGATGCGTCGCTCGAACATGTCGTCGCGCGCGTCGTCGCGAGCCCGAATGCACTGCCCGTCGTCGATGACGACGGCTGCTACTGCGGCTCGGTCGACCGCGCACTTATCCTGAAGGCCATCACGCGCTCGCGAGGCTCCCATGTCTGAAATGATTCCGCTCGGTAGCTGGGTCGACCAGTCCGTTCACTACTTGCTCGACCATGACGCGGCGACGTTCGATACGATCGGCCGCGCGATCGAGGGCCTCGCCGCATTCGTCGAGCACAGCCTGCAGGCGATCCCGATGTGGCTGATGATGGCGATCTTCATCGGTGTCGGTCTGTGGCGCGTGGGCTGGCGCTTCGCGCTGTTCACCACCGCGTCGCTGCTGCTGATCTTCGCGACGGGCTTCTGGGACCAGACGGTCATCACGCTCGGCCTCACGCTGTCGTCGACGATCGTCAGCCTCGTGCTCGGCATTCCGCTCGGCATCTGGGCGGCGAAGAGCAAGTGGGTCGCCGCGATCGTGCGTCCGATTCTCGACCTGATGCAGACGATGCCGGCGTTCGTGTATCTGATTCCGGCCGCGATGCTGTTCGGTCTCGGCCGCGTGCCGGGGATCCTGTCGACGGTGATTTTCGCGATGCCGCCGGCCGTGCGCCTGACGAGCCTCGGCATCCGTCACGTGAACCGCGAGATCGTCGAAGCAGGCCAGGCATTCGGTTGCACGCCGTGGCAGCTGCTGTACAAGGTCCAGTTCCCGAACGCGCTGCCGTCGATCATGCAGGGCGTGAACCAGACGATCATGATGGCGCTGTCGATGGTGATCATCGCATCGATGGTCGGCGCGGGCGGCCTCGGCAACGACGTCCTTGCAAGTATCCAGCGCCTCGACATCGGCCTCGGCTTCGAAAGCGGTCTGTCGGTCGTGCTGCTCGCGATCATTCTCGACCGTATCACCGAGAGCTTCGGCCGCGCGCCGGGCACCGTGAAAGCACCGCTGTTCTCGGGCCTGAAGCAACTGTTCCGCGCGAAGGCCACGCCCGCGCAAGCGTAAGCAACCGGCGGCCGGTTCGCCCTCCGGCCGCCTCCCCTGATTCGATACCGGCTTCCGTGGCGTTTGCCATGGGGCTGGCCGCGTGCAACCTGCTCAATTCGCCAGGAGCCCGATGTGACGTCCGCCGCCGCTGCCGCCGTGCCCGCCGCTTGCGTTTCACCGGTTTCGTCCCTTGCCCATTTCGGCTTCCTGACGCTGCCGAATTTCTCGATGATCGCGTTCTCGAGCGCTGTCGAAGTGCTTCGGATGGCGAACTACGTCGGGCGATCCGACCACTACCAGTGGTCGATCTATTCGCTCGACGGTGCGCCCGTGCATGCCAGCAACGGCATCGCGGTGCGGCCGACCCAGGCGCTCGACTACACGAACCTGCCTGACGTGATGATCGTGTGCGGCGGGATCCGCATCCGCGACGTGGTCGACGACGGCGCGCGCGACACGCTCGTCGCGCTCGCTGAGCGCGGGCTGCCGCTGGGCGGCATCTGCACAGGTGCGTATGCGCTGATGTCGGGCGGTCTGCTCGACGGCTATCGCTGCACCGTGCACTGGGAGAACCTGTCCGCGCTGCATGCGGAGTTTCCGCGGGTGGGGTTCGCCGACGAGTTGTTCGTCGTCGATCGCGACCGGCTCACCTGCACCGGCGGTACCGCGCCGCTCGACCTGATGCTGAACCTCGTCGGCATGCGCTTCGGCCAGCAGCTCGCCGCGCAGGTGTCCGAGCAGTTCATCCTGGAGCGCATCCGCAGTTCGACCGACACGCAGCCGATTCCCGTCGATGCGCGCGTCGGTTTCTCGCGCGCGGAGCTGATCGAGGTCGTGCGGCTGATGGAGGCGAACATCGAGGAGCCGCTTTCGCTCGAGGAACTCGCACGGCTCGTGCGGCTTTCGCAGCGGCACCTGCAGCGCATGTTCAAGGTTTACCTGAATGTGTCGCCCACCCACTATTACCTGACGCTGCGTCTGAAGCGCGCGCGCGACCTGCTGCGCACGACCGACGCATCGATCGCGCGCGTGACGACGACGTGCGGATTCCATTCGCCGTGTCATTTCAGCAAGGCGTATCGCGCGCAATTCGGTCACGCGCCGAGCTACGAGCGACGGTTGCCGGGGCGCTGACGCGACCCGCGCGAGCCATTCGGTCCGCGACGCCGCCGGGATCTCGGCACGCGGTTTCAACACTCGATCCCGCACTCATGAAAAACGACGTCACTTTGAGGAGAAGACAGATGAAGCGCCTATTGATCGCAGCGGCATGCGGGATCGGGATTGCAGCGCCGATGTCGGCGGTTTATGCGGCCGACCCGCCCGTATGCAAGAACGTGCGCTTCGCGGACGTCGGCTGGTCCGACATCGCGGCCACCACTGGTCTCGCATCGACGATGCTGCAGGGGCTCGGCTACACGCCGACCAAGACGATCGCGTCGGTGCCGATCACGTTCGCGGGCATCAAGAGCAAGCAGATTGACGTGTTCCTCGGCTACTGGTCGCCGACGATGGATCCGATCATCCAGCCGTTCACGAAGGCCGGCACGATCAAGGTGCTCGCAACGCCCAACCTGACCGGCGCGAAATACACGCTCGCGGTGCCCGACTACGTGTACCAGGGCGGCCTGAAGTCGTTCGCCGACATCCAGAAGTTCGCGGACAAGCTCAACGGCAAGATCTACGGGATCGAACCGGGCAACGACGGCAATCTGCTGATCAAGAAGATGATCGACGGCAACCAGTTCGGCCTCGGCAAGTTCAAGATGGTCGAGTCGAGCGAGGCCGGGATGCTGGTCGAGGTGAATCGCGCGATCCGCGACAAGCAGTGGATCGTGTTCCTGGGCTGGGAACCGCATCCGATGAACGTGCAGATGAAGATCGACTACCTGAGCGGCGGCGACGACGTGTTCGGCCCGAACTACGGCGAAGCGAAGGTGCTGACGGCCACGCCGCCCGACTACGCGCAGCGCTGCCCGAACGTCGCGAAGTTCGTGTCGAACCTGCAGTTCACGACGACGATCGAGAATCACGTGATGGTGCCGATCATGAACAAGGAGGATCCGAACAAGGCGGCGGCCGAGTACCTGAAGGCGAATCCGCAGGCGCTCGACAAGTGGCTCGCGGGCGTGACGACGATCGACGGCAAGCCGGGTCTGCCGGCGGTGAAGGCGTATCTCGGCGTGCATTGAGCGACGAGACGAACCGCGCGCTCGCTGAAGGCGGCGCGCCGGCGCGATGAAACGCGGCCCTCCCGTATCGCGCGGGCGGGCCGCGTTGTTTTCGGGCCTGGAGCCGATCGGCGAAGCGCCCGGCCGCGAACGAACGTCACGATTCCTTCGTCGCCGCCGGCACGTCGAACACGCGATCGAATGCCCACTGGAACACGAACGCGTAGCAGAAGAAGAACGCGAACAGCCCGATGTCGACGACGAACGCGTCGAACCACGAGATGTCGAGCCACCACGACACGACCGGCACGAGAATGAAGATCAGCCCGCCCTCGAATCCGGTCGCATGCAGGATTCGCCGCGCGAGCGTGCGCCTCGGCTGCCGGCGCGACGCTTCCCAGCGCTCGAACAGCGCGTTGAAGATCATGTTCCACAGCAGCGCGATCGCGGACATCGTTGTGGACAGCGCGCCAGAATAGACGAGGCCCTGCTTGAAGATCGCCGCGATCGCAGGCGAGATGCAGGAAATGGCGATCGCTTCGTAGAGCACTGCCTGCGTGATCCTGCGCGGTAGGCCTTGCACGTTGTTTCTCCGGTTCGACGGTGACTCGACGGTTGCTTGCGCGGCACGGTGCCACGACGTCCCGCAAGGCTACGTGCGTTGCGCGAGCGCTTCAATTCACCTAATCTCACCCCGATTGAATCGAATTCAACCCGGCCGGACCCGGCCCGCGAGGCCCCGTGTTCTCGAAAATTCCCCTGACCGCATTGCGTGTATTCGAGTCGTCGGCACGGCTCGGCTCGTTCAAGGCTGCGGCGGACGAGTTGTCCGTGACGCCCGCGGCCGTGTCGCATCAGATCAAGTCGCTCGAAAGCCGGATCGGCGTGCTGCTGTTCGAACGTGGCGCGAGCGGCGTGCGGCTCACGGAGGAGGGCGAGCGCCTGTTTCGCACGAGTCACGATGCACTGCTTGCACTGAGCCGCGGGCTCGACGCGGTGCGGCCCGAAGCGGCCGATGAGCGCACGCTCGTGCTGACGACTACGCCGGCGTTTGCAGCGATGTGGCTGATTCCGCGCCTCGGCCGGTTTCGGCAGGTCGATCCGCAATTGAACATCAAGGTCGAGACCGGCAACACGCTCGCCGATCTCGAACGCGACGCGCGAATCGATCTCGCGATTCGCGCGACGTCGCGCACGTTTCCGGCACTGCACGAGATTGCGCTGATCGACGAGTATTTTGGTGCGTATGCGGCTACCGGGTTCGATGCCCATCGTTCGGATGAGCGCCTCGATTTGATCGAGACCGTGTGGGATACGCCGCTGCCGGTGTCGATCGATTGGACCTCGTGGTGTCGTGCGGCGGGCCGGGACGTGTGGCTCGAACGCGCGGTGTTCCGTCACTACGACGACGAGCATTACGCGTTGCAGGCGGTATTGCACGGGCAGGGTGTCGGGCTGCTCAGTTCCGTGCTGGTCGCCGAGCACGTCGAGCGTGGCGCGTTGATGCCGATCGAGCCGTCGGTGCGGCTCGCCGGCGCACGCTTCGTCGCGCTATGCCGACCCGGGCGGGAGCGCGAGCCGCAGGTCAGGCGGTTTCTCGAGTGGCTCGAAGCGGAAATCGCGCGCACGCGTGGGGCGGTGGCCCGAATCGCGCCGCGAATGTGAAGCAACGGTCCGGCGCCTGCATTCCGCTGTGAGGCGTTCGGGTCCTTCGTTACCCGAAACGCACGCAATACACCGGCGGCAAATGCGCGGAGACCTGCCGCCAGTTTTCACCGCCGTCGCCGGACGTCCATAACCCTCCCGTCGTCGACGCCATCGCGAGACGCGTGCCGGAGTCGTCCACCGCAAGCCCGTGCCGATACACGAGGTCGTAGGCCGGCGCGGGCGGCAGCCCGTTCGACAGGCTCTCGAAGCTGCGGCCGCCGTCGCGCGTGCGCGTGACGACGAACCGGCCGTTCACCGGAATCCGGCACGCATCCTTCACCGCCGGTACGAACCATGCGGTGTCGGGATCTGCCGGATGCACGGCGACCGCGAAGCCGAAGCTCGACGGCTGCGCTTCGATCCGCTGCCAGTGCGCTGCGCCGTCGGTCGAGCGGAAGATCGCGCAGTGATGCTGAGTCCACAGCACATCGGGAGCGGCCGCGCACTGGACGACACGGTGCGGATCCTGCACGTTGGGTTCGCCGCGCCGCTCGGGCGGCATGTAGTCGGCCTCCATGCCGTCGGCGCTGACGCGCCAGGTCGCGCCGCCGTCGAAGGTCTGCCAGACGCCGCCGCACGAAATCCCGATCGTCACGTGCCGGCTGTCGCGCGGATCGACCATCACCGAATGGATGCCGGCTGCATCGTAGCCACCGCCGAACCACTCGGCGCGCTCCGGGCGGCTCCATAGCGCGTGGTTGAGCACCCACGAATCGCCGCCGTCGTCGGAGCGGAACAGTCCGCCCGGTATCGTGCCTGCCCACAATACGCCCGGCTCGTCGGCGCCGCCTGATTCGAGCGACCAGATCTGCTGAAGCGTCCAGGGTGGGCGCGGCGGGGCAGGCGCTTCGTCATCCGAATCGCCGGCGCCTGTGTGTGTGTCGGCGTTAGCCCGAGGCGCGTCGGCCGGCTGCGGTGGATAGACGGGGACCGCACATTCTTCCCAGGCGGCGGCACCGGCGCGCCGGCGATGCAGCTTGACGCCGAAATGGCCGAGATTGAGCGCCGCATACAGCGTACCGTCGCGCGGGTCGGCCAGCGTCATGCTGACGGGTTCGCCGATGAAGTGCGGCTCGCCGAGCGACCAGCCGCCGTTGCCATCGGCGTGTAGCACGAACAGGCCCTTGCGGGTCGCGACGAGCAGTCGATCGTTCATGTCGGGTGTCTCCAGTAAGTCCGACCGGGCGCTTGTTTCGATGGAGATGCGTCCCTTTATCCGCCGGACAACGCCTGCACGACATAGACGCGGCTGGCATCGCCGAGCGCATCGGACAGGTGTTGCCGGTCGCGTACCGGCTGGCCGTCGATGAACACCGACAGGTGCTTTCGCAGCGCACCCTGGTCGTCGACGATATAGCCGCGCAGCCGGGGCTGCTCGCCGAAGACGGTTTCAAGCGCTTCGCCGAGCGTCCGTGCGTCGACGTCGCGCTCGGGCGTGTCGATATGGCGCTGGATCGACGCCGCGAAGAAGAGGTGGGCCATGGCAGTGGCTGGCAGGAGCCGCGCGGGGAGACGGTCTGTAGTGTAGGCGATCGATCGGGCCAGCAGCGACATTTGCCGTGCGGCCGGCGGCGCGACGACGTTGCTGCGTCGCGCAATGATCCGGCTAGGCATATTTGTCGCCGACGGTACTTCGCACCGGATGCGTGTCGTAGATGATGACCATGCGCTCGATGCGCGCGTCGTCGTCGAATTCGAAGACGTCGACGCACTCGAACCGCACCTCGGAGCCGTCCTTCAGTCCCCAGTCGTAGACGAAATAGCCGGTGGCCCGACGTGCGCCCGTCGTGCTGACGCAGATGTCGAGCGGCGTGATCCGGCTTTGTCCGGATGCCGCCGCGACTTTTTCGAAAAAGGGCTGTGGCGCCATCCAGCCGAGAAACGGCGAGAATATCCGTGCATCCGGCGCGAACAGCGCGCAGATCTCGGCGATGTCGCCGCGTTCGAGTGCTTTCAGGTAGGTATCGACCTGCCGCGTGTATAGTGCGTCGGACGACGAGACCATGGTATTTCTCCGCTGATGGTTGACGAGCCTGCCGCGACAGCCGCCGCGAACCGGTTCAACCACGATAGCGATGCCGCGATGACCGAACAAACGAATAATCCGCAACCCGGGTATGTCGCCCGCGCATATCCGCTGGCGGATCTGACGCGTGCGCTGCCGCCGCTGACGGCGTTCCAGGCGTTCGTCGCCGCCGCCGAACTCGGCAGTTTCAACCGGGCCGCCGAGCATCTGTGCCGGACCCAGGGTGCGGTGAGCCGTCAGGTGCAGCAACTGGAAGCGCACTACCGATGTGCGTTGTTCGTCCGTCATCCGTCGGGATTGACGCTGACCGGGGAAGGCAGCGCGTTGCTGACGGTGGCCGTCAACGTGCTCGCGCAACTGGCGCAACACGCGCATGCCCATGCGCATTCCGCGTCGACCCTGACGTTGCGCTTGCCTTCCACGTTCGCGATCCGGTGGCTGCTGCCGCGGCTCTCGGCCCTCAATCACGCGTTGCCGCGAACCGAATTGCATATTCACACGTCGGCGGACGACACACCGGATTTCACCGACGCCGATTTCGATGCCATCGTCGTGCGCGGTACCGGAAACTGGCCAGGAATGGTGGTCGTGCCTTTATTCGACGAGTGCCTTACGCCGATGTGCACGCGCGACGCAGGCACGTCGTTGAAGTCGTTCGCCGATCTCGCGCATGCGACGCTGCTGCATCCCGCGCGCAATCGAGACGAATGGCGATGCTGGCTCGACGCCGTCGGCGCAACGCAGATCGACCCGGGCACCGGGCTCGTATTCGATACGCTCGAACTGACGTTGACGGCAGCGGCTCACGCACACGGCGTCGCGATCGGCGATCCGCGCATGGCGGCGGATCGGCTGGCGGCCGGCGCGCTGGTCGCGCCGTTTCCGGAGGTGGTGCGCAACGGTCTGGGTTACTACCTCATCTACCCGGCGCAGCGCGCCGCGCAACCCGCGATTCAAGCGCTCGCGGAGGTTCTGACGCGTCTCGCGCGCGAGGATTGACCGCGAAGGGCGCGCGTCGTGCAGTTGGCTAAACCGGAATCGACCGCCCGCGAATCCTGATCCCGAGCCGCACGACGCCGATCACCGTATTCGACACCCACGTGAGCAAGCGCGGCATCCCGCGCCGTCGGATATCGAGCAGCAGCACGATCCGTACTTCGTCGCTGTCGTTCCATACCTCGTGCACGAACGTGTCGTCCCACAGCAGGAAACGGCCTTCCTCGAGCCGATATTCATGACCGTCGACCTTCAGCACCGCGGCCGGCGTGCCGTCGGCGCGCTTCGGCATCGACAGCACGAGATAGCCGCGCAGGATGCCGCGAAACGGTCCGCGATGCGGCGGGATGTGTTTGCCGGGCGCGAGGAACGACAGCGACGCGGACAACACGTCCGGCGACGCCGCGACGATCGACGCGACGGTCGGGCAGCGCGACAGGTTGCGCGGGAACGGCTGGCCGTAAGCCTGCATGATGAACATCCGCCAGTCGCGCGCATCGTTGGCCGAGATGTCGTGCTGTTCGCGCATGATCTCGTGGAAACGCGGGATGCGCGGCAGGTCGCGCGCGACGGCGAGCGCTTCCGCGCGAATGGCCGGCCACGCGCGGACGAATCGCTCGGCGTCGGGGAACATGGCCGAATCGAGCACGGCACCGCTGTCGATATGACGGTCGAACAGTGCGCGAAGCAGGCCGGCTGCATAGTCGTAAGCGACGGACATGATCGAGGCGCGATCCACAAGGTGTCGTCAGTCTGCCCCACGCGCGGTGGGGCTTGCGTTACGTCAGGTTACGCCGGCTGACGAAAGAATGACAGCTCGATGAACGTCCGGCACAAGCGGTTCGCCATTCCGGGAATAAACGGACACCCAGCGTCGTCATACGGGTGTAGCACGTCGTCTCGTTGACTTCTCAAGGAGTGGAACATGAACACGCATTGGCTGGTGGCCGCCGCCGTGGCGGCGATTTCTCTCGCGGGTATCGCGCCGCAAGCGTCGGCACAGGCACTGACGCGCGCACAGGTCAGGCAGCAACTGATCGACGCCGAAAACAACGGGCTGCGCTTCGTGACCGATACGTCGTATCCGGACGTGAGCCCGCTGTTCCAGCAGCAAGCCGAACAGATGCCTCGGCATCAGGCCGAAACGGCGGTCGGCAGCGATCCGGCCGCGACTTCGGATGCGGGAAGGCCGACGGTACTGCCGTCGCGTCCGCGTTCGGCCGCGTGCGTGGGCCCCGAGAGCTTCTGCACGCCGTATTTCGGAAGCTGACGTAGCGGACTGCCGCGGCCGGCCCGAAATCCACGAAGGTTGATCGCCGCGCAAGATTGAAGGAGTTGATGATGAAAACATGTATCGCACTACTGATGATGATCGGCGTGATATCCGGTCAAGTTGCATTCGCGCAATCGAATGCGCCGCTCACACGCGCCCAGGTTCGCGAGGAACTGATTCGTCTGGAAGCGGCGGGCTACGATCCGTCGAAGGGGGACGACGGCGAATATCCCGCGGACATTCAGGCCGCGCTGGCGAAGCTCGCCGAGCAGGATCGGGCGAGGATGGCGGCGTTGCCCGCCGCGCCGGCGCCGGCTTCCGTCATGCCGGTGCAGACCGTCAACTAGGTGTCGACATGTACGTGTGTGTCTTCAGGCCGACGTGTTCGCGGTACGGCGATACGCATGCCGTTCGCGGCACGCGGCCTGGCCGAATTGCACGGACGGCGAGGCCGTCGATCGCGCGCCGCTTCGCGCGGCGCCGCGATCAGCTCGTTGCCCGATTCCGATGGGCGCGCAGGTGGATCGCAGGATGAGCCGCGATGCAGGCGAGCGCGCGATCGGCCATTGCGGGGTATCTGCCCGTGACGGTGCGCAAGGGGGCAGGTGGCGAGATTACCAGAGCATCATCCGTTGCATGACCCTGTCGCGCAGGACGAAACGATGCGCGACCGCGGCCGAGACGTGAAGGCAGATGCCGCCGAACAGTGCCCACGCGAGGATGCCGTGCACATCGCCCATCGCGTGCCCGAATCCCGAGCCGGCCGCCGACAGCGCCGGCAACGGGACGACGCCGAACAGCGTCACGGCCCATGCGCGCGACGACGCATTGATCCAGCCGAGCAACGGCACCGCGATCAGCAGTGCATAGAGCCCGAAGTGCGTCACGCCGGACACCGCGCGCATCGCGGGCGACAGTTCGTCGGCGGGTGGGCGATGCGTCACGCGCCATAGCACGCGGCAAGCCATTGCGGCAAGCAGCGCGGTGCCCACGATCAGGTGCGCGGCGATCAGGCCGACCGGTTGAGTATCGCGATGCACGTCGGGCATCGTCCAGCCGATTGCATACTGCGCGACGACCAACGCCACGATCAGCCAGTGAAGAAGGCGTGCGACTGCGTCGTATCGGGCGGTTGTAGACATAAAAGCTCCTGGCAAGCGGATGAGGACCGTATCTTCCGGCGGATTTTACGGCCGAATCCTTAACGAGACGTTAAGCGTGCGGCCGCGCAGCGACTTCGCCCGATAACGCCTGCGTGCCATCGATCCGAGAGGATTCAGCCGACGGCAACGCGATCGTGACGCCGAGGCCGCGGCCGCCGATGCCCGGCCCGAACTGCACGGTTCCGCCGAAGTATTGCGCGATGCGCTGGACGATCGACAGCCCGAGTCCGCTGCCGGGCAACTGCGTGCCGACGCCGCGATAGAAACGATCACCGAGCCGCTCGTGCTCGCCCGGGGCGACGCCGGGCCCGTCGTCGCGCACGACGATGCGCTGCGCGGTGCCGTCGTCGTGTACGTCGATTTCGATGCGGCCACCTTGCCGGCCGTACTTGACCGCGTTGTCGAGCAGATTGTCGAGCAGGATGCCGAGCAGGATCGGATCGGCCAGGATCGCTCGCCCGGGCGTGCCGGTGGCGACGATGTCGATGAAGTGATCCGACGCCTTCGCGAGATGTCGCTCGATGGCCGCGTCGACCAGTTCGCGGACGACGACGGCGCGCACCGGAATGCGTTCGTATTCGTCGAGTCGCGCGAGCAGCAGCAACTGTTCGGCGAGACGCGCGCTGCGATCGACGCCTTGCACCACGCGCTGCATGGCGAGCTGCTTGCGCACCGGATCGTCTGTCGCGAGCGCCACCTGGGCCTGAACCTTGATCGCAGCCAGCGGCGTCTTGAGTTCGTGCGCCGCGTCTGACGTGAATGCCCGCTCGCGCACGATGGATTGCCGCAGTCTGGCGAGCAGGCGGTCGATCGCGTCGACCAGCGTGCGGACTTCTTCCGGGACGGTCGTGATGGCGAGCGGTTCGAGCGAGCGCGCATCGCGCGCGCCGATCTGCGTCGACAGCGTTTTCAGCGGTGCGAGACTGCGCCCGATCAGGTACCAGAGCAGCAACGCCAGCACCGGGAGCGCGAGGATCAGCGGCCAGACGATGCCGCGCGCGATGCCCGTCGCGAGATCGCTGCGCGTGTTGGCCGGCTCCATCACCCGTATCCATCGCCCCGACACGTCGTTGCGCAGCGTGTGCGTGCGCCATTGCGTGCCGCGTACGACGATCGTTGCGGGGGTGTCGCTTCGGCCCGCTGCATCGGGCTGGCCGGGGGCGTCGACCGGAAGGCTCGACGCAACGACGTTGCCCCGAGCGTCCCGGACTTCGAACAGCACGTCGCGCGGCAGACGATCGCCGTCGTTGTCTCGGGTCGCGGCCGACGTGCCGTGCGCCAGTTCGATGCGCGCGTCGGGCGGGAAGCGGGCGAGGCGCTCGAGGTCGGCCGGTGCAAGATCGACGAGCAGCGACGCATATTCGACGAGACGGGCGTCTTCCCATTCGCCGATCTCGCGTGTCGCGTGCCGGAAGCTGCCGAACACGGCGACGATCCACACGACGGTCACGCAGCCGAGCGCCATCGACGAAACGCGGCGTCGTATCGAGCGCGAGGTCATGGTTTGTCGACGACGTAGCCGATGCCCCGCACCGTCCGGATCAGTTCCGCGCCGAGCTTCTTGCGCAGGTTCGAGATGTGAACCTCGATCGCATTGCTTTCGATGCCTTCCTGCCATCCATACAGGCCGTCCTCGAGACGCGCCCGCGATTGGGGCATGCCCGCACGACTGACAAGCTGAACGAGGATGGTCCATTCGCGTGAAGTCAGCGCGATGCGCGCGGCATCGCGTGTCACCGTCTGGGTGGTCAGGTCGATCGTGATGTCGCGCCACACGATCTCGTCGCCGGCGCGGCCCTGCGAGCGCCGCACGAGCGCGCGACAGCGGGCGAGCACCTCGGATAGCTCGAACGGTTTGGCGAGATAGTCGTCGGCGCCATCGTCGAGGCCGCGGACCCGATCGGCCACGGTGCCGCGCGCGGTCAGGACGAGCACCGGCGTGGTATCGCCCGCGTCCCGCATCGCACGCAGCAGTTCCGTTCCCGATTTGCCGGGCAAGCCGAGATCGAGGACGACGAGCGCGAAGCGCGTCGTCGCGAGCGCGGCGGCGGTGGCATGACCGTCGCGCAGCCAGTCGACCTGGTAACCGGCCTGACTCAGGCTGATTTCGAGGCCGCTGCCGATCAGGTCGTCGTCTTCGACAAGGAGGAGTCGCATGGTCGATTCGTGTGCAGATACGTGCAATTGTACGAGCCCGACTGTGCGCGCCGTGCAACGGATTGTAATTGCGTTCCCTCAAATATCGCCCGATTCTGAAGAACGCTTAAGGTTCGGCGCCGGCATTCCCGCTACCATCGCCCACAACATTTCTCGGGACGATCTCCGTTTCCCCTGATCCCGAACCGGGTTCGGCGCGTCCGGCACGCGCTTGCCCGTCCACCCGCGACCATGTCGATCGACGCACGATCGATGCGGGCCGTCTGCACGGGAGGTTCATTCCTGATGGCACCCTCGACGATCGAGCGATGGCGCGCCTACCTGTTGATCGCCGCGCTCGCCGGTATGTTCATTCAGTGTTTCGTGCTGGTTTCGTTGTTTGCGCTGCGCGTACCCGAAGCGTTTTTCACGACGATGACATTCCGCATCTGGACCGTCGTCGCGGTCGCGACCGCGATCCTGTCAGCCCGTAAGGTGGCCGACGCGGCGTTCAGGGCCGCTGACGTGTGCGGCCATGTGCGCGTGTCCGGAATCGATCGCCGCACGGTAGTCGTGTCATCTGATTGCGCGTACCGTTGGTTGATCGTCCTGCATATCCGGCTCAACGGGAATCGATACGGCGGCGTGTAAGGGTGAGCGCGCGTTCGCGCGTTCCGGCCCCGGGCGTCGCGGTCACTGGGCCACCACTGGGGAGAAGCATGGTATTGCTGCATGTGCTGTACGCGCTGGCCGGCGCGATGTCGATTGCCTGCGGGTTGGGCGTGTTGCTCGGCATTGCCTACACTGTCACGGCCAGCGTGCTCGTCGGCCGGTTCTTTTCACGCACGCGGGCGATGCCGCGCGATTATCCGGGCGTCACCGTCGCGAAACCGCTGCACGGCGACGAATGGAATCTCGTACAGCATCTTGAAAGCTTCTTCGTCCAGGATTATCCGGGGCCGGTACAGCATCTGTTCGGGGTGCACGATGCGGGCGACGCGGCGCTCGCGGCCGTCGAGACGCTGCGCGCTCGCTATCCGGACGCGAACATCAAGGTCGTCGCCGATGCGCGGTTGTACGGGCCGAACCGCAAGATCGCGAATCTCGTCAACATGCTCGAACATGCGGAGCATTCGGTGCTGTGTCTCGCCGACAGCGATGTGCTGGTCGAGCGCGATTATCTGCGTGCCGTCGTCGGCGCGCTACAGCAGCCGGAAGTCGGCATCGTGACGAGCGTGTATCGCGGCATCGCGTCGCCGGGCTTCTGGCCCGGTGTCGCCGTCGCAATGACGAACTACCATTTCCTGCCGGGCGTCATTACCGGGCTTTTCATCGGGCGCGCCCGTCCGTGCTTTGGCCAGACGATTGCGATCACGCGCGCAACGCTCGAACGCATCGGCGGGCTCGCGCGTTTCGCGCATCACCTGGCCGAGGATCATGCGCTCGGCGAAGCGGTGCGGCAGGTCGGCGCGCAGGTCGTCGTCCCGTCGTTCGTCGTCGGACATGCCTGTGTCGAAGAGACCTTCGCCAGCCTGTACGCGCACGAATTGCGCTGGAGCTGCACGATTCGCGCGGCGGACCGGCTCGGTCACGCCGGGTCGGTGCTGATGCACCCGGTGCCGCTCGCGCTGCTGGCCGTGCTGTTCTCCGGCGGCACGCGCGCCGCCTGCTGGCTGACGGTCGCGGCGCTCGCCGCGCGGGCGCTGCTGATGCTGAAAACGAGCCGTGCGACCGGTGCCGGGCTGCGCGGCGCCCTCTGGCTGCCGTTCGTCGATCTGCTGCAGTTCCTGGTGTTCGTGTCGAGCTTCTTCTCGTCGCACGTCGTCTGGCGCGGCACGCGCTTTCGCGTCGATCGCGAGGGCTTGCTGTCGCCGGCAGGGAAATCATGATGCACGACACGCATTTCGATGTCGAAGGCGCGGACCGGCGGTCCGCGCGTCGCGACGCACGGCTGCGGCATGCGGGGCGCGCGGCGGCGCTGGCCGGGCTGGTGCTTGCGGTGTGGCTGATCGGGCGCGAACATCCGCTGGAGATCCTGCACCGGTTGCGGATCGCCGGCGCCGGGTTGCTGATCGCCGCGCTGGCCCACATCCTGCCGATGCTCGCGAATGCGTGGGACTGGCGGCTGCTGATCCGTGGCCCGCGCCGGCCGTCGTTCGCGACGATGCTCAAGCTCGTGTGGATCCGCGAATCGATCAACGGGCTGTTGCCGGTCGCGCGGATCGGCGGCGAGATCGTGTCGTTCAGCCTGCTGCGGCAGGCGGGCGTGCGCCCGGCGACCGCCGTGGCGAGCCTCGTCGCGGACATGCAGCTGACGCTGATCAGCCAGCTGGTGTTCGCGCTGGTCGCGATCGGCTACGTGCTCGAACACGTGTCGTCCGACGCCGCGCAGGTGGCCGCGCGCCTCGCCATCGGCATGGCGGCGCTCGTGCCGGTGCTGCTGCTGTTCGCGCTGGTTCAGCACGCGCGGCCGTTCGAGCGCGCGATGCGCGTGGTCAACCGTGTCACGAGCGGCAAGGTGGTGGCGCTGGTCGGCGAATCGGCACGCACCGATCAGTCGATCCGGATGATCTGGAGAAAGACGGGTATCGTCGTCCGCTATCTGGCGATCTGGCAGACGCTGCAATTTGTCGGCTATGCGCTGGAAATCTGGCTCGCGCTGCGTTTCCTCGGCGCCGATCCTACATTCGCGCAGGCGCTCGCGATCGAAGCGCTGATCCAGCTCCTGAGCAGCATCGCGTTCCTGATGCCCGGCGGGTTGGGCGTGCAGGAGGGCGGGTTCGTGCTGATCGGCGGGCTGCTCGGGTTCGACGCGACGACTTGCCTGGCGCTCGCCGGCGCGCGGCGCGTGCGCGACTTGCTGTTCTATCTGCCGGGCTTGCTGGCATGGCAGCATGCGGCCGGCGCGGCGCGCTCGCCGTACGAGGCGAAGCGCGCATCGATGCCCGTCGGGGAGTCCGCCGGGCCGCGCTGATGCGGCCCGACGTTGCCTGCCAGCCGGGCGGGAAGCGGCTCGCCGACGCGGCCGCGTGCCCCGCCGGGCGGCGCGGCCATCAACGCCGCTCGTCGGCGATGTAGCTGCGGATCACGTCCGCGAACGACGTGTCGCCCTTCAGTCCGAGCGCTTCGGCGCGCGCCGTGTCCCAGCGGCCCGGCCAGCTGCCGACGATCTTCTCGATGCGTTCGTCCGGCGCATGGCGAATCAGCTTCACGACGTCGTCGCCCGCGACTTCGCGCAGCGCCGCAATCATTTCGTCGACCGACACCGACAGGCCGGGCAGGTTGATCACGCGCTTGTTGCCGAGCTTCCCGCTGTCGATTTCGCAACCCGCGACGAGCGCGTCGATCGCGCCGCGCGGCGACAGCAGCCACAGCCGCGTCGAACCGGGCACCGGGCATACGCTTTCCTCGCCGTTCAGCGGTTCGCGGATGATACCGCTCGCGAACGACGACGCGGCCGCGTTCGGGCGACCCGGCCGCACGCTGATGGTCGGCAGCCGCAGCACGCGGCCGTCGACGAAGCCGCGCCGTGCGTAGTCGCACAGCAGCAGTTCGGCGATCGCCTTCTCCGCGCCGTACGACGATTGCGGATTCAGCGCGGTGTCGTCCTGCACGACGTCGGGCAACACGCCGCCGTAGACGGCCACCGAGCTCGTGAACACGACGCGCGGACGATGGCCGCGCGCGCGGCACACTTCAAGCAGCGTGCGCGACGCGTCGAGGTTGATCCGCATGCCGAGATCGAAATCGGCTTCGGCCTGCCCGCTGACGATTGCCGCGAGATGGAAGATCGCGCCCGTCTGCGCGTCGATCGCGCTTTCGAGCACCGTGCGATCGGCGATGTCGCCGACGATCGACGTCACGCGGGCGTCGCCGAAATCGCTGCCCTTGACGACGTCGAGCAGCACCAGCTCGTCGATCTTGCCGGTCCGGCCGTCGGGGCCGGTCAGTTCGCCGCGCTCGAGCAGCTTGCGCGCGAGACGCTGGCCGAGAAAGCCGGCGCCGCCGGTGATCAGTACTTTCATGTTGTGAGCCCTCTTCGGAATGCCTGGATTACAGATAAGGCTTGAGCCAGCCAAGCCCTTCGGACGTGCCGGCCTTCGGGCGATACTCGCAGCCGATCCAGCCGTCGTAGCCGAGCGCGTCGATCAGCGCGAACAGATACGGGTAGTTGAGTTCGCCGATGTCCGGCTCGTGACGCTCGGGCACGCCGGCGATCTGGATGTGGCCGATGCCCGCGAAATCGCGCTTGAGCTTCATCGCAAGGTCGCCCTCGACGATCTGGCAGTGATAGCAGTCGAACTGCACCTTCAGGTTCGGCGCGCCGACTTCCGCGCGGATGTCATGCGCATCGTCCTGGCGGCTCAGGAAATAGCCGGGCATGTCGCGCTGGTTGATCGGCTCGATCAGAATCGTCATGCCATGCGCGTCCGCCGCCTGCGCCGCATGCCGCAGGTTTGCCACGTAGGTATCGCGATGGCGCGCGCGGTCGGCGCCCGGCGCGACCATCCCGGCCATCACGTGCAGCTTCTTGTTGCCGAGCACGCGCGCATAGTCGAGCGCCTGGTCGATGCCGCGCCGGAACTCGTCCTCGCGGCCCGGCAACGACGCGATCCCGCGTTCGCCGGCGGCCCAGTCGCCGGGCGGCGCGTTGAACAGCGCCTGCTCGAGGTTGTGCGCGTCGAGGCGTGCGCGGATGTCCTCGGCGGCGAAGTCGTACGGGAACAGGTACTCGACGGCCTTGAAGCCGTCGTACGAGGCAGCGGCGAAGCGTTCGAGGAACGCGTGCTCGGTGTACATCATCGAGAGGTTGGCGGCGAAGCGGGGCATGGCAGCGGTTCCTGTGAATGAATGGGGCAGGGCGCACGGCGCCCCGCGTCGAATGACGGATCAGCGGTTCACGAGTTTCGCGGGCGTGAGCCACACGGCGATCGCGCCGATCACCAGCATGGCGGCCAGCACGTACATGCCGGACGCCGTGCTGTGCGTGGCGTCCTTCAGGTAGCCGATCACGTACGGGCTCGCGAACCCGGCGAGGTTGCCGACCGAGTTGATGATCGCGATCCCGGCGGCCGCGGCGGAGCCGGCGAGAAACGCGGTCGGCAGCGACCAGAACAGCGGTGCGCAGGTCAGCACGCCGCCCGCCGCGAGCGACAGGAACACGATCGACACCGCCGTATTGTGCGAGTACGACGCGGCGACCGCAAACCCGACCGCGCCCATCAGCGCCGGCACGATCAGGTGCCAGCGGCGTTCGCGGCGCTTGTCCGCGCTGTGGCCGAACAGGTTCATCACGACGATCGCGACGACGAACGGAATCGCCGACAGCAGGCCGATCTGCAACGTATCGGTGATGCCGGTCGACTTGACGAGCGTCGGCATCCAGAACGTGAGGCCGTACTGGCCGGTGACGAACGCGAAGTAGATCAGCGACATCCACCACATGCGCGGGTCGGAGAACACGGCCTTCAGCGAATGGCCGTGTTTCTGTTGTTCCTGCGGCTGCGCGGCGATTTCATCCTCGAGGATCTGCTTCTCGCGCTCGTCGAGCCATTTCGCGCTGCGGATGCTGTTGTCGAGATACAGGATCGTCGCGATGCCGACGAGCACGGCCGGCACGGCCTCGATCATGAACATCCATTGCCAGCCGTGGAAGCCCGAGCCGCCGTGAAAGCGCTCCATGATCCAGCCCGACAGCGGGTTGCCGAAGATGCCCGACACCGGGATCGCCGACATGAACACCGCGATGATCTTCGCGCGGCGATGCGACGGGAACCAGTACGTGAGGTACAGGATCACGCCCGGATAGAAGCCGGCTTCGGCGAGACCGAGCAGGAAGCGCAGCACGTAGAACTGCGTTGGCGTCTTCACGAACGCGAACAGCGCGGACAGCAGGCCCCACGTGATCATGATCCGCGCGATCCAGATGCGCGCGCCGATGCGGTGCATCAGCATGTTGCTCGGCAGCTCGAACAGGAAGTAGCCGAGGAAGAAGATGCCGGCGCCGAGGCCGAACACGGTTTCGCTGAACGCGAGGTCCTGCGACATCTGCAGCTTCGCGAAGCCGACGTTGACGCGGTCGAGATACGCGACCACGTAGCAGAGCATCAGGAACGGCACGATGCGCCAGAACACTTTCTTGTAGGTGCGGTCGAGTTCGGCCGATTGGGCGGGCGCGGCGGGCGAGCGGCCTGCGGCCGCGTCGAGAGCAGTCATTGTCGTCTCCTGGGATGTCATGTGCCGGCGGCGCGCACGCCGCCGGATTGTGTCGTGTGTGCTGATGGAGGGGCCCGCGCACACGGCGGGCATGGTACTCGGTTCGTAGTCCTGCGTGATCAGGACGCGATGCGTTGCGTCACCAGCGTGCGCCGAAGGTCTGGCGCAGCTCGTCGAGCGCCGTGTCGGACAACGGCTCGGGCTTCGGGTTCGTCATCAGCCAGAGCCGCGCGGTTTCCTCGAGCTCCTCGAGCGCGTACGACGCGTGCGACACCGACTGCCCCCACATCACCGGGCCGAGGCGGTCGAGCAGCACGCCGCGCACCTGGTCGGCGAGCGCCGCGACTTCGGCCGCGACCGCCGGGTCGCCGGGGCGGCGATAGCGGATCAGCGGAATGTGGCCGACCTTCATCACGTAGTACGGCGTGATCGGCGGCAGCACGTCGGTGTCGCGCCACACGCCCGCGAGCGTCAGCGCAACCAGGTGCGTCGAATGCGTGTGGACGATGCCGTTTGCTTCCGCGTTGCGCGCGTAGATGCCGCGATGCAGCGCGAGCGTCTTCGACGGCTTGCCGCCCGATACGGGCTGGCCGTCCAGGCCGACCTTCGCGATGTCGTTCGGGTCGAGCCGGCCGAGGCAGGCGTCGGTCGGCGTGATCAGCCAGCCGTCATCCAGACGCGCGCTGATGTTACCGGCGCTGCCGACGGCGTGGCCGCGCGCATACAGGCTCGCGCCGACGACGCAGATCTCTTCGCGCAGTTTCGCTTCGTGGCTCATCATGCGGCTCCGTCGAGCGCGCGCAGCGCCTTGTCGAAAAAGTCCACCGTGCCGAAGTTGCCGGATTTCAGCGCGAGGCCGAGCGGCTGCGCGTCGATGGTGGCCGTCGCCGGCACGCCCGGATCGATTTGCGCACCGATCTGCAGCGACTTCACGTCGAGCGCCTGCACGACCGCGCCGGACGTCTCGCCGCCGGCAACGACGAGCTTGCGCACGCCGAGGTCGCGCAAGCCCCTCGCGATCGCCGCGAGCGTGCTCTCGACGAGTTGGCCGGCCGCCTCGACGCCGAGCGCCTGCTGGACGGCCTTCACTTCGTCGGGCGTCGCGGTCGCGTAGATCAGCACGGGTTGGGGCAGGTGCGAGCGCGCGAATGCCAGTGCCGCGTCGACGACGGGTTCGCCGCGCGAGGCCGCGATCGGGTCGATCCGGAAGCTCGGGCGGCTTTCGCGCCACGCGGCGACCTGGGCGTTGGTCGCCTTCGAAGCGCTGCCGGCGAGCACGGCGGACAACCCGTCGATGCGCGGCAGCGAGGCTGCGTTGTCGCGCTCGGGCAGTTGATCCGCGCGGCGGAAATTCGCGGGCAGGCCGAGGGCGACGCCCGAGCCGCCGGTGACGAGCGGCAGGTCCGTGCACGCTTCGCCGAGCACGTAGAGGTCGCGATCCGACAACGCGTCGGCGATCGCGAAGCGCGCGCCTTCCGCGCGCAGCTGCTCGATCCGCGCGCGCACGGCGGCGGCGCCCAGGGCGATCGTGTCGTAGCGGATCAGGCCGACATGCGACTTCGTTTGCCGCTGCAGCACGCGCACGAGGTTCGCGTCCTTCATCGGCGTGAGCGGGTGGTTCTCCATGCCTGATTCGTTCAGCAGCACGTCGCCGACGAACAGATGGCCGCGGAAGATCGTGCGCCCGTTCTCCGGGAACGCCGGACACGCGATCGCGAAGCCGCCGCCGGCCGCATCGAGCAGTGCATCGGCGACGGGCCCGATGTTGCCCGCGTCGGTCGAGTCGAACGTTGAGCAGTACTTGAAGAAGAATTGCCGGCAACCCTGTGCGCGCAGCCATTCATGGGCGGCGAGCGATTGCGCGACGGCGTCGGCGGCGGGAATCGTGCGCGACTTCAGCGCGACGACGATCGCGTCGGCGTCGATTGCGGCGTCGCCGGCGGGTACGCCGATCGTCTGCACGGTACGCATGCCGCTCTTGACGAGCATGTTCGCGAGATCGGTCGCGCCGGTGAAATCGTCGGCGATGCAGCCGAGCAGGGGACGGGAAGCGGAAGCGGTCATGGCAGGAACGTCGTTCGAATCAGCGGGCGGGCGGCAGCGTGATGCCGGGGAAAGTCTTGATCACGGCGGAATCGTCCTCGCCGCCGTGGCCGGCGCTCGACGCGCTCATGAACATCTGGTGCGCGGTGGCCGACAGCGGCAGCGGGAACTTGCTGCGCCGCGCGGTATCGAGCACGAGGCCGAGATCCTTCACGAAGATGTCGACGGCGGACAGCGGCGTGTAGTCGCCGTTCAGGATGTGCGGCACGCGGTTCTCGAACATCCACGAGTTGCCGGCGCTGTGCGTGATCACGTCGTAGAGCGCGTCGGCATCGACGCCTTCGCGCAGGCCGAGCGCCATCGCCTCGGCGGCCGCCGCGATGTGCACGCCGGCCAGCAGTTGATTGATGATCTTCACCTTCGAGCCGATGCCGTGCGCGTCGCCGAGGCGATACACCTTGCCGGCGATCGCGTCGAGCACGTCGTCGCAGGCCGCATACGCGGCGGCGGGGCCCGACGTCATCATCGTCATCTCGCCGGAGGCCGCGCGCGCCGCGCCGCCGGACACCGGCGCGTCGAGCATTTGCAGGCCCGCGGCCTCGATGCGCGCGCCGAGCGCGACCGCGAAGTCGGGTGCGACGGTCGCGCTCGCGATTACGACGCCGCCGGGCTTCATCGCCGCGACCGCGCCGTGCTCGCCGAACAGCACCGTTTCGGTCTGCGCGGCATTGACGACGAGTGTGACGACGACATCGCACCGCGCGCCGAGTTCGGCCGGGCTCGCGCAGGGCACGCCGCCTTCGGCCGCGAACGCCTGCAGCACGGTGTCGCGCACGTCGCATGCATGCACGCGGAACCCCGCGCGCAGCAGCGAGCGGGCGACGCCGAGGCCCATCGCGCCGAGGCCGATGACTCCAACATTTCGTGACATGGTCAACCTTGATCGATTCGGGAAGAGGTTCGGGACAACGACGGCACCGGATTGGCCCGGGCCGCCGCATTCAGCAATCGTTCATCAGCAGATGCCGGCTTCCGCGAGACGGCGGGCGGCGTTGTACATGTGCGTGCGCGCCGCGTTGCGTGCCGCCATCGGGTCGCGCGCGCGGATCGCGTCGGCGATCGCCGCGTGTTCCTCGCGCACCTGCCGCGAGAAATCCTCGCGCGTCGCCTCGTTGCGCCGCGTGACCTTCACGCCGGCCTCGAGGTACTGGTTCAGGAACTGCAGTGTCTTCAGGAAATACGGATTGCCGGTGACGGCCGCGATCGTGCGGTGGAACGCGACGTCTTCCGCGACGCCGTCGCGCCCTTCGGCCACCGCATCGTCGATCTTGCGCAGCGCGTCGTCGATGTCGGCCATGTCGTCGGCCGTGTGGTGCAGCGCGGCTTCGGCCGCGACTTCAGCCTCGATCGCGCGGCGCACCGCGAGAAGGTGCGGCAGCGAGCTGGCCTCGACGGCTTCCGCGTAGTCGATCCGCAGCGGCCGGATTGCGCCGTGCTGGTTCACGTACACGCCGCTGCCCTGGCGCGGCTCGACCACGCCTTCGTTCTTCAGCCGCGAGATCGCTTCGCGGATCACGGTGCGGCTCACGCCGAATTCCTGCGCGAGAACGGCTTCCGTCGGCAGCTTGCCGGTGGCCGAGAAACTGCCGACTTCGATCTGCTTCAGCAGCTGCTGCGCGACGTGGTCGCTCATCGCACGGGCGGGAATTTTCTCGAACATGGCGCTCAGGTTTGTAAGGTGATGTGGTCATCATACAAATTTGAAGGTGCGTCAGCATCCGGGATAACCCTCGGTCAATGGGCTGTAACGTCGGCGAAATTGACTGGAACCGGTTCCAATTCGCCTGAAATTGCCGCGATCGTGTGTGGCGTCGAGGCGTGGGCAGGGGAAGGAAAGGGGACGCGCGCCGGCGGCGCGCGCGACCGTCAGTCGGCGATGTCTTCGACGGGATCGGGATCAGCCGCCATCGGTGCGCCGGCCTCCGTGCTGTCCCCGCCGCGTTCGCGATAGGTCGCCGGCGGCACGCCGAACTGCTTGCGGAACTCCCGGCCGAGGTGCGACGCGTCGGCGAACCCGCAACTCGACGCGATATCGGCGACGGTGCGGTCGGAACTGGTCAGCAGCCAGGCGGCCGTGCGCAATCGCACCTGCTTCGCGAACGCCTGCGGGCTCTTGCCCGTTTCGGCCTTGAACAGCCGCTCGAGCTGGCGCGTCGACATGTCGAGCTTGCACGCGAGTTCCTCGAGCGGCAGCGCGCGGCCGACATGCTGTTCCATCAGGAGAATCGCGCGCTTGACCTTCGGGTGCGTGGCCGGCTCGAGGCCCGGCGGATGCGGCTGCGGCGCATTGCCCTTCTGCATCTCGCCGACGAGCAGGATGCGCAGTGCCTTCTGCACGGTCGCATGATCGAAATGGCGCAGCAGGACCGCGGCGGCGACGTCGATCGACGCACGCCCGCCCGAGCAGGTGATCCGTCGCCGGTCGATCACGAACAGGCGATCGGCGATCAGCATGTCGGGATCGGCGTGCGGGAAGCGCTCGATGAAATCCCAGTAGTGGAACCAGCTCACGCAGGTGCGGTAGCCGTCGAGCACGTTCGCGCGCATCAGCGTGAACACGCCCGTGCAGATCCCGACGAGCGTCGCGCCGCCCGTCGCCGCGCGGCGGATGAAGTCGAGCGTTTCGGGGCCGGCTTGCGGCCCCGAATGCAGCAGGCCGCCGACCACGACGACGTAGTCGAACGGCTCGGCGCTCTCGAAGGTTTCCCACGGCGTGATCTGGATCCCGCAACTCGCGCGCACCGGCGCCAGCGTTTCGCCGATCACGCTCCACGCGCAGCGCACCGGCTTGCTGTAGTCGCCGTCGTCGGCCGACAGCCGCAGCATGTCGACGAAACCCGAGAAGGCCGTGAGCGTGAAGTTCGGCAGCAGCACGATGCCGAAACGGATGCGCTGCGGCGCGGGTTCGGCGAGGGGGGAAGCGGGTACGTCGGGTGTCATCGCGGTCAATCTCGTCACGCCGGGAAGGCGGGTCTCACTCGTTGCAATCTGTTCGCGGGCACGGTTGCCGGCTGGCGCGGACCCCGGCCGACTTGTGGTTTTTCGTCGCCAACCATCGTCAAAACGCACTTTCCGGCCGTCCTGCGCGGGGCTTGGCGGCGCTATCCCACGCCGATGCCGTTTTTGTTCTATCGGCCAATTTTACGCTTTGATGTACTGATGCCAACGACATTTCACGTACGCCCACCCAGAGGAAGTCAGATGAACGTCAGCGCGTTCGACCTGTTCAAGATCGGTATCGGCCCGTCCAGCTCGCATACGGTTGGCCCGATGATCGCCGCGTGCCGCTTCGCGTCGCACATCGAGGACGCGAACCTGCTCGGCTTCGTGCGCCGCGTGCGGGTCGAACTATACGGCTCGCTCGGTGCAACGGGCAAGGGCCACGGCACGGACAAGGCGGTGCTGCTCGGCCTCGAGGGCCATCTGCCCGACACGATCGATCCGGACCTGATCGAGCCGCGGCTCGCGGCGATCCGCGCGGAGAAGTCGCTGGCGCTGCTCGGCAAGCAGACGATTCGCTTCGACGAGAAGGAGAACATCGGCTTCTATCGCAAGCTGATGAGCGGCACCAGCATCGTGCATCCGAACGGGATGCGCTTCCAGGCGTTCGACGAGCACGGCCAGCTGCTCGTCGAGAAGGAGTATTACTCGATCGGCGGCGGCTTCGTCGTGAACCGCGACGGCGATCGCGTGAACGGCGTACGTGCTGCGGCCGAAGTGCCGTACCCGTTCCGCACGGGCGACGACCTGATGCGCCAGTGCCGCGAACACGGGCTGTCGATCGCCGAGCTGATGCTGCGCAACGAATCCACGCTGCGTCCGGAAGACGAAGTGCGCGCCGGGCTGCTCGCGATCTGGCGCACGATGGCCGCATGCGTCGAGCGCGGCTGCAAGGTCGAGGGCGAACTGCCGGGCCCGATGCGCGTGAAGCGCCGCGCGGCCGAACTGAACGGGCGCCTGCGGGCGCGTTCGGAGGAGTCGCTGCGCGATCCGCTGTCGATGCTCGACTGGGTCAACCTGTATGCGATGGCCGTCAACGAGGAGAACGCGGCGGGCGGCCGGGTCGTCACCGCGCCCACGAACGGCGCGGCCGGCGTGATCCCCGCGGTGCTGCACTACTACGTGAAGTTCGTGCCGGGCTCGAACGAAGCCGGCATCGTCGAATTCCTGTTGACGGCCGCGGCGATCGGGATCATCTACAAGGAAACGGCGTCGATCTCGGGCGCGGAAGTCGGCTGCCAGGGCGAAGTGGGCGTCGCGTGCTCGATGGCCGCGGCCGCGCTCGCCGCGGTGATGGGCGGCACGCCCGACCAGGTCGAGAACGCGGCCGAGATCGGGATGGAGCACAACCTCGGCATGACCTGCGATCCGGTCGGCGGGCTCGTGCAGATTCCGTGCATCGAACGCAACGCGATGGGCGCGATCAAGGCGCTGAACGCATCGCGGATGGCGCTCAAGGGTAACGGCCAGCACTACGTATCGCTCGATTCGGTGATCAAGACGATGCGCGAGACGGGTGCCGACATGAAGACGAAATACAAGGAAACGTCGCGCGGCGGTCTTGCCGTGAACGTCATCGAATGCTAACGAAGGATCACTAACATGAGCCGCTACTCGATATTCAGCCTGTTCCGCAACGGCCTCTCGTATCACGAGAACTGGGAAAAGCAGTGGAAGAGCCCGGAACCGAAGAAGGAATACGACGTCGTGATCGTCGGCGGCGGCGGCCACGGCCTCGCGACCGCCTACTACCTCGCGAAGGAGCACGGCATCACGAACGTCGCGATCCTCGAGAAGGGCTGGATCGGCGGCGGCAACACCGCGCGCAACACGACGATCGTGCGCTCGAACTACCTGTGGGACGAATCGGCCGCGCTGTACGAGAAGGCGATGAAGCTGTGGGAAGGGCTGTCGCAGGACCTGAACTACAACGTGATGTTCAGCCAGCGCGGCGTGATGAACCTCGCGCACACGCTGCAGGACGTGCGTGACACCGAGCGTCGCGTGAACGCGAACCGCCTGAACGGCGTCGACGCCGAATTCCTGACGCCCGCGCAGATCAAGGAAATCGAGCCGACGATCAACCTGAACAGCCGCTACCCGGTGCTCGGCGCATCGATCCAGCGCCGTGCGGGCGTCGCGCGTCACGACGCGGTGGCCTGGGGCTTCGCCCGCGGCGCCGACCGCGCCGGCGTCGACATCATCCAGAACTGCCAGGTGACGGGCATTCGTCGCGAAGGCGGCGCGGTGGTCGGCGTCGATACGGTGAAGGGTTTCATCAAGGCGAAGAAGGTCGCGGTGGTCGCAGCCGGCAACACGACGACGCTCGCCGACATGGCCGGCGTGCGCCTGCCGATCGAGAGCCACCCGCTGCAGGCGCTGGTGTCCGAGCCGATCAAGCCGGTGGTCAACTCGGTGATCATGTCGAACGCGGTGCACGCGTACATCAGCCAGTCCGACAAGGGCGACCTCGTGATCGGCGCGGGTATCGACCAGTACACGGGCTTCGGCCAGCGCGGCAGCTTCCACATCATCGAAAGCACGCTGCAGGCGATCGTCGAGATGTTCCCGGTGTTCTCGCGCGTGCGGATGAACCGCCAGTGGGGCGGCATCGTCGACGTGTCGCCGGACGCGTGTCCGATCATCACCAAGACCGACGTGAAGGGGCTCTACTTCAACTGCGGCTGGGGCACCGGCGGCTTCAAGGCGACGCCGGGCTCGGGCTGGGTGTTCGCGCACACGATCGCCCGCGACGAACCGCATCCGCTGAACGCGCCGTTCGCGCTCGACCGCTTCTACACGGGCCACCTGATCGACGAGCACGGCGCTGCCGCCGTCGCGCACTGACCCCCGCACTGAACGAGGAGAAAGAAACATGTTGCTGATCGAATGTCCGTGGTGCGGGCCGCGCGCCGAATCCGAGTTCACGTGCGGCGGTGAAGCCGACATCGTGCGCCCGGTTGCGAACGAGAACATGACCGACCGCGAATGGGGCGAATACGTGTTCATGCGCGAGAACAAGCGCGGTATCCACCGCGAGCAGTGGCTGCACACGCAGGGCTGCCGCCGCTGGTTCAAGGTCACGCGCGACACGGTGACCTACGATATCAAGGGCTACGAAAAGTTCGGCGGCGCAGCCGCCGGCAACGCACACGAAGAGGGCACCAGCAAATGAGCCAGAAAGACCGCCTCGGCACCGGTGGCCGCATCAATCGCGCGATTCCGCTGACGTTCACGTTCAACGGCCGCACGTATCAGGGCTTCCAGGGCGACACGCTCGCGTCCGCGCTGCTCGCGAACGGCGTGCACTTCGTCGCGCGCAGCTTCAAGTACCACCGTCCGCGCGGGATCGTGACGGCGGACGTCGCGGAACCGAATGCCGTCGTGCAGCTCGAGACCGGCCCGTACACGGTGCCGAACGCGCGCGCGACCGAGATCGAGCTGTACCAGGGCCTCGTCGCGACGAGCGTGAACGCCGAGCCGTCGCTCGAGAACGACAAGTACGCGATCAACCAGAAGTTCTCGCGTTTCATGCCGGCCGGGTTCTACTACAAGACCTTCATGTGGCCGCGCAACATGTGGCCGAAGTACGAGGAGAAGATCCGCGAGGCCGCCGGCCTCGGCAAGGCGCCCGAGGTGCTCGACGCCGATCGCTACGACAAATGCTACGCGCACTGCGACGTGCTCGTGGTCGGCGGTGGCCCGTCGGGCCTCGCCGCCGCGCATGCGGCCGCGACGGCCGGCGCGCGCGTGATCCTCGTCGACGACCAGCGCGAGCTCGGCGGCAGCCTGCTGTCGTGCCGCGCGGAAATCGACGCGAAGCCGGCGCTGCAGTGGGTCGAGAAGATCGAGGCCGAACTGCGCAAGCTGCCCGACGTGACGATCCTGTCGCGCAGCACCGCGTTCGGTTATCAGGACCACAACCTCGTGACGGTCACGCAGCGCCTGACCGATCACCAGCCGGTGTCGATGCGCAAGGGCACGCGCGAGCTGCTGTGGAAGGTCCGCGCGAAGCGCGTGATCCTCGCGACCGGCGCGCACGAGCGTCCGATCGTGTTCGGCAACAACGACCTGCCGGGCGTGATGCTCGCCGGCGCGGTGTCCACCTACGTGCATCGCTACGGCGTGCTGCCGGGCCGCAACGTGGTCGTGTTCACGAACAACGACCGTGCGTACCAGACCGCGCTCGACCTGAAGGCGTGCGGCGCGAAGGTGACGGTCGTCGATTCGCGTGCGTCGTCGAACGGCGCGCTGCCCGCGGCCGCGAAGCGGCAGGGCGTGACGGTGATGAGCGGTGCAGTCGTGACGGCTGCTTCGGGTAAGTGGCGCGTATCGTCGGTCGACGTCGCGTCCTACACGAACGGCCAGACCGGCGGCAAGCTGCAGTCGCTGCCGTGCGACCTCGTCGCGATGTCGGGCGGCTTCAGCCCGGTGCTGCACCTGTTCGCGCAGTCGGGCGGCAAGGCGTGCTGGAACGACGAGAAGGCCTGCTTCCTGCCGGGCAAGCCCGTGCAGGCGGAAGCGAGCATCGGTGCGGCCGCTGGCGAGTTCGGTCTCGCCCGTGCGCTGCGGCTCGCGGTCGACGCGGGCGCCGAAGCGGCGAAGGCATCGGGCTTCACGGCCGCGCAGCGCCCCGTCGCGCCGCAGGTCGCGGAAGCCGTCGAAGGCGCGCTGCAGCCGTTGTGGCTCGTCGGCAGCCGCGAGGCCGCCGCACGCGGGCCGAAGCAGTTCGTCGACTTCCAGAACGACGTGGCGGCCGCCGACATCCTGCTGGCCGCGCGCGAAGGTTTCGAGTCGGTCGAGCACGTGAAGCGCTACACCGCGATGGGCTTCGGCACCGACCAGGGCAAGCTCGGCAACATCAACGGGATGGCGATCCTCGCGCAGGCGCTGGGCAAGACGATTCCGGAAACGGGCACGACGACGTTCCGCCCGAACTACACGCCCGTGTCGTTCGGTACGTTCGCGGGCCGCGAGACCGGCGACTTCCTCGACCCGATCCGCAAGACGGCCGTGCACGAATGGCACGTCGAGCACGGTGCGATGTTCGAAGACGTCGGCAACTGGAAGCGGCCGTGGTATTTCCCGAAGAACGGCGAGGACCTGCATGCGGCCGTGAAGCGCGAATGCCTGGCGGTGCGCAACAGCGTCGGCATCCTCGACGCGTCGACGCTCGGCAAGATCGACATCCAGGGTCCGGATGCAGTGAAGCTGCTGAACTGGATGTACACGAACCCGTGGAACAAGCTCGAGATCGGCAAGTGCCGTTACGGGCTGATGCTCGACGAAAACGGGATGGTGTTCGACGACGGCGTGACGGTGCGCCTCGCCGACCAGCATTTCATGATGACGACGACCACCGGCGGCGCGGCGCGCGTGCTCACGTGGCTGGAGCGCTGGCTGCAGACCGAATGGCCCGACATGAAGGTGCGGCTCGCGTCCGTCACCGATCACTGGGCGACGTTCGCGGTGGTCGGCCCGAAGAGCCGCAAGGTTGTGCAGAAGGTGTGCCAGGACATCGACTTCGGCAACGACGCGTTCCCGTTCATGAGCTACCGGAACGGCACCGTCGCGGGCGTGAAGGCGCGCGTGATGCGGATCAGCTTCTCCGGCGAACTCGCGTATGAAGTGAACGTGCCGGCCAATGCGGGCCGCGCGGTGTGGGAAGCGCTGATGGCGGCCGGTGCCGAGTTCGACATCACGCCGTACGGCACCGAGACGATGCACGTGCTGCGCGCGGAGAAGGGCTACATCATCGTCGGCCAGGATACCGACGGCTCGGTCACGCCGTATGACCTCGGGATGGGCGGGCTCGTCGCGAAGTCGAAGGACTTCCTCGGCAAGCGTTCGCTGTCGCGCTCCGATACGTCGAAGGAAGGCCGCAAGCAGTTCGTCGGCCTGCTGACCGAGGACGAACAGTTCGTGCTGCCCGAAGGCGCGCAGATCATCGCGAAGGACACGCAGGTGTCGGCGGTCGATCCGACGCCGATGATCGGCCACGTGACGTCGAGTTATTACAGCCCGATCCTGAAGCGCTCGATCGCGCTGGCGGTGGTGAAGGGCGGCCTGAACAAGATGGGCGAGAGCGTCGTGATTCCGCTGGCCAACGGCAAGCGCGTCACCGCGAAGATCTCGAGCCCGGTTTTCTACGATACCGAAGGGGTGCGCCAGCATGTGGAATGAAACGAGAAACCAGTCGCAAGTGGCGGGCGCGGGCGTGAGGCTTGAATCGCCGTTCGTCGGCGCGGCCGATGTGCTGAAGGCGCATCAGGCGCGCGCATCGAAGAAGTTCATGCTGCGCGAGCGGGCCTTCCTCGATCTCGTGAACGTGCGCGGCGAGCTGAGCGACCCGGCATTCGTCAGCGCGTTCGAGCGCGTGGTCGGTTGCCGGCCGCCGTCGGCACCGAACACGGTGGCGCGCGGCGCCGAGTACGACGTGTTGTGGCTCGGTCCCGACGAGTGGCTCGTGCGCTCGAACGGGCCCGTGCAGGCGGGCGTGCTCGAGGCGCAACTCGCGGAGGCCGTGCAGGGTTCGTATGCGGCGGCGGTCGACGTCGGCAGCGGCTACACGGTCGTCGAAGTCAGCGGCGAACGCGTGCGCGACGTGATCGCGCGCGGCTGCCCGCTCGATCTGCATCCGCGCGTGCTCAAGCCGGGCCAGTGCGCGCAGTCGCACTACTTCAAGTCGCCGATCACGCTGATCCCGACCGGCGACGATACGTTCGAGATCGTCCTGCGTCGCAGCTTCGCCGACTATTTCGTGCGCATCATGCTCGACGCCGCGGCGCCGCTCGCGTCATGAAGCCGTTCGACGAACCGTTCGTGGCGATCGACGCGCCGCGCCTGCGCGGGCGCGGCTGGAGCGTGTTCGTCGACGAACTGAAGGTGCCCGCGCGGATCGGCATCCACGCGCACGAGCACGAGGCGCCGCAGCCGATCGTGATCGATGCGCGGCTCGGGTATCGCTGCGAGCCGAGCGAGCAGGGCGAGTGGATCGACTACGATGGTTACTGCGCCCGTGTCGCGTCGTTCCTGTCGCACAAGCCGCATACGCGGCTGCTCGAAACGCTCGTCGCCGATCTCGCGGTGATGTCGTTCCGCGAATGGCCCGCGCTGGAGTCGCTGACGCTGTCGATGTACAAGCCGAAGATCCGGCCGGGGACGAAGCGCGTCGGCGTGTCGCTCGACTGGACGCGTGGGGATTACCTGCGGTGGACGGGGGCTGCGGGGCAGCTGTAACGGGCTGAGCAGCCCGTATCGTTCCGAGGCGGCGCGTCATGACGAAGTCACGACGCGCCGTTTCTCTTTGCAGCGCTTATGCCGCGCCGCTCAGCGCCGGATAGTCGACATACCCGCGTGCATCGCCGCCGAAGAACGTCTCGCGCTGCGCGTCGTTCATCGGCGCGCCCGTCTTCACGCGCGTCACGAAATCCGGATTGGCGAGCACCATCTGGCCATACGCTTCGAGATCGGCGAGACCCGATGCCACATCGGCACCGATCGCGTCGCGCGTGCGCCCCGGGCGGTTCAGGATCAGCGTGCCGCGCCAGCGCGCACGCAGGTCCGCGAGCAGCGATTCATCGCCCTGATGCATCACGTGCAAATAGGCGAGGCCGAGCGCGTCGAGCTGCGTCGCCAGGTAGCGGTAAAGCTCGGCGCTTTCCGGACCTTCGTCGATCCCCCACAGCGTGGTGCCGGGCGACAGGCGGATCGCCGTGCGATCCGCGCCGATCTCGTCGGCGATCGCGGCAGCGATTTCGATCGCGAAGCGCGCGCGATTCTCGATCGACCCGCCGTATTCGTCGGTGCGCATGTTGGCGTTCGGCGCGAAGAACTGCTGGACCAGATACCCGTTCGCACCGTGAATCTCGACGCCGTCGGCGCCGGCCTCTATCGCGCGTCGCGCGGCGAAGCGGAAGTCGCTCACGGTGTCGCGCACCTCGGCCGTCGTCAGTGCGCGCGGCGCCGGAATCTCCTGCATGCCCGTCGCCGTGAACATCGGCACGCCCGGCGCGATCGCCGACGGCGCAACGCCTTGCCGGTGGTGCGGCGTGTTGTCGGGATGCGACATGCGGCCCACGTGCATCAGCTGGATGAACAGGCGGCCGCCGCGCGCATGCACGTCGTCGCTGATCCTCTTCCAGCCGGCGACGTGTGCGTCGGTATAAATACCCGGCGTCGTCAGGTAGCCCTGGCCGTCGGCCGACGGTTGCGTGCCCTCGGTGACGATCAGCCCGAGGCCCGCGCGCTGCGCGTAGTACTCGGCGGCCCACGCGCCGGGCGTACCGTCGAACGCGGCGCGGCTGCGCGTCATCGGCGCCATCACGAGGCGGTTGTCGAGCGTGTACCGGCCGACGCGCACCGGGGTGAACAGTTGCGGCGTGTCCTGATCGGTCGGGGCCGGAACGAACAGTTGTTTCATCGTGTTTTCCTCATCGAAGTTCGGGATGCGCCACCGGGGCGATGCCGCATCGGGCGGCGGCCGCGCGCGTTGCGCCGGCCTCGCCTCCACGTCAGCATCATCCATTGCTTCCTTTTCGAGATAAACCGGGTATCGTGGAGATCATTGATCCATTGATGGAGCAGTCGGCATGGAACTGCTGAACGACATGGCGCTGTTCGTGGAGGTCGTGAAGGCGCACGGCTTTCGTAGTGCCGCCCAGACGCTGGGGATGCCGAATTCGACGTTGTCGCGGCGGATCGGCGCGCTGGAAAAGGCGATCGGCCTGCGATTGCTGCATCGCACGACGCGCCGGATCGAGCTCACGGAGGCCGGGCAGCTGTACTTCGAGCGCTGCAAGCGCATCGTCGACGAGGCGCGGCTCGCGCACGAGCAGCTCGGCGGGCTGCTGGCCGAACCGTCCGGGGTGCTGCGCGCGTCGTTTCCGGTCGATTTCGCGGTGATCTACCTGACGCCGCTGGTCGTCGAATTCGCGGAACGGTATCCGAAGCTGACGTTCGATTTCGAGCTGACGTCGCGGCGCGTCGACCTGGTGAGCGAGCCGTTCGACGTCGCGATCCGCATCGGCGAATCCGCGGATTCGCAGCTCGTCGCGCGGCGGCTCGCGACGTTGCGCGGCAACCTGTATGCGTCGCCACGCTATCTCGAACGTTCGGGCGAGCCGCTCGAACCAGGCGACCTGACACGCCATCAGTGTCTGAGCGTGCAACGCGTCACCGCGTGGACGCTGCGTCGCGGCGAGCGCACGGTCGACGTGCCGGTGGGCGGGCGGTTCGTCGTCAACAGCGTCGGCATGAACCGGCAACTGGCCGTGCACGACGCGGGGATCATCCAGTTGCCGGAGGAAGTGGTGGCCGACGACGTGGTCGCCGGCCGGCTGCGCCGCGTGCTACCGGAATGGGAGGGCACCCCGGTGCCCATCTATGCGATGACCGAAACGCGTTTGCTGCCCGCGAAAACGCAGCATTTCATCGAATTTCTGCGCGCGCATTTCGCACGCGAGTGAGCGGCGGTACGTGCCGTCGTGCGTCCCGCCGCTGGCGGATACGCAGGTACGCGCGGTGCGTAGCGTGAGGTGCGCTTACTTCGCGTTGCGGTTCGCGGCGGGCGCCGCGGTCGACAGATCGCTGACCGGCATCATGCGCGCGTTCGTATCGTTCGCGCCTTTCGCGCCGTCTTCGGGTTCGAGCACGAAGCGGAACGTGTCGACCCGCTGCATCACCTTCGCCGCATACGCATTCGATCCGCCGTAGCTTTTCAACCCGGCCTGCACGTTGCCGCCGGCCGCCCGCACATAGCCCGACAGAATCTTCGAGCCGGCTTCGACGTTCGCATTCGGCTCGGTCAGGTCTTTCACGTTGCGCAGCATGCCGCGGTGCGCGGAAGGCACGACCTGCATCAGTCCGGTCGCGCCACGCTGGCCGCGCGCCTTTTCCTGGAAGCGCGATTCGATCGAGATAATGGCGTAAACGAGTGCCGGAGGCAGCGAATATTTCGTCGCAGTCATGTTCACGATATCGGCGAGTTTCGCGGCGCGCTCTCTCGCGACGCCGAATTTCTTCGTCAGGTAGGACGTGATGCGACGGTTTGCTTCGTTGGGCTGATCGTTCGCGAGCGGGACGGAGGCCTCGGTCGGCGCGGATGCGGCGGCTTCGGGCGCGGAGGCGGGCAATGCGGGCGCCTGCTGCGCCGAGGCCTGGTGCGCGATGCCGAGCGAAAACACGATCAGCCAGAGAAACCGTCGTCGCATGGTGAAGTGCGGGGAAATGGGAGGCGCATAGTATATCGGCCAATCATCTGGCGTGTGCGAGCGCGGGCTCGAATGAAAGCGCGATGTAGGCTTTTGTCGGCGGGTGCCTCGCACAGACGCGATCGTTGCACGAATACGTATCGGAGTCCGGATGAAGAACGGCCGGATTTTCTCTCGCGTCCCCCATTTCATATGCGTATCGCGATCGCGGATGCGTGCTACGCCCGCCGCGCGCTTGCCGCCCGTGCAAGCGCGCCGATCGCATCACTGACCAGCACCGCGAGCAGCCCGACGATCACGCCGCCCTGCAGCACGAACGCCGTGTTCGATGTCTGCAGGCCTGCGATGATCACATCGCCGAGCCCGCGCGCGGCGACCGTCGACCCGATCGTCGCGGTGCCGAGATTGATCACGACCGCGAGCCGGATCCCGTTCACGATCACCGGAAACGCGAGCGGCAGCTCGACCGACACCAATTGCTGCCAGCCGCTCATCCCCATCCCGCGCGCGGCGTCGACGACGTCGCGCGGCACGTCTTCGAGCCCCGCGATCGTGCTCTCGAAAATCGGCAGGAGACCGTACAACACGAGCGCGATCAGCACGGGTTTCAGCCCGAAGCCAACGGCCGGCACCGCGAGCGCAAGCACTGCCACCGGCGGAAAGGTCTGGCCGATGTCGACGACGCTGCGCGCGACCGGCAGGAAATCCGCGCCGGCCGGACGCGTGACCGCGATGCCGGCCGCGACCGCGACCAGCGTGCCGATCAGGCTCGACAGCGCGACGGTGCCGAGATGCGCGAGCGTGAGATCGAGCAGGCTCGCACGATCGTAGATGACCGGCGCGCCGTTGTCCGCGAACGGCGCGAACACGCCCTGCAGCCATGCGGGGCGCAGCAGCAGCACGAGCAGCAGCACAAGGGCGGCCGCACGCGCGACATACGCAGGAAACCGCCGCGGCAGGGTCGAACGCGCGGGCTTCATCGTCATGCGGGCTTCCTCGCATGCGCGCGGATCGCATCGAGGGTGATGCGGCGCGCAGCGTGCCCGTTGCCGTCGTCGACCGGCAATGCGTCCGCTCCGCGCCACAGCAGCTCGGACACCGCGTCGCGCAGCGTGCGCGTCGCGGCGATCGGTTCGCCGTCGGCATGGCCGGGTTCGGCCACCGCGTCGATCGGCGTCAGCGCGAGCAGGCGCAGCGGCCGGTCGACGCCGGCGACGAGCTGCTCGACGACACCCGCGGCCGGCTTGCCGAGAATCTCGGCCGGCGGCGCAACCTGCAGCAGCCGTCCGCCGTCCATCACCGCGATCGTGTCGCCGAGCTTCAGCGCTTCCTCGATATCGTGCGTGACGATCACGACCGTGATGCCGAGGCGGCGCTGCAGCGCGTACAGGTCGTCCTGCGCCTTGTTGCGGATGATCGGATCGAGCGCGCCGAACGGCTCGTCCATCAGCAGCATCGCGGGCTCGGCCGCGAGCGCACGCGCGACGCCGACGCGCTGCTGCTGGCCGCCCGACAGTTCATGCGGCAGCTTGTCCGCGAACTCGGACGGAGCAAGATGAAACAGGTCGAGCAGTTCGCGCACGCGCGCGTCGATGCGCTCGGCCGGCCAGCCGAGCATGCGCGGCACGGTCGCGATGTTGCGCGCGACGCTCCAGTGCGGAAACAGGCCGTGCCCCTGGATCACGTAGCCAATGCGCCGCCGCAACTGCTCGGGCGGCACGCTCGCGGTGTCGACGCCGTCGATGCGAATCGTGCCGGCGGTCGGCGCGATCAGCCGGTTGATCATCCGCAGCAGCGTCGACTTGCCGCTGCCCGATGCGCCGACGAGCGCGGTGATCGTGCCTTGCTTCATCGTCAGCGAGACGTCGTCGACGGCGACGACGTCGCCGAAGCGTTTGCCGATGCGTTCGATCTCGATCATGCGGTACGTCCCTTCGCAAGCGTGGTCGCGGCTTCGAACACGACGGCGGCCGCCAGTGCGAGCGCGATCGTCGGGATCGCGCCGAGCAGTACGAGATCGGCGGCCGATTGCCCGATCCCCTGGAAGATGAAGGTACCGAAACCGCCGCCGCCGATCAGCGCGGCGACCGCGGTCAGCCCGATGTTCTGCGCGAGCACGATGCGCACGCCGCTCAGAATCACCGGCAATGCGAGCACGAGATCGACGCGCAGCAGCCGCTGCGCGCGCGTCATGCCCATCGCGCGAGCCGCTTCGGTCACATGCGGCGGCACCTGCTCGAGCCCGACCACGACGCTCGACGCGATCGGCAGCAGCGAGTAGAGAAACAGCGCGAGCACGGCCGGCGCGACGCCGATCCCGCGGATGCCGAGCGCGGCCGCGAGCGGCACGTGCGCGGCGAGCAGGCCGAGCGGTGCCATCATCAGCCCGTACATCGCGATACTCGGGATCGTCTGCACGATATTGAGCACCGGCATCACGACGGTGCGCACCGGTGCGACCCGCGCACACGCGATGCCGAGCGGCAGGCCCGCGACAAGCGCGGCCGCGACCGATCCGCCCGCGAGCGACACGTGCCGGATTGCTTCGCGCCAGAAGTCGTCGCTGCGCACCGCGTATTCGCGCATCACGGACAGGCCGTCCCACCAGCCGGTCGCAAGCGGTACCGATATCGCCGCGATAGCGACGACGAGTGCGACGAGGCGGCGCCACGGGCCGAATGCGAGCCGCGCGAGTGCGTCGGCGACCAGCACCGCCCAGGCGAACAGCAACAGCCAGACGCCTGCCGCGGGCGACACGCGCGCGAGCACGTCGTCGGGTGCGACGACGTGCGTCGCCGCGGCGCCGACCGCGTAGGCGAGCGTCGCGAGCCATGTACAGCCCGCCGCGAGCCGCCATGCGGGGCGGCTCGCCGTCATCGCCCATAACGCGCCGACGACCCACAACGCGGCGAGCGCGGCCCCCTGCATCGCGGGCAGCGCGGCGAACGCCGACAGCCCCGTGCCGGCCGCGATCCGGTTCGGCCGAAGCACCATGAACGGCATGCCGAACACCGCGACGATCGTCAGGACACCGATCAGGATGCCGACTTTATCCAGCGCGATGCGTCGCGCGGACGCCACCGCGCGACCCGTCACTTGACGAAGCCTTTCGACTTCAGGTAGCTCTTTGCCACGCCGGCGGCCGGCTCGCCGTTGATCTGGATGCGCGCGTTCAGCATTTGCAGCGTCTTCAGGTCGAGGCTTTCGAACACCGGCTTCAGGTACTCGGCGATTTGCGGATGTGCTTTGAGCACGACTTCGCGAATCACCGGCGTCGGCGCATAGACGGGCTGCACGTGCTTGTCGTCGTCGAGCACGACGAGGCCGCTCGATGCGATCCCGCCGTCGGTGCCGTACACCATCGCCGCGTTCACGCCGTCGGTCTGGTTCGCGGCGGCCTTGATCGTCGCGGCCGTGTCGCCGCCCGACAGCACGACGAGCTGATCCGGTTTCAGCTTGAAGCCGTAGGCCTTCTCGAACGACGGCAGCGCGGACGCGCTGTTCACGAATTCGGCCGACGCCGCGAGCTTCAGCTTGCCGCCGCCCGCGATCCACTTGCCGAAATCCGAGAAAGTCTTCAGGTGCTGCGCTTGCGCGACCGGCGCGAGCACGGCGACGCCCCACGTGTTGTTCGCGGGCGCCGGCGCGAGCCAGACGAGATGGTTGGCGGCATAGTCGAGCTTCTTCGCGGTGTCGTAGCCCTGGCTTGCGTTCTTCCAGAGGGGATCGTCGGCCTTGTTGAAGAAGAACGCCGCGTTGCCCGTGTATTCGGGGTAGATGTCGATCTCGCCGCTCGTGAGCGCCTTGCGCACGATCGGCGTCGTGCCGAGCGCGATCTTTTCGGTGACGGGGATGCCATGGGACTTCAGCACCTGTGCGATGACGTTGCCGAGCAGGTTGCCTTCGGTGTCGATCTTCGACGACACCACGACGGGCGTGTCGGCGTGCGCGCCGGGTGCCACGACAGCGGCGGCGAACGCGAGGCCCAGGATTCGGGCGGGCAGGGCGAGCTTCATCGGGGCCATTCTCCAGAACGGGGACGTACGCCGAAAGTTACTTGACTGAGTCGGCTTTGGCAAACCATGTGCGGCGGCACGTCCACAGCGCGCGTGGGGATAACCCGCGCGCGTCACGCGCCGTTGTTAAACTGGAACGCATTCCCCCGCCTGCGGACATTTGCTGACATGAAGCCTGAGCTGCTGGTCCTTATCGCGCTGCGCGGCGACGCGCACCGCCAGATCTCCGCGTCATACGACGTCCATCATGCACCGCTCGCCGATGAACGCGAGCGCGCGATCGCCGAACACGGCAGCACGATCCGCGCGGTGTTGACCAACGGCAGCACGGGCCTGACTGCCGCCGAAATCGATCGTATGCCGCAGCTCACGTTCGTCAGCGCGCTCGGCGCGGGCTACGAGCACATCGATGTCGCGCATGCGAAGGCGCGCGGCATCACCGTGGTGACGGGCGCGGGCACCAACGACGATTGTGTCGCCGATCATGCGTTCGCGCTGCTGCTGGCGGCCGTGCGCAACGTCGTGCAACTCGACGCGAACACCCGCGCCGGCGTATGGCGCGACGCGCTGCCGATGCCGCCGAACGTGTCGGGCAAGAAGCTCGGTATCGTCGGGCTCGGCAAGATCGGCGAGAAGTGTGCGCGGCGCGCGGCCGGCTTCGACATCGAGATCGGGTATCACAATCGTTCCGCGAAGGATGTTCCGTATCGCTATTTCGATCGTGTCGAGGCGCTCGCGCAATGGGCCGATTTCCTGATCGTCGCGACGCCGGGCGGCGCGGGCACGCATCATCTGATCGACCGCACGGTGCTCGACGCGCTCGGCCCGGGCGGGTTTCTCGTCAACGTGTCGCGCGGCAGCGTTGTCGATACCGCTGCGTTGGCAGATGCGCTGCGCGAACGGCGCATCTCGGGCGCCGGGCTCGACGTGTACGAAGGCGAGCCGGAGCCGCCGCGCGCGCTCACGGCGCTCGACAATATCGTGCTGACGCCGCACATGGGCGGCTGGTCGCCGGAGGCGCTCGATCGTTCGGTCCAGCAGTTTCTCGACAACGCCGCGCGGCATTTCGCGGGGGAGCCGGTGCTGACGCCGGTGTGAGCGGCGCCGCCGCCGCGTGCGGAAGGGATGAAGGACGCACCGGCACGAAGATGAACCGGCCCGCCAGGACGAGAGAACCTTGCGTCGTGGCCGCGAATTCAGCGTCGAAACATCGATCCTGCTGAAATGGCATTTCACTCCGTCAAGTCCGGCTATCGGCCGGACGCGCATCGCGCTGACGGACGACGAGCGGGCCGGGCGCGAGCTCGTCGTCGAATGGATGCGTGAGCTTGACCTCGACGTTCAGGTCGATCGGATCGGCAACATTTTGGGCACGTTGCGTTCCGCCTCCGGCGACGGCAGCGAGCGGCCGCTGATGATGGGCTCGCACATCGACACCGTGACCAACGCTGGCGCACTCGACGGCTGCTACGGCGTGCTCGCCGGCCTCGCCGTCGAGCGAGCCTTTCGTCGTGCGGGGCGTCGCATGGCTGACGCGATCGCGTGGCCGACGAAGAACGGCGCCGTGCGACGGTGAAGCATCGTCGCGCGGCGCCTTCGATGCGTGTCACTCGGCGTCATGCGCATGCGATCGCGCCCGATCGCATGCGCGTGGCGGTCAGTCGTGCCAGACCGCGCCGGCTCAGGACGAAACCAGCGGCACCGTCACGGACGTGCCTGCCGGATCGAGCGCGAGACCCGTGCCCGGCGTCGGCCGCAGTGTCGCCTCGTTGTCGCTCGACAGCACGACGAGGCCGAGCTTGTGACCCGCTGCGAGCATGTAGTCGCGCGGCATGAACGTCAGCTTCAGGTCATACGGCATCCCCGGGAGTACGGGCTGCGAGAACCAGTCCGACACGCGATTGCGCGGATCGGTCCATGCCCGCGTGACGATCGTGGCCGACCCATCCGGTGCGCGGTCGACCAGCAGTGCCGTCACGTTCGCGACGCCGGTGAAGGTCAGCCGCACGCGTGCGGTCGCGGTGCCGGACAGGCGCGTCGCAGCCGCGAACGGCGCCGTCTCGAAGCGGCTGCGATGCTCGCCGGTCGCGGCGTTCGCCAGCGTGAGCGCGGGGATCGACGCATCGTCGGTGAAGCCCGCGAGCGGACCGCCGCTCGGCAGCCGCAACAGCGTGCCGGTGCCTGTGCCGTCACCGCCCGCGAAGTACGCGACCGGCGTGGCGTGCCGCGCGGCCCAGTCGGCTTCCTTCAGCAGCGTGCCGTCGGCCTGCTCGACCACCGCGCGCGGATCGCGTTCGACGCCGTTGTCGACGCCGATCAGGTAGCGCGTGAACCAGCGGTTCACCTCGGCAGTCCACGCATCGGCCATCGCCGGCACGCGGGTCGGGTCGGTGTGCTTCAGGCGATGCAGCCACAGTTGCGTCGGCACGCCCTGGCGCCGCATCGCCAGATACCATGACGTCGACTGGTCGACGCGAACGTTGTCGTCGGTCAGCCCCTGTGCGACGAGTGCCGGCGCGACCGCGTGCGCGGTCGGAATGTCGCGCGCGGCCCAGAACGGCGAATAGTCACCCGTCTTGCGGTCTTCCTGCTGCAACGCCTCGTCGATCAGGTGCGTGCAGCGCTCCGGATGCGCGTTCGTCAGGAGTGCCTTGATATAGACGTCGACGTCCTCGCCCTGATAGCCCTCCGGCGCGCGCACGAGCCCGCCCGAGCGGTAGTAGCCGTACATGTTCGACAGGCCGGCGATCGGCACGATCGCGTCGAGCCCGCGCGTGCGCAGGCTTGCGACCATCTTCGGCAGCGTGCCGTCGTACGACACGCCGTACATGCCGACGTGGCCCGTCGACCAGTTCGCGACGATCGGCTTGCCGCTCGCATCCTTCGCGGCGGCATCGCGGCCGAGCCAGCGGATCACCGACGCCATCGCGACGGATTCGTCGCGCGTGAGGATCGTCGGGCAGCCGTCGGAACCGGCGGTGCCGAGCGAATCCGCATAGACGATCGTGAAGCCGCGCGGAATGAAGTAGCCCTCGATCCACGAACGGCCGGCCGCGGCCGCCTCGAGCTGCTGCAGCATGCGCGTCTGCGGCACCGCGGCCATGATGCGCGCCGAGGCGCCGGTGGCTGCCGCGGCCGCCGTGGCGGCCGGATGCGGGGTGCCGTCGAGTTCGACGTCGACGTCGTGGTTCGGGCTGTCGGCGAGCCCCGCATAGTACGGGCTTGCGAGCACGATGACCGGCGTGCGTGCGCCGCTGGCGGTTTCCGACGGACGCACGATGCGCACGTGAATGCGGTCGCGCGTGCCGTCGCCGTCGGAGTCGACGGGCGTGTCGACCCACGCGTTTTCCTCGATCGTGCCGCCGGATAGCGACGGCTGTACCTGACCGTTGGTGATCACCGGCTTGTAGCGCCCGCCGCTGGCCGGATTCGCGTACGGGACGCCGGACGGCGACACGCGCCCTTGTGCATTGTCACCCTGCTGATCCTGGTTTTGCCCTTGACCTTGTGCGAGCGCGGACACGCCCGCCACGCTGCCGCCGTCATCTCCGCCGCACGCGGCGAGCGTCGCGGCTGCAACGAGCGCGGGTAGCCATGCGCGGCGCGACCCTCTGAAATGAAATTGCATTGCCGACCTCGTTCTTTTGATTGTGTGGATACGACCGTTCCGCGATACGCCCCCTGCGGGCCGGGCCGATTACTGCATGCAACGAAAAGGAAACCGCACCATCGGGACATCGCAGGCGACATGCGCCGGCCGGAAAGCCGTGGCTTCGGCCTGCATGTCATGCAGGACTGCAAAGTAAATGTGCGCATGCCGCGCGTCCTTCCAGGTGAGGCGGAACGACATCATTCGATGAAACGGGGATGTTGCGAGCTGCGGTGCTGCGCTGCGGAAAAACACGACGCGATGCGCGTGCGGCGACGGAATGAAACGGATTGGCGGTTTCGGCCGCGCCACGCATCGTGATGGCTTGCCGGTTCGCGTTTGCTTTCCGGAAGCTTGCGCAAAAGTTATCTCAGTGAAAACGGCGTGTCAAACTTTTTTAACTGTGAGTAAAAAATATTTGAGACGTCGTCGATGCGGGGCGCGTGGTGTGCTGGCGGCGCGTCTGCCGCCGCTTCGCGCCGCGTCGTCCGATGCAAAACGGGCGATGACGAATCGTGTTCGCCATCGCCCGCTCGCCGGATGCTTTCAGTCTTGCATCCATCCATGAACGCCTGTGAGGGTCAGCCGTCGTCGGCCTTCGCCTGCAGATCCTTCAACCCCTGAATCACGACCAGCAGCGCCCGCCCGTGCTCGTCGGAGCCGTCCCACGCGTCGACGATCGCGTCGCGCAGCAGGTCGTTGTACCGGCGGCGCGCCGGGCCGGTATCGACGCCGTAGAAACTGCATAGCTTATTGAATGGCGCGCTGCGTCGCAGCCGATGCCCGTTCGACAGCCGAAGGCGCGACACGGTCGGCTGGCTGACGCCGGAAAGCCTTGCAATTTCGCTGGACGAGCGCGTGTCCGCCATCAGACGGCGCAACAGGTCTTGTACAGGAAAATCATGGTCCGGGGCTTCCATGCGATGCATTATACCTATACAGTTACGGTTGTTGAATGGGCTTGCTGTCACCAGCGAGGCTGTATCCCGAGAAAGTTGATGACACTGAAACACCTCCCTCCCACGTTCTGCTGGACGAAGATCGGTACCGAGTCCGGCGAGGAACTGCCGACCGTCGTGCTCCGCAAGGAATGGGAGCGCCGGCTCGGGGGCGGGCGTTTTCTGTGGGGGATCAACCAGCCGCTTGGCAGCAGCGCGCAAGTCGCCGCGCATCGCACGGGTTCGCTGCTCGCACTGTTTTCGCCGGTCGCGTCGCGCACGCGGCCCGGCGAGCGCAGGCGCGAGGACGCGCTGCTGTGGAATGCATGGATCGACGCAAGCGGCCAGGTGCGGCCGCTGCCGGCGCACACCTTCATCGCGAGCCGCTCGACGCTGCCGTCGGGCCGGCGCCGCGAACAGCACTACGCACTCGTCTGCGCATCGTCCACCGCACTGACGGTCGGCACGCAACTGCGCGTGTTCCCCGACCACCTGCGCAGCGTGAGCACGGGCAAGCCGCTCGGCGTCGCGCAGGGCGCGGCCGTGGTCGATTGCATCGGGCGCGCGAAGGAGCAAACCGGCAAGAGCTATCCGCTTGCGCTGTCGGTCGAACTCGAAGCACCGTATTTCGTGCGACTCGCGCAGCCGTGCGTGCTGAAGGCGCGCGATCTCGCCGAGGTGAACAAGGCGACGCGCGCCGGCGATTTCGATCGCTTCGTCGAACTGGTCGCGCGCTTGCGCGGCCGTTCGCCGACGGATGCCGTGCGTGGCGTCACGCGCGACCTGTTCGACGTGCCGCCGATCGAAACGGCGGCCGCCTACGTCGCGCCCACGCATGTCGCGCGACTGCGCAGCCGGCCCACGGCCGAGCATCCGAGCGGGCTCACCGGCGATCTGTTCGATCTGTCGCCCGGCGAAGCGGCCGCGTTCGGCGGTCTCGCGCATCCGCGCATCGGGCGCGCATGACATTCGCGCAGCGCAGGTGCGGTGCGTGACGTGAAGCAGGACTGCTGATGCGCGTGCAATGACACGCATGCGTGTGGCCGCCATCGCGGCGCGCGCAAGAATGTGTTGCAAATTCGCCGTGGCAGATCGGCAAGCGTCGCGAGACAATCGCCACGAAGCGTGCTGCGCGGTGGCTCGTGCGCCGACAGGCTGCTCGCCGTCGTTCACGCCGCTGACATGCGCACCACGCACGCTGGGCGTCGGCTTGCTTCACACTGCAATCCTGAGGGAGACGTGTCGATGTCGATCCACATCTGTTCGCGGGAAGCTCAAGCGGCGCAACGCTTCGTCGAAGCGACGCGCAACGTCGATCAGGCGTTTCGCGCGGTGCGCGGCGAAAGCGACGACGACGTCTCGTCGGCCGAATATGCACGTGCGATGTCGCGCCTCGATCGCGCGCTCGACGAACTGGCGCGTGCGCAGGAGTTCTTCGATCGCGTGGTGGGGGCCGACGCGGCGCACGGCAACTGAACTCGATTCGCGGCTTCTACCTTCACTTCCGCGTATGACTGAGTGCGAAATGCGACACGCCCGTGTCGCGCCTGCCGGATGCTACGCGTAGCCGCCGTGCTGGAACGACGTCGCGAAGAACTGCATCTGGTAGCGGATCGCGTGTGCCCAGTAGTCCCATGTATGTCCGCCCGGACGCTCCGCATAGTCGTGCGGCACGCCGAGCGCGACGAGTCGTTGATGCAGCGTGCGGTTCGAGCCGACGAACGAGTCGTCGCGGCCGCAGTCGATCGTCAGGTCCAGATGTGCGCGGACGAATGCGCGCGCGTTTTCGACGATCGCGTTGCGGTTCCAGAATGACGGATGGCGGCCCGGGTCGCCGAATACGTGGTCGATGCCCGGTTCGTCCTCGCAGCAGCGCGGATCGACCGCGCCGCTGATGCTGCCGACCGCGCCGAACGTGTCGGACCGGTCGAGCGCGATGCGCAGCGCGCCGAAGCCGCCCATGCTGAGCCCGGTGATGGCGCGCGCGCCCTTGGTTGCGATCGTTCTGAAGTGCATGTCGACATACGACACGACTTCGTCGCCGACGAAGGTTTCGTAGCGGCTGCCCGAGTCGAACGGACTGTCGATGTACCAGCTTTCGTGTCCGCCGTCGGGCATCACGAGGATCACGCGGTAGCGATCGGCCAGTGCCGCGATGTGCGTGTTCGCGGTCCAGTCGGTGTGGTCGCCGCCGGAGCCGTGCAACAGGTAGACGACCGGAAAGCGCTCGACGCCGCGTTCCGGGCCGTGGCGCAGGCGTGCGTAGTCGTCGGGCAGCACGACGGTCGCCTTCAGCGTCTGGTTCATCGCGGCACTCGGAATCGCGACGACCCGCGCCTGATAGGCGAGGGCCGGGCCCGCGGCGGCGAGCAGCAGTAGTAGCCAGAACGCGCGTACCAGATTCATGGAGCCCTCGCATCGGGAAAACCCTGTTCGGCGACTCTAGCAACCGTCCCTTTCAGCCATATTTCGGCGAAACCTACGGATTGTCAGGTGGCGGGCGCGCGGCCGGGGCCGTTCGCGTCAGCCGAGGCAGCGTGCGAGCGCCTCCAGGAACGCGCCAGGCTGCTCGGCCGGCATCAGGTGCCCGCAACCGGCGATCGTTTCGAAGCCTGCACAGCGCACGAGCGCCCAGTCCGGCACGCGCCAGCCCGCACGCGAGCGTTCGCCCGCGACGAGCCACACCGGATGGCGCTCGAATACTTCTGCGAGCGCCTGCAGATAATCGGGGTCGCCCGTCGTCGCGACGACCGAGCGTCCCGTCGCGCGCAGCGTCGACGCCGGCTGATGCGCGAGCCAGCGGCGCGCGTCGTCGAGCTGGCGTGGCGACGGATCGTCGATCGAGCCGCGCAGCCAGCCGAACGGATCGCCGCGCAAGCCGTCGAGCATCGCGTCGGCTTGCGCGGCCGACATGCGGCCGACCGACGCCGACCAGAACGCATCGTCGAGCGTGAAGTTGCCTTCGACGTTGACGATCCGGCGCACGCGCGCTGGATGCGCGTGGGCGAACAGCATCGCGATCGCGCCGCCGACGGAGTGACCGACGATATCGACCGGCTGCGTGCCTAAGTGCGTGTCGATTGCCTGCCGGACATGCTCGACTTGCGCGGCGAGCGTGATCGCGTCGGACGGCGCGTCGCGATGGATGCCGTAACCGAGCAGGTCGGGGGCGAGATGCGGGCCTGGCCATCCGGGCACGTCGAATGTGCCGATGAAACCGTGAACGAAGACGACGGGCGGAGCGGGCTGGCTCATTGGGCGTTCGGCAACGGAAGGGGCGGCAATTCGAATTCGGCGAGCAGTTCGTCGAGTTCGAGCGCGTGCGTGCGATCGTGGTCGAGCAGCTCGCGCACGAGTTCGTCGAGCGACATCCGGCGGATGCCGTCGCGCAGCCCGCAGCGCTGGCGTTCGGACGGTTGCAGCGCCGCGGCCGACGCGCACAGCGCGCCGCGGCCGGCGCGGAATGCGGCGAGCGCGCCGTCGAGCGGCTGTGCGAGGTAGTCGCGCTGCGCGGCGAGCGCGGTCCCGTCGACGGACGCGATCACCGGCAGTTCGTGCGTGCGCACGACATCGATGCGTTCGGCGAACACCGCGTCAAGGTCGCGCAGGTGGCACGCATGTTCGACGAGCGAGAAGCCCGTGCCGGCGGGGCGGCGCGTGGCCAGCGCGGCGGGAACGCGAGCGGCATACGCGGCGACCCGGTCTGGCATCGTGGCCAGCGCGGCGACGACGTCGGCGAACGGCAGCACCAGCGGAAACGCGCTGAATACCGCGCCGTAGCTGAACAGCGCGCCGCCGATCCGGCCGCGCGCCTGCACGACGTCGTGCCCGTGGCGGCGCATCACGTCGGCGACCATCGCGCCGCAGAACTGCCGGGCGGTCGTATCGGCTTCGATTTCGGGGAATTTGTGCGCGATCTCGTGCTGGATCGCGCCGATCGCCGCGACGCCGACGCGCGACAGCGCCGCGAATTCGAGATAGCGCGCGGGCTGCGTAATCAGGGCTTCGAGCTGCGCGCCGAGTGGCGTCGCGCGAAAACGGTCAAAACGGGAATGCATGACGACAAGGCCTAGCCGTGTAACGTATCAAAATGCTACGTTACACGGCTAGGCGCCGTCAATCCGTTTATGCAGAGGATTCGGCCGGGGCACCCGCTTCGATTGCGCTGCTGCGCCCCGGCCGGGGCAGCCTTATGCGTCCCGCTTGCCTTCCATCTCCGCGCGCAGCCGTGCTTCCTGTTCCTGCAGCTCCGGTGTGAACGCCTCACCGAAATCCTCGGGCGAGAAGACCTGGCGGATCTCGATGTCCGATTCGGTGGGCATCGGATTCGGGCAGCGCTTGACCCATTCGACGGCTTCTTCCATCGAATTCACCTGCCACAGCCAGTAGCCGGCGATCAGTTCCTTGGTTTCGGCGAACGGGCCGTCGATGACGGTCCGGTCCTTGCCGGAGAAGTGCACGCGCTTGCCGCGCGAACTCGGGTGCAGCCCTTCGCCGGCCAGCATCACGCCGGCCTTCACGAGTGCCTCGTTGTACTGGCCCATTGCGGCCAGCAGTTCGGTATCGGGCATGGTGCCCGATTCGGAAAAGGCCGTTGCCTTGACGATCACCATGACGCGCATTGTCGCTACTCCTTGAACGGGAAAGGGAACATCCGCAATCGGCCTGCCGTGCGGACGGCAAAACGATCGGTTACGACACTACGACGCATGACATGCGCGCGAATCGACATCGCGCGCAAACAATTCTGATGACCGGTGACGGGGAGGTGGCAGCCGTGGGCAGCATCGCGTAACGGACGAGGCGCGCGGAGTGGAGGATTCGCCCGCGTGAAACCGGAGGCGGACGGCACCGGCACCGGCCGCGGCCCGGCGTGGCGAGTCGCGCAACCCGGTCGATTCCAGCACGGGACGATCGTGCGGCGACGCGCCGGAGCCCCCGGTCAAAACTGGTATGCTGGTCAGCATTACGTTCATGTGGAGGGCGCCATGGCAACGAAGGAAGTCTCGAAGAAAAAGTACCTGAAGATTCTGAACAAACGCCTGCGTGCCGAGCCGGAAGCGCCGGCCGGCGCGTCGTTCGTATTCTTCCCGCTCGGCGCGAAGGCCAAGCATGCGACGGGCGTCGTATCCGGCGAGCCGCGCAGCAAGCGCGAACTCGCAGTGATGGCCGCGATCCAGAGCAAGGCCGCTGCGGAATTCGTCGTGACCGGCGCCTGACCGGCGACGTACGACGGGCGGCCGCACACGGCAGCGCGTGCGTTACGCCGCGGCCGCCTCGCAATATGCAATCACACCGGCGATCACGCGCGCGATGTCATGCGTGATCGCCGGGCCGTGCATCGGCAGGATGATGTCGAGGTCGAGCGCCTGGATGCGGCGCAGCGCGCTCGCCAGGTGCGCGAGCGACGGGAGGTAGTCCGAGCGCGTGATCGCGTCGAGGATTGTCGGCAGCGGGTCGTCGGTCTCCTCCCTGCCGAAGCGCATCAGGATGTCCGACGACAGCAGTGCCTTGTACGCCGGCAGATACACGACGAGCGCGTCCCACTGATGCACGTGCTTCGTGAAGACCGGCACGACGTCAATGCCCGAGAGCGTCGTCGGCTCGCCGTCCTTCAACGGAATCGCGCGTACGCCGAACACGTCGGCAAGCCCCCATGTACACATCGGATGTCCGTACGCGACGAGCGCCGGATTGGCCGCGAGGAAGTCGGGCAGCGCGCCCATTTCGTCGGCCTCGAAGTGCGGGACGATCACGTTGCTGACCATCGACGGCGCGATGCCGACGGTGTCGAGCGCCGCACTCAGTTGCGTGAAGTTGGAACGCGTGCCCGTTTCGACGCACAGCACGTCACCGTGCGACGATCGTACGAAGAACTGACTGAAGCTCAGGTTCAGCGTGTCGACGTAGGACGTGGCGCGAAACAGGCCGTCGCGGACGGCGTCGATTCGGGAGGCGCTCATCGGGGATCCTCGCGCAGGGAAGGGGGCGGGAGCCGCGCCGCCCGCGCACCGCGGGTTGCGGTGCGGCAGACGGCGGCAGTCGATCTTCCGATCCAGTCTAGCAGCGCCGCCCCGGATCCGCGAACCGGGGCAACCCGCGGCGCGTCAGTTCTTCAGCTTGTAGCCGGTGCGGAACATCCACGCGACGATCGCGAGCAGGATCGCGAGGAACAGCGAGGTGGCCGCGAGGCTGATCCCCACGTGCACGTCGGCCAGCCCGTAGAACGACCAGCGGAAGCCGCTGATCAGATAGACGATCGGGTTGAACAGCGTGACGATGCGCCACGCGGGCGGCAGCATGTCGACCGAATAGAAGCTGCCGCCGAGGAACGTGAGCGGCGTGATGATCAGGAGCGGCACGAGCTGCAGCTTCTCGAAGCTGTCGGCCCAGATGCCGATCACGAAGCCGAACAGGCTGAAGGTGATCGACGTCAGCACGAGGAACAGCACCATCCAGAACGGATGCAGGATGTGCAGCGGCACGAACAGGCCTGCCGTCGCGAGGATGATCAACCCGAGCAGCAACGACTTCGACGCGGCCGCACCCACATACGCGATCACGATCTCCCAATACGATACGGGCGCGGACAATATCTCGTAGATCGTGCCCGTGAAGCGCGGGAAATAGATGCCGAACGATGCGTTCGAGATGCTCTGCGACAGCAGCGACAGCATCACGAGGCCCGGGACGATGAACGACCCGTAGCCGATCCCGTTCACGTCGCTGATGCGCGAGCCGATCGCGGAGCCGAACACGACGAAATACAGCGACGTCGAGATCACCGGCGCGATGATGCTTTGCATCAGCGTGCGGCGCGTGCGGGCCATTTCGGCGCGGTAGATCGCGCGGATGCCGTGAAGATTCCAGTTCGCCATGTGCGTCAGGCCCCTTGTGTGCCGTTGCGGCGGTTGTCGATCAGGCTGACGAAAATGTCCTCGAGCGAGCTCTGCGTCGTGTGCAGGTCGCGAAAGCCGATGCCGGCCGAGCCGAGGGCGTTGATCAGCTTCGCGATGCTCGCGTCGTCGCGCTGCGAGTCGTACGTGTAGACGAGCGCGGTGCCGTCGTCCGCGCGTTCGAGCCCGAACGCGGCGAGTTCGCCCGGCACGGTCGCGAGCGGATGCTCGAGCTGCACCGTCAGCTGTTTCTTGCCGAGCTTGCGCATCAGCTCGCGCTTCTCTTCGACGAGCACGAGCTCGCCGCCGAGGATGATGCCGATCCGGTCGGCCATTTCCTCGGCTTCCTCGATGTAGTGCGTGGTCAGCAGGATCGTCACGCCGCTTTCGCGCAGCGAGTCGACCAGCTTCCACATGTCGCGGCGCAGCTCGACGTCGACGCCGGCCGTCGGCTCGTCGAGGAACAGGATGCGGGGCTCGTGCGACAGCGCCTTCGCGATCATCACGCGGCGCTTCATGCCGCCCGACAGCGTCATCAGCTTGTTGTCGCGCTTGTCCCACAGCGACAGCGCCTTCAGCGTTTTCTCGATGTAAGCGGGATCGGGGGCCTTGCCGAACAGGCCGCGGCTGAACGACACGGTCGCCCAGACGGTTTCGAACGCGTCGGTCGTCAGCTCCTGCGGCACGAGGCCGATCATTTCGCGGGCGGCGCGGTATTGATCGCGGATGTCGTGCCCGCCGACCGTCACGCGGCCTTCGGTCGGCGTGACGATGCCGCAGATCGAGCCGATCAGCGTGGTCTTGCCTGCGCCGTTCGGTCCGAGCAGCGCGAAGATCTCGCCCGGGCGGATGTCGAGGGTCACGTGCTTCAGCGCCTGGAAGCCGGACGCGTAAGTCTTGGAGAGGTCGGAGACGGAAAGGATCGGTTGCATGCTCACGGATGGCACGGCCGGTCGGTCCGACGCTGCGCGCCGCGCGTGCCCGGTGCCGCCGCTGCGAAGCGGCCGGTGTCGGGTGCGGCATGGCGAACGGGCGTCATGTCGAACGGCGTTGTGGTGCGGGATCGCAGGACCGCCATATTAGCAATCGGAAGATGGAAATGCATTTCGACGCAAAGGTCATGCGATGCCGGTGTCGGATTTGCGGAAAATGTGTGTGCGTCATTCAATAAAGCGGCGCTTTATTCGAATCGGGCGAACAATGCGCGTGGTTTTCGGGCAACGGGATGGCGATCACGCTTGCGCGCGGCAGCGGGGCGGGCACCAGGCCGACTGTGCCGCTCGAACGCCGTCGGGCCGTACCGGGACGGTATGCGGCGCGCTCGCGATAATGCATTCCTCTCACGTCCCGGAGCGAAGCACATGTCCTTGATCGATTTCAAGTCCGTCGCGGCCGCGCAGGCCGTTGCATGGAAATCCACGATCGTCGGCGAAGTCGGGCCGGCACGGATCAAGGTGCTGCGCATGGACGCACAGCCGTACGAAGCGGAAGTGCACGACTACGACGAAGGGCTGCTGGTGCTCGACGGCAGGCTGATGCTCGAGGTCGACGCGGAGACGGTCGTCGTCGAAGCCGGGCAGATGTACCTTGCTGCCGCCGGCTTGCGCCACGCGGTGCTGCCGGGCAGTCACGGCACGCTCGCGATCATCGACGTGTGAGGTTGCGCCGCGGCATGCGCGCGGGCCGCCGGAGGTCCGCACGCCGGGCCTTGCGCGAGGTCGACCACCGACATTCAAACGCGCGTTATACAGCCCGGGTATTTGTCTGAGCAAATAAATTGAAGGCTGTTTGAAAAACTGTCAAACACCCTGCTCGCACCGAGGATCGCGCGGTTCGGCACGTTTGGAACTCTGCATCCATTTACTTGTGCGGATCGTCCGATCATAGTCTCGACAAACGACGCATCACGATAACGAATCAAGCGTACGTACGGAGACCAATACATGACATGCCTATCCGAGGGCCTTGCCGCACTGCCGTTTCCCTGCTTTTCGCCGGATGCGGGCGCGCCGCGCATTGCGCGCTGCCTGCGTCATCGCATCGCGTTGCCGCGGTAGCGACGCACCCCATTCCATTTCGATTTCCCCGATGGCGCCTTGCCGCATGACGGTGGCGCCGGATTGCGCTTGCCTGCCACGTCGATCCTGATCGCATTTGCGTGACCGGCAACGCGGCGCACATCGTGCGCATCGTCATGTGCCGCGCATCGTCGCGTCGGCGCGATACCAACCGGTGGGCCACGCAGCCCGTCCGGACGAGACCTGTCGTACCTCAAAAGGAGGGGTTGATGCTTTGCATTCCTGATTGGCGTAAGGCGATCCTGTCGTGCGCCGTGCTGGCGCTGCCGTTCGTTGCCGGTTGCGGCGGCGGCGACGATCCGGGCCCGATCAACGTGCCGCAGTGCTCAGGCAGCGCATGCGGGCCGAGCGGCGCGGAAACGACGCCGCCCGTCGTGACGAAGCTGTGTCCGGATTCGCTCGACTACACGACGACCTACACGGGCGGCGCCGGCAGCGGCGAATACGTGAAGGTGAAGTTCGACACGACGAAGCTCACCTACCAGATGCAGTTCATCGAATCGTCGGTGCCGACCTCGGCGGGGCAGGTCAACAACACGCGCGCGGGCCTGACGATCAGCGGTGCATTCCATCATCCGACCAATCTGCCGACCGCCGAGCAGAACCGCTGTGCGTTCGTGCTCGACAGCGGCGCGACGAGCGACGGCGCGTATGCGGTGACGATCAATCGCGCGGATCCGCCGATGCTGTTCGTCGGCAACGGGGTGGTTGGCGGCGGGATTCCGGGCGCGACGATCGCGTTCGCCGGTCTCGAGCCGTTCCCGGGCATCGTGCTCGGCACCGTGCCGTCGCGCACCTTCGATTTCTATCCGTTCATCGGCTTCACCGATACCGAAACCGACTTCTCGAAGGTCGCGGGCAACTACAACGAACTCGGCATCCACCTGTCGCCGGTCGGCGGCAGCGCGCAGAGCAGCACGGGGGCGGTCGGCTGGCAACCCGACGTCGTCAACTGGAACCAGACGTTCAATGCCGACGGCTCGTGCACCATCACGGCAGGCAGCGATTACTCGTGCCAGACCACCGGAACGCCGTGGGCGCTGCGCAAGAACGCAGACGGCTCGTCCGACAACGTGTTCGTGAGCCATGCGGTGGCGAACGCGGGCGGCACCCTCATCTATCCGTTCGCGGGGCAGGGATCGGCAATCGTCATCGTCGCGCCGAGTCAGGCGAAGGGCATCATGATCGTCGGCAAGCTGAACGGCGTTCTGGTGCCGGTCGTGATTCGCGTGGGCTATACGCATATCGACGCGAGCAACCTGCTGGCGTCGGTCGCCGATGCCGAGGTGGGGATTTCGATGCTGTCGCGGACGACGGCCGTCTCCGCCAATTCGTTGAAGGGCGGTTTCATCGGCGCAACGAGCGCATCCGCGTGCGGTGTCGTGGCACCCAGCACCGCGACGTTCGCGATCGCGACGGCGGGGCCGAGCTTCAACAACAACGTCCCGCATCCGGATCTGCCCGGCACCTTCGACGGCACCTTCTTCCTGGCGCAGGCCGGCAGTTGCAACGACGGTACCGCCGTATCGACAATGGCCGCGAACTACACGTCGACGCTGTTCCAGGGCGCCACCGCGGCGTTCATCGACCCGCAGACGTCGTCGGTCACGTCGCAGTTCGCGCTCGACTACACGCAGGCCACGCCCGGCAAGATCAAGGTCACGGCGTCGCAGGACTTCAACGCGAAGGGGGCGAACGGCAACGTGGCGATCTTCAGCAAGGGCGACACCGGCTGGCTCGTGACGGCCGGGAACATCTACGCGATGATCGTCAACAACAACAAGGTCAACCCGTTCTTCACGGTCGGCGCGTTCGTCCAGTAACGGCGGACTGAACACGGAACACCGGCGGCGCACGCGTCGCCGCCGGCGAATCGAAATTCTAGAGGATTCCTATGAATGTGAAGAATTGGATGGCCGCGGCGTCGCTCGCGCCCGTGCTGGTCGCCTGCGGCGGCGACGGCGACCCGCCGCCCGCGCCGGTGGTCAGGCTGTGTCCGCAGACGATCGACTACAACACTGTGTTCATCGGCGGCTCCGGCTCGGGCGAACTCGTGAAGGTGCAGCTCGACACGACGAAGATGACGTACCGGATGACCTACCTCGCATCGCCGGTGCCGACGGCCACCGGCACGGTGCAGCCGACGCGCGACACGGCGCCGGCCAACGTTGTCGACGGCACGCTGGCCGACGAAACGGGCCTGCCGACCGTGAAGCTGAACCAGTGCACGTTCCGGATGCAGAACGCGAGCCTCGACCCGAGCCGGCCGGCGCGCCTGTTCCTCGGTGAGGGCGTGCTGGGTGGTGCGATTCCGGGCGCGACGATCCAGTTCGACGGTGTGATCGGCGTGGGCAAGATTCCGAAGACGACGTTCCCGTACTACCCGTTCATCAGCTTCTCGTCGCTCGAAACCGACCTGACGAAGATCGCGGGCACGTACAACCAGCTCGGCTACCACCAGGTGCCGTCGCAGAACTTCCAGCCGGTGGCGCTCGACCAGCAGGTGACGATCAACGCGGACGGCAGCTACGTCGAGACCGACAACTTCGGCAAGAAGAACGGCGGGCAGCCGCTCGCATCGAGCGCGACCGTGAACCAGCCGTTCACGCTGCGCCCGGACGCACCGGCGCTCCAGTCGTTGAACTACCAGCCGCAGATTCCGCCGACGCTCGCCGCACTCGATCCGGCGAAGAGCGGCAAGGGAATCCTGATCGTCGGCAAGCTGCGCAATCAGCTCGTGCCGGTCTTCATCCGCACGGGTGCCGCGAACGCGGACCTCACGCAGGGGCCGCCGAGCGCGGACGACGAATCGGGCATCTCGTTCCTGAGCCCGCAGACGGCCATCACCCAAGGCTCGGAGAACGGCGAGTACACGGGCGTCGACAGCGCGTTCAACTACCGCGCGACCGCGCTCGTCGGTGCGCAGGCGACGCTGCTCGATCCGTTCAACGCGTCCCAGGCCGCGCTCACGCGTGCGCTGAACCTCGACTACACGCAGAAGGTGCCGGGTGTCGTGACGACCGTGCACGCGGACGCGGCGTCCGGGCCGGCGACCGGCAAGTTCGTGTTCACGGGCGGCGTGTTCGGGTTCCTCGACATGGCCGATACGAGCAATCCGTACTTCACGGTCGGCGCGTTCGTGCAGTGATCACACGCGGATGGAGACACGGCGGCGTCGCACATGGCTGCGCGGCGCCCGGATGGAATGAGGGGGAGACTTCATGAAGAAGCTGATTGTCGCGAGTGTCGTCGCAGGCGTGTCGACGTTCGCATCGGCCCAACAGGCGGGCGACAATGTCGCGACGCTGGGGTGGCTGCACATCATGCCGCAGGATTCGACCAACGGACTGACGACGAATCTCGCGAGCATGCCGATCAACGGGCCGCTGCGGCTGCCCGGGTCGTTCACGTCGCCGGGCACCAGCCTGACGGTCAACAACGCCGACACGGTCGGCCTCACGCTCACGCACTTCTTCACCGACCATATCGCGGTGACGTCGGTGCTCGGTGTGCCACCCGAGTTCACGCTGACCGGGCACGGCGTGATCCGGCCGCCGGGCCCGGCCGGGTCGCTCGGCAGCGTCAACATGGACAATCCGTCGAACCAGCCGGCCGTGAAGAATGCGCGGCAATGGAGCCCGACGATCATTCTGCAGTACTACTTCAATGCACCGACAGCGAAGTTCCGCCCGTTCGTCGGGATCGGCGTGGCCTACAGCTGGTTCAGCAACATCGAACTGAACGGCAACTTCGCGAAGGACATCAACGAGAACCTCGGCAGCGTGCTCGCGGCCGGTGCCGGCAAGCCGGGGCCGACGTCGGTGGAGGGCAAGGCGTCGTCGTCGTTCACGCCGGTCTACAACGTCGGCGCGAGCTATGCGATCGACAAGCACTGGGGGCTGACGGCGACGCTGACCTACATGCCGCTGAAGACCTACTCGTCGCTTGTGATCAAGGCCGCTGACGGTTCGACGCTCGCGACCACGCGCACGCGGCTGAAGGCCGATCCGCTGATCACCTTCGTCGGGATTTCCTACAAGTTCTGAGCCGTCCGGCGTGCATTGCGTACGCCGGCGGTTTCCTGCGACCGAGCGGCCGATCCGATCCGGCCGGGGCGTCGCGTTCCTGGCGGCATGCCGCCATTTGTGAAGAGAGAGGGGGCAGTTCAAATGAGCATTCGCAAAATCGTATCGCTTGTTGCTGCAGTGGCATTCACCGCGGTTTCGGCCGCGCCTGCTTTCGCCGTGACCGTCTCGCGCGCCGACGGGCAGGCCATGAACCCGAACGGGGAGCCGTTCTCCGCGACGGGCCTCACTGTCCTGGCCAAGGGGTCGATCAACGCAACCTGCAACGCGACGTTCAACGGCACGATCTCCTCGACGGGCATCGTCAACATAACGTCGACGACGTTTACGGGCGCCGCGACGTGCGGCCTGATCAGCGGCAGCGCGACCAGCGCATCGCCGTGGACGGGCCAGGCCGACAGTACGACGCAGCTGTCGATCAACAACGCGAAGGTGACCGTTTCGCTGCTCGGCGCCTGCGGGCCGAGCAAGGTCGTGACGACGTGGAGCGATCCGAACTCGTCACTGACGTTCAACAACGCGGTGTTGACACCGGACTGCACGGTCAGCGGCACGGTCGCCACGTCGCCGAAGTTCCACGTGCAGTAAGCGTCGCGCGATCGGAACCGGGCGCCCGCCAGGGACGAGGGCCGTGCAACGATGCGCGGCGGGCGTGCCGGTTTCGCGATGCATTCGCGTCGTCGCGTGGTTCCGCGTGACGACCGGCTGGCCGCCTGCTTCGCGATCCGTTGCGGGCGGCCACGCGGGGGGCCGGCGCGACGCACCGTGCCGCCTGCGTCGACGGACATAGAACAATCATTTCGATTTGCCAGAACCATTCCGGACCACCCATGCTCACCGACCCAGCGAAGTATGGCGATGCCCGCGCTGCGACGCCCGACCGGCTGCGCACGGCCGCGTGGCTGCAGTACCTGATCGAATATCTGAACGAAGCGGCTTGCGTGGCGACGGACGACGCTGGCGCAACGACCGCGCGGTCGTCGCGTACGGCCAGCGTGCGCACGGGCGTGACGCTGCCGCACGAAGCGCTTGCCGTCCTCCACGAACTCGCACCGTGGACGGCAATGGACGGCGGCGGTTGCGCGTGCGACGCGACCGAGCCGCTCGGCGCGTGCATCCACGTGCCGAATACGCGGCAACTTGCGCACGCGGAACGATGCTGCCCGGGATCGCGCGCAGTATTCGAAGCAGCGCACGGTGTCGTCGATGCGTGGGCCTTCGACGATCCCGCCGACGGCTGGGCCGCGCTGGAGCGCATTGCCGGCGGCGTCGAACCTGGCGGTGTCGACGGCGCCGACGGGCATGACGGCCGAAAACAACCCGCGAGCGGCGAAGCACAGCCCGCGAAGAACCTGAGAGAACGACGGGCGGCAGTCGTGGCCGCGTGCGTGGACCCGTCCGCGCGGCCCGGCGCGATCATCGACGCGATCGTGCTGCGCATCTGCGGGCCGCGCGACGATGCCGCCCGCATCGACGAGATGGCCGCGCTCGCGATGTTCTGCGCGGAGCTGGCTGCCGGAAAAGGGGCTTCCTTTGCCGCGTATGGTGGTCGGCACAATCTCGTCGCGCGCGCGATTCGCGAACGACGTGCCGATCTCGCGTCGGTCGACGGCCTGCTCGCGGCGGTGTTCGTGTGCCGACTCGACCGGCTCGTCGGTGCGGGCAGTTTCTGGGCGTATTACCTGCTGGCGGGCATCGTGATCGCGGCGCCGGGCATGGTGCGCGAGTTCGCGCGGCGTTTTCATGGCGACGCGTGGCAGGCGTGGCTCGATGAAGTGCTCGCGTGGCCGGCGGTCGGTCGCTTCGGGATGAAGGAGGATGTCGCGTTCGAGCGTCTGAGCGGCGCGATGAGCCTGACGTCGCGATCGAATCCGATCGTGCGCGCGAAACGCGTGCGGCCGAGGGTGGCTGCGATCAAGCGCTTCAGTACGGGCGGCGAGAGCGCCCGATGAAATGAAAAACGGCTCGCGGCGAGAACGCGGCGAGCCGTGTGCGTTGCTGCTGCGCCCCGGGGAGGGCGCTCGCGCGGTTACGCCGTTTCCGGCTGTCGCACCGCCTTCGCGATATTGCGCGCCATCGCGCCGTTCGCGACGAAGTAAGGCACGTCCACGCGTGCCAGCGGCGTGCGGCCGCGGATCTTGTCGGCGATCTTCTCCGCGATCATGATCGTCGGCGCGTTCAGGTTGCCGGTCGTGATGATCGGCATGATCGACGCATCGACCACACGCAGCCCTTCGAGCCCGTGCACGCGGCCTTCCTCGTCGACCACGGCCATGTCGTCGTAACCCATCTTGCACGAGCACGACGGATGGAACGCGGTTTCCGCGCGGGCCCGCACGAACGCGTCGAGTTCCTTGTCGCTCTTGCAGTCGGCGCCCGGGTTCAGCTCGCGGCCGCGATAGCGGTCGAGCGCGGGCTGCCGCATGATCTCGCGTGTCGCGCGGATCGCATCGCGGAACTCGCGCCAGTCGAGCGATTCGGCCATGTAGTTGAACAGGATGCTCGGATGATCGTTCGGATCGCGCGAGCGCAGTTTCACGCGGCCGCGGCTCGGCGAACGCATCGAGCCGACGTGCGCCTGGAAGCCGTGCATCTCGATCGCGTTCGAGCCGTTGTAGTTGATCGCGACGGGCAGGAAGTGATACTGGATGTTCGGCCACGGATCGTCGTCGCGCGTGCGGATGAAGCCGCCCGCCTCGAAGTGGTTGGTCGCGCCGAGGCCGGTGCCGTTCAGCATCCATTCGAGACCGATCTTCGGCTGGTTCCACCACTTGAGCGCCGGATACAGCGACACCGGCTCCTTGCACTCGTACTGGATGTACATCTCCAGGTGATCCTGCAGGTTCTGGCCGACGCCGGGCAGATCGAGCACGACGGGGATGTCGAGTTCCTTCAGCCACGCGCCGGGGCCGACGCCCGAGCGCTGCAGCAGCTGCGGCGACGCGATCGCGCCGCTGCACACGAGCACTTCGCGGCGCGCATGCGCGGTCGCGCGCTCGCTGCCGCGCAGGTACGTGACGCCCGATGCGCGCTTGCCGTCGAACAGGATGCGGTCGGCGAGCGCGTGCGTGACGATCTCGAGGTTCGGCCGCACCTTCGCCTGGTCGAGATAGCCGCGCGCGGTGCTCGCGCGGCGGCCCTTCGGCGTGACGGTGCGGTCCATCGGGCCGAAGCCTTCCTGCTGATAGCCGTTCAGGTCGTCGGTGCGCGGATAGCCGGCCTGCACGCCCGCATCGACCATCGCCTCGAACAGCGGGTTCACGCCCGGCTTGCTGGTCGTGACCGACACGGGGCCGTCGCCGCCGTGATAGTCGTTCGGGCCGACGTCGCGTGTCTCGGCCTTCTTGAAGTACGGCAGGCAGTCGAGATACGTCCAGTTCTCGAGCCCCTTGTGCGTCGACCAGTTGTCGTAGTCGAGCGCGTTGCCGCGGATGTAGCACATCCCGTTGATCAGCGACGAGCCGCCGAGCCCCTTGCCGCGGCCGCATTCCATCCGGCGGTTGTCCATGTGCGGCTCGGGGTCGGTCTCGTAGGCCCAGTTGTAGCGACGGCCCTGCAGCGGATAGGCGAGTGCCGCCGGCATCTGCGTACGGAAGTCGAAGCGGTAGTCGGGGCCGCCCGCTTCGAGCAGCAGCACCGTGACGTTCGGATCTTCCGTCAGGCGCGTCGCGAGCACGTTGCCCGCGGAACCGGCGCCGCAGATGATGTAGTCGTATTCGCGTGTCGTCATGACGGTCAGTCTCCTTTCGTGATCCTTAAAACACCGGGTTGTAGCGGCCGAGCTCGACCTGCACCGACTTGATTCGAGTGTAGTGCTCGAGCGTCGTGATGCCGTTCTCGCGTCCGACACCGGATTGCTTGTATCCGCCAACCGGCATCTCGGCCGGCGATTCGCCCCACGTGTTGATCCAGCAGATGCCGGCTTCGAGGCGGTGGATCGTGCGATGCGCGCGCGACAGGTTCTCGGTCACGACACCGGCCGCGAGGCCGTAGTGCGTGTCGTTCGCGCGGGCAATCACTTCGTCTTCCGATGCGAAATCGAGGATGCTCATCACCGGCCCGAAGATTTCCTCGCGGACGATCTTCATGTCGTCGTGGCAGTCGCCGAACACGGTCGGCGCGACGTACTGGCCGCTGCCGAAGTGGCCGTCGGTCAGGCGCGTGCCGCCCGCGAGCAGCTTCGCGCCTTCGGCCTTGCCGCTCTCGATGAAGCCGAGCACCTTGTCGAGCTGCGCGGCCGACACGAGCGGGCCGAAGTTGGTGTCGGCATCGGTCGGCTTGCCGACGCGAATGCGCTTCACGCGTTCAAGCACCTTCTGCGTGAACGTGTCCTTGACCGAGCCGTGCACGAACACGCGCGTGCCGTTGGTGCAGACCTGGCCCGAGCTGAAGAAGTTGGCGGTGACCGCGATGTCGGCGGCGCGGTCGAGGTCGGCATCCTCGAACACGATCAGCGGCGACTTGCCGCCGAGCTCCATCGTCACTTCCTTCAGCGACGATGCGCCGGCGAGCGACATCACTTTCTTGCCGGTCTCGACGCCGCCGGTGAACGACACCTTCGCGATGTCCGGATGGCCCGTCAGCAGCGCACCGACCGAACCGTCACCCTGCACGACGTTGAACACGCCGGCCGGCACGCCGGCTTCCGTATAGATTTCCGCGAGCTTCAGCGCGGTGAGCGGCGTGACTTCGCTCGGCTTGAACACCATCGCGTTGCCGGCCGCGAGCGCGGGCGCCGTCTTCCAGCACGCGATCTGGATCGGGTAGTTCCATGCACCGATGCCCGCGCACACGCCGAGCGGTTCGCGGCGCGTATACACGAACGACTCGGCGCGCAGCGGCACCTGCAGCCCCTCGATCGCGGTCGCGAGGCCCGCGTAGTATTCGATCACGTCCGCGCCCGTGACGATGTCGACCGCGAGCGTCTCGCCGATCGGCTTGCCGGTGTCGCGCGTCTCGATCGCCGCGAGTTCGTCGTTGCGTTCGCGCAGCAGGTCGACCGCGCGGCGCAGGATGCGCGAGCGCTGCATCGCGGTCATCGCGGCCCACTCGCGCTGGCCTTCCTGTGCCGATGCGACCGCGCGGTCGACGTCGGCCGCGCTTGCCTGCTGCACCTGTGCGAGCAGTTCGCCGGTGGCGGGGTCGAAGGTGTCGAAAGTCTTGCCGCTGGTGGCGTCGACGTAACCGCCGCCGATGTAGAGGCGCTGCAAACCGTATACGGACATGAGGATCTCCTTGAGGGCGACTGCGTGACGCGTCAGTCTGACGCGAGGAGCAGGTCGATGTAATTGTGGGCGAGCTTCAGTGCAGCCCGTGTGTCGATCGGGCCGCCGGCGAGCGCACCGCGCAGCCACAGGCCGTCGATCAGCGCGGCGAGGCCGCTGGCGGCTTCCCGTGCCTTCGCGCGCGGCAACGCCTTGGCGAATTCCGCGCACAGGTTCGAATGGAGGCGCCGCGTGTTGACGTGCTGCAGGCGCTTGAGCATCGCGTCGTGCATGCTCTGCGACCAGAACGCGAGCCAGGTCTTCATCACGGGTGCGCTGACCTGCGTGTCGTCGAAGTTCGCGGCGACGATCGCGCGCAGCCGGGACCGCGGGTCCTTGCGTGCCGCGACGCGGCGGCGCGTGGTGGCCGCCCACAGATCGCGCAGCACGTGCCGCATCGTGGCTTCGAGCAGGCCGTCCTTGTCGCCGAAGTAATGGCTGACGATACCCGTCGAGATGTTCGCGCGCTGCGCGACCGATGCGAGCGTCGTGCCGGGGAGGCCGGCCTCGTCGATCGAGCGCAGCGTCGCGTCGATCAACTGCGCGCGACGAATCTCCCGCATTCCGACCTTCGGCATTGCGATCCCCTTCGCCCGGACGGGCCGTTCCTGGAAGTCGACAGCTTATCGGTTTTTTATTGACCGTTCAATCAACAAAAAAACAGGGTCCGACGGTGAATCGAGCGATCGGTTGGGCGAGCAGACGCAGCCGCCGCGATTGTGCAGGTGCGGAAAAACGCGTTGAAAGAAGGTTAAATAACTTGAAGTTTGTTTAAAACGATTTCCGAAAAGACGACGCAATGGTTGCGAAAGTTAATTGAATCGATTTATTACACGCCGAAAGAATGTCGAGCTATGTGAGATTTTCGGAAATTCGAAAATTCGAGTCTCGGATTCCGTCGTTGGTAGTTTCCTGGAATTCGTTTCAATCAATCGATTGAAACTTCATATGGCATTGAAATTAAAGGAAATAGTTTGGATTGTCGATTGCTTGTCGGCTCGACAGCAAACGATTGCGGTCAACTCGGGACCGTGTCCGTCTACCATAAAAAATGCAAAATATATTTGAATCTGGCGTATTTCCGGGCGGAGTAGAGGGGATCGTTGGAATGACTTGAGTAAGTAATATTGCCCGTATTAGTATGGCGCCGAACCAAAAGGAATGAATCGGCGCCGCGGGTTTTTCCCGCGGTGCGTCGGCAATGGGCGCGGCCAACGACCGCGACAGGGCCGGCGCCCGCCATTGCGCACCTGCAGCATGCCGCGACGCCGAGACGCCGCATCCACCGGAGAACGACGATGCCGACCGAAAAACACGTGGTCCCGCTACCGAATGGTCTGAAGGTCTACGTCGAACGGAACGTGTTCGATCCGTCGTTCGACACGGCGATGCTCGTCAACGGCGCGCTCGCGACGACCGCATCGTTCGGGCAGACCGTCCAGTATCTCGGCGAGCGGATGAACACGATCTGCTTCGACCTGCCGTATGCGGGGCAGTCGCGCCAGCACAACCCCGGCTGCTTCATTCTGACCAAGGACGACGAGGCCGCAATTCTCCAGCATCTGGTCGAACGCTTCGCGCCGGCGTTCCTCGTATCGGTGTCGTGGGGCGGTGTCGCGTCGCTGTTCGCGCTCGCGCGCGGCTGCCCGAGCGTGCGGCGCGCGGCGATCTGCTCGTTCTCGCCGTTCCTGAACGACGCGATGGTCGACTACGTGACGCGCGCCCGCGACCACATCGCGGCCGGCGAGAACCTGAAGGCCGCGCAGCTGCTGAACGATACGGTCGGCCGCTACCTGCCGCGCATCATGAAGCTCTACAACTACCGCTATCTGACGCGCTTGCCGCGCGACGAGCAGGACCAGGTCGCGTTCCACGTCGACCAGATCCTGTCGCTGCAGCCGGAGCGCTACCTGAGCGAGTTTTCCAACATCGGCTGCGAGTTGCTGTTCCTGAACGGCGAGCGCGACGAATACACGACGCCGGCCGATGTCCGCCAGCTCGCCACGCACGTGCCGCGCGCGCGCTTCGCGACGATTCCCGACGCCGGCCATTTCCTCGACATCGAAGGCCGCGCGCAGCGCGAAACCACGCGCGCGGCGCTGCTCGACTTCTTCTGCGACACGCCGCCCGTCGCCGCGGGCCTCGCGCTCGGCGCCGCACACGCATGCGTGTCCGCGCCGATGCCGGCGCTGTCGTCATGACGCAGCACGTCGCGCACCGGGCACACCGGGCGCATCCGAATTTTCTTTCACACGAGGCAGGCCAGCCGTGAATATCGTTCAGACCATCGCCATCGTCGTTCCCTGGGCCGCGTGGCTCGCCTACTGGATCGCGACGTCGCAGGCCGTGAAGACGACCGTGCGCAAGGAGGCGTCGCGCTCGCGCACGCTGCAGTCGATTCCGCTGATCGTCGGCGGCGCGCTGATCATCCTGCCCGATCCGTCGTGGCAGGCACTCGTGCCCGACTGGCAGCGCTTCGGCCTGCAGGCGCAATGCGGGCTCGCGGTGCTCGTCGCGGGGCTGCTGTTCTCCGTATGGGCGCGGCTGCATCTCGGCACGAACTGGAGCGTGTCGGTCACGCTGAAGGAAGACCACGAACTCGTCCGCACCGGGCCGTACGCGCTCGTGCGTCACCCGATCTATACGGGCTGCCTGATCGCGCTCGTCGGCGCCGCGCTGATCGGCGGCGAGTGGCGCGGCGCGCTTGGCGTCGCGCTCGTGTTCGCGTCGCTCGCGTACAAGGTACGTGTCGAGGAAAGCTGGCTGACCGGGTATTTCGGGCCGGCGTACGCGCAATACCGCCGCGAGGTCGCGGCGCTGATCCCCGGCTTCTATTGACCCCGCGAGGCGCGCGATGGCGAAGGTGATCGTGACCGCGATCGGGTCGGCGGGCGACGTGCATCCGCTGCTCGGCGTCGCGCGGGCGCTCGCGCTGCGCGGCCACGACGTCGTGTTTTGCACGCACGCGCCGTTCGAGACGATCGTGCGCCGTTGCGGGTTCGCGTTCGTGCCGATCGGCACCGCGGCCGAATACGAGGCCGCGATGGCGAACCCCGCGCTGTGGGATTCGCGCACGTCGTTTCGCACGCTGTGGCAGGTGATCGCGCCGACGCTGCGCCCGCACTACGACGCGCTGCGCGCACTGGCTGATGGCGATACGGTACTCGTCGGCACGCTGTGGGCGTTCTCCGCACGCTTCATGCAGGAACTGCACGGCACGCCGTACGTATCGGTGCAGGTGTCGCCGTCGACGCTGCTGTCCGCCCATGCGCCGCCGACGCACCCGCGCCTGACGATTCCCGCACGCTGGCCGCTGCCGGTGAAGGCGGCGCTGATGACGCTGATCGAGCGCCAGGTGCTCGATCGCACCTGCGGCCCCGCGCTCAACGCGGTGCGCCGCGAGCTCGGGCTCGCGCCCGCGCGGCGCGTGCTGGGCCGCTGGCTGCATTCGACCGACGGCGTGCTGTGCCTGTTTCCCGGCTGGTTCGCGCCGCCGCAGCCGGACTGGCCGTCGAATCACCTGCAAAGCGGTTTCCCGTTGTTCAACGATATTGCGACACCCGACGAAGATGTGGCACTCGATGCGTATCTCGCGGCCGGTGAACCCCCGGTCGTGTTCACGGCCGGTTCGACACGCGTCGATCATGCGGCGTATGCGCGCGCGGTGGCGGATGCGCTGCGCGCGACCGGCGCGCGCGGGATCCTGCTGAGCCCGCACGATGCGGCGCCGGACGGCGATCGGCTGCTCGTGCGCCGCTTCGTGCCGATGCGCACGCTGCTGCCGCGTTGCCGCGCGCTCGTGCATCACGGCGGGATCGGCACGGCGGCGCTCGCGTTCGAAGCCGGAATTCCGCAGGTCGTGACACCGTTCGCGCACGACCAGTTCGACAACGCGCAGCGCGTCGCGGCAAGCGGCGCCGGCCTGCGCGTCGACGGTGCGGTCGACGGCGTGCGTCTCGGTGCGGCGCTCGCGCGCGTGCTGGATGAACCCGAATTGTCCTTGCATGCGGAACGCACGCGTGCGCTGATCAACGCGGCGCCGGACGGCTGCGAAACGGCTGCCGATTACATCGAGCGCTTCGTGCCGAGCCGCGGACGCGCGATCTCGCCGCCCGTTGTCGCGTTGGCGGGCGCATGAGCACGGCATCGCCGCTTCAGGACACGCCCGCCGCCTTCGACGCGAGCGAACCCGCACCCGTTGCGCCGCCGGTGCGCGGCGCCCGGCTCGCGCTGCTGACGTTCGCGCTGTCGCTTGCGACCTTCATCGAAGTGCTCGACTCGACCGTCACCAACGTCGCGGTGCCCGCGATCTCGGGCAGTCTCGGCGTCTCGAACAGCCAGGGTACGTGGGTGATCAGCTCGTATTCGGTCGCGGCCGCGATCGCGGTGCCGCTGACCGGCTGGCTCGCGCGGCGCGTCGGCGAGCTGCGGTTGTTCGTCGGCGCGGTGCTGCTGTTCACGCTGACGTCGCTGCTGTGCGGCCTCGCGCGCGACCTGCATGTGCTGGTGGTCTGCCGCGCGCTGCAGGGGCTGTGCTCGGGGCCGATGGTGCCGCTGTCGCAGACGATCCTGCTGCGCACGTTCCCGCCGGACAGGCGCACCGTCGCGCTCGCGCTATGGGCGATGACGGTGCTGCTCGCGCCGATCTTCGGGCCGGTGGTCGGCGGCTGGATCGTCGACAGCTTCTCGTGGCCGTGGATTTTCCTGATCAATTTGCCGATCGGGCTGTTCTCGTTCGCGGTCTGCACCGCGATGCTGCGCCCCGACGCGCAGCGTGGTGAGGCCGGCCCGATCGACGTGCCGGGCATCGTGCTGCTCGTGATCGGCGTCGGTTCGCTGCAGGCGATGCTCGATCTCGGCCACGACAAGGGCTGGTTCGATTCGCCGCTGATCGTCACGCTCGCGGTGGTCGCGGGGCTCGCGATCGTGTCGCTGCTGATCTGGGAGGCGGGCGAGGCCCATCCGGTCGTGGACCTGAGCCTGTTTCGCGATCGCACGTTCTCGTTCTGCGTGCTGATCATCTCGCTCGGGATGATGAGCTTCTCGGTGGTGGGTGTCGTGTTCCCGCTGTGGATGCAGGCGGTGATGGGCTACAACGCATTCCACGCGGGGCTCGCCACCGCGTCGCTCGGCGTGCTCGCGCTCGTGTTCTCGATTCTCGTCGGCCTGCACGCGCACCGTTTCGACGCGCGCGTGCTCGCGACCTTCGGCTTCCTCGTGTTCGCGGCCGTGCTCGCATGGGATGCGCACTTCACGCTGAAGATGACGTTCGCGCAGATCGCCGCGCCCGGGCTGATCCAGGGGATCGGGCTGCCGTGTTTCTTCATTCCGCTGACCGCCGCGACGTTGTCGCGCATTCCGGACGACCGGCTCGCGGCGGCGTCGAGCCTGTCGAACTTCCTGCGCACGCTGTCGGCCGCGTTCGGCACCGCAATGAGCGTGACGCTGTGGGACAACCGTGCGACCTATCACTACGACGTCGTGTCGCAATCGGTCACGCACGCGTCGGCGAACACGCAGCGCTTCGTGCACACGCTGAACGCGATGGGCGTGGACGGCGTGCGCGAGCTATCCACGCTGCACCAGGTCGTGATGCAGCAGGCGTACATGATGGCGACGGGCGACATGTTCTGGATGGCGAGCATGACCTGCCTCGTGCTCGCCGCGATGATGTGGCTCACGCGGCCGAAGCGCGGCGCGGCAGCTTCGTTCGGACATTGAGGAGAGCGGCATGACGACACTCGGCGCACTCGTGATCCTGTATCACCCGACCGACGCGCAGCTCGCGGCGCTCGGCACGTGGCGGCACGCGTGCGACGCGCTGCTCGTCGTCGACAACACGCCGCAGCCCGATCCGCGCGCAAGCGAACTGTGCGCGCGCGACGGCATCGCGCTGCTGCATCACGGCAATCGCGGCGGAGTCGCGGGCGCGTACAACGCGGGGCTCGCGGCGCTGTTTCGCGACAACGTCGATGCGGTCGCGCTGTTCGACCAGGATTCGTCGGTGCCGGCCGGTTACTTTTCGACGATGCGCGACGCCTGCGCGGGGCTCGCGGGGCGCGCATTCCTTGCCGGCCCGCGCATCTTCGACGAGAACGCGCGCAGCTTCCTGCCCGAGCTGGCGACCAACGGGATCGCGTTACGCCGGCTGCGCGTCGATCCCGATGCGCAATTGCAGCGCTGTGCGTTCCTGATCTCGTCGGGCTGCGTCGTGTCGCGCGCCGCGTTCGACGTGCTCGGCCGCTTCGACGAGACGCTGTTCATCGATCACGTCGATACCGAATACAGCTTCCGCGCGCTCGCGCGCAACGTGCCGCTGTACGTCGTGCCGTCGCTGGTGCTGCCGCACCGGATCGGCGCGAAGCAGCGTCACGCGTTCGGCCCTTTCGAAATGACGTCGATGAATCACTCGTGGCAACGGCGCTACTACAGCGCACGCAATGCGGTGCAGCTCGGGATGCAGTACGGGCTGCGCTTTCCCGTGGCGATCGTGCCGAACCTGCTGACCGTGTGGCAGGTCGTGCAGATCGCGCTCGTCGAGCGCGACAAGCGCGACAAGCTCGCCGGCATCCTGTTCGGTATCGCGGACGGCCTGTTCGGCCGGCTCGGTCCGCTCGAACGCACGCGGCCGCGTCTGGCCGCGCGTGCGCAGCGCGTCCAGCAGGGATGAGGGAAACGATGCGGCGTGTGAAAGAAAATACGGCAGCGCTGGCGCGTGGCGTGAAGGGCGGTGCGTTGATCGGAGCCGCGGCGGCGGCGATGGCATTGGGCGGATGTGTGCCGACGGGCTTCCTGCCGTCGCTGTCGTTGCGCGCGCCGGCCGACGATGCGCTCGCGCACACGGCCGGCCCCGGCGTGAACGGTGCGTGGCCCGCACCCGACTGGGTGAAGCAACTTCAGGATCCGCAGCTCGACGCGCTGGTCGCCGAGGCATCGCAAAACAATCCCGACCTGCAGGTTGCTCAGGCGCGATTGCGGATCGCGCAGGCGCAGCTTCAGCAGTTCGATTCATTGACGGGGCTGACGGGCACGGCCGGCGCAACGGTCAGCCGCGCGCGGATGCCGAAGCCGGGCGACGACGTCGCCAACGTGTCGGTCGGCGGCTATCGCGTGCCGGTCGAGATATTTGGCGATCCGAACGTATCGCCGTCGTCGGTGTTCGTCGGGCTCAACTACCAGCTCGACCTGTGGGGCAAGAACCGCGCGGCGACGAAGAGCCTGATGTCGCTGCGTGAAGCGGCGCGGGTCGAGGCGGAGCAGGTGCGGCTCACGCTGGCGGTCGCGATCGTCACCGTGTACTGCCAGCTCGACCAGGCGTACGCGACGCAGGATCTGCTGCAGCAGAAGCTGAAGGTCAGTCAGCGCGTGACGACCGTGCTGCGCGAGCGTACTGCGCGCGGGCTCGACAACGCGTACGACGCGAGCGACGCATCGATCAAGCGCAGCAAGTTGCTCGCGCAGATCGCGCTGAACGACGAGCAGATCAAGCTCGCGCAACTGCAGCTCGGTGTGCTGTCGGGCCGCGGCCCGGAGCGCGGGCTCGCGCTGCAGCGGCCGCGCGTCGGCGCATTGGCCGGCGGCGCGCTGCCCGCGCGGCTGCCGGCCGATCTGCTGGGCCGACGGCCCGACATCGTCGCCGCGCGGCTGCGTGTCGAGGCCGCGTTCGCGAATGCCGATTCGACACGCGCGCAGTTCTATCCGGACGTGAATCTCGTCGCGCTCGGCGGCGTGTTTGCGCTGACGCCCGCGTCGCTGTTCTCGCGCGACGCGCTTGGCGGCTCCGTCGGCCCGGCGATCTCGCTGCCGGTGTTCGATCGCGGCCGGCTGAAGGCGAAGCTCGGCGCGGACGTCGCGCAGGCCGACGTCGCGATCGGCCTGTACAACAAGACCGTCGACGACGCGCTCGGTCAGGTCGCGCAGATCGTCACGTCTCTGCGTACGTCGCAGACGCTCGTCGCGCAGCAGCAGGACGCGGTCGCGGCCGCGCAAAAGATCGTGGAGATTGCGACTGACCGTCATCGGCGCGGCGTGCTGATGCAGAAGGACGTCGATGTCGCGGATCTCACGTTGATCGACGAGCGCGCACAGATGATCGCGTTGCTCGGCCGGCAGCGGACGCTGCGTGTCGGGTTGATCGGTGCGCTGGGCGGCGGGTTCGACGCGGGCGCGACGGTCGCGCAGGCGCCGACCGTGCATCGGGCGCGCGGCGGGGCGGCGAAGCGCGGTGCTTCGATCGCCACATCCGCAGCGCCCGTCGTGGCGGCTGCGACCGCAACGACCGCACCGACCGCCACCGCGACCACCAGCCAGTCGGTGGCGGGTCCGTCGGCCGATGCGCGTGCGCGGAGCGTGGCCGTCCCGCAGGTCGTCGCAGCATCGAATGCGGCGGCTGCACGACGCGACGACGCAGCCCGCACGCCGGCCGGCGGCGCGACGCCTCGCGGCGCCCCCGTTTCCGCGCGCACGGCGGCAGTGAATCCAGCGCCGGGCCCGTCGGCCGTGCCGCCGATCCCCTTGTTCCAGCATGACCGCCTGATCGTTACGCAAAGCGACTGATGCACCACGACAACCTTCATACCGCCGCGCAGCCGGCTGCCCTGAACGATCCCGCACTCGACGCGCGCCGGGCGACGCGCCGCAAGCGCTTCACGCTGTTCTTCGCGGTCGTGCTGCTGGCCGCGCTCGTCTGGATCGCGTTCTGGCTGTTGCATGACCGCTATTACGAAGACACCGACGACGCGTACGTCGCGGGCAGCATCGTGCAGGTCGCGGCGCAGATTCCGGGCACCGTGACCGACGTGCTGGTCGCCGATACGCAGGCCGTGCGTGCCGGGCAGACGCTGGTGCGGCTCGACGACACCGAGGCGTCCGTCGCGTTCGCACAGGCGAAGGCGCAACTCGTGCAGGCCGTGCGGCAGGTCGCGAACGCGAAGATCTCGAACACGATGTACGTCGAAGCCGTGACCGCGCGCCAGGCCGACCTGTCGCTCGCGCAGCGCGCGCTCGCCGCGCGCTCGGGCGCGTCGGTCGAGATCGTCGCGCCGGAGGAGCTGGCGCGCGCGCGCGCGGCGGTCGCCGGTGCGCAGGCCAATCTCGCGGCCGCACAGGCGCAGCTCGATGCGGCGCGCGCGCTCGGCACCCGGTTGCCCGTCGACGAAAGCCCGGCCGTCGTGCAGGCGGCCGCGCAGTTCAAGCTCGCGTACCGGAACCTGAAGCGCACGACGATCGTCGCGCCGGTCGACGGCACGATCGGTCAACGTTCGGTGCAGGTCGGCCAGCAGGTCGGGCCCGGCGTGCCGCTGATGTCGATCGTGCAGCTCAGTCAGTTGTGGATCGAGGCAAATTTCAAGGAAGGGCAGATCCGCCACATGCGCATCGGGCAGCCGGTCGAGATCGTGTCGGATCTCTACGGCTCGCGCGTGACCTATCGCGGCCGCGTGCAGGGCTTCTCGGCCGGCACCGGCAGCGCGTTCTCGATGCTGCCCTCGCAGAACGCGGCCGGCAACTGGATCAAGGTCGTGCAACGCGTGCCGGTCGTGATCGCGATCGATCCCCGCGATCTGGCCGCGCATCCGCTGCGGGTCGGGCTGTCGATGCGGGCGACGGTCGATACGCGCAACCGCGACGGCCATGCGCTCGACAGCGAGCCGCCGACGCCGGCCGTCAGTACGCGCGTGCACGACGGGGTGGCGAGCGACGCGGAAGCGGCGGCCGCCGCGATCGTTCGCGAGAATCAGGGCGGGTAACGCGCGCCCGACCGACGGGCGGGCCGCTCGCGCCGATCGGCCGGGTCGCGCGCTCACGCGTTCCGTGCCTTGCACGATCGCGCTCTCCGGCCGTCTTTCCTGACCCGACTTTCGTGTTTCCGCCATGGATGTCGGCACCGTTCAAACGCATGTCGCGTTTGAGACATCGGGGCCCCCACCTCCGGGACTACTCTCGAACAGCACGTTGCGTAGCGCCGCATCCGTCGGCGCGCGGCAGCGCCATCAACGAGACATGGAGACAATACGATGAGCAGCAATCGAGGTGTCGTCTATCTTGGGCCGGGCAAGGTCGAAGTGCAGAAGATCGATTATCCGAAAATGGTCGATCCGACCGGCCGCGCGATCGGCCACGGTGTCATCCTGAAAGTGGTGAGCACGAACATCTGCGGCTCCGACCAGCACATGGTGCGCGGCCGCACGACCGCTCCGGTCGGCCTCGTGCTCGGTCACGAGATCACGGGCGAAGTGGTCGAGGTGGGCCCGGACGTCGAGACGCTGAAGATCGGTGATCTCGTGTCGGTGCCGTTCAACGTCGCATGCGGCCGCTGCGCGATGTGCAAGGACACGCATACGGGTGTATGCCTGAACGTGAACCCGTCGCGTGCCGGCGGTGCTTACGGCTACGTCGACATGGGCGGCTGGATCGGCGGCCAGGCCGAGTACGTGCTCGTGCCGTACGCGGACTTCAACCTGCTGAAATTCCCCGACCGCGACCAGGCGATGGCGAAGATTCGCGATCTGACCTGCCTCTCCGACATTCTTCCGACCGGCTATCACGGCGCGGTGAGCGCGGGCGTGAAGCCGGGCTCGACGGTCTACATTGCGGGTGCGGGCCCGGTCGGCATGGCGGCGGCCGCGTCGGCGCGCCTGCTCGGCGCGGCGGTGACGATCGTCGGCGACATGAACGCGGAACGCCTCGCGCACGCGCGGGCGATGGGCTTCGAGACGGTCGACCTGTCGAAGGACGCGTCGCTCGGCGAGCAGATCGAGCAGATCCTCGGCGTGCCGGAGATCGATTGCGCGGTCGACTGCGTCGGCTTCGAGGCGCACGGCCACGGTTCGTCGGGCCATTCCGAGGAAGCGCCCGCGACGGTGCTGAACTCGCTGATGGAAATCACGCGGCCGGCCGGCGCGATCGGCATCCCGGGCCTGTACGTGACGGACGATCCGGGCGCGAAGGACAAGGCCGCGCAGCACGGCAGCCTGAGCATCCGCTTCGGCCTCGGCTGGGCGAAGTCGCACTCGTTCTTCACGGGCCAGACGCCGGTGCTCAAGTACAACCGCAACCTGATGCAGGCAATCCTGTTCGACCGTCTGCCGATCGCGAAGATCGTCAACGTCGAAGTGATCTCGCTCGACCAGGCGCCGGAAGGCTACAAGAAGTTCGACGGCGGCGCGCCGCGCAAATTCGTGATCGATCCGCACGGCTTGCTGGCGGCCTGACGCACGAACGACGGGCATGAAGCGGGCGGCACCGGAGACGGTGCCGCCCGTTTTTCGTTGTGGGCGTGGCTGCGGTCGCCGTGCGCCGCGCGCTCAATGCCCGCGATAGATCATCGCCGTTTCGGCCCCGCTCGCCATCGCGCGCCGACCATGACGCGTATGCAGGGTCACGCGGCGTATCGCGTGCCCGCGTCGCGTCGCGGTGGCACCGCCTTTCCAGTCGGCGACGCGAATGCCGCTGCCGCGCGCGGTGTCCGGTCCGTGAACCGGCGGCGCGTGCCGCGCGAGCGTCGTCATCGGGCGTCCTGCCGCGTGTCGGGGCGTGCCCGCATTGCCGGGTTGAGCGGCCTTGCTCGACCGATCGGCGTCGGTGTCGACATTGGCGGCGGCGAGCCGATCGGCGTCGACTGCCGCGCGCTCGGCCGGATGCATTGCCTGGACGGGTGCGGGCGCGGGCCCGACCGGCAACGTCGGCGCGTCAGCCGCATGCAGACTGGCGTAAGCCGTCACCGGGCGCGACGCGCCCGGTCCGCGACAGACGGGATCCACCCGGCACGTCCGGTCATACGTCACATAGCCGCCGACCAGCATCACGAGGGTCAGGATGCTCAGCAGCGGCGCGCTAGACGCGCGCGGCCGCTGGACCGCCGCGCCGCGAACCGCGGCCGCGACGCGCGACGACCACGTCGGGACGGGCTGCGCCTCGTGCGGGGGCGCGGCCTGCGCGGCGGGCGCATCGTCGTTCGATCGGCGCAGCGGCGCGAACGGCCAGCCTCCCTGTCCGCAGACGGGGCACTGCTCGCTGGCGCGGAACGCCATGAAGCCGCACTGCCGGCAGCGCTGGCTGACGGTGGCGCGCGGCTCGGCACGCAGGTTCAGTGCGCCGCGCAGCGTGTCGCGCGTGCGGACTTTCCGGTTGGGCAGGACTTGCATGATCGTTGCTACCTCGTCTGCTGTTGCCGCCCCGCGAGCCTTCCGATGGTGCGCATCGCGTCCTCGACGGCAGGGGTCCACGGTCGGCCATAGTTCAGCCGGACGTAGCGGTGAAAGGCGCCCGTCATCGAAAAGATCGGCCCGGGCGCGAGGCTGACCCCATTCTCCATCGCGTCGCCGAACAACTGCATCGCATCCACGTGCGGCGGCAATTCGATCCACAGGAAATATCCGCCGCGCGGGGCATACACCTCGGTGTCGGCCGGGAAGTACGCGCGAACGGCCGCGAGCATCTGCGCCTGGTGGGCCGCGAGGTTGAGCCGGAGCCTGCGCAGGAAGCGGTCGTACGCGCCGTTGCGCAGATAGCTGGACACGGCCATCTGCGCGGGCACGTCGGCCGCCGGCGCGCTCGCGTTCTTCACCTGCCTGATCTGCTTCACGTAACGTCCGGCCGCGACCCAGCCGACCCGGAAACCGGGGGCGAGGCACTTCGAGAACGAACCGCAATGCAGCACGAGCCCGCTGTCGTCATACAGTTTCGCGGGGCGCGTGGGCGTCGGGCCGAAATGTAGTTCTCCGAACACGTCGTCCTCGATCAGCGGCACCTGGTGCGATGCGAGCAGTTCGATCAGCCGGCGCTTGCGCTCGTCGGGCAGCGTCGCGCCTGTCGGGTTGTGGAACGAGGTCATGAACCAGCACGCGCGCACCGGATGCGTGTCGAGCACGTCGGCGAGCGCGTCGAGGTCGAGGCCGGTGCGCGGGTCAACCGCAATCTCGATGGCCTTCAGGTGCAGCCGCTGCACGGCTTGCAGCACCGCGGGGAAGGCAGGGCGCTCGATCGCGACCAGGTCGCCAGGGCGCGTGAGCGCCTGCAGGCTCAGCGTCAGCGCTTCCGCCGCGCCGGTCGTGATGACGATTTCTTCCATCGGCAACGACGCGCCCGCGTTCAGGTACCGCAACGCAATCTGGCGGCGCAGCGCCTCGTTGCCGGGCGGCAGGCCGGCCAGCAGTTTCTCGCGGTCCATGTTGCGGGCGGCCGTCGCCGCATATCGCCACAGGCTGCTCATCGGAAACAGTGAATAGCTGGCGAACGCGGAACCCAGTGGCACGATGTCGTCGCGTTTGAGCGAGTCGATCAGCTGGAACAGCGTATCGTCGCCGCCGGTCTGCGATGCAGCCGGTTTGCGCGGTATGTCGCGACCCGCGCGCACACGCTTGTCATCGAGGTTCGCAACGAAATAACCGCAACGCGCGCGCGCGACGATCAGGCCCTCGCTTTCGAGCGCGTAGTACGCGCGAAACACGGTGGAAGGACTGACACGATAGGCGCTGCATGCCGAGCGCACGGTCGGAATGCGTGCGCCTGCCGGCAGGTCGCCGCGCCGGATCGAATCGGCAATCGTCTGTGCGAGCACCGCATATCGCTTCATGCCTGGCCTCCGGCCGATCACGGCCGTCGCTGAAAAAAGAGTAGCACGGCGTCCGCCGCGTTCAATCCCGCCCCCAATCGTTCATCCGCAACCCGCTGATACGCACGTTTTCGGCCGACTCTGATCCTTTTCTTCAGACCAGCGAACCGGCATTCTTCGCAAGCCTTATTCCCGATGCGTGATCGATACGGTCTTCACGCCCCCTGACGGCGGATCCGTGACGACCGCGCACCATGTGCGGGACCGGGTGCGCAACGTCCTTACCTTACCCGGAAGCAATCAGCGTGAAATCGAAGTTCCTCGTCGCGGGCCTCGTCGCCGGCCTCGCGCTCAACCTGCTCGGCGGCGCCGCTAAAGCGGCCTGCATCAACAATCCCCCGACTCAATCCAATGCGTCGTTTCCCGCCGCACTGACCGGCAAGCTCGTCTATCACAGCTACGTCAAGTACGGCGACGGCACGAGCCAGCTGTTCCTGTACGACTTTTCGGCCCGCACGCTCACGCAGTTGAGCAAGAGCAGCTGGGGCATCACCGATCCGATGAACGGCGTGTTCAGCCCCGACGGCAAGTGGCTTGCATTCATGGGTATCAGCAATGGCGCCTGGAACGTGTTCATGCTGCAGCTCGGCGCCAGCACGCCGCCGGTCAACCTGACGAACAGCACGGGCGCGACGCGCAACGAGGATCCGAAGTTCAGCGCCGACGGCAAGACGCTCGTGTTCAAGCAGAACGGCGACGTGAAGCAGGGCACGCTGTCGTACACGAGCACGGGCCCGGTGTTCACGTCGGTCGTGAGCCTGACCAACGCACCGGTGGGCGCCGAATACTCGATGCCGTTCCTCGCGCCGGACGCGAGCGCCGTCTACTACGCGACGGGCACCGGCTCGAACATGGGGCTGATGAAACGCACGATCACGACCGGCACGACGGCGGTGTTCGATCATCCGGCCGGTCTGCAGACCTACTATCCGATCGTACGCGGCGACGGCATGGTGTTCTACGCGCGCTGGAAGGACACGGGCGGTGCCGACCAGATCTATGCGAAGACCGCGGATCCGGCGTCGACGCCGAACGTGCTGCCGATCAGCGACTGCATGAGCAACAACTCCGATCCGGCGCCGGTGAGCGGCACGAACTACGTGTTCTTCTCGTCGACGACGGCGGGCGGCTACCAGCTCTATGTGGGCGACGTGACCACCGGCCAGCGCTGGAGCCTCTCGCAGTTCGGCGTGAATGCGGACACGACCAAGGCGAAGCTCGGCTCGAGCTACTACGGTGGCCCGGCCGCCGCGCAGCCGATGCTGCTGTCGCAAGGTCGTCCGGCTGCTGCGTCGGCGAGCTACAACGCATCGCTGACGGCGGACAAGGCGTTCGACGGAAACACGACGAGCACGCGCTGGGATTCGCCGGAAGGCGCGGGCGTCGATCCGCAATGGATCTCCGTCGATCTCGGCGCGGTGAAGAAGATCAGCAGCGTCGATCTCTACTGGGACGCGGGCGCGCTCGTCTACCAGATCCAGACGTCGACCGACAACGCGAACTGGACGACGGTCTACTCGACGAACAACGGCGTGTCGTACGGTCACGTCACGCTGCCGAACCTGAACGCGCAGGGCCGCTACGTGCGGATGCTCGGCACGAAGCGGGCGACGCAGTGGGGTTACTCGCTCGACGAAATGCAGGTGTGGGGATCGTAATCACCAGCAAAAAGGCGGCCCTCGAGGCCGCCTTCTTTATCGCGCCGCGCCCGCATCACGCGTGAATCACATGCGCCGGAAACGCCGGTGCGGCAGCCGCCGCGCCCTGCGCGAGCGGCGCGACCTGCTTGCGGCGCTCGCGCGTCGGCGCGACGCCGAACGCATCGCGATAGCTCTTGCTGAAGTGGCAGGCCGACTGGAAGCCGCACGCCATCGTGATGTGCATGATCGACATGTCGGTCTGCAGCAGCAACTCGCGCGCGCGGCGCAGCCGCAGCGTCAGGTAATAGTGCGTGGGCGTCATCCCGAGATGCTCGCGGAACAGCCGCTGCAGCTGGCGCTGCGACATGTTCGCGAGTCGTGCGAGTTCCTCGCGCGACAGCGGCTCCTCGATGTTGTTTTCCATCAGCGAGATCACTTCGAACAGTGACTTGTTCGCCGAGCCGAGCCGCGCGACGAGCGGCATCCGCTGTTGCGCGCTCGTGTCGCGCACGTGTTCGACGATGAACTGCTCGGCGATCTGCGTGACGCGCGCGGTGCCCACGCGCGCGGCGATCAGGTTCAGCATCATGTCGAGCGGCGCGACGCCGCCCGTGCACGTGATGCGGTCGCGGTCGACCACGAACAGTTCCTTCAGGAAGCGCGTGTCCGGAAACTCTTCCTTCAGCGCCGACATGTTTTCCCAGTGGATCGCGCATGCATAGCCCGCGAGCAGCCCCGACTTCGCGAGCGCATAGGTGCCCGTGCACAGGCTGCCGAGCGGCAGTCCCATGCGCGCGAAGCGGCGCAGCGTCGACAGATGGGCGGGCGTGGTCGCGCGTTGCACGTCGACACCGCCGCACACGAATACGATATCCGGCTGCCCCACGCATTCGGCCGGGCCCGTGTCGACCGTGAGGCCGTTGCTCGCCGTGACCGGGCCGCCTTCCGGGCTGATGATCGACCAGCGATAGAGCGGCTGGCCGCTCAGGTAGTTCGCCATCCGAAGCACCTCGATCGCATTGGTGAACGCGATCATCGTGAAGTTCGGTAAAGGCATGAACGCGAAGTGGGACAGCGACGCTGTGCGGTCGGGCGACATGGGGGGCGTTCCTTGAATCTCTAATAGCTTTTGGCCCGAGAGGCACGGATCGGGCTACGGTATTGTGTGAGCGAGCGCAACAAGCGTGCCATACGGCTAAACCCTAGCTGCATACGTCGTAAGGGTGGAAGGCGGATGCTGCACTGCACCGTAAACGGGCTGCGCTGCACCCTCGACGCGCAACTCAGGCACCGGCGAAGTGCCTGTCCGTGGACAAACCGCACACGCCGGTTTGCTTCGTCATCGGAAAAAGCACGACCGGTCACTTGTACAAAACGGACGCGCATGGCGGAAAAGGCAAAGAACGCGTCTAAATTCATCAATCCGCCGAAAATCCGAACGACAAGAATAGAGCCGTCGGCAGCCTTGCACTGGATGCGCTGGAAACCCAGGCATGGCGGGCCTCGAGCTTCGGTTGCACGCCCTTTATTCTTCGTCACGGACGCACTATGTCGAACACCCAGCCTTTCTTCTCGCAGCCCCTCGCCGAGCGCGACGCTCCGGTGCGCAGCGCCATCCTGAAGGAGCTCGAGCGCCAGCAGTCGCAAGTCGAGCTGATCGCGTCGGAAAACATCGTGTCGCGCGCGGTGCTGGAGGCGCAGGGTTCGGTGCTGACCAACAAGTATGCGGAAGGCTATCCGGGCAAGCGTTACTACGGCGGCTGCGAATTCGCGGACGAGGTGGAGGCGCTGGCGATCGAGCGCGTGAAGCAGATCTTCAACGCCGGCTACGCGAACGTGCAGCCGCACTCGGGCGCGCAGGCGAACGGGTCGGTGATGCTCGCGCTGGCGAAGCCGGGCGACACCGTGCTCGGCATGTCGCTGGACGCCGGCGGCCACCTGACGCACGGCGCCAAGCCGGCGCTGTCGGGCAAGTGGTTCAATGCCGTGCAATACGGCGTGAACCGCGACACGATGCGTATCGACTACGACCAGGTTGAAGCGCTCGCGCACGAGCACAAGCCGAACCTGATCATCGCCGGCTTCTCGGCGTACCCGCGCGCGCTGGACTTCGCGCGCTTCCGTGCGATCGCCGACAGCGTCGGCGCGAAGCTGATGGTCGACATGGCGCACATCGCGGGCGTGATCGCCGCCGGCCGCCATGCGAACCCGGTCGAGCATGCGCACGTCGTCACGTCGACCACGCACAAGACGCTGCGCGGCCCGCGCGGTGGCTTCGTGCTGACCAACGACGAAGAGATCGCGAAGAAGATCAACTCGGCCGTGTTCCCCGGCCTGCAAGGCGGCCCGCTGATGCACGTGATCGCCGGCAAGGCCGTCGCGTTCGGCGAAGTGCTGCACGCGGACTTCAAGACCTACATCGACAACGTGCTCGCGAACGCGCAGGCGCTTGGCGAAGTGCTGAAGGCGGGCGGCGTGGACCTCGTCACCGGCGGCACCGACAACCACCTGCTGCTGGTCGACCTGCGTCCGAAGGGCCTGAAGGGCGCGCCGGTCGAGCAGGCGCTGGAACGGGCGGGCATCACCTGCAACAAGAACGGCATTCCGTTCGACACCGAGAAGCCGACCGTCACGTCGGGCATCCGCCTCGGCACGCCGGCCGGCACGACGCGCGGCTTCGGCGTCGCGGAGTTCCGCGAGGTCGGCCGCCTGATTCTCGAAGTGTTCGACGCGCTGCGCGCGAACCCGGAAGGCGACCACGCGACCGAACAGCGCGTGCGCCGCGAGATTTTCGCGCTCTGCGAGCGCTTCCCGATTTACTGATCGACGACCCCCACAAAAGTAGAGACTTGAGCGAGAGGCAGATATGAGCACGCTGCACCAGGACAGCATCATCATCGACGGACTGAACATCTCGAAGTTCGAGAAGCCGGTGTTCGAGGACATGCGCAAGGGTGGCATCACGGCCGCGAACTGCACGGTGTCGGTGTGGGAGAACTTCACCAAGACCGTCGACAACATCGGCGTGATGAAGAAGAAGATCCGCGACAACGGCGAACTGCTGACGCTGGTGCGCACGACCGACGACATCTTCCGTGCGAAGAAGGAAGGCAAGACCGGCATCATCCTCGGCTTCCAGAACGCGCACGCATTCGAGGACAACCTCGGCTACATCGAGGCGTTCGCCGACATGGGCGTGCGCGTCGTGCAGCTTTGCTACAACACGCAGAACCTGGTCGGCACGGGCTGCTACGAGCGTGACGGCGGCCTGTCCGACTTCGGCCGCGAAGTGATCACCGAGATGAACCGCGTCGGCATCATGGTCGACCTGTCGCATGTGGGCGGCAACACGTCGTCGGAGGCGATCGCGTTCTCGAAGAAGCCGGTGTGCTACTCGCACTGCCTGCCGTCGGGCCTGAAGGAACATCCGCGCAACAAGAGCGACGCACAGCTGAAGGAAATCGCCGACGCCGGCGGCTTCGTCGGCGTGACGATGTTCGCGCCGTTCCTGAAGCGCGGGATCGAGGCGAACATCGACGACTACATCGAGGCGATCGACTACGTCGTGAACCTGATCGGCGAAGACGCGGTCGGCATCGGCACGGACTTCACGCAGGATTTCGCGAAGGAATTCTTCGACATGCTGACGCACGACAAGGGCCGCTATCGCCAGCTGACGAACTTCGGCAAGGTGATCAACCCGGACGGCATCCGCACGATCGGCGAATTCCCGAACCTGACCGCGGCGATGGAACGCCACGGCTGGAAGGAGTCGCGCATCCGCAAGATCATGGGCGAGAACTGGGTGCGCGTGTTCAAGGACGTGTGGGGCGCGTAAGCGCCCGCCGACCCGAACCGCCGCCCGCGATTCAACACAAGAACAATCGGGACGTGCCGGCGCTTGCAGCGCGGGCACGCGGACGATGTCGTGCCTGCGCCAGAACCGCGCGGCCTTTTTTCCTCACGGAGTCACCACGATGCAACCGCAACTGCCGATCAACGTCGATCCCGATACCGGCGTCTGGACCACCGACGCGCTGCCGATGCTGTACGTGCCGCGCCACTTCTTCACGAACAACCATGTCGCCGTCGAAGAAGCGCTCGGCGTCGAGGCGTATGCCGAGATCCTCTACAAGGCCGGCTACAAGTCCGCATACCACTGGTGCGACAAGGAAGCGAAGCTGCACGGGCTGACCGGCATGGCCGTGTTCGAGCACTACCTGAAGCGCCTGTCGCAACGCGGGTGGGGCCTGTTCTCGATCATCGAGGCCGATCCGGCCAGCGCGCGCGCGAAGATCGAGCTGCGCCACTCGTCGTTCGTGCTCCAGCAGCCGGGCAAGGAAGGCAAGCTCTGCTACATGTTCGCGGGCTGGTTCGCCGGCGCGATGGACTGGGTCAACGACACGACGCCGGAAGGCAAGGGCGCGCCGCGCGCGCAATCGAAGGAAGTGCAGTGTGCGGCCGAACACCACGACCACTGCGTCTTCGAAGTGTCGCCGATCGCGCACTGATGCGCTGACATCACGACACAGCAACACAACAACACCCGCAACACGAGACATTCGAACGCCAGAGGTCGCCTGCGATGCGTTATCCCCACCTGTTCAAACCCATGCAGCTGAACCAGCTGACGCTGCGCAACCGGATCGTCAGCACCGCGCACGCGGAGGTGTATGCCGAGCCGGGCGGCCTGCCGGGCGACCGCTACATCCGCTATTACGAAGAGAAGGCGAAGGGTGGCGTCGGCCTCGCGATCTGCGGCGGCTCGAGCCCCGTGTCGATCGACAGCCCGCAGGGCTGGTGGAAGTCGGTGAACCTGTCGAACGACAAGATCATCGACCCGCTCACGCGCCTGGCCGACACGATGCACAAGCACGGCGCGAAGATCATGATCCAGGCGACGCACATGGGCCGCCGCTCGTCGTTCCATGGCGAGCACTGGCCGCATCTGATGTCGCCGTCGGGCGTGCGCGAGCCGGTGCACCGCGGCAACGCGAAGATCATCGAGATCGAGGAAATCCGCCGCATCATCGGCGACTTCGCGGCGGCCGCGAAGCGCGTGAAGGCAGCCGGCATGGACGGCATCGAGATCTCCGCCGCGCACCAGCACCTGATCGACCAGTTCTGGAGCAAGCGTTCGAACCATCGCACCGACGAATGGGGCGGCAGCCTCGAAAACCGTCTGCGCTTCGGCATCGAAGTGCTGACGGCCGTGCGCGAAGCGGTCGGCAAGGACTTCTGCGTCGGCCTGCGGATGTGCGGCGACGAATTCCACGAGGACGGTCTCGATCACGAGGCACTGAAGGAAATCGCGCAGGCGATGTCGGAGACCGGCCTGATCGACTACCTGAGCGTGGTCGGGTCGGGCGGCGACACGCACAACACGATCGCCAACTGCATGCCGCCGATGGCGCTGCCGCCGGAGCCGTTCGTGCACCTCGCGGCCGGCATCAAGTCGGTGGTGAAGATTCCCGTGATGCACGCGCAGAGCATCCGTGACGCGGGCCAGGCCGAGCGCCTGCTCGCCACCGGCATGATCGACCTGGTCGGCATGACGCGCGCGCAGATCGCCGATCCGCACATGGTGATCAAGATCCGCGACGGCCGGGAAGACGAAATCAAGCAGTGCGTCGGCGCGAACTACTGCATCGACCGCCAGTACAACGGCCTCGACGTGCTCTGCATCCAGAACGCCGCGACGTCGCGCGAAGCGACGATGCCGCACATCATCGAGAAGTCGCGCGGCCCGAAGCGCAAGGTGGTGGTGGTCGGCGCGGGCCCCGCGGGGCTCGAGGCCGCACGCGTCGCGAAGCTGCGCGGCCACGACGTGGTGCTGTTCGAGAAGAACACCGAAGTGGGCGGCCAGGTGATGATCGCCGCGAAGGCGCCGCAGCGCGAACAGATGTCCGGGATCATTCGCTGGTTCGACATGGAAACCAAGCGCCTGGGCGTTGATCGCCGCCTGGGCGTCGCCGCCGACGAGAAGATGATCATGGCCGAGAAGCCGGACATCGTCGTGCTCGCGACCGGCGGCTCGAGCTTCACGTGGCAGGTGCCGGCCTGGGGCGTGGCCGAAGGGTTGGCCGTCAGCTCGTGGGACATCCTGACCGGCAAGGTCGAGCCGAAGCAGAACGTGCTGCTGTTCGACGGCGTGAGCACCCATGCGGGCGCCGGCGTGGCGGACTTCATGGCAAGCCGCGGCTCGAAGGTCGAGGTCGTGACCCCCGACGTGAAGGTGGCCGACGATTGCGGCGGCACGACGTTCCCGATCTTCTATCGCCGCCTGTATGCGCTCGGCGTGATCCCGACGCCGAACACCATGCTCGATCGCGTGTACGAGGAAAACGGCAAGATGATCGCCGTGCTGCGCAACGAATACACCGAGGAACTGGAAGAGCGCGCGGTCGACCAGGTGGTGATCGAGAACGGTTCGTCGCCGAATGACGAGCTGTACTGGAAGCTCAAGCCGGAGTCGGTGAACCACGGCCAGATCGATCCGCACACGCTGTTCGCGGCCGAGCCGCAGCCGTGCCTGTCGGAAGAACTGGGCAACGGCCGCTTCCTGCTGTTCCGTGTCGGCGACTGCATCTCGATGCACAACGTCCACGGTGCGATCTACGACTCGCTGCGTCTCGTCAAGGATTTCTAAAGATGAATCCGGCTTTCCTCATTACCGCACTGCTGTGGCTGTCGGTGGCGGGGCTCGCGTTCGCGGTCGCGAAGCGCTCGTCCTACTGGCGTCTCGGGCGCGCGACGGCGCCCGGCTCGTTCGGCGTCGCGAACCTGTTCGCGATCCCGAAGCGCTATTTCGTCGACCTGCACCACGTGGTTGCCCGCGATCCGTACATCGCGAAGACCCACGTCGCGACCGCCGGCGGCGCGATCGCCGCGCTCGCGCTGGTGTTCGTCAACTACGGCCTGGCGATCTACTCGCCGTGGCTCGACAAGCTGATCTTCCTCGCGGCGCTCGCGATGCTCGTCGGCGTGGTGTTCGTCTGGCGCCGCCGCGCGGCCAAGGACGTGCCCGCCCGCCTGTCGCGCGGCCCGTGGAACGCGCTGCCCTGGCTGCTCGGCTCGTTCGCGCTCGGCCTCGTGCTGTTCATGGTCGTGCCGGCCGGCGCGATGTCGGGTGCGTTCGCGGTGCTCTGCGCGCTGCTGATCGGCGCCGGCGCATTCACGATGACCGTCGGCGCCGCGAAGGGCGGCCCGATGAAGCACGCGATCGCCGGCCTGCTGCACCTCGCATTCCACCCGCGCCAGGAACGTTTCGCGGCCACCCGCGAATCCTTCACGGGCAACGGCACGGCCACGCCGCCGACCGCGCTGAAGCTGCCGGACATCGAGCACGAGGAGTATGGCGTCGCGAAGCCGGTCGAATTCCGCTGGAACCAGCTGCTGAGCTTCGACGCGTGCGTGCAGTGCGGCAAGTGCGAGGCCGCGTGCCCCGCGTTCGCATCGGGCCAGCCGCTGAACCCGAAGAAACTGATCCAGGATCTGGTCGTGGGCATGGCGGGCGGCACCGATGCCGCGTACGCCGGCAGCCCGACGCCGGGCCTCGCGGTCGGCCAGCATCGCGGCGAGCCGAACGGCCCGATCGTGTCCGGCCTGATCGAGGAGCAGACGCTCTGGTCGTGCACGACCTGCCGTGCCTGCGTGCAGGAGTGCCCGATGCTGATCGAGCACGTCGACGCGATCGTCGACATGCGCCGCAACCGCACCCTGGTGCACGGCACGGTGCCGGGCAAGGGCCAGGAAGTGCTCGCGAACCTGCGCGAGACCGGCACGATGGGCGGCTACGACACGGCTGCACGTTACGACTGGTCGGTCGACTTGAATGCACCCGTTGCGCAACCCGGCAAGCCGGTCGATGTGCTGTTCGTCGCCGGTGAAGGTGCCTTCGACATGCGTTACCAGCGTACGCTGCGCGCATTCGTGAAGGTGCTGAACAAGGCGGGCGTCGACTACGCGGTGCTCGGCGGGACCGAGACCGACACCGGCGACGTCGCACGTCGCCTCGGCGACGAAGCGACGTTCCAGCAGATGGCGAAGCGCCTGATCGGCACGCTCGGCTCGCTGTCGTACAAGCAGATCGTGACGGCCGACCCGCACGTGATGCACAGCCTGCGCAACGAATACCGCGCGCTCGGGCTGCGCGTGACGGTCAAGCATCACACGACTTACCTCGCGGAGCTGGCCGACAGCGGCAAGATCGCGCCGAAGGCCGTCGAAGCGCTGCGCGAGAAGCGCACCACGTATCACGACCCGTGCTACCTCGGCCGCTACAACGGCGAGACGGAATCGCCGCGCAAGCTGCTGAAGACGATCGGCATCCAGGTCGTCGAGATGGAGCGCAACGGCATGCGCGGCCGCTGCTGCGGCGGTGGCGGCGGCGCGCCGCTGACCGACATCCCGGGCAAGCAGCGCATTCCCGACATCCGCATCGCCGACGCGCGCGCCATTGGCGCGGACGTGGTCGCGGTCGGATGCCCGAACTGCACGGCGATGCTCGAAGGCGTCGTGGGCCCGCGCCCCGACGTGCTCGACGTGGCCGAACTCGTTGCCGCCTCGCTGGAGTGAATCGATGAACACGATCAAACGAATCGATCCGCGCCGGCCGTTCATCATCACGGCCGCGGGCCTGAAGCGCATCACGCTGGGCGAGGAAGGCAGCGCCGACGCGAGCGCCACGCAGTGGTCCGCGCACGGTCATGGCGCCGCGGCCGCGAAGCCGCGCCGCGCGGTGCAGGACCCGAAGCACGTGATGCTGGTGGTGGCGCACACCGAGCGCGGCGCGCTCGACGACCATGCGCGGCAGGCGGTCGCCGCCGCCGCGGTGCTCGCGGACGCGCAGACGGAAGTCGCGCTGCTGGCGTTCGGCGAACTGAAGGATGACGCAGCGGAGCTCGGCGTCGACAAGCTGATCGAGCTGGCCGACTTCGACCGTCGCGCCTTTGCACCCGAAAGCGAATTGCAAGCATTGCAGGCCTGCGCCGCGGCGCTCGCGCCGAAGCACGTGTTCGTGCCCGACAACGCGACCGGCGACGGCGACCTGGGCCGGCGTTACGCGGCGGCCGCCGGCGCGAGCATCGCGACCCACGTGGTCGAGATCGACGCGAAGCACGTCGGCGCGTATGCGCAGGCTGGCCGTGCGTTCGCGACGCGAGGCTTGCCCGACGTGATCCTGCTTGCGCAGAACGCGGTCGAAGCAAAACTGCCGTTCGTCGGTGCCGGCGAGCGCCTGGCCGCCGACTTCATCCGCCCGGCCGGCGACGCGGCGCAACCGTACCGCGATCTCGGCCTCGAGGAAATCGACGCGGCGCAGGTCGCGCTGGAGGAAGCTGACTTCATCGTATCGGCCGGCAACGGCGTGTCCGACATCGGCGCGTTCGAGCGGCTCGCCGGCGCATTCGGCGCGGCGATCGGCGCGAGCCGCGTCGCGGTCGACAACGGTCACTTCACGCGCGACAAGCAGGTGGGCGCGACCGGCAAGACGGTCGAGGCCAGCGTGTACATCGCGTTCGGCATCTCGGGCGCGGTGCAGCACTTGCAGGGGATCAAGGACTGCCGCCACGTGATCGCGGTCAACCTCGACGGCAGCGCGCCGATCGCCAAGCGCGCGAACCTGACGGTGGTGGGCGACGCGCAGGCGACGATCGCCGCGCTGATCGAACAGGTGCAGGCCGCGCGCGCGTCGCGCGGACAATCGCCGACCGCGGTCGGCGCCCGTGAATCCGAAGGAGTCGCAGCATGAACGCCCCCCGCCAGTTGCAACGCATCGCGGTGCTCGTCTCCGTGGGCCGGCACCCGGTCAGCGGCACCGCGCGCTACAGCCGCAACGACGCGGCCGCGCTCGAGGTCGGCCGTCAGCTCGCGGAGCGGCATCGCGCGCAGCTCGACGTGCTCCATGCGGGAGACCCCGCGAATGAAGCGCTTGCTGAATACCTCGCGCTCGGTGCGCGGCAGGTCGAGGTGCTGGCCTGCCACGACGGCGACGATGCCGCGCATGCGCTCGCCGCGCGCGTCGAAGGCTACGACCTCGTGCTGACCGGCACCCGCGCCGAGGGCGCGTACGACACCGGGATGCTGCCGTATCGCGTCGCCGCGACGCTCGGCTATCCGCTCGTCGGCTCGGCCGTCGACGTGACGGTCGACGGCGGCCGCGCGGCGGTCCGGCAATTCTTGCCGAAAGGGTTGCGGCGGCGCGTCGACGCGGCGCTGCCTGCCGTCGTCGCGGTCCATCCGCTCGCCAACGTGGCGCCGCGCTACGCGTATGCGCGGCTGCGGGCCGGGGCGATCCGCCCGGCGCTGACGTCGACCGGCGCGGATGCAGATGCCAGCGCGTGGAAGGTTGGCCCGATCGAGCGTAAACCCGTAAAGCTGGTCGCCGCCGAGAAGCGCTCCGGGCATGCCCGGATGCTGTCGGCGACGACGACCGAAAGCCGCGGCGGCAACGTCGTAAATGAAGGGAGTTCAGTCGAAAAAGCACAAGTGATCCTCGCGTATTTGCGCGAGCATCAGCTCATCGACTACTGATTTTGATGCCTGTCGGCAACCACACTGGGACGCAAGGAATCCGGAGCAAACGATGAAAGTATCGGCAGACATTCGCGCACTGATCGAGCGACGCAAGGAAGGTTACAGCCTCGAGGCGCCGTTTTATACGAGCGAGGAAATTTTCGCCCTCGACATGGAGGCGATTTTCCACCAGCACTGGATCCAGGTCGCGGTCGAACCGGACATTCCCGAGCCGGGCGACTACCTGACCGTGGAACTGGGCGGCGACTCGATCCTGATCGTGCGCGACGACGACATGGAAATCCGCGCGTTCCACAACGTGTGCCGCCACCGCGGCGCGCGCCTGTGCAACGAGGATAAAGGCTCGGTCGGCAACATCGTGTGCCCGTACCACAGCTGGACCTACAACCTGACGGGCCAGCTGATGTTCGCCGAGCACATGGGCGAGCAGTTCGATCGCTGCAAGCACAGCCTGAAGTCGGTGCACGTGCAGAACCTCGCGGGGCTGATCTTCATCTGCCTCGCCGAGGAGCCGCCGGTCGATTTCGCGCAGTTGCGCGCCCAGATGGAGCCGTATCTGCTGCCGCACGATCTCCCGAGCACGAAGATCGCCGCACAGATCGACATCATCGAGGAAGGCAACTGGAAGCTCACGATGGAGAACAACCGCGAGTGCTATCACTGCGTCGCGAACCATCCCGAGCTGACGATCTCGCTGTACGAATACGGCTTCGGCTACCAGCGCTCCGACGCGAACGCCGAAGGCATGGACGCATTCGCGGAAACCTGCGTGCGCCGTGGCAAGGAGTGGGCCGAGATGGGCCTGCCGTCCGCCGAAATCGAAAAGCTGCTCGACGTGACGGGCTTCCGCACGCAGCGCCTGCCGCTCGACCGTAGCGGCGAATCGCAAACGCTCGACGCGAAGGTCGCGTCGAAGAAGCTGCTCGGCAAGTTCGAACAGGCCGACCTCGGTGGCCTGTCGTTCTGGACGCAGCCGAACTCGTGGCACCACTTCATGAGCGATCACATCGTGACGTTCTCGGTGATTCCGCTGTCGGCCGGCAAGACGCTCGTACGTACCAAGTGGCTCGTGCACAAGGATGCGAAGGAAGGCATCGACTACGACGTGAAGAACCTGACGGCCGTGTGGAACGCGACCAACGACCAGGATCGCGCGCTCGTCGAGTTCTCGCAGCGCGGCGCGAACAGCAGCGCGTACGAGCCGGGCCCGTATTCGCCGTACACGGAAGGTCTCGTCGAAAAATTCTCGGCCTGGTACATCGGCCGGCTCGCCGAAAAGACCGGCGCGTAGTAGTCAGCGGAACAGCAAGCGGAGTTACACATGATGCGAGATGCGGCCAATTTCGAGCCGGCGGACAGCCGGGTTACACACCCGGCGTTCTGGAACGCGCTCCCCGAGCGCTGGACGAGCGACGTCGAGGAAACGCTGGTGTGCTGCCACGTGCGGCAGGAAACCCACGACGTGAAGAGCTTCTTCTTCCGTTCGCCGCAGGGCCGTGCGTTCTCGTTCGAGCCCGGGCAGTTCATCACGCTCGAGCTCGACATCGAAGGCGAGACGATCAACCGGTGCTACACGATCTCGTCGTCGCCGGCGCGGCCGCACACGATCTCGATCACGGTCAAGCGCGTGCCGGGCGGCAAGGTGTCGAACTGGCTGCACGACAACCTGCAGCCGGGCGCGTCGGTGCGTGTGCTCGGCCCGGCCGGCGAATTCACGTGCGCGCGGCATCCGGCGCGCAAGTATCTGTTCCTGTCGGCCGGTTCGGGCGTCACGCCGCTGATGTCGATGAGCCGCGCGCACCATGATCTTGCAGAGGATCGCGACATCCTGTTCGTGCACAGCGCACGCACGCCGGACGACATCATCTTCGCGCGCGAACTCGATCTGATCGCGTCGAACCATACGAATTTCCGCACGTCGTTCGTCGTCGAGCGTGTCGGTGCACGCACCAACTGGCCGGGCGTCACGGGCTTCCTGACGCTGCCGCTGCTGAAACTGATCGCACCGGACTTCATGGAGCGCGAGATCTTCACGTGCGGCCCCGCGCCATACATGAAGGCCGTGCGCGACCTGCTCGACGAAGCCGGCTTCGATCGCAAGCAGTATCACGAGGAAAGCTTCTCGTTCGAAACGCTCGCGCAGACCGCGAGCGACGACGTGCTCGCCGAACTCGTGCCGGCCGCCGACGGCGCCGATGCCGCGACGAAGCAGTACACGGTCAGCTTCGCGAAGAGCAACCGCGAGATTTCGTGCGGCTCCGAGCAGCACGTGCTCGACGCGGCGCGCCAGTCGGGCGTGCGGCTGCCGGCGTCGTGCACGCAGGGCATGTGCGGCACCTGCAAGGTGAAGCTCGTGTCGGGGCAGGTCGAGATGAAGCACAACGGCGGCATCCGCCAGCGCGAGATCGATCAGGGGATGGTGCTGCTGTGCTGCAGCAAGCCGCTGTCGGATCTTGTGATCGACAAGTAGTCAAAACAAGCCATCGCATGTCCGGGGGCGTCGCGTCGCGCCCGGACAAGCATCCGTCGCAAAACAACGATACCGCGGAATTGTGGTTGAAGAACCTAGAGAGACAACGCGCACGGTGCGCATTTCAAGGAGATCGACCATGAAGTTGTTCGGAAAACTGTTGTGGACCGGCGCACTGTCGGCGATGGTGGCACTGAGCGCGTCGGCGCTCGCCGATACGAAACCCACGCTGAAGATCGGCTACGTCGAGGGCTGGGACGACAGCGTCGCGACGTCGAACGTCGCGGCCCGCGTGATCGAGAAGAAGCTCGGCTACCAGGTCCAGCTCGTACCGGTCGCTGCCGGGATCATGTGGCAGGGCGTGGCACGCGGCGACCTCGACGCGACGCTGTCCGCGTGGCTGCCCGTCACGCACGGTTCCTACTGGAGCGAATACAAGGCGAAGGTTGTCGATCTCGGCACGAACTTCCCCGACGCGAAGATCGGCCTGATCGTCCCCGACTACGTGAAGGCGAAGAGCATTGACGACCTGAATGCCGAGAAAAGCAGCTTCGGCGGCCGGATCGTCGGCATCGACGCGGGCGCGGGCGTGATGCGCAAGACCGACGAAGCGATCAAGAGCTACGGCCTGAACTACACGCTGATGCCGAGCTCGGGTAGCGCGATGACGGCCGAGCTGTCGCGCTCCGTCGGCGCGAACAAGCCGGTGATCGTGACCGGCTGGGCGCCGCACTGGATGTTCGCGAAGTGGAAGCTGCGCTTCCTCGAGGATCCGAAGAAGGTGTTCGGCGGCGCGGAGCACGTCGACAGCGTCGTGAACCCGCAGCTCGAAACGAAGGCCAAGCCGGTTGTCGCGTTCCTGAAGAAGTTCCAGTGGAAGCCGGGCGAGATCGACAGCGTGATGCTCGCGATCCAGAACGGTTCGAAGCCGGAAGCGGCCGCCGATGCATGGATTGCGGCGCATGCGGACCGCGTGAATTCGTGGACTGAAGGCGCACAGTAAGATCGCGGCGGTTCGTCGCGCGAAATCATAAAACAACACGCCGGGAATGGCCTGAAGGAATCCGAAATAATCGAGGATTCATGCGGCCGTATCCCGGTTTTCTTTTTCCGATTCTGCAAAGATGCGCGTAAGTTGTTACACTAGCGCCCTCGTGCGGAATCATCTGCTTTGCATCAGACCGGAGTAAGCGCTGAAGTGCTCACTCTGATCGAGAGGAGGAATTGGATGAATCAGGCAGGACTGCGTGCTAATCGCACCAGTGGAGTTGAGGCAACCATCTCACATGATTCGACGGGCCACACGCTGCACCGTGGCCTGACTTGGAAAGACGCATTCTGGGTAACGAGCGGCGTGCCGGCAGGCGTGCTGTTCACGATCGGCGGCGTATGCGCGACGATCGGCCAGCCCGCGTGGGCGATCTGGATCGCCGCGATCACGATGGGGCTGATTCAAAGCGCGACTTATGCGGAAATATCGGGGCTATTTCCCCATAAATCGGGCGGCGCGTCGGTGTATGGCGCGATCGGCTGGGTTCGATACAGCAAGCTGATTGCCCCGGTTTCCGTGTGGTGCAACTGGCTCGCGTGGTCGCCGATGCTCGCGCTCGGCTGCGGCCTCGCGGCGAGCTATGCACTCACGAGTCTCTTTCCCGCCGATGCGGCGGTGCTGCACTGGCAGCTCAAGGTTGCGGACCTCGGGTTCATCAAGCCCGGTCTTTCCCTTCGGATCAACGCGACATTCATCATCGCGACGATTCTGCTTCTCATCACGTTCAAACTGCAGCACAGCGGCGCGTCGAAGGCGGCACGCACGCAGCGCATCCTCGGCATCGCGTCGCTCACGCCGCTCTTGATCGTCGGCATCGTGCCGTTCGTCACCGGCGACGTGCCGATGTCGAACCTGCTTCCGCTGCTGCCGCTCGGTCATGATGCGCAAGGCAACCTCACGACCGCGACCTTCGGATCGTGGAACGGGCAGGGCGTCACGATGGCGCTCGGCGCGATGTTCATGGCCGGCTGGGCGTCGTACGGCTTCGAGACGGCCGTCTGCTATACGCGTGAATTCCGTGATCCGCGTCGCGACACCGCGAAAGCGATCTTCTGGTCGGGCGCGCTGTGTCTCGTCGTGATGACGCTCGTGCCGATGGCGTTCCAGGGCGCGCTCGGCACGCAGGCGATGCTCGATCCGTCGATCGGCGACGGCACCGGCGTCGCGGCCGCGATGGCGAAGATCGTCGGCGGCGGCGCATGGGTCGCGAATGCGGTCGTCGTGATGCTGATGCTGTCGATCCTGCTGATCGTGATGACGTCGATGATGGGCTCGTCGCGCACGCTGTACCAGGCATCGGTCGACGGCTGGCTGCCGAAGTATCTGTCGCACGTGAACGAGCACGGCTCGCCCACGCGGGCGATGTGGACCGATCTCGGCTTCAACCTCGTGTTGCTGATGATGTCGGACTACATGACGGTGCTGTCGATCTCGAACGTCTGCTACATGCTGTTCGTATTCCTGAACCTTCAGTCCGGCTGGATCCACCGGATGGATCGCGGCGACTGGGATCGGCCGTTCCGCTGCCCGACCTGGCTGCTCGTCGCCGGTTCGATCTGCGGCTACGCGAACCTCGTCTATGTCGGCGCGGGTGCGAACCTGCAGGGCGAAGGCACGCTGCGCAACGGGCTGATCGCGATGCTGCTGATCGTGCCGGTGTTTCTCTATCGCCACTACTGGCAGGATCGCGGCCGGTTCCCGGCGCAGATGCAGCGCGACATGGAACTCGAGGTGCCGAAGCGCGCGATGTGGCTGAACCTGATGCCGTATGCGGCGCTGGTCGGCGCGGGCCTCACGATCTGGCTGTCGTACCACTTCGCGTGGGTGAAGTGAGCACCTGACCACGGCACGCGCGGCGCGTGACGAATCCGGACACCGCACCCGGAGCCGTCGCGCGAAGCGTCGAACGTCAGGCGATAAAAAACCCGACCGGTTGTTGCTGCCGGTCGGGTTTTTTGTTGGCTGCGCGCCGAATGTATGTGCTTACGGAAACACCACCGTCCGGTCGCCGTTCAGGAACACGCGGCGCTCGATGAACGCCTTCACCGCGCGTGCAAGCGTGATGCATTCGACGTCGCGGCCGACCGCGAGCAGTTGCTCGGGACGCAATGCGTGATCGACGCGTTCGACCACCTGCTCGATGATCGGACCTTCGTCGAGATCGTCGGTCACGAAGTGCGCGGTCGCGCCGATCAGCTTCACGCCGCGTGCATGCGCCTGGTGATACGGCTTCGCGCCCTTGAAGCCGGGCAGGAACGAGTGATGGATGTTGATTGCGCGGTTCGCGAGCTTCGCGCTGGTTTCCTGCGACAGCACCTGCATGTAGCGCGCGAGGATCACGAGTTCGGCACCGCTCGATTCGAAGAAGTCGAGCCACTGCGCTTCCTGCTGCGCCTTGGTGTCGGCCGTGATCGGGAAGTGGCGGAACGGCAGCCCTTGCTGCGCGGCGAGCGGCTCGAAATCCGGATGGTTCGACACGATGCCGACGATGTCCATCTTCAGCTCGCCCATCCGCCAGCGGAACAGCAGGTCCGCGAGGCAGTGCTCGAGCTTCGACACCATGATCAGCACTTTCGGGCGCGCGTTGACGTCGTGGATCGCCCATTGCGTGTCGCCTTCACCGCCGCCGGCGAGCCCGGTCGCGATCGGCCCGAACTCCTGGCGCAACGCGTCGATCTGTAGCGTCTCATCCGTCGGATGAAACACGCAGCGCACGAAGAAGTGGTTGCTGAGATCGTCGTCGAACACGTTCAGCGCATCGACGTAGCAGCGATGGCGCTCGAGAAAGCCGACGACGGCGGCGACCTGGCCGGCCGCGCTCGGGCACGACAGCGTCAGGACGAATTGATCGGGGCGTGAGTCGGCGGTCATGGAATTCCTCGGAGTCATGGGGCGCGAACCCGCGCGGCGGCGCACCGGGGCGCCAGACTACGCGGGTAGCGGGAGACTCAAGTAAATCAGGCCGTTTTCGGCGCGGATAGAACCAACCCGCCGTGTGGCTGGTATCGGCGCGCCAGCGCGGCCGGGCGGGGGCGGCGCTTCATGTGCGGGCTCGCCGGCGGGCGTCGGGCGGCGGGGCGCAGCCGGTACGGCCCGCGTCGGGCGCATATCCTCCGGCCGGCTGGACGATCGTTCAGGCAGGTGCGCACGCATCCAGCAGCCAGCGCCGGAACACGTGGGTCGCGTCCGGCTCGGGGCGCTGCGGTGGACGCACGAGGAAGTAGCCGCGCGACGTGACGACGGGCGCGTCGACGAGCTTCACGAGCTGCCCGGACGCGACGAGCTCGTCGACGAGCGGCGACCAGCCGAGCGCGACACCCTCGCCGAGCAGCGCAGCATGGATCACGAGCGCATAGCTGTTGAAGGTCACGCCGCGCGCGGCGGCCGGCGCGTCCTGGCCGTGCGCGTCGAACCAGCCGGCCCACGACAGCCAGCGTTCGGGGCGCGTCGGCTGCACGTGCAGCAGCGGCAGCGCATGCAGGTGGTCGGGCCGGGCGACGTGCGGGTGCGCGGCGCGGAACGCGGGCGAGCAGACCGGGGTGACGGATTCCGGAAAGAGCCGCGCGGCCGTGCACGACGGCCAGTGGCCATCGCCGAACAGGATCGCGATGTCGGCGTGGTCGCGCTGCGCGTCGAAGTCCTGTGACGTGACGACCCGCACGTCGACGTCCGGCATCACGCGTTTCAGGCCCGCGAGGCGCGGCATCAGCCAGTAGGTCGCGAAACCGAAATCCGTGACGATCGTGAGTGCGCCATGCTCGCGGCGCGCGCGCAGCGTCGCGGTGGCGCCGCGCAGCGTGTCGAGGCTCACCCGCACGGCTTCGTACAGGCACTGGCCGTCGCTCGTCAGCGTGACGCCGCGCGGGCTGCGCTCGAACAGCGGCACGCCGAGTTCCGCCTCGAGCTGGAACACCTGCTGGCTCACGGCCGGCTGCGTCGAGCCGAGCTCGCGCGCGGCGGCCGTGAAGCTCTGGAGACGGGCGGCCGATTCGAACGCGCGCAGCGCCTGCATCGACGGTAACGGTTCGGATTTCGACATAAGTCTCTCTAATGGCCTCATAAGGGCCGGACGCCTTCCCGCGCGAATTCGGGCGGGGGATAGTGCTTCGGACGGCACGGCACCGTGCCGATCCTTCCGCGATTCTAGCCAGTCGCGGCCGGTGCGCGCGGCACTTTCTTCACGCTGCGTCCGTCATGCTGGCTGCGCCGCTGCCCAGGCGTCGCACCGTTCCGTTCGAACACCGATTTCCCCACGACCGCCGATGACGAACCCGACTCCCAACATCCTGATCCTGATGGCCGACCAGCTGACGCCGTTTGCGTTGCCGGCCTACGGCAATCGCGTCGCACGCACGCCGACGCTCGACCGGCTCGCCTCGCAAGGCGTGGTGTTCGATGCCGCGTATTGCGCGAGCCCGCTGTGCGCGCCATCGCGTTTCTCGCTGCTGACTGGCAAGCTGCCGTCGGGTATTGGTGCCTACGATAACGCCGCCGAACTGCCGGCGCAAACGCTGACCTTCGCGCACTACCTGCGCGCGGGCGGCTACCGCACGATGCTGTCCGGCAAGATGCATTTCTGCGGCCCCGACCAGCTGCACGGCTTCGAGGAGCGGCTGACGACCGACATCTATCCCGCCGACTTCGGCTGGGTGCCCGACTGGGACCGCCCGACCGAGCGGCCGAGCTGGTATCACAACATGAGCTCGGTGCTCGAGGCCGGCCCGTGCGTGCGCACGAACCAGCTCGACTTCGACGACGAAGTCACGTTCGCGGCGAAGCAGAAGCTCTATGACGTGGCGCGCGAGCGTGCTGCCCTGCACGACGAGCGGCCGTTCTGCATGGTCGTCTCGCTGACGCATCCGCACGATCCGTACGCGATCACGCGCGAATACTGGGATCTGTACAGCGATGACGAGATCGACATGCCGGCCGTGCGGCTCGATGCGGCCGAGAGCGATCCGCATTCGCAGCGGCTGCGCTTCGTCTGCGAAAACGACCGCACGCCGCCGACCGACGCGCAGATCCGCGCCGCGCGCCGCGCGTACTATGGCGCGACGTCCTACGTCGACGCGCAGTTCGGCAGCGTGCTGGCCGCGCTCGACCAATGCGGGTTCGCAGACGACACGATCGTGATCGTCACGTCCGACCACGGTGACATGCTCGGCGAGCGCGGACTCTGGTACAAGATGACGTTCTTCGAGGGCGGCTGCCGCGTGCCGTTGATCGTGCATGCGCCGGGCCGCTTCGACGCCGCGCGCGTGCGCGGACCCGTGTCGCACGTCGACCTGCTGCCGACGCTCGTCGACCTGGCTGGCGCGGCGCCGGCCGGCGGCTGGCCCGACGCGATCGACGGCGCGAGCCTCGTGCCGCATCTGCGGGGCGCGAGCGCGCACGACGTCGCGCTGGGCGAATACCTCGCGGAAGGGGCGGTCGCGCCGGTCGTGATGATCCGCCGCGGCGACTGGAAGTACGTGCATTGCCCGGCCGACCCCGACCAGCTCTACAACCTCGCCGACGATCCGCGCGAGCGTACGAATCTGGCCGGTCTGCCCGAAGCTGCCGACGTGCTCGCCGCATTCCGTGCGGAGGCGGCGCGGCGCTGGAACCTGCCGGAACTCGACGCCCAGGTGCGCGCGAGCCAGCGGCGGCGCCGGTTCCATTACGCAGCGACGACGCAGGGCCGCATCCAGGCATGGGACTGGCAGCCGTTCACCGACGCGAGCCAGCGCTACATGCGCAATCACATCGAACTCGACACGCTCGAAGCGATGGCGCGCTTTCCGCGCGTCGGGCGCTGAACGTACCGCATCGCGGTCATTGACGAACGACGGAGGAAGCGAATCATGAAACGGCAATGCAATGCAGCAATCCGGAGGCTCGGCACGGCGCTGGCCGCGGCCGCGTGCGTGGTGGCGATGCAGTCCGCACACGCCGCCGATCCGCAGACGTGTCGCGACGTGAAGATGGCGGCGCCCGGCTGGACCGACATCGACGCGACGAACGCGATGGCCGGCGTCGTGCTGAAGGCGCTCGGCTACCGGCAGGACGTCGCGAACCTGTCGGTGCCGATCACATACCAGGGCTTGAAGAAAGGGCAGGTCGACGTGTTCCTCGGCAACTGGATGCCCGCGCAGGCGCCGCTCGTGAAGCCGTTCGTCGACGAGAAGTCGATCGACGTGTTGCACGCGAACCTGAGCGGCGCGAAGTTCACGCTGGCCGTGCCCGACTACGTCGCGGCGGCTGGCGTGCACACGTTCGCCGATCTCGCGCGCTACGCGGACCGCTTCGGCGACAAGATCTACGGGATCGAGCCCGGCGCGCCCGCGAACCAGAACATCAAGCGGATGCTGTCCGACCATGCGCTCGGGTCCGCGAACTGGTCGCTCGTCGAATCGAGCGAGACGGGGATGCTCACGCAGGTCGAGCGCGCGGTGCGGGACAAGCGCTGGATCGTCTTTCTCGCGTGGGAGCCGCACCTGATGAACACGAAGTTCCACTTGACCTACCTGTCGGGCGGCGACGCGTATTTCGGCCCGAACTATGGCGGCGCGACCGTCAACACGGTGACGCGCCCGGGCTTTGCCGGCCAGTGCGCGAACCTGGCGCGGCTGTTCCGGCAGATGACGTTCTCCGTGGACGTCGAGAACCGCATGATCGCGGACATGCTCGACCACAAAACGTCGCCCGCGCTCGCGGCGCAGCATGTGCTGAAGGCCGACCCGGCGCTCGTCGAGGGCTGGCTGGACGGCGTGACGACCGCATCCGGCACGCCGGCCCTGCCGGCCGTGCGCGCGGCGCTCGACGCCCGCTGACCTGCCTCCGGGCGGCCGGTTTTTGCCGTGCCGCCCGTCTCGGTGTTTTCCCGACCAGTCGCATCAAGACCATTTGGTGTCGCCTTCAGACTGGTGGCCTGAAATATGGGTTTGTATTTTTCGCCAATGGCTGCGTTATTGCGGAAAACGAAATGCCGAAGCCAGCGGACGTAACGAATTCGAATCAGCCGGCGTATTGCTGCGCGCGCCAGGCCACGGTTCTTTCCATCGAAGGGTTCAGGGAGGGTGGTCGACAATGAAGCAAAAGAAAGTTGCCGTAGCCGCCGCGCTGGCATGCGCGGCCTGTATTCCCGCCATCGGCCACGCGCAGAGCAGCGTGACGCTATACGGGATTCTCGATGCGGGCATTACGTACGTGAACAACACGGGCGGTTCGCACGTGGTCAAGTTCGATGACGGCGTTTCCTACGGGAACCGCTTCGGCCTGAAGGGCACGGAAGATCTCGGCGGCGGCCTGAAGGCCGTGTTCGCGCTCGAGAGCGGGTTCCACCTCGGCAACGGCCAGCTCGGCTTCGGCGGGGCGGAGTTCGGGCGGCAGGCTTATGTCGGTCTCCAGAACGACTGGGGCACGCTGTCGTTCGGCAACCAGCTGGACATCACCAACGAGCTCGTGTCGATCTACAACATCTCGGCATGGGGCAGCGGCTACGCGATCCACCAGGGCGACTTCGACCGTTTCAATGGCGACCGCCTGCCGAACTCGGTCAAGTTCCTGTCGAACGACCTGAGCGGCTTCAAGTTCGGCGCGATGTACTCGTTCGGCAACGTCGCCGGCAACTTCCATCGCAACAGCGCATGGAGCGCGGGCGCAAGCTACACGAAGGGCGACTTCTCGATCGGCGCCGCTTACACGCGCCTGAACAACCCGAACGGCATCTACGCGTTCGACCCGTACGCGATGATCGGCACGCATACGTTCCTCGGCCAGCAGACCGTGACCGTCGATCCGGCGACCGGCGCCCGCACCGACCTGTTCGCGAACACCGCGATGGACGTCGACAGCCAGGGCACGTTCGGCATCGGCACGAGCTACACGATCGGCAAGCTGTCGCTCGACGCGAACTTCTCGTACACGACGATCAAGGGCTTCGGCCAGTCGTCGCACATGCAGGTGTACGAAGGCGGCGGCCTGTACCAGTTCACGCCGGCGCTGAGCTTCATCGCGGGCTACCAGCACACGCGCTTCGAAGGCCACCACTGGAACCAGGGCACGGCCGGCCTGCACTACCTGCTGTCGAAGCGCACCGACGTGTACATCTCCGGCGATTACCTGCGTGCGTCGCAGGGTGTCGATGCCGTGATCGGGTACAGCTTCACGCCGTCGACGACGCAGACGCAGGCCGATGTGCGGATCGGGATGCGGCATTCGTTCTGAGCGGGGTGGGGTAGTTCATTCGACGTCTTCAGCGAGGTCTCTCTTTGGCGCGAACCGCGGTTCGCGCCTTTTTTTTTGCACGGTGTGGTGCCGCGCGTGGCGGACGCGCGCGAGACGAGGTTTCGGCGGTTGGCGATATCATCGCGGTTTGATGCGCCCCGTGTCTCGCCGATCGCCCGCTTCCACACATCCCTCCGATGACCGCACCGTTACCCGCCAACCTGTTCCGCCACGCACCGTTCCAGCGCTTTTGGGGCACGCGCGTGATGTCGTCGCTCGCGTTCCAGATCCTGTCGGTCGCGATCGGCTGGTGCGTCTATGCGCTCACGCACAGCGCGTTCGCGCTCGGTCTCGTCGGGCTCGCGCAGTTCGTGCCGATGTTCGCGCTGACGCTCGTCGTCGGGCAGGTGGCCGACCGCTACGATCGCCGGCGCATCGCGACGATCTGCCAGAGCGTCGAGGCGCTGGCCGCCGGCGTATTCCTGCTCGGCACTGCGAAAGGGGGGCTCACCGCACCGGGCGTGTACGCGCTTGCGGCGATCGTCGGCACCGCGCGCGCGTTCGAATCGCCGTCGGTGTCGTCGCTGCTGCCGGCCGTCGTTCCGCGCGGCGACCTGCCGCGCGCGACCGCGCTATCGACGTCCGCGAACCAGGCCGCGCAGATTCTCGGGCCGGCGTTCGGCGGGCTGCTGTATGGCGTCGGCGCGCCCGCCGCGTTCGGCACGAGCGTCGTCGCGTTCGCGATCGCGGCGGTGCTGAGCGGCACGATTCCGCTGCGCAGCGCGCCCCCCGCGCGCGAGCCGGTTACGCTGCGCTCGGTGTTTTCCGGTATCGCGTTCATCCGACGCGAACCGGCGATCCTCGGTGCGTTGTCGCTCGATCTGTTCGCGGTGCTGTTCGGCGGCGCGACCGCGCTGCTGCCGATCTATGCGCGCGACATTCTGCAGGTCGGGCCGTGGGGGCTGGGGGCGTTGCGCGCGGCGCCCGCGGTCGGCGCACTCGCAGGCACGCTGTGGCTCACGCGTTTTCCGTTGAAGGGGCGGCCCGGCCGCGCGATGTTCGGCGGCGTGATCGCGTTCGGCATCGCAACCATCGTGTTCGGGCTGTCGAGGCATTTCGCGGTGTCGCTCGTCGCGCTGGCGGCGTTGGGTGCGTCGGACGTCGTGAGCGTCGTCGTGCGCCTGTCGCTCGTGCAACTGCGTACGCCCGACGACATGCTCGGCCGCGTGAGCGCGGTCAACTCCCTGTTCATCGGTACGTCGAACCAGCTCGGCGAATTCGAATCGGGTGTGACGGCGGCGTGGTGGGGTGCCCCGGCCGCGATCGTCGTCGGCGGCGCGGCGACGATCGCCGTCGCGCTGACATGGATGAAGCTGTTTCCTCAGCTGACCAACATGAAGTCGCTCGAACGCGACGCATGACGCGCGTCAGGCATCCTGCGTCACGCGCACGGCCGTGCCGTAGCAGATGACTTCCGTCACGCCTGACCCGATCTCGGTCGAGTCGTAGCGCATCGCGACGATCGCATTCGCGCCGAGCTTGCGCGCGTCGGCGAGCATCTTGTCGAATGCCTGCTCGCGCGCCTTCTCGCACAGCGACGTATAGAGCGTGATGTTGCCGCCGAAAATGGTCTGCAGCGCCGCACCGAACGAGCCGACGATCGAGCGCGAACGCACGATGATGCCCTGCGCGACGCCGAGCGAACGGACGGTCGTGTGGCCGGGCAGGTCGAACGCGGTCGTGACGCGCTCGGGCGAGAGATCGTCGGCGGAGCGGGGGAGGTCGGTCATGGATGTGCACCGTGTTGCGGAAGTGATCGAACGACGATTCTATCCGGAACGGGAAACGCACTCGAATGGGCGCGCACGACGCGCGCGCCCGGTGCGGCTCGAGGCGGCGAGGTCGCGTCAGCGCTTGACGGTTGCGCTGCCGTCACCGCCGAGATCGACTGCATACGCGAGCGCCAGCTTGCCGAACTTCAGCGCGTGGTTCGCCTGCCGGTCCGAATTCTCCAGCGTGTCGTTCACGGTATGGATGTACGGACTGTCGTTCTGGTCGGCCTCGAACGGGAACGACGCCGGATAACCCTGCGCATTCCAGGACGCGTGGTCCGAACAGGCATATCCGCATTGCGACGTGCCGATCGCGAGTTCCGGCAGGTAGGCCTTCGCCAGGTTCGTCAGGTAGGTGTTCTGCGCGGCGCTCGTGTAGTCGGTGATCAGGTAGATGTCTTTCGGATCGCCCTTGTAGTTCGTCATGTCCAGCTGCAGCACGCCAACCACATTCGCATTCTGCGTGCGGAACTGCTTGGCGATCGCCTTCGATCCGAGCAGCCCGGCTTCCTCGGCCGCGTAGCCGACGAACTTGATCGTTCGCTTCGGCCGGTAGTCGTTCGCGAGCAGCACGCGCAGCGCTTCGGTCAGGCTGGCAATGCCGGACGCATCGTCGTCGGCGCCGGGCGAGCGCGTGTTTTCCGTCGTGCGGCCGACCGTCGAATCGAGGTGGCCGCCCAGCACGACCGTGCCCGCGGCGGGATCGCTGCCGCGAATCGTCAGGATCACGGATTTCTGCGGGAAGCCCGTATGCGCGAACTGCTCGACGGCGATGTCGGTGCGCGAGCCGGCCAGTTGCTTCCACTGCAGCGCGAGCCAGTCCGATGCGGCGGCGCCGTGCGACGTCGTGTAGTAGCGGTTCGTGAAGCCGGACATCGATGCGATCGTGCCGACGATGTTACTGGCCTGCAGTTGCTGCACCCAGGTCTTGATCTGCGGCGCGTTCGACACCGTGTAAGCGGTCGCGGCCACCTGTTTCGCGAGCGCCGCGGATACCGGCTGCAACGCCAGGCGTGCGTCGTCGAACGAGTCGTGCACGATGTAGCCGGGCCCGTGGCCGCGCGCATGGTGTACCGCGTGGGCGAGTTCGCCGAGCCGCGCGTCGTCGATCTCGACGACGTGCACGGTTTCGCGGCGCGCGGCGCCGTCGGCCGTCTTGCCGGCGTCGACCGTGGTGCTGTATTGCGCGGTCGCGTTCGCATCGATGCGTTGAAGCTGGCGGAAAGCGGTGTCGCCGAGTGTGATCCACACCGGCGTGGCGTGTGCGGCGGCGGTCAGCAGCATGCCGCCCAGCGCGGCGCTCAGGCGGCTCAATGTCAGAGTAGGCATGTTCGATCTCGTGAGGATGGCGATGTCGAGGAAGAGGGCGCGCCGCAGGTCGTGCGACGCCCCCCGCCTGCTACGGAATTACGACTTCTGCGGCACGGTCACGCCGTACGTGCAACTCTTGTTGTACGCATTGCCGATCGCCGTGAGCTGCGCGCTGCTGTAGCCGAGCGCGGCGGCGGCTGTCAGCACCGCTTGCGCGGCGGCCTTCTGGTTCGTCGAGCTGTTGGTCATCGACAGGCCCTTCAGGAACGCCTTGTCCATCGCCTGCGCGCCGATCGCGTCGCGCGCGACGAGGTTGCACGACGCCCAGTACTGGCCGGCCGTGTGGATCTCGGCGCCGCGTGCCTGCGCGTAGGTCCGCCCGACGTTCCAGTTCGTCACGCGGCCGCCCCAGTATTCGTTGTGGCCGTCCCAGTTGTAGACCCAGTGATACTGCGCGTCGGACGGGCTCCACTGGTTGAAGTCGCGGCTGTACGCGGCGGCGAGATAGTCGCCGGTGCCTTCCGACAGGCCTTCCTGCTGTGACAGGCCGCCGTTGGTCACCCAGTCGTGGATGCCGTGGCCGAGCTCGTGGATCACGACGTCCGCATCTTCCGCATCGTCGACGCCGCCCTGGCCGAAGGTGAGCCGGCCGCTGCTCGACGAGTACGACGAGTTGTCGTCGCCCGATTCGCCGTGCGGGTCGTACTGCACGCCGCTCGCGTACTGGTACGGCATCGCCTTGATGCCGAGCGTCTGATTCACGTAACGAAGGAACGTGTCGATGTGGTAGTACGTGTTCACCGCCTCGAAGTACAGGTTGCCGCGCGTGAACTCGAATGCGGGCGTGGCCTGTGCCGGGCAGGCGTTGTCGCGCGGCGCATCGAAATCGACGCACGACGCATACGGGCCCGACAGCACGTAGCGTGAATTCGACTGCGCGAGATCCTTCAGCGTCACGCGTACGCGCGAGGCCGTGAGCTGCGTGGAGTCCGCATCGTTGTTGTCCTTGTAGCCCGTGCTGCCGTAGCTGCTCTTCGTCGACGAAAGCGGATCCGGCCGGAACACGAAGCCGGTGCCGTCGGTCGCATAGAACGCCTTGTCCTCGGCGCGCAGCACTTCGCCGCTGCCCGCGTCGATCAGCAGTTCCCAGTCGCCCTTCGGGCCGTCCTGCGGGCGGCCGCGCACCTTCCATGCGGTATGCGTGCCGGCCTTGTCGACGAACGCGACGAGCTGCGCGTCGAGGTTCGTGAAGCCGCCGACGCCGAGATACGCGCGCGCGCGGTCGAGCGCCTGCTGCTGGTCGACGGCCTGCGCCTTGCGCGCGGTAGCGACCACGCCGTTGATCGTGTTGCTCGCGACGTACAGGATGCGGCCGTCCTTCGCGACCGTCACCGCGATGTCGCTGCCGTATACGGGCAGCCCGGCCGCCTGCTGCTGGAAGCGCACGACGGTGAAATCGGCGTCGTCGCGCTCCGACGTCACCGCGAGGCTCGCGAGCGCGGCTGGGTCGAGCCCGAGCTGCGTTGCCTGCGATGCGACGAAATCGCGCGCGGCGGCGGCGGGCGTGGCGGCCGCCTTCTTTGCGCGATACGCGGGGTTGTACAGCGTGACGGCGACGCCGTCCGCGCGGAACTGACCGGCGGCCGTGTCGGCCTTGGTCGCGGCCGGTGCCACGCCGCGCGTCAGGCTTTCGCGCAGGCTCGACGCCTGCGGGTTCGCGACCTTGGTATCGGCCGCGCTGCCGCCGACGATGCCGAAGCCGAGCGCGAGACCCAGGGCGAGCGGCAATGCTTTGCGTGATGTCTGCATACGTGATCCTCATCTCAACGGTTGAACACGCCCGCGCGCTTGTGGCGAGCAGGCACGACACGGCCCACGCGCCGGCTCGATGGAACCGGTGCGAGAAAGCGGTGCAGGGAGATTCGACTGACTGAGGATGACTAAGCGTCAGGTCGAAACGAATTGAAGCGGAAAGGCGGCGGGGAAGCGAACGGAAGGCAGGTGCGGCGACGGCGAAGCGAGCATCGTCATGTCATACCCCTCGGATCGGCATTGATAGCGGTTCGGCAGCCTGCGTGGCGCGACGTGTGTCAGGCCCGGGCTCTCATCTCCTTAGGGCTGCCTATCTAATTAATTGCGAGGTATGTTACAGAATATTTTCGGCGACATTGCAATTTATTTTCGAAGGCCGCTTCGGTCCGTCGATCAATCGGCGGCATTGTTCATCGAATGACGTGAAACGCTGTCGAAGCGCGCAATAGCGCGCCGGATTGTACGTAAAAGCGGCGCTGCTCAGCGCGTCGCGCGGCGGTCGCTGCGCGGGCTCACGCCGAAACGCGAGCGATACGCGCGCGAGAAATGAGACGGCGATTCGAAGCCGCATGCGACGCAGACCGACGTGATGCTCATGTCGGTCTGCTGCAGCAGCTCGCGGGCGCGATCCAGGCGCAGGTTGAGGTAGAAGCGCGTCGGCGTGTCGTTCAGCGTCGCGCTGAACAGCCGTTCGAGCTGACGCCGCGTGATCGACACGTCCTGTGCGAGCGCGTCCGAGCCGAGCGGGCTCTCCATATGCCGCTGCATCATGTCGATCACCTGGATCAGCTTGCGGTTGTGCACGCCGTAGCGCGCGGCGATCTCGAGCCGCTGGCTGTCCGAGCGTTGCCGGATGCGGCTGACGACGAACTGCTCGGAGATCGCCGCCGCGAGATCGGCGCCGTGCCGTCTCCCGATCAGGTCGAGCATCATGTCGATCGACGCGGTGCCGCCCGCGCAAGTGATGCGCCGGTCGTCGATCTCGAACAGTTCCTGCGTCGCGTTCAGGCCGGGGTAGCGTTCGCGGAACGCGGCAAGCGCTTCCCAGTGCAGCGTGAGCGTTTGCGATGCGTCGAACAGCCCGGCTTCCGCGAGCACGAAGCTGCCGGTGTCGATGCCGCCGAGCGTCGCGCCGTGCCGGTTCTGGCGGCGCAGCCAGTCGCCGAGTGCGCGGTCGTAGCACACGAGCGGATCGAAGCCGGCGACGACGAACACCGTCTCGACCTGCGCGACGTCCGCGTACGCGGCTTCGGCGGCGACCGGGATGCCGTTGCTCGCGGCGACGGGCGCGCCGTCCGCGCTGATCACATGCCAGCGGTACAGCTCGGTGCGAAAGCGGTTCGCGACGCGCAGCGGTTCGACCGCAGACATGAAGCCGAGCGCTGAGAAGCCGGGCAGCAACAGAAAGTGGAAATCCTCGGGCATCGGGGCGTGGGGTGGAATCGGGTGGTCGTCACGTACGGGCGCGACGCAACGTGGCACGGCGAGCGGGCAGGCACGCGCATGCCGCGCCCGGCTCGCGCAAGCCGAACGTTCAACGCACGATTATCGCGGGTTTTGCAGGTGTTCAGCGCGTTTTTGCGCCGCGCACCGCGCGGCGCGCTGTCGTCGAAGGCAGTTCGCCGAACTGGGCCTTGTACGCGTTCGCAAAATGCCCGAGGTGGATGAAGCCCCAGCGCGCGGCCGCTTCGCTGATCGGCAGGTCGGACTGCCGCGTGTCGAGCAGCAGACGTCGCACCTGCGCGAGGCGTAGCGAGCGCGTGTAGTTCAGCGGGCCGGTTTGCGCGACCGACTGGAAGCTGTTCTGCATCGTGCGCCGGCTCACGCGCAGTTGCGTGCACAGGCTCAGGATGTCGACGGGCGCCTCCGGGTGCTCGATCACGTAGTCGTGCACGCGCCGCACGATGTCGGCATGGCACGCATGCGTCAGACGATTCGACGGCTCGGGCATCCGATACGTGAGCAGATCGACGAGCACGTTCGCGACATCGCTGCGCAGCCCGGACTGCGCGCGCGCCGTATCGAACGTATCGGGCGCCGACAGCACGCGTTCGAGCAGCGTCGCGAGCTGCACGCTCGCGCGTTCGCGTGCGGCGACCGGCACATCGGCGACGCCGCGCCGCAACGCGCGCTCGTCGAGCCGGACATCTGCGGCATCCTCGATTTGCTGCATCAGCTCGGAATCGACGACCACGCCGATCAGCGACATGTCGTCGGGCGAATGGAGTTCGAAAGGCGCGCCGCCGCGCGCCAGTACGATCGTGCCGCGCTCGATGCGCGCATCGCCGAATGCGAAGGTTCCCGAGCCGGTGAGCGGCATGCCGAACACCGTATGGCCGGGCGGCAGGCGCCCGCGCTGGATGATGCGCACGTTCGCCGCTTCCTGGAACAGTTGCACGCCGTCGAACTCCGCGTGCTTGATCGCGCTGCGATACGAGCCGGAGCCGATCTGGTCATAGCGCTGATCCCAGCCGCGCAGCGCCTCGGCATGCCGGTCCGCGTCGTCGAACATCTGATGAAACACGAGCATGGCGCCTCCGGCGGTCGTTCGGACCGCGCAAGATTAAACCGACCGCACGGTCGGTGCAATACGGATGAGCGCTATTTCCGTGGGGGTTTTGGAGGGGGCGGAAGGTATCGACCGCGGGTGCCTTTCAGGCGGTTTTCCAATATCCCGAATCGGCACGCACGCGTTGCCGGTCCGGGTGCTGAACTGATTTATTGTCGAACTACAGTCGCCCCACATAAAGTGAATCCCAACTGGAGGCGACATGAGAACAAGGCGACGCACCGCGGCTTTCGCGGCGACGCTGGCGTTCGCGGCGGCGTGGGTCGGCAGCGCATACGCGACAGAAAAGCCCGAGGAACTGGTCGTGCAGAAGATGCCGCCGTGGCATCCGCACGAGGTGTACGTTGTCGATATCGCAATGCCGACGATGACCGACGGACGCATCTTCGTGTACGACGCCGACGCAAAGAAGCTGCTCGGCCAGATCGATGGCGGCTTCGCGCCTGGCCTCGCGATCTCGCCCGACCACAAGACGAGCTTCATCGCGACGACCTATTTCTCGCGCGGCTCGCACGGCAAGCGCACCGACGTCGTCGAGATGACCGACAACACGACACTCGATCACACGGGCGAGATCGTGATTCCGGCGAAGCACGGGCAGCACGTGCCGTCACCGTACAACACCGCGTTCAGCGCCGACGGCAAGCGGTTGTACGTCGCGAACATCACGCCGGCCGCGTCGGTGACGGTGATCGACGCGGTGTCGAGGGCGGTGCTGTCGGAGATCGATACTGCGGCATGCGTGCTTGCCTATCCGTCAGGGAACGACCGGTTCACCGCGCTGTGCGAGAGCGGCAAGGCGCTCACCGTCACGCTCGACGCGAACGGCAAGGAGGTGAAGCGCACGATGTCCGATGCGTTCATCGACGTCGACGATGATCCGGCCTTCATCAACGCGTCGCGCTACCACGGCGGCTATCTGTTCACGACGTACCACGGCAACGTGCGCAGCGCCGACTTCAGCGGCGACAAGCCGGCGTTCGGCAAGTCGTGGTCGTTGCTGACCGACGCCGAGCGAGCCGAAGGCTGGCGCCCGGGCGGCATGCAGCAGACGGCCGTGCAGGTGAAGCAGAACCGCTACTACGTGCTGATGCACAAGGGCGGGGACGGCACGCACAAGGATCCCGGCACGCAGGTCTGGGTGTACGACCTGAAGTCGAAACAGCGTGTCGCGCGCTGGGACCTCGCGCAGCTGAAGGTCGATCCGCTCGTGTCGATCCAGGTCAGCGAGGACGACAAGCCGCTGTTCTACGGGCTGACGGGCACGTCCGATCTTGCCGTGATGGACGCGCAAACGGGCAAGCCGCAGCACGTCGAGAAGCAGATCGGCAGTACGTCGACGCTGCTCGTGAACCCGTGAGGCCGCGATGACGCTCGATCCCGTACTTGCCACCAGCGCGCAGGCTGGCGCTGCCGTCGTCGTGCTGCTCGGCGCCTTCGCCAAGCTCCGCCGGCCCGCGGCGTTCCGGCAGGCGCTCGCCGGCTATCGCCTGCTGCCTGAGGTACTCAACGCGCCCGCCGCGTTCGCGATTCCGCTCGCGGAAGCCGTCTGCGCCGCGGCGCTGCTGTTTCCCGATACGCGCACGACCGGCGCGCTCGGCTTGATCGCATTGCTGCTCGTCTTCGCGGCCGGCATGACGATCAACATCCTGCGCGGCCATACCGACATCGACTGCGGCTGCTCCGGTCTTGCAGCCGCGCGCGCGGATGCGCCGCGCGGCATCGGCTGGCTGCATGTCGCGCGCGTGCTGCTGCTCGTCGTGCTGGCCGCGATCGCGTTCGTCGAACCGGGCAGCCGCGCGATCGTGTGGTTCGACTACCTGACGCTGTTCTCTTCCGTGCTTCTGATCGTCTGCGCGCTGCTCACCGTCGACGTGCTGCTCGCCAACGTACCGCGCCTTTCCCACCTGAGGAATTCATGATGCAAACCGCTCTCACCGTTTCCACCGCCTTGCTGTGGGTCGCCGTTCTCGCGCTCGGCGCGATCTGTCTCGCGCTCGTGCGTCAGATCGGCATCCTGTACGAACGGATCATGCCGGCCGGCGCGTTGATGATCGACAAGGGGCCGGCGGTCGGCGCGATCGCGCCGACGTTCGAGCTGACCGACATTCGCGGCTCGCAGGTGAAGGTCGGCGGTATCGATGCATCGGGCAAGGCGACGCTGCTGTTCTTCCTGTCGCCGACGTGCCCGGTCTGCAAGAAGCTGCTGCCGCTGTTGCCGTCGCTGCAAGCGAGCGAATCGACGCCGGTGAACATCATGCTCGCGAGCGACGGCGATCTCGACGACCACACGCGCTTCGCACAGAAGCACGACCTCGCGCGTTTCCCGTACGTGCTGTCGCAGGAGCTGGGCCTCGCGTATCAGATCGGCAAGCTGCCCTACGCGGTGCTGCTCGACGACACCGGTACCGTGCGCGCAAAGGGTCTCGTCAACACCCGCGAGCATCTCGAGAGCCTGTTCGAAGCGAAGGAGCGTGGCGTTGCGTCGCTGCAGCAGTTCGTGCACGGCAATCTCGACCATGGCGGTCACGAAGGGCACGCGCAGCACGCGTGACCGGCCGGCTCCCTTTCAACGTCAACGGAGAACAACCACATGGGCCTGTTTGATTCATGGTTCGAGCGGTCGGCGCGCGGCGTCGCGCAGCATAGTTCGCGGCGCAGCGCGATGGCGAAGCTCGGCAAGGTGCTGGTCGGATCGGCGATGCTGCCGCTCTTGCCCGTCGATCGCACCGCATATGCAGCGGATGCAGCATCGGGCGCATCGGCGGCTTCGGGGGCTGCCGCGCCGGGCGCGAGCGACGATCCGATGAGCTGCGATTACTGGAAATACTGCGCCATCGACGGCTGGCTGTGCAGCTGCTGCGGCGGTACGTCGAGCAGTTGCCCGCCGGGCACGACGCCGTCGCCGATCACGTGGATCGGCACGTGCCGCAACCCGCACGACGGTTCGGACTACATCGTGTCGTACAACGATTGCTGCGGAAAGACGTCGTGCGGCAAGTGCTTCTGCAACCGCAATGAGCGCGAGAAGCCGCTGTACAAGCTGTCGCTGAACAACGACATCAACTGGTGCATGGCGAACGGCAATTCGAATTACCACTGTTCGGTTTCGGTCCTGCTGGGGGCGGCGAAGCAATGAAAATGAAGCAAGCTGGAACGATGGTGGTCGCGTGCGTGGCGGCTGTTGCGGGTTTTGCGTGGCCGGGTCTCGCCGGTGCGCAGCAGGCTGTCCACTACCCGGCGGGCAAGAGCCTGTTCGATGCGCAGTGCGCGGTGTGTCACCAGGCGGGCGGCAAGGGGCAGGACGGCCTCGCGCCGCCGCTGACCGAGTACCCGGGCAGGTATGCAACGGCCGATGCGGGCCGTGCGCAGCTTGTCGCGACGCTGTTGCACGGGATGTTCGGCGAAATCACGGTGCACGACAAGCGCTACAACTTCAAGATGCCGTCGTTCGCGAGTGCGAGCGATGACGATATTGCGAACGTGCTCAACTATGTCGTATTCGATCTCAACGACGAGCACGGCGACGCGAAGCCGTTCACGGCGGCCGACATTCGCGCGGCACGCGCGAAGGAGATGGACGGCACGGCCGTTCATGCGCAACGTGCGGTCGTGACGAAGGGGCTGGGGCTTTGAATACCCTGCGCATTCGTGGTCGCGGCCCGTGTGTGGCGGCGTCGCGGATCGGAGCGTTCATGGCACGCCGTCTGTCTTCGATGCTGGCGGTCGCTGCCGCGGCATTGGCGATTGCCGTACCCGCACATGCCGACGGCGTGGCCGACGCCACACTCGCGCGACAACACTGGGTGCTCAATTGCATGGGCTGCCACACGGCGACAGGCGGCGGCATTCCGGGCAAGGTGCCGCCTCTCGCGAATTCGCTCGGTTATTTCACGCATCTGCCGGCGGGGCGCGAGTACGTGATGCGCGTGCCCGGCGCGTCGAACTCGGCGCTGTCCGACGAGGAACTCGCCGACGTGCTCAACTGGGTGCTCACGACGATGAACCGCGATGCGCTGCCGCGTGGCTTCAAGCCTTATACCGCCGCCGAAGTCGCCTCGCATCGACGGCCGGCGTTTTCGGACGTCGCGACGGTACGTGCCAGGCTGGTTCGTGCGCTGCACGAGCGTGGGATCGACGGTGTGTCGGATCGGTACTGATCGACTTCGCCGATGGAGATTCGGCACCGGGCACGGCGGATTGCCGGTATTCGGGGCGGCGCGGTATCCCCGCGCCGTCACGCGCGGATCAACTCGACGCCGAGGATCGGGCACGCCGCGCAGGCGATGCGCATTGCGTTGACCGGATGCTGCGGCGCGTAGCGGCTTCCAGACCGAGAATACCGAATTGGCAGCGCGCCATTTCCGCGTTACGCTCGTTTTCGTAAGCCAACACCGGCGCCGGATGGATCGTGGGAGGCTCAAATGGCGATCGAATACTTTGCTGAGCGCAATCCGGTCACACGAAACCTGCCCCGGTCGTTGGCGACCAAGGCCGGCGATCTGGTGTTCGTATCCGGTCAGGTGGCGAGAAACGAAGACGGGAGCCTCGTCGCGGGCGGAATCGAAGCGCAGACGCGTCAGACATTGAAGAACGTCGCCCACGTACTCTCGCTGGCGGGATGCACACTCGGCGACGTGGTGAAAACCACCGTCTGGCTCGAGGACGCGCGCGACTTCGCGGAATTCAATCGTGTCTATGGGGAGTTCTTCCCGGGGAACAAGCCGTCACGATCGACCTTGCAGGCGACGAACATGGTGGGTACCAAGATCGAGATCGAGGCGATTGCCTGCAGGCCTTGAGCGCGGGAAATGCCGGAAAACCGACGAGAGCCGGTCTTGCAAGCGACGTGGTCGGATGCGCTGAGACATGCGCCACATGTTGGCTTCGTGCGTGCACCGCACAAAACACGCAAATCCCCAACGTCAGACTGCATTCGTTAGAATCGTTCGTCGTCAAGGCAATCATGCAGATTTGCATGGGCGCAGCGGTAGCCACTCACGAATACCGCGCCCCCTCATCCCATGCTTCATCCTTTACCGGAGGCGAACGTGCCAGGATTACTTCCCGATGTCGACCGCGACGGGCTTCTCGAATATTCGGTGGTGTACACCGACCGGTCGATCAATCACATGTCGCAGCGCTTTCAGGGCGTCATGCGCGATATTTCCGCCGCGCTGAAGAAGGTCTACAACGCGAAAGCGGCCGTCATCGTCCCGGGCAGCGGGACGTTCGGCATGGAAGCCGTGGCCCGGCAGTTCGCGACGAACAAGAAGTGTCTGGTCATCCGCAACGGCTGGTTCAGCTTCCGCTGGTCGCAGATTTTCGACATGGGCAGCATTCCGTCCGAATCGATCGTGTTGAAGGCGCGTCCTGTCGAATCAGGCAGGCAGGCGGCGTTTGCGCCGGCCCCGATCGAAGAAGTCGTCGCCGCGATTCAGGAACACAAGCCGGACCTGGTGTTCGCTCCGCACGTCGAAACCGCCTCCGGGATGATGTTGCCCGATGCGTATCTGCGCGCGGTGGCCGACGCCGTGCATGCGGTCGGCGGCATGTTCGTGCTGGATTGCATCGCGTCCGGCACGATCTGGGTCGATATGGAGAAGAGCGGTGTCGACGTGCTGATCAGCGCGCCGCAAAAGGGCTGGAGTGCGTCGCCGGGTTGCGCACTGGTCATGCTCAGCCCGCTCGCTCGCGAGCGCATCGATGCGACGACCAGCACCAGTTTTGCCTGCGATCTGCGCAAGTGGCTGCAGATCATGGAAGCCTACGAGAACGGTGGCTTCGCGTACCACGCGACGATGCCCACGGACAGCCTTGCGACGCTGCGCGATGTGATCAAGGAAACGGACGCATACGGCTTCGACAAGGTGCGGGCGGAACAGCTCGAACTCGGCACGCGGATTCGCGCGTTGCTGGCCGAGAAGGGTTTCAGGAGCGTGGCGGCGCCAGGGTTTGAGGCGCCTGGCGTCGTGGTCAGCTACACCGACGATGACGACATCCGGTCCGGCAAGAAATTCGTCGATGTCGGCATGCAGATCGCGGCCGGTGTGCCGCTGCAATGCGATGAGCCGGCGGATTTCAAGACGTTCCGCATTGGCTTGTTCGGTCTCGACAAGCTGCATGACGTCGATGCCGCGGTCCGTAGGTTTGCCAGCGCGTTGGAACGGATTCTGTAGGGCGCGCTTTCGATCCAAGGGTGGGGCGCATGGTGCGCTCGACATGATCGAGGCCATCCGAACGATCGACCGAGGTTGGAAGCCGCCAGACTCGGCGGCGGCTTCCGACCCAAACGAGCCGACGGATAGTGGCGACTGCACGCCCGCATTGGATCGCACCACGGACGCTGCTATCCGTATAAGCACTGTTGGACTGCGGACGGTTTCCCACGCCCGTACTCAATCATTCAGGACAGTGACATGACCGAATGCGCGCTGACATTTGCCAGTCAGACCGAATGGGAAAGCTGGTTGGCGCAAAATGGCGGCACGTCGAGCGGAGTATGGCTGCGTCTGGCGAAAAAGGGCGCCACGCAGCGAACCGTCACCTATGGTCAAGCGTTGGAAAGCGCGCTCTGCTATGGCTGGATCGATGGCCAAAAGCAGGCCGAGAGCGAGACGTACTGGCTACAACGCTTCACTCCACGCTCCGCAAAAAGCATCTGGTCCAAACTCAACAAAGACCGGGCCGAAGCGCTGATCGCCTCGGGCAGAATGCGCGCGCCGGGCATGCGTGAGATCGAGAGGGCGCGGCACGACGGCCGATGGAAGGCTGCTTATACGTCGGCCAGCAACTCGACCGTGCCGGACGACCTGCAGGTGGCGTTGAACGCAAATTTGGAAGCCAAGGCGTTCTTTGAAACACTGAATAGCCGCAACCGCTACGCCATCCTGTTCCGGATACAGAATGCGAAAAAGCCGGAAACACGGGCGCGTAAAATTGCGGAATTCGTCGACATGCTGAACCGCGGTGAAACCCTCCATCCGTAAATCTCTTGCGTCTGATGGAGATCTTGTGAAACGCGGGCACCGAACCTGTCATGGCCGATTCGTTTCTGCAGCGGTCCAGCCAGATGGCGGTTCGTCGATGTACGCAGTCGTTACCTTGATCGCCATGTATCGCGAATAAGGGCGGCTGCCGAAGCTGGCGCCGCTTGCCGACGATCCTGATACCTGAATCGCGGATATCGTTTTTCAGCGGACCACGGCCCGATGACCGACGGGGTCGGCCGTAGCCGACCCGCATCAACTGCAATTACACGGCCGCGTTGCGATTCGCCTCGATCACCGTCAACGCCGTCATGTTCACGATCCGTCTCACGGTCGCGCTGGACGTGAGAATGTTCACCGGCCCATTGACCCCCAGCAGGAACGGCCCGACCGCAACGTTACTGCCGGCCTCGGTCTTGAGCAGGTTATAGGCGATATTCCCCGCATCCACGTTCGGACACACGAGCAGGTTCGCCGCACCCTTCAGCGGCGACATCGGCAGCAGCCGCGACCGCAGCGCCTCGTCGAGCGCACAGTCGCCGTGCATTTCGCCATCCGCCTCGATATCCGGCGCATGCGCGCGAATGATTTCGAGCGCTCGGCGCATCTTCACGCCCGAGGCCGCGCTCCCCGACCCGAAGTTCGACCGCGACAGCAACGCAGCCTTCGGCGAGAGATTCAGCCACTCCATCTGCCGCGCGGCCGCGATCGTGAATTCCGCGATCTGCTCCGCATCCGGGTTGTCGTTGACATGCGTATCGACCAGCGCGACCGTCCGCTGATTGAGCAGCAGGATGTTCATCGCGGCGTAGGTCGACGCACCGGGCTTCTTGCCGATGACTTCGTCCACGAACCGCAGGTGATTGTGATACTCGCCGACCGTCCCGCAGATCATCCCGTCCGCATCGCCGAGCCGCACCATCATCGCGCCGATCAGCGTCAGGCGGCGCCGCATCTCGACGCGCGCCATTTCCTTCGAGATGCCGTCGCGGCAGCGCAATTCCCAATACGTCGTCCAGTATTGCGGGAAACGTTCGTCATATTCCGGATTGGTCACTTCGACATCCTGACCGAGACGCAGGCGCAGGCCGAATCGCTCGATACGCGCGAGCAGCACCTCCGGACGCCCGACCAGGATCGGACGCGCGAGCTTCTCGTCGACGATCACCTGCACCGCGCGCAGCACGCGCTCGTCTTCGCCCTCGGTGAACACGATGCGTGCCTTGCCGCCGTCACGCACGAGCTGACGCGCGGTCGCGAACAGTGGCTTCATGAACGCGCCCGAGTGGTAGACGAACTGCTGCAACTGCTCGACATACGCGTCGAGATCCGCGAGCGGGCGCGTCGCCACGCCGCCTTCGATCGCGGCCCTGGCCACGGCCGGCGCAATACGCACGATCAGGCGCGGATCGAACGGCTTCGGAATCAGGTATTGCGGACCGAAGGACACTTCATCGCCGCCATAGGCTGCCGCGACGATGTCGTTCTGCTCTTCCTGCGCGAGGCCGGCAATCGCGTGAACCGCGGCAATTTCCATTTCGCGGGTGATCGTCGTTGCGCCCACATCCAGTGCGCCGCGGAAAATGTACGGGAAGCAGAGAACGTTGTTGACCTGGTTCGGGAAATCCGAACGGCCCGTCGCGATCACGACGTCGTCGCGCGTCGCATGCGCGAGTTCAGGGAAGATTTCCGGCGTCGGATTGGCGAGCGCGAGAATCAGCGGCCTCGCGGCCATCGCCTTCAGCATCTCCGGCTTCAGAATGCCGCCGACCGACAGCCCGAGGAACACGTCGGCGCCGCCGATCACTTCGGACAGCGTGCGCGCGTCGGTTTCCTGCGCGAAGCGTTCCTTGGCGGGATCCATCAGCGTGGTGCGGCCGCGATAGACGACGCCTTCGATATCCGTCGCCCAGATGTTCGCGACCGGCAGCCCGAGGTCGACGAGCAGGTCCAGGCAGGCCAGCGCCGCGGCACCGGCGCCCGACGTCACGACCTTCACCTCGGAAATCGACTTCCCGACCACCTTCAGCCCGTTGATGAACGCGGCGGCCACGGTAATGGCGGTGCCGTGCTGGTCGTCGTGGAAGACGGGAATCTTCATGCGCTCGCGCAGCTTGCGCTCGACGGTGAAGCACTCCGGCGCCTTGATGTCCTCGAGGTTGATCCCGCCAAAGGTGGGCTCGAGGCCGGCGATGATGTCGACGAGCTTGTCCGGATCGGTCTCGTTGATCTCGATGTCGAACACGTCGATCCCCGCGAACTTCTTGAACAGCACGGCCTTGCCTTCCATGACCGGCTTCGACGCGAGCGCGCCGATGTTGCCCAGACCCAGCACGGCGGTGCCGTTGGTGATGACGCCCACCAGATTCCCGCGGCTCGTGAAGCGATGCGCGTTCAGCGGCTCGGCGGCGATCGACTCGCACACGCTGGCGACGCCGGGCGTGTAGGCGAGCGCGAGATCGCGCTGCGTCACGAGCGGCTTGCTGGCGACGACGGAGATCTTCCCCGGGGTCGGAAACTCGTGATAGTCGTACGCGGCCTGCTGCTGAGTCTCTGTCTGTTTCATGTTTTTGGGTCCGGGCGTGCGCGCCAGGCCAGTCCCGACGCGATCCATGAGGTGATTCTAGGGATCGGCCATAAGGAGATGATTCTGTTTTAATATCGGTCCATCACTTTTTCATGATGATGCGGTGGTCCGGCAATGACATTCGACGCGAACGACGTGGTGAGGCGGCTCGGTGCGCGCCTGAAGATGCGGCACCTGATGCTGCTGCTGCAGATCCAGCAGCACGGGTCGCTGACGCGCGTCGCGGAGCACATGGCCAGCAGCCAGCCCGCCGTGACGAACGCGCTGTCCGAGCTGGAAAGCATGTTCGGCACGCCGCTGTTCGAGCGCTCGTCGCGCGGGATGCGGCCGACCGCGCTCGGTTCGGTCGTGCTCGAGCGCGCCAGGGCGATGTTGAAGGACCTCGACCATCTCGCCCGCGAGATGGAGGCGGTCGCCGCCGGCCACGCCGCCCACCTGCATATCGGCGTGATTCCGTTCATCTCGGGCCAGATGCTGTCGGCGGCGCTCAAGCGGCTGCAATCCCGGATGGAGCGGCGCCTGACCGTGACGATCCACGAAGGCACCAGCGACCAGCTGCTGCTGCAGCTCAAGGACCACAGCGTCGATCTCGTCATCGGGCGGGCGTCGTCGGCGGTCGATCTGGGACAGGTTTCCTTCGAAGTCCTGTACCAGCAGCAGCCCCGGATGATCGCGAGCCGGCGCCTCGCCGCGAAACTGGCCCGCATGAAGCTCGACTGGGAGAAGCTGCACGAGCTGGACTGGATTCTCGGCGCGCCGCATACGCCGATGCGGGAGCAGGTGACCGACCTGTTCCTGTCGGCCGGCATCGCGCCGCCCGTGCCGATCGTCGAAAGCTACTCGTCGAAGCTGATCGGCGAAATGATCGCATCGAGCGACGACGCCGTATCGATCGTGCCGACCGATATCGCGGAAGAAATGGTGCGCATCGCCGGCGTGGCGATCGTGCCTTACTCGCTGGTCTGGACGCTGCCGCCCATCGCGCTGTTTACCCGCGCCGCCGAATCGCATGCGCCGACGCGGGATCTGCTCGTCCAGGCGCTGCGCGAGATCTGCAGGGAAACTTACGTCGAGGTACCGCGATAACGCGTCGGGCGCCGGCCCGCACCCGCCCGGCCGGAAGCGGCACCACGCCCGCTCCGGTATCGCCGCCGAAGCACGCTCCGTCGGCATCCGTTACGCCGCATCCGGACAAACCCATCTTCACCGTAATTCGCCTGAAACCCCCGCCATACAAGCCATTGCCCGAGCGTAGTGGTTTTCACCCATAGTCGCAAATAGTCAAGAAAAGGTCGCCGCCGGTCGTCTTTCGACCAATATGGCTCGTTACTTTTACTCCCACGATGCAGGCCGGGACGCACTCCGCGAACCCGTCGGACATCGGTCCAATCGGGAGAGAAACCATGAAGTCGACAAAGATCGCCGCGTTCGTCGCGGCCGTGCTGGCGACCGGCGCATTCGCGACCGCGGCGCACGCCGAAACGGATGCCGCGACCTGCCGCAACGTACGCTTCGCGGATATCGGCTGGACCGACATCACGTCCACCACGGCGCTCGCCTCGACCGTGTTCGAAGGGCTCGGCTACAAGCCGACGACGACAATCGCATCGGTGCCGATCTCGTTCGCCGGCCTGAAGAGCAAGCAGCTCGACATCTCGCTCGGCTACTGGTGGCCGGTGCAGCAAAAGCAGCTCCAGCCGTTCCTCGACAGCAAGTCGATCAACGTGGTCGAGCCGCCGAACCTGTCGGGTGCGAAGGCGACGCTCGCGGTGCCGAGCTACGCATACCAGGCCGGCCTGAAGAGTTTCGAGGACATCGCGAAGCACCGCGCGGAACTCGACGGCAAGATCTACGGGATCGAACCGGGCAGCAGCGCGAACGCGACGATCCAGAAGATGATCGACACGAATCAATACGGTCTCGGTGGCTTCAAGCTGGTCGAATCGAGCGAAGCCGGGATGCTCGTCACGGTCGAGCGCGCGATCCGCGAGAAGAAGTGGGTCGTGTTCCTGGGCTGGGAACCGCATCCGATGAACATCCAGATCAGCATGAACTACCTGTCCGGCGGCGATGCGAGTTTCGGCCCGAACTATGGCGAAGCGCGCGTGTACACGCTGACGGCGCCCGACTTCATCTCGCGCTGCCCCAACGCAGGCAAGCTCGTCGAGAACCTGCGCTTCACGACGCAGCTCGAGAACCAGCTGATGCAGTCGGTGATGAACAAGACGAAACCGGCGGACGCCGCGAAGGCGTACCTGAAGAAGAATCCGCAGGTGCTCGATGCCTGGCTCGCCGGCGTCAAGACGTTCGACGGCAAGGACGGCCTGCCCGCGGTGAAGGCGTATCTCGGCCTGTAACGGCCCGTGCGCGCCGCAAGCGAGCGGCGCGCAGCGACAAATAATCTGCAGTACGACAGAAGTCGAGCGACACGAAACGAATCAAGCGAGGGCATTCAGCATGAACCACGAAGTCATCATCACCTGCGCGGTGACCGGCGCGGGCGATACGGTCGGCAAGCATCCGGCGATTCCGGTCACGCCGAAGGAAATCGCGGCCGCCGCGATCGAAGCGGCGAAGGCCGGCGCGACGGTTGCGCACTGCCACGTGCGCGATCCGCAGACGGGCCGCGGCAGCCGCGACCCGAACCTGTACCGCGAAGTGGTCGACCGGATCCGCTCGGCGGACGTCGACGTGATCATCAACCTGACGGCCGGCATGGGCGGCGATCTGGAGATCGGCCCGGGCGAGGACCCGATGCGCTTCGGCAAGGGCACCGATCTTGTCGGCGGCCTCACGCGCCTCGCGCACGTCGAGGAACTGCTGCCGGAAATCTGCACGCTCGATTGCGGCACGCTGAATTTCGGCGACGGCGACTACATCTACGTATCGACGCCCGCGCAACTGCGCGCCGGCGCGAAGCGCATCCAGGAACTCGGCGTGAAGCCGGAGCTGGAAATCTTCGATACGGGCCATCTGTGGTTCGCGAAGCAATTGCTGAAGGAAGGGCTGCTCGACGATCCGCCACTGTTCCAGCTGTGCCTCGGCATTCCGTGGGGCGCGCCGGCCGACACCGGCACGATGAAGGCGATGGTCGACAACCTGCCGCCGGGCGCGCACTGGGCCGGCTTCGGGATCGGCCGCATGCAGATGCCGATGGTCGCGCAGGCGATGCTGCTCGGCGGTCATGTGCGCGTCGGCCTCGAAGACAACATCTGGCTCGATCGTGGCGTGCATGCGACCAACGGCACGCTCGTCGAGCGTGCACGGGAAATCGTCGAACGCCTCGGCGGCCGCGTGCTGACGCCGGCCGAAGGGCGTCGCAAGCTCGGCCTGCCGGCGCGCGGCGAGCGTCTGCTCGAACGCCGCGCGGTGACCGAATTCGCGTGAGCGTTCACGGCTGATTCCGATTCAATGCGGCGGCGCGCACGAGCGCGGTCGCCGTCCGATTTCCCTCGATTTGAAGGATGCGTTGACATGGCAGTGAAGACCGACATCAAGACGTTCGCCGCGATCGGCACCGGTGTGATCGGCAGCGGATGGATTTGCCGTGCGCTCGCGCACGGTCTCGACGTGGTCGTGTGGGACCCGGCGCCGGGCGCCGAGGCGCGGTTGCGCGCGAACGTCGCGAATGCCTGGCCTGCGCTCGAACGCGTCGGCCTCGCGCCGGGCGCCGATCCCGCGCGGCTGCGTTTCGAGTCGACGATCGAGGCCTGCGTCGCCGACGCGGACTTCATCCAGGAAAGCGCGCCCGAGCGGGAGGCGCTGAAGCTCGAACTGCACGAACAGATCAGCCGCGCGGCGAAGCCCGACGCGATCATCGCGTCATCGACATCGGGGCTGCTGCCGACCGACTTCTACGCGCGCGCGACGCATCCGGAGCGCTGCGTGGTCGGCCATCCGTTCAATCCGGTCTACCTGCTGCCGCTCGTCGAGGTGCTCGGCGGCGCGCGCACGTCGCCGGAAGCGGTCGAGGCGGCGATGGCGATCTATCGCAAGCTCGGCATGCGGCCGCTGCACGTGCGCAAGGAGGTGCCGGGCTTCATCGCGGACCGGCTGCTCGAAGCGCTGTGGCGCGAGGCGCTCCATCTGGTCAACGAAGGCGTCGCGACGACTGGCGAGATCGACGATGCGATCCGTTTCGGCGCGGGCATCCGCTGGTCGTTCATGGGCACGTTCCTGACCTACACGCTGGCTGGCGGCGACGCAGGCATGCGACACTTCATGCAGCAGTTCGGCCCCGCGCTCGAACTGCCATGGACCAAGCTGGTCGCGCCGAAGCTGACCGACGAACTGATCGACAGCGTCGTCGAAGGCACGAGCGAGCAGCAGGGCACGCGCAGCATCAAGGAACTCGAACGCTATCGCGACGAGTGCATCACCGAGGTGCTGAAGGCGATCGCCGCGGTGAAGGCGCGGCACGGGATGCGATTCGAGGACTGAACGAACATGACCGGCGATACCCCGCTGACGATTTACCACGACGTCGTGCGGCCCGAGTGGGTCGACTACAACGGCCACCTGCGCGACGCGTTCTATCTGCTGATCTTCAGTTTCGCGACCGATGCGCTGCTCGACCGCATCGGCCTCGACGACGCCGTGCGTCGCGAGCGGTGCCGCTCGGTCTACACGCTCGAGGCGCACGTGAACTATCTGCAGGAGATCAAGGAAGGCACGCGCGTGCGCGTCGACGCGCGGGTGTTCGCGCACGACGCGAAGCGGCTGCACCTGTATCTCGAGCTGTTCGCGGACGGTCATGACGGCGCGGTGTCGGCGAGCGAGCAGATGCTGCTGCACGTCGACACGCGCGACGGCGCGAAATCGGCGCCGTTCGACGACGACGTCGCCGCGCGCGTGGCCGAACTGCATGCGTTGCAGCGCGATTGCGCGGCGCCCGCGTATGCGGGCCGCGTGATCGGGCTGCCGCCGCGTCGCTAGCATCGGCGTTCAACTTTCGACCGTCGACTGCGGAGCGCACACGATGCTCGAACCGGAAATCGCGGCATTCGTTGCGGCCGTCGACGCGTGGTATCCGGCCGACGCGGCGGCGCGCTCGCCCGTCGAGCAACGCCGCGTCTACGATCGCTTCGCGGCCGCGTGGACGCCCGCCGTACTGCCGGCCGGCGTCGTGCGGCAGGACGCCGTGTGGCATGCGCCGGACGGGCGCGCGATCGCACTACGGCGCTACGCGCCAGCGCGGGGCAAGCCGCGCGGCACCGTGCTGTTCTTTCATGGCGGCGGCTTCGTCGTCGGCTCGCTCGACAGTCACGCGCTGATCACGGCGCAACTGGCGGCCGACACGGGGCTTGCCGTGATCGCGGTCGACTACCGGCTCGCGCCCGAGCATCGTGCGCCGGCCGCGCTCGAGGATTGCCTGGCCGTCACGCGTGCCGCGCGCGACGCAGTCAACTGGCCGTTCGACTCGTGCGCACGACCGCTGACACTCGCGGGCGACAGCGCGGGCGGCAATCTCGCGGCGGCCGTCGCGACCGCGCTGCGCGACGCTGGCGAAGGCGGCATCGACGGGATCGCACTCGTATATCCGATGCTCGGCATCGAACCGCAATCGCCGGCGCGCGAAACGGAAGCGCGCGCGCCGATGCTGACGCTCGACGACGTCCATCGTTATCGCGCGCTGTACTGGGGCGATGCGGATGAAGCCGCATTGAACGACGATCCGCTGCTGCGTGCATCGGTACCGCTCGCGGCGTCGCGCTTCGACGGGCTGCCGCCCGTGCTCGCGATCGGCGCTGAACACGATCCGCTGCGCGACGATGCACGCGTCTATGTCGAACGAATCCTTGCGGCCGGCGGCGCCGCGCGTTACTGGAGGGGAGAGGGGCTGGTGCACGGCTGCTGGCGCGCGCTCGGAACGAGCCCGCAGGCGGCGCGGATGCACCGGATGATCGGTGGGTTTCTGCTCGCACCACACGCGTAGCGGGCGTTTCCGGGAGACAACGATGCAGGCAGCGCAACACCGTATCGAGGACTGGCGGACCTATTCCGCCGACGCGGCCATTGCGGCGGCGACGATTGGCGATGGAGCGGTGAACGTCGAGTGGAGCGACACGCGACGATCGCCGTTTCACTTCGACTGGCTGCGCGACAACTGCGCGTGTTCCGCGTGCGTGCATGCGCTCACGCGCGAACAGGTGTTCGAGATCGCCGACGCGCGCGAGGATCTGTCGGCGCTCGCCGTGCATGTCGAAACCGACGGCGCGCTGCACGTCGAGTGGAACGACGGGCATCGTAGTACCTGGTCGCCGGGATGGTTGCGCGCGCATGCATACGACGATGCGTCGCGCGCGGAACGCCAGGCCGCGCACGGGCGGCACGTATGGGCCGGCGACGATGCGACGGCGATCGGGGTGTTCGCGTGGCGTGACGTGATGGAGGACGATGGCGCGTTGCGCGCGTGGCTCGCCGCGTTGCAGCGCACGGGGTTGACGCTCATCGAGGGCGTGCCCGCCGAACGCGGCCGGGTCGACCAGATCGCGCGTCGTGTCGGCCTGATCCGCGAAAGCAATTTCGGCGTGCTGTTCGATGTCGAGTCGAAGCCGCGACCGGACAGCAATGCCTACACGTCGCTCAACCTGCCGCCGCACACCGACCTGCCGACGCGTGAATTGCAGCCGGGCGTGCAGTTCCTGCATTGCCTCGCGAACGACGCGACGGGCGGAGACAGCATTTTCCTCGACGGCTTTGCGCTCGCGGAAGCGCTGCGGCGCGACTATCCGGCCGATTTCGAACACCTTGCCTCGACGCCGTTCGAGTTCTGGAACAAGAGTGCGAACAGCGACTACCGCTGTTCGGCGCCGGTGATCGGCCTCGATGCACGCGGCAACGTGACGGAAGTGCGCGTCGCGAATTTCCTGCGCGGGCCGCTCGATGCGCCGGCCGGATCGGTCGCGGCCATCTACCGCGCGTACCGGCGCTTTCTCGGGCTCGCGCGAGAGCCACGTTTCCGGGTGCAGCGCCGGCTGCGGGCGGGCGACATGTGGGCATTCGACAACCGGCGCGTGCTGCATGCGCGCACGGAGTTCGATCCGTCGACGGGCCGCCGGCATCTGCAGGGCTGCTACGTCGATCGCGACGAACTGCTGTCGCGCTGGCGCGTGCTGTCGCGTGCGGCGCCTGCGGCAGCCGCGGGGCGTTGACCGGCGCATACGGCATCGCCACGCATACCTCGCCGCGGAAAAAGCGCCCGGACGCAGCGCGCCCGGGCGAAGCCACCCGCTGCCGGGCGGCGGAGGTATGCGCTTCACAAAAAAAGACGAGCCCGCATCAGGGGCTCGTCCGGGTACAGCTTCGTCGCGCCGCGCGCGGTGCGCCCGTCAGGGCGCGTCGGCTTACTGGCCGAAGAAGATCGAGTCGCGAGCGTTCGACGACGCTGCGGCAACCGGGGCACCCGAGTGGACGACCGGAGCCGGTTGCGCGCCGTAGCCGCTGGCGTCGGCACCATGAACACGCGCTTCCGCCGACTGGATGTCGTTCGGGTAATACGGGCTCGACACGCCCGGCTTGTAGCCGGCTTGTTCGAGCTGGACCAGTTCGTTGCGGACTTGTGCGCGGGTCACGGTGCTTTGTGCGAAAGCGCCGAACGAAGCGGACAGGGCGACAGCGGCAACGACTGCGGAAACGAGCGATTTCATGATGACCTCCGGTGTTTTATTGGGTTCGCTTGCGACACCATGTCTGCAGCGATTGACTAAATCTTAGTCACCGGGTGGTTGAGGGTAAACGCTGATTTTGACGATAGATTGTTTCCGGACTGGTAACAGTGGGCTGTCCAATCAGGCTTTCACTAAGCTTTCGTTTCTGTAAGTGTAATAAGTATGATGAATGTTGAGGCGAGGAGCGCGATTCAACGTGTCTCGGCCGACGTGTCGAGCGGCGTGGCAGGCAGGCGACCCTCGGCCACGCCCGAGCTCAGGAAACGCACGCCCGTCGCGGCTTCGGAGGCCTCCCACAGCAGCGCGGCGGTCGCTACATCGCGTGGCGCGCGCGGCACGCTTGCCGGTGCCGGCAGGCCGCGCGACTCGAACCAGCCGGACGGTCCGATGTACGAGCCGCCGGTGAGGTCGGGCGACGTCGCCGCGTGAATCGCGGGAAGCGCACCCTGGTCGGCCGGTTGCGCGAGATAACGGTTCGCCGCGCGCATCAGCGCGGCGCGCGTGGGCGAACGGTCCATCGCGGGGCCCGCGAACTGCAGATTGGTTGCCGCGTAGCCGGGATGCGCGGCGACGCTGATGCCCGCGAACGCCGCGCGCTGGAAGCGGCGCTGCAGTTCGATCGCGAACACGAGGTTGGCGAGCTTGCTGTCGCAGTAGGCGAGATAACGGTTGTAACGGTGTTCGGCCCGAAGGTCGTCGACGCGGATCCGGCCGCCGCGGTTCAAGCCGCTCGACATCGTCACGACTCGCGCGCGCCGCGCGGCGCGTAGCGCGGGCAGCAGATGGCCGGTCAACGCGAAATGGCCGAGGTGGTTGGTGCCGAACTGCATCTCGAAGCCGTCTTGCGTGTGCCGCAGCGGCAGGAACATCACGCCTGCGTTGTTGCAGAGGATGTCGACGCGGCCGTGGCGGTCGGAGACGTCGGCGGCGAAGCGCTGGATCGACGCGAGATCGGCGAGGTCGAGCGGATCGACTTCGACCCGTGCGGCGGGATGGAACCGACGGATCGCATCGGCGGCCTGCGCGGCGCGCGCGGCGTCACGGCAGCCCATTACGACGGTTGCGCCCTTGGCGGCCAGCGTTTCCGCGATGTGCCAGCCGAGCCCGCTGTTGGCGCCGGTCACGACCGCAACTTTGCCGCCTTGCGCCGGGACGTGGCGCGCGCTCCATGCGTGCATGTCTGCCTCCATCGGCGTGGCCGGTGCGCCACGACGCGTAATCGTTACATTGAATGCTGTAACGATAGTCCGCGCGGGCGGGGCAGACAAGCGGGGGAACTAGATCGGTGGTTCTAGGCCGGCTTGCGCGTTACCGGCTGCCGGCCAGGGCCAGCACTTCGGCGGCGGAGATCATCGCGGCCGCGTTCGCCGGTGCCGGGCGCTCGGCCGGGCGGAAGACTTCGTCGCCGCGCTGGATGACCTGGCGCGACAGCGCACAGGTGCCGGTGCGCTGCGCGAAGCGGCGGCGCCAGCGCTGTTCGCCGTAATGACAGCGGCCGGGCTCGACCCAGCGAACGACGAGCAGCGTATCGGAGCGTTCCAGAATTTCGACGTGGACGTCGGCGGGATCGAGCACAGGCAGGGATTTGGAGGCCTTCATTTGCCGTTTCCTAAAGCTCGTGCGGTTTCGGCCGTGGCAGTGGATGTCACTACCCGACGGCGATTCCGTAGCGGTTTCCATGAGTGGTGCGCTAAATGTAAGCGTCTGTGACCGGAAAAAACATCCTGTCTGGCTCAAATTACCTTTTGCCGATTCAGAAACAATCGACGCGCATTTTCTTGAAAAACCAACGACAAAAGCGTGTAAGACCAACGACAAAAGCGCCCCGGACGCGAACGCCCGGGGCGGAAAATCGGCCCGCGCCGCCGTGTCTGCTCGCTCAGTCACGTGGACACCGCGGGGGACGGAGGTGCCCGTCAGGGATCGGCGACGGGCGGGGTGCGGTGATCCGGGAAGCGCGGTCCGGCAACATCATGATCGCGCGCGCCCCCCGTTGACACCCTGACGGGAACATGACTTTTTTGTCAGTTTCGCCGCGACGGCGGCGCGACCCAGGCGCCCGTGGCCGGCGCAAACCCCCGCCGGTATTGGCTTTGCGGGACAGGTGGTTGGGCGCCGGAATCAGAACGAGACGGTCGCCGAAGTCCGGGGCACCGCCGCCGCCCCGATTCTGCCGTTCGGGAAAATACTGAATCCCGCGATCGTGACAAATCCGGAATCTGTCCTATGATTGGTTGGACCTTTGGTCCTTTGTGCCAATTAGTCGGCTCGACCGGCTTCTACAGGAGTGGTGCTCATGAGATTGCAGGGCAAGCGCGCGCTGGTGACGGCGGCCGGGCAGGGTATCGGCCGCGCGACCGCGCTGCGGTTCGCAAGCGAGGGGGCCGACGTGCTGGCGACCGACATCAACGAGGCTGCGCTCGCGCAACTCGCGGCCGACGCCGAACGCGCCGGCGGCAGGCTGGCCACGCGGCGGCTCGACGTGACCGATGCGGGCGACGTTTCGGCACTCGCCGCGCAGGCGCGCGCGTTCGACGTGCTCTTTAACTGCGCGGGGTTCGTGCACCACGGCTCGATCCTCGATTGCGACGATGCCGCGTGGGCGTTCTCGCTGAACCTCAACGTCACGTCGATGTACCGGCTGATCCGCGCGCTGCTGCCGGCGATGCTGGAAGCGGGCGGCGCGTCGATCATCAACATGGCATCGGCCGCGTCGAGCGTGAAGGGCGTGCCGAACCGCTTCGTGTACGGCACCACCAAGGCGGCCGTGATCGGCCTGACCAAGGCCGTCGCTGCCGATTTCGTCGAGCGGGGCATCCGCTGCAACGCGATCTGCCCGGGCACGATCGAGTCGCCGTCGCTGGAGCAGCGGATCGCGGACCAGGCGCGCACGCGCCAGGTGTCGACCGACGAGGTGCGCCAGGCGTTCGTCGCGCGCCAGCCGATCGGCCGCATCGGCACCGCGCAAGAAGTGGCCGCGCTCGCGCTGTACCTCGCGTCCGACGAAGCGTCGTTTACGACCGGCGCGATTCACCTGATCGATGGCGGCTGGTCGAACTGACCGCGTCCTCCTCTTCACCTTCCGTTTCCTCACACAACATGAAACTGCTGAGATTTGGCGACAAGCACCACGAAAAACCGGGCCTGCTCGATGCGCAGGGAAGGATTCGCGACCTGTCGGGCGTGATCGACGACATCGCAGGCGATGCGCTCGCACCCGCGTCGCTCGCGCGGCTGCGTGACATCGACCCGTCGTCGCTGCCGCTCGTCGAAGGCACGCCGCGGCTCGGCGCGTGCGTCGGCCGCGTCGGCAAGTTCATCTGCATCGGGCTCAACTATTCCGACCACGCGGCCGAATCCGGGATGGAAGTCCCGAACGAGCCCGTCGTGTTCGGCAAATGGACGAGCGCGATCTCGGGGCCGAACGACGACGTCGAGATTCCGCGCGGCTCGGAGAAGACCGACTGGGAAGTCGAGCTCGGCGTGGTGATCGGCCAGGGTGGCCGCTACATCGACGAAGCCGACGCGCTGTCGCATGTCGCCGGCTACTGCGTGGTGAACGACGTGTCGGAGCGCGAATACCAGCTCGAGCGCGGCGGCACGTGGGACAAGGGCAAGGGCAACGACACGTTCGGCCCGCTCGGCCCGTGGCTCGTGACGGCCGACGAAGTCCCCGATCCGCACGCGCTGCGGTTGTGGCTCGAGGTGGACGGCCACCGCTACCAGAACGGCACGACCGCGACGATGGTGTTCCGGGTGCCGCACCTGATCAGCTATCTGAGCCGCTTCATGAGCCTGCAGCCGGGCGACGTGATCTCGACCGGCACGCCGCCGGGCGTCGGCCTCGGGCAGAAGCCGCCGGTCTATCTGCGCGCCGGGCAGGTGATCACGCTCGGCATCGACGGGCTCGGCGAGCAGCGCCAGCGCACCGTGCAGGCCTGATTTCCTTTTACGGACCGTTCGTCATGCCTATCATTCGATCGATGCGCGTCCTCGACGTGCGCTTCCCGACCTCGCAGCAGCTCGACGGCTCCGATGCGATGAATCCGGACCCCGATTATTCGGCCGCGTACGTCGTGCTGGAAACCGACCACGACGGGCTCGAAGGCCACGGGCTCACGTTCACCATCGGGCGCGGCAACGAAATCTGCTGCGCGGCGATCGACGCGATGCGTCACCTCGTCGTCGGCCTCGACCTCGACTGGATCCGCGAGGACATGGGCCGCTTCTGGCGGCACGTGACGTCGGACAGCCAGTTGCGCTGGATCGGCCCCGACAAGGGCGCGATCCATCTGGCGACGGGCGCCGTCGTCAACGCGGTGTGGGATTTGTGGGCGAAGTCGGTGGGCAAGCCGCTGTGGCGGCTCGTCGCGGACATGAGCCCCGAGGAGATCGTGCGCGCGATCGATTTCCGCTACCTGACCGACTGCCTGACGCAGGACGAGGCGCTCGACCTGCTGCGACGGCAGGCGCCGGGCAAGGCGGCGCGGATCGCGACGCTCGAGCGCGAAGGCTACCCGTGCTACACGACGTCGGCGGGCTGGCTCGGCTACAGCGACGACAAGCTGCGTCGGTTGTGCCGCGAGGCGGTGGACGCCGGTTTCGACTACGTGAAGCTGAAGGTGGGCGCGAACCTGGAGCACGACATCCGTCGCGTGACGATCGCGCGCGAGGTGATCGGCCCGGACCGCAAGCTGATGATCGACGCGAACCAGGTGTGGGAGGTGGACGAAGCGATCGACTGGGTGCGCGAGCTGGCGTTCGCGAAACCGTGGTTCATCGAGGAGCCGACGAGCCCCGACGACGTCGAAGGGCATCGCAAGATCCGCGAGGCGATCGCGCCCGTGCAGGTCGCGACCGGCGAGATGTGCCAGAACCGCGTGCTGTTCAAGCAGTTCATCGCGCGCGGCGCGATCGACATCGTGCAGATCGACGCGTGCCGGCTCGGCGGCGTCAACGAGATTCTCGCGGTGATGCTGCTGGCCGCGAAATACGGGCTGGCGGTGTGTCCGCACGCGGGCGGCGTCGGGCTGTGCGAATACGTGCAGCATCTGTCGATGATCGACTACGTGTGCATTGCCGGCACGAAGGAAGGGCGCGTGACCGAATACGTCGACCACCTGCACGAGCATTTCGTCGAGCCGTGCGTCGTGCGCGGCGCGGCCTACATGCCGCCGACGGCGCCCGGCTTCTCGATCGAGATGAAGCCCGAATCGCTGGAGCGGTATCGATTCCGCGGCTGAAGCACGCGGCACGCAGCACGACGACGCGCGATGCACCGCGCGCGGCCCGCGCGGCGACAACATGAACGACGGAGACGCGAAGTGGATTTGAATCTGCAAGACAAGATCGTGATCGTGACCGGCGGCGCATCGGGCATCGGCGCCGCGATCTCGATGCGGCTGGCCGGCGAAGGCGCGATTCCGGTGGTATTCGCGCGCCACACGCCGGACGACGGCTTCTGGCGCGCCCTCACGCAGCAACAGCCGCGCGCCGCGTGCGTGTCGGTCGAACTGCAGGACGACGCGCAATGCCGCGACGCGGTCGCGCAAACCATCGCGCGCTTCGGCCGCATTGACGGCCTGGTCAACAACGCGGGCATCAACGACAGCGTCGGGCTCGACGCCGGGCGCGACGCGTTCGTCGCATCGCTCCAACGCAACCTGATCCACTACTACGTGATGGCGCATTACTGCGTGCCGCACCTGAAGGCGACGCGCGGCGCGATCGTCAACATCTCGTCGAAGACGGCCGTCACCGGGCAGGGCAACACGAGCGGCTATTGCGCATCGAAGGGCGCGCAACTCGCGCTGACGCGCGAATGGGCCGTCGCATTGCGCGACGACGGCGTGCGCGTGAACGCCGTGATTCCGGCCGAGGTGATGACGCCGCTCTACCAGACCTGGATCGCCGGTTTCGACGACCCCGAAGCGAAGCTCGCGGAAATCGCCGGCAAGGTGCCGCTCGGCAAGCGCTTCACGACCGCCGACGAGATCGCCGACACGGCCGTGTTCCTGCTGTCGGCGCGCGCGTCGCACACGACGGGCCAGTGGCTGTTCGTCGACGGCGGCTATACGCATCTCGATCGCGCGATCGGCTGAAACCATCGAGCCATGCAACCCGATCTGAACCCGACCGCCGAACCCGCCGCGCTGATTGCGCTGACAGGCATCGGCAAGCGCTTCCCGGGCGTGCAGGCGCTCGACGATTGCCGGTTCGACCTGCATGCCGGCGAAGTCCACGCGCTGATGGGCGAGAACGGCGCCGGCAAGTCGACGTTGATGAAGATTCTCGCGGGTGTTTATCAGAAGGACGAAGGCGAGATCCGGATGGACGGCCGCGCGGTGGAGATCGACGATCCGCGCGCCGCGCAGGCGCTCGGCATCGGCATCATTCATCAGGAGCTGAACCTGATGAACCACCTGAGCGTCGCGCAGAACATCTTCATCGGGCGCGAGCCGCGCGGCCGCTTCGGCGTGTTCGTCGACGAGGACACGCTCAACCGCGACGCGGCCGCGATCTTTCAACGGATGCGGCTCGATCTCGATCCGCGCACGCCGGTCGGCCGGCTGACGGTTGCGAAGCAGCAGATGGTCGAGATCGCGAAGGCGCTGTCGTTCGACTCGCGCGTGCTGATCATGGACGAGCCGACCGCCGCGCTGAACAACGCGGAGATCGCCGAGCTGTTCCGCATCATCGGCGACCTGCGCGCGCACGGCGTCGGCATCGTCTACATCTCGCACAAGATGGACGAGCTGCGCCAGATCGCCGATCGCGTGACGGTGATGCGCGACGGCAAGTACGTCGCGACCGTGCCGATGGCGGACACGTCGATGGACGCGATCATCGCGATGATGGTCGGTCGCCAGCTCGATACGACGTTCCGCACGCCGCCCGATACCTCGGCCAACGAGGTCGCGCTCGACGTGCGCGGGCTGTCGCGCGGCCGCGCGATCCGCGACGTCGGCTTCACGGTGCGGCGCGGCGAGATTCTCGGCTTCGCGGGGCTGATGGGTGCGGGCCGCACCGAGGTCGCGCGCGCGGTGTTCGGCGCGGACCCGGTCGACGCGGGCGAGATTCGCGTGCACGGCAAGACCGTGACGATCCGCACGCCGGCCGACGCGGTCGCGCACGGGATCGGTTATCTGTCGGAGGACCGCAAGCACTTCGGGCTCGCGCTCGGGATGGACGTGCAGAACAACATCGCGCTGTCGAGCATGCAGCGCTTCGTGCGCCGCGGCGTGTTCCTCGATGCGCGCGGGATGCGGGACACCGCGCAGTCGTACGTGCGGCAGCTCGCGATCCGCACGCCGTCGGTCGCGCAGCCGGCGCGCCTCCTGTCGGGCGGCAACCAGCAGAAGATCGTGATCGCGAAGTGGCTGCTGCGCGACTGCGACATCCTGTTCTTCGACGAGCCGACGCGCGGCATCGACGTCGGCGCGAAAAGCGAGATCTACAAGCTGCTCGACGCGCTCGCCGCCGACGGCAAGGCGATCGTGATGATCTCGTCGGAGTTGCCCGAGGTGCTGCGCATGAGCCACCGGATTCTCGTGATGTGCGAAGGGCGCGTGACCGGCGAATTGCGCGCGGCCGACGCCACGCAGGAAAAGATCATGCAGCTCGCAACGCAGCGCGAGTCGACCGTTTTGTCCTGATTCGGACGCCGATTCATACGCCTACCGACCATGTCCAACGATACGCATCCCGTCCCGCCCCTGGCTTCCGGCGACACGCCGGCCGCCGCATCGAGCCTGAAGTCGCGCTTCTTCAACCCGGCCGCGCGGCAGAAGCTGCTCGCGTTCGCGAGCCTCGTGCTGCTGATCGTGTTCTTCAGCTTCGCGTCGTCGAACTTCCTCGAAGTCGACAACCTCGTGACGATCCTGCAGGCCACCGCCGTGAACGGCGTGCTGGCGGTCGCGTGTACCTACGTGATCATCTCGTCGGGCATCGACCTGTCGGTCGGCACCCTGATGACGTTCTGCGCGGTGATGGCCGGCGTCGTGCTGACGAACTGGGGCATGCCGCTGCCGCTCGGGATCCTGGCCGCGCTGTGCTTCGGCGCGTTGTCGGGCAGTGTGTCGGGTTTCGTGATCGCGAAGATGAAGGTGCCGCCGTTCATCGCGACGCTCGGGATGATGATGCTGCTCAAGGGGCTGTCGCTCGTGATCTCGGGCACGCGGCCGATTTACTTCAACGACACGCCGGGCTTCACGTCGATTGCGCAGGATTCGCTGATCGGCAGTCTGATTCCCGCGCTGCCGATTCCGAACGCGGTGCTGATCCTGTTCCTCGTCGCGGCCGGCGCGTCGATCGTGCTGAACCGGACCATCTTCGGCCGCTACACGTTCGCGCTCGGCAGCAACGAGGAAGCGCTGCGGCTGTCCGGCGTGAACGTCGACGCGTGGAAGATCGCCGTCTATACGTTCAGCGGCGCGGTGTGCGGGATCGCCGGGCTCCTGATCGCGTCGCGGCTGAATTCCGCGCAGCCCGCGCTCGGACAGGGCTACGAGCTCGATGCGATCGCGGCCGTCGTGATCGGCGGCACGTCGCTGTCGGGCGGCGCGGGCAGCATCGTCGGCACCATCATCGGCGCGTTCATCATGAGCGTGCTGACCAACGGCCTGCGCATCATGTCGGTCGCGCAGGAATGGCAGACGGTCGTCACGGGCGTGATCATCATCCTCGCCGTCTACGTGGACATCCTGCGCCGGCGGCGCCGCTGACGCACGCACGAACACACATGTGCTTCACCGCCGGCCCGTCCGGCATTTCAGTCGATACCAACCAAGGAGACGCGAAGTGATCAGGAGCAAGGTGTTGAACGCGATCGTCGGACTGGCGTTCGCCGTTGGCGTGACGGCCGGCGCGCAGGCGCAGGAAACCTACATCCCGCTGATTTCGAAGGGCTTCCAGCATCAGTTCTGGCAGGCCGTGAAGGCGGGCGCGATGCAGGCAGCGAAGGACTACAAGGTGAAGGTGACGTTCGAAGGCCCCGAAACCGAGGCGATGGTCGACAAGCAGATCGACATGCTGTCCGCCGCGATCGCGAAGAAGCCGGCGGCGCTCGGCTTCGCGGCGCTCGACAGCAAGGCCGCGTTACCGCTCCTGAAGAAGGCGCAGGCCGAGAAGATCCCGGTCATCGCGTTCGACTCGGGCGTCGACAGCGACATCCCGGTGACGACCGCCGCGACCAACAACAAGGCCGCCGCCGCGCTCGCCGCAGACAAGCTCGCCGCGCTGATCGGCGACGAGGGCGAGGTGGCCGTGGTCGCGCACGACCAGACGAGCCGCACCGGCATCGATCGCCGCGACGGTTTTCTCGAACGGATGAAATCGGCGCACCCGAAGGTGCGGATCGTGACCGTGCAGTACGGCGAGGGCGACCAGCTGAAGTCGACCGAAGTGACGAAGTCGATCCTGCAGGCGTACCCGAAGCTCAAGGGCGTTTTCGGCACCAACGAAGGCTCGGCGATCGGCGTGGTGAACGGCGTGCGCGAGATGAAGCGCAAGGTCGTGATCATCGGATACGATTCCGGCAAGCAGCAGAAGGATGCGATCCGCAGCGGGATCATGGCCGGCGCGATCACGCAGAATCCGGTCGGGATCGGCTACAAGACCGTCGAGGCGGCCGTGAAGGCGATCAAGGGCGAGAAGCTGCCGAAGGTCATCGATACCGGTTTCTACTGGTACGACAAGACCAACATCGACGACCCGAAAATCACGGCGGTGCTGTACGACTGAACGTGACGTGACCTGACACGGCGGACGACGGCGAACGGCGAGGACACCATGGGCGCAGTGCGCATCGATTCTCATCAGCACTTCTGGCGTTACCGCGCGGCCGAATTTCCATGGATCGGCGCCGGAATGGGCGTGCTCGCCCGCGATTACATGCCCGACGCGCTGTGGCCGCAGATGCGTGCGCAGGCGTTCGGTGCGTCGATCGCGGTGCAGGCGCGCGTCGGACGCGACGAGACGGCATTCCTGCTCGATCTGGCCCGCGACGAAGCGCGCATCGCGGCGGTAGTCGGCTGGGAGGACCTCGGCGCGCCGGCGCTCGCCGAGCGTATCGCGGAATGGCGCAGCCCGAAGCTTCGCGGCTTTCGTCACCTGCTGCAGGACGAGGCCGACGTCGGCGCGTTCGTCGCGGATCCCGCGTTCAATCGCGGCGTCGCATGGCTGCAGGCGAACGGTTACGTGTACGACGTGCTCGTGTTCGAACGTCAGTTGCGCGACGTGCGCGCGTTCTGTGCGCGCAACGATGCGCACTGGCTCGTGCTGGATCACGCCGGCAAGCCCGCGCTTGCCGAGTTCGACCGCGACGACACCGCGCTCGCACGTTGGCGCGCGGCGTTGCGCGAACTGGGTGCGATGCCGCACGTCGTGTGCAAGCTGTCGGGGCTCGTGACCGAGACGGACTGGCGGCGCGGCCTGCGCGGGCAGGACATCCGCCACATCGAACTATGCCTGGATGCGGCGCTCGACGCGTTTGGCCCGCAGCGGCTGATGTTCGGTTCGGACTGGCCCGTGTGTCTGCTCGCGGCGTCGTACGACGAAGTGGCGTCGCTGGTCGAGCGCTGGGCACAAGCGCGGTTGTCGGCGGCCGAGCGCGACGCGTTGTGGGGCGGTACGGCCGCGCGGTGCTATGCGGTGCCGGACGATATGAAGCCCGGCATATAGAATAGGCGCGATCAGTCTGGTGCGGCATTCGTCAGACCGTCCGCAACGCAACCGCTTACCTGTATCAACGTATGTCCATCCAGCCGATTCAGAACCGCCGCCTCTACCAGCAGATCGCCGACAAGCTCAGCGCGATGATCGAGTCGGGCGACTTCCCGCCGGGCAGTTACCTCCCGCCCGAGCGCGAACTGGCCGAGCAGTTCGGCGTGTCGCGCACATCGGTGCGCGAGGCGTTGATCGCGCTCGAGGTGAACGGTCTCGTCAGCGTGCGTGTCGGCGACGGCGTGAAGGTGCGCCAACCCGAGGCGGCCACCGCACCGCAACCGCGGATCGACACGACGGTCGCGCCGTTCTCGATCGTCGAGGTCGATCCGGAGCTCGGTATCGCTGTCGACCTCGATACCGAAATCCCGCCGTTCGCGTTGTTGCAGGCGCGCCGGTTGATCGAGCCGGAAGCCGCGTCGCTCGCCGCGAAACACGGCTCGGACGCGCAGATCGAGGGGATTCACGAGGCGTTCCTGCGCAACCAGGAAGACAACCGTAGCGGGTCGCTCACGCATCCGGGCGATCGGCTGTTCCATATCCGTATCGCGGAAGCCAGCGACAACCCCGCGTATGCGCTGATGATCAAGCAACTGCTCGCGCACAAGTACGACCTGATGTTCCAGCGGCTGCAGTCGCTGTACATGCCGAACGACATGCCGCATCGCTCGGAGCTCGAACACCGCGCGATCCTCGATGCAATCCGCGCGCGCGACCCGGAGGCCGCGCGCCGCGCGATGGCCGAGCATCTCGACGAAGTGATCCGGATCTTCGGCCGCGCCCTCGACTGAGCGCGGGCGATCGGCATCAGAAGCGGTCGGCGCGGTAGGGCGTCGGATCGGTGAACGGCGTCTCGCCGGTCATCATCTCGGCCAGCAGGCGGCCGGAGACGGGGCCGAGCGTCAACCCGTGATGGTTGTGCCCGAACGAGAACCACATCCCGCGATGCGCCGGGGCGGGGCCGATCACCGGCCGCATGTCGGGCGTGCACGGCCGGAAGCCGAGCCACGGGTGCGGGTCGAGCCGCTCGCCGAAGCCGAACACCGGGCGCGCGACGCGTTCCGCGCGATCGAGCTGCACGCCCGTCGGCGGCAGGCCGCGCCGCGCGATCTCGACGCCGGTGGTCAGCCGCAGTCCGCGCCGCATCGGTGCGATCACGTAGCCGTATTCGCGATCGACGATCGGCGCCGACGGCGCGCCGCGTTCGGACGGCGCGTAGTGCATGTGGTAGCCGCGCTTCTCGCGCAGCGGAATCTTGTAGCCGAACTTGCCGAACACCGTGTCGGACCACGGGCCGAGCGCGACGACGACGGCCGGCGCGGCGATCTTGCCGTCGTCCGTCGTGACCTGCCAGCCGGGCGACAGTGCCTCCAGGCTCGCGGCATCGCCGGTGAGCAGCGTGCCGCCGCCTTGCACGAAGAGTTGCGCGTAGGTTTTGACGAGCGCGGACGGATCGACGACGCTTTTCGGATCGAGCCAGTGCAGCGCGCCGCAGAAGCCCGCGGCGAGGCTCGGCTCCCGTGCGCGCAGTGCCGCGGCATCGAGCGGTGTGATGCCGAGCCCGTGGCGGCGCGCGGTGAGTCCCGCATCGGCGACCGCGCGCTCGAACGCGGCGGGCGTGCGGAACGCTTCCATCCAGCCGCTGGCGCGCACCAGTTCCCCGGCGCCGGCGCGCGCGATCAGTGCGTCGTGCTCGACGATGCAGCGCTCGATCAGCGGCAGCATGTCGCGCGAGGCTGCCGCGTGACGCAGCGGCGCCGATTCCCACCAGAAACGCGCGAGCCACGGCGCGAACGCGGGCAGCGACGCGCTGTGCCAATAGAGATCGGTGGAGCGGTTGAGCGCATAGCGCATCAGCGTGAACGGGCTGCGCGGGAACGGATACGGTTCGATCGACGAGCGCTCGATCAGCCCCGCGTTGCCGAAGCTCGTGCCTTCGCCGGGCGCGCCGCGGTCGACGAGGGCAACCTTGCGGCCGCGATCCTGCAGGTGCAGCGCGGCGGAGACGCCGACGATGCCCGCGCCCAGAACGATTACGTCGAAGTCCATGAGGGAAGACGAGATAGACGGTTGATGATCGACACTCGGCGTCGGCGACGCGCGCTTCGGCCGGGTGCGCGGAACTGCAATCGAATGATCAGCAAGGATACTCGCGAACGCGGTGATGCGCGAATCGCGCTCCCTCGTCCGGCGCGATGGGGCATCTGGCGACGGGTTGCTTCGATCGAATTTGCCGACCGCTCGTCTGAGCCCGCCATGTCCGTGAAGGACGGGAACGGGTATGCGTTCCGGGGACGAATGAAACGTCGTTGTGTCGAGCATCGCGTGACGGATTCGTTGCGTCCGGCGACGGAATCGCGCGGCAACTTCCACCGGCGTCGCATCGTTGCGTGGGGAAACCGGTCTGGCGCATCCCTGCGGAACGTATGAAGTTTGACTCGCACGTTCGTCCTGTTCGCTGGCCAATCCTTCGGCGTCGCATCGCCACGAACAGCACCGATTCCGCATACTTTCCGACATGAATCGCGGGTGTATCCCACTGGTTTGGGATACGAATATTTACCTAAGATGGAAGCAATCGTGCGTGTGATACGGTGCCGGCACGCGCATGGCAGGAAGGGGCAGCGCCGGGAACGACTGCAGCAGATGTTTCCATCATGGATGCGAGTATGTGCGCGGCGGCCGAGAATCATGCGGCCGCATCGACGCCAGCGGGCGCGGCGGTAATCGCCGCGCGGAAGGCATCCGGCCGGTCGGGCCGAGTCGCCACGTTACGCCACGCATGCATCGCAATCGTTTGCGCTTTGAGCGTCGCGCCCTCCGTTCTCGCCGGGGCGCCTGGCGATGCCGACGCGCCGATCGACACGGTGCGGCTCGTCGCCACCACGACACCCGTCAATCCCACCAGTCCCGCCTTTTCGTCACACGACTCCGCCGTGCGCCAGGTCGTGCTCGGCATCATCAGTTTCACGCGCTGGCCGACGACACCGGTTCGCCTGCATCTGTGCGTGACGGGCAGGTCAGACTACGCGGGCGACCTGACCGGCACGATACAGGCCGGCTCGACCGTGCTCGACGTGCAGCGGGTCCGCTTCGACGACCCCGCGCTCGGCGTCGCATGCGACGTCGTGTATCTCGGCGTGCTCGGAGACGATGAGCGAAAGCGGGTGAGGACCGCGCTGGTCGGCCGGCCGGTGCTGACCATCGCCGAACACGATCCGTCCTGCACCGCGGGCAGCATGTTCTGTCTCGCGGTCGAAGGCGAACGCGTCACGTTCGACATCAATCTCGACGCCGTCGCGCGCAGTGGCGTGCGCGTGCATCCGAACGTGCTCAATCTCGCGCGGCGGACGCTGACGCCATGACACGTTCGGGGCCCGCCATTTCGCCTTCACGTGTATCGCGCTCGACGCTGCAAAGCGTGTTGCGCCGCGCGCATTTGCGCCTTGCGTTCGTCGCGGTCGCGATGGCCGCCGTGTCGCTGATCGTCGTCGCCGTGATCGCGTTGCGCGCGTACGCCGGCAACAACCTGAACCTGCTGGCGCGCTCGCTCGGTTACACGGTCGAGGCAGCGCTCGTGTTCGGCGACCGTGTCGCGGCGAACGAGGCGATCGCGACGATCGCCAACGACGAGGACGTCGCGCAGGTGGTCGTCACCGATGGCAAAGGCCAGTTGTTCGCGACGTGGAAACTGCCCGCCGCAGGCCGGATCGCCCGTCTCGAGCGCGGCGTCGCCGCGCTGGCGCTTCCCGGGCCAGTGAGCGCCGCGGTGATGCACGACGGCGTCGTCATCGGCCAGGTCATCGTGCGTGGCCGGGGGCACCAGTTCTTCGGGTTCCTGATCGGTGGCATCGGCGGCATTCTCGGTTGTCTGGCAGTCAGCGTGATCGGCGCGTATGTCAGCTCCAAGCGTCTGTTGCGCAACATCGTTGCGCCGCTGCGCGCGCTGGCCGACGTCGCGCACGCCGCGCGCCGCGAGCGTGCGTTCGCGCGTCGCGTCGAGCCAGTGGCGATCGCCGAACTGAATCAGCTCGGCGACGACTTCAATGCATTGCTCGACGAATTCGAAGACTGGCAGAACACGCTGCGCGACGAAAACGCGTCGCTCGAACACAAGGCGACGCACGATGCGCTCACGGGGCTGCCCAACCGCGTGCAGTTCGAGTCGCGTCTGTCGGTTGCCCTCTGCGACGCCGTGGTGACGGGGCAGCGGGTTGCCGTCCTGTATCTCGACTGCGACCGCTTCAAGGAAATCAATGACGGTCTCGGCCACGATGCGGGCGACGCGGTGCTGATCGGCATCGCGGCGCGGTTGCGCGCGCAGGTGCGCGAGACCGATCTCGTCGCGCGGCTGGGCGGCGATGAATTCGCGGTGATGCTGACGGCGGTGCGCGATACGGACAGCGTGTGCCAGATCGCCGACGAGATTTTGTCCGGCATGGTGCCGTCGATCGAGCTGTCCGACGGGCGCATGGTGGCCACCATGATGAGTGCCGGTATTGCGCTGTATCCCGATCATGCGTCCGACGCGAGCGGCTTGCTGCGCGCGTCGGATGCCGCGATGTACCGCGCCAAGCGTGCGCGGCCGGGGTCGTGGCAGCTGGCGGAGGGCGTAGCGGGACGGGTTTGATGTCTGTCGTTTCGCGCCGTGGGCGAGGCCGCGGCGGCGGGATAATAAGCGCGCGCGAAGCGGGCGCGTACGAAGGGGGCGATCATGGATGACTCGTTGCCTGTGAGCATTGGGCGAATGTGCGTCGCGAGCGCGGTGCTTCTGTGCCTGCTGCTTGGCGGATGCAAGACGCCGCCGCTTCATCGGGGGCTCACGCAGACGCAGGTCACGGCGCTGAAGTCGGTCGGGTTCCAGGAGACCGAGCAGGGGTTCGAGTTCGGGTCGACGGGGCCGATTCTGTTCGATTTCGATCGGTATAACCTCAAGCCGGATGTCAGGCGGATCGTCGAGCGGATTGGCAGGACGTTGAGGTCGGCGGGGATCAACGGGGTGCGGGTGTACGGGTACTCCGACGAGGAGGGGGAGGCTGCCTACGATCTCGAGTTGTCCCGGCGGCGGGCAGAGGTGGTGGCGATCGAGCTTGTGGACGTCGGGCTGGACAGGAAGCGGATTGCGATCGTGGGGAAGGGGAAGAGCGATCCGGTGGGGGATAACCGGACGCCAGCCGGGAGAATGCAGAATCGGCGGGCGGCGATTGTGGTTTCGCCGAGGTGAGGCGGCTTTAGCGCGATGTCGCCGTTTGGCGATGCGCATCGTGCGCTTTGCGTGCGTGACCAGACTGAGATTGCGCAACTTGCTGTGTGAGGCCGCTGCCGATCGCCCCGTGCCTCACCAAGCAATATTGCAAGACGACCGCGACGTTCCCGCACCGCCGGTCGCCGTGCAATGCGAACCCGCGCCGTTGTCATAGAACGTCCGCGTCTCCGGCTGCGGCACTGACGGATCGTGCGGATTCGGCGCGCCGTGCGGACCGCGCGCGGCATCGAAAGGTCGCGTGGGCGCATACGAATTCCTGCCGCCAGGCGCGTGCGACCCGTTGGCCCTCAGATATTCATCCCAGTTCAGCGCACGCTGTTCGTGTCGTGGCAACGCGCGACCGAAGCTATCGCTGCCGCCCGCGCCGAGCGCGACGCGATTCGAGGGCCATACAGAATCGCCGGGCTCGCGTTCGACCGAAGGCTGCGGCTCGAGCGTATCGCCCGAAACCCGCAACGGCCGCGTATCAGGCGTATCGAACGGACTGCGTTCAACCGGCGCCGCGTACTTCGCGCGGCGCGTCGTGAGCGCCGCACGCGCATCATGCGCAGCCCCGGCCCGACGTTCCGAACGAAACACGTTGGCACTGCCCGGGCGATCGACCAGCGAATCGCGGCCCGAAGCGTCGGCAATGGAAACGGAAAGCGCACAAGCAAGCGCGGCGGCGGAAGAAAAACGGAGAGGATGATTCATCGGGATCCGAACCAGGTGACATGTATCGAGAAAAAACGGCAGATCACTGGCTGGCGGCTCGGTGACGTGTGAGCGTCGAAGCGGCCCTGAAGCGACTGCGAATCGCGGAGGGGCGACTCGCAGGAAGGCTGGCTGGATTGCAGAAGCGAGCGCGAATTATTTCATAAAAATCACAAACAGCTTTCTCTTTGTTGGTTTATGTTGGCAACGAGAAAGATTGGCCGCGCAGATGCATCGCCCCGACTCGGTGCGCGTCGACACAATCATCAGTTGATTGATCTTCGGTGATCGGCCCCCAAGCATCCAAAGAAGCACGCGACGCGTGACACCAAATCGCCGAAACCCACACCCGGCAAGGAATCTGCCCACCAACTCACCCGAAATAGCAACCCAATTGCACCCACCGCAAACGTTCTCGGCTCATCTTGGTTGCTCCCGAGTCGCCACCTCGCGCGAGCCAAGTTTCTCCGTGTTTTCCCTCATAGAGGCGGCATTTTTGACAGACGATTTAAAAACCCCCATATAATTTCGACTGCCTTGCCAACGGCTGTCGGACCATCCCTCCGAACTAGCGATTTGGCAAGCGGGGCAGGCGAAACGCTTGCGCAATGCAAGACGCATCACGATGTCTTTCCGAACCAGACGTCCCCGTTGGGGACTGCAAGAGCCGGGCCCCGCTACGCAACATCCATCCGCAGGTCCGTCTTCATGTGTCTCGGGCGTGTCCCATGTCCTCGCCCCGGGTGCTGTTCGATTGCGCAAGTCATGCCGCCTTTGCCCGTATGACTAAACAACATCGAGGAGCTCCCAGATGACGCTGTCCCGTCTTACGTCCATTTCCGCCGCCGCCGTGCTGTTCGCCGCCGGCGCCGCCGCCGCGCAAGCGGAAACCGTGAAGATCGCCATCGCTGGTCCGATGAGCGGCTCGGTCGCCCAGTACGGCGACATGGTGAAGGCCGGCGCGCTGACCGCGATCGAACAGATCAACGCGGCCGGCGGTGCGGGCGGCAACAAGTTCGAAGTGGTGCAGATGGACGACGCATGCGAACCGAAGCAGGCCGTCGCCGTCGCCAACAAGATCGTCAGCCAGAAGATCAAGTACGTGATCGGCCACGTGTGCTCGGGTTCGACGATCCCCGCATCCGACATCTACGAAAACGAAGGCATCGTGATGGTCACGCCGTCGGCCACCGCGCCGCAGCTGACGGAAGGCAAGAAGCGTCACTTCATCTTCCGCACGATCGGTCGTGACGACCAGCAAGGCCCGGCCGCCGCGCACTACATCATCAACAACGTGAAGCCGAAGAAGGTCGCGGTCCTGCACGACAAGCAGTCGTACGGCCAGGGCATCGCGTCGTCGGTGAAGAAGGACCTCGAAGCCGCGAAGATTCCGGTCGTCCTGTTCGAAGGCATCAACGCCGGCGATTCGGACTACTCGGCGATCATCACGAAGCTGAAGTCGCAAGGCGTCGATTTCGTCTACTTCGGCGGCTACCACCCGGAAATGGGCCTGCTGATGCGCCAGGCGCGCGAGCAGGGCGTGAAGGCCACGTTCATGGGGCCTGAGGGCGTGGGCAACAAGGACGTGACGGCGATCGCCGGCCCGGCTTCGGAAGGCATGCTGGTCACGCTGCCGGCCGACTTCTCGGCCGACCCGGCCAACGCGGCGCTGGTGAAGGCCTTCGCGGACAAGAAGCGCGACCCGAACGGCCCGTTCCAGATGCCGTCGTACGCAGCGGTGAAGATCATCGCCGACGCGATCGCAGGCGCGAAGACGACGGACCCGACGAAGGTCGCCGCGTACATGCACAAGACGACGTTCGACACGCCGATCGGCAAGGTCGCGTATGACGCACAGGGCGACCTGAAGGCGTTCAAGTTCGTCGTCTACACGTGGCACAAGGACGCGACGAAGACCGCCGCCAAGTAACAACGGAGTATCCGCCCCGCGCACCCGCTCTGCCCGTCACCCGGGCAGGGTGCGTGCGCATTTGGCCGTTGCGCGGCCAACGGGCGGCCCGAGACGACACCGTGCGTTGCGCGCGGCCGAACGCCGTGATCCGGCGACGGCACGCGACCCAGCGCCAACGGGAGCTTCCCGCACATGACTGACTTTTTTCCTCAATTCGCCCAGCAGCTGGTCAACGGCCTGACGCTGGGTGCGATCTATGCGCTGATCGCCATCGGCTACTCGATGGTCTACGGCATCATCGGCATGATCAACTTCGCCCACGGCGAGATCTACATGATCGGCGCGTACGTGGGCCTCGTGACCCTGACTGCCATCGGCATCTCCGCCGGCTATCCGCTGCCGCTCGTGCTCGGCGCCGCACTGATCGTGTCGGTGATCGTCACCGGCCTGTACGGCTTCGCGGTCGAGCGCGTCGCGTATCGGCCGCTGCGCGGCGGCCCGCGCCTCGTGCCGCTGATCTCCGCGATCGGCATGTCAATCTTCCTGCAGAACTACGTGCAGATCGGCCAGGGCGCGCGCGACGTGTCCGTGCCGATCCTGATCTCCGGCGCGTTCGACATCCATCTCGGCGGCGACTACGACGTGACGATTCCGTATGCGCGTCTCTTGATCGTCTGCGTGACGATCGTGCTGATGATCGCGCTGACGCTGTTCATCTCGCATTCGCGGATGGGCCGTGCCTGCCGCGCATGCGCTGAAGACATGAAGATGGCGAACCTGCTCGGCATCGACACGAACCGCGTGATCTCGTTCACGTTCGTGCTCGGCGCGATGCTGGCGGCCGTCGGCGGCGTGCTGATCGGGCTGACCATCGGCAAGCTGAATCCGTACATCGGCTTCGTCGCCGGCATCAAGGCGTTCACCGCCGCGGTGCTGGGCGGGATCGGCAGCATCCCGGGCGCGATGCTCGGCGGCGTGCTGCTGGGCCTTGCCGAGACCTTCGCCGCAGGCTACATGCCGGCCGAGTACAAGGACGTCGTCGCGTTCGGCCTGCTCGTGCTGATCCTGCTCTTCCGCCCGACCGGCCTGCTCGGCAAGTCGGACATCGAAAAGGTTTGAGGGAGACGCAGATGAGTCAAGTCATTTCCGTTCGCCGCCCGGCCGCCGACGCCTCGATCGGCCAGGCGCTGAAGAATGCCGCGGCCGCCGCGCTGCTGACGGCGATCCTCACGATTCCGGTGCTCGGCCTGCAGTTGAAGCTCGACGGCTATCAGGTGGTGCTCACGCCGCACTGGCGCCCGGTGTGGATCGCGGTCGCGGCCGTGTTCCTGTTCCAGTTGTTCAAGCCGTGGCTCGTGCGCGCGAAATCCGCGGTGAAGCTGCCGGCGATGCCCGCGATGGGCGCGCAGCAGCAGCGCGCGATCATCTGGGTGCTGCTCGCGGTCGGGCTCGTGTGGCCGTTCTTTGGTTCGCGCGGCGCCGTGGACGTCGCGACGCTCGCGCTGATCTACGTGATCCTCGGCCTCGGGCTGAACATCGTGGTCGGTTTCGCGGGGCTGCTCGATCTCGGCTATGTCGGGTTCTACGCGGTCGGCGGCTATACCTACGCGATGCTGAACCAGTATTTCGGGCTGTCGTTCTGGGAGTGCCTGCCGATTGCGGCGATCGCCTCGGCGACGTTCGGCTTCCTGCTCGGCTTCCCGGTGTTGCGTCTGCGCGGCGACTATCTCGCGATCGTCACGCTCGGCTTCGGCGAAATCATCCGCCTGCTTGCGAACAACCTGACGAGCCTCACGGGTGGCCCGGACGGCATCTCGAGCATTCCGAAGCCGACGGTGTTCGGCTTCGAGATGGCGCGCTCGGCGAGCGTCGAAGGCGCGAAGACCTTCCATGAACTGATCGGGCTGGAATACAGCGGCGAGCACATGGTGATCTTCCTGTACCTGATCGCGCTGGTACTGGTTGGCTTCACGCTGTTCGTGACGAGCCGCCTGATCCGCATGCCGATGGGGCGTGCGTGGGAAGCGCTGCGCGACGACGAGATCGCATGCCGTTCGCTGGGGCTGAACCCGACGCGCATCAAGCTGTCGGCGTTCACGCTCGGCGCGGCGTTCGCGGGCATCGGCGGCGCGTTCTTCGCCGCGCGTCAGGGCCTCGTGAATCCTGAATCGTTCACCTTCATCGAATCGGCGCTGATCCTCGCGATCGTCGTGCTCGGCGGGATGGGTTCGCAGCTCGGCGTGATTCTCGCGGCGATCCTGCTGACCGTGCTGCCGGAAGTCGCGCGCGGCTTCGCCGAGTACCGGATGCTGATCTTCGGTCTGGTGATGGTGTTGATGATGATGTGGCGTCCGCAGGGCCTGCTGCCCGCGAGCCGTCCCCACGTGGAGCTGCCGCAATGAGCGCGAATGCAGAACTGTTGAAGGTCGCCGGGCTGCAGATGCGCTTCGGCGGGTTGCTCGCGGTGGACGGCATCGATTTCGACGTGCGCCGCAACGAGGTGTTCGCGATCATCGGGCCGAACGGTGCGGGCAAGACCACGGTGTTCAACTGCGTCGGCGGCTTCTACAAGCCGACCGGCGGCGACGTCGTGCTCGACGGCCACGCGATCGCCGGGCTGCCGAGCCACAAGATCGCGTTGAAGGGCCTGGTGCGCACGTTCCAGAACATCCGCCTGTTCAAGTCGCTGACGGTCGTCGAGAACCTGCTCGTCGCGCAGCATCGCAAGGTGAAGTCGGGGATGCTGCACGGCCTGTTCGCGACGCCCGCGTATCGCCGCGCCGAGAAGGCAGCGCTCGAACGCGCGGCCGTCTGGCTCGACCGGATGGGGCTGACGTCGGTCGCCAACCGGCAGGCGGGGACGCTGTCGTACGGGCACCAGCGGCGTCTCGAGATCGCGCGCTGCATGATCACCGAGCCGCGTCTGTTGATGCTGGACGAGCCGGCGGCCGGTCTCAACCCGCAGGAGAAGATCGAGTTGCAGCATCTGATCGACAAGCTGCGCCACGAGTTCGGCGTATCGGTGCTGCTGATCGAACACGACATGAGCCTCGTGATGGGCGTGTCGGACCGCATCCTCGTGATGGAGCACGGCCGGCCGATCGTGATCGGCACGCCGGAAGCGGTCCGCAACGACCCGCGCGTGATCAAGGCGTATCTGGGGGAAGAGTGATGCTGAAGCTGGAACAGGTCCATACGCACTACGGCGCGGTCGAGGCGCTCGCGGGCGTGTCGATCGAGGTGAACAAGGGCGAGATCGTCACGCTGATCGGCAGCAACGGCGCCGGCAAGACGACGCTGATGATGACCGTGTGCGGCACGCCACGCGCATCGTCGGGCCGCGTGCTGTTCGAGGGCAACGACATCACCGCGATGTCGACGCACCAGATCATGCGGCAGGGGATGGCGATCTCGCCGGAAGGGCGGCGCGTGTTCCCGAGCCTGACGGTGCTCGAGAACCTGAAGATGGGCGGGTTCTTCGCGAGCCGTCATGAAATCGACGACGGCATCGAGCACGTCTTCAAGCTGTTTCCGCGCCTGAAGGAGCGCGCGGCGCAGCGGGCCGGCACGATGTCGGGCGGCGAGCAGCAGATGCTGGCGATCGGCCGTGCGCTGATGAGCAAGCCGCGCTTGCTGCTGCTCGACGAGCCGACGCTCGGCCTCGCGCCGCTCGTGATCGCGCAGATCTTCGACATCATCCGGACGATCCGCGACGAGGGCGTCACGGTGTTCCTGGTCGAGCAGAACGCGAACAAGGCGCTGGGCGTGGCCGATCGCGGCTACGTGCTCGAAACGGGACGCGTGGTGCTGGCGGACACGGGCGCGAACCTGCTCGCGAATGACCGGATCAAGCAGGCGTATCTCGGCGGTTGATGGAGAAAGCCGCCGGCCTGCAACGGGCCGGCGGCGCAGCCCATCATCTTGCAAGAAAAATGTCGCCGGATTTGCGTCATTCGTCGCAGATTCGGCGACATGGGCCCAGACGCGAATCGAACGAAAACGACGGCGTTGCACGACCCGCTTACGCGTGCAACGCGAGCCCCTTCACCGCCTTGTCCACGGCCTTCTTCGGCCCGTGCAACGCGAGGCCGACCAAATCCAGATTCTCCGCATCCTCGGCGCGAAACACTGCGCGGTTGGCCGCATCGTGCCCGGTTGAAAACATCGCGCGCACGTACGGCACGATCCTCACGTCGCGCGACAGCGCATGCCGGTGCGCGGCCTGCAGGCCGTTCAGGTCGGCCGCGAATACCAGCATCGGCTGGCCGAACATGCGGCCGTAGCGGTTGCCCGCCGCATCCTCGTACGGTTCGCCAAGCGCATCGGGCGCGCCGGCCGCGATGCCCGTCGCGAGAAAAGCGACGACATTGAGTTTCTGCCACGCCGCGAGATCGTCGCGCACGATCAGTGCCACTTTCGTATCGAACATGCTTGCTCCTCATTGGGGCACTCATGATCGGATGCCGCGTGCGATCAGTCTGGAACGTTTGTGCACATTTGCCGGTACGCGGCCGGCGTGATCCGGTACGCGCGGCGGAACCAGCGGCCCAGGTGGCTCTGGTCGGCGAAGCCGACATCGGCCGCGACCTGAGCGGGCGTGCGGCCGATCGCCAGCAGCCGGCGCGCGGCGCGCAGCCGCAAGCGCACCAGATACGCGTGCGGCGACGTGCCGAACGCGCGCTGAAACAGCCGGGTCAGCCGGAACCGGTCGATCCCGGCGACGCTGGCGAGTTCGTCGAGCCCGATGTTGCCGTCCATCCGCGCATGCAGCAGATCGCGCACGCGCGCGATCGCGGGCGGCACGACACCGCTTTCCAGCGCGAGCGGGCCGCGCAGTTCGCCGCCGAGCCGCGTCAGCAGGCGGTCGAGCGTCTGGTCGCGCGCGAGCCTGCCTTCGTTGCCGTGGATCGCCAGAAACGCTTGCCGGATCGTGTCGACGAGCGCGGGATCGTCGACCAGCGTATGGCCGAAAGCGGCCTCGACGCCACCCATGCCGGGAAGATTCAGCCGGCGCGCCGCGCGCTCGACCCATGCTTGCGGCAGGTACAGCATGCCGTAGGTGAAGCCGCCTGCTTCGGGCGCATGGCCGTCGTGCATCGCGCCTGGCTCGATCAGGATCGCGCGGCCGGGCACGCTCGTATGCAGCGACCGGCGGCACTGGAATTGCTGCACGCCCTGTTCGGTGAAGCCGACCAGCATGTCGTCGTGATCGTGTGCATCGTATGCATGGCCGTTGAAATGCGCGTGCAGGCTTTCGATGCCGGTCTCCTGATCGCGGCGCGCGACGAGCCAGTGGTCGGTCGTGCCGATGTCCTTTGCCGCTGTCGTCATCGAATGCCTCGCGCGTCGTTGTTGCGTGTCGGGCAGTGTACGCAGATCGCGTGATGCCGGTGGCAAACGCGGGCCGTTCGTCCGGCAATCGGGCGAGAAGCGGGGCGGGACCCCGGCGCGTGTCGCGACACGCGGCGTGGCGTGCATGCGCGGTTCATGCTTCGCTCGCCACCGCCTGCTCGTCACGCGCATATTGCGCCGGCGGCCGCCCGACATGCCGCGTGAACGCGACGCTGAAGGTGCTCGCGGAACTGTAGCCGACACGCCCCGCGATTTCGGCGATGCGGCCTTCGTTGCGGCGGAGCAGATCCTTTGCGAGCGCCATGCGCCACGTGAGCAGGTATTCCATCGGCGCGACGCCGACCGCGCGGCTGAAGCGTTCGAAGAACGTCGAGCGCGACAGCGCCGCTTCCTTCGCGAGTTCGACGACCGTCCACGGATAGGCGGGGCGCGCGTGCATGCCACGGATCGCGGCTGCCAGTCGATTGTCGGCGAGCCCGCGCACGAGGCCGGGCGACGCGTTCGTTTCGGTCGTGAACCGCAATGCCTCGATCAGCAGCACTTCCAGCAGGCGCGCCAGCACGATCTCGCGAGCGGGCCGCTGCGCGCGCGATTCGTCGCGCACCAGTTGCACGAGCGTGGTCAGCCGCGGTTCGCCGCGCACGTGCACGAATTGCGGCAGCAGCGACACCAGCAGCGCTGCGTCCGGCGAACCGAAGCTGCAGTTGCCGGCCATCATCCGCGTGTCGACCGGGTTGCCCGGATCGCCGATCCGGTATTCGCCGTTGTCGAGTGCGACCGGCGGCCCGGTTTCGACGCCCGGCGGCGGCGGTTCGAGGCTGGACATCGCGACGCCGTAGGCCGCCGGAATCAGCACGAAATCGCCGGGTAGCAGCTCGATCGGCGCGTGCCCGTCGATGGCGATCCGGCACCCGCCGTCGAGGATCGCGCAATAGAACGGCTCGCCGGCGACCGTGCGGTTGATCGACCACGGGCTCGCGCCGTGAACCGACTTGGAGTACCGCGCGCCTGGTTGCAGCAGCGTCACGACTTCGGTCAACGGGTCGATCATCGCCGGACTCTCGCAAAAGAAAATCGGATTTTCGATTGTAGCGAATACGGATCCGGCCATCTATCGTACGGACACATGCCCAACACATCCCAGGAGTTCGCATGAAGACCGTACTGATCACCGGCTGTTCCTCCGGCTTCGGCCTCGAGATTGCCCGCCATTTCCTGGCCCGCGACTGGCAGGTCGTCGCGACGATGCGCACACCGCGCGAGGACGTGCTGCCGCCATCGGAACGCCTGCGCGTGCTGGCGCTCGACGTGACGAACACGGACAGCATCCGCACCGCCATCGACGCGGCCGGCCCGATCGACGTGCTCGTCAATAACGCAGGCTTCGGCGCGGCCGCGCCGGCCGAGCTCACGCCGCTCGACACGGTGCGTGCGCTGTTCGAAACCAACACGATCGGCACGATCGCGGTGACGCAGGCCGTGCTGCCGCAGTTTCGCCGGCGTGGGGCCGGCGTGATCGTGAACGTCACGTCGAGCGTCACGCTGAAGGTGTTGCCGCTGGTCGGCGCGTACCGGGCCAGCAAGGCGGCGGTCAATGCGTTCACCGAATCGATGGCGGTCGAACTCGAACCGTTCGGCGTGCGCGCGCATCTCGTGCTGCCGGGCCGTGCACCCGACACGCGTTTCGGCGACAACGCGCGTGCGCACATGCATGGCTTCGAACACGAGGCGTATGCGGAGTTCGCCGGAAAGGCCGTCGCGAGGATGCTCGATGCGTCGGGGCCGATCACCCATGCGCAGGATGTTGCCGACGCCGTGTGGCGCGCGGCGACGGACCCGTCGAGCCCGATGCGCATTCCGGCCGGTGCCGATGCCGAAGCGTGGGCGGCCGAAACGCGCTGATCGATCGGGAATCCGTCGCGCCGGTCGCTCGAACCGGCGCGACGAATCGTACGATGCGGAGAAGGGCGTTACCGCGCGGCGGCGTTACAGCGCGCGTTCGATCGCCTGACCGAGCAGCGACAAGCCGAGATCGATCTCGTCCTCGCTGACGGTCAGCGGCGGCGCGATCCGGAACACGCCGCCCATGCCGGGCAACTGCACGATGTTCATGCTGAGCCCGAGGTTCATGCACTCGCGCGTGATCTTCGCGCCGAGGCCGTCCGCCGGCTCTTTCGTGCGGCGATCCTTGACGATCTCGACGCCGAGCAGCAGCCCGCGCCCGCGCACGTCGCCGATGCAGTCGAACCGCTCCATCAGGTCGAGCAGGCCGCGCCTGAGCCGGTCGCCCATCACGTTCGCGCGTGCGACGAGCCCGTCGCGCTGCACCACGTCGAGCACGCGCAGGCCGACGGCCGCGGGCAGCGGATCCGACACGTGCGTCGTATAGAACAGGTAGCCGAGTTCGTGCGCGCGTTCCTCGATCGCCGCGGACGTCACGATGGCCGCGAGCGGCAGCCCGGCGCCGAGCGTTTTCGACAGCGTCAGGATGTCGGGCGTCACGCCGTCGCGCTGGCACGCGAACATCGTGCCGGTGCGTCCGACGCCCGTCTGCGCCTCGTCGAGGATCAGCAGCATCCCGCGCGCCTCGCACTTGCGCTTGAGCGCCGCCATATAGCCGTCCGGCAGTTCGATGATCCCGCCCGAACTGAGGATCGGCTCCGCGATGAATGCCGCGAGGTTGCCGCTCGACTGGCGGTCGATCAGGTCGAACGCGTAGTCGAGTTCGGCAAGATAGTCGTACGCGCCGTTGCGCTCGAAGCGCGGCCGGTACGTGAATGGCGCCGGAATCGCGAATGAGCCGACGGCGGCCGGGCCGACACCCTTGCGGCCCGCGCTGTACGTGGCCGATGCGGCCGCGCCCGTCATCCCGTGCCACGACTGCGCGAAGCCGACGATCTCGTACTTGCCGGTGACGAGCTTCGCCATCCGGATCGCCGCTTCGTTCGATTCCGCGCCGGTGCTGAGCAGCAGCGCGCGGTCGAGCCCGGGCGGCGTGATGTCGGCGAGGCGCGTCGCGAGGTCGACGACGGGCCGCGACAGCATTCCGCTGAACAGGTGATCGAGCTTGCCCGCGTATTCGCCGATGACGGAGACGATCTCCGGATGGCAGTGGCCGAGCACCGCGCTCATCTGCCCCGACGTGAAATCGAGGATCGCGCGGCCGTCGGCGTCATAGACGAAGCTGCCCTTCGCGCGCTCGATGATCATCGGCTCGAACGTGCCGCCGTAGCGGACCAGGTGCTGCCTGGCGTTGCGCCAGAAGGTTGCGTCGTCGTTCAGGGACATCGGGCTTCTCCGGGCAAGGGGGCAGGGATCGCTTGCAGTCTAGGCGCGCGTCTGGTTTGATGGAAACGAATAGTTCTTATGCAAGGTAGAAAGGGGGCTAATACCTTGGGACGCTCGCTCGAAATCGACCTGCTGCGTTCGTTCGTCGTGATCGCCGAGGTGCGCGCGCTCAGCCGCGCGGCCGCGCGCGTCGGCCGGACGCAGTCCGCGCTCAGCCAGCAGATGAAGCGGCTCGAGGATATCGTCGACCAGCCGCTGTTCCAGCGCACTGGCCGCGGCGTGGTGCTGACGCATCCCGGCGAGCGGCTGCTCGTGCATGCGCAGCGCATCCTGCGGCAGCACGACGAGGCAATGGCCGACCTGTGCGGCACGGGGTTGACGGGGACGATCCGGTTCGGGTGCCCGGACGATTACGCGGAGGTGTTTCTGCCGCCGCTGCTGCGGCAGTTTTCGAGCCAGCATCCGCAGGCGATCGTCGAAATCGTATGCGGGCCGACGCCGCGGCTGCTCGAACAGCTCGAGAAACGCGCGGTCGATCTCGCGATGATTTCATTGCCGGACGATGGGGCGAACGACGACATCATTCGTCGCGAGCAACTGGTCTGGATCGGCTATCCGGGGCTGGAGCCCGCGCATTTCGATCCGCTGCCGCTCGCGCTGTCCGATCCCGATACGCTCGATCACATCGCGGCCTGCGACGCGCTGCATCGCGCCGGTCGCGATTACCGCGTCGCGTATGCGAGCAGCAGTCTCGCGGGGCTGATCGCGCTGGTGCGCTCGGGGCAGGCGTTCGCGGTGATGACGCAGACGGCCGTGCCGGCCGACCTGGCGATCGTCAACGGCGATCCGCGGTTGCCGCCGTTGCCGGCGGTGGGCATTACGCTGAGGTTCGACCGGAAACGGCCGTCGCATCTGACGGCGGCGTTCGCCGAGCATATCCGGGCCGTGTTGCCGATGCTGTGACGCGAAGTCGTCGCGCCGGAAACGCAGGCATCGACGCGGGATTCGAGACATCGACGTTTGCCGTCCATCTGACCGAGCGCTTCGTCCCGCATCGCCGAAGCAACAAAAAAACCCGCGAAGCCATGCGCTGTCGCGGGTTTTGCAAATGCACGAAACACGGAAAAACCGTATTTGGTGCCGACGGCGAGACTCGAACTCGCACAGCTTTCGCCACTACCCCCTCAAGATAGCGTGTCTACCAATTTCACCACGTCGGCACTGCAAGGGGCCGAATTGTAGCGTTACATCGCGCGTTTGTGAAGAGGGTGTGACACGGCGAGCGGATGCGTGAAAGCGATCCCGGTAGAATTCGGACGATCGGTCCGACGACCATCGCTACTGCCATCCGCTTTCTCCCCGTGACCACCACCCTCGAACAACTGCAGGCCGGCCAGCTGTCGGGCGCCCGGCAACTCAAGCTCGCGTGCGGGCTGACCGAATTTCCGCGCGAAATCTTCGATCTGGCCGACACGCTCGAAGTGCTCGACCTGTCCGGCAATGCGCTGTCGGCGCTGCCGGACGACCTGTCGCGGCTGCATCGCCTGCGCATCCTGTTCGCGTCCGGCAATCGCTTCACCGAATTTCCCGAGGTGCTCGGCACATGCGCCCAGCTCGACATGATCGGTTTCAAGGCGAACCGGATCCGCACGGTGCCGCGCCGTTCGCTGCCGCGCGCGCTGCGCTGGCTGATCCTGACCGACAACGAAATCGACGCGCTACCCGCCGAGATCGGCGATTGTTCGCGCTTGCAGAAGCTGATGCTCGCGGGCAACCGGCTGCGCACGTTGCCGCCCGAAATGGCCGCGTGCCGTGCGCTCGAACTGGTGCGGCTGTCGGCGAACCGGCTGGACGAACTGCCCGACTGGTTGCTGCGTCTGCCGCGTCTCGCGTGGCTCGCGTCCGCGGGCAATCCGTTCGGCACCGCGCTGGAATCGGCGGCTTCGGCCAAGCCGGGCGTCGCGGACATCGACTGGACGTCGCTCGCCCTCGATCGGAAGCTCGGCGAAGGCGCATCGGGTGTCATTTATCGCGCGCAGTGGCGGGTGGACGGCCAAGCGCCGCGCGCGGTCGCGGTCAAGCTGTTCAAGGGGGCCGTGACGAGCGACGGGCTGCCCGATTGCGAAATGGCCGCGTGCCTGCACGCCGGGCGTCACCCGAACATGATTCCGGTGATCGGCAAGGTGCACGGCCATCCGGACGGCACGCACGGCCTCGTGATGGAACTGGTCGATCCGGCGCTGACGAACCTCGCCGAGCCGCCGAGCTTTGCGTCCTGCACGCGCGACGTCTATGCGGCCGATGAGCGATTCGCGCCGGCCGAGGCATCGCGGATCGCGCTCGGCATCGCGTCGGTGGCTGCGCATCTGCACGCGCGCGGCATCATGCACGGCGACCTGTACGCGCACAACATCCTGCACGACGGCAAGGGCGGCGCGCTGCTCGGCGATTTCGGCGCGGCGTCGGTCTACGACGTGAACGACCGCGTGCGCGCGGCGCGGCTCGAACGGCTGGAAGTCAGGGCGTTCGGCCATTTGCTCTGTGAGTTGCTGGCGCGATGCGAGCCGCGTGCGTGGGAAGGTTCGCACGTACTCGACGCGCTGGCCGCCGCCTGCCTGAACGAGGAGATCGACGCACGGCCGTCGTTCGGCGAGATTGCGGCCACGCTGGCCGTCAAGGGCTGACGGTTCCGATCACGCCGCGGCGCCGGCCGTCGCCGTGCGGACGCTTACGCCTGCCGTGCGGTCAGCAGCTTGATCCCGAGGCCAACGAACAGCAGCCCGCTGGCGCGCTTGGCCGCGCGTACCCACGGGCTGACGCCGATACCACGATGGAGCCGGCGCACGCCGAACGAATAGACGCTGTGCACGACGACGACGGTGCATGCGATCGTCACATACATCACGACGAACTGCATCGCGAGCGGGCGACCGTGTGCGATGAACTGCGGCATGAACGCCGACAGGAAGATCATCGTCTTCGGATTGCTGCCTGACACGAACAGCGCTTCGCGGAACAGCTTCCTGCGGTCGGGCTCGACGATCTCGGCCCGGCCGTCGGGCGAGCGTGCGTTGCGGTCGCCGCGCAGTTGCCGGACGCCCAGCAACATCAGGTACGCGGCGCCGACGACCTTCATCGCGATGAATAGCGGCGGCATCGCGGCCAGCACCGCGCCGACGCCGAGCGCGACGAGCATGACCACCGCGCCTTGTGCGACGAGGTTGCCCGCGATCGTCGCGGCGGTGCCGCGCGAGCCGTAGCGCACCGTGTTGCGGATGACGAGCAGCACGTTGGGGCCCGGCGACAGCGTCGTCGCGAGATAGGCGGCGGCAAACAGCATCCAGGTCTGAATGGACATGCGTTGCTCCGGGAGGGGGTTCCGGCGGTCGGGATGAAGCGATGATGCCACGCCAAAATGACGCGGACCGCCGCCGGAACCGGCGCGGCGCGTCAGCGTGTGTCGCGCACGCAGTATGCGGCGATCGACGACGGCGAATCGATCGCCGAAGGCCGCGTCATCCACGCGATCCACGCCGCCCATAACCCGCAGGCGATCAACACGGCGACGTTCAGCGGCGTCCGGTAGCGGACGATCAGGCTGGCCAGCGGCACGCGTTCCTTGCTCATGTGCGTCTCCTTCGGTCGATGCGGTTGCGGCGTTACTGGCCGGTGTAGGAGGGCGCCTTCGCGTCGCAGGTCACGGACACCGTCGCGCCGTCGGCGAAATGCAGCCGCAGCGGTACCTTCGTGCCGGGCGCGACGGGCTGGCGCGGTTCCTCCAGCATCACGTGATAGCCCTTCGGCCTGAACGTCACCGTGCCGTGCGCGGGCACGTCGACCGCTTCGACGTGAACCATTTTCGCGGTGCTGCCGGCCGTCTGCGTTTCGTGCATCATCGCCATCCCGAACGCGGGCGTATCGATGCCCGTGAGCGTGACGGGCTTGTCGCCGTCGTTCTTCAGCGTGAAATAACCGGACGACGGCACCGTCGCCGGCATCGTACGGATCCAGCATGCATCGGCCTGAACGGCCGATGCGGCGAACGTGGCGGGCGCCTGCAGCGCCAGCAATGCGAACAGCAGGCTGGTCGGAATCGAGCGTTTCATCGAGTGTGTTCCTGATCGGGTAGGGAAGATCGCCACGCGGGCATCGTGTGCGTTACTTCAGCGTGAACGTGTAGTGGCCCTGCGTGCGATGCCCGTCGGTCGCCACTGCAACCCAAGCGACCGTGTACGTGCCCGGCGTCAGGTTCGCCAGCTCCACATGCATCCGCTTCCGGTTGCCGGCGTCGATGGCGGCTTTCCCGTCGACGACCGACTGTCCATGGCTGTCGGTGACGGCGATCGAACTGAATGCGGGTTCGAGCGTTTCGCTGAAGTCGATCGTGACCGCGTGCGGCGCGCTCGACAGCGTGGCGTCGGCGGCGGGTTGCAGGTTTTTCGGGTGTGCGTGCGCGTGAGCGGCCTGTGCGACGACGAAGCCGAGTGCGACGAGTGCGCCGCGGACGAAAGCAGTGGTTTTCATGACGGGATGATCCGGTTGGAAATGACAAGGAGAACGATGCATTCGACGAATGGTCGCGCGGGCGAGCGCACGCACGGCACGATGCCTCGAGCAATACGGTCGAACATGAGATCGTCCTTCGAAACGTGACACGGCATGCACGCGCGGCGCGCGTGCTCACGGCGTGATGCGCGAGGGCATCACGCGCGGTGACGACGAATCAGGACGCGAACGGCGGGGCGCGTGGTTGCGCGGCCGTGAGCGGCAGCGTGCGGCGCAGGCTTTCGAAGCGGGTTGCTTCGCGATGCTGGAGCGGGTGGAAGTTGGCCGCGAACGTCAGTTCGGGCGCGGGCAGGGCGGGTGTATGGGCGAGCAGGCTGCAATAGCCGCAAGCCTGCAGATGGGCCTGCAGGCTTTTCGACGACGCATCGCCGGCATGGTTGCCGCCCGCCGGCCCGGCCGTGCAGTAACCGGCAAGGAGCGAGTCGACGCGGTCTTGCGTTGTCAGCGCCTGCGAGATCGTCGGCGCGAGCGTTGTCATCAGGATGGCGAGCATCCCGATCAGACTGACGATCTTCCGGAAACGACGGCTCAGCATGCGATGCGCGGGGCGGGGTATGAACGGCGATGGAGCGGATTATGCCACGCACCCGCCACGAGGGCATGCGGGCACGCGGATACCGGGCATGACGCGCGGCACGCTTACGCGTGCTTCGCGAGATATTTCGTGATCAGCGTCATCTGCGCGGCCCAGCCTTGATCGTTCATCTCGCGAGCCTTTGCGCGGCGCGCTTCGATCAACTGGTCGAAGCCCGTTTCGCTGATCGTCAGCAGCGTGCCGCCGTTCGCTTCGGCGAGTGAGAACGTGACGAGCGTCATCGGCTCGGACGCGTAATCGAAGTTCGGATCGATCGCGAACGGGTGCCAGTGAAAGGAGAATCGGTGCATCGGCTCGACGCGATCGACGACGATCTCGAACACGGTGCCGGCATACGGCTCCTGTGCCCGGGCGACGTCGTCGTCGACGCGCGTCGGCGTGATGCGGCCGAACAGCGGCCGGTCGGCGACGAACGGCCCGTCGAACGTCACGCCGAACCAGATGCCGAATTCCCCGGCATTGCTGACGGCTTCCCAGACGCGCGCCAGCGGCGCGGCGAGCAAGGCTTGTTTCTCGATGCGATCGGTGGACTGGGTCATCACGTTCTCCAGGCGGGCATCCTTGCCGCGGGACGGCGCACGCGCGCTCGCCGCGTTCAGTCGATCATCACCGCGTCGGGCACGTCGAGCACGACATCCGAGGTCGCTACGGCCACGCACGGCAGCGTATAGCCGTCGGCCTTTTCCTCGCGGCTCAGACCCGGCCATTCGATCGTATAGCGTACGCTGCCGCTGACGATCCTGCACAGGCAGCTTCGGCACGTGCCGTTGCGGCACGAGCGCGGCAGCCTGACGTGCGCGAACGCGGCGGCCTCGAGCAGCGTCAGCGAATCGGGGGCGTCGAACGTCGCGTCGAGCGGCTCGATGCGTACGAGAGGCGGGTGGTCGGGATCGGTCATGGGGCGAAGCGGGTGCCGGCGCGGCGGCAAGACAAGGCAAGGCAAGCGCCAAGCATACCCGAAGGCGGCGCGGCCGGCGCCCGTCGGGCAGCCGGCGCGGGACGTCAGTGTCGGCGCAGGTAGCGGTACACGGTATTGCGCGCGAGCCCAAGCTCCCGCGCGGCTGCCGATACGTTGCCGCCGTGCCGCGCGAGCACCGCGTCGATCACCGCGGCCTGGTGGCTCTGCAGTGTCGTCGCTTCGCGCGTGTCGGCCGGTGCGGCCTGTGCCGCCGGTGTGTCGTCGCAGTCGAGCCAGAAATCGTCGGGCAGGTGCGCGAGCGTGATTTCGGCTTCGTCTTCGGCGAGCATGCCGGCCGTGCGCAGCACGTTGGTCATTTGCCGCAGGTTGCCGGGCCAGCGGTGCCGCATGAACGCGTCGAGCACGTCGGTCGCGAGGCGGCTCGGCATCGGCTCGCTGCGACCGAGCCGCGCGAGGATCCGCTCGACCAGTGCCGGCAGGTCGGTGCGCGCGGCGAGCGGCGGCAGTGTGACCGCGAGCCCGTTGATCCGGTAGAACAGGTCTTCGCGGAACGTGCCTTCGGCGATCATCGCACGCAGGTCGCGGTGGGTCGCGCAGACCACGCGCACGTCGACCGGCACCGCGCGTGCGCCGCCGAGCGGCATCACCGCGCGCTCCTGCAGCACGCGCATGAGCCTGACCTGCTGCGCGAGCGGCATGTCGCCGATTTCGTCGAGAAACAGCGTGCCGCCGTCGGCCTGCGCGATCTTGCCGGGGCTGCCGCGCTTGCGCGCACCGGTGAAGGCGCCGTCCTCGTAACCGAACAGTTCGGCCTCGATCAGCGAATCCGGCAGTGCCGCGCAGTTGACCGCGACGAACGGGCCGTCCGCGCGCGGCGATGCCTGGTGCAGCGCACGCGCGAGCCATTCCTTGCCGGTGCCGGTCTGGCCGAGGATCAGCAACGGCAGATCGCGTCCACGAATTTTCGCGACGCGTTCGAGCACGGCGGCCATCCGCGCATCGCCGGTGTCGAGCGTCGCGAACGTGATCGCGTCGGGGTCCGGAGCCCGCATGCGCACGGCGGGCGCGGGCGGCGTGACGGCGACGGCCGTCTTGTGCGCTTCCGCGAATTCGCAGCGTGCGAGCACGCGCACGCCGGTCGACAGCGTGAGGCTGAACGGTGCGCCGGGTGCGCGGGCTGCCTGCTGCGCGAGCTGGCCGAAGCGCATGCCGAACAGCGCATCGCAGCCTTGATGCTGCAACGCATCGAAGGTCGCGCCGAGCTGGAATTGCGCGCTGCGGTTCGCGGCGATCAGCCCGCCGTCGGGGCCGAATGCGACGAGGCCGGCGAACAGCGAGTCGACGCAGTCCTCGTGGGCGTGGAAGCGTAGCCGCAGTGCTTCCGCGCACTGGTTCGCGAACAGATGGTTCTCGATCAGCTGCGCGGACATCCGCACGAGCGCGAGCGTATGGGAGCTGAAGCCGCGCGGATCGCCGCTCACGTCGAGCGTGCCGAGCGTGCGGCCGAACGAGTCGATGATCGGCGCACACGAGCAGGTGAGGATATGGTTCGCGCGCAGGAAGTGCTCCGACCCGTGCACGGCGACCGCCTGGCCCGATGCGAGCGCGGTGCCGATCGCATTGGTGCCGCGTGCGCCTTCGGCCCACGACACGCCGGTGCACAGCGCGACGCGGTTCGCCTTTTCGATGAAGTCCGCGTCGCCGATGCTGTGCAGGATCACGCCGTCGGCGTCGGTGAGCAGCACGAGGCTTTGCGTGTCGGCGATCTGCGCGTGGAGGTTCTCCATCACCGGGCGCGCGTGTGCGAACAATGCGTGGTTCGTGTCGAGCAGTTCGCGCAGCGCGAGCCGCGACAGCGGCGAGAAATCGGGTTGCTCGTTGGCGCGCAGGCCGATCGCGGTCGAACGGGCATGCGCCTGCGCGAGCAGGTCGTTGCGGCCCGCGGTGGCGGGCAGCACGAAAGATTGAGGCATGTCTTGTCTCCTGTCGGCCCCAGTTGGCGCTTCAGCGCTTACTGGGGCTCCATGCTTCGCGGTCGCCCCGCCTTGACGCTGTGCGCCGCACCATCCGCCACCCGGGCCGCCGCTATCGATATCGCCTCATCATACAAGCGCCGCACGCGTTGTGCGACTGCGTACAAAAACCCCTTGCTTTTAAGCGCCCGCATGCAATGATGAAAGTGGAACGCGCACGCGCCGTGTTCCGCATCGCAACATGCATGCGACGTGACATGCATCCGTTCGGGAGACGCATCATGGTTCGGACGGAACTGAGAGTCGTGCTGGCGGCCATCGCCACCTTCATCATGCTGGGCGGCATCGCCGTCGCGATCCACGGTCTGTTGTTCGACCTGAGCGACGCGGTGCAATACGGGGCGGCCGCGATCGCGGTAGGCGCCACGACCGCCGCGATCGCACTGAACATCTGGCCCACCGATCCCCACTGACGCCACCCGGCAAACGGTGCCGGATGTCGCGCTGGTCTGATGAAAATACGCGTCGGAACGCCGCACATCGCAAAATTTGCCTCCTGCGCGAAACCGTCTAAAGTGGAATGCAACCGGCATGCGGTGTCCGCGCCATACCCCGTGGATCCTGCCTCTGCCGGCGAGCCCGCGTAAATTTTCGTCCGGCCGGTAGCGGACGATGGACGCGGTCATTTGCTTTCTACCGGACAAGGCGGCTCCCATGCAGATTCATTTCACGAATGAGAAGCCCGAATATTCGGGGCGCGACCTGATGCTTGGTTTCACGGCGCTGGTCAATGGCGAGCGCGTTCAATGTCAGATCACCGCCGAGGCGCTGGAGGATCATTTCGGTGCGGCATCGCCGCGCTTCGAGGACATGGTCGGTGCGTACGATCAGCACCGCGAGCGTATCGAGGCGGCCGCACGGCGGTTGCTGTCCGAGACGCGCGCGCAATGCGTGACGCTGCGCAGCGGCTACGTGCGCTTCTACGAAGCGAACTGGCGCTGAGCCGGACGACCGGGCAGCGACGGAGCGGGCGCCGGATACCGGCGCCCGTGTCATATCGGCGCATGCTCGTCCCGTAGCGCGCTCGCCCGGAGCGGTGCGCGGCGCGATTCGAGCATCGTGCGGCGCACTGGCGTGCCCGCGTTCCGTTTCGCTCAATCCGCCCCGCCAAGCACATACGCGCCGCCGGTTGGGCCGTTCGTGCGCGCGATGCGTGCGAAGCCCGTGTCGGCGAGGTGCATGCCCGCAATCAGCAAGTTATCCGAAGCGACTTCGGCGAGCGTGGCCGCGCGCGTCGATGATGCCTGAGACGGATCGTGATCGAACGCGATCGACACGTCGGGGCGCGCAACCTGAATCGGCGCGAAATGCACGAGATCGCCCCAGATCAGCAGGCGCTCGCCGCGCGATTCGACGCGATAGCCGGTGTGGCCGGGCGTGTGCCCCGGCAGCGGGACCGCGACGATACCGGGCAGCACGTCGCCTGCCTCGATGGTGCGTAGATGCGCGCGATACACGTCGAACGTGCGCCGCGCGATCCGGACATTGACGCGTGCGCGCTCGTTTGCCCGCTCGTACATGGCGTCGTCCAGCCAGAACGCACGTTCCCGTTCGTGAATGAGCACCTCCGCTTGCGGAAAGGCCGGATGTGCGTCCGTGTCCAGGAGGCCGCCGATGTGATCCGGATGCGCATGCGTCAGCAGGACCGTGTCGATGTCGCGTGCATCGATGCCGGCTTGCGACAGCGACGGACGCAGCAGGCCGCCCCAGTTCCGGATGCCGCCGGCGCCGGTGTCGACGAGCACGGTGCGCCCGTTCCCGCGTATCACGTAGCAGTTGATGTTGACGTCGGACGGCGCGTGTATGCCGGCCCGGTGCATGATGCCGGTCGCGTCGTCGACGTCGATGTTCGACAGCAGGTCGAGGCCGGCCGTCAGCGTGCCGTCGCTGATCGCGATCACTGTGAAATCGCCGATCTGGCGACGCGGGAAGGAAGGGAGTTGAACAGGCGTGCTCACGGGTCAATGTCGGGCGTGAAGGTGAGTGGTGTCGTAGCCGAAGCAGCGGATGCGTGCGACGAATCCGGTGTGGCGAAGAATCTCGCGATCCAGTTCGGTCATGAACCGGTCCATCAGTTCAGGGATGCGAAATGACGAGGTGCGAAAGCGGATCTCCGCGCTGACCGGATGTCCGCAGCCGTGCCGGACCGGGACGTACGCGACGTGGACCGTGCCGGGTGCGGCGCTCAGCACGTCGGTGCAGAGCCTCTCGCAGGCCGACGACAACGCGTCGAGCGCCGTGCTGGCCGGCATGCTCGCCTCGGGAATCAAGATCGTGACGCTGGGCATGGTCGGGCTCCGGTCAGCGTGCGGTTGCCGACGTCGGTGTGCTGACGAGTGGGTCACCCATCGGTGCATAGAGCCGGATCGCGGCATCGGACCCGAGCCGAGCCCGATCGTGCGTGAGGACGGCCAGCCAGCGCGCGGCCGGCCGCCGATCCAGCGCGACCGCATGCATGGCCGTGGCTGCGATCGCTGCTCGCGCGAACGGGGCGGGGTCGTCGCAAACGGCCAGCCATTGATGGCCGGAGACGGCCGGCGCGGGGGCCGCGCAGTCGTAGACGTTGCGGCGCCACTCGACGATGTGCGGCTGCCAGCGCGCGAAATTGCCGCCGCCCTTGTCGCGATACTCGGCCGACGTCAGCACGTCCGGGCCGTCGATCGTATGCAGCGCGAGGTAGACGGGGCCGTCGCCGCCGAGTGCGCGAAAGCGTTGCGACGTGCGGAAGCCGGATACGGAGATGAGCGCCGGCAGTTTGTCGCGGCTGTAGAAGTCGTTCCACTCGGCTTCGACGGCGGGCTCGGCGATGCTGCATTCAACGGCATAGATCATGGTTTCTCCACGGGGGCGAGCGGCCTTCGGGGCCGATGGCTGCTCGACGGGTTGAGTTTTTGTCATGATAATGAGCCGATGGACGGCAGAAAAACGATGATTCGTCACCGTTCAATGACATTTGATCAAGCCATGACCGACGACGGTCGGACCGGGAGCAATCGTGACGCGACGCAGGATTCCGAGCAATTCGGCATTGATGGCATTCGAGGCCGCGGCGCGGCATGGAAGCTTCGCGCGCGCCGCCGACGAACTGGCGTTGACGGAAGGCGCGATCAGCCGGCAGATCGGCCGGCTGGAGACGTTCCTGGGTGTCGCGCTGTTCGAGCGGGTCGGCAACCGCGTGCGGTTGGCGCCGAACGGCGTGCGCTACGCGGCGCAGGTTCGCGAAGTGCTGGACCGGCTCGAGCGCGACAGCCAGTACATGATGGGGCAGCCCGGCGACGGCGGCAGCGTCGATATCGCCGTGACGCCGACATTCGCGACGCGCTGGCTGATTCCGCGGCTCAAGGGACTCCAGACGCAGCATCCGAACATCACGGTGCATTTCGCCGATCGCGCGGAGCCGTTCGTGCTGGCCGGCAGCGGTTTCGATGCGGCGATTCACTTCGAGCATCCGGCCTGGGCCGGCATGCATACGTACCGGTTGTGCGAGGAGGTGCTGGTGCCGGTCTGCCATCCGTCGCTGCTCGCGGCCGGGCAGCCAGACGTATTGCTGGGCACGCTGCCGCGCCTGCACAAGCGCCAGACGCCTGATGCGTGGTCGGCGTACGTGCAGGAGACGGGGCTGCCGGTGAACAATCCGGCCGCCGGCGCACGCTACGATCTTTACTCGATGCTGATCGCGGCGGCGCTCGCCGGGCTCGGCGTCGCGCTGGTGCCGCGCCTCTATGTCGACGCCGAGATCGCGCAAGGGTTGCTCGCGGCGCCCTGGCCCGACGGGCGGGGCGTGGTGAAGCGCTTCTGTCTCGTGTTGCCCGAGGCGCTGGAACTGGGCGAGGGGCCGTTGCAGACCTTCGCGCGCTGGGTGCTCCGGCAGGCGGAGGTTTGACCGGCGCTCGCTTGCACCACCCCGCGTAGCCAAAACGAGAACAAAACGAAAACGCCACCCGAAGGTGGCGTTTTCGTTTCATCTTGCAGCGCACAGGGGCGCGCGTGCGTCACTCGCTGCCGAGATAGAAGAAGCGGAACAGGAACACGGCCGCGATGATCCACACGATCGGCTTGACCGTGCGGGCCTGGCCCGTCAGCAGCTTCAGGCCGCCGTATGCGATGAAGCCGAACGCGACGCCGTTCGCGATCGAGTAAGTGAACGGCATCAGCAGCGCGGTCAGCGCGGCCGGCACGGCTTCGGTCGCATCGTCCCACGGCACCTCGACCATCTCGCGCAGCATCAGGCACGACACGTACAGCAGTGCCGGTGCCGTGGCGTAGGCCGGCACGACGCCAGCGAGCGGCGCGATGAACAGGCATGCGAGGAACAGCACGGCGACGGTGATCGCCGTCACGCCCGTGCGGCCGCCGGCCTGCACGCCCGACGCGCTTTCGATGTACGCGGTGGTCGACGACGTGCCGAGCAGCGAGCCCGCGACGATCGCCGTGCTGTCGGCAAGCAACGCCTTGTTCAGGCGGTTCATCTTGCCCTCGACGAGCAGGCCCGCGCGGTTCGCGACGCCCATCAGCGTGCCGGTCGCGTCGAACAGTTCGACGAGGAAGAACACGAGGATCACGTTGATGATGCCGGTCGACAGCGCGGCGCCGATGTCGAGCTTGAACAGCGTCGCGTCGATCGACGGCGGCGCGGAGAACACGCCGTGGAACTGGTTGTCGCCGAAGAAGAACGACAGGATCGTGACGCCGATGATGCCGATCAGGATCGCGCCGCGCACGCGCAGGTGGTCGAGCGTGACGATCGTGAAGAAGCCGATGATCGCGAGGATCGTATCGTGCTTGTGCAGGTCGCCGAGCGTGACGAGCGTGGCGGGGTTGCCGACGATCACACCCGAGGTCTTCAGCGAGATGATGCCGAGGAACAGGCCGATGCCGGCGGTGATCGAGATGCGCAGCGATTTCGGAATGCCGTTGACGATCGCCTCGCGCACGCGGAACAGCGTGACGAGCAGGAACAGGCAGCCGGAGATGAACACCGCGCCGAGCGCGGCCTGCCACGTGAAGCCCATCCCCTTGACGACCGTGTACGCGAAATACGCGTTCAGGCCCATGCCGGGCGCGCAGGCGATCGGGTAGTTCGCGTACAGCCCCATGATCATCGACGCCAGCGCCGCGACGAGGCAGGTCGCGACGAACACGGATTCCTTGGGCATGCCGGCATCGCCGAGGATCGCGGGGTTGACGAAGATGATGTAGGCCATCGTCAGGAACGTGGTGACGCCCGCGAGTATTTCGGTGCGGAAGTCGGTGCCGGCTTCGTCGAAGCCGAAATACCGCTTGATGGATTCCATGAAGGCGTTTCTCCGGTCGGGTTGTCGTGTTGCTTGTTGTTCGTGCCGAATTGTTGTAAGGCAGCGCGAGGCCGGCGTACTGTAACCAGCCACTATTGCGACGCTATCGGCGGATTGTAATAGCGCGGATAGCTCGGACGATATAGTTGCGGGGCACGATCGGCAGCGTTCGCGCGAACGGCTGGACAGGCCGGCCGCGCGAGGAAGGCGCGCATTTTACCGGTTCGGACGAGGCGGGCAGGTAGAAACGATGGAAACGATTCGACGACGGGCGGGCCGTGTCGGCCGATGCGGGCGCAACGGCATGATCGACATGCGGGGGGCTGCCGCAACGCGACGGCATGCGACTGCAATGGCACGCCCGCACGAGGGGCGAACGCAGGACGGACGCAATACGTGCGCGAGCGCGCGCATGACCGGCGCGGGTGCGCGGCGGCATGCAGCAGCCATTCGCCAGTCCTGGCGGTTGCAGATATCGGGCTATCCTGCGCCGAAGCCGTCGCGTCCGCAACTGTCATTTCGCGGTGCGCGCCCGACTGTGGTTTCTGTGTAAAAGATTGCAAGACGTCATCGCGTTAACCGGCAAGTGTTTCTAGGATAGATACACCGCGCGCACACGCCGGCCAGATGTTGCCGACGCGGGGGAGTCGCAGTCCGTGCAGGCCGGGCGGTGAAGCGCGGTGACGGTCGTTGCGCATTCGGGCAGGCGCGACCGGTTGCGATTGCCCGATGCGGGTTCGCCCGTCATCACGGAGGTCAGCATGTTGAACTGGATCAGCCGTTGGGCGATGCGGCACGCCCCCACGCCGGAAAAAACCGCTGCATCGATGCTCGTGACGGCGCGCATGGAACTGTTCGCAGCCGAACAGCGCGTCATCGATGCGAAATTACAGGCGGATTACTGGCGTACGCGGGTGTCATTTCTCGAGGAGGTGCAAAAGCAAGGCATCGACCCGTGGGTGACCTCGCAGGCGGCGCAACGCCCCGACCTCGATTCCACGCCTCGCAGCACGGGCCCGCGTCTCGCCGCCAGCACCTGATGCACGTGATGCATGTGAGGGTTGCGCACGGCGCGCGATCGCACGCGGCACGCACGTGCGTGCCGCGTCATTCGATGCGCACCCGCGACGCGTTGCGTCGCGGGTGCGTCCGTTTCCGCATACGGTGATTCCGCGCGTTCCGGCATCCCCGCCGCGCGCGTGAGCGCGCATCGTCAATCCCGTCTTCGCCATCGTCCGGCGAGCAAACGTTGCATTCGCGCGAGCGTGCGTCTCAGCCGTTCGCCGCGCCTCACGTACGCCGTCGTGATCGACGCTTCGGCCGGCCGGTCGTCATCGGTGCCGAGCCAGATGCGATCGCCGCGCGCGATGCGCAGCACGTCGCCGGGTTGTACCCAGTAGTCGTCGACGCTCGGCGGCCGCGTGATCCACAGCGGTGCGCCGTGCGCGCGAATTTCCGCATCGCTTGGCGCGCGCCAGGTCAGTGTCGTGCGCGGCGCGACCGCGAAGCGGATCACGACGGTCGGTAACGCGATCGCACCGACGCGGCGCGAATCGGGACGGTCGAACAACGGGCTTGCCTGGTCCATCGTCTGCTCCATTCGTTGAGCCGGACGGATGACGCGCACCAGAACAAAAAGGCCTCATCCGTTTCCGGTGAGGCCTTGTGTGACATGCGGTACTGCTCGGATGCTAACGCACAAGCGCCTCCCGTGATCCATTCTTTCGAATGTTCACCGGGCAATGATTCGCGATGGCGATGAGCTTGAACGTAGGCATGCGAACGAGTTTGTCGATGTCGTACGGCGTTGTCAACGACTATTTTCGAGATTTGCGACGATCACGCGTCGCGCTGGGCGAGGCCGTTGACGAGCAGTTCGGACAGCAGGCCGGTCATCCCGTTCGGATGGGTGGCGGCGCGTGCCTTCAGCTGTTCGACGAGTTCGGCGTTGAGCTTGCACGCGAACGGCACGAGACCCTGTTCCTGGTCGAGCTTGCGCTGCGCGCGGCGGTCGAGCTTCGCTGCGTCCTCGGCAGCCTTGCCGAAGCGGGCGGAGCTGGACTGCTTCATCGCGTGCGTCAGCTTGAGCGCCTTGTTCTTTTCTAGATCGGTTTTCTTCATGGCCATCGCGGCACCTCCGGGAAATGAAGCCGCGATTGTACGCATTTCGGCCGGCGCCCCGCCAAAACTGTCGCGGACCCGCTTGCGGACGCGGTCACGCGCCCTTCGTCGTGCCCCAGTTGCCGCCATGCGCGGCCGCTTGCGCGGCCGGCGAGCGCGCCAGATACGCAAGCGCCTGCTCGGTCGAGCCTTCGTGGTGCGGCGTATAGCCCGGCTTGAAATAGCGCAACGCCGCGCCGATCACTTTCCAGAACGACGGCAGGTGCCCGCGTCGAGAACCCTTCCACCACGACAGCACGAAACCCGGGTAGCGGCCGGCGGCGGGATCTCGCCGGTACATGAATTTCGCGCCGCTCGTGATGAAGTAGAGCAACAGCACGATCACGAACGCCATGTGCACGCAGCGCTCCGGATAGTTGCCGCCCATGTGGTTGTAGATGTCGAACGCGACGGTCCGGTGTTCGACTTCCTCCGCGCCGTGCCAGCGCAGCAGGTCGACCATCGTCGGGTCGGCACGGCCTTCGTCGAGCCCGTGCGCATTGAGCACCCAGTTGCCGAGATAGCCGAAGAAATGTTCGAGCGATGCGATCACCGCGAGCTGCTGACGCAGCCAGAAACGCGTATGGCCGATCTTCAGCCCGAACGGCGCTTCGCCCAGCACGCGCGTAAACAGCCAGTTCAGCTTCTGCGTGAACGGCTTCGTGTCGATCCCGTGCCGGTCGTAGTAATGCTTGAGCACGCCGCCGTGCGAGCGCGAATGCACGGCTTCCTGGCGCAGGAAGCCTTCGGCTTCGTCGCGCAGGCGCGCATCGGTGATGTTCGGCAGTGCCTTGTTGTACACGCGGCAGAACCACAGTTCGCCCTCCGGGAACAGCAGGTTCAGCGTGTTGATGATGTGCGTGCTGCCCGGGTCGTTTGGCACCCAGGTGATCGGCGTGTCGCTGAAGTCGAACTTCACGTGCCGGGCCTTGATCTTGTGATAGTCGGCGGTAGAGGTCATCTGTGTCTCCGTTTCCGTGCGGCGCGCCGCGCCGTCAATGCGATGCCATGCTGACGCGGGCAAGCACCCGCCCGAGCCACGGCATGAAGCGGCCGACGAAGCGCAGCGCGTGCGCCTCGGTGCCGACGGCCACGACCGGCCGGTTGCGCAGCACGCCGTCGACCATCGCCTGCGCGACGGTTTCCGGCTTCAGGCCGCGCATCTGGTACAGCTTCGTCGCGCGTTTGCGCAGCCGCGCCTCGTCCTGTGCGCTGGCGCCCGCGTATTGCGTCGACGCCATGATTCCGGTTTCCGCGAAGCCGGGGCAGACGGCCGTCACGCCGATGCCTTTTTCCGCGAGTTCCGCGCGCATGCATTCGCTGAGCATCAGCACGGCGGCCTTCGTCGTCGCGTACGCGGGCAGGTCGCGCGACGGCCCGAACGCGGCGGCCGACGCGGTGTTGACGATGTGGCCGCCCGTGCCGCGCGCGGCCATCTGCTGCGCGAACAGCCGCGAGCCGTGGATCACGCCCCACAGGTTCACGTGCAGGATGCGCTCCCAGTGCCGCTCGCTGGTGTCGAGAATGCCGCCGGCCATGCCGATGCCCGCGTTGTTGATCACGACGTCGGCGCCGCCGAGTTCGCTGCCGACCCATGCTGCGAGCGCTTCCATCTCGTCGGCGGAGCCGACGTCCACGCGTTTTGCATGCGCCTGCGCGCCGGTGAGTCCGAGCAGCAGGGCGGTGCGCTCGGCGCTCGCGAGATCGATGTCGCACGCGACGACGGTCGCGCCTTCACGGGCAAATGCGAGTGCCGCGCAGCGGCCGATGCCGCTGCCCGCGCCGGTGACGACCGCGACCTTGCCGCTGAAGCGGCCGCTGGTCGCGCGGCGGCGTGCGTTCGCGAGCGCGGGCGGCTCGTCGCCCGATTCGACCGCGTCGATCAACTGTTCGGCGAGGTCCGCGAAGCGCGCGGGATCGGCGAGCGGCAGCCAGTGGCCGGCCGCGACTTCGCGGCGGTAGTACTGCGGCACCCAGCGCGACAGGTTCTCGGACAGCGCCGGGCTCACGTACTTGTCGCCGAGCGGCACGATCGTCTGCACCGGCGCGTGCGCGTAGCGCTCGCGCGGCGCGAACAGGCAGCGGATGAAGTTCGCGCGATAGAGGCGTACGCCGCGCGCGCCGTCGTCGGCCTGCGTCGCGCGCGGTGTGGCGGGGGTCTTTTCGACCCGGCGCAGCAGGCCCGGCCATGCGCGGCCGAGCCACAGCTGCCAGCCGAGCTCGGGGATGAACGGCAGATGGAACAGATACACGTACCACGAGCGCACGAGCTGCCCGCCGAGCCTGGCTAACGACGCGGGCGTCGGATGCAGCACGCGTTCGCGCAGCCAGAAGCCGACGTGGTCGAGGCACGGCCCCGAGCACGACGTGTACGACGCGATGCGGCCGGCGAGCCGCGGATCCGTGACGAACTCCCAGCCCTGGATCGAGCCCCAGTCGTGCGCGATCAGGTGCACCGCGCGGCCGGGGCAGAGCGCGTCGATCACCGCGATGAAGTCGTCGGTCAGCTTCGCGAGGTGGTAGTCGGCCGTGCGCTTGGGCGCGCCGGACAGGCCCGCGCCGCGCACGTCGTAGGCGATCACGTAGTGCTTGCGCGCGAGCAGCGGCGCGACCTGCTGCCAGACGCTGCTGTCGTCGGGGTAGCCGTGCACGAGCACGACCGGCGAGCGGGCCGGGTCGCCCCAAGTCCTGACCGCGAGCGTCAGGTCGCCGGAGGCGACGGCCGTCTCGCTGTGAACCGATTCGAACAGGGCCAGCGGCGCTTCATCGGAAAGAGGCTGCATCGTGAGTCCGTCGTTCAGGGATTCGGGAAGTGGGCGAGACGCGTGCGTGTCAGGCGACGGCCTGCATGCGTTCGGCCTGGCGGCGCTGCCGACGGCGCACGTGCGGCAGGTCGTCGTCGAGCCAGTACGCGTCGTCGTCGGTGATCACCAGCAGTTCCTCGAATTTCGCGCCGACGCCGGCGAAGCCGAGATGCGGCTCCACGGCCCACAGGCCCGGCACCGGCGCGTGTTCGGAGCGGCGGTCGATCGACCACAGCGGCGACCAGCCTTGCTGCTTCGCCGCGCGGCCCTGGTCGAGCAGCAGGTTGCGCGTCGCGTTCAGCCCGAAGCGCGCGACGAAGCGCGGTGTCGACAGCTTGTGGATCTTCGCGACGCGATGCGCGAGCACCTTGAACGGATACGCCTTGTGGCGCGGCTCGACGCCCTGGCGGCGGCACAGCGCGTCCACTGCCTGCGCGACCTCGGCCATCGGGCGGCGCTCCTTCACGAGCCGCACGATCATGTCGCGATGGTCCATCAGGTCGTCCTGCAACTGTTCAAGGATGGGGTTGTGGCCGAGGCAGTGCGCGTAGCCGACGTCGGCCACGATGCCGTCGAGCACCGGCGCGACGTCGAGGATCACGGGCATGTCGGTCTCGAGCTGGCGGTTGCTCGGGAAGAACGCGAGGTTGAAGCCGCCCATGTGCTTCAGGCCGGAGAAACCTTCGAACGCGGTGCGGTCGCCGAACCACGCGAACGGCTTGTGCAGCCAGTCGTGCACGCCGTTGTCGCGCAGCCATTCGGTCAGCAGGCGCGCGGCTTCCTTCTCGGTGATGCCGGGATAGAGCATCGCGCCGACGGTCTCGACGCAGCGATAGGCAAGCTGCTGGACCGCGCGGAATTGCGGCAGCTCGTCGAGATGGACTTCCGGCAGCGGATGGTCGGGCATGAGGCGTCTCCATGTGTCGGCCCGCGTTCGCGCTTCGGCGACGCGGGGCCTGTTCAAGGCTGGGGCGCTGATCCGGAATCCATTCGCCGGTGATCCAGGGCGAATTATTCAGCCAGCATTTAATGTGTCATTGATCGATGTAAAGATCATAGCCGGTTCGACGTGGCGCGGAGGTGAGGGCTTCTCCTAATGAAGGCCGAAATGGAGGGGAAGCTCTAGGTTTCCGGCGGTCGGGGCCGGATGGCTGTCGCCGCGCGCGTGTCCCGTGCGGGGGAGCCGGCCGGCGTGCGCCCCGCGCGGTGCCGACGCAGGCCCGGCATGTCGCACCGGATCAACTCCCCGTCGTGTCGTGGCGAGACGCTGTCAAATTGCCGAAATAATTTCGTCACATCATTCGCCCCCGATTCGAAGCCTTTCCGGCTTCGCGGGGCTATGACCCAAGCCGATTCGACAATTCCACGGAGAGAGACCATGCAACGCCGCAAGTTCATGAACACCCTTGCCGCGGCGGCCGCTGCGACGCCGCTGATGCTCAAGGCCGGCATGGCCGGCGCGAAGAGCGCAACCGCGCCGGACGCGCTCGACCCGGGCCGCTGGTCGCCGTTCAACGCCGCGCGCCTGCAGGCGGTGCTCGACCAGCATGGCGTCGCGAGCGCGCGCTACGACGGAAAGCGCCGCCCGTATGCGGTATTCGACTGGGACAACACGTGCATCATGAACGACTGCGAAGAGGCGTTGCTGATGTACCAGATCAACCATCTGCAATACAAACTGACACCGGACGAGTTCGTCGATGTGATGTGGAAGGACGTGCCGAAGGGCGCGTTCATGAAGGACTACACGACCGTCGACGGCAAGCCGGTGACGATGGAGGATCTCGCCGCCGACGTCGAATCCGACTACCGCTGGCTCCATGCGAACTACAAGGGCCTCGGCGGCGACAAGAGCCTCGACGAGATTCGCGAAACCGACCAGTTCAAGGATTTTCGCGCGAAGCTGTACTTCATGTACGACGCGATTTGCGACACGCATCCGCTCGAAGTCGGCTACAAGTGGATCATCTACTTCTACAAGAACATGACGACCGCCGAGCTGCAGGCGATGGCGGAAGCGTCGAACAACTACGGTATCGGCGACGCGCTGCGCAAGGTCCGTTACGAAAGCCCGAAGGCGCTGCCTGGCAAGGCCGGCGTGGTGGCCGACACGCATTTCCATGGCATCCGCATTCACGAGGAAATCCGCGCGGTGATGCATACGCTGCGTGCGAATGGCATCGACGTGTACGTGAGCACCGCGTCGCTCGACGATGTCGTGCGCGTATTCGCCGGCAATCCGAACTATGGCTACGGCGTGGCGCCCGAGAACGTGATCGGCCTGCGGCTCGACATGCAGGACGGCAAATACACGAGCACCTATCCGGCCGGCTGGCATTTCAACTGGGGGCCCGGCAAGACGGTGGGCATCCGCAACGTCCTCGCATCGAAGAAAGGCTACGGCCCGCTGCTGGTGTTCGGCGACAGCGACGGCGACGCATGGATGCTGCGCGACTTCAAGGACACCGCGGCCGGCGTGATCGTCAACCGGATGAAGAAGGGCGAGATCGGCGCGGACAGCAAGCTCGCGGCCGAACAGATCGGCAACCCGGACGCCCGCTTCCTGCTGCAGGGCCGCGACGAGCACACGGGCCTGATGATTCCGGACGAGAAGTCGATCAAGTACGGCAAGACCGACCGCAAGCTGCTGGCCTGACGCGGGCCGGGCGCCGGGCCGCCGCGGCCTGGCGGCCGTCGGCATCGGCTGCGGCTGAGGCTGAGGCTGAGGCTGAGGCTGAGGCTGAGGCTGAGGCTGAGGCTGCGGCGTCGTGCGGGCCGGCGCCCGCGCGACTCAATGCTCGCGCGGCGGGCCCAACCGGTCCAGCAGCGCCCCCAGCAGATCGATCGGCAGCGGAAACACGATCGTCGAGTTCTTGTCGGCCGCGATCGTCGTCAGCGTCTGCAGATAGCGCAGCTGCATCGCCTGCGGCTCCTGCGCGAGCCGCTGCGCGGCCTGCAGCAGTTTCTCCGACGCCTGCAGCTCGCCCTCCGCATGAATCACCTTCGCGCGCCGTTCGCGCTCGGCCTCGGCCTGCCGCGCGATCGCGCGCACCATCGTCTCGTTCAGGTCGACGTGCTTGATCTCGACCGTCGACACCTTGATCCCCCACGCATCCGTTTGCGCGTCGAGCGTCTTCTGGATGTCGGCATTCAGCTGCTCGCGCTCGGCCAGCAGCGCATCGAGCTCGTGCTTGCCCAGCACCGAGCGCAGTGTCGTCTGCGAGAGCTGGCTCGTCGCGTCGAAGAAGCGCGCGACCTGGATCACGGCCTTCTCCGGATCGACGACGCGGAAATACACGACCGCATTCACCTTCACCGACACGTTGTCGCGCGTGATCACGTCCTGCGGCGGCACGTCGAACACGACGGTGCGCAGGTCGATTCGCACGACCTGCTGGACGATCGGGATGATCAGCACGAGCCCCGGCCCCTTTACTTTCCAGAAGCGGCCGAGCATGAACACCACGCCGCGCTCGTACTCGCGAAAGATGCGGATCGACGATGCGACGAGCACCACGACGAAGACGATCAGGACGCTGCTGAAGCCAAACGTGTAGCCCATCATGACGGTGCTCCCTCGTGTTGTTGTTCGTGTGCCGGCACGTCGTAGAGCGGTGCGACCGTGAGCGTCAGCCCCTGGCGGCCGGTGACGCGCACGCGGCAGCCCGCGGCGAGCGGCACGCTGCTCGCGACGCGCCAGCGCTCGCCATGCACGCGCGCCCAGCCCGCGGCCGATGGTGCGGGGCCGGCCGCGCCGTGCGGCTGGTCGGCCTGCAAACCGTCGTCGAGCACTTCGCCGATGCTGCCGACCATTGCCTCGGCGCCCGTCACGACCGGCCGCCGCCGCGCGCGCAGCGCGACGCTCGACACGCCCGCGACGAGCAGCCCGCCGCCGAGCGCGAGGCTCCCGATCACGGGCCACGGAATACCGTAGCCGGGCACGTCGGTATCGATCAGCATCAATGCGCCGATCGTAAACGACACGATTCCGCCGAAACCGAGCACACCGAAGGTCGGCAGGAACGCCTCGGCGACGAGGCAGCCGAGCCCGAGCAGCACGAGCCCGAGGCCCGCATAGCTGATCGGCAGCAATTGCATCGCGAACAGCCCGATCAGCAGGCAGATGGTGCCGGCGACGCCCGGCAGCACGAACCCGGGATTCGCGAATTCGAAGAAGAGACCGTAGATGCCGATCGTCAGCAGGATCAGCGCGACGTTCGGATCGGCAATGATCGACAGGAAGCGGCTGCGCCAGTCGGGCGCGAGCACGACGAGCGGCGCATGCGCGGTCGCGACGTGCAGCGTGCCGGCCGTCGTCGTCACGGTGCGACCGTCGACTTGGCGCGCGAGGTCGGCCGGGTCCTGCGCGATCAGGTCGACGACATGCTGCGCGCGCGCCTCGGTCGCGGACAGGCTCAATGCCTCGCGCACCGCGCGCTCGGCCCATGCGGCATTGCGTCCGCGCAACTGCGCGAGGCCGCGGATGTACGCGGCGGCGTCCTGGGTCGCCTTGCGGATCTCGGTCGACTGCGTATCGTTCGGCGGCTCGGCCGGCGTCGCGGATGCACCGGCGGCACCCGATGCCCCGGCTGGCGGCGCTCGGGGCGCGCCTGGCGTCCCCGGCGCGCCACCGCCGATCCCGAACTGCACCGGCGACGCCGCGCCGAGATTGGTGCCGGGCGCCATCGCTGCGATGTGGCTCGCGTAGACGATATAGGTACCGGCGCTCGCGGCCCGTGCGCCACCCGGCGCGACGAACGCGGCGACCGGCACCGGCGAGCCGAGGATCGCCTTGATGATCTGCCGCATCGACGTGTCGAGCCCGCCGGGCGTATCGAGTTGCAGGATCGCGAGCGGCGCGTGCTCGCGCGCCGCGCGCTCGAGCGAGCGGACGATGAAGTCGGCGCTGGCCGGCCCGATCGCGCCGTTGACCGGAATCACGAACACCGGCGGCGCGGCCGCGGGTGCGGCGGCGGGGGGCGGGGCGGCAACCGCCGCGCACACGACGAGCAGCGCCGCGAACAGCGCGGCGCGCGCGACCCGCGCGGACAGCGGGTGACGGGGACGGCCGCCGGGCGATACAGGTGCCGGCGGCGGCCCATGACGGTGAATGCGCATCGGGGCGTCCGGGTGGCGCGCAGCCGCACGCCGTCCGGCTCGCGTAAAGGGCGTTGGCCCGATGATTGAAGATTAGGCGGTTTCGGCGGAAAGCGCGAAGGTGGGGCGGCGCGCCGCTGATTCAGCCGGCGCCGCCGCCGCGCGCGAGCGCTTCTTGCCGGTATTCGGCCGGGCTGCGCCCGCTCCATTTGCGAAACGCGCGGTAGAACGCGCTCGGTTCCGCGAAACCGGTGGCTGCCGCGACGTCGGCGATGGTCCGCGACGGATCGGCCAGCGCCTCGAACGCGAGGTCGCGCCGCAGCGTGTCCTTGATCGACTGGTACGCGTGGCCTTCCTGGTGCAGCTTGCGGCGCAGCGTCGCCTCGGCCACGTGCAGCCGCGCGGCCATCCCGTCGGCGCCGGGCCACGCGGCGGGCGGCATGCCGCGCAGCACCGTGCGCACGCGTTGCGCGAGCGCGTTCGGGTTGCGGTACTTGACGATGAAGCTGGCCGGCGCGTTGCGCAGGAACGTTTTCAGCGTCCTGGCGTTCTGCACCACCGGCAGCGTTGCGAATTCGGGATCGAAATCGACATACGAATCGGGCTGGTTGAACCGCATGTCGTCGCACAGCATCGACGGGTATTCGTGGTCGGCCGGCGGCGTGTCGCAACGGAAGCTCGCGTGGAGCAGCGGGATGCGTCGCCCGATCAACCAGCAGGTGAGCCCGTACACGATGATGAAATAGGTCGCGTACGTGAACATCGCGGGCGTCGCGGTGCTGTTGCGGTGCACAAAGCGCAGCCGCACGCGCTGCGGGTTGGCGTCGAGCTCCGCGTGCAGGTCGTCGAGCACGCAGTGCATGAAATTCACCGCGCGCGCCATCGCGTGCAGCCCGTCCTTCGCGGACAGCGCCGCCTGGCTCATCGCGATGAAGCTGCCGCTGCGCATCGGGTGGCGATCCTGCCCGAAAAACTCGTCGTCGAGCGCGCGCGCGATGGCGTTCCACAGCGCCCCGTATTGCTGCGCGGACACCCGCGCACGCGGCTGCGCGAGCAGCGCGGGCGCGATGCCGGCTTGCGCGAGCAGCGGCTCGGCCGCGACGCCGCGCCGGGTGGCGAGCGCGACGCTGTAGGCGACGAGGCTGATCGCGACGGTTCCCTTGTCTTCCTGCTTCATCGAAGCCGCCGGTATGGCAAAAACGCTCAGTGTAAATGAGCGGCGCGAGCATCGAACAGTCGCGCGCGCTTGCCTACACTTGTTGCATCGAAACGAAAGGTCGGTCGCGGCACGCGGCCGCAGGAGACAGCAGCGCCATGGACGAGCTTTACACCGAAGACCAGCGGATGATCCGCGACGCCGCGCGTGCTTTTGCCACCGAGGCGCTGGCACCGAACGCCGCGCAGTGGGACCACGACGCGCACCTGCCCGACGCCGTCGTCGCGCAGCTCGGCGAACTCGGCCTGCTCGGGATGATCGTGCCGCAGGAGCTGGGCGGCGCGTATACGGATTACGTCGCCTACGCGCTGGCGATTGAGGAAATCGCCGCCGGCGATGCCGCGTGCGCGACGCTGATGAGCGTGCACAACTCGGTCGGCTGCGGGCCGATCCTCGGTTTCGGTACGCCCGCGCAGAAGGATCGCTGGCTGGCCGAGATGGCGGCGGGCCGCATCATCGGTGCGTTCTGCCTGACCGAGCCGCAGGCCGGCTCCGAGGCGAACAACCTGCGTACGCGGGCCGAACTGCGCGACGGCAAGTGGGTGCTGAACGGCGCGAAGCAGTTCGTGACCAACGGCCAGCGCGCCGGGGTCGCGATCGTTTTTGCCAAGACCGACCCGGAAGCCGGCAAGCGCGGCATTTCCGCATTCCTGGTGCCGACCGACACGCCGGGCTTCATCGTCGGCAAGCCGGAAAAGAAGATGGGCATCCGCGCATCCGACACATGCCCGATCACGTTCGAGAACTGCGCGATTCCGGAAGAAAACCTGCTCGGCAATCGCGGCGAAGGGCTGAAGATCGCCCTGTCGAACCTGGAAGGCGGGCGCATCGGCATTGCCGCGCAGGCGCTCGGCATCGCGCGCGCCGCGTTCGACAAGGCGCGCCGCTATGCGCGCGAGCGCGTGCAGTTCGGCAAGCCGATCGCCGAGCATCAGGCGATCCAGCAGAAGCTGGCCGACATGGCCACGCAGATCAACGCGGCGCGCCTGCTCGTGCATCACGCGGCAAAGCTGCGCACGGCGGGGCTGCCGTGCCTGTCCGAAGCATCGCAGGCGAAGCTGTTCGCGTCCGAGATGGCCGAGCGCGTGTGTTCGGACGCGATCCAGATCCACGGCGGTTACGGCTACCTCGTCGATTACGAAGTCGAGCGTCACTATCGCGACGCGCGCATCACGCAGATCTACGAGGGCACCAGCGAAGTGCAGCGTATGGTGATCGCGCGAGAGCTTTGAGTCCTGAATCGCGACGCGCGCTCCACCGACAACCACGCGAAGAACCAGACAGGCAGGCAAACAGGCAGGGCACGAAGGCAGCGCGGCAAACGCGGCACGCAACGACGTGACCGTGCGCCGCGCGACACGGAACCGGGCATGCGCTGCAGCACATGCACTGGACCGACCGCACGAGGCATGGGATGAGAGCAAGCGTTGATGCGCCGACTCTCGTCGACAGGAGACAGGAGACGACACGATGACGGTACAGGCATTCCTGGACGCACGCGACTTTCTGCTGCGCCATCGCACCGACTACGAAACCGCGTACCGCGATTTCGAATGGCCGGTGCTCGATGCGTTCAACTGGGCGCTCGACTACTTCGACCCGATGGCGCGCGGCAACGACAAGCCCGCGCTGTGGATCGTCGACGCGGCAACCGGCACGGGCGACCCGTATTCGTTCGCGCAGATGTCCGAGCGCTCGTCGCGGGTCGCGAACTGGCTGCGCGGCATCGGCGTCGTGCGCGGCGACCGGATCCTGCTGATGCTGCCGAACCGTGTCGAGTTGTGGGACGCGATGCTCGCCGCGATGAAGCTCGGCGCGATCGTGTTGCCCGCGACCACGCAGCTGTCGGCCGACGACGTGCGCGATCGCGTGCAGATCGGCGGCGCGAAATACGCGATCGTCGACGAGAACGAAACCGCGAAATTCGAACAGGCCGATCTCGGCCTCAAGCAGAAGATCGTCGCCGGCGCGCCGCGCGCGGGCTGGCTCGCGATGAACGACGGCTACGCGGCGAGTGCCGCGTTCGAGCCCGACGCCATCACGCACGCGAACGATCCGATGCTGCTGTACTTCACGTCGGGCACGACCTCGAAGCCGAAGCTCGTCGAGCATACGCACCGCACCTATCCGGTCGGGCACCTGTCGACGATGTACTGGGTTGGCCTGCAGCCGGGCGACATTCACTGGAACATCAGCTCGCCGGGCTGGGCGAAGCACGCGTGGAGCTGCTTCTTCGCGCCATGGAATGCGCAGGCGTGCGTGTTCGCGTTCAACTATGCGCGCTTCGAGCCGAAGGTCGTGCTCGACGCGCTCGTCAAATACCAGGTGACCACGCTGTGCGCGCCGCCGACGGTGTGGCGCATGCTCGTGCAGCAGCCGCTCGCGTCGTTCGACGTGAAGCTGCGCGAGATCGTCGGCGCCGGCGAGCCGCTGAATCCCGAGATCATCGAGCGCGTGAAGAAGGCATGGGGCATCACGATTCGCGACGGCTACGGCCAGACCGAGACGACCTGCCTGATCGGCAACACACCGGGCCAGCCCGTCGTCGCCGGTTCGATGGGGCGCCCGCTGCCCGGCTACCGGATCGCGCTGCTCGACCCGGACGGCGCGCCCGTCAGCGAAGGCGAGGTCGCGCTGCCGATCGGCGCGGGCGTGACGCGCCCGGTCGGCCTGATGAACGGCTATGCGAACAATCCGGACGCGACGGCCTACGCGATGCGTGACGGCCATTACCGCACGTCGGACATTGCGATGCGCGGCGACGACGGCTACTACGTGTACATCGGCCGGGCGGACGACGTGTTCAAGTCGTCCGACTACCGGCTGAGCCCGTTCGAACTCGAAAGCGTGCTGATCGAGCATCCGGCGATCGCGGAAGCGGCCGTCGTGCCGAGCCCGGACCCGGTGCGGCTGTCGGTGCCGAAGACCTTCATCACGCTGCGCCAGGGATACGAGGAAAGTCCCGCGCTCGCGCTGGAGATCTTCCGCTTCTCGCGCGAGAAGCTCGCGCCGTACAAGCGCATCCGGCGCCTGCAGTTCGCGGAGCTGCCGAAGACCATCTCGGGGAAGATCCGCCGCGTCGAGCTGCGCCGCCGCGAGATCGAGCGCGGCGACGATGCAACCACGCGGATGCCCGGCGAATACTGGGAAGAAGATTTCGCCGCCGAACTGAAATGACCTGCCGTGGGCCGCGTGCCGCATGTCGCGGCCGTCGCCCGCGGCACCGATTGAACCGGCCGCGCGTTGCATGACGCGACACGGCCCACTGCAAGGAGAGTGCATCGATGAACGCGAATCCGACGCCCCGCACGGGGCAAGACGTGCCGACGGTCAAGCTGCTGATCGACGGCGCCTTCGTCGAGTCCACCACGAGCGAGTGGCGCGACATCGTCAACCCGGCGACGCAGCAGGTCCTCGCGCGCGTGCCGTTCGCGACCGTCGCGGAAGTCGACGCGGCGGTGCAGGCCGCGCACGCCGCGTATGCGACCTGGAAGAACACGCCGATTTCCGCGCGCATGCGCATCATGCTGAAGTTCCAGGATCTGGTGCGCGCGAACCTGCAGCGCATCGCGAAAACGCTGACGGCCGAGCAGGGCAAGACGCTGCCCGACGCCGAAGGCGACATCTTCCGCGGCCTCGAAGTGGTCGAGCACGCGTGCTCGGTCGGCACGCTGCAGCTCGGCGAATTCGCGGAGAACGTCGCGGGCGGTGTCGACACCTACACGCTGCGCCAGCCGCTCGGCGTGTGCGCGGGCATCACGCCGTTCAACTTCCCCGCGATGATTCCGCTGTGGATGTTCCCGATGGCGATCGTATGCGGCAACACGTTCGTGCTGAAGCCGTCGGAGCAGGATCCGATGTCGACGATGGCGCTCGTCGAACTGGCGATCGAGGCCGGCGTGCCGAAGGGCGTGCTGAACGTCGTGCACGGCGGCAAGGAAGTGGTCGACGCGATCTGCACGCATCCGCTCGTGAAGGCGATCTCGTTCGTCGGCTCGACCGCCGTCGGCACGCACGTGTACAACCTCGGCAGCCAGCACGGCAAGCGCGTGCAGTCGATGATGGGCGCGAAGAACCACGCGATCCTGCTGCCCGACGCGAACCGCGAGCAGGCGATCAACGCGCTGGTCGGCGCCGGCTTCGGCGCGGCTGGCCAGCGCTGCATGGCGACCTCCGTCGCGGTGCTGGTCGGCAGCGCGCGCGAGTGGCTGCCGGACATCGTCGCGAAGGCGAAGCAACTGAAGGTCAACGCGGGCTCGGAAGCGGGCACCGACGTCGGGCCGGTGGTGTCGCGCGGCGCGAAGGCGCGCATCCTGTCGCTGATCGACACGGGCATCAAGGAAGGCGCGAAGCTCGAACTCGACGGCCGCGACGTGAAGGTCGCCGGCTTCGAGGAAGGCAACTTCATCGGGCCGACGATCTTCTCCGGCGTGAAGACCGACATGACGATCTACACGCATGAAATCTTCGGGCCGGTGCTGGTCGTGATGGAAGTCGACACGCTCGACGAAGCGATCGCGCTCGTCAATGCGAACCCGATGGGTAACGGCGTGGGCATCTTCACGCAGAGCGGCGCGGCCGCGCGCAAGTTCCAGAGCGAGATCGACGTCGGCCAGGTCGGCATCAACATCCCGATTCCGGTGCCCGTGCCGTTCTTCAGCTTCACGGGCTCGCGCGGCTCGAAGCTCGGCGATCTCGGCCCGTACGGCAAGCAGGTCGTGCAGTTCTATACGCAGACGAAGACGGTCACCGCGCGCTGGTTCGACGACGACACGACGGCCGGCCCGGTAAACACGACGATCCGGCTGCATTGAGCCGGGGAGGACACGAACATGAAGATCGGATTTATCGGATTGGGCCACATGGGTGGGCCGATGGCGCTGAACCTCCTGAAGGCTGGCCATGAAGTGCACGCGTTCGACCTGAGCGCCGACGCATTGCGCGCGCTGCAGGACGCCGGCGCGCAGGTGGCCGGGTCGCCGCGCGAAGCCGCATCGGGCGCGACCTTCGTCATCACGATGCTGCCGGCCGCGCCGCACGTGCGCTCGGTGCTCGCCGGCGAGAACGGCGTGCTGGCCGGCCTCGGCGCCGGCGCGACCGTGATCGATTCGAGCACGATCGATCCGGCGAGCGCGCAGGCGTTCGGCGCGCTCGTGCGCGAGCGCGGCGGCGCGTTCGTCGATGCACCCGTGTCGGGCGGCACCGGCGGCGCGGCGGCAGGCACCTTGACCTTCATGGTCGGCGGCAGCGACGCCGATTTCGAGCGCGTGAAGCCCGTGCTCGCCGGCATGGGCAAGAACATCGTCCATTGCGGCGCGACGGGGATGGGGCAGGTCGCGAAGGTATGCAACAACCTCGTGCTCGGCATCTCGATGGCGGCCGTGTCGGAGGCGATGTCGCTCGGCGTCGCGCTCGGCATCGACCCGAAGGTGCTGGCCGGGATCGTCAATACGTCGACGGGCCGTTGCTGGAGCTCGGACACCTACAACCCGTATCCGGGCGTGATCGACACCGCGCCGTCGTCGCGCGGCTACAGCGGCGGCTTCGGCACCGACCTGATGCTGAAGGATCTCGGCCTCGCGAACGACGCCGCGAAGCAGGCGCGCCAGCCCGTCTATCTCGGCGCGCTCGCGCAGCAGCTGTACCAGACGATGAGCAGCCGCGGCGACGGGCACCTCGATTTCTCGGCGGTGATCCGCCTGTACCAACCGGCCACGAAGAAGGACGCCTCATGATCGAACTGGACTACGTCGACGACGGCGCGATCGCGTGCGCGACGCTCAAGCGTCCGCCCGCGAACGCATTTACCGCCGACGGGCTGCGGCAACTGCAGGAAACCGTCGCCGAACTGAACGCGAACCCGCGCGTGCGCGCGCTGGTGATCACCGGCGACGGCCCGAAGTTCTTCAGCGCGGGCGCCGACCTGAACACGTTCGCCGACGGCGACCGCGCGGTCGCGCGCGCGATGGCCGCGCGCTTTGGCGCGGCGTTCGAGGCGCTGCATGACGCGCGTGTCGTGACGATCGCGGCGATCAACGGCTATGCGATGGGCGGCGGCCTCGAATGCGCACTCGCGTGCGACCTGCGGATCGCGGAGACGCACGCGCAGATGGCGCTGCCCGAACCGTCGGTCGGCCTGCTGCCGTGCGGGCTCGGCACGCAGACACTGCCCTGGCTCGTCGGCGAGGGCTGGGCGAAGAAGATCATCCTGGCCGGCACGCGCGTCGACGCGGCAACGGCGCTCAGGATCGGCCTCGTCGAGGACGTGGTCGAAAGCGGCGCGGCACGCGATGCGGCGCTGGCGCTCGCGCGCAACGTCGCACGGCAGAGCCCGCACGCGATTGCATACAGCAAGGAACTGATCGGCCTCGCGCGCCGCGGCGTGCCGCGCAGCGCGGCGCTCGCGGTCGAGCGCGAACGCTTCGTCGACCTGTTCGACACGAACGATCCGCGCGAAGGCGTGGCCGCGTTTCTCGGCAAGCGCGCGCCGCAATGGCAACCCGATGGAGAGCCGCAACGATGAGCACGCCGGTCAAGACTCATGACAGCTTCGCGCAACCCGCGCCGGAGGTGCTGTTCCGCGTGGTGAACCGCGTGGCGCTCATTACGCTGAACCGGCCGGCCGCGCTCAATGCGTTGTCCTATTCGATGATCGGCGAGCTGGCCGCGCACCTCGAACGCTGCCGCACCGATGACCAGATCGTCGCGGTCGTGCTGCGCGGCGCGGGCGAGAAGGGCTTCTGCGCGGGCGGCGACGTGCGCGCGCTGCACCGGATGGTCGCGCAGCGCGAGACGTGGCTGCCGTTCTTCGTCGACGAATACCGGCTCGACTACGCGATCCATGCGTTCCCGAAGCCGGTCGTCGCGCTGATGGACGGCGTGACGATGGGCGGCGGAATGGGGCTTGCGCAAGGGGCGGCGCTGCGCGTCGCGACCGAGCGCAGCAAGATCGCGATGCCGGAGACGCGCATCGGCCTCGTGCCGGACGTCGGCGCGACGCATTTCCTGTCGCGCATGCCGGTCGAACTCGAGCTGTACGTGGGGTTGACGGGCGCGATGCTGTCGGGTGCCGATGCGCTGACCGCGAAGCTCGCCGATCTGTGCGTGCCGTCGTCGTGGCTCGATACGTTCGAGACGCGCATCGAAAGCGTCAAATGGGACGGCGACGTGCTGCCGGCGCTGCGCAAGGTGTTCGAGCCGCCGTGCAACGTCGTGCCGCATTCGGCGCTCGACAGCCAGATGGCGTGGATCGTTCGTCACTTCGACAAGCGCTCGACCGTCGAGCGGATCGTCGCGACGCTGAAGCAGGAGCTTGAACGCGACGAGCTGGCGCGCGAGCATCGCCAATGGCTGCAGGCGACGCTCGACGCACTCACCGGCCATTCGCCGACGATGCTGTGCGTGACGCGCGAAGCGCTGCTGCGCGGCCGTCAGATGACGCTCGCCGAATCGTTCCGGATGGAGCTCGGCATCGTGGCGCGCGCGATCGAGGAGGGCGACTTCTGCGAAGGCGTGCGCGCGCACCTCGTCGACAAGGATCGCAAGCCGCGCTGGGCGCCGGCGTCGCTCGTCGAACTGCGCGCCGAACGCGTGCGGCATTTCCTGACGTCGCCGTGGAAACTGTTCGCGCATCCGCTCGCCGATCTTGGCGCGGCGTGAGGTGACGCGATGCACCGACGCGCCTGTGCGGCGCGTCGGTTTCAACCCATTTCCTTTCTGCGCTTCTGCGCTCAGCGCTCGATCATCGGCGGCACCGCCTGCACGAGCGCGTCGATCACACAGCGCGTCTTGCGCGGCAGGTAGCGCGTTTTCGGCCAGATCGCGTGGATGTCGCCTTCGCAGACGAAGCAGCGGTCGAGCACGACGACCATTTCGCCGCGCTTCACGTAATGATCGAGCAGCCAGCTCGGCAGCCATGCGATTCCGAACCCCGAGGCGCCTGCCGCCGCGATTGCCTGCACGTCGTCGAAACTGAGCTGATGCGGCATGTCGATGCGCACCGTCGAGCCGTCCGGCGCGCGCAGGTCCCACGGCTGCGCGACGCCCGAGCGTGAATACGCGATCGTCCGGTGGTTCCTGAGGTCGTCGAGCGATTGCGGCATTCCGTAGCGCGCGAGATACGACGGCGCCGCGCCGAGGCTTCCGTATTGCGTGCCGAGCCGCCGCACCGCGAGGCTTGTGCTGTCCGCGAGCGGGCCGATTCGTACCGCGAGGTCGATCCCTTCCTCGACCAGATCGACGAAACGGTCGGTGATCGACACGTCGATCCGCAGGTGCGGATAGGTGCGCGCGAGATCGAGCACGATCGGCGTCACGCAGTGATGCCCGAATGCGAGCGGCACGCTCAGCCGCAGCTTGCCGCGCGCTTCGTTGCGGCCGCAATCGAGATCGGCTTCGGCCGCTTCCAGCTCCGCGAGCGCGCGCACGCAGCGGTCGTAGTACGCCTGGCCGTCGTCGGTCAGGCTCTGGCTGCGGGTCGTGCGCTGCAGCAGCCGCGCGCCGAGCCGCTTCTCGAGCCGCGCGATCGCCTTGCCGACCGCCGAGCGCGTCATGTCGAGCCGTTCCGCGGCGAGCGCGAAGCTGCCGGATTCCACGACCTGGACGAAGGTCGTTACGCCGTCGAGTCTGTCGGTCATGGCGGGTTGGATTGATTGCGTCCTGTGATTCCCTGGTTCGTGGAAATAGGCGCGTCAATGGGGAGCGAAATTCTCACTATAGTACCGATTCCCGTTCAGCGTGCGTCGCCGGCCGCGCGCGGCGAACCCTTCTCACTGGAGGCGCGCGGCCCGTTGCCGGGCCGACGCGCAATACGCATGACGCTATCCGACTCCCGCAGGAATGCGGTCGCGCTCGCGGCCGTCTGTCTCACGTCGCTGATGTTCGGCCTCGAGATCTCGAGCGTGCCGGTGATCCTGCCGACGCTCGAACACGTGCTGCACGGCGACTTCAACGGCATGCAGTGGATCATGAACGCGTACACGATCGCGTGTACGACGGTGTTGATGGCGGCCGGCACGCTTGCGGACCGGTTCGGCCGTAAGCGCGTGTACGTGATCGGCACCGTGCTGTTCGGTGCGACGTCGTTGCTGTGCGGGCTCGCGCCGACCGTGCCGGTGCTGGTCGCGGGCCGGCTGCTGCAGGGCGCGAGCGGCGGCGCGATGCTGATCTGCCAGATCGCGGTGCTGTCGCACCAGTTCCGCGAAGGGCGCGAGCGCGGCCGCGCGTTCGGGATCTGGGGGATCGTGTTCGGGATCGGTCTCGGCTTCGGGCCGCTCGTCGGCGGCGCGATCGTCGCGCTGGCGAACTGGCCGTGGGTGTTTCTCGTGCATGCGCCGCTCGCGGCCGTCGCGCTCGTGCTGATCGGCGGCGCGGTGCGGGAGTCGCGCGATCCGCACGCGGGCACGCTCGACGTCGCGGGCATCGTCACGCTGTCGCTTGCCGTGCTCGGTCTCGCGTTCTACATCACGCAGAGCGCGGAGCTGGGGCTCACGAGTGCGGCCGGGCTCGGCGTGCTCGGTGCGACCGTGCTCGCGCTGGCCGGCTTCTTCATCGCGGAGCGCACGAGCGCGCGGCCGATGTTCGACTTCTCCGTGTTCCGGATTCGCGCGTTCACCGGCGCGATCTTCGGCTCGATGGGGATGAACTTCAGCTTCTGGCCGTTCATGATCTACCTGCCGATCTGGTTCCAGGTCGCGCTCGGCTACGACAGCGTGACGGCCGGCCTCGCGCTGCTCGCATACACGCTGCCGACGCTGGTCGCGCCGCCGTTCGGCGAGCGGCTCGCGCTGCGCTACGGGCCTGGTGTCGTGATTCCGGGTGGCCTGTTTACGATCTCGGCCGGCTTCGCGCTCATGCGGATCGGCAGCGGCGTCGAGCATGCCAGCTGGCTCACGATGCTGCCAGGCTGCGTGATCGCCGGCATCGGGCTCGGGCTCACCAACACGCCGGTCACGAACACGACGACGGGCGCGGTGCCAAGCTCGCGCGCCGGGATGGCGTCCGGCATCGACATGAGCGCGCGGATGATCTCGCTCGCGCTGAACATCGCGACGATGGGCTTCGTGCTGGTTGCGGGGATCGTCGCGAGCCTGAAGGCGGGCGTCGCGGGGGCGGTCGATGTGGGGACGCTGCGCATGCTGGCGCAGCAGATCGCGTCGGGCCGCACCGATGGGCTGCAGGCGATCGCGCCGGCGCTCGCAAGGGCCGACCCGACCGGGGCGGCGCTGCACGCGGCGCTCCTGCACGGGTTCGGCTGGGTGATGGTGTACGGCGCGGCTGGCGTGGCCGTGCTCGCGATCGCGAGCGCGGTGGCGTTCGCGCCGGCAAGGCGCGGGGCGGCGGTGTGTGATTGATGCACGCAGTGTCGCGCGCGGCCGGTTCCGCGCGCTTACGCGCCGTTGCCGCGAGCGTCGATCCGGCGTTGCGTGTCCGCGTCGACGATCGCGCGGATCGTGCTGAATAACGGCACCGCGTCGGTGTAGCGCCGGCCGTAGCCGAGATTGAACGCGTAGTCGAAATCCGGCGGATTGCTGCCCTGGTTGTGCTGGAGGATCGTTTCGAGCTTGTCGAGTGCCTTCGCGGCGCGCGCTTCCGGTGATGCCGCCGCCTCGTATTCGTCCCACAGTGCGACGATCTCGTCGCGCAGCACGCGATCGAGCCCGGCCGTCAGCGTCAGCAGGTCGTCGCGTTCGTGTGCGTTCTTGTCCGGATGCGCGGCCTGCTCGATCGCAGGGATGTCGCCGTGCAGCGCTTCGCCGAGATCGTGGACGACGCACAGCTTCAGCAGCTTCGTCGTGTCGACGTCGGGTAGCGCATCGGCAAACACGAGCGCCATCAGGCACAGCCGCCAGCTGTGTTCGGCCGTGCTTTCGGCGCGCCCGGTCGACGTATGGCCGCTGCGCAGCACGTCTTTCAGGCGTTCGGCTTCGCGCAGGAAATCGAGCCGCGCGTGGATCGTGTCGAGGTTCATGGCAGGGAAGTGCTTGATTCGAGCCCTCAAGCGTACGTCGCGCGGACGCGATGCGTCCACGCATGAAATATGCGCGCCGCGCTTGCTACAACGTTTCGACGAGCCGCGCGGCGGAGCCGTCCGACAGCGTCATCCGTGTCCATCGGCAGGTGCTGCCGCGGATCGGCACGACGCGCGATGCATTTGCGCCGGTCGCGAATTCGACGCTCGGCGGCCCCGCGCGATCGTGCCAGCCAAGCGGGTCGAGCGCGGCTTCCATGCGGACGATTTCCGGCGTCGCGTAGCGCCACAGCGATGTGCCGAGCAACGTCGGCAGCGGCCGCGAGAACTCGGCCGCGCGCGATGGCGAGCAGGCGAGCAGACGGTGCGTGAGGTCGCACACGAGATGCATGCGGGCCGTGCTGCTCGCGATCAGCCGGGCGAGCGCGTGGTCGCCCGCTGAATCCAGGCGCGCGGCAAGCAGCCGCTCGGCCATCGCGCGCTCGTCGGGCGACATCTGCTGGATGCCGGCTTCCCAGCGCGAAATCGTCGATTGCGCGACGCCGAACAACTCGGCCGCGTGGCTCTGCTTCACGCGATGCAGCGTGCGCCAACGCTTGAGTTGCGGGCCGAGCGGTGGGGAGTGAAGCGGTGAGGCGGGCATGTTCGTGCTCCGTTCGGGATGCGGGCCGCGCTGGCGCCGCGTTGCGAAATGAATCAATCGGCCGTTGTTCCGGGGATGCCTGGATCACGACGAGCTTGACGTCGGGCGTCAGGACTCACCGGAATTGTTTTCGCCAGGCTTTCAACCGGCTCCTCCATATCTTATTATTCGGCGAAAGCGGAGTGCGCCGGCTGTCATTGTTCATGTTGAAACATGATGCGCCGGTCAGCTCTGGCTTCCGACTTCCGCATCGCACGAACGCGCGGTCGGCACGACGCGGGACGCGTGGCCAGCGCGTATCCCGAAAAAACATACGAGGGCGCCATGGTACGACTGGTCTTGCTGCTGCTGGGCATCGAATATCTGCGAACGCGCTCGCGCGGGCTGACCGTGCTGGGCTGGCTGTGGGTCGTCGCGGGCGTCGGCATCTTCGTCGACGCGCTCGACGGTGCGCTGCATTTTCCGATCGAACTGTTCGCCTGGCTGTTCCTGATCGAGGGGCTCGCGACGCTCGCGGTGGCTGGCAGCGGCGTCGGCGGGCAGCGCATCCTGCGCTACGTGAAGGGCATCGCGGTCGTCGTGGCCGCCGGGCTCGTGTTCGCGGGCCATCATCACGGCCACTTCCTCTTGTCGATGATCTTCGGCACGCTGTTCCTCGTCGACGGGCTGCTGCAGTGCACGTCCGCATGGATGGTGCGTTACCGGCGCTGGAACGTTGCATTCGCGTGGGGCGTTGTCGAGATCCTGCTGGCCGTCTTCTTCTATCAGCCGTATCCGACCCACTATGTGGGTACCGTGCCGTACTGCCTCGGCCTGCTGCTGATGTTTGGCGGGATGCACATGCTGAGCCTTGCCGCGCGCGTTCGGCGGCTGACGCGCAATCCCGCGTTCGTCACATCGCCGGCGCCGTCGATCGTGCCCGACATCGACGCGGCGCCCGACGTCCCGCGCTTCACGCAATCGGAATGGGACGGCCCGCCGGCCGACCACGAGCACGCGCTGACCGTGCACGTATGGACGCCGACCGGCACGTCGAAGGCCGAAGCCCAGCGCTATCCTGTGATCGACCGCTACATCGCGGCGGTGGACGTCAACGGCGTGATCTCCACTGGCCATGCGGCGCTGGAGTCGCCCGAGGGCATCTACATCAGCCTCTATCCGGCGGTGGAAATCGATCGTTCTCCGGACGAATTCACGCGGATTCTGCGCGCGACGCGCGAGAACGACGTGCCGGGCCTGTTCCAGCCCGACTATGCGACCGAGTCGAAAGCGTGGTGTCCGTCGACCGTGCGCGTGCGGATCCGCAATTACGATCCGGCGAAGCTGGCCGCATTCTGGTCGTCGTATCGGCAGACCGTCACGTACAACCTCACGCACCGCAACTGCTCGAGCACCGTCTCGAACGCGCTCGAAGCGGCACTCGACGGCGCGGTGTGGCGGCTCAGGGGCACGCGTGCCGGGTGGGGCGCATTCATCCGGCTGCTGCTCACGCCCGAGCTGTGGGTCGCCGCGCAGATCCGCAAGCGTGCGGTGACGATGGCCTGGACGCCCGGCCTCACGCTCGACTATGCGCGCGCGCTCAGCATGCTCGCCGATCCGCGGCCGTTCGCGTGGTGGAAGGTCGCGCGCTCGGCCGTGAAGGCGATCATGGCGTCGCGCCGCGCGTGGCGAGCGCAGGACAGCGCGGCACTGTCACCGGGTGAATCGGAAGCCGCGTCGGTGAAATAATCGTGCGGTGCCGGACGAGGGCCGGGCGCGACAGGTTCCGCCGCCGGACGATCCGGCGTGGTTGCCCGCTATCGGAACTTGCCTGGCGAACAACAGTGAACTCCACGAGCGCATTCCGCATCCTGATTCCCGTTTGAAGGTTCCCCGGTTCCCGATCTCGACGCGGTATGGCTTGCCTGGCCGGGAGGCCGTCATCCTGGGATGCTCCGTCGCAGGATGAAGATGGCGACAGGGCAGGCCGGCGTCGCAGGCGCAGGAAGGCGAGCGTCGGGATCGGTGCCGCCGATAACGGGCTCGGCGTTGCACGACGAATTCCTTCGTCGACCTTCATATTGATGCCACGTTGCGCGGACAACAATCGCGGGCAGACATTCGACAATCTTGCGGCGCATCCCGCGACTGCAAGCCTTTTCCGAGGAAACGCCATGCTCAAGACGCTCGCCCGCGCCGCGGCCGCACTCGCCGTCGCATCCGCCTCGCTGCACGCCGTCGCGCAGACCAGCTACGACTACCTGTTGCTCGCGGCTTCGTGGGAGCCCGGCTTCTGCGCGTCGCACGACACGCCGGAGTGTACGAACCTCGCCGGCACGTACGCGGCGACGAGCCTGTCGCTGCACGGCCTGTGGCCGAACAGGTACGACGGCAACCAGCCGTTCTACTGCGGCGTGCCGCAGAGCGACGTCGATCTCGACAACGCGCACCAGTGGTGCAGCATGGATGCGTATCCGGTCAGCACCGCGACGCGCAACACGCTGTCAACCTACATGCCGGGCGTGGCGTCGTGCCTCGACAAGCACGAATGGTTCAAGCATGGCACCTGCTCGAATTCGGCATCGCCGGACGCATACTGGAACGAGGCGGCCGGCATGGTCAGCCGGCTCGGCAACACGTCGTTCAACGCGTTCCTGCAGGCGAACGCGGGCAAGACCGTGACGCGCAACCAGCTGCTGTCCGCGTTCGAAGGCGCGTTCGGCAGCAATACGCGCAGCGCGGTGTCGCTGAAGTGCACGAAGACCAACGGCGTCAGCTATTTCACGGAAGCGTGGATCGCGGTCAAGACGAATGCGACCACGCAGTTTCCGAGCGCGGCGTCGCTCGTGACGGACGGGAATACGCAGGGGACGTGCCCGACGTCGGGCGTGTATATCGCGAAGTAACGCGCGAAGTTGCGCGGGATGCGCCGGTCGGAAGCGTTCCGGCCGGCGTGGCGCGGGTGTTGCACGTCTATGCGAGCAGCAGCAGTGCGTCGGCGAGCGACAGCACCGTCGTGCGCGTCTCGAACGCCGTCGCGAACAGATGCTCGTGCACGACCTCATCTGGGTCGTAGCAGCAGTCCTTCACCGTATACAGCCGGAAATCCGCATCGCTTGCATGCGCAACCGACGACAGCACGACGCCGGTCGACGCAATTCCGACGAGGATCAGCGTGTCGATGCCCTGCGCGACGAGCCGTGACTGCAGGTCGGTGCGGAAGAACACGCTCGCGCGATGCGCGACGGTCAGCGGCTCGTGGTCCAGCCGTCCGAGTTCCGGGCATGGGCCGTCGTCGACGAAGAGGCCGAGCTGCTTGATCCCTTGCCCGTTCTTGTTGCGTGGACTGACTTCCGGGTAGCCCGGGCTGAAACGGAGATTGGCGAAACACACGTGGACGCCGCCCGCCCGGGCTGCATCGCACAGCTTGCGCGTGTTGGCGAGCAGGGTAGGGGCGACCGATGGAAAGAGACCGAGAATGTCGGTCTGGTAGTGCATCACGACCAGTGCGGTTTTTGCCGGCACGATCGGCGGAATCGGTGTGTGCGTGCGGCCTTCCGCGTGTGCGTGGCGAGTCGTTGCGAGATCTGAAGCGTGTTCCGGTTGCATGACTGATGCTCTCCCATGAGTCATTTCGGTGTCTCAGAAAATCGATCGCTCGTTATACGTCGTCAACCATTCCGATGCAAGCGTGCCGGAACTCGGTCAATACGGTCAGCGGTGCCGGCACGTGGACTCACACGCCGACCAGCTTCATCGCATTCATTGTTTTTTCGAACCTGAGGATCGTGATGACGCGCGTGAAGTTATAGGCACAGGATGTGCGAGCTCATTTCGGTCGCGACACGACCAATAGGCCCTCGCCTTCGACAAAACGCCCCATCGTCGCCTCTCATCGGAACGGGTTGGCTCAGTCTGGGTGATCGAACGCGTTTTTACGCAACCTCGGTCGATTGCTGCCGATAGCCGAATTCCCCGTTGAGCGCGCCGGCACGAGCCGATATTCACCTGCCGCCGTCGTGCCAGCCGACGCGCGCCCAACCTCGCCCGCTCAAAAAATCGACCTTCCCGTATAAGTCGTCAACCACTCCAGCGCCAGCGTCCCTGCCAGCGAGTTCCCGTTCGCATCGAGCCCCGGCGCCCATACGCACACGGCCATGTCACCCGGCAGCACCGCGACGATCCCGCCGCCGACACCGCTCTTGGCAGGCAAGCCGACGCGATAAACGAAGTCGCCCGCTGCGTCATAGGTGCCACAGGTCAACATCAGCGCCGACAACCGCTTCGCCGAACTCGCATCGACGACCCGCTCGCCAGTGACGGGCGCGACGCCGCCGTTCGCGAGAAACAGCGCCGCTTGCGCAAGCTCGACGCAGTTCATCGTGATCGCACACTGGCGGCAATACGCGTCCACCACCGTGTCGGGCGGCATCTGCATGTTCCCGAAGCTCGCCATGAAATGCGCCATCGCGCGGTTGCGCTCCGCGTGCTGCAGTTCCGACAGCGCGACGCGCGAATCGTAGTCGAGGTCGGTCGCGCCGTTCAGCCGCCGCACGAACTCGACGAGCGCCGTCTCGGCCTTGACGAAGCGGCGGCACAGCACGTCGGTGACGACCAGCGCGCCGGCGTTGATGAACGGGTTGCGCGGCTTGCCGCGCTCGCTTTCGAGCTGAACGAGCGAATTGAACGCGGTGCCGGACGGCTCGCGGCCGACCCGCTCCCACAGCGCATCGCCCAGCAGCTGGAACGCGAGCGTGCAAGCGAACAGCTTCGAGATGCTCTGGATCGAGAAGCGCTCCTGCGCGTCGCCGACGGTGTAAACGTTTCCGTCCAGCGTCACGACGGCCATCCCGAACTTGTCGGCGGGCACTTTAGCGAGCTCGGGAATGTAGTCGGCGACACGTCCCTGGCCGATCCAGGGGGCGAGTTCGGCATGGATGCGTTCGAGGATCGACTGGTAATTCATCGTGTGTGAGGCAGGGCGGGCGCGCGGCCCGGTTTTCGGAGAGCCCGTATGGAACCGTTTCGGCGCCGATTCGTCAAGCGCGGCGACCATCGCACCCTTATTCTCCAGATCTTCAAACGGGCAATCGGTGGGCGCAGTATCATGCGGTACGTTTCGACCGATGGCCGGCAGCCGGCGCAGGCCTGCCGCCGCCGCGGTTTCCCCGTACGATCCGACCGTTGCCCATGTCTTTTCGCATCCTGCTCGTCGAAGACGACACCCGCCTGTCCACACTGATCGCCGGCTACCTGCGCAAGAACGACTATGAAGTCGACACTGTGCTGCACGGTGACGCCGCCGTCCCGGCGATCCTGTCCACGCGCCCGGATCTCGTCATTCTCGACGTGAACCTGCCGGGCAAGGACGGCTTCGAGATCTGCCGCGAGGCGCGCAAGGAGTACGACGGCGTGATCATCATGGTGACGGCGCGCGACGAGCCGTTCGACGAACTGCTCGGCCTCGAATTCGGCGCCGACGACTACGTGCACAAGCCGGTCGAGCCGCGCATCCTGCTCGCGCGGATCAAGGCGCAACTGCGCCGCGTCCCCGCGCGCGCGGCCGAGGGTGCCGCGCCGCAGCCGGAGCGCTACACGTTCGGCCAGTTCTCGATCGACCGCACCGACCGTTCGGTCGTGCTGCCGGGCGGCGGCTCGCCGGACCTCACGTCGGCCGAGTTCGACCTGCTGTGGGTGCTGGTGTGCCATGCGGGAGAAGTCGTCAGCCGTGACGACCTGATGCTGCAGCTGCGCGGCGTCGAGTTCGACGGTCTCGACCGCACGATCGACGGGCGCATCTCGAAGCTGCGCCGCAAGCTGCATGACGATGCGGGCAACCCGCAGCGGATCAAGACGATCCGCAGCAAGGGTTACCAGTTCAGCAAGCATGCGTGGGAATGACGCCGGCCCGGCACGACGCCGTCGGCCGCCGCATCCTCGCATCGCACGATAGCCGGAAGCCGCGATGATCCGACGCACCCGTTCGCACCCCGATGCAGCGCCGCTTTCGGCGCCGCGCTATGTCAGATGGCGCTGGCTGCATTTCCGCCGCGCGTGGACCGACACGCGCGCCGACCGCATTCCGAGCTGGTCGCGCCTGTACGTGCGGACCTACCTGCATCTGCTCGGCCTCGTGCTGCTGACCGCGCTCGTGCCGGCGCTCGCGCTGTGCGTCGTGCTGTCGCCGGAAGTCGTGTGGCACGCGTTCGACGCGCTGCCGGGCGACATCTGGATCGTGCTGGCGTTCGTGTTCGCAGCGCCCGCGCTCGCCGCATATCGGTGGATGCGGCCGGTCTGGTCGGATCTCGTGATGGTGCGCGAGCGCGCGATCGACTTCACCGGCGGCCGCTTCAACACGCGCGCGCGGGAGTCGCACAGCGTGATCATCGGCCCGCTCGCGCGCACGCTGAATGCGCTCGCGATGCGCATGGAGCGGCTGATCGCGGCGCAGCGCGACCTGACGAACGGGATCTCGCACGAGCTGCGCACGCCGCTCGCGCGCGTGCGCTTCGCGCTCGAGATGCTGCGCGAACCGGGCTCCGCCGCCGAATACCACGGTGCGCTGGAGAGCATCGCGCAGGACGTGACCGAGCTCGAGGAGCTGATCGACATGAGCCTCACGTATGCGCGGCTCGAATACAGCTCGCTGCAGTCGAACCTCGAACTGACCGCGCCGGTCGCGTGGTTCGAGCACCAGGTCAGCGACGCGCAGCTGCTGTATCCGGAGCGTGCGATCGAGTCGCGCATCGCGATCGCGTCGGACCTGCGCGTGAAGATGGACCGGCGGCTGATGTCGTACGCGATGCGCAACCTGCTGCGCAACGCGAGCAAATATGCGGCGTCGCGGATCGTCGTCGGGATCGCGCTCGAGCACGGCAACATCGCGATCTTCGTCGAGGACGACGGCCCGGGCGTGCCGGAGAGCGAGCGCGAGCGGATCTTCGACGCGTTCGTGCGCCTCGACCGCCGCACCGGCGGCTACGGGCTCGGCCTCGCGATCACGCGGCAGGTGCTCCACGCGCACAACGGCCGGATCGCGGTGGTGGATCCGGTCGAACTCGGCGGCGCGCGTTTCGAGATCAGCTGGCCGATCTGAGCGCCGTCAGTACGTGCGGCCGAGCTGCAGGTAGATGTTGCGCCGGCCGCCCGGCGCGAGCGCGACACCCATGTACAGCGGACCGAATGCGGTCGACAGGCTCGTGAAGAACGTGTAGCTCTGCTTGAGCGTGCCGCCGCCGACCTTCACGCCGCTCGTCCACACATTGCCGACTTCCGCGCTGGCGCCGACCGACAGCGCCTTGATCGGGGACGCGTTGAACGTCATCAGCTGGTTCATGTACGTCACGTTACCGTACGCGAGTTCATTGCCGGTCAGCTGGTCGGCCGCATACGCGGCCAGATGCTGGAACCCGCCGAGCGTGAAGTTGAACGCGTTGATCAGGTTGGTGCCGCCGATGCTCTTGCCGCCCTCGATCGTTGCGCTGACGCTGTGCCGGCCGAACTGCTGCGCGATCATCGCCTTGCCGTAGAGCTCGGTGTAAGGCGTGTTCGACGTATCGGCGAGGTCCTCCGCGGACTGGCTGTTGTGCGACCACAGCGACCGTTCGACACGGAATTCGCCGTAGTAGCCGCGGCGCGGGAACATCGGATCGTCGAGCTGATCGATGACGAGCCGCGCCCGCGCGGTCAGCGCCTGCGACGTGAAGCTCGGCCATATCAGCGTCGAGCTGCCGTCATCGAACGGGAACGGCAGGTTGTAGTTCGGCGAGCCGTGCCCGGTCGCGTAGCCGATACCCATCCGGAAGTCGCCGAGCCGGGCGATCGGCAGGCCGAAGTCGAGCCCGGTGCGCGCCGTCTGCATCAAGTACTGATTCAGCTTCACCTCGCCGCTGTTGTCGTACAGGTTCACGTAGCGGCGCTGATATTCCGCGTAGGGCGAAATGTACAAGCCGTATGCGGCCGGCAACGGCTGGCGCAATTCGACGCGCGCCGACTGCAGATCGCTGCCGATCGTCGTGTCCGCGCGGAACTCGAGGCCCGATTCGGTGAGCCACGGCCGCCGGTAGCCGATGTGCAGGCGGAAGCCGCCCTCGTCGGTCGAGCTGCTCGACATCCCGACGCCGAACAGCAGGAAATTCGGCCCCCAGTATTTCTCCCGCGCATCGATCTCGAGCACGTTCTCGTCGCCGTGGCTCACGATCTGCTGCGTCACGCTCTCGAAATTGCCGCCGGTCGTCAGCCCGAGCAGGTCCTGGCTGACGGTCGCCGGATCGTAGGTGTCGCCCGGTTTCACGTGCAGCGCGTCGCTGACGACGCGCTTCGGCACGCCGCCGGTCGTCTTGATCTCGACCCGCGTGATGCGGATCGGCGGCGGCAGCGGCTGCGCATGCGCGGACCGGTAGGCCGCGTACTGTTCCGGCGTGAGCGCGAAGTGCCTGAGCCGCGGGAGCGCCGCGGTCGCGGCGGCCGCGCCGGCGGCGATCGCCTGCTTCGCGTTCTGGAAATCGGTGAACGCGAGCGCGCCGAGGTCGGGCGTGAGCAGCACGTCCTGCGCGGCGAGTTGCTTGCGCTGCAACGTCACGTTCTGGCGGATCAGGATGCCGACCATCTGCTGCATCACGTCGGCCGGCGACGCGAGCGCGTCGAGCGGGCGCAGCGGCGAGCCGATGTCGACGGCGATCACGACCTTCGCACCCATCTGCCGCGCGGTGTCGACGGGCAGGTTGCTGACGAGGCCGCCGTCGACGAGCGCGCGGCCGTTGATCTCGGCCGGCGCGAACAGGCCGGGCATCGCCATGCTCGCGCGGATCGCGAGCGGCAGCGAGCCGCGGTCCAGCACGACCATCTGGCCCGTCTGCAGATCGGTTGCGACCGCGCGATACGGGATCGGCAACTGGTCGAACGGCTGATTGGTCGGCACGGCGGCCGTCCAGTTCGCGAGCAGCGCCTGCAGCCGGTTGCCCTGCACGAGGCCGACCGGCGCCTTCACGCCTTTCTTGCCGAAGCCCAGTGTAAGGCTGTTGATGTACAGTCGCTCGTCCTCGCGGCTGCTTTGCGGCAGGTCCGCGCGGTCGGTCACGTCGAACGCGATGTCGGCCAGGTTCACCTCCGACAGTTGCTTCTGCATCTCGTCGGCGGCCATTCCGCTCGCATACAGGCCGCCGACCACGGCGCCCATGCTGGTGCCGGCGATGCAATCGATCGGAATGCGGTTCTCCTCGAGCACTTTCAGCACGCCCAGGTGGGCGTACCCGCGGGCGCCGCCGCCGGACAGCACGAGGCCGATCGCCGGCCGGCCGGCCGGACCGCCGTCGGCGTTGCAGGTCGGCGCGGGCTTGGCGGCGGGGGCCGCGGTCGTCGTGACGGGGGCGGCCGGCGCGGCGGAAGTGGCCGCCGTCGCGGTGCCGGGGGCGGTGTCGGCTGCCGGCAAGGGCTGCGCGGCAACGGTGCAGCACCAGAGCGCAACGAGCGTTGCGCCCAGTTGGCGCACCCCGAGCCAGCGGGGAAAAGCGGTCGCTGTCATGGAGGAATACCTGGCGTGATCGGGCGTCGGACGCCTGCCGGGAGCAGGCAAGACCGAGAGATTACCGTGTTTTACAAGCGCGACGCGAGAGGCCGATGCGTAGCCGCGGACCTGCCGAAACACACATTCGGCAATCTCGTCGCGAAAAAATCATCGGAATTGTCTAAAGTACCGGAACGATTTGCCGCTAAGTCCATGATGGGGCGGTAAAAGCGCGCCGCGGAGACGCGGCCTGGCCGTTTCGGCCGGTTTGTTCAAAAAAAGGCTTGATATGTCGACACCGCTGTTCGGAAAGTTGTTTGCGCAACCCGTTGCGATCGACCCTGGAACGGCGAGTACGCGGATTTATACGCACGAGCGCGGCGTGGTGCTGAACCAGCCGTCGGTCGTCTGCTTTCGCAAGGGCGGCGCGATGGACGCGCGACCGACGCTCGAAGCGGTCGGCGAGCGCGCGAAGGCACTGCTCGGCCGTGAGCCGGGGCATCTGGAGGCCGTGCGGCCCATGCGGCACGGCGTGATCGCCGATGCGCACGCCGCCGAGCAGATGATCCGCCGCTTCATCGACATGTCGCGCACGCGTTCGCGTTTCGGACGCCGCGTCGAGGTCACGCTGTGCGTGCCGTCGGACGCGACGGCGGTCGAGCGCCGCGCGATCCGCGAGGCCGCGTTCGCGGCCGGTGTATCGGACGTCGAACTGATCGAGGAAGCGCTCGCCGCCGGGCTCGGCGCGGGCCTGCCGGTGACCGAGCCGGTCGGCTCGATGGTGATCGATATCGGTGGCGGGACGACCGAAGTTGCCGTGATCGCGCTCGGCGGCATCGTCTACCGCGAGGCGATCCGCGTGGGCGGCAACCAGTTCGACGCGGCGATCGTCAACCACGTGCGCAACCTGTACGGCGTGCTGCTCGGCGAGCAGACCGCCGAGCGCGTGAAGAATACGATCGGCTCGGCAACCAGCGCGGTGCCGCGCACGTCGACGCGCGCGATCGGGCGCGGCGTCGCGGACGGCCTGCCGCGGTCGATCGAGTTGTCCAACCACGACGTGGCGGACGCACTGGCCGCACCGCTCAAGCAGGTGATCGGCGCGGTGAAGTCGGTGCTGGAAAATGCGCCGGCCGAACTGCTGACCGACATCGCGCATCGCGGCGTGGTGCTCACGGGCGGCGGCGCGCTGCTCGCGGACCTCGAACGCCTGCTGCGCGACGAGACCGGACTGACTGCGCGGATCGCCGACGAGCCGGCCACCTGCGCGGTGCGCGGCGCGGGGGAGGCGAAGGGGCGGCTCGCGACGTGTCCGATGGATTGACGCCGGCCGGGCCGGCGCATTGGCGTTCCTTGCCGGCCTTTCGAACCCCGAATTTCCTGCATGCCGAACATCGTCCGGGTTCTCCGGACACGCTCGGCACGTCGTGTCGACCTCGTTACCTGGACAGGCGCGAGCGCGCCGTGGCAGCATGCCGGGCCGTGTGCCGTGCAAACCGGCGGCACGCTTCTCCAGGAGTCCGATACCTTTGAACCAGCGTTTCAAGCGGGGCCGTGCGGCCCGGATCGGCCGTGTCCTGGCCGCGTTCGCGTGTTTGTGGATTGTCGCAGCAGTTGTGCTCGTCGGAACCGGGATGCGGATGCCGAGCGAGCCGGCCGACGTCGCGGTGATCTTCGGCAATGCGCTCGACGACGGCGGTGCGCCGAAACCGGTGCTTGCGGCGCGGCTCGATGTCGGCGTGCGCTGTTATCGTACCGGGCAGTGCCCGGCGTTCCTCGTCAGCGGCGCGATCGACGGCCCCGGGCTGAACGAGGCGACCGCGATGCGCGACTATCTGGTCGCGCGCGGCGTGCCGGCCGACCGGATCGCCGTCGACGACCAGGGCGACAACACGCTCGCGACCGCGCAGCACACGCGCGCGTACATGCAGGCGCACCGGATGTCGCGCGTGCTGATCGTCAGCCAGTATTACCACCTCGCGCGGGCGCGCCTCGCGTTCGAGCGGGTCGGCATCGCTCCCGCGAACATTTTCGCCGCGTATCCACACAGCTTCCAGTGGCGGGATATCTATTCGAGCTGGCGGGAAGTGCCCGCATACGCGATCTATGCGCTGCGCCTGTGGCTCGATCCCGATGCACGGCCCATGTCGTTCCGGCCAATGCTTTATCTGATCAGCCTGTTTTCATAACACGGCGTGCCGGCCGGGATTCGGTCGATTTTGCGGCTTTCATTTTCATTTCAAAATGCCGCCTTTGCATGGACCTGATCCGAAACTGTCGGGAAGCATGTTGAAAATCCGCGCTTTCAAATTGGCAAATGAAATGGATCCGGATTATCGAACCGACTGCCGCAGCCGTCACTTGTATTGCACCGCGAAAATCAGCCGTCTATGAGGTATCGGCATTTTCACGGATCGAGCTCGTCGGCAGCTTCGCGCCGGATTTGACGGAGTGACCGGGAGATCCGTGGAAACCCGTCACTTTGCGCATTTCATCAAGTAAAAAATACGCATTCTATTGACCCTTATCAGATAACCAAACATCGACTGGAAAACCATGTTTTTTTGATATAGCCTTGTCTGACAAAAGCAGGGGCGGTAATCAAATCAACCAGAAAGTCGCTGCATAAAAACAAGGGTCACGATCATGGCATCCGGTTAGTTTTGCATCCTCAAACGAGAATCGATTAACCAATAATTCATCCACGAATAAACCGACGTCGTTCCGCGATCGCCGGCGGGCACGCTTGCGTCCCGGATTTTCCGCTGTCGCCGGTCCGATTCAGCGTCCATGCCGATCACGAGGGGAAGCATGAACATTGCGCATTCGAAGAAGAGCGGGGAGCCGTTTCCGAGATTCCTGTTGCCGACGGGGGTTTTTCTGGCATTGTCCGGCGCGGGCATCGTTCCCGCGTACGCGACCTGCAGCACGGCAGGCACCACGGTGACCTGCTCGGGCGTCGCGAATCCGCTGGCGCCGAGCTATGCAAACAGCGCCAACAACCTGAACGTCACAGTCAATCCCGGCGCGAGCGTCGGCGTGCTGCTCGGCGTCGGCGGCACCGCGATGTCGCTGACCGGCAGCGGCGTCACGCTGACCAACAACGGCACGATCGATCCTTCGGTGCTCGGCTCGGGGCTCGGCGTGCTGTCGAGTGGCACGGTGGTCGGCAATGCGTCGGCGAGCACCACGACCGTCACCAACAACGGCACGATGATGGGCTCGACCGGCGTCGCGATCAGCGGCGTGACGGGCATGGCGCTGTCGGTCCAGAACGGCACGGGCGGCGTCTCCAGCATCACGAACACCGGCGTGATCGGCTCCACGCCGCTGGCCGGTGCGACGCTGTCCGGCGCGGACGCGCCCGTGGTTGCCGCTTACGGTGGCGGCCAGGTCAACATGTCGAACAGCGGAACGATCACCGGGCGCGTGTCGCTCGGCTCGAGCGGCACGCCCGGGCTCGGCAACACGTTCGTCAACTCCGGCACGATCAACGGCGGCGTGTCGATGGGCGCCAACAGCACGAACACGTTCACCGCGGTCACCGGCTCGTCGGTCAATACGGCGGGCGGCACGGGCGGCGCGTTCAACATCACGGTTGGCCCCTTCACGCTCGGCGTCGCGGCGACCGGCGTCGTCGACGGCGGCGCGGGCGGCAACAACACGCTGGTGCTGCAGCAGGGCGCTACGGCGAACGGCACGATCGCGGTCAACAATTACATCAACTTCAATCATCTCGACGTCACGAGCGGCAACTGGACCGTCAACGGCGCGTCGACCGCGCAGGACGCGACACTCGCGGGCGGCGTCGCAATCATCAACGACAACGCGTCGCTCGGCACGGGCACCGTCACGGCCACTGGCGGCACGCTGCAGGCGAGCACGGCCGGGCTGAACGTCGCCAACAACGTGGATCTCGGCGCGGGCGGGCTGACGGTGCAGGGCGCGACCGGGCTCACGCTGTCGGGCACGGTGACGGGTAGCGGCACACTGACGAAGAACGACGGCGGCACGCTGACGATGTCGGGTGCGAGCACGTATACGGGGGGCACGAACCTGAACGGCGGCGGCCTGGTGGTCGGCAGCAACACGGCGCTCGGCGCGGGCGCGCTGAACGTCAACGCGTCGGCGTCGCTCGACGCGAGCACGAACGTGACGCTCGGCAACGCGGTCAATCTCGCCACCGGCACGACGCTGACGATCGGTGGCAGCAACGCGCTTGCGCTGTCCGGCGCGATCGCCGGCGCCGGCGGCCTCGTGAAGGACGGCGCGGCGACGCTGACGCTGAACGGCACGAACACGTACAAGGGCGACACGACGATCAACGCCGGCACGCTCGCGCTCGGTACGGGCGGCAGCCTCGCGGCGACCGGCACGGTGAACCTGACCGGCGCGGGCGCGACGTTCGACCTGAGCGGCGCGTCGGGCGCACGGACGATCGGCGCGCTGGCGGGAGCGGCCGGCACGAACGTGAACCTGGGCAGCACTTCGCTGACGCTCAACGGCACCATCAATGCGACCTACGCGGGCACGATCGGCGGCGCGGGCAGCGTGACGCTGTCGGGCCCCGGAACGCAATCGCTGACCGGCACGAACGTCTACACCGGCGGCACGAACCTGAACGGCGGCAACCTGGCCGTCGGCAGCAACACGGCGCTGGGCTTGGGCGCGGTGAACGTCAACGGCTCGTCGACGCTCGATGCGACCGCCAACGTGTCGCTCGCGAACGGCATCAACGTCGCCACCGGCACGACGCTGACACTGGTCGGCAGCACCGATCTCGGGCTCGGCGGCACGATCTCGGGCGGCGGCGGGCTCGTGAAGAACGGCGCGGCGACGCTGACGCTGAACGCCGCGAACAACTACACGGGCGGCACGACGCTGAACGCCGGCGTCCTCGCGCTCGGCAATGCCGCGGCCCTCGGTTCCGGCACGCTGACCGTCGGCGGCGCGGCGACGCTCGATACGAACGCGAACCTGTCGATCGGCAACGCGATCGATCTCGGCGCGAGCACGGCGCTCACACTGGGCGGCAGCAACGCACTCGTGATGGGCGGCGTGATCTCCGGCACGGGTGCGCTCGTGAAGAACGGCGCGGCGACCACGACGCTGACGGGCGCGAACACGTATACAGGCGGCACGACGATCAACGCCGGCGCGCTGGCGATCGGCGCGGGCGGCAGCCTGGCGGCGACCGGCGCGATGAATCTCACGAACGCGGGCGCGGCGCTCGACCTGAGCGCTGCGACGGGGCCGCAGTCGATCGGCGCGCTGGACGGTGTGGCGGGCACGAACGTGAATCTCGGCGCCAATACGCTGACGCTGGGCGGGACGGCCGGCGGCACGTTCAGCGGTGCGATCGGCGGCACCGGCAGCCTGACGCTGGCCGGCACCGGCACGCAGACGCTGAACGGCGCAAGCACCTATTCGGGCGGCACGAACCTCAGCAGTGGCAGCCTGGTGCTCGGCAACGCCGCGGCACTCGGCACCGGCGCGCTGAACGTCGGCGGTGCGGCCACGCTCGATACGAACGCGAACCTGTCGGTCACCAACGCAGTCGATCTCGGCGCGGGCGCAACGCTGACGCTCGGCGGCAGCAACGCGCTCGGATTGAGCGGCGCGATCTCCGGCACGGGCGCGCTCGTGAAGAACGGCGCGGCGACCACGACGCTGACGGGCGCGAACACGTACACGGGCGGCACGACGATCAATGCGGGCACGCTGGCGATCGGTGCGGGCGGCAACCTGGCGGCGACCGGCGCGATGAATCTCGCGAACGCGGGCGCGACGCTCGATCTGAGCAGTGCGTCGGGTGCGCAAACGCTCGGCGCGCTGTCGGGCGTGAGCGGCACGAACGTGAATCTCGGCGCCAACGCGCTGACGCTGGGCGGGACGGGCAGCGGCACGTTCAGCGGGGCGATCGGCGGGACCGGAAGCCTGACGCTGGCGGGCACCGGCACGCAGACGCTGAACGGCGCGAGCACCTATTCGGGCGGCACGAGCCTCAACAGTGGCGGCCTGGTGCTCGGCAACGCATCGGCACTCGGTACCGGCGCGCTGAACGTCGGCGGTGCGGCCACGCTCGATACGAACGCAAACCTGTCGATGACGAATGCGGTCGCTCTCGGCACGAGCGCGACGCTGACGCTCGGCGGCAGCAAGGCGCTCGGATTGAGCGGCGCGATCTCCGGCACGGGTGCGCTCGTGAAGAACGGCGCGGCGACCACGACGCTGACGGGCGCGAACACGTACACCGGCGGCACGACGATCAACGCGGGCACGCTGGCGCTCGGGGCGGGCGGCAGCCTGGCGGCGACCGGCATGGTGAACCTCGCCGGCACCGGCGCGACGCTCGACCTGAGCGGCGCGTCGGGTGCGCAAACGCTCGGTGCGCTGTCGGGCGTGGCCGGCAGCAACGTGAGTCTCGGCGGCAACGCGCTGACGTTGGGCGGAACCGCCAGCGGCGCGTTCGGCGGGGTGATCGGCGGCACCGGCGGCCTGACGGTCGCGGGCACCGGCATTCAGACACTGACCGGCAGCAACACGTACACGGGCGGCACGACGATCGCGGCGGGTGGCACGCTTCAGCTCGGCAACGGCGGCTCGTCGGGCAGCGTGGTCGGCAACGTCGTCGACAACGGCGCGCTGATCTTCAACCGGTCCGCCAACGTGACGCTCGCGAGCGTGCTGTCCGGCACCGGCTCGCTGACCCAGGCCGGCAGCGGACAGCTGACGCTGACTGGCACCAGTACGCTGAGCGGCCCCACCACCGTCGCCGCGGGCACGCTCGCCGTCGACGGTTCGCTCGGCCAGTCGACCGTGACCGTGCAGAACGGCGCGACGCTGACGGGCACCGGCACGGTCGGCGGCCTCGTCGTGCAGAGCGGCGCGTTCGCGGCCGTGTCGCAGCCGGGCGCGGCGCTGAACGTCGCCGGCAACGTCACGTTCCAGCCGGGCTCGACGCTGCAGGTCGCGGTCACGCCGCAGCAGGCGGGCAGCGTCGCGGCGAGCGGCACGGCCACGCTGAACGGCGGCACCGTGCAGGTGCTCGCGAACCAGGCCAGCTACCAGCCGACCACGAAGTACACGATCCTCAGCGCGTCGTCGGGCGTGCAGGGCACGTTCAGTCAGGTGAATTCGAACTACGCGTTCCTGATGCCGACGCTCAGCTACGATCCGGACCACGTGTACCTGCAACTGGTCGCGAACGGCACGTCGCTGACCGATGTCGCGACGACGCCGAACCAGCGCGCGGTCGCGACCGCGATCGGTGCGCTCGGCGCGGGCAACCCGCTGTACGACACGGTGCTGACGACCGATGCGGCCACCGCGCGCCGAGCGTACGGGATGCTCGACGGCGAACTGCAGGCGAGCCTGAAGAGCATGCTGCTGCTCGACAGCCGCTACGTGCGCGATGCCGTGACCGATCGCGTGCGCCAGGGCCTCGCGCCCGGATCGGGGCCGCTCGCGGCGCTGTCGTCGGGCGGCGCCGCGCTGTGCGGCGACAACACGGCCGGTGTCACCGACCCGACGTTGCCGCCGGAACGCCGGATCGGCTCGCGGGCCGGCTGCCATGGCGGCACGCCTTATCAGCCGGTTGTCTGGGGGCAGGCATTCGGCGGCCGCAGCAGGCTCGCGGGCGACGGCAACACGTCCGCGATCAACCGCAGCATGACGGGCTTCATCGCCGGTGCCGACATGGCGCTCAACGACAAGTGGCGTGCCGGCCTGGCCGCCGGCGTCACGCACAGCTCGCTCGACAACGACCTGAGTTCGTCGGCGTCGGTCAACAGCTACTACCTGTCGCTGTACGGCGGCGCGCAGTACGGTGCGCTCGGCGTGCGCGGCGGCGCGTCGTACACGTGGTATCGGATCAACAGCGACCGCTATCCGGGCTTCGCGGGCTTCTCCGACCACGATTCGGCCGGCTACAACGCGAATTCCGCGCAGGTGTTCGGCGAAGTCGGCTACGCGCTGCCGGTCGGGCCGGTCGCGCTCGAACCGTTCGCGGGTCTTGCCTACGTGAACCTGCATACCGACGGCTATACGGAAAGCGGCGGTGCGGCCGCGCTGCGGGCCGGCGGCCAGACGACCCACGTCGGTTTCTCGACGCTCGGCGTGCGTGCCGCGTCGCAGTTCGGCACGTTCACCGCGCGCGGGACGGTCGGCTGGCGGCACGCGTTCGGCAATGTGCAGCCGTCGTCGGCGTTCACCTTCGCGAACGGTGGTACGTCGTTCGAGGTATCGGGCGTGCCGATTGCTCGCGACAGCGCGGTGCTCGAAGCGGGCATCGACGCGACCATCACGAAGCGCCTGACGCTCGGCCTCACGTTCAGCGGCCAGTACGGCAGCGGCGTGCGTGACAACGCGGTGCTCGGCAACATCCTGTGGAAGTTCTGACCGTCGCCTGATGTGCCTGTGCGCGGCCCGGTGCGGCGGCGGCAACGCCGCGGGGGCCGCGTCTTTTTCGTCGCTGCGCGCCCCCCCGGTTCTGGCCTATCCTGTGCGAAACACGCGACGCGCACCGCGCGTTGCGCCTCGACACAGGAGCATCGATGCCGAATCACGCCGAAGCCACCACGACGCAGTCGCCGCAAGTCGCGCCGGTTCCCCCGACCCAGGCGACGGGCCCCGCGTTCATCGCGCCCGAAGCCGATCCGCAGGCACTCGCACGCAACAACCAGTACGTATTGAAATCCGGCGACGCATTCGTGGTCAGCGATGCGCTCGGCGACATCGGCGGCCATGACGACGGCCTGTTCGTCGACGACATGCGCGTGCTGTCGACATGGCGTTTGACCTTCGGCGGCCGTGCGCCGTCGCTGCTGTCGGGCGCGACGAGCGCGGACAACGCGTCGTTTACCGCACACCTGACGAACCGCCCGCTGCCGCCGCTCGGCGGCCGCGAGACGCCCGAGGGCGTGATCCACATCGAACGGATGCGCGTGCTCGCGGGCGACGTGCTGCACGAAGCGCTGACGCTGACGAACTACGGCGCGAGCGAGGCCGAGGTGCCGCTGTCGCTGTCGTTCGCGGCGGATTTCAAGGACATGTTCGAAGTGCGCGGCACGCAGCGCCCGAAGCGCGGCACGGTGGCCGCGCCGCGCGTCGACGCCGGTGCAGTGCGGCTGCGTTACGACGGCCTCGACAAGGTCGAGCGCAACGTGACCGTGCATTTCTCGCCGGCACCCGACGCGCTGTCGGTCGATCGCGCCGATTACACGCTGACGATCGCCGCGCAGGCGTGCGTGTCGATCTACCTGACCGTCGACGCGACGCTCGGCCCCGCGCGCGACGGGGAAGGCCCGGGATGCGGCCGCGTCGCGCTGCGCACCGCGCTCGTCGGCGTGCATCGCGAGATGCGCTCGCGGCGCGAGGCGATGGCGCGCGTGAATACCAGCAATCCGCTGTTCGACGCATGGCTCGACCGGTCGCTCGCCGATCTCGGGCTGCTCACGACGCAGCTCGACACCGGGCCGTATCCGTATGCGGGCATTCCATGGTTCTCGACGCCGTTCGGCCGCGACGCGGTGATCACGTCGCTGCAGATGCTGTGGCTGCAGCCGTCGCTCGCGCGCGGCGTGCTGCGCTTTCTCGCGGAGCACCAGGCGCGCGAGACGTCCGCGTTCCGCGATGCGGAGCCCGGCAAGATCATGCACGAATTCCGCCGCAGCGAGATGGCTGCGACGGGCGAGGTGCCGTTCGCGCTGTATTACGGTGGCGTCGATACGACCCCGCTGTTCATCGTGCTCGCGGGGGCGTACGTCGAACACACCGGCGACGATGCGCTGATCGACGAGCTGTGGCCCGCGCTCGAGCGCGCCGCGCAGTGGGTGATCGACAAGTGCGACCGCAATCCGTACGGGCTGCTCGATTACCAGCGCACGTCGGAGCGCGGCCTCGCGAACCAGGGCTGGAAGGATAGCCACGATTCGGTGTTCCACGCGGACGGCCGCTTCCCCGACGGCCCGATCGCGCTCGTCGAAGTTCAGGCTTATGCGTGCGCGGCGCTCGATGCGATGTCGATGTGCTCGCACCGGCGCGGACACGCGGCTGACGCGACGCGCTATGCGTTGCGCGCGAAGACGCTGCGCGACCAGGTCGAGGCACTGTTCTGGATGCCGGAGTCCGAGTTCTACGGGATCGCGCTCGACGGTCACGGTGACTTGTGCCGCGTGCTGGCGTCAAACGCAGGCCATCTGCTCGCGTTCGGACTGCCCGACGCCGGGCGCGGCGCGGCGGTCGCCAGCGTGCTCGGCTCGACGCTGTTCCAGACGGGTTGGGGCATTCGCACGCTCGCGGCCGGCCAGCCGCGCTTCAATCCGATGGCCTATCACAACGGTTCGGTGTGGCCGCACGACAATGCGCTGATCGCGCGCGGGCTCGCGCGCTACGGCGACAAGACGGCCGCGGTGAACCTGCTGCGCGCGCTGTTCGAAGCCGCGGTCAGCTTCGAGATGCGGCTGCCGGAGCTGTTCTGCGGGTTCCCGCGCCGGCGCGGCGAGCCGCCGACGGCGTATCCGGTCGCATGCCTGCCGCAGGCGTGGGCGGCCGGTGCGCCGTTCATGATGCTGCAGGCGTGTCTCGGCGTGAGCGTCGACGCGGCGCGCCACGAAGTGCGTGTCGAACGCCCGACGCTGCCTGAAGGCGTCGACTGGCTGCGCATCGACGAACTGCGGGTCGGCGACGAGACCGTATCGCTGACGTTCCGGCGCGTCGACGGCCAGGTGTTCGCGGCGGCCGCGCAGCCGGGGCGGGTGAAGGTGGTCGCGGTGCTGTAATGATGCGGCAGCCTGCACGGACGTTGCGCGATGTCGCGCCACGTCCGCGCGCAGCGGCATAGAATCGTGACATGACCCTTGAACGATGGCGGAGGCACCTACGATGACGACCGATAAACGGCCCGACGACGGCGAGCAGAAGCTCGAGAATCTGGAAGCGGCGGTCGACCACCTGCACAAGTCGATCGAGTCGCAGAGCATCGCGGCTGGCGCGGCGAAGGGCATCCTGTTCAGCCTGATCGAAACGCTCGGCGCGCTGATCGGCGATCCCGACCTGCCCGAACATGCGCGCTCCGGATACGAGGCGCTGCGCGACAAGGCGAGCGAATTGCGCAGCGGGCTCGACCGGCATTGATGAACCGGCAGCGCCGGCGTCGGCCGCACGGCCTGCGCCGGTGCTGCACAATCTTGCGCGGCGCGCACAAAACCCCGTGCGCTCAATGAGTTAGCCGGCCGGTGCGCAGGATATCCACAAGCTTGCCAACACAATCTGTGGAGAACCGTCCGGCCCCCGTGCCGGTGCGCAGGGTGCGCGCCGCGAGGTCGCAAACGATGCCGCGTCATTGACCTGTCTGGCTCGATCTACTGAATCCCCTTTTGTATCAGGATGTTACGTGTCACATTGGTGGAATATCCACAGGCTTGCCAACAAAATCTGTGGATAAGTCTGACGTGATTGCTTCCTGATGGTTGATGATCCGGCGCGCGGCGGTCGTTGCGTTCAAGCTCCAGATGGCACGGGCTGCCCGATGCGTGCATCGGCGCGGTAATTCGTGCGCGATCAACGGGTTAGGCCCCGGGTACCCAGGATATCCACATCCTTGCCAACAAAATCTGTGGACAAGCAGGGCCTCATCATTCGACCGGCGCCGCGTCGGCCGCTTCCGCAACGATCCAGTCGCGAAACAGCGTCATTGCCGGCGTGAGCGGCTTCGACTTCAGCGACGTGAGCCAGTAGCCGCCCGCGCGCACGTCGATGTCGAGCGGCCGCGCGAGCAGGCCGAGCTGCAGTTCGCGCACAAACATGCTGGCCGGCGCGAGCGCGATGCCCGCGCCCTGCATCGCGGCCTCGACCATCAGTCGCGACGAATCGAACACCGGCCCGTTCACTGGCCACGGTTCGAGCTGCGCGGCGTCGAACCAGCCGAGCCATTCGTCGGTGCGGTACGAGCGCAGCAGCGTTTCGTTCGCGAGATCGGTCGGCCGTGCGAGGCGCCGCGCGATCTCCGGCGCGCACAGCGCGGTGAGCGGTGCGTCAAGCAGCCGCTCGTTGCGCGTCGCCGGCCAGTTGCCTTCCCCGAAGCGGATCGCGAAATCGAGGCCCTCGGCAGCGAGGTCGACGACGTTGTTGTTGGTCCGCAGCCGCAGCTCGACGAACGGGTGCGTGTCGCCGAAGCGCTTCAGCCGTGGCATTAGCCAGCCTATGGCAAAGGTGCCGACCGCGCCGAGCGTCAGCACCTCGTGGAAGCGTCCGCCCTCGAATTGCTTGAGCACGGTCTCGATCCGGCTGAATGCGTCGCTGAGCACCGGCAGCAGCGCGCGCCCTTCGTCGGTGAGCCCGAGGCCGCGCGGCAGCCGCGTGAACAGCGCGCAGCCGAGCCGCTCCTCGAGCGAGCGCACCTGCTGGCTCACGGCAGCCTGGGTCACGCTCAGCTCGAGGCCGGCACGCGTGAAGTTCAGGTGGCGCGCCGACGATTCGAATGCGCGCAACGCATTGAGCGGAAGATGAGGGCGGAGCTTAGTCATAAGAATTTCTTGTGTCAGCGCTCAATTATCGTTGCTTGTCAGGCAACCGTAAAGTCACGATAGTGCTGTCTCGCCGGCCGGCCGTTTCGCATCCATTCCACCACGAGAGACACGACATGACCTACTCATCGCAACGTCGAACCCTGTTGCTGGCCGCCGCGACGGCGCCGCTCGTCCTGACCGTCGCCGCGTGCGCGTCACCGCCGGCCGCGGGGCAGGACGTTTCGTCCGCGACGTCGTTTGCCGCGCTCGAGCGCGCCGCGGGCGGCCGTCTCGGCGTGTGCGCGATCGACACCGCGAGCGGCCGGCACGCGCGGCATCGCGCGGACGAACGCTTCCCGTTCTGCAGCACGTTCAAGGCGATGTTGAGCGCGGCGGTGCTCGCGCAGAGCGTCGAGCACCCGGGGCTGCTGCAGCAGCGCGTGACGATCGCGCAGTCCGATCTCGTGAACTACTCACCGGTGTCGGGCAAGCACGTCAGCACCGGGATGACCGTCGCCGAGTTGTGCGAGGCGGCGATCCAGTACAGCGACAACTCGGCCGCGAACCTGGCGATGAAGCTGATCGGCGGGCCGGCGGCGGTGACCGCGTATGCACGCTCGATCGGCGACGACACGTTCCGGCTCGATCGCTGGGAGACCGAACTGAATACCGCGTTGCCGGGCGACCTGCGCGACACGACGACGCCCGACGCGATGGCCGCGAGCATGCGCGTGCTTACGCTCGGCGACGCGCTGCCGCCCGCGCAGCGTGCGCAGCTCGTCGCGTGGCTGCGCGGCAACAAGGTCGGCGACAAGCGGATTCGCGCGGGCGTGCCGGCCGGGTGGCAGGTGGCCGACAAGACCGGCACCGGCGACTACGGGACGACGAACGATGCGGGCGTGATCTGGCCGCCGTCGCGCGCGCCGATCGTGCTCGTCGTGTACTACACGCAGGCGCGTGCCGATGCGAAGGCGAAGGACGACGTGATCGCGGCCGCCGCGCGCATCGCGCTCGCGACGTTCGCCTGAGCGGGCGGCGCGGCGTGCGTTCATCGATGGCTGGACGAAGCGATGGAGGCGCGCCGTGCCGCCGGCGTGACCGGCACGTCGAAACGTTGTGCGATCAACGACTTAGGTCACGCATGCTCAGGATATCCACATCCTTGCCAACAAAAATTGTGGACAAGCCCGCGAGCGGTCTCGTTCGTCGCGCAGCGGGCACAGCGCTCGCGTGCCGCAGGCCTGCCTGCACGGTTTGAAGCGGCACGGACAAAACCTTTCGGATCAAGCGCTTGTGCGTGGTATGCGCAGGCTATCCACACGCTTGCCAACACAATCTGTGGACAAGCGGTGTGGCGCGCGCGACATGCGGTCCGTCGCATCGCACGACGATGCGCGAACGGCACGTTGCCGGCCGCGTGACGCATTCGAAGCGACGGGGACAAAGTCTTTCGGATCAAGCGCTTGATCGCGGTATGCGCAGGCTATCCACATGCTTGCCAACACAATCTGTGGACAAGCCCGCTTGATGTTCAGCCATGCCGATCGTCGACCGAGGGCCAGCGCGCGAATGCGAAAACCCACAACATGATGAAGTTCAGGACCGGGACGAACATCGTCAGGATCCACCAGCCTGAATGCCCGGTACGCCGAACGATCCGGACATACGGATAGACGACGATCGCGACGAGCACGAGCGAGACGATCAACTGCCCTGCGGTGAAGTGTTCCATGGCCTTCCTCGGATGATGTGTCGTTGTACGATGCGGGCCGAACGGCCCGCACGCCGCGTGCGGCTCGTGTGATCCTGACGCGTCGCATGCACGCACGTCAAGCCGCGTGCAGGGCGCGCCGTTGCGCCGGATCGTCCGATTGCGCGCGTGAGCGGACCGCGCGCTGCCGCAACGGTGGCGCGGCGCATGAATCATTGGCCGATCAACGGGTTAGGCGATGCATGCGCAGGATATCCACAAGCTTGCCAACATTTTCTGTGGGTAAGTGGCGCGGCGATCGCGCCGTGTATCGAACGCGCATCGACGTGGCATCGTGATGCGAAGTGCGGCGAACCGGCGCGTGTGACGGGCGCGGTGCGCGTCGCGTCTGCATCACGCGTGCCAAAGTCCGTCGGATCAAGGGCTTAGCGTCGCGGTGCGCAGGATATCCACAAGCTTGCCAACATTTTCTGTGGAGAAGTCCGCGTGGCGATCGCGCGGCGCGGCACCGCGTGCAAACCGTGCGTCGCACCGGCTCGCGCATCGGCTCACGCGGTACACACGCCTGCCACGGCGACTTTCTGGAACAGGTGCGGGCTCGCGACGGCGGACGACGGATAAGCCGACAGTTTCGCGACGAACGCCGGATGCGTGAAGGCCGCGCGAAACGCGTCGGTCGATTCCCAGATCGCGTAGTTGAAGTAAGTCGGACTGTCGCCGAGTGCGCGATGAAGCTGGGTCGAAATGAATCCGGGCTGCCGTTTCATGAACTCGGCGTCGTCCTTCCACACGGCCAGGAAATCCGCTTCGTCGGCCGGATCCAGCGTGAAGACGTTGACGAGGACGACGGGTTGCGCGTCGATGCCGAGCTGTTGCTGGATCGGAAAGGCCGGGTCCATCGGCTTGAAACGAGGCATGGAGCACTCCTGCAAGTAATTGGGTCGATGGCGCGATCACGCCTGCCCGTTCGGCGCATGAGCGCCGGACATCGTCGACAGCACGCGAATCGCCGCATCGAGATCGGCCGAACTGAATTGGCCGGCGATGTCGCGGACATGCTGCTGCCATTGCCCGACCACCGCGTGGTAGGCCGCGGTACCGCGCGGGGTCAGCGCGTACAACGGAGAGCGCTTGTGCGTCGGGTTCGGCAGCGGTTGCACCAGCCCTTCTTCCACGAGCACGTTGATCTGTTTCAGGACGGCCTGCCGCGTGATGCCCATGGCGTCGGCGATCTGCGGGATGTTCGGGGCTTCCGGCGCCATCGAGATGGCGCCCAGCACCTGCCAGCGCGCGCTGGTCAGGCCGTGCGGCGCGGCAAAGGTATTGCCCCATTCGATCAACAGGCCGTTCAGGCGGAAGACGGACAGCGCGACGGCAGTCAGCTTGGCGGGTTTCGTCATGGTCGGGATGTGCGATAAATTGACAACCAATTTACGTAATGGGTAACTGGTTGTCAATCTTGTCGTGGATCGCCACGGCCGGGCGGGCGTGGCAGGAGAGGGGATCGGTACGCGATGTCGCGTCCGGACGTGAGCGTGTGCGGCGCGGTCTGGCGCATTCGCTGCGCACGACCGACAAACCCTTTCGGATCAATCGCTTGTCGTCGTTAGCGGCCGGTTGTCCACAAGCTTGCCAACACAATCTGTGGAAAAACCGCCCGTCGGGCGAGCGTCAGGCCGGCACGGGAAAACGCACCGTCACGGTCAGCCCGCGCCCGCCTTGCGTCGTGCCGAGCGCGACCGTCGCGCGATGCTGTTCGGCGATCCGCTTGACGATCGACAGGCCGAGCCCGCTGCCCGACGACGTGGCAGCCTGCGCGCCTTCGCCGCGATAGAAGCGCTCCCATACGTCCTTGCGCTCGGCTTCCGGAATGCCGGGGCCGTCGTCGGCGACTTCGAGCACGGGCGTCGCGCCGTCGAGGCGCGCGGACACGTCGACGCGCGCGCCGTCGCCCGCATAGCGGATCGCGTTGTCGACGAGGTTGTTCAGCAGCACGCGCAACGTGTCCATGTTGCCCGTGGCCATCACCGGCGACGCCACGATCGCGCCGAGGTCGATCCGGTGCGCATCCGCGACGCGCGTGCGGTCGGCGACCACCGAGCGGCACAGCGCGGCGAGATCGACGCTCGCGGATGCCGCGGCGGACGCCTGCGCGTCCGGTTCGAGGCGCGCGAGTGTCAGCAACTGCTCGGCGAGGTGGCCGAGGCGTGTCGTGCCGGCCTGGATCTGCGCGAGGATCTGCTCGCGCTCGTCGGCCGTCGACGCGCGCCGCAGCAATTGCGACTGGATCGACAGCCCCATGATCGGCGTGCGCAACTCGTGCGCGGCATCGGCGATGAAGTGCCGCTGCAGCGTGAACGAGCGGTCGAGCCGCGCGAGCAGGTCGTTGATCGCTTCGGCGAGCGGGCGGACCTCGTTCGGCATCGACGCGACGTCGACGGGTTCGAGATTGTTCGCATTCCTGCGCTTAAGGCCGGATGCGATCGTGCGCAGCGGCCGAAGCCCCGCGCCGATGCCGAACCACAGCCCGATCGCGAGTACGGGCAGCATCGAGAACACCGGCCACAGCAGGTGCACCGCGATGCCCGCGATCGCTTCCCAGCGCGCATGGCGCGCCTGCGCGAGCCGGATCGTCGTGCCGCCGCGTTCGGTCACGTAGGTGCGCCACGGCTGGCCGCCGACGTCGACGCTCCCGATGCCCGTCTGCGCGGGCGGCGGCAGCTCGGACTTGCGATCGGTCGAGTAAACCAGCGTGCCGTTGCGCCAGACCTGCAGCAGCACCGCGTCGGGATCGCTGGCCTCGAATTCGTGCTTGCCGTCGCCGTGATTGCGGAACGACAGTTCGCCGTCCGGGCCGACGACGATCTGCTTCGACATGCTGCGCATCTGGTCGTCGAGGAGATCGTCGAGCTCGCGCAGCGCGCCCCAGTAGGTGCCCGCACTCGCGACCAGCCCGATCACGCACGCGGCCGGCAGCAGCCACATCAACAGGCGCCGCCGCAGCGATGCGCTGCGCCAGCGCGCGATCGCGTGTTGCAGACGCGTCATGCGCCGTCACCGATCCGGTAGCCGACGCCGCGCACCGTGCGGATCATGTCGTGGCCGAGTTTCTTGCGCAGGTTGTGGATGTGCACCTGCACCGCGTTGCTCTCGATTTCCTCGCCCCAGCTGTACAGCCGTTCCTCGAACTGTTCGCGCGAGATCACCGCGCCGGGGTCGCGCATCAGTTCTTGCAGCAGCACGAATTCCTTCGGCGACAGCGTCACTTCGTCGTCGTTGAGCCACACCAGGTGCTTGACGGGATCGAGACGCAGCGGGCCGATCGCGAGCGTCGTCTGCGCGCGCCCCGCGTGGCGGCGGTTGACCGCGCGAATGCGCGCGAGCAGTTCCTCGAGCACGAACGGCTTGACGAGGTAGTCGTCGGCGCCGCTGTCGAGGCCTGCGATGCGGTCCGGCACGCCGTCGCGCGCGGTGATGATGATCGCGGGCAGGGTTTCGTCGCGGCGGCGCAGCGACGCGAGCACCGACAGGCCGTCACGGTTCGGCAGCCCGAGATCGAGCAGCAGCAGGCCGTAGCCGGTCGAGCGCAGCGCGAGCGTCGCGGCGTCGCCGTCCTTGACCCAGTCGACCGCGAAGCCTTCCTGTTTGAGGCCCTGTTCGAGCCCGCTGCCGATCAGCGGATCGTCCTCGACGAGCAGTACGCGCATGGATTCGTGTCTGTTGGCGGGCGTGGCGCCCGGGGTTCCCATGATAAGCGCAGGTGCCTTAGGCCGAGCTTAAACACGGGCGCTTCCGTGCGTTCGCGCACCGAAACGCCGCGACGGCATGCCGCGGGGGACGACCTTCAGGTTTGCTTAATCTTACGCTCCGTAATCTCGGGCCGTCGCGTTCAACGGGAGCGCGACGTACTCGAACAACTGGAGGAACGAGATCATGAAACACCTGACGAGAATCCTGGCGGTCGCGCTTGCCGTGCTGCCCGCCGCCGTCTACGCGGAATACACGGGGCCGTCCACGCTGACCACGACGACCGTGAAGGAACTGCTCGCGAACGGCAAGGACGACCAGCACGTGCAACTCCAGGGGCGCATCGTCAAGCATACCGGCGGCGAGGACTACGAGTTCGCCGATGCAACCGGCACGATCCGCGTCGAGATCGACAAAAAGCTGTGGGCGGCCGGCCAGCCCGTCAGCGACAAGAGCGAAGTGAAGCTGACCGGCGAGTTCGAGCGCAAGTGGTCGGGCAAGGTGAAGGTCGACGCCGATCACGTCGAAGTGCTGCGCTGACCGCTGCACCGGTGCACACGGGGCCGGTGATACCATGGACGATCGGTTCCCGTTCTCACCAAGATGGCTGCCAATTTCGATGAACTCGCGTCCCTGATCCGGGCGCAATTTTCCGAACTGAGCCCGCAATTCCAGGCGGGCGCTGCATTTCTGCTCGATCATCCCGACGAGGTTGCCACCTCGTCGATGCGCAAGGTCGCGCAGCGCGCGCAGGTTCAACCCGCGTCGCTCGTGCGGCTCGCGCAGCAATTCGGTTTCCCCGGCTGGAACGAGCTGCGCGACCTGTGCGTCGCGCGCGTGCGCACGCGTCCCGAGCCGCTCACGCAGCGAGCGCGTTCGCTCGTGCGGCCCGACGCGAAGGCGTCGCTCGCGCACGACCTGCTTGCCGCGCAGCAGCACAATCTCGCCGCCACCTCCGCCCAGAACGAGCACGCGCTCGCCGACGCCGCGAAGCTGATCCGCAAGGCGTCGCACGTGCACGTCGCGGGGTTCCGGTCGTGCTATCCGGTCGCGTTCGGATTCGTGTACGGCTACCGGCTGTTCCGGCCGACCGTGTCGTTGCTCAACGGCGTCGCCGGCTCGCTCGAGATGGAGCTGCGCACGATCGCGAAGCAGAGCGTGACGGTGATCATCAGTTTCGCGCCGTATTCCGCGGAAGCGACGCGTGTCGCGCAGGCGGCGAAGGCGCAGGGCAGCAAGATCGTCGCGATCACCGACAGCGCGGTGTCGCCGATCGCGCTGCATGCGGACGCGCAGCTGATCTTCACGCACGACAGCCCGTCGTTCTTTCCGTCGCTGGTCGCCGCGCATGCGATGGCCGAGGCGCTGGTCGCGCAGTTGCTGGCGCTGGAAGGCAGCGATGCGATCACGGCGCTCGAGCGCACGGAAGCGGAACTGCATGCGAAGGGCGCCTACGTGGTGTAGCCGCGCGCGGGTCCGGCCGTCTTGCCATCTCCCGTTTTCTTCCTGATTCGACGTAACCGATGACGCTCACCTACGACGTGACCGACGCCGGCGACGCGAACGTCCGCAAGCAGATCGCGGCGCCGCTCGTCCGGTTCAACGAAAGCCAGGCCGGCCCGATCGATTTCCGGCCGCTGGCCGTGCGCGTGACCGACGCCGACGGCACGGTCGTGGGCGGCCTGTGGGGCAGCACGGCGTTCGGCTGGCTGCATGTCGACCTGCTCGTCGTGCCCGATGCGGCGCGCGGCCAGGGGGCCGGCTCGCGCATCATGGATCTCGCCGAGGCGGAAGCCGTCGCGCGCGGCTGTCACGGCGCGTGGCTCGACACGTTCGACTTTCAGGCGCGGCCGTTCTACGAGAAGCGCGGCTATGTCCGTTTCGGCGAGCTGCCGGATTACCCGACCGGGCATGCGCGCATTTTCCTGACGAAGACGCTCGGTCCCCGCGCGGCGGCGTGACCGGCGGCACACCGCGCCGCGCGCGAGGCCCCGGCATCCACATCGATATTTCAGCGCGCCCTGAACCGTCGCGGTACCGCGCGCGCGTATGCTGACGTCTCCATTCCGAGGAGACTTCGATGTCCGATTCCAACGTGCAGTTTCGCCAAGCCGAAACCTTCCGCGCGCTGCACACGCGGCCCGGCGCCTTCATCATCCCGAACCCGTGGGATGCCGGTTCCGCCCGGCTGCTCGCGATGGCCGGCTTCGAAGCGCTTGCCACCACGAGCGCCGGCTTCGCCTTTTCGAGAGGGCGGCCCGACAACGCGATCGATCGCGACGAAATGCTCGACCACATCGCCGAGATCGTCGCCGCGGGCGGCCTGCCGGTCAGCGCCGATCTCGAGAACGGCTTCGGCGACGCGCCTGACACGGTCGCCGAGACGATTCGCCTGGCGGCCGACGCCGGCGCGGTGGGCGGCTCGATCGAGGATGCGACCGGCCGTGCCGACGCGCCGATCTACCCGCACGACGTGGCGGTCGAGCGCATCGCGGCGGCGGTCGACGCGGCGCGCTCGCTCCGGTTTCCGTTCACGCTGACCGCGCGCTGTGAAAACTACCTGCACGGCCGCTCCGACCTTGCCGACACGATCGCGCGGCTGGTCGCATACCGCGACGCGGGCGCCGACGTGCTCTACGCACCCGGCGTGACCGATCCCGACGAGATCGCGGCGGTCACGCGCGCGGTCGGCGCGCCGGTCAACGTCGTGATGGGGCTGCAGGGCGGGTTGCTGAGCCTCGAGGCGCTCGCGGCGCTCGGCGTGAAGCGCGTCAGCGTCGGCGGCGCGCTGGCGCGGGCCGCATTCGGCGCGTTCCTGCGCGCTGCAACGGAAATGGCGCGCGACGGCACGTTCACGTTTACGCAAGCGGCGGTGCCGGGACGCGACCTCAATCGCTGGTTTTCGGCGCCGGACAATTCGCCCGTGCGGTTCGAACAATGAGCGCCGATAAAACGTGGGAACGTTTCCAGCCGGAAACCGATTGACAGTAATCAATCGAAACCACCGCCGATTTGAAGTTCGATGACGGCGCGAAATTCATCGTTTATTCTCTGCACTCCGGTTGTTTGACCATAATCGGCGCGCAAGCCGCGCCGATTATGGTGTCAGAAGCCCGCCACGCGAATCGGTGCCGCGTAGTGTTGCGATTTTCAGGTCGATGTTTTCGGGTATTCGGGAGTTGCCGGTTATTTATTGGATTGGTAATCTGCCGCGTATCCGAATGACCTGTCAGCGGGCCGCCGGAAAATGAATATATAAAAAATCGAGAGAGCGATGAAAATCCGAGAAAATCACAGCAACGGCTTTCGCGTCGGCGATGTCGTGACGCTGAAAACCGGTGGGCCGCGAATGACCGTCACCTATGCCGGGCCGGTCGTGTTCGACGATGCCGACTGGCTGATCTGCCAGTGGTTCGACGACGGCGGCCGCTTCCGGCAGGAAATGTTTCATCACGAAACGGTGGTGCCCGAACCGCGTGCGATTTCCGCCGGGCGCGTCCGCCTGCGCATGCAGGCGCACCGCTACCGGTCGGCAGCCTGACGCCACGTCCGTCACGGCGCCGCGTCGCTTGCCGCCCGTGGGTTGCTGCGTCGCAGCACTCCGCGGTGCCGGCATGAGCATGAGCGCGACATCCGCGACATTTCACGTCAACCTGAAACATGCGGCGGCCCGGCGCGCCGATACTGCACGCATGAACCCGACCAATCCGATTGCCGCGGTCACGCACCGCGATCCCTACCCTTACTACTCGACGCTCGTCGACGGGCCGCCGCTCGCGTTCGACGCCTCGCTCGGCCTGTGGGTCGCGAGCCGGGCGGCGAGCGTGACGGCCGTGCTCGGCCACCCGGCGTGCCGCGTCAGGCCGCTCGACGCGCCGGTACCGCCCGCATTGCGTGGGACGACGGCGGGCGCGCTGTTCGGCGAACTGGTGCGCATGAACGACGGCGCATTGCGGCACGACGTGCCGAAGCAGGCGCTGCGCGCGGCGTTCGCGCCGATCGACGTCGACGCATTGCGCGAGCGGGCCGCGCAACTCGCCGGCAGCCGGTTGCGCATGCCGTACGACGCGGATGCACTGAACGCGTGGTGCCTGACGGTGCCCGTTTGCGCGGTCGCCGATCTGCTCGGCTTCGACGACACGCAGCTCGACGAAATCGCCGCGCTGGTCGTCGACTTCGTCGCCGCGCTGTCGCCGCTGTCGGACGACGCGGCACTGGCCCGCGCGAGCGAGGCCGCGCGGCAACTGCTCGACCGGATGACGGAGCGTGTCGCGCGCACACGCGCGCAGGACGGCTCATGGGTCGCGGCGATTCAGCAGGCGGCCGGTGCCGCGGGTTGGCACGCGAGCGGCGCGCTCGTCGCGAATCTCGTCGGGTTGCTGTCGCAGACGTGCGAGGCGACGGCCGCGTGGCTCGGCAATGTGCTGGTCGCGTGGGACGCAACCGGTGCCGAGCGCACGCTGCCGGATGCCGCGATGCTCGAGGCATTCGTCGCCGAGGTCGGCCGATTCGATTCGCCGGTGCAGAACACGCGCCGCTTCGTCGCGTCGCGCACGACGATCGAAGGCGTGACCGTCGATGCCGGTGCGGCCATCCTGGTCGTGCTCGCGGCGGCGAACCGCGATCCGGCCGTGCACCGCGAGCCGGACCGATTGCTGCCGGGCCGCGCGCCGGGGCCGAACTTCGGGTTCGGCACGGGGCCGCACGGCTGCCCGGGCGAGCGGATCGCGCGGGCGGTGACGGCGGGGGCGTTCGGGGCGTGGCTGCGCGCGGGCGGTGAGGCGCCGCGCGAGAGGCTGGTGTGGGACTACCGGGCCTCGACCAACGTCAGGATGCCGAAGTTCGGCACGGCGAGGTAAGGCAAAGTAAAGGGAACAGAGGGACTGCCTAGCGGCAACCTTGCTTCTCGGCCCATTGCTCCTGGGCGGCGACGCGGCGCTGCACGCGTTCGACGAGGCCGGTCGAGAAAGTCCGCATGCTGATGCCGCGGCGCTTCGCGAGGATGGCTTGCGCGACGTCGGTTTGCGGGTTCGGCTGGCATGCCCAGTAGAGCGTCATCAGCCAGCCGATGCCCGTCCACGCGAACAGGGCGTTGAACATTGCGATCGTCAGCCTGTCGTGCCGGCCGCGCCGGTCGGCGACGATGGCCGGAAGAAAATAGAGCGCGATCGCCGCGACCGAGCCGGCCATCTGAATCAGGACTGCGTGTTCCATGTTGCTGCTCCATCCGAGAACTGCAATGTGGCCGATTGTCGCGCTTTTTCCGTTCGTGTGCCGGCAATTGATTGTTGCGTTTTTAATGACGATCAGCGCGCGGCGACGTCCTCCGGTTGCACTTCGTTGCACAACGCGAAACCTTCGTCGAGCCAGCCGGTGACTCCGCCGATCATCAGCTTCACCGGGCGGCCCAGGCGCGCGAGCCGGATCGCCGCGCGCGCGGCACCGTTGCAGTGCGGGCCGGCGCAGTAGACGACTAACAGCGTGTCGGCCGGGTGGTCGGCGAGCTTGCCGGCGACGATCTTGCGGTGCGGCAGGTTGCGCGCGCCGGGCACGTGGCCGGCGGCAAACTCCTCCGGACCCCGGACGTCGAGCAGCACGAAATCGGGCGAGCCGGACGCAAGCGCGTCGTGCACGTCCCAGCAATCGGTCTCGAAGCTCAGCGAGGCTTCGAAGTGCGCGAGGGCGGCGGCGCTGTCGGCGGCGGGGACGTCGGTGACGTAAGACATGAAACGCGCTCCTGAAAGACGGCGCGGAATGCGCCGGGATGAAGGGCAGTATCGCGGTTCGGCGGCCATCGCGGCAGTGGCGCGATCGACAAGTTCCGGTAACATCGCGCCATGCACAATCATCTCGTCGTCGCGCTCGCCTACGATCGCCTCTGCACCTTCGAATTCGGCTGCGTGGTCGAACTGTTCGCGCTCGAACGCCCGGAACTCGGCGTCGACTGGTATCGCTTCGCCGTCTGCGCGAGCGAGCCGGGCCCCGTGCGCGCGGCGGGCGGCATCACGGTCGCCGCGCCGTACCGGCTCGCGATGCTCGATCGCGCGGACACCATCGTGATTCCCGGCTGGCGCGATCCGGACGAACCGCCGCCGGAACCGCTGCTGAAGAAGCTGCGTGCCGCGCATCGCCGCGGCGCGCGGCTCTGTTCGATCTGCTCGGGCGTGTTCGTGCTCGCGGCGGCTGGCGTGCTCGACGGGCTCACCGTCACGACGCACTGGCGCTACGCCGAGCGCCTGCAGGCGCGCTATCCGGCGCTGCGCGTGAATCCCGACGCGCTGTACGTCGACGAAGGGCAGATCGTCACGTCGGCCGGCTCGGCGGCGGGGCTCGACATGCTGCTGCATCTCGTGCGCCGCGACCACGGCGGTGCGATTGCGAACCAGGTCGCGCAGCGCCTCGTGCTGCCGCCGCATCGCGACGGCGGCCAGGCGCAGTTCGTGCCGCGACCGGTCGCACCGGGCGGCAGCGACCGGCTCGCGAAGCTGATCGACTGGATGCGCGCGCATGCGGCCGAGCCGCACACGCTCGCGTCGCTGGCCGCGCAGGCGGCGATGAGCACGCGCACGCTGCAGCGGCAGTTCGCGGACGCGACGGGGATGTCGCCGCTCGCGTGGCTGATCCGCGAGCGCGTGAACGTCGCGAAGGACATGCTCGAAGCGCATCCCGGGATGTCGCTCGCGCAGATTGCCGCGCGCGCGGGGTTCGGTTCCGAGGAGTCGTTGCGCCGGCACTTCCGGCGCGTCGCGGCGACGAGCCCTGCCGCGTACCGGCGCGGGATGGATCGCGGCGTGAGGCCCGCGGACGCGTGAGCGTCGCGCCTTGCTTCGCTACATCAGCGCCCTGCCGCCGTTCACTTCCTGCTGACTTCGAGCGCGCGTAAGATGGCGGTCGCCGTGCGGCGATCCGGTTCACGCGCGCCGCGCTTCGTGCGCCGCTGCAACCAGCCGCCATTCATCCATCACAACGACAAGGACAATCGCCATGGGCCTGCTGGGAAAGCTGTTCGGAAAGAAACCGCGTGATGAAGCGGCGACGCCCGCGCCGTCCGCGAACGACGCACCCGACGCGTCCGAAGGCGCGGACGATCAGAACGGCCCCGACATCGCGCCCGAGCTCGCGCCCGCGCTGAAGGCATTCCAGGCCGGCCGGCACGACGCCGTGATCGCGGCCGCCGCGCCGCACGCGGAGCGACTGGCCGATGCGGCGCGCCTGTGCGCGCTGTCGTACTCGGCGATGGAGCGTTATCCGGAAGCGTTTCCGTACTGGCTTGCGCTGTTCGACCGCGAGCCGAGCGCGCACAACGCGGTGCAGCTCGCGACGACGTCGGTGATGTGCGGCGAAGTGGAGCGCGGCGAGGCGTGGATGCAAAAGGCCGCCGAGATCAATCACGACACGCACGAGCAGTCCGACGTCGCCGCGCGCGTGAACTTCATTTCCGCGCTGATGCAAAGCGGCCACCTGCGCGAGGCGCTGCCGCATCTCGCGTGGGTGCGCGACGTGTACGGCCACGTGCGCATCACCGATTCGACCTTCCTTTACATGCGCGGCATTCCGTTCTTTTCGTCGTTCCTCGAGAACAGTCTCGACATCCTGAAGGCCACGCAGCCGGCCGATGCGATCGCGCCGTGGTACGGCGAACTGAAGGGCAAGCTCGACGAAGAAGGCGAAGCGCAGCTCGCCGAGTGGGTCGGTCGCTTGCCGGCATGACCGGCGAGTCGTCACGCGTCGCGACGCCGGCCGCGTTCTGCCGGCGCGGCGTCGCGGCGCGCATGCTCAGCGCGTGTTGGTGTCGCGCGCGGTTTTCTTGATGCACGCGATCCGGTACACGCCGTCCTCGACTTCGACGCCATGCGTGTCGTGCGTGAAGCCGGGGAAGCGCAGGTCGTATTGCTCGAGCGCCTTCAGGTAGCCGAGCAGCGGGCCATCGGCGGGCCCTGCGTTCTCGCCGGGCATCAGCAGCGGAATGCCGGGCGGATAGGGCACGACGCCTGTCGCGACGGTGCGGCCTTCCATCTCGGACAGCTCCAGCATCTCGATGTCGTTGTGCACGAGATGCTCGAACGCCTCGGCCGGGCTGAAGTCGGGCTGCGGCAGCGTCGAGAAGCCGCGCGACATCATCTCGGTCGTCTTCAGGTCGCTCATCGCGCTGAACATCAGGTCGCACAGATCGCGCAGGCCGAGCTTGCCGTAGCGGTCCGGATAGCGCGCGACGAGTTCCGGCAGCGCCTGTTCGAGCGGTGCGTTCGCGTCGTAGTCGCGCTTGAAGTCGAGCAGCGTGTTGACGAGCGTGCCCCACTTGCCCTTCGTCACGCCGATCGAGAACAGGAACAGGATCGTGAAGTCCGTCGTCTTCTCGACGACGATCCCGTGCCGGTCGAGATACGCGGTGACGACCGACGCCGGAATGCCGACCGGCATCAGCCCGCCGTGCGGCGCGACGCCCGGCGTGACGATCGACACCTTGATCGGATCGAGCATGCAGTAGTCGTCCTCGATCTCGCCGAAGCCGTGCCACGTCTCGCCCGGATGCAGCACCCAGCACGACGGATCGGTGGCGAGCAGCGTTTCGTCCGCTTCATGGAACGGCACGCGCCGGCCCGTCTTGCGATCGACCACGGTGTCCGGCTGCCAGCCGTTGAAGAACCAGTCGTCGCTCTCCTCGCATTCCGCATGCAGCCGCGCGAGCATCCGGCGGAACGACACGGCCTCGCGGATCGCGTCGGTCGTCAGCGCCTCGCCGCCGGGGCCGTCCATCATCGCGGCGCTCACGTCGTTCGACGCGATGATCGCGTAGTTCGGCGACGTCGACGCATGCATCATGTATGCCTCGTTGAAGCGTGCATGCTCGATCGGATTGCGGCCGTCGCGGACGTGGATGAACGACGCCTGCGACAGCGCGGCGAGCAGCTTGTGCGTCGACTGCGTCGCGAACACGGTCGGCTTGCTTGCGTCGTGCTGCGACGGATCGCCGTGCATCGCGTGACGATCGCGGTAGATCGGGTTGAAGCGCGCGTAGCCGTACCACGCTTCATCGAAATGCAATCGGTCGACGCTCTGGCCGAGCAGTTCCTCGACGCGCGCGACGTTGTAGCAGAGGCCGTCGTACGTCGAGTTCGTGATCAGTGCATGCACCGGCGTCGGATCGATGCCGTCACGCCCGCGCACCAGCGGGTTCGCGTCGATCGCGAGGCGCACGGCGGCGGCCGTGAGCCGTTCCGGCATGATCGGCCCGATGATCCCGTAATGGTTGCGTGACGGGATCAGGTAGGTCGGAATCGCGCCGGACATCGTCATCGCGTGCTCGGCCGACTTGTGGCAGTTGCGGTCGCACAGCGCGACCTGGTTGCGCGTGACGCTCGCCATCAGGATCACGCGGTTCGACATCGACGAGCCGTTCGTCACGTGATACGTGCGGTGCGCGCCGAACACGCGCGCCGCGTAGCGTTCGCTTTCGCCGATCGGACCGGAGTGGTCGAGCAGCGAGCCGAGTTCGCCGACCGAGATCGACAGGTCCGAGCGGAACAGCGCCTCGCCGAAGAATTCGAAGTACGCGCGGCCGACCGGCGATTTCAGGAACGCGGTGCCGCCCGTATGGCCCGGCGTGTGCCACGAGTATTCGTACACGCGCGAGAACTGCGCGAGCGCGCGGAACATCGGCGGCAGCACGGTTTCGCGGTAGCGTTCGATCGCGGCGACGATCCGCCCGCCGATGAACGCGGTGGTGTCCTCCAGCATCCAGATGAAGTCGTCGGCCTTGCGCATCGCGTCGACGGGAATCGCGGCTGCGCTCGCGCGGCTCGCGAGCAGGAACACCGGCACCGTCGCATTGCGCGCGCGCATCGCGTCGAGCACGGCCTGGGCGGGCGCATGGGCGGGATCGTTGCCGAGCTCCCAGTTGAGCAGCAGGCACTGGATCGCGGGATCGGCGTCGACCACCGCGCGCGCGTCGTCGGCGGAGGTCGCGATCACGACGTCGACGAGCCGCGTGCGCAATTCTTCGACGAGCGCGGTGGCCGCGCGTCCGGTGGCCGTGCGTTCGTCGATGTCGTGCTGCACGAGCAACGCCTTCATGCCGAGGCGACGGAACGCCGGTTGGGTCAAGGAAGCGGTCATGGGTCATTCCCCCGTTTGCTGGGTTGCCTGGACGCCCGCGGCCGGCGAGCGTGCGTGAAGGATGTCGGCCGTGTGTCGGCCCACGGAGATCCAGAAGGTCGCGACGAGCGCGGCGATGGTGATGCCGAGCGCGAGGTAGCGCACCCAGCGCGGCGAGCGGCCGCCCGGATGGATGTGGGTTTCCTCGATTTCGCGCTGACGGTTGATCGACAGCTCGTAGAACACGATCGTCGCGATCACGAAGATCAGCGACCAGCGCGTCTGCTGGCCGTCGGAGCCGACCATCGCCCACAGCGCGTAGACGGCGCCGATCAGGCCGACGATCGTGTAGAAGGTGAACTGGTGCGACGGCATCTTGCCGTAGCCGAGCACCTTGATCGCGATGCACGAGTAGATGTATGGCAGGAGCGTCATGATCACGGCGATCGACGCGATCTTGCCGAACTGCTCGCTCGCGCTCGGCGACATCGTCGCGAGCACCTGCACCGACATGATGACCGCGACGATCGCAAGGCCGGCCGACGGCACGTTCTTCGAGTTGACGCGGGCAAACACGCCGGCGAACAGACCGTCGTCGGCCGCGGCCTTCGCGGTCTGGCCGACCAGCAGCGTCCAGCCCGCGAGCGAGCCGAGGCAGCCGAGCGCCGCGCAGATCGCGACCGCGTTCGCGGCGGTGTCGCCGAGCGCGAGGCGCGCGGCATCCGCGAACGGCGCGCTCGACGCGAGCAGTGCCTTGTTCGGGATCATCCCCATGATCACGGTCGAGCTGAGCACGTAGCAGACGGCCGCGAGCACGACGCCGCCGACGGTCGCGATCGGCACGTTGCGCGACGGGTTTTCGACGACACCGGCCGACACCGACGCGCTCTCGACGCCGATGAACGCCCACAGCGTGAAGTTCAAGGTCGCGCCGATCGCGCCGAAGCTGCTCGCACCCGACACGTTCCAGCCGGCGAAGTACACGTCCTTGCTGAACCAGAACCAGCCGAACACGGCCATCCCGAGGATCGGCACGAGCGCGAAGATCGTCGTGACCGACTGCACGCGGCCGACCACGTTCGGTCCGAGGATGTTGGCGTAGGTGAACAGCCAGATCACGAAGATCTGCGCGAGCGCGAATACCAGCGGGTCGCGCAGCATCGGGAAGAAGTGCGTGAGATAACCGAGGCCGGCGACCGCCAGGCCGACGTTGCCGAGCACGTTCGCGAGCCAGTAGATCAGATTGGTCTGGTAGCCGATGTACGGGCCGAACGACTTGCGCGCATACGCATACGGGCCGCCGGCGGCCGGGTCGATTGCCGCGAGCTTCGCGAACACCAGCGCGAGCGACACGGCGCCGACGACGGTGATCAGCCAGCCGAAGATCGCGATGCCGCCGGTGGCGGCGAGGTTCGCGGGCAGCATGAAGACGCCGGAGCCCATCATGTTGCCGGCAACCATCAGCGTGGCGGGGATGACGCCGATTTTCGGCGTGGCGGTCGCGGCTGGCGCGACGGTGGAGCGGGAGGGGGACGAGCTGGCATCGGACATGCGAGGCTCCTTGAATGATCGTGATGCGGTTGAGGTGGCGCGGCCCGGCGCCCGTCGACGATTCCGGAATGGTCCGTCGTTTTATTGAACGACAGCATCTTATCTCTTAATTGAATTCGAGTAAGAGTAAACGATGTAATTTAATATCTTGAATATTGATTATCATCATTGATGAGGATGAAATGTCTTGGTGCGACCGGATGGGGGCGGATGGGGCTGGATGGCGCTGGGCGTCGCGCTCAAGCCGGTCGGGGACATGTTCGCGGCCGAGGTATCGTGAAAATCGAACGGATAATTGTTTTTTGCCGAACTGGTTAATTCAATTTATGGGCTGAATGACTCGGAAAGTCTTGATCGAATTGGTCGGTTATTATCGAGTACTCGAAATGCGCTCGCCGTCGCCCGTGATTGTTTTAACCGAACGGTGATTCCGATGACGATACCGCCTTCCCGCAGGCCGTTTGAGCGGGCGCGCCAGGCGCTGCGGGAAACGGGCCCGAACGGGCCCCTGAATACGGCCACGGAAAGCGCCCTGGGGCGGGGGCATCGGCGTATCATCCGGTTTTTCGTCAGCCCTATCCAGGCACCCCACCATGACCTCCGTCGACACTACCCCCGTCCTCGACCATGACAAGCTCGTTACCTTCGTCGAGCGCAAGTGGAACGATGAAATTCTCCACGCACTGACCGACTACATCGCGATCCCGGCGAAGAGCCCCGCGTTCGACCCCGACTGGGCGAAGCGCGGGTATCTCGAGCGGGTCGTCACCGATGCCGCGCAGTGGGCCGAACGCCAGCCGGTGAAAGGCCTGAAGCTCGAGATCGTGCGCTTGCCCGGCCGCACGCCGGTGATCTTCTTCGAAACGCCTGCGACGCGCTCGGGCAGCACCGACACGATCCTGCTGTACGGCCACCTCGACAAGCAGCCCGAATTCGACGGCTGGCGCGCGGACCTCGGCCCGTGGACACCGAAGTACGAGAACGGCAAGCTGTACGGCCGCGGCGGCGCGGACGACGGCTATGCGATCTACGCGAGCCTCGCGGCGCTCGGCGCGCTCGACGAGCAGGGCGTCGAACGGCCGCGCTGCGTCGGCCTGATCGAGACCTGCGAGGAGTCGGGCAGCTACGACCTGCTGCCGTACGTCGACGCGCTGCGCGACCGGCTCGGCCAGGTGTCGCTCGTCGTGTGCCTCGATTCGGGCGCGGGCAACTACGACCAGATGTGGCTCACGACGTCGCTGCGCGGGCTGGTGTCCGGCGACCTGCAGGTCGAGGTGCTCGAGGAAGGCGTGCACTCCGGCGTCTTCGGCGGCATCGCGCCGTCGAGCTTCCGCGTGATGCGCCAGCTGTTCGAGCGCCTGGAAGATGCGAAGAACGGCAACCTGCTGCCGGGCGTGTTCCATTGCGAGATTCCTGACAGCCGCGTACGCGAAGCCGACACGGCCGCCGCGATCCTCGGCGACGCCGTGTGGAAGGGGCTGCCGTGGGCATGCGGCGCGGACGGCAAGCCGGTGCTGCCGACCACGACCGATCCGCGCGAGGCGCTGCTGAATTCGACGTGGCGTCCGTCGCTGTCCGTGACGGGCGCGGCCGGTCTGCCGGCGCTCGCCGACGCGGGCAACGTGCTGCGTCCGCGCACCGCGTTCAAGCTGTCGCTGCGCCTGCCGCCGCTCGTCGACGCCGCACAGGCCGTGCAGCAGCTGAAGGAACTGCTCGAACTCGATCCGCCGTACAACGCGAAGGTCACGTTCAAGCCGGACGCGGGCGCCGCGACCGGCTGGAGCGCGCCGGATCTCGCGCCGTGGCTCGCGTCGTCGCTCGACGCCGCGTCGCGTCGCCACTTCGGCGCGGACTGCGCGTACATGGGTCTCGGCGGCACGATCCCGCTGATGAACGTGCTGCAGGCCGGCTTCCCGTCCGCGCAGTTCATGGTGTGCGGCGTGCTCGGGCCGAAGTCGAATGCGCACGGCCCGAACGAGTTCCTGCACGTGCCGTACGCGAAGAAGCTGACCGCGGCGGTGGCGGACGTGATCGCGTCCGCGCGCTGAGCGTTCGCGCTGCCCGACCCGAACGGATTCGACCGGATTCACCCGGATTCACCCCGACCTCACGGAGCCTTGCCGATGACCGCGCTGCCGACTTCCGATACCGACCCGCTGAGCATGCGCGCCGAACCGCTGCATGCATTCGTCGCGGCACTCTGGGAGCGGGCCGGCAGCAGCGAGCGCGAGGCGCGGCTCGTTGCCGATCACCTGGTCGGCGCGAATCTGGCGGGGCACGATTCGCACGGGATCGGGATGATCCCGAACTACGTGGCGTCGTGGCGGGAAGGGCAGCTGCAATTGAACGGGCACGCGTCGATCGTTCGCGACGGCGGCGCGGTGCTGACGATCGACGGTGGGCGCGGCTTCGGCCAGGTGATCGCGTTCGAGGCGATGGTCGAAGGGATCGAGCGCGCGCGACGCATGGGCATCTGCGCGATCGGGCTGCGCGACGTCCATCACCTCGGCCGCATCGGGCACTGGGCCGAGCAGTGCGCGCGCTCGGGGCTCGTGTCGTTCCATTTCGTCAACGTGCCGGGCGACCTGCTCGTCGCGCCGCTGCACGGCACCGATCCGCGTTTCGGCACGAATCCGTTCTGCGCCGCGTATCCGCGCGCGGGCCGGCCGCCGCTGCTGCTCGATTTCGCGACGAGCGCGATCGCGTATGGCAAGACGCGGGTGGCATACAACCAGCGCAAGCGCGTGCCGGCCGGGTCGCTGATCGATCATCGCGGCCGGCCGACCGACGATCCGGCAGTCATGCACGAGCAGCCGTTCGGCTCGCTACTGCCGTTCGGACTGCACAAGGGTTATGCGCTGGCGGCGATGTGCGAGATCTTCGGCGGCGCGCTGGTCGGCGGGCATACGACCTACGGCGGCACGCTGCAGAAGACGAGCGCGATCGTCAACGGGATGCTGTCGGTGCTGATCGATCCGAACGCGTTCGACGCGGCCGATGCGGAGCGCGAAGCCGATGCGTTCGTCGAATGGGCGAAGGCGTCGCCGCGGGCGGGCGACGCGCCGGTGCGGATGCCCGGCGAGCCGGAGGAGGCGAGCCGCGCCGCGCGCGGCGCGGACGGCATTCCGGTCGATCGTGCGACGTGGCGGCAGATCCGCGAGAGCGCGGCGGCCGTGGGTTTCGACGACGCGGAACTCGACGTGTGGACGCAGCGCTGCACGGGGCTCGCATGAGCTGGCAATCGGAGAAGGCGCACGGCGAGGAGATCGCGTATCGGCTCGCGCCGCTCGGCAACGTACAGGTCGTGCGGTTCTTCAGCGGCGCCGCGATGCGGCTCGACGGCGTGATGTTCGGTTTCATGTCGCGCGGGTCGCTGTTCCTGCGCGTCGACGACGTGAACCGTCCCGCGTTCGTCGCGGCGGGGATGGGGCCGTTCTCGTATGAGCGTCCCACGCGCACCGTTGCACTCGAGGGCTATTACGAAACGCCGGCCGACGTGCTCGAGGACACGGGCGCGCTGTTCGACTGGTGTCGCGGCGCGTATCGCGCGGCGCTGCTGGCCGGGGCGCCGAAGCGCAAGGCACGGCCGAAGTCGAAGCCGGCGCCGAAACCGGAAGCGACACGCAAGCGCACCTAGCGCCGAGCGTACGGCCGCGCATTTCCTTTCCTTGCTTTCGAGCCACCGCGGGTGCACGCAAGCGCCGGGTTTGACGCACCGCATGTTCCAGCTGCTTCACAACGGCGGCCCCGGCGTTTATGATCGGCGCGATTGCGTCCATGCCCGGCGCAACCCGAGCCGGTCTCGCTGCCGGCCTCGCGAACGGCGCATCGAAAGCCGCGCGAATGATTCCCAACTCATCGTTCCAGACGGAGATAGCCGATGCTCGTCCTGATTCTCGGTTTAGCGATCTTCCTCGGTGTGCATTCGATTCGGATCGTCGCGGACGGCTGGCGATCCGCGACCATCGAGCGGATCGGCGAGAAACGCTGGAAGGGCCCCTATGCGATCGTGTCGATCGTCGGCTTCGTGCTGATCGTCTGGGGTTACGGGATTGCGCGCCAGGGCGGGACGCTGCTGTGGGTGTCGCCCGTCGGCATTCGCCATCTCACCGGCATGCTGACCGCGATCGCGTTCGTGCTGATCGCCGCGTCCTACGTGCCGCGCAACCGTATCAAGACGCTCGTCGGCCATCCGATGGTGGCCGGCGTGATGGTGTGGGCGATCGCGCACCTGCTCGCGAACGGCACGCTGCACGCGGTCGTGCTGTTCGGCGCATTCTTCGTGTGGTCGCTGGTCGATTTCGTCGTGTGGCGCGCACGCGATCGCCTCGACGGCGTCCGCTATCCGGCGGGCAGGCTGTCGGGCGATGCCGTGACGATCGTCGCCGGGCTCGTCGTATGGGCCGTCTTCGCGCTGTTCCTGCACGGCCCGCTGATCGGCGTGCGGCCGTTCGGCTGAACGCACCCGCCTGCAAGGATCGAAGCGCTCGGCGCGCAAGTCGTCGCAAGCGCCCGCGACATCGAGGCGGGCGCGTGACTCCGCCAGCGCTCGGCGCACGGCCGCTTGCCCATTGATTGCGAATCCGCCGCGACCGACGGCGTGCGTGCCATCCGCGCGCTCTGCGCGTGTGCGTCAGATCGGTTTGACGAACAGCCCGACGGTCAGCGCGGCGCCGATGCAGACGATCGCGATCCGCAGCACGCGCTCGTTCACGCGGTGTAGCGCCCACGCACCGAGCAGGCCGCCGACGATCGCGCCGCCGCCGAGCGCGATGGCCTCGCGCCAGTGCAGGTGCGGCGAGGTCAGGAACAGCACGACCGCCGACGCGTTCATCACGCCAGCGAGCGCATTCTTCGTCGACATCGCGTGACGCGGCGACAGGCCGGCCATCGTCAGCGCGGCCATCATCAGGAACCCGATGCCGCCGCCGAAGTAGCCGCCGTAGATCGCGATCAGGAATTGCGAGATCGCGGCGGTGACGGGGCCGAGATGCTGTGTGCCGGCGCCGGGCTTGCGGAAGAAGCTGCCCCATGCGAACACGACCGTCGCGAACAGCACGAGCCACGGCACGAGGTGCGAGAAGATCGACGACGGGGTTTTCAGCAGCAGCAGGCCGCCGAGCGCGCCGCCGACCACGCTGATCGCGAACAGCGCGCGAAACGACAGCTTGCCCGCGCCGCGCACCATGTTCCGGCTCGCCCAGCCAGTCGTGACCTGGCCGGGGAACAGCGCGACCGTCGACGTGATGTTCGCCGCGAGCGGCGACATCCCCGACACGATCAGCGCGGGCAGCGTGACGAACGAGCCGCCGCCCGCGAGGGCGTTCTGCAGGCCGGCCCACAGGCCGGCGATGATGATGAGGGCGAGCATCGGTGCGGGAGTGCAGAGGTGGCGGGGCGCGCGCGTACGCGCGGTGGACGCACGATGGTAATGCAGGATCGCGGCGGCGCAAAGCGGGGTGAGCGTGCAGCGTATCGGGTGCGCAGCGGGCACGGTCGATCGACGTGGGCGTTGCGTCGGGCATGACGCACCGTCACGCTTTCATGCCGTCACGGCATCACGCGCACGATCGGTGACGCGTCACGCGGTTGGCTGCGCGCCGGCTTCGTCTGCTGGCGCGTCGCCTTCGACGTCCGGATAGACGATCGTCCCGTCGTCCCGGATCGCCGCGCCGACCGTGAGGCGCGCGGGCTCCACGCGATTCGGGCCCATGATGTGCAGCACCGTTTCGCCGCGCGCAATCAGGTAATCGGACACGATGCGCCGATGACAGCGCCACCACACGGCTTCCGAACACATGATCGCGCAGCGCTGCCGGTGCCCTTGCGCGATCAGCCGGTCGAGGCCCGTTCGAAACTCGGGCGACAGCGCGTAGTCGGCGTATCGATGGAAGCTGCGGTTCGTCCAGAAGCCGTTGACCTCGTCGGGAACGCCGCGCGACTTGCCGCGCAGTCCGCCGAGTGCCGCGATGTGCTCGTACGTGATGTCGACCGCGGCCAGTGCGGCGGGGAGCGTTGCTTCGTTGAACTGTGGATTGGTGCGCGAACGCGTCATCTTCCGGATATCGGCCAGCAGCGCGATATCGACCGCGTCGAGCATCCCGACGAACGCGTCGAGCGTGCGGTTCGAATGGCCGATCGTGTAGAACGGGAGCGTCACGTGTCGTCCTTGTCGGCAATGCGTTCGAGCACGCGCCCGCGATGCGCGGCGATGTGGTCGGTGCGATCGCTCTTGATCTCGTATTGCGGATCGTCGGGCGACGCACGGTGGCGATGGCCCTTGTAGTCGAAATCCTGCGTGTGGATCGCGATGATCGTGCCGGTCACGTAACCGGCTTCGGAATTCCAGCGGACGTGGTCGCCCGGCTTGAACAGCGTCGTCATGCGGGGAGCCTCCTTGCCTCGGTGCGGTGTCGTCGGCCGCTGCCGTACGCATTATCGGCGCCGGCCGCGCATGGAGAAAGATACTGAGGGTGGGCGCAAGCGTCATGCCCGCAACCGGCGAGGCTTTCATTTATCTGACGATGCGTGCCCTCAAGTCCCCAGAACCAAATCTCACCCACCAAATTTCCGGGGGCATTCATGTCTGAATTGACCGAATCCAGAAGCGTCTGCGGCGTGCAGCCGATCATCGGTTCAATCGATTCGACTGCCGTTCACATCGAAGGATGTTCGCTACGCTGCTCGCGTACCAGTCGCACTGCACGCTCTCGAACATCCGGGGAAAACGTGCTTGCCTTCTTGTTCATGGCTCGATTCTCTCAAGAATACGCGCCTCCACCCAATTCGGTGCGGTTCAGTGCCGCTGCGCGCTGATCAGATACGAAGGTCGATCTCACCGTGACTGCCTGCCTCGCGTTGCCGAACGGCGTGCTGGGCCAGATCGCATGCAGCTTCAACACGGCGTTTCCCCGTCACGGCGGATCACGGGAACCGACGGCATCCTCGAGACGACCTTCCTCAACAGCCCGCCACAAGACGGACCGCCCGAGATTCATCTGCGCCGCGGCGTTTCGTCCACGACGCCGCGGGAAACCATCGTGCGGCCGGGCGACAGCGGCCTCCTCGCGGAAACCGAGCGCTTCGTGCGCGCCGTCCGGCTCGGCCGGGAGCAGTGGAACGGCAGCACCGAAGCGGAGTCGGTCGATACGATCGCCACGCTCGAGGCGATCGCGCGCAGCATCCGTTCGGGAACCCGGGAACGCGTCTGGCGGGATTCACGTCCGTGCAGGCGCTGCAGGCAGCGAATCAGTTGCTCGCCTTGCTTGCGGCAACTGGCGGTGGCTTCTAGAAACGGTCGATCATCCCGAACTGAATTCCGCGCACCGACGCCCCCGGCCACGACGGCGTGAGGCCGATCACGTTCACGCCTTTCAGCGTGAACGCGGCCTGGCCACGGTTATGCAGCCAGGCCGCGCTTGCATAGAGCAGGACGCGCTTCGACAGATCGTATTCGCACGCGGCGCTGAACTGGTCGGCGTCGTTGTCGCCGCCCGACCGGTCACGCAGCCACGTGTACCCCAGCGACGTGCGAAAACGCGCGCTCACCGCATAGCGCGCGGAGGCCGACACGCCGTCGTTGTGGTAGCGGGGCGTTCCGCCGTCGCCATTGAAATACGACAGGAAGCCGGTCACCGGGCCGAATGCATAGGAGGCGCCGCCGAGGTTGGCGCGCAATGCGCCGCTGCCGTGGGTTTGCTGGTGCGCATATGAAATGCGGAGCGGGCCGTCATGCCACGAGAACGTCTCGATGTGGCCTGCCAGTCCATTGCCATCGCCGTCGGTTGGCGCGCGCAACGACGCCATGATCGTGGTCGAGAAGCCATGGACCTCGGGTGAAAGGTACGTGATCGCGTTGCTTTCGTACGGCGTGATTTTCGACAGATTGTCGAGGCCCGACGCGATCGTGCCAGCACCGAACGCATCGAGCTGCCCCTTGAACGGGATGTAGATCGGCGAATACTGGCGGCCGATCCGCACGGTGCCGTAGCGCGAGCTCACGCCGATCCAGGCCTGGCGGTTGAACAACGTGCCGGCGACGGCCTGACTGCCGTCCGTCGAGCCGAAGCCGTTCTCGAGATCGAACAGGATCTTTACGCCGTTGCCGATATCCTCGGCGCCGCGCACGCCGATGCGCGAGCCTCGATATGCACCGGAATCCATCCGCGCGACGTAGCCGGAGCCCGGATTCGTGATTTCGATGCTCGTGTCGATCGCACCGTACAGCGTCACGCTGCTTTGTGCATGGACCACGGATGCGTGCGCGGCAATGGCCGCCGCTGCGACACCAATGCGGAGCGCGACACGTGTGCCGGCCGCCGGCCGGCGCGCTCGGCCGTTTTCCGACGCGGCATCGTGACGTCGGGGGCGGGAAGCGGGAAGGGAATGACTCATGGGCAAGGGAGGCGGGCAGCCTCGGCAGTGGGGCGACGCGTCGCGTGCGGCGTGGTGCGGCGAGGGTTGCCGCACCATGCCGCACGCAATCCGGTCGAATCAGGCGCTTACTTGTTGTCCGGCAATGCGTAGGCAACCACGTAGTCGCCTCGATCGGGCGACTGGCGCGCACCACCTGCCGAGATGACGATGTACTGCTTGCCGTTGAGGGTATAGCTCATCGGCGTGCCCTGGCTTCCCACCGGCAAACGTGCCTTCCACACTTCCTTGCCCGTCGAGCTGTCGAACGCGCGCAGGTAGTAGTCCTGCGTCGCGGCGAAGAACACGAGGCCGCCGCCCGTCGTGAGCGAGCCGCCGATGGTGGGCATGCCGATCGGCGACGGCATGTGCATCGGCACGCCGTAGAGGCGCGTGTCCTTCACGGTGCCGAGCGGGACTTGCCATGCGATGCTACGGGTTTTCAGGTCGACCGCGGTGAGACTGCCGAACGGCGGCTTCTGGCACGGGATGCCGAGCGGCGAGAAGAAGCGGTCCTTCAGCACCGAGTACGGCGTGCCGCCGAGCGGCACCGCACCCATGCCTGCGTTCACCGATTCGTTGCCGTTGGATGTACCGCTGCGGTTCTTTTCCTTTTCCAGATGGACCCAGAGGCCGAGGCGCATGTCGTTCACGTAGATCATGTCCGCGTTCGGATCATACGAGAGGCCGCCCCAGTTCATGCCGCCGAGCGAACCCGGGAAGCTGAGCGAACGATCGGTGTCCGGTGCAGTGAAAAGGCCGTCGTAGCGCATGCCGCGGAAGATCACGCGGCACATCAACTGGTCGATCGGCGTGACGCCCCACATGTCCGAATCCTTGAGCACGTCCGCGCCGATCTGAGGCATGCCGACGGACAGCGGTTGCGTCTTCGAATACGGCTCGTTCGCAATCGACGCGGTCTTGACCGGATGTTCGACGACCTTCGTCAGCGGCTTGCCGGTCGCGCGATCGAGCACGAACAGCTGGCCCATCTTGGTGCCGACGATCAGCGCCGGCACGCGCTTGCCATCTTCCATCGGGAAGTCGATCAGCGTCGGCTGCATCGGCACGTCGTAGTCCCACAGGTCGTGGTGAACGGTCTGGAAGTGCCACTTTTCCGCGCCCGTCGTCGCGTCGAGCGCGAGGATGGATGCACCGTACTTCTCGTCGAGCGCGGTGCGCTTCACGCCCCACAGGTCGATCGCCGCATTGCCCACCGGCATGTAGATCGTGTTCGACGTCGCGTCATAGGTCATCGGCGCCCACACGTTCGGCGTCGAGCGCGTGAAGATCTTGCCCGGTGCCGGCTCCGCGTGATCGTCCGGATTGCCCGGATCGAACGCCCACTTCATCTTGCCGGTCATCACGTCGAAGCCGCGGATCACGCCGCCGGGCATGTCGAGCGACACGTTGTCGGCCACGCGGCCACCCGTGACCACCGTTGTGCCCGCGACCGTCGGCGCCGACGTGAGTTCGTACAGCGGGCTCTTCGCGTTACCGAGGCCGGCCTTCATGTCGACGATGCCGTGATCGCCGAATGCGTCGCAGAGCTTGCCGGTGTCGGCATCGAGTGCGACGAGCTTCGCATCGATCGTGTTCATGAAGATGCGGCGGCGGCACACGGCCGGATCGCCGGACGCGGCGATCGGCAGGACCGGCGTCGAACCGGCGACGGTCGGCTGCACGAGCGGCTTGTCCGCGTCGAAGTAGGCGAGGCCGCGGCAGCGCACCCAGACCGTCGTCTTGGTCGGAAACGCATGGCGCCATTTTTCGGTGCCGGTTGCGGCGTCCACGGCGATCACCGTGTTGTGCGGCGAGCACAGGAACAGCGTCTTGCCGACCTGCAGCGGCGTTTCCTGGTCTTCCGAGCCGCCGCCGTCCGGGCTGAGCGGCGTGTCGCCGGTGTGGAACGTCCATGCGACCTGCAGGTTCTTCACCGTGTCGCGGTTGATCTGCGTGTAGCCCGCGAAGCGGTCGCCGCCGGCCGAGTGACCGTATGCCGTCCAGTCCTCGGTGCCTGCGATGCCCGCCGCCGGCGCGGGCGTCTCGGTGCCGAACGTGCCGTGCGGCACGAACATCCCGTAGACGAACACGCCGTTGCAGGCGAGCAGCACGGCGGCGATGCCCCATGCCGCGCCTCGTGCGGGCGCCTTGCCTTCGGCACGGCGCAGCAGCGGCCAGACCGTCACGAGCAGCATGCCGATCATCGAGAACATGAAGATCCGCGCGTTGAGTGGCCAGAACGCGAAGCCGACTTCCCAGACGGCCCACAGCGCCGTGGCGATCAGCATGACGAGGTAGATCGCGACCGCGCTGGAGCGACGGCGGGCGAGCTGGACGCCGGTCGCGCACAGCGCGAGCCCTGCCAGCAGGTAATACCAGCTACCGCCGCGTGCGACGAGCATGCCGCCGCCGATGATGAAATAGAGCCCGAGAAGCAGCGAGACCAATCCCGCGGCGATCAGGCCGATTCGGGCCGAAGCATGAATCGGCCCTGCAGTTGATTGCTTGGACATGAGTGTCTTCTATCCGGTTGCGCCTGGGCTGCATCGAAGGCAGGAAGAGGGCGCAGCGGGTGGCCCTGTTCGATCACATGGAGGCGGCGCCGCGTTGCATGCATGCGCGGATGCGGGCTTCGCAGATCCTGATCGTGCAGCCTGGTTAGCTGTAGAAATTAACTAAGCGGTGCATTTTAAGGGCGAGCCGCGGATTTTGCTCGCCCTTTTTTTCTTCGATTGTTGTCTGGATGGTTGAAAGTGTGTTGTCGGATTTCGCAACTGGCGCTCGTCGGGATCGGGAGCGCTGCGGCGGCGATCACGCGGGAAGCGCGTGGTCTGGGGGGGGGGCGGGAGCGGCGCGTTGACATGATCTCGCTCGAATAGAGCGAGCGTGGGCAGCGGAGGTCGCGCGGCTGGTGCTTGGACAGCGCGGGAGCGGCGTGCCTTTGCGAATGCAGGCAGCGCACGCGATGCAGCCATTCGGCGTTCACCGTATCACTCTCGAGTCGCCAGCAGAACGGGAGGTTCGGCATACCGTTTGTTGGCCATTCACCTGATAAAAGCATCTGTCCTATCAACGGGCGCGACTCTGTAATCTCGAAAACGGAGTCGCACTCTGGTTGCTGAATCCATTGAGCGCCGGACCTCGGGGCGTGCGCAATGCCCCACCCCGGTTCTTCATTCAGCCGGGTCCCACTGCGGCGCGAACGCCGGGCTGACGAGGCGCTGGTTCTTCGGCAGGCCGCCGATCAGCGCACGATCGGCGTCGTCCAGGCCCACGTCGAGCGATGCCAGGTTGGCGAGTTGATTGCGTTGTCCGGCCGCCTTCGGCACGGCGGCCACGTTCGGCTGGTCAAGCAGCCATTTCAGCGCGACCTGGGTCGGCAGCACGCGATGCTTGTCGGCGATCCGCTGCAGCTCCGGAATCTCCGACACGCGGTTGCGCGCGAGCGGGCTGTACGCGATCAGCGCCATGTCGTGCTCGCGCGCGAATTGCAGCAGCCGCGCCTGACCCAGCAGCACGTGGTACTCGACCTGTATCGCGGCCAGCGGTGCCTGCCGGTTTTCAACGACATCGCGCAACAGCGGAAGCGGAAAGTTCGCGACGCCGATCGCCCGGGCGCGTCCTTGCTCCTTGAACGACACGAGCGTGTCGATCGTCTCGGCAAGATTCCAGTCGGGCGCCGGCCAGTGGATCAGGAACAGGTCCACGTAGTCGGAGCGCAGCGCGCGCAACGTGTTGTCGAGCGATTTCCGCATGCGTTCGGGGCTCAACTGGTCCCACCACACTTTGCTGGTCACGTGAATCTGCTCGCGCGGGACGTTCGACGCCGCGATGGCCTCGCCGACCGCCGCTTCGTTCTCGTACGCGGCCGCGGTATCGAGGTGCCGATAACCCGACTCCAGCGCGAGCGCGACCGCGCGCGTGCAGTCGTCGCCGAGCATGGGCCACGTGCCGAGCCCCAGTTTCGGCATGTTCAACGCGTGGCGGTTGACGATACATTGCATGAACGATTCCTCCTCGATGGGTTGAGCCGGCTCGGCTTGCCTGTGCCGTGCCGGCGCGTTCGTCAGCCGTGGGCGCTGTCGCAGGTCGAGCGATGCGCGGTGGTCGCGGCCGATGTGCCCGTCGACCCCGCGTCGCGTCGCGCGACGAATTTCGCGATGCGCCAGCCGAATACGATGGCCGGGCCGAGCGTCGTGCCGGGGCCCGGATAGGTGCCGCGGAAGATCGACGCGAGATCGTTGCCGCACGCGAACAGGCCGGGAATCACGCGCCCGTCGACGTCGACCACCTCGCCGTTCGCCGTGCCGCTCAGCCCCGCGCTGCACGCGAGGTCGGCGGGCCATACGGTCACGGCATAGTAGGGCCCGGCGCCGATCGGGCGAATGCACGGGTTCGGCTGTTGCGCCGGGTCGCCATTGAAGCGGCTCATCGGGCTGCTGCCGCGCTGGAACGCCGGATCCTCGCCGTTGGTGGCGTCGCGGTTGTAGGTCGCGACGGTACGCGCCAAGCCGTTCGCATCCACCTGCAATTTCGCTGCCAGCTCGGCCAGCGTCGCGCCCTTGACCAGATAGCCGGCACGCTCGAACGCCGCGATGCGCGCTGCGCTGCGCGCCGGCATCAGCAGGCCGAGGCCATAGGTCCGGATGAACGCCGCATCGACGATCAGATGGGCCGGCACGCTGGGCCCGTTGCCGCTGTCGCGCAGCATGCCCATCACAAAGTCGTGATACGAGTCCGACTCGTTGACGAAGCGCTCGCCGCGGCTGTTGACCGCGATGAGGCCGGGTTTCGCGCGATCGAGAATGATGTGCGGCCAGACGCTGTCGCCGTCGCCGCCCGGGGCATGGCGAATCGAGCACGGCATCCACAGCCCCGGGCTGTCGCCGCCGTTTTCGACCCGCGCATCGACGCGCTGCGCGCGGTCGACGCCGTCGCCAGTGTGCGTCGCCGGCGAAAGCGACAGCGGCCGGGCCGCGGCGGGGAAGAACTGCTGGCGCAGCGACGGATGGCGCGTGATGCCGCCGGTCGCGAGCACCACGCCGCGCCGCGCGCCGATTCGCCTGCGGCCGCCGTCCGGCGTCGTGACGATGGCGCCGGTGACGCGGCCGTCGTCGCGTACCAGTTCGAGTAGTGGCGTGTCGAAGCGAATCTCGACCTGGCGCTTGAGCAGGCTGTAATAGAGCCGCGCGGCGAGCGCGTTGCCCATTACGAGCTGCGTGCCGCGCGGAAAACGCAGGCGGTCCATCGCATAGCGGCCGACGACCGCGACCGTGCGTTTGAAGTTCGCGGCCGATGCGAACGGCGCGAGCAGCGCATTGAGGTCGGCGCGCGCGACCATCATCCCGCCGAGCCCCATGAACTCCTTGCGAGGCGGGCGCACGCGCGCGAATGCGCGGCCGAGCACGCGCGCATCGAACGGCGCGGGCACGAGCGCCCGCCCGCCATAGGCCGCGCCGGGGCCGTTCACGTAATCGGGATGCGCGGCGGCGGCGACGAACTTGACTTCGCTGATGCGCGCGAGCTCGTCGATCGCATCGGGGCCGCTCTGCAGGAAGGCTTCGCGTGCGTCGTCGCCGCCGCGTGCGCCGACCACCGACTGCAGGAAGCGGCGCGCATCGTCGACGCTGTCGGGCACGCCCGCGTCGACGCTCAGGCGGGTGCCCGGCACCCACGTCGTGCCGCCCGACGTGGACGTGATGCCGCCCACCACGGCTGTTTTTTCGCAGACGAGGACCGCAAGCCCCTCGTGATGCGCGACGAGCGCGGCGGTCATGCCCGCCGCCCCCGCGCCGAATACCAGCAGGTCCACTTCCTCGTCCCAGTCCTGTTGCACCGCAACCATGTCCACGTCTCCTTCATGTCGTTCCGTCGCGCGCCCGGATTCGATGCGCGGCGGAAGATGCTCCGATAATTATGGAATGTTATTCCAATAAGTGGCAAAGTGGAATAGTGTTCTAAAAAGTGGGTGAAGCGGCGTGCGGCGACGTTCAGAAGCGGTGCACGATGCCGACGCCGGCCGCGAACTGGCTGCGCGTGGACGACGGCGCCGAGTTGAAGCCGTCGCCGAGCGTGGCGGTCGCGTCGATGATGTGGCCGCTGCCCGTGGTGGCGAACGGGATTCGGCGGGGCGCGCCGCGCACGGCGCTCGCACCCCGCCCGCACGCGCTCAGGCGGCGGTATCGATCAGGAACGCGACCATCCGGTCGCAGACCCGCGAGAACATCTGCGTGCCCGTGACGGTTCGGCAGCCGCGGGCACGCGCCGCTTCGATGAACGGCGTGAGCGGCGGCTTCGTGACGACGTCGCAGACGAAGGTGGTGGCCGGCACGCGCGATACGTCGACGGGCGGCGGATCGTCCGCCCGCATGCCCATCGGCGACGCATTGACGATCACGTCGAACGATTCGGGCGCGACGTCCGCGGCGGCGACGCGCACCGTGCCGCGTTGCAGCGTCGCCAGCCGGTCGACCAGCGACGCGGTGCGGGCGGCATCGTTGTCGCGCACGTCGAGCGATGCGACGCCCGCCATCACCAGCGCATGGCCGATCGCCGAGCCTGCGCCGCCCGCGCCGACCAGCAGCGCGCGCTTGCCGCGCAGGTCGCAGCCTGCGTCGCCGAGCGCGGCGACGAAGCCGGTGCCGTCGAACATGCCGCCGTGCCAGCCACCGTCGGCGGTGCGGCGCAGCGTATTGGCCGCGCCGAGGAATGCTGCTTCGTCGGACAGGCTCGTGCAGAAGCCGGCGGCGCTGAATTTGTGCGGCACCGTGATGATCACGCCGTCGACGTTGCGCATCGGCGTGATGCCCGCGAAGAACGCCGCGAGATCGTCCGGCGCGACGTGCGCGGGGACGACCAGCGCGTCGAGTCCGGCCTCGCGCAGCGCGGCCGTCACGCCCTTGGGCGAACGGACCTGCGCGATCGGATCGCCGACGATGAAGTGGACACGGGTCGCACCGCTCAGGCCTTCGTCGAGCGAAACCGGGGTGGTCGGGGTCAAGGGGGCAATCATGCTGTTTTCATCTCCTGGGTGGAACCGGCTTCGTTGTGTACGATGCCGAGCAATTTCGCCTGGGTGGCGGGGTCCTGTTCGAGCGCGACCGCGCTGCTTTCGTGCGCGACGTGACCGTTGACGAGCACGTATGCGCGATCGGCGATCGGCAGCACCATGTCGGCCTGGTGCTCGACGATCACGACGCTCGCGCGCTCGCGTAGCTTGACGACCGCGTCGAGCACTTCCTGCACGACGGCGGGCGCGAGCCCTTCGAACGGCTCGTCGAGCAGGATGGCCTTCGCCGGCGCCATCAGCGCGCGGGCGATCGCCACCATCTGCCGTTCGCCGCCGGACAGGTGTTCGGCACGCGCATCCTTGCGCGCCGCGAGGCGCGGGAACAGCGTGAACATTTCGTCGACGCTCGCGCCGCCCTTGCGCGCGGCGAGCCGCAGGTTCTCGGCAACCGTGAGGTTGGGGAACAGCCGGCGGCCTTCGGGCACCATCGCGAGCCCGAGGCGATTGATCTCGTGCGCGGGGCGCCCGGTGATGTCGTGGCCGTCGAACACGATGCGCCCGGCCGTGACTTCGGCGACGCCGGTCGCGGCGCGCAACGTCGTCGTCTTGCCAACGCCGTTGCGGCCGAGGATCGCGATGACTTCGCCTTCGTGGAGCGTGAGGTCGATGCCGTCGAGGATCGTGTTGCCGGTGTAACCGGCCTTCACGCCTTCGAGGCGCAGCAGCGGGCGTCGCGCCGGCGCGGCTTCTTCGTGCTGCGCGCCGCGTCGTGCGGCCAGCCGCGCATCGACCGGCCGCTCGCCCTTCGCGTGGCCGAGATAGGCTTCGACCACCTCGGGATGGCGCGCGACTTCGGCAGGCGAGCCGTCCGCGATCAGCCGGCCGCGATGGAGCACGCTGACGCGATCGGAGATCGTCAGCACGCGATCGATGTCGTGCTCGATCAGCAGCACCGCATGATGGTTGGCCAGCTCGCGGATGATCGCCGCCACGCGCACGCGATCGGCCTCGGCAAGCCCCGCGAGCGGTTCGTCGAGCAGCAGCAGGCGCGCGCGGGTCGCGAGCGACAGCGCAATTTCGAGCAGGCGCTGCTCGCCATGCGACAGGCTTTCGCAGCCGTGCGCCGCGCGATCGTCCAGCCCGACCGCCGCGAGCAGCGACCAGGTCAGCGCATTCTGTTCGCCGAGCGTGTGCGCGTCGCGCCACATGCCGAGGCGATCGTGCTGCGCGGCCTGTACGGCCACGCGTACGTTCTCGAACACGGTGAGGTTGCGGAACACGCTGAGGATCTGGAACGAGCGGCTCATGCCGAGCCGCACGCGGCGAAACATCGCGAGCTTCGTCACGTCCCGGCCGTCGAACGTGATCGTGCCGGCCGTCGGCGACAGCACGCCCGTCAGCATGTTGAAGAACGTGGTCTTGCCCGCGCCGTTCGGGCCGATGAAGCTGTGCAGCCGGCGCGGATGGACGTCGAGGTCGATCTGTTCGGCGGTCACGAGCGAGCCGAAATGTTTCGACAGCCCGCGCACGCTCAGCACGGGCTTGTCGGAATCGGTGTCGATGCCGCCGGCGCGATACGGCGCGATCGTGTCGGGACGCGCGGGAATCGTGTCGCGCACGAGGGTCCAGCGCGGGCGTCGCAGCAACCGCTGCACGATGCCGTGGATACCCTCGGGCGAGAAGAACGCGAACGCGATGATGATCGGCGCGAAGATCAGCCACCAGTGCTCGGTCAGGCTGCTGAGCTTGTCCTCGAGCAGGATGAACGCGATCGCGCCCCACAGCGGCCCGAGAAACTGGTGGACGCCGCCGAGCACAGTCATCAACAGGCTGTCGCCCGCGTGCTCCCAGCTCAGGTTGTTCGCGTATGCGCCTTGCAGCATCAGGCACAGCAGGCCGCCTGCGTAGCCGATCACGGCGGCCGAGATCACGAACGCACGCAGCTTGAGCCGATACGTGTCGTAGCCGAGACTCGCCGCGCGCTGCTCGTTGTCGCGCAACGCCTGCAGCGCCCGCCCGAACGGCGCGTGCACGAGGCGCCACAGCAGATACGCGATGGCGATCACCGTCACGCACGCGAATACGTGGAAGCCGACGGTCGTCGGGAAAGTCGGGCGCGGCACGTTCTGCAGCCCGTTTTCGCCGCCGGTCACATCCGTCCACTTGAATGCGATCTCGAATGCGATCTGCGAACAGGCGAGGGTGAGCAAAGAGAAGTACAGCCCGCGCCGGCGCAACACGATCGCGCCGATCAGCGCGGCCAGCACGGTCGTCACGACCACGCTGGCCGCGAGCGCGAGCAGCTCGTTGCCGAGCACGCGCAGCAGCGACACGGCGACCAGGTACGTGGCCGTGCCGAAGAACACCGATGCGCCGAACGGCACGAGGCCCGTGTACGCGACCAGCAGGTTCACGCCCATTCCGTAGAGCGTGTAGATCGCGATCTGGGTCGCGCGCTCGAGCGGCGTGCCGGTCGCGGTGAGCGCGAGCGACACGAGGACGAGCGCGGTGGTCAGCACCGCGACAGGGTGGCGGGTCAGATAGTCGGGTTTCACTCGAAGCGCTCCCAGCGTTCACCAAACAGCCCGCGAGGGCGGACGAGAAGGACGAGTGCCATCAGCACGTACATGGCGACTGACGAGCCCTCCGGAAAGAACTGGACGGCCAGCGCGGTCACGATGCCGACCAGCAGGCCCGCGACCACGGCGCCGGCGAACGAGCCGAGCCCGCCGATCGTCACGATCACGAAGGCCGGCATCACGGCGGTCGTCGCCATCCCCGGCGTGACCGTGACGAGCGGCGCGGCGAGCACGCCGGCGGCGCCCGCGAGCAGTGCGCCGAGCGCGAAGGCGCCGGTCAGCACGCGCGGCAGGTTGATGCCGAGCAGCCCGACCATTTCCGGATCGCGGCTGCCGGCGCGCAGGATCCGCCCGTACGGCGTGTAGTTCATGAACCACCACAGCACGACGAGGATCGCGACCGTCGCGGCGAGCACGAACAGCCGGTACTTCGTGATCAGCAGCGGCCCGTACACGAGGAAGCCGTTGAGCATTTCGGGCGGGCTGAACGGCAGGCCGCCCGCGCCCCACACGAGGCGCACCAGCGCGGTCAGCAGCAGCGACAGCGCGAACGTGACGATCAGGCCGAGCAGTGGCTCCTTGCCGTACAGGCGTCGGATGAACACCAGTTCGATCAGCACGCCCACCGCCGCGACGAGCACCGGCGCGAGCACGACGGCGGCCCATCCGAACTGCGTCGACAGCGCGATCGCGAAATAGGCGCCGAGCGCGAACAGCGCGCCATGCGCGAAATTCACGATGCCGAGCAGCCCGCAGATGATCGACAGTCCGATCGCGAGCAATACATAGAGGAATCCCAGCACCAGTCCGTTGGCGACCTGGGACAACAACATTTCAGCCATGCCCTTACTCCAGAGTGCGGCCCGCCGCCGCCGCGCCGCGCCGCGTGGTGACGGGCGAGCGGCGGGCCGCGACGCGCGCGGGATACGCTTGGGGCCGTGTCGATTCGGGCGCCGCCGCCGCAGCGGCGGCGCGCGGGCTCAGCGCGCGGCCATCCGGCAGCCGATCTCCTGGCGTGTGCCGAACAGGCGGTCGAGCTCGGCGGGGTTCTGCGGCACGACGGAGATCGGGTCGAGCCAGTCCCATTTGTCCGCGATCCGGTCCTTCACCTTGAACACGCTCCAGCGCCGCAGCAGCTGGTGGTCCCACGGGCGGAAATTCGCGGGGCCGCTGCCGTCGGTGAGCTGAATGGTTTCCAGGCTCTGCACGATGTCCGCTCCGGACGTGCTCTTCGCGTGGTTGATCGCCTGCAGCAGCGCGCGCGCCGTGAACCAGCCGATCCAGGCCTTGTCGGCCGGCGGCTTGCCGTACTTCGCCGTGTACTTCCTGACGAACGCGACTTCTTCCGGCGAATGGCCCGGCGAGCTGAAATGCCACGGCTTGCCGTAGTAGCCGGTCGCCGCATCGGCGTTGATCGACCACAGATCCGAGTCGCCGATGATCGGGCACGCCACCGGGATCCGGCCTTTCATGCCCATTTCCGCGTATTGCTTCAGGAACGTCGACAGGTCGCCGCCCGGCAGGCCGAGCAGCACGACGTCGGGTTTCGACTGGCGGATCTTCAGGATGAACGAGCTGAAATCGGTGGTGTTGAGCGGTGTGACGTCGGCGCCGGTGATCGAGCCGCCCGACTGCTTCAGCAAATCCGACATCGCCCGCTGGATGTCCTGCCCGTACGCATAGTTCGCGACGAGGAAGTGCCATTTCTTGCCGATCGCGAGCAGCGACGGCGCGAGCGCGCGGCACGCGACGGGCGTCGGGCTCAGCACGCGGAACGTGTACGGGTTGCAGCTGCTGCCGGTGAGCTCGCGCGCCGCGGCGTTCGGTGCGATGTAGGGCGTCTTGGTGCGCCACGCGACCGACGACATCGCCAGCGACGTGCCGCTGTTCGTGCCGCCGATCACCGCGATCGCCTTGTCCTGCTCGACGAGCTTCTGCATGTTCTGCTGCGCCGACTGCGGATTCGGTTCGTCGTACCAGACGAGATCGACGCGCCGGTCGCGCGCCTGGTTGCCCGCGTCGTCGAGCGCGAGCTTGACGCCGTTCGCGATCACCTCGCCCTGTTCGGTCCACACGCCCTGCTTGGCCATCAGCAGGCCCAGCTTCAGCGGCTGCTCGCCCTGCGCGCGCACGATCGCCGGCGCGGCGAGCGCCGCCGCACCGCCCGCGAGCGCCTTGCCCGCGGTGACGAGCCACGCGCGGCGCGGCAACGCCGGGCTGTCGGGCGCGTCCGCCGGGTGGCTGGAAAGGGTGTCGTTCTGCTCGTGCTGGTCAGTCATGTGTCTGGCCTCCTGTTACCTGGTCAAGGTCGATTCCGCGCGGTCCTTGGGCAGGCCGCGCGACACGTGTCGAAATTTTTCGTGAATTCTGGTTTGAAGTGGAATAGCATTCAACAATCAAAGGAGATTTCAATAAATCGGGGTATTCACCCGGTCGGTCCGGAATGCGAACGACTCGACGCGATGCGGACGCCCCGAACAACGGAGATGAAGCGATGGCAAGAAGACGGCTGGTAGTGATCGGTGCAGGCGCAATCGGGCGGATGCACGTGGAGCGCGCACGAACGCATCCGCAGGTGGAAGTGGTGGCGATCGCCGATCCATCGCCGGCGGCCGAACAGTTCGCGCGTGCCGAGGGGGTACGCGGGTTCGCCGATTACGCGACGATGCTCGACGCGGTGCGCCCGGACGGCGCGATCGTCGCGACGCCGAATGCGACACATGTGGAGGTCGGCCATGCGTGCATCGCGCGCGGCGTGCCGGCGTTGATCGAGAAGCCGGTATCGGACAGCGTCGTGGCGGCAGCCGAGCTGGGACGCGCCGCACGCGAAGCCGGCGTGCCGCTGTTGGTCGGCCACCATCGCCGCCACAATCCGATCCTGCGGCGCGCGCGCGAGATCGTGCAGTCGGGGCGGCTCGGCAAGCCGGTCGCGGCCAATGCGCTCGCGACCTTCTACAAGCCCGACGCGTATTTCGAGGTCGAATGGCGCCGTCGCGCGGGCGGCGGCCCCGTGCTGATCAACCTGATCCACGACATCGACATCATGCGGTTCCTGCTCGGGGAGATCGTCGAGGTGCAGGCCCAGGCGTCCAATCGCGTGCGCGGCTTCGACGTGGAAGACACGGCCGCCGTGCTCCTTCGCTTCGACAGCGGCGCGCTCGGCACGCTGGCCGTGTCCGATTGCGCGGCGTCACCCTGGAACTGGGATCTCGCGGCGGGCGAGGCCTCGCACTATCCACGCCAGCAGGTGAACACGCATTTCCTCATCGGCACAGATGCCTCGCTCACGCTGCCGCAACTCGATCTGTGGGAATACCGCAGCGGGAAGGGCTGGCACGATCCGTTGACGGTCGAGCGCTGCACGCCGCATGGCGCCGATCCGTATCACGAGCAGTTGCGCCACTTCGCGGCGGTGATCGCGGGCGACGAGGCGCCGCTTTGTTCGGCCGACGACGCCGCGCGCACGCTCGCGGCGACGCTCGCCGTGCATCGTGCGGCCGCGACGCGCACGGGCGTTGTGCCCGCGGACGTCGCGGCATAGCCGCGGGGGCGTGCGCCGGCCTAGCGCTGGCGCCGGTAGAGCGCCACCGTCTGCCGCAGGCCGTCGTCGAGCGCGGTCCGCGGCAGGCCGGGCAGCAGGCGCCCGAGCGCGGGGTCGTCGGGGAACGCCGTCGCGATCGGCAGCGGCGGGCCGCCGGCATCGAGGTGCGCACCCGGCACGATGGCCGCGATCCGCTCGATCAGCGTGTTCACCGGGGTGATCTCGCCCGCGAGCGTGAACGCGTGCGCGCCGTCGATCTCGGCCAGCAGCGCGGCCTCGTAGGCGGCGGCGACGTCGTCGGCGAACACGAGGCCCGTCGTGCCGGTAAACGGAATCGTGTAGCGCTCGCCGCGCGCGGCCGCCCGGCACGCCAGGCTCGGCCCCGCGCTCGATCCGGTCTCGCGCCCGGCGCCATAGACGACGAGCGGACGGAAGCCCACGCTCGCGATCCCGTGGTCGTGCCAGTACGCGCGCGCCGATCCTTCGCACGCCAGCTTGAACGCACCGTAGTGGGTTTGCGGTAGCGGCACGGCGCCGTCGTCGGGGCCGAATACGCCGGCGCTGCTCGCATAGAGCACGCGTCGCAGCCCGGACGCGCGGGCGGCCTCGAATACGTTCAGCGTGCCGACCAGGTTGACTCGCGCGCCGCGCACGGGATCGGCCGCGCAGTCCGTCGTAAGGATGCCCGCGAGATGGATCGCCGCGTCGCAGCCGTCGAATGCGCGTGCCGTGGCGGCCGCGTCGGCGATGTCGCCGGTGCGCCACTGCACGGCCGCGGCCCGCTCTGGCGCGAGCGCCTCGACGAGGCGTGGGTTCGTGCGCACGTCGAAACTCACGCATTCCATGCCGCGCGCGAGCAGCCTCCTGATGATCCATGCGCCGAGAAAACCGCTGCCACCCGTTACCAGTACTCGCATTGCGCTGCCTCCCTTTCGTTAAAGTCTTTGCTAAACCCGATTTAGTGGAATAGTATTCCACTTCGAAAGTATATTCCATAGACGTCGCGATCGGGTCGCATCCGGCGTCGGAGACACTGAACGGGCAGATTGAACATGAAGCGTGAACCGATACTCGATTGCGACGTGCTGGTACTGGGCTCCGGTGCGGGCGGCCTCGCGGCGGCGGTCACGGCGGCGGCGCAGGGCCTGCGCGTGATCGTCGCCGAGAAGGAGGCCGTGTTTGGCGGCACGACCGCGTGGTCGGGCGGATGGATGTGGATTCCACGCAATCCGCTCGCGGCGCGGGCCGGCATTCGCGAGGACATCGAGGTGCCGCGCACGTATCTGAAGAACGAACTGGGCGCGCAGTTCGATGCGGCGAAGGCCGATGCGCTGCTTGAACGCGGCCCGGAGATGGTCGAATTCTTCGAGCGGAACACGGCCGTGCGCTTCGTCGACGGCAACCGCATTCCCGATTTCCACACCACGCCGGGTGCCGGCACGGGCGGGCGCTCGGTCTGCGCGATGCCGTTCGACGGTCGCGAGCTGGGCCCGCTGATCGACCGGTTGCGCGAGCCGCTGTCGGTGACGACGCTCAAGGGGATGGCGCTCGCGTCCGGCCAGGATCTCGCGCATTTCTATCGCGCCACGCGCTCGCTGAAGTCGGCGCTGCATGTCGGCCGCCGGCTGGCCGCGTTCGGGTGGCACAAGTTGCGCTACGGGCGCTCGATGCATCTGGTGAACGGCAATGCGCTCGTCGCGCGCCTGCTGAAATCGGCGGCCGATCGCGGGGTCGACCTGCGCACGAACGCGAAGGCGATCGGCCTGGTGCGCGACGACGCACGCGTGACCGGCGCACGCGTGGCGATCGACGGCATCGTGCACGAGGTGCGCGCGGCGCGCGGCGTCGTGCTGGCTTGCGGCGGTTTCCCGCACGATCAGGCGCGGCGCGCGCAGACGTTCGCCTATACGCCGTCGGGCCGCGAACACTGGTCGGCGGCGCCGCGTTGCAATACCGGCGACGGGATCCGGCTCGGCGAATCGATCGGCGCGCATTTCGACCGGTCGCTCGATGCGCCGGCCGCATGGGCGCCCGTCTCGCTGGTGCCGCAGCCGGGCGGCGATGCAGTCGCGTTTCCGCATCTGATCGAGCGCGCGAAGCCGGGCGCGATCGCGGTGACGTGCGCGGGCAAGCGCTTCGTGAACGAGGCGTCGTCGTATCACGACTTCATTTCCGCGCTGCTCGACACGACGCCGGCCGGTGAAGAAGTGTGCGCGTGGCTCGTTTGCGACCATCGCTTTCAGCGGCGCTACGGGCTCGGTTTCTCGAAGCCGTTTCCGTTCCCGACCGGCCCGTACCGGCGCTCCGGCTATCTCAAGCGCGGCGCGACGCTCGATGCGCTCGCGCGCGAATGCGGAATCGACGCAGCCTCGCTGGCGGACACGGTATCGGCCTACAACCAGTACGCGAAGCAAGGCTGCGATCCGGCGTTTCACAAGGGCTCGACACCGTACAACCGCGTGCAGGGCGACGCCGACCGGCAGCCGAACCCGTGTCTCGCGCCGATCGAAGCGGGGCCGTTCTATGCGGTGAAGCTGTTGCCCGGCAGCCTTGGCACGTTCGCGGGCCTGGCCACCGATCGCGATGCACGCGCGCTCGACTCAGCCGGCCGCGCCATCGCCGGCCTCTACGCGGTCGGCAACGATTCGGCCAGCATGATGGGCGGCTGCTATCCCAGCGGCGGCATCACACTCGGTCCGGCGATGACGTTCGGTTATCTCGCCGGCCTTTCTCTCGCCGACGCCGCGCCCGAACCCGCGCGTGCCGGCATCGATTCATCCTCGAGGACAATCCAATGACACTGTATGACGTAGTGACGCTCACGGTGAAGATCGGCGCGAACGCGCAGGTCTTCGAAGGGATTCAGGCCAGCGGCGATCCGCAGGGCGGCAAGCTGCTCGGCGCGTGGTATTCGGACATCGGCACGCTCGGCCAGGTGCTGGTGCTGCGCGGCTATGAATCGGAGGCCGCGCTCGTCGGCGAGCGCAAGCGGATGCTGCTCGAAGGCAACCCGTTCGGCTGCGGCGAATCCATCATCGACGTGAAGACGGCCAGCTATGCGCTGTTCCCGTTCCTGCCGCCGATCGAACCGGCCGTGCACGGCGGCATCTACGAGATGCGCGTGTACGGCACGAAGCTCGGCAGCCTGCAGCACACGATCGATGTATGGGAACAGGCGGTGCCGGAGCGCACCCGGCGCTCGCCGCTGGTCGGCGCGATGTATGCGCTCGACGGCGATACGCCGCGCTTCCTGAACATCTGGCCGTATGCGAGCGTGGACGAGCGTTCGCGCATTCGCGCCGAGGCGGTCAAGGACGGCATCTGGCCGCCGAAGGGCGGCCCGGCCCATCTCACGACCATGGAGTCGACGATCTGCGTGCCCGCGCCGTTCTCGCCGTTGCGCTGAACCTGCCCCGTGTTACGCCATGACGCTCAAGGAGACGATATGACCCAGCCTCAATCCCGCGCGCTGTCGCTGTCGGCGCTGACCGTGCTCGAACTGAGTCCGCCGCGGATGGTGCAATGCGCCGTCGACGCGGGCTACGACTACGTCGGCCTGCGACTGCTGCCGGCCACCGACACCGAGGTTCGCCACGAGATCATCGGCGATACGCGGCTCAAGCGCGAAACGCTCGCGGTCCTGCGCGATACCGGCATGCGCGTGCTCGACGTCGAGATCGTGCGGCTGAAGCCCGATACCGACGTGACGCACTACCTGCCGATGCTCGAAACGGCGGCGGAACTCGGCGCGCGCTACGTCCTCGTGGCCGGCAACGATCCCGACGAAGCGCGCACCATCGACCGGCTCGGCCGGCTGTGCGACCTGGCCGCGCCGCTCGGCCTGTTGCCGTCGCTGGAGCCGATGCCGTGGACCGACGTGAAGGACATCGGCGCCGGGGCGCGCATCGTCGACGCGTGCGGCCGGCGCAACACCGGGCTGATCGTCGACCCGATCCACTTCGATCGTGCTGGTTCGTCGCCCGACGCGTTGCGGGCGTTGCCGCACGCGTACTTCGGCTACGTGCAGTTCTGCGATGCGCCGGCCGAGCGGCCGACCGACGTCGATACGCTGCTGTTCCAGGCACGCTGCGCGCGGATGGTGCCGGGCGAGGGCGGGCTCGATCTCGCGGGCATCCTGCGCGCGCTGCCCGCTCACTTGCCAGTGAGCGTCGAGGTGCCGAACGAAGCGTGGGCGAAGACGACGCCGGCCGTCGAGCGGGCGCGCCGCTTGCGCGAGGCCACCGTTGCCGTGATCGACGCGGCGGCCGTGCCGGCCTGAGCACACGCCGGCCGCCTTCGCGACCCAACGGGCCCGATCGGCGCCAGGCATCGTGCCGGCGCGCGGATCGGGCATTCGACACGACGACAAGAACAACATTTCCGGAGACATCAGCATGACTTCCTCGCAGACGGCCCGAAAGCCGAAGCAGACTATTCAGGATCGCGAATCGAAAGACGCGCGCTCGCTCGACGTTCAACAGTTTCTCGATACGCGGCCGGTGGGCGCGTTCCAGTGGCTCGTGCTGTTGTTGTGCATGCTGATCGTGATGCTCGACGGGCTCGACACGGTGATGATCGGCTTCATCGCGCCGTCGATTTCCGGCGCGTGGTCGATTCCGCGCGACGCGCTGGGGCCGGTAATGAGCGGCGGCCTGCTCGGTCTCGCATTCGGCGCGCTCACGGCCGGCCCGATGTCCGACCGCTTCGGCCGCAAGACGGTGATGGTCAGCGCGGTGGCGTTCTTTGGCATCTGGAGCATTGCGTCGGCGTTTGCGACGGGCGTGGTGTCGCTGACGGTGCTGCGCTTTTTGACCGGCATCGGCCTGGGCGCGTCGATGCCGAACGCGGCCACGCTGATGGCCGAATATGCGCCGCCGCGGCGGCGCGCGCTGATGGTGACGGCCGTGTTCTGCGGCTTCACCTTCGGTGCGGCAGGCGGCGGCTTCGTGAGCGCGTGGCTGATCGAAACGTGGGGCTGGCATTCGGTTCTGCTGCTCGGCGGCGTGCTGCCGATTGCGTACGTGCCCATCCTCGTCAAATGGCTGCCGGAATCCGCGCGCTATCTCGCGCTGTCGGAGCAGCGCCGCGCACGGCTCATCGGCGTGCTGAACCGCGTGCAGCCCGGCGTTGCCGACGCGCGCACGCGCTTCGTGTCGGCCGAGCCGGTGCGCGATGCGCGCAGCCCCGTCCGCGCGATTCTGTCGCGCGAACATGCGTTCGGCACGGTGATGCTGTGGATCTGCTACTTCGCGGGCTTGCTGACCGTGTATCTGCTCGGCAACTGGTTGCCGACGCTGATCCGCGGGCTCGGGTTTTCGCTGGCCGAGGCCGCGATCGTCGGCGCGCTGTTCCAGGCGGGCGGCACGGTCGGCTCGCTGCTGATCGGCTGGCAGATGGACCGTTTCAATCCGCACGCGGCGCTTGGCGCGACCGTGCTCGCCGGCGGCGCGCTTGCCTGGTACATGGGCGTGTCGGCCCATCCGTTCACGGTGATCTGCGTACTGGCGTTCGGCATCGGCTACTGCATGAACGGTTCGAATACGGGCTTCTGCGCGCTGGCGGCCGGCTCCTATCCGACCGAGATGCGGGCCACCGGGACCAGCTGGATGCTCGGCGTCGGCCGTTTCGGCGGCATTGCGGGCGCGATGCTGGGCGCGGCCATGCTCCATGCGAACTGGAGCTTCGGCCAGGTCTTCGCGGCGCTTGCGGTGCCGGCGGCCGTGGGCGGCGCAGCGGTGCTGCTCAAGGGCGCGCGCCATCGCGGCACGTTCGTGGCCGTGAGCGGGGCGGCCGGCCATTGATGGCGGGCGCGGCGCCGCGGCCACGGTCTCGGCGCCGCGCAAATTCGCTTGAATTCCAGTATGGAATTATGTTCTTATTTGACATTCACCATACGGACGAGAAGGCGCCATGGCAGGAAATCTCGAGCGTGCGCTCGCAGTGCTGGAATTGCTGGCAAAGAACGGCGGCCGCATGCCGCTGGCCACCATTGCAGATACGCTGAACATTCCCCGCAGCGGCACGCATCGCCTGCTGTCGATGCTGATCGATGAAGGGTTCGTGCGTCAGGATGAAGAGCACGGCGAGTACATGCTGGCGCTGAAGCTGGTGTCGCTCGCGCTGATCTACCTGTCGACGAGCGGGGTGTTCGACATTTCCCAGCCGGTGCTCGATCGCCTGGCCGAGTCGTCCGGCGAACTGGCGCGGCTCGGTGTGGTCGAGGACGATCACATCACGTTCGTCGGCAAGGCGCAGGGTGCGAAATCCGGGCTGCGTTACGACCCGGACATGGGCAGCCAGCCGCCGCTGCATTGCACCGCGAGCGGCCAGGCATGGCTCGCGACGCTGCCCGACGAGCGCGCGATTGAGCTGGTGTCGAAGCAGGGCGGGCTCAGCGCGAAGACGCAGAACGTGCCGCGCGCGCCGAAGACCATCCAGCAATTCCTGAAGGACCTGAAGGGTGCGCGCGAGCGCGGCTACGGCGTGGCGATCGAGACGTACGAGATCGGTATGACGTCGATCGCGGCAGCGGTGCGTAATCCCGTGACGAACGAAGTAGTCGGCATCGTGAGCCTCGCCGGCCCGACAAGCCGCTTGCCGGAATCCCGGCTGAAAGAGCTCGCACCGCTGTTGCTCGCCTCTGCGGCTGACATGAGCGCGGCCACGCTTGGTTCGCCCTGGTTCAAGCGGACGGCACTGGCGTCGACGCAAGCCTCACCGATTGCGACTGCGAAGGCGGCACCGCGCGGGCGCTCGTCGAAGCGTTAGGGGGCTTCGCAAAGCGGCGTTGCACCGGCTGCGCGCTGGTGCATGGCCGCCGCATTCGAATGTTGACCATCATCGATATGTGGAACCGGGCGTGCCGGCACATCGAGGTCGACTTCTCGCTGACGGGTGTTCGCGTGACGCGTGTGCTCGAGCAGTCGCGGCAGCGAGGACGGCGCCCCAATCTGATTCAGGTGGATAACGGCCCGGAGTTCGTCAGCAGGGCGCTCGACGCCTGGGCACACGAGCACGGCGTAAAACCGCAGTTCATTCGGCCCGGCAAACCGGTGGAGAACGCTCACATCGAGAGCTTCAACGGCCGATTGCGTGAAGAGTGTTTGAATCAGCATGCGTTCGTCAGTCTCGACGATGTACGCAGGCGAATCGAAGCGTGGCGCGCGACTACAACTCGGTGCGTCCGCATAGTGCGTTGGGGCAATTGGCGCCGGACCAATTCGGGCAATTGCATCAACCGAAACCAACGCTCGAACATCTGCCTTAGCTCATTGCGCACTTTCAGCGGCGCACCCATGCCTTCGAGCGGACGCAATTCTTCGAATCCTGCCACGACTCCCCCGTTCTAGTGCCGATGCCACACATGTTACGCCACACATGTGCCAAATCCTGACAGTGTCAAAATCGCGGAGCGTTCAACGCTCGATAAAATGACTACTGACTGACCACTCGCGACGAGGGAGTCTTTGCGCGTCGCTCGCAATGCGGACGCGCCCTGACGCACCTTGACGCCTACGAGGAGCGACCATGCAAAAAGCGACCACCGGGGACGGTCACTCGGCACCCACTGCGTATGCGGCGCTGCTGCTCGTGGCTGCGCGCATCGGTGCATTCTTGATCGAGAACGACCGCGGCTAAGCACCTGGTAGATCTTTGCTTGCCGCAAAGCAACTGAGGGCGGCTTACGCACGGCGAACTTGTAGTCGCAATGCAGTCCACACAGTGGCGCTGTTTCCGCTGAGTGTGCTTCATGGATTCGCTGCTATCGTGGGACTCAGTTTGAGCGATCATCCAGCACACCGGATAGAGAAGCGCAATAACGCCAACGAAACGGAGCGCCAAATGACCAAACGATCAACGCTGGTTCGAATGACGGTTCGCAATATCGGCTGCATTGGCAATGAGGGAGTGACAATCGAACTTGACGACATCGTCTGCCTCGTCGGGCGAAATAACTCTGGCAAATCGACGGTACTACGCGCGTACGAGCTTGCCAAAGGGACGCAGACCTTCAGCATTGGCCGGGACAGATGCCAGGCGGCTACTCCTGAGCAGGCGTCTGAGGTAGAGATTGAGGCTCACATCCCCGAGGGTATTGGTAACGTACACGAAAAATGGAAAATCGAAAGGGATGGTTTGCTGATCGTCAGGAGCCGCTGGCAGTGGAAGGCGCCTGAATTTGAGCGAGTGCGGAGCACCTGGGATCCGGAAGTCAATGATTGGGCTGAAGACGGCAAGGCGGGCGGCGCCGATCCGGTTTTTAATTCACGATTGCCGCGCGTGCTTCGCATTGGATCGCTTGATGATGCAGAGAGCACCGAAAAACTTCTGCTGACCTTGGCTCTCACCCCATTGCTTTCAATGATCGAGAAAGAGCGAACTAGTGCTGAGTCTGCGCTGGGGAAAGCCCTGGGTGATGTGATTACCCAGATTAACTCGTTAAGCGCGGCCCATGAAGAGCATTTCAATCAAATCGCCAGCCACGTATCGGCCGGCTTCAAGGGCGTTTTCCCAAATCTCGACGTCCGGCTCAATGTGGCGACGGCCCCTTGGGCGCCGAAGATCGACGGGCTCGTTAAGGAGGGGTCCGGACTGCGGATTCGCGATGGGAAACACGATACGGCCTTGGTTCAGCAGGGAACGGGGGCTCGTCGAGCGCTGTTTTGGGCCATGCTGCAGGTCCACAATGAACTCGCGCATGACAAGGAAGTGCGTGATGCATATCGCAAGAAGCTCGACAAAGAGCGAGCGGAAGTCGTCAAGGCTCAGAAGAAGGTCGGCGCGGATCCACAACAGCTGGCCGAGATCGATGCGCGCATCGCCGCTTTCGATGCCGGTGGTGCCATTCCGGAGAGCCCGGATGATCCTGCGTTCCCCGGCTATCTGCTGTTGATCGATGAGCCGGAAAATGCTCTTCATCCATTGGCAGCTCGGGCGGCTCAACGCCACCTATATAGACTAGCGGAAAGTGCCGACTGGCAGGTTATGCTAACAACGCATTCGCCGTATTTCGTCAATCCGCTCGTTGATCACACAACAATCGTGCGACTCGAGAGAGCCACCGATCCTCATGACGCGCACATCACCCCCAGGACATACCGCTCGGATTCGATCGAGTTCGAGGGCGATGCAAAACGTCGCCTACAGGCGCTACAGCATATTGACCCGAGTTTGGCAGAGATCTTCTTCGGCTCCTACCCGATTCTCGTCGAAGGCGACACCGAGCACGCGGCGTTTATAGCGTCAATTGTCGAGAGAGAGCATGAACTTGCCGATCGGGTGACCATCGTTCGCGCTCGGGGCAAAGCAATTCTGGTGCCGTTGATCAACATCCTCCGTCATTTCAAGATTGACTTCGGGATCGTCCACGACTCGGACTCGCCGTTCCGCAAGGATGGTGGTGCGAACGGCATGTGGTCAGAAAACAGCAAGATTCGTGAAGCGGTTCAACGAGCGCGTGCGGAAGGGATGACGGTGCGGCATCGAGTCAGCATTCCGGATTTCGAGCGCTTCTTGGAGGCCGACGAAGCGTTGAAAGACAAGCCGTTGAACGCCTATATCAACGTCGCAGATGATGCGGAGCTTGGCTCGAAGGTGCAAGCATTGCTCCGGGATCTCTTGGAAGGAGGGCAGCATGATCCAGTTGTCCTTCACGGTCCGGATAAGGATTACGCGACAGTGCTCCACGGGGTCGTGTTGGATTGGGCTGCAGAGCAAGGACTTCACGAGGATCCGCGCTTCGCCGGTAAGGCGTAGAGATGGCGAACGAATCGCGCCCAAAGCCGACTTATTTGGATACGGAACCTTATCAAGACAGCACGATTGCCCAGTTAACCTCGACCTCTCCTGAATGAGTGACCGCGACCACGGCCGGTGCCAGCGCGTTCCGGAGGGGGGCGGGCATTTTTGACCCTGAACCAGAATCAGTCGCGGTCGGAAGTGGAGATTTCCGGCTTGGTTGGGTTGTCAGGCGAGGGGGATTCCCTTGAGGTGTTCGGTAATAGCGTGGTCGCTACGGCACTGCTCGTAGCTGCCACATCACGCGTGTATTAGGGCGGTGGAGGGGTAGTCTACGCGGGATGATAGTTTTTATCAATAACGTGACGGTCATTAATCTTAATTATCAATTGCATGGGGCTGGTCCTTTGACCGTTCTGAATCGTCTTAAGCAACTTGGAGCCCGCAGCGAATGTGCGAGCGCGGCGCGAGTGCGTTTCGCGCGCGACGTGATGTTCAGGTGCGTGAAGGTCCGATCAGGCGTCGTGATTTCGCAATGACCGCTTGATCGTTCCTGGCGCATCAGCTCAAGCCGATGCGAGCAATGTCAGAGCGAGAAACCCTTTCCTGAAGCATGAGCATGGCTGAGAACATCGCCCAAACCGTGATTCGCCGCACCGACTACACGTCGCCGGCCTTCCTCATCGATTCCGTCGCGCTCGAATTCGATCTCGCGCCGGCCCGCACGATCGTCAGGAATACGATCCGCGTGCGCCGCAACCCGGACGCGGCCCGTGCCCCGCATCTGGAACTGATGGGCGAAGCGCTCGAATTCCTCGGCGCACATCTCGACGGCGCGCCGTACGGTGCGGTGCGTGCGCACGAACACGGGCTGACGGTCGAAAACGTGCCCGATGCATTCGAGCTGACGCTCGACAGCGCGTGCGCGCCGGACCAGAACACGACGCTGTCCGGTCTCTACGTGTCGAGCGGCAACTTCTTCACGCAGTGCGAAGCCGAAGGTTTCCGCCGCATTACCTACTTCCTCGATCGCCCGGACGTGATGGCGTCGTACACCGTCACGCTGCGCGCCGACAAGACCGCGTATCCGGTGCTGCTGTCGAACGGCAACCTCGTCGATTCCGGCGAGCTGCCCGACGGCCGCCACTTCGCGAAGTGGGAAGACCCGTTCAGGAAGCCGAGCTACCTGTTCGCGCTCGTCGCGGGCAAGCTCGTCGCGATCGAGGAGAAGATCACGATCGGCTCCGGCAAGGAAAAGCTGCTGCAGGTCTGGGTCGAACCGGCCGATCTCGACAAGACTCGTCATGCGATGGATTCGCTGATCCACTCGATCCGCTGGGACGAGAAGCGCTTCGGCCTCGCGCTCGATCTCGACCGCTTCATGATCGTCGCGGTCGGCGACTTCAACATGGGCGCGATGGAGAACAAGGGGCTCAACATCTTCAACACGAAGTACGTGCTGGCGAACCCCGAGACCGCGACCGACACCGACTTCGCGAACATCGAATCGGTGGTCGGCCACGAGTACTTCCACAACTGGACCGGCAATCGCGTGACCTGCCGCGACTGGTTCCAGCTGAGCCTGAAGGAAGGCCTGACCGTGTTCCGCGACCAGGAATTCTCGGCCGACATGGCCGCGGGCGACGCCGTCGAATCGGCGGCGCGCGCGGTCAAGCGCATCGAGGACGTACGCGTGCTGCGTCAGCTGCAGTTCGCCGAGGACGCGGGCCCGATGGCGCACCCGGTGCGCCCGGAAAGCTACGTCGAGATCAACAACTTCTACACGATGACCGTCTACGAGAAAGGCTCGGAAGTCGTGCGGATGTACCAGACGCTGTTCGGCCGCGACGGCTTCCGCAAGGGGATGGACCTGTACTTCAAGCGCCACGACGGTCATGCCGTGACGTGCGACGACTTCCGTCACGCGATGGCCGACGCGAACGGGCGCGACCTCGCGCAGTTCGAGCGCTGGTACAGCCAGGCCGGCACGCCGCGCGTGTCGGTGCGCACGGCGTACGACGCAGCCGCGCGCCGCTATACGGTCACGCTCGCGCAAGGCTACGGCGATACGTCGGCCGCCGCGCGCGACACGCAGCAGGGGCCGCTGCTGATCCCGTTCGCGATCGGCCTGATCGGTCGCGACGGCCGCGACCTGCCGTTGCAGCTCGACGGTGAAGCGGCCGCAGCGGGCACGACGCGCGTGCTCGACTTCACCGATGCCGAGCAAACGTTCACGTTCGTCGACGTGCCGGAGCAGCCGCTGCCGTCGCTGCTGCGCAATTTCTCGGCGCCCGTGATCGTCGAGTACGACTATAGCGACGACAGCCTCGCGTTCCTGCTCGCGCACGACAGCGACCCGTTCAACCGCTGGGAAGCCGGCCAGCGCCTCGCGACGCGCGCGCTGCTGACGCTCGCCGCGCGCGCCGCCGCGAACGAGCCGCTCACGCTCGGCGAGAACTTCGTCGCCGCGTTCCGCCGCGTGCTGACCGACGCGAGCCTGTCACCCGCGTTCCGCGAACTCGCGCTGACGCTGCCGTCGGAAACCTACCTGGCCGACCAGATGGCCGAGGCCGATCCGGCCGCCGTGCACCGCGCACGCCAGTTCGTGCGCCGTCAGCTCGCGACCGCGCTGCGCGCCGAGTGGCTCGCCGCGTACGAGCAGCAGCAGACGCCGGGCGCCTACGAGCCGACGCCCGAAGCGTCCGGCCGCCGCGGGCTGAAGAACCTCGCGCTGGCGTATCTCGCCGAACTCGAGGATCCGGCCGACGGCGTGCGCATCGCGACCGCGCAGTACGACGCCGCGAACAACATGACCGATCGCGCCGCCGCGCTCGGCGCGCTGCTGTCGGCGGCGGCCTCGGGCGCGAACGAGGCGGCCGACCATGCGCTGGCCGACTTCTACCGCCGCTTCGAGAAGGACGCGCTCGTGATCGACAAGTGGTTCGCGATGCAGGCCGCCCAGCGCGGCACGTCGGCCCAGCCGACGCTCGCGAAGGTCCGCAAGCTGATGGCGCATCCCGCGTTCAACCTGAAGAACCCGAACCGCGCGCGCTCGCTGATCTTCAGCTTCTGCGCAGCGAACCCCGCGCAATTCCACGCGGCAGACGGCTCCGGTTACGCGTTCTGGGCCGAACAGGTGCTCGCGCTCGACGCGATCAACCCGCAGGTCGCCGCGCGCCTCGCACGCTCGCTCGAACTGTGGCGCCGCTTCACGCCGGCGCTGCGCGACCGGATGCGCGAAGCGCTCGAGCAGGTCGCCGCCGGAGCGAAATCGCGCGATGTGCGCGAAATCGTCGAGAAGGCATTGGCTTGACGGTTGGACGCGACGGCGATTTCAATTGATCCGGTGGTGCGGGATTCCATGCGTCTTGCAGATAGATGGCCAATGCCGAAGGCGGCGGTCACCTATCCGCCTATCATGCGCGGAGCATTTGCTATCGAATGGATTCCTCTATGAGCGAAGACGCCGGCGCCTCGAATCGGTCGCGACAGACGTGACGCAATGTCGGACAGCTCCGCTCTGTATTGCCGACGCGATCACGTGGTCATACTAATTTCAATTCGGAAGATTTCAATTCGTATGTCGAATTTATCGATGTAACGACGACGCGATTCCGAATAAAAATACTTTCCGTACTTCTTGCGCGAGATCGTACCGCTTATCGTGCTGGTTTTCTTTGCGCGCGTGTCAGAAGCTGTTGCGCCGGGATTTATGCGTTCCTAATTCGCCATATTAATTGAAACGTAATATCTCGGGGGCGGTAGGAAATTATGTCTCAACAGAAGTGAAAACCGCCAAAAAAAAGAAATTCATTCTAAATTGGCGTCGCTATGATGGTGTCATCTTGTGGACGAACGCTTGAAGTTGATCCGGTCAGATCACGGGGCGGTAGCCGGTCAATTCTTACGATCTCCATGTATCGCAGGACGTGGGACGGAGCAACGCAAATGGCTAGCTTTATCGATGATCTCTTGCGGGGCTATGCCGACCTCCGCCGTGTTCTCACCCGGGAGTTGAGCGCTGACGATGCCGCCGATATTGCGCAGTCGTCCTTTGAGCAGGTGCTCCGTTATGCCGGTCAGAGCCAGGTCGAATCGCCGGCCGGCCTGCTGTTCGCCATCTCGCGCAACCTGCAGATCGATTTCGCTCGACGCAAGAAGCGTCTGCCGCACCAGTCGCTCGACGAGGTCGACGGACTGGCCGAACAGTTGCCCGTATCCGAACTGACGCCGGAGCGACGCTATGCTGGGCGCCAGCGGATGGAGATCCTTGGCAAGGCGCTGGATGCCTTGCCGCCCCGTTGCAGGGAGGCATTCGTGTTGTGCAAGTTGCACGGTCTTTCGTATGACGAGACTGCGCAGGAGATGGGAATCAGCACCACCGTCGTGCGCAAGTACCTGGTCCAGGCGATGAAAGAGTGCAGAACCGCGTTGCTGTAGAATGAATCATTCGATTCGCTACGGATTGTGCCATTTTCAACGATGACATGGACCGAGTCGCAAAAGGACGAAGCCGACGAACTCCTCGTAACGATCAATTTTGGTCGGGGCGAGGAGCGAACCCTTGCGCGTGCTGCGCTCCAGCGCTGGGCTGGAGACGATCCGAAACGTCTGGCGTATATCGCCGAGCATATGAGCGTCGACCGCGAGGTTGACACTTTCGTGCACGAACTGCGCAGTCGCTACAGGCGTCATCTTTCGCCTTCCCGGGAAGCAGTCGCGCGACGCGCGACGAGATGGCCCGCAATCGCGGGTGCAATCGGTTTCAGTGCGTGCGCATTGGCAGTGGCCGCATGGGCAGTCAATCCGGTACTGTCGGAGCAGCGTTTTTCGTCGGCTGTCGGTGAACAGGTCGACGCCGCTCTGGATGACGGCAGCCATGTGCGCCTCAACACCGGGACGTCGATACAGTTTGTCAATCGGCTCCGGTCCCGCGAAGTGACGATGCTGGAGGGCGAGGCGCTCTACGCCGTCAAGCACGATTCCCTGCGTCCCTTTCATGTGATTGCGGGGGCGACCGATATCCGCGACGTCGGCACGCGCTTCTCCGTACGCCTTCGTCCCGCCGATGTGGACGTCGCTGTACTGGAAGGGCGCGTCGCGATGTCGCTCCGCTCGGGCGGCCCTGTCGTCGATCTCGACGCGAACGAAGCGGCGAGGGCAACCGGAACGCAGATCGTCGAAGTATCCGACAGCCAGGAATTCGACGCGATGGTGAGCTGGAAGGATCGGCGCCTGCAATTCAACGGCACGCCGCTGTCCGGCGTCGTACACGAATTGCAGCGCTACCGAGTCGCCCGCATTGTGCTTGCGGATAACGTCGCGGCGCGGTTTCGCGTGACGGGCGGGTTTTCAATTTCGGATCCCGATGTTCTGCTGAGATCGTTGCCAATGGTCGCCCCCGTGACGGTGAAGTTTCAGCCGGACGGGACAGCCGTGATTGCATCGCGTCGATAGCGTCGCTGTCCTGTGTTGTCGAAAACGTCGATTACGGCGCCGTCAATGCCCGCGTCTGACATGGCAACTCCGGCGGTACACGTCATCGCATAACAGAAACGCTACAAAGTTATTTCGTTCTACAAATAGACAAGCCTGTCCGTCGATCGGTCCTGTTCCGAAGCCGTCGTTGCGCCCGGTGCGCCCGAGCACTGACGCGCGTTGTCATCGAAGCGCAATGTCTTCGAGCGACGCTCTACCCGAGTCTTCACAACTTGCCTCTGCCGATCGGCTTCGCGATGGCGATATGCAACCGACAAGCCATTCATTCGAGATCGCGCAGGCAGGGCCATTCGGAAGTATTTGGCTATCGCCGCGATGAGAAATTTTTATAGCGCGCCGCTGGTCCGTTTTGCTCCCTGCTTCGTCTTTAGTAGTGAAGCCTGATCGATAACAACGTCAAGGCTCACTCACATCTTTGCAATGACAGAGAGGGGACAATGAAGAAATTAAAGCAGCCTGCAGCAAGGGCGTTGACCAAGCATGTGGCGGCTATCGTCGTCGGAATGGCGAGCATTCCGTTGTACGCGCAAACTTCAGTCAATTTGCCCGCGCAGTCGCTTTCCGCTACGCTGTCGCAGCTCGCGCGCGAGGCCGGCGTCAATATCCTCGCACCCGATAACATCGTGGCGGGCCGCACCGCGCCGGCGGTGTCGGGCATGCTGACCGTGAATGACGCGTTGGCGCGCCTGTTGAGCGGTACGGGGCTGCGTGTCGAGCAAGTGGACGCGAAGACTTACGTCATCAAGCGGTCAGAACCACCGCCTTCGCCGAGCAAATCGAAGTCTGGAAATGACTCAGTACTGCCGACGATTACGGTCAGTGAAAGCACGAGCACTGCCAGCCTCGATAAGGGTTTCGTCGCCGATTCGACCAGCACGGCGACGCGCACCGATACGCCGATTTCGCAGACCGCGCAGTCGATTCAGGTCGTCACGAAGGACCTGCTCAACAGCAAGCAGACTCAAACGGTGTCCGAGGCACTCGCCAACGTGAGCGGTGTCACGGTGCAGGACTGGGGTAACGGTGCTCAAGTCAGTGTCCGGGGCTTCACAGCGGCCACGATGAGCAATGGCCACAACGATACGGGGTCCAGCAATTCGCTGGATATTCCGGTGGCAGGGGTGGAAAGAATCGAAGTGCTCAAAGGCGCCGACTCCATTCTTTCGGGGGCCATGGTTCCGGGGGGCGTGGTCAACATCGTGATCAAAAGACCGACCGCCGAAACCGTTCGGCAGCTGACGCTGCAAACGGGCTCCTACGGCGACTGGATGAGCTCGATCGATCTGGGTGGCGCACTGACGAGTGACAAGTCGCTCCGTTATCGGTTCGTCTTGTCCGCCGAGCGTGCCGGGGAGTCCTTCGGCGGTTACGACGGCCAGAGAAACTTCTACGTCGCGCCGTCGATCGAATGGAAATCGGGTAACACGGACATCGTTCTCGGCTACCAGCATCAGGTGGTCAACAGGCCGCCGATACAGCTGACACAACCTCGGGTCGGCGACGACCCGCTGCCGGTCCATTCGCGCAGCACGCCGTCCCAGAATTCGTTGGGCCAGATGGACACTCTGTCGGTCGATTTTACGCAGCAACTCGGATCGATCTTCAAGTTCGAAAGCAAGGCGCAATACCAGGAGTCGAGCTTCTCTCTGCGTGATTTCTATGATCCGATTGGCCTGGGATCCGGAAAGACACTTTTTCTGGGCTTCAATTCGCGCTCGCGTTCATATGGCTTCGACCTCGACAATCATCTGCAGGCGAAGTTTTCTTTGGGCCCGGTCAAGCAAACCGTTCTCGTGGGCGTGAGCAACAGCGACTATTGGACAGATTTCACCAGTTTGCCCTTGCGGTTTTTCATTGCCCCATTCCCTGACGCTTCGGCACCGCCCATTACCGGGACGCCGCGATATTCGGGCAGCCCCGTCAAATCGTACTCCAGCACGATCTACTTCCAGGATCAGATTACCTAGGACAGGCTGCATATCCTCGCGAGCATCGCTCGCGGGACGGTATGGGACACCAATACAACCTCTCAATCGCAATGGTCGCCGAACCTCGGCATCCTTTACCAGCTCACTGATAGCGTTGCCGTCTATGCAAACGCGTTGCGCAGTTTCTACCCGCAATATGGAACGCTTCTGCTGGATGGCAGTGTACCGCCTCCACAAATCGGGCGATCGGTCGAGGCAGGCTTCAAGTTCAACTTCTTCGACGATCGCCTGAGCGCGACCGCCGACGTATTCAGAACGGCGCAAAGCAACGTCCTGGTTGGCATTCCCGGCACAAATTTCTCCACGCTCGGCGGCGGCATGGTGGTACGCGGCGCAGAACTGAGCGTCACCGGCCGTCTGTTACCGGGGTTGAACGTTTTCGCGAACTACACCTTTAGCAATCAGCAGCAAATCACGGACGGTTTTAGCGAAGTGCCGCGTCATAGCGGCGCGATCTGGATGACCTACGACCTGCAGGGCGAGCGTTTGCATGGATGGGGGGTGGGCGCGGGCGTCGAAGCGCGCAGCGGCTATCAATTGTCGGACTCGCGCTTCGGGGTATTCAAGGCTCCGGGGCAAGCGCAGACCGATGCGAGCGTGTATTACCACACGAAGCAATGGACGGCGACCCTGGGCGTCAAGAACCTGTTCAACCGCACCCTCTATCAGAACCAGATGACTTCAGCGATTGTTGGCCTGCAGCCGGGCCGACTGATTTACCTGACCGGACGCTATAACTTCTGAGGCATGTCGTGGATAGTTCGCTCGTATTGCCGTCAAGGTATACATCCGGCCCCGCAGCAGTCGGCCGAGAGGCTCGTATCGGTTATGGCCGACCTGTCGCAGTGGGCGTGGCAGTGGCGCTTCATGCATTGCTGCTGGTCGCGTTCTGGAAGGCCGACGTCCATCTCGACCTGCATGCCGGGAAGCTCACGTCGGCCGGATCGTCGATCAGCGTGACGCTGGTGAACACGCCGCAACCGACCCCGACGCCCGTTCCGCCGCGGCCACCCGTCAAGCCGGTGACGCGCAAGCCGCCCGTGCCGCACCGCGCGCCCGTGCTCGCCACGCATCACGACGCACCGCGTGCGGCCCAGGCGGCGACTCCGCAAACGCATGAACCTGATCCGCCGGTGCCTACGCCGCCCCCCGTCCAACCCGTCGAGACAAGCGCAAAGAGCGCCCCGTCGGCGCCGCCGGCGGCAGCGCAGATGATGGCGCTCGGGAACGGGCAGGATGCCAAGAGCGTGGCGCACGTTTCATGCGACATCGAGCGGCCGCCCTATCCCGCGCGTGCACGCCGGTTGGGTCACGAAGGCAAGGTCGTCCTTCGCGTGACGATCGGTATGGACGGCCGGATCACGGAGGCGACGACCACCGAATCGAGCGGTTTCGAAGAACTCGATGCGGCCGCGCGCGCCGCGATGCTCGCCGGGCATTGCAAGCCTTACCTGGAGAACGGGACGCCGATCGTCGTTCGTGCGCTTCAACCACTTGATTTCAGATTGGACAACTGAGCTGCGAGCAGCTCATCGAGGAGTACAGCAATGAATTACGGAATCGCAGACATCCTGAATCGCGGTGACATGATCAGTCACGCCATCGCGCTGGTTCTGATCGTGATGTCGCTGACGTCGTGGGCGGTCATGCTCTACAAGGGCGCGCAACTAATCCGCATGAGAAGGCAGAGCAAGGCCGCCGAGCAGAGATTCTGGCAGGCGGGTTCGATCGAGGAAGGGTGTGCGGCACTCGGTCGCTTCGACAACAGCAACCCGTACCAGAATCTCGCGGAGGCCGCGCGTGAAGCGTCGGAGCGACACAACGATACACACCTGAAGGAAGTTCTCTCGCCGGACGACTGGCTGCAGCGCAGCCTGAGCGTGGCTCTCGAAGAGCAGGTTGCGCGAATGGCGAGCGGACTGGGGGCGCTTGCGTCGGTCGGCAGCACGGCGCCGTTTGTCGGCCTGTTCGGCACCGTGTGGGGGATCTATCACGCGCTGCTCGGCATCAGCGAGGCGGGGCAGAGCAGTCTCGCGCAAGTGGCCGGGCCCGTCGGAGAATCGCTGGTCATGACCGCGTTCGGCCTGTTTGTCGCGATCCCGGCCGTGCTCGGCTACAACGCGGTGTCTCGCGGCAATCGCATGATCGTCCACAAGCTCGCGCGTTTTCGGCACGAATTGCACGCTTACCTGATGAACTCGGACCGTCACCGCACGGCTTCCGTTCGTGTGCATATTGAGCAGAAACGCGTCGCAACGGTCGAGGAGAGCTGACATGGCGTTCTTTGATGACAGCCAGGACGACGTTATGAGCGACATCAACATGACGCCGCTCATCGACGTGATGCTCGTGTTGCTGATTGTGTTCATGGTGACGTTGCCGGTGATCAATCACGCCGTCAAGCTCGACTTGCCAAGTGCGAACAGCAGTCCGAACGATACGCGGCCCGCGCACGTGAGCTTGTCGGTCGACGCGAGCGGGACGGTTCTGTGGGACGAAAAGCCGATCGAAGCCGATGCGCTGGATGCCAGGCTGACTCAGGCGGCCGCTCAGCAACCGCAACCGGAGATCGAGCTGTACGCGGACCGGGCCGCGCGCTATGAATCGGTGGCCGACCTGCTTTCCGCGGCGCAGCGCGCCGGTCTCGTGAAAATCGATTTCGTTACGCAGCCGAAATCCAAATAATGTGAGGAATATGAACGATGTCAATTCTTGATACGACCGCCGCGACGCTGCTCGACGACGTGTCGGGTGAAACAGCCGTACTCGTGGATTTCTGGGCACCGTGGTGCGGACCTTGCCGCGCGCTCGCGCCTCATCTGGATCGGCTTGCGAAGGACTACGAGGGGCGACTGAAGATCCTGAAGCTGAACATCGACTCCGAGCCGGACGGCGGAAAGAAATTCGGTGTGAGGGCGATTCCGACGCTGATCTTTTATGCGAACGGCAAGGAGCACGACAGGCTGACCGGACCGTCGACCATACGGATGCGCATGACGATGGAGAAATGGTTCGCGCAATGCGGACTGGAGACGCCGGAATCGGCCGCGAGCGAAGCCGGAAACAACGAGCCGGAGGCCGCCGCGGTCGATACACCGGCCGTGGAATGGTGCAGCTTCGGCGGCGATGAAGCGCACAAGGATAGATGCATCAGCCGCTATCACGAGCTTTCGGACGCGCAGCGCGGAAGTGAGCGCGTCCAGGAACCCTCGACGCGGCTGGCAGGCGACCGGGGTCAGTTCGAGGAGGTTGTCGGGGTACCACGGCAGTTCGGGGACCTCGTCGATTCGATCTGGAAGTTCCTGAGCAGAGTCAAGGACGGTGCGGAAGAAGCCGATGCGACGGCGCTGAAGATCTTCCACGCCATTCCGGTGGGCGCGAATCTCGCGCGCGCCACGACCGACGTTCTCCATGAACTCGTTTACCACTCGCGCTGGGAGATCACGCAGTACTTCACGGGTGAAACCGAACGCGACATCGTGTTGCACATCAAGGCAGCGCACGCGCGCGAGCTCGCCGGCGAGAGGATCGCGGCAAAGGAATGGGAAGCGTTGCAGCGCGCGGCCGTGATGCTGGGCGTCGGTGACGGATCGGCCGACCTTGAGGCAAGCCAGATGCTCGAGGGATTGGCCGGGCCCATGTCGAACTGGTCGGCCAGTGGGAAACTCCACATGATCCTGAAGTACGTGAATCGGGAGCTTCGCCGCACGGCCGATTGGCGTGACGACGAAGAGCAGAAAATCACCGCGATGATCGAACGCGCTACAGAACAGGTACTCAGCGAGATCGGAAGTGCGCCGAGCGACGACGCCGCAGCGCGGGCGGTTTGGGTGTCTGCCTTCGTGGAGCGCCGCGGGGCATTCATTCAACAGTGCCGGGAGCAGGACCAGGACCTCTGGAAGCGATACGACGTCGTCAGCATGGAAAGCGTGCGGCAAGCCGCAATCGTCTGTGCGAATGTGGCGGAATCCCTGTTGACGTGGCTGAGCGCGAACGCTCCCCGTTCTGTTTGAACCTCTTTCCTTCCTTCGATTATTCATGATCTCTGTCGATCCCTCCTTGCGCAATCTGATTGTCGCAAAGGACATTCTGCTGACGCCCTACGGCGTCGACGAGAGCCTGCTCACGCGCACGATCGCCGACATCTTCACGCATCGCGTCGACTACGCGGACCTGTACTTCCAGGCACGCCGCAGCGAAGCATGGCGCCTCGAGGAAGGCATCGTGAAATCGGGCAGCTTCAGCATCGACCAGGGCGTCGGCGTGCGTGCGGTCGCGGACGACCGCACCGCGTTCGCGTTTTCCGACGATCTCTCGCCCGCGGCGATCGCGCAGGCGGCCGCGGCCACCAAGGCGATCGCGGCGGCCGGCGGCGGCATGCAGAAAGTGACGGCGGACGCGTCGCTGAAGAGCGTGACGGGCCACGACCTGTATCTGCCGTCCGATCCGCTCGCGTCGCTCGACGCGACGGCCAAGGTCAAGCTGCTCGAGCGCATCGAGCAGATGGCGCGCGGGCGCGACCCGCGCATCACGCAGGTGATGGCAGGCCTCACCGGCGAATACGATGTCGTGCTGGTCGCGCGCAGCGACGGCGCGCTCGCGGCCGACATCCGCCCGCTCGTTCGCGTGTCGGTCACGGTGATCGCCGAGCAGAACGGCCGCCGCGAGAGCGGCGGCGGCGGCGGCGGCGGCCGCTTCGACTACGGCTACTTCACCGACGACGTGCTGTCGCGCTACGTCGATGACGCCGTGCACGCGGCGCTCGTGAACCTCGACGCGCGCCCGGCGCCCGCCGGCACGATGACAGTCGTGCTCGGGGCCGGCTGGCCCGGGATTCTGTTGCACGAAGCGATCGGCCACGGCCTCGAGGGCGACTTCAACCGCAAGGGCTCGTCGGCGTTCGCTGGCCGCATCGGCGAGCGAGTCGCCGCGAAGGGCGTGACGGTGGTCGACGACGGCACGGTGCCGAACCGCCGCGGCTCGCTCAACGTCGACGACGAAGGCAACCCGACGCAGCGCACGACGCTGATCGAGGACGGCATCCTGACGGGCTACATCCAGGACACGCTGAATGCGCGCCTGATGAAGATGCCCGTCACCGGCAATGCGCGGCGCGAGTCGTACGCGGCGCTGCCGATGCCGCGCATGACCAACACGTACATGCTGAACGGAGACAAGGATCCGCAGGAAATCATCGCGTCGGTGAAGAACGGCTTGTACGCGGTCAATTTCTCCGGCGGCCAGGTCGACATCACGAACGGCAAGTTCGTGTTCTCGGCGTCCGAGGCGTACATGATCGAGAACGGCAAGATCACCTACCCGGTCAAAGGCGCGACGCTGCTCGGCAGCGGCCCGGAATCGCTGAAGTACGTGAGCATGATCGGCAATGACCTGTCGCTCGACAAGGGTCTCGGCACCTGCAGCAAGGAAGGCCAGGGCGTGCCGGTCGGCGTCGGCCAGCCCACACTGCGGCTGGACGAGGTGACGGTCGGCGGAACGCATTAAGCCAGGATCGATGCGGCTTGCGTCGACGAACTTTCGCGCCCGATCAATGTACGAATAAAGACATGTTCACTGCCACCACGCAAGCGGACCCGAAGGACTACAGTCTCAACGGCCGCTTCTTTCGACGTTTCATCGACATATCTCGCCCCTACTGGACGAGAGCCGGAGCATGGCGCTCATGGCTGGCGCTCGGCACCTTCATCGCGTTCTCGCTGTTCGAGATCCTGCTTGGCGGCAAGGTCTCGATCCTGACCAGACAGATGAGTGACGCACTGGTGGGGCGCCACGAGCTGTCTTACTGGCGCCTGTTCTTGCTCGTGACATCGATTGGCCTGGTCATCAACAACGGCATCCTCAGTCAGTTCTTCGATTTCCTCTACACCCGGCTCGCCATCCACTGGCGAGCATGGATGACGAACGACCTGATGGCCCGGTATCTGGGGGGGCGGACGTACTACCGGATCGAACAGGATGGCGACGTCGACAACGTTGACCAGCGCATTCAGCAGGAAACGGGGCCGTTCTGCAACATGGCGGCGATGTTGCCGCGCATCGCCATCTACTCGGCCGGTACGTTGGGCATCCAGGGCTTGCTGCTTCGTCAGATTTCCCCGCTCTTGTTCTACGGCGTCATTGCCTACGGCATCATTTCCGCCGTAGTGACGTGGCTGCTGTACCGGCCGCTCATTCGCCTGAATTTCGACTTGACCGTTTCCGAGGCTGAACTTCGTTTCGGTATCCTGCATGTCAGGAACAACAGCGAGACGGTCGCGCTTTACCGCGGCGAATCCGCCGAGGCGCGCAGCGTGGCGCGACGGCTGGACAAGGTCGTGGACATCTCGATGGGTACCGCGCGCTACGCTTTCATCATGCGAACGACCGAGTCGCTGGTCGGTGTCGTCTGGACGCTGTTGCCGGTCGTCATCCTCGTGCCGCTTTACTTCAGCGGCAAGATCAGTTTCGGCGTGGTGACGCAAGGAACGGCTTCGGCAACGCTGCTGCTTCAGGGCATCCAGCGCGTGACCACGTTCATGCCGATATTCGCGTCCGCCGCGCCCCACGTGGTGCGGCTTGCCCAGATCGTCGAAAAGGCGGACGCAGTGAACGCGGGTCATGGCGATCGCGCGGGGGCCATCGCTTATCAGGAAGGCGACGCGATTCACCTGACACGTCTTACGCTCCAGACGCCGGGTCGGGAGCGCACGCTGCTGCGAGGAGTGAGCCTGGGAATCGGCTGGGGCGAGCACTTGCTGATCATGGGGCAGACCGGCGTCGGCAAGAGTTCGTTGCTCCGTGCCGTGGCGGAACTGTGGCGAACGGGCAGCGGGACGATCACGATGCCGCCGCCGCAGGATGTGTTGTTCCTGCCGCAACGTCCGTACATGCTGTTGGGAAGCCTGCGCGAGCAGATCCTGTACCCGGAGACGGAAAGCACGCATACCGATCAACAGCTCCAGGCCTTGCTCGAGCAGGTCAATCTGCCGGATCTCGCGCGCAGGCATGGGGGATTCAATACGGTGATCGATTGGTCGAGAGTGCTGTCGTTGGGAGAGCAGCAGCGGATCGGCTTCGCACGCGTACTGGCAGCGCGCGCCCGTTACGTGTTTCTCGACGAGGCAACGAGCGCTGTGGACCTGGCCACCGAGCAAACGCTGTATCGGGCACTTGCGCTGGGCGGTGCGACGTACGTCAGCGTAGGCCACCGCGATTCGCTGCTGGCGTACCACCAGAATGTGCTCCGGCTTCAGGCGGAAGGCGCGTGGCAATTGCTGACGGCCGAACAGGTGCGACAAGAAGCCGATCGCGTGAAGAATGAAGACGCCGCGTGATGGGCGATTCGGCAACCTGTCACGGGCGCCATTCCAAACACAAACGAACGTTCATGAACCAACCTCTACCTGACGTGACGCCAGCGGCTGATCGCATTGCGCGACTGCGCGGCGAGATGGTCCGCGAGGGCATTGCCGCGTATCTCGTGCCGTCCACCGATCCTCACCTGTCCGAGTACCTGCCCGAACGCTGGCAGGCGCGCCGCTGGCTGTCCGGTTTCACGGGCTCGGTCGGCACGCTGGTCGTGACCGCGGATTTCGCGGGCTTGTGGGTCGACAGCCGTTACTGGGTGCAGGCCGAAGCGGAACTCGCCGGCACGGGCGTCCAGCTGATGAAGATGACGGGCGGCCAGCAAAGCGCGCCGCATGTCGACTGGCTCGCTCAGAACGTGCCGGCCGGGGCGACGGTCGGTGTCGACGGTGCCGTGCTCGGCGTCGCGGCGGCACGCGCGCTGACGGCCCGGCTCGCCGCGTGCGGCATCGTGCTGCGCACCGATCTCGACCTGCTCGACGCAATCTGGCCCGATCGTCCCGGGCTGCCAGACAACGCGGTATTCGAGCACGTCACGCCGCAGGCTGACACGACGCGCGCGAGCAAGCTCGCCGAGGTGCGCCGCGCGATGCGCGCGCAGGGCGCGCAATGGCATTTCGTGTCGACGCTCGACGACCTCGCGTGGCTGTTCAACCTGCGCGGCACCGACGTCAACTTCAACCCCGTGTTCGTCGCGCACGCGATGATCGGCAGCGATCGCGCGACACTGTTCGTCGCCGAAGGCAAGATATCGCCGGCACTGGCCGCGGCGCTCGCGCAGGACGGCGTCGAGGTTCGCGCGTACGATGCCGCGCGCGCATCGCTCGCGGCGCTGCCCGACGGCGCGATGCTGCTGATCGACCCGCGCCGCATGACGTTCGGCACGCTCGAGGCGGTGCCGGCCGGCGTGAAGCTGATCGAGGCCGTGAACCCGTCGACCTTGGCGAAGTCGCGCAAGACGGCCGTCGAGATCGAGTGCGTGCGCGTGACGATGGAACACGACGGCGCCGCGCTCGCCGAATGTTTCGCATGGTTCGAGCAGGCGGTGAACCGCGAGACGATCACCGAGCTGACGATCGACGAGAAGCTCACGGCCGCGCGTGCACGGCGCCCCGGCTACGTGCAGCCGAGCTTCGCGACGATCGCCGGCTTCAATGCGAACGGCGCGATGCCGCACTACCGCGCGACGCCCGAGTCCCACGCGACGATCGCCGGCGACGGCCTGCTGCTCGTCGATTCGGGCGGCCAGTACACGACCGGCACGACCGACATCACGCGCGTCGTGCCGGTCGGCACGATCAGCTACCTGCAGCGCCGCGATTTCACGATCGTGCTGAAGTCGATGATTGCGCTGTCGCGCGCGCGCTTTCCGCGCGGGATCCGCTCGCCGATGCTCGACGCGATCGCGCGTGCGCCGATGTGGGCGGCCGGGCTCGACTACGGTCACGGTACGGGTCACGGCGTCGGCTACTTCCTGAACGTGCACGAGGGTCCGCAGGTCATCTCGCACTCCGCGCCGCCCGAGCCGGATACGGCGATGGAGGAAGGGATGATCACCTCGATCGAGCCGGGCGTGTACCGGCCCGGCAAGTGGGGCATCCGGATCGAGAACCTGGTCGTGAGCCGCGAGGGCGAGCAGACGGAATTCGGCGACTTCCTCGCATTCGAGACGCTGACGCTGTGCCCGATCGACACGCGCTGCGTGCTGATCGACCTGCTGCACGACGAAGAGCGCGCGTGGCTGAACGCGTATCACGCGACGGTGCGCGAGTGCGTCGGCGGGCTCGTGAGCGGCGACGCGAAGGCGTGGCTGGACGCGCGCACGCAGCCTGTCTGACGAAGCCAGCCGGTTCAACACAAGAGGAAGCGTCACGTCGCCGACGGTGACTCGTGACGACACGTCGCAATTAATACGAGACAGTGGAACATGGAAGCCAACCTGAACATGCAATCGAATGAATTTCTGCATTCGCAAGACGAATTCAACCAATATGCGGCCGACATCCTGGCGCACGCCAAGGCCGTCGGTGCGACCAGTGCGATGACAAGGATCACGGAAGGCAGCGGCTTTTCCGTATCTGTTCGGCGTGGCGCGACCAATACCATCGAACACAAGCGCAGCAAGAGCGCCAGCGTCATCGTCTATGTCGGCAACAAGCAGGGTACGGCAACCACGTCCGATTTATCCCTGGCGGCCCTGAAAGATGCGGTTGCCGCCGCCTATCATATCGCCAGCGCCACGGCCGAGGATGCGGCAACCGGGCTTGCCGACGACGACCACCTCGAACATTCGCCGCGCGATCTCGACCTCTACCACCCGTGGCCGCTGTCGATCGACGGAGCGTTGGAAATCGCGCGCCGGGCCGAGGACGCCGCGTTTTCGGTTAGTCCGCAGATCCAGAATTCGGAAGGCGCGAGCGTCGACACCATGAACGGGCACTTCGTGCTCGCCGCGTCGAACGGGTTTCAGGGCGGCTACGCGTCGTCGAATCACTCGATCTCTTGCAGACCGCTGGCGGGAAGCGGCAGCCATATGCAGACGGAATCCTGGCACACGTCGGAGCGGCGGCCTCAGGATCTGGCGTCGCCCGAATTCGTGGGTCGTTACGCAGCGGAGCGCGCCATTGCGCGTGTGCAGCCGCGCCCCCTCGAGACCGGAAAGGTTCCCGTGCTGGTGGAGGCGCGGTTGGCGGCGGGGTTGCTGATGAATTTCGTCCAGGCGGCAAGCGGTGGTGCTCTGTCCGCGAAAGCGTCTTTCTTGGTAGGCAGTCTCGGGAAGGAGATCTTCGCGCCGCACATCCGTATCGACGAGGATCCGCATGTGCCAGCTGCGATGGGAAGTGCGCCGTTCGATGGCGAGGGCGTGAGGACGCGGCAGCGTCGCGTGGTGCATGACGGTGTGATCGAAGGCTACTTTCTGTCGTCTTACACGGCACGAAGACTCGGCATGCATACGACCGGCAACGCGCACGGTCCGCATGGCCTGTCGCTGCGTAGCACGGCAACCATGCCGGGTGACGATCTCGACGGCATGCTCGAGCGACTTGGGACCGGGCTCCTGCTCACGTCGATGATCGGACAAGGTATCAATTTGGTGACCGGAGACTATTCGCGAGGCGCCGCCGGGTTCTGGGTCGAGAACGGCAAGATCCGGTACCCCGTGGAAGGCATTACAGTCGCCAGCACGCTGCAGCAGATGTTCAGGAACATCGTTGCGGTGGGAAGCGATACGTTTACGGCTGGCGCGTTGAAGTCGGGCTCGGTGTTGATCGAAGAAATGACCGTGGCCGGACGATGAGCGGTTTCGTCGAGATCGGGTCGGCTCGCAGGACGTTGCCTGGACGATTGGTGAATGGCCTTTCCGAGCTGCGTGGAACGGGGGTAGCCTTCGTCCGGCAATTTCCTGGACGGTGATCCATGCGTGATTTCCATAGCCGAGCTCGCCAATCCAGTCTGAGGAAACGCGCTCGAAAGATCGATTGCATGCCGCTTCCCCGACATGTCAGGGATAGTCTGGCGCTCGAATATCATCTTCAACTCGAAGCACTGAGGGCGGGCGTTGGGACGTTGACGTCGCTGCAATTGCTGACAAGAGTGGCACTTGCCGCCGAGATGTTGCGATCGTTGGGGTATGGCGCACCGGAAACGCGGGGATTCCGTGAGTACGAGGCCGCTGCATGGAATGCGCTTCAGGCTGGGCGGGATGGAGAGATCAAGTTCGGCGACCACACCTTTCGGTTATTCGCCGAACTGGTGACGGAACATGATGACCAACTGGCTCGTGCTCCCGTGAGCGCGATCGAGGCCGTCGCGAATCGACTTGAATCGGCAAGTCGCCGGGCGTGACACTGGGCGGTCTCAAGAGTCAAGTGCAACGATTAGCCAATCCAGCGGTGACCCTGCCTCGAATCCACGTACAGCAAGAAGTTTGTAAGCGCTAAATCTGCCACACGTCGTTAGGCCGCGCGTTACCGGGTAACATGTTTCAGATTGATTGTTACCGGGTAACGAAGGAGGTGCGGGATGACACAAACGACGGCACAGCGGCAAGCAGCTTATCGGGCAAAGCGGGAGACGGCAGGCAAGGACGGCAACGGTGACCGGCGTCTGGATATGTGGGTCAGTACAGAAGCCTCTCTTGCTTTGACACGGTTGGCTCGCCGTTACTCGGTAACGAAGCGTCAGATGCTGGAACGGCTGATCACGCGGGCCGACGACGCGATCGTGCGCCGTAGAGCGAAATAAATCTGTCACTCCAGAATCCCGCCGATCTAGGCATCCGGACCCTGAATTGACGACTTTATTGGCGGTCTTACCAAAATAAAGTCGTCAATTCGCATATGTCCGGATTAAATTTGTCTACATGAACGCCCCCCTTTGCGCCGGACTTTCGAGTCTTCGAAAAACAGGATGGGCTGCAGCTCTACATTCGGCCTTGTTGCAGCCTGATTTGCTGCGGGCCCCTATGAAATCCGCAGACTCACGCCTCATTCAATTCGCGAGCTTTTCAGGCTCAGACAAATTTTCAGGCTTAGTGAGTCCCAGGTCCTACCTGTTTTGTCATCACACTCGAATGCCACCGCAACTTTTGACGTTCCACCCCTTCAGCACAACTTTCAGACAAACCAGAGAAATCAGGCTGGCTTAGCGCTTTCGTAGTCCTTCCGGTAGGGCCGTTGATGTGCCAGCATCGCCCAGATTATTCGGGCAAGCTTGTTGGCCATCGCGACGATGACGACGTTCAATGGACGCCGCTGTTTCATCTGCGTCACCCATGGACCTGGCTCTCTCACTCGATAGATGATGCTCCGCGCGCCGTGAACGAGCAAAGTCCTGAGATAGGTATCACCTCGTTTACTAATTCCCTGTAGCTCGATCTTGCCGCCGGAACCCGACTGTCCTGGGACGAGACCGAGCGTAAGCGGCCAGCCAACCCGTCTTGAGTTTGGCCGAGGCGCTTGGGAGTATCGTGTCCACTTAACGAATAAGCGGACACGTGAACACTATCGAATCGGAATCACTCCCCGAGCGTCGTAGGCGGCAACGCTACAGCGAGGAATTCAAGGCGCAGGTGGTTACTGCCTGCCAGGGAATCGGCGTATCGGTTGCGGCGGTCGCGCTGGAACACAGGCTCAACGCGAATCTGCTGCGGCGCTGGATCGATCAGGCGGAAGGTCGACTTCCCAAGAAGCCGTTGGGCCGTCCACTGGCCACGCCAGCGTCGCTGCCGGCCTTTGTGCCGTTGGCATTGGGAACGCCGAGTCCGCATTCGCCAGAGATCCGCATCGAGGTGCGCCGGGGAGATCAGTCGATCACGGTGAGTTGGCCGGTGTCCGAGGCAACCCAGTGCGCCGCGTGGCTGCGTGAGTGGCTGCGGTGATCCGTGTCGACGAGATCTGGCTGGCGGTCGATCCGCTGGATATGCGCGCCGGTTTCGATACGGCCTTGGCGCGCGTGGTCAAGGTGTTCGGCGCCGCTCACCCACACCATGCCTATCTGTTCGCCAATCGGCGCGCCAACCGCATGAAGGTCCTGATTCACGACGGGATCGGCATCTGGCTGGCCGCGCGACGCCTGAACCAGGGACAGTTCGCCTGGCCGCACCTCGGCAGTGAACCCAAGCAGCGTGCCTTGACGCACGAACAGCTGGCCGGCCTGGTGCTGGGCTTGCCGTGGCAACGCATCGGCGAGGACGGTGTGATCCGTGTCGTCTGAGCCCGGCGCGCCGTAAACAGTTGCGCTTCCGCCGTCTGCAGGGTTCTGGCAGACTGGCCCGCATGAACTTGCCTGCCGACCTCGACGCACTCAGCCCGGAACAGTTGCGCGCCCTGACAGCGCAACTGATGGCCGAGGTTGAGGCGAAGGACCAGAAGATCAAGGAGAAGGAGCGGGAAGCGAGTGAACGAGACCGGGAACTACGCTACCGGCAGACTCGTATCGATCAACTCACCCACGAGGTCTCGGTCCTCAAGCGCCAGCAGTTCGGCCGGCGCAGCGAACAGCTCAAGGCGGGCGGCGGCGCGATCTGGAATTGTGCGCGGTCCTTGCCGTCGATCCAGGCCGGCGGACGGCCGCGGCTGATCCACGTCGCACCGGTTGCGGGATCGCGATACCGCGCGCGAGCGGGTTGGTATTTGCGCGCTTTGCTGCGGGCGCATCGCGACAAGGCCGCAGCTCGACGGTATTTCGAAAAATCTATCGACCAGAACGGCGAGCCAGAGACGGTCACGATCGACAAAAGCGGAGCGAATCTGGCTGCGCTCGAGACCCTCAACGCCGAGCGCGACACGCCGATCAAGATCCGCCAGAACAAGTATCTGAATAACATCATCGAGCAGGACCACCGCGCCATCAAACGTATCATCAGGCCAATGATGGCTTCAAGAATTTTCGGTGTGCGCGCATCATCCTCTCGGGCATCGAGCTCATGCATATGATTCGCAAAGGCCAGATGAAAGGGGACGGCGTTGAACGCACGGTAGCGGCACAATTCTACGCGCTGTCGATTTAAGCCATCCTACGTATATGGAGTCGTGCTCGATCCTCCGTCCTTATCACGACAAAACCCAGGAATCCGCACGTGCACGCGGACGCCAGCGCGATCGGGCAAGAAAAAAACCCGACCGAGAACGGTTAGGGTTCGTGTATTGGTGGAGAAAAGGGTACTGCCGAAAACACGTGTCTTCGCACAGCATGACCGTCTAGAAAGCGTCAGTGAATCTCGCTGTCTTCGTTCAACAGCCACGACGGGAGATCCCGCTTGCCGTTAAGCACGCGCCAGACTTCGACGTGATCCGTGCGCTCAACGTAGAAGATCACATGCGGGTAGCGATCAAGTGGCCACGATCGCAGGCCTGGTATGTCCAACTGGTACGCGTAACGAGGAGAACCAATGTTCGGGTGTTTAGCGAGATGAGCGTACGCCTGCTCGATCTCCGCGATGAATCCGAGTGCTGCCTGTTCCGAGTCTTCGTCTACGAGATAGTAGGTCAGCTGGTCTTCCACGTCCCGCCTGGCCAGCCTCGTCGGCATGACGGGCTTTGTCGTCATTTGCGCGACGTGCGGACGCGGGCGCGCAGCGATTCGAAGTAGTCAGAATCGACCGGATCCGCGAGGCCCGACGCCGCCCCCTGCAGGATAATTCCGCGCAGGCGCTTGCGATCTTGATCTTTACGGATCAGTTCGCGGACGTATTCGCTGCTCGTGCCGTAGCCGCACTGGCCGACCTGCTCGTCGACGTATTCCTTCAGCGAATCGGGGAGGGAAATGTTCATGGTACCCATGCGGAACAGTCTATCAGGCTTGGCAAATTTTGCCAAGATCAGGGCATTGTGCAAGTGTGCCTAACCAGTCCAGATGGTCAAAACAGGTATTTGATGCCTTGTCACGGTTGCCAGTGAGGGAGTAAATCCACTGGCAAGAGCATGTAGCGCGGCAGGGTCACCGGTCGAAAACGTCAACTCTATTTGACATAATTAACACTGACGCCGGAAAGTCTGTAGTAACTATAGGGAATCTCAAGTTTGGCAAGCGTGCCAGTTCCTGTCATGCGAATGTACGCCCCCGATTGCTTGGGCAGGGCGCTGGAATCCGGAAGCGCCGGCCTGATGCAGCCAACAGTCCAGACGCTGCTGGAGCACGCAACTGCGACAGCGTTCGAGAACATTTCCTATCGTATGATCATGCCGACGCAATGCCGAATTTTGTCTAGGAGCCGCAGCTCGCGGCATTAGCAGGGTGGCCGCGCCGCGCACTCTCCTCTGGATTACCACTCTCGTTTTTCCACACGCCTGCGTCGCCCGCGCCGTCGAAGCGATCGTAGAGCATCTTGTGACCCGCTTCGTGGTATGCGGTGTTTCGGAGCTCTCTGGCTACTATCTGCTCTTCCGTGAAATCGATCATGTTCGTTGAGTGTCGTCGGTGCTGTTAGACCACGGTATTGCTCGGTGAAAGGACTGCGGCGCCGAAAGTGAAGGGATGCTAGAAAAGCCAGCCACCGCATCGGACGCCTGGCCACAACGATTGAAAGGAATTTGTTTGTATTTGAGTGCATGTGGGCAGATAAATAACATTATCGGTCCATCATCATTTTTGCTCTAAACTGGCAATCATGAAAACGCGTGAGGCTCTTCCCGTCGACGGCACGGGCCCTGAGTTCCCCAACGAAGCGGAGCTCGCCGCATTGCGCGGCTGGTACGCCGGCCTCGACGCACGGACTGCCGTTGCCCGCTACCTGGGCGACCGCCGGCAAGCCGGTGTGTCGTCGCGCGGTATCCTCGGCCGTATCCGCCGGCAACTCGTCGCGTTCGCCGTGCAACGTCACCGCGAGGACCTGGCTGCCGTCTTTATCGACCGCCCGTCGAAAGCGTCGGCCGACGGGGTAGCCCGTGCGATTGAAACGCTGCGCAATCTACTCGTGCCGACCCCGGTGATCACCGACACGCTCGAAGCTTGGTTCCCGCCGCGCATCGTCGCGGCGCTGGTGGGCCGCCATCACCGGACTCGGCATTGCCGGCGCGCGCCGCATCGAGGCGTTCTTCGCCGCCCATCCGGCGCTGACCGAACGGGCGCGGGCGCTGATTGTCGCTGCGCCGACCGGCAATATCGTGCCGTGGGAGCAACTGCGCGTGCCGCACGACGTTGACGGCTCGCAGGGGCAGTTCCGGGCACCGCAGGCCGCTTGCCTGTTGAACGCGTCGAACGACTACGAGGCGATCCAGTCCTGGCTAGCGCTGCATGAGTCGGTTGCCACGCAGCGTGCCTATCGCAAGGAGGCGGAGCGGCTGATTCTGTGGGCGATCGTCGAGCGCGGCCGTGCGCTATCGTCGCTCAATACCGACGACGCAATCGCGTACCGGGGCTTCTTGCGAAAGCCGACACCGCGTGAGTGTTGGGTCGGCCCGTCTCGGCAACGGCACCGTGTCGAATGGCGACCGTTCACCGGCCCGCTCTCGGCGCGCTCAGCGGCATACGCACTGAACGTCCTATCGGCGCTGTTTCGCTGGCTGGTCGAACAGCGCTACGTGCTCGCGAATCCGTTCGCCGGCGTCAAGATCAAGAGCCAAGCGCAGCGTACAGGATTGGACGTTTCCCGCGGCTTCTCGGAAGGTGAGTGGCTGCTGATCCGCACGCTCGCTGACGGCCTTGAGTGGTCATACGGCTGGAGCGTACCGGCCGCGCAGCGCCTGCGGTTCCTGCTCGACTTTGGCTACGCCACCGGTCTACGTGCGAGCGAACTGGTCGGCGCAACGCTCGGCGACGTCCGTCGCGACGAGCACGGCGATCACTGGCTGCATGTGCTCGGCAAGGGCGGCAAGCTGGGCAAGGTGGCGTTACCGTCACTCGCCCGGACCGCGCTCGACCAATACCTCGTCCAGCGAGGACTTCCGGTCACGCCGAGTCGCTGGAACCCGGCGACGCCGTTGATTGCGAGCCTCGATGCGGACCGCGGTGGCATTGAAAGCACGAGGCTGTGGCGTGTGCTGCGCCGATTCTTCGTGCTGGTCGCCGACGCGATCCAGGATGAGCGGCCAGCGACGGCCGAGAAGCTGCGCCGCGCAAGCCCCCATTGGATGCGGCACACGCATGCGTCGCACGCGCTTGCGCGAGGGGCTGAGTTGCTCATGGTCCGCGATAACCTGCGCCACGCGTCCATCTCGACGACGTCAACCTATCTGCATAGTGACGAGGTGCAGCGGGCCCGCCAGTTCGATCTGGCGTTCAGCGCGGCTGCTTTCAAGCGGTAGTCTGTTCGCGCATTCCGACGCAGATTCTGAGGGGGATTAGTTCGTGAGACGCCTTGGAATCGTAGGTGACCGGGCTGGTCTTGCCCGTTGCCTTTAACACTAACCGACTGGGACATGATGCTGGATCATCCACGGTTGAACTCGCAATCGAAGTCGCTAGCATCCTTGGGAGAGGGGCGTTAGATTCGATGACGCGCCGCGTGACAATTTGCACGCGCATCATGCAGCGCGTGATGCCGGCCGCCATGCTCGTTGAAATAGACCTCCATTTGTTGCTGGTCCAATGTGTCGCTACCGAGATAGCACGCCTGCCAGCCCGACGGTACGTCACCGAGCAAATCGACCATCAATTCCCAGTCGCCGCCATAGTCGAAACACAGCATTCGCGGTTCGCTCTCGATGGCAAACTGGTCTAACCAGGATAGCAATGCGGCACGCAATTCCTCGCGTGTAAACACCCTGCCCGGGTACTGTCCAAGCTGAGGCAGGATCGCTGCCCGTACAAATTCGCTGCAGCTTCCCCGATCGAAATCCGATCGCTCCCCATAGAATTCACGGCCGTCTGTGGCCACGAGTGCAATGCTGATGAGGTCACAGTTCAGAAAATCCGTGAACTCGGTGTCCACAAAGAGGTGCAATGCCATCGCGAATTTCTCCACTGGCCTGGCGTCAGTGTGCAGACGCTAGCCAGGCTGCAGGTTTGCGGAAAATACCGTCGCCAAGGGCCGTATGTGACCTTCGACGGTAGCACGCGTTATCCGGAGCGTTCCTGCCTTAATGTCAGGAAGGGCGGGTCTAGCAGGAAGCGAGCGAATTTGAGGTTTGTGCCTGCCGCCGCACGCAGAATTGGTGCAATTTTAGTTCCTTTCGAGCAGGAAGCGCGTAACTTTAGTTCCAACGGCGGTATGACGAATGGACCTTGATTTTCGACCGCTGTGCCAGCGTCCGTCGTATTCTTTACTGCTGTCGACTCTCGGTACCTAGGCTTATCGCATCGCGTATAGCCGCCGCAACGGCGTGTGAATCGTGCCTTGATGCGATTACTTGCGCCAACCGCATAGCCAGGACGGTGCGCCGCCAATCTAGCTTTTCTTGCGCGGTCGAGTTTGACAGCCCAAGTTGCTCCAATAGTGCGAAATGTTAAATCGCACCAAAACCTCCTGAAAGGAGCGCAACTTTAGTTCGTCGGACTTCGGACTCCAGGGTCACGTCGGATTTCCTCAGACTTCATTCTCCCGCTTGCTCTCGTGAAATTGTCGTGCTAATTTTTCATGAAATTTGGCGATGAAAATTTCACGGGAATCCGCATGTTCGTGCAGTCCGACCGTCACGTCGCAACCTACTACGCCGGCACTTATCCGGCGCCGATTCCGCGGCGGCCCGAACTGGACGAACGCGTCGACGCCGACGTACTGGTCGTCGGCGCGGGCTTCAGCGGGCTGCATACGGCATTGCGCCTCGCGCTCGCGGGCAAGCGCGTGGTCGTGCTCGAAGCGAGTCGCGTCGCGTGGGCCGCATCGGGCCGCAACGGCGGACAGGCGCTGCTCGGCTGGTCGTGCGACATGCAGCCGCTCGAGGATTCGCTCGGCCGCGCCGGCGCGCGCGTGCTGTGGGACAGCATGCGCTGGGCCGCGGCCGAAGTGCGCGAACTGCCCGCGCGGCACGGCTTCGACATCGACTACCGGCCTGGCAGTCTGTGGGCCGCGGTGCGGCCGCGTCGCGTCGCGATGCTCGCGCAGGCCCGCGACGAGGCAGCGCAGCGCTGGGGCTACGACCGCCTGCGCGTGATCGGGCAGGACGAGATACCCGAGTGGATCGGCAGCGCGCGCTATCTCGCCGCGCTCCACGATCCCGAGGCCGGCCATCTGAATCCACTGAAGCTCGCGCTCGGTCTCGCGCAGACGATCGAACGGGCCGGCGCCCGTATCTTCGAGCAAAGCCGCGTGCTCGAGTATCGCGAGACCGAGGGCGGTCACGTTGCCCGCACCGCGCACGGCGAGGTGCGCGCGGACGTGCTGGTGCTCGCGTGCAACGCGTATGTCGACCAACTCGATCCCGAACTGTCGCGCCGGTTGCTGCCGGTCGGCACCTACCAGGTCGCGACCGCGCCGCTCGCGCCAGACGTCGCACGCTCGCTGCTGCCGCGCAACAGTTGCGTGATCGACAACCAGTTCGTGCCCGACTACTTTCGCCTCAGCCCGGACAACCGCCTGCTGTTCGGCGGCGGCTGCACGTATCTCGGCGGGATTCCGGCCGACATCGCGGCCGCGACGCGCCCGCACCTTGAACGCGTGTTCCCGCAACTGGCCGGCGTGTCGCTCGACTACGCGTGGGGTGGCCACATCGACATCAGCATGCGACGCACGCCGGACATCGGCCGTCGCGGCCAGCGTTTCTGGCTGCAGGGCTTCTCGGGGCACGGTGTGTTGCCGACGCTCGCCGGCGCGCGCGCGGTCGCCGACGCCGTGCTCGGCGACGATCGCCTGCTCGCGCTGTACCAGCGCATCCGCAACCCGCGCTTCCCGGGCGGCGACCGCCTCGCCGCGCCGCTGGAAGCGATCGGCAAGGCCTGGTACCGTTTGCGCGATACCGTCTGACGCACCGGAATCCATCATGAACGAGCAGGAAGAGATAGAAAGTCTGGCAATCCTGATCCGCGATCTGCGCAAGCATCGCAAGGTCACGCTCAACGATCTCGCGGAACGGATCGGCCGCTCCGTCGGCTTTCTATCGCAGGTCGAGCGCGGGCTGTCGCGCCCGACGGTCGCGGATCTCACCGCGATCGGCGAGGCGCTCGGCGTGCCGACCACGTATTTCTACAGCCTCAGCAAACCGCGCAGCGTGCCGTGGGTCACACGGCCCGACGAGCGGCGCACCGTGTATTACGCGGCCGGCATCACGGACATCCTCGTGTCGCCGAACATGCGTTCGCGCTTCTCGATCCTGGAGAGTCATCTCGCGCCCGGGGCGAGCAGCGGCGAGCGCTCCGTCGACGACAGCGACGAGCAGGGCGGCTTCGTGCTCGAAGGCGAGCTGACGATCTGGATCGACGGCGACGACATACCCATCACGCTCGGCCCGAACGACGCATTCCAGCTTCCCGCGCACAAGCGGTTCCGTTACGCGAACCTGGGCGATGCCCCGGCGCGTGTGATCTGGGTGTTCACCTGAGTTTGTCGGCCGGCGGCCCGAGGGGCCGTCTTGCCGTGTTGCCGGTTTGCAGTACTGATCGATATCGGGCATGTGACGTGCCGCATGCCGGTGAGTCCGGTTCGCCGCGTTGCGGCACCGCCATACAAGACATGGAAAGGATGAGACATGGCTGACGTCGTTCCCGTGCTGGTCGATGAAATCCGCGCATTCCGGCAGGCGCATCCCGAGATCGGTTATGTCGACCTGATCTGTCTCGACCTGCCGGGCCATTTCTACGGCAAGCGCTATCCGATCGATGCGCTCGAGAAGGTCGCGTCGGGTTCGCTGCTGAAGCTGCCGCAGAACTGCGTGCTGCTCGGCACGCAGGGCGGCCTCTACAAGATCGGCGATTACTGTTTCAACGACGGCGACCCGGACGCGCCGCGTCGCCTGATTCCAGGCACGCTGAAGCCGGTGCGCTGGGAGCGGAAGCCGCTCGCGCAGATGCTGATCAGCTCCGATGGCACGGATGCGCCGATCGAGTTCGAGCCGCGCGAAGTGCTGGCGCGCGTGCTTCGGCGGTTCGCGGCACGCGGCATCCGGCCGGTCGTCGCGTTCGAGCTCGAGTTCTATCTGTTCGCCGCGCAGCTCGCGGACGGGATGCCGCAGTATCCGCGCGATCGCTTGAGCGACGACCGCGACGACCAGCCGAACATGCACATCGAACGCCTGTCGCGGTTTTCCGACGTGCTGCACGAGATGGTCGAGGCCGCGTGCGAGCAGGGCGTCGACGCGACGGTGATCACGGCGGAGCTCGGGCCCGGCCAGTTCGAGATCAACTTCGGCCATACCGACGACGCGTTGCGCGCGGCCGACTGGTCGGCGCTGTTCTGCCGCAGCACGCGCGGCGTCGCGTTGCAGCACGGCTATCGCGCGAGCTTCATGGGCAAGCCGTATCTGCATGCGCCGGGCAGCGGGATGCATGTGCATGTGAGCCTGTACGACGACGCGGGCCGCAACCTGCTCGCCGCGGATGGGCAGCGGCCGCTACGGCATGCGGTGGCCGGCTGCCTCGAGCTGCTGCCGCACTGCATGCCGGTGTTCGCGCCGAATCACAATGCGTTCCGGCGCTATGGATCGATGGTGAACGCGGCGAGCCGTGCAAGCTGGGGCTTCGAGGATCGCGACGCGTGCATCCGGATTCCGGAATCGGATGCGCGCAATCTGCGGATCGAGCATCGGCTCGCGAGCGCGGACGCGAATCCGTACCTCGTGCTCGCGGCGATCCTCAGCGGGATGGAGCACGGGCTCGACGCACGGATCGAGCCGATCGCGCCGCTGAACGACGATCGCGGCAGCGGGATCGATTTTCCGAAGGAGATGCTGTCGGCCGTCGCGGCGATGCAGGATCACGCGGCCGTGCGTGAAGGGCTCGGCAGTGAATTCGTGATGGTGTATTGCGAGAACAAGCGGCAGGAGGAGCTGGATTTTCGCAACGAGATCGGGGCGCGGGAGTATCGGTGGTTTCTGTAGGACGCACGGGGCAGGGATGTCCGCGTGACGATGCGTTTGATGTCGACGACGACCATGCGCGCATGACTGCCGCCGTCGAGTGACGTGTCAGGCTCTTATCGATCTCGCCCCTGCATCATCGGCAGGCCCGCTCCCCACGCGTTCGCGAGCGCTTCGATTTCGGCGATCGGATCGACCTGTCGCGCGGCTTCGTGCATGTCGTTGCCGAACAACCGGTGAGCGAACTCGCGTGCGCGCAGCGTGATCGTCGCGGTTTTACGGCTGCGGCGCAGCGTGAACGCCACGAGTGCGGCGTCGAGGCCGCGACCGTTGCCTTTGCCATGCTCGTCGAGACATTGGGCGAGATGCCACGCGTCTTCGAGTGCCTGGCATGCGCCCTGTCCGGAGGTGGGGAGTGGCGCGTGCGCGGCATCGCCGATCAGCAGCACATTGCCGCGATGCCATACATCGACGGGATCGAGATCGTGCACGTGGATCTTCGCGATCGTGTTGGGTGGCGTTGCGCGCATCACCTCCGCGATGGGTGCCGGCCAGCCATCGAACAGACGTTCGAGTAGGGAGCCGGGATCATCCGGCGCTGCATCGTCGCCGTAGCGGCTGTCGTCGAATTCGGCCTCGGCCCGGGCCGCCGCCCAGTACATGCGATGCCGGTCCAGCGCGACGATGCCGAATCGTTCGCGCTGGCCCCAGTAGTCGAATATCGACACGTCGTCGACCAGCGGCACGTCGCCGTGCGCCACGCCGATCCAGTTGACGAATCCCTGATAGACGGGTGCGGCGTCCCCGGCCACATGGCGTCGCGCGACGGAGTTCATGCGGCCGTCCGCGCCGATCACGAGATCGGGGGCGATCGTCGCGCTGTTGTCGAAATGAACGACGGCGCGGCCGTCGGGGCCGGCGTCGATGGCTGTTGCACAGTGGCCGAAGCGGACGTCGATGTCGTGTGCCGCGACGTGTCGGGCCAGCACGGCCTGCAGGTCGCGCCGCAGTATTGCGCGCGTCGGAAAACCCATGTGTCGGTCGAGTTCGCCGATATCGACGTGCTTGAACGGAGTGCCATGCCGGTCCATGCACCGCATCGCGCGCAGGTGGCCGCTGACTTCGACGATGTCGGGCAGGAGGCCGAGCTGCTCGAGCACGAAGCAGGCATTCGGCCATAGGACGACGCCGGCGCCCATCGTCGTCTCGGACGGCCTGCGTTCGTAGACCCGTATCCGATGTCCGTGCCCGGCAAGCGCAAGCGCGGTGCTCATTCCGGCCACGCCGGCGCCGAGAATGGCGATATCCATATTGATGCTCCGGTAGGTGCGTGTGCGTGCTCGCGTCGGCGCGGATTCGTGCCGGCGGCCGCGCCTTGACTGGATCCACATCGTAATTTACGGTCACGAACGGGATAAGCCGCGAAAAACGGCGAGCTTTGATACCTGAAACGGGATAATGATGCGCAGCAAGCTGGATCTGAACGCGGTGCGCGTGTTCGTGTCGGTCGTCGACGAAGGCAGCTTTGCCGGCGCCGCACGCGTGCTGTCGATACCCGGTTCCAACGTGAGCCGCCATGTGGCGCAGCTGGAATCGAGGCTCGGCGTGCGGCTGCTGGAGCGCAGCACGCGGCACTTGCGCATGACGGAGGCCGGACGCCTGTTGCACGAGCGCGCAAAGCCGATGCTCGATGCGCTGACGCATGCTGAATTCGAACTGACCTCGCAGCAGACGGAATTACGCGGCGTGCTGAAGCTATGCGTGCCCGGCGAAATCGGGCCGCGTATGCTCGGGCCGATCGTCGCGGAATTCGCGAGCCGCCACCCGCGTGTCGAAATCGATTGCGACACGCGCCTCGCGGGCGTCCCGACGCTGCGCGACGATATCGACCTGTCGATCATCGTCAATCGCGGAAGGCTGGACGACAGCGCGTTCGTCGTCAGGCCGCTCGCCAGCTTGCCGAGCGTCGTCGTGGCTGCGCCGTCGCTGATCGAACGCACGGGCATGCCGACGCGGACGGAGCAGCTCAGGCAGTTGCCGTGCATCACGACGCTGAGCACGCTGAAAGGGCAGCCGTGGCAGTTCGCCGACGGCGACGGGCGGATTCACAAGATTCCGGTCACCAGCCGGTATCGCGTCAATAGCGGGGAAATGGCGGGTCTGGCGGCGGTGAACGGGATCGGCTTCGCGATTCTCGTCGAACGCGGATGCGCGGCCGAGCTGGCTGCCGGGCGGCTGGTGCGCGTGCCGCTGGAGATGGCGCCGGCGCCGCTCGAACTGCTGGCGGCCTATTCGAGGCGCAATTCCGTCAACGCGAAGACTGGCGCGTTGCTGCAGTTGATGCAGGCGCGGCTTGCGGTGGCGGAAGCGATGCCGTCATGACGATCGCTTCGGCAGTGCGCGCCAGTAGCGCACTTCGTCGATCGGCGCACCGTCGATCTCGAACGTCTTGATGTCGTCTTCGGCGACGAAACCCTCGCGTTCGTAGAACGCGCGGGCGCGATGGTTCTTGACCAGCACCCACAGCGACACCCATTCATGGCCCATGTCGTGCAGCGCCCGGCAGGCATGGTCGACGAGTGCCGCGCCGATGCGTTGCCCGCAATGCGATGGATGCAGGTAGATCGCTTCGATTTCACCCCAGGTGCGATCCTTGTCGGTGTCGCGCGTCGGCCCGTAGGCGATCCAGCCCGTCGGCCCATTTTTCGCGACGGCGAGCGCGACACGCGGCCGTCCTGCGCCGAGCGCGTGGCACCACGAAGCGGTACGCTTTTCGACCGACAGGCCGGCGAGGAACGACGCCGGCATGATGCCCGGGTAGGTGGCCTGCCACGATGCGACGTGAATGGCGGCGATGGCCGGGGCATCGTCGGGCGTGGCGGCGCGGATGTCGATCTTCATCGTGTTCAGATCATTGAGGACTTCAGAGCATTTAAGTCGCATCGCCGCTCCTTTCGCGGCGCCGAAGTGGCGGAACCGCAAGGGCACGACACGCCGCGCCGCAAAGCGCTTCGCGGCGCGGCATGCGAAAAAGCCCTTACTCCCCGAGCTTCGCCGTCACACACCCCGTGCTCGAGCACTCGCGCTCGCGTTCGCGCAGGAACGACAGGCGCGATTGCGTGAAGTCGATCGCGCATTGCAGGTTCACGAGATAGCCGTCGTCGCGCGTTTCGCTGCAGCGGTCGTCGCGCTGCTTCATCCACGCGAGCTGGCCCGTCTTCAGCTTGGCCTGCTGGTCGCCGCTCAACTGCTTGCGCACGCGGCCGTACTCGTCGTTCAGTTCGCGGTCGAGCTGCGAGAACTCGTTGCTGCTGCAGTACACCTGGTCGAACGCGCTGCGCGGTTTGCCGCAGCCGGCCGCATGCGCGGCGAACGGCACGGCGAGCGCAAGCAGCGCGCAGGATACGAGCAGATTCTTCTTCTTCATGGAACTCCTCCTCACTGGGTGAAAACCGTTGAAACCAACGGGCGTTACCTTTACCTGGTCGCCGTACAGACGTCGATCCCGCTCGCGATCGCGGTGGCGAGGCGCTGGATCGTTTCGCGCTGCGCGAGCCGCTTTTCCTCGTCGGGATTGACGATCACGCCGGCCTCGACCAGCACGGCCGGAATCGGCGCGGTGCGCAGCACGACGAGATCATCGAAGCGGTGGATGCCGAGTTGCGGATCGATCAGCGGACGGTTCTCGCCCTTGATCGGCTGCGCGTGATACAGCGACGGACGTTCACCGGCCGCGACCAGCCGCTCGGCGATCGCCTTTGCGCAACGCAGGCTTTCCGCGTAGTGCGGATTGCGTTCCGACACGAACACGGCGAAACCGCGGAATTCGCGTTGCCGCCCCGCGTCGATGAACTGCTGCTGCATCGAATCGTGATGGATCGACACGAACAGGTTCGCGTCGGGCGCCTGCGTCGAGCGCTGGTCGAGCGCGATCTCGCGGCCGTCGGCCGACGTGCGCAGCACGCGATCGCCGTGCGCGGCGAGCTTCTCCGCGACGGCGGTGGACAGGTCGAGGTTGTACCGGTATTCGACGCGGCCGCTGGCGCCGGTGGCACCCGGGTGGGCCGGCGTATGGCCGGTGTCGACGACGACGTAGCGGCCGGAGGCCGGCTGCGCATCCGGGCTTGCGGCATCGGCCGCATACAGCGCCGGCGGCACGCCCAGCAGCGGGGCGCACGCGAGCAGGCGCGCGGCGGCGCGCACGAACGGGCGAAGGCGTCGAACAGTTCGGTTTGTCATTATTGTTGTCGAGGAGGACATGCGGTGCGTCGCATGGCGCGCACCGTCGGCCTGCTCAATGCAGTCGGAATGTCGCGCGATTATAGCGGTTGCCGGCGGCACCGCAATGACGCAATGACCACTGCCGCACGGAAGGCGCGAGCCGGCAATCAGGCGAGCATGCGCCGGGCGGCGAGCATGCCCCAGTACGACGCTTCCTCGAACAGCGACAGCCCGGACAGATCCGCATGCGCGAACACGACGGGGCCGTCTGCCTCGCGCAGCGCGAGCAGCCCCGGCCGGCTCAGGAAACCGACGTCGGGCGTCGCCATCGCGTGGCCACGCACGGTGATCTCGAGCGCGGTCGCATGTTTCCACAGCTCGCGTCCGTATACGGCCTGCAGGTCGATCGCCGCCTGCTCGCGCAGCGCGTCGGGTTCCGCCTGCGCGAGCCAGCGACGCGTGTCGTCCGGCGAGCGCGCGCTCAGCGCCTGATAGGCGGAGAACACCGAACGCGTCGGCGGCGACATCCGGATCAGCTGGTGCGTCGACACGACATAGCCGAGCCCCGCGCCGTCGTAGACGACGTTGTCCCATGCGAGCGGCACGCCGGCTTCCTCGGCCGGCATCCCGTCGAGCAGGAAATTGGACACGAGCCACGGCGCGCGCGGCGGCAGGTCGCGCACGGGATCGAAGCCGTATGCGTGAAGCTGCGGAAACACGCGCGCCGCGACGAACAGCGGCATCGCGCTGACGACCCGCCGCGCCTTCAGCGTGAACGTCGTCAGCGTTCCGTCGTCGGCGACGCGCGCGCACAGCACCTCGACGCCGCCGTTGCGTTCGGTCGCGCGAACGGCGAAGCCGTCCCGCGACCACGTGTTCGAGCCGGTGCGCGCGGTGATCGAGTCGCTCAGCTTCGTCGCCATCGTGTGCAGTCCGTCGGGCCAGGTCAGCACCGCGCCGTCGCCCGCATCGCTCGCGTGAGCGCCGCGCGACGAGAAGTAGTGCAGGCCGGCCCACGCGGACACGTGCTCGTAGCCCGCGCCGTAATCGTCGCGGCAGCAGTAGTTCAGGTACCAGTGCAGCGCGCTCGCGGTGTAGCCCTCGTCGAGCAGCCACTGTTTGAACGAACGCCGGTCGAGCGCGCGCCAGCGCGGGTCGCGCGACGATTCAGCGATCGGGATGCAGAACACCTTGCGGCCGTCCGCGCCGCGCGCGGTGCGCAAACTGTCGGTGTATGCGAAGAAGCGTGTTTGCTGCGCGAGCGCGGCGTCGTCGAGGCCGGTCGTCGGCACGATGCCGTCCTGCCACTGGCCGGCGATGAACAGCCGTTCGTCGGGCGCGTGCACGAGCGCGCGTTCGTCGTACGCGGGGTGCGCGGAGAACGGCGCCGATTCGATCACGCCGAGATCGGCGAGCATGTCGCGCAGATGCGCGGATTCGAGCGAGGGCAGCGGCAGGTAGTGTGCACCCTTCGGATAGCCGAGCTCGCCGAAGCGGCCGCCGGCCATATTGCCGCCGAATTCGGGGCCGGCGAGCACGACGAAGCGCGTGTGACCGGCGCGCGCAAGCTGCCACGCACACGACAGGCCGGCCGCGCCCGCGCCGAGGATCGCGACGTCGGTCTCGATCGTGCCGGACGGCGGTGGCAGCGCTGCGTGATCTCGCAACGCGTGACCTTCGCGCATGCCGGGGTAGCCGACGCGCGGCGTCGTCTCGATCCAGCCGGTGCGGCCGCACGCGGCGAGCGACGCGGCCGCGGACGCGAGGAGGAACGTGCGGCGATCCATCAGCGCAGCACGTGCTTCCAGTCGTCGTCGAAGCGGCGCACGAGCGGCTGGTCGTTGAGTTCGTTCGGCGACATCGGCAGCGCCGGCATGTCGGCCGGGAAATGGAACATCTCGGCGGCCGTCTGCGCGTCGAGCCAGCGCGTCGGCACCGAATAGCGCGTCGGCACGGTGAAGTCGCGGCGCTTGCCCGCGATCACGAAGCCCCAGTCGCCGAACGACGGCACGTAGCAATGGTACGGCCACGTGTTGAGCCCGGCTTCGTGCAGCGTCGCGATGATCGTCCAGTACGCGTGCGGCGCGAAGTACGGCGACGTCGACTGAATCACCGCATAGCCGTTTTCCGACAGGTGGCGGGCGAGCAGCCGGAACACCGGCACCGAATACAGCCGGCCGAGCCCGAAGTTGGTCGGATCGGGGAAGTCGACGACGATCGCGTCGTACACCTCGGCATTCGATTCGAGCCAGCGCACCGCGTCGTCGTTGATCACCTGCACGCGCGGGTCCTTCAGTGCGCCCTGGTTCAGTTTCACGAGCGGCGCGGAGGTCGAGAACAGCTTCGTCATCGCGGGGTCGAGATCGACGAGCGTGATCCGTTCGAGGTTGCGGTGCTTGAGCAGTTCGCGCACCGCGAGGCCGTCGCCGCCGCCGAGCACGAGCACGCGTTTCGCCCACGGCAGCGCCTCGATCGTCGGATGGATCAGCGCCTCGTGATAGCGATGCTCGTCACGCGACGAGAACTGCAGGTTGCCGTTCAGGTACAGCCGCATGTCGTCGTGCCATTGCGTGAGCACGATGCGCTGGTATGGCGTCGTTTCGGAATAGATCGTCTCGTCGCCGTATACGCCGTGCTCGGCCCAGTGTGTGATGCGGTCCGACAGCGCGAAGCCGGCGACGAGCAGTCCGATCACGAGCGACGCGCGCATCAGCTTGCCGCGCACGTTGCGGATCTCGTCGCGGAACAGGTGCGTGGTCCACAGCGCGACGAATGCGTTCAGCAGCCCGAACAGAAAGCTCGTGCGCAACAGGCCGAGACGCGGCGCGAGCACGAGCGGGAAGATCAGCGACACGGCGAGCGAGCCGAGATAGTCGAAGGTCAGCACCTCGCTGACGGTATGGCGAAACGCCTGGCGGCGCTGCTGGAATGCGCGCATCACGAGCGGGATCTCCATCCCGATCAGCAGGCCGAGCGCGAGCACGAGCGCGTAGAGCGCCGCGCGGAACGGCGCGGCCAGCCACGCGAACACCGCGAAAAGGAGCGCTGCCGACACGCCGCCGAGCAGGCCGACGAGCAGCTCGATGTCGACGAAGCGGTCGAGCACGTCGTCGTCCTCGACGAACTTCGCGAGCCACGAGCCGATCCCCATCGCGAACAGGTAGCAGCCGATCACCGACGAGAACTGCAGGATCGAATCGCCGAGCAGGTAGCTCGACAGCGCGCTGCTGATCAGTTCGTAGCCGAGCCCGCACGACGCGAGCACGAGGATCGACAGGACGAGCGCGCGCTTATGCAGCATGGCGCGTCCGTTGTGCAGGGCTTGTCAATGTGGCTATACTGGCGCGGATTTCCGTAGGGCGGCCCGCCATGGGCCGGCCGGCGAGGGGGCGGCGAACCGAGCACAAAATCCGAGGAAAAGAATGAATAGTGCCTATCTTTATGCGGTTCATTTGCTGTCGGCGTTCGTGCTGCTTTTCGTGTTCGCGGCAGTGTACCTGAAGGTCACCCCGTTCGACGAACTGGCACTGATCCGCGACGGCAACGCGGCCGCGACGCTGTCGTTCGGCGGTGCGCTGATCGGCTTCTGCCTGACGCTCGCCTCCAGCATCGCGCACAACTCGACGCTCGGCGAAGTCATGCTGTGGGCCGTCGGCGCGATGGCCGTGCAGCTCGTCACCTATGCGGTGCTGACCCGCCTGATTCCCGGCATGAACCATGCGATCGAGGATCGCAACGTCGCGATGGGCGGCCTGATGGGCACCGCGTCGCTCGTCGTCGGCATCATCAATGCCGCCTGCCTGACCTGATGCGCCACGCGCGCTCGAGGAGACCGACATGAGTCTGGGTTCGTTTATCCGCAAGCAGTTCATCGACGTCCTGCAATGGACGGAAGACACCGACGGCGTGCTCGCCTGGCGCTATCCGATGGAAGACCAGGAGATCCAGTACGGCGGCCAGCTGACCGTGCGCGAAACGCAGGTCGCGATCTTCGTCAACGAAGGCAAGGTCGCCGACGTGTTCCAGCCGGGCCTGTACAAGCTGGAAACGCGCACGCTGCCGGTGCTCACGTACCTGAAGAACTGGGACAAGTTCTTTCAGTCGCCTTTCAAGTCGGATGTCTACTTCTTCAGCACGCGGCTGCAGCTCGGCCGGCGCTGGGGCACCGCGCAGCCGGTGACGATCCGCGATCGCGAATTCGGCTTCGTGCAGCTGCGCGCGTTCGGCATCTACTCGTACCGGATCGTCGACGCGGCCGCGTTCCACCGCGAGGTGAGCGGCACGCGCGCGCAGTACACGGTCGACGATCTCGAACAGCAGCTGCGCAATCTGGTCGTCACAGCGATGAGCACGACGTTCGGCTCGGCCGACGTGCCATTCGTCGACATGGCCGCGAACCAGACGCTGCTGTCGCAACGCGTCGCCGAGGCGCTGGTCCCGGTGTTCACACGCTACGGCCTCGCGCTCGATGCGTTCGCGGTCGAAAGCGTATCGCTGCCGGCCGAGCTGCAGAAGGCGCTCGACCTGCGAATCGGCGCGGGGATGGCCGGCGATCTCGCCCGCGCGACGCAATACCAGACGGCACAGGCGATCCCGCTGGCCGCGCAGAACCCGGGCGGCATCGCGGGCGTCGGCGCGGGGCTCGCGGCCGGCGCGGCGATCGGGCAGGCGATGGCCGGCCAGATCGCGGGCGCCGCGCAACCGGCGCAGGCTGCACCGCCCGCGCCCGTTGCGGCACCGGTCGCCGCCGCGCAGCCGGCCGCGCCGGCCGAAGGAACCGATTACGTGCAGCGTCTCGAACAACTGAAGGCGTTGCTCGACAAGGGCCTCGTGACCGAAGAGGACTATTCGCGCGCGAAGGCGGAAATCCTCGCGAAGCTCACCCGGTAAGCGTCGCGCATGTTCAGCACTTCGTGCCCCCAGTGCGGCGCGCCGGTCGAGTTTCGCTCGGCAGCGGCGGTGATGGCCGTCTGCGCGTTCTGTCGCAGCACGCTGCTCAAGCGCGGCACCGACGTCGAGCGCATCGGCGAGCTGGCCACGGTGCTCGACGACGCGTCGCCGATCCAGATCGGCACGGCCGGACGCTACGGCAAGCGCGCGTTCACGGTGCTCGGCCGCCTCCAGATGACCTACGACGCCGGCGCGTGGAGCGAGTGGTACGTCGTGTTCGACGACGGCGCGTTCGGCTGGCTGTCGGATGCGTCGGGGCAGTATGCGGTCACGGTGCGCGAGCCCGACGACGCATCCGGCGGCGCGTGGCCGGCGTTCGGCACGCTGGAACCGGGTATGCGGATCGACCACGGCGGCCGCGCGTTTCTCGTGTCCGACGTGCGCACCGCGCGCTGCACGGGCGGCGACGGCGAGTTGCCGTTCCGCGTCGACGCGGGCTGGGAAGCGCGCGTCGTCGACCTGCGCACCGGCAACGCGTTCGCGACCTTCGACTATTCCGACGCCGATGCGAACGGCGGGAGCCCCGCCGTCTATTCGGGCGAGGCACTCGAGTTCGACGCGCTTGCGTTCACGGGGTTGCGCGATACCGAGACCGATACGCGCGAGAAGCGCGGCGCGGAGATGGTGCCGTTCGCGTGCCCGAGCTGCGGCGCGCCGCTGTCTTATGCGCCTAACGTGGCCGATTACGTCGTGTGTGGCAGTTGTCATGCTGGCGTGCAGTGCACGGCCGAGCAGCAGACCGTGTTCGCGGCGCAGCGTAAGCTCGAATCGGTGAAGGGTGCGTTGGAGCTCGGTGCAATCGGCACGTTCGACGGCGTGAAGTACACGGTGATCGGCATGATGCGATGCCGCGTGCCGGGCGACGAAGAGACGTGGGACGAATACCTGCTGCTGAACCCGAAGCGCGGCTTCCTGTGGCTCGTGCAGAGCGAAGGGCGCTGGGAACGCGTGCAGGTGCTCGACCATTGGCCGACGATCGGCGGCGAGTCCGACGTGACCGACGGCGGCAAGACCTACCGCCTGCGCGAGGCGTATGAATCGGAGGTCGTCTACGTGGTGGGCGCGTTCAACTGGCGCGTGCAGGTGGGCGATCGCACGTCGATCATCGATTACGGTTGGCAGAAGGACAAACTGACGCGCGAGCGCAGCGCCGCGGAAATCGTCTGGTCGCGCGCGCGGCCGCTGTCGGGCAGCGCGCTGGCCGAGCGCTTCGGCACACCGGCGCTCGCGACGGCGGCTGCGACGGGCGCCACCGCGTCGACGGGCCTGTTCGGCGGGAAACACCCGCACAGTTTCGCGCCGCTGCCGTGGGTGTTCAGCGCGCTGCTCGTGATTTTCAACATGGACTCGCTGTTCTCGTTCAGCGGCCGCACCGTCTACGTGCTGGTCGGCCTGCTGGTGCTGTGGCTGCCTGAATGGCTGTGGAAGGGTTTCGCGTCGGACGGGGGCAACGCGTAATGCGCTACATCCTCTACGGACTTTACGGACTGATCGTCGTCACGTTGTTCAGTTGCGCGTCGCTCGGCGGCAGCGGGTCGGGTGGCAGCGGGTGGGGCAGTTCGTCGGCGCGCAGCGGCTACTCGTCGTACGGGTCGCACAAATGACGGCCCGCGACGGTCTCGCCGCGCCGCGTGCGATGCTCGGCTCGCACGTGCTGGCCGACCTGGCCGGCATCGACGCGGCGCTGCTGCGCGATGCCGCACGGCTTGAAACGATCCTGACGGAAGCGGCGCAACGGGCAGGCGCGCGCGTGATCGGTGCGCACTTTCATCATTTCGGCGGCGAGCATGGCGTGACGGGTGTCGTGCTGCTCGCCGAATCTCACATCACGATCCATACGTGGCCCGAGCATCGCTTCGCGGCCGTCGATGCGTTCATGTGCGGCGCGGCACGCGCGGCCGATGCGGTCGACGCGATCGCCGCTGCGCTCGGTACGCAGGCGCAGGTCCGGCGGCAGGTGGCGCGCGGCATCGCGTGAGCGAACGCGTCACACTGACTGCTGATATGCGTACAGGAATACGATTTGCCGCATTGCTCGGCCTTGCACTGTTGACCGGCAGCGTTGCCGCGGAGTTGCCGCCGAAGCCGCCCGGGCCCGTCGTGATGGTCCACTTCGACTACTACGAGAAGGACCAGGCGCGGCTTCATGCACTGGAACGTCGGCTGGATCGCGCAGTGAGGCAGGCAGGCGCGGGCGAACTCGGCGAGACGGAACTGCATCGCGACGGCAACGACGGCTATCTGTACCTGTATGGCACCAGCGCCGATCGGCTGTACGCGCTCGCGCGCCCGATCCTGAAATCGTCGGGATGGCTGACCGGTACGGAGGTCACGTTGCGCCGCGATGCCGGCGCGGAAACGTTCTCGATAGGCCGGGGCGGAGTACGTTAGCGCCTGGGCCGTCGGAATGCGAGATGCCCGATGGCGCGGCCATGGCGCGTTCGAATCCATTCGGAGGGAGAGGGCGCAGATGCGCCGGGCCGCGCGGCAGTGCGTGTCAGCGCGGTAACGCCTCCGCTTCGGCCCAGCGCTTGAACGAATCGAGGCGCCGGCGCGTGTGCACGAGATAGAACGCGCCGATCAGCGGTTCGAGCAGCCAGCGCAGCCACGACGGCTGCGCACGGAAGTGGTACGTGAATTTCACTTCGGTCGAACCCGGCGTGTGTTCGGTGAAGTTCCAGCTGCCGCTGAAGCGTTCGAGCACCTTCGGCCCTTCGACCATTTCGACGGCGGCGACCTGCGGCGGGCGGTACGAGATGTAGCGCGACACCATCGTCGCGCCCGACTGACTGCGGCAGAACGCGTCGACGCCGACGTCGGCCGTCGTTTCGTCGAGCAGATAGGCGTCGGTGAGGAAGCTGTCCCATACGAGCCGCCGCGCGTAGTCCTGCGACCACGTGAAGAGGCGTCTGCGATCGACGCCGACGGTCCGGCTGACTGAGATCCTCATGATGGCGGGCGCCGTGGCGCGGATTGGGATGAAATCGAGTGTAACCCGCCAATGCCGCGCGTTTCGTCAGACTTCGTCAAGTCGAGCGCGTGCTCGATTGACCTTCTGCGGGAATTCCCCTACGATCGATTCCATGCCTTCGGGACAGACCCGAAGCGTTTCAATCTCTTGAGGGAGCCTCATGAGTACGCAACAGAACCGGCGCTTCGACGCGCTCGTTTTCATTGGTCGTTTCCAGCCCCCGCATCGTGGTCACCTGAACGTGCTGAAGTCGGCACTGAGCCGGGCCGAGCGCGTGTGCGTGCTGATCGGGTCGACCGACAAGCCCCGCACCATCAAGGATCCGTTCTCGTTCGACGAGCGCTGCCAGATGCTGGCTTCGCTGCTCGAGCCGTCCGAGCGCGAGCGCGTGACGGTCGCGCCCGTGCAGGATTCGACGTACAACGACGGCGACTGGGTGCGCTGGGTGCAGGATGCGGTGGCCGCCGCGCTCGGCGATGTCGCGCAGCGCAAGGTCGGGCTGATCGGCCACGAAAAGGACGCTACGTCGTATTACCTGCGGATGTTCCCGCAATGGGAGCTCGTTGACGTCGATGCGACCGAGGACATCTCCGCTACCGAAATCCGCGATCAGTATTTCGCAGAACGCACCAACAGCTTTGTGCAATGGGCCGTGCCGGAACCCGTGTTCGGCTGGCTCGAGCATTTCCGCACGCAGCCGCAATTCGCGCAGCTGAAGGCCGAGGCCGAATTCATCGCCGCGTATCGCAAGGCATGGTCGGCCGCACCGTATCCGGTCACGTTCGTGACGGTCGACGCGGTGGTCGTGCACTCGGGCCATATCCTGCTCGTGCGCCGGCGCAGCGAACCGGGCCGCGGCCTGTGGGCGCTGCCGGGCGGGTTCGTGAACCAGGACGAACGGCTCGACGCGGCGTGCATCCGTGAATTGCGCGAGGAAACCGGCCTGAAGCTGCCGGAGCCCGTGCTGCGCGGCTCGATCAAGGATCGCCAGGTGTTCGATCATCCGGCCCGCTCGCTGCGCGGCCGCACGATCACGCACGCGTGCCTGTTCAACTTCCCGACGGGCGAACTGCCGCGTGTGAAGGGCAGCGACGACGCCGACAAGGCGCGCTGGGTGCCGCTCAACGAATTCGCGCAGATGCGCAACGTGATGTTCGAGGATCACTTCGAGATCGCGTATCACTTCCTGGGGAAGCTGTGACGCGCTGATTCCCCGGATTCCGGTCCGTCGCGACAGACGCGGCGGCACTTCAACGGCCTAGAGGAGCTCTAGCCATGCAAAACGATCCCGGCGGCTTTGCCGCGGTTCTCGCCAATCCGATCCTCAACACGGATTCGTACAAGGCTTCCCACTTCCTGCAATATCCGTCCGACGCGCAGGCGATGTTCTCGTACGTCGAGTCGCGCGGCGGCCGCTACGACCGCACGCTGTTCTTCGGCCTGCAGATGCTGCTGAAGGAATATCTGTGCCGGCCTGTCACGCACGCGATGATCGACGACGCTCGCGATTTCTTCGCGGTGCGTGGCGAGCCGTTCAACGAGGACGGCTGGCGCCATATCGTCGAGCGCTACGACGGCTACCTGCCCGTGAAGATTCGCGCGGTGCCCGAGGGTTCGATCGTGCCGGTGCACAACGTGCTGATGACCGTCGAATGCGACGACCCGAAGGTGTTCTGGCTCGCGTCGTATCTGGAGACGATGCTGCTGCGCGTGTGGTACCCGGTGACGGTCGCGACGCGCAGCTGGCACCTGCGGCAGACGATCCGACGCTTTCTCGAGAAGACCGACGACGATCTCGCGCAACTGCCGTTCAAGCTGCACGACTTCGGCGCGCGCGGCGTATCGAGCGCGGAATCGGCCGCGATCGGCGGCGCCGCGCATCTCGTGAGCTTCATGGGTTCGGACACGGTGCTCGGCGTGCTGGCCGCGAACCGCTTCTATCGCGAGCCGATGGCCGCGTATTCGGTGCCGGCGGCCGAGCACAGCACGATCACGTCCTGGGGGCGTGAGCACGAAGCCGATGCGTATCGCAACATGATCGCCCGCTTCGGCCTGCCCGGCGCGATCGTGTCGGTCGTATCGGACTCCTACGATCTGTTCGCCGCACTCGAGATGTGGGGCGGCGAGCTTCGGCAAACCGTGATCGATTCGGGCGCGACGCTGGTCGTGCGTCCCGATTCGGGCGACCCCGTGGCGATCGTGCTGCAGACCGTGCGCGCGCTCGACGCATCGTTCGGTTCGTCCGTGAATGGCAAGGGACGGCGCGTTCTGAATCATGTCCGCGTGATCCAGGGTGACGGCGTCGACGAGCTGTCGATCGACGCGATTCTCTCCGCGCTCGACGACGCAGGCTATGCGGCCGGCAACGTCGTGTTTGGCATGGGCGGCGCGCTGCTGCAGCAGGTGAACCGCGATACGCAGCGCTTCGCGATGAAGTGCTCGGCGATCCGTCGTGGCGACGTATGGCACGACGTCCGCAAGGATCCGGTCACCGATCAGGGCAAGCGCTCGAAGAAGGGGCGGCTCACCTTGCTGCGCAATCGGCGCACGGGCGAATACCGGACGGTGACGCTGCCGGTCGCATGGGACGATCGCGCGCTGGAAGGCGAATGGGACGAGGCGCTCGAAACGGTGTTCGATACGGGGAGAATGCTGGTCGATACGACGTTCGCCGAGGTGAGGGCGAGGGCGCACGCGGCGCAAATGTGAGGGCGACGGCGGGGCGTTCGTGCGCTCCGCCGCCGTGGATGTTCATCGGTCGCCGGCCAGTGTGCGACCGCTGCGCTCCGCCGCACGCGTTGCCTCCATCGACCGCGCCAGCGCATCGAACACCGCCGGCCCCTTGCAGCGCGACACGTTGAAGCGCATGAACGACGTCGCGCCGTGCGACGCACTGAACACGTTGCCGGGCGCGAGCACCACATCGTGGTCGAGTGCATGACGCGCCACGCGCGCGGCATCGAGCCCGTCGGGCAGTTCCGCCCATACGAACAGGCCGCCGCGCGGTTCGGTCCAGATCCCGAGCCCGGCGCGCGCTAGCCGCCGGATCGTTTCGCCCATCGCATCGGCCAGCTGCGCACGCAGGCCGTCGAGGTGGCGCCGGTAGGTGCCGTCGATCAGCAGCCGGTGCACGATGTTCGCGCCGATCTGCGCATTGCCGAACGACGTCGCGAGCTTCAGGTCGACGAGCGCGTCGATCCATTCGGGGCGCGCCGCGACATAGCCGCAGCGGATTGCGGCCGACAGCGTCTTCGAGAAGCTGCCGATCGACACGACGCGCGACAGCCCGTCGAATGCCGCGAGGCGCGGCGCGGGCGTGCTCTCGAAATCCGCGAAGATGTCGTCCTCGACGATCAGCAGGCCGTGCTCGGCCGCCAGCGTCAGCAGGCGGTGCGCGACCGGCGGCGCGAGCGTCGCGCCGGTCGGGTTGTGCAGCGCCGCGTTGGTGATGTACAGGCGCGGCCGATGCTCGGCAAGCACCTGCTCGAAGCGTGCGAGATCGGGGCCGTTCGGCGTGTACGGCACGCTGACGATGCGCGCGCGATGCGCGCGCAGCAGCGCCTGGAAGTTGAAGTAGCACGGATCGTCCAGCACGACGGGGTCGCCCGGCTCGAGCAGCAGCCGGCACACGAGATCGAGCGCGTGCGTGCCGCCGTCGGTCAGCATGATCTGCGTGGGTTCCGCATGTACGCCGTGCTGCGCGAGCCGCCACGCCAACTGCTGGCGCAACGCGGGCAGCCCGAGCGGCGTCGCGTAGTCAGTCAGCGCGTCGGCTTCGTCGCGCGACACCGCGCGCAGCGCACGTCGCAGGCTTTCGTCCGGCAGCCACGACGACGGCAGCCAGCCGCAGCCCGGCTTCACCGAGCTCGGCGCCGCCTCGAGCGCCTGGCGCGACAGCCAAAGCGGATCGAGTTCGCGATCGAGGCGCGGGCCGAGTTCGGCGAGCGCGAGCGGCGGCGCGTGCCCCGATACGTAGAAGCCGGAGCCGCGCCGCGCGACGAGCACGCCTTCGCTCGCGAGCCGCTCGTATGCGTCGACGACGGTCGATTTCGACACGTGCAGCGCGTCGGCCATCATCCGGATCGACGGCACGCGCGCGCCGGGCATCAGCGCGCGGCTCGCGATCCGTGCGCGCAGCGTGTCCATCACGGTTTCCACGCGGGTGCGCGACGGCGCGGGCGGAGCAGGGGCTTGCATGGAACGGCTCATGGCGAGAGGGAACTGTACGGACGGTTGTCCAGTACAGTTTGTCCGAATTGTATTGGGCTGTAGCTTACGCGCTTTTCACGGGCGGCGGATCATCGGTCATTCACCTTTTTCCGATCAGGATTTCCCGTGCAAAAGACGACCGACGGATGGCTCAGCGGCCTGCTGGGCGTGATCATCTTCAGTGGCTCGCTGCCCGCGACGCGCGTCGCGGTGCAGGGGCTCGACCCGCTGTTCCTCACGTTCGCGCGCGCGACGATCGCCGGCGTGCTCGGCCTGATCCTGCTCGTCGCGCTGAAACAGAAGCGGCCGACGCGTACCGAGACCGCGTCGCTCGTCGTCGTCGCGCTCGGGGTCGTGGTCGGTTTCCCGTTGCTGACGGCGCTCGCGCTCAAGCACGTGACGTCCGCGCATGCGATCGTGTTCGTCGGGTTGTTGCCGCTCGCGACCGCGCTGTTCGGTGTCTGGCGTGGCGGCGAACGGCCGCGGCTGCCGTTCTGGATCTTCTCGCTGGTCGGTAGCGGGGCGGTGGCCGCGTTCGCGCTGCGCAACGGCGGAAGTGCGTCGGTGGTGGGCGACGCGCTGATGCTGGCCGCGATCGTCGCATGCGGGCTCGGTTATGCGGAAGGCGCGCGCCTGTCGCGCCAGCTCGGCGGCTGGCAGGTGATCTCGTGGGCGCTCGTGCTGTCGCTGCCGGTGATGTTGCCGCTCGCGTGGTTCACGTGGCCCGCGACGTTCGACGGCGTCGACGCTGCCGCGCTGTGGGGGCTCGCGTACGTGTCGCTGTTCAGCATGCTGATCGGCTTCGTGTTCTGGTATCGCGGCCTCGCGCTCGGCGGGATCGCGGGCGTCGGCCAGCTTCAGTTGCTGCAGCCGTTCTTCGGTTTCCTGCTCGCGGCCGGGCTGCTGCACGAGACGGTGCCGCCGTCGATGCTCGCCGTGACGGCCGTGGTTGTCGGCTGCGTCGCGGGGGCGAAGTACTTCTCGAAGATGGCGCCCGCGCAGCGCGCGGGCTGACGCGCCGGCGCGCGACGACGTGACGGGTGCCACCCGTTCGCCGTCGCGCGGGCGCGGCTTGCGGCTTACCCCATCACCACGTTCGCGAGCCGGAACTGGTACGCGGTCGCGGTGGTGCCGCCGCCGCCGCCCGTCATCACGATGTCCGCGCTCTTGATCCCCAGCAGCGACAGTTCGGTGTTGATGTCGGACAGCACGGCCGAATTCATCACCGCGCCCTGTTCGATCTGCGACGCCGTGCCGATCCACAGCGTCGGCTTGAACTCGAACACGGCCTTCTGCCCCGGCACGATGCCCGTCTTGTGCGCGAGCAGCCGGTTGTCCTTGAAGACCGACGCGGTGATCGCCCCCTGGCTCAGGTCGTTGCGCAGCTGGATCTCGCGCGACGTCGGCGCCGGGCCGGCCAACGCGAGCACGTTGCCCGACGTCGAGCGCGACACGTTGAAGACCTGTCCGTTGTCCGCGCGCTTCTGCGGCATGTAGTTGCCGTCGGCATCGCTCGCGGAGACGGTCGTCAGCATCGGGAACACGAACGGATGGTTGTCGCCGCGCCCGCAGTTGGTGATGACCTTCCACGCGATCGCGAGCTCGTCGAAGTCCGTCGACACGTTCTTCTGGAAGATCACGATCTGGCTGTTGTTGACGTCGTTCGACAGGTTGACGAAGTTGAGATTGATGTCCATGAGTCACCTTGGTTCGATTTGGATAACTGATTGAATGGGCGCCGGCCGTGCGTAGCCGGCGCACGAACCGTTACGCCATCACCACGTTTTCCAGCCGGAACGTGAACGGCATCGAGCGCGGGCCGGGGCCGCCGCCGGTCATCACGATGTCGGCGCTCGCGATGCCGAGCAGCGACAGTTCCGTGTTGATGTCGGAGATCACCGCGGAATTCATCAGCGCACCCTGTTCGATCTGCGATGCGACGCCGATCCAGATCGTCGGCTTGAACTGGAACACGGCCTTCTGGCCCGGCGCGACGGACGTCTTGCGCGCAAGCGCGCTGCCGTCCTTGTAGATCGTCGCGTTGATCGCGCCGGCCGGCAGGTCGTTGCGCACCTGCACCTCGGAGCTCGCGCCCGGGTCGCCGCCGAGTTGCAGCACGTCGCCCGAGCTCGAGCGCACGACCTGGAACACCTGGCCGTTCGAGGCGACCTGCTGCGGCATGTAGTTGCCCCAGCTGTCGCTCGCGCTCACGCTCATCGTCATCGGGAACTTGAACGGATGGTTGTCGCCCTGGCCGCAATTGCGGATCACCTTCCAGGCGATCGCGAGTTCGTCGAAGTCGGTCGCCACGTTCTTCTGGAAGATCACGACGCTCGAGTTGTTGGCGTCGTTCGAGCGGTTGATCAGGTTCAGTTGGATATCCACGTCGTTGCTCCTTGAGTTTGAAAAGACGGCAGTCGGTCTGCCGCACACCTTTCCCGCCGGCCCGGCCGCGAAGCCGTGCCGTCAAGCCGGTTCAATCCGTGTCTGGCGGCGCTACGCGCGCACGATGTGTTCGAGCGCGAATGCAAACGGCTGCGCGTCGGTGCCGGTGCCGCCGCCCGTCATCACGATGTCGGCCGCGGCGACGCCCGCCAGCGGCAGAAGCGTGTTCGCGCTCGATAGCACCGCCGCGTGCAGCGCGCGGCTTTCCTGTATCTGCGACGCCACGCCGATCCACAGCGTCGGCGTGAAGCGAAACACGGCCTTCTGCCCGGGCGCGACCGCTTCCTTCACCGCGATCAGCCGGCCTGCGCTGAACGCGTTGACGTTCACGGCGCCGCGCCGCAGCCGGTTGACGACCTCGATGTCGCCGCCCGGCGCGTCGGCCGGGTCGGGCACGAGCCGGCCGCGTCCCGTCGGCTGCGCGTCGACCACGAAGCGCACGCCGGCGGGCGCCGTGACGCGCGGCGAGAAGTTGCCGTGCTCGTCGCCGAGCGCGACGTCGATGTCGGTCGAGTAGTCGAACGGATGGAAGCAGTCGCGTCCGCAATAACGGATCACCTTCCACGCGATCGCGAATGCGTCGAGATCGGGGATCACGTCGCGCTGGAACAGCACGACCTCGCTGTTGCCGCAGTCGTTCGAGCGATTGACGAAGCGGAGCTTGATGTTCATGACGCCTGCTCCTGATCGGACGTGCCGCGATCGTCGCGCAGCGTGCGGTCGGCCCACTGCGCAAGCGCGGGCGCGACGCCGTTCGCGAGCGACGCGATGTGCAGCGCATGTGCACGCGCCTGGGCCTGAAGGTCGCCCGCGAAGCGGCCGAGCGCCATCACGGCATCGGCGGGGCCGCGCGTGCGGCCGAGATCGTCGAGATATTGCGCGGCCGCGTCGGCCATCGCGCCTGCATGCTGCAGATGGCTCTGTGTGACGCGTGTCGCGAGATCGGCGTTCAGTGCCGCCAGCTCCTTGACCGCGGCGGCCGAACTGCCGGGCGCGAACCGTTCGAGCTGGCCGCGCCACAACGCGTCGGTCGCGGCCTGGCAGGCATCCGTGTAACGGTGGCCGGCGAGCAGCGCGGTGTGCGCGAACGCGCGCCACGCGGGGCCGCCGGGCGTGCAGCCGGTGCCGGTCGCCTGCGCGGCGACCTTGCCGAACTGCTGGAGCGCGTCGGCGTGCGCGCGTTCCCATTGGGCGATGAACGTGGAGAACATGGCGATTCCTCGTGATGAAGGGGCGGTGACGGCGCGATGGCGGCCGATACGTGGATTACTGACGCGCGGCGCCGAGGCGCTGCACCATCCGCATCACGGCGGCCATCTGCGGCGCGTCGCGGCGGTAGAAGCCGGGGTGGAGCGGATCGGTGCTCGTATAGCCCCAGAAATCCCAGCAGCCGAGCGGATTGACGGCCGATTTTTCGACCTGCGGATAGAGCACGATCAACCGGTTCGTATCGGCGATCTCGTTGTAGCCGACGCCGCGAATCATCTTCTCGCCGACGGCAGCGACGTTCTGCACGCAGCCGTGGAACACCACGTGCACCGCGCAGGCCACGCGCTCGCAGTCGGCCGGTACGTATGCGTAGCCCGTGTCGCCGAGCGACGCGCCGCGCTGCGGATCGAACGCGCGCTGATCGAACTTCAGCAGCTTGCCGCCTGCCTGAGCGGCCGGCGGATTGAGCGGCTTGTCAGGTGTGCCGTAGATCCAGCGCACGATGTCGTGCGCCTGCTGGAAGCCGCAGTTGTCGATATACGGGCTCGCGTTCGCGCTGCATGTGTTGTCTTCGGGGCGGTTCGTGATGAACGCATGCCCGGCGTCCGGCGATTCGCGGTACTGGAGGTTCGCGGCCGGGACCTGCGCGAGCGTGTAGAAGCGCGCGGTCTGGTCGACGACGCGCGTCGACACCACCGTATCCTTCGCGCCGCTGAACACGTAGATGCGCTGGCCGCGCAGCGCGGCCGGATCGTCGATCTCGCCGCGCTGCGCGAACACGCGCGCGGCGCGCCATGCATCGGCCGCGGATGGTGCGGGGCCGATCGGCTGCATGCACAGCGTGGTGGCGGCCACCGCCGGCGGGATCAACTCGTTCACGCCCGCACAGTAGAACGGCCCGCCCGCCACGATGCCCGCGCCGATCAGCCGGCTCGAGAACGCGACGTCGAACTGCGCGGCCATGAAGCCGCCGGACGACAGCCCCGACACCGACGTGCGCTTGAGGTCGGCGCCGTATGCGGGCAGCGGATCGGCGGGGGCGGCGACGGCGTGCGGCGCGACCGTCGCCACTGCGGCAACGGCGACGCATGCGGCGCCGAGCACGCGGCGCAGCGTGCGCGAAACGGTGGAACGGGGCGGCGTCGTGCGGCCGGGCGAGCAAGTGACCTTCATGCGGGACTCCTGACGTGACGAGTAACGAATGGCGAATGACGAACGGCTGGAACGGATGCGGCAAGACTTCAGCGACGGTTTCAGCTTACGTGCCGCCGACGACGTGCGAAATGGCGCGAACGACATGCGCGGCGACCCGTGACGTTCGGCCGGTGCGGTGTCCCGGCGCTCACGACATGAACAGCGCGCGCTCGGCCTGGCGGCGCTTGGTGAGCCCCGCGAGCGGCTTGCCGCCGGCCTTGTTCCAGACGAGGAACTGGTCGGCCGCACGCGCGCACGCGCCGGCGTTCAGGTAGCGCAGCAGCGTGGACGAACGCAGCCGTCCCGCGCCGAGATTGAAGACGAACGACATCAGCGCATCGAACTGCTGCTGCGTGACCGGCACGCGCAGCAGCTTGCGCAGGTTCAGCTCGGCGCCGCGCAGGTCGCGCCGCAACAGCGCCTCGGCTTCGGCCGGCGTGAGCGGTCGTGTGAAGCGCTCGTGCGGCAGGATCAGGTGCCCGTAGCCGATCGTCGGCTTGCCGACCGCGTCGAGATAGCGCGCGAGCCGCAGCCCCTCGAACTGCTTGATCAGCGCGATGCCTTGCTCACCGGTGTGTTCAGGCTGGTTCGCCATCGTCGTTCTCCTTGCTGCCCGGCCGTGCGCGCGGCACCAGGCGATGCGTGTATTCGTCGATCACGCGCATGATCGCTTCGGGCGGCGGCAGCGCTGCGAACTGCATTTCGATGTCGATGTGCTCGGTGTCGCGCTGCCGCGCGTTGCCCTGCGCGTCCTTCTTCCCGGAGCGCGGCGCGAACGTCACGTAGAAGCGGCCGCGCTGGTCGTCGTCGCCCGCGACACCGCCGGCCGGCAACGCCTCGGTGAAGTCGCCGCGCACCGTCAGGTGCACGATCATCCGGTCGAGCGCGAGTCCGCGCGGCGTGGCGAGCGCGACGAGCGGCACCGGCATCGTGTGCTCCGCGTCGAGCGCGACCGTGACCTCGCGTGGCGCGAGCAGGCCGTCGTCGCGCAGGTCGAAGAACTGATCGAGCACGGCCGTGTACTGGTGCGCGAGCAGTTGGTTCGCGGCGGCCGCGGCGTGCTGCATCCCGCGCGCGATTTCGTCGAGCGCGATGCCACGTGGCGGCGGGCGCTCGTCGTCGGCTGGCGTGCCGGGCGGCGCCGGCGGGGCGGGCGGAGCGGGGGGCAGGCCGCCGGCGGACGCGCCGGGCGCCGCGGTGCCCGGTGCGTCGCGCGTGCCCGGCGCGGCCCCGGCCGGCGAGCCGGAGGCCTCGAGCGGCACGTGGGGCACCGGATCGGCGGTTACCGCCGCCGAGGCACCGGTGCCTGAGACCGTCCCGGTCTTGCCGGCAGCCGCACCGGCCGGCGGCGGGTCCGTCGCGTCCGGTTCCGGCCGGGCTGTGCTGCCGCCCGGACGCGTATCCCCATCGTCGTGCCCGCCGTCCGCGCGGCGAGACCGTCTGAAGAGCCTGAACATGGCCGGCCCGCGCGCTTACGCGTGCGCCGGCTGCTGGGCATCCGAACCGGCTGCAGCAGGCGCGGCCGTGCCGCCGCCTGCCGCCGACGCATCGCCGACCAGCTTGCCGTCGGTCGGCGTCGCCGGCAGCGGCTTCACGGCCTTCGCGTTGCCTTCCGTGACGACCGGCTTGGTCGCGGCTTCGGTCAGGAAGTCGATCACGCGCATCAGCGCTTCGGGCGGCGACTGGCGCTTCACCTGCGTATGGATCGAATATTTCGCGCGCGTGTCGGTGCTGCGCGTCTGCTCCGCCTTGTGCGAGACACGCCCGGACACGCTGACGCTGATCGGCCCCCAGCCGAACTTCGCCTGGAATTCGCCGCCGGCCTCGGTCGACGACGACGACTTCTCCGATTGCGTAATCTCCATTTCGAAGTCGATCGTGCCTTCCTCGATAGCGATGATCGGGTGGACGATCGCCGCGAGCAGCGGGATGCGCATCGTCTTCTGCACGACACCCTTCGACACGCCGGCTTCGTCCACCAGCGTCTCGTCGTAGTCGAACTGGACGGCCACGGCCTTGCCGCCCTGGATGCAGACCTGCATCAGGAAATCCGCGTAGCTCTTCGCGGCCTGCGTCTGCGCGCTGATCATCGCCTTTAACGGGCCGGCGATCATTTGGTCCATGGGTAAAGCGTTAATCACTGAGCCGATGAAATTCGCGTCCATGAATAAACTCCTCTTCGTGTTGAAGACAACGGAAATTCGTTGTCTTTATTTACATTAGGAAATTGAAGACGTTTACAAAATATGACGTCGGTCACGTCCGGCGGCCCTGGCCGGCCCTCGGCGGGCATCGGTACGCGCGGCGTGGACGAATTAGGCCATTCGTCACGGAGCGACGGGCCTAGTGCGCGGCGGGTAAAACAGCGGTAAAAAAACGCCGGGTAGGGAAGCAAAAAAACCTAAACCGAGCATCCCGATTTCGAGGAAACCGCGCAATGAACGTTCTGATGATCGATAGCCCGCCGTTATTCGTCGCGGGCGTGGCGGACGTACTGTGTAAACGCGATGTCGACTGGCATGTGTGGTCGGCCCGCCGTCCCGAGGACGTTTTGCGCTTGCGCGACGCGTTGCTGCCCGGGACGGTCGAGGCGATCACGATCGAATGCGACGAGCACGCCGCGCGGCCGAGCTGGCCGAGCGTGCTGAACGAGACGTTCGCCGGCGCGCCGTGGTTGTGCGTGGTGGCCACCGTGTGCCGCCGCACGATTGCCGATGCGCTGCTGGCGGGGGCGGCCGGCATCATCGACCGGCACGCGAGCGCTGACGAGTTCGCTGACGCGCTCGGCCGGGTCGCGGCTGGTGCGATCTATGTGCCGCCGAGCGACGGCGGCGCGACGCAGGCGCGCCCGGGCGGCGTGCCGGCCGGGGACGATCGCGCATTCGAGCGTCTCACGCCGCGCCAGCGCGACGTGCTGCGGCTGCTGGCCGAAGGCAAGTCGAACAAGCAGATCTGCCGCGTGCTCAACGTCGCGGAAGGCACGATCAAGAATCACCTGTATGCGCTGTTCCGCCAGATCGGCGTGAGCAACCGGACCGAGGCCGCATTGTGGCTCGCACGCCACGTGCCGTCCGAGCCGGCGGCATTCGCGTTCGCGCCCGTCTGCAGTTCGCCCGGCTGAGGCTGGTCGCGGCGGGCCCCGGTGTGTGCCAGCATCCGGTGTCGCGTTGCGTTGAAGTCCATCGGGCCGGAGGCGGGGTGCCCGGGCCGGCCATCGGTCGCGGCGAGCCGCGTGGCCGAGTACGTCGCACGCGCGCGGCGACGTGCGTGCCGGAAACGGCGAACGGGCCGCGCCGGCCGCGCGCCCCGTTCGGCGGCGCCCGTCGACACCGGGCGCCGGCGTGCTTACGCGACGTGCGCGACGCCGTATTGCGAGGACAGGTAGCGCCGGATATCGGCCGGCGAATCGATGAAGCGGCGGCCGTTGTGTTCGCGAATCCCGACCGCGTCGTCCTTCGGCGCCTGCCCGTCGCCCAGGACGAGCACCGGCGCGGACTGGTTGTCCTCGCCGATCAGCGCGACGATCGGCCGGCGCGGCCGCGGCGCGTCGACGTACTCGACCGAGACGGCGTCGCGCAACTGCGGATAGAAGCTCAGCAGCCCTTCGACGGCAACCGAGTCGCCGCAGTAGAACGGACCTTCGGAGTCCTTGAAGAAACCCGGGCGGAGAATGAACAGCGTGTCTTTCATGATGGCCTCGCTATCAGTGGTGGTCGAACGTTGAAAAAAACGGGAGTGCGGGGAGATGCGTGCGACGCGCCCGATGTCAGGCTTCCGCGAGCGCGGCCGCGGCGGCACGCATTCTCGCGAAACCGGCGTCGAGGTCGGCGATCATGTCGTCGGGATGCTCGAGCCCTGCGTGGATGCGCAGCAGCGGGCCGGCTGCCAGCCATGGCGTCGCGGTACGGTGGCGCGACGGATTCGACGGGATGATCAGGCTTTCGAAGCCGCCCCAGCTGTAGCCCATGCCGAAGCACGTCATGCCGTCGAGCAGTGCGCGCACGGCATCGTCGGGCTGCGGATGCAGCACCAGGCCGAACAAGCCGCACGCGCCCGTGAAGTCGCGCTGCCACAGCGCATGGCCGGCATCGCCCGGCCGGGCCGGATACAGGATCTGCGCGACTTCCGGCTGCCGCGCGAGCCATTCGGTCAGCATGTGCGCGTTGCGCTGGTGGCGTTCGAGGCGCACCGACAACGTGCGCAGCCCGCGCAGCGCGAGATACGCATCGTCGCCGCTGACGGTCATCCCGAGCTGCCGGTAGCAGCGCGTGACCTTCTGCGCGAGCGCCTCGGTTGTCAGGATCACGCCCATCAGCACGTCGGAGTGTCCGGCGATGTACTTGGTCGCCGCGTGAATCGACACGTCGACGCCGTGCGAGAACGAGCGGAAATTCAACGGCGTGCCCCACGTATTGTCGAGCAGCACGACTGCATCGTGCTGGTGCGCGACGCGGCAGATCGCGGGAATGTCCTGCACTTCGAAGGTCAGCGAGCCCGGCGATTCGGTAAAGACCGCGCGCGTGTTCGGCTGCATCAGCGACGCGATGCCGGCGCCGATCGACGGATCGTAATAGGTCGTCTCGATACCGAGGCGCGAGAGCGTCTCGTCGCAGAACGAGCGGGTCGGGTCGTACACCGAGTCGGCCATCAGCAGATGGTCGCCGGGGTTCAGTACCGCGAGCAGCGCGGTCGTGATCGCGCTGAGCCCGCTCGGCGTGAGCAGCGCGGCGTGCGCGCCTTCGAGGCGTGCGAGCGCCTTTTCGAGCGCACGCGTGGTCGGGCTGCCGTGGCGTCCGTACGCGAGCGGCGTGCCGCGCACCGCGTCGAGCGCGTCGGTGCCGTGAAAGAGCAGCGTCGACTGGCGATACACGGGCGGGTTCACCGGCGAGCCGGGCTGGCCGTGCGCGCGGCCTTCGTGAGCGAGCAGGGTGTCGGTCGAGTGCGGTTGGTTCAAGATGTCGTCCTTTGAAAGTCGGTCAAATCGGAGCGAAGCCGTCGCGCGGTCAGTGCAGGATCTTGTCGAGGAAGTCGCGCGCGCGTTCGGAGCGCGGCGCGGCGAAGAATGCTTCGCTCGCCGCATCCTCGACCACCGCGCCCTGGTCCATGAAGATCACGCGATGCGCGACCTTTCTCGCGAAGCCCATCTCGTGCGTGACGCACACCATCGTCATGCCGTCGCGCGCGAGCTCGACCATCACGTCGAGCACTTCGTTGATCATCTCGGGATCGAGCGCGGAGGTCGGTTCGTCGAACAGCATCGCGACGGGGTTCATCGACAGCGCGCGTGCAATCGCGACGCGTTGCTGCTGTCCGCCCGACAACTGCCCCGGATACTTGTGCGCATGCGCCCTCAGGCCGACGCGATCGAGCAGCTTCATCGCGTTCTCGATCGCTTCGTCCTTGCGACGGCCGAGCACCTTGACCTGCGCGAGCGTCAGGTTGTCGGTGATCGACAAGTGCGGGAACAGCTCGAAATGCTGGAACACCATGCCGACGCGTGCGCGCAGTTGCGCGAGTTTCGCGGCAGGGTCGCCGAGCCGCATGCCGTCGACGACGATGCTGCCTTTCTGGAATGGCTCGAGGCCGTTGATCGTCTTGATCAGCGTCGACTTGCCGGAGCCCGACGGCCCGCAGACGACGACCACTTCGCCTTTCGATACCGCCGCGCTGCATTCGGAAAGGACCTGATGCTTGCCATACCACTTGGAAACGTTGTCGAGCGTAATCATGGTTGTCCGTGATTGAGGTTCGGGTTGAACGAGGTGCGCATGCTCAATGCGAGGACGGCAGCGAGAGGCGCGTCTCGACGCGGCCCTGCAGCCGCGTGAGCAGCGTACTCAGCACCCAGTAGATCGCGGCGGCCGCGAGGTAGAGCGGCAGCGGTTGAAACGTCGCGGCGATCACTTCCTGCGTCGAGCGCAGCAGCTCGGTGACGGTGATGACGGACACGAGCGACGTGTCCTTGATCAGGCTGATCAGCGTGTTGCCGAGGCTCGGCACCGCGAGGCGCAGCGCCTGAGGGCAGACGATGTAGCGCAGCGTCTGCACGTGCGTGAGGCCGAGGCTGTGCGCGGCCGCCCATTGTCCGCGGCCGATGCCGAGGATCGCGCCGCGCATGCTTTCCGACAGGTAAGCGCCGGCGTTGAGCGTCAGCGTGAAGATGCCGGCCGTCGTCGGATCGAGCGTGATGCCGAGATCGGGCAGCCCGTAGTAGACGACGAACATCTGCACGAGCAGCGGCGTGCCGCGCATCAGGCTGACGTAGCCCTGCGCGAGACCGGACGCGAGCCGGTTGCTGCCGATCCGCATGATCGCGACCACGAGCCCGACGACGAGGCCGAGGGCCATCGACGCCACCGCGAACTTCAGCGTGAGCAGCGCGCCCTTCACCATCACGGGCAGGGTTTGAATGACCAGATCGAGTGCTTCCATCGCGTGTCTCCTGATTGTGTGTCGTGTGCCCCGAGGTGGCGGCCGGCCCGCGCGCGCGCGTGCGCGGCCGCGTGACGGCTGCGTTATTGCGCGATCGGTTTGGTCGTGTCCGAGCCGAACCACTGCATCGAGATTTTCTTCAGCGTGCCGTCCTGCTGCAGCGACGCGACCGCGTCGTCGATCGCCTTCGCGAACTTCGGGTTGCCCTTGCGGAACGGGATCCCCATGCGGTCCTCGCCGCCGGCGAGCACGGAGCCGGGGCGCAGCGGCAAGTGCGAGTTCTTGATCAGATAGCTCAGCATCAGGCGGTCGTTGACCGCCGCGTCGATACGCCCCGCCGCGAGGTCGCGCAGGTTTTCCGGTGTACCCGGATAGACCTGCAGATCGATCGCGGGCACGGTCTTCACGAGATCGACGTAGTTGCTGCCCATCGTCACGCCGACCTTCTTGCCCTTCAGCTCGTCGAGCGACTTGAACGCACGCGTGTCGTTCTGGCGCTGCAGCAGCTGCGCGGAGGAATACACGTACGGCATGCTGAAGTCGAGCGCCTGCTGGCGCGACGGCGTGATCGCGACCTGGTTGACGATCACGTCGAACTTGCCGGCCTGCAGCCCGGCGAGAATCCCGCTCCATTCGGTCGTGACGAACTGCGGCTTCACGCCGAGCCGTGCGGCGACGGCCTTCGCGACGTCGACGTCGAACCCTTCGAGTTGTCCTTCGGCATTGCGGTAGTCGAACGGCGGGTAGGTGCCTTCGAGCGCGATCTTCAGCACGCCGGCCTGCTTGACGGTGTCGAGCAGGTCCGCCGCGTGCGACGCGGTGGCCGCCACGCAGAGGAGGGCGGCGGCGAGGCCTTGCTTGAGCGTCGGGGTGAAGGGCTTCATGGTTGTCTCCGGGGTTGTTGTCGAAACGTCGTTGTCGAAAATTCAGGGTGAGCGCGTCCGCGGCGACGGGCGGCGTCGCCGTGGGCGGGAAGCGGGAAACAGTGCGGCGAGAGACGGTGCGAGCCGTGTGCCGCGAGGCGTTACGGCATGCGTTCGCGCACGGTGGCGTAGCGTTGCGCGGCGAAGAATTCAAGCATCGTGTTCATGAGTGCCCGTGCGGCTTGCGAGTGGGGTAGACCGGCTGCATCGTCGATGCGTGTCCGGTGACGCAAATGCTGAACGACTGAGGGCAATCTTAGTTTTGTCAAAAAGGAAAGTGCTTCCAAAAAAGCATGGACTTTCCACGCGGCGTGGAAAGTTTTTCTCCATGCGTGAAGCACGGTGCATGCGATCTGCTGCGGTTGTACGGGGTGCGCAGCATCGGGTGCTACGGCGTGGTCGAGCGGTTGCGCCCGAAACGATTGCTGAAAAGCAGAACGGCCAGGCATGCCGGTAGTGGCAAGCCTGGCCGTTGGCGTCCGCCGCGTCGAACGCGGCGCGAAGGCGCGTTTTACTCGAACGTTTCGAGCGCAAGCAGTTCGTCGATCGTCTGCCGGCGGCGGATCAGCCGCGGCGTGCCGCGATCGACGAGCACTTCCGGCGCGAGCGGCCGGCTGTTGTAGTTCGAGGACATCGACGCGCCGTATGCGCCTGCATCGTGCAGGAACAGCAGGTCGCCGATCTGCGGCTGCGCGAGCTTGCGGTGCGTGACCACGCCGCCCGCGTCCTGCGTGAACACGTCGCCCGACTCGCACAGCGGCCCTGCGATCGCGATGTCGACGAGCGGCCGGCCGGCAGGCAGTGCGCCGTCGTGCGTGTGCACGGACACCGCGTGGTAGCTGCCGTACATCGACGGACGCATCAGGTCGTTGAAGCCCGCGTCGATCAGCACGAAGTCGTGCTTCGGCCGGTGGTTCACGGCCTGCACTTCGGTGACGAGCGTGCCGGCTTCCGCGACGAGGAAGCGGCCCGGTTCGATCTCGATGCGCACCGCGTGGCCGAGATGCCGTTCGATCCGCTTGCGCGCGGCGTCCCACTGGCTGAAGTAGTGACCGACGTCGACGCGCGGCTCGCCGTCGCGATACGGAATCGACAGCCCGCCGCCGGCGGAGATGGCTTCGATGTCGTGGCCGAGCGACGTGACGAGGTCGACCATCGCGTCGCACACCTGCGACAGATGGCCGTAGTCGACGCCCGAGCCGATATGCATGTGGATACCGACCAGCTTCAGCCCGTACTGGCGAACGATCTCGATCGCGCGCGGCACGTCGTCGATCCAGATGCCGTGCTTGCTCTGCGGGCCGCCGGTGTTGGTCTTGTTGCTGTGGCCGTGGCCGAAGCCCGGGTTCACGCGCAGCCATACGCGGTGGCCGGGCGCATGCTCGCCGACGCGCGCGAGCATGTCGAGCGAGCCGGCGTTCACGGTCACGCCGTGCGTCAGCACGGCCGCGAGCGTCGGGCGGTCGATCAGGTCGGCCGTGAACACGACGCCTTCCGGTTCGCCCGCCGGACTGAACCCGGCCGCGAGGCTGCGCTCGATTTCGCCGAGCGACACGGCGTCGACGCACGCACCTTCGTCGCGCATCAGCTTCAGGATATGCAGGTTCGAGTTCGCCTTCTGCGCATAGCGGATCACGTCGAACTGGCGCAGTTGGGCGATGCGGTCGCGGATGACGTCGGCGTCGTACACCCACAGCGGGGTGCCGTATTGCTGCGCGAGCGCCGCGAGCTGGCGGGAATCGAGGGACATGGCGGAAGAATCGGATCGAATGAACGGATAGCGTGAATGATGCGCCTGAACGTCTATACAGTAAAATGCCTGTTTTTCGAGATTCTATTCATTTTGGATATAGGTGCTCATGCTCACACACCGGCACATCGAGGTCTTCCGCGCGCTGATGGTCACCGGCAGCACGACGCGTGCGGCCGAGATGCTCTATACGTCGCAGCCGACGATCAGCCGCGAGCTCGCGCGCATGGAGCAGGTGATCGGCTTCGCGCTGTTCGAGCGCTCGCACGGGCGGCTGCGGCCGACGATGGCCGCGCTCACGCTGTTCGACGACGTGCGGCTCGCGTATGTGGGGCTCGAGCGCGTCGCGGCGACGGCCGCGCGGCTGCGCGAGTTTCGCGACGGTCAGTTGTCGGTGATCGCGCTGCCGGCGTTTTCGCACGCGATCCTGCCCGGCGCCTGCCGGCGTTTCCATGACGCGCATGCGGGCGTCAGCGTGTCGGTCGCGACGCAGGAGTCACCCGTGCTCGAGGAGTGGCTGACCGCGCAGCGCTACGACCTCGGGCTGACCGAACACGACATCGCGCCGGCCGGCACGGTCCTCACGCCGTTGCTCGAAGTCGACGAGGTATGCGTGCTGCCCGACGGCCATCCGCTGCTCGCGCAACGCGCGATCGATCTCGCGGATCTCGCCGATCGCCCGTTCGTGAGCCTGTCGCTGAACGACCCGTACCGGATCCTGATCGACGAGGCGTTCGCGCAGCTCGGCGTCGCGCCGCGTTCGATCGTCGAGACGCCGTCGGCCGTGTCGGTGTGCGCATTCGTGCGGCAGGGGCTCGGCGCCGCGATCGTCAACCCGCTGACCGCGCTCGATTTCGTCGGACGCGACCTGCACGTGCGGCCGCTCACGCGCTCGTTTCCGTACCGCGTCAGCGTGATCGTGCCCGAGCACCGGCCGAAGAGCCTGCTCGTCGACGCATTCGCCGACGCGCTGCGCGGCGAAGCGCACGCGATTCGCCAGCGGCTCGCCGCGCTGCCCGGCTGACGCTGGCCGTATGATGGGCGTTTCGCTGCGCGGTGGGTCATCCTCCGCGTCATCTTCATGGAAACGGAACCGGACATGACGGACGCATCATCTTCCCTCGAACAACCGACGCTCACCGGCGAGCGCATCGTACTGCGGCCGCTCGAGGCATCCGACCGGCAAGCGTTGCTCGATGCGGCGGCGGACGGTCGGTTGTGGAACCTGAAGGTCACGGTCGTGCCGGGCGAGGACACGGTCGACGCCTATGTCGACACGGCGCTGCAAGGCCGCGCGGCCGGCACCGTGATGCCGTTCGTGATCGTCGATCGCGCGTCGGGCCGCGCGATCGGCAGCACGCGTTTCTGGAAGATCGACCGCAAGAATCGCAAGCTCGAGATCGGTCATACGTGGCTGAGCGAATCGGCGCAGCGCACGCGTGCGAATACCGAGGCGAAATGGCTGCTGCTCTCGTACGCGTTCGACACGCTGCACTGCGTGCGCGTGCAGTTCACGACCGATGAACTGAACGAGAAGTCACGCGCGGCGATTCTGCGGCTCGGCGCGAAGCAGGAAGGGATCGTGCGTCACGAGCGGATCATGCCCGACGGCCGCAAGCGCAATTCGGTGCGCTTCAGCATCATCGACGACGAATGGCCGGACGTGAGCGAGCGGTTGCGCGCGAAGCTGGCGACGTAACGCGAACCGGGGAGGCGCTGGCGTCGCGCCGCCGAAAGGGGGGACGGCGACGCGACGAGCGGGGAAGCGGGGAAGAGGAGCACCGCGCGCGATGCGCGGTGGGGCATCGCGTTACTGTGCCGATGCGAGGTGGTGACGCTGCGCGAGCTTCTGCGCGTCCGCGTAGTGCGCCTGCAGGATCGGCAGCGCCTGGCGTGCGACTTCCTTCAGCTTCGTGTCGCGGCCCGAAGCGATTTCGGCCTGGAATGCCGAGATCGTCTTTTGCTGGCCGGCGAGCGCGACCTGCTCGATGTATGCCTTGTCGAATTCCGCGCCGCGCAGGTTCTTGATGCCGTCCAGCACGGCCGTGTCGGGATCGTTGGCCGGCACGTCGACGCCGCGCGGGCTGGCCGCGCGCATCGCCTGGATGATCTTCTCGTCGTCGGTCGACACGCGCTGCGCGAACGCCTTCACCTGGCTGTCCGACGTGCGCGAATTGGCGATGCGTGCGGCATCGTGCTGCGTCGACACGGTTTTCGTGCCGTCGGTGATGAAAGTCTGGTCGGCTTCGTGGATGCGCGTTTGCGTGGCGGCGGCCGGTGCGGCCGGCGCCGGTTGCGCGGTTTGCGCGGTCGCCGTCACGGCGACGAGAAGCAGGCCAGCGGCAGACAATGCAAGGCGCGAGACTTGGGGAAAGCGGTTCATGGGACCTCCTTTCAATCGGGGCTCTGATTAACGGGCGGATCGGGTGATCCGCAGCTGTGCGAGAGACCGGGCGCGCCCGGGCCGGACTCGGTGGCCGCTCTGCCGCGGCGGCGTTCGAAGTGTTTCCCGGCCCGACTGATTCTAGGAGACCGCTCAGGTAGCAGGTGCAACCGCGCTGTGGTTTGTGTAACGGTTGGTAAGACGAATCGATGTGTGTGCGCGCGGGCAGGTAGAGCGTACCTGTCGCGCGCATCGTGGCGGAAATTTTTGCGTGCGCGGCGTGCATGCAATGGCTGCGATGTGTGCGCGTGTCATCGGCGTTTCATCGTCTTGCGCGCGGAGCGCGCCGGTTGCTTCGCGATCCGCCGAATCGAACGCGCGATCCGCGCTGCGTCCTCACACGCGGTCGAGCAAGGCGTCGAGATGCGGCAGCAATGGCGTCGCGCAATGCGCCTGCAACGCATCGGCGGCCGTGTAACCCCACGAGACGCCCTGGAAGGCGATCCGCGCGCGGCGTGCCGCTTCGGCGTCGCGGATTTCATCGCCGACGTACAGCACGTCGTCGGGCTGCATGCCCGCTTCGCGCACAAGCGCGCGCAGCCGGCGTGCCTTGCCGAACAGCGGAATGCCGCACGCGAACGTATCGACGCATCGGCTCGCATGCTGGCCGAGCCGGTCGCGCACGATGTCCTCGCTGTTCGACGTCGCGATCGCGATGCGGATGCCGCGCGCGGCGAGCGCGTCGAAGGTCGTGTCGACACCCGGGAACAGCTTCACGTGCGCGATGCGTGGCCGCATCAGCCGGCGCATGTCGAGCGTCACGCGCGGCACTTTCCACATCGGCACCTCGAGCGCGCGGATGATCTCGCGCGCCGACATGCCGCGTAGCGCCGGGCGCAGGTCGGCCGTCGCGTCGCGAAAGCCGTGCATGCGCGACGCTTCGGTCAGCGCCGCGAGAAAGCAGTCGAGCGAATCGGCGAGCGTGCCGTCGAAGTCGAACGCGATGAGTCGATAGGGCATGAAGCGATGCTGCGAGTTCATTGAGCCGGTGACGATATCACCGAATCGAGCCGCGTGGCCCGTGCGATCGGTTGTGCCCGCGGCGAGGCGAGACGAGATGGAAGAGCAGACGCCAGAGTGCGTCGCGCGGCGTTCGGTTGCCTCGGCTGGTCGAGTCGCGCTATCGTTGCTGCTCCGCCCCCGACCCGACCGGAGAGCCGACGTGCCCGCAGCCACTCCCGCCACGCTGAGATTTTCCACCGACAAGCGCGAACTCGACATCGACGCGATCTTCGATTTCCTGCACCGGGACGCGTACTGGTCGCAGGGCATTCCGCGCGACGTCGTGGAGCGTGCGATCGACGGATCGCTGTGCTTCGGCGCGTACGTGGGCGACCGGCTCGTCGGGTTCGCGCGGCTCGTGACCGACCACGCGACGTTCGCGTACCTGTGCGACGTCTTCGTCCTGCCGGCCGACCGCGGCAACGGCTATGGCCGCGCGCTGATCGACCACGTATTCGCGCAGCCGATGGTGCGCAGCCTGCGCCGCATCATGCTCGTGACGACCGATGCGCACGAACTGTACCGGCCGGTCGGCTTCGGGCCGTCCGCGAATCCGGAGCGGCTGATGGAGATTCGCCGCCCCGACATCTACGCGAAACGCTGACGCGCGGCGAGCGCATACAATACGCGCTTTCGTTCTTGCCGAAGGGAAGCAGATCATGACCGAACAGGAAGCCGAACAACTCGCCATGCATCGTCACTACAAGGGCGGGCTGTATCGCTACATCGGCGTTGCCCGTCATTCCGAAACCGAGGAATCGGTGGTGGTGTACGAGCATCTGTGGCCGCATGCGCGCGGCCTGTGGGTGCGGCCGGAAGCGATGTTCAACGAGAACCTGCCGGACGGCACCCCGCGTTTTCGCAAACTGCGCGACTGAGTCGTGGCAGGTGGCGGCAGACGGGCGCGCCGCCGCGCAATCGCAAGCGGCGCGCGCGTCGCTGTTGCCCGTCGCGCGGCGCGGCTCCGCCGGCCTTACGCGCCGGCCAGCGCCTTCGACAATTCGGGCGGCGCGTGCGCGACCGCCACCTCCGGCGTCCCATGCCACGCCGCCAGCCGTTTCACGGCTTTCGCGACGTCGGCCGCGAGCCCCGTGCCGAACCGCACGCCCGGCTCGACATGCACCGCCTTCAATTCGAACGTGCCGAGCGCGCGATGCGCTTTCGCGTCGACGCGCCCGATCAGCCGGCCGCGATGCAGCACCGGCAGGCAGAAATAGCCGTAGCGCCGCTTGTGCGCGGGCGTATAGCACTCGATCGTGTAGTCGAACCCGAATAGCGTCGACGCGCGCCGCCGGTCCCACACCACCGGATCGAACGGCGACAGCAGCGTCGTGACGGTCGAGCGCAGCGTATCGGCCGCGGCGGCCGGCAGCAGCGCTTTGAGCGAGCGATGCACGTAGGCCGGCTCCTTCCAGTCCGCGATCTCCACCGGAATCAGCTCGCCCGCATCCGCGAGCCGCTCGAGCTCCGCGCGGTACGAACGGCGCGGCAGCCGGTAGTAATCGGCCACCCAGTCCGCGCGCACGACGCCGAGCGCGTGGCACGTGTAGTCGAGCAGCGCGGGCAGCACCGCGTCGCGCGGCGGCAGGTCGCGTGCATCGTCCCAGCCGGGCAGCACGCGTTCGCGCACGTCGTAGATCCGCTGAAAGTTGCGGCGTTCGGACACCATCAGGTCGCCGGTCGTGAACAGCACCTCCAGGTGCTTTTTCTCGGGCTTGCGGTCCCACCACCCGTTGCCCTTCGCGCCGTCTTCGCGAATGAAATCCGCCGACCGCACCGGGCCTTCGTCGCGAATTCGCGCGAGCATGCGGTCGATGTCCGCGCGATTCTGCTCGTGCCATTCGGCCGCGTATTTCCAGCCCATTCCCGACGGATCAAGCATCTTGTAGCGCATCAGCCCGAATTGCTCGACCGGCAGGAAGCACGCCTCGTGCGACCAGTATTCGAACAGGCGCGCCTCGGCGAGATGTTCGTCGAGCCACTGCGGGGCGAAGTCGCCGAGGCGGCTGAACAGCACGAGATACGGGCTGCGCGCGACGACGTGAATGGTATCGATCTGCAACTGCGCCATCCGGCGGATCGTGTCGAGCACGTCGGCCTTGGTGGCCTTGCGGCGGGGCGGGGTCAGCAGGCCCTGCGCGGCGAGATGCAGCGCGCGGGCGGCGGCGGGCGAGAGCGTAAGCATCGGAACGGCGGCTGAGGGTGGCAGTCGGGCACCACTTTAGCGCGAAAGCGGCGCACGTGTGCGACGCATGCACGCGACGCTTCTGACAATGCTTGACAGATGCGCGGCGCGACTTTCCCTATAGTGCAGTCATGGCGCGACGAAGTGTGCGCGCAACGATTCGGCTTCCGACGCACATATGTCCATGGCACGCAGGAAGCAGATCAGGGAATCTCAACCCCCAATGAGAGACCCGGAGCCCTGAGCGGACATCCATGCGGCTGTGCACCGGCCCCGTGTGGATGTCCGCTGATTTTTTTGTTTTCCGGTTGTTCCGCTGCCAGCCTTTTCCCGGACAGCCTGTTTATTGCCGCTTGCCGCGCGCGACTTCATCGCCGGCGCCGGGCGGCAGCCGTCGCGTGATCGGAATCGATGCGAACGAACACAGCCCGACCACGACGAACGCGGGCCAGAAATCCGACCACACCATCGTCTGATGTCCCTGCAGCCAGTGCGACACGTGCAGCACGAGGCCGGCGACCGTCACGCCGAGCCCGAGCGACATCTGCTGCACGACACTGCCCAGGCTCGTCGCGCGGCCTGCATCGGCCTGCGAAATATCCGCGTAGATCATCGAATTCAGGCTCGTGAACTGCAGCGCGGGGAAGATGCCGCCGACCAGCACGATCGTCCAGATCGCCCAGGTCGCCATGCCCGGATGGAACACGCCGTAGGCGGCGATCGCGAGCCCGGCGAATGCGGCGTTGTAGATCAGCACCGTGCGAAAACCGAAGCGGCGCAGCGTATGCGTGGCCGTCGAGCGGCTCACCGCGCCGCCGAGCGCGGATGCGCAGGTGATCAGCCCGGAGTGGAACGCGCTCATCCCGAGGCCTTCCTGGAGCGCGAGCGGCAGCAGGAACGGCACCGCGCCGAGGCCGATGCGGAACAGCGACCCGCCGACCACGCTTGCGTGATAGGTCGGGATCTTCAGGAAACTGAGGTCGAGCACCGGACGCGCCTTGCGGCGCGCGTACGGCACGTAGAGCGCGAGCATCACCGCGCCGGCCACGCACATCAGGAGCGCGTTGCCGCGCGACGTGAGCGAGCCGTCGATCAGCGTGAGGCCCATCAGCAGCAGCGCGGCGCCGCTTGCCGACAGCAGGAAGCCGAACCAGTCGAGCGGGCCGGGATCGGGCTCGTGTGTGTTCGCGATGTGCTTGCTGGCGAGGTAGATCCCGTAGATGCCGATCGGCACGTTGATGAAGAAGATCATCCGCCAGTGCAGGTAGGTCGTGATGAAGCCGCCGACGAGCGGCCCGAGCGTCGGCCCGAACAGCGCGGGAATCGCGAGGTAGTTCATCGCGCGCACGAGATCGGAGCGCGGCACCGCGCGGAAGATGATGATCCGGCCGACCGGCACCATCATCGCGCCGCCGACGCCCTGCACGAAGCGCGCGAACGTCAGCACCCCGAGCGAGTTGGAGGCCGCGCACATCAGCGAGCCGGCGACGAAGATGCCGATCGCGGTGCGGAAGACGGCGCGCGCGCTGAAGCGGTCGGCAAGCCATCCGCAGATCGGAATGAATACGCCGAGGCCGACCACGTAGGCCGTGATCGCAATGTTCAGTGTGACGGGATTGTGCCCGAAGTCCCTCGCCATCGCGGGCAGTGCGGTGACGATGATGTTCGCGTCGACGCTTTCCATGAACAACGCACAGGCAACGATGAGCGGTGCTAGAAAGACGGGCGACATGGGCTGGGCGCGCGGTAAAGACGCCATTATGCCCACAATGTGGTCGTTGCGTCACGCGAGACAATGGTTGTTCCGCATGTTGCAACAGTCGTTCCTGTTACCGCGCGTGAAAGAAGGAACGACTGCGGTGCCGGGTGCGATTCGTGACACGGCACATGACGTGCGCTCGCGGTGGCCGCCGCGAAACTTGCGTGCGATGCGCGTTTCGTGCGACAGTCGGCACTCATCTGCGTAATACAACGACGCGCATCGATCGACGGCCATCGAGACGAGCGCACGCGCGAACGAGACCCCTGCCGAACCATTCATCATCGAAAGGAGGGGACACGTCATGACGTCACGTCGTGCCGCATCGACCGCATCGCATCCTGCCTCGCATCCGTCCGTTCCCGCGCCGCGTCTGCGCTGGGCCGCCGTCCTCGCCGTTGCTTACCTCGCCGTCACCGGTTGCGCGGCGCAGGCCGACAGCGCAAATCAAGCCTCGATGCAGGCGGCCAGCCAGTCCGCCGCGCCTGCCACGCCCGCCACGGCGACGCTCGCGAGCCCGGCTTCCGGCACGCTGCTGCCGCCACCGAGCCAGCTCTACGGCGACTTGTTCGTCGCGGTGCAGACGGCTCAAATCTATCCCGATCAGAAGACCTTCGTCGACGCGACGCCCAACACCGATCCGGCGACGATCGTACAGTTGTATCAGCAACAGAAGTCGCAGCCGGGCTTCTCGCTGAAGGCGTTCGTCGACCAGCACTTCACGCCGCCGCCGGAAGGCGGGGTCACGCCACCCGCGAACCAGACGCTGCGCCAGCACATCGACTGGCTGTGGCCGCAGCTCACGCGCACCAGCATGACGGTGCCGCCGTACAGCTCGCTGATCGCGATGCCGAAGCCGTACGTCGTGCCGGGCGGCCGCTTCCGCGAAGGCTACTACTGGGATACCTATTTCACGATGCTCGGGCTGCAGGTGTCGGGGCGCGAGGATCTCGTCGACGACATGCTCGACAACTTCGCGTATCTGATCGACACGATCGGCCACGTCCCGAACGGCAACCGCACGTACTACGCGAGCCGATCGCAGCCGCCGTTCTTCGCCTACATGGTCACGCTCGCCGCGCAAGCCGAAGGCGACAAGGTCTACCAGAAATACCTGCCGGCGCTGCGCAAGGAGCATGCGTACTGGATGCAGGGCGAAACCACGACGCCGCGCGGGCAGGCGGCGCGCAACGTGGTCGCGATGCCGGACGGCGCGGTGCTGAACCGCTACTGGGACGCGAGCGACACGCCGCGCGACGAGTCGTATCTCGAGGACGTGACGACCGCGAAGGCGGTGCCGAATCGCCCCGCGAACGAGGTGTACCGCGACCTGCGCGCGGGCGCCGAAAGCGGCTGGGACTACAGCTCGCGCTGGTTCGGCGACGGCAAGACGCTCGCGACGATCCGCACGACGTCGATCGTGCCGGTCGACCTGAACAGCCTGATGTTCCATCTCGAGACGACGATCGTGAAGGGCTGCGCGGTCACGCGCGACATCGCGTGCGTGGCGGATTTTTCGGGACGGGCGGCGCGGCGCGCGGCGGCGATCAACCACTATCTGTGGAATCGCCGCGGTTATTACGGCGACTACGACTGGCAGTTGCGCAAGCCGCGCGACGGCGTGACGGCGGCCGCGCTGTATCCGCTGTTCGCGGGTGTCGCATGGCCCGAACGCGCGAAGGCGACCGCGCGCGAGGTGCGCAAGACGCTGCTGCAACCGGGCGGCCTCGCGACGACGACCGAGAACACCGGCCAGCAATGGGACGCGCCGAACGGCTGGGCGCCGTTGCAGTGGATCGCGATCGACGGACTGCGCCGCTACGGCGAACCGGCGCTCGCGAAGGACATCGGCACGCGCTTCCTGGCCGACGTGAAGCATGTGTATGCGACCGAAGGCAAGCTCGTCGAGAAGTACGTGGTGGAAGGGGCCGGCGCGGGCGGTGGCGGTGGCGGCGAATATCCATTGCAGGACGGCTTCGGCTGGACCAACGGCGTCACGCTGAAACTGCTCGGCCTGTATGGCGAGTGACGGGCCGCGTGCGTTGCACGCAGGCACGCAGGCACGTAAACGGACACGGGCCGGATCGCCGCGCGAGCGGCAGTCCGGCCCATATCACATGCGCGCGTGTCAGAACGTGATCGTCGTGCGTACGCCGACCACCGTTTCGTCGCCGATGCGCGCGCCGGCCTGGTTCGGGTTCGGGATGCCGCCGCCAGGCCGGAAGAAGTGCTGCAGGTCGGCCTGCAGTTGCCACCACGGTGCGACCTGGTACTGATAGGTCGCCTCGATCACCGTTTCCGCGCGACGCACCGGATAGCCGGGCGTCGTATACGTGCCCGAGTCGCCGTCGAGCGCACGTGCATGCGAGCCGATCTTCGCGTAGCCGATCGCGATGCCGGCCGTATCGTCGTCGCGGCCCTTGAACGGCGCCTTGAGCGTCACGCCCGCATTCGCCGCGAAATCGACAACGTTGCGATCGCCCGGGGAGCCCATCACGCGTGCGAACACGCCGACCGAACGCGGGCTGTCCGCCGACGGCCGCCACACCATCTGATCCGCGACCGCATAGAAACCGTAGTTGCCGCGATGCGTGGCGGGGATTCCGTTGCTGGCCGGATTCGCGAGCGACAGCCCGTCGGTGCCGAGGCGCGGATCGTTCGCGTGCTGCGACTGATACCAGAAGCCGAGCTTGTACGTGCCCGGCAGACCGAGCGGTTGCGGCGCCTTCGGATCGGCCGGCGGCGCGTTCAGCGCGTACTGGAGTTCGCCGATCACGAACGCGCCGCTGCGCAGGTTGAAGTTGGTGCCGTGCGCGTTCAGCACCTGTGCGTCGCCGTCGCTGCGGCCGGCCGGGTTGCCGTCGAACACGCCGACCATCGCGGTCCACGCGTCGGCCGGCTTCAAGCGCAGCCGCACGCCGAGCGACGACAGCGGATACGCGGGGCCGCCGGACGGCAGGTCGGTCGACGGCAGCACGGGCCAGCCGAACGTCGCGTTCATGAACGTCGCCGCGTACTGGCTCACCATGAATTCCTGGTCGACGCTCTGCTGGCCGACCCTCACGTCGGCCTTGCCGGCGAGGAACGCCTGCTGGTACCAGAGCTCCCACAGCCGCGTGGTCGAATTCGCTTCGATGCCGGTCGCGGTCTGCAGCGTCTGCAAATAGCGCTGCGTGAGGTTGGTGCCGTGGATCTGCAGCGCCGACACGTTGAACGTGCCGCCCGGCAATCCGATCGCCTTTTCCGTATCGACGTTGAAGCCGAATTGCGTGAGGCCCTGATAGGCACCGCCGCGTTGCGTGCCGCCTGCGGCGTTGTACAGGTATTCGCTGCTTTCCTGCAGGTTCAGCGTGATGCCGTGATCGCCGAGCACGTCGCGCAGGCCGCCCATGTTGCCGAGCAGGGTCGAGCGCTCCCAGAAACCGGCGGGCGCTGGCGCGGCAGCATCGGCAGCCGGTGCGGGGGCGGCATCGCTGACGCTGGCCGCCGGCTCGGCCGCGGCGGACGCTGCAGCCGGCGACGACGATTGCGCGAGCGCGGGCGCGGCGGCGAGCGACAGCAGCAACGCGGCGAGCGCATCGAGGCGCGGTGTACGCGGTGCGGATTCGAAGCGATTTTTCATGCGGGCTCCGTTGTTTGATTGATTAGCTCGACTGAAGAAATGGGAACGCGAAGCGATGGAGCAGGTGGGGGCAGCGACACGCAGGCATGCCGCGCGTTGCGCACCGCCGGTTACGGCAGCCAGCCGCTGATCCGCCATACGTATGCGAAGCCGAGGCGCGATGCGGCCGTGCAGAGCAGCGCGACGAGCGCGACGGCGGCGGCCATCGCACCGATCAGCACGCAGTCGAGCGGGCGCGGTGCCGCCGGCAGGTGCGCGAGGGCGCTGCCGCGCCAGTCGCCGAACGCGTGGGCGAGCGGCGAAAGGCCCGAAACCAGCAAGCGGTCGGACGCGACGTATATGAGTCGCTTGAGTCTGGCCGCGAACGATTGAAAGAACATGACGATCCTCCGTCCGGTCCGGCGCATGCCGGACGACGTGATCGAGCGCGGGTGCATGACGCGACCTGCGATCGGCGGTTGGAACGTAACGGAGCGTGCGACGGACGAGCCGGCTATGCCGGCATCGGGGGAAGCGCGCTAACCCGACGAATGCGAGCTAGCGGCGAATGACATGCGTCTGGCTGCTATCTCGCGATGGCTTGGCCGGCCTGGACCGGCATCGAACTGCAACTGGAGCATGTGTCCACGAAGGGACTCCCTTGATGAATTGGGGCGGATTGTAGTCGCGAGCTTTGCTGCGGTGCAAGCAAAAAAGCAGCGGCGTTGCGCATGTTGCATCGGCAGCGCCGCCGCGCCGCAGGCAGGCCGATGCCCGGCACGCCGACCCACCGGCGGCAGCGGCGACTGTTGCTCGTACGCATCGGCGGCGCGCGCCCTGCAACGCGTTGAAAGGTTGCGGCGCGCCATTCCGGGCGCGAATCTTTCAGTGTGTAGGGGGCGGAAAAAAATTCCCCCCAGCGCGGGTCAGAGGGTTGACTTCCGTTTCGGCCGGTCCATAGAATCCTGCATCTTCACTCTTGGGGCCGCCGCCTTGGACGCCTGCAGTAGTCGATCTTCGAACGAAATTTCCGCCTGAGCGACCGACGTCCGCGCCTCATCGAAGCCGCCGTTTGTCGTCCAGGCAAACGGTGCGCGCAGCAGTATTCCGCAGCAACTCCCTACGTGCACCCTGATTCGCGCCGGTTAGCGTGATGCGTTTTCGCATGCGCCATCCGGTTTTGCCGCCGCCCGGCGCGCGGCCGCGTTCGCGCATGCGTTTCGCATGCACCCGAACGGCGGAGCGCGCCTGACGGCGGTCAACCGTGTTCTCCGGAACACCGCACAGGAGCCGCCGTGAACGACAGTGACAGTTGTCCCTTATGCCCGTTGCATCAACAGACCCTTTTGAACCCGGGTCGCAGGGACATGCCGGCCGACTAGCCTGACACGTCGTTCAGGCCCCGGACTGGCCCCGCGCCCACCAAGCGGCCGGCACGCATGCCGTTGCCGCCAGGAGCCAGACCATGAACTTCGGCCTTCTGCTGTCGAACCTCCCGCACGTCACGGAATCGCGTCCGCATTACGACGCGAAGCTGACGCTCGACGCCCGTCCGCGGGTGTTCTCCCGTTTGCTGAACCAGCTGAAATCGTTGATCCGCTGAAGAAGCGCCGAGCGCGTCTCGGCATGCGCGCGCGGACCCGTTCCGCGCGCGTATTCCAAGGCCACACGCTTGCCGTATAAAAAACCAGCCGTACGGAATTCATCATGTCCACGCCATCGAACGTCTCTCCACCGATCGCCGTCGAACGCAGCGCCGTGCTCGACGAAGCCCATCTGGGCGACATCCGCGGTGCGCTCGGCACCATCGCGCATCACGACACCGCCGCGCGCGGGACGTGGTGGGCGCGCCTGCGCACGCTGCTCGCGATCATCGGCCCCGGCCTGATCGTGATGGTCGGCGACAACGACGCCGGCGCATTCGGCACCTATACGCAGGCCGGCCAGAACTACGGCACGACGCTGCTGTGGACGCTGCTGCTGCTCGTGCCGGTGCTGTACGTGAATCAGGAGATGGTGCTGCGCCTCGGCGCGGTCACCGGCGTCGGCCATGCGCGCCTGATCTTCGAGCGCTTCGGCAAGTTCTGGGGCGCGTTCAGCGTGATCGACCTGTTCCTGCTCAATGCGCTGACGATCGTCACCGAGTTCATCGGCATCACGTTCGTGCTGGCTTTCTTCGGGCTCCCGAAGGTTGCGGGCGTCTGCGTGGCGGCCGCATTGACGATGGCGGCGGTGAGTACCGGCGACTTCAGGCGCTTCGAGCGGTTCGCGATCGTGCTGTGCGTGATGAGCCTGCTGCTCGTGCCGGTGCTCGTGTCGATCCACCCGCCGGTGGCGCAGATGTCGCGCGACTTCTTCGTGCCGAACTGGCCCGCGCACGCGAAGCTGTCCGACGTGATGCTGCTCGTGATCGGCATTGTTGGCACGACGGTCGCGCCATGGCAGCTGTTCTTCCAGCAGAGCTACGTGATCGACAAGCGCATCACGCCGCGCTTCATGAAGTACGAGAAGGTCGACCTGTGGATCGGCATCGCGTTCGTGCTGATCGGCGCGGTCGCGATGATCGGCTTCAGTGCCGCGCTGTTCGGCGGCCATCCGGAAGTGGGCAGCTTCACCGACGCGGGCGGCGTGATCGCGGGCCTCGAGAGATATGCGGGCCGCACGAGCGCGACGCTGTTCGCGGTCGCGCTGCTCGACGCGTGCATCATCGGCGCGGCGGCGGTGTCGCTGTCGACCGCGTACGCGATCGGCGACGTGTTCAAGATCCGTCATTCGCTGCATCGCGGCGTGTCCGATGCGAAGGGCTTCTATCTCGTCTACTTCGGCATCGTCGCGGCGGCTGCCGCGCTCGTGCTGATTCCCGGCAGCCCGCTCGGCCTGCTGACCGAAGCGGTGCAGACGCTCGCCGGTGTGCTGCTGCCGAGCGCGACCGTGTTCCTGCTCGTGCTCTGCAACGATCGTCAGGTGCTCGGCCCGTGGGTCAACTCCACGAAGCTGAACGTGTTCACGGGCGCGGTGATCTGGGTGCTCGTGCTGCTGTCGATCATCCTGACCGCATCGGTGATGTATCCGGACATCAGCGGCGAAGCGATCGTCGACGTGCTGATCGGCGGCACCGTGCTCGCGATTGCCGGTTATCTCGCGACGGTGCTGATCCGCCGCAACAAGCGTGTCGTCGAGCCGAGCATCGACCGCACGCTGCGCGAAACATGGCGCATGCCGCCGCTCGATTCTCTCGAGCCGCAGAAGATGACGGTCGCGACGCGCGTCTGGATGGCCGTGATGCGCGGCTATCTGGTGATCGCGGTCGGCCTCGTGATCGTCAAGGTCGTGCAGATGACGCTGCTCAAGTAGCGCCTTACGGCGTCGTCGCCAGGTGTGCGCACATGCCGGCCCGCGAGGCCGGCATGTGCGTATACGCGGGCCCGTCGCGCGCGTCAGATCAGTTCGAGCTTCGACGTCAGGTACGTGAGCTGGATCCGGTTCGCGACGCCGAAGCGCTTGCGCAGCTTGCGCAGGTGATAGTCGACGTTGTGCGCGCTGGTGTCGAGGCGCCGGCCGATCTCCTTGTCCGACGCGCCTTCCGCGATGCCCAGCAGCAGTTCCTGTTCGAACGGCGTGAGCCCGTTCACCGCGCGTTCGCGCGACGTCGCGATCAGTTGCGGCGATGCGAACTTGTGCACCGACAGCCCGATCGACAGCGCCTGCTCGATCGTCGCCGGCGTGATCCATTCGCGCGTGCGGCGCGGCGCGGTGAAGCTCATGAAAGCGTGCAGCCGCGTGCCGGGCACGGCCATCGAATACATGATGCCGCTGCACATGCCGTCGTCCTGCATCGTCTGCAGGAAGCCGTCGAGCGCCGCCGGCGTCACGCACGGCGCGTCGTCGCGCTCGCGGTGTTCGCGGCGCAGCTGCTGCAGGTCCCACACGATCGGCATGTTGCAGACGCGCGCGCCAAGCGTGCGCGGATCGATGTCGTGATGGTTGTGCCTCACGTAGTCGCCGCGATAGGTGGTCGGCGTGAACGCCTCGTGGAGGTAGAGACTTTCGACGCGCTCTCGCGAGAATTCGAGCGCGAAATACGCGAACGTCGAGAAGCCCGTCAGGTACAGCAGGCTTGCGACGATCCGGTTGCGCTCCGCGGTGCTCTGCGCGTTCGCGAGCGTATCGGCGACGCCAAGCTTCGGCGCGTGTGGCTGCGCGATGTCGCCGCGCTTGATGTCGTCGCACCAGACGACCTGCACCGTGCGTTCTCTCGACGCGTCGGTGCAGGCAGCCGTCCGCCGCGACGGACGGGACAACGTTGGGGCGACCGCTTCTTCTTGCAATGCAATATCGGACATGAGCCATCCCTCGGAATCGACGCGCATCGCGTGGCGGCAGCCGTATCGTGTACGGCGCTCGCGACGATGCGATCGAGCATCTTTATGATATGCGTCGATCGTCATCCTGACGAAACGCGGGGGCATTGTACAAAAATGCCTGTGTGCGCGTAATATGCCGTAATACTAATTCGGGCGAAAGGTTCATATTCGCACCGGTATAGAGAAGACCAGAAAAACATAAAGAAAAGACCAGATCGTGACGGGGCATGTTCACATATTGGGAAAGGGTGGGCTCCTCATGACATATGCTGACGACGCGCCACGCGTCGAGTGGTTCTCGCAAGCCGATATTGCTGCCGCTGCCGCTTATTCAAAAGAAATTCATGCAATCGAGCGCGACGTTTTTACCGGCATCCAAATCGCACCCGGTAAATCCGACCTCGCTCCCGTCGATTTCGCCCAATGCCATGCCAGATTGCGGCAAATCGGTTTCAGCACACTCGGTTACGGCGCATATGAAATGATCGGGCGGCGCATTCTGTGTGCGCATCTGCTGCGCGATCTCGCGCCCGCGACGTTCGTGCAGCCGTATATCGAGGGCATGCTCTACGAGAGCGACCCGCGTTTCGCGCAAGTGCGGCAAAGCGGCTTTCCGGTCGTGTGGCGGCTCGACGAGATCGAGTCGTCCGCGCAGGGCAGCGGCGACCGCAAGGTGCTCGCGCTGGCCGGCCATCTGCGTGCGCATGCGATGAACAGCGGCGTGATCTTCAGCCTGTCGGCGCCGCGGCTCGACCTGCGCGTCGCGGTGAACGTGACGTCGGAAGCGCACGGTACCGAGTGGATCGACGATCGCGTGATCGGCGGCGCGCTGGCGGTGAGCCTCGCCGTGCATCGCGTCGCGCTGCCGTTTCTCGAGGCGCGCATCGCGCGCATGCGCGGCTTCGCGCTGGGCGACGAGCAGCAGCAGGTGCTCGAGCGCCTCGTGCACGGGCTGTCCGACCAGGAGATCGCGAGCGCGCTGCGCACGTCGCTGCACAAGGTCGGTCACCATATCCGTTCGCTCGAAAGACTCTTCAACGTCCGGAATCGGGCGCAGCTCGCGTATCTCGCCGCACGCCGTCTGGAGTCCTGACCCTGTCTGCGCGCGCGGCGCCCGCCGCGCGATGGAAGCGGTTCCGGCGATGCGCGCGAGCAGGCGCCGCCGGGTTTCGTAGTCGGATCCGATCGTCGCCGGAAAACCGCCGCGCCGCTACGAGGTGCATCCCTTTTTGCGCGGTGTCGCGTCGCTACACTCGTCCCATTCAACGGTCCGCGCGACACGGGGCATGACGGCCCGTGCCCGCCGGCGACAACGACAGGACGACGGCACGATGGCAGAACCGAAGGCGCTCCCTCGCGACTGGCAGCGGATCTTTTCCGCCGCCCGCAGCGTGTCCGGGCGACGTCTCGGGGCATCGCCGCGCGCCGACCTGTTTCTCGCCGCGTTCATCGTGTCGGTGGTCGCGCTGTTCATCCTGCCGCTGCCGCAAGCCGCGCTCGACGGGATGATCTCGCTGAATCTCGCCGCCAGCGTCGTGCTGCTGACGGTGTCGACTTACGTGCCTTCCGCGGTCAGCTTCTCGTCGTTTCCCGCGCTGCTGCTGTTTACGACACTGTTCCGGCTTGCGCTGAACATCGCGTCGTGCAAGCTGATCCTGCTGCACGCGAACGCGGGCCACGTGATCGACGCGTTCGGCCGGCTCGTGGTCGGCAACAACGTCGTGGTGGGCGGCGTGGTGTTCCTCGTGATCGCCGTCGTGCAGTTCATCGTGATCGCGAAGGGCTCCGAGCGGGTCGCCGAAGTCGGTGCGCGCTTCTCGCTCGATGCGATGCCGGGCAAGCAGATGAGCATCGACGCGGACCTGCGCGCGGGGATCATCAGCGCCGACGAAGCGCGCGAGCGTCGCGAGAAGCTCGAACAGGAATCGCAGATGCACGGCGCGATGGACGGCGCGATGAAGTTCGTGAAGGGCGACGCGATCGCGGGCCTCGTGATCGCGTTCATCAACATCGTCGCGGGCATCGCGGTCGGCACGCTGATGCACGGCATGGACATCGGCGAGGCGCTGCAACGTTACGCGATCCTGACGGTCGGCGACGGGATGGCGTCGCAGATCCCGTCGCTGCTGGTGTCGATCGCGGCCGGCATCGTGACGACGCGCGTCGCGACGCGCGACACGCGGCAGCGCCAGCTCGGCGAACAACTGGGCGAGCAGCTCGGCGCGCATCCGCGCGCGCTGCTGATCGCGGCGCTGGTGCTGGCCGGCTTCCTCGTCGTGCCCGGTTTTCCGAAGTGGTCGTTCGCGCTGATCGCGTTCGGCCTCGGCGCGTTCGCATTCACGCAGCTGAAGCGCAAGACGACCGCGCCGAGCTTCAACCTGATTCATATCGCGGGCCGCATCGGCGCGACCGACGACGGCCAGCCCGCGAAGGTGTCGCATGCGGCGGGCGTCACGTCGCTGATCGCGGTGTCGCTGTCGGACGACCTGCGCACGACGCTGAACCTTGCGCAGCTGCAGACCGCGCTGTCGAGCGCGAAGGCGCGCGTCGACGCGGATATCGGCACGGTATTTCCACGCATCACGCTGAACGACGACGAAGGCGCAGCGGCCGGCACGTACCGGATCTATCTGCAGGACGTGCTCGCGGCGCACGGCGCGTTGAAGCCGGGCTGGCTGCTGTGGGACGGCGTCGCGCCGCTGCCTGAGCGCGCGGAGCGCCAGCCGGCCGAGGCGTTCGGCCCGTTCGCGACCGCGCTGTGGATCAAGCCCGACGGCGCGGCGCCGGACGGCAAGTGGCTGACGAGCGAAGGCGCGCTCGCCGCGCACGTCGAACAGATCGTGCGCCAGCATGCGGACGAACTGATCGGCATCCAGGAAACGCAGGCGCTCGTGCACCTGGTGCGCCGCGAGCATCCCGAACTCGTCGGCGAACTGACGCGGCTCGTGCCGCTGCAGCGCGTGACCGAGGTGCTGCGCCGGCTGCTTGCCGAACAGGTGCCGATCCGCAACCTGCGCGTGATTTTCGAAAGCCTCATCACGTGGGCGCCGAACGAGCCGGACGACGTGATCGCGCTGGTCGAGCTGGTGCGCGTCGACCTGCGCCGGATGATCACCGATCGTCATGCGGGCGCGACGCGGCAGCTGCGCGTCGTGCTGTTCGAGCAGAACCTGCAGGAGCGGATCGAGAACGCGGTCATGCGCACGAAGCAGGGCAATTTCCTCGCGCTGTCGAGCGCGATCAAGCAGGACATCGGCGAACAGGTGCGCGCGATCGTGCAGGCCGCGACGTCGGCGCAGGCGGCCGGCGCAGGCGGCCATGGCAACCCGCAAGGCGCCGCGCGGCTCGCGGTGATGGTCGCGCTCGGCGCGCGTCGCTACGTGAAGACGATCCTGCAGCCGGTGCTGCCCGAGCTCGCGGTGCTGTCGTACCAGGAGGTCGAGGAGGACGTGCAGCTGCACACGGTCGGCTGGGTGAAGAATCCGCCCGACGACGGCACGCTCGGCGCGGGCGCCGGCGTGCGCGCGCCGGGAGTCGCGCAATGACGAGCTCGACGATCCTCGACCTGACCCGGCAGGCGCTGATGCTGGTGCTGCTGCTGTCGCTGCCGATCGTGCTGATCGCCACCGTCACCGGCCTCGTGGTCGCGATCCTGCAAGCGGTCACGCAGGTGCAGGACGCCAATATCGGCATCGCGGTGCGGCTGATCGCCGTGATGGTCGCGCTCGTGCTGCTGTCGGGCTGGCTCGGCAGCGAGGTGCTGCGCTTCGCGCAGCAGGCGCTTGAACGCATGTTCGTTTCTTCCACAGGAGTGCTTTGATGCGCCGACGCGTCACCCCGATCCGGTTTCAACCGCGCCGCCTGCAACGGGCCGCGCTCGCCATGTGCGCGACCGCGCTGCTCACGGCATCGCTGTGCATGACGGTCGCGCAGCCGGCGCGCGCGGCGGACCTGCGCTGGCGCAACAAGCCGTTTACGATCGTCGCGAACGGCAAGAAGATCGGTGACTTCATTCGCGAGCTCGCATCGTCGCAGGGCGTGACGGCCGTGGTCGACCCGAAGGTCGACGGCGTGATCAGCGGCCGCTTCTCGGGCACGCCGCAGCAGACGCTCGACACGATCTGCTCGACCTACGGACTCACGTGGTACTACGACGGCTCGTTTCTGTACGTCGACCCGGCCGACCAGTCGCAGACGCAGATGATCCCGATCCCGCCGAACGCGGCCGGCGAGATCGGGCGCGCGCTGCAGGCGATGCAGATTCCCGACAAGCGCTACACGCTCGTGATCAACGACCGTGCGAACAGCGTATACGTGGCCGGCCCGCGCCGCTACGTGGAGCTCGTGCGGCAGGCTGTCGGCTCGGTCGGCGATCCGTCGGCGAACGGCGCGCATGCGGACATCCGCGCTTTCCGCCTCAGGTACGGCTGGGCGTCCGACTTCACGATCAACCGCTCGGGCAAGGAAGTGACGGTGCCGGGCGTCGCGACGATCCTGCGCCGGCTGTTCGGCAGGGGCGGCGGCACGAGCGAACTGCCGTCGAGCACGCCGCTCGGGCAGGCCGCGCGTCAGGTGAAGCTCGGTTCGGGGCTGACGATCGCCGTGCCGCGGCTCGACTTCCCGGACATGTCCGGCGGCCCGCGCCAGGGCGGCTATGGCGCGGCGGACAGCAGCGCGGGCGGCTTCTCGCCGTTCTCGAGCGGCGGCGGTGGCGACACGCTGCCGCAGATCGTTGCCGATCCGGCGATCAACGCGGTGATCGTGCGCGACCTGCCGGAGAACATGTACCGCTACCAGTCGCTGATCAACCAGCTCGACGAGCGGCCGCGCATCGTCGAGATCAACGTGACGATCATCGACATCAACGAGGATTCGCTCGACAGCCTCGGGATCGACTGGCGCCTGCACACGACGCACGGCGACGTGCAGATCGGCAACGGCCAGAATCCGCTGAACGGCAACACGCAGTTCAACGGCGCCGGCAATCCGCCGCTGACGTTCGGCATCGGCACGTCGGAAACCGGGCAGACGGGCGCCTTCATGCCGACCGGGATCGCGCTGACCGCGTCGATCGGCGGCTCGTTGCGCAACTACCTGCTCACGCGCGTGAACGCGCTCGCGCAGAAGGGGCAGGCGCAGCTGCGATCGAAGCCGAAGGTGCTCGCGCTCGACAACACCGAGGCCATTCTCGAGAACCTGACGCAGTTCTACGTGCAGGTGCAGGGCTACCAGGATTCGTCGCTGTACAGCGTGACGACCGGCACGAGCATCAAGGTGACGCCGATGATCGTCGACGAGGCGATCCGCAACGCGGCCGCCGTCTCCGGCAACCCGCAGAGCGTGATGATGTCGATCGACATCCAGGACGGCAACATCGTGCCGGGGCAGGCCGTGTCGAACGTGCCGGTGATCCAGCAGCGCAACATCGTCACCAAGACGATGATCGACGAAGGCAAGAGCCTGCTGATCGCGGGCTTCAACGACGACGAGGTGAGGCTGAACAAGAGCGGCGTGCCGTGGCTGTCCGACATCCCGCTGATCGGCAACCTGTTCAAGTACACCGACAAGTCGGGCAACCACATGGAGCGGTTCTACCTGCTGACGCCGCGCGTGGTGACGACCGCGTCGATGTATGCGCCCGACGGCTCGCCGGTGAATCCGGGCGCGGACGGGCCGGCCGGTTCGAACGGCACGTCGATGTACCGTCCGCCGGACAACGACATCGCGGTGCCGCTCACGCCCGCGCCGCTGCCCGGCACGAAGTTCGGCCCGCCGGCGCTGCCGCCGCCGAAGGATTCGGCCGCGCAGCCCGTGGCGACGACCGCAGGAGCCACCACTCATGTCGACGACCATCATTGATCCGCACGGCGACGGCGCATTGCCCGGCGGCGCGGGAGGCGCCGCGGCCGGGTCGGCCGCGCTCGCGTCGCCGTGGAACCTGTGCTTCCTGAGCGGGCCGATGTACGGCCGCACGATGTCGCTCGCGCGCGGCGCGAACTGGGTCGGCACCGCGGCCGACTGCGAAGTGATCCTGCCCGATCGCGAGATCGGCGCGAAACAGGTGTGCCTGCAGGTCGGCGCGCTCGCGGTGACGGTGCAGAACCACGGCGGCGACGGCGGGGCGCCGGTGCTGTTCAACGACGAGCCGCTCGGCGCGGGCCGCCGCTCGCTGACGCCGCATGACGTCGTGACGGTCGGCTCGATCCGGCTCGGCATCGCGCGGCACGCGCAGGCGAGCGTCGCGCTGCCTGATGAGACCGGTGCGCCGGATACCGCGCGCGAGGCCGCGTGGCTCGGCTGGCTCGCAGGCGGGCTGCGCCGCCTCGGCAGCCGGCGGCTCGTGATCGCGCTGGTCGCGCTGTGGCTCGGCGTGCTGCTGGGCGCGCTCGGCTACGGCTTCGTCACCTGGTCCGGGCGCCTGCCGTGGCAGCACGAATCGGTGCTCGCGCGCACGCACCGGCTGCAGCAACTGCTGCACGCGTATCCGGAGCTGGCCGTCGCGCCGCGCGACGACGGCGTGATCGTGTCGGGCTACGTGAGCGATCCGGCCGCGCGCGAACGCGTCGCGCAGATCGTCGCGGGCGTCGACAACGCGGCGCTCGGCAACATCTACGTGGTCAGCGACCTGGTCGCGACCGCGCAGACCTATTTCAGCGACACGGCGCTGACGGTCGCGTATCTCGGCCGCGGCCGGATCGAATTGACGGGCGCGGCCGAGCGCGCGCAGATCGAGCCGCGCATCCGCAACTACATGAAGGACGCGCGTCCGGCGCTCGAGGTGGTCGACCACGTGCGCGACGCCGATGCCGCCGCGCCACGCACCGCGACGACGCTCGGCGGCGTCGCGGGGATTCCGGAGATCACGACGGTATTCGCGGGCGACGGCGACCAGCGCTACATCGAGATGGCGGACGGCAGCCGCTATTTCGAAGGCGCGCGGCTGAAGGAGGGGCCGACCGTCGTGTCGATCGGTCCGGACGCAGTCGTGTTCGAGCGCAACGGCCAGCGCATCACGATGCCGCTTGGCGGCCCGTCCGCGAGCGCGCCCGAGCGCGCGCCGGCGCCGCCCGTGCCGCCGCTCGCGAGCGGTGCGGCGGCAGGCGTCGCGCAGCCGGTGCCGGGCCCGACGCTGCTGCAGGAGGCGCCGGCGGCGCCGGCCGTCGCGGCCGCTGGTGCATCGAAGGAGGCGGCGCACTAGCGTCGCGACAGGATTTGCGCATCGCGCGTCGCGCGGTGCGCGCATTACGCGACACGCCGCATGCATGCGGCGCGTCACGTCACTGGCGGGGCATGGGGCCGCCGCCGGAAAGTGGATGACGTTCTTCACGCAAAAGGAGCGAAATATGGGTGCCTCAGCAGCCGGTAGCACGGGGGGTCCGAACGACACGACCCAGGTCCAGCAGCAGGCGGACGACCTGACCAAGACGCAGCTCGAACTGACGAAGATCAACTTTCAGGTCCAGCAGTCGACCGCGACGTTCGAAACCAGCAACGCAGTGACCGCGCAGGAAGGGACGGCGAACGCCCAGGTTGCGCAACACCTGAGTTCCGCCGGCCGCGCATGACGCCGGACGCCGGCCGCGCCGCGCGACGCCCCATGCCCGGGCAGCCCGTGCAGGGTGCCTGGCGGGGCGCGCGTGCGTGTCGGCCGGCTCGTTTCCGGCGCTGCCGGTCAAGGAGGACACGATCATGTCGGTAACAGGCGTAGGTGCAGCACCGCCGGGCGCGGCCGCGCTCGCGGGCGCCGTGCAGCAGGCGGGCACGGCGTCCGATCCGGCGCAGGTGCGCCAGTTCGATGCGCTGATGCAGCCGGGTGCCGCCGCGGGCTCGCCGTCGGCGTCGGGCGTCGCGATGTCGCGCGCGCCGGCCGATGCGGCGCCGGCGGTGCAGATGACGCCCGCGACACCCGCGCAGGCGAATCATGCGTCGCTGGTCGAGCGGTTGCGCACGTACGGCAACGATCTCGACACGCGGTACGCGAACATCGACAAGCATCGCACCGAGATGCTGACGTCGATGGCGGACAACCGCAGCGATCCGCTGATGACGATGGTGAAGGCGATGGATTTCCAGTGGACGGCGACGACCACGATTTCCGAATACCAGTTGAGCCTGTCGGTCGCGCAGGCGGCGAACGGCTTCACGCATACGGTGCTGAAGACGCAGGAGTGACGAAGGCCGGTGCGTGTGCCTGAAGCGGCCGCGCGCCCTGAAGCGGACAAACGATGACGACGATCGATTCGACGCCGCGCATGCACGCGTGGCGCAGCCGGGCAGCGCGTGCGCTGCTCGCGGGACTGCTCGCGCTGCTGGCCGGCTGCCAGAAGGAGCTGTACTCCGGCCTGTCGGAGCGCGACGCGAACCAGATGGTCGCCGTGCTCGGCGATGCGGGCATCAGCGCATCGAAGGACAACGACGCGCGCGACACGTCGGATCGCAACGCATGGCAGGTGAGCGTCGCGGACGGCGACATGCAGTCGGCGCTCACCGTGCTGCAGGCGAACGGGCTGCCGAAGCCGAGCTATGCGAGCCTCGGCGAGCTGTTCCAGAAGCAGGGGCTCGTGTCGACGCCGGCCGAGGAGCGCGTGCGCTACCTGTACGGCGTGTCGCAGGACCTGTCGCGCACGCTCCAGGACATCGAGGGCGTGGTGGTCGCGCGCGTGCAGGTCGTGATTCCGGAGAACGATCCGCTCGCGGACAAGATCAAGCCGTCGTCGGCGGCCGTGTACATCCGCTACCGGCCCGGCGTGGACCTGCGCGCGATGGCGCCGATGGTCAAGGATCTCGTCGCGCACAGCATCGAAGGGCTGCAGTACGACAACGTGTCGCTGTTCCTGCAGCCAGCCGCCGCACACACGACGCGCGTGGACGGCATCGGCAGCGCGGTGTCGGACGTCCTGCGTCTGCGCTCGCCGCTCGGCTGGCTGGTGTTCGCGCTGATCCTGCTGACCTGCGCGGTGATCGCGCTGTCGGCCGCGCGGCGCGGGATGTTCGGCGCCCGGCTGGCCGGGCTGGTCGGCACGCCGCGCGGGGCGAACGGAACCGGCGGTGCGTCAGCGTCGTCGGGTAGCGGCCTGCGCACGCCGGACGGCGCGCGCGACGGCGCATGAGCGAACACGCTGCGCTGCCGCTGGGTGCCAGGCCCGATGCCGCGCAGCTGCCGTGGCTGCAACCGCTCGCGCCGCCGCCTCCCGCGCGGCGCGCGGCGTTTCACGCGCTCGTCTGCGAATTCAACCTGCGCCCGGACCGCTATCTGCACGTGACGCGCGTGCCGGCCGAGTGGCCCTCGCGCTATCGCTCGCCCGACGCGTTCGGCCCGGCCGGCCGCAAGCTGCTTGCTCGTCACCTGCTCGATGCGAACGGCGTGGCCGGACTCCACGACTTCGACGTCGCCAATCCGTGTGCGCGGCTCGCGCTGCTGCCCGGCGCGGCGCTCGAGCAGCTCGCGTCGTATACGGGGCTGCTGCTGCATCGCGGCTGGCTGCGCGACGCGCTGACCGTGCGCCGCATTCGTGCGGAAGTCGCGGCGAAGCTCGGCGGCGACGCGCTGGAACTCGCGCTCGAGCGCGCGCCGGAATTCGGCGCGCTCGCGGACACGCTCGAACCGTGGCGTGCCGATCCGGCCGCGCTGCCGGTGGTGATTCGTGCGCGCGGCGGGCGATTGCTCGCGGATTTCATCGGCGTGGCCGGCGACGCGGTCGCGCGGCGCGCGCGCCTGAAATTCAACCGCGCGATCGACAACGAAGCGCCGTACTGGCTGAATCGCGCGCAGCGCGACCAGTTCGGCGAATTGCTGTTCCTGTTTCTGATTCCCGAGAGGCTTGCGTCATGGGACTGGCTTTTCTGATCACGAGCGACAACCTGCAGCTGCTGTCGGAGCGCAAGGTGCTCAAGGAGCGCGAATACGCGGCGCTGCTCGACGCCTCCGCGGTGATCGCGACCGCGCGCGACGAGGCCGCGCGCATCGTCGCCGATGCGCAGCGCGAATTCGACAAGCGCCAGGCGGCGGGCTACGACGAGGGAATGCGCCGCGCGCAGCGCGAGCATGCGGCGCAGGCATACACGCAGGCGCTGGCCGCCGCCCGGACGATGGAGTCGATGAAGGATTCGATGGCCGACATCGTCGTGAAGGCCGTGCGCGCGATCGTCGGCGAGATGGGCACGCAGAAGCTCTACGAGGCCGCGCTCGCGCGGATCGCGCCGCTCGTGCGCGACGAGGCGTTCCTGATCGTGCGGGTCGCGCCGGGCCGCGAGGACGAGATGCGCGACGCGCTCGACCGCGCGTTCGCCGGACAGTCGAATCGTCAAAGGATCCGCATCGTCGAGGACGCACAGCTCGAACGCCACGCGTGCACGGTCGAGACGCCGTCCGGGCGCATCGACGCGAGCCTCGACCTGCAGATCGACGCGCTGCGCCAGGCGATCCGCCGCGATGCGCTGAAGGGCACGACACGATGAACGTGCCGCTCGACGATCCGCAGTCGTTCGGCGGTGACAGCAACGACGATGCGGCGCCGTTCGATCGCGGCCGCCTCGTCGGCGACCTCGACGCGGGGCTCGCGTTCTTCTCGCCGGTGTCGGTGCAGGGCCGCGTCAATCATGCGGTCGGGCAGATCCTCAACGCGACCGGCATCCGCGCGCGGCTCGGCGAGATCTGCGAGTTGCGCACGCCGAACCAGCCGACGCTGCTCGCCGAAGTGGTCGGCTTCTCGCGGCAGACCACGCTGCTCACGCCGCTCGGCGACGTGGCCGGGCTGTCGCCGGAGACGACCGTCGTGCCGTCCGGGCGCGAGCACGTGTTCCCGGTCGGCGAAGCGTTGTTCGGTCGCGTGCTGGACGGGCTCGGCCGGCCGCTCGACGATCGCGGGCCCGTGACGGGTGCCGCGTGGGTATCGACGCAGCAGGACCCGCCGAACCCGCTTGCGCGCCAGATGATCGACACGCCGTTTCCGACCGGCGTGCGCGTGATCGACGGCCTGATGACGCTCGGCATCGGCCAGCGCGTCGGCATCTTCGCACCGTCCGGCGTCGGCAAGAGCACGCTGCTCGGGATGATCGCGCGCGGTGCGCAAGCCGACGTGAACGTGATCGCGCTGGTCGGCGAACGCGGCCGCGAAGTGCGCGAGTTCATCGAGCACAGCCTGTCGCCCGAGGTGCGCGCGCGCTCGATCGTCGTCGTGTCGACCTCCGACCGTCCCGCGATGGAGCGCGTGAAATCCGCGCTCGTGGCGACCGCTATCGCCGAGCACTTCCGCGATGCGGGCAAGCGCGTGCTGCTGCTGGTCGATTCGCTGACGCGCTTCGCGCGCGCGCAGCGCGAGGTCGGCCTCGCGAGCGGCGAGCCGCCGACGCGGCGCAGCTTCCCGCCGTCGACGTTCGCCGTGCTGCCGCGCCTGCTCGAACGCGCGGGCCAGGGCGCGACCGGCTCGATCACAGCGCTGTACACGGTACTCGTCGAAGGCGATGAGGAATCCGATCCGATCGCCGAGGAAGTGCGCTCGATCCTCGATGGCCACATCGTGCTGTCGCGCAAGATCGCGCTCGCGAACCGCTATCCGGCGATCGACGTGCTCGCGAGCCTGTCGCGTGTGATGCCGCTCGTCGCGAGCCGCGCGCATCAGCAATCGGCCGCGCGCGTGCGCGAGCTGATCGCGAAGTACCAGGAGATCGAGCTGCTCGTGCAGATCGGCGAGTACCGCGAAGGCAGCGACCGGCTCGGCGATCTCGCGCTGCGTGCGCGCGATGCGATCGGCGCGTTCTGCGCGCAGGTTTCGCACGAGGACGTGCGTTTCGACGCGCTGCTCGCGAAGCTGACGAAACTCGCGAACGACCATGTCTGAAGCCGACGACCGTCTCGTGCTCGCGACGCTTGCGCGCCTGAAGCGCGTGCGCGAGATGCGCAGCCAGATCGCGCGCGTTGCAGCCGCGCGCCAGCAGGGCATCGCCGCGCAGAGCCGCCGCGCGCTCGATGCCGCGCAGGCGCAGCTCGCGCAGCAGGTCGCCGCGAAGGCCGCGATCCAGACGCGGCTCGCCGACGACCTGCGCGAGGCGCGCGCGCTGCAGAACGCCGCGGCCGACACGCGCACGTTCGATCGCCACATCGGCGTTGCGAATGCGTCGGTCAGCGAAGCCGCGCACGTGCACCGCGATCACGAGGCGACGCTCGCCGACCTGCAGCGCGCCGCGCGCAAGGCGAAGGCTGCCGAGGACAAGCTCGACAAGGCTGGCGAGAAGGCGTTGCAGGCGCGTGCCGCGCGGGTCGAGCGTGACGCTGACGAAGTGGCGGATGCGCATGCGGTGCGGCGTTTCGCGACGGCGGGCGTCCGGGCGGGCGATGCACAGGCGCATGCGTCGGGGCAGCCGGAGATGGCCGCCGTATTCGATGCGCAGATGGTGTCGCGGCCGGCGGATGCGGATGCGACGGACGCGGCCGACACCTCCGACTCGACCGCCGCAGACACTGCACCCACCCCCGCCGCCGACCCGGCATCCGCCGCCGCGGACCGCCGATGCTAGACCACGCCGCGAACTTCAACGACATCGCCGGCACGCTGCGGCCGCTGCTCTACGTGATGCCGCGCCTGCTGCCGGTCATGTTCGTCGTGCCGGTGTTCAACGAGCAGATCGTCACCGGCCTCGTGCGCAACGGAATCGCGGTGGTGATCGCCGCGTTCGTCGCGCCGGTGATCGACCCGGCGCAGGTCGCCGCGCTGCCGTTCCTGATGTGGTGCCTGCTCGTCGCGAAGGAGGCGGTGGTCGGCATGCTGCTCGCGGGCGCGTTCAGCGCGGTGTTGTTCGCGATCCAGGGTGTCGGCTACCTGATCGATTTCCAGACCGGCAGCGGCAGCGCCGCGTTCTTCGATCCGATGGGCGGGCACGAGGGCGGCCCGACCTCGGGCTTCCTCAATTTCGTCGCGATCGCGCTGTTCGTCACCGCGGGCGGCCTGCAGGTGCTGGTGCAACTGTTCGCGCAGTCGTACGCGTGGTGGCCGATCGGCTCGCTCGGCCCCGATTTCTCGTCGATGCTGGAGACCTTCGTCGTGCGGCAGACCGACACGATCTTCGAATGGATGGTGAAGCTCGCCGCGCCCGTCATCATCGTGCTGGTGCTCGTCGAGCTTGGTATCGGTCTCGTCGGGCGCGCGGTGCCGCAGCTGAACATCTTCGTGTTCGCGCAGCCGGTGAAGAGCGCGCTCGCGGTGCTGATGATGGTGCTGTTCCTGCCGGTGGTGTACGCGTCGCTGCATGCGCTGCTGAGCCCCGACAGCGGGCTGATGGCGCTGCTGCGCGCGCTGTTCGCCGCGCACGGCGGCGCGTGACGGCCCGCCGGAACCGGAGCGCCCATGTCCGAGAAGAACCAGCAGCCAACCGCGAAGCGCTTGCGCGAGGCGCGCCAGAAGGGCGACGTGCCGAAGAGCGCGGAGACGATCTCGTCGGCCTTCTTCGTCGGCGTGTGCGTCGCGCTCGCGGTGGGGCTCGGCACGTTGTTCGCGCGGCTGCAGGCGCTGTTCCGGCTCGTGTTCGATGCGGCCGGCGCGGCCGATCCGTCCGCGCGGCTCGCCGTGCTGATCGACGGCGCCGCGCGCGACTGGGCGCTGCTGTCCGCGCAGATCGTGGCGGCCGGGCTGCTGGCCGGCGTGCTCGCGGGCTTCGTGCAGGTGGGCGGCGTGATGGCGTGGAGCCGGCTCGTGCCGCAGCTGTCGCGGCTCAATCCGGCCGAGGGGCTGAAGAACATGTGGTCGATGCGCAACCTCGTGAACCTCGCGAAGATGCTGCTGAAGACCGTGCTGCTCGCCGCGACGCTCGGCTGGCTGATCGTCGAGTCGCTCGACCCGTCGGTGCAGGCCGGCTTCACGCGGCCGATGTCGATTCTCGCGCTGATCGTGAAGCTGCTGATGCTGCTGTTCGGCTGGGCCGCGCTGATCTACATCGTGATGGCGCTGATCGACATCGTTCACCAGCGCCATGAGTTCAACCAGAAGATGAAGATGTCGGTCGACGAAGTGCGGCGCGAGCACAAGGAAGATGAGGGCGATCCGCACATCGAGGCAAAGCGCCGGCAGCTCGCGCGTGAAGCGCAGTTCTCGTCGCTGCCCGACCGGATCGGCTTCGCGTCGGTGGTCGTCTATTCGTCGAGCGTCGCGGTTGCGCTCTATTACGGCGGGATCGGGACGCTGCCGTGGGTGCTCGCGCGCGGCGAGGGCGAGGCAGCCGAACGGATCGTGCGGCTCGCGCGCGACGCGCTGCGCCCGACGCTCGCGAACGCCGGCCTCGCGCACGCGCTGTACGAGAGCACGCCCGAAAAGGGCACGATCCAGCAGCAGCATTTCCGCGAGGTCGCGCAGTTGCTGAAGTGGGCGACCGGCGCGGCATGACGAATACGACCCGTCGGGCACGCCGGCATGCACGCGACTCGACGATGCGTCGATGCGCCGTGATGTGGACCCGTTTCCTGCTCGCCAGGCCGATGGCACGTCGGGCTTGACGCGGTTTTTTTTCCGGATTTGTCCGACATTCACCCATGAATTATTGCTGATTTATTTCTTCGTAATATGGCTCGACCGTCAACCGGGCGGCGGGCTGCGAGATTGCGCCGCCGCTGACGGAACAGGTCAACAGGGGCAGACAAATCAATGTGCGGAATCGACGGCTTTCTGAATAGCGTCGCCTGCGATGAGGAGACAGCGCGCGGCACGCTCGCGCGAATGACGGCGAGCCTCGCGCATCGCGGGCCCGACGGGCAGGGCCTCTGGGTCGACCCGGAGGCTGGTATCGCGCTCGGGCACCGGCGGCTTGCGATTGTCGATCTGTCGGTACACGGCCGGCAGCCGATGGCATCCGCATGCGGCCGCTACGTCATGGTCTTCAACGGCGAAATCTACAACCATCGCGAGTTGCGCGCGGAGCTCGAGCGCGCGGGTCGCGCACTGGCGTGGCGCGGCCACTCCGACAGCGAGGTGCTCATCGCGGCGATCGTCGCGTGGGGCGTCGAGGCGGCGCTGCGGCGCGCGACCGGCATGTTTGCGTTCGCGCTGTGGAATCGCGCGTCGCGGGTGCTGACGCTCGCGCGCGACCGGATCGGCGAGAAGCCGCTTTACTACGGCCGGATCGGCGACGCACTCGTGTTCGCGTCGGAACTCAAGGCGCTGCGCGGGTATCCGGGCTTCGACGGCACGATCGATCGCGACGCGCTGTGCTTGTACCTGCGCCAGTCGAGCGTGCCGGCGCCGCATACGATCTATCGCGGCATCAGCAAGCTGCCGCCGGGCACTTTCGTCCAGTTCGAACATGCGCGCGACACGCCGCGCCTGCGCGCGTACTGGACGCTCGAGCAGGCGATCGAAGCCGGCCGCGAGCAGCCGTTCGAGGGCAGTGCCGACGAGGCCGTCGGGCAACTCGACGCGGTCCTGCGGCAGGCCGTCGCGCGGCAGATGGAAGCCGACGTGCCGCTCGGCGCGTTCCTGTCGGGCGGTATCGATTCGTCGGCGATCGTTGCGCTGATGCAGGCGCAGTCGGCGAACCCGGTCGACACGTTCACGATCGGCTTTCACGAGGCCGGTTACGACGAAGCCGGTTACGCGAAGGCGGTTGCGCGCCATCTCGGCACGCGCCACACCGAGCTCTACGTGACGGCCGACCATGCGCTTGGCGTCGTGCCGAAGCTGCCGACGATCTACGACGAACCGTTCTCCGACGCCTCCCAGATTCCGACCTTCCTCCTGTCGGAGCTGACGCGTCGGCACGTGAAGGTGAGCCTGTCCGGCGACGGCGGGGACGAACTGTTCGGCGGCTATACGCGCTACTTCCTGACGCCGCGCCTGTGGCGCAAGCTGCATCGCGTGCCGGCGGCGGTGCGCGCGCGGATCGCCGCCGCGCTGCATGCGCTGCGCCCCGATCATGCCGACCAGCTCGCGGCGGTTGCGCAGGGCGCATGGGGCGGCGTGGACGCGCGCGACTCGGCGACCCGCATCGGCGACCGGCTGCACAAGCTCGGCCACGTGATGACGGCCGAGAGCCGCATCGGGCTGTACCGGCTGCTGATGTCGTCGGTACATCATCCGGAGCGCATCGCGCTGCGCGGCCAGGAGCCGCCGACGCCGCTCGACACGGTGTCCGCATGGCCCGCGAACCTGAGCTTCGCCGAGCAGGCGATGGCGATCGACACGCTCACGTACCTGCCGACCGACATTCTCGCGAAGGTCGACCGCGCGGCGATGGCGGTCAGCCTCGAGACGCGCATGCCGTTCCTCGACCATCACGTCGTCGAATTCGCGTGGCGCCTGCCTGCGTCGGTGCGGTTGCCGGAAGGGCAGTCGAAGGCGCTGTTGCGCCGGCTGCTGGACCAGTACGTGCCGTCGTCGCTGATCGACCGGCCGAAGCAGGGCTTCTGCGCGCCCGTCGATCACTGGCTGCGCGGCGCATTGCGCGACTGGGCCGAAGCGCTGCTTCAGCCGTCGCGGCTGCGCGACGAGGGCTTCTTCGATGCGGCGGCCGTCGAGCGGCTGTGGCGCCAGCACCAGACGGGCCGGATGAACTGGCAGCATCAGCTGTGGACGGTGCTGATGTTCCAGGCGTGGCTGGAACATCAGCGCGCCGCATGAAGCGGGATGACGCGGCAAGCCGCGTCACGTCATGCTGGCGTTCGGCGCTCGCTCACTGATCGAGGCACCGCACGCACAGCCGCTTCGCCTGGCTCGCCGACAATCCGCGGCACATCATCACGACCGGTCGCGCATGGCACGACGGCGCGTCGGCGGAAGCAGCGGGCGACGCGAGCCTGCGCGCGCGTTCGGGCGGCGTGGTCGCGGCCGCGTCCATGCGCCGTTGTCGCTCGGGTGGCGGCATGTCGCGCACCACCGGAATCGGTTCGACGCCGCCTTCGCGTGCGTTGCGCTGCGCGCTCGCGACGACGCGGCTCACATAGCCGCTCGAGAACCCGGTCGTGAAGTTGCCGCTGTAATAGCACGACAGCGCCGCGCGTAGCGCGGCCTGCGCGGGGCGGCCGGTGTTCGACGAGCGCGTGAAGCATTCGGTCAGGATCGCGCCGCCTGCCCGCAGGTTGCGACACGGTTCGAACATCGTCGTGTCGTCGAGGCCGTATTTGGCGAAGTTTCGTTCGTTAACCTGAGCGAGGCCGACGCTGTAGCTGAAGCCGCGCGCGGCCAGCTCGCCAGCGGTCGCGCGCGCCTCGTCGAGCGACGCGGGCTGGCGCGTCAGGTGGCCGCCGACCACGCCGATCGCATACGGATTGAAACCGGATTCGGTGCGCACCAGCGCGGCGAGCGTGTCGGGATCGACGTTCGGTGCGCAGGCGTGCGCGAGCTGCGCGAAGCCTGCGGCGCTGCCTGCCGCCTGCGCGCCGCGCGGCTGCATGCCCGCGCCTGCGAGCACCAGCGCGAGCAGCGCGCACAGGATCGCGGCGACGCCGCGCGGGCCACGCGCGCTCATCCTGCCCCCGCCACGCGATACGACAGCACGAGCCCGTGCACGAGCAGCGACCAGCCGTCGAGCGCGACGAACAGCAGCAGCTTGAACGGCACCGAGATCGTCGTCGGCGAGATCATCTGCATGCCTAATGCAAGCAGGATGTTCGCAACCAGCAGGTCGACGACGATGAACACGATGTAGATCACGAAACCGATCTGGAATGCCTTTGTCAGCTCGGCGAGCGTGAAGCTCGGCACCAGCACGAGCAGGTCGTCGTCCTTGATGCCGTCCGCGCGGTTCTTCGGCCAGACCGACGTCGCGGTGCGCACGAAGAATTCGCGGTCGCGCTGCCGCGTATGCGACACCAGGAAATCCTTGACGGGGGGCAGCGCGGCATCGGCGAGCGCACCGATGTCGGCGGTCGACAATTGTCCCGATGCGTCGAAGTGGCGTGCCTGCAGCGCGTCGCGGATCGACATGCCGACCGGCGCCATGATGAACAGCGACAGGATCAGCGCGATGCCGTTGAGCACGAGGTTCGGCGGCACCTGCTGGATCCCGAGCGCGGAGCGCAGCAGGCCCAGCACGACCACGAGCTTCGTGTAGCTCGTCACCATCAGCGCCGCGAACGGCGCGATGCCGAGCGCGGCGATCACCGCGATCAGCGCGACCGGATTCGGCAGGCTGCCCATCGTTCAGCGCTCGCGCGGCGCGGGCTGCGTCAGCGTGACGACGCGCACGCCGAGCTTCTGGCCGACCGCGATCAGATGGCCGGTGCCGATCAGCATCCCGTTCGCGACGAGATGGATCACGCTCTGGTTGATGCCTTGCTGCAATTCGATCACCGCGCCGGGCTGCAGCGCGCCGAGTTCGCCGAGCGGGATCGACGTGGGCGGCAATTCGAAACGCAGGTCGACCGCGAGGCCGTCGAGCGAGCGCGGCGCATCGTCGGGCGACCCATCCTGCGCAGTCGCGGGCGGGGTGTCGGTGCGGGTCGGTTCCAAAGGCATCTCCCTGATTCGTTCGACGGTCAGCCGGTTGCCCGACGGCCGTCCGGTGATCTCCCACGCCGGCGCGGCCGGCACCCGCGCGACGCACAGCAGGTTCTGCTCGTGCGCGCGCCAGCGCTCGATCGCGATGATGTCGCCACTGACGACGTCGGCCAGCTCGGCCATCGTCAGCTCGGTCCGGCCGATCTCGAATACCAGCGGCACCGGCAGGCTTGCATACGCGGCGCGCGTGTCGGGCCGCGTGGCCGCCGGCGCCGCGAAGAACACCGCGAGCGCGTCCGGTGCATCGAACAGCAGCGCGCCGTGGCAGCGCCATGCGCCGTCGGCGCGACGCAGTTCGAAGCGCAGCGCGGCTGGCGCGCTGCGCCACGTGGGCACGCTCGTCGGCGGCGGCAGCAGTTCCACGCGCTGCCGTGTCGCGGCCTGCAGCACGGCCGAAAGCGGTGCGACGAGGTCGGCGAGCAGCGCCGCGCGGATCACGGCCGGTACGGCCGGGTCGGCCGCGTCGTCGAGCCATGCGCTTTCCGCGACCGGATCGATCCATAGCGTGCCGGCGGCCGGGCCGATGACGAAGCGGTATGCGTGCGCGTCGGCGGCCGGTTCGGCGTCGACGCGCCAGCGCACCTCGTACGCGTGTTCGCCGAGCGTGACCGGGACCGCGCCCGTGGCACCGTACGCATGCGACAGCCCGCGCGCGGCGGCGGCGGACAGGCGCGGCAGCCAGGGCGACGCGTCGAGCGCGACCACGGCCGGCGAGGGCGGGATGGCGGGCGCCGCGGCGGGCGAGGCCCGGTTCGCGGCGTCGCCGGCGTCGGCATTCGTCAGGGACAGCGCAGGCACGGCGGGATCGGGGCGGATTCGGCGTTGGTTCGACGGGTTTTTGTGGCCGGCGGCGCGGGGGGCGCGCGGCTGCTGCGTCGATTGTAGGGACGGCGCCGGCCGCGTGCCGCGCCGGAATCCGTAGTCGCGCGCATGCGCCGGCCGCGCGGGCGGCGGCGAGCTACGAAGCCTGCTGCGCGGCGGCGTGGCCGCGTGCGGCGCGGCGCACGCACAAAGGCGGCCGCCGCCCGGAGGCGGCGGTCGTGGCGCGGCGGGCACGCGTGCCGCGCCGCGAGGCGTCGCACGTCGGACGTGCGGCGCGGTGGGGAGCCTTGCCGGCGCGCCGCTCAGTGGCGGCGCGCGGGTGAGCCGTTACGCGTAGTCGGCAGCCAGCGCCTGCTGCGGCGCGGCGCGCAGGATCGGCGCCGCGTCGTGGCGCTCGACGTGCGTCATGGCCGCGCCGAACAGCACCAGCCGATAGCCGACCGCATAGATCGGGATGATCCGCAGGTTCTTGTCGTGATCGAGCTGCAGCTTCGAACGGATGCGCGAGATGTGGGTGTCGAGCGTGCGCGACGACACGCCGAGCTCGCGGCCCCAGACCGCCTCCTGGATCGCTTGCCGCGGCACGATCTTGTTCATGTTGTCGAGCAGGAATTCGACGACGTCGAATTCACGCGGCGTGACGTCGACGACTTTGTTGTCGATTTCGATCGTGCGGCGCACGAAGTTGATTTTTATGTTGTCGATGTACAGGTATTTGCAATCCATGTTGGCCCTCGCATGTCCGTAAAGGAGTGTTTGCGGGTCATGTACCGCAACTTCCGGGCCAGGGAGGGTCTGTCAGGCGTCGACGGGCGGCGGGGGCGGGGCGGGCGGTACGCCGGCCTTGAATCTAAAAGAATTTTTAACGCAGGACGCGCGGCGCGCTTCGAAAGGGTCGGAGCAACAGTAAAGGATTGTTACGTAGCATCCGGCGGGAACGTTACGGGCGTTACGGGCGGTGTTACGTGGGGGCGGGAAATTCCCGCCGATCAGGCAGCGCGCCGACCGGACGACGAACCCTGCACCGAACGCTCCGTTGCCTGGACGGATTGCAGAGCGGAATCAATGGGTTGGGGCGGATTTTTGCCGATTTCGGACCGTACGTCAGGGCCTGCCCCAAGCGGAAAGAAAACCGGTCGCGCGACATGCCCGCCGCGCGACCGGCGTTTCACCTGCCGGTCAAGCCTTCGCGGTGTCGCCCGAATCGAACGGCAACACGTAATGGCGCTTGCCGGTCGCCGCGAAGATCGCGTTGGCGACCGCCGGGCCCACCGGCGCGACGCCCGGCTCGCCGACGCCGGTCGGTGCCTCGGCCGACGGCACGATATGCACCTCGACCTTCGGCATCTCCGCCATCCGCAGCACGTGATAGCCGTCGAAGTTGCGCTGCTCGACCTGGCCGTCCTTCAGCGTGATCGCGCTGTGCAGCGCCGCACCGAGCCCGAAGCCGATGCCGCCTTCCATCTGCGCGGCAACGATGTCGGGGTTGATCGCGATCCCGCAGTCGACCGCGCACACCACGCGTTCGACCTTCACCTTGCCGTCGGCGTCGACCGACACTTCCGCGACCTGCGCGACATAGCTCTTGAATGCCTCGGCCACCGCGATCCCGCGCCCGCGTCCCTTCGGCAGCGGCTTCGCCGGATCCCAGCCGGCCTTCTGCGCGGCCAGCTCGAGCACCGCGCGCATCCGCGGCTCCTTCGCGAGCAGGTCGCGGCGGAACAGATACGGATCCTTGCCGGCCGCGTGCGCGGCTTCGTCGATGAACGCCTCGACCGCGTACGCGGTGTGCGAGCTGCCGACCACGCGCCACCAGAGAACGGGCAGGCCTACCTTGGTGGTCGTGAGTTCGACCGACACGTTCGGCACCGCGTACGGCAGGTTCGCCGCGCCCTCGACCGATGTCGCGTCGATCCCGTTCTTGACCATGAACGCCTCGAACGGCGTGCCGGCGAGAATCGACTGGCCGACGATCCGGTGGCGCCAGCCGACCAGCTTGCCGTCCGCGGTCAACCCCGCGTCGAGCTTGTGGAAGTACATCGGGCGATAGAAGCCGCCCTGGATGTCGTCCTCGCGCGTCCACTGCAGCTTGACCGGCTGGCCGTCCGCGCCCAGCGCCTTCGCGATCGACACGGCCTCGACCACATAGTCCGACCACGCGTTCGCGCGGCGGCCGAAGCTGCCGCCCGCGTACAGCGTGTGGATCTGCACCTGTTCGGGCTTCAGGCCCGCGACCCTGGCGGCGTTGCCCTGGTCGACCGTCTGGAACTGGTCGCCCGCCCAGATCTCGCAGCTGTTCTCGGTCAGCTTGACGACCGCGTCGAGCGGCTCCATCGGAGCGTGCGCGAGATACGGGAATTCGTATGTCGCGCTGACCTTGCGCGCGGCACCCGCGATCGCCGCGTCGGCATCGCCGTCCTTGCGCGCGGACGCGCCGGGTTTCGCGGCGAGCTGCCGGTACTCGCGCATGATCTCGGCCGAGCCGCGCTTTTCGGCGTTCGTTTCGTCCCAGTCGACCTTCAGCGCGTCGCGGCCCTGTTTCGCGGCCCAGAAGCCGGTCGCGACGACCGCGACGCCGCCCGGCACCTGCACGACCGACACCACGCCCGGCACGCCCTTCGCGGCCGTCGCGTCGAACGACTTGACCGTCGCGCCGAAGCGCGGCGGGCGCTGCAGCAGCGCGACGCGCATGCCGGGGAAGGTCGTGTCGAGCGTGAAATGCGCGGTGCCGTTCGACTTGGCCGACCCGTCGACGCGCGGAATGCGATGGCCGATCAGCTTGAAGTCGGCCGGCTGCTTCAGCGTGACCTTGTCGGGCACCGGCAGTTTCGACGCGTCGGCCACCAGCGTGCCGTAGGCGGCCGTCTTGCCGCTCTTCTCGTGCGTGACCACGCCGTTGGCGGTGGTCAGCTCGCCGGCCGGCACCTTCCAGCGCGCCGCCGCGGCCGACACGAGCATCGCGCGGGCCTTGCCGCCCGCTTCGCGCAGTTGCTGCCACGAGTTCGACATGGCCGAGCTGCCGCCCGTGCCCTGCATCGTGCCGAAGGCGAGGTTCGCATAGCGTTTCGCATCGGCCGGCGCACTTTCGACGCGTACGCTCGACCAGTCGGCGTCGAGCTCCTCGGCGACGATCGTCGCGATGCCCGTGTAGGCACCCTGGCCCATTTCCACGTGTTTCGCGACGACGGTGACCACACCGTCGGGCGTGATGCGCAGGAATGCGTTCGGCGCGAAATCGGCGGCGGGTGCCGTCGCGGCGAGTGCGCGGCGGCCGAGGCCGGCCCATTCGAAGCCGATCGTCAGGCTGACGGCGGCCGCGGCGCCCGCGGCTTTCAGAAACGTGCGGCGCGACGGTCGCACCGAACCGCGATTCTCGAGTTCGATCGTCATGGTCAGGCTCCCAGTGTCGCTGCCGCGTCGTGGATCGCGGCCCGGATGCGGGCGTAGGTCGCACAGCGGCAGATGTTGCCGTTCATTGCCGCGTCGATGTCTGCGTCGGTCGGCTTCGGATTCTGTTCGAGCAAGGCGGTGGCCGACATGATCTGGCCGGACTGGCAATAGCCGCACTGCGGCACCTGCAGCTTCACCCAGGCGGCCTGCACGGCCTGCGCGGGCTTGCTCTGCAGGCCTTCGATCGTCGTGACGTGCTTGCCCGCGATGCCGGCGAGCGGCAGCACGCACGAGCGCACCGGCTGGCCTTCGAGATGGACGGTGCACGCGCCGCACTGCGCCATGCCGCAGCCGAACTTCGTGCCGGTCAGCCCCGCGTGCTCGCGGATCGCCCAGAGGACGGGCATCGACGGATCGGCGTCGAGCGTAACGTTCTTGCCGTTGAGGACAAACGAGGTAGGCATGTTTGTATGTCTCCATGGGGAAAACCCGGCATGCGCCAGGTTAGCGGGCAGTGTGCGCGAGCGCGCGATTTTTGCGTCTACCCAATCCTGCAAATTTATTGAACAATCCTGCAAATCCCCGGCGCGACGGCAAGCGATTCGCTATGCTCGCGCGGTTCAGGGAAACGAAGCGAGGAACCCGTCATGGACATGACCGAAATCGCGGCGTCGCGCGAATCCGGGCGGCGCGAACTGGCATCGCTGATTGCCCGCTTCGCGCCGACGGACGGCTCCCACTCGACGGCCGTGCCCGCGCTGATGCTGCATCGGCATGGGCATCCGGTCGATCTCGGCTGCGGCGTGTCGCGCGCCGCGCTCGTGATCGCCGCGCAGGGCGCGAAGCGTGTGATCGTGGGCGGCCAGGCTTACGAATACGACACGCGGAACTGCCTGATCGCGTCGATCGACTTGCCGATTCTCTCGCGCGTCACGCAGGCTTCGCCGGACGCGCCTTACCTGTGCCTGTCGCTCACGCTCGATCCGCAACGCATCGTCGAGCTCGCGGCCGAGATGCGGCTGCCGGAGCCGGATGCCGGCCCCGAAGGCGAGGGCATCGCACTTGCCGAGCTGACGCCGCCGCTGCTCGATGCCGCGCTGCGGCTGTTGCGGCTGCTCGAAACGCCGGCTGACATTCCGGTGGTCGCGCCGCTGATCGAAAAGGAGCTGCTGTACCGGCTGATGACGAGCGGGCAGGGCACGCGGCTGCGGCACATGGCCGTTGCCGGCAGCCAGACGCACCGGATCGCACGCGCGATCGAATGGATCCGCGATCACTACGCGGAGCCGATGCGCGTCGACACGCTCGCGCAGGCGGTCAACATGAGCGTGTCGTCGCTACACCACCACTTCAAGCACGTGACCACGCTGAGCCCGCTGCAGTATCAGAAGCAGCTGCGGCTGCACGAGGCGCGGCGGCTATTGCTGCGGCAGGGCGGCGACGTCGGGTCCGTGGCCGCGACCGTCGGCTATGAAAGCGCGTCGCAGTTCAGCCGCGAATACAGCCGGCTGTTCGGCGCGCCGCCGATGCGCGACGTCGTGCATCTGCGCAAGAAGGAATTGCTCGGCACATAGCGGCCGCGCGGTTCATTTCGATTGCATCGCGCGTGGCTTCGTCGCGCGATGCGCGGTCTGCCGAATCGGGACGACATACAATCGGCGTGCCAGGGTTGCTGCGTGAGGATGCGAGGGAGCGGCGGACAGCGCTGCCGCGCCGCGCGCGAACTTCTGTTTCACGCATGCATCCCTGGATTGCGCGAACCGGTGCGACACTTGCCGGCAGCACACGAATCGACCGATCGAAACTCGCAAAAAAGTCGCGCCGTCACGAATTTTCTGCATGAATCGTGCTTTGCACGAACATGTTTCAGCAATGAGATTCGCGCCGATATCGCATCGGAAATGTTTCTCGCGCGCATCGTGTGTCGTCATCCAGCGATTGGAGCACGACGGTTATTGACATTGAATGTCGCCGAATCGAATGACGCCAGTAAAAATGAATAAAGGGTGTTGAAGGGTTCGTGCGGCACACGCCGTCATTTTTTCCGATATGCAGGTGGCGTGAAAGCCATGTCAGCCTGCACCTCAATTGCCGTTTTTGCCGCACGTTCGCGTTGTCGGTCGATACCTGATCCCGTCGGTATTTTCACGGATGAATCAATTGCGTTTCGCGGCGGCTGGTGTGCACATCCGCAAGCTTTGCCGATATCGGCCGTGCAGGCTCCGCTGCACCGGGCGCCGCGTATTTCGATTCGTCGTTTTTCGGGCATGCGAACGCCGTCGAACGGGCTGCAGCAGGCGGTTTGACAGGGCCGATGTGCAGATCGGCCGCAATGTGCGACCGCGCACTTCTCAAGTATGAAACACCCGTTCGCCACCCCCTTGCGGGAGGCCCCGCGGGCCGCATTCGTCCGCCTTTTTCAGCCTTGCTTCGCGGCATTCAATGATCGGCGCAAGCTGCCTACGGTTGTCGCGATACATTCCTGAAACGAAAAAAGCGATTCCTGGCGATATGGCCGCGTGTCGCGGACGGTAAGCGTCGTGCAACCGCCGGTGGAATCACGCATGGCATGCCGCTTGCAGCATTGGGCGTACCGGCGAGCGGTCAACCTGATGCGACAAAGATGGGGGGGCGACGTGTTCGTCAATAAGCAGTCGGGGAAACAGCGATGAAGACCAGAAGCAGTCATTCTTTCCGCGCATTCCTTGCGCATCCGTGGGGTAGTCGGACAGATCGGAGTACGGCTCGCGATGCAGTGCCAGCCTCGCGGGTTCGTTGCCGGTTTCCCGGCATCCGCGCGTTGCACGTGCTGGAACGCCTGTCGTTCCGCATGACAACCGGCCGACAGCGGTGCTCCCCTTCTTCCATCACGTCCGGGTGGACCGGGCTGTTCGTGCCGGACAGTTCGACCCCGAGCCGACTTCTACCGTGCACGGCCGTATCGAGTGCGCCGGGCATATGCCGGCGCTGGCCGGACTAGCTCGAATACCCGTTGGCCGGATTGCCCGGAAGATCGTTGATCGGTAACTCAGGGAGAAGCGATGCCGACTGACCGTAATGCAGGCCCGTTATCGCCACGATGACGTGCATGTTTTCGCTGGCGCTGCATTTTCGGTAGTTAACCATTTTCACGCATTTTCGATCGCTGAAGCGAATGCCATGTGCTGGTATGTCGCGGGTGCGAATTTCGAAAAAACCAGTCCCGAATGTCGAGTTCCTGTATTCGGGTGCGTGAGGCAATTTGTTTTCTGATTTTTGAAAATCGATATTCGATATCGAAAATTTTCATAAAAATTCGGAAAACTAAAAAATACGAACATGAAGTTGGAATGTCCAACGATTACGTGGTCTCGGATTCGAGATGAATCTTTTTTTTGTGATTGGATAGTGATCCTTATTTTTAGGGATTGCTCGAGGCAGGGAAGTTGAAGGCGTGCAGCTTTCCTCGCTTGTTCCGTCCACGCCGTTATGGAGTCGACCATGAAGAAGCTTCTGATTGCAGTAGCAGTTATGGCGGTTTCGGGTGCAGCGTTCGCAGCGAGCGGCACGGTTTCGACCAGCAATTCGTCGAGCGGTGGCCAGACGATGGCCGGTGTCGTCGGGTTCGGTTCGTTCACTGCCATGGATTCCGGCGCGGCGCTCGGCGCTGCCGGTGCAACGGCCGGTGGCGGCGCGAGCAGCTCGATCTCGTACACGAACCACACCAACACATCGACGGTGAGCGGCTTCGGCTTCGGCGGCGCACAAGCTGGTGGTTCCAGCGGCGCGAATGCCGGATCGACCGGCTGGACGATGTATCACTACTAAGCCGCGGCGCATAGCGTTCGTCATGGATAGGTGACAGGGATGCCGGGTTTCGTCCCGCGAGGGCGGACCCGGCGACCTGGCCACCGAATTTCCTCACAGCAAGGAATTGCTATGAAAGCCAACGTCATTTTAGCGACAGCGCTCACCGCCCTATCGTCAGCCGTGCTGGCGGCAGGTCCGACGACATTCAACCAGACGCAATCCGTCGCGGCAGGCGTCTCCGGTTCGGTGTTGGTCGGTACCGGCAGCTACACGAGCAACTCGACTTCGGTCGCGGGCGCGAACGCCGGAAGCACCGTGACACCCGCCGGATCCACCGGCACGGCATCCGCCTATCACGACTCGACTTCGACGGCCAGCGGCTGGGGCACGAACGGAGGCGCGTTCGCGGCAGGCGGCGGTATCGGCGCCGCAGGCTCGTTCGGTGGAACCGGCAACACGAGCGAGAACGCCAATGCGCTGTCGGGAGGGGTGACCGCCACGATCGTACTCGGCGCGAACCACTACACGGCAACCGGCGCGAACGACAACGGTATTGCCAACGCGGGGGCCGCTGGCATGGCGGGAAGTGGGTGGTCGGGAACGGTCGCGGGCTCGAACCACTACAACTCGTCGACGGTATGGGGCACGGGTCCGGCCGGATCGCCGTTCGCATCGGGCGGCAGTCAGGGCAGCTCCGGCGCGACCGCCGGCAGTCCCTGATTCGCGTGTCGGGGGGCCAGCTTCCCAACGACGCTGGTCTCTCTTTCCTCGCCTTGTTGTCACCGTAAGGAGTTGGCATGAAGCAGAAACTGATTGCCGCCGCTCTGATGCTCGCGTCTCTGACGGCGTATGGCGCTGACCGTGCTGCCGACGACGTGCAATCGAATGTGCAAACGTCAAGCAATCCTGACCAGACAACCAAACCGTCACAACAACACACGCTTTCGTCGGGCAGCGCCATCGGTGCATCGGCGGCCCCGCAATGGCCGGGCATGTCGGGCGGTTCATGGTCCCAGCTGGGCAGCGGCTGGAAGCAGTTCGGGGAAGCAGGCAAAGCTGAAGGAATTCAGGGGAATTAATACGGTTGCCTGGGTGGGAGGTCAAACCACGTCCGGAGATTGAAATGAACAGCAACAAGATCAGGGTGGCATGTGCGGCAATGTTCGCGATGGCCACGATCGGTGCCCAAGCGCAGACCGCCGATTCGACTTCAAGCGCGCAGTCCTCGACGTCGTCGACGGCAGTCAGCCTTGGCGGCGGCGCGAGCATGAACACGAACAACACGACCGGCGGCAATGCCACGAGCAGCAGCGGCGTTCGGAGCAGCGGCAATTCGAGCGTGCAGGTGAACTTGAACTTGCCGTCTTCCACGAGTGGCGGCTCGAACGTGACGCCGCAGAGCACGAGCTCGCTCGCGGCCGGCTCGCCCGGCACCAGCCCGTACAACACCCAGGCGGCGGAAAACGTCAACTACTCGGGCACCCAGACGATCAAGACGAACCCGGCGATCCAGGCGCCAGGTCTCACGACCACGCTGTCCGATACCTGCATGGGCTCGGTGAGCGTCGGCGTGTCGTTTCCGGGCTTCGGCGCGACGGGCGGCACGACCTTGGTCGACCAGGCATGCGTGCGTCGTCTCGACGCGCGTGAATTCCGCGCGATGGGGCTGACCGACGTCGCGCTCGCGCTGCTTTGCCAGAGCGACGCGAACCGGCGCGCGGTGGAAGCGACCGGGCACCTGTGCCCGGGCACGACCGCGCCGCTTGCGCGCTCGAACGTCGCGCCCTCCGCCGAAGCGACCGTGGCCGACGACGTGAAGTATCGCGATCCGCTCGTGCGCAACCGCATGGGCCTGCCGCCGCTCGATGCCGCCGCGCCCGTGCAGACGCGCCCGGTGGCGACGACCGCGGTCCAGGCGGCGCCGATCCCGGCGCCGGTGCCCGCGCCGTCGATCGCCGCGCCGGCGACGACCGCGGTGCCTGCTGCAGTACAGGCGGCCGCCGTGAAGGCGACGCAAGCGGCTGCCCTCGTGCCTGCCGCCGTTGCCGCACCGGTTGCCGCGGCCGCACCGGCAGTGAGCGCCGCGCCTGCGGCAGCACCGGCCGCGGTGAGCGCGGTGCCGGCTGCGGCCATCGTTGCGGCGCCGGCGGTTGCCGACAAGGCTCCGGAACTCACGCCGGCCTCGACCGGCACCACGGCGCAAGCCGCGGCGGCGCCTGCGGTCGACACGAAGGCGAAGGAACCCGTGCCGGTGGTTGCCAGCAAGGCCTCGGCACCCGCGCCGGCTGCAACCAACACCATGGCGCAAGCTACGGCGGCGCCTGCGGTCGATACGAAGGCGCCGGAACAACCCGCGCCGGCGGTCGCCGACAAGGCACCGGAACCTGCACCGGCTGCAACCGACACCGCCGCGCAAGCCGCGGCAGCGCCGGCCGCCGTCACGGAGACGCCGGATATCGCGCAATCCGGACCGGCCGCGACCGACGCCGCACCGCGGACCCAGGACGCTGCAATGGCCGCGCCCGCGATCGATGCGAAGGCTGCCGAACCGGCCACGCAGGCGGCAGCCGAAGCACCTGCGCCGGAAGCCGCGGAGCCCGCCGCAGCGGCTGCGGTTGCCGACACGCCGGCCGCCGACGCGAAGGCGACGGAAGCCGTCGAATCCGCTGCCGCGCCCGCACCGTCCGCCGACATGCCGGCCGCATCCGATCCGGCGCCGGCCACGGTTGACCAGCAGGCCGCCCCGGCCGCGCCGATGATGCCGGCGCCGACCGTCATCTCGACGAGCACGTCGTCGTAATCATGCGGACAGGGCGCCCGTGCGACCGGCATGCCGATCGCACGGGCGCCGCCGGGATCCGCGGCGCGACGCAGGTCGCAAGTTTGACGGGTGTTGGTCCCTCCCCGAGGTCAACACCTCTTTTTGCCTGACGAGGGTACAAGGAGGCCTCAATCATGAGGATCTTTTTGGTCGCGCTGATGCTGGTCGGCACACAAGCCGCCGCGCAGTCGGTTTTCCAGAACCCTGCGGTCTTTGTCATCCTGAGCGAGCAGACCCTCGCGAATGCCGCGAGCGTCCAGCAGGCGCTGACGACGCTCGGCCGCTCGGACAACACGGCATGCGTGCCGATGATGATGGTCGGCGATCCGCAGATGATCTACATGATGCCGGCGGAAGGACACGCACCGTCGTGGCAATCGCCGGTGTACGGTCGTGGCGCGCCGTTCGAAGCGCAGACCGGGCCGACGCCGACCGGCAAGACGATCGGCGCGATGCAGCACGCGGAGGACATGCAGACGCAGCCGTGGAGCGACAGCAGCGCGATCACGCAGAAGATCGCAGGCGAGTCGAGCGTGTCCGCGTCGGCGCGGGTCAGCGACTGGCAGCGCAAAGGGCTGAACACGATCGAGACGGCGACTGCGACGGAAGTGACGGTGAACGGCAAGACCTACCGTGCTTATCGCGAGGATCTCAACCAGACCGCGCGGCCCGTCGTCGAACCGCAGATCTACCTGCAGCGTGTCGTGTTCTGCCGATGACGAAACTTTCCCGAGCGGACATGCCGGCAGCGTCGCGCGTGGGCAGGGCGGCCTGCCGCGCACCGTTTCGCGCCGTCCATTCCGCCAGACAACCCCATGCGGCGAGGCCATCGTGAACCAATGCTGCCCAATCAGACTGTCAGGCCCGCTGGAGGATGAACGGGCCCCGTGCACGCCACAGTTCGTCGCGGTCCCGCGTCTCCATAGCGTGCAGTCACGCCCGCTCGTGTATCTGTCGCAGCGTCCCGATGCGGGGCTCGTCGACTGTCTCGCGTCGCGCGGCTGGGACATGTGGCGCGCGAAATCCGTTGCGGACGCACTCAATCTCGTGAAGGCGAACCGCCTGCATGCGGGCATCGTCGATTTCGACGACTTCGCGTCGCCCGACGTCGCGTCGTTCGAGGCGCTGCTGCGCGATCCGCGGATCGGCTGGGTCGCGCTCGCCGACGACGAGCGACTGCGCGATGCCACCATCGCGCGCCTGATCCGCCAGTGCTGCTTCGGCTACGTGCGCAATGCGACGGCCTATACGACGATCGGTTATCTCGTCGGCCATGCGTACGGGATGCTGAAACTGGAGGAAGGCGATCCGGCCGCCGATGCCGCGCCGCCCGGCGGTACGATGATCGGCGCGTGCGACGCGATGCGCCGTCTGTTCGCGACGATCCGCAAGGTCGCGAACACCGAGGCCACCGTGTTCATCGCCGGCGAATCCGGCACCGGCAAGGAGTTGACGGCGTCGGCGATCCACCGGCATTCGTCGCGCGCCGACGCGCCGTTCGTCGCCGTGAATTGCGCGGCGATTCCGGCGACGCTGCTGCAGGCCGAGCTGTTCGGCCATGAACGCGGCGCGTTCACCGGCGCGCATCAGCGCAAGATCGGCCGCATCGAGTCCGCGCATGGCGGCACGCTGTTCCTCGATGAAATCGGCGACATGCCGTTCGAGAGCCAGGCGAGCCTGCTGCGGTTCCTGCAGGAGGGCAAGATCGAGCGGCTCGGCGGGCATGCGTCGATTCCGGTGGATGTGCGGATTGTGTCCGCGACCCACGTCGATCTCGAGGCCGCGATGCGCGCGGGCCGGTTCCGTGCGGACCTGTACTACCGGCTGTGCGTGTTGCGTATCGACGAGCCGCCGCTGCGCGCGCGTGGCCGCGACATCATGCTGCTTGCCGACCACATATTGCGGCGCTATCGCGGCGACAGCGCGCACCGGATTCGCGGCTTCATGCCGTGCGCGATCGAGGCGATCCACGACTATGCATGGCCCGGCAACGTGCGCGAACTGATCAACCGGATCCGCTTCGCGGTCGTGATGACGAATGGCCCGCTGATCTCGGCCGTCGATCTCGAACTGAGCCAGTACACGTCGCACCGGCCGCCGACGCTCATGGAATCGCGCCGCCAGGCCGAGCGGCGCACGATCGAGGAAACGCTGTTGCGGCATCGGCGCCAGCATGCCGACGTCGCGGCGGAACTCGGCGTCTCGCGCGCGACGCTGTACCGCCTGATGACCGCGCACGGCCTGCACGGCTGATGCCGGTTGCGCCCGCGCGGCATGCGGCCCGGGCTCGCGCGGGCGCCGGCCCGTGGCGTCAGGCCGGCCGTTCGAAGCCCGATTCGACCCAGCGCGCGGCACTGGCCTTGTTGAGCTTGAACCCGGCGGAAACCTTCGCGTCGGCCAGCAGCTCGCCGTACGGGTCGAACGCCTTCAGTTGCGCATACGGCTCGAACTCGTCCGGCACGATGTCGAGCGTGACCGACACATCCTGTCCGGCGTCGTCCTGCACCGTCACTTCCTTGTGGAGCATCGCACGGCGTTGCTGCTCGTGTCGCATCAGCACCTCGGTCGCGGTCTTCACCAGCGTGCGGAACGCATTCGCATCCATCGGCTTCGGATTCTTCTTGTCGCGACCCATCGTCCACGGGCCGACGAGCGCGGGCTCGGCTTCGCCGTCCTTGATCATCTCGACGGCCCAGCCGTCGTCGTCCTCGTTCTTGATGATGCGGGCCGTCCAGCCGTTGTCGCGCCAGAGGCCGTCTTCGTGGATGGTGGTGTCGTCGGGTTGCAGATCGGATTCGGTCATGGGGGAAGCGGGGAGTACGGGTAGCCGGCGAACGGGCGGGCGCGGCCGGCAATGGCGCGCTGCCCCTGGCCGGTCGCCCGGAGTGGCAAGCAAAGGCCGCAATTTTACCCCGCGGGCCGTCCGTGCGGCCCGCGCGACCCGCAACGTCGGCCGTCCGGCCGACCCCGGCTGCCGCCGGACGAGCCGACCGGCGCCGATATCAAACTCGTATCACGCCTGCACGGATCAATTCAGACGGCGCCCCATATCCCGGCCGCGCGTTGCTGCCTAGAATGATGTTCGGGATAAAAATATCCTGAACGTCGATTCAATGCCGATCCGGCCGCGCACGCATTCCGCGTCGTGCGGCCCGGCGAACCTTCTGGAACTGCGCATGGGGAAATTCAGAATTCGCACTGTTTTCGCGTACGACTCGCCGCTGACGCTCGCTGGCATGGAGCACATTGCAGGCGACGCGTGCGCAATCGATCTCGTCGGCGTCTCCCGGACCCCGGGCGATCTGATCGAGGTGCTCGGCCGCCTCGACTGCGACATCGTGCTGGTCGACTATCCGATTCGCGGCGACGTGCAGCTGGACGGTCTCGCACTGTTCGACTGGCTGCACAGCACGCGCCCGAACGTCGGAGTCGTCGCGCTCGTCGGGAACGAGAATCCGGTGATCTTCCGCTCGATTCTCGCGAAAGGCGGCACGAGCCTCGTCAGCAAGTTCGACGAAGTCGGTCACATCGTCACCGCGATCCATTCGAGCTACAGCGGCGGGCGCTATCAGTCGCCGCTCGTCCGGCGCGCGCTCGATGCGGTCGCCGAGCACGAACAGGCGCCGGTGAAACTGTCGACGCGCGAGATCGAGGTGATGCGCCTTTATCTGGCCGGCCTGCCGATCAAGACGATCGCGCAGCGGTTGAACAAGGGCAAGCAGACCGTCAGCGCGCAGAAGATCAGCGCGATGAAGAAACTCGGCGTGACCAACGACATCGAACTGGTCCAGCGGGCGGCCGGGATCGGGTTCGGCGGTGTCAAGGCCATGAGCCGGCCGGGCGGAGCGGGGTAAGCGTGGACGAAGCGCGCAAGCAGCGCGAGAGGGGCCTGGGTCGTGCAGGGGCCGGCCGCGCATTGCCGGCCGGTCAGGCGAAATCCGTCGGAATCCGGCGGGATGCCGACGGATGGAGCGACGTCAGGCCGGCAACGCGAATCGCGTGACGGCGTCGCGCAGCGCTTCGGCCTGGTCGCGCAGCGAATGCGCGGCGGCCGCGGCTTGCTCGACGAGTGCCGCGTTCTGCTGCGTGACCTGATCCATCTCGCCCACCGCGCGGTTGACCTGCTCGATCCCCGCGCTCTGCTCGCGCGACGCATGGCTGATCTCGTCGAGGATCTCGTTCACGCGCCGCACCGACTGCACGATCTCGGCCATCGTCTCGCCCGCGTGCGTGACGAGCGACGCGCCGTGCTCGACGGTTTCGTTCGACGACACGATCAGTGACTTGATCTCCTTCGCTGCCGTCGCCGAGCGTTGCGCGAGGGAGCGCACCTCGGCCGCGACCACCGCGAAGCCGCGGCCCTGTTCGCCCGCGCGCGCCGCTTCGACGGCCGCGTTCAGCGCGAGGATGTTGGTCTGGAACGCGATCCCGTCGATCACGCCGATGATGTCGCCGATCTTGTGCGAGCGGTCGGTGATCTCGTTCATCGTGCGCACCACATCGTCGACCACCTCGCTGCCGCGCGTCGCGACCTGCGCGGCCTGGCCCGCGAGCGTCGCGGCCTGGGCGGCGCTGTCCGCGTTCTGCTTCACGTTCGCGGTCATCTGGTCCATGCTCGATGCGGTCTGCACGAGCGCGGCCGCCTGTTCCTCGGTGCGCTGCGACAGATCGGTGTTGCCCGACGCGATCTCGCTCGCGCCGACGTTGATGTTCTCCGTGCCCGCGCGCACGCGCGACACCATGTCGATCAGCCCGCTCTGCATCGTGTGCAGTGCATGCAGCAGGCTGCCGCGGTCGTCGTGCTTCACGCTCACGCGCCCGGTCAGGTCGCCCTGTGCGATGCGCTGCGCGGCGTCGAGCGCCACTTCGAGCTCGCCGCCGAGGTTCGCGCGCACGCTTTTCAGCACGAGCACCATCACGATCGTCGAGATCGCGCCGAGCACGGCCGTTATCGCGAGCCAGCGGCCGACGCTCGCGAGCACGGCCGAACGCACGTCGTCCGTGTACATGCCCGTCACGAGATACCAGTCCCACGGCGCGAAGCGCTGCACCGCGCTGGTCTTGTCCTGCGGCTTGTCGGCACCCGGCTTCGGCCACAGATATTCGACGAATCCCTTGCCGCCCTCCACGTTGCCGGCCTTCACGATCTCGACGAACAGGTGCTTGCCGTTCGGATCCGTGAAATTCGATACGTCCTTGCCGTTGAGCTCGGTCTTGATCGGATGCATCACGATCGCCGGCTTCGAATCGTTGATCGAGACGTAGCCGTCGGTGCCGTAGCGCATCGCGGCGATCGCCTCGAGCGCCTTCTGCTTCGCGTCCGCTTCCGGCAATGCGTTCTGTTGCGACAGCTTGTAGTAGTGGTCGGCGACGTTCGTCGCCTGCGCGACCAGCGACGCAAGCTGGTCGCGGCGGTCCGTGATCATCGATGCGCGCGTCTGCCATGCGCCGATGCCGGCGATCACGAGCAGGCCGAGCCACAGGATGACGACCATCGAGGCGAGTTTCTGGTTCAGGGAAAGGGTGCGCATGGGTAGTGAGGTCGGTCAGTCGAACAAGCGCGCCGAAACGGCGTGACGGGATAATTCTTTGACGGCGTGAAGCGGACGTTGCCGTAGGCGGGAAATCCCTTAGAGACGGCAGCGGCGCGATACCGTCGCGCGCGGTGCGGGTATCTATGCATATACATACTCGGCGTCGCTATACTGTCGGGCGATGGCGGCTGCGCGTCGTGCCCCGACGGTCGGGCGAACGGCGGCGACGTCGAACGAACCCGAAAGGAGGCAACGATGCGAATTCTGGTGGTGGGAGCCGGCGCGGTCGGCGGATACTTCGGCGGCCGGCTCGCGGCGGCGGGGCGCGATGTGACGTTCCTGGTGCGCGACGGCCGAGCGGCCGCGCTCGCGCGCGACGGGCTCCTGATTCGCAGCCCGCGCGGCGACCTGACGCTCGCGAACGTGCAGACGCTGCGCGCGAGCGACGCGGCCGCGCCGTTCGACCTGGTGCTGTTGAGCTGCAAGGCGTACAGCCTCGACGATGCGATCGCATCGTTCGCGCCCTTCGTCGGGCCGACGACGCTGATCCTGCCGATGCTCAACGGGATGCGCCATCTCGACGTGCTGCGCGACCGGTTCGATGCCGCGCAGGTGCTCGGCGGCCTGTGCGTGATCGCGGCGACGCTCGATCGCGAGCAGCGGATCGTGCACCTGAACGACACGGCGGGGCTGTCGTTCGGCGAACTCGCTGGCGGCGAATCGGCGCGCGTGCGCGCGGTGGCCGAGGTGCTCGGCGGCGCGGGTTTCGATGCGACGCTCAGCGACGACATCGCCGCGCGGATGTGGGACAAGTGGGTGTTCCTCGCGACGCTCGCGGCGAGCACGTCGCTGTTTCGCGGTTCGGTCGGCGACATTCTCGCCGCGCCGGACGGCCGCCGCCTGCTCGAGACGATGCTCGACGAATGCAGCGCGATCGCCGCGCATAACGGTTACAGGCCCGATCCCGCCGCGGTCGAGCGGATGCAGCGGATGGTGCTGACGCCGTCGCCGCTGACCGCATCGATGCTGCGCGACGTCGAAAACCGCGCACGGGTCGAAGCCGATCACGTGATCGGCGACCTGCTTGCCCGCCGTGACCCGCGGGCGGCGGATGCGTTGTCGTTGCTGCGGATCGCGCACAACCACCTGAAGGCGTACGAGGTGCGTGTCGCGCGGGAAAGCGCGGCGGCGTAGCCGAGGCAGCGGCCGTCGTCGATCCGCATGGCGGCCGTTCTGCGGCGCGCGCGTACTTCCCGTCGGCGTTCGGTCGACGGGGTGCCGCACCGCACAATTTTGCGTTTCGTGTCCCTTTCCACCCGCAACCTGCAAAAAAGTATCGAAAATCAGGCGTAAAGTTGGTGGAGCCGCGCACGCGATCGACCTACATTGCTTTCCATGCGACCGGTCGCGTTGCCGCACGACTCACGCGGCGAACGAGGCGAACCGCCGAACGGCCCGGCCAGCGAGACATGGGAATGGAGACGCCAGGATGATGCATCCCGATCTGGAAGTGGTCGACGTGCGACGCGACGAGTCGTTCAAGGTCTGGTCGCACGGCTATCCGTATCGCACGATCCGCTGGCATTTCCATCCCGAATTCGAACTGCACCTGATCGTCGCGACGAGCGGCAAGTATTTCGTCGGCGACCACATCGGCTCATTCGGCCCCGGCCATCTGGTGCTGCTCGGCCCGAACCTGCCGCACAACTGGGTCAGCGACATGGCGGAAGGGGAAACCGTCGAGCGCCGTAACCTGGTGATCCAGTTCGATCCGTCGTTCGTGCGCCGCTGCATGGACGCGTTTCCCGAATGCCGCGACGCGCAGGCGCTGCTCGACGACGCGCGGCGCGGCGTCGGCTTCGACGACGACACGAGCGCCGCGATCGCACCGCTGTTCGATGAACTGCTGAACGCGCGCGGGATGCGTCGCATCGCGCTGTTCATGACGATCCTCGAGCGGCTGTGCGGCGCGGCCGAACGCACGCTGCTCGCGAGTCCCGCGTACGACCAGGCTCACGTGACGCCGACGCGGCTCAGCCACGCGCTGTCGTACATCGGCAAGAACCTCGCATCCGAGCTGCGTGAATCCGATCTCGCGCAATTGACCGGACAGAGCGTCAGCGCATTCTCGCGCGCGTTCCATCGCCACACCGGGTTGCCGTTCGTCCAGTACGTGAACCGGCTGCGGATCGAATCCGCATGCCAGATGCTGCTCGCCGACGACGCGAACATCACCGACATCTGTTTCCAGGCCGGCTTCAACAACGTGTCCAACTTCAACCGCCAGTTCCGCGCGGTGAAGGGGATGGCACCGTCCGAATTCCGCGCGCTGCAGCGGTTGAACGCACGCAGCCGCGAGCTCGCGCTGCACGCCGCGCCCACCGGCAATCCGATGCCGCCGCGCGTGGTCGCGTCCGGTGCGCTCGGGCTCGTACCGCAGCCCGGATGATCGACGGGCATTCGCCCGCCTGACTTTCCTTGCCGTTTCACCCAGCCGATCGCGCCGTTCGCGTCGCGAGGGGCTCGCTTACCCACGAAAAAACCGCACATAACCGGAGACACCGTCATGACGCACGCATCGCTCGCTTCATCCCGCCGCCGCGCCGCCCGCATCGCGACCGTTGCCGCGGCAGCTGTCGCAACCTGGTTCCCGATGGTCACGCATGCGGCGCCGCTGCGGATCGGCATGACTTTCCAGGAGCTGAACAACCCGTATTTCGTGACGATGCAGAAGGCGTTGAACGACGCGGCCGCGTCGATCGGCGCACAGGTCGTCGTGACGGACGCGCATCACGACGTCAGCAAGCAGGTGAGCGACGTCGAGGACATGCTGCAGAAGAAGATCGACATCCTGCTTGTGAATCCGACCGATTCGACCGGCATCCAGTCGGCAATCACGCAGGCGAAGAAGGCCGGCGCGGTGGTCGTGGCCGTCGACGCGAACGCGAACGGCCCGGTCGATTCGTTCGTCGGCTCGAAGAATTACGACGCGGGCGTGATGTCGTGCGAATACCTCGCGAAGGCGATCGGCGGCAGCGGCGAGGTGGCGATCCTCGACGGCATTCCGGTCGTGCCGATTCTCGAACGCGTGCGCGGATGCAAGGCCGGCCTTGCGAAATTCCCGAACGTGAAGCTGGTCGACACGCAGAACGGCAAGCAGGAGCGCGCGACCGCTTTGTCGGTGACGGAGAACATGATCTCCGCGCATCCGAACCTGAAGGGCATCTTCAGCGTGAACGACGGCGGGTCGATGGGCGCGCTCGCCGCCATCGAGGGATCGGGCAAGGACATCAGGCTGACCAGCGTCGACGGCGCCCCCGAGGCGATCGCGGCGATCCAGAAACCGAACTCGAAGTTCATCGAGACGACCGCGCAGTTCCCGGCCGACCAGGTGCGCATCGCGCTCGGCATCGCGATCGCGCGCAAGTGGGGCGCGACGGTGCCGGAGGCGATTCCGGTCGACGTGAAGGTCGTCGATCGCGGCAATGCCAAGGGATTCAGCTGGTGAGCGACGCGCAACGCGACGTGGAGGGCGGCGGCCCGGCCGACGCCCTTCGCACGGAGAAGCCGATGGACACGATATTGACGCTCGATCACATCACGAAAAGCTTTCCCGGCGTGAAGGCGCTGTCGGACATTCACCTCGAAATCGCGCGCGGCGAGATTCATGCGCTGCTCGGCGAGAACGGGGCCGGCAAGTCGACGCTGATGAAGATCCTCTGCGGGATCCAGCAGCCGGATGCCGGCACGATCGAGATCGACGGCAGCGCGCGGCATTTCGCGAGTTATCACGACGCGGTCGAGGCCGGAGTCGGCATCGTGTTCCAGGAATTCAGCCTGATTCCGCACCTCGATGCCGTCGACAACCTGTTCCTCGGCCGCGAGCTGCGCACCCGCTGGGGTGTGCGCGATCGTGCGCGGATGCGGCGCGTCGCGGCCGGCATCTTCGCGCGGCTCGGCGTGACGATCGATCTCGACGCGCCATTGCGCACGCTGTCGGTCGCGCAGCAGCAGTTCGTCGAGATCGGCAAGGCACTGTCGCTCGACGCGCGCATCCTGATCCTCGACGAACCGACCGCCACGCTCACGCCGGCCGAGGCCGAACGCCTGTTCTCGATCATGCGCGAGCTGAAGCGGCAGGGTGTCGCGATGATCTTCATCTCGCATCATCTCGACGAGATTTTCGCGGTGTGCGATCGCATCACGGTGCTGCGCGACGGTCAGTATGTCGCGACCACCGACGTCGCGCGCACGGACGTCGAGCAACTGGTGCGGATGATGGTCGGACGCCGGCTCGAAAGCAGCTTCCCGCCGAAGCCGGCGCGCGCCGCCGATGCGCCCGCCGTGCTCGAAGTCGACGCGCTGCAGATCGAGCGCGACGGCCCGGTCAACCGCTTCGCGCTGCATGCGGGCGAGATTCTGGGCTTCGCGGGGCTCGTCGGTTCCGGCCGTACCGAAACCGCGCTCGCGATCATCGGCGCGACGCGCGCGCACCGCAAGGACGTGCGCGTGCGCGGCGCGGCGGCGAAGCTCGCCGACCCGGCCGATGCGCTGCGCGCAGGCATCGGCCTTCTGCCGGAGAGCCGCAAGGCGGAAGGGCTCGTCACGTCGTTCTCGATTCGCGACAACATCTCGCTGAACAACCTCGGCAAGTACCGGTCGATGCACTGGCTGATCGATCGCCGCGGTGAAGCCCGTACGACGAACGACGTGATGCGGCGTGTCGGCGTGAAGGCACCGTCGATCCATACCGAGGTCGCGACGCTGTCGGGCGGCAACCAGCAGAAGGTCGTGATCGCGCGGTGGCTGAATCACCACGCGACGGTGCTGATCTTCGACGAGCCGACGCGCGGCATCGACGTCGGCGCGAAAGCAGAAATCTACGGGCTGATGCGCGAACTCACCGCGCGCGGCTACGCCATCATCATGATCTCGTCCGAGCTGCCGGAGATCGTCGGCATGTGCGATCGCGTCGCCGTGTTCCGGCAGGGCCGCATCGAGGCGACGCTCGAAGGCGACGAGATCGATCCCGACACGGTCATGACCCATGCCACGGGCGGCACGCGAGGAGCGACCCATGAACTTGCCTGATTCTTCTTCCCCGGCTTCCCCGACACTCGCGGCCGCGGCCGGCGAGATGCCGCCGCCGCGCGCGATGTGGACGCAACTGCGGCACTCGACGCTGTTCTATCCGCTCGTCGGGCTGATCGTCGTGTGCATCGCGATGATGATCGCGAGCCCGAGCTTCCTGTCCGCCGCGAACCTGGAGAACGTGCTGCGGCAAGTGTCGATCAACGCGATCATCGCGGTCGGCATGACCTGCGTGATCCTGACCGGCGGGATCGACCTGTCGGTCGGCTCGGTCATGGCGCTGTCCGGCACGCTGGCGGCCGGGTTGATGGTGGCCGGCGTGAATGCGGTCGCCGCGCTCGCGATCGGCATCGCGGTGGGTTTCGGGTTCGGCTTCCTGAATGGCGTGTTCGTTGCGTTCGCGGGGATGCCGCCGATCATCGTCACGCTCGCGACGATGGGCATCGCGCGCGGCCTCGCGCTGATCTATACGGGCGGCTATCCGATCGACGGGCTGCCCGACTGGGTCGCGTTCTTCGGCAGCGGCAAGGTGCTCGGCATCCAGGCGCCGGTGCTGATCATGCTGGTCGTCTACGCGATCGCATGGCTGCTGCTCGATCGGATGCCGTTCGGCCGCTACGTGTATGCGATCGGCGGCAACGAGCAGGCGACGCGGCTCACCGGCGTGCGCGTGGCGCGCGTGAAGCTGATCGTCTACACGCTGGCCGGGCTCACGTCGGCGCTTGCCGCCATCGTGCTGACCGGGCGCCTGATGAGCGGGCAGCCGAACGCCGGCGTCGGTTTCGAGCTCGACGCCATCGCGGCCGTCGTGATGGGTGGCACGTCGATCTCCGGCGGGCGCGGCGCGATCCTCGGCACGCTCGTCGGTGCGTTGCTGCTCGGTGTGCTCAACAACGGGCTGAACATGATCGGCGTGAACCCGTATGTGCAGAACGTGATCAAGGGCGGAATCATCCTGCTCGCGATCTACATAAGCCGCGAACGGTCCCGGTAACGATTCATTCATCAGACATCCGAAACATCAACGGAAGAGACAACTCATGACGACACCCGAAGCCCAGCCGCGCATGACCGCGGTGGTTTGCCACGGCCCCGAGGATTACCGCGTCGAGCAGGTCGCGAAGCCGCGCGCGGGCGAGAACGAGCTCGTGATCCGCATCGCCGCGTGCGGGATCTGCGCGAGCGATTGCAAATGCTACACGGGCGCGAAAATGTTCTGGGGCGGCCCGAGCCCATGGGTAAAGGCGCCCGTGATTCCCGGCCACGAATTCTTCGGCTACGTGGAAGCGCTCGGCGACGGCGCGGCCGAGCATTTCGGTGTCGCACTGGGCGACCGCGTGATCGCCGAGCAGATCGTGCCATGCGGGAAGTGCCGCTACTGCAAGTCGGGCCAATACTGGATGTGCGAGGTGCACAACATCTTCGGCTTCCAGCGCGAGGTCGCCGACGGCGGGATGGCCGAGTACATGCGCATTCCGCCGACGGCGATCGTGCACAGGATTCCGCTGGGTGTGTCGATCGAGGATGCGGCCATCATCGAGCCGCTGTCGTGCGCGATCCATACCGTGAATCGTGGCGACCTTCAGCTCGACGACGTCGTGGTGATCGCGGGCGCGGGCCCGCTCGGCCTGATGATGACGCAGGTCGCGCACCTGAAGACGCCGAAGAAGCTCGTCGTGATCGACCTGATCGACGAGCGGCTCGAACTCGCGCGGCAATACGGCGCGGACGTGACGATCAATCCGACGCGCGACGATGCGCGCGAGATCGTCCGCGCGCTGACCGACGGCTACGGATGCGACGTGTACATCGAGACGACCGGCGCGCCGGTCGGCGTGAACCAGGGGCTGGAACTGATCCGCAAGCTCGGCCGGTTCGTCGAGTTCAGCGTGTTCGGCGAGGACACGACCGCTGACTGGTCGATCATCGGCGATCGCAAGGAGCTCGACGTGCGCGGTGCGCATCTGGGGCCATATTGCTATCCGGTCGCGATCGACCTGCTCGCGCGCGGACTCGTCACGTCGAAAGGCATCGTCACGCACGGCTTCGCGCTGGAGGACTGGGACGAAGCGATCCGCGTCGCGAAGTCGCCCGAATCGATCAAGGTGCTGCTGAAGCCGGCGCGTTGAACGACGGCTCGTGCGATCCCTCACCGGAGACACCATGGAATACGTGATAGGCGTCGACATCGGCACGCAGAGCACCAAGGCGCTGCTCGTCGACCGGCATGGCACGATCGTCGCGCGCCGTTCGGCCGGCTACCAGCCCGACACGCCGCGCCCGCTGTGGGCCGAGCAGTGGCCGCAGGTGTGGTTCGATGCGGTGCTCGACTGCATCGCGGGCTGCGTGAGCGACGCGCGCGCGCACGGCGTGCCGGCCGACGCGATCCGCGCCATGTGCGTGAGCAGCCTGTACGGTGGCTCCGGCATTCCGGTCGACAGCGACATGCGGCCGCTGCACCCGTGCCTGATCTGGATGGACCGGCGCGCGACCGCGGAGGTCGACTGGGTGAACGAGAACGTGAACGTCGAGCGGCTGCGCGTGATCACAGGCAACGGCGTCGACAGCTACTACGGGTTCACCAAGATGCTGTGGCTGCGCGAGCAGCGCCCTGATGTGTGGGCGAATGTGCGTTATTTCCTGCCGCCGAACGCGTACGTGATCTATCTGTTGACCGGCGAAGTCGCGGTCGACCACAGTTCGGCCGGCAACATCGGCGGCGTGTACGACGTCGCGCGCCGCGAGTGGTCCGACGATGCACTCGACATGCTCGGCATCCCCGCGACCATGATGCCCGAGCGGCTCGTCGAATCGACCGACGTCGTCGGCGGGCTGCTGTCGCAATGGACGGAACGGCTCGGCCTGCCGGCCGGCACGCCGGTCGTCGCGGGCGGCGTGGATGCGGCCGTCGCGACCTTCGCGGCCGGTGCGACGCGCACCGGCCAGCATGTCGCGATGATCGGCACCAGCATGTGCTGGGGCTACGTGAACCAGCACGTCGATGCGCGGCACGGGCTCGTCAGCATGCCGCACGTGTTCAACGGTCAGCGCGACCTGTACGTGTTCGGCGGCGCGATCACGGCCGGTGCATCGGTCGCGTGGTTCCGGGATCAGTTCTGTCATGCGGAGATCGATGCGGCGCGATTGCTGCCGCACGGCGACCCGCACGTGCTGCTCGAGGAAGCGGCCGAAAGCGTGCCGCCCGGCGCGGACGGCGTGCTGTTCCTGCCGTACCTGATGGGCGAACGCAGCCCGGTGTGGGACGCGAAGGCGAGCGGTGCATTCGTCGGACTGAGCCTCGCGCACACACGCGCGCACCTGTATCGCGCGGTGCTGGAAGGCGTCGCGTTCGCGCTGCGTCACAACATCGAGGCCGGCCGGCGCGGCGCGGTGGCGCTGGACGACCGGTTGATCGTCGTCGGCGGCGCCGCGCATTCGGCGCTGTGGATGCAGATCATCGCGGATGTGACCGGTTTTCCGGTATGGACGATCGAGCAGGACGTCGAAGCCGCGATGGGCGCCGCGCTGCTCGCGGGCGTCGGCGCGGGGCTGGTGTCGCACGGCGACGCGCAGGGCGGCTGGGTCACGCTCGTCGAACGCGCGCGCCCCGATGCCGCGCGCGCGAATGCGTATGCGGCGCGCTTCGCGCTTTATACGGCGTTGTATCCGGCACTCAAGCCGATCATGCACGAACTGCGCGCATCATCATGAAGACACGATTCGATTTCAGCGGTGCGCGAGTGCTCGTCACCGGTGCGTCGAGCGGGATCGGGCGCGCTTGCGCGGTTGCGCTGGCCCATGCAGGCGCGCGGGTCGTCGCGGCGGGGCGCGATGTGGCCGCGCTCGATTCGCTTGCGGGCGAGATCGCATGCGAAACCTTGCGCATCGATATCGGCGGCGACGAACACGCGATCGATGCGGCGCTCGCCGTGCATGATGCGTTCGACGGGCTCGTCAATTGCGCGGGGATCGCGTCGCTCGAACCGGCGCTCGAGGTGAGTGCGGCGCACTTCGATCGCGTGATGGCCGTCAATGCGCGCGGCGCGGCGCTGGTTGCGCGGGCCGTCGCGCGGAAGATGATCGAACGCGCGGGGCGCGGCGCGGCATGCGCGCGGGGCAGTATCGTCAACGTATCGAGCCAGGCCGCGCTCGTCGGCCTGCCGGCGCATCTGAGCTATTGCGCATCGAAGGCGGCGCTCGATGCGGTGACGCGTGTGCTCTGCATCGAACTCGGCGCGCACGGAATCCGCGTGAACAGCGTGAACCCGACCGTTACGCTCACGCCAATGGCGCAGTTCGCGTGGAGCGACCCGGAGAAGCGCGCGCCGATGCTCGCGGCGATTCCGCTCGGGCGATTCGCGGAACCGGACGAGGTGGTCGAGCCGATCCTGTTCCTGCTCAGCGACGCGGCGTCGATGATCAGCGGCGTGTCGCTGGCCATCGACGGCGGGTATACGGCGCGGTAGCGGGCGCGAGCGGCGGCACTCGCACGGCAGTGGCCGTCGCTTGTCGGGGCGAATGTCGGAGCAGGTCGGATGGCACCGGCGGATGCCGGCTAGACCGGGTCCTTGCTCGGCGGTCCGTCGGGTTGCTGCGGGTTGTCGTGAGGATGCCCCGGTGGCGGTGGCGACAACGGATCGTCTTCCGGATCGCGGTTCGGGTCGGCCGGGGGCTCGGGCGTCGGGGTCGTGTGGTCCATGGGAAACTCGCGTAATGCGTGGCGGCGGTGGCGCGGCGGGCGTGCCTCGTCTCCGTTATAGGCAATCGGGCGGGTGTTTGCAGCGGGATTCTCGCGGCGGCATGCGGATTGCCGGCGATATGCGAGCCTCTGCAGGTATCGCGCCGGATCGCGCGAAGGCCGGCATCCACGATGTGCGGCGCGGCCGGCGCGTTCCGATGTCAGCGCAGATCCGCAGGCGTGTCGACGTCGCGAAGGATGCCGGGATCGTCGACGTCGAGCAGGTTGACCGGTGTGCTTGCGAACAACGCGCGGGCACCCGTATCGCCGTCGAGCGCGGCCAGCGCATCGTAATGGTGCGCGGCGAAGCCGACCGGATGACCGCGTACGCCGCGATGGACGGGGGCGACGATCGATGCGTCATCGGCGTCGAGCGCGCGCGTGAGCATTTCGTAGGTAGATGCCGCGATCCACGGCATGTCGCCGAGCGCGACCAGCCAGCCGGTTGCTTCCGGCGTCGCGCGGACGCCGGCTGCGAGGCTCGCGCCCATGCCGCGCATCGCGTCGGGCGCGTAGACGACCTGGCAGCCGGCTTCGTTCAGCAGAATCGCGAGTTTTTCCGCGCCGGGGCGCACGACGGCGATCACGTCGGCCGTGGCCGCGGCGAGGCGACGGGCAGCCGCGACCGCAACCGGCGTGCCGTCGGGAAGCAGCGCGAGCAGCTTGCTGTGCAGACCGCTTGGGTCGAAGCGTTGACCGAGACCGCCGGCGAGCAGGACGCCGGTGGCGAGTGACGCATAGGACATCGGCGCGGGGGGAGGAAGGCAGGTGGGCCGATTGTGCGGGAGTGGGCGGGGATCGGCAAGTGCCGATGTTACCGATGCGTGCGCATTGCCGCCGGAAAGAATGTCCGCGGGCAGCTTCGTCGAGCAGAGTGTGCTCGACAGGGCTGGATATGGCGAGCGATTCGCTTTGCATCACGAGGCAATCGCGGTCGTAGCGCTGCCAATGCCACTATTCGCGTGGTAATGCGTGAAACCGGTATGGGGCGGTGCGTTGATCGATAGCGGACGGTTTCGCAAGAGCGTCGCCATCGGTTCGGTCAGACGAATCGCCTGTCGGCCGAAGTCACGCTCCGTCGGTGCGTGATTTGGCTGACGGGTAGATGACGGTCACCAGAGCGTCTTCACGTGCGCATACGCACGAATCCGAAAAGCCACCCTAAGCATCCGCCCACTTCCTCAACAGGTTGTGATAAATCCCCGTCAGTGAAATGACCATCGGATCCTTCGCGCCTTTTTCCGCCGACAACGTCTGAATCTGTGTATCGAGCTGGAACAGCAGCGTGCGATCGCCGTCGTCGCGCACCATGCTCTGGATCCAGAAGAACGACGCGACACGTTCGCCGCGCGTTACGGGCGTCACCCGATGCAGGCTCGACGCCGGATACAGCACGAGATCGCCCGCCGGCAGCTTCGCGCGATGCACGCCATATGTATCTTCCACGCACAGCTCGCCGCCGTCATACGCGTGCGGTTCCTCGAGAAACAACGTCGCCGACAGGTCGCTGCGCACGCGAAAATCCGTACCGCGCAGCAGCCGGATCGCGTTGTCGACATGCGTGCCGAACGCCTCGCCGCCTTCGTAGCGATTGAACAGCGGCGGAAACACCTTGAGCGGCAGCGCCGCCGAAAAGAACAGCGGATGCCGGGCCAGCGCATCCTGGATCGCATCGCCGACCGCGCGCGCGACCGGCGAACCTTCCGGCAACTGCCGGTTGCGTTTCGCGAGCGCCGACTGCGTGCCGGACGTTGCGTTGCCGTCGACCCAGTCGACGGCATCGAGCATTTCGCGGCATTGCGCGACCTGCGCCTTGGTCAGCACGCCGGGGATCTGAAGCATCATGATTCGGACTCCATGTCATGAGACGGCAGCTGCAGCGCCGCCGCGCGCAACGCATCGAGCGGCGACGACGCGAGATACGCGCGCATCTTCGCGACGAATGCGGGGGTGGCGGTGGCCGGCACGCGCGCGAGCCAGGCGAGGGCTTCGTCAACGCGCCCGCGATCGGCGAGCAGCCGCGCGTAGTTGAACTGGCCGCGAAAATCACCGGCCTCGGCGGCGCGGCGATAGTGGTCGAACGCGGCGTCGACATCGACGGCCACGACCCAGCCGTCCTCGTAGAAGCCGCCGATCAGGTTGATCGATTTCGCATGGCCGAGCGCAGCGGCGCGGCGAAACCAGTCGAGGGCGGCGGCGCGATCCTCGGCGATGCCGTTGCCGAGCGCGAGCGCCGTCGCATGGTTGTACATGCCCCAGTCGAGGCCGGCCTGCGCGGCGAGCCGGTACCAGTACACGGCCACCGGTGCGCATGCGGCCGTACCCCAGCCGAACTCGTAGCAGCGGCCGAGCATGTTCATCGCCATCGGGTGACCGGCTCGTGCCGCATGCCGGAACCAGCCGAATGCGGCGGCCGGATCGCGCGCGACGCCGTGCCCGTCGAGCAGGTACTGGCCGTAGACGGCTTGCGCGTCGACGATCCCGTTTTCGGCGGCTGCCGCGACCCACGCCGCGGCGCGCTCGGGCGGCCCGGCCAGGATGTCGGCGAACGCGCGCGGCGACACCGACGCGAGCGCCTTCAGCGAGACGGTCTCCATCGATCAGTAGCGCGCGTTCAGCGTGACGAACGCGGAGCGGCCCGGCGCGATCGACGCATAGTGCGCCGGATACGCCTGATCGAAATACGTGCGGTTGAACAGGTTGTTCACGTTCAGTTGCAGGTCGAGCTTCTTGTTGATCCGGTATTGCGCCATCGCGTCGAAGCGCCAGTACGACGGCACCGCACGCAGGTTCGCGGGATCGCCGAACACTTCCGACATGTAGAACGCGCCGCCGCCGACGGTGAACTTCGGCGTCACGTCGTAGTTCGACCACATCGTCAGGCTGTGCTTCGGCGTATTGGGGAACCGGTGGCCGTTGTTCGCGGCATCCTTGCCGTTGTCGCGCAGCTCGCTCTTCATGTACGTATAGCCGCCGAACACCTGCCACTGCTTCGTGATCTGGCCCGCGACACCGAGTTCGAGACCCTGCACGCGCTTGTTGCCGACCATCGCGTACTGGTTGTTCGGCAGCGTCACGCGGGCGTTCGTCGTGTCGATCTGGAACAGCGCGGCGGTCAGCGACAGCTTGTCGTCGAGCACGTTCCACTTCGTGCCGAGTTCGATGCTGCGGTTCTTCTCGGGCGACAGCTGATCGGCGTTCGCCCCGACGCCGCCGCGACCGGGCGTGAGCGACTGCGTTTCGCTGCCTTCGCCGAGCAGCATGCCGGCCGGCGTCGACGACGTCGCATACGACGCGTAGATGCTGCCGTTCCGCGCGGGCTTGAACACGACGCCGGCCTGCCAGTTCACGAGCGTGTCGTCGCGCGTGTAGGTCTTGCCGCCGTTCGCCCTGGTGTCGGTGAAGCGGGTCGAGTAGTCGTCGACGCGCACGCCGGCGTTGACTTGCCAGCGCGGCGTGAGCTCGATCGTGTCGAAGCCGTAGATCGACTTGGTCGTGGTTCGCGCATGCGCATAGTCGTTGTTGCGCGTGACGGAACCGGCCCACGGATCGTTCGGGTTCGGCGACCACAGGCTCGTGCAGTTGTAGCCGGACGGCGCGCCGATGCCTTTCTGACAGATCGTGCCCTTGTCGGTCGCGACCGTGTACGAATCGCGCTTGCCCCATTCGCGCGACAGTTCGATGCCGGTCGTGAAGCTGTGCTTGAACGGGCCGGTGCGGAATTCGCCGAACAGTTCGGTCAGGTTCGCGAGGCTGTTGATCGAGCTGTTGCGGTTGTTGTTGCGGCGCCAGACCTTGCCGTTGACCACGTTGCCCTGGCTGTCGTCGGGCTGCGTCCAGATGTAGTCCTGCGTCGATTCCGTGTAGCGCGTGGTGTTGCGCATCGTCAGGTTCGGCGTGATGTCGTGCTCGATCCTGATCGTGCTGATGTCCGACGTGGTCTTGCGGAAGTCGCGGTCGATCAGGCCGTAGAAGTTGTGGCGGTCGACGGGCGCCGGATGGATCGTGTCGACGTTCGCGGGCTTGTTCGCCGTCGTGTAGAAGTACGGAATGCCGCCGTCGGGCAGGTCGTCGGTCGACAGGTGGTAGTAGCTCGCGGTCACGCGCGTCGGCGTGCCGAGACCGAACGCGATCGACGGCGCAACACCCCAGCGCTCGTTGTTGACGGCGTCGCGGCCGGCGACGTCGTTGTTGTGGCTCATCAGGTTCAGGCGGAACGCTGCGTGATCGGCGAACTGCCAGTTGCCGTCGGCGGTGAAGCGGCGGTAGCGGTCGGTGCCGAGGCCGGCGCTCGCGGCAGCCGTCGTCCCGAGGTGCGGCGCTTTCGTGATCAGGTTGATGCTGCCGCCCGCGCCGCCGCGGCCGCCGTATGCACCGTCGGAGCCCTTGGTGATCTCGACGCGCTCGGTGTTGAAGATCTCGCGCGTGGTCGCGCCCGTGTCGCGCAGCCCGTCGACGAACATGCTGCCTTGCGTGTCGTAGCCGCGGATGAACGGACGATCGCCGAGCGGGTTGCCGCCTTCGCCGGCGCCGAACGTGATGCCCGGCACGGTGCGCAGCGCTTCGGTCAGCGTCGCCGCACCGCTGTTCTGGATCAGCTCTTGCGGGATCACGGTCACGGATTTCGGCGTGTCGACGAGCGGCGCGGTGAATTTCGTGGATGCGGAGAAGTCGGCCTTGTAGCTGTGCTCGGTCTTGCCCTGGACCTCGATCGGCGCGAGATGGCCTTCGGTGCTGACCGGTGCGGGCGGCGGCGTGCCGTCGGCGAACGCCGGGCTCGCGGCGAGCACGCTGCACAGGGTGGTGAACTTGCCGAGCTTCAGCTCTTCAGGACGGGACTTCATGATGCGCTTCGACCTCGCGGTGTGGCCCCCGGAACGACGCGCCACGGGAATGTGCACGCCGTCGGGAATTATTACGATTTGGTTTCAGGCGGCATTCTATGTAATTTCTCAGTAAATGAGAAGCGTTCTTGTTTGCATTTGTGATGAGAGTGTTGACGAATGTTGCAGAGGGTTTGAACGCTTGCGGGGCGGGCCGGATGGTCGAATCGGTCTCGCGGAAATGCGATTCGCCGTGGCGGTGTGGCGGTGTTGCCGGAAGGGCGGAGGCGGGACTGGCTGCACCAGAGCATCGAGGAGCGCATCGTGCCGCTGTTTCGCGGCCTGGTCCTGGCGTTCGCTGATGCAGCCAGCAAAGCATTTGCGAGCCTTCGTGCGAAGGCTCGTGCGACGGACAACGCGCTGGCATCGGCCAATAGCTTTATCGCCACAACGGCCGCAGCGAACGGCTTGATCGTGGCCACACGCGACGTCGCGCCGTTCGCAGCGGCGGGCTTGTGCGTGATCGACCCCGCAGGCCAGCTGACGCAGGGGCCGGCCGCTCCCGCATTATCTGCATCGAAAATGAAAAACGCGCCGTGCAAGGCGGCGCGTCGTGTGCGTTACTTCTGTGCGCGCCCCTTGAGCCGAAGCAGTCTCAAGACCGGACGGGCGCGACACTGGATGCGGGTCAATCAATCCCGTGAAACACCGCATCCTCCGGCCCGAGGTACGCCGGTGGGCGCCACGTCGCATCGCGCATCGAGTGTTGAACCAGATTCTCGACGCCGAGCAGCACCGCGAAGATCGCCATTCGCACCGGAATGCCGTTGTCGGTTTGCCGGAAGATCGCGAGGCGCGGATCGCGGTTCAGGTCGACCGACAGGTCGTTCGCGCCGGGCCGGCTGTCGCGCGGCAGCGGGTGCATGATCAGCGTGTCGGGTTTGCAGACGGAATCGACGAGCGCCTGGTTGATCTGGAAATCCGGCGTGTAGCCTTCGAACGACTCGTCGGTGAAACGCTCCTTCTGGATCCGCGTCGCGTAGACGACGTCCGCACCGCGCAGCCCGGCCGCGAGGTCGTTCGTCTGCTCGATCACGTGGCCGTTCGTCGCGATCTGGTCGATGATGTACGCGGGCATTTCGAGCGTCGGCGGCGACACGAGCGTGAACTTCAGCCCGCGGTACAGTGCGAGCAACTTGACGAGCGAGTGCACGGTGCGGCCGTATTTCAGGTCGCCGACGAGCGCGATATGCGCGCCGTCGACGATCTTGCCGAGCCGCGAGAACTCGCGCTGGATCGTATAGAGATCGAGGAGCGCCTGGCTCGGGTGCTCGCCCGGGCCGTCGCCGCCGTTGATCACCGGCAGGTTGGTCGCGCGCGCGAACTCCGCAACCGAGCCTTTCTCCGGGTGGCGGATCACGAGCGCGTCGACGTAGCCGGCCATCACGCGGCTCGTGTCGTAGATCGATTCGCCCTTGGCCATCGACGAGAACGTGAAGCCGGTCGTGTCGCATACCGAGCCGCCGAGCCGGCAGAAAGCCGCGCCGAACGACACGCGGGTGCGCGTGCTGGCCTCGAAGAACAGGTTGCCGAGCACAGCGCCTTCGAGCACGCGGGAGATCTTGTGGCGGCGCGCGATCGGCTGCATCACGTCGGCGACGCGGAACAGCGCCTCGACCGAATCGCGGGAGAACTGGTCCACGGAAATCAGCTGCGGCTTGCCTTCGAACAGGAATTGCTTCGCGAGCCCCTGCTTTTCTACGCTTTGCGTATAGTCCCCGCCGTCCGGTGCCGGGCGTTCGACGATTTCCGACACGAATCGCTCGACGATCTCGGGCATGCCGCGCGATTCCTGCGAATCGTCGGGCAACAGCCACGTGTCCAGCGCACGGCGGCTTACGCCGATGCGGTTCGCGAACGCTTCGCGGGTCATGTTGAGGCGGCGCATCGCGTCGCGCAGGAAGGCTTGCTGGGGAACGGTCATCGGCGGCACCTGATGAGAAATATACGCGGTGCGTATATTAGTTCGAGGCTGGCCGAAGTCAAGGAAAATCTGCGCGACGGCCCGTGTGGCCTGCGTCACGCCGGCCCGGCGAACACTGGCGCGCGGCGGCTGTCTCCGTATAATCAGGTCAGGCCCCGTGTCCTGCGAGCCGCAGGGCATCACGCCGCATACGATTCGCCCGGCCGGGCATGTTGACTCCAAGGAGAATGAGAATGACGCGTACGATTGCTGCAGTGCTGCTGGTCGTGACCGCCGCGCTCGCTGGTTGCAATACCGTTGCAGGCGTGGGACAGGACATTTCGAAGGGTGGCCAGGCAATTAGCGATACCGCCGAGAAGGCGAAGTAAGCTACCGGGTTCCGGAATGTAGAAGGCGTCGGGCCGTCCCGCGATCGCGGGACGGCCCGGCGCCTTTTTCATGGCGCGCGGTGGGCGGCGTCAGGCACTTTCCACGAACGCGTAACGGCCCTCGACCTTGCGCGGCGTGAACCAGCCGAAGTCCGGGAACAGCCGGTTGCGGACGAACCAGACGTAGCCGACGAGGATGACCGTCACGCCGAGGGTCGGCAGCGCGGCCGACGGATCGCGGCCGAGATCGGCGATGGTCTTCGGCACTTGCAGCAGCGACAGAATGATGAACGCGTGATACGCGCCGACGCGATGGGTCGCGAAGCCCCAGATGAACAGCAGCGACAGCGGCACCGTCAACGCGAGGAACAGCACCGCGGCGCCCATGTTGAGTCCGTCCACCAGGATGAGATAGGCGAGTGCGACGCTGATCAACAACTGCGCGATGCCGAGCGCGATCAGGACCCGGGTATGCACCTTGTTTTTCCTGCACAGTTCGGGGTCGGGGCGCGACGCGATCAGGCGCGCGAGCACGCGATCCTTGAGGCCCTGTCCGGCCAGCTCGGCAAGCACGTCGGCTTTCCTCGCGCCCGCGGACAGCAGCGCCGCGATTCTTGTTTTGGCTTCCTTCTTGTTCATGGCGATGCGAATTATTGTTCGATGGTGGTCAAATGGCCCGGCCACGCGAATATTGCATCTTGCGCGACGGTACGCAACGATTTTGCCGCGTGCGGACACATTCCTACAGTCGTCGATGGTGGGCGGTGATGGCCATCGATCGACGAACGGGCTAGCCATCGAGACAACCGGCTGACGTGATGCGTGCCGGCGGCTCGCGCCGCCGCGTCGCACCCACCAGCATCCCCGCGACGACGAGCGCGATGCCGAGCACGCGCGTGCCGCCCAGCGACTCGCCGAACAGCGCGACCGCGAACAGCACGGCCGAGACCGGCGCGACCGCCGTGAACAGCGCGGCTTCGGTGCCGCTCGTGCGAGCCGAACCCGCGTACCAGCACAGATAGCCGAGCACGGTCGGCACCAGCGCGTAGTACGCGATCGCCGACACCGCGCCGATGTTCCAGCCGGTCGCCAGCGCGTGCCATTCGAACGCGGCCGGCACCAGCGCGAGCACGAAGCCGAGGCCCGACATCGCCGTCGACAGCGCGAGCGGCGGCAACGGCGCCGACAGCCGCCGGTTGAGCAGGATGAACACGGCCTCGCAAGCGACGGCGGCCAGCACCAGCGCGTCGCCGGCGAGCGTCGGGAGCGACGGCATGGCCTGGCCGGGCGCGAACGTGACGAACAGCACGCCGGCGGTGGCCAGCGCGGCCGCGCCCCAGTCGCGCGGCGTCTGCCGCTCGCGCAGCACGACCGCCGCGATCAGCGTCGACATCGCCGGCAGCGTGCCGAGCATCACGCCTGCATCGATGGGCGACGACAACTTCGTGCCGATGATCAGCAGCACCGTATAGCCGACCCCGCCCGCCGCAGCCTGCACGACCAGCAGCACGGCGTCGCGTGTGGAGACCCGCGGCCATCGCATTCGCTGCGCTCGCATCAGCGCGAACAGCAGCGGGGTTGCGATCAGGAAGCGCAGTGCGGTGGCCGCGAACGGCGGCAGGCCGCCGGCCGCGAGGCGGCTCGCGATGACGGTGCTGCCTACGCCTGCCATTGCGGCGGCGAGATAGAGATAGCCGATCAGTCGTGTCTTCATGTGCCGCATCGTCGCGTGCGGCGGCACGGGCGTCTTGAACGAAATTGCAGCGCGTCGGCGAGCGGGGCGGGTGAGCGGGAAGGCGATGCGTCCGGTGTCTCCCGTTGACCGGCAGCGCCGCCATCCAACGTGCCGGACGGCGACGGTCGACATCGTCGCGCACCGGTGGCCGCGCAGCGACGGCGAGGCCTGTTCAGCCTGCCTGCGTGAATCGTCCCGGCGTGATCCCGAACTGGCGTGCGAACGCGCGCGTCAGGTGGCTCTGGTCGGCAAAACCGGCTTCGGCCGCGGCATCCGCGATCGGCCGGCCGTTCGCGAGCAGTGCGCGCGCCAGCCGCGTGCGCGACTGCATCAGATACGCATGCGGCGTGATGCCGAGTTCGCGCGCGAATCCGCGTAGCAGCTGGAAGCGGCTCACGCCGCTCAGGCCGGCGAGTTCCGCCAGCGAAACGGGTGCGGCGGGCGCCGCATCGAGCCGCTCGCGGGCGACCCGGATCGCCGGTGCGACGCCGGCGGGTGGCAGCGCGCGATTCGAGTGCCGCGCAAGCAGCCCGGCGACCAGCGTGACGAGCGCCTCGTCGCGGGCGAGCGGCAGCGTGTCGTTTCCTGCGACGATCCGTGCATGCAACCGTCCGAACGCGGCCGCGAGCCGCGCGTCACGCACGGCGGGATGTACGAGCTCGACGCCCCCGAGGCCTTCTTCCGCCGCGACGCCCGCGACCAGGACGGGCGCAAGGTACAGCATCTGCCAACGCCGGCCCGTGCCCGTTTCGATCGGCATGCCGTCGTGTATCTCGCCCGGATTGACCATGATCGCGTCGCCGGTCAGCGCGTCGACCTGCCCGCGGCCGCTCCAGGACCGGTGCGCGCCGCTGACGATCACGCCGACCCCGAAGTCGTCGTGCGCGTGCCGCGGAAACGTGCGGTCGGACTCGAGGCTGATCGCCTCGATGCCTTCATCGGTGCGTCGGTAATGGGTGACACGGTGCATGGGCGCTCCTCGCGCCGGCAGCGGCGCGGATCACGTGCACTTTAGCGCGTTCCGGCGCCGCGCGCCCTTCATCCTTTTGGCCGATACCGCGCGGCGTGCGCAGCCCGCACCATGTGCACATGAGCAGCGTACACGGCCCGCCGGGCCTGAAGCTGCGCGGGAGACGGCAGGTGGAACGACAGGACACGGTATTCATTCAGGTGGGCGCGCTCGCGGACGGCTTCGCGCCGGACGCGAACATCCTCGCGCCCGTGGACGAGCTCGCCGGGCGGTCGCTGGCCCTCGGCGACGCATCGGGCGCATGGCGCGTCTACATGTTCGAAGCGGGCGCGCTGCAATGGCTCGACGCGGCAACCGGCACGGGCGGCCGGGCGCCTTGCCGTGTCACGCGGCTGCGCGACGACCTGTACTTCGTCGACTACATCGACCCGGCAGCACGCGCGACGTCGGTCAGTCTCGTGATCGACGTCGGCGGCGGCGTGTGGACGTCGGTGATCGGCACGCTGCCGACCGAAGCCGAAACGCATGTCGACGCGTTCACGCGTGTCGCGCGCGGGCTGCCGCTGACGGGTGTCGATGCGACGTTCCGGCACGGCACGCTCGGCGGCCATGCGCAGCCGGGCCCGCTGCACGGGCCCACGCGCGAACTGATCGGCAAGCGGACGATGTATCGCTACAGCCCGACCGAATGCTACGAGCACATCTACCTGAACGAGAACTTCTACGCATGGCAGTGTCTGCAGGGCGTCGAAGGCGGCTTGGCCGACGTGGACCGCTGCCATTACTTCAGGCTCGCCGAGCAGCTGTATCTGTTCGTATGGCGCGAGAAGGTGGTGCCGACGCTCGGCGTCGTGCTGATCGACCTCGCACAACGCAAGACGGACGGCAAGATCTTTGGATACCAGGGCGCCGATTTCGGCATGCTGTCGAATTTCCCGATCGGCGCGCATGCGCAGGTGCTGAACGAAACCGTGCATCCGATCGCCGGCGAGGCGCAGCGATGAACGCCGTGCCGGGCAGCGGCCGCCTGCGTGCGGATTTCAGTGGCCGCGTCGTGCTCGTCACGGGCGCGGCGCAGGGGATCGGCGCGGCAATCGCGCGCCGTTTCGCGCAATCCGATGCATTCGTCGCGCTGGCCGATCTCAACGGCGATGCCGCTGCCGTGCAGGCGAACGCGCTTGCCAGCGCGGGCGGCGCTGCGCGTGCGTATCGCGTCGACGCCGCGAGCCGAGACGAACTCGTCGCGCTCGTCGCGGCGGTCGAGCGCGACGGTGGCCGGCTCGACGTCGTCGTTCATAACGCCGCGTACTTCCCGCTGACTCCGTTCGAGCAGATCGATGCGCCGCTGCTCGAGCGCACGCTGTCGGTCAACCTGTCGGCGCTGTTCTGGCTCGCACAGGCCGCGCTGCCGGCATTCGAGCGTGCGGGGGCGGGGCGGCTGCTCGTCACGTCGTCGGTGACCGGGCCGCGCGTCGTCTATCCGGGGCTCGCGCACTACGCGGCGTCGAAGGCAGGCGTAAACGGCTTCATTCGCGCTGCGGCGCTTGAACTCGCGCGCCGCAACGTGACGGTCAACGGCGTCGAGCCGGGGATGATCCGCACGCCGGCAGCGGGCAATCTCGGCGATGCGTCGGTCGCCGCGCAGATCGCGCGCGACATTCCGCTTGCGCGCATGGGCGAGCCGGAGGACATCGCGAACGCGATGCTGTTTCTCGCGTCGGCCGATGCGGGGTACATCACCGGGCAGACGATCGTCGTCGACGGCGGCGCGACGTTGCCGGAGAGCGGAGCCGTGCTGGGTGACGGGTAAGGGCGGCGCGCGCGATCGTGCGACGAGGGCCGTCGAATGGGCCGGCAGGGGCGCAGTCGGTGCGACCCGCGCACCGTCGCGCCGGTCGCTACTATAGCCAGCCGTTATGAATGAACTCGACGATCGAGTACCGGCGAGGTTCGAGTTCTTGCTGCCGGACGGCCTCGATGATCCGCGACACGCCATCCGCGTAAGGCGACGCGCCGTACACGCGGGATTCGAATTGCAGGCTGCATGCGCCGTCCTCGATGCGGATCCGGTGGAACGCATGGCGGCCGAGCTGATCGTCGGGAATCTGCAAGGCGTCGCGCTGCTCGGCGGGGTCCCGCACGGAGTGGATGTCCTGCGCCGGAACGCCGAGCGACTGAGCGACGCCGACCGCGGTGCCGGGCACGGACGTCTTGCTGGCCTGGTGCGACTCCGTCACGCTGATGTGGCAGTCGCGAAAGAGATGGCCGCTGGTTTCCAGCATGCTCATGAACTTGAGCATCAGGATGTTCGTATTCGGACAGAGCACGACGGGGAAGTCGTGCGATCCGGTTTCGAGGTCGGAGCCGGTGGACAGCTCGACGAGTGGCGACCCCGTGGCGCGGCAGAATTCGATCGCGGCAGGCAGCTCGCGGCCGGATCCGGCGTGAACGACGATCGAACGGACGTTGCCACGGGCGGGGTCCGACCAGGCCATCACGCGACAGGTTGCCGGTGCGAGCCGGTGCGAGCCGAGCAGTTCGGTTGCCAGCTTGCCGGTGCCAACGACGAGTACTTGCATGGGATAGACGAATTGAGGTTCGGGGTTCGATACGGAAACGGCGCGGGTCGTTCGACGACCCGGCGCGATCACGGTGCACCGCGCGGCGCGCCGTGATCGCGCATTATGCCCGGCGGCCTGCCGCTGTGTGTGGTGCGCACCTGCACGGCCGCGGCGGATCAACAGATCGACCTCGTCGATGGTGACGCATCCGTCGCAGCACACACGGAAGCGTGAACGGCGCTACGCTGTCGACACCCCGGCCGGGCACGCCCGTGTCGCGGCCGGCATCGCACCGAACCGCGTATCATCCAACCCCCTTCGACCCTGGAGAGCACATCGATGGAACACGACCTGAACGGCAAGGCAGTCGCGATCACCGGCGGATTCGGCCACCTCGGCATCGCAACAGCCGCCTGGCTCGGCCAGCGCGGCGCTCGCGTCGCGCTGATCGGCCGTGGCAGCGCGCCGGACGCGCAGGCGTTGCCCGGCGTGCCGGCCGATGCGCTGCGCCTCGGCGGCATCGATCTCGTCGATCCGCAGGCAGCTGCACGCGCGCTTGACACCGTGAATCGCGAATTCGGCCGGGTCGACGCGCTGCTGAACATTGCAGGCGCGTTCGTGTGGCAGACGATCGCCGATGGCGACGCGGCCACGTGGGACCGCATGTACGAACTGAACGTGAAGACGGCACTGAATGCGTCGAAGGCCGCGCTGCCGTACCTGGTGGCGAGCCCGGCGGGCCGCATCGTCAACATCGGCGCGGGTGCGGCGTTCAAGGCAGGCGCGGGAATGGGCGCGTATGCGGCCGCGAAGGCGGGCGTCGCGCGACTCACCGAGGCGCTGGCGGCGGAACTGCTCGATCGCGGCGTGACCGTGAATGCGCTGTTGCCCAGCATCATCGACACGCCGCCGAACCGTGCGGACATGCCCGATGCGGATTTCACGCGCTGGGTCCGGCCCGAACAGATCGCCGCGACGATCGGGTTCCTGCTGTCGACTGACGCGCAGGCGATCACCGGCGCATCGATTCCCGTGAGTGGTCGCGTGGCGTAGCGGCTGACGGGCGATCGCACTCGATTTCGACGTCAGGGCATGCGAAATCGCGCACGCGGAATGTGCGCGATCGCCGCGATGTCGATCAGCAGGTTGCACGGCTGCATACGGCCGGCGGCCTGCATGCCGCGGACCATCACCGTATACTGGGCGTTCGACATCATGTGACTGAAGCCGTGACCAAGCCTGCCTCCGCGGATACGCTCGCCGACGATCCGCGTCCGACCCCGCCCGAACAACCCGAACTGGAAGACTGCTGCAACAGCGGCTGCTCGCCGTGCGTTTTCGACCTGTACGACGAAGCGCTGGCGCGCTATCGCGTCGAGCTGGCCGAATGGGAAGCGCGGCACGAGCAACTCAAGCATCACAAACGGGCTTGATGCCCGCAAGCGGTCGCGCATGCCCCGATTCGCTGCCGGCGCTGTGTGGTCCGACCCGTGTCGTCACGTACCGGCGCGCACGCGTCGATGCATCGGTCCCAGCGCGGCAGACAACGCGACGCAAACGAGCAACACGACCGCCAGCGCCCACATCGCCGTCCTGAACCCCTGCACGTAGTCGAGCGCACCCGGCTGCGCGCCGAGCCGCGCGAAGAACAGCCCGCCAAGTGTCGCCGCCCCGACGGCCGCGCCGATCTGCAGCATCGTGCTGACCATGCCCGATGCAACCCCGGCGCGCGCCGCGTCGACTTCCGCGAGCACGATCCGCACGACCGACGGCAGCACGAGGCCTTGCCCGATGCCGATCGCCGCGACGCCCGCGTAAAAGCCCGGGCCGGGCGCGTGTTCGCCGGCCAGTGCGGCGGCGGTCGCGACGCCGGCCGCGAGCATCGCGAAGCCGAGCATGAGCACGCGATGGCCGCCGAACCGGTCGACGAGGCGAGGCATCAACAGCGGGCTCGCGAGGAAGCCGATGCCGAGCGGCAGGATCGCCAGCCCCGACGCGAGCGGCGACCAGTCCAGGCAGCCCTGCAGATAGATCCCGTAGCTCAGGAAGAACGCGCTCAGCATGTAGAACAGGAACGCGAGCGTGAGCCCGAGCACGACGACCGGATTGCGCAGCAGGCGCACGTCGAGCAGCGGATCGCGGCCGCCCGCGATCCGGCGCGCTTCGACCGCCAGCAGTGCGCCGAGCATCGGCAGCGCCCCGGCGATGCACGCGACCATCCACAGCGGCCAGCCCGCCTCGCGTCCGTGCGTGAGCGGGTAGACGAGCATCAGCAGGAACAGCGACAGCAGCACCGTGCCGGGCACGTCGATACGCTGGCCGCGTGGCGGCCGGCTTTCCGGGATGAAGCGCCAGCTACCAAGTAGCGCGAAAACGCCGATCGGCACGTTGACGAGGAAGATCGCGCGCCAGCCGAGCCCGAACGGATGGAGGCTGATCAATGCGCCGCCGCCCAGTTGGCCGATCACGGCCGCGAGACCGAACACGAAACCGTAGAAACCCATCACGCGCACCTGTTCCTGCGGGCTGAACACGCTGCGGATCGTCGCGAGCACTTGCGGTGCGAGGACCGCGGCGAACAGGCCCTGGAGCACGCGGCCGCCGACCAGCACCGCGCCGCTGCCGGCGAGCCCGCACAGCGTCGATGCGACGACGAAGCCGGCCATCCCGATCATGAACATCCGCTTGCGGCCGTACAGATCGCCCAGACGCCCGCCGGTGATCTGCACGACCGCGTTCGCGCACGCGTAGGCCGACACGACGAGCTGCAGCTCGGACGGTCGCGCGCCGATGCCGTCGCGGATGGCCGGCAGTGCGAGATTCACGATGAAGTAGTCGAGCGGCGGCAGAATGGCGCCGACCAGCAGGACCACGAGCGCCCAGCCGTGATGGCTGCGCGGCGGTGCCTTGGCGGCCGTGCCGGCCGGCGCGCAAGGGGCGAGGGTGTTGTCGGTCATGAACGGAAGTCCGGAAGAATGAGGGCTGCAACGCATGTCGAAGCCCGTTGAACCGGGCTCGTGCGAGCCGTTGAACCCATATTCTGCGGATTGCCGATGAATCGGAAAAGCGGGAATTGGTGGTAGCATCCATCGGGTTATTCGATGGATGGAGAGGGCGATGCGCGGTTTCGACCTGGATCAGTTGCGCACTTTTGCGGCGGTGGCGGATGCGGGCAGCCTTACGGCGGCCGCGCCGGTGCTGCATCTGTCACAGTCGACGGTGAGCGAGCAGGTGCGCAAGCTCGAATCGCGCGCCGGCGTGCCGCTGTTCGCGCGCAGCAAGCGCGGCGTGGAGCCGACACCGGCCGGCGCACGTTTGCTGCAGCATGCGCGCCGCATCGTCGCGCTGAACGAGGCCGCGTTCGACGAAGTGCGCGGCCAGGCGATCAAGGGCGAGTTGCGCGTCGCGATCACCGATTACTACCGGACGCACGAAGTCGCGGGCCTGCTCGCGCGGTTGCGTGAGTGCTACCCGCAACTGAGCCTGCACGTGAGCGCGATGAAGAGCGCGGAGATCGAAGCCGCGCATGCGCGCGGACAGATCGATCTCGGCGTCGTGATGAACCTGTCGAGCGGGCCGTTCCGGCCCGCGTCGGCCGATACGCGCTGGGTGCTGCGGCGCGAGCCGCTGTCGTGGGTTGCATCGCCCGCGCTCGCCGAGCAGTTGCCCGAGCCGTTGCCGCTCGTGCTGCTGCCGGACGACTGCATGATGCATCAGATCGCCGTGCGCTCGCTCGACGAGCAGCACGCGCCGTATGTGCTCGTGCACAGCGCGTCGGGCGTCGCGGGGCTGCAGTCGATGCTGACGGCGGGGCTCGGCGTCGGCTGCCTGTGCGCATCGGCGATCGGCGAGGGTCTCGTGCGGCTCGGCGCGAAATACCGGCTGCCGGCGCTGCCCGACGCCGTGTTCTCGCTGACGCCGCCGATGCCGGGCGAACGCGAGACGGTCACGCAGGCACGCGAGGTGCTGTCGCGCCAGTTGCTGATGTGACGCAGGCATGCGCGTCGGCGCAGACGCACGTATTCGACGGGGGCGGTACCAATGAAAATATCGAGAGATTTCGGGATCGTCGTTCGGCGCGCGGCGCTGGTCGAAAAAGCGGTCGACCTGTCCGCGGTCATGCGCGAATTCAATTTCGCCGAGTATTTCGACGAGTCGGACCGGCTGGTGTCGCTCGGCCCGTTCTTCGGCGGCGACGCGGCCGATGCGTGCATGAGGTCGCTCGAGCGGCTCGGGCTGGTCTACTTCGACGATTTCTTCATCGTCGAGGAAACGTACCCCGGTTGGTGCGAGGTGGAAGCTTTCTGAACGTTGCGTAGCGGGGGACGATACGCATGAACGACGAACTGAAAAGCAAGATGGCGGCGCGGCTGCAGCACGCGCTGGAGCGGGTGGTCGACGAGCGCTCGCTGATCCAATTCCTGCGCGTGCTCGGCCATGACTGGCACAAGGAGCGCCAGCTCGACGCAGACGTGCCGCCGTCGCCATTCGCGGCCGCCGCGCTCGGCTGGGAAAACCGCTCGATCGGCGAGTACCTGGAGGCGATGGTCGACTGGGCCGAGGCGTCCGAGGACGGGCCGCGCTGCTACGACCTGCCCGACAATCCGTGGCGGCGCATGGCCGACATCCTGTTCGCCGGCAAGATCCACGAATAGCGCATCGCGTCGACTGGCGGGCGCAGCGGGTTGGAGCGGCCTAGTCGGCCGTCCCTTCGGCATACGTGCGCAGCCCGGTAGCCAGTGCATCGAACACGGCCCGGCAACGCGGGCTCGCCCGCAGATCCTCGTGCATGACCACCCACGTTTCCAGTTTCATCGCGGGCCCGTCCGGCAGCACGCGCACGAGCCGCGCATCGCGCTGCGCGAGCCGGTTCTGGCAGAAGCCGATCCCGTAGCCGGCGCGGATCATCGCGAGCTGCGCGAGATTGCTGTCAGTGCGCAGCGCGAACGCATCGCGCTTCCACTGCGGCATCCCGCGCCCCGCCGAGCGGATGAATGGCGTCACCGTATCGAAGCCGATCAGCGCGTGATGCGCGAGTTCGTCCGTCGACGACGGCGTCCCGTTGCGCGCCAGGTAGTCGTCGCGGGCATACAGCGCGACGTCGATCTCGCCAATGCGCCGTGCGACGAGCGCGTCCTGTGCGGGCGGCGCCATCCGCACTGCGATGTCGGCCTCGCGGTTTAGTACGTCCTGGATGCGGTCGGTCGGCACCAGTTCGATGACGAGCCCCGGATGGTCGCGCCGCAACTGCGCAAGCATGGGCGGCAGGACTTCGACCGCGATCACGTCGCTGGCCGAGATCCGCACGGTGCCGCGCACGCCCGCGCCGTGGCTCGCGGCCGCGCGCTCGAACGCGGCTGCCGCGCTGCGCAGCGCCTCGGCGTGACCGCGCAGCGCGAGCGCTGCCTCGGTCGGCAGCAGCCCCGACGGCGAGCGCGTGAAGAGCGTCTGGCCGAACGTGGCCTCGAGCGCCGCGACATGACGGCCGGCCGTTGGCTGCGTGATGCCGAGCGCGCGCGCCGCGCCCGACAGCGAGCCTTCCGTCAGCACGGCGAGGAAGGTGCGGTAGCGTTCCCAGTTCAGATCGATGGCCATACATAAATGTATAGCTAATCAATCATGTTCGGCAATTCCTTGCTAGGCGGCCTCGCGCCAGAATGCGTGCAGACAACGGTTCATTCACGGAGAACGACCATGACGGCAAACGCAGGCGGAACGCAACGACAGGCACTCGTGCTCGGCGCGAGCGGAGGCATCGGCGGCGAGGTCGCGCGTCAGTTGCGCGATGCCGGCTGGCAGGTGCGCGCGCTCAAGCGCGCGCTCGACGCCGAGACGGTGGAGCGCGACGGGATCGCCTGGATGCGCGGCGACGCGCTCGATCGCGAGGCGGTGGTCCGCGCGGCGCGCGGCTGCAGCGTGATCGTGCATGCGGTGAACCCGCCCGGTTACCGGAGCTGGTCGACGCAGGTGCTGCCGATGCTCGACAACACGATCGCGGCGGCGACGGCGGCGCAGGCGACCGTCGTGCTGCCGGGGACGATCTACAACTACGGCCCCGACGCGTTTCCCGTGTTGCGCGAAGAGGCGCCGCAGCATCCGGTGACGCGCAAGGGCGCGATCCGCGTCGAGATGGAGCGGCGCTTGCAGGCGGCGACCGCGCAGGGCGTCCGGACGATCATCGTGCGGGCCGGCGATTTCTTCGGGGGGCATGCGGGCAACAACTGGTTCGGGCAGGGGCTCGTCAAGGCCGGGCAGCCCGTCGCGGCCATCAGCGTGCCGGGCCGGCCGGGCGTCGGCCATCAATGGGCGTACGTGCCGGACGTCGCGCGCGCGATGGTCGAGCTGCTCGAGCGACGCGACACGCTGGCGCCGTTCGCGCGCTTCCATCTCGGCGGGCACTGGGACGCGGACGGCACGCAGATGGCGCAGGCCGTGCGCCGCGTCGCGCAGCGGCACGGGATGCGGCCGACGGTGCGGCGATTTCCGTGGTGGCTTGTGTGGGCCGCGGCACCGTTCGTCACGACGATGCGCGAGATGCTCGAGATGCGCTATCTGTGGCGCGAGCCGCTCCGGATGGACAACGCGCGGGTGACGGCGGTGCTGGGCCGCGAGCCGATGACGCCGCTCGATACCGCGGTGGAGGCGGCGCTGGCCGGGCTGGGCTGCTTGCGATGACGGCGAGCGGCGCACGCGAATGGCGGGCCCGCATGCGGTTCATGTCCGTGATCGCATGCGCGCCTGCCACCTGCCGTCACGCGACGACCGGCAATACCTCGACCGCATACCGGTGCCGGAGGCTGCGCCCGAGCACCGGATCGTGCAGTTCCATCTCGAATGTGTCACCGTCGCCCATCGCCGCGATCGCGCCGTGCACGGCGACCGTGCCGCCGAACATCGCGCAGCGCGCGGGCATCGTGCGCCGGTCATCGAAGCGCTGCCACAGCGCATCGGGCGCGAGCAGCCCGCTGACGGCGCCATGTTGATACGCGACGCGTTCTCCGCCGGGTCCGATCAACCATGAACGCATCTCGATCGCGTCCCAGTGATCGGCAACGTCCGCATGGCGCCACGCATCGCGGCCGAGCGGTTTCGCGCATACCTGCTTCGACACCGCGACGCCGTAGGCCTCGACTTCCCGATCCGTATGGTCGGAACCGACCGTCACCAGCGTGCCGACCGGGCTGTCGATCAGCACGCACTCGATCTCGCCGCCCGAGCGCGCGCCGAGCACGCCGATCGATGCCGCCTGCGTGAGCAGCGCGGACGACACGCGATAGAAGCACGGCGTGGTCGACGGCGGCGCGACGCCGAGCGCCGCGAGTTCGTCGATGTGCGCGCGGATCGCGTCCGGATCGCGGCCGGCCCAGCCGGCAATCACGACACGTTCGATCTCGACGTCGACATGAGCGGACGCACCTTGCGGGGACATCACGTTGAACGACAGGGCTTGCATGCGGGTATCCGTTTGAAGTGCGAATGAATGAAACGATCGGCAGGGACGCTCAATCCGCGAGCGGCCGGTGCGCGGTCTCGCGCGCGGCCAGCAGCGCGATCGACGTGACGACGAGCGACGCGGTGACGTACAGCGACACGGCCGTCGTCGTTCCTGTCTCGCGGAACAGCGTCGCGATCACGAGCGGCGCGAAACCGCCGCCGACGATGCCAGCGAGCGTGTAGGCCAGCGACGAGCCCGCGTAACGCACGCGCGTCGGGAACTGTTCGGTGACGAACGCGCCTTGCGGACCGTACATCGCCGCATGGATCACGAGGCCGATCGCAACCGCCGCGACGATCGCACCCGGCCGCGCCGAATCGAGCATCGTGAAGAACACGAACGCCCACACGATCCCGGCGATCGCGCCGGCGAGGTACACGGGGCGGCGTCCGAAGCGGTCCGACAGCGCGCCGAAGAACGGCACCGCGAGCGCGTTGCACGCCGTGCCGATCATCACGGCCGTCAGTGCGACGGGGCGCGACAGATGCAGCACGGTCGTCACGTAGGTCAGCGTGAACACGACGATCAGCGCGTACAGCACGTCCGAACCGATCCGCGACCCGCCCGCGATCAGCAGGCGCTTCCAGTGATACTTCAGCACGTCGGCGACGGGCACCTCGGCGGTCGCGTGCGATTCGGCGAGCTGCTCGAACTGCGGCGTTTCGTCGACGCCGCGCCGCAGCCAGAAACCGAACACGACGAGCAGCGCGCTGGCCGCGAACGGCACGCGCCAGCCCCACGACAGGAAGTCGCCCGACGTGGTCGACAGTGTCACGAGCGCGATGCAGCCGGTACCGAGCAGCGTGCCGAACGACGGGCCGATCTGCGTCCACGATGCGGACAGCCCGCGCCGCTTCTGGTCGCCGTGCTCGACCGACAGCAGCACCGCGCCGGCCCATTCGCCGCCGAGCGCGACGCCCTGCACGAAGCGCAGCGCGACGAGCAGGATCGGGCTCAGGATGCCGGCCTGCGCATAGGTCGGCAGCGCGCCCATCAGCGCGGTCGTGACGCCCATCAGCACGAGCGTGAGCATCAGCACCGCACGGCGGCCGATGCGGTCGCCGAGATTGCCGAACACGAAGCCGCCGAGCGGGCGCGATACGTAGCCGACCGCGTAGGTCGAGAACGCGAGGATCGTGCCGGCCAGCGGATCGACCGACGGAAAGAACAGATGATTGAAGACGAGCGCGGCGAGCGTGTTGTAGATCGTGAAGTCGTACCACTCGAGCGACGTGCCGATCATGCTCGCGGTCGCGAGTCGGCTGTTGCGGACGCGGCGGGGTGCGTGGGCGGCGGGCTGGGCGAGAGTGCTCATGGTGTCGGGCATGTCGTGAAGGATGACGGGATGACGCGCGTGCCGATGACGGATGACGCGGCCGGTGGCGAAGTCGGGATTCAGGCCGGCAGGGCGGCGGCGGCCGCTTTCGTTTCGGCATCGCGACCGGCCGCCGGCGGCGGCGCGGCGGCGCGCCAAAGCAGGTCGAAGGTGCGCACTTCGTCGTGACCGGCGATGGCGGTAGAGATGGCGGTGGCGACGCGGCGGGTGGCCGCCGCATCGCTGCCCTCGATCAGCACGAGCGCGTCGGCGGCCGGACGCGCGGCCGCATCGGCACCGATCGGCGCGGACAGGTCCGGCACGGTGCGGAACAGCCGTGCCGCATGGATGCCGGGTTCGCTCAGCACCGCGTCGAAGCGCTCGCGCAGGTGCGGCACGTCGATGTGCTCAGGCTGCAGCATGAACAGCGCGAGATGCATGCCTTCGCCGTCGCCGGCCTCGATCGTCAGGTCGCCGACTCGCCGCTGCGTGCCCGTCATCCGTTCGAAGTTCGCGAGCGACCAGGCGGTCTGCCGCGTGAATGCGCGCCGATACGCGTCGCTGCGGAACACGTCGAGCGTGTCCGTCACGTAGAGCGCGAGGTACTTGCGCGGGCCGCCGTCCGTCGCGCGAAACCGTCGCGCATGCGTGAAGCCGGGAATCGCGACACGCTCCTGCATGTGCTCGCGGTCGTACCACGCGTTGAAATCGGCTTCGTGCGCGGGGTCGATGTCCGTCCAGACGCAGAGCTGGCCGTGTGGAAGGGAAAGGCGGGTCATGGCGGGTTCCTCGTGACGGGGTGTGTCAGGAACCGCAGTGTCCCGAAGACGGGCCGTGCCCGTCCAACAAGAAAACAAATTCGCGGTGAACAGGTTTTCTTATGAGCGGCGCGGACGGCGTTTCGCCGGGGTGGCGGGCGGTGCGGATTCCGGCATGCGTTTTGCCGTTGCGGTCCGGGTTTTTCTTGCCGGACGGACGGGAGCTTCGTCGACAGCCTCGGCCTTTGCCGATGCGCCCGTCTTCGCATGACTCGACGCGGCCGGCATCGCGCGTGCAACTTCGCTCGCCAGTTCCGCGATGCGCGCGGCGACGGGCAGGCCCTGCGTGCGATACGACGCGACGAGCGGCAGCGCGGGGAATTCGGGTTCGACGTCGAGCAGTTCGAGCGCGCCTTCCTGCAGTTCGCGCCCGATGATCGCGGGCGGCAGCGCGGCCACGCCGAAGCCGTCGGCGACGAGCCGGATCATCGCGGCGACCGACGTGATGCAGTTGATGCTGGCCGGCCGTTCGACGACCGCGAACAGCCGCTCGATCGTTGCGTGAGGCCCCGAATGTCGCGAGAAGCTGATGATCGGATACGCGGCAAGCCGCGCGATGTCGAGCCGTTCGCCGCCGAGCCCGAGGCGCGGGCTGGCCGCCCAGCGCACCGGGAATTCGCACAGCGGCAGGTTCGTGAAGTCGGGGCCCGGCACCGGGTCGGTCTGCAGGATCAGGTCGACGCCGTCGGTGCTCAACAGGCGAATCAAGTGCAGCGTCGTATCGCTCGTGATTTCGACGTCGAGGCGCGGATAGCGTTCGCGCAATTGCGCCATCAGCGCCGGAAACCAGCTGTGAACGATCGATTCGATCACGCCGATCCGGATCAGGCCCGCGTCGCTCGCCGCGTCGATGTCGCGCCGCATCTCGCTGTCGAGCCGCACGATTCGCTCCGCGTAAGCGAGCATGCGCCGCCCCGCGGGCGTGAGCGTGGCCGAGCGCGTGTTGCGGTCGAACAGACGCACGTCGAACGCCTCTTCGAGCGACGCGATGCGGCTCGACACGGCCGCCTGCGTCGTGTGCAGTTTCTCGGCCGTGAGCCGGAAGTTCTCCAGCTTCGCGAGCCAGACGAAGGTTTCAAGAAACCGGATGTTCATCGAATTCCGAGCGGTGAGGCAGTGCCGCGCGGGGGCGGCGGGATCGGTCGATGTTAGCGGATTTCCGGGGCGTGAACGCGCGCCGTGCGTGCCGGGGCGGGGGGCGGGCGTTCGAGTGCCGGAAGACGCGCGCCCGACCTTGTGCGGCCGCCCGCAACGCGGTGTCACGTGGGCTTCGTGTCTTCAGGCATCACAGCTTGTCGAACGCGAGCGTCGGCACATCGACGACCATCGCGCCGCCGTCAGCCACGAGCGTCGCGCCGGTCACGAACGACGCGTCGGGCGAGGCCAGGAACGCGCACACGGCCGCGATTTCGTCCGGATCGGCCGCGCGCCGCAGCGGCACGTCGGCACTGACGCGCGCATAGGCGCCGTCGAGCGTGTCGCCGTGAGCGGACATCAGCGGCGCCATTTCCGCATCGGCCATCGGCGTGCGGACCCAGCCCGGGCACACCGCATTCGCGCGCACGCCGTGCGGCCCGTAGTCGCGTGCGAGCGAACGCGCGAGCCCGAGCAGTGCATGCTTGCCGACCGTATAGCCGCATACGCCGGGCCCGGCCACGAGCGCCGCGATCGACGCGACCAGCACAATGCTGCCGCGCCGCGCGATCAGGTCGGGCAGGCATGCGCGTGCGCTGACGAACGCGGTGTCGAGGTTCGCATGCATCGCGTCGCGCCATTGCGCGTCGTCGGTTTCGTCCGCGCGGCCGAGACCGTGGCCGCCCGCGCATGCGACGAGCGCATCGACGGGGCCGAACCGTGCAGCGATCTCAGGCAGGAAACGCGCCCAGTCGGCCGTGCTCGCGGCGTCGCCGGCGAGCGCGAGGCCGCCCGTCTCGGCGGCGAGCGCGTCGAGCGGCGCCCGACGCCGCCCGATCAGCGCGACGCGATCGCCGCGGGCGGCGAAGCGGCGCGCGCACGCGGCGCCGATGCCGGTGCCTGCGCCGGTGATCGCGATCGTACGGGGTTGCGGGTGCGTCATGTCGTTCTCCGGAGGGTGTCGTTTCCGGTCACTTTAGGTGGCGCCGACGCACGCCGGTATCCGCCGAAAGGATGAACGCATACCGGCCGGACGGGCGAGGGCGGTATCGCGCACCGGGCCGACCGGCCGGATCGCGGTCATTTTGCAAAAGCTGACGATGTCCGGCGCCGAATCGCTCTATCCTCCGTATTTTTGCGATGCGTCGCAAAAGCCCGGCAAAATGGCGCGGGCGCGCCCGCCCATCAGTGCGGGGCGCGACGGCCGCCCGATTCCGTCGTGCAAGCGGAGCGGCAGGCGGCAAGATCGGCGTGCGCATGCGACCGATACGGATACATCAGCTCTGCCGATGGCGCAGGGCGCGGTGGCTGATCGCCCGGTCGCGCATTGCGCGGCCGGACCATCGACAGGAACAGGGAGGGGCCGGCAATGAGGCTGGACGACGAAAGAGAAAGCGTGAACGTCGAGGATCGACGCGGCGGTGGCGGGTTCGGCGGCGGGCGGGCGACGATCGGCATCGGCACGATCGTGGTCGCGCTGGCTGCATCGTATTTTTTCGGGATCGACCCGCGCGTCGTGCTCGAAGGCGCGTCGGCGCTGCAGGGCCGGCAGCAGCAGGCCCAGCCCGCGCCTACGCAGCACCAGGGCGCACCGGCGAACGATCCCGGCGCGGTGTTCACGCGCAAGGTGCTCGGCAATATCGAGCGCACGTGGACGGGCGTCTTCAACACCCAGTTGCATGCGCAGTACCAACCGCCGAAGCTCGTGATGTTCACGAACTCGACGCCGACCGCGTGCGGCACCGGCCAGACCGCGATGGGGCCGTTCTACTGTCCGGGCGACCACAACGTGTACATCGATCTCGGCTTCTACGACGAACTGCGCAAGCGCTTCGGCGCGGGAGGCGATTTCGCGCAGGCCTACGTGGTCGCGCACGAAGTCGGTCATCATGTGCAGAACCTGCTCGGCATTTCCGACAAGGTCGATGCCGCGCGCCGCCGTTCGAGCGAAGCGCGCTCGAACGCGCTGTCGGTGCGGATGGAACTGCAGGCCGACTGCTTCGCCGGCGTGTGGGCGAACAACGCGCAGCGCGCGAACCAGCGGCTGATGGAGCCAGGCGATTTCGAGCAGGGGCTGAAGGCGGCCGCCGCGATCGGCGACGATCGGCTGCAGCAGCAAGGCCAGGGCTACGTCGTGCCGGAGAGCTTCACGCACGGCACCAGCGAGCAGCGTGTGTACTGGCTGCGGCGCGGGATGGAATCGGGTGAAGTGAGCGCCTGCGACACGTTCGCCGCGAACGCGCACTGAGATTCACTGACAGGGCGGGGCGCGCATGGTGCCGCGCCTTCGTTTCGAGGCCGCCCGCGCGGCCGCTCCGGAAACCTCGCCGATCGTTCCGATCGCGCTCGATCGGCGTGCGCGATGTTCCGCGCCGTCTTCGACGTCCATGCTCGGTCCTGCGGCTCACGGCGCATGCCTTCCCGACGCGGATTCCGTCGTCGGGAGACGGCCGGTGCGTGCGATGTCTCGCGCCACCCTCGACGGCCATCGTCGACCGCAGGGCTCGCGGCGCATGATGTCCTGACGTCGATTCGGTTGTCGCAACACGGCCGGCGCGTCCGCCATCCAGCACCAGCAGACGAATTGCCGATTTGTGCTCACTGGCCCATTTTCGGCGCCGGTAGGCTGGCCCGAACTTCGACGCGTGCGGCCGCCGGCCGCTCCCATCATGCCGACCTCATCCGTTCCCGCCGATCACGAAGCCGCCGACTGGCAGCGCGCGCTGCGCGCGTGCGTCGATGCGTTCGACGCGTTTGCGAGCCCGTCCGCGATCGTGTTCTACCGGCTCGACCTGAGCGGAGAGCCGGCCGATTTCGAGCTGTTCGGCATGCCCGAGTCGATGCATCGCACCTACATCGCGCGCTACCGGATGCTCGATCCGCTGCACCCGTCGCGCTGCGCGGCAGGCGCTCACGCGGTCGTGACGCTCGCTTCCCAATTGCCTGAGGAAAGACGCGATGCGTCCGCATACTGGACCCGTTTCCTGCGGCGCCACGATGTTGCCGACGTCGTCGAGATCTGGCTGCGCGACGACGCGGGCCGGACGATCGGCGCGTTTTCGCTGCTGCGCTTCGGGAAGGGCGTAGCGGGCGGTGGCGTCGGCAACGGCACGGCGGGCCGGTTCGCGCCGGGCGAGATCGACGCGCTGGCACGGCTGCAGCCTGTTGCCGAAGCCGCGCTGAGCCCGCTGCTGCGCGCACGGCGCGGGATTCACCGGATCGATTGCGAGGCGCGGCTGACCTACCGCGAGGAGCAGATCGCCCGCCTCGTACGCGACGGCCGCTCGAACAAGGAGATCGCGCGCGATCTCGCGCTCGGCCAGCCGACCGTCAAGACGCATCTGATGCGGATGTACCGCAAGCTCGGCGTGTCGAACCGCACCGAGCTGGTCGGCACGTTGTTCCTGTAGTTTTTCCGCGTCCGCACCCGCGTGCATCCCGCGCGATTCATCTGACGATAGCGCGGCGCTCGGTCGCCTTCATTCCCCGTTCCCGACTCACCCGCGTTTCGATCCCCCGCGCGCTTGCCAATTTGCGCTCACGGGGCGCGATCCCTCGTCGATACAGTGGTTCGACACCCGCATGCCGGAGCGCACGCGGCCCAGCCACGACAATCATCGAGACGCCCATGAGCACCACACACTTCGTCGCGGTCAGCGACACCGTGCGCACCTTCGTCGCACGCGATTTCGGCCTTTTCATCGACGGCGCCATGCAGCCCGCGCACGCGGCCGCGCGACTCGACGTGTACGACCCGGCGACGGGCGAGCGGCTCGCGACGGTCGCGGATGCCGACGCGCACGACGTCGAGCGCGCGGTCGCCAGCGCGAAGCATGCGTTCGACACCCGCGTGTGGAGCGGGCTGCGCCCGGCCGACCGCGAGCGCATCCTGCTGAAGCTCGCCGACCTGATCGAAGCCGATGCCGAAACGCTCGCGCAGCTCGAAACGCTGAACCAGGGCAAGTCGATCCACGTGTCGCGCGCGATCGAGGTCGGCGCGAGCGTCGAATACGTGCGCTACATGGCCGGCTGGGCGACCAAGATCACCGGCCAGACGCTCGACGTGTCGATCCCGTTCCCGCCCGGCGCGCGCTATACGGCCTATACGCGCAAGGAGCCGGTCGGCGTGGTCGCCGCGATCGTGCCGTGGAATTTCCCGCTGATGATCGCCGTGTGGAAGCTGATCCCGGCACTCGCGGCCGGCTGCACGATCGTGCTGAAGCCGTCGCCGGAAACGCCGCTCACCGCGCTGCGCCTCGCCGAACTCGCCCTCGACGCCGGCGTGCCGCCCGGCGTGTTCAACGTCGTCACCGGCGGGCGCACGTGCGGCGCCGCACTCTCGAGCCACCCGTCGATCGCGAAGATCTCGTTTACGGGTTCGACCGCGACCGGCAAGCAGGTTGGCGCGGCGGCCGTGCAGAACATGACGCGCTTCTCGCTCGAACTCGGCGGCAAGAACCCGATCGTGATGCTCGACGACGTCGACGTCGCGCAGGCGCTCGACGGTGTCGCCGCCGGCGCGTTCTTCAACCAGGGACAGGTGTGCGCGGCCGCGTCGCGCATCTACGTGCACCGCAGCAAGTTCGCGCAACTCGCGGACGGCCTCGCGGGCGTCGCGCAGTCGATGAAGCTCGGCGCGGGCCTCGACACCACCGCGCAGATCAACCCGCTCGTCTCCGCGCACCATCGCGACAACGTCGTGCAGCACATCGAGGGGGCGCGCCGCGCGGGCCTCACGTTCCTCGCGGGCGGCACGCCGGCCGACGACCTGCCCGGCTACTACGTGAAGCCTGCCGTGATCGCCGATCCGCATCCCGACAGCGCGATCGTGCGCGACGAGGTGTTCGGCCCGGTGATCGTCGTCGTGCCGTTCGACGATGCGGCCGACGCCGTGCGCCTCGCGAACGCGTCGCCGTACGGCCTCGCCGCGAGCATCTGGAGCAACGACCTGAAGCGCGTGATGAATCTCGTGCCGCAGATCGAGGCCGGCACCGTGTGGGTGAACTGTCACATTCCGCTCGACCCGTCGATGCCGTTCGGCGGCTACAAGCAGTCGGGCATCGGCCGCGAGTTCGGCCAGTACGCGATCGAAGGCTTCACCGAAACCAAATCCGTGTGCATCGCGCACTGACGCGCGGCATCCGTTCCGAACACCCCGAAAACCTCGACCCCCGATCCTCGAACGCGAGCGATCGCGGTTCAAACGATCCGAAAGTGGAGACTGCAATGAGCTACAACGAAGCGAAGTTCTGGCACCCGATGCTGCACCCGAACGAAATGAAACAGCGCAAGCCGATCCGCGTCGTGCGCGGCGACGGCTGCTACGTGTTCGACGAAACCGGCAAGCAGCTGGTCGATGGCGTCGCGGGTCTGTGGAACGTGAACGTCGGGCACAACCGCCAGGAAGTGAAGGATGCGATCGTGCGCCAGCTCGATGAACTCGAATACTTCCAGCTGTTCGACGGCATCTCGCATCCGCGCGCGGAAGAGCTGTCGAAGAAGCTGATCGACATGCTGGAGCCTGAAGGAATGCGCCGCGTGCTGTACAGCTCGGGCGGCTCCGACTCGATCGAGACCGCGCTGAAGATCGCACGCCAGTACTGGAAGGTGCGCGGCCAGGCCGATCGCACGAAGTTCATCTCGCTGAAGCAGGGCTATCACGGCACGCACTTCGGCGGCGCATCGGTGAACGGCAACACGGTGTTCCGCCGCAACTACGAACCGAACCTGCCCGGCTGCTTCCACGTCGAGACGCCGTGGCTGTACCGCAATCCGTTCACGCAGGATCCGGAGGAACTCGGCCGGATCTGCGCGGAAATGCTGGAGCGCGAGATCCAGTTCCAGAGCCCCGACACGGTCGCCGCGTTCATCGCCGAGCCGGTGCAGGGCGCGGGCGGCGTGATCGTGCCGCCGGCCAACTACTGGCCGCTCGTGCGCGAGGTGTGCGATCGCTACGGCGTGCTGCTGATCGCCGACGAAGTCGTGACGGGCTTCGGCCGCAGCGGCAGCATGTTCGGCAGTCGCGGCTGGGGCGTGCGCCCGGACATCATGTGTCTCGCGAAAGGGATCTCGTCCGGTTACGTGCCGCTCGGCGCGACGGCCGTGAACGCGCGGATCGAGGATGCGTTCGCCGCGAACGCGGACTTTGGCGGCGCGATCATGCACGGCTACACGTACGCCGGCCACCCGGTTGCCTGCGCGGCCGCGATCGCGAGCCTCGACATCGTCGTGAAGGAAGACCTGCCGGCGAACGCGGCGAAGCAGGGCGCGTATCTGCTTGAAGCGCTGCAGTCGTTCCCCGAACGCTTCGCGGCGGTCGGCGAGGTGCGCGGCAAGGGGCTGATGCTCGCGCTCGACCTCGTCGCGAACAAGCAGACCCGCGAGCCGATCGACCCACTGTCGGGCTACGCGAACGCCGTCGCGGAAGTGGCGCGCGAGCATGGCGTGCTGGTGCGCCCGGTCGGCACGAAGATCATCCTGTCGCCGCCGCTCGTGATCCAGCGCGAGCAGCTCGACCGGATCGTCGACGCGCTCGCGGCGGGCTTCGAGGCCGTGCCATTCGCGTGAGGCCGTAAAGCGGGAATCGCGTGACGCCGAACCGGCGGTGGAGGGCGGGATAACCCGTTCTCCACCGCCGGTTTGCCGATTTGCGCTATGACCGGATTATTTTGCCTGCGTATTTTTTCGACATCGGATCCGGATTGGATCGACTGGGGCTCCGGTGGCGACGTGCTTATGCGCCGCCCCGGGCCGACCGCGAAGCACGGAACGGAGCGGGCGCCGCAGCGCCGGCTCCGCCCAAAAAGGGAAGGAGACGAACATGTCGGGATGGTCTGGAGTGACCGGCGCCGCGGGCGATACGCCCGCCGGCAAGTCGGCTGAAGCAGGCGGCGGCACGGTGCTGAAGGCGGGCGCGGTCGGTTTTCCGACCGCGCTGGCGAGCGCCGTCGGCCTCATCATGGCGAGCCCGGTGATTCTCACCGCGACGTCGGGCTTCGGAATGGGCGGCTGGGCGTTCGCGGTCGCGATGATCATCGCGTTCGTGATGATGCAGGCGCAGGCGACCACCTTCTCCGAAGCCGCCGCGATGCTGCCCACGGCCGGCTCGGTTTACGATTACCTGTCGTGCGGGCTCGGCCGCTTCTGGGCGATCACCGGCACGATTTCCGCGTATTTCCTCGTGCACGTGTTCGCCGGCACGGCGGAGACGATCCTGAGCGGCATCATGGCGCTCGTCAACTTCGAATCGCTGAACGCCGCGTTCGAGAAGCACAACAGTTCCTGGCTCGTCGGCGTCGGCCTCGTCGTCACCTTCGCGATCACCAACATCATCGGCATCAAGGTGTTCAGCAAGCTCGAGATCGTGCTGACGGCCGGCATGTGGCTGTCGCTGATGATCTTCGGCATTCTCGGCCTCGCGGCCGCGCCGGCCGTGCATCTCGACGGCTGGTTCGGCGGCTCGGAAGTCGGCACGTCGGTGCCGGCGGTGCTGTCGCTGGTCGGGATGGCGATGTTCATGTTCGTCGGCTGCGAGTTCGTCACGCCGCTCGCGCCGGAAATGAAGTCCCCCGGTCGCACGATCCCGCGCGCGATGGCGCTCGGCCTCGTCGGCGTCGCGATCTGCATGTTCCTGTACGGCGCGGCAATCCGCCGCCAGGTCGCGAACGTGCCGGTGAGCCCGGACGGCCTCACGCACCTGCTCGACACGCCGGGCGCGATCCCCGCGTTCGCGCTGCAGGTGCTGGGGCCCTTCGGCCGCGTGTGGTTCGGTATCGCGTTCCTGTGCGCGGGCGCCGCGACGATCAACACGCTGATGGCCGGGCTGCCGCGCATCCTGTACGGGATGGCGATCGACGGCGCGCTGCCGCGCTGCTTCGCGTATCTGCATCCGCGCTTCAAGACGCCGGTGGTCGGCATCGTCGCGTCGGCGATCGTGCCGATCTTCCATGCGTGGCTGATCAACGGCAACCTCGACAGTATCCTGCACCTCGTGCTCGCCGCGACCTGCGCGTGGGGCACCGCGTATCTGCTCGTCACCGCGTCGGTCGTGATGCTGCGCATCCGCCGCCCGGATCTGCCGCGTCCGTATCGTTCGCCGCTGTTCCCGCTGCCGCAGATCGTGTCGAGCGTCGGTATCGTGCTCGCGATCTGGTACATCACGCCACCCGGCATGAACGCGCGCGACATCTACGTGCCGTTCGGCGCAATGCTCGGGCTCACCGCGCTGTACGCGCTGTTCTGGACGGTTGTCGTGCAGCGCCGGCATCCGTTCAAACCGGTGCCGGTCGAGGAAGTGCTGCGCAACGAGCACGTCGCGTCGTGAGGCTCGCATTCACTCGGTGGCGCGCGGCGCCCGACACGCCGCCGCCCGGCTACCGGCCCGGCGCGATCGCCGCGCGCGTGCTGGCGGACCTCGGTGCGGTGCGCGATGCGCACTGCGGCGCTGCCGAACCGCTGGCCCGGCTGCCGAACGGCGTGCGCGTGAGCATCGAGGAACGCGTCGACCGTCAGTTCCTGATGCATACGGTCAGCGTGCAGGTGTCGATCAGTGCCGACGGCCCGCCCGCGCAGGGCCATGCGCGCGTGCTGCAGACGGGCTGGCTGCGGCGCACCGGCATCGCGGCCGCGCCTGCGCCGGGATGCGACCCCGGATTCGTGAGGGCGGTGGCCGCGCTCGTCGCCGATTCGTCACTTGCCGATGCGCTACGCCCGCTGCACCTGACCGAATGCGGAATCGCCGCGCGCGACGGGCGCTGGACGCTCGCCGTCGTGCCGTTCGGCGGCAGCGAGATCGTGAACCGGATGCCGTCGTTTCGGCGCTATGTCCGCCTGACCGGCGAGCAGGCCACCGAGCTGTCGGTGGCCTGCCTTGCATTCGAAACTGCACTACGCGGAATTTTGCGGGGGTAAGCTATGCCGTTGCGCGCCGTGCGGGCGCAACGCGGATTCAGGGTTTCACCGGAGATGCCGATGCTGTTCCAGTCACGCTCACACGAAGACGTGCATGACCACGGGCTCGCGATCGCGGGTTGGCATCAGGTCTACCGCCAGATGACGCCGGGCCGGTTCAGAGGCACCGTCACGCAGGTGCTGTACGACGAGTTCCATTTCTTCCGCGAGACGACCAACCGGCGTGTCGCGCAAACCGGCGTTGCGCCGGCCGGGCGTACGTCGCTCGCGGTGCCGCTGTCGATGCCGCTCGCCGGCACGTTCCAGGGCCAGCCGGTCGACGGCTATGCGCTGCTCGCGCTGCGCGCCGGCGAGGATTTCGAATTCCACACGCCGGAAGGGATGGGGCTCGTCGGGATCAGCGCCGCGTCGGACATGATCGACGAGCTGTGCGAAGCCGAGTTCGGCGCGGCCGGCGCGCGCAAGCTGCGGCACGTCACGCGGCTGTCGGACGCGCAAGGCGTCGCGCTCGGCGCGCGGCTGTCGTCGCTGATCGACGACGCCCAGCGCAACCCCGACTGCCTCGAATATGCGGCCACCCGCAAGATGTTCCGCGACGCGATGCTCGGCATGTTCCTCGATGCGCTCGACCAGGGCATCGGCGCCGAGCGCCGCGACATCACGCACGCGACCTACAGCGATATCGTCAGCCGTTGCGAGAAACACCTGCGCGACCGGCCCGAGGAACCCGTCACCGTGCTCGAACTGTGCCGCGCGCTGCGCTGCAGCCGCCGCACCCTGCAGACGAGCTTCCAGCGCGTCGCCGACGTCACGCCCGTTGGCTATCTGCGCACGATCCGGCTGAATGCGGTGCGGCGCCTGCTGCGCACGACCTCGGCGCAGCAACTCGGCGTCGGCGAGGCCGCCGCGAGCTGGGGCTTCACGCATCTTGGCTATTTCGCACGCGAGTATCGCGACCTGTTCGGCGAGTTGCCGTCGCAGACCCTGCGTCCCGAATGACGTTTGCGCATCGCGCCGGTTTTGCCGGGCGCGGTCGCGTGTCGCCCGTTCGCTTCATCATTTGCTGATTTGGGATAGGGGTCCCGAATTTTCGCTGGATAGAGTCCTGTCACCCATATCGACAACACCATCGATCTGCACTGCGAATCGATGACATCAGAGGGGCGGGACATGAAGATCGGAAGAAGACTGGCCGCGGCCGCGGCCGCGCTGGGCTGCATGAACGCACACGCGCAAACATCGGGCAGCGTGACGCTGTACGGTACCGTGGACACAGGCATCATCTATTCGACGAACCAGCAGTTCACGCGCGCCGACGGCAGCACCGGCAGCGGCCACGCATGGCAGATGGGCGGCGGCAACCTCGTGCCGTCCCGCTTCGGATTTCAGGGTGCCGAGCCGCTCGGCGGCGGGCTCGACGCGGTGTTTTCGCTCGAGCAGCAATTCCTGTCCGCGAACGGGCAGGCGCTGCAGGGCGGCACCGCGTTCAGCCGGCAGGCGTGGGTCGGGCTGCGCCAGGATTCGATCGGCACGCTCGGCCTCGGCCGCCAGTACGATTCGTACACGGACATGCTCGGCGCATACGTATCGAGCAACAACTGGGCGACGCCGTACGGCTCGCATCTCGGCGACGTCGACAACCTGAACGCCGCGTTCAACTTCAACAACGCGGTGAAGTTCACCAGCGCCGACTTCAACGGCCTGACGTTCGGCGGCACGTTCAGCTTCGGCGGGCAGGCCGGCGACTTTTCCGCGAAGCGCGGCTATGCGGTCGCCGCGACCTACACGCGTGCGCCGGTCGCGTTCTCGGTCGGCTATCTCGACCTGCACCAGCCGCTCGACGCCGCGCTCGGCGGCGCGAGCGGCTATATCGGCGACTTCGCGTGCAGCAATCCGGGCGCGATGTACTGCCTGCTCCAGGACGCCGGCTCGATGCGTGCGTTCGGCGCGGGCGGCTCGGTGACGCTCGGCGCCGCGACGGTCGCACTGACCTACACGCACACGCGCCTCGGCGACAGCCGCTATTTCTCGACCGACGCGCAGCCGCGCAAGCAGGCGTTCACGTTCGACATCGGCGAGCTGAACGTCACGTACATGTTCACGCCCGCGCTGCAGGGCGGCGTCGCATACATCTTCAATGCCGCGCACACGGACGGGCGCGGCACGACGCGCTTCCATCAGGTCAACGTCGGCACGAACTACAGCCTGTCGAAGCGCACCGCGCTGTATGCGGTCGCGATCGGCCAGATCTCGAGCGGCACGGGGCTCGGCACCGACGCGAACGGCAATGCGGTGAACTACGCGCAGATTCCGGTGCTCGCGAACAGCAATTCGAGCCGGCAGCTGGCGGTGATGGCCGGGATTCGCGTGAACTTCTGACGGCGCGCGCGTGGCGAGGCGGTCGGGGCGGCCGGCTGCGATGGCCGGCCGGTTCCGCCGCGTGCCACAAATTCTTAACGATCGACGTGAACAATGGCGTTCGCTTCAGGACGCCCGAAGCGTCGCACGTGTTGCACACGTGTGCAACGCGAGGCCGACCCGCCACCACGCCGATCGAGAGAGACCACATGACCCTGCTGAGCCGCCTGCGCGCGCTGTCCGCCGCCGTTGCGCTGTCCCTTGCCGCCTCGCACGCCTTCGCGGCGGATCTCGTCATCGCGGGCCGCGACGACATCTATGGCAAGGGGCTCGCCGACGCCGTCGCCGGCTTCACCAAGCTGCATCCGGGCACCGACATCGAGCTGCTCAAGCTGCCGAACGCGAACCTGTACCAGAAGCTGAAGCTGTCGATGCGCGAAGGAACCGGCACGTACGACCTCGTGATGATGGACGACACGTGGGCGCCCGAATTCATCGGCAACGGCTGGCTGAAGCCGCTGCCGGCATCGCTCGCGGACGCCGATCTCGTGCCGTCGGCAGTCGCGCTGGGCCGCAACTCGGCGGGCGCGCTGTACGCGCTGCCGATCGTCGGCAACGTCGAGATGTTCGCGTACCGGAAGGACCTGCTCGCGAAATACAAGCTGCAGCCGCCGCGCAACTGGGACGACGTGCTGAAGATCGCGCAGACCGTCGGTGGCGCGGACAAGAGCGTGTCGGGCGTCGTGTTCCGCGGCACCAAGGGCAACCCGGTCGTGACGGGCTTCCTGCCGATCCTGTGGGCCTATGGCGGCGACGTGTTCGACCGTGCCGGCAACGTGACGATCGATTCGCGCGAGTCGCAGGCCGCGCTGAAGACGTTCCTCGCGCTGAAGGCCTCCGCGCCGAAGGACGTCGACGTGTACGGCGCCGCCGAAGTGCGCGATGCGCTGCAGCGCGGCACGGCCGCGCAGTCGATCGAGGTGTGGCCGGCGTGGATTCCGGCGCTCGACGATCCGAAGCAGTCGCGCGTGGTCGGGCAGATCGCGTTGCAGCAGCCGCCCGGGCAGACGGCCGGCCCGGCGCCGATGCTCGGCATCTGGCAGATGGGGATTCCGAAGGACGCGCCGCACGCGAAGCTCGCGCAGGACTTCCTGGTCTACCTGAGTTCGCGCGACACGCAAACGCGCCTCGCCGGGATCGGCATTCCGCCGACGCGCCGCAGCGTGTTCGCCGATCCGGCGCTGGTGCGCCAGTACCGCTGGTATCCCGATCAGCTGAAGGCGCTCGAGGCCGGTCGTGCGCGGCCGCGCGTGAAGGACTGGCAGCAGGTCGAGAGCATTCTCGGCGACCAGCTGCAGCTCGCGCTGACCGGGCAGGCCGCACCCGACGCAGCACTGCGCCAGGCGCAGCAGAAGATCGCGCAGGCGATGGCCGCGGCGGGCAAGTGACGGCTTGCCGCCACGCGTCATCGGGAAGCCGCGCATGAAAGCCCTCGGCCGCAGCCTGGCGTTCGTCGCGCTGCTCGGACCCGCGCTCCTGGTGCTGGCCGCGCTCGCGCTGTACCCGGTCGCGCAGGTGCTGATCGACTCGTTCTGCCAGGTCGACTACACGGCAGGCCGCCGCGCATTCGCGGGGCTCGCGAACTATCGCGCAGTGCTCGGCGACGATGCGTTCGCGGCCGGCTTCGGCAACACGCTGCGCTTCACGATCGCGGCATCGCTCGTTGAAGTCGCGCTCGGCTTCGGTCTTGCGCTGCTGTTCGTGCGCGCGTTTCCGGGGCGGCGCATTGCGCTGCCGCTCGCGATCCTGCCGATGATGCTGTCCACGCTCGTGTGCTCGGCGATCTGGCGCAACTGGCTCAATTTCGACGGCTTCCTCAACGCGCTGCTCGCCGCGTTCGGCATGGAAGGCGTGCGCTGGCTGTCCGATCCGCATCTCGCGCTGTGGTCACTCGCGCTCGTCGACGTTTGGCAGTGGACGCCGATGGCGTTCCTGATCGTGCTGGCCGGGCTGCAATCGATCCCGCAGGAGCTGTACGAAGCCGCGCGCACCGACGGCGCGAGCGAGTGGCAGTGCCTGCGCGACATCACGCTGCCGCTCGCGGCGCCGCAGATCGGCCTCGCGCTGCTGCTGCGCTCGATCGACACGTTCAAGCTGTTCGACAAGGTCTATGCGCTCACGGGCGGCGGCCCCGGCAACGCGACGCAGACGCTGTCGACCTACATCTACGACACGGGCTTCCGCTTCTTCAACGTCGGGCCGGCGAGTGCCGCGTCGGTGCTGATGCTCGCGGCGTCCGCGCTGCTTGTTTCGGGGTACGTATGGCAGACGGTTCGCAATCGGCGCGCATGATGGCGCGACCCGCGGGCATCGCGCACGCACGAACGCGTGCCGCATTCGGTCGCGCAGTGCCGTGGATGCTGCGCGCCGCCGCGCTCGCGCTGTTGCTGCTGCCGTGCCTGTGGATGGCCGGCGCGGCGTTCATGCCGACGCTCGAGCGCCTCGATCATCCGCTGCGAATCTTGCCGGCCGCGCCGACGCTCGAGCATTTTGAGTCGGTCTGGTCGAACGGCATCGGCGCGCCGCTCGCCAATTCGCTGCTGGTCGGGTTCGGCACGACGCTGCTCGCGCTGACGCTCGCGCTTCCTGCCGCGTATGCGCTCGTGCGGCTGCGGTTTCCGGCCCGGCTCGACTTGCTGTTCCTGATGCTCGTGCTGGCATTGAAGCTGATGCCGCCGATCACGATCGCGGTGCCGCTGTTCGCACTCGCGAAGCGGCTGCATCTGCTCGATTCGACACTCGGGCTGATGCTCGCTTACCAGATCTACGCGCTGCCGATGGCGATCTGGATGCTGCTCGCGTTCGTGCGCGACGTGCCGGTCGAATACGAGGAGGCCGCGTGCATCGACGGTGCGGGGCTCGCGCGGCGGCTCGTGCAGATCGTGCTACCGCTGTGCGCGCCGGGGTTGATCGCGACGGCGATCTTCGTGTTCATCGCCGCCTGGAACGAGTTCCTGATCGCGCTGCTGTTCGTGTCGACGCCGAGCCGCTTCACGCTGCCGCTCGCAATCGCCGGCTACGTGACGGAGAACGGCATCGACTGGGGCGACCTGATGAGCGCGGGGTTGCTGGCGTCGCTGCCGACGCTGGCCGTGGCCGGCTACGTGCAACGCTACCTGCTGCGTGGCTTCGCGGGCGGACTGAAGTGACGCGACGCGTTACACGCAGCTGTGCCGGACCACGTGCGTAACCGGCACGACGCGCGTGCGCGATGCGCCGTCGAACGTCTGGATCCGGTCGGCGAGCAGGTCGACTGCCGCGTGCGCGAGACCTTGCGTGTCCTGGCGCAGTGTCGTGAGCCGATACGCGTCGTATTCGGCGGCGGGGATGTCGTCGAAGCCGATCACGCGCAGGTCGTCGGGCACGCGCAAGCCGAATGCGTCGCGGGCGGCGTCGATCACGCCGAGCGCGAGCAGGTCGGACGAGCAGAACACGCCGTCCGGGCGGTCGCCGGATGCGAACAGTTGCCGCGCGGCGTCGATGCCGCATGCATGTGTATCGGAGCGCGTATCGATCATGTTGACGAGTACCGCATCGAACGCGTCGCCGCGTTGCAGCGCCAGCGCGAACGCATCCGCACGTGCGCGTGCGCTGTAGCTCGCCGTGCGCGGCCCGACGAACGCGAGCCGGCGCGCGCCGGCCCGCACGAGCCGTTGCGCGGCATGGGCGGCGCCCGCCGCGTTGTCGCTGATGACGACATCCGCACCCGGCAGGTTCGCTTCGCGATTGATCATCACGACGGGAATCCGGTGATCGAGATACTGCCGCGCGACCGACAGCGGCGGCGACGCGGACGTCATCACGAGGCCCGCGATCCGGTAGCTGAGCAGCCGTTCGAGCGATTGCCGGACCTGGTGCGGATCATCCGCGTTGGTGACGAGCGGCGTGAACGCGCGCTGACCGAGCGCGGCCATCAGGTCCGACAGAAGCCGCGCGCGGAACGGATTCTCGAACCCGGCCGTCACGACGCCGATCATGCTGCTGCGCTGCGTGATCATGTCGCGCGCGATCAGGTTGACCTGGTAGCCGAGCGCACGCGCGGCCACCATCACGCGTTCGCGCGTTTCGGGTGCGATGCTCGCCGTCGGCGAGAACGCACGCGACACCGCCGAGCGCGACACGCCGGCCCGCACGGCGACATCCGATGCAGTCACCCACGTTTTTCTTTCCTTGTCACTCATCGATTCATGATCCCTTCGCGATACGAAGCTTCCACGCCGCTGGCCGACTGGATGTCGGCGCTCGACGACGCGCGGCCGCTGCATACGCTGACCCTACCGGGCAGCCATGACACCTGTGCGTATACGGTCGACGATCCGCTCGTGCGCACGCAGCGCGCACCGCTCGCCGCGCAGCTCGCGCACGGCGTGCGGCTGCTCGACATCCGCTGCCGGCACCGGTGCGATGCGTTCGACATCCATCACGGCGGGATCGCGCTCGGCATGTCGTTCGACGACGTGCTCGCGGACTGTACGCGTTTTCTCGATGCGCATCCGCGCGAATGCATCGTGATGTCGGTGAAGGACGAATGGCCCGCGCAGGCGTGCACGCGCGGTTTCGATGCGACGTTCGACGCGCATCGTGCGCGGCACCCGCGGTTGCGCTGGCATGCGGGCGGCGCGCTGCCGGCGCTCGGCGACGTGCGCGGCGCGGTGGTGTTGTTGAGGCGGTTCCGCAGCAGCCGGCCGCTGGGCATCGACCTGACCGCGTGGCCCGACAACGCGACCTTCACGATCGATCATCCCGATGCGGCGTTCGTGATCCAGGACGAATACCGTGTGCCCGTTGCCGGGTCGATCAACTACAAGTGGCGCGTCATCGATGCGCTGCTGACCGGCATGCCGTCGCCGGAAAGCGGCCGCTGGGCGATCAATTTCTGCAGCGGTACGGGGATGGGCGCGAATCCGTCGGTGGTCGCGCGCGGCGACGGCAGGGTGCAGGGGATTCAGGCGCGGCTCGCGGCGCGGTTGCGCGAGCAACGGGGTTCGTATGGCGCGATGCTGCTCGATTTCTGCGACGACGATGACTGGGCATTGGTGCGGGCGCTGGTCGAATGCAACGATCACGTGCGCGAGCCGGGTGACAGGCGCAGGCTGGCGGGGTGCTAGTGAAGACCGGCAGGGCGAGCGTTTGGTGGAAGGTTGGGTAACCGAAATCTTGCGCGTCGGTGCCGACACGTGGCCTGCGGCCCGCTGTACACCTGTGCCTGATTTTGCGTGGCGTGTGGCGGGACCTCCGCTTCCCGTGAAGATCGGCACGTTGCCGAATGTATGACGAGCGGTCCATGTTGCGAACCGAGGCCGATGGATAAGGTTGAACCGTTCGTGGCGGGCGCGGTTCGATCGAGTCCGTCGCGGATATCCGGATGTTTCTCAACTCGGCGCGAGGCAACGGGCACTGTGTGTTCGGCATCGCGCCGGCCCATGAACGTCGTCGTGGAAGGCAGCGCCTGCTTCGCCGCGAACTGTCCACGACGCAGGACTGCAAGGAGAGAGGTCATGGCAACGCTCGTCAACATCACGAAGGGCACCCCGAATGCGGTGCAGATCTGGGGCTTTCACGGCCCGTGCAACGTCAGGGACGTCGCAGCGGCATTGAATACCATCGCGTCCGGGTTGAGCGGTGACGGTCACACGATTCACATCATGTCGGGAACGCACGGCTATTGCGACGGGCAGGTCGGTGCAGTCGCCACGCGCGATCAGCGATTCGCAGCGGAAGACCGGGCGCTGGCTTCGCCGAAGACGAAGGACAACAAGCCGGTCGCGGTTGCGGTACACGACTTCAATACGGCGAAGCTGCCCGCGCCGGATTACGTGGTGGCAGCGATGGCGAAGCTGAACAGCGACATTAGCGCGATCGTGCACGGCGGTCCGGGCACCGCGACGTTCCTGCTCGCGTATTGCTGCAGCGCCGGGACACCGTAACGCGCTGTTGTGCGCTGACGGGCGGACGCGGCGGTCCGCCCCGTTTCGCAACGACGAGACGTCGTGCGGATGCGCGTGCGGCCGTGCCGTTCAGCGCGTCGCGATCGCCACCGCCGCACCGGCCATCGCCGTCGCGCTCGTGCGGTTCGCGATCCGCTTCGCGCGTGCCGACGTGAGGAACGCACGCGCACGCGAAGCGAGCAGCGACCAGAAGCAGTCGGCCAGGATCAGGACCGCGAGCATCGTGCCGACGAGTTCGGTCCACGCGAGGACACCGACATGCGTCAGGTCGACGATCGTCGGCAATAGCGCGAGATAGAAGAGCATGATCTTCGGGTTACCGAGCGTGACCAGCGTGCCCGCGACGAACATGCGCCACGGCGACTGGCCGCGCGGCAGGTCGCCGGCCTTCGTGTCGGTCGGCGCGGTCCACATCTTCCACGCGAGAAACAGCAGGTACGCGACACCGAGCAGCTTCAGCACGAGCAGGCCCGTCGCGAACGTGCGCGCGAACGCGGACAGCCCGGCAACCGCCAGCGTGAGCCACAGCGCCTCGCCGATCCACATCGCCGCGAGGAACGGCAGCACGTCGCGCACGCCGTTCGTCAGCACGCGCGCGACGAGCGCGGCGACGCTCGGGCCGGGCGTGCCGGCGGTGACGAGCAGGGCGATGGCGAACACGGCGAGCGCGGACAGCGTCATGACGGACCTCGTGGGCAGGGCGTTCGAAACGTATGAAGTTTCGATTATAGTGACGGCCGTTCCCGCCTGCCTACCTCGTCGTGATGACAGTATCGATCCGGATTCGTCCCGCCACGCGGGAAGACGCGGCCGCGATGGCCGCCGTGGAAGTGGCCGCCGCCCAGCGCTTTCGCGACATCGGCATGCCCGACATCGCCGAAGGCGAGCCGACCGATGCGGCCGACGTGCGCATGCGCATCGACGAGGGTCGCGCGTATGTCGCGACGGACGAAGCGGGGACGTGCGTGGGCTTTGCGTTCTACCGGCTGCTCGATGCGCGGCGGCTTTATCTGGAGGAGCTGGATGTCGCGCCGTCGCACGCGGGGCAGCGGATCGGCGCGCGCCTGATCGAACGGATCATGACGCGCGCCGCGCAGGATGGCATCGCACAGGTCGTGCTGTCGACGTTCCGCGACGCGCCATGGAACGCGCCGTACTACGCGCGCCTGGGCTTCGACGTCATCGACGACGCATCGCTCGACGACACGCTGCGCGCGATTCGCGCGCATCACGTGGCACGCGGGCTCGACGAGACGCAGCGCGTGTTCATGCGCGCTCACGTGCGCGCATGAACGCGTCGCCGCCCGTCAGGCCGCGTCGCTGAGCGCCGGGTAGTCGGTGTAGCCCGTTTCGCCTTCGGCGTAGAACGTCTCCGGCACCGGCTTGTTCAGCGGTGCGCCGAGTTCGAGGCGGCGCGGCAGGTCCGGGTTCGCGATGAACAGCTTGCCCCACGCGATCGCGTCGGCGTGACCGCTCGCGAGCGTCTCCTGCGCCGATTCGAGCGTGAATTGCTCGTTTGCGATCAGCGGGCCGCCGAACGCCTCCTTCAGACGCGGGCTCAGTTGGTCGCCCGAATACGATTCACGCGTGAAGATGAACGCGATCTTGCGGCGGCCGAGTTCGCGCGCGACGTAACCGAACGTCGCGGCCGGGTCGGAATCGCCCATCGTATGCGCGTCGCCGCGCGGCGCGAGATGCACGCCGACACGGCCCGCACCCCACACGTCGATCGCCGCGTCGACCACTTCGAGCAGCAGGCGCGCGCGGTTCTCGATCGGGCCGCCGTACGCGTCGGTGCGGTGGTTGGTGCTGTCCTGCAGGAACTGGTCGAGCAGGTAGCCGTTCGCGCCGTGGATCTCGACGCCTTCGAAGCCGGCCTTCTTCGCGTTTTCGGCGCCCTTGCGGTACGCGGCGACGATGCCCGGAATTTCATCGAGTTCGAGCGCGCGCGGTGTCACGAACGGTCGCGGCGGCCGCACGAGGCTCACGTGACCGCCGGCGGCGATCGCGCTCGGCGCGACCGGCAGGTCGCCGTTCAAGAACACCGGGTCCGAAATCCGGCCGACGTGCCAGAGCTGCAGCACGATGCGGCCGCCGGCCGCGTGCACGGCCTGCGTCACGCGCTTCCAGCCTTCCACCTGCTCGTCGGACCAGATGCCCGGCGTGTCCGCGTAGCCGACGCCCTGCGGGGTGACCGAGGTTGCTTCGCTGATGATGAGGCCGGCCGACGCACGCTCGGCGTAATAGCGGGCCATCAGGTCGTTGGGCACGCGCGCGCTGCCTGCGCGGGCACGGGTGAGCGGCGCCATCACGACGCGGTTCGGCAGGGTCAGGTCGCCGAGGGTAACGGGATCGAACAGAGTGGGCATGGCAGATAACCTTTTCAGAAGGGCGGGATTACCGCCGCGTCGTGCGCGGCGTGCGGCCCGCATGGCCTGGGTCAGAGTTCACGGCGCAGGGCGTCGAGAAATGCATCGATGACGGCCTCGTTGCGCCGGAAGAACGCCCACTGGCCGATCCGCGTCGACGTCACGAGCCCCGCGCGCTGCAGCGTCGCGAGGTGCGCGGAGACGGTCGACTGCGACAGCCCGCAGCGCGCGTCGATCTGCCCGGCACAGACGCCGTGGTCGTACGGCAGCGTCTGCTCCGGGAAATGCGCGCCCGGCGTTTTCAGCCAGACGAGGATTTCCCGGCGCACGGGGTTCGAAAGCGCTTTCAGGATCGCGTCGATGTCGAGTTCGGTCGGCATGGAAGGGTGTGGTGTTTGGGGCGTTCGTCCGGAAAACCGGTGCAAATAGGTATCGTCGATGGGCGAATCATATATCGGAAAATTGCGATACGCATGAAGGCACTGATGCAAGTGGGGTTGTTCGTCGGTCGGAGCATCAGCGAATCACGCGCCCCCGTACTGCGCGAACAGCCAGCGGCGCATGGCCTCGAGCGCTTCCGAATGGGCATTGGCCTGCGGAAAGACGACGTAAAACCCGAGCGACATCGGAAACGAAAAATCGAACACGCGGCGCAGCCGGCCTTGCGCGATATCGCGTTCGACGAGCGGCTCGCTGGTCAGCGCGATGCCTTGACCCGCGACGGCGGCGTCGATGGCGAGCAGCGACTGGCTGAACCGCGGCCCTTTCGTAGGATCGGTCTGCCCCTTTCCGCCGAGCTTCTCGATGAACTCCGGCCACAGGTCGTGCGCGTCGTGCAACAGCGCATGCTTCGACAAGTCTGCGGGTGTGCGGATCGGCGGGCCGCTTTCGAGCAGTTTCGGGCTGGCGACGGCGAAGATGTCGAGCGGAAACAGCAATTCCGCGACCAGGCCGGCGGGGAACGCGGGCTTGCCGAGCCGGATCGCGATGTCGACGCCGTCGGCACGGAACGACGCAAGGCGCTCGTCGGCGATGACGCGAACCTCGATGTCGGGATGCAGGCGACCGAAGTCCGACAGGCGCGGGATCAGCCACTTCGACGCGAACGACGGCGTCGTGCTGACCGTCAGGACCATGGGGCGCTGGCCCAGTGCGTCCGTGGCATCGGCGATTATCTGCAGCGCGCGCTGGACCGACGAAAAGTACTCGAGCCCTTCGCGCGTCAGCGCCAGCCCCCTGGGCAGCCGCCGGAACAGCTGAATCTCCACGACGTCCTCCAGATGCCTGACCTGCTGCGCCACCGCGCCCTGGGTCACGCCGAGTTCGTCGGCGGCCAGCCGGAAATTGAGGTGGCGCGCGGCGGCCTCGAACGCGCGAAGCGCATTGAGCGGCGGGAGGCGACGGGTACGCGACAGAGCCTTCATGCAGTAGAAAATCTACAGTGTGTGTGGAGAAATCATCGTTCGACAAGGCGATTATAGAGTCCTAGAGTGGCGCTTCAGCACGACGATCGCGGCGTTGAGCCGACCTATTCGGGAGAACAGCATGACTGTAGAGAAAGTGGCATTGGTGACGGCGGCGGGCAAGGGCATGGGCGCCGCGATCGCGCGGGATCTTGCGAGCAACGGTTATCGCGTCTCGCTGATGTCGCCGTCCGGCAGCGCGGTCGAGCTTGCCGCGGAACTCGGCGGTTTGGGTATGGCGGGATCCGTCACCGACGACGCCGACATCGAGCGTTTCGTGAACGGGACGCTCGCGAAGTACGGCCGCATCGACGCGGTCGTCAACAACACCGGGCATCCGCCGAAGGGCGACCTGCTCGCCATCGAGGACGACAAGTGGCACGAAGGGCTCGACCTGATCGTGCTCAACGTCGTTCGCGTGCTGCGCCGGGTGACGCCGGTGTTCCTGAAGCAGGGCGGCGGCGCGGTGGTCAACATTTCGAGCTTCGCGGCCGACGCGCCCGAGCAGGCGATGCCGGTGTCGTCCGCGCTGCGCGCGGCGCTGAGTTCGGTCACGCGCCTGTATGCCGATCGGTATGCGAAGGACAACATCCGCATCAATTCGGTGCTGCCCGGCTTCATCGACAGCTGGCCGGCGACACCCGAGATCGTCGCCCGCATTCCGGCCGGCCGCTTCGGCAGGACGCAGGAGATCGCGCAGACCGTGACGTTCCTGCTGTCGGAAGGCGCCGGCTACATCACCGGGCAGAACATTCGCGTCGACGGCGGGATCGTGCGCGCGCTGTAAGCGGAAGGCGGCGCGCGACGCCAGGCATCAGTTGTGCCGCTCGCCGATCCGGTTTTCTTCCGGACTCCAGACGCTGAGCCCTTCCGTCGGGTCCATCGGCAGATCCCAGGGCCGCGCGGCGATCGCCTGCATCGTCGCGTCGAACCCGGCCTGCCGGCGGGCCGCGATGCCGGCGGGTGTGAAATCGATGTCCTTCCACTGATCGTCGCCGTCGAGCCGGGGCGCCGCGAGCTTGATCACGTGCATCGTGGTCTGGCAGCCCCATGCGGCGAGTGCTTTCACATCGGCCGACGTGCGCTCCGCCTCCGGCAGCTGCATGACCAGTTCCCGGATCACGTGGCGCAGCCGGTGAATCTGCTGCTGCCGCGCGATGTTGCTGTCCGTGCGGCTCGCGTACTGGATGTCCTTCTGCCGCTCCGACACCTGCCAGATGCTTTGCGGCTCCGGCCCGACCGGATTCCACATCTGCACCGAGAAGATGATCGAGCTGCGACGCGGCGCGTCGTCCAGCACGACCTCGACCGGCGTATTCGAGTAGATGCCGCCGTCCCAGTAGGGCGTGCCGTCGACCCGCACGGCCGGGAACGCGGGCGGCAGCGCGCCCGAGCTCATCACATGATCGATGCCGAGCGGCCGGTCGCGCGAATCGAAATAACGCATCGTGCCCGTGCACGCGTTGACCGCGCCGACGGTCAGTCGTGGCCGGCCCGCGTTCAGCAGGTCGAGATCGACGAGCGACGCAAGCGTGTCGCGCAGCGGCTCGACCACGTAGTAAGACGCGCGCTCGACGCCGACCCGCGCCAGCGGCCCGAGCCAGGCGGCGGGATTCGGCCGGAAGAATCCCGGCAGGCCCGCGCCGATGACCGCGAGTTCCGAGCCGATCTTGTCCCAGCTCGTCGGGAAGCCCGGCACGTTCACGGCGGGTCGTTCGGTGACGTGTCGCCAGAATTCGGCCATCCGTTGCGCGCGATGTCCGGGCGCGTTGCCGGCGATCAGCGCCGCGTTGATCGCGCCGATCGACGTGCCGATGACCCAGTCGGGCTGAATGCCCGCCGCCTCCATCGCCTCGAATACGCCGAGCTGGTAGGCACCCAGCGCGCCGCCGCCCTGGAGCACGAGCACGACCTGGCCCGGCAGTTTCGGATGTGCGGGTTGACTTGCCGTCATCGCTTGCCTCGTGGTCGGTGACGGCCGGCGGGTGCCGGCCGGATGGAACCAGTGTAGGCGATCGTCGGGCCGCATCCGTGGCGCCGGATGTTCGCGGGGCGCTGCGGCGCGCCGCGTCATTCCACGGTGATGGTCTCCTTCATGTACGGATGAATCCCGCAGAACACCTTGTAGACCCCCGGCTTGTCGAAACGGAACGAGTAGGTCTCGTCCTGGTCGAGCGCTTTCGAGTGGAAGATGCCCGCGTCGTTGACGACGGTATGCGGCTCCGCGTCGAGGTTTTTCCACGTGACCGTCGTGCCGGCCTTGATCGTGGTCGACATCGGCGAAAACATGAAATTGTGGATCGTCACGAGCGGGCCGGCCGGGGTCTGCGCGAACGCGGCGAGCGGCGTGCCGACGGCGGCCGCGCTCAGGATCAGTGCGGCCGCCAGCGTCGAGGGCTTCAGGAAGGTCATGTCGGTCTCCTTGTGTATCGGCATCAGGCCAGCGTCGTGTCGTGCAGCGACGCCGCGACGGGATGGCCGGCGAAGTCGACGGTCGTCACGCCGAGCATCGCGGGCAGCCGGTCGCGCGGCACCGTGAGCGGCACCGGGCCCGGGCCGTTGCCGGCGGTCGGCTGCGGGAACGCGGTGGAGCGCGCGGTGTGGAACGTCACGTTGCCCTCGACCTTCGACACGATCTGGTGGATGTGCCCGTTCAGCACGGTGACCGAGCCGAAGCGGCGCAGCAGCGCCATCGTCTGCGGCGCGTCGCCGGTGCCCCAGCCCCACGGCTCGTAGATGGTCCACATTGGCATGTGCGAGAACACGACGATCGGCGTGCTCGATGATTGCCCCTTCAGATCCTGCGCGAGCCACGCGAGCTGTTCGTCGCCGAAGCTGCCGAGCCCGTTGGGCTTGAAATGCATCACGTTGACGAGTGCGACGAAGTGCACGCCCGCGTGATCGAAGCTGTAGTAGCCACGGTTGTCGGAAGCCTTGCCGAACCGGCTGAAATATTCGGCGCCCGAGCCGTCGGTCACGTCGTGTTCGCCGGGCACCGTGTGCAACTCGGGCACGCGCAGCGCGGACAGCAGTTGCGACGCGTGGTCGAATTCTTCCGCCTTGGACAGGTGCGTGATGTCGCCGGTATGGATCGCGAGCGCGGGCGCGGCAGGCATCCCGTTCACCAGATCGATCGTCTGCCGCAGCGTGGCCGCGACGTCGGGATTCGCGTCCTTGTTGAAGCCGATGTGCGTGTCGCTGATCTGCACGAACAGCGGCCGGCCCGCATTCGCGGGGAGTGCGGCGCCGCTTTGCGCGAGCGCGAGATCGAACGGTGTCAGGATGCCGCCCGACAGCGTAAACAGCGTGCCGAGGCCGCCGAACGCCATGCATTGCAGGGCCTTGCGGCGCGACGGGCGGGTGGGAGTCGATGAAGACATGTAAGCCTCGCATTCGTATGACGGAACCGGACGGCCGGATCGTCCTGGAGTTAGCCGGCGCCTTCGCATTCCATACCGATGCGGCGACGGATTTATTCCCGCTTCTTTGCGAGGCCTGACGCGGGCGTTCGATGCTTGCGGATCGCTGACGGAGCGCTGATGGATGGCCCGTCAATGTCCTGTAAGTGACACGTCACGTTTGCGTCATGTTCGCCCGATAGCCTGCGACACCGAATCATCTATCCGGAGCCCCTCATGCCGAATCCCGCGGCAACGGAAACCAGCGGTGCGGGCGGTCGGAGCACGCGCACCATCAGTCTCGCGTCGCTCTTTCCGATCGTTGCCTGCGGCATCGTCCACGTCGGCGCTCACCCGAGCGCGGATCCCGGTCTGGTCAAGGAAAGTTCGGTCCTGCCGATCGTGCTGCTCTTCGTCGCGCAGTCGGCGGCACTGTACTGGGCGCTCCACAAGCTGTTCTGAGCCGCGCCGGCCGATGCCATACCCGGCCGCGCGGCACGCGGCCGGTCCCATCGATTTTCAATTCGACCAAGACGCTACCGATGGATATCCGCTTCTTCAATCCGAATCGCACCGCCAACGCGTCCGCGTGGCGCGTGCTCCCCAACCGCTGGGATGCGGTCGCGTTTCCGCTGATGATCGGCATACTCGCGATGGCGATCGTCGGCTTTCACGAGACGATGGCGCCGATCGCGACCCTGCAGACGCAGAAGATCTCGCTCGATCCGTCGAACCTGCCCGAATACGCGTTGCGCACCACGCTGCGGATGCTCGCCGCGATGATCGCGTCGCTCGCGTTCACGCTGGTCTACGGCACGCTCGCCGCGAAAAGCCGCCGCGCCGGCATGGTGCTGATCCCGATCCTCGACATCCTGCAGTCGGTGCCGGTGCTCGGCTATATCTCGTTTACGGTCACGTTCTTCCTCGCGCTGTTCCCGGGCCGCGTGCTCGGGGCCGAGCTCGCGGCGATCTTCGCGATCTTCACGAGCCAGGCGTGGAACATGACGTTCAGCTTCTATCAGTCGCTGCGCACGGTGCCGCGCGACCTGAGCGAAGTGTCGCGCGGCTTCCACCTGACGTCGTGGCAGCGCTTCTGGAAGCTCGAGGTGCCGTTCTCGATGCCGGGACTGATCTGGAACATGATGATGTCGATGTCGGGCGGCTGGTTCTTCGTCGTCGCGTCGGAGGCGATCACCGTCGGCAACCAGACCATCACGCTGCCCGGGATCGGCGCATATCTCGCGCAAGCCATCTCGGACAAGAACATCGGCGCGGTCGGCTGGGTAATCGTTGCGATGTCGGTCGTGATCCTGGCCTATGACCAGTTCCTGTTCCGCCCGCTCGTCGCATGGGCCGACAAGTTCCGGATGGAGAACACCGCGTCGGGCGACGCACCGCAATCCTGGCTGCTCGACATGATGCGCCGCACGCACCTGATTCATCAGCTGCTCGTGCCGGCCGGCTGGCTGCTGTCGCAGGCCGCGCGGATTCCGCTGCGCGTGCCGTCGTTCGGCGGTATCGGCGCGCGTGGCGCAGCGAGCCATCGCCCGTCGCGCATCGGCGACATCGTGTGGGGCGCATTCGTGATCGTGCTGACCGCGTACGTCGCGTGGCGCGTCGTCAGCTTCGTCGCGACCGGCGTGACGATGAGCGAGGTCGGCCACGTGCTGATGCTCGGGCTGATCACGCTGCTGCGCGTGATCGTGCTGATCGCGATCGCGTCCGTGATCTGGGTGCCGCTCGGCGTGCTGATCGGGCTGCGCCCCGCGCTGGCCGAGAAGATCCAGCCGCTCGCGCAATTCCTTGCGGCGTTCCCGGCGAACCTGCTGTTTCCGGTGTTCGTGATCGTGATCGTCCACTTCCATCTGAACGCGGACATCTGGCTGTCGCCGCTGATCGTGCTCGGCACGCAGTGGTACATCCTGTTCAACGTGATCGCGGGCGCGATGTCCTATCCGAACGACTACAAGGAAGCGACGAAGAATTTCCGCATCCGCGGCTGGCAGTGGTGGCGCCAGGCGATCCTGCCCGGCATCTTCCCGTATTACGTGACCGGCGCGATCACCGCGTCGGGCGGCGCGTGGAACGCGAGCATCGTGTCCGAGTTCGTGCAGTGGGGCGACACGAAGGTCGTCGCGCACGGCCTCGGCTCGTATATCGCACAGACGACCGCCGCCGGCGACTTCCCGAAGATCATCCTGGGTATCGCGGTGATGTCCCTGTTCGTTACCCTGTTCAACCGCCTGCTGTGGCGTCCGATGTACGCCTATGCGGAATCCCGGCTCCGTCTCGATTGAGAGTAAGCGCGATGCAAAATTCGACCGTAATCAACGCACCCGCCCAGACGTCCCAGCCGCTTCAGCCGCCGCGCCTCGGTGAGGAAATCCTGCGCGTGGATCACGTCTGCCGTGGCTTCAACAAGACGCAGGGCGAACTGCTCGTGCTCGACGACGCGAACCTGTCGCTGCGCGAAGGCGAGATCGTCGGGCTGCTCGGTCGTTCGGGCTCGGGCAAGTCCACGCTGCTGCGGATCATCGCGGGGCTGATCGAGCCGACCGGCGGTGAAGTGACCTACCTCGGCAAGCCGCTGACCGGCCCGGCCGAAGGCGTCGCGATGGTGTTCCAGACCTTCGCGCTGTTCCCGTGGCTCACCGTGCTGCAGAACGTGGAAGCCGGGCTGGAAGCGCTCGGCGTCGGCGCACGCGAGCGGCGCGAACGCGCGCTCGCCGCGATCGACCTGATCGGTCTCGACGGCTTCGAGAACGCCTACCCGCGTGAGCTGTCGGGCGGCATGCGTCAGCGCGTGGGCTTCGCGCGCGCGCTCGTGGTCGACCCGACGATCCTGCTGATGGACGAGCCGTTCTCGGCGCTCGACGTGCTGACGGCCGAAACGCTGCGTACCGACCTGCTCGATCTGTGGACGCAAGGCCGGATGCCGATCAAGTCGGTGCTGATCGTCACGCACAACATCGAGGAAGCGGTGTTCATGTGCGACCGGATTCTCGTGCTGTCGTCGAACCCGGGCCGCGTGATCGCCGAGATCAAGGTGCCGTTCAAGCATCCGCGCAACCGGCTGGATCCCGATTTCCGCAAGCTCGTCGACGACATCTACGCGAAGATGACCGCGCGCCAGACCGGCGAGGCGACGAAGAAGGGGCTCGAGCTCGGCAGCTGGATGCCGCGCGTGTCCACCAACCTGATGGCCGGCCTGATCGAGACGCTCGCGATGGCGCCGTATCACGGTCGCGCCGACATGCCCGAAATCGCACGCACGCTGCATCTGGAAGTGGACGAACTGTTTCCGATCGCCGAAGTGCTGCAGTACCTCGGCTTCGCCGACGTGCGCGAAGGCGACGTGTTCCTGACGCCGCCCGCGCGCGTGTTCGCGGAATTCGGCACGCAGGAGCGCAAGCTGATGTTCGCGGATCATCTGCTGAAGCACGTGCCGCTCGCCGCGCGGATCAGGAAGGTGCTGAACGAGCGCCCCGGCCATCGCGCGCCGCGCGTGCGTTTCGAGCAGGAGCTGGAGGATTTCCTGTCGGATGACGCGGCGGAGGAAACGCTCGACGCGGTGATCGACTGGGGCCGTTACGGCGAAGTCTTCTCGTACAACGACAAGACCGAGGTGTTCAGTCTCGAGGATGTGGAGAGCTGAAAGTCGAGTGCGCACCGCATCTCGTCACGCCGCGCCCCGACGAGACGCGGTCATGAGCCGTCCGTCTCTTCCCACTGGGCGAGAAGCTCCGGCGGAATGGCCTTGACGACATCGACATAGCGCTTTCCGACGAACTGTTCCGCGCGCCTGAGCAGCACCGGGATGGGACTGCTTGGTTCGTTCGTTTCGAACCAATGACGTGCCGTGTAGATCAGCGTCAGGGCTGCCTGCCGGTCCGTCGGTGCAAGATTGGGACGCGCAGCAATGGCAGCCGAGGTCGGGGCGGCTGGCTGTTCGCTATCCTGACATGCCGGTGAGGGCGCTGCTTCTGCGAGTACCGGCAGCGCATTCGCGTCGCCGTCCTCGTGTTCGTCCGCCGGCAAGATGTCCGGCCGCGCTTCGACCTGAGGATCGGTAGTTCGAAAGAGACGGAGCAGGCGAATCAACGGGGAAAAATCCGGCAGATACGTCTCGAGGTGCGCCGTGCACCACGAATCGATAGCCGATAAGCTCGAGATCGTATCGTCGAAGGCCTGCATTGTCGAAGGTTGCTGTTCCCGCAGGGTTCGCAACTGCAGGGCGACCGAATCAGGCGCGAGCGCGTCGACCGGGCGCGGATGCGCGAACGCGCGCTCGACGTCACGAACCTGCAACCGGGTGGCAGTCGATCGCGTCAATACGATTTCCCGCACATCCGCCAGCAACCCTTCCGGATCGGTCAGCGCCTGCAGTGCGTTCATTCGCATCTCAAGCGCTGCGTGGCGATCGTTGTCGGCGTCGGCCTGGGGATGGACATGATCCGGAAACGCATGCAACCAGGCCGCCAGTAGCCGCGTTCCTTCCGAAAGGCCTGCCACACCACCCAGGCGTGTGCGGCAGCGCGTATGCAGCACGGCAACGCGCATGTCCTTCGTGCGCGTCATCAACCTACGGCAGTCTCGCTCGATCTCGCTCCAGTTGAGCGGGTCCGGCGAACCGACGAATGTGCCGTATTGCACATCCTGTCTGGGTGCGATACCGGCAAACAGCACCACGAAATCGTGATCGTATTCGAGATCCGGCCCGCACGGATCCGTACCGTTCAACGGCCCCAGCCAGTCGTCGTGCGGTGCATCTGCGATGGGTGTACGGCCAGGTTTGCTTGGGGCGGGAGACGATTTCTTGCTCATGGTCGATGTTTGGAGACAGTGTCGCGACGATTGAAAAGGCGTGCATGGCGTTCGGGCTCGAAGCGCATGCCGGTGATCGGCCGGTCGGTCGCCGGACTGCCCAGCCACCCGGACCAGCCCATCCGCTGCCGGCCGCCCATCACGGCCGGCGGCGCGCTCTCAGGCTTGATGCGAAGCTCCAGTTCCCATTCGAGCTCGTGCCCGACGAATGCCCGAACCCACTCGACGAGACGCGGCAGGTCTTCGCCTTGCGGCGTGAAGCGCAGGTATGCATCCAGATCGACAGGGCCGATCACGATGCGGAACCGGTGCTGACGGTCCGGAGCGACACGCCCGAGAACTGCGCCCTGGCCCATCGTCGCGGCGGCGCCCGGATACCCGATGCGCCCGCAGTCTGCAGGAGCGATTTCGATCCAGTGAAAGACGTTTTCCTCGAGGGCGACCGGGACGCCGAAATAGTGTTCGAGCGTAGTGCGCAGCCCGTCCGGATTGCGCGATTCTCGAACGAGGTGGGCTGAGGCGGCCAGGCGCGCGTGCGATGGAAGCGGGCGTTGGTTGATTTCGCCGACAGCCTGCCCGACCAGGCTTGCGATATAGAACGAGAACCGCTCGTCATGTTTTCGGTCGAGGCCGGCGGCTGCCTGTGCGGAAGCCCACGCCCGATAGAACAGGGTGAAGAACCGGTGATGGAAGATGTCGAAGAAGTCGATCGTGGTCGTGTCGTGGCGACTGCTTTCCCGGTCCTTCGCGATCTCGGTAACGTGGATTGGCAATGGGCCATTGGGTCCCAGCATGCCGAGGCCGAACAGCCGTATCTTGAGTCGCCCGGCCGCTTCGTGCGCGCTCGCGATTTCACACGGTGGGAAGGCCAGGCTCGGCTGTTGGCCCAGTCTGAACGGTTCTGCCTGTGGCCGGCGCGCGGTACCGACTGGATCGATCGCCGGGTTTGCGCCGATCCGCCGCAATAACGACAGGAACCCGAAGCGCCAGGGTTCGGCTTGCAGGGATTCGAGCAATTCGGGCGACAGTGCGTTGTCGCGTAACAAGGCGGGAAGTGTGGCGCGCGTCATCACAGGGCTCCGCGTGTGCCCGTGCGCGCTGGCCAGCGCGCGATCCTGCCGCGTTGCATCGAGTGCAGCTCCGTTTGCGTGAAGCTGTTGATCGACACATGCCGCGCGAGCCAATGCTCGAGGATTACGCCGAAGAGATAGGGGCTCACGCCCGAGAAACCTGTCTCGTCGACCGTCAGCGCGCATTCGATGCCGCGTCCGAAAGTCATCGGGCCGGTTCCCGGCAGCTTGCGTGTCACGGGGCGCGTTTTCGCGCCGACGAGGCTCTCGACCTGGCGGCCCTGTCCGGCGTCACCGTCCACGAGATACAGGCGCAGCAGATCGCGCAGGCCTTGTCCGCCTTCCCGGTGATCCAGCGCTTCGAGCGGCAGATAGTTGAAGTTCAGCTGGCGAATCAGGCGCCATGCCATATCCCGTTCGGCATAAGGCGGCGACGGTGCGCTCGGCGGGCGAATGAGGCCGATGCTGTCGACCGGCGCGGACTGGGCCGTCTCCAGGTCGTGCACGCCGTTGCGCGGTACGAGCGTGGCGAGATCGCGGTTCGTCACCAGTGCCTCGACCGACAGGAAGCGGATGTCTTCGCCGTACGGCGCCTCGGTCTGGTCGACGAGCGAGAGAAATACTTCCGTACCGACGTAAGGCGTGCGCGTACCGTAGCGGCGTGCCGAATCGGACAGCAGGCGTCGCTCGCGCCGCACCGAAAAATAACGGCCGTGGTTGCCTTCGTCGTTGTTCAGCGTCTGATAGAGCGGCCGGAACTCGAGTTCGGAGGACGTTGCAGCGACCTGACCGTAGACGGTGCGGACCGAGAACACTTCGTAGTCGAGCGGCGTGAGTCTCGCCGGCACCAGATGGAATTCGGTGTCGCGCGGCGAGATCTCGACCCGATCGGTATGCTTGGAGAACAGATTGATGACGGGGGTGCAGAAGAGCGCGAAGCGCGACGTATCGACGAGATTGGCGAGTGACCCTGGCGCCCGGTCGAGCAGTACGACGATCTCGACTTCCCGGCCATCGATGCGCGAGAAACCTTCGGCAAGGCCGTTCAACGCAAAGAACCAGAATCGCGCGGGGCAGGCAAAGTATTCATGCAGCAGGTTGTGCCCGTGGAACTTGGCCCAGTTGAGCGGCAACAGGCTTTGATCGGTGCGCAGTCCTTCGTGTTCGATCGCATTGTCGGTGACGGCCGCGAGTGGCCGGCCGGGTGTACCGAATTCGCCGGGCGCGCCGATCACGGAGGCAATGCCGCCCGCGTGCAGCAATTCGAACAGATGCGATGCTACCTGCTCGTCGCCCGCCAGATACACCGGAAGCCGGTCGAGTCCTTTCAGGTCGGCGATCCGCATGTTTCCCGTGGTCGCGAGCCTGATCCGCAGCGCCCCGCGCACTTGCTTATCGGGCGGGCTATATCGCTCCAGCGCCGGGATGTCCGGTGGAATGCCCGTCAGCCGCGCTGAGGTGATCGTGAGGGGCCACAGCGTGACGTCCTGGCCGCTCGTGAACTGACATGCCGTGCGCTCTCCATCGGCAACCTGCGCGGTGAACGAGGTCCCGCGCGCCAGGCGATAGCCGTTGACCAGATTGCCCTCGGACTGTCCGGGGTACAGGCGTGCGATCGAGATCGACGGGGTCGGCGCGACGTAGTTCGGGTAGATGACCTCGAGCAGCCGTTCCGTGAACCGCGGAAACTCCGCATCGAGCTTGATCTGCATGCGCGCAGCCATGAAGCTGAACGATTCGATCAGGCGCTCGACATAAGGGTCCGCCACATCGCCGGCCTGCATGCCGAGCCGGCGCGCGATCTTCGGATGCGCATGCGCGAACTCGGTGGCGAGCTCGCGCATGTAAATGAGTTCCTGGTTGTAGTAGTCGAGCAGTCGCGGGTCCATCGGAGAGGCCTCGTTGTGGTCGTTGTATACGCCGTGCTCACCCGGCGCGCATGCCCGTGATGCGGATTTCGCTCGTTTCGAGATCCAGCGAGCTTTGCACCATGAATTCGAGCGGATAAGGATCCATGTGAATCAGGCCGCGCACTTCGAAGGCGAGCACGTTGTGATGTTCGCCTGCGGAGTCCGCATCGGCGTTGGTGCGGGGCGATACCACCAGCGAATCCGGAATCAGGCGCGGCTCGAAATCGCGGATGGCGCGGCTGATCATGGATTCGACGTCGTTCCACTGGCGCGATGCGATAAAGGTGCCGGCGAGCGGCGGTACGCCGAAATTCACGGTCGACGCAGCCGCTTGCGGATGGCGAGCGCGATCGATCCGGTCTTCGATGCTCGTCGTGTTGAGCAGATAGGCGAGATCGCGCTGCACGATGTCGCGCATCTGCTTGCGCGTCACGGTGTATTCCTCGGGGGCTTCGGTCTGTCGATGCGGTGCATCGTCGCGCAGGCGGTCGAGCAGGGTCGGCATCAGATGCGAGCTGGCTCGCCGCGGCGTACGTGCGGTTGGGGCGTTGGCTCCCGGTTGGCGTTTCCGGTGCTCAGTCATGGGCCTGATCCGCTTCGATTGCGTAAGGTGTGGCGCGCGAGCCGAATTCGGCGTGTGTCAGTTCGAACAGGCTGAAGTCACCCAGGTCGGTCGTCCAGGTTTTCTGCCCGAGCGCGACGACACCCGTGCGGCCGATGTCGTGCCAGATGGTTTCGCGCCCAAGGCGCACGGCGTCGCGGCAGGACTCCGAACCAGGATACCGGGCCGGCATGAAGCCGTGGATGACGCTGCCGTCGACGAGCGTGAGTGCGCAAGGCGCCCAGACCAGATCGACCGGTTGCGTCGGTTGCGACACGCGCCATGCCTTCAGGTCGGCGAACGGCACCCAGCGATAGTGTCCGGCCGTGATGACTTCGCAGACCGGGCCGAAACGGGAATCGCTGTCTGCGATCCATGCGGCTCGGCCTTGCGGCGCGACGAGCGGAGCGTCCGACACAGCCCGGAATGCCGCATCACGGATGGTGTCGGCCTGCTCGACCCGTCCGTCGGTAGCGTGGCGGATCGCGTCTAGCAGTGCATCGATCCAGGGCGGCGCCGCAAGGACGACACCCGGGCGTTCCCGGCCCGCGAGCACCTTCGCCCGCCACCGTTCGGCACGGATCAGGTCGCGATACATCTGCGCGGTTCGGGCCTGTCCCGGATCGAGCGTTGCCCATACCTGCAGTTGCTGGATCGCACGCGACCATTCGCCGACGATGCACAGCAGCTGGAACAGCGCCCAGCGATGAGGCGCGGTCGTCGGTTGCGAGCGGATGCGTGTCTCGATGCGTGTGATCTGGTCGATGAGGGGGACGTCGTCCGCGCGATGCGTGGAGCGGGGATCGGTGGTGGTGAATCCGGTCATGGTTGGTCTTTGCGCAAGGGCGCGGTCAATGGACTGTCCACGGACAGCGCATGGTGCTCGCGCCGGGAAAGCGGCGGAGGCGGTGAGGGCGCACGGCGCGCGGACGCGGCACGAAATTCGGGCGGCGCGAAGAGCTGCAGGATCTCCGGAACGGATTCGCCGCCGGTCACCAGTTCCACGTGTCCGTCCAGACGACCAAAGGCATCGTCGATCGTGCGATGACCGGACAGGAGCGTCTCGATCGAATCCGAATGCCCGGTTTTTTCGTAGGCATGCGCGTCGTGCGGGTGATCCGAGGCGACCTCGCGCGGAAGCGTGACGTCGACCGATGGGGCCCATGCTGATGCGAGCGGCGCGCCGGGGTCGGTCAGGGCGCGCCAGTACTGCGCATGAAGCGCGTCGATCAGCGCGTCGGTGTTGCCGGCGTCGATGCCGACCGTGTCTGCTGCGGTATGCGGGCAGGCTGCAGCACCGTCCCGGGTGCCGATACCGAGGTGGCCGAGCAAGTCGTCGTCTGCGTGCGTGGGACCGAAGACGCCGTCCAGCGGCAACGTGTCGACAACGAGCCGCGAGAGCGCGTCCTTCGGCGAGGGCGCGATGAGCGACGTGTTCGGCTGACGACGCCAGGGCAGGCGAAGGAATCGCATGAGTGTGTTCGATAGTGAAATATCTGAAAATCAAGTGCGAGTATCGATGAATCTTTCATCTCAAAAAAGTACCTTGTCAGGCGGGCATATGAAGATCGGCGGCGGCGTGATTGTTAAAAAGTGCAACGGTTAAATAAAAACATTTTTTATAATCAATGAGGTGGCGTTGTTTTTTTACATTTCGGTTGGCTGATATTCAGAATTTATCTCGAAATAACAATGGCTTGTGAGTGATGTGATCGGCGGGGTTGCGCGAAGGTGGGGCGCTCGGTTGAAGTGATTCGTCGTGAGCTTGGTGTGGCTGATATAAGACATTTCCTAATTCGTGATTTTGTGTTTGTTGGGTTGGTTAATTCATTGACTTAATTATTGTTCCGTGTCGATAATGCGGCTCCTGATTCGAGTGGCCGTCATTTTCGAACCGGAGAGAGAAGTGTGTTTCGAACGTTCGATGTTTCGTCTGTCATGGAGTCCATGAAGGACTCCTGATTGGTGTGACGGATTCGTTTGAAATGCGCTAACAAACAGAACAAGACCACCATGAACATTTCACGCCAGATTTTGTTCGGCAAGCTCGGGGTCGAGCTTTACCGAGGAATCGAGTCGGCAACGAGTTTCTGCAAATTGCGCGGGAATCCGTTCGTCGAGCTCGTCCACTGGCTGCACCAACTGCTTCAGCAGCCGGATGGCGACCTGCAGCGGGTCGTGCGCCATGCGGAGATTGATCGCGATGCGCTCGAGCGCGATCTTGCGCGGACGCTATCGGCGTTGCCGGCTGGCGCGAGTTCGATCAGCGATTTCTCCTGGCATATCGAAACGGCCATCGAACGAGGCTGGGTGCTGGCGACCCTCGGTCATGGCGATCGTCGCGTGCGCGGTGCATGGCTTGTCGCGGCGCTTGTGTCGACGCCCGAACTGCGACGCGTGCTTCTCGCGATTTCCCCGGAATTTGGCAAAATTCCAGTGGAAGATCTTGGCGACGTGCTTCCCGCTTGGATCGATGGGTCGCCGGAGGCAGCCGAAGGGCCGTACGATCATAGTGAACTGTCGCCGGCCCTGCCGGGCGAGACTTCGGGTGCCGTGTCGGGCGCGTCGAAGCGTAATTCACTCGAACAGTATTGCCTGGATCTCACCGCGCGAGCCCGCGCCGGCGAAATCGATCCCGTCATCGGCCGCGAGCTCGAGATCCGCACCATGATCGACGTGTTGCTGCGCCGGCGGCAGAACAATCCGCTGGTCACCGGTGAGGCCGGCGTCGGCAAGACGGCTGTGGTGGAAGGGCTGGCGCGTGCGATCGCATCGGGCAACGTGCCGCCGAATCTCGCGGACGTACGCTTGCTGAGCCTCGATGTCGGCGCACTTCTAGCGGGGGCGAGCATGAAGGGGGAGTTCGAGGCTCGCCTGAAGGGGGTGCTTGAGGCTGCGGCAAGATCGGCCGCGCCGATCATTCTTTTCGTCGACGAAATCCACACGCTGGTCGGCGCGGGCGGGCAGGCCGGAACGGGCGATGCCGCGAACCTCCTGAAGCCGGCCCTTGCGCGCGGCACGATTCGCACGATCGGCGCGACGACCTGGGCCGAATACAAGCGGCATATCGAGAAGGATCCGGCGCTGACGCGGCGCTTTCAGGTATTGCAGGTCTCGGAGCCGTCCGAGGCTGCCGCGACCGACATGGTTCGCGGGCTCGTGCCGACGTTCTCGTCGCATCACGGCGTCATCGTTCGCGACGAAGCAATTCGTGCCGCAGTGGCGCTGTCGCATCGCTATATTCCGTCCCGTCAGTTGCCCGACAAGGCGATCAGCCTGCTCGACACTGCATGTGCACGCGTTGCGCTGTCGCAGCACGCGACGCCCCGCGAACTGGACGAAGTGCGGCAGCGCTTGGCAGCCGCGCACGCCGAAGAGGCTTTGCTGGTGCAGGAGGCCCGAATCGGTCTCGATGCGGACAAGGCATTGAGCCGCGTGCGCGCGCGCATCGCCGTTCTGGCGATGGAAGAAGCGGCGATCGCGGATCGCTGGCGCGAACAGGTGGCAGCCGCACAGGCGTTGCTCGCCGGACGTGAAGCCGCGATCGCGGACGCAGAAGATCCACCGGTATCGGTCGACCAGCTGCGGGAACTCGAGCGGACGCTGGCCGCCATGCAGGGCGATGTACCGCTGGTCTTTCCCGAGGTCGGCGAGTCCGTCGTGGCCGAAATCGTTTCGGACTGGACCGGTATTCCGGTCGGACGGATGGTCACTGACGAGATTGTCGCGGTACGCCGCTTGCCGGAAACGCTGGGCGCGCGCGTGATCGGGCAACGCGATGCGCTGCACCTGATCGGCGAACGCGTGCAGACCGCACGCTCGGGGCTGACCGATCCGAAGAAGCCGCTGGGTGTGTTCCTGCTTGCCGGCCCGTCAGGCGTAGGCAAGACCGAGACCGCGCTGGCGCTCGCCGAGGCGCTGTACGGCGGCGAACAGAACCTGATCACGATCAACATGAGCGAGTATCAGGAATCGCATACGGTGTCGGGCCTGAAAGGCGCGCCGCCCGGCTATGTCGGCTACGGTGAAGGTGGCGTGTTGACCGAAGCGGTGCGTCGTCGCCCCTACGCGGTCGTGCTGCTCGACGAGATCGAGAAGGCGCACCGCGACGTGCACGAAATGTTCTTCCAGGTGTTCGACAAGGGATACATGGAGGACGGCGACGGCCGTCATATCGATTTCCGCAATACCACCATCCTGCTGACGAGTAACGTCGGCGCCGACCTGAGCGCAAGCCTGTGCGCGGATCCGGCGCTGTCGCCGGATCTCGATGGCCTGCGGGCCGCGCTTGCCCCGGAATTGCTGAGGGTATTTCCGGCGGCGTTCATGGGGCGTGTGACGGTCGTGCCGTACCGGCCGCTTGCCGACCACGCGCTCGCCAGTATCGTTCGCCTGCATCTGGATCGCGTCGTGAAACGCATGGCGGACAGCCACGACATCGCGCTTGCCTACGACGACGCGGTCGTGAGCTACATCGTCGGTCGCTGCCTGGTTCAGGAGACTGGCGCGCGCGTGCTCATCGGCTTTATCGAGCAGCACGTGCTGCCGCGCCTTTCCGCGCTCTGGCTCGATGCGTTCGCATCGCGGGCGCCGCTCGCGGGCATCGCGATCGGCGTGACCGATTCCTCCGCGCCGCCGGCCCTGGCGCTGTCGATAGAGGCAACCACTTCTCATCTTGTCGAGCCGTGCCGTTGAGCTCGACATCCGTCAACCACTGTCAGGAGACTGTTCATGTCCGCTAGCAGTTCGCAGAAGTTCATCGCGCGCAACCGTGTGCCGCGCGTGCAGATCGAGTACGACGTCGAAGTGTATGGCTCGGAGAAGAAAATCGAGCTTCCATTCGTGATGGGCGTGCTCGCCGACCTGTCCGGCAAGCATCCGGTCGAACCGCTGCCCGCGGTGTCGGACCGTCAGTTCCTGGAAATCGATATCGATAACTTCGATGAGCGCATGAAGGCGATCCGGCCGCGTGTTGCATTCGCCGTGCCGAATACGCTGACGGGCGAAGGCCAGATGATGGTCGACATGACCTTCGAAAGCATGGAGGACTTCTCGCCGGCCGCGATCGCCGACAAGGTGGAGCCGCTGCGCCGGCTGCTTCAGGCGCGTACGCAACTGGCGAACCTGCAGACATACATGGACGGCAAGTCGGGGGCGGAGGCGCTCGTCACCCAGTTGCTGCAGGACCCGGCACTACTGAAGTCGCTGGCTGCGGCGCCGCGGCCCGAGCGGCACGAAGAAGGCGCGGCCGATTTGGGCGACGCGAGCTGACCGACCAACTGATCGAGGATGACCATCATGGCAAAACAGCAAGCACAGGCCGTCGAGGCCCAGGCGACCACCCAGTCTGACTTTACGCAACTGCTGGAGCGGGAATTCCGTCCGAAGACGGACCAGGCCCGCGCGGCGGTCGAACATGCGGTGCAGACGCTCGCGGAGCAGGCGCTCGCGCAATCGATCACGATCAGTGACGACGCCTACAAGAGCATCGCGGCCATCATCGCGCAGATCGATCACAAGCTTTCCGAGCAGATCAACCTGATCCTGCATCACGGTGACTACCAGGCGCTCGAATCCGCGTGGCGCGGCCTGAACCACCTCGTGTCGAACACCGAGACGGACGAGCATCTGAAGATCCGCGTGATGGATGTCTCGAAGACCGAGCTGCATCGCTCGATGCGTCGCTACAAGGGGCAGGCGTGGGACCAGAGCCCGCTCTTCAAGCAGATCTACGAGCAGGAATACGGCCAGCTCGGCGGCGAGCCTTACGGGTGCATCGTGGCCGACTACTACTTCGACCATACGCCGCCGGACGTCGATCTGCTCGGCTCGATTGCGAAGGTGGCGGCGGCCGCGCACACGCCGTTCGTGACCGGTGCAGCCCCGTCGGTGCTGCAGATGGAGTCCTGGCAGGAACTGGCCAACCCGCGCGATCTGACCAAGATCTTCACGCAGAACCTCGAATACACCGCGTGGAATTCGCTGCGCAATACCGAGGATGCGCGCTACATCGGCCTCGCGATGCCGCGCTTCCTGGCGCGCCTGCCATATGGCGCGAAGACCAATCCGGTCGACCAGTTCGATTTCGAGGAAGACACGAACGGCTCGAACCACAGCCGCTACGGCTGGGCCAACGCGGCCTATGCGATGGGCGTCAACATCAACCGCTCCTTCAAGCAATACGGTTGGTGCTCGCTGATCCGCGGCGTCGAATCGGGCGGCACGGTCGAGAACCTGCCGTGCCACACGTTCCCGACGGACGACGGCGGGATTGACATGAAGTGCCCGACCGAGATCGCGATTTCGGATCGTCGCGAGGCCGAGCTGTCGAGGAACGGCTTCATTCCGCTCGTGCATCGCAAGAACACCGGTCACGCGACCTTCATTGGCGCCCAGTCACTGCAGAAACCGGCCGAGTATCACGATCGCGACGCAACCGCGAATGCCAACCTGTCCGCACGTTTGCCGTATTTGTTCGCGTGCTCGCGCTTCGCGCATTACCTGAAGTGCATCGTGCGCGACAAGATCGGCGCATTCAAGGAGCGCGAGGACATGCAGCGTTGGCTTAACGAATGGATCATGCATTATGTTGACGCCGATCCCGCGAACTCGTCGCAGGACACGAAGGCGCGCCGGCCGCTTGCGGCGGCGGAGGTGCTCGTCGAGGACGTGGAAGGCAATCCCGGCTACTACCAGGCGAAGTTCTTCCTGCGCCCGCACTTCCAGCTTGAAGGGCTGACAGTTTCGCTTCGACTCGTGACGAAGCTGCCGTCGATCAAGGAAGCCGCCTAACCAATCAGTGGGTCCCGCAGGGCCGGGTAGCGGGATGCTTCGCACCCGATGATCGGCCAGTTTTCAATCGTTTAATAAAAGGAGTACTACGCATGGCACAGGACATTTTTCTGAAGATCGACGGCATCAACGGCGAATCGCTCGATGACAAGCACAAGGACGAAATCGAGATCCTGAACTGGGACTGGGAAATCCAGCAGGAATCGTCGATGCATTCGGGTAGTGGCGGCGGCGCGGGCAAGGCGACCGTCAAGGATCTCACGTTCGAACACAACATCGACCGTGCGAGCCCCAACCTGATGAAGTACGCGCTGACGGGAAAGCACATCGACCAGGCCGTGCTGGTGATGCGCAAGGCGGGCGGCCACCCGCTCGAATACCTGAAGCTCACGATGAGCGACGTGATCGTCACGCGCGTGAAGCCGTCCGGCAGCAAGGCAGGTGAAGAGAAGAGCCGCGAGACGGTGTCGCTGTCGTTCTCGAAGGTCAAGCAGGAGTATGTCGTGCAGAACGCGCAGGGCGGCAGCGGCGGTGCCGTCACGGCGAGCTTCGACATCAAGGGCAACAAGGAAGCGTAAGTGCGGGGCGCCGCGCATGGCCGAGAAGTCGTGTTCTCCGCGCGCGGCGCGTTTCGCGCTTCATCGAGGGGAATTCTGCATGCGTTCGATTCTGACTGCCGCTTCGCTCGCCGGTGTCGTGCTGCTCTCGGCCTGTGCGAGCGGCGAACCGAAGCCGAAGGAGCCGGTTCGGCTCGAACTGGCCGTCAAGGCGGCATCCGACGTCAATCCGGATGATCGCGGGCGCGCAGCGCCGATCGTGATACGCATCTATGAGCTGAAGAACGACAACGCATTCGCGGCGGCGGATTTCTTCACGCTGGAGAACCAGGAGAAGACCGTACTGGCCGACGACGTCGTCAAGCGCGACGAGTTCCAGTTGCGGCCTGGAGAGCATCGGAAAGTCGTGCGGCGGCCCGCTCCGGAAACGACCGCCATCGGCGTGATCGCGGCTTATCGCGATTTGCCGAACGCGGTGTGGCGGTCGGTCTACACGATGCCCGCTGCGCCTGACAAGGCGTGGTACCGCTTCACACCCAAGGTGAAGCTGACTGTCGATCTAGAGGCCAGGGCCGTCAAGATCGAGGAAGCGAAGAAGCAATGAAACACGTCGCGCAACACAACGGACGAAATGTATGAGCTGGTACGCCAAGGTCGCCTGGCAGGAAGGGTTGTTTTTCAGACCACAACTGTTCCAGCAACAGGAACGCTACTTCGAGAAGTACGCACACATGCGTGCGGCGCCGCTGTCGCCATTCTTCTTCGGCTTCGCGCATTACGGGCTTGATCTGGAGTCACTCGCGCTTGGGAAAGTGATCGTCAAGTCGGCCGCAGGCGTGTTCGCCGACGGCACGCCGTTCGATGCGCCGGGGAATACCCCGCTACCGCCACCGTTGACGATCCGCCCGGAACACCTCGACCAGGTGATCTATCTGGCGGTGCCGGTGCGCTTGCCGAACTGCGAGGAAACGACGTTCGAAAACACTGCGGATTCGATGGCGCGCTATCAGGTATTCGACACTGAGCTGCGCGACTCGAATTCGGTCGGACTGGCACCCGAGTCCGTGCAGTTGTCGAACCTGCGGCTGCGACTCGTACCGGAGAAGGAACTGGGCGATGCATGGATCGGCCTTGCGCTGACGTGCGTGAAGACCATCCGCGCGGACGGGAGCATCGAACTGGACGACACGATTGTGCCGCCGGTGTCCGGATACGGCGCGAGCGATTTGCTGACGAGCTGGATCACGAAGATCCACGATCTGGCCCACCTGCGCGCGAATGCGCTGTCGCAGCGGCTGGCCGGCACCGATGACACGACTGCGAGTGCGGCGACGGTTACGGATTACCTGCTGTTGCAGATCCTGAACCGATACGAGCCATTGCTGCAGCATATGCTGCGCGTGCCTACCACGTCGCCTGCCGATGTTTACACGCTGCTGATCGCGATGGCCGGGGAGCTTTCGACGCATCTGCGCACGAATACGCGCCGCCCGCTCGATACGCATCCGCCTTATCGGCATACGACGCCGCATCTTTGCCTGAAGCCGGTGGTCGACGACACGCATCGGCTGCTCAATGCCGTGCTGGTGCGCAGTGCGCAGAGCATCGCACTCGAGGATCGGGGCCACGGCATGCGCAATGCGGTGGTCGATCCGGTGGATATGCAGGGCTTCGCTTCGCTGGTGCTGGCCGTGCATGCGGCGATGCCGCCCGATGCGCTGCGGCAGCAGTTTCTCGCGCAGGCGAAGGCGGGGCCCTCGGAAAAGCTGCCGAGCCTGGTGCGCAGTCATTTGCCGGGTATCGGCATGCAGGTCCTTCCGGTGCCGCCGCGACAGATTCCGTTCAACGCTGGATACATCTATTACGAGTTGATGCAGGGCGGGGCGCTGTGGGAGGAGGTGGTGCGCCATGGTGGGATCGCGCTGCACGTAGCCGGCGACTTCCCGTCGCTCGAGCTTGAGCTGTGGGGGGTTCGCGCGTGAATACCGAAAGTTCCTCCCGGAATTGTGGAATCGCGATCAGCGACGTATCGCCATGAGCAATCAATCTACCGGAACGAGTCCGTCGGAGAGCGGAACGAAACCTGATTCCATCAATCGGGAATCGAATGCGTCCAGCGGGTCGGGTATTCCTTTCCGAGAACGCCTGATTGCCGTCGAACGGGCGACGAATCCGTTGCGCGAAGCGGCATGGCCGCTTCTTCGAGCACTCGCCGAGATGCCGAATCATCTCGACGCGGGTGAAACATTCGTACTGCACGACCTGCTCACGCAGGAGGTGCGTACCTTCCAGAAGCTGTGCGAGCAGGCCAATGTTCGACGCGATCATGTGATCGGGGCCCGGTATTGCCTTTGCACGGCGCTCGACGAGGCCGCGGGACGAACCGAGTGGGGGAAAGAGGGCTCGTTCGGCATCCAGTGGATCAAGGCCGGGCTCGCCACGACGTTCCACGAGGATCGCGATGGCGGAGACAAGGTTTATCTGTTGATCGCCCGATTGCTCAATGAGCCAGGGGAGCATCTGCCACTCCTGGAAGTCATCTACGAGATGCTCAGTCTCGGCTTCGAGGGACGTTACCGGCACGAAACGAACGGAACGCGCAAGCACGAAGTGATTCGTCAGCGGCTCTATAACGAAATCACCATGCGGCGCGGATCGGCGCCCGCGAAGCTGTCGCCGCATTGGCAGTCGGACGCGAAGGGCAAGCGGCTGTCTTTTCACGATTTCCCGGTGTGGATCAGTGTTGCGTTCCTGTCGATCATCCTGCTCGCCATCTTTGGCTGGTTCAAGTACGAGTTGATGAGCCGGAGCGCTTCGGTGCAGAAGCAGATTGCCGAGATCGGTCGAATGACGCCGCCGCCGGCACCACCGAAATTGCACCTGAAGCAGCTCCTGAAGGACGAGATTGCGGCGGGCACGGTTGGCGTTGACGAAGATGCACGTCACAGCGCGGTGACGTTCCGGGGAGATGCGATGTTCCAGCCCGGAAGCGTCGCGATCAAGAGTTCGATAGCACCGCTCGTTGCGAAGATTGCCAGTGAAATCGTGAAGGTGCCTGGCAAGGTTACCGTGCTCGGCTACACGGACAACGTGCCGATACGCAGCCGCCAGTTCCCTTCAAACGAGGCGCTGTCGGAGGAGCGGGCAACGCAGGTCATGCAGATGTTGCAGTCGGCTGGCGTCCCCCCTGGTCGCCTTGAAGTGGTCGGCAAGGGCGATGCCGATCCGATCGGTGACAACGGTACAGCCCAGGGGCGCGCGCAGAACCGGCGCGTCGAGATCGTCGTCGCGCAATAACGCGGGGCCCGCTTCCGGAAACGTATATGAAGAAGTTTCGCTTGTTTCTCGCATCCCGGCAGTTTCTCGGGTTTCTCGCGCTGATCGTTGCGGCGGTGGTCATCTGGTTCGTCGGGCCATTCTTTTCGTTTGGCGGCCTCAAGCCGCTTGCCGGCGCAGGCATGCGTGTGCTGCTGATCAGTCTGCTGCTCGTAGGGGTATTGCTTTGGCTCGCGGATTGGTCGACGCGCATTGTGTTTGTTGCACTGTCCTGCCTGCTGATCTGGTACGTGTCGCCCTTGCTGTCATTCGGCCGGACCTCGCCATTTGAGCCAGCTGCCGTAAGGCTCGCCGCGATTGCAGTGGTGGTGACCGTTTTCGTTGTCCACCGGATGTTCCGGCTCTGGCAGCGTGCGCAGGAAGACGAGGAATTCCTGAAGAAGATGCTGCGCTTCGGCCGCAAGAAGGCGCAGTCACCCGCCGCGCGACGGCTGCAGAAGGTCGACGCCATTGTCACGAGTGCGATCGCGCGATTGAAATCGATGCGCACCGGCGCAAGAGGGCCGGGAAAGCTGTTTCAGGGAAAGCGTTACCTCTACGAGCTGCCGTGGTACATCTCACTGGGCTCCAACGGTACCGGTAAGACGAGTGCGTTGCTCAATGGCGGGTTGTCGTTCCCGATAGCAGAACAGATGCAACGTGCGGTCGCGGCGTCGGCCGGCGACGCGAATGCCGTGGATTGGTGGTTTACCAATGAAGCGGTGCTGATCGATACGACCGGTTACTACACGCGGCACGGTACATCGCCGGCAACGGAGCTGGACGCTCCGATTGATCTGCCGGATCCACGGGCGGTCAAGGACGGCGACGGGACAAAAACGGCCGGAGAAGGCAACGCATCGACCGTGCAGGCCGCTGCAGGGGCGATGTCGAGCGGAAATGCCTTTCAGTTTCGGAACGATACGCGCGAATGGCGCGAATCGCTCGACCGCGCTGAATGGCTGGGCTTTCTCGGTATGTTGCGCAGGCATCGGCCTCGTGCTCCCATCAACGGTGCGCTGCTGACCATCGAGTTGACCACGCTGGCGAGCGCGGACGAGCAGGCGCGTATTGCCGAAGCGTCCGCGCTGCGGGCGCGTCTGGCTGAATTGCGCCAGGAGCTGGGGATCCGCTTCCCCGTCTACCTGCTCGTGACCAAGATGGATCGCCTGACGGGATTTCCCGAGTATTTCGGTGCATTGACGGCCGAGAGCCGTGGGCAGGCATGGGGTTTTACGCTTCCGCAGAGCAATGGGGCAATTGCGAAGGAAGGTTTGCGCACGCGTTGTCGTGATGAATTGACTCAACTGGCCGACCAGTTGTCGAGCACGGCTCATACGCGCCTTCAGGATGAAGACGAGGCCAGGAAAAATCGCCAGCTCATTCTGTTGCCGAAGGAGTTTTCGGCGCTGATCGAGCCGCTGGTCGACCTGATCGATCGTGTGTTTCTTGATTCGCGCTATGACAGCACGCAGCTTCATTCGAGCCTTCGCGGCGTCTATTTCACCAGTGCGCAGCAGGCGGGCAGCGCGGTCGTCGCCGAGCGCGACACGATCGTTCAACGTCTTGCACCTAAACGGTGGCAAGGCGGATCTGGTAACGGCGACGGCAATTGGAGCTTCTTCCTGCATGATGTGCTGACTCGCGTCGTGTTTCCCGAAGCGCATCTCGTCAGTCCCAACCTGCGGTGGGAATACCGCTATCGGTTGCTGCGCCTGATCGGTCATGCGCTTGCCTTGCTGTTGTTCGTCTGGCTCGCGCTCGGCCTGCGCGTGAGCTTCGGTCACAACAGCGACTATCTCGACGTAATTGGGCGCAAGGTAACGGCGCTGGCGACGCGCGTCACGCAGTTCTACAAGGAACCGAAGCCCGCAGCCGTACCCGATGTGCTGACCGAAGCGCACTATTTGCCCACGGTTCCCAATCTGGATTTGTCGAGCCCAGTCAGCACCTGGCGCTATGGCCTCTATACGCCTCCGGAGATCGTGAAGGAAAGCGGTCGCACGTACGACGCGCTGGAGGACAATCTGCTGCTGCCGCAGATCGTGCGACGTATGGAAGACGTGATGTCCGGAGCGATTGCCGGCAAGGATGCGAAGGCGGCTTACGACGCGCTGCGCGTGTATCTGATGCTGTACGACCGGGACAAGTACAACGCTGCCGATATCAAGGCATGGGTACTGGACGATTGGGCTCGAACGGACAGCGCGGCGGTGTTCGGCGGCCGCGCCTCGATGATCGATCACGTCCAGCGGCTTTTCTTGGGCGACCGTGCCGTCCAGTCGCCGCTCATTCGCAATGATGCGCTGATTCAGCAGACCCGGGCGTTTCTCGACGGCAGCAACGCGACGGATCGCCTGTACCAGCGGGCAAAAGTGGCCATGATGAAGGCGGCGCCGGACGAGTTCACCTTGCTTCGCGCGGTCGGCCCGCAGGCCGGCACGGTGTTCACCCGGGCAAGCGGGCAGCCGCTTTCGCGCGGCGTGCCGGGCCTGTTCACGTTCGACGGTTACCGGAACCTGTTCGACAAGCGGTTGCCGGAATTCGTGCAGCTCGCCCGCGACGACGACGCCTGGGTCATGGGGCGTTCGTACCTGGGCGAGGCTCAAAAAAAAACGGCTGAGATCGTGAGCAATGCGATCGGGGCGGACGATGCGTTGACGGATGCGGTTCGCCGTGAGTATCTGGCCGAGTATGCGCAGCAATGGGATGCGTTTCTCAACGACATCCGGACGGTGAGCGGCACGAGCCTCGCATTCGATCTCCAGGTGCTGCGCAGATTTGCGGCACCGGATTCGCCGCTTGTCCGGCTTGCGCGGGCGGCCGTGCGCGAAACGACGCTCGCGCAAGTCGTTTCCGGTCAGGATGGATCGTTGCTGCAGAAGGCGGCTGATCAGATTGGTCAGAAAGCGGACAAGGCGCTCGGCATTCGCGCGTCCGAGCGTGTGGAACGCGAACTGGTCGACACGCATTTCGCCGCGTTGCGCGAGGTGGTGACCGGCAGCGCCGAGACGGGAGCAGGCACACAAGCAACGGTCGCTCAGGCCGGCAAGTCGGGCCTCGACGAGGTCACGAACCTGCTGAACGACTACTACACGGCGCTGACCATTTCCGACAACGCGTTGTCGAACAACAGCATGCCGCCGGCAAACGATACGTCGGCAAAACTCAAGATGTCGGCGGATACGATGCCGGCGCCGTTTCGTGCGGTGCTGCTCCAGCTTGCCGCCAGCGGCTCGCGCGAAGTCAATCAGGGCATCGGGCAACTGCTCTCGCGCCAGATGCAGGCGTTGGTCGGGGATACCTGCCGGCTTGCCATCGAAGGCAATTATCCGTTCTCTCCGAACAGCAAGCGCGACGTCAGTATCGGCGACTTCACGCGGGTCTTCGCACAAGGCGGCGTCATCGACGACTTCTTCGTGAAAACGCTGGCACCGTTCGTGGATACGTCGGCCAAGCCTTGGCGCTATCGAACGCTGCCGGGGGCGACGGAGCCGGTGCAGGGGCCGGACCTGGAACCGTTCGAGCACGCGAAGGCAATTCGCGATACGTTTTTCAATGATCCCGGCCGTAAGCAGCTGACGTGGAAGGCCGACATCCGGATTCCCGAGCTCGATCCGACCATTACGAGCCTGTCGCTCGACATCGACGGTCAGACGACGCTTTACCGACATGGTCCGGTTGCGCCGTTCACGGTGTCGTGGCCGGGGCCGCGCGGTGGGGTGCATACCGAAATCACGGTCAGCCCGCGGATTCATCCCGACACGTCGACGATTGCGGCGGACGGCCCGTGGGCGCTGATGCGGCTTCTGCAGAAAGGGCAGGTCGTCGAAGCGGCAACGGCCGGCCGTACCCGCATCGCGCTCGATTTCGATGGCCGCAAGGCGGTGCTCGACGTCACGAGCGCCGGGAGCGTCGCGAATCCGCTGACCAGCAATGTCCTCACGACATTCCGGTGTCCCACGACGATGCCGTTGTTCAACCTGGTGGACAGCGGCCCGCCGGCCGGATTGCCGCGCGGCGCCGTTCCGGTTCCGTCGCTCGACGCATCACATTGACCAGGACGGGAGGAATGGCGCAATTGCTTGAACATTGGGAAAACCGTGCCGGCGCACAGACATCGTCGATCGCCGTGCGCCTCAGGGCAGCGGAGCAGGCCGTCAATCCGTTACTCGAAGCGGCGCGTACGCTGTTGCAAGCTTTGGCGGATATGCCTGATCGGCTCGATGCCGACGGTATCGCATGGCGACGCCAGTGGCTGGAATCAGAACTGAGGGTGTTTGCGCGCGTGTGCGGCGAGCTTCGGCTTCGGCCCGAGCATGTCAGGTGCGCGAGCTATTGCCTGTGTTCGGCGCACGACGAAGCTGCCATGCAGACGAATTGGGGAGCGGGGCAAACCGGCGGCTTCGACTGGCAGACAAGCGGTCTGGCGGTAGCGCTGGGACACGATCGCCAGGGTGGGGACCGCGTGTTCCGGCTGATCGAAGACGCGCTGCGCAATCCTCGCGAACACCTCGATCTGATCGAGGTGTTTCAGGCCGTGCTCAATCTGGGCTTTCAGGGGCGTTATCGTTTCGTGAGCGGCGGCCGGCAGCAGCTTCAGGCCATTCACGAGCGCATACATGATGTGGTGGTCACAGGCGGACTATGTGCGGATCGCGACGTGGTGCCTGTTCGGTCGGCAAGACTGCCGGTCGAGCCTCGGATCCGCTCCCGCCCCTTCGTGCGCCGGTCCCGCAGGTGGATCGTCGGCGGACTTGTCGGGGCATTGCTACTTGGGGCCGGGGGATATGCGGCAGTGGAGTGTTGGACGCGCAGTATGCGCGAGCAGCGCGGCGCGTTCGCACTCGATGCGCTGGCAAGGCAACTCGAAGACAGGCTCAGGGATGAAATCGCTGCAGGGAATGTAGAGTTGATCCGCGATGCTGGAAAAAGTGCAATGACGATCCGATTCGGAGGGATGTTTGTATCCGGTGATTCAACCGTAGCCCCGTGGGGCGCATCCATCGTGGCGCTGGCCGGTCGGGAAATTGCCGGATTGATTGGCAATGCGAACGTACTGGTGGAAGGATACGCGGACAACTCGCGAGTCAGTCAGTCGCGTCGGGGATCGAATCAGGCTCTTTCAGAGGCGCGTGCCCGGCAGGTTGCGCAGATTCTTGTCTCGGCCGGCGTACCCGTGAAGCGTGTCGAAATCGTTGGAAAAGGCGATGCGGATCCTTTGGCGGACAACGGCACGGCTCAGGGGCGAGCCAGAAACCGTCGCATCGAGGTGACGGTGTCTGATTGATTAGTTATGGCAATCGGAATCGTCTGAATCGAGACGCATGCGCCGCGAACGCATTTGTTTGGCCAAACGTATTCGGGGTGTTTTTTGAGATGTTCATTGCGGCTAACATCTGACGGATTGCTGACGAACATCGCATCGAATCGCTAACCCGGAAGTACGAACTGCTTACGTCATGGATCCTCGTCTTCTTGCTGCGTACAACCAGGAGCTGCTCTATTTCAAGGAACTCGCGGCGGAGTTTGCCGACATGTACCCGAAGGTTGCGCGTCGGTTGGGTATGCAGTCGGGTGAGATCGGCGACCCCTATGTCGAGCGCCTGATTCAGTCGGCGAGTTTCGCGGCCGCGCGAATGCAGATCAGGATCGATGCGCGGTTTCCGGAATTTTCCGAGCGTCTGCTTGAAACCGTCTATCCGAATTTCATGGCGCCGACGCCATCGATGTCGGTCGCACGATTGCTTCCCGATCCCAGGGAGGGCGACCTGACAAACGGCTTTGTGGTCCGACGCGGTGCCCGGTTTGTGGGCGAGGTTCCGGATGGAGAACAAACACCCTGTGTGTTTACATCCAGCCAGGATGTCGCGCTTTACCCTCTCGAGATTGTCGATGCGAAGTTGACGGGCATTCCACCCGATATCCCGATGTTGCAGCGTTGGGTGCCAGCCGACAAACGGGTAAAGGCGGCGCTGCGCTTGCGCGTCCGCACGAGCAACCAGCGCAACATGGCGGAATTGACAGGAGTCGATCGCTTGCCCGTGTACCTGTCCGGCGAAGCGTCGATCGCTTCGAAGCTGTTCGAATTGATCCATGCGGCAGGGATCGCAACGATCACGGGCGCGCCGGGTGAATTCGGTACGTCGGGTGCGTCGTTCCACGCCGTCCGTGAAGGTGCAGTCGTACATGAAGGGCTGGAGCCGGGGCAGGGCCTGCTGCCGCTGACCTCACCCAGGTTCCACGGGCATAACCTGCTTCATGAGTTCTTCTCTTGTCCGGATCGCTTTCACTTCTTTACGTTGACGAATCTGAAGAGAGGGCTGGCCGCGGTTCGTGGGCGCGAAGCCGAAATCGTCGTGCTGCTCGATCAAACGGGGGGCGAGTTGGCGAATCATGTCAATGCTCGATGCTTCGCGCTTTTCTGTACGCCGGTCATCAATCTTTTCCCGCACGCCGCCGACTCGATCGAGCTGCCATCCGGCAACGCGGAAGTGTTGTTGCGTCCGGTCCCGCTGAATCCGATGGACTACGAGGTGTTTTCGATCGATCGCTTTTACGCGAAGCTCGATGAGGACGCGGAGAGGCAGGAATTCATGCCGCGCGATGCGATGTTGCCGCGGGACGAGGGCGGACATGGGCGGTATTACAGAATCAGGCGCGAGCAATTCGTGCGGTCGAATACCGTGAGGCGCTATGGCACGCTTACGCCGCATTCAAGTACCGAATGCTACGTGTCGCTCGTCGACGAGGACGATCGACCGTATCCCGAGCGCATGAGCTGTGCGGCTGCCCATGTGTGGTTGACCAACGGCGATCTGCCGACTCTCTTCGATCGCAGTGGCGGACGTAGGCTGACGCCGGACATTTCGATGCCGATTGAATACGCTGCACTTGTCCATCCGCCGTCACCTCCACGGCCTCCGCTGGCGCAACGTGACTTCGCGTGGGATTTGATCCGGCAACTGGGCTTCGACGGCCAGGCGTTGATGGATGCGCCGGCTGAAGATGCGGCCCGCAGCTTGCGTCAGGCACTGAGCCTGTTCGTGTCTCCCGATAACACGCGTCAGCTACGCCAGATCGACAGTCTCGTCGGTATCAAGATCGGCGCCATCACCAGGAATTTGCCGGGCAGTGGCCCGCTCCGATTCGGCCGTGGCCTGGCCGTCGAACTCACTGTCGACGAAGGTGAGTTCGATGGCGTGAGTCCGTATCTGTTCGGTTTGATTCTGGACCACTACCTGGCGCGATGCGTATCGGGACATTCGTTTATCCAGACGAGCCTCGTTTCCTTGCAGCGTGGTGCTGTCATGCGGTGGCCGGTGCGCATGGGAATGCGTGGCGTCGCGTGAACAGCGGTGCTATTTCAACTTGATCAAATAGACCGCTGTCGAGCGGAGTATTACGAGGGCTGCCATGTTGAGCTTCACTTCCAACCGAACGATTTCAGTCAGGGGCGTTGCACTGCCGAAGTCGTCTCAAGACGAACCGCTGCTGGAGCTGCGCGCGATTCACGGCCAGGAAGCGCTGTCCGAGGTCTACACGTACACGCTGGATCTGGCGACGCCTTCCGAGCCGTTCGTCCCCGAGGCGGAAGCCGCCAATCTCGACCTGAAGTCGATGATCGGCAAGGAACTGACGGTGGTGGTCCAGCTGGACGGCATGGGCACGTGCGCTGCGGGACAGCCGGGCAACACCGGCCGGGCGAACGTCGGCGCGGGCGAGCGCGAGATCAGCGGACTGGTATTCGAAGCACGCTACCTTGGCCAGGACAATCGTCGGGGCCGATACGAGCTCAAATTGAAGCCTTGGATCGCACTGGCGGCAGAGCGCAAGGACTACCGGATCTTCCAGAACAAGACGGTGATCGAGATCGTCGACGAGGTGCTCAAGAGCGATTATCTGTACTCGTACGACAAGCGCCTGGGCGAGATGTATTCGAAGCTCGAGTATCAGGTTCAGTACGGCGAGACGGACCTCGATTTCATTCAGCGGCTGATGCAGGAGCACGGCATCTACTGGTTCTTCGAGCACACGAACGGGTTCCACCGGATGGTGCTGGTCGACAGCGTGAGTGCGCATCGCCCCGTGGAGAGCGAAGCGTATCGGACGCTGCCGTACTACCCGCCGGATCAGCGCATCGACCAGGAGCACGTGAGCCGGTTCGACGTCTCGCAGAGCCTGCAGGCCGGGGTGTGGACGACGGACGACTACGACTTCCACCAGCCGAAGGCGAAGCTGACCGTGAATCGCCAGTTGCCGCAGAACACGGCCCAGAACGACCTCGAGCGCTACGAGTGGCCGGGCAACTACGTGGAGAAGAAGGAGGGTGAACAGTTCGCTCGAATCCGGATCCAGGAGTTGTACGCGAGGGGCGACCGGGCATACGGCCAGGGGAACTTGCGCAACGTGGTGTGCGGGACGGTGTTCACGCTGGCGAACTACCCGCAGGGCGATGCGAACCGCGCCTATCTGGTGATCGCGTCAAGCATCCGCGCGACCGAGATCGGGGACGTCAGTGGCCAGGGACAGAGCCGGTTCGAGACAGAGTTCGTGGTGCAGCCGCGTACGGTGATGTACCGCCCGGCGCGCACGGTGAAGAAGCCGCGCACGACGGGCCCGCAGACGGCGATGGTGACGGGCGCGCCGGGTAGCGAGATCTGGACCAACCAGTGTGGGCAGGTGAAGCTGAAGTTCCACTGGGATCGCTCGCCGGCGATGGACCATACGTCGTCGTGCTGGGTGCGGGTGGCGTATCCGTGGGCGGGTCAGAACTACGGTTCGATACATGTACCGCGGGTAGGCAGTGAAGTGATCGTGGACTTCGAGAACGGGGATCCGGATCGTCCGATCGTGACGGGTCGGGTCTATAACGCGATGTCGATGCCGCCGTGGGAACTGCCGGAGAACGCGACGCAGAGCGGGACGCTGACGCGCTCGACGAAGAACGGCGGCTACGAGAACGCGAACGCGATCCGCTTCGAGGACAAGAAGGGCGAGGAGGAGCTGTGGATCCACGCGGAGAAGGATCTGCGAACGGAGGTGGAGCACGACGAATCGCACGTGGTGGAGCACGATCGGAGAAAGTCGATCGAGCACGACGAAACCACGACGGTGGGCCACGATCGGAACGAGACGGTCGGGAATAACGAGCAGGTCGCCATCAACGAGAACCGCTCGCACCGGATCGGCAACAACGACCTGAAGAAGATCGGCAACAACCATGTGGTGGAGATCGGTTCGGATCGTACCGAGACTGTGGGGAATCATCGACGTGACCGGATCGGGGCGAATCATACGACCGAGACGGGGGGCCATGCCGAGCACACCGTGCAGGGGCAGTACAAGCTTCAGGCCGGTCAACGCATTATCCAGACGACGAAAACGGTAGAAATGAGCGCCTCGGATCGGTTCGTCATCAAGGGGCCGGACGGTACGATCACCGTCGATGCAGGCGGCGTGACCATCGAAGGTGTGGCGATCAAGTTGAACGGAGCGGTGACGCAATCTAGCGGCTGGGTGAAGAATGCTCTGGATCTGCGTGCCAGCGTGAGGGAGGGCACGCCGCTCGATCCGCTCCGGTTTCCGTTTTCCGGCTGATTTTCTGTTGTCTCAAAAATAATCAGTAAAACTGAGAGATTTAAAAATGATTGTCACTTTTCCTTTCGAGGACGATCCATATTACAGCGCGCCGCCGCCTCCTTCCTACGAGACGTCGAGTGGGGCGGCCCTGACCATGCCTGCCCTGTCGAAAAAATACTTCGATCTCGCAAAAAGCGTGTCGGGCGGAGTCTTTCCGGTCGGCATGAATCGATTTTGGCATGGTGGCGTCCATCTGAAGGGGACGAAGCCTATTCGTGCCGTTGCGGATGGAACCATCGTTGCCTATCGCCTCGATTCGGACTATACGCCGAGTGCGTTCGATGCCCAGGTTGCATCGGGTGCTGCAGGGTCCAGGAAGCCGCCGCGCGAGTTCAGCAGCAGCTTCGTACTGATTCGCCACGAATGCGAGGTGAACAATGGCGCCACGACTGTTGATCGCTACACGGGGGCACATTTTTACTCGCTGTACGCCAACCTGATGCCGGCAAAGCATATGCACGACAAGCCGCTGCTGCCGCCGTTTCTGACGACGGGGGAAAAGTTGCTGACCGTGTACGCGTTGCGCGGCGACGAAGTCACGGTCGTGGCGGTCAAGGATGACGCGCATCGGATGGTGAAGGTGCGTGTCACGGATATCAACAGTGCGAAGGTCGTAGAGGGGTGGGTCGAGCATCTTTACCTGGACCTTGATCCGGCCGTTCCGCTTGTGGAATCCGCGAAGGTTCGAATCGGTTATCCGATTACATCGGTCTATGCGCACCATCCGTCGGAGCGTGTATGGCGAAAACTGGACTCGGTGAGGACGGTCAGTTATCCGGTTCGGGTCGGGGAAGTGATCGGCTATGCGGGCAAGACGGATGGTCCGGTTGGTGTGCTGGACGACAGCTTTCATTTTGAGATTTTCACGGCGGAGAACGCGCTGGTGAAACCGATGAAGCCGTTGGTTCCTGCCGAGATCAAGCATCCTGCCGAGGCGCATCAGAAATATGCGGATGGGACGATGTGCGATGGGATGGGGAAGGTGTGGTTGACGCGGGCGGCGTTCCTTGCACGAAAGCACTTTGATATCCGTCTTGCAAATATTTTGCCAACTGATCTGACGTCGTTTCCCAGGGGATCGTGTTTTCTTGCCGCGATTCCATGCGGACGAGATGGTGCGCAACCGATCTCGGACAGTGATTTGATCTGTTTCCAATTGTTCTGCATGGATGGATCTGTCTATTACGCGTATGCAGATGAGGCCGGTGCAGCTTCTGATAGTCGTAGTTTTGTCCGAGACGCATGGGTCACGCTAACCACCGATAGCGATTGGGAGGAGCGAGGATGGAGATCTTACGTGGACAGGGAGTTGAACACGACAGACGATGGTTTCGTGGAGGATGACGATGCCGTGATACAAGCGATTCTATCTGCCGCGAACAAGTCCTCCTCAAGCCTGAGTCTTGACGATCTTCATGTCAATGGTGTGGAAGCAATTCTTTGGGCTGCAGTAGTTCATTTTCATACTGAATGGGACAGTAATTTGAATGAGAGGCGATATAAAAGATTAAAAAATAACGAAAATTCATCGCTTCTGCAACTCACCGACGTGCAGTTCAAGGCATTTCTGCAGGACATGGAAAAGCAGCAATTCTGGCGCGACGCAAAGATTAAGGTGGATGGGGTTGGTCATCCCGAAATGCATCCGTCGGCGGATCAAATGAATGCGAAGAACTGGCATTTTCATCCATTGGGATTTTTAACTCAAATGCGTGAATGTCTGACTACAGATGCATGGTTATCTGAAGAGGCATTTGAACTCGAAATTCGCCAGAATTGGATGATTAGCCTGAGATTTATCGAAAAACGTCTCAAGCAGCTGGAATCTTGGGAAGATGCAAATGCGCCTCTGCCAGAGGAACCATCGCCGCGCCTAGCTATTGTTCGGGAATACGCGACATGGCAAACGATTCATAATGTCAGTCATTCCGATTTTTGGTCGAATTTCGAGTATTGGTTTGGTGTGACGCCCAATGGTATTGTGAGGCCAGAAACACTGCATGGAAAACTTTCTCCAGCGCCAGCTGGATTCTATGTCTACAAATACTTAAAGGGAATGTACGATTGTTTTCGACACATCTCGATGCAGCGAGTTGTGAAGGGATCTCTGGGGTTTAGGGCCGGTGCATGGGTTTTTGCTGGGGTATATCCGAATAGAGAGCTGGCTCCGGCAAAATCAAGCTTTAAGATGGAGTGCGTAAATATAGGATGTCAATATGGTTCATCTTTTGCGAAATTCAATATTGAGGGAGAGGTGTATCAGAATCGCATGGAAATCCAGTTGCATGAAGTGGCTCATTTGGAAAACACTGCACACGCAAAAGATCAAAAAATTGAGTTGGCTGCAACTGTCGCAGATCCAGAAAAATTAAATACTAATACTGCCTACGGAGCAAAGCTGGCTCGAGTTTTGGCGGAGTTTGCTCCTGATCGAGCGTTGGCCAATGCTGAAAATATCGCCTTCTTTATAGAGAGTGTGAAAAATGAAAGATGAGGTGGCGAAGGTAGGTGGTATTCGCTTTGTGGTTTCGTTTGTTTTTTTTGTGATTATGTGCTCATTCCTCATTTTTAAAGGGATTGATGCGTCATCGGGTGAAATCACGGGTGGTGATATGGAAGCAGGTCAGAGTGCGAATCAAACTGGAATTGTTCCGAATGAGCGGATTGATTGGATAAAGAGTCCTATGGTTACACGTATAAAATTCCGTGATGCAGTTGTGCGTGGCGATAGCATTAAATTTAATTACTATTTATCTTACATTAATCCGTCTGATGTAGATGTCAAATGGACTGGTATGCCCACACCCAATGGTCCGGCTATGCGGTTGTATGGGGGTGGGAAAGAAATTCTACCTGCACCATTAAAGGAGAATGGTGTTGTGCCGTATATGGCTGGTCCTCGGGATGAAGAAATAAAGTTATATGAAAATTTTGTGAAGGCACGCGGCGCATGGAAAACGGATGGGGCTGTGGAATATGTTGTTTTAAATAGTCAGTTTCTTCCTGGAACTCATGTTTATGAACTTGTGTACTGGCAAACGTTGCTGGATTGGATCGACGTTCGCGAATACCTGGAACGAACGGACTCCCAGGGCAAGGGCCGGATGATGTACCCGATCACCGACAACGCTCCGTCGAACCGTCTGTATTTCAAGATTTATAAGCCGACAGAAGAGGAAGCCAAACAAGGCCGGCACATCGAGTTCCTCGGCGAAGTGGACGCGAAGACCGAAGGTCCGCAGTTTCCGTTCGCGCGCCCGGGAGACTTCGCACCGCGCACGGGTTACTGGCAAGCAGTCGGCAAGAGCATCGATGCAATTGGCGGCTACCACGAAACGTTCGTGAAGGAGGGCGACTCGATGCCTAACCTTCCCGGCAAGGTGGGTGTGGATCCATTTAGTTTTCAATGGAAGTTCGTCGGCGAGCAGTCAGTGGCATCTTCGTTAATGAAGTGATGCCGGAGTGCCATGTGTTTGTGCATTGATGAGGCATCGTTATGCGAAAGGTGAAAAATAAAATCCTGATTGGCAGAATGGGCGCTGGTTTATTTGTGTTTGGAGTGACATTTGTTTTAAACAAACCAGTTATCTCTGCGCGGGGCGTGATGGTGCCGTCTTATTATGGGGAAGTTGAAGGGGCGAGATCCGGTCAAGCTGCAAACAAAACGGGAATTGTTCCAAATAATAGAATTTCGTGGGTGAAAAATCCTCTGATCACGCGTATTAAATTTTATGACGCGATTGTGCGTGACGATAGCGTGAAATTGCGATTTCATCTTTCTTATATAAATAATAGTGGCGAAGGTGTGAAGTGGACTGCTATGCCGACACCGGGTGGGCCTGCTGTCCGCATGTATTCAGCCGGACAAGAGATTTTGCCGGAGCCGCCTAAGCAAAGTGACGTCGTACCGTATGTGGCAGCTCCACGAGACGAGCAAATAAAAGCAAATTCAAGCATCTTGAAAGCGCACGATGTTTATACGACAGCCGGGCCTGCAGAATTTGTCGTCATGAACGATCAATTCCTCCCCGGTACCCACATCTACGAGATCGTCTATTGGCATTCACAGCTGGATTGGATCGACGTCCGCGAGTATTTGGAGCGGACAGACTCCCAGGGCAAGGGCCGGATGATGTACCCGATCACCGACAACGCTCCGTCGAACCGTCTGTATTTCAAGGTTTACAAGCCGACTGAAGAAGAAGCCAAACAAGGCCGGCATATCGAGTTCCTCGGCGAAGTGGACGCGAAGACACAAGGTCCGCAGTTTCCGTTCGCGCGTCCGGGAGACTTCGCACCGCGCACGGGTTACTGGCAAGCAGTCGGCAAGAGCATCGATGCAATTGGCGGCTACCACGAAACGTTCGTGAAGGAGGGTGACTCGATGCCCAACCTTTCCGGCAAGGTGGGTGTGGATCCGTTTAGTTTTCAATGGAAGTTCATCGGGGATCAGTCTGCGGTATCGGCGCGAATGAAGAGAAATCAGAAAATTTTTCATGAAGATGATTCTATTGATAGGTAATCGTCATGAGAATTTGGAAATGTGAATGCATAAATTTCAATATCAATATTTGTTTTCTTATTTTTCTGGTTTTGTCGTTGAGGGGGGCAATGGTTTGTGCGCAAGAGGTGATGGCGTCATCGAGAAATGGTGAAACTGTGTCGATGGAGGGCGGTGTGAGCGGAAATATGACAGAAATCGTTCCTGATGAACGGATTGGTTGGATCAAAAATCCCATGGTCACTAAAATTAAATTTGACCGAGCCATTCGCGGTTCTGATTATATTGAAATTAAATATTTTCTGTCTTACATCAATCCTAGTGACAAGGATGTCAAGTGGACAAGTATGCCGATGCCTACCGAGCGAGGAATTCGTTTGTACCAAAGCGGAACGGAGATTTCACCTGAGCCGTCGAGGCAGAGCGATGTTGTTCCTTATGTGGCAGCTCCGAGGGATCAACAAATAAAAGCAAATTCAAGCATCTTGAAAGCGCACGATGTTTATATGACTGACGGACCAGCAGAATTTGTGGTCATGAACAGTCAATTCCTCCCGGGTACCCACATCTACGAGATCGTCTATTGGCATTCACAGCTGGATTGGATCGACGTCCGCGAGTATTTGGAGCGGACAGACTCCCAGGGCAAGGGCCGGATGATGTACCCGATCACCGACAACGCTCCGTCGAACCGTCTGTACTTCAAGGTTTACAAGCCGACAGAAGAGGAAGCCAAACAAGGTCGGCACATCGAATTCCTCGGCGAAGTCGACGCCAAGACGCAGGGCCCACAGTTTCCGTTCGCGCGCCCGGGAGACTTCGCACCGCGCACGGGTTACTGGCAAGCGGTCGGCAAGAGCATCGATGCGCTCGGCGGCTACCACGAAACGTTCGTGAAGGAGGGCGACTCGATGCCTAACCTTCCCGGCAAGGTGGGTGTGGATCCGTTCGGTTTCCAATGGAAGTTCGTCGGCGAGCAGTCTGCCGCGCCGTCGCGGGCGATGTGAGATTGGACAAGTCACGCTTGGCGCATCGATCAAAGGTGACTTTTTACTACCGTGAGCAGGCGGGTGAGATTGCAACAACCGCGCCGTGCCCCACGCACTTCGTTGCCTGAATCACGGCATTTTTCCGCTTATTCAACCAGACCGCTGTCGAGCGGCGTATTACGAGGGCTGCCATGTTGAGCTTCACTTCCAACCGAACGATTTCAGTCAGGGGCATTGCACTACCGAAGTCGTCTCAAGACGAACCGCTGCTGGAACTGCGCGCGATTCACGGCCAGGAAGCGCTGTCCGAGGTCTACACGTACACGCTGGATCTGGCGACGCCTTCCGAGCCGTTCGTAGGTGAAACCCAGGCGGCCAATCTCGACCTGAAGTCGATGATCGGCAAGGAACTGACGGTGGTGGTCCAGCTGGACGGCATGGGCACGTACGCTGCGGGACAGCCGGGCAACACCGGCCGGGCGAACGTCGGAGCGGGTGAACGCGAGATCAGCGGACTGGTATTCGAAGCACGCTACCTTGGCCAGGACAATCGTCGGGGCCGATACGAGCTCAAATTGAAGCCTTGGATTGCACTGGCGGCGGAGCGCAAGGACTACCGGATCTTCCAGAACAAGACGGTGATCGAGATCATCGACGAGGTGCTCAAGAGCCATTACCTGTACTCGTACGACAAGCGCCTGGGCGAGATGTATTCGAAGCTCGAGTATCAGGTTCAGTACGGCGAGACGGACCTCGATTTCATTCAGCGGCTGATGCAGGAGCACGGCATCTACTGGTTCTTCGAGCACACGAACGGGTTCCACCGGATGGTGCTGGTCGATAGCGTGAGTGCGCATCGCCCCGTGGAGAGCGAAGCGTATCGAACGCTGCCGTACTACCCGCCGGATCAGCGCATCGACCAGGAGCATGTGAGCCGGTTTGACGTCTCGCAGAGCCTGCAGGCCGGGGTGTGGACGACGGACGACTACGACTTCCACCAGCCGAAGGCGAAGCTGACCGTGAATCGCCAGTTGCCGCAGAACACGGCGCAGAACGACCTCGAGCGCTACGAGTGGCCAGGCGACTATGCGGAGAAGAAGGAGGGTGAACAGTTCGCTCGAATCCGGATCCAGGAGTTGCACGCGAGGGGCGACCGGGCATACGGCGAGGGGAACTTGCGCAACGTGGTGTGCGGGACGGTGTTCACGCTGGCGAACTACCCGCAGGGCGATGCGAACCGGGCTTATCTGGTGATCGCGTCGAGCATCCGCGCGACCGAGATCGGGGACGTCAGCGGCCAGGGGCAGAGCCGGTTCGAGACAGAGTTTGTGGTGCAGCCGCGTACGGTGATGTACCGCCCGGCGCGCACGGTGAAGAAGCCACACACGACGGGCCCGCAGACGGCGATGGTGACGGGCGCGCCGGGCAGCGAGATCTGGACGAACCAGTATGGGCAGGTGAAGCTGAAGTTCCACTGGGATCGCTCACCGGCGATGGACCATACGTCGTCGTGCTGGGTGCGGGTGGCGTATCCGTGGGCGGGTCAGAACTACGGTTCGATACATGTACCGCGGGTAGGCAGTGAAGTGATCGTGGACTTCGAGAACGGGGATCCGGATCGTCCGATCGTGACGGGTCGGGTCTATAACGCGATGTCGATGCCGCCGTGGGAACTGCCGGAGAACGCGACGCAGAGCGGGACGCTGACGCGCTCGACGAAGAACGGCGGCTACGAGAACGCGAACGCGATCCGCTTCGAGGACAAGAAGGGCGAGGAGGAGCTGTGGATCCACGCGGAGAAGGATCTGCGAACGGAGGTGGAGCACGACGAATCGCACGTGGTGGAGCACGATCGGAGAAAGTCGATCGAGCACGACGAAACCACGACGGTGGGCCACGATCGGAACGAGACGGTCGGGAATAACGAGCAGGTCGCCATCAACGAGAACCGCTCGCACCGGATTGGCAACAACGACCTGAAGAAGATCGGCAACAACCATGTGGTGGAGATCGGTTCGGATCGTACCGAGACTGTGGGGAATCATCGACGTGACCGGATCGGGGCGAATCATACGACCGAGACGGGGGGCCATGCCGAGCACACCGTGCAGGGGCAGTACAAGCTTCAGGCCGGTCAACGCATTACCCAGACGACCCGGATGGCAGAAGTGAACGCCTCGGATCGGTTCGTCATCAAGGGGCCGGGCGGCACGATCACCGTCGATGCAGGCGGCGTGACCATCGAAGCCGTGGCGATCAGACTGAAGGGCCCGGTGACGCAGTCGAGCGGCGCAGGTAACGGGTTGAGCATGAGCGGCACGCCATCGCCGGGCCGGCTGGCCAACTGTTCGGAGAGCACGCGATGAATGCGCCATCGAATCGGGAGAGGCTTGCCGCCGCGCATCGCGATGCCGATTATTTCTACCTGCTGGTTGATCCGCTGGCGAGCGGCGCGGGTTACAGCCCGATCAGCTTGCCGAATCTCTACGACGCGCTGGGCGATGCGGCAGTGACGCTGATCGAGCGTGCTGACCTTGCCTATGCGCCTGATCATTGCCCGCGTCTCGTGACGTTGGCTTCGCCCGGTGCGATACCGGATCCCGACTTGCTGGATGCCTCGTTGAGCTATGCCGAGGCAGAAGCCGGCAACGACAAGCGCTATGTGTGTGGATGGTTGAGCAGCGCAGAGGCACCGGAGTTACTGGCGCTCGATATTGCCCAACGCTGCATCGTCGATCGAGGCGACGAAACGGCATTCGTTCCGCTATTCGAGCCGATACGCCACGAACTGCTGGCGACGCTGGCTCCCGACGAGGCGGCATCGTGGCTCGGGCCGGTCAATCGCTGGCTGTACCCGTCCGCTAACGGAGAAGTCCTGCAGACGACGGAGCGACGCGGCGATGAGCGCCCGGTGTCGGCCAACAGCCTGACCGTGCAACAGGATGTCCCGTCAGTTGTTCGCATTCTGGCTGGATGGCGTGCATCGCTGTCGTTGCCGCTGAGCTATGCCCCTGCCCGGGGACACGGCTTGGAATTGCCATCTGGTGCAGCGACGCGCGCGTGGCGTGAATTGCAGGATGCACGCGCGTTGGGATTGAACATGCTCGAGGATCAGATCGTGTTCGCGCTGCACCGGCTGAACCTTCATCCGAAACTGGACGAGTACTCGATCGTCCGCGAGGCGATTCACCACGCAGTGGCGACGGGTACGCCGCTCGCGGATCAATTCGATCGCTTCAGCGATACGACATGGGCGCAGATTCTGTCGGCCCGGCGATAAGGAGAATGAACTATGGCGGTCTCCGCTCAACTGAACGAATGTTCGAAACAAACCGCGCAATGCGATCCCGCCCGATGCAAGTCGTGCAAGCGGACGGGTATTCCGATTCTGCCATTGCGCAAGGCCGTGACGCCGATCTTCGGGAAGCGGTCGATTTCGATGGAAGCATCGGGTTTCAACGAATCGCTGCGCATGCTGCGCGCGGGTTACCTGTATGTGCTGCTCGACGGCAAGGTCTGGCAGGCATACCAGGTGACCTATCAGGGCGCGCTGCGTCAGTTCGACCCGCTGCAATCGCCGCCGCTCGACGCGGACGGCAACATTCCGCCGCTGCCGGAAAGCTGCATCAGCAATGGAGATGAGGTGGCGGCGGCGTTTCTGAACATCAGCGGCAACTATAAAAAAGCGCAGATCGCATTTGCGAACGACCCGTGGCCGAAGGAAGTGCTGAATGCCTATCGCACTGGCAAATCGCCGATGTCGCGTTTTGCGACTTACGACATCGCCAAGCTGAAGTCGGACCCGTCGAGCGCCGGCGCCGACAACGACAGCAACGCGATGGGCCTGACTCAGGTAACCGAGCTGGGTTCGAAGGTCTGGGAGTTCGTGGCGAATTCGGTGGATTTTCACAGCGTGCATGGGTTCTATGCACGCGCGCACCGGGTGGCCGCGATGCAGGCGTTCGTCACGTCGAGCGTGGCGAAATACCAGTTCAAGAAAGGCGTGCCGGTCCTGATTCTGCCTGATGCGGTCGGGATGGTGCAGGAGTACAACAGCCTGCGCGTCTACTGGATGCAGCAGCTTCAGAACTATGCGGGCGATCCGGAGAATCAGTACAAGTGCTTCACGTCGCAGGCGTTGTTGAAGCTCAGGGAGGTGGAAGCCGAGTGGGCCAAGCAGGAAGGTTTGGCGGCTGCGAAGGAGCAGGTCAAGCGCGTGAAGGACTGGAATTCGAATCCGGTGCTGGCGAACAAGGCCGCGCTACCGCCTGTCAACGTCGGGCAGGTTGCCGATCGAGTCGCGAAAGAGAAGACGAAAGCGTATCACCGGCGCCTGGAAGATGCCTACGACGAGTCGCTCCGCAACAAATTCCAGACCGCGTATGACAACAAGATCAAGTATTTCGAGTCGCAGATCGATGCATTCGGCAAGCATTGGGATCGCTGGTGCGGGACGGATAGCTGGATGCGCCAGTGCGAGCACGATTACGACGGCGACAATCTGAAATCGGGATCGTGCCACGCGTACGCGAACATGATGGCCATCTGCATAGCGGGTGGGCCATCGGGTGCGCCAGCGAAGCGTGATCCGAAGGATCCGAAAAAGCCACCGCTGCTGACAGATGCGACGCAAAAGCGTTGGGAAAAATGGCTGCGCGACCCGAAGAGTCCGGTTTATCAGGCGCTATTGGCGAAGAACAAGAGCTTCCTGGCGGGGTTGATGCCGAGTTCCGATGGCCTGAACGATTCGTCCAAGTTGTATGGGGCCATTCGCACCGCGGTCGAAAGCAAGGACATAGGCGGGGCATTCCTGCAGCCGAAGATCAAGCATACGGCCGGGGTGCTGTTGATGGCGGTGAATAGTGCAGCGATCAGCCTGTCGGCGAATGTCGGCGAGGAGGTGTCGAAGTGGGTGCGGAACTTGAATATCGGATGTCAGTACCTCTATAGCCGCACGCAGCCTACGCGATTCCAGGTGGACCTGACACTGACGGAATACATGTCGCTGCTCTCCGAGTCTCTCCATCGAGGCATGGAGAGCGGTGGAAAGAAAGTGCGTTCATTGCTGCTGGGAGGGCTGATCTCGATTCCGAATCCCAAGTTGAGGAATACGGTGATCAAGGTCACCGGCTGGGCCATGGATAGTGCCGAATCGATTGGCAAGCGATTGCGCGACTTGGCGGGCAAGCCGAGTGGCGAAGCGCTTGCGATCGGCAGTCTGTCGATGCGGTCGCTGGTGATGCTCGAGACGTTCGATCCGGCGGCCAGGAAATTTTTCCAGGCCGTGAAGGTGAGAAGTAGCGATGCGGTGAAGTTCACGCAGATCACCGCGGTGTCGATGCATCGGAGATCGGGGCCGCAGAGTTTGCTGTTTTCGGCGGTGGCGCTGTGGATGTCTTATGACAGTTTGAAACAGTCGATGGACAGTGTGAAGACGACGGTGGGCGCGGCTTATCCGGAGGCGGAGCTCGGTGCGGTGTCTGCGTCGATTGGTGCACTGGCGGCGGTGGTAGAGACTGTCGGGGTGTCGCTGAAGGCGTTCTCGAGCGGTGCGAGGACGGCGGCGAGGATGGGCGGGGCGTCGCGTGCCACGGTGGCGACGTTGAAGAATGTGGCGGATGTTGGTGGTGTGCTCGTTAAGGGGGCTGGGTATGTGTTCGCGGCGCTGGCGTTTTTGGATGCGGCGCAGAGTGTCATGATGGCCAAGCGTGCAAGAGCACAAGGGGATAAAAAGGCTGAAATCGCATATCAACTATCTTGGCTGATGAATCTAGGTGCTGGTGGCCTTGGCATATATGTTGTCTATACGGGCGGTGTTCTTCTGGCGCCGCTGGCGGGGGCTGTCATTCTTGGGCTTGCGGCTTACGTTCTAACACGGTGGGGAAAATCTCAAGAGGCGACGCCAGTTGAGATGTGGGCTCGTCGGTGTGTGTTCGGAACTAATAAGGGGAATTCCGCATCGTGGAAAACTCCGGGCGAAGCAGGTGACGCTGTAGCTGCGTTGAATGCGGCGCTCTTGGGATTCAGTATCGATACGAATACTGAACATGAATGGGACACGTTAACTAGCACGGGTGGCATCGATGTTGTGACATCTAGTCGACAGGCGTTGAAATACCGTATTGTGATGCCGAATTTTGATCCTGTAACTTCTGCCTATGCATATGCGGTAACCGTTACACGTCGCGGAGGTGGTTCGCAGGTGCTGACAGGCGGACATAAAAATATGGCGCCGCTCGCAAATATCCAACCGCCGACCCACGGGGTATTAGACTATGAAATTGAATCGCCGAGATTTGATTTTTCTAAAAACATAAGGCCAGGTGATCCGATGGTGGTGAGCGGTAAAATCTATATTAATCCAACGAGTAAGATTGATGTTGTGTCGATCGTGGCAAGGTTTTATAAAGATAGAGTGGATGATTATGGATTTGCTGAAGTTTCGTATCGGGAAAAATTGCAATAATGCATTGTCCTAAATTAAACCCGCCTGCGCGCGGTTGGCAGGCTGATTTGCCTGAGCCGAGTGCTGCGCTGAATGAAGAGCCGAGTTTGGATGGGTGTCATGCTAATCACTGCGATGATGTATATCTGGAGTTGTCTCGCTCCTATATGGATGTAAGAGGGGCTTTGTTTTGGTTTAATGTACTATATATCCCAGCAATATTTTATTTTTTTCTTGGCACTCTTGAGTGGCCGTCCGGATTGCCGTTTGTTTTTGTCGGAGCTTCATCGATTCTCGTTAGTGTCTGGGTCGCGCTTGTAACACTTCGTGCAGATATATCTCCTCCGCGCGATCTTCCACTGCGGTTCAATCGTTTGCGCCGAAAGATGTACGCGTACGAAATCGATGCAGTATGGTGGAACCCGTTCATACGCTGGCCGGTTCGGGCGGTTGCCTATAACTGGGATGATGTTCGAGCCGAAGCATGGCAGCAGCAAGGCGCAATCAATGGTGGCCACATAATGAAGTGGGGCGTGGTGCTATCGGTGGTCAAGCCTGGCACTAACGAGGTGATCGACCGATTTCAGTTGAGAGCCAAAGGAGATGGTGAGTCGGCATGGGCCTATATCTGTACGTACATGCAAGAAGGCCCGAACTCGCTACCGCCGCCAGATTATCCGTCGCGCGACAGCGAGGAGGAGAACAGATTGAACATAGCGTACATGCTGGCCCCAAAGGTGAACTGGCCTGCCGAGATGGATATCGAGTCGCGGACGGCTCCGACGGATTCGGACTGTCGTGTATCGATTGCTGGCGAGACATGACGATGGCGCTCGAACCAAATGCTTTATCGAGCATGGCTTGTTTCTCTCAGGAACGAATGTCACGATGATCCGACCTAAATTGAATCCGCCCGCACGCGGTTGGCTGGCTGATCTGCCGGAACCGAATGCTGTCCCAAATGAGGAGCCGGGGTTGGATGGCTGCGTGCTAAGTCAGTTAAATGATGTTTACTTGGAGTTGTCTCGTTCGTATTTGAAAGTGAGGGGTTTGTTGGTGTGGATTGCTGTTGGGTCAGCATTGGTTTTTTTATTTTCGTTTCCGGATTATATATTTGACGGTATGGAGTCTTTTTTGTTGGCGGGGGCTTCATTATTGTTGTGTACTTGGTATTTGTTATTGATGATCCGGGTGGATATATCCCCGCCTCGGGATTTGCCACTGCGTTTTAATCGCCTGCGCCGAAAGATGTACGTATACGAGATTGATGTGGTGTGGTGGAACCCGTTCATACGCTGGCCGACTCGGGCGGTTGCCTATGACTGGGACGATGTTCGGGCCGAAGCATGGTTACAGCAAGGCGCAATCAACGGTGGCCACGTGATGAAGTGGGGCGTGGTGCTATCGGTGGTCAAACCGGGCACCAACGAGGTGATCGATCGGTTCCAACTGGGGGCGAAAAGTGACGCTGAGGCAGCGTGGGCCTATATCTGTACGTACATGCAAGAAGGCCCGAACTCGCTACCGTCGCCAGATTATCCATCGTGCGACAGCGAGGAGGAGAACAGATTGAACATAGCGTACATGTTGGCCCCAAAGGTGAAATGGCCTGCTGCGATGGATATCGAATCGCGGACCGCCCCTGTAGATTCGGACTGTCGTGCATCGATTGTGTATGGGGCATGACGATGGTAGTCGAACCAAATGCTTTATCAAGCATGGCTCGCCTTTCTCGGGACCGATTGTCACGATGACTCGACCGAAATTGAATCCCCCCGCGCATGGTTGGCTGTTAGATTTGCCAGGACCTAATGATGTACCAAATGACGAGCCAAGTCTGGGTGGTCAGGCGCCAAATTATCTGGATAACGTGTATTTGGAGTTGCCTCGATCCTATATGAATTCTCGGGGCTTGCTTTTGTTGATTAATATATTTGGGGTCCCGATTGTTGGCTGGAGCGTGAGTGGTGTATTCGATAGTTTGGATAATATGGTTCTTGTCGTTATGGGTGGGCTACTCTTTGTTGTTGGAGTTTGGGTATCGCTTTTTACAATTCGATCAGATATATCCCCCCCCCTCGTGACTTGCCGCTGCGTTTTAACCGGATACGCCGCAAGATGTATGTGTATGAAATGGACATGGTCTGGTGGAACCCATTTATCCGCTGGCCGGTCCGGGCGGTAGCCTATGACTGGGACGATATTCGAGCCGAAGCTTGGCAGCAGCAAGGTGCAATTAATGGTGGCCACGTGATGAAGTGGGGCGTGGTGCTATCGGTGGTCAAACCTGGCACCAACGAGGTGATCGACCGGTTCCAACTGGGGGCGAAAAGTGATGCTGAGGCAGCGTGGGCCTATATCTGTACGTACATGCAAGAAGGCCCGAACTCGCTACCGCCGCTAGATTCTCCGTCGCGCGACAGCGAGGATGAGCACAGATTGAACATCGCGTACATGCTGGCCCCAAAGGTGAACTGGCCTGCCGCGATGGATATCGAATCGCGGACGGCTCCGACGGATTCGGCCTGCCGTGTATCGACTGCTGGTGAGGCATGACGATCGCGGTCGAATCAAATGCTTTATTAAGTATGGCCTGTTTCTCCCAGGAACGAATGTCACGATGACTCGACCGAAATTGAACCCGCCTGTGCGCGGGTGGCAGGCTGATTTGCCGGGGCCAAACGCTACTCCGAATGAAGAACCGGAGTTGGGTGGTCGTGGGGTAAATCAAATAAATGATGTGTACCTTGAATTGCCTCGAAATCTTATGAAAATCAGGGGTGTGTTGTTTTTCGTGGGTTCTTTGTTCGCGTTATTTTCTTTGGTTATGATGTGTGAATTCTTTGAGGGGTCGTATGATTTTGAGGTGATATTATATGGATCTATCGTTTCGTTGCTATGCGTTTGGATTGTATGTGTGTCACTTCGTTTGGATATTTCTCCTCCTCGTGATTTGCCGCTGAGATTTAACCGTCTGCGCCGCAAGATCTACGTATATGAAATCGATGCGGTGTGGTGGAACCCGTTTATTCGCTGGCCGATTCGGGCGGTTACCTATGATTGGGACGATGTTCGGGCCGAAGCATGGTTACAGCAAGGCGCAATCAATGGCGGCCACGTGATGAAGTGGGGCGTGGTGCTATCGGTGGTCAAACCGGGCACCAACGAGGTGATCGATCGGTTCCAACTGGGGGCGAAAGGTGACGGTGAAGCAACATGGGCCTATATCTGTACGTACATGCAAGAAGGTCCGGGTTCACTGCCGCCGCCTGATTACCCGCCACGCGACAACGAAGACGAGCGCACATTGAACATAGCGTACTTATTGGGCCCGAAGGTGAACTGGCCTGCCGAGATGGACATCGAATCGCGGACTGCACCTGCGGATTCGGCCTGTCGTGCCTCGATTGTTGGCGGGGCATGACGATGGCAGTCGAGTCAAATGCCTTATCGAGCATGGCTTGCATCTCTCGGGACTCGCGATGATTCGACCGAAATTGAATCCTCCCGTGCGTGGTTGGCTGGTAGATTTGCCAGGACCTAATGATGTACCGAATGACGAACCAAGTCTGGGTGGTCAGGCGCCAAATTATCTGAGTGACGTTTATCTCGAGTTGCCTCGCTCATTTGTGGAGGCTCGGGGGCTTATGGTTTGCATGAATTTTATTTATGTTCCGTTCTTGGTTTTTTGTTTTAGATATCTTTTTGAGGATTTTGAGAATGTGGAAAGCGTAATGTTAGGGGTGGTTTCATTGATAATATCGATGTGGATTGTACTTGTAACTGTCCGATCCGATGTTTCTCCTCCGCGCGATCTTCCACTGCGGTTCAATCGTTTGCGTCGAAAGATGTACGCGTACGAAATCGATGCAGTATGGTGGAACCCGTTCATACGCTGGCCAGTTCGGGCGATTGCCTATAACTGGGACGATGTTCGAGCCGAAGCTTGGCAGCAGCAAGGTGCAATTAATGGTGGCCACGTGATGAAGTGGGGCGTGGTGCTATCTGTGGTCAAACCTGGCACTAACGAGGTGATCGACCGATTTCAGTTGAGAGCCAAAGGAGACGGTGAGTCGGCATGGGCCTATATCTGTACGTACATGCAAGAAGGCCCGAACTCGCTACCGCCGCCAGATTATCCGTCGCGCGACAGCGAGGAGGAGAACAGATTGAACATAGCGTACATGCTGGCCCCAAAGGTGAACTGGCCTGCCGAGATGGATATCGAATCACGGACGGCTCCGACGGATTCAGACTGTCGTGCATCGATTGAAGGTGGAGCATGACGATGGCTGTGAGATCAATGTCCGTATCGATCATCGGACGACTCTGTTGGGATTGTACGGATAAGTACGATTTTTCTGAAATCACCCCCTCGGTCCGACTGTGATGAAGATTCGACCAAAATTGATTCCTCCAGTGCCGGGTTGGCAGATGGACTTGCCGGGGCCGAATGAGGTTCCAAATGATGAGCCAAGCCTGGATGAATATTCGCCGAATCATATTGATGATGTATATCTTGAGCTGCCGCGCTCATTTATGAATTCAAGAGGTGTAATGCTTTGGGTTGGGATATTTTTGGCTGTCTTTTCATATTTCTGTTTGCGTGACTTTTTTTGCGATGAATGTAATGTAAAAATTAAGGGCATAGGATTTTTCCTGGCACTGCTTGGTGTTTGGGCGATATTGACTCTGTCCCGTCCGGATATATCCGCCCCGCGCGATCTTCCCCTTCGTTTTAATCGTAAGCGTCGCAAGATGTACGTATACGAAATCGACGCAGTGTGGTGGAACCCGTTCATCCGCTGGCCGGTCCGGGCGGTTGCCTATAACTGGAACGATGTTCGAGCCGAAGCCTGGCAGCAACAAGGCGCACTCAATGGTGGCCACGTGATGAAGTGGGGCGTAGTGCTGTCGGTTGTCAAACCCGGCACCAACGAGGTGATCGACCGATTCCAGTTGAGGGCTAAAGGTGACGGTGAAGCGGCATGGGCCTATATCTGTACGTACATGCAGGAAGGCCGGGGGGCGTTGCCGCCAGCTGAGTATCCGTCGCGCGGCGAGGATAACAAGCGGGCGTGGAATATAGCGTACCTGCTTGCTCCTAAGGTGAAATGGCCTGCCGCGATGGATATCGAATCGCGGACGGCTCCGACGGATTCGGCCTGCCGTGTATCGACTGCTGGTGGGGCATGACGATGGCGGTCGAACCAACTGCTTTATCAAGCATGGCTCGTTTCTCTCAGGGACGACTGTAACGATGAACCGACCGAAATTGAATCCTCCTGCTCGCGGCTGGCAGGCCGATTTGCCAGAACCAAGCATAGTCCCGAATGAGGAGCCTGGATTGGATGGCGGCGAACCGAATCATCTTGATGAGATATACCTCGAGTTACCTCGATCATATCTGTACTTTAGAGGTGTGTTGGTTTTGATTGGTTTGATTGGTATTCCATTTTCAATTTGGAGCGTTGGTGGATTTTTTGAGGATATTAATAATGTAGGTGATTTAATGGTGGGTGGGGTAACTTCTTTGGTTTTTATCTGGTCTGCACTGATGATGCTTCGTGTAGATATATCTCCACCCCGAGATCTACCATTGCGATTCAACCGCTTGCGCCGAAAAATGTACGTGTACGAAATCGATGTAGTGTGGTGGAACCCGTTTATCCGCTGGCCGATTCGGGCGGTTGCCTATAACTGGGACGATGTTCGAGCTGAAGCCTGGCAGCAGCAAGGCGCAATCAATGGTGGTCACGTAATGAAGTGGGGCGTGGTGTTGTCGGTTGTCAAGCCGGGCACGAACGAGGTGATCGATCGGTTCCAACTGGGGGCGAAAGGTGACGGTGAGGCAACATGGGCCTATATCTGTACGTACATGCAAGAAGGTCCGAGTTCACTGCCGCCGCCTGATTACCCGCCACGCGACTACGAAGACGAGCGCACATTGAACATAGCGTACCTATTGGCTCCAAAGGTGAAATGGCCTGCCGAGATGGACATCGAATCGCGGACAGCACCCGCGGGTCTGCGCTGCGGGGCATCGATTGCTGACGTGATGTTCTAGAACCGATTGTTATGACAATTCAACCGAAGCTGAATCCTCCAGCTCGAGGCTGGCAGGCCGATTTGTCAGGACCAAATGCTCCACCAGATGATGAGCCGAGTTTGAGTGAGGGCGTAATTAATCATCTTGATGGCATCTATCTAGAGATTGCTCGCTCATTTTTGAGTATTAGAGGGGTGCTGTTTTGGTTGAATGTTCTTTGTATTCCAGTTTATTTTTGGTGTGCTGATGGAATATTTGAATATCCCGATGATATTTTTCTTGTGACGATAAGTGTTGTGTTTGTATCCAGTTGCGTGTGGGGGGTACTGGTAATGTTCCGGATGGATATATCTCCTCCAAGAGATCTTCCTCTGCGCTTCAACCGGATGCGCCGCAAGATGTACGTGTATGAAATTGACGCGGTCTGGTGGAACCCGTTTATCCGCTGGCCGATTCGCGCGGTTGCCTATAACTGGGACGATGTTCGGGCTGAAGCCTGGCAGCAGCAAGGCGCAATCAATGGTGGTCACGTGATGAAGTGGGGCGTGGTGTTGTCGGTGGTCAAACCTGGCACCAACGAGGTGATCGACCGGTTCCAACTGGGGGCGAAAGGAGACGCTGAGGCAGCGTGGGCCTATATCTGTACGTACATGCAAGAGGGCCCGAGCTCGCTACCGCCGCCTGATCACCCACCACGCGACAACGAAGGCGAGCGCACATTGAACATAGCGTACTTGCTGGCCCCGAAAGTGAAATGGCCTGTCGAGATGGACATCGAATCGCGGACGGCTCCGACGGATTCGGCCTGCCGTACATCGGTTGCTGACGGGGCATGATGATGACAACGTTGTTCCATAAGCGCCGTCTAGTGAGGGTGGATTTGCGCAAATGACATTGCAGGGCTGATTTTAATGACGATTAGACCGAGATTGAACCCGCCCGCACGAGGCTGGTTGGCTGATCTGCCGGGGCCGCATGATGTTCCAAGTGAGGAGCCGGAATTGGGTGGCCATATTCCTAACCAAGTAAATGATATTTATCTCGAATTTCCCCGCTCGTTTTCGGATGCTCGGGGGCTCTTGGTTTATATAAACGTATTCTACATTCCATTTATGTTTTGGTGTGTTAAAAATATTTTTTATGATTTTAGATATTTCGAGGATTTTATATCGGGATCGATTTTATTGATCATATCGATATGGATTGCTTCTGTAACGATTAGATCTGATGTTTCTCCTCCTCGCGATCTTCCACTGCGGTTCAATCGTTTGCGCCGAAAGATGTATGCGTACGAAATCGATGTGGTGTGGTGGAACCCGTTCATTCGCTGGCCGATTCGGGCGGTCAGCTATGACTGGGACGATGTGCGGGCCGAAGCTTGGCAGCAGCAAGGTGTAATCAATGGTGGCCACGTAATGAAGTGGGGCGTGGTGCTATCAGTTGTCAAACCTGGCACTAACGAGGTGATCGACCGATTCCAGTTGAGGGCCAAAGGAGACGGCGAGTCGGCATGGGCCTATATCTGTACGTACATGCAAGAGGGCCCGAACTCGCTACCACCGCCAGATTATCCGTCGCGCGACAGCGAGGAGGAGAACAGATTGAACATAGCGTACATGCTGGCCCCCAAGGTGAACTGGCCTGCCGAGATGGATATCGAATCGCGAACTGCCCCTGCAGAGTCGACATGCCTCGAATTGGCAACAGACGCTCACTGAAGTCAACAACACAACCTCAAACATCATTCAACGGAGCTACGATGAGAGCAATAGTTTTGGTGGGCCACTGGCACATGTGCCCGGAGCACGGCGAGGGTGTTGTCGTGAGCGGTTCGACGGGGATGATCATCAATGGCCGGGCCGTGGCAGGGGTAGGCGACCGGATTAGTTGTGGCGCGGTGATTATCAGCGGCGCGTCGTTTTTTGATTTGGGCGACCGACAAGCTGCCCGAGTGGGTGACCGAACGAGTCACGGTGGCGAGTTGATCGAAGGAGATGAGAGCTTTTGTCTGGAGTGAGCGCACTGACTTCGCCATCAACATGCCCTGAAGGATTGCCGCTGGTTGGACGGAGCGGTCAATCCTTCTTCTACATGGTGAGGCGCCTTACCCGCGTCACCCCTTACTCCGACAAATCCCGCTGACTGATATCCGGCTCGATCCCCCGGAATTGAAATACTCGATCGTCTCCATCCGCTGCCGTGCCAATTCCGGCTGCTGATTCGTCACACCGAACACGAGTGCCTCGGCAAGCGCAGGCACATTGGTCTGCAGCATCGCGAACGGCTGCCCCTGAATTCGCAGCACGATTTCGGCAAACTCGCCGATCTGCGAATGCCATTCGTCAGTGACCAGCAGCACATGCGTGCCGAGCTTGTGCGCGGCTTCCGCGAACCGAATACTGTCGCGCTGGTAGCGGTGGAAATCGAAAATGACGAGCACGTCGCCGAGCCCCATGTCCGCGAGCGCGACCGACGCCAGACTGACGTTCGGTTCGACGTACTGAACATGCGGTCGAGCATAGGCGAGGGTGAACGAAATCAGCGAAGCGAGCGGCGCCGTGTAGCGTCCGCCGCCGCAGAATGCGGTCGGTGCGCCGCGCGTCCATCATCAATGGCTGCCGGACGAAGTCTATTGCGAGACCCGCGGCCTCTCGCCGGACACCGTCGCGATCCGCGCAACATGGGCTACAAGATGGTCGAGCAGACGCCGTGGGGCGCCGCGGAACTGATCTTGGTCGGCCTGCCCGGCACGGAGGCGGTGAGCCATCAGAGTTCGGGCAACATTCTTCGGTGTCCGGCAACGTGCGGGTCGGCTACATCTATGGCGTCAGCGATCCGCGCCGTCCGGCCGGTTCGGCGATCGGGTACTGACCTGATCGCGGTCGCACCACGCTGAACGGTTGCAACCGGCGTTCGCGATCGGGCGAACGCCGGCACGGCGAACAGTGAGTCCGTTCACGGACTTTCTCAGTATCGACACGTTCCTCGACATGGGCCGTTCGGCCACGAACGCGGTGGGCAACGCGATCGCAAGCGCCGTGGTCGCGAAGTGGGAAGGCGAGCTGATGCCGGAGTCCAAAGCGCGACCGCATGCCGCGCATCTCGACGCGGAACCGGAGCGCCAGAACGGCGATCCGGCGTATGGCGCCGGCCGGGCGACGTCCGTTCAAGTCTCAGCCGCGTCGTCGATGCACGCCGCCAGCACCATCGCGGCGGCGTTGCCCGGCGCCGAGCCGAGCAGTTGCGGCGCATAGACGCTGTCGCCGATCTCGATCGGCTGTCCCGACAGCGCGCACACGCCGCGCTTGCGCGTGGTGAACAGCCGCCACTTCTGATAACCGTAGTGCCCGGTGCATGCGTCGCGCCACGAAATCATCACGGTATCGGCCGTGGGCCGCTCGAGCACGCTGATCGTCGGCTTGCTCGTCGCGTCCCACGACGGCAGCCGGTCGCGCGTGACGCTGCGCCGCCGCGGCACGCCCCACGAGACGGACGGCATGTCGAAGCTGCCGATCGCGGCGACGGTCACGAGCCAGGGCGCTAAACGGTTGTTCATGTCAGTTTTCCTCGAAACGTTGCGCGACACCGCCATACGCGGCATCACGACAGGCGGATGCGCGGCTGCGCGCAGCCGTTGATCCGTTCGGCGATCCACAGCAGGGTCGCCTTGGAGAAGCCGTGCAGCGCCTGCTGGTGCCGCCGGTAGAGCATCAGGTGGCTGAACTGCGCGAAGCGCCCCTGGATGAAGCCGCCGCGAAAGAACCCGAACTGCCCGAGCGTGCCGAACGCGTCGTAGTCGCTGATCGACACGAGCGCGCCAAAATCGTGGAATGCGAACGGCGGAATCGGCGTGCCGTCGAGCCAGGCGGGCAGGTGCTTCGCGAGATGCTCGGCCTGCTGCGTCGCGACCTGCGCGGTCGGCGGCAGCGGCCGTTCATGGCCGTCGGGCAAGAGGCTTGCGCAATCGCCGATCGCGAACACGTGCTCGTCGCCCGTGGCCTGCAGCGTCGGCCCGACGACGATCTGGTTCGCGCGGTTCGTATCGAGCCCGTCGAGCGCCTGCATGAAATCGGGCGCCTTCACACCGGCCGCCCAGACCATCAGGTCTGCTTCCGCGAACGAACCGTCGCCGTAGTGGAAGCCGTTCGCGTCGGCCGACGTGACGCGGGTCGACGTCAGCACGTGAAAGCCGATCTGTTCGAGCCGCCGCTGCGCCGACGCGGAAATCCTCGGCGGAAACGCGGCGAGGATGCGCGGGCCGCTTTCAAGCAGCGTGAGCTGCAGCCGCTCACGCACCGTCGCGTCGCCATACGCCTGCGCCACTTCCAGCAGGCGGCTCAGCTCCGCCGCGAGTTCCACGCCGGTTGCGCCCGCGCCGACGATCGCGACGCGGAACGGCTCGTCGCGCGCGATGCTGCGAAAGACGCGCATCCGCAACGCTTCGTTGAAGGTCTCGGCCTGCTGCTGACTGTCGATGAAGTAGCAGTGCTCGCGCACGCCCGGTACGCCGAAATCGTTGGCCTGGCTGCCGAGCGCGAGGATCAGCACGTCGTATTCGAGTTCGCGTGCCTCGAGCACGAGTTCGCCGTCCTGCGAGCGGATCTCGCCGAGCTGCACACGGCGGCGTGCGCGATCGAGCCCCTTCAGTTCGCCGGGCTGGTACGTGTAGCCGTGGTCGCGTGCATGGGCGAGGAAGATCACCTGCTGCTGCTGGACGTCGCGCGTACCGGCCGCGATCGTGTGCAGCATCGGCTTCCAGATGTGCGTCGGACCGCGATCGACAACCGTGACTTGCGCCCGCCCGGACCGGCCGAGGCGCTCGCCCAGACGGGTCGCGAGCTGCAGCCCGGCGATTCCGCCGCCGACGATGACGATGCGTGTAGGGGTTGTCATGGATAAATCATCACGTGATGAATAAGGTATGATCCTAGCGCTTCCCGGCTTCGCGTGTCAACGGAGCGGGGCGGCCGTCCAATGCCGGGGAAATCAAACCGGGCCCGAACGCGGGCATTCGAACCATTCAAGGGGAGCAGGAAAACGTGGCTGAAGTCACTGAGCGCGCGCCGTCGAAGCGGCGTACGCGCGGGCGGCCGCTGGCGGACGCATCCGTCGGTCCGGACGTGATACTGCGCGCCGCGCGCCGCACGTTTGCGAAGCGCGGCTACGACGCGACGAGCGTGCGCGAAGTCGCGCGCGAGCTGGGCATCGACGCGGCGTTGATCGCCCATCACTTCGGCACGAAGGAAACGTTGTGGCTGGCGGTCGTCGAGCAGATCGTCGAGCTGGCCCAACCGATGTTCGACGCGCTGCGGGCATTGCGCACGTCGTCGCTGCCGCATCGCGAGCGCGTACGGCGCGCGCTCGAGCTGTGCGTCGATCACGAATTCGACGAGCCCGACATGGGCATGTTCTTCTCGACGGCGGCGACCGAGGAGGGCGCGCGGCTCGACCGGCTGCAGGAGCGGCTCGTGCGCCCGTATCACGAGGTGATGTTCCCGCTGCTGGCGGAAGCGGTGGAGGCCGGCGAGATTCGGGCGGCGGATCCCAACGTGCTGTTCTTCATGATCGCGAGCGCGATCGGCATGACCGTGTCGTACAGCCACATGATGCGGGAGTTCACGTCGCTGCCCGCGCGGCAGCACGAATTCAGGCAGGCCGTGCTCGCGGTCGCGCTCAACATCCTCGGCGATTGAGCACCGCGCGCGCGATGCGCGCGGTCATGTCGCCGCAATCGGCCCCAGTTCGTGCACCTCGTTGCGCGCGCTTTCGCGCAGCGCATCGGCGAACGGCGACGGCGTGCGGTACGCGATCGTCAGCTCTTACGCGAGCGAGCTGCCCGTGCCAGTCAGTTCGCACAACGTAATATATTGCGGCTGCATCGGCACGGACAGGCGCGGCATCAGCGCGACGCCGATGCCGACCGCGACCAGCCCGGCCGTCGTCTGCATCTGGCGCGGCTGCTGGACCACGCGCAGCGCGAAGCCCGCCTGCGCGCACGCCGTCACGAGTACGCGGCGGCGAAGGGTTCACCGTCACGCTCGCGCGCGAACTCGGGCCGCGCGGTGCAACGGTCAATACGGTTGCGCCCGGTTACATCGCCGAGACGCGCTTCTTCGGCGACGGTGGCGTCGCGCCGGCCATCGCGGCGACCATCCGCGAGCAGACGCCGGCCGGCCGCGCTGGCCATCCGGACAACATCGCGGACGCGGTCGCGTGGCTCGCCGGGCCGCGTGCGTCGTTCGTCACCGGCGCGACGATCGCGGTGAACGGTGGTTGGCGCGTCGGTTGAGGTGAGGGGGCAATGTGGTGCGGGCCGCGCGCATCAGTCGAGATCCGGCGGCGCATCGCCGAGCCAGCGCCGCGCGCCAGGCCCGTTGCGGCCCGCGCGGTCTTCCGGGTTCGTCAGCTTGCAGCGCTTCAGCGACAGGCAGCCGCAGCCGATGCATTCGTCGAGGTTGATGTAGAGCCGCTGCAACTCCTCGATCCGGTTCGCGACGCGCTGCTTCCAGCCGCGCGACAGCCGCTGCCAGTCCTTGTTCGTCGGTGCGGTGTCTTCCGGCAGGCTCACGAGTTGCTCGGCGATCTCGTCGAGCGAATAGCCGATCTTCTGCGCGAACACGATGAACGCGATCAGCCGCAGCACCGCACGCGAATAGTGACGATGGCTCGAGCCGTTGCGGTGCGACTTGATAAGCCCGCGCTTCTCGTAGAAGCGCAGCGTCGATGCCGGCACGCCGCTGCGCGCGGCTACTTCGCGGATCGACATCAGCGGCCATTGCGTGGTTTCGTCGATACCCATGACGCCCTCCGGGAAAGCTTGACTTGAAGTTAACTTCAACTTTTATGCTACGCGGCAGTTTAACCCGTCGCGAGGCATCATGCTCTTCTTATCCCCAGGCAGGACGTCGCCTTTGAGCGCCGCCTGCGCATTGCTGCTGACGTTGTCGGGCTGTCATGACGGCAAAGGCGAATCGTCGGTCCATCCTCTGCCCGAAGTCGGCGTGACCACCGTCGCGCCGCGCACGGTCCGCCTCGCGGACGAATTCAACGGACGCGTCGAAGCGGTCGACGCGGTCGAGTTGCGACCGCGCGTGAGCGGCTACCTGCAGCGCATCGCGTACAAGGAGGGCGACCTGGTCGCGCAGGGCGCGGTGCTGTTCGAGATCGATCCACGCCCGTACCGGATCGCGCTCGACCGTGCGAACGCACAGCAGCAGCGGGCGCGCGCGGCCGCGAGCCTCGCCGATGTACAGCTCAAGCGCGTGCGGACGCTGATCGATGCGCATGCAACCTCCCAGGAGGAACTCGACAACGCGCGCTCGACCGCGGAGCAGGCGCGCGCCGACCTGCGGGCGGCCGACGCGGCCGTCGCGGACGCGAAGCTCAATCTCGGCTTCACCGAAGTGCGTTCGCCGATCGCCGGGCGAGTCGGCCGCGCGATCGCGACCGCCGGCAACCTCGCGCGCGCGGACGAGACGCTGCTGACGACGGTCGTGTCGCAGGACCCCGTCTACGTCTATTTCGACTGCGACGAGCAGAGCTACCTGCGCTACAACGCGCGGCGCGCCGACCGGAAGCATCGGGCGATCGGCGCGGACCCGGTGCGCGTGGGCCTGGCGAACGAGACGGGCTTCCCGCACGCGGGCACCGTCGATTTCCTCGACAACCGGCTCGATCCGCAAACCGGCACGATCCGTGCACGCGTGCGGCTGCCGAACGCGGACCACACGTTCACGCCGGGCCTCTATGCGCGGGTACAGCTCGTCAGCGGCCGTGACCAGGACGCGCTGCTTGTCGACGACAAGGCGGTGCTCACCGACCAGGATCGCAAGTACGTATACGTGATCGGCGCCGGCGACAAGGCGCTGCGTCGCGACGTGACGATCGGCCGTGTGCTGGACGGCGAGCGGATCGTCGAGAAGGGGCTGCAGCCAGGCGATCGCGTGGTCGTCGACGGCGTGCAGCGGATCTACTATCCAGGTGCGCAGGTGAAGCCGAAGGCGCTGGCCGTGCATGCGGACGCGGGCACCGGGCCGGGCAGAGGCATGCAGGCCGCGGCCGACGCCGGCGCGCCGGTCGCGCAATAACGGGAGCCCTGCGATGGATTTTTCCCGATTCTTCATTGACCGGCCGATCTTCGCGGTCGTGCTGTCGATCGTCATCTTTGCGCTCGGCCTGATCTCGATCCCGATGCTGCCGGCCGGCGAATATCCGGAAGTCGTGCCGCCGAGCGTCGTGGTGCGTGCGACGTACCCGGGCGCGAACCCGAAGGAAATCGCCGAATCGGTCGCCGAGCCGCTGGAGGAAGCGATCAACGGCGTCGAAGGGATCATGTACATGAAGTCGGTCGCGGGCTCGGATGGCAGCCTGCAGGTCGTCGTCACCTTCCTGCAGGGCGTCGATCCCGACACGGCCGCCGTGCGCGTGCAGAACCGCGTGAGCCAGGCGCTGTCGCGCCTGCCCGACGAGGTGCGCCAGTACGGCGTGACCACGCAGAAGCAGTCGCCGACGCCGCTGATGTACGTGAGCCTCTATTCGCCAGACAACAGCCGCGATTCGCTGTACCTGCGCAACTACCTGACGTTGAACGTGAAGGACGAGCTGTCGCGCCTGACCGGCATCGGCGATGTCGGCGTATACGGCTCCGGCGACTACGCGATGCGGCTCTGGCTCGACCCGAACCGGCTGGCATCGCGCGGGCTGACCGCGAGCGACGTGATCGCCGCGGTGCGCGAGCAGAACGTGCAGGTATCGGCTGGCCAGCTGGGTGCGGAGCCGACGCCGAAGAAGAACGACTTCCTGCTGTCGATCAATGTGCGCGGCCGGCTGCGCACGGTGCAGGAATTCGGCGACATCGTGCTGCGCAACGGCGACGACGGCCAGGTCGTGAAGCTATCCGACGTCGCGCGCGTCGAGCTCGGCGCGGGCGACTACACGCTGCGCTCGTATTTCAACGACCGGCATTCGGCCGTGGTCGGCATCTTCTTGTCGCCGGGCGCGAACGCGCTCGAGGTCGCGAAGGCCGTGTATGCGAAGTTCGACGAGTTGTCGAAGCGTTTCCCGCCGGGCATCGCGTATCGCCCGGTGTGGGATCCGACCGTGTTCGTGCGCGAATCGATCGGCGCGGTGCAGCACACGCTGATCGAGGCCGTCGTGCTGGTCGTGCTCGTCGTGGTCCTGTTCCTGCAGACGTGGCGCGCGTCGATCATCCCGCTCGTCGCGGTGCCGGTATCGGTGGTCGGCACGTTCGCGTGGCTCTATCTGCTCGGCTATTCGATCAACACGCTGACGCTGTTCGGGCTCGTGCTCGCGATCGGGATCGTCGTCGACGATGCGATCGTGGTGGTCGAGAACGTCGAGCGCAACATCGCACAGGGGCTGAGCCCGCGCGACGCCGCGCATCAGGCGATGCGCGAGGTGTCGGGGCCGATCGTCGCGATCGCGCTCGTACTGTGCGCGGTGTTCGTGCCGATGGCGTTCATGTCGGGCGTGACCGGCCAGTTCTACAGGCAGTTCGCGGTGACGATCGCGATCTCGACGGTGATCTCCGCGATCAATTCGCTGACGCTGTCGCCCGCACTCGCCGCGAAGCTGCTGCGCCCGCACGGCACGCCGAAGGATGCGCTCGCGCGTGGGCTCGACCGCGCGTTCGGCTGGCTGTTCCATCCGTTCAACCGCTTCTTCGAGCGCAGCTCCGACCGCTATCACGGCGTCGTCGGTCGCGCGCTGAAGCGGCGCGGCGTGGTGTTCGCCGTCTATGCGGTGTTGCTCGCGGCGACCGCGCTGCTGTTCAACGCGGTGCCGGGCGGTTTCATCCCCGTGCAGGACAAGCTGTACCTGTTCGCGGGCGCGAAGTTGCCGGAAGGCGCATCGCTCGCGCGCACCAGCGAGGTGACCGAGCAGATGACGAAGGTTGCGCTCGGCACCGACGGTGTCGAGATAGTGCCGGCGTTCGCCGGGCTGAACGCGTTGCAGGGCGTGAACACGCCGAACATCACGAACTCGTACGTGATCCTGAAGCCGTTCGACCAGCGCCACCGCAGCGCCGCGGAAATCAACGCGGATCTGAACGCGCGCTTCTCGGCCATCGGTGGCGGCATTACCTATGCGCTGATGCCGCCGCCGATCCAGGGCCTCGGCAACGGCTCGGGCTATTCGCTGTACCTGGAGGATCGCGGCGGGCTGGGCTACGGCGCCTTGCAGAACGCGCTCACCGCGTTCCAGGCCGCGGTCGCGAAGACGCCGGGGATGAGCTACCCGGTCAGCTCGTACCAGGCGAACATCCCGCAACTCGAGATGAAGGTCGACCGGTTGAAGGCGAAGGCGCAGGGCGTCTCGCTGACCGACCTGTTCAGCACGCTGCAGGTCTATCTCGGCTCGATGTACGTGAACGACTTCAACCTGTTTGGCCGCGTGTACCGCGTGATGGCGCAAGCGGATGCCGGTCACCGGCAGACGGCCGCCGACATCGCGAATCTGCGCACCCGCAACGCGAAGGGCGAGATGTTGCCGATCGGCTCGATGGTGACGGTCGTGCCCGCGTACGGGCCGGACCCGGTCGTCCGCTACAACGGCTATCCGGCTGCGGACCTGATCGGCGACGCGGACCCGAAGGCGATGTCGTCGTCGCAGGCGATCGCGAAGCTGCAGCAGATCGCGAAGGACGTGCTGCCGCCGGGCATCACGCTCGAATGGACCGACCTCAGCTATCAGCAGGTCACGCAGAGCAACGCGGCGATCGTCGTGTTCCCGCTCGCGGTGATGCTCGTGTTCCTGGTGCTCGCGTCGCTGTACGAGAGCTGGACGCTGCCGCTCGCGGTGATCCTGATCGTGCCGGTATGCATGTGCGCGGCGCTGTTCGGCGTATGGCTTTCCGGCGGCGACAACAACGTGTTCGTGCAGGTCGGTCTCGTCGTGCTGATGGGCCTCGCGTGCAAGAACGCGATCCTGATCGTCGAGTTCGCCCGCGAGCTTGAAATCCAGGGCAAGGGCGTGATCGAAGCCGCGCTCGAGGCGTGCAGGCTGCGGTTGCGGCCGATCGTGATGACGTCGGTCGCGTTCATCGCGGGCGCGGTGCCGCTGTTGATCGGCAGCGGCGCGGGCAGCGAGGTGCGAGCGGCCACCGGCGTCACCGTGTTCGCGGGGATGCTTGGCGTCACGTTGTTCGGGCTGTTCCTCACGCCCGTGTTCTATGTGGCGATCCGCAAGCTCGCGGGCGGCACGCCGGCCGTGTGGAGCGAACAGCACGGCACCCTCGAAGGAGAAAACCGATGAGCGCCGCGTTCCGTCTTTCCGCGCTCGTGATGTCGCTGACGCTCGCCGCGTGCGCGGTCGGCCCCGATTTCAAACGGCCAGACACGGCGGCTGCCGCGCGCTTCGCACGCGACGCGCATCCGGCCACGCAGGACGCGACGTCGCCGGACGCGTCGGCGGCTGCCGATGCCACGTTCTGGGACGGCTTCGGCGATCCGGCGCTGACGCAGCTGATCGACTCGGCGCTCGCGGCGAACCACGACCTGCAGGTCGCCGTCTCGCGCTACGACGCGTCGAACGCGTTGCTGTCGCATGCCACGTTCGATCGCTATCCGACGATTACCGCGAGCGGCCAGATCGGCCACCAGCTAATGAGCAAGGACCAGGCGTTCGGCGCACCGCGCAGCCAGCGCGATACGCCGATATCCAATGTCGGGATCAACGCGGCGTGGGAACTGGACCTGTTCGGACGCGTGCGCAGGTCGATCGAGTCGCAGCGCGCGGAAACGGCCGCGAGCGCGGCCGACGTACGCGCGGTGCGTGTCGTGATCGCGGGCGAGGTCGCGAGCACGTACGTGGATCTGCGCGGCTCGCAGGAGCGGCTGCGGATCGCACGCGAGAACGCCGACAACCAGAAGCAGACGCTCGCGCTGATCAATGCGCGCGTCGGCGCGGGGCGCGGTTCCGAGCTCGATGCGGCGCGTGCGCGCGCACAGTACGAATCGACGATGTCGCGGATCGCCGTGTATGAATCGGCGATCGGCGTCGACGAGCACCGGCTCGCGGTGCTGACCGGACAGACGCCGGATGCGCTGATCGGCCGGTTCGACATCCCGAACGACGACGCATCGAAAGGCACGCCGGTGCCGCTGCCGGCGCTTGCCGCCGACATCGATCCCGGCACGCCGGGCGACCTGCTGCGCAGGCGCCCCGATGTGGCGGCTGCCGAGGCACGGCTGCACGCGGCGACCGCGCGGGTCGGCGTCGCGACGGCCGACCTGTTTCCGCGCTTTACGCTGTCGGGGCTGCTCGGCAGCGCGACGAGCAGCTACGGGTTCTTCCGTGCGGGCAGCGACACGAACCTGATCGCGCTCGGCGTTGACTGGTCGTTCCTCGACGTAGGCCGCGTGCGCGCGCGGATCGCGGCGAGCGACGCGGAGGCGGCCGGCCAGCTCGCGCAGTACCGGCAGACCGTGCTCGGCGCACTGGAGGAAACCGAGAACGCGCTGCTGCGCGTTGCCCGCACGCGGGACGAGACCGCGCACCTCGTGCGGGCGGCGGACGACAGCGCACGCGCGGCGCAGCTTGCGCAGGCGCGCTTCTCGGCGGGCGCGATCGACTATTACGAAGTGCTCGACGCGCAGCGGACGCTGCTGCAGGCGCAGGACGCGGCGGCCGACGGGCGGATGCGCAGCGCGGCGTCGACGGTCGTGCTGTACAAGGCGCTCGCGGGAGGCTGGCCGGCGGGAACGGCGCAGGCCGCACCGGGGCCGGTCGCGCGATCGGTGCAGTAGCACGCCGGGCCGCGAGGCAGGCTGGCGCGGGTCGTCCGCCCGCCGTGCAACAGGGGGCGGAGCGCCGACCTGGTGTCCGCTGACGGCAGCCCCGCGCCTCGCCGTCGCACCTGCCTTGCATCGCCGGCACCGCAATCGCCCGCACCGCATGCGCGGCGCGGCAAACGGACGATTTCCCGCCGCGAAACATTGTTCTCCTTCGTCGTAAACGTCTCGAATGCGTGATATTTGCGCCGCCCGATCCGGTTTAGAGTGGCCGCAAATTGATGACGATGTGTCGTATGGCCGAAGTCGCAGGCCGTACCGATGCACCAGAGGAGTTGGAGACAAATGGCTGAAGGCAGGATTACGCAAGTTGAATCGTTCGGTTTCGAGCGCATTCCCGACGCATCGCGCTATGCACGTCCGATCGATCTGTTCCGGTTGCTGTTCGGCGGCTGCAATACGTTTTCCACGTCGGTGCTCGGCAGCTTCCCCGTGCTGGTCGGGCTGTCGTTCAAGGCGGGCGTCGCCGCGATCGTGCTTGGTGTACTCGCCGGCACCTGCATCCTCGCGCCGATGAGCCTGTTCGGCCCGCGCAACGGCACGAGCGACCCCGTGTCGTCCGGCGCGCATTTCGGCATCCACGGCCGGATCGTCGGTTCGTTCCTCGCGCTGCTCACGTCGATCGCGTTCTTCTCGCTCGCGGTGTGGAGCTCGGGCGACGCGCTCGTCGGCGGCGCGCACAACATGGTCGGCGTGCCTGTCAACGGCTTCACGCTCGGCGCCGCGTACATGGTGTTCGCGGTGCTCGTGCTGATCGTCTGCATCTACGGCTTTCGCTTCATGCTGTGGGTCAACAAGATCGCCGTGTGGGCGGCGAGCCTGTTGTTCGTCGCAGGCCTGTTCGCGTTCGCGGGGATGTTCGACATGAACTACGCGGGCAAGCTGAGCCAGGGCAGTGCAGGATTCTGGGCCGCGTTCGTCGGCGCGGTGCTGGTCGCGTTGAGCAACCCTGTGTCGTTCGCGTCGACGCTCGGCGACTGGGTGCGCTACATCCCGCAACAGACGCCGAAGCGGCGCGTGATGGGCGCCGTGTTCGCTGCCCAGATCGCGACCTTCGTGCCGTTCTTCTTCGGCCTGGCGACCGCGACGATCATCGCGTCGAAGGCGCCCGCGTTCATCGCATCGAACGACTACGTCGGCGGGCTGCTCGCCGTGTCGCCGCGCTGGTTCCTGCTGCCGATGTGCCTGATCGCGATCATCGGCGGGATGTCGACCGGCACGACCGCGCTGTACGGCACGGGCCTCGACGTGTCGAGCATGTTTCCGCGCTTCCTGAATCGTGTGCGTGCGACGCTGCTGATCGGCACGATCGCGATCGCATTCATTTTCGTCGGCCGTTTCTGGTTCAACCTCGTCGAAAGCGTCGCGACGTTCTCGACGCTGATCGACACGTTCAGCTGCCCGTGGATGGCGATCATGGTGATCGGCTACGTAACGCGTCGCGGCTTCTATCTCGCCGACGACCTGCAGGTGTTCAACCGCGGGCTGCGCGGCGGCCACTACTGGTTCACGCACGGGTGGAACCTGCGCGCGATGGGCGCGTGGCTGCCGGCGGCGTTCATCGGGCTGTCGTTCGTGAACCTGCCGGGCCAGTTCGTCGGGCCGCTCGGCAACCTGGCTGGCGAGTTCGATCTAAGCGTGCCGGTGTCGCTGCTGGTCGGCGGATTGCTGTATTTCGTGTTGCTGACGCTGCATCCGGAAGCGGAAGGTGTATACGGCCCGAACGGACGCTTCCTCGTGCGCGGCCGCAGGCAGGCGGCGCGCGGCGTCGGCACGCCGGCGATCCAGCCGAAGGGGTATTGAGCGCCGCACCGCTTGCTGCTTCGTTAAGGAAGCCATCGTGCCGCCGCGCGGGAAAGCCGCCGGCGGCATGATCGTTTTCGGATCCGTGATTGCCGGTGCGGATGAGCGGCCTGACCTGTCCGTCGACCCCGCAGCGGATCAGTGGAACGTGCTGCCTGCGAGCATCCCGCCGTCGACGATGAATTCCGCGCCCGTGCAATACGCGGATTCGTCGGACGCGAGAAACAGCACGAGACTCGCCACTTCGTCGGGTTTGCCGATGCGCGCGATCGGCAGCCCGCTGTAGATCGACGATGGGTCGAAATCGGCGTATTCCGGCGGGCGTGCCATCACCGTGTCGATGCCGCCCGGATGGACCGAGTTCACGCGGATTCCATAGCGGCCGAACTCGAGCGCGGCGGCCTTCGTCATCCCGCGCACCGCGAACTTGCTCGCCACATACGCGCTGCCGCCGGCCACGCCTTCCATACCGGCCGTCGACGACACGTTGACGATCGAGCCGCCGCCCGCGTCCTTCAGCGCGGCCAGTGCCGATTTCATGCCGAGCCAGCAGCCGACCTGGTTCACGTCGATCACCTTGCGATAGTCGTCGAGCGAACAGGACTCGATCGGCACGAGCTTCAGGATCGCCGCGTTGTTCACGAGGATGTCCAGCCGGCCGAAGTGCGCGAGCGTCGCATGAACGGCGGTGTGCCAGTCGTCTTCGTCCGTCACGTCGAGATGCTGGTAGCGCGCGGCGTTGCCGAGTTCGGCCGCGACGCGTTGTCCGGTGTCGTCCAGAACGTCGGCGATCACCACGCGTGCGCCTTCGGCGACGAATCGGCGTGCCTCCGCCTCGCCCTGGCCGCGGGCACCGCCCGTGATCAGCGCCACCTTGCCTTCGAGTCGTTTCATCGTGTTTTCTCCTGTGAGTGAAAGGGGACGCACGAGCCCGCTCATGCGGCGGCCGACGCGTCGATGATGCGGACCGGATCGGCGCCATCCCGTGCGCGTGCTTCGGCGATGCCGCGCGCGATCGATCAATTCGACGCGCACGCCGGGATCGTCGGCGTCGTCGAGGAGGGAGACGCGCGTGTCCGGGTTGCGCGCTTCGAACACGACGCGCAGATCAAGCGCCGTGAGCTGCGCAACCGCGGCATCGAGATCGTCGACCGCTCATGCGACGTGATGCAGGCCCGCGAGCGGTTGCCCGTGCATGTCGCGGTACGGCGACGGCGCGTCGTTCGTCACGTGGATCAGTTCGATCTGCAGGTTGCCGGGATACGAGAGACCGACATCGATCGTGACCGTCGCCGCTTCACCGAGGTAGCAGCCGTCGAGACGCACGTCGCGGGACACGGTCGACGGGACCGCATCGTAGCGGGCGCCAGTGCGCGATGCTGCGGTCGAGATCGGCAACCACATGGCCGATCTGGTCGACGGCGCCGAGGACGGGGGCGTTCATGGTGTCTCCATGGCGGGGGCGCGAGCGTGCGCGGCGCCGTTCGATGCGACATGCGACGAATGACGGCCATGATGACAACAAACCTGGCGCTTCGTGCCATCCAAACGGACGAGCCGCGGGGGCGCGGCGCGATGGGGGAGAGGCGAGTGGGCGCCTCCGCGCGTTATCGCGCGTTCGGGCCCTCGACCGTCACGTATCCGTTGTTTGCGTGGCGGGCAGCCGCGCTGTCGTGGACGGTTGCGCGCAGGTTGGCCCGATCCTGTCGGACGTTGTCCCGCGGTCCGCTGTCGCGCAGGGTCGCACGGCCCGACACTGGCGCATCGTGGTCACGGCAGCCGGTTCACGACTGCAACCTGCCTTGACCGCGTGCGGCGGCGCGGCTGTGCCGGGCCGCCGTTCCGTTCGGTGTGCCAACCTTGAGTAGAGAGCGACCCATGCAACATCCGACCATCCGTACCCTGGCCGGCGCGAGCGCGCCGAGGTCGATCGACGCCGCCCGCACCGCGCTGCTGGTGATCGATTTCCAGAACGAGTATTTCAGCGGCCGCCTGCCGATTCCGGAAGGACCGCGCGCGCTGGGCAATGCGCGACGCGTGATCGCGTTCGCCGATCGCGCCGGCATCCCGGTATTTCACATCCAGCACGTCGGCGCTGCCGGCGGCCCGCTCTTCGCCGACGGCAGCGACGGCTTCCGCTTTCATGCGGACCTGCTGCCGGCGCCGCATCACGCGGTCGTGAAGAAGACGTCGGTGAGCGTGTTCCCGACGACGGACCTCGACGCGCGCCTGAAGGCGGCCGGCATCGACACGCTGATCGTCACCGGGCTGATGACGCATGCGTGCGTCGCCGGCGCGGCCCGCGATGCCGTGCCGCTCGGCTACGCGGTGATCGTCGTCGACGACGCGTGCGCGACGCGCGATCTCGATGTCGCGGACGGCGGCACGGTGCCGCACCGCGATCTCCATCGCGCCACGCTGGCCGCGCTGTCGGACACGTTCGGCGACGTGTTGACGACCGGACAGGTGCTCGCGCTCGACGTCGCCTGATGCGCGTGCGGCCGGGCTCGAGCCGTGTGCGGCGGCGCGCAGGCGGACGACGCCCCTGGCGCGGTCAGGCGGCGCGAGACGGCCTGGCAGCGAAGCCCGGGCGATCGACATGAGGCGGCCTGCCGGGGGCCGGAGGCGGGCCGGGAGGCCTATACCTGGGCGGTGCGGGTTGGGCCGAGGCGGGGCGCAGCCGATCGGCGGTGGCGGCGACGGCGGCGGTCAGTCCGATGGCGCGCAACAGCGAACGCCGATTCATGGCGAGTCCTCTATCTAATATGTAATCGGGGCGCCTTACGCTAGTCTGCTGGTCCTGCGACCGGGTTACGCGGGTCATCAAGGCTGTTACCGCATGTCACGACGGCTTGCGGGCAGCCGGGGCGCCGGCCGCCGGTCCCACGCTTCAGACGCTGACGGCCCAATAGGGTCGGCCACGGCCACACGGGCATGTGTTTACAGTTCGGTCGCAGCGTTTTAGGCGAGCAGGCCCAATATTTGAGACTGATCTGGGTAAAAATTACCGTTTTTGCGTGGTTCCATCGATTCCGTTTGTTGTTTCTATGCAACCGTCAAGACGATGACACGAAAGAATGGTGGGATGAGGGCCTCCAAAAAGCATCCGTCAATCAGTCAAAAAAATACGTTAAAACAAATACTTATATCGCTCCCCCACTTCCATTATTTCTAGTTCTGGAAAAGCTTATTTCTTTATTTGCGGATCGCGCCCCTAGGGTACACCCCTAAACTCACGGTTCCCAAACGGGCAACTATCCGGGCGCGGCCAGAAGGACCGATGGCGTTCCCGGGCGGTTGCAGACCGTTTATGAACAAGGTCGCGAGACCTGCCTCTTTTTAGAAGGGAGCTCCACGAATGAACAAGACTCTGATCGTTGCAGCAGCTGCAGCATCGTTCGCTACCGTCGCTCACGCGCAAAGCAGCGTCACGCTGTACGGCGTGCTGGACGCAGGCATCACCTACACGAGCAACGTCCAGCCGGCTCTCGGCCAAGCTGGCAAGTCGCGTTGGGCGATGGGTTCGGGCATTGACCAGAGCCGTTTCGGCCTGCGTGGCTCGGAAGACCTGGGTGGCGGCCTGAAGGCAATCTTCACGTTGGAAAGCGGCTTCGGCATCGGTAACGGCAAGCTGGGCAACAACGGCGGCATGTTCAACCGTCAAGCATTTGTCGGTCTGTCGAGCCAGTACGGCACGGTCACGCTGGGTAAGCAGTATGACGCAACGCAAGACTACCTGGCGCCGCTGACGGCAACGGGCTCGTGGGGCGGCACGTACTTCGCGCACCCGCTGAACCTCGACCGTCTGAGCACGACCGGTGACGTCGCAGCGAACAACACCATCAAATTCACGAGCGCGAACTACGCTGGCCTGCAATTCGGCGGCACGTACTCGTTCTCGAACAACACGAACTTTGGTAACAACCGTGCGTACAGCGCAGGCGTTGCATACCAATTCCAAGGCCTGAAGCTGGCGGGTGCATACTCGCAAGCGAACCTGGGTGACGGTACGAACGCAAACGGCGCGACGTCGTCGGCAATCGGTGGCATCGCTAGCCAAGGCCGCGTCCGCACGTACGGTGCTGCTGCCGGTTACGCATTCGGCCCGGCACAAGTCGGCGCTGCATGGACGCAAGCACGTCTCGACAACAACGCAGTTGGTCTGGGCACGCTGCGCACGGACAACTACGAAGTCAACGCGAAGTACAACCTGACGCCGGCTCTCGGCCTGGGCGCTGCTTACACGTACACGAACGCGAAGATCAACAACGGCAGCACGCACTGGAACCAGTTCGGCCTGCAAGCTGACTACTCGCTGTCGAAGCGCACGGACGTCTACGCACAAGCTGTGTACCAGCGTGCAGCGAAGAACGGCATCGGCGCGTCGATCTACAACGGCGACAGCTTCAGCAACAACCTGCCGAGCTCGTCGATCAACCAAACCGCAGCAACGGTTGGTCTGCGTCACCGCTTCTAAGCGTGACAAGCGGGGTAACCCGCTTCGCAGTATCGAAAAGGCGCCTTCGGGCGCCTTTTTTTCGCCTGTCGAATACGACGACGCGGGTTGCGACGACGGTGCGTCTCGTCCGGACGCAAAAAAACGAGGCTCAGAGCCTCGCTTTTTGTTTGATATGGCCGGAGGTACGCTGCCGGCCTGCAGCGGCGTCAGCGCGTGTATTCGCCGTTGGCTTCCGGCTGGAACACGATCGCCGCGACCTTCATCAGCTTTTCGACGCCGCTCGGCTGCAACACCTTCACCAACTGACCGCGTTGCGTGCCCAGCAGCGCCATGCCGACCGGCGAGAACACGTTCAGGCGTCCGAGTTCGAGATTGGCGGCATCCGGATAAACAATCGTCCAGGTGGCCTGTTCCTGGGACGCTTCGTCGAGCAGCGTGATCTGCGAGTTCATCGTGACGACGTTCGCCTTGATGGCGTCGGGCTGTACGATATCCGCGCGCTCGAGCAGCGTGTCGAGCATCGTCTGGAAGCGCGGGTTGTGTTCGGCGTGCTTCTCGAGACGGGCGACGTCGAGTTCGGTCAACTGGTAAAGGCGTTGTTTCATGGCAGTTCTCCAAATGATCGGCATGGGGCAGGCATGGCGTGCCTATGGGGATCGCCCGGAGCCTGTCTGACCTGGCTCCGGGAGGAGGCCGTGCTGTCAGATCAGGCGCCGGGCAGGGGCGAGCGGTGCCTGGGCCGTGCGTCGAAGGCAGGGGGGCGCCGGATGGCCGGCGCGCGCACGCACGCCGGCCGGGCCGGACAGCGAAACCGAGAGAGGCGTGGGCGCGTGCATGGTGAATAGGGGATCGACGGGCGAATAAAACCTTACGATTCTACAACACAACCTTCCGGATCGGTGATTAGGCTGTCGGCCTTTCGTCAGGCATTGTTGTGGAAATGATTTAAGTAATGACGATCTCGCGCGGTGACACCGGTCGATTTTTTCCGAAAATGCAACGCTGTATGTTCAAACCAAGGGTTTCCCCTTGGTATTGCGAGCACTACACTTGATCCATCGCTTCAGACAGTCCCGCCGGAAGCGACGCCAAAAGAGAACATATTTCGGAGGTCCACCATGAAGTCGATCATCTACGCAGCGATCGCTGCATCCGTCCTTGCCGCCCCGATCGCATCGTTCGCGCAGTCCGAGCAGGGCTTGACCCGCGACCAGGTCCGGGCCGAACTCGTGCAACTCGAACAGAACGGCTACAAGCCGCTCGCGAGCGATGCGCAATATCCGCAGAACATCCAGGCCGCTGAACAACGCATCCAGCCGAACCAGCCGATGCTCGCCCAAGCCGACACGAGCGGCTATGGTGCGGTGGCGACGGGCGCAGGCCAGTCGGGCCGCCGCATGACGCGTGAAGCCCCGAATCCCGTGAACTCCGTCTACTTCGGCAACTGAACATCCCCGGGTCTGCCCGAGCACAGCATGTGACCGACGGGACGCGCGCTACTCGCGCGCGTCTGCGTCAGCAGAGCAGAACCTCCGTCGCCGCATTCCGGCGGCTTTTCCGCCCAGACGCTCGCGCGTTTGGGCCTTTTTTGCTGGGATGGGTCAGACGGACGTGACCGCCGGCGTGCCGTGGATATAGTGTTCGAGCTGGCTGATCGTGAATTGCTGATCGGCAATCACACTCTTCACGAGGTCGCCGATCGAGATCAGGCCGATGAGCTTGCCGTCCTGGAGGACGGGCAGGTGGCGCATCCGGTGTTCGGTCATCAGCGCCATGCACTCGTCGGTGGATTGCGAAGGTTCGACGTAGCGCACCTTGGCCGTCATGATTTCCTCGACGCGGGTGGCCTTTGACGAACGGTCCTGCAGCACGACCTTGCGCGCGTAGTCGCGCTCGGTGACGATGCCCGCGATGTCGTCGCCCTCCATGACCAGCAATGCGCCGATTCCCTTTTCCGCCATCAGCTTGACGGCGTCATAGACGAAATCGGCTTTCGTGACGGTGTAGATCGTGCGGCCGGAATCCGGCTTGGCTTTGAGAATTTGCGCGACAGTCGTGCTCATTTGCTTTCTCCGTGTGCGGGACGATGCAGGGAAGGCAGGGCGTGATGCGCGGCACCCGATGGGCCCAGTATAGCCGGGCCCGCTACGGCAGTCGCGTGACGTTTCCAGATTAGCGGTAAACTCCGGGCACGCACTATCCACACAACTCCTACATTCCTGATCGTTTCGATTGAATTCATGATGTCTTCGCGTCCCCAATCGCCCACGCAGGGCAATGGCCGGGCCGACGAGTGCGTGACACTCGTCGCCACCGCGTCGCTGCCCACGCGCTACGGTACGTTCACGTCGTACGCATTCCGCGTATCGGGCAGCGATGCCGAACATCTCGCGCTCGTGATGGGTGACGTCACCGGCGAGCAGTCCGTGCTGACGCGGCTGCATTCCGAATGCCTGACCGGCGACGTGTTCGGCTCCTACCGCTGCGATTGCGGCGAGCAACTCGATCTCGCGCTGCGTTACATCGCGGCGGAAGACCGCGGCGTGCTGCTGTATCTGCGTGGCCACGAAGGGCGCGGTATCGGCCTGAGCAACAAGATCCGTGCATACGCGTTGCAGGAGCAGGGGCGCGACACCGTCGAGGCGAATCTCGATCTCGGCTTGCCCGACGACGCCCGCGAATACGACTCGGCCGCAGCGATCCTCCGGATCCTCGGTGTGACGTCGGTGCGACTGATGAGCAACAACCCGAAGAAGTTCGACACGCTCGTGAAGCACGGCATTCCCGTCTGCGAACGCGTGGCGCTTGCGGTGCCCGTACGCGAGGAAAACGAGCGTTACATCCGGACCAAGCAGGCGAAGTTCGGGCATTACTTCGAAGAAAACGAGTAACGAAAACAAGGGGCTCTTCGGAGCCCCTTGTCTCATCTGGATTTCGTGCCTTGCAGCCTTTTCGGTAGCCGTCTGCTTCGTCGAGCGTCTGTCCGGATGTATCCCAATACTGCTGTCCGGGGCCGGCCAGGTGTGCGGACCATGGGCGGATAGCGGATATGATGTGTCCCCGATAAATTATCGCGGGCAAGAAAAAGCCCGCTACTGGAACGGGCTGAATCCATGTTTGGAGACATGGAGGAGACGGATATAACTTTAAGGGAAAACCCGAGGGCTGGCAAGCCCTAGTTGTAATTGTGCAACGCAACCTTGGTGAGTTTTCCTGGCTGTGTCCGCGAAGCCGTTGCCGCTCTCACATTCCGGCCGCCCATGCATGCGCCGCAAACGCGCCGAACCGCTCCTGCGCAACCGGCACCGCGTACTTGTCGCGCATTTCCATCTCGATCCACGCACAGGCCTCGCGCGCGCAGTCGGTCAGCGCGTGCCGCGTCGCGTGTCCGTCGATGTCGTAGACGAAGCGCACGCCCACCTCGTCGTCGGTGACTTGCCGCTGCAACTGCTTGAGCTGCAATTGCGGCCCGTGCCGTTGCGACAGCGCGCGCAGCTCGTCGAAGTGATATTCGAGCCAGTCGGCGAAGAACAGCGCATCGCTGCGGCAGCGCAGACGGAACGCCGCACTGCGCGACGGACGCCGCGTGGCGCCGGCGGCCTGCGGCTCGCCGTTCGGCGCCATGGCTGCGTCGACGGGCGCAAGCGGCTGCCCGATCTGCCGGTACGGTTCGCGGTCGCGCAGCGCGTGCCACAGTAGTTCGTCGCCGGTGGCCCCGGACGGCTGCATCGTCAGGTCGTGCTGGCCGTCGCCGATAGCGGCGACGTCGCGGATCACGAGGCGCAGCGAGCAGAGCGGCTCGTCCGCAACCAGTAGCGTCGCCGCGCGCGGCAACCCGCACACGAGCGGTGCCGCGCCGGCCGCCCGGAACACGAGCCCGTTGCGATCGAGCCGGACGAGCGGCAGCGGCCGCGGAAACGACGGGTAGGTGACTGTGATGCGGGCGCCGCCGGTACCCGTCAACCCGGGCATCATCGCGCGAAAGACCTGAGACTGGTCCACGGTGGTTCTCCTTCGTTACGGTTCCGCCCGGCCGGACTACGCGCGTTCCGGCTCAGGCGGCGATGGCCTGCCGGGCAGCCCGTCCCGGCTCAATTCCAAGTGCGGCAAACGTTTGCGGATCGATGTCGATCCAGCACGCGACAACCAGACGACCGTCCACCGGTTTCGGGGGGCCTGCCCGGTGCGCGTGCACGCCGATCCGGCGGAACAGCCTCTCCATGCTCGCGAACGTCACGCCGATCAGCTGCCGCGCGCCCAGTTGCGCCGCGCATTCGACGACTGCGGCGAGCATCGGGCGGACGGCCCACTCGGCATTGCCCGGAGCGCCTTCGTCGCCGGTTGCCGCGAACCGCGACAGCTCCCAGACGGCTGCCGATTCCGGCAGCGCGACGTCGTCGGCGATCAGGTCGGCGAACAGCGACTTCAGCAGATACGGGCGCGTGGTGGGCAACAGGCGCGCACATCCACACACGTCGCCGTCGGCGTTTCTCGCGAACACGTAGACGGTATCGTCGCGATCGAACTGGTCGCGCTCGAAACTTTCGTTCGCCGACGGGAGCGCCCAACCGAGCTGTTCGACGAACACGCGGCGCCGATAGCGCCCGAGATCCGCTGCAAGTTCGTGTGGCAACCGCCCTTCCTCGTGAACGAAGGTCCGCATGGTGTCCTCGGATCTGTACTTTGGTATGCACGCATTACAGCGCGCGTCCCGAGGGGGCGGTAACTAGTAACTCTTACAGGGTGAGGGTGGCCGATACCATTTGACCGATGGTATCGGTTTCCTGATCGGCGGGATTGAAATGCGGGCGGCTTTTGCTTATAAAGAGCGCCAGTCGTACGGAAATGTCAGAGGAAAGCGCGGCCGGTTGTCACTGGAGCGTGGGACCGGCATGATAGGCGTCGTTGCGACCGAGCAGCGACGATGCGACCGCGGCCGGCCAGTCGACGTGTGCGAGCCGCGCGGCGAGCACGGCGGCGGTGCGGAACATGCCGAGATCGGCGCCGGTGGCGTCGACGGCCATGATGTTGCTGCGCACGTCGCCGCCCGCGATCACGAACGTGCCCGTCGCGCGCTCGAGATACCAGTCCCAGCCGACCGTCAGGTATGCGACGCCGGCACTGGCCGGGCGATGCCATTCGGTGTAGCCGGCCAGGCGCGCGTCGATGGCGCTGTCGCGTAGTTCCGCGAGCAGCGATGCATCGAGGCCGCTCGCGACGTGGTCGAGCACGAGCGCGGCCAGTGCGCTTTCGGACAGGCGCACGTAGCCGTCCGGAGACGGGCCACGGACCGGATGCAACAAAGGTGAAGTCATGCGCGGAATGTATCAGCCCCGAACCGGCGCTGGCACCTGACAGGTATGACAGCGTAACGTTGTCGGAGAATGAATGGAACTGCGCTGGCAGGATGCCTACCAACAATTCAGCGCCGCGGAAGACGAGCAGCAGCTCTTCCAGCGGATCGCCGCTTATTCTAAACGCCTCGGCTTCGAATATTGCTGTTACGGCATTCGCGTGCCGCTGCCGGTGTCGAAGCCGGCCGTCGCGATCTTCAATACTTATCCGGACGGCTGGATGGCGCACTATCAGGCCCAGAACTACATCGAGATCGACTCGACGGTTCGCGACGGCGCGCTCAGTACCAACATGATCGTCTGGCCGGACGTCGACCGGATCGATCCGTGCCCGTTGTGGCAGGACGCGCGCGACTACGGGCTGTCGGTGGGCGTCGCGCAGTCGAGCTGGGCGGCGCGCGGCGCGTTCGGGCTGTTGAGCATCGCGCGTCACGCGGACCGGCTCACGCCGGCCGAGATCAACATGCTGACGCTGCAGACCAACTGGCTCGCGAACCTGTCGCATTCGCTGATGAGCCGCTTCATGGTGCCGAAGCTGTCGCCCGAGTCGAGCGTCACGCTGACCGCGCGCGAGCGCGAGGTGCTGTGCTGGACGGCCGAGGGGAAGACCGCATGCGAGATCGGCCAGATCCTCAGCATCTCGGAGCGCACGGTCAACTTCCACGTGAACAACATCCTCGAGAAGCTCGGCGCGACCAACAAGGTTCAGGCGGTCGTCAAGGCGATCGCGGCCGGACTCATCGATACACCCTGATCCGGCGCTGGCGGCGGGGCGATCGTGCCGCGCCGGGCGTCGCCGCCGCTCACTCCATCATCGGCTCCGCTTCCTTCGCGGTCCAGCTCACGCTGGAAATGCTCTTCTCCATGCTCATTCGGCTCGCGATCTGCTCGAGCTTCTGCTGATCCTTCGGGTGCAGCTTCAGCGTCGCCGTCACTTTCAGGCGGTCCGGCTGGTCGGGCACGTCTTCGCTCGTCAGGCTCTGGAACGACAGCGGCTTCGCGTACATCGAATTCGACAGCAGCGTGCGGATGTGCACTTCGTCGGCGTCCAGGCAGATCACCGTGATCTGGTATTCGCGCACGAGGTCGGCGTTCGACACAGGGGTTGCGTTGATCGCCTGGCTGACGCCGCGCAGCACCGTGTTGGTGAGCAGCACGACGCCCGTGCCGGCCAGTGCCGGCACGAAGTGCCCGGAGCCGGCCAGTACGCCGACGGCGGCCGAGCACCACAGCGTCGCGGCCGTGTTGATGCCCTGGATCGAGCCCTTGTCGCGCATGATCACGCCGCCGCCGAGAAAGCCGACGCCCGACACGACGTACGCGGCGATCTGCGTGACGCCGGCCACGCCGTTGCCGGTCAGCACGCCGAGCGTGACGAACAGGCAGGCGCCGCTCGCGACGAGCGTGATCGTGCGCAGGCCGGCCGTGCGTTGCCGCATCTGGCGTTCGAGGCCGATCGCGACGCCGCAGGCGAACGCAGTGAAAAGACGGAGTGCGAAATCGAAAGTCATGTTTGTTCTGCCGTGCCAAGTGCGCATGCCGGCCCGCGTCGCGGCGGCGCGAGGCCGAACGCGGCACGATGGCCGTCATCGCGCGGTACTGTACCGCGCGAATGCGTCATTCAGTGTGAAACGGATGGCATGCGGGCTCGCGGAACGCGAGCCGCGGCAGGAGAACTGCGTCGGACAGGCGTTCAGGCGGCAAGCGGCGCACGCAACGGAGTGCTGCAACTGTCCACGATGGTTCCTGAAGGAAGAATGGGCGGCATTCTAGTGGGCCGTCCGCGCAGGCGTCAACCCGTCTGGTGGCCGGCCGCGAACGGCCGGTGCGTCACGGCGACGGCTACTGCGACGCGCCGATCGTCCCTGTCGCGAGCGCGAGCGCGGCGGCGGCCGACAGCGCGCCGGCGTAGCTGTCGACTTCCGCGTTGCGGGCCGCGAGCAGCTGGCTTTGCGCGATCGTCGCATCGGTGACCGAGCCGACACCGATGCGGTACGCGGTCAGCGCCGCGTCGTAGCTCGTCTGCGCGGCATCGACGAGCGCCTTGGCCGCGTCGTGCGACGCGAGGCTCGTCTGCACCGCGTTCTGCGCGGCGACGACCTGGCGCACGGCTTCCTCCTTGGTCCGCGTGAGGCGCGCGGACGCGCTTTGCGCGTCGTTGCGCGCCTGCATCAGCACCGCCGAGCGCAGGCCGCCGTCGTACAGCGGAATCGTCACGCCGAGGAACACGCCTCCGCCGTAGCGGCTGCCGTTCAGGTTGACGGTCGGCGCCTGGTCGCCGATCGCGGGCAGTGCGGTGATGGCCGTGCCGCCGCTTGCGTACGACGTCGAAGCGGACAGGAAGACTTTCGGCATGAACGCGGTTTCCGCAGCCTTGATCTTTGCGCGATTGGCCTGTTCGAGCGCAAACGCGCCCTGCAGGTCGGGGCGGCGCGCGATCGCGTCCGACACGATCGCGTCGACCGACGAACCGAGCGCGGGCGGCAGCGGCCGTTTCGGCAGCGCGGCGATCGTCGGCTTCGACAGCGGCGAGATGCCGAGCGCGGAGACGAGGGCGAGGTAGCTGTCGCTTTCCGTGCCGCTCGCCTGCACGAGCGCGAGGTTCGCCTGCGCACGGTTCTGCGTCGCCTGCGCAAGCTCGACGACCGTCCCGACGCCATGCTTGAGCCGCGCGCGGGACGCCGCGAGGATCGCGTCCGCGTTCGCGAGGCCCTGCTGCGCGCTGGCCGCGCGCGAGCGGGCGGCTTCGTACCGGTAATACGCGACGGTCACGTCGTGGATCACCTGCTGGTGCACGGCCGTGAACGCGACGTTCGACGCGATCGACGCCTGCTCGGCCGCTTCGACGCGCGCCGCGCGGCCGCCGAAATCGAACAGCAGCCATTGCAGCGACAGCGCCGAGATCGTGCCGTGCACGGTCGTGTTGCTCGACGCGTCGCCGAGGAGCGTCGACGTCGAGCCGTGGCTCGTCTGGTACGCGCCCATCGCGGTCGCCGAAAGGTTCGGCAGGTACGCGGCCTTCGCGATGCCGACCGCGAGCGCCGCGTTGCGCGCGTCGTTCCATGCGATGCGCGTCAGCGGGTTCGCCGATTCGGCGAGATCGATCAGTTCGGGCAGCGTGTACGCATGGGCGGCATCGAGCGTGGCAGGCGGCGATACCGACGCGAGCGCGGGCGTGGCCGGCAGCGTGTAGTCGTGCGCGCCTTGCGCGGTCGTGAGCGGCGGTGCCGGCACGATGTCGCCCGCGGCCGATGTTTGCGGCTGCCACGGGCGGTCGGACGCCTCCGGCGCCAGATCGATCGACGACGTCGCGCAGCCGGCCAGCGCGACGGCGGTCGCGAGGGCGGCGGCGGCGATCGAGGCGGCCGGCGGTTCAGGTAGGCGCATGGGGAACAGGCTCCTTCGGTGTGGCTTGACGGGCGTCGTCGGCAATGTGCGCGAGCCGCGTGTCGATCAGGTTCAGCAGCGCGTCGCGTGCGGGGTCGATGGGGGCAGCGGGGGCGGCGCCCGGCGGTGGGGCCGGCGGCGCGGGGGAGGCCGCATGAGGCGCGGCTTCGCCGTCACGCAGGTCGACCACGCGTGCGAGCCGATCGCCGATCGCCGCGTCGCCCGGTGCGCGTTCGGCGAGCAGGAACAGCGGGCCTTCGAGCGCGCCGAGTTCCGCGAGTGCGCGCCGTCGCGCGGCGAGCCACGTGGCGGCCGGCCGCACCCACGACGGCTCGTAATGGATCAGGCCGAGCTCCTGCGCGATCGCGCCGTGGCGTGCGAACGCTTCGGCGGCCAGTGCGCGCCGCTCGGCCGGCTGCGCGATCTGCGCGAGGCGCCGCCACTGGTCGAGCAGCGCCGTAAGCGCCGTGTCGATCTGCTTGCCGATGCTGACCGGCCAGATGCGCGTGAACACGAGATACACGACCACGTTGCCGAGCAGGATGCCGATCGTTCGATCGCGCGCGAGCGTGAGGTCGAAGCCGGGGCCCGCGCCCTGGATCACGCACAGGAAGAACGCGAAGGCGACCTGGAAGCCCGCGTATGCGATGCGCGGCGATCCGAACGCGACCCACGCGGCGAGCCACGCGCCGGCGAACACGAGCGCCATCAGCTCGCCGATCGACGACAGCGACGGCACGACGAACACGAGTGCGGCCGTCCCGATCAGCGCGCCGACGATGCAGCCGGCGATGCGCAGCGTCAGCTTCTCGACCGTTTCGGCCGTCGAGCCGAGCGACACCATGTAGCAGGTGATGAAGCAAGTGTGGATGCCCGACCAGTCGAGCTGGGAGTAAAGCAGGTAGCAGAACATCGCAGCGACCGTCGTTTTCAGCGCATAGCGGACGTGGTCGGGATTGGTGCGCGCATCGGGCAGGAAGAAGCCGCCGCCGGGGGCGGGCGGCGCAGGCGGTGCGGCGGGCTCGGCAGGCGTGTCGGCGGTGGCCGTATCGGCCGATGCGTCGTTCGAGGCCGGTTCCGCGAAATGCGTGATCGCCGTGTGCAGATCCGTTGCGACGACGCGCGCGAGCGGCGGCAGCGTATCGGCTGCCGGCAGCGCGAGCGTCACGTCGACCGGATAGCCGCCGCGTTCGAGGATGGCGGCCATGTCGTCGAGCGTCGTTGCAATCGGCTCGACAAACGTGTCGGGCAGCCTTGCGTCGGGTTCGCGGTCGGCGAGCGCGACCGCGACGAGCAGCGCTGTGCTCGACGCGATGGCCTGCCGCAGCGCGACGACGTCGACGGCCGCCGACGAGCCTTCGAGCTTCGACAGCTTGAGCCACGTGAGCAACTGCTTGTCGCCTTCGCGCAGGCTCGCGTCGAACGCGGCGCGCGCGTTGTCGCCGTCATCGCCTCGCAGCCGCCGGGCGGCGAGACGCAGCCGTTTCGCGAGCTGCGCCTGCGCGAGCTTGCGCGGCGACGGTGCGATCAGCAGGTTGACGACGATCGCGACGCCGACCGGGATCGCGACCATCAGCCACGCATAGAGCAGCGCGCGCGTCGCGGCTTCGCCGAACGGCGCCAGGCCGAGCTGGTCGAGCCCGAAGCCGACGATCATCGCGAGGATCGCGCCGACCGGGCGCAGCTTGCTTGCCGACGTCAGGTAGAGCAGCCCGACCGACACCACGGCCATGCACGCGACGCGGAGGATCGAATAGTCGATGCTGAAGATCGCGACGCCCATCACGAGCGCGATGACGACCGTGACGAGCAGCAGCATCGCGACCGCGAGCACGACGCTCGTCACGCGGTCCGCGCGGTTCAGGAAGAACACGACGTATACGGAGATCGCGGCCTCCGGCGTGCCGTACCCGCTCGTCACCAGTACGACGAGCGCGCAGATCAGCGCGACGCGCACGGCCATCGCCGTGCGCCCGGGAAACGGCGCGAGCAGTCGCAGGACTTCGCGCAGGCCCGGCGAGCGGACGTCAGCGGCAGGCTGAGCCATGCCGGACCTCGACGATCGCACTGGCGCCGACGCGCACGAGCTTGCCGTCGGGTTCGTCGAGCTTCACGCGCACGGGGAAGCGTTGCGCGACGTGCACCCAGTTAACCGAGTTCTGCACGATCGGCAGCGAGCGCGGCAGGTTGATGCGAGCACTGTCCGCGATGCCCGCGCCGATGCCGACGACCTTGCCCGTCATCGGGCGGCTGCGGTCGATCATCGAATAGACGGTCGCGCAGTCGCCGAGCTCGATGCGGTTCAGCGACGTCTCGCGGAAATTGCCGACGGCGAACCATTCGCTCGCGTCGATCAGCGTGAAGATCGACTGGTTCGGTGCGAGGGTTTCGCCGGCGAGCACGCTCAGGCCCGTCACGAGCCCGTCGTGCGGGGCGCGCACGACCGTGTCGTCGAGCGCGTGCTGCGCGCGGGCCAGCGCGGCCTCGCGCGCATGCAGCGTCGCGATCGCGTCGGCGTCGTCGCCGATCGTCTGCGCGGACGCGCGCTGCTGCTCCTGCGCCTGCGCGAGCGACACGGCCGCGTCGCGCTGGCGGACCTTCGCCTGATCGAACTGCTGCGCGCTGACGTAGCCCTGCGCGGCAAGCGGTGCGAGCCGGTTCACGTCGCGCGTCGCGAGGTCGGCGTTCTGCGTCGCGCGCTTGACCTGCTCGGCGGCGACCGCCGCGTTCGAGCGCTCGCCGATCAGCGACCGGCGGCGCGTGTCGAGCGATGCGCGTGCGAGCTCGAGATCGGCCTGCGCCTGCGCAACCGTCAGCCGGTACGGCACCGGATCGATTTCATACAGCAGGTCGCCTTTGGCGACGCGCTGGTTTTCATGCACCGCGAGCCGCACGATGCGCCCGCCGACAGGCGATGCGACATGCACGACGTCCGCGTCGATCGACGCGTCGTCGGTGGACGGGTAGGCCGTCGTGCGGTGGTACGCGTATGCGAGCGCCGCGATGCCGAGCGCGACGATCGCGAGCGCGATCGCACGGCCTTTGATGGACGGGCGGGCGGTTCCGGCGGCCTTCATGCGAACGGCCCCGTGCCGGTGAGCCAGACGATCACGGCGACCACGAGCCCGATCGCGGTGCAGACGGCAAGCTGGTAAGGGACCGTGGCGGCCCAGCCGGTCGCGACGAATATGCGGTGCGCGACGATCGCACCGACGATGCCGATGATCGCGCTGACGAGCCAGAGCGGGAAATACGCGCCGAACAGCACGTACGACGGTGCGCCGCGCGATGCGCAGCCCGCGAGCGGCAGGGCGGGCGCCAGGACGGCGGCGACGCGCAAGGGCGCGCGCGGCGTTGTTTTTCTCATGGTGTGGCGAGCTCGACGATGGGGGTGGATGCCGGGCGCGGCGCAATGCGGTTCGCCGCCGCGACGACGATTCCGCGATACGGAGCCGATAATAAAGCAGCACGATGCGGACCGCCAGCCGTCCGTCCCGCATGTGCGGCACGCCCCGTGGCCGGCCGTGAAAGGCCCGGCGGCCATATCGGGCCGTCCGGAATCGCGTTTCGGCAGCGGCGTGCGGATCGTCGCGATTCTGCCAGCGTGCGCTCGTGTAGGGTTGCTAACGGACTGTAAAGGATCGTCAGATTAAAGAGGGCGCGCTGCATTTCTCGTGCCGACGCGGCGGAATCGGCGTGGAAACGGCGCGATCACCGCCCGAAGCCACGCGAGCCTCCACCCGTGGTCGCGACCGGTCGTCGTAGCCGGGATCTGTGTACCATCGTATGTATGGCGCGAAGCGCGGCATGGGGCGTCACGGCCCCGTGTGACGGATTTCGCGGAAGCCGTATTGCAACGAAGGTGAGCGCTCCATGCGAAGTTTCTTTGTCCGGTTCATTGCAATCGGCGTGTTGTTCCATCTGTACGTCGGGATGCGGATCATTCCCGACGCATTCGCGTCGCCGGCGGCGCGCACGATCGCGGCGCTCGTGCTGGCGAGCTTCGTCGTGCTGATTCCGGTCGGCATGTTCTCGCGCCGCTTCGACGAAGGCTGGGCCGCGACGCTGATCGGCTGGGCCGGCTCGCTCGTGATGGGCTTCTTTTCGTCGCTGCTCGTGCTGACGTTCCTGCGCGAATTCGTGCTGCTCGGCGTGTTCGCGTGGCGGCATCTCGGGCACGACGGCGCGTGGAGCGGCGCTGCAGCCGATACGGCGCTCGGCGTCCTGGCGGCCGCGGTGCTCGTCACCGCGATCGGGTTCGTCGGCGCGCGCCGCACGGCGGCGGTCAAGCGCGTGTCGATTCCGGTCGACGGGCTGCCGGCCGCGCTCGACGGGCTGACGATCGTGCAACTGTCCGACATCCACGTCGGGCCGACGATCAAGCGTCCCTATATCGAACGGATCGTGCGCGCGGTCAATGCGCTCGAGGCCGACCTCGTCGTCGTGACGGGCGACGTGGTCGACGGCTCGGTCAAGCGCCTGCGCGAGCATACGGCGCCGCTCGGCCGCATGCGGTCGCGGCACGGCAGCTTTCTCGTGACGGGCAACCACGAGTATTACGCGGGTGCGCACGAGTGGATCGACGAATTCCGGCGCATCGGGCTGACGGTGCTGCTGAACGAGCACGTGCTGATCGAGCACGACGGCGCGCGCGCGGTGCTCGCGGGCGTGACCGACTTCACCGCCGGCGGGTTCGATCCCGCGCATCGCAGCGACCCCGAGCAGGCGCTGGCGGGCGCGCCGTGCGACGTCGGCACGAAGATCCTGCTCGCGCACCAGCCGCGCAGCGCGGAAGCGGCGAGCCGCGCGGGTTTTACCGTGCAGTTGTCGGGGCATACGCACGGCGGCCAGTTCCTGCCGTGGCCGCCGTTCGTACGGATGCAGCAGCCGGTGATCGGCGGGCTGAGCCGCTTCGGCGATCTGTGGCTCTATACGAGCCGCGGCACCGGATACTGGGGGCCGCCGAACCGCTTCGGCGTGCCGTCCGAGATCGCGCTGATCCGGCTGACGCGCGGCGGTTAGCGACGCGTCACTCGATGCGCGCGATATCGTCGAAGTCGAAGCGCGGGCTGCGCGGGAACAGGCCGGCCGGGTCGCCGTAGCCGAGATTCACGAGGAAATTGCTCTTGATCGCGGTGCCCGCGAAGAATTCGGCATCGACCTTCGCGCCGTCGAAGCCCGACATCGGGCCGGCATCGAGGCCGAGCGCGCGCGCGGCGAGGATCAGGTACGCGCCTTGCAGCGACGCGTTGCGGAATGCGGTGGCCTCGATCAGCGCAGCGTTGCCGGCGAACCAGCTCCGTGCGTCGGCGTGCGGAAACAGGCGCGGCAAGTGATCGTAGAACGCGAAGTCCATGCCGACGATCACGGTGACGGGCGCGGCCATCGTCTTCGCGAGATTGCCTTCGGACAACGCGGGCTTCAGGCGCGCCTTCGCCTCGGGCGACTTGACGAACACGAAGCGCGCCGGGCTCGAGTTCGCCGACGTCGGGCCGAATTTCGTCAGGTCGATCAGCCGGTGCAGCAGCGCGTCGTCGACGGGTTTGTCCTGCCACGCGTTGTGCGTGCGCGCGATGCGGAACAGTTGATCGAGGGCGGCATCGGAGAGCGTCGTCATGATGGGATCCGGAAAGAAAGCGGCCGGGTCGCGCCGGCCGGCATGGCGGAAGAAAGCGGCGCCCTGGATAAGGGCGCGCTGCGACACGGCGCGATGATAGCGTGGCGCGCGAAAACGCACCGGCGTCGCAATCGGCGATTCGAGCGCTCGGGCGTGTGACGCGCCGGAATGACAGCGCATGGCGGCGCGCGTCGCCGTTGGCTACCATGCAGACATGGTTCGCCCGCATCGTTCACCCCTGCCTGATTCCGACATGTCGACGCCCGATCTTTTCGCCGATACGCCCGCGCCCGACGTGGACTGGTACCCGGACTGGCTCGCGCCGGCCGAGGCCGATCGCGTGCTGGCCGCGCTGATCGACGAGGTCGCGTGGCGGCAGGACACGATCCGCACGCCACGCGGACGCATTCCGCTGCCGCGGCTCACCGCGTGGCAGGGCGAGCCCGACGCCGTCTACGTGTATTCGGGAATCCGCAACGTGTCCGCGCCGTGGACGCCGGCCGTCCTCGACCTGAAGCACGCGGTCGAGGCGACCTGCGGCGCGCGCTTCAACAGCGTGCTGCTCAATCGTTATCGCAACGGGCACGACAGTCTCGGCTGGCACGCGGACAACGAGCCGGAGCTCGGCGACGCGCCGGTGATCGCGTCGGTGAGCCTCGGCGCGATGCGCGTGTTCGACCTGCGTCATCGTGTGACCGGCGTCGTGCATGCGTACCGGCTGACGCACGGCAGCCTGCTGGTGATGCGCGGCCGCACGCAGGTCGAATGGCAGCACCGAGTGCCGAAGGCGCCGGCCGTGCAGGGCGAGCGCGTCAACCTGACGTTCCGGCGGGTGGTGACGGCCGAGGCGGGCCCGTAGCCGCGCCGATCGGATGGTTCGCCACCCGGGGTCGCGACCCGTTTTCAACCGATCCAGTCCATCGGTCGTCCATGCGGCACGTTGCCGCACACGTTGTGTGCGTGCGGGGGGAATAGGCCCGTAAGGCCCGTGCCATAAGGATTTCAGGTGGATTTCATCGACCGCCCGGTTCTGATAGGCAGGTGTAAGCCCTGATGGTGCGTCGCAACATTCCTTGACTAGACTGTCGAATAGCTGAAACGCGCCGCGAGCCGGCGCATCTTTTCGACATGTCCGACGCGTTGCCGATGCGGCGCGCAGGGCAGGAGCACAACCCGTGACCGTACTGGACTCATCCCTCGAACCCTCGCTGCACGTCTTCGAACAAGACGGCGGATGGCAATGGGCGCTGACGGTGAAGCGGGCATCTGGCGTCGGTGTGAAAGTCGTTGCATTCAGCACGGACGGCTTCCGCGGCGAAGCCGACGCCTATGCCGCCGGTCAGCTCGCGCGCGTCGAGTACGACGCCGCCGTGACGGCCTGACGCCGTCGCGCCGATCCCGTTCGCGGATCGGCGCGGTCGTTTATTTCCATCCGCTTTTCCATCCGTTTCCTTTCGTGCATCGGTCGGGACTATGCCGCCCGATGCCGCGCACGACGCACCCGAACGCATATCGAGCATTGCCGGCAGGCCGCCGTCATACCCGGCGACGTTCCGATGGGCAGCCCTGTCTATCGCTGTTATCCTTCCGATCGCATCAGGCTATATGAAGGCCCCGCGGTCCGGTCGGGCGCATCGGGCCGCCGGCCGCATGAGCCGGATCGTGTTGATCCGGTCCGGTCGAAAATCCATAATCAAGCATTGCGGGTCTTTCTTGAACGCTTCCATTCCGTCCATGTGCAGAGGGTCAATCCAACGATGAGCGGCGCATCGAAACCGCCGGCGAAGCCGGCAAGCGCGCCGCGTGCGACTGCGGGCGAGGACGTCGACCACGACGCGCCGAAGCAGGGCGCCGGCGACGACGAATCGTCCGGCGGCGCGTCGTCGTATCTGGTGCCGGGCCTCGAACGCGGGCTGCGGATCCTCGCCGAATTCTCGGCGCGCGAACCCGTGCTCGGCGCGCCCGAGCTGTCGAAGCGCATCGGCATCCCGCGCACGACCACCTTCCGCCTGCTGCAGACGCTCGAGGCGCTCGGTTTTCTCGAGCGCGTGAACGGCGACCGCCATTTCCGGCTCGGCGTCGGCGTGCTGCGGCTCGGCTTCGAATACCTGAATTCGCTGGAACTGACCGATCTCGGCACACCCGTGCTCGAACGGCTGCGCGACGCGACGGGCCTGTCGACGCACCTGCTGATCCGCGACCAGCGCGACGTCGTGTTCGTCGCGAAGGCACAGAGCAACACGTCGATGTTCGGTTCGGTGAAGGTACACGTCGGCACGCGGCTGCCGGCGCACGCGACCGTGCACGGGCACGTGCTGATGGGCGACCTCACGCGCGACGCGTTGCGTCAGCTGTATCCGGAAAAGCGGCTCGAACAATTTACCGAACGCACGCCGGGCACCGTCGACGAACTTTACGAGCGCGTGCGTCACTACGCGCGGCTCGGCTACGCGGTCAGCGAGGCCGCGTTCGAGAGCGGCATCTCGGCCGTGACCGCACCCGTGCGCGACCATTCGGGCGCGATCGTCGCGGCGATCACCGCGACGGTGCCGCGCTCGGAGATCGGCGAGGCCGGCGAGAAGGAGCGGCTCGTCGAAGCGGTTTGCGGTGCGGCGGTCGACCTGTCGCAGCGCCTGAACTACCGGCCGCTCGAAAGCGACCCGACGTTCGCGCACGCGCGCCACCGGGTCGCGATGTTCTGATCCGTCGCACGCGCCGCGTCGTGCGGCGTTATCCATCCATCGTCAATGAAAAAGAGCAGCCCGCGGGCTGCTCTTTTCGTTTCCGGCCTCGGGCGCGTGCGCCCGTCGCCGCTCAGAACGAATGGTGGATGCCGGTCAGCACGATCACCTGGTTCGCGGTGCTCGAAGCGCCGGCCGTGAAGAACGCGGCCTTCGCGCCGCCCGAGCCGTGCTCGTACAGCACGTTCGCGTACAGCTGCGTGCGCTTGGACAGCGAATAGATGTCCCCGAGCTCGACCTGCGTCCAGCGGCGGCCGGCCAGCGTCGTGGTCGCCGCGCCGCCCGCGATCGTGTTGAACGCGCTGCTGCGGTAGTTCACGCCCGCGTCGTAGCTCTGGAACGTATCCGAAAAGCCGTTCGACTGCATCTTCGTGCGCGTGTACAGGCCGTGCACGAGGAAGTCGCCGAACTGGTACGACGCGCCCGCGCCGATGTTCTCGACCTTGCTCGCGATGTAGCCGTTCGCGGTGTTCTGCCCCTGGAACGACGTGATGCCGGTCGTGCCGATCAGGATCGAGCGGTCATGCTCGTTCGAGTAAACGGCGGACGCCTTGAACGGTCCGTTCGCATAGTTCAGCGCGACGCCGACCGACTTGCCGGTCGAGAAGTTCGTCGTGTTGCCGAGCGCCATCGTCGCCGCGGCCGAGAAGCCCGCGAAGCTCGGCGAACGGTACTTCACCGAATTGTTGTACGGCACGTTGCCGGTCGCGGCGAGCCCGTCGATGTTGCCGGGGTGGAACGCATACCAGCTCATGGCGAGGTAGGCCGTGCTGAGCGGATCGAGATAGTCGAACGTCAGCGGCGTCTGGCGGCCGAGCGTCAGCGTGCCGTAGCGTTCCGAGCTGAGGCCGACGAATGCCGCGCGGTTCCAGATCGTGTTCGCGGTCGCGAACTGGCCGTTGTTCGTATAGAAGCCGTTTTCGAGCTGGAAGATCGCCGACAGGCCGTCGCCGAGGTCTTCCTTGCCCTTCAGGCCCCACCGATCGGGCTGCGTATTGCCCTGGATCATCGCCCACTTCGCATGGCCGCCGACGTTGTTCACGTACGCGACGCCCGCATCCATGCTGCCGTACAGCACCACGCTGCTCTGCGCCCACGCGCCCGACGCGGCGCCCAATCCGATGACTGCTGCTGCTACCGCATGCTTGACCATTTGATCTCCTGAATCTCCAACCTGATGAAAACCTGCCGTGGCGGCGCGCGCGGGAACGGCCGGCCGTCGCGCGTTTTCGCCATCGAGTGGGCATTCGTATGTTCCATATAAGGAACAATGTGCCTCTGATGGAATGGAGTATAGAGGCGTCCAGCACCGGATCAAAAATAATTTTTTCGGGACGGATGGGTTTCGGACCGATGCCCGGTCTCGGTGCGCGAAGCCCGCGTAAACCCGGTAAATCCCCGCCATATAACAAAAAAATTCGTTTGGCGAGGTCGGCGCGCGTGAGCGCCGACCCGACGGTCAGTGTTTTCCCTAGGACGTGCAGCTTTTTGTTTTACTCGCGGAAAGTCGCTCCTATAATCACCATCCATAAACTGCTGTTCCGGATATGGAACAAATCCGGAGCGAACCGAGAGTCGATCAGAAGGAAAGGTGTGAGATGTCTGAACAATGGGTTTGTGCCGGGCACGCCGGCGCGCTGTCGGAAGACACGCCGATCGAGTTCAAGCGGACCGACGGCGTCGAAATCGGGATCTACCGCGTCGGCGACGAGGTGTATGCGCTCGAGAACGTGTGCCCGCATGCATACGCGCTACTGACGCAGGGGTTCGTCGACGAAGGCACTGTCGAATGCCCGCTGCACGAGGCCGTGTTCGACATCAAGACGGGCGAATGCCTGAAGGGTCCGGGCGGACGCGCACTGAAGCAGTACGCGGTGCGGCTGGCCGGCGAGGAAATCCAGATCAAGGTGGAATGACATGAAAGAAGCGACCGTCAACTTCAATCCCTTCCTGAAGCCGTGGGTGGCGCCGCAGCCGAACAACGTCGCCGGCAAGGGGCAGATCGAGATCCCGGGCCAGGTCGAGAACCAGGTCTGGCAGAACCGCAAGGCCGAGCCCACCCAATATGAAAACGACCTCGGCGACGCGCTCGAACGCGTGTTCGAGAGCGGGGCGACCGAGCTGGACGATGTCGTCGCGGGCCTGAACCGCATCGGCTTTCGCGCGCCGGACGGCACGGCGTGGACGCCTGAGCGCTTTCGCGCCGAAATGGCCTCGCTGGCGGAATGAGCGCGCGCACCGCGTGACTGCCGACCCGACGACAACCGCATCCGGAGCACACTGATGACGTCCCCCGCACAACACGAAACACAACACGACCCGGTCCGCGCGTATCTCGACCGCGGCATCAAGAACTACTGGTATCCCGTCGCCCCGAGCTGGCAGGTGTCGAACGCGCCTGTCGGCCTTACGCGCCTGTCCGAGCAGATCGTGCTGTGGCGCGATCACGAAGGCAAGGTTCACGCGCTGGAAGATCGCTGCCCGCACCGCGGCGCGCGCCTGTCGCTCGGCTGGAACCTCGGCGGCAACATCGCCTGCTGGTATCACGGCATCGAAGTCGACGGCGGCGGCACCGTCAATCGCGTGCCGGCGGTCGCGAACTGTCCGCTCGAAGGCATGAAGTGCGTGAAGTCCTATCCGGTCGAAGAGAAGGCCGGCGCGATCTTCCTGTGGTTCGGCGACGAAGCGCACGGCGAGCCGGCGCCGCTGAACCTGCCCGAGGAACTGGTCGACGACGCATACGGCCACTTCCTGTGCGTGTCGAACTGGAAGTGCAATTACCAGTACGCGATCGACAACGTGATGGACCCGATGCACGGCGCGTACCTGCATGCCACCTCGCACTCGATGGCCGAAGGCGACAAGCAGGCCGACATGCGCGTGCGCAAGACGGAAACGGGCCTGATGTTCGAGAAGATCGGCCAACGCGACGTGAACTTCGACTGGGTCGAGCTCGGCGAAACGGGCTGCCTGTGGATGCGCCTCGCGATTCCGTACAAGCAGAAGTTCGGCCCGGGCGGCAATTTCGGGATCATTGGCTTCGCGACGCCGGTCGACGGCGACAATTGCCAGGTCTATTTCTGGCGCACCCGCAAGGTCAGCGGCTGGCAGCGCGACGTGTGGCGCTTCATGTACCGCAACCGCCTCGAGGGCCTGCACTGGGACGTGCTCGAGCAGGACCGCTACGTCCTCGAAAGCCTCGCGCCGAATGCGCGCGATCACGAATACCTGTACCAGCACGACGTCGGCATGACGCGCGTGCGCCGGATGCTGCGCACGCGTGCGCAGGAGCATCTTTCCGCGCTCGACGCGCATCGCGCGGCGCAGGCGCAGGCCGCATCGGAGCCGGCAAATGGCTGAGCGCGCTCCGGTCGTGTCGCTCGCGGGTCGCCGCGTGCTCGTCACGGGCGGCGCGCGCGGGCTCGGCGCGGCGTTCGTGACGGCGCTCGTCGACGCGGGCGCGCAGGTCGCGTTCGGCGACGTGCTGGCCGACGAAGGCCGTGCGCTTGCCGCGCAACTCTGCGAAGCGGGCCACGTCGCGCATTTCTTCGCACTCGATCTCGCCGATCCGGCGAGCGTCACCGCGTTCGTCGCGCAGGGCGCGGCGGCGCTCGGCGGCATCGACGCGTTGATCAACAACGCGGCGATCACGAACTCCGGCGGCAAGCTGTCGACGGAACTCGACGTGTCGACGTGGGACGCCGTGATGAACGTGAACGTGCGCGGCGTGTGGCTCGTCAGCAACGCGGCGCTGCCGTACCTCGCGCAGTCGGGCCGTGGCGCGATCGTGAACCTCGCATCGGATACCGCGCTGTGGGGCGCGCCGAAGCTGCTCGCGTACGTCGCGAGCAAGGGCGCCGTGATCGCGATGACGCATGCGCAGGCGCGCGAGTTCGGCGCGCACGGCGTGACGGTCAACGCGATCGCGCCGGGGCTGACCGAAGTCGAGGCGACGGCCTACGTGCCGGCCGAGCGCCACGCGTTCTACATGCAGGGCCGCGCGCTGACGCGCGCGCAGGTGCCCGACGACGTGACGGGCCCCGTGCTGTTCCTGCTGTCGGACGGCGCGCGCTTCGTGACGGGTCAACTGCTGCCGGTCAACGGCGGCTTCGTAATGAATTGAATTGAAGTTTCACTCTGAATGAAGGAGAGGACGATGGCGGATGCAGATCTCGAACGCAAGTCGTGGGACCAGCCGGAAGGCGCAAGCTTCGGCGACTGGATGGAAGGGCGTGTCGCGCGCTACGCGACGCGGCGCTACGACTGGGATGCGCTGAAGTTCCAGGCCGACTACGACCCGAAGTATCGCCGTGCACAGATGCGCTACGTCGGCACGGGCGGCACGGGCGTCGCGAAGGACGTCAACACGGTGCCGGCCGGCAACTTCACGTTTTCGACGATGGTCATCCCGGCCGGCAACATCGGCCCGAGCCACATCCACATCGACGTCGAGGAAATCTTCTTCGTGCTGCGCGGCAAGATGAAGGTGATCTGCGAGCGCGACGGCGAGACCTGGGAAGCGATCCTCGGCGAGCGCGACCTGATCTCGGTGCCGCCGGGCGTGTATCGCACGGAAATCAACATCGGCGAGGAAGACGCGCTGATGTGCGTGATGCTCGGTTCGCCGAAGCCCATCACGCCGACGTATCCGCCGGATTCGCCGCTCGCGAAGATCAAGCGCTGAGACGGGGCGGAACAAGCAATGAGTGTCATCGACAAACGTGAACGCGACCGCACCGCGGCGTTCGCCGCGCTGCTCGGGCAGTTTCCCGAACGGTGCTGCGCGGCCGGCGCGGCGGGCACGATCGGTTTTCGCGAGGCCGGCGCGCAGCATGCGGGCCACGCGCTGCCCGTCGTGCTGCTGCACGGGATCGGCTCGGGCGCAGCATCGTGGGTGCGCCAGCTCGACACGCTCGGCGCGTCGCGACGCGTCCTGGCGTGGGATGCGCCAGGCTACGGCGTGTCGACCCCGGTGCACGGCGCGTCGCCGGCGGCCGCCGATTACGCGGCGTCGCTGAACGCGTGGCTCGAGGCACTCGGCATCGAACGCTGCGTGCTGGTCGGGCATTCGCTCGGCGCGATCGTCGCAGGCGGGTTGGCCCGTCTGATGCCCGCGCGGATCGCCGGCCTGCTGCTGATCTCGCCCGCGGGCGGTTACGGCAGCGCGCCCGCGGAAACGCGCGACACGCGCCGCGATGCACGCCTTGCCATGCTCGAGGAACTCGGCCCGGCCGGACTCGCCGAGCAGCGCAGCGGCAACATGCTGTCGGGCTTCGCGAGCGAGGATGCGCGTGCGTGGGTGCGCTGGAACATGGCGCGCATCGTGCCGGCCGGCTATGCGCAGGCCACGCATCTGCTCGCGAACGCCGATCTCGCGTCCGATCTCGCCGGCTTTCGCGGTCGCACGGCGGTGGCGGTCGGCGCGAACGATGCGATCACGCCGCCTGCCGCGTGCGAGCGCATCGCCGCGGCAGCGCACGTCGGCTTGCAGGTGATTCCGCAGGCAGGTCATGCGGGTTACGTGGAAGCACCGGGGGTTTATTCGTCGCTGATCGACGCGTTCTGCCGTCAGTGCGATCGTCAACGGGGGCTGGAATGAGCGAACCGTTGCAGCAGCCGGATGCGGACTCCGCGAAGTCCGAGGCCAACTACGTGGTGCCGGGCCTCGAACGCGGTTTGCGAATCCTCGCCGAATTCTCGCCGCGTGAGCCGGTACTGGGCGCGCCGGAGTTGTCCAAGCGGCTCGGCATTCCGCGCACGACGGTGTTCCGTCTGCTGCAGACGCTCGAATCGCTCGGCTTTCTCGAGCGCGCGGACAAGGATCGAAACTACAAGCTCGGCATCGCCGTACTGCGGCTCGGCTTCGAATACCTGAGCTCGCTCGAGCTGACCGATCTCGGCCTGCCCGTGATCGAGAGCCTGCGCGACGCGACCGGCTTCACGACGCACATCGTGATCCGCGACGGCCGCGACGTGGTGTTCGTCGCGAAGGCGCAGAGCCAGTCGCCGGTGTTCAGCTCGATTCGCGTGAACGTCGGCACACGCTTGCCCGCGTATGCGACGACGCACGGCCACGTGCTGATGGGCGACCTGTCGTTGAATGAGCTGCGCGCGCTGTATCCGGAAGGCACGCTGAACCGGATGACGAGCGCGACGCCGGAGACGGTCGACGCGCTGTACGAAGTGATCCGCGAGGATGCGCTGCGCGGCTACGGCGTCAGCAATTCGTCGTTCGAACGCGGCATTTCGGTGGTCACGGCGCCGGTGCGCAACGACACGCAGAGGATCGTCGCGTGCATCACCGTGACGGTGCCTCGGCCGGAGATCGACGCGGCGCTGATCGCCGACGGCCTGATCGACAAGGTGCAGCGCGCGGCGGCGGAACTGTCGCGGCGGCTCAATTACCGCTCGGATGACGAGCACACGTTTATGAAGGCTTTAGGACTCCGATGATTGAGATCGATCTGACGGGGCAGGTGGCGGTGGTGACGGGCGGTTCGTCCGGCATCGGCCTCGCGACTGCCGAACGGTTCCTGCAGGCCGGCGCGTCGGTCGCGATCTGCGGCCGCGACGGCGAACGCCTCGCGCGCGCGCAAGCGCTGCTCGGCGAGAAATACCCGGACGCGCAACTGCTCGCCGTGCGCTGCAACGTGCTCGACGAAGCCGATGTGGCCGCGTTCGCGCAGGCCGTGTCCGACCGCTTCGGCCGCGCCGACATGCTGGTCAACAACGCGGGCCAGGGCCGCGTGTCGACCTTCGCGGACACGACCGACGACGCATGGCGCGAAGAGCTCGATCTGAAGTACTTCAGCATCATCCGCCCGACGCGCGCCTTCCTGCCGCTGCTGCGCGACGCGCATGCGCCGACGATCACCTGCGTGAACTCGCTGCTCGCGCTGCAGCCGGAGCCGCACATGGTCGCGACGTCGTCGGCGCGCGCGGGTGTGCTGAGCCTCGTGAAGTCGCTCGCGACCGAACTCGCGCCGCAGCGCATCCGCGTGAACTCGATCCTGATCGGCATCGTCGAGTCGGGTCAATGGCGCCGCCGCTACGAAGCGCAGGCGCAGGCCGGCGAAAGCTGGGAGGACTGGACGGGCGCGCTCGCCCGCAAGAAGAACATCCCGCTGAACCGCTTCGGCAAGCCTGACGAGGCAGCCTGGGCACTTTTTTATCTCGCAACGCATCTGTCGTCCTACACGACGGGCAGCCATATCGACGTTTCTGGAGGCTTTGCACGCCATGTCTAAAAAAACCACGGTTGGCGAGCTGATTGCCGCCTTTCTCGAGCAGTGCGACGTCAAAACCGCATTCGGTGTCATCTCGATCCACAACATGCCGATCCTCGACGCGATCAACTCGCGCGGCAACATCCGGTATGTCGGCGCGCGCGGCGAAGCGGGCGCGGTGAACATGGCCGACGGCCTCGCCCGCGTGTCGGGCGGCCTCGGCGTCGCGTTCACGAGCACCGGCACGGCGGCGGGCAACGCAGCGGGTGCGATGGTCGAGGCACTGACGGCCGGCACCGCGCTGCTGCACATCACGGGGCAGATCGAGACGCCGTACCTCGACCAGGATCTCGCCTACATCCACGAAGCGCCGGACCAGCTCACGATGCTCGACGCGATCTCGAAGGCCGCGTTCCGCGTGCGCACGGTCGAGACCGTGCTGCCGACGATCCGCGAAGCGGTGCGCATCGCGCAGACCGCGCCGACGGGGCCCGTGTCGGTCGAGATTCCGATCGACATCCAGGCTGCCGAAATCGAGTGGCCGGAAGATCTCGCGCCGGCGCACGTCGCGGTGCGCGAGCACGACGACGCACGCGTCGCGAAGCTCGCCGATGCGCTGGCGGCCAAGCGCCGTCCGCTGTTGTGGATCGGCGGCGGTGCGCGCCACGCCCGTGCGGAAGTCGAACGCCTGGTGAAGCTCGGCTTCGGCGTCGTGACGAGCGTGCAGGGGCGCGGCGTGCTGCCGGAAGATCACCCGGCGACGCTCGGCGCGTTCAACGTGCATGCGTCCGTCGAAGCGTTCTACAAGACCTGCGACGCGCTCGTCGTGGTCGGCTCGCGCCTGCGCGGCAACGAAACGCTGAAGTACAAGCTCGCGCTGCCGCAGCCGCTGTTCCGCATCGACGCCGACGCGCTCGCCGACAACCGCGGCTATCGCAACGAGCTGTTCGTGCACGGCGATTCGAAGCGCGTGCTGGCCGAGCTGGCCGATCGCCTCGAAGGCCGCCTGTCCGTCGATCCGCAGTTCGCGGGCGATCTCGCGGCAGCGCGCGAGCAGGCCGTCGCCAGCGTGTCGGAAGGTCTCGGGCCCTACAAGAAGCTGGTCGATACGCTGCAGGGCGCGGTGGGCCGCGACTACAACTGGGTGCGCGACGTGACGATTTCGAACAGCACGTGGGGCAACCGCCTGCTGAAAATCTTCGAACCGCGCGCTGGCGTGCATGCGCTCGGCGGCGGCATCGGCCAGGGCATCCAGATGGGCATCGGCGCGGCACTGGCCGGCGCGGCGGCGAAGACGGTCTGCCTGGTCGGCGACGGCGGCCTGATGGTCAACGTCGGCGAGCTCGTGACGGCCGTGCAGGAAAACGCGAACGTGATGATCGTGCTGATGAACGACCAGTGCTACGGCGTGATCCGCAACATCCAGGACGCGCACTATGGCGGCCGCCGCTGCTTCGTGCAGCTGCACCAGCCGGATTTCGCACAGTTCTGCGCGAGTTTCGGCCTCACGCACTACCGGATCTCGTCGCTCGACCAGGCCGAAGCGATCGTGCGCGAAGGGATGGCGAAGGAAGGGCCGGTGATGGTCGAGGTCGACATGCTGTCGGTCGGCTCGTTCGCATCGCAGTTCGCAGGCCCGCCGGTGAAGAAGGAAGAAACGCCGTCGGAGCGGCAGTATGCGTAACAACCACGCCCACGGGCATGCGCCCGTCGACATCGCGATGATCGGCTTCGGCGCGATCGGTGCGGCCGTGTATCACGCGGTCGAGCACGATGCATCGTTGCGCGTCGCGCACGTGATCGTGCCCGAGCACCAGCGCGACGCGGTGCAGCGTGAGCTCGGAAGCGCGGTGGAGGTCGTATCGTCGGTCGATGCACTGGCCCACCTGCCCGAGTTCGCGCTCGAATGCGCGGGCCACGGCGCGCTCGTCGATCACGTCGTGCCGCTGCTGAAGGCCGGCACCGATTGCGCGGTCGCATCGATCGGCGCGCTGTCCGACCTTGCGCTGCTCGACGTGCTGTCGCAGGCCGCCGACGAAGGCGACGCGACGCTGACGCTGCTGTCCGGCGCGATCGGCGGAATCGACGCGTTGGCGTCGGCGAAGCAGGGCGGCCTCGACGAGGTGCTGTACGTCGGCCGCAAGCCGCCGCTCGGCTGGCTCGGCACACCTGCCGAGGCGTTGTGCGACTTGCGTGCGATGACCGAAGAGAAGGTCATCTTCGAGGGCACCGCACGCGACGCCGCGCGGCTGTATCCGAAGAACGCGAACGTCGCGGCGACGGTCGCGCTCGCGGGCCTCGGCCTCGACGCGACGCGCGTGCGCCTGATTGCCGATCCGGCCGTCGCGCGTAACGTGCACCGCATTACCGCACGCGGCGCGTTCGGCGAAATGTCGCTCGAAATGAGCGGCAAGCCGTTGCCCGACAACCCGAAGACGTCCGCGTTGACCGCGTACAGCGCGATCCGCGCGCTGCGCAACCGCGCGGCCCGCTGCGTGATCTGAGCGTGCGACGCAGCCATTCGGGCCAATGAACGGCCGCCGGCGCCACGGCGCGGGCGGCTGCGCAGAGACAGATTAGTGGGACTTGTGACATGACTCCATTCGATACGAGCCTCGTACCCAACGGCGACATCCTGATCGGCGGCGAGTGGCGGCGCGGTCGCGGCGCGCCTTACGCGAGCATCTACCCGGCCGACCAGTCGCTGAACATGGAAGTATCGACGGCGAACGCGGAAGACGCGGCCGAAGCCGTCGTGGCCGCCGACGCCGCGTGGCGCCGCGCCGACTGGGCCGGCCTCAAGCCGCACCAGCGCGCGCTGGTGCTGTACCGGATCGCCGACCTGATCATGCAGCGTCACGAGGCGCTCGCGAACCTGCAGCGCCGCGACAACGGCAAGCCGATCGGCGAGACGCGCGTGCTGGTGGCGAGCGCCGCCAACACGTTCCGCTATTTCGCGGCGTGCCTGGAAACGCTCGACGAGGAACTGACACCGTCGCGCGGCGACTATCTGACGATGAGCGTGCACGAGCCGATCGGCGTGATCGCGGCGATCACGCCGTGGAATTCGCCCATCGCATCCGACGCGCAGAAGCTCGCGCCGGCGCTCGCCGGCGGCAACGCGGTGGTGCTCAAGCCGGCCGAAGTCACGCCGCTCGTGTCGCTCGCGCTGGCCCGCATCTGCGAGGAGGCCGGCGTGCCGAAGGGCGTGCTGAGCGTGCTGCCGGGCAAGGGCTCGGTGATCGGCGACGTGCTCGTGCGCCATCCGCTCGTGAAGAAGGTGTCGTTTACCGGCGGCACCGAAGTGGGCCGCGGCATCGCGCGCATCGCCGCCGAGAAGCTGATGCCCGTGTCGCTCGAACTCGGCGGCAAGTCGCCGACGATCGTGTGCGACGACGCCGATCTCGATCACGCGGTCAACGGCGTGCTGTACGGCATCTTCAGCTCGTCGGGCGAGGCGTGCATCGCGGGTTCGCGCCTGTTCGTGCAGCGCGCGATCTACGACACGTTCATGCAACGCCTCGTCGAAGGCGCGCGCAAGCTGCGCGTGGGCGACCCGACGCGGCCCGACACGCAGATGGGCCCGCTGATCACCGCGAAGCATCGTGAATCGGTGGAGCGCTACGTCGCGCTCGGGCTGGAGGAAGGCGGCCGCCTGCTGTGCGGCGGCGAGCGGCCGTCGGGCGACGGGCGTGAGGACGGCTTCTTCTACCAGCCGACGATTCTCGAAGGTTTGCCGAACACCGCGCGCATCTGCCAGGAAGAAATCTTCGGACCGGTGCTGGTCGCGATGCCGTTCGACGACGAAGCGTCGCTGATCGCGCAGGCGAACGACAGCGTGTTCGGCCTTGCCGCCGGCATCTGGACGCGGGACTACAAGCGCGCGTGGCGCATTGCGCGCGCGCTCGAGACGGGCACCGTCTGGATCAACACGTACAAGCTGTTTTCGATCTCCACCCCGTTCTCGGGCTGGAAGGAGAGCGGGATGGGCCGCGAGAAGGGCCGTCTCGGCATCCGCGAGTACATGCAGCAGAAGAGCCTCTACTGGGGCTTGAACGACGCGCCGCTGCCGTGGGCGAACTGAGCGAAGGGGAATGACGTAATGAGCATCTTGGGTATCGAGCAGATCACGTACGGTGTCGACGACCTCGCGACGTGCCGGCGCTTTTTCGCCGACTGGGGGCTGAAGGAAGTCGCGCACGACGACACGCGCGCACGTTTCGAAACGCTGAACGGCTGCACCGTGCTGGTCGTCAAGGCCGACGATCCGTCGCTGCCGCCGGCGTTCGAGGCGGGTCCGACGCTGCGCGAGGTGACGTGGGGTGTCGCGACGAAGCAGGAACTCGACGCGCTGCGCACGAAACTGGCTGGCCAGCCCGGCTATTACGCGCACGACGACGCGGTGGGTTGCATCGATCCGAACGGCATGGCGATTCGCGTCGAAGTCACGCGCAAGCGCGAACTCGACATCACCGGCTCGCCGTCGAACGTGTGGGGCCAGACGCTGCGCGTCGACCAGCCGAGCCCGATCTATCCGCGCGCGGAACCGGTCGAGGTTGGCCACGTGGTGTTCTTCACGAACTGCCTCGACGCGCAGGAAACGTTCTATCACGAGCTGCTCGGCTTCGAGACGTCGGATCGCTATCCGGGCCGCGGCGCGTTCATGCGTTGCGCGCCGCACGGCGGCCACCACGATCTGTTCCTGCTCGCGTTGCCGAATGGCAAGCGCGGCCTGAACCACGTCGCGTTCACCGTGCGGGACATCCACGAAGTGTTCGGCGGCGGCATGCACATCGACCGCTGCGGCTGGGAAACGCAACTCGGCCCGGGGCGTCACCCGGTGTCGTCCGCGTATTTCTGGTACTTCCAGAACCCGGCCGGCGCGCTGATCGAGTACTACGCGGACGAAGACGTGCTGACGCCCGAGTGGCAGCCGCGCGAATTCGAACCTGGCCCGACCGTGTTCGCCGAATGGGCCGTCGACGGCGGCCTCGACGGCAACACGCGCCGGCAGAAGGACGCGAAGGCGCCGGAAGGCAAGTTCATGACGGAGCGCAAATCATGACCGAAGCGAACACGCAGGCGTCGGCCGTGCCGGGCACGGTCGTCGTGATCGGCGGCGGCCAGGCCGCCGGCTGGGTGCTGAAGACGCTGCGCGCGGAAGGGTTCGCGGGCCGCCTCGTGATGATCGCCGACGAGCCGCACCTGCCGTACGAACGCCCGCCGCTGTCGAAAGCCGTGCTGGCCGGCGATGCCGACATCGAAACGGTGCGCGTCGTGCGTCCCGACGAATTCGACACGCTGAACGTCGAGGCGTGGCAGCCGGAACGCGCTGCGTCGATCGACCGTGCGCGCCGCGTGGTGAAGACCGAAAGCGGGCTCGAGATCGAATACGACCGTCTCGTGATCGCGACTGGCGGCACGTCGCGTCGCTTGCCTGATGCAATCGTCAGGACGCCGAACCTGCACTACCTGCGCACGCTCGACGAAGCGGCCGCGCTCGGCGAGAAGCTGCGTGCGAGCCGGCGCGTGCTCGTGATCGGCGGCGGCTGGATCGGCCTCGAAGTCGCTGCGACCGCACGCAAGCTCGGCGTCGAAGCGGTCGTCGTCGAAGGCGCTCCGCGTCTGTGCGGACGGTCGGTGCCTCAGATCGTGTCGGACTTCCTGCTCGACCTGCATCGCGCGAACGGTGTCGACGTGCGTCTCGGCGCGGCGCTCGCATCGCTCGACGCGCAACCGGACGACGCGTCGAAGGTGCGCGCGACGCTCGCCGACGGCACGACGATCGACGCCGATTTCGCGGTGGCCGGCATCGGCCTCGCGCTGAACGCGACGCTGGCGAGCGACGCGGGCCTGGCGATCGACGACGGCATCGTGGTCGACGAATTCGGTGCGACCAGCGACCCGGCGATCTTCGCGTGCGGTGACGTCGCGAATCATCACAACGGCTGGCTGAAGCGGCGCGTGCGGCTCGAATCGTGGGCGAACGCGCAGAACCAGGCGATCGCGGCTGCGAAGGCCGTGCTCGGCGTGCGCGCGCCGTACGCGGAGATTCCGTGGTTCTGGTCCGATCAGTACGACGTGAACCTGCAGATCCTCGGCGATCTGCCGGCCGATGCGCAGCTCGTCGTGCGCGGCGACCTCGCCGCGCGCCGCGCGACGCTGTTTTTCGTAGGCGATGGGCATGTGAGAGGTGTCATCGCCGTCAACAACGCACGCGAGCTCAAGCTCGCACGCAAGTGGATGAACCAGGGCCGGGCTGTGGATACGGAAGCCCTGGCGGACACGACCAAACCGCTTGCCTGACCGGCGAACGATCCAGGAGACCCCCCGCATGAGCACTTTCGACAACGTCGTGGCCGGCAGGGCCACGATGGAAGCTGCCGCCTCCACGCCCGGCGCGATCATCGCGCGGCTCGAGCGGCTTCCGACCAACGCGATGCAGATCCGCGCGCGTGTGCTGATCGGCACCGCCACGTTCTTCGACGGCTTCGACGTGATCACGATCGCGGCGACGCTGCCGCTGCTGATTCACAAGTGGGGGCTGTCGCCGACGCAGATCGGCATGCTGATCGCGTCCGGCGCGATCGGCCAGCTGATCGGTGCGTTCCTGTTTCCCGCGCTCGCGGAAAAGCATGGCCGCGTGAAGGCGATCGCGTGGAGTTCGGCCGTGATCGGCATCACGAGCATCGCGTGCGGTTTCGCGCCGACGTTCGAGATATTCGTGCTCCTGCGGATCTTGCAGGGGCTCGGTCTCGGCGGCGAACTGCCGGTCGCAGCCACGTACATCAACGAAATCACGCGTGCGCACGGTCGCGGCCGCTTCGTGCTGTTGTATGAAATCGTGTTTCCGATCGGTTTGCTGGTGTCGATGGCGCTGGGCGCATGGCTCGTGCCACGGTTCGGCTGGGAGATCATGTACTTCGTCGGCGGGCTGCCGTTGATCCTCGCGCTGGTGCTCACGCATCTCGTGCCGGAATCGCCGCGCTGGCTCGCATCGCGCGGGCGCCTCCCCGAAGCCGGGCGCGCGGTCGGTGTGTTCGAATCGTCGGTGCGCGGCGAACTGCCGCCGGTCACGCAGGTGGCCGCGTACGACGAGATGGTGCGCCAGCACCCGAAGCGCCGGATGAGCGACCTGTTCAGCGCCGCGTATCGCAAGCGCACGCTTGCCGTGGCGACGCTCTGGGCGACCTGCGGGTTCATCCAGTACGGGCTGTCCACGTGGCTGCCGACGATCTACAAGAACTTCTATCACGCGCCGTTGCAACTCGCGCTGAATCTCGCGGTGATCGGCTCGGTGATGGGCGTGCTCGGGTCGCTTGCGTCGGCGCTGCTCGTCGACAAGCTCGGACGCAAGCCGGTGATCGTGTGGTCGTTCGTGCTGTGCGCGCTGTCGTTGGCGTTCGCGGGCCTCTATCACGCATCGTCGGTGTACGTCGTCGCGGTGTTCTGCTCGCTGTCGCTGGGGCTGATGGCATCGGGCTTCATCACCGCGTACGTCTATACGCCGGAGCAGTATCCGACGAGCATCCGTGCGTCGGGCTGCGGACTCGGCAGCGCGTGGCTGAAGATCGCGTCGTTCGCGGCGCCGATGATCGTGCCGCACGCGATCATCGGCGGCAGCCTCGCGCCGGCGTTCTACCTGATCGGCGTCGTGCCGCTGATCGCGGCGGTGACCGTGCACTTCGTCGGGATCGAGACGAAAGGCAAGGTGCTGGAGGCGCTGGAAGCGTAAGCGCATGTCGCCGTGGTGGATGGCGTGAAGGGAAGGGCCCGGGCGATACCGTCCGGGCCTTTGTGCTTTTGTCTGCGGGCATGGGCTGATCCGGCATCTCCTTTCACTTTCTCGACTTGTGCGTATGGCGACCGGGCCAGGCATGGGCCGGGTTCCGCGGGACGCCGGTCGATGCGTTGGGCGTGCCGCGCGTTGCCGTGACGCAGGCGCGATGCACCATCCGGCAGGCGGCTTGCCGGATGGCCCGGTCGAACGTACGCTTTGTCGACACCCCGGCCCACCAGCAGGTTATCGACCATGCAAGCCCATCCTTTGCGTCTTTCCCTCGGCGACGATCTGCGCGCATCGGTCGAGCAGGCATTGTGCCGGCTCGACACACACGCGGCATTCGTGATCCAGGGGATCGGCAGCCTGACCGTCGCGCAGTTGCGCTTTGCCGGTGTCGACGCGCCGACCGAACTGCGCGGCGACCTCGAGATCCTGACGCTGGCCGGTTCGGTCTCGCCGGACGGCGCGCACCTTCATATGTCGGTGTCCGATGCGAACGGCCGCGTGTCGGGCGGACACGTCGCGAGCGGTTGCATGGTGCGGACGACCGCCGAGATCCTGCTCGTGCTGTTGCCCGCATATCGTTTCTCCCGTGAACCCGATGCAGGGACCGGGTTCAACGAGCTGGTGATTCGTCCGGAGTCAGGCTGATCGTGCGCACGGTCTGGCGCAGGTGACCGATGCGGCTTACCCCGGCACGAACACCCCCATCGCCGCGATCGCCATCGCGACCGTCGCGGCCCAGCCGCCCCACGCCAGCGCGCCCGTCACGGCGAACTTGCCCATGATGCGTCGGCTGCCGGCCATCAGCATCATCACGATCATGATCGGAACCGCGGTCACGCCGTTGATGACCGCACTCCAGTAGAGCGCGCGGATCGGGTCGAAATGCATGAACGTGATCGCGACGCCGCCCACGATCGCGAGGGCGATCACCGCATAGAATTCGGGCGCGACGCCGAGCCGAAGCGCGAGGCTGTTGCGCCAGCGGAAGCTGCCCGAGGCCGCATACGCGGCCGATCCGGCGAGCACCGGCAACGCCAGCAGGCCGGTGCCGACGATCCCGAGCGCAAACAGCATGTACGCGAAGTGCCCGGCAATGGGCTCGAGCGCGCGCGCGGCATCGGCGGACGTCTTCACTTCGATGTGGTGCATGTTGAGCGTGGCCGCTGCGGTCAGCGTGATGAAGAACGCAATGACGTTCGATACGCCCATGCCGACCCAGGTATCGAAGTTGATTCGTCGCAACTGCGCGGGTGCCTGACGAGGTGCGCGCCGCAACGCGTGCTCGTTCGGCTTCGCATGCAGTTCCTCGACTTCCTGCGACGCCTGCCAGAAAAACAGATAAGGGCTGATCGTGGTGCCGAGCACGGCGATGACCGTGGTCAGGTAGGCGGCGGTCAGCTGGATATGCGGCCACACGATCGCGCGGCCGACCTCGCCCCAATGGACGGGCACGATGAGCGCCACCGCGACATACGCGAGCAGGACCAGCGCGATCCATTTGAGCAGGCGTGCATACCGGTCGTACGGCACGAAAATCTGCAGCACGGCCGACACGCCGCCCAGACAGACGACATAGAGTTCCTGAGGGCCGTGCAGCAGGAGATGGACCGCCGCGCCCATCGCCGACAGGTCGGCCGCGATGTTGATCACGTTCGCGATCAACAGCAATGCCACTGCGCTGTAGAGCAGCCATGACGGGTAGTGCGCGCGCATGTTCGACGCGAGGCCCTTGCCCGTCACGCGGCCGATGCGCGCGCTGACCAGCTGGATCGCCGTCATCAGCGGATAGGTCAGCAGCAGCGACCAGAGCAGTTCGAATCCGAACTGCGCACCCGCCTGCGAATAGGTTCCGATGCCTGACGGATCGTCGTCGGCGGCACCGGTGACGAGGCCCGGCCCGAGGCGCCGGAGCCACGTTGCCGCGCGCGGACGAGGCTGCGCGGTATCGAGGGACTCGTTGTCGTTCATGTCGGCGGCCCGTGGGAAGGGGGCAACCGAGTCGCAATCGGCGTGCCCGGGCCGTAGGACGGGCGGCGCCGGTCGGCTGATGCGTGTCGAACGCCGAGCGCGGCGCAGCAGAAAACCGGCTTGGCCGAGGCGCGGGAAGCGGGGCTGCGGGAGAAAACGGACCGGGCGCTCGCGAACGAGGGCGGCCGGACCGCGGCGCGAAGGGCGCAGCAGCGGCGATACGCGTCGGCGCGAGCGACGGGGCGTGCCCGACGTGCCGCGTCGGCCGCTCGACGGTTGCATCGCGCGCCGGATTGGCGGCGTGTCGTCGGCTGTCGGCGGCACGTCAGTGCCGGCGGTGCGGAATGCAAAAGACGGAAAGCCCCGGGTGTGACCGTTTCCGGGTCAGGGGCGCGCCATGAGCGCAACCGGTCCGGCGGCGCCCGTTCGGCGTCAACGGTCAGTCATTGCAACATCCCGATTGCTGCGCCCGGTCACCAGGCAGCCGGACATGAACGCCTCGCTCTGGCTGCTGGCGGCCGCGTTGCCGAAGCCTCGGCTGAGCGCATCGTATTTCACCTGCTCGGCACCCTGCGAACACGCCATCGGGCTGGCGTCGCGGCCTTGCGCGTGCAGCAGCGCCCGATCGCCGATCAGGTAGGCCAGCAGCGCGAAAAACGCGATGTGTACCACTCGTCTCATGATTCGTCTCCTCGTTGCCGAAGCGTAACGCGGACACGTTTCGTGAAGCACTTGGGGCTTCCCCCGGTAAACGTCTGCTGAAACGGCGACATGCCTGTTGTAATTGCGTCCCGTTCTTGTGCCGCGCGAACGCGGAAGGGGCAGTGGCCGGCCGTACCGGCGCGCGATTGACGCGAGTTTGACGAATGTCAGGGTACGGGCAGGGCGAGACGGTCGCGCCGGCACTCAAAGCGATAGCATCAATGCATGTTTCAACGGAACGCAATGCGCGCAAGCGATGGGCGCAGCGGATCCGAACGCAACAGGCACGTGCCGAACATCGCTATCGAAATAGTGAGGAATCCAAATGCTTAACGTCTCTTCCGTGCTGATCAGTCTCGCGCCGATGTGGGCCATTCTGCTGATTGCGTCTTCCGCCGCGACCTATCTGGTGTTCTGGCGCAAGGTTATCAAGTAAGCGCCGCACCGTTCATCGCACTGCCGTCACCGGCACATTCGAGATCCGCACGAGCCGATCCATCACGCTGCGACGGAACATCGACAGCATCGCGTGAAACGGATCCTGCCGCGGCGCAACGACGACGATTTCGTCGCAGCCGGTCTCGGCCGCGACGGCCGCGATCGTGTCGGCCACCGGCCCGACCTTCTTCACGATGCTGTATCGGACACCGGCTTCCCGCAACACCCGCTCCGCCATCGCCAGATCGTCGCACGCGAACTTGTCCTCGATCGACTGAAGCCTCGACAGCGGGTGAAACGCCTCGAGCCGCGTCGCCTCGAGCGGCGCCTGCACGTTGATCAGCACGATCTCGGATGCGCAACGTTCGCGATACAGGAAGGTCGCGTGGCGAACCGCCTGCAGCGAGCGAGGCGAATGTCCGACCGGAACCAGCAGTTTGAGCATGGAAAATGCTCCGTAGTCGAGATGTTCCCAGCGTAGTGCGCCGCCGGATCGCGCGACCTAAAGAGATTGGGCGGCCGCGTAAAAATGTCGTTAACGTCCGTCGCCTCGTGTTGCGCCTATTAGAAATATAAGAAATTTTAGTTTATGCGCATAAACGTTTACACCAGTCGAACGAGTGGCAGCCCGACACAGGCCGATTTAGTCGAATCCTCAATGAATCGCGGCGGAAAATATCGGAGGTTGGCCATCCGGCGTCGCGTAGAGTAGAGCATCGACCGCGGCGCGGCCGCTTTCCGGCGCCTTCCCGGCCGTTCGGGACGGACTGCCGCCACCGCGCGGCCGGCCATTCCATTCCGATTCCAGGAGACCTCGCATGCCGCACGGCGCCCCGCAGCTTCTCGCTCCCGCTTCCATCACCGTCGACCCGATCGTGCGCCTGTCGGCCGGCGAACTCGCGTCGGCGATCCGTGGCAAGGCGGTGTCGTGCGTCGAGACGATGCGTGCCTATCTCGATCACATCGAGCGCGTGAACGGCGCGGTGAACGCGCTGATCTCGCTGCGCGATCGCGCCGTGCTGCTTGCCGAAGCCGCGGAAAAGGACGCCGCGCTGGCCCGCGGCGAGTATCACGGCTGGCTGCACGGGATGCCGCAGGCGCCGAAGGATCTCGCGATGACCAAAGGGCTGCGGACGACCTACGGCTCGCCGATTTTCCGCGAAAACGTGCCGCAGGGCGATTCGGTCGGCGTCGGCCGCATGCGTGCGGCGGGCGCGATCTTCATCGGCAAGACCAACACGCCGGAGTTCGGCCTCGGCTCGCATACGTTCAACGAAATCCACGGCGCGACACGCAATCCGTACGACCTGACGAAGAGTGCCGGCGGCAGCAGCGGCGGCACGGCGGCGGCGCTCGCCGCGCGCATGCTGCCGGTCGCGGATGGCAGTGACTTCGGCGGCTCGCTGCGCAATCCGGCCGCGTTCTGCAACATCTACGGGTTCCGTCCGTCGCAGGGCCGCGTGCCGCGCTGGCCGGGCGTCGACGTGTTCATGCAGCAGCTCGGCATCGAAGGGCCGATGGGCCGCACGGTCGGCGACGTCGCGCAGCTGCTCGCGATCCAGGCCGGCTACGACCCGAACGATCCGCTGTCGCTTGCGGAGGATCCGGCCGAGTTCGCGAAGCCGCTCGACAAGGACCTGCGCGGCGAGCGCATCGCGTGGGTCGGCGACTGGAACGGTTATCTCGCGACGGAGCCGGGCGTGCTCGCGCAGTGCGAAACGGGCCTCGCGACGCTGCGCGAGATCGGCTGCGACGTCGATGCGGCGCTGCCGGCGTTCGCCCCCGAGCGCATCTGGCGCCTGTGGCTCGCGCATCGACATCTGTTGTCCGGTGGCGGGCTGCTCGCGCACTATCGCGATCCGGCACGGCGCGCGCTGCTGAAGCCCGAGGCGATCTACGAGGTCGAAGGGCTGCTCGCGATGCAGGGTGCCGAGGTGTTCGACGCGAGCGTCGAGCGCACCGCGTGGCACCAGGCGGTGCTGAGCTTCTTCGATCGCTACGACTTCATCGCGGCACCGACCGCGCAGGTGTTTCCGTTCGACGTCGAGCAGCGCTGGCCGAAGGAAATCGCGGGCCGCGCGATGGACACCTACCACCGCTGGATGGAAACGGTCGTGCCGTGGACGCTGGCCGGCTGCCCGGTGATCAGCGTGCCGGTCGGCTTCAACGACGCGGGGCTGCCGATGGGGATGCAGCTGATCGGCCGGCCGCGCGCGGACCTCGCGGTGCTGCAGCTCGCGCGTGGCTACGAGCAGGCGGCCGACTGGGTCGGCCGGCGGCTGCCGGCGTGGATGGCTGCGTGATGCGTGCCGCGGTGTCGATCGCGGATGTTCGAAACAAGCGCTATTGATGCGGAAAAGGAACGAATCCGGACGCGTGCCCGACATCGTGCGGCAATCGCGGACGAATGCGCGCGGCGAGTCGGGACGGCCGCGCAATTGCAAGCGGCTGCGGCGCGCGATTTCGTTTCGATGTGTTTCAGTCGTTGCGGCGGCGCGCGACGCGCTTCGACAATATCGGCCTCAATCATTCGGGTACGAGGCAAACAGATGAAGCATATTCGCGCGACGGGCAAGCACCTGGCATCGGCGGGCATCGCATTCGGCATCCTGCTGGGCGCCAACGGCGCCGCGCATGCGCAGCTCGACCTGCAGTCGATCGGCTCGGCGCTGCTCGGCGGCGGGCCGCAACAGGCCGCACCCGCGCAGGGCGGCGTCGCGCAGCTGATGCAGGCGTACGTCGGCGCGAACCAGCAGGTGCTGGCCGGGCAGTCGTCGCTCGCGTCGGCGATGGGGCTCACCGGCGCGGCCGGGCAGGCGCAGCAGGCCGCCAGCCTGCTCGGTGGCGGCAACGCGTTGACGCCGGCCGTGCTGTCGCAGATGGGCGGCGCGCAGCAGTCGGTGTCGCAGGCGCTTGGCCAGGCGTTCGCGAGCGGCGGCCCGACCCACGGCCCGATCGACAAGCAGGCGTTCAGCAACGGCCTCGCATCGCTCGGCCAGGGCCTCACGCAGTATTCGCAGCTGCAGTCGGGGCTTGGCAATCTCGGTTCGACCAGCGCCGCTTCGCTGCTCCAGTCGGGCCTGAATCCGCAGAACATGCAGGCCGCGTCGTATATCGCGCAAAGCGCGCCGGGCCAGTTGCAGTCGCTCGCGTCGACGCTCAGCCAGGCCGTGCAGTTCGCGACGAGCCAGGGCATTTCGGTGCCGGCGGTCGCGTCGTCCGCGCTGAAGCTGCTGCCGTAACGCAGCCGCACCCCGCGCGCCGCGGTGCCGGCGGCGCGCGGCGATCCGGGATGGCCCCGCGCAACATGGGGATATCGCGCGATGCTATCGTTGTGCGTTTCCCGTTCCCGGTGCCGGTTCATGACTGACTCGTTCGACCTCCCGCGCTACTTCGCCCGCATCGGCTACGACGGCCCGGCCGAGCCGACGCTCGACGTGCTGCGCCGGCTGCATCTGCTGCACCCGCAGGCGATCCCGTTCGAAAACCTCAACCCGCTGACCGGCGCACGTGTCGCGCTCGACCTGCCCGCGATCGTCGACAAGGTGATCGGGCGCCGCCGCGGCGGCTACTGCTTCGAACTCAACAAGCTCTTCCACACCGCGCTTACGACGATCGGTTTTCGCGTGACGCCGCTGATCGCGCGCGTGCGCTGGATGCGGCCGCCCGAGGTCGTCACCGCGCAGACGCACATGCTGCTGCGCATCGATCTCGATGGCGCGACGTGGCTCGCGGACATCGGCTTCGGCAGCGCGACGCTGACCGCGCCGCTGCGCTTCGTGCCGGGCGAGCGGCAGCTGACGCCGCACGGCGCGTTTCGCATCGTCGGCGCGCCGGTCGACGGCGAGTTCGACATGCAGTTCGAGATCCCCGACGGCTGGCAGACGACTTACCGCTTCTCGCTGAAACCGGCCGAGTGGATCGATTACGACGCCGCGAACTGGTTCACGTCGACCTATCCCGAATCGATCTTCGTGAACGACCTGATCGCCTGCCGCGTGCTGCCGGACGGCCGCGCGGCGCTGTTCAACACCGTGCTGACGGTGCGCGACGCGGCGGGCGCGGGGCGCACCGTCACCTTCGACGACGCGGCCGCGTGGGGCGCGTGCCTGCGCGACACGATCGGCATCGATACGAGCGGCTTCGATCTCGACGCGCTGTTCACCCGGATCGCAGCGCGGGTGAACCCGATGTAAGCGCATGGCGAGCGGCGGGGCGTCGACGTCCGCCGCGCCGCCGGTTCCGGTCTCCCGATTGACATTTGCTAGATTGCTAGCATACTAGCCGACATGACCGACGAAGAAGTGAAGCAATTCAACGTGTACCTGCCGCTGAGCCTGATCCGGCAGGTCAAGCATCGCGCCATCGAAACGGAGCAGTCGCTGTCCGCGCTGGTGGCCGACGCATTGCGCGCGTATCTGGCCGCTCCGCAGCCGGGGGCCGGGCCGTCCACCACGGAGGAATGACATGTCATCCGAGCGAATCGAAGCCGTGTACCTCACGACGCACAACTGGGGCAAGTCCGCAAAGTTCTTCCAGGCGCTGGGCTTCACGCTGGAATTCGAAACCGATCACAACTCGGGCCAGCTGAGAAACGGCGACGGCCCGTTTCTGTTCATCGCCGAAGTGCCGGCCGGCGAGACGCCGGACATGCAGGTCGTGCTGAAGGTGCCCGACGAGCAGGCGGTCCGGCCGCAGCCGATCGTCGACGTGGTCACTCCGTTCGAGGATACGCACTGGGGTACGCGCGACATGACCGTGCGCGATCCCGACGGCCGTGTCTGGCGCCTGCAGGCGCCGGGCACGCCGGGCGCGTGAGGCCGCGGCGATGACCGACCTCCATCGGGACGCCCCCGACAGCACCGCCGAACGCGTCGCGCTGTGGCGCGCGCTGCACGTCGAACTCGATGCGCCGCCGCACGTGCTCGCCGACGAAGTCGGCCTGCGCCTGCTCGCGCCGGCGCCCGGCTGGCATCAGCGCGGCGACATGGATCCGCGGTTCACGCAGCCGTTTCGCGCATCGATCGTCGCGCGGGCGCGCTTCATCGAGGATCTCGTCGTCGAGCACGCCGCGCGGGGCGTGAGCCAGTACGTGATCCTCGGCGCGGGCCTCGACAGCTTCGTGCAGCGCCGGCCGGAGATGGCGTCGCACCTGACCGTCTTCGAGGTCGATCCGCCCGCGCCGCAGGCGTGGAAGCGCCGCCGGCTGACCGAGCTTGGCTTCGGCGTGCCGGACTGGCTGCGGCTCGTGCCGTTCGATTTCGAAGCGAAGCAGTCGTGGCGCGACGCGCTCGTGCGCGCTGGCTTCGATCCGGGCAAGCCGGCGGTCGTCGTGTCCACCGGCGTCAGCATGTACCTGACGCGCGACGCGAACGCGGCGGCGTTGCGCGAAGTCGCGTCGCTCGCGCCGGGTTCGACGTTCGCGATGACGTTCCTGCTGCCGCTCGAGCTTGCAGATCCGAGTGTGCGGCCGGGGCTCGAAATGGCCGCCAAAGGCGCGCGCGCGAGCGGTACGCCGTTCATCAGCTTCTTCATGCCGGAGGAGATCCGCGCGCTCGCGACGGAGGCCGGCTTCGCACGGGCCGAGCACGTGTCGGCCGCGGAGCTTGCACGTCGCTACTTCGCCGACCGCAGCGACGGTCTGCGTCCGCCGGACAACGCGGAAGAGCTGCTCGTCGCGACGGTGTGATCCCGGCGCGACCCGGGCTCACCCGTCACGCGCGTTCGAGCACGGCCATCTCGCGCACGACCACGAGCAGCACCGCGAGGCTCGCGCCGCCCGATGCGCGCAGGTCGGCGAGCAGGTGCTCGTAGCGCTGCAGCGCGGCGTCGCGGCGTTCGCGCCACGCATGGACGATCGTCTCGGGCGCCGTCGAGTCGGCCGATTCCGCGAGCGCGCTGGTGGCGAGCGTGCGCTTGAGCCGCGCGACCTCCGCGAGCGCGGCCGCGCGCGCCAGCATGTCCCAGTGCGTCGGGGTCGGCAGCGTGGCCGCGCGTTCGCCGATCCACCCGTAGTTCAGCAGCGTGCCGAGCGAGAAGTAGACGCCCGCGACCAGTTCGAGACTGCGATCGCAGGTCGCGGCCACTTCGGCGATGTCGAGCAGCGCGGCGGAGATGTCGCCGCTCGCGACGCGCACCGCGAGCGCGCTGTCGACGCCGGCATCGACCAGCACGCGCTGCCGCTCGGACAGCGCTTCCAGATCGTCGGCCGGCAGCAGCGACGGCAATTGCGGCGCAATCCGCTGCACCGCGTCGCGGCAGCGCGCGATCAGTCCGGCGACGCCGCCGTTGGCCACCGCGCCCGACTGAAGCTGCCGCAGGAACCACAACGCCGCGCGTTCCAGCAGCCGCGCGACGTCGACGAACATGCGCGCCTGCACGTCGTCGGCGACGCGGTTGTCGAGTGCGTCGATGTCGCGCCATACCGCATCGAGATCGAACACGTCGCGCGCCATGATGCAGGCGCGCACGATGTCGCCAGGCTTCGCATCGGTTTCCTCCATCAGCCGGTGCACGAACGCGCAGCCGACCCGGTTGACGAGCGCGTTGGTCAGGTGCGTCGCGAGGATCTCGCGGCGCAGCGGGTGGCGATGCATCGGTTCGCTGAAGCGCTGTTGCAGCGGCTTCGGGAAATAGTCGACGAGCATCGCGGCGACGAGCGGATCCTCGGGCACGTCGGATTCGAGCAGCGCGTCGTACAGCCACATCTTGCTGTAGGCGAGGAGCACCGCGCGCTCCGGCGACGTGAGCCCCTGTTTCGCGGCCTGCCGTTCGGCGATCTCGTCGTCGGTCGGCAGGAACTCGATCACGCGGTTCAGGCGACCCGCGCGTTCGAGCCAGCGCATCAGGCGCGCCTCGGCGTCGAGCAGATCGACGCTGTAGCGGCCCGCGATCGACAGCGCCTGCGTCTGATAGTAGTTGTCGCGCAGCACGAGCAGCCCGACTTCGTCGGTCATTTCCGCGAGCAGGGCGTTGCGCTGCTTCTCGGTCATCTCGCCGTCGGTGACGACGAGTCCGAGCAGGATCTTGATGTTGACTTCGTGATCCGAACAATCGACGCCGGCCGAGTTGTCGATCGCGTCGGTGTTGATGCGGCCGCCGCGCTGCGCGAACTCGATGCGGCCGAACTGCGTGCAGCCGAGGTTGCCGCCTTCGCCGACGACCTTGCAGCGCAGGTCCGCGCCGTTTACCCGCACCGCGTCGTTCGCGCGATCGCCGACCTGCTGGTGGGTTTCGCGCGCGGCCTTCACGTAGGTGCCGATGCCGCCGTTGTAAAGCAGATCGACAGGCGCCTGCAGGATGGCGCGGATCAGCTCGGTCGGCGGCAGCGCGTGCGCGTCGATGCCGAGCGCGGCCTGCACGGCCGGCGACAGCGGGATCGTCTTCGCGGTGCGTGGGTAGACGCCGCCGCCCGCCGAGATGACGGATGTGTCGTAGTCGGCCCAGCTCGAGCGTTCAAGCGCGAACATCCGCTGGCGCTCCGCGAAGCTCGTCGCCGGATCGGGGTTCGGGTCGAGGAACACGTGCCGGTGATCGAACGCCGCGACGAGCCGGATATGCGGCGACAGCAGCATCCCGTTGCCGAACACGTCGCCCGACATGTCGCCGACGCCGACCACGGTGAAGTCGGTCGTCTGCGTGTCGATGCCCATCTCGCGGAAGTGCCGCTTGACCGATTCCCATGCGCCGCGCGCGGTGATCGCCATCTTCTTGTGGTCGTAGCCGACGGAGCCGCCGGACGCGAATGCATCGTCGAGCCAGAAGCCGTATTCGTGAGAGATCGCGTTCGCGTAGTCGGAGAACGTGGCCGTGCCCTTGTCGGCCGCGACGACGAGATACGGATCGTCGGGGTCGTGCCGCACCACGTCGGGCGGCGGCACGATTGCGTTGCCGGCGAGATTGTCGGTCAGGTCGAGCAGGCCGCGCAGGAACGTCTGGTAGCACGCGACGCCCTCGCGCATCCACGCTTCACGATCGCTCGGCGGCGGCGGGTTTTTCACGACGAAGCCGCCTTTCGAGCCGACCGGCACGATCACGACGTTCTTCACCATCTGCGCCTTCATCAGCCCCAGCACCTCGGTGCGGAAGTCCTCGCGACGGTCGGACCAGCGCAGCCCGCCGCGCGCGACGCGCCCGCCGCGCAGGTGCACGCCCTCGACGCGCGGCGAGTACACCCAGATCTCGAACATCGGCTTCGGCTCGGGCAGGCCGGGCACTTTCGCCGGATTGAACTTGAACGACAGGTACGGCTTCGGTTCGCCGTTCGCGTCGTGCAGGAAATAGTTGGTGCGCACGGTCGCGTTGATCACGCCGAGGAACTGGCGCAGGATCCGGTCCTCGTCGAGGTTCGGCACCTGGTCGAGCGCCGTCTCGATCGCCTTCAGCAGGTGTTCGACCTGCACGTCGCGCGTGCCGCCGGTGGCCGGGTCGAAGCGCAGCAGGAACAGCTCGACGAGTTGCCGTGCGATCGCCGGGTTGCCGGTCAGCGCGCGCTCGATATAGGCATCGCTGAACGTCGAGCCGACCTGCCGCAGGTATTTCCCGTACGCGCGCAGGATCGTGACTTCGCGTGCGCTCAGGTGCGCGCGCAACACGAGACGGTTGAAGTCGTCGTTCTCGATCCGGCCGGTCCAGATCCGGTCGAACGCGTCCTCGAACAGGCCCTTCACGCGCTCGATGTCGAATTCGGTATCGTCCGCGAGTTCGAGGCCGAAGTCATGCACCCACGCGGGCGCGGCATCCTGCGTCTGGATCCGGTACGGCCGCTCCTCGTCGACGCGCACGCCGAGATGCTCGAGCATCGGCAGGCTGCGCGACAGCGCGATCGGGTCGCCCGCGCGGTACACCTTGAAGCGGAATGCGCGCGCCTCGGCCTCGATCGGGCGGTACAGGTTCATCGCGAGCTGGCCCGACTCCTTCACGCGCTCGATCAACTCGATGTCGCGCACGGCCGTGCGCGCCGGGTAGTCGTCGCGATAGCCGGCCGGGAACGAGTCCGCATAGCGCTGCAGCAGGCGGTTGCCTTGTTCTTCTCCGAAGGCGTCGAGCAGCGCGTCCGCGAGATCGTCCTGCCAGCGGCGCGTGACCTGCACGAGCCGCGTTTCGAGCTCGCGCGTGTCGACGTCAGGCATCGTGCCCGGTTCCGCATGGACGACGAAATGAATTCGCGCGATCGCCGATTCCGACAGCAGCGGCGTGAACTCGACGGTCACGCCGTTGTACGCGTCGACGAGCAGCTTCGCGATGCGGCGGCGCAGGTCGGTGTTGTACTTGTCGCGCGGCACGAACGCGAGGCACGACACGAAGCGGTCGAAGCGGTCGCGCCGCACGAACAGGCGCGTGCGCTGGTGTTCCTGCAGGCGCAGGATGCCGAGCGCGATGTCGTAGAGCTGATCCTCGTCGGCCTGGAACAGTTCGTCGCGCGGATAGGTTTCGAGCACCGTCACCAGCGACTTGCCGAGATGTCCCTTCGGCAGGAAGCCCGCACGCTTCACGATGTTCGCGCATTTGCGGCGCACGATAGGGATTTCGGTGTACGAACCGAAATACGATGTCGACGTGTACAACCCGATGAAGCGGCGTTCGCCGGTCACCTTGCCGTCGGCGCCGACCAGTTTGACGCCGACGTAGTCGAGATAGCCGGGCCGGTGCACGGTCGCGCGCGAGTTCGCCTTGGTCAGGAAAATGGGCCAGGGGCCGGTGACGATCTCGGCGGCCGCCGGCGGCAGCGGCGTCACGTCGGGCGCGCCGGGCGTGCGCAGCGATTCGCGCAGCAGGCCGAAGCCGGAGCCTTCCACGCCGCGCAGGCCGAAGCCCGTGCCGTCGGACACGAGCGCGTAGTCGCGCTGGCCGAGAAACGTGAAGTGATCGGCGGCCATCCACTCGAGGAACGCGCGCGCCTCGATGTCTTCCGCGGTGGATTCGCGGGCCTTCATGTCCTTGATCGTCGCGCGCGCGATGTCGACGATCTTCGGCCAGTCCTCGACCGACGCGCGCACATCGCCGAGCACGCGCGCGATGTCGTCGCGCAGCGTGTCGAGCAGCGCGGCGTCGCCGCAGCGGTCGACTTCGAAGTGAATGAACGACGCGAGTTGCGACTGGCCGTCGCCGGGCGTCGCGCCACCGGCGTCGACACGTTCGATCCCGCCGTTGCCGGCGCGCCAGATGCGGAACACCGGGTGCAGCGCGGAGTGCAGCGCGAGCCCGAGGCGATTGACGGCCATCGTCACCGAATCGACCAGGAACGGCATGTCGTCGTTGACGATCTCGATCACCGTGTGGTCCGAGTGCCAGCCGTGCTGTTCGAGGATCGGGTTGTAGACGCGCAGCCGCTCGCTGCCGGGCACGAATTTCTGGGCGGTCTGCCAGTGTGCCATTGCGGCGCCGTAGAGGTCGGCGATGCCGCGATTCTGCAGATCATCGGCGTCGACGAAATCGTAGTAATGACGCAGGAACGGTTCGACGATCCGGAACGTGGCTTCGGGCAGCCGCCCGCGCGCGAATTCGACGACATCGGAGAGCAGGTGTGCGACGACTTCCTCGTTCTTCGCTTCCATGGCGGTCTCCCGGGTGGCCACTGGCTGCTGCGTGTGTTCGGCATTATGCGCCGATTGATGTGCCGGTTGCGTGACGGAGCGATGTGCGGGCGCACAACGCGGGGCAGGGGGGAGGCCGCATGCAACGCCGGGAGCCGGCGTCGTATGGGCGGTCGGGCCAGGTGCGGCGGCGATACGGCTGTCGTCGATCATGCGGTCTCCCGGACGCACCGCATCGTGCGGCGCGTGCGTCCGGATGTCCCCGCAATGTCACCACGATTCGAACGCACGTCGCCGGGCAGGTTGCACCGGCGCCGAAGTTGCCGGAATCAGCGCTCGTCGCTCCACAGCTTGCCGGCCGTCGCCCAGTTTTCCTTCTTCACGTCGGCGAGGACGATGTCGACCGAGCCCGGGTCGCAGCCGAGCGTCTCGCACGTGACGCGCGTGATCGCTTCGACGAACGCGCGCTTCTGCTCGACGGTGCGGCCTTCGAACAACTGGATATTGAAAGTCGGCATGACTGAATGCTCCGATGGTTGGGGTGAACGATTCGTAGAGAGCGTGGCGATGGTGTCGGTTCAGTCGCGATACGACGGATCGATCCGGTCGAGGCGGCGCAGCAGCGCCGGCCATTCCAGTTCACCCTCGATCGTGCCGCCGTCACGCAACTGCTCGGCTGTGCGGTCCGCGACGGCCGGCTCGGGCAGCACGAGCGGCCCGCCGCCGGCCTGCGCGCGTATCTGGATGTCGCAGGCCTTGATCAGCGTATCCATCAATACATACGCCTCGGCAACGGTCTGGCCGACCGTCAGCGTGCCGTGGTTGCGCAGCAGCATCGCGGATTTCGCGCCGAGGCTGGCGGTGAGCCGCGCACCTTCGGCCGGCGAGAACGCGAGCGCCTCGTAGTCGTGATACGCGAGATCGCTGTGAAATCGCAGCGCGTGCTGCGACGCGGGCAGCAGCCCGTCGCGCTGGATCGACACGGCGATGCCCGCCGTATTGTGCAGATGCATCACGCAGACGGCATCCGGCCGCGCGGCATGCACGGCCGCGTGGAGCGCGAAGCCCGTCACGTTGACGGCGTGTTCTCCGTCGCCGATCCGGTTGCCGGCCAGGTCGATCTTCACGAGATTCGATGCGCGAACCTCGTCGAACGTGAGGCCGAACGGGTTGATCAGGAAATGCCCGGGTTCGTCCGGCACCGTCGCGGACAGGTGCGTGTAGATCAGGTCGTCCCAGCCGTTCAGCGCGACGAGGCGATAGGCGGCGGCGAGATCGACGCGCAACCGGCGCTCGGCGTCCGAGATCGGGCCGCCGGGCTTCACGGTGTCAGGACGGTGTGCGAATGACGACATCGGGTTCTCCGAGGGTGAAGCGGCGCGCGAGGAGCACCGTGACCCACGACGCGAGTGCGAACGGGGCCGTGAACGCGGGGAGGCCCGCGCGCGTCGCGAGCCACTGGATCAGCGCGGCGAGTGCGGCGGCCGCGAACGCCGCGCGCGGGCCGCGCGACATCAGCGCGAGCGCGGCGAGCGCGCCGTTGAAGCCGAGCAGGCCATCCGCGAACGACGCACCGTTCGCGCCGGACGCGACCAGCAGCACGGTCGACACGATCGCGCCGCCGAGCGCGAATGCGGCCGCGCGGCGCGACGCGACGGCGAGGCCGGCGACGATCAGCATGCCTGCCCATGGGCCTTGCGCGAAGGTGGTCTGTGCAATGCCCGAAAGCAGCGCGTCGGCGATGGAAGGCAACATAAGGGGGGCACCTGCCGTCGCGTTGCTTGCATGCTGCGGTGCGACAAACGGTAGCCACAGCGCGGTGACGACGAGGCACGGGCTCGAGTACGGGCACTGGCGCCAGCGGGCGAGCGGCACGCGCATCGCGCGCTGCACGAGTGCCGCGCCGATCGAGACCACCAGCACCAGTGCGATGGCGGCGAGCGAAGAAGGTGCGAACAGCACGGCGATCAGCGCGGCGAGCGCGCCGTTGAAGCCGTGCAGCCCTTGTTCGACGTCGCGGCGCTCGGCGCCCGTGAGCACGGAGGTCATGCTGGCGGCGGCCGAGCCGACCAGTGCGGCGGACGCGAGCCGCAAGTCGGTCAGTGCCAGCGCGGCGAGCAGCAGCGCGCCGCTGACTGCATTCGCCTGCAGGACGATCTGCCCGATGCCGCGCAGCAGCGTATGCAGGTCGATCGTCGGCGAGGCAGGGCGGGCGGTAGGCATGGCGGCGGTAAGGCAGGACGAGCCGCGAGCATAGGACACAATCCCGTGCACCGGAATAGGGAATTCTGGATAGTCAGGATTTGTGGCGGATGCCCCGAATTGGGGAATGCCCGGGGGGCTGCGCATTGGCGTTTTCGGGCTAATTGTTGGCTTCGGTAGCGAATTCGGGCAATGGCCGGTTCTTTTGACCCAAGTACGCGTCGTGGTTCACGTCTTCGAGCGGGGATTCGTGCGACGATGTCCGGCATCGGACCAACCGGGAGACGAAGGAATGCGCGCGGTGCGTTGGGCGTCGCTCGAGGGCGACGGCGTCGAACATCTGACGTTCGACCGGAGTGGCGGCGGCATCGTCGTCGAAAGCGCGGTGGTCGGCCAGCGGTACGGCCGCGCTTACGGGCTCGCGTATCGCGTCGAGTGCGATCCGCACTGGCGCGTGACGTACGCGGTGCTCAAGGTGATGGGCGGCGGCACGCTGGCGTTGCACGGCGACGGCGCCGGGCACTGGCGCGACGGTTCAGGGCGTGCACTGCGGGAACTGGACGGTTGCGTCGACATCGACATCGCGGCGACGCCGTTCACGAATTCGCTGCCGATCGGCCGCCTCGGTCTCGCGCGCGGCGAGCGGCGGCCGATCGACGTCGCATACATCTCGACGCCGGACTTGAAGGTGACGCCGGTCAAGCAGGCGTACACGTGCATCGAGCCCGGCAGGCGCTACCGCTACGAAGGCATTTTCCGGAATTTCACGGCGGAAATGGACATCGACGCCGACGGGCTCGTGATCGACTACGAAACGCTGTTCAAGCGCCTGCCGGCGTTGCGCTGAGCCGCCGCTCGCGTTGCGGCCGCGACGGCCGGCCTTTCATGCGCCGCCGCGAACCGGTCGATCCGCGCCGCGATCAGCTCCGGGTTGCGCATGACGATCCAGTGCGCGCCGTCGATTTCCTCGCGCACGTGCTCGCCGAGCCAGCGATCGAGATCGACCGACATCTCGGGCGTCACGTAGCGGTCGCGCATCGGCACGAGGATCTGCACCGGCGCCTGCGCGTACCGCTCGCGCGGCTTTCTCGCCCGCGCGAGGAAGTTCGCGCGGTAGAGCTGCAACCCGTTCAGCGCATTCTTCAACTGCGCGGGGTCGCGCTCCGGCCGTACGCGCTCGGTCAGCTGCAGCCAGCGCGGCCATAGCGCGGCGCCGCCGAGGCGCCAGACCAGCGACGGCACGACCGGCAGGTGGAAGAACGCGATGTACCACGACTTCAGGCTCTGCCTGAGCCGCATCTTCGCGCGGAACACGTGGTCGAGGCACGGGCCGGAGATCGACGTGTAGGACGCGATCCGGCCGCGGAACGCGGGGTCTGTCACGGCCTCCCAGCACTGGATCGACCCCCAGTCGTGGCCGACCAGATGGAACGGCCGATTGCCGCAGGTCGCGTCGGCCACCGCCTTCAGGTCCTCCGCGAGCCGCGCAAGTGTGTAGTCCGTGCGGCGGCGCGGCGCATCGGATGCGCCGGCGCCGCGCACGTCGTACGCAATCACGCGATAGCGCTTCGCGAGCCGCGCGCGGACCGGCGCCCACACGGCCGCCGAATCGGGATAACCGTGCACGAGGATCAGCGGCGGCGCGCGCCGCGGGCCGCTGACGTAGACGGCGAGTTTCACGTCGCCGGAGCGGACGGTCAGCATCTCGTGTGCGCGCGCCACGACGTCATGCCTGCGGAACCGGATGCAGCGGCACGCGGCGCGGGGCGGCCTGCGCGGCATGGCGCGCGTTGGTCGCGTCGATGTTCGCGAGCAGCGTGTCGAGCTCCTGCAGGTACTGATGGTTGTCGTGGTCCCACGGATGGAAGCCCGGACGGAAGTAGTCGAGCCATTCGCGGGCGATGCTCGGGAACACGCCGTGCCTCGGGCTGTACAGATACTTCACGAGGCGCCACATGCCGCCGAACCTGCCGTGTTCGCGACGGTGCGCACGCATCAGGCGAACGTGGAAGTCGAACACGATCGCCCAGAACAATACCGTCGTCGTCAGCATCGTGCCCGTGCGCAGCAGGTAGCTGCCGAGGCCCGGCTTCATCACGGCGTTCCATACGTCGTACGACACCGCCTTGTGCTCGGTTTCCTCCATCGCGTGCCACATCCACATCTGCTGATAGCCTTCGACCGATCCGTCGATCCGGTGTTCGTGGCCCGACAGCAGCTGGTTCGCGAGGATCGCCGTGTAGTGCTCGAGCGCGATCGTGATCGCGAGCTGCATCGAATGCGGCAGCGTCTTCTTGAAGAAGCCGAGTATCGTCCACAGCCGCTTGTCGAGCTTGTGCGCGGGCAGGCCGGACGACTGCAGCAGGTCGTTGTACTCGATGTGCTCGCGCGTGTGCATCGCTTCCTGGCCGATGAAGCCGAGCACCTGCTTCTTCAGCTCCGGATCCTCGATGCGGTCGCGGTAGTTGCGCACCGAATCCATGAAGAAGCGCTCGCCGGCCGGGAACAGCAGCGACAGCGCGTTCATGAAGTGCGTGACGGGCACGCCCTGGACGTGCCAGTCCTTCGCGCGTTCGGGCGGCAGCGCGAAACGGACGTCGCGCCGCACCGGCATCATGTTCGGGGTCTTCATGATTGTTCTCCTCCCTGATTGCCTGCATTGTTGTAGGTGGCGTGAAGCGGCGTGGCCGCCGGCGCGCCGTAGCGCGCGGCCGCTCGGCGCGCCTTCACGGCCTCGCGGCGCGTCGCGAGCACGACGAGCGCCTGGTACGCGGCCGGCAGGGTGCGCGCCATCCAGTCCGCGGCCTTCGCGTCGCGGCCGATCAGCACGCGGCGCTTGTTCTTGCGCACGCCGGCGAGGATCGTGCGCGCGGCGTCGTCGGCGGTCGTGATGAAGAACTTCTCGAAGCTGTCCTTGCCCTGCTGCTCGCTCTCGACGATGAAGCCGACCATGTTCTTCGCGACGCGGCTCGATTGCGCGATGTTGGTGCGGATGCCGCCCGGATGCACGCAGGTGGCCGACACGCCGCACTTCATCATGTCGAGTTCCTGCCGCAGCGATTCGGTGAAGCCGCGCACCGCGAACTTGGTCGCGTTGTAGCCGCTCATCCCCGGCTGCGCGAAGATCCCGAAGATGCTCGACGTGTTGATCACATGACCGTCGCCCGATGCTTTCAGGTGCGGCAGGAACGCCTTCGTGCCGTGCACGACGCCCCAGAAGTTGATGTTCACGATCCACTCGAGATCGCCGTATTCCATGCCTTCGATCGTGCTCGACAGCGCGACGCCCGCGTTGTTGAAGATCAGGTTGACCTTGCCGTGTTCCTTCGCGGTGTCGTCCGCCCACGCGAACATCGCGTCGCGGTCGCCGACGTCGAGCACGCGCGTCGACACGCGCACGTTCGGCGCGATCGTACGGACGATCCGCTCGGTTTCGGCGAGGCCGACGCCGTTCTTGTCGGCGAGCGACACGTGGCAGCCGGCCTGCGCGAGCTGCACGGCGAGCGAGCGGCCCATGCCCGAGCCTGCGCCCGTGATCGCGGCGACCTTGTTGGCGAAATCTCTCATGTCGGTGGCTCCTTGTCTGGCTCAGACCGCTTCGGCGGAAGTGGATGCGGAAGCGGCGGGCGCGACGACGGGTCGCGCGCTCGTGTCGTGATGCGGCGCGCGATACGCGTGGTAATCGGCGATCGAGAAGTGCGCGGTCGCCTGGCGGAAGCGCCAGGTGAAGCCCGGCCACAGGGTCGTGTTCTTGCCGGTGCGCGGATCGAGGTACCAGCTCTTGCAGCCGCCCGTCGACCAGATCGCCTTCTTGAGTCGGCCCTGCAGGTCGCTGTTGAACTGCGCCTCGACGAGCGGGCGCACCTCGATCGCGTCTGCACGTTCGCGGCGCATCGCCTGCAGCGCGCCGAGGATGTATTCGATCTGCGACTCGATCATGAACACCATCGAGTTGTGGCCGAGGCCGGTGTTCGGACCGACGATCATGAAGAAGTTCGGGTAGCCCGGCAGCGTCGTGCCGAGATACGCGTGCGCGCCGTCGCGCCAGGCGTCGACGATGTCGAGGCCGCCGCGGCCGATGATCGCGCCGCGCGGATACGGATCGGCGACCTGGAAGCCCGTGCCGTAGATCAGGCAGTCGATTTCATGGCGCTTGCCGTCGGTCGTCACGACCGCGTCGGCTTCGATGTGGTCGATGCCGGTCGTGACCACGTCGACGTTCTTGCGCGACAGCGCCGGGTAGTAGTCGTTCGAGATCAGCACGCGCTTGCAGCCGAGCGTGTAGTTCGGCGTGACGGTTTTGCGCAGTTCCGGATCGGGAATCTGCTTGCGGATATGGCGCAGCGCGAGCTTCTGCACGTTCTTCATCAGCGACGGATGGATCGCGAAGCCGAGCACGCGCGATTCGAGCATCCAGTAGATGCCGCTGCGCACCGCCTTCTGCGTGAACGGCAGCGTCCGGAACAGCCATTTCTCGAAGCCGGTCAGGTTGCGGTCGGGCTTCGGCATGATCCACGGCGGCGTGCGCTGGAACAGCGCGAGCTGCTTCACGCGCGGCGCGATCTGCGGCACGAACTGGATCGCGCTCGCGCCGGTGCCGATCACCGCGACGCGCTTGCCTTCGAGCGCGTAGTCGTGATCCCACTGCTGCGAATGGAACGCGCGCCCCTTGAAGTTCTCGACGCCGGGAATCGCCGGCAGCGCGGCGCGCGACAGCCCGCCCATCCCCGACACCAGCACACGCGCCGACAGCCGCTTGCCGTTCGCGAACGTGAGGCGCCAGCGTTGCGCGGCCTCGTCGTATTCGGCGCGCTGCAGTTCGTGGTTCAGGCGCAGGTGAGGGCCGACGCCGAAGCGTTGCACGCAGTCTTCCAGGTATGCGCGGATCTCCGGCTGCGGCGCGAACATGCGCGTCCAGCGCGGGTTCGGCGCGAACGAGAATGAATAGACGTGCGATTGCACGTCGCAGGCACACCCGGGGTAATGGTTGTCGCGCCACGTGCCGCCGACCGACGCGGCCTTCTCGAGGACGACGAAGTCGGTCACGCCTGTCTGCCGCAGGCGGATGGCCATCCCGAGACCGGCGAAGCCGGTGCCGATGATGGCGATGTCGATGGTTTCGTCCAGGCCGTCGTGGCCGGGCGGGCCGAAAGGCAACGTGCGAGCATTCATCCGGGTGTCTCCGATTTGGCTCATTTTTTAATGTTACATTGGTTGATGTAACGATAGTGGGTGAGCCGGGAAACCGCAAGAGGCTAGAAGCGGCGCTCTAAGGGCCAGAAGCCGCGCGGGAAAAGGCTGAGCGGGGTTTGGAACGGGACGGCTTCCGCATTGCGGGATGCACGGAAACGGCCGTCGGCAGGGCGGGAGAAGCGGGAGGCGAGGCCGCCGGCGCGCGGCGGCCTGTTTGAAACGCTATCGGGGACGGATCGAACGGGCGACCGTCTCATGGAAAACCCCGGCGACGATCGTGACCTGCGCGAGCGCGTAGAGGCCCCAGATCAGGTAGTCGATGCCGGGAAAGCCGCCGAGGAAGCGTCCGACGCCGATCAGCGTGTCGGAGCCCACGAAGATCAGGCTGCCGACGGCGACCAGCGGGCCGCGCGTGCGGGCCGCGAGCGCGAAGCTCGCCATCGCGCACAGCACGAGCATGTAGACGGCGACCGGCGCGAGCAACTCGCCCAGGTGCGGAAGGAAGGCCACGTAGAACGCCGGCGCGGCGATCCAGAGCCCGATCAGCGCCGCGATGCGCCAGCCGTGCGGCCGCGCGCGCCAGCGCACGAAGATCGTGCAGTAACACAGATGAGTGAGCAGGAACGCGCCGAGGCCGAGGACGAACGACAGCGGCCAGTCGGGCAGCCCGAGCAGTACGTCGCCGAGCACCGCCGTGGCGAGCGCCGCGCACAGCCACGCGCGTTCGCGCGGTGCCGCGCAGGTGCTGCCGGCCGCGAGCAACAGGATGCCCATCGCGGCTTTCGCGGCGGCCTGGCCGGGATAGGGCGCGGCGGCGAGCGACAGTCCGTACAGCAGCGCGGCGGCGACGGCCAGCGGCCAGAGCCGGCGATAGGTGGCGGGAAGCGTGGCGATCAAGGGGGGGCTCCGGATTGTCGTGGTCCGCGGTGGACGGCGCGCCGTCGTGGGCGCGGCTGCTGGCCATTATCCGGAAGAACGGCCGGGTAAAAACCGGCGAATCCTTCTAGGCGCGGCATGGTGACGGTGCGGCGGTGTGGCGGTGCGACGGTTCGGCGATGTGGCGATGCGGCGATGCCGGTTCGGGCCATGCGGCGCCGGTACACCTGCCGCCGCGCCGGTTGTTCCGATGCGTTTGCCCCGGTCGAACCGGGGCAAACGCAGAGGTTTCGGCTTGCTATCATCGCCGCGTATCGACGTTGTCCCGCCCGGCCGCGCTACAGGGTTCGCAGGCCGGCGCGACGGCCGCGCCCGGCGAGGGCAGGCCGCCGCGTTTTCAATGAATCCGTGCCGGGTCCCGCCAGCGCACCCGATGCAGAGGCTGCGTGCGGTCCTCATGACCAACAGGTTCGACATGACCGAACTGCTCCACGGCGACGGCGCGATCCGTCGCACGACGCCATACGGCTCCTCGATCGAAAACACCTATGCGGGCGTGCTGTCGTTCATGCGCCGCACCTATACGCGCGCGCTCGACGGCGTCGACGTCGCGATTTCCGGCGTGCCGCTCGACCTCGCGACGACCTATCGTTCGGGCGCGCGGCTCGGGCCGGCCGCGATCCGCGCGGCGAGCGTGCAGCTCGCGGAGCTCCATCCGTATCCGTGGGGCTTCGATCCGTTCGACGATCTCGCGGCCGTCGATTACGGCGATTGCTGGTTCGATGCGCACAACCCGCTGTCGATCAAGCCTGCGATCGTCGAGCATGCGCGCACGATCCTGCGCTCGGGCGCGAAGATGCTGACGCTCGGCGGCGACCACTACATCACGTATCCGCTACTGGTCGCGCACGCGGAGCGCTACGGCAAGCCATTGTCGTTGATCCACTTCGATGCGCACTGCGATACGTGGGCCGACGACGAGCCGGACAGCCTCAATCACGGCACGATGTTCTACAAGGCGGTGAAGGAAGGGCTGATCGATCCGGCGACGTCGGTGCAGGTCGGCATCCGCACGTGGAACGACGATTTTCTCGGGATCGAACGACTCGATGCCGCGTGGGTGCATGAGCATGGTCCGCGCGCGGCGGTGGAGCGGATCGTCGACATCGTCGGTGCGCGGCCCGCGTACCTGACGTTCGATATCGACTGTCTCGATCCGGCGTTCGCGCCCGGCACGGGGACGCCGGTCGCGGGCGGGTTGTCGTCCGCGCAGGCACTCGCGATCGTGCGTGGGCTCGGTGCGGTGAATCTGGTTGGCGCGGATGTCGTCGAGGTTGCGCCTGCTTATGATCACGCGGACATCACCGCAATTGCGGCAGCGCATGTCGCGTGCGATTTGCTGTGCCTCTGGCGGCAGAAGAAGGTGGTGGGCGGCTGAAGCGGGTAGGCCGACGTGCACGGCCATGTCATGCAAAAGGCCGGCGGGACGGGTGCCTGCGGGCCTTTTTTCATGCGCTGCGCGCAACGTCGACGGATCGATGGCCGTGGGTGGATTGCTTGCCGTGGGGCGAGCAGAAAAACTCGTCGTGCGCTTTCGTGGAGGGTGCCTCCCGCCCCGAAGCCGGTATTCACCGCGCCTGATAGCGGTAACTCGCGCGGGGATTCCAAGCTTCCCGGCAGCCCTGCGCGCCGTCCTTGACGAAAGCAAGGCGACTCCACATCACGCGCATGCGCCGATTTCCTTGCTGAGAAGATTCGGTCCGAACGTTCATGACGGTTCGCAGGCCATGAGCATTCGCGAGTTGCATCGTCTCCTCGGCCCGAACATCGAACATCCGTCGGCCTTCCGGAACGGGGCCGTGACGCAGGGACATGACCAGTACCGCACCATCGCAAAGAAGAGCACTGACATTCGGCATCGCGCGGCGACGTTCGTGCTCGTCAAGGTGCATCCAAACAGCGGACAGCAGTACAAAGTGGAACTCTTTTCGTCTGGAACGCAGTAGCGCGAGATCCGGAAGGCTATCGTCCAGCCATTCAATCCGGGGAGACGGATACTGCCGGATTCCTGCAACTCGCAGCGCGTCCACCGGTTCGACGGCTACGACCGAATGCCCCATCGTCGCAAACGCAGCAGCGTCGGTTCCGATACCGGCTCCGACGTCGAGGACGCAGGACGGCGCCATCGGCACGAGATGCATGATGGGCGCGTGATGCTCCGCAAACGAAATATGTTGCCATTGCTCGATGAGCAATGGCGCATTCTCCGCGTAGCCCTCCGTTCCGCTGACATTAACGGACACGCAGCCCTCCATGCGCCGGTGTTTCGGAAAGTTTGCCAGATTGTCGTCGATTCAGCGCCAGTGACCCGATGTGCGGAACTGGCCGAAACCGGAAGTTTGCCTCAGGTTCATGTTTCGCTCGCTGGGCTGCAGCGTCGATATTTCGTTGTCGACCCGAAGCGGTCTTCCGAATGCACCGATAGCGGCCACTCGTTGTTGGGTTTCCGCGTTAGTATGATTCGCATCTGATTGAGACGGATCGAGATAGATCAACTATGAAACTCGAAATCGAGGGCAGACCGGTAAACACCGTGCCGACTCCGATACAGGTTACACGTGCGCTTAAGTCGCTGCGAAGCTACGGCAAGTCATCCTATGCGTCATTGACTGACGATGCAGGCAATTACGTGCAAGTAGCCGGCGGTGGCGCCAGCTGTATGATCGAGCGCTTTGAATTCGGCGCGCAACGATGGAGAGCCTTCCATAACAAACCTTCGCCTGTACGCCCTGACGGCACGATCCTGGTCTTCCGAGCGGGCAACCTTCCGATGCGCTCAGATGAATGGTTCACGGCCGATCAGGTCGTGGAAGTATTTCTGGCCTTCCTTGGCGGAACATCGTATCCGCCATTTGTTCACTGGCGGTCAGCGCCGGACCTCTGAGCTTGAGGCCCTCAGTGAGCCGTCTCGAAGCAAGTAGGCCGACTGGCGCTCGTACGCAGCGGGTGAATAGGGTTGCCGATCAAGATCGGCCTGCACGCTATATTCTCCGTAGCCTACAAATTCATAGTAGACAGCCATAGTCTCTGCATGTGAACGCGTCCAGAATGTCCAGACCCATTCACTTCCAGGTTCATTAAGCGCACGTGCTGCGTCGCCATCTGGTCCATATGGAATGCATGCTGGAAGCGATTGTCCGTGCCCGTTGGGGCATAGCCAAATCTCATGCAGATATCCGAGGGAGTGTCTCATTTCGGGGCGGCCTAGATTAGTGATTCGGTCATCCTGTGCGAACGCGTGGCAATCGAACTCTTGAACGAAGCATTGTCAACCATCTCCGTACTTGTTGCGAGTGTCTCTTCCTGGCCGATCGCGGCCGGCCGCCGCCCTGCAACGCGCGACCGACGCAGTTCGGCCCTGAGCAGCCGTTGGTTGCCTCCACTCTCAATGTCCGTTTCCAGAGGCTACCCGCCAACGGAACCCAAAGGGTGCCACTGGGCCAAGTTGCCGACTCAGCGCTGGCGATAGCTCCGCGAGATGTAACGTGCTCGCGACAGGCATCCGGCCGGAACGAGTCATGGCACTGACAGAATGCGTCGACGATGAAGCCGTCACGCCACGCCTCAGCGGGACTTGCTCGCGCCGGTGCCGAGGAAGGGAAACGCGGGTGCGCGTTGAAAGTCCTTGGAGACTTCGCCGCCGAATGAATTGCGCTGATCCTTGCCGAGGTCGAGACGTTTGACAGGTGCGCCGGCGGAGAAGTCGACCTTGTTGAGATCGACCCAGAAAGTACTCGGGGTGACGGCCGATTCGAAGAAGTAGAGCATGCGCTTGTGATCGGCGACGGTGCGCCAGCGTGTGGACGATATATTCGGCTCGCCCGGGGTGGTGATCCCGAACGGCACCGACACGTTACGGATCACGCTGAAAACGCTGGCAAGTGCAATGGCTGGGTCTTCACTCTTGGGGATAGCGTTGACGTAGAACGAGGCGCGCGCAAACCGGTCAGCAGAGCGATTGGTGCCAGGCAGCCAGACGGTGCCGCCTATCTGCTTCCAATATTCGTTCAGTGCAAGCTGCTCGTCGAAGGTCGGTGAATTGGTCATGACCTGGTACTGCCGACCATGATGGATGATCTGCTTGCCGCCGATGTACTCGACGATGGCGCTGTCGCCAGTCGCGTCTGACATGGCGAGGTGCAGTGTGGCGAGGCGCTGTTCTCCGGGGACGTTGTCAGTGACGATTGTGAACGGCTCTTTCTCAAGCGCAGCGACCGCTTCCGCGACGGTGGCGAAATTGTCCAGCACGTACTGCGCCCATGCGGCGATGGTGAGTCCCGGTTTCGAGTTTTTGTCGAAGGGGGGATATTGCGACTCGACGAGCCAGAGCAGTTCAGCGGCTAGCCCCTTTTCGTTCATGCCGTCGGTGGTGGAGACGTCATAACCGGTAGCCACGACGCTACCGTATTTGGCGGTCCATTTAAGAGAGTTCGGACCGGATTCACCGGTGCGGGTGATGCCACGCGGCAGGATGTAAAGATTGGTGGCGACGTCGAGCTTCCAGTCCATCGATCGGGCGGTGATAACGTCGTCGTTGTCACCGTGATAGACGACGCGTGTGCAGGCTAGCGATCCGGCCGGATCGACGAGGAGCGTCGCTGCTGCGGCGAGACAGGTCAGAACGACGCAAAAAGGGCGGCGCATGGCAATTCCTCACGCTGTGTTGGTGATTACAGATCGCTCGACGCCGACGCTCGCTGCGAAGGCGACTCGTGTCCGCCTGCTGCGATTGATTACCCGGGCAATATCGCGTCGACAACGTCTGAGGAAAAGGGAAGTATTGGATTTCCGTAATGCAGTTGTCAACTGGGCCGTTGCAGTCAAGTGTGAGATCGGAATGCACGCTGGGTTGTACCTTCTCTCCTTGCGGTGCAATTTCGTTACTCTTTCAGCGGAGTACGATCGGCTCCTCAAAGCCGATAAATGGCCATTCTCGATGGCGCAGTGAATGTCGCTTCCTGGCCGAAACCGGAAGGTTGCCTCAGGTCCATGTTCCGCTCGCTGGGCTGCAGCGTCGATATTCCGTTATCGACCCGCAGCGGTCGTTCGACGCGAAGGCTGCCGATGGCCGAAGGAAGCCAGAAATCGGTCGGTCAAGATGTGGCACGGGAAAACGCAGAGTAAAGAAGCATGTCGGCCGTGAGCTGCCGGTAGCGCCAAGAAGAAGCGGTCATTAACGCTCGCATTATGCGGTGCTGGAGCGCAAAGCACGGAAAGTACTTACACGGGGAGGCGGAATCTTCCTGGTGCCAAACAACGCTTCTTGAAGTGAATCCAATGTTGAAATTGACCGGTGCGCGGAGGCATTGCGCTGCGGGGCGTACCCTCACCAGCACGCTTCGTGGCGCAATGCCGGTATTCATCGGGTGTACTGCTTCTTGTCGATATAGGCGTCGAGCGATCCCAGTAGATGCAATATGACTTCGCCGACGCGCTTAGCAATACAAAACATGTCGTTCGTCGCTTTGGAGCGCCCGAACGTCACGGGACGGGTACCGCCAGCTGCGTGATTTCGCATAAGGTCGCTTGCAGCGAGTCTCGGACGATTCGCTCAAGGAGTGCGGCTAGCCAGACGTAGGCTGAGGATCGTACGGCGGCACCGCTCTCTTGAATTGGCGAAGATGGTGAAATGACTGCGGTATCCGCGTGGGCTCTGTCGAACTCGGCCTTCACCTGAACGGCGAGGGCGTCGATGTCGGTTAGCTATCCTTGAGAGAGCTGGGGTTGATTTACCGATATTTTACTACTTGGCATTACTATTCATTTCAACTGCCGTTATGCCCACTGGGGTGATCATGTAACTCCGCAATCGCCTGCTGATTCTGGTCACTGTGACCATTTCACGGCGACCGGCGCGCCTTCAGGACACCGCGCGTAAGGATTCCGCGTACGACCAGTTGACGCCAGAGACGTTGACGACGGCCTGCCACGCGGCTTCTTGATTAGCGCCGTCGAGGAGGTGTGGGTGGAGCTGCGCCTCAATTGGGCCTGAGAACTTCCCTTGAGCGGAAGCGAAGAATTGCCCTGAAACCTCGGTTCCGAACTTCGAGGCCTGGACATACCGGCCCGCTGCCGTCTCCGGCTTCTGATTCATGCCGGGAATGAGGTTCGCAATTGGGATAAACAGATACTTCACGGCCAGGCTAGCCTGTCGCGAAACGTTGGTCGCAGTCGCCGCACCGGGCGAGACAGCGTACACGGCCATGCCGGAGGGTAGCCGACGCGCCAGCGCCGCAGCCCACCACGCAACGATGAGCTTCGCGTCGGCATACGCATTGTTGGGCACGTACCTCACGTTCGGCCCGTTGAGCAGCAGGGCTTCCATAGCAGCGGTCAGGTCGCCCTGGTGGTATTTGGCAGCGAGTGCGTCCACGTCGGTGTACTTGAACATGGGTACACCCCCTCGGGCAGGTTCCGCACCGGCAATAACAATCCGCGCGTTGGGGCTCAGCAAGTTGGCGCGGAGCAATCCGACAGTCAATCGATGATGGCCGATGAGCGGGGCCTGCGAAGCCTCGACGCCCGCCGCAGTGATTACCCGCTGCTTACCTGGGACCATCCCGGCATTGAGCAGTAGGAAATCAATCGGCCGACCTCGCTTGACGAGTTCGGCGAGCGCGGACTGGACGCTGGCCGGCGCGTCCAATTCCAGCTCCAGCGGCGTGAAAACTTGTCTTTTAGTTTCCGCTGCGAGCCGAGCGGCCGTTTCCTGGACCCGAGCCAGGCTACGGCCAGTGACGATGATCTCGCGCCAGCCGTCTCCGGCAAGTATGCGGGCAGCCGCATAACCAAGCCCCGAGGTGGCGCCGGTGACGAGTACGATCGAATGTTCCATGGGCGTCTCAGTGATGAACGGGGAAGGTCGAGTCGTGAGGACGCGCGTGGCCACGGACGACTTGCTAATTTAGAACTATTCAGTTATATATTGACGCGATGACGAGTGTCAAGGATTTTTGAACCAAATGATTCAAAATGCTGCTAGACCGAGGGGCAGACCGCGCAGCTTCGACGAGACAGGGGCGCTGGAAAAGGCGACTCAAGTGTTCTGGTCGAAAGGCTACGACGGAGTGACGATTGACGATCTCGTCGCCGGGATGGGTGTGGGACGGCCGAGCCTGTATGCCGTCTTTGGGGACAAGCGGGCGATATTCTTGCGGGTCCTTAAGGTGTACGCAGAACGGAAAGGCGCATCAGCCGCGAAGGCACTCCTCTCACCAAAGGGTCTTCGCGACTCGATCACGGGCTTTCTGAGGTACGCCGTCGAAAGTGCGACCGAGAAGGAGTCCGCCCGGGGCTGCCTTCTGATTTGTGTCGCGCCGCTTGTGGACGACCCTGAGGTCCGGCAGTTTCTGCAAAACGCGGCCGCTGGTGGCACCGCGCTGGTGGAAGGTCGTTTCCGGGACGCTATCGGCGCGGGAGAAATCCCATCTGACTTTCCGGTAGCCGTGCGCGCAACCCAAGTCACGGATTTAGCGCGTGGGCTGACCATGCGTGCACAGTTAGGCACGCCGCGCAAGACGCTCCTCAAAGATGCTGAGGAAGCGGCCGACCTGGTGCTCCAATCGCGTCGTGGAAACGCGGTGCCAGAACGTTGAGGCTAGCGTTAAGCGGCGTTGTGGGGCAGCAGGCTTTGATAGTTGCCGCTTCGCGGCAACATGAGTTGACCATGCTCTCTGGCAATCGTCGCGCGCAATCTCGGCAACTGGAAACCCCGCGGCATCGAACGGCTTGTCTGTGAGTCATCCTAATCCGACCTCAAGATGCAGCTGCTCGTACTGCTGAACGAGTCCCGCGTCGTACACCTCTATCTGCCGCACTACGGTCTTCTTCGGCTCGACCTCGAAGTACCAGTCGGAAGCTCCCTGCCGGGCAAATTTGTCACCTCGATCTTCGTCCCAACGGCCGTTGTAGCGGCATACGCTCGTGTTCGATGAGACTTTCCGTGTAGGCTACTCCGAAGCGGCCCTTCACAACGGGCCGTTGTTGGCCGCTTTGGAATTTGGTCACCGAAGAACAGTCATTGAGCGAGGGTGCACGAGACCTCGGCTAGCCAAACCGGACGACGACCTCGACCGGCCGATGATGGCTGAACGCGGCCGACTACCCGCCTGCAACGCGCGACCGACGCAGATCGACCCAACGCGGGCAACCAGCTCTCTTCAAAGCAGTCGTTGAGTCACTGCAAACAGTGCGCGAGTGATATCGATATCGATGACCCGTTCAGTGCTACTTAGGCAGACGGCCGTAGACATGGCCTCCATTCCGGGCTCGTCTGCGGATGAAGTGCCGCATTCTGCTCGACGGGGCAAACGACGCCGAGCTCGTGCAGATCCTCAAGAATGTCAGCGATGTATTGCTTCGCGCTGCGGCCACCGACGATCAACCAGTCGTCGTAGTAGAAATTTTCTGATTTGGCGAGCCAATCAGCGATCGCATCAAGCGTCGTCCGGTGATTCTCAGCGTTCAGAATGTGAAGCGCCTTCATTACGCCGATTGCCACACTTCCGGAACGCGATTTACCTTCAATCATTGCTCACCTTCATTCAAAGAGTGCATGCGCTGTCGGGAGCATCAGACACAGCGACAGTTTCTTAGTGGCTCGGCCAGCGATAGGCATTAGTCGGTTGGAGAGGTCCATATCCCGCTGCAGTCGACAAACTCGGCTCATCGTCACGAGATCAAGGTGAGCGGTATAGGGTTAGCGATGTGCGGCAGTTCCAGCCTCGTGCTTCTGTTAGTCGTTGGTCGTACATCCTCTGTCGATCAACCAATCCCATACTCAACGCGGCCATGGCCATATACTCTAGTACGCGCCAGTTCGCGCTGTCCCCCTTGCTGAAAGCAGCCTCGATGGCGTCCAGTGCTAATTCGAGTTCGTTGTGCTTCAGGAAAACTTCAAACTCGTAGATCTCGTCCGCACACACACCTTCGGCAGTTTCCGAGATATGGACTCGGGCCTCACGAAGATACTCCGAGGTCCTGATCCAGCTTGGGTGAAGCTCGGAATCAGCAGGCATATGATTTTCCCGTAGTTCTGACGTGCCCAATTGTCCACAATCTGGACTCAGCAGTCGAATGCCCGTTCGTGGCCGAACCCGGAAGTACGCGTCGGGCCCCGCAGCGAGGTATCGGCACGATAGCCGAACGTTCGTAGCTGCCTCACCGGACCACGCGCAGAAGATCAATTGTCCGAGCGGAATCGACGTTCGAATGGCAGTTCAAAAGTGCTGAAAGATGGCTGAACGCCGACAGTGCGCCCGACGTTCCCCCTGAAATCCCAGAAGAACGAAAAAAGGCCGACGGGCGGGGCACCCGTCGGCCTTTTCCAATTGAGTGCGCGCCGCCCGTTACTTCGCCACCGAAGCCGTTGCCACGCGCTTGTCGGTCCACGCGTTATCCGCGACGCTCAGCTTCTGCGGAATCAGTTTCGCGGCGTAGAACGCATCGGCCACCCCCTGCTGCACCGCGACGATCTTCTCGTCGATCGGCACCGCACCGAACGGCACGCGCTTGATCCACGTTTCCACGAGCGGCGACGGCAGCCCGACCTTCGGCGCGATCAGCGCGGCCGTCTCGGCTGGATGGCCGTTGACCCACAGCCCCGTCTCACGCGCCTGCTTCAGGAGCGCGCCGATCACGTCGGCATGCTGCTCAGCAAAATCACGCGTTGCCTCGTAGAAGTTGTTCGCGGGCGTAAGACCCGTGTAGTCGGACAGCGTGCGAATCTTCAGCGAATTCTGCGCGGCGGCGTAATACGGATCCCAGACGGCCCACGCGTCGACGTTGCCGCTCTCGAACGCGGCGCGCGCGTCGGCGGGCGGCAGGTACACGGGGCGGATCTCGTCGTAGCGCACACCTGCTTGCTTCAGCGCCTGGAGCAGCAGGTAGTTCGCGCTCGAACCCTTCTGCAGCGCGACCTTCTTGCCGCGCAGGTCGGCGAGTGAGCGGATCGGCGAATCGGCCTTCACGAACACAGCTTCGTTGTGCGGCGACGGCGGCTCCGCGCCGACGTACACGAAGCGCACACCGGCCGCTTGCGCAAACACCGGCGGCGGCGCGCCGGTATAGCCGAAGTCGATGCTGTTCGCGTTCAGTGCCTCGAGCAGTTGCGGGCCGGCCGGGAATTCGAACCACTGGACGTTGTAGCCGAGCGGCTTGAGGCGCGCTTCAAGCGAGCCCTGCGCCTTGATGATCGACAGCAGGCCGGCCTTCTGGTAGCCGATGCGCACGACCTTGTCGGCGCCGCCCTGCGCGAACGCGGATGTGGCTGCGACGGCGACGAGCGCCGTCGCAGCGGCGCGGGTGATCCAGCGGGTGAAACGAATCATCGAACAGGCTCCATGCGAAACGTCTTCGGGGAGCGGCGCGTGCCGCTCGGTTGGAAGAATCGTCGCATGGGCGGTCGGGCCCGCAAACGAAGCATTGCCGATATGAATATGACGGCGGCGGTCCTATGCTTTGTCGCCGTCGCCTTGTGGGTCGGGCGTGCCGGCCTGTCGTGCCGCTTCGTCGCTGAGCTTCTTGTCGAGGATCGTCGCGACGCGGCCGCCGAGATAGGCGCTTGCCGCCGTCTCGAGCGCTCGGTTCGTCTCGCCTTCGACGAAGACGGCCGCAAGCGGGCGCAGGCGCCAGATCGCGTCGACGAGCGCGGGCACGTCGGTGACCGGCGGCAGCGTGCCGGCGTCGTAGCGGTCGAGCCGCTTCACGACGAGATCGACGAGCAGCCGCGCGATCGCGTCGAAATGCGGCCGCGCGAGGCTGATCACGTCGAGCAGCTCGCGCGGCGGGATGCCTTCCTTGGTCATCGCGGCTGCCGCTTCGAGCAGCGCGGGGCTTTTCGCGACGAACGACAGGCCGCGCCGTTCGAGCAGACCGAGTTCGGTCACGCGTGACAGTTGCGATGCCGTCTGCGGGCCGAACATCTGTGCGAGCTGCGCGAGCGAATAGGTCTTCGGCAGTTCGTGCGACCAGCGGCCGCCGATCGCGTTCTCCAGGCCGAGGATCGAACGCAGGTCGTGGCCTTCGTCGATCGCCATGATCAAGTCCTGGATGTTCGACAGCGTGTAGCCGCGCGCGAGCAGGTGGTTGATCAGCTTCAGGCGGGCGACGTGCGTGTCGTCGTAGATGCCGACGCGCCCGCGCTTCTCGGGCGGCGCGAGCAGTCCGCGATCCTGGTATGCGCGGACGTTGCGCACGGTCGTGTCGGACACGCGTGCGAGTTCGTCGACCGTGTACTCGTTGCGGGAATCCGGTGCGGCCTCGTCTGGCATGGTTGGAGTCTGTCTTGGCATGCGGCCATTCTAGCGCGACGCGCCAGGCTCGGGCGAGGCGGGAAGGGTGCGTGCGCCGTCGCCGAGCGCGCGCTGCATCAGCGCGGTATCGATCCAGCGGCCGTGCTTGAAACCGACCGCCTTCAGCACGCCCGCCGGCTCGAAGCCGAATGCGCGGTGCAGCGACGTCGAGCCGCCGGTGCCGCCGTCGGCGATCACCGCGATCATCTGCCGCCACGGGCCGGTCTCGCACCGCGCGATCAGCGCCGCGAGCAGCGCGCGGCCGATGCCGCGGCCGCGCTGCGCGTCGTCGATGTAGATCGAATCCTCGATCGTGTGGCGGTACGCGCTGCGCGTGCGATACGGCGTCGCGTACGCATAGCCGGCGATGCGGCCGTCGCATTCCGCGACGAGATAGGGCAGCCCGTGACGCAGCACCGCGTCGCGGCGCGCGCGCAGTTCGTCGACGTCGGGCGGCGTCTCCTCGAACGACGCGACGCTGTGGCGCACATGGTGTGCATAGATCGCGTGAATGGTGGGGAGATCGGTATCGGTCGCGTCGCGGACGACGCAGGCGGGGGCGGCGGACATGGTGGCGGACCGGGTGGACGAAACCGCTACTATGCCGGCCGCGAGGCGGCGCCGTAAAGGCATGGGTCGCGTCGCGCGGTCAGGAGAAGCCGCGCCTACAAATGGCCGTCCGCGTCGCGAACCGCGTCGGCGATTGCATCCGCGACGCGCTGCACGCGCGGCGAGCGCCGCACGTCCGGGTGGACGACGAGCCAGATCTCGCGCTCGACATCGCATCGGGGCGCGGACGTCAACTCGACGAGCGCGGCGGCAGTCGACAGCGACGGATCGGCCGCAGCCGGCGTGCCCGCGTCCGCATCCGTCGCCGACGTGTCGACGAGAAAGCGCGGCAGCAACGCGACTCCTGCGCCGGCCACACATGCACGATGCAGCGCGGCCAGATCGTTGGCGATGAATGCGAAGCGGCGCCCGGCCGCGAAGCGTTCGAGCCATTGCTGCTGCGGCATTTGGGCGAGTGCGTCGTCGTAGCCGAGGAATGCCCAGGTGTCGGGTGGCGCGGCGGCCCAGTCGGGCGACGCGCACAGCGCGAAGCGCATCGTGCCGAGCCGGCGCGCGGCCAGCCCCGGCTCGCTCGGCCGCGACAGGCGCACCGCGAGGTCGGCTTCGCGCGCGTAGAGGTTGGCCGCGTGCATCTCGCCCATCAGGTCGATCCGCAGCGCGGGCCATGCGCGCTGCGCGCGGGCGAGCCGCGGCGCGAGGAAGTGGCTCGCGAATACCGGCGACGCCGACACGCGCACGACACCGTCGAGCGCCGCCGCCCCCTGCGCGGCGCGCGCGAACGCATGCACGTCGGCTTCGACGCGCGCGGCATGCTCGGCGAGGTGCAGGCCTTCGTCGGTCGGCGGCCAGCCGCGTGGCAGCCGGTCGAACAGCCGGATGCCGAGCGCGGACTCCAGCGCATCGATGCGCCGGGCGACCGTCGAGTGCTGGACCTGCAGCGTTCGCGCGGCGGCCGACAGGCTGCCGCCGCGCATCACCGCCAGGAAATAGCGGAGGTCGTCCCAGCTCATCGGCGGCGCGGACGCCGGCGTCAGATCGGTCGAATTTTGCACGGTAGATGGGCGTGAAACGGGAATTCCGATCGATTATGCACGATGAGATGATCATGTCACATCATTCGATTGCGAGGAACGTCATGACCCAGACTGCCACTGCCACCCGGATCGGGATCGACCGCTACGGCGACGCCGGCGTGCTGCGCCGCGTCGATGCGCCCGTCGCGCCGCCCGGCGCCGGCGAGGTGCGGATCCGCCAGACTGCCGTCGGCGTGAATTTCGTCGACATCTATTTCAGGACCGGCGCGCATCCGTTGCCGGCACTGCCGGACGCGCTGGGTGTCGAGGCGGCCGGCGTGGTCGACGCGGTCGGGCCCGGCGTGACGGGGCTGGTGCCGGGCCAGCGCGTCGCGTATGCGGGGCTGCCGACCGGCAGCTACGCGAGCCTGCGCACGCTGCCTGCCGAGCGCGTGGTGCCCGTGCCCGACGGCGTGAGCGACGACGCGGTCGCGGCCGGGCTGCTGAAGGGCATTACCGTCTACATGCTGCTGCACCGCGTGCGCCACGTGGGGGCCGGCGACACCGTCCTCGTGCACGCGGCGGCCGGCGGCGTCGGGTTGCTGGCGACGCAGTGGGCGCGCGCGCTCGGCGCGCGGGTGATCGGCACGGTCGGCTCGGCCGCGAAGGCGGCACGGGTGCGCACGCGAGGGGCGGAAGTGGTGGTCGACTACCGCGAGGAGGATTTCGTCGCGGCGGCGCGTGCGTTCGGCGGCGGCGCGGGCGTCGACTATGCGATCGACGGGATCGGCGGCGACGTGCTGACGCGCACGCTCGGCGCGGTCCGGCCGTTCGGGATGGTCGCGAGCATCGGGCAGGTTGCCGCGATCGGCGCCCGGCAGACGATCGACCTCGATGAACTGGGCCCAGCCCGCTCGATCGCGCTGGCGCGGCCGAGCGTGCTGGGCTTCATCGCGCGTGACGTGGCGGGGTATCGGGAGGCGGCGCGCGCGACGCTCGAACGGCTCTCGGGCGGGATGCACGTGGAGATCGGCGCGCGGCTGCCGCTCGACCAGGCGGCCGACGCGCATCGTTTGCTGGAATCGCGACAGACGACGGGCGGGGTGGTGCTGGTGCCGTGACGGCGGACCGCGCGTCGTGAACGGTCGCCTCGCTGCGCCGCTCTGCGGACAGGCGGCGGAGCCACGGTGCCGCTGCGTGCCCGCCGATCAGTGATGCTTGCGCAGCGGCGCGCTTTCGACGAACCACGCGAGCACGAAAGCGATCGCGATCACGCACGCGGCCGAGAGATACACCACGTGCAGCGACCCGGCGAACGCATGCAGGTACGCCTCGCGCACCGCATCCGGCAACTGGTGCACGACCGCCGGACCGAGCGCGGGCGGCAGCTCCGTGCCGGCCGGCAGCGCCTGCGTGATTCGCGACTGCAGCCCGTGCGAGAACAGCGCGCCGAACGCGGCGACGCCGAGCGAGCCGCCGATCGAGCGGAACAGCGTCGCGCCCGACGTCGCGACGCCCATGTGCCGGAACTCGACCGTGTTCTGCACGGCGAGAGTGAGCACCGGCATCACCATGCCGAGCCCGATCCCGAGCAGCGCCATGTAGGCGTACATCGTGTGCAGCGGCGTGTCGAGCGTCAGCGTCGACAGCAGCGCCATCGCGATGCCGCCGATCAGCGTCCCCGCGATCGGAAACGGCCGATACGTGCCGAGCCGCGAGATCAGCCGGCCGCTCGCGACCGACATCGCGAGCATCCCGCCCATCATCGGCAGCAGATGCATCCCGGCCTGCGACGGCGTCGAGCCCTTCACCACCTGCAGATAGAGCGGAATGAACGTGACCGAACCGAACAGCGCGATGCCGACGACGAAGCCGATCAGGCTCATCAGCACGAAGGTGCGCTGGCGGAACAGTTCGAGCGGCATGATCGGCTCGGCCGCAAGCCGTTCCTCGTAGATGAAGCCGCCGATCGCGACCACGCCGAGCACCAGCGTCATCCACAGCTGCGCCGACGACCACGGCAGCAGCGAACCGCCTTCGCTCGTGAACAGGATCACGCAGGTAAGGGCCGTTGCGAGGAACGCGGCACCCATATAGTCGATCCGGTGCTTCACGTGCGCGGTGTGCGGCCGGAACGCGACGCCGATCACCGCGAGTGCGACGAAGCCGAGCGGCAGGTTGATCGTGAAGATCCAGCGCCACGACAGATGTTCGACCAGGAAGCCGCCGAGCAGCGGCCCGACGATCGTCGCGAGGCCGTACACGCCGCCGAACATCCCCTGATAGCGCGCCCGGTGGTCGGGCGGCACGAGGTCGCCGATCGCGGCCATCGTGACGACCATCAGCCCGCCGCCGCCGAGCCCTTGCAGCGCGCGCAGCACGATCAGCTGCGTCATGTCCTGCGCCATGCCGCACAGCGCGGAACCGGCGAGAAACAGCACGATCGCCGCCTGCAGCACAATCTTGCGGCCGTACAGGTCGCCGAGCTTGCCGTACAGCGGCAGTACGACCGTCGACGACAGCAAATACGCCGTGACCACCCACGACAACTGGTCGAGGCCGCCGAGCTCGCCGACGATGGTCGGCAGCGCGGTCGATACGATCGTCTGGTCCAGTGCGGACAGCAGCATGACGAGCAGCAGCGCGGCGACGATCAGCCCGGTCGGCGCGTCGCGACGGGCCGCTTCGGCGGCCGGTGGGGCAAGGAGGGTATCGGTTCTCATCGAGATATCTGCCATGGCAGGGAATTGGTCGAAATATAGAGTCAATTCGTTGCCTAGTCAATTTCTGCCGTACCTGAATTTATTGCATCGGTAACAGAAGATTGCGGGCCGGAAAATTGATCGCGATCAGCCCGGCAGCGGGCGGGGCTCAAGTTTTTTGCAGGCTAACCGTAATCCAGAGTGCCGCGGACCGATTGCCGCGGCACTCTTTACCGCTCACGTCCCGTCATGAACCTGAACGCCCTGTTTTCCCGCTTCTCGATCCGTACGCGGATTTTTTCCACGCTCGGCCTCGTCGCCGCGCTGCTCGTTGTTTCGGGCCTGATCGGCCTGACCGGCATGCAGAGCTCGAACCGTGCGCTCGACGAGGCCTATACGCGCCAGCTGGCCGCGAAGACCGCGTTGTCCGCCGCGAGCCTGAACCTGACGATCGTGCGCACCACGCTCGACCGCGCGCTGCTGCATCCCGAAGCGCCGGAAGTGCCCGATCTCGTCAACAAGGCCGAGAACTATCTCGCGAAGGCCGACGCCGCGTGGCGCACTTACGCGACGATGCCGCACGACGGCGACGAAGGCCCGCTCGCGACGCGGCTCGACGCCGCGCGCCAGGCGCTGATCGGACAGGCGTTGAAGCCGTTGATCGACGCGATCCGCGCGGGACATCGCGACGATGCCGACCGGCTGCTGATGACGGTCGCGCCGCCGCTGTCGGTCGCGCTCACGCAGGCGACCGATGCGCTTGACGCGTACCAGGCCGCGCGCGGCAAGGACGTCTACGACACCGCGCAGACCTATTACGGCTGGATGCGCGCGGGCGCGATCGCCGGCATTGCGTTCGGTCTCGCCGCGTGCCTCGGCTGCGCGATCGGCCTGCATTTCGCGATCACGCAACCGGTGAACCGTCTGCTGTCGCATTTCCGCCGCCTGTCGGACGGCGACCTGACGTCGGAAGTGCGCTGGTCGTCGCGCGACGAGATGGCCGAGCTGGTCAAGGGCGTGACGGGCATGCAGCGCAGCCTCGCCGATACGGTGCGCCAGGTCAGCCAGGGCTCCGAAGCGATCTCGACCGCGACGCACCAGATCGCGGCCGGCAACACCGACCTGTCGCAGCGCACGGAGGAGCAGGCGTCCGCGCTGCAGGAGACGGCCGCGAGCATGGAGCAGCTGACGGCGACCGTGAAGCAGAACGCCGATCACGCGGTCGAGGCGCAGGCGTGCGCGGACAACGCGAGCGAGATCGCGACGCGCGGCGCGGCGGTCGTCGGCGAAGTGATCGGCACGATGAACGAGATCGACCAGAGCTCGCAGAAGGTGGCCGACATCATCGGCACGATCGAGGGCATCGCCTTCCAGACCAACATCCTTGCGCTGAATGCGGCGGTCGAAGCCGCGCGCGCGGGCGAGCAGGGCCGCGGCTTCGCCGTGGTCGCGGGCGAAGTGCGCACGCTCGCGCAGCGCTCGGCGTCGGCCGCGAAGGAGATCCGCACACTGATCGGCGAGTCGGTCGAGCGTGTCGCGACGGGGTCGCGGCTGGTCGGCGTGGCCGGCGCGACGATGCAGGACATCCAGCAGGCGATCGGCCGCGTGACGGGCATCATGACCGAGATCGCGGCCGCGTCGAACGAGCAGCGCGACGGGATCGAGCAGGTGAACCGCGCGGTGTCGCAGATGGACCAGGTGTCGCAGCAGAACGCGGCGCTGGTCGAGCAGGCGGCGGCAGCCGCCGCTTCGCTCGAGGAGCAGGCCGACGGGCTGCGCCGGGCGGTGGGGGCGTTTCGCGTCGCGTGACGTGCGGCGGCGGGCGGGGCGGTCGGTCCCGCGCGCACCCGCCGCCCGCCGTGTCAGCCGCCCGTGAGTTGCGCGGCCGAGCGCGCCGACGCGACGAGCAGCAGCTTCATCGTCGCGCGCGTCGCGCCGACGAACAGCTTGCGGGCCGCGCGCGCATCGAGCGTGTCGAAGTCGATCTCGGTGAGGATCACGCACGGTGCGGACTGCCCCTTGAAGCGATAGATCGAATCGAGCAGCACGTCGCCTTCGCGATATTCAGGGTTGCCGAACAGATCGTACTTGCCCGTGAAGCGCTTGACCCGATGCGGGCCGAGCTGGTCGAGCCGCGCGAGCACCGAGCTTTCGCGGCCACGATACGACAGCACCGCGATGTCCTGCTTGCGAAAGCCGAGTGACAGCGCGTGCGTGATCGCGCGCTTGGTCGCGTCGATGCACGCGTCGGCGAGCGCGTCGCCCGCGCCGTCTTCCCCGTATGACGACACCGTCGGATCGGAACCGTCGAACGGGCTGCCCGAGCGCAGTTCGGCCGCGAGCGGCTCGACGCGGCCGACGACGTCGCGCACGAATTCGAGCAGGTCGCGCGGGCTGCGGTAGTTCGTCAGCGCCTTCAGCGTGACCCAGCCAGGCAGCGCGACGGGCTCGCGCAGATAAAGGTTCTGCAGCGGATCTTCCAGCCACCACCATGCGCCGTCCGGTGCCAGCAGGCGCTCCAGTGCGGCCGCCCACGGCGCATGGAAATCCTGACCTTCGTCGACGATCAGCACATCGAAGCGCCAGCGTTCCGGAACCGGCGCTTCCGCGAAGTGCGCCTCGAGCCGCTCGAACGCGCCGGGCGCGTCGAAGTCGGGCGTATAGCCGCCGTCGCGGGCCACCCAGTCGCACAGCTGATGGTAGTTCGCGATCTTCGCGCCGGGCGGCGCGATGCGCGCGATGTAGTCGGCGAGCGGCCGGTTGAAGCATACGTAAAGCACGCGCTTGCCGGCCGCGACCGCATCGCGCATCGCCTGCACCGCGAGCTGCGTCTTGCCCGAGCCGGCGGTGCCCGTCACGCGCAAGCGGAACGGCGTGAACTCGAGCTGGCGCGCCCACGCGGCAAGCCCGCCAGACAGCCGAGTGACGAGCGTGCCGGCCTGCCCGACGAGCGCGCTCGTGTCGGGCGTGAGCGCCAGCTCGTCCGCGAGGAAATGATGCAGCTTCGCTGCGTTCGGCAACGGTTCGTCGTGCTCGGGCAGGATCTGCAGGATCACCTGCGCGAGCTGCGCCTTGCGCGACGCGTCGACGATGCGGTCGGCCGCGACGCCTGCGATCGCCGTCTCGCGGATCGCGTAGTCGGGGCAGTACAGCAGCGCCTCGACGCCGTAGACACCCGCGCCGAGCGCGGCGGTCAGCCGCCGGTGCAGCGTCTCCTGCGTGCGCGCGAGCTGGATCGGGACGTTGCGCTCCTTCTGCAGGTAGACCTTCACGAGCCCCTTCGGCGTTTCGCGCAGGAAGCCGGCCTTCTGCTCGATCAGCAGCACGCGGCCGGCCGGGCTCACGACGACGAACGCCGCTTCGCCGAACACCGAGAAGCCCTGGTCGGCACGCGTCCAGTGCACGCCGTGATAGACGGTGTAGCTGTCCGGCAGCGCGTGTTCGAGGGCGGCAAGCGTCTCGCGCTCGCGTTCGGCCGCACCGGTGGCGGCGAGGTTTTTCCAGTCGTCGGGAATGAGGCGGGCCATGAAGTCGGGCGGCGCAGGCCGGTCGTGAACAGGGTCCGGCTATTGTACTGAGGAACCGGTTCACGGCCGCCGCGCCGCGCGGGCGCCGGCCATGCGAAAGAGGGGGCGTGCGTGCGGGAATTACCCGCGTGCGAGCCGCTTCGCGAGATCGGCGCTGAGGATCGCCATGCGTGCGGGCTTTTCGTAGCAGACGACGTCGAATGCGCGGATCACTTCGCTGATGTCCGCTTCGCTCGCGCGGCCCGTGAGCAGGTCGCCCGTCAGCACGAAGATGGGCGCGCCCGGATTGTCGGACGTGCGCACTGCCTTGATCGCGGTGGCGGCCGTGCCGTCGTCGAACAGCCATTCGGTGACGACCGCGTCGAACGCCTGGCCCTGCAGCGCGTCGACGAACGGCGCGAGCCCGTCGAATGCGGCCGTCGCGAAACCCTGCCGCTCGAGATAGCGGCACAGCTCGGTCGCGCTGACGCGATCGGGATCGATCACCGCGACGACGAGCTTGTCGCTCTCCGCGCGGCGCGGATAGATCTCGATCTTGTGCACGTCGTACGCGTTCTGGTACAGCACGCCCGTGTGGCGCAGCACGCGCCAGCGGCCGTTCTGTTCGTACGCGACGAACTCGGGGCGCGCGCCGGCTTCGAGCGGCGCGCCGATCCAGGCGGTACACGGAATTTCGGCGACACCGGCGTACAGGACGGCTTCCTGCGAATAGGCGCCGACCATGCCGGGGTCGAGCGTCTGCGCGCCGAACAGTTGAGCGGCGGGCTCGCCGTACGCTTCGGCGACTTTCTTGATCTGCGCGAGCGTCCATGGGCTGCTGCCGCGCAGTTTGCGGTGACCCTGCGAAAAGCTCAGGTCGAGGATGCGGCACAGCTCGGTGGTTTGCTGGCGCTTGCCGATGCCGTTGCGAGTCATTAGCTCGCGCACGCGCTCGGCAACCGCGAGGGAATCCGTGGTGATTGCTTCAGTGGTCATGCTACGGGAACGGATCGTGACGTTCAGAACGACGCCTTGCGGCAGTCTCGGCGGACAGTCTTGACGACGTCCAGGGGCGAGCCGACCGGCCACGCGCGGAAAAGATAACTTTACCGCAAAACGACTGTCATTCAATGTCGCAAAAGGTGCGTTTCTGTGAAAGGTGTGTCACGACGTTACGCGCGATCCGGCGGCGTGTGCCGCGCGCCGCTGCCCCGCTCGCAACCTTCAGGCACGGATCGCGAGGGGCCTGGACAGGATTCCTTGTCTGGCCGCGCGTAATTGCGTCGCGCTGCCGAAGAATTGCACCAGAGTAGGGCGAATTCATGACCGGGAACCGCGGCATCATGTCACTCTGACGGCGACAAATTTTTACAGGACGTCGTGCGCCGGGCTTGACGGAATCGCGTCTTATACGCGGATTGTTTGACGGTTTACTCTAAAAAACCGATGCTGCCCCGTTTCGGGGGAGGGCGTGAATGCGGCGGGGGCCCGTGCTACGATTTCGCGGTCTCAAAATAGTGTTGAAGCGATGCAGAAGAAATTTGTGATGCGCGGGTACGAGATGAACTGCGAACCGCGCGTGACGGAGGACGGCAAGTACGCCGCCCAGGTCGAGGTCACGAAGCTGGGTTTCAGCCGCGAGGCGGCATTCCGCAAGCTGGGCGAATTCGATACCGAAGCGGATGCCGTCGCCTATGCGAAGAAGTTCTCCGAAGAATGGCTGAGCCGCTACGCGTAGCGCGTCGTTCGGCCGTGCAGGACGGGTACGCTCATTCAACGCGAAAAACACGACGCACGTTCCGAATGCCCGGCGTGGATGGCATTGGCGAAGCACCGCAGGATCGCCGGTTACACGGCGATCCTCCAGTGTCCATCTCTTGAGAAGTGCGAACCGATGGATCGACGCGCGCGCCATCGCGGCCATCGATCGACGGCGGCCGAATGCGATCGACCTACGCCGGCATGTACGTGAACGGTTCGCCGTCCTCGCGCTCGACCGACAGCAACCGCTTGAGTTGATCGAGCGCGAACAGCTGCGTGCCTTCCGCCGCCGCTTCGGCTATCGCGGCATCGACGAGTTTCCTCGCGCGCGCGAGGATCACGGATCGCTGGCGCGCGATCTCGAGCACCATGCGTTGCTCGATGTTCTGCCTGCTCGATTGCTTGTCGCTCAGGTGGCGCCAGCGATCGCGAAGCTCTGCCCAGGTGACGCGCTGAAATTCCGGAATCGCGTGCGGGAGCGTGCCGGCTTCCGCGGGCTCGGGCCGCGCACGCAATGCACAGCGCAGCGCTTCGCGGGCGCGCCACTCATCCGAAAACGGCGCATACACGTCACGCGTGCGGCCGATCGGATTCGCGCGTTCGATCTCCTTGTCGAGCAGGTAGCCGAGCCGCCGCAGCGCGGAGCCATGCGCGAGCATGGCCGGATCCAGCACGCGGATCCGGCGCGACGCATCCGCGACGTGCGCTTTCAGTTCCCACAGCGTCAGGCGGAGGTGCTGCACTTCGAGTATCAGGCGCTGTACGTCTGCGTAGGTGCACTTCGTCCACCATTCGGTGAGGTCGTTCAGCTTCGGGGGATCGAATGGGGGGAGGATCATTTTTACTGCAGCGATACTGTATGGATGTACAGTTTATCGCGCGGTAACATAGCGCCGTCAAGGCGAAAAAATGGGGACGGCCGATGAGCGGAAAACGACCGGCAGCGGGGCTGCGGCCGGTCCGTTCATCGCGCGTCCCGCACGTTCGCCAGCCCCGTCCGGAACCCGACCGCATGATCCGGTGCATGCCATCGCGAACGTCGATGGATGCGCCGGACGTATCAACGCCAACAGAGAACAATGACGACAACCTATCCGCTGCATGACACATTGACGCACGCCGACACGGCGTTTCCGGCCGAAGCCGACATCGTGATCGCCGGCGCCGGCATCATGGGCTGCGCGGCCGCCTATTACCTCGGCCTGCGCGGCCTGAAGGCCGTCGTGCTCGACAAGTCGCGCATCGCCGGCCAGCAATCGACGCGCGCTTGGGGCTTCGTGCGGCAGCAGGGCCGCGAGTCCGCCGAAGTGCCGCTGATGATGGCCGGCATGCGGATCTGGGAAGGGCTCGAGCAGGCGCTCGGCTTCGATCTCGAATGGCGGCAGGGCGGTTGCCTCTATATGGCGGACAACGAAGACGACTGGGCATCGTTCCAGGCGTGGCTCGCGGTCGCACGCGAACACGGGCTCGACACGCGCACGCTGACACGCGCGGAAATCGACGCGCGCGTGACCGGCCTGTCGGCGCAAGCGCGCACGCTCGGCGGGTTGTATACGGCGACCGACGGGCAGGCCGAGCCGCGCCGTGTGGCCGCCGCGTTCGCGGCGCGCGCGACCGAAGCCGGCGCGCGTTTCTTCGAAGGCTGCGGCGTGACGGCGATCGAGACGGCCGGCGGCGCGGTCGTCGGCGTCGTGACCGAGCGCGGCACGATCCGCACGCGACGCGTGATCTGCGCGGCCGGCGCGACCAGCTTCCGGCTGCTCGACGGCGTCGGCATCCGGCTGCCGCAGCAGGCCGTGCGCGGCACCTGCATGCGCACCAACGTGCTGCCCGACGTGTCCGCATCGACGATCTGGGGGCACGGCCTCGGCATTCGGCAACGCAGGAATGGTGCGATCAATCTCGCCGACGACATGCAGGTCGACGTCGACCTGACGCTCGGCCACCTGCGCGGCTTGAGCCTGTTCTGGCCGGAGTTCTGGTCGCAGCGCGAGAAGTTCCGGCTGCATCTGAATGCGGCGGCGTGGCGGGATGCCTGCGCGCGCATCGGCGGTGGCGGCGGCGCGATCGAGCCGCGCGATCCGCAGCCGCAGCCGAATCGCGCGCATGCGCCGCGCGCGCTCGCGAAGCTGAAGGCGATCTTTCCCGCGCTGAAGGACGCGCAGATCGTCGAGGCCTGGGCCGGCCTGATCGACGTGGTGCCCGACGGAATTCCGGTGATCGACGCGCCTGGCACGCCGTCCGGGCTCGCGATCGCGACCGGCTTCTGCGGGCACGGCTTCGCGATGGGGCCGATCGTCGGACGGCTGCTGGCCGAATGGGTCGATACGGGCGAGCCGTCGCTCGACCTGTCGGCGTTCCGTGCACGGCGTTTCGCCGACGGGACGATGGTGCGGCCGCGCAGCATGCTGTAGCGGACGTGCGCGCGTGTTCCCGTCGTAGAATCGAGCCCGCAATCTTCAGGAGATTCCCCGTTGGCAACGCCCTCCGACAAGCGCCGCCCGTTGCGCTCGCGCCTGCGTCGTACCCGCGATCCATGGCGGGCGCCGCGTGCGCGCACGCTGTTCACGCGTCCGGCGACGTCGCCGCGGCGCACGCTGCTGTTCCGTCTCGGCGCGGTCGTGGTGCTGTGCGTGCTCGCGTTTCTCGTGCTGTATCTCGATCGCGACGGCCTGCGCGATTCGACCAAGAGCACGCCGATGAACGTCGCGGACCTCGTGTACTTCACGATGGTCACGGTCGCGACGGTCGGCTACGGCGACATCGTGCCGGTCACCGCGCGCGCGCGTCTGATCGATGCGTTCTTCATCGTGCCGATCCGCATCGGCATCTGGTTCATCTTCCTGGGCACGGCATATCAGTTCGTGATCCAGCGCGTCATCGAGGAATTCCGCATGAAACGCCTGCAGAAGCAGCTGTCCGATCATATCGTCGTATGTGGCTACGGCCTGTCGGGGTCGATCGCCGTGCGCGAGCTGCTCGAAAGCGGCGTCGATCCGTCGACGATCATCGTGATCGACGCGCAGCAGCAGGCGCTCGAGGCCGCGACGTCGCTCGGCGTGACCGGGCTGCTTGGCGATCCCGCGCACGAGGATCTGCTGCAGCAGGCGCAGGTGCGCGCGGCGAAGGCCGTGATCATCTCGGTGACCGACGACCCGACCGCGATCCTGCTGACGCTGTCGGTGCGCAGCATCGCGCCGGAGACGAAGATCGTCGTGCGGATCCAGGAGAACCTGTATCAGCGGCAACTGCGGCAGGCGGGCGCGGACGTGATCGTGTCGTCGACGAAGATCGGCGCGCTGCTGCTCGCGGACGCGGTGCACAGCCGCTATATCGTACCGTTCGTGAACGACATGCTGTCGACGCGCGGGCGGGCGACGCTGCTGGAGCGCGAGGCGTTGCCGCACGAAATCGGCTGCATGACGAACGTCGTGCCGGGCGCGATCGTCGTCGGGCTCGATCGCTGCGGGAAGATCCATTCGTTCTACGAGGATCCGCCGTGCCGGATCGAGGCGGGCGATACGCTGGTCGTGATCCAGTCGGCTAGGATTCCGGACCCGGACATGTGAGGGCCGGTTGGGCAATAACCCGGCATGGCAGCCACTGCCGCGCCGTGACCTGTGCATCCCCGCTTGATAAGCCACCGCGCGTTATTTAGTATGACGTAATCGCGTCGTGCGCCGCGCACGAGCGTGATCATCGAGGAGACACATGCAATTCAGGTCGGCGGCGCCCCAGACGATCGTCGTGATCGGTGTCGTGATTGCCTGCGCGCTCATGGGTCTGTGCGTGCTGCAGTTGTTCCAGAGCCGCAACGACGCGCTCGAGCGGGCGAGCGAAACTTCCCGCAATCTGGGCCTGATCGCCGAGCGCGACATCGAACGCAATTTCGAACTCTACGACCTGTCGCTGCAGGCGGTTATCGCCGGGCTTCAACGTCACGACGTGAAGGCTGCACCGGCGACCTTGCGGCGCGCGGTGCTGTTCGATAACGCGATGACGGCACAGTTTCTCGGTTCGATGCTGGTGCTCGACGCCGGCGGCAACATCGTCCTCGATTCCGCCAGCGACGTGCCGCGCCGCGGCAATTTCGCCGATCGCAAGTACTTCACCGTCCACCGCGACAATCCGGATGCAGGGCTCTATGTCAGCGACCCGTTCCCGTCCCGCCTGCGCGGCGGCTCGCTCAGCATTGGGCTCACGCGGCGGATCTCGAACCCCGACGGCTCGTTTGCCGGCATCGTGCTCATCGCGGTCAACCTCGAGTATTTCCATCAGCTGTTTGCCGGCCTGTCGCTCGGACAACATGGATCGATCTCGCTGATCGGCAACGACGGCGTGATGGTGATGCGTCAGCCGTACGACGTCCACACCATCGGTCGCGACATCAGCCAGGCCGCGACGTTCAAGCGGTTCCAGGCCGCGCGTGAGGGTGTGTTCTCCGAAACCGCGTCGCTCGACGGCGTGCGTCGCCTCTACTACTTCAGGCACCTGCCGAAGCTGCCGCTGATCGTCATGGTCGCGGAAGCGGAGCAGGATATCTATGCGGCATGGCGGCACCGCGCCGTGACGATCGGCGCGCTGGTGGCGACGTTCGGCGCCGCGTTCATCGCGGTGTCCTTCATGCTCGCCACGCAGCTCCGGCACCGGATGCGCGCCGAGTCGGAACTCGTGCTGCTCGCCCGCACCGATGGTCTCACCGGCCTGAACAATCGCCGCAGCTTCGCGGAAGTGCTGGAACGCGAATGGCGTCGCGCGCGGCGCGCACGATCGGTTTTCTCGTTGCTGTTCGTCGATGTCGATCGCTTCAAGGCCTATAACGATACCTACGGCCATCAGGCGGGCGACGACGCGCTGGCTGCGGTCGCGCGCTGCATCGGCGAGAACATCCGACGGCCGGCCGATACCGCGGCCCGCTATGGCGGAGAGGAATTCGTCGTGCTGCTGCCCGATACGTCCGAGCCGGGCGCCGCCCAGATTGCCGAACGGATTCGCGCAGCGATCGACGAGCTGCCGCTCGAGCACGCCGGCAGCGAATACGGGCATGTCACGGCCAGTATCGGCCTGGCGAGCTGGACGCCCGAGCACGATGCCGAGGCCGCCGCCGTGATCAAGGCAGCCGACGAGGCGTTGTACTACGCAAAGGCGACCGGCCGGAACAAGGTTGCCGCCTTTCAGCCGCCGGCATGACGCGGGCCACGACATGCGGCCGCAAGACGTTATGACGTACACCGAATAATTTATCGATTTATATCGGTTGGGAATGCCGGATCGCGAGAACAGAATCATCGCTTCCGGAACCCGAATGCATGTGTGCCGGCGCTCCAGCATCCACTTGTCCTGTGATGGTGACCGCGTGTGCACGTGTCGGGTTCCTGTCTCGACGTAGACTTCGCCGGCCATGCGGCGAACAAGGGAATGCGATGAGTTCGATCGACCTGAACGCTGTCACGCCGGTTTCCGCGCCCATTCGCTCGGCGAGCGATGTGGCGCGCCTGATCAATTCGACGGACAGCTCCGTCGGCCACGCACGGATGATCGTGCTGCTCGCGCTCGGCGGCGTGTTTCTCGATGCGTACGATCTGACGACGCTGTCTTACGGCATCGACGACGTCTCGCGCGAATTCGGCCTGACGCCCGCGCTGACCGGGCTGGTCGGCTCGGCGATCATGATCGGCACGATCTTCGGCAGCCTGATCGGCGGATGGCTGACCGACAAGATCGGCCGCTACCAGGTGTTCATGGCTGACATGCTGTTCTTCGTGATCGCGGCGATCGCGGCCGGCCTCGCGCCGAACGTCTGGGTGCTGATCGGCGCGCGCTTCGTGATGGGGCTTGGGGTCGGCATCGACCTGCCCGTCGCGATGGCGTTCCTCGCGGAATTCTCGAAGTTCAGCGGCCGCGGCAACAAGGCGTCGCGGCTCGCCGCATGGTGCCCGATGTGGTACGTCGCGTCGTCGGTGTGTTTCCTGCTGATCTTCGGCATGTATTTCCTCCTGCCGGCCGAGCATGCGGGATGGCTGTGGCGCGCGTCGCTGATCTTCGGCGCGGTGCCCGCGCTCGTCATCATCCTGGTCCGGAATCGCTTCATGAACGAATCGCCGTTGTGGGCCGCGAACCAGGGCGATCTGGCCAATGCCGCGCGCATTCTTCGCGAGTCGTTCGGCATTCACGCCCATGAAGCGGACGATGTGCCGCGTGCGCCGAGCCAGCCGCCCGTGCGGATTCGCGTGCTGTTCCAGCGTCCGTATCTCGGACGAACGATCGTCGCCAGCGTGATGAACCTGTGCATTCCGTTTGAATACACGGCGATCGCGTTCTTCCTGCCGTCGATCCTGTCGCAGTTTCTCGGCGCGGGCGTGTTCGAGACGATCGCGGCGTCGCTTGCGCTGAATGTGCTGTTCGCGTTTACCGGCGGCTTGCTCGGCATGCGCCTTGCGTATCGATATCCGTCGCGCCACGTCGCGATCGCCGGTTTCGCGCTGCAGTTCGTCGCACTCGTCGCGCTCGCGCTGGCGGGGCATCCGCATGGCGCACTCGCGGTCGGCCTCGTGCTGCTGATGCTCGGCACCTGGCTGTTCGCCGAGGGCTTCGGGCCGGGTGCGCAGATGATGATCTATCCCACGCTGTCCTATCCGGCGGCGATCCGCGGCACGGGGGTCGGCTTCGGGCGCTCGCTGTGCGGAATCGGCCAGGCGCTCGCGCTGTTCGTGCTGCCGATCCTGCAGGCCCGTCTCGGCACGGACATGTTCTGGGTCGTCGCAGTCAGCGCGGCCACGCCGATCGTGTTCCTGTTGATCGTGCGCCATGAACCGACGGCGCGCGATATCGACGACGAGGCGGCGGCGTGAAGGCGGGCCTTGCCGGGATCCGCAAAACAAGTTCGCCGCAACGCCGGCCTTCGCGCTACAGTTGGCGTCATCCGCCTTCCGCCGAAGGCCGACCCGGGGTCGAACCATGCAACTTCAAACCGGCAACCTGTTCAATGTCGAAGCAACGCGCGGCAACGACGAGCGGGTCGATGTGCTCGTCGCCGGCGCGCGCCTGAACGTCGAGCGGATCGTGTCACTGGGGCATACGAGCCCCGACGGGTTCTGGTATGACGATTCGCGCGCCGAATGGGTGGTGCTGCTGTCGGGCGCCGCGGTGCTCGAGTTCGAAGCGGACGCGACGCTGCACGACATGCGCCCCGGCGACTACGTGCTGATCGAACCGCATTGCCGGCATCGCGTCGCGTGGACGCATCCCGACGAGCCGAGCGTCTGGCTCGCGATCTATCACGATCGCTGAAACGCGCGGGGCGCCGCGTTACCCGCGCCCCACGAACGGCATCGTGGTCGCCATGATCGTCATGTTCAGGATGTTCGTATCCAGCGGAAGATTCGCCATTTGCACGACCGCGTTCGCGACATGCGTGACGTCCATCCGCGCCTCGGGCGCCATGCGTCCATCGGCCTGCAGCACGCCTTCCGTCATGCGATCCGTCAGCGACGTCGCCGCGTTGCCGATGTCGATCTGACCGCACGCGATGTTGTACGCGCGGCCGTCGAGCGCGAGCGACTTGGTGATGCCGGCCACCGCGTGCTTGGTGGCCGTATACGCGATCGTGTTCGGGCGCGGCGTATAGGCGGAGATCGAGCCGTTGTTGATGATCCGGCCACCCTGCGGCGTTTGCGCCTTCATCACGCGCCACGCGGCCCGCGCGCACAGAAAGACGCCCGTCAGGTTCGTCGCGACGACGTCGTTCCATACGTCGAACGCGTATTCGTCGAGCGGAACGGCCGGCGCGTTGCGGCCGGCATTGTTGAAGAGGACGTCCAGCCGCCCGAACTGCCGCGCGATCTGCGCGAACGCGTGTTCGACCGATGCTTCGTCGGTGACGTCGGCCGGAAACGCGTGCGCGTCGCCGTGGGCGGCGACGATTGCCTCTTTCGTCTCACGCAGCGATGCTTCCTTGCGTCCGATCAGCGCGACGGTATATCCGGCGTTCGCGAGTGCGATTGCCGCCGCGCGACCGATGCCGGATCCGGCGCCCGTGACGACGGCGATCTTCTTCGAGACAGACATGGCTTGATTCCCTGCGGGTTGGGTGAGGAAAGCGGCGGCGGCCGCGCGATGCACTCGCCGTGCGCCGGTCGAAGCGACATGCTACCGCGCACGCCTAATTTCGCGACGCGCGCGACTATTTCCTGCGCGCCGGCGGGGCCTTCCGTGCGCGCGTTCCGGTTTCCGCGAACAGGCTGACCACGACCTCCCGCAACCAGCGGTTGCCTTCGTCCTGATTCACGCGCGCATGCCACAGCATGTGAATCGGCGCGCCTGGCAGCGTGACCGGCAACGCGCGCCAGCCCAGCGAAAACGGCGCCGCGAGCTGCAGTGCAAGATGTTCCGGCACGGTCGCGATCAGGTCGGTGCGCTGCAGGATGTAGCCGACGCTCATGAAATGCGGCACCGTCAGCCGCACGCGGCGTTTCACGCGGCGCCGCTTCAGCCATTCGTCCACCTGCCCGTGACCGGTGCCCGCCGACACCACGACCAGATGCTCGGCGTCGCGCCACGCGTCGACCGTCAGCGGCGCGTCTTCGAGCGGATGCCCGCGCCGGAACAGGCACACGTAGCGCTGATCGAACAGCCGGCGCTGATAGAACCCGCCCTGAAGTTGCGGCAACAGCCCGATCGCGAGATCGACGCGGCCGTCGGCCATCTCGTCGCGAAGGTTGACGCTCGTGTTGCGCACCGTATTGAGCGCGATGCCCGGCGCTGCGCGCGACAGGTGTTCGAGCAGCGCGGGCAGAAACACGACTTCGCCGATATCGGTCATCCCGATCGTCATCGTACGCGACGCGCGCAGCGGATCGAACCCGGTCTCGGGGTTGAGCGCGGCATGCAGCGTCGACAGCGCGTGCGCAACCGGTTCGGCCAGGCGCAGCGCGAACGGCGTCGGGACCACGCCGCCCGGGCCGCGCACGAACAGCGGATCGCCGAGCCGGCGGCGCAGCTTCGCGAGCGCGTTGCTGACGCCCGGCTGGCTCATGTTCATCTGCTCGGCGACGCTCGACACGCGCCGTTCCTGCATCAGCCGCTGAAACAGCAGCAACAGATTGAGGTCGATCTCGCTCAGTTCCATGGTTCGGCGTGGCCTCCGGTCATTCCGTTCAGTGATGAAGCGGATTCCCGGCATTTTATTGTGGGATGACGAGACGCTGCTGAAAATACCGACACGGCGCAAGCATTCGACAGGCGCGCCGGGCAGGTCACGCGCGCCGCGCGCCTCGACCACGCATTACTTGAATATTGGAGACACGTTCATCATGCAGACGAAACTGAGGATCGCGATCGTCGGTGCCGGCATCGGCGGCCTGACGCTGGCGCTTGCATTGCGCGAACAGGGCATCGACGCGCAGCTGTACGAGCAGACCGACGTGCTGCGCGAGGTGGGGGCGGCCGTCGCGCTGTCGGCCAACGCGACGCGTTTCTATGAACGGATGGGATTGCGCCCGGCTTTCGACGCGGTGTGCGCGGAGATCCCGGGCCTCGTCTATCGCGACGGACGCAGCGGCGCGGTGATCGGCCATCATCGCGGGGAGCCCGACTATCGACGGCAATTCGGCGGCTCGTACTGGGGCGTGCACCGCGCGGACCTGCAGGCGATTCTGTCGAAGGCGGTCGGGGTCGAGCAGATTCATCTCGGCCATCGGCTCGTCGATCTCGCGCAGCATCCGGAACGCATCACGCTGACCTTCGCCAACGGCGAACGTGTCGACGCCGATCTCGTGATCGGTGCGGACGGCGCGCGTTCGATCACGCGGCGCTGGATGCTCGGCTACGACGACGTGCTGTATTCGGGTTGCTCGGGTTTTCGCGGCGTGGTGCCGGCCGAGCGGATGGACCTGCTGCCCGATCCCGAGACCATTCAGTTCTGGGTCGGGCCGCACGGTCATCTGCTGCACTATCCGATCGGCGACAACGGCGACCAGAACTTCCTGCTGGTCGAGCGTCATCCATCGCCGTGGCCGTCGCGCGACTGGGTCATGCCGGCGGAGGAGGGCGAGCAACTGCGCCTGTTCGGGGACTGGCATCCGGCGGTGGTGCAGATGATCACCGCGGTGCCGATCAGCCAACGCTGGGGGCTGTTCCACCGGCCGCCGCTCGGCCGCTGGAGCCGCGGGCGCGTGACGCTGATCGGCGATGCCGCGCATGCGCTGGTGCCGCATCACGGGCAGGGCGCGAATCAGTCGATCGAGGACGCGATGGTGCTGGCCGCGCAACTGGCGAAGGCGGGGCCGGGCAACTGGCGCGAGGCGCAGGAGGCTTACGAGCGGCTGCGGCGCGGCCGCACGCGCAAGGTGCAATACGCGTCGATTTCCGCGGCCGACGTGCTGCATCTGCCCGACGGGCCGGCCGCGCAGGCGCGCAATGCGCGGCTCGGCGCGCGCGACAGCGTGCTGCATCACCTGGACTGGATTCACGATTTCGACGCACTCGCCGACGAGCCGAGCGAGCGGCAAGGCGGGACGTGGCTTTGACCTGACAGGCGCGGCGCGAGCGGCGGCAGTGCGCCGGGCGACCGGTGCGGCGGTTACGCGGTCGTCCGTCGGGAATGCGGTCCGGCCGCGCAGCCGTCACGCGTAGTCGGCCACCAGTTCCGCATCGCGCTTGACCTGTTCGATGTCGCGAAACCGCGCGGCCGGATGCGCGTCCGGCAGCCGCGCCGACCCGCCGAACAGCTTCTCACGCAGCGTGCCCGGCGCGTATTCGGTCGGATAGACACCGCGCCGCTGCAACTCCGGCACCAGGTAGCGCACGATGTCCTCGAAGGTTTCGTGCGCAACGGCATACGCGAGATTGAAGCCGTCGACGTCGGTCGCGGCGACCCATTCCTGCAGGATGTCGGCGACGGTCCGCGCGGAACCGACGAATACGGGCCCCATCCCGCCGATGCCGCCCCAGGCCGCCAGTTCCTCGATCGTCCATGCGGTATCGCCGCCGGCCAGATGCTCGACAGCCGACACGATCGCATTCGTCTCGACGCGCCGGACGGGATCGGTCGGCGCGTACTGGCCGAAATCGATGCCGGTCCAGCCGGACATGAACACGAGCGAGCCGTCGTACGAGACATAGCGGCGGTACTCGTCGAATTTCGCCTGTGCCTTTTCGTCGGTCTCGTCGACGATCACGGTGACGAGGTTGTAGATCAGCACGTCGTGCGGGTCGCGACCCGCGGCCGCGGCTTGCGCACGCACGTCGGCGACATAGCGCGCGAGTTGAGGGCGCGTCGGCGCGGCGACGAACACGCATTCGGCGTGTCGAGCGGCGAACGCCTTGCCGGGGCCGGACGCGCCGGCCTGGAACAGCACCGGCGTGCGCTGCGGCGACGGTTCGCACAGGTGATAACCGGGCACGTCGAAGAAGCGCCCCTTGTGGCCAATCTCGTGCACCTTCTCCGGATGCGTGAACACGCGGCCGTCGCGATCGCGCACGACCGCGCCGTCTTCCCAGCTGCCTTCGAACAGCTTGTACAGCACCTCGACGTATTCGGCCGCGACCGCATAGCGGTCGTCGTGCGTGCGCAGCCCGTTGTCGCCGACGTTCTTCGCGCCGCTTTCCAGATACGACGTGACGATATTCCACGCGAGCCGGCCCTTCGTGTGATGGTCGGCGGTCGACAGCCGGCGCGCGAACGTGTACGGATGCTCGAACGTCGTCGACGCGGTGATGCCGATGCCGAGATGCTCGGTCGCCATCGCGATCGGCGCGGCGAGCTGCAGCGGATCGTTGACCGGAATCTGCGCGGCCTGATGCAGCGCGTGGTAGTTGCTGCCCTGGTAGACGTCGTAATAGCCGATAACGTCCGCGATGAAGATCGCGTCGAAGATCCCGCGCTCGAGCACGCGCGCGAGATCGGTCCAGTAGTCGAGATCCTTGTACTGCCACGAACGATCGCGCGGATGCACCCACAGGCCGGGCGACTGATGGCCGACGCAATTCATCTCGAATGCGTTGAAGCGAATGGTCTTGCTCATCGTGCGGCTCCCGATTCCGTGCCGGCGCCTGCACTTGCACCATTGCCGACGCGCCAGACGAACGGCGGCGTGCGTCCGTTGATGACCCAGTCGCCGACGATCCGCGCCTTGTAGACGAGCGGATTGTGCGACGACACCGTGCGCGCGTTGCGCCAGTGACGATCGAGCGCGGTCGTACTGCGCGTCGCGGAGGCGCCGAGCGCGTCGAACAGGCGTGTCGCCGCGCGCAGCACGAGTTCCGACACGACGAGCTGGCTTTGCGCGGATTCGATTTCGGCCGCGACGTTCGCGGCACGTTCAGCCTCATCGTCGCCACCGAAGCGTGCGACGTACGCCTGCTGCAGCGGCTGTGCGGCGCGCAGCGCGAGCGCATCGGCCGCATAGGCCCACGACGCGATTTCGCCGATCACCTGCTGAAGTTGCGCATCGTCGCCGGCGCGCGCTGCGTTGCCGTGGCTGTATACGCGCGAGCGGTTGCGCACGAGTTCGCCCGCGTCGCGCACGATCGCATGGCCGATGCCGGCCAGCGTGGCGACATGGAACAGCTGGTAGAACGCGGTCTGGTATTTGAAGCGGCGTGCGAAATCGATCACGTTGTCGGCGTCGACCGCCGCATTCTCGAAGCGTGTCGTGCCGCTGCCGGTCGTCGTCTGGCCGAAGCCGTCCCAGTCGTCGTCGCGGATCACGCCGGGCTGCGCGGTGGCGACCGCGACGATCACGTCGCTGCCGTCGTGCGCGCGCTGCGCGAATACGTCGATCCAGTCCGCGAACAAACTGCCGGTGCTGTAGAACTTGCGGCCGTTCAGCACGAACCGGCCGTTCTGCTCCGACACCTTGGTGATCGTCTGGCCAAGCGGGACGTCGCCGGCTTCCGACCATGCGTTGCCGACGAGCTGGCCGCTCGCGAAGCGGTCGAACCACGTCGTGCGCAGCGGCCCGGGCGGCGCGTTCAGCCAGTCCTCGACGAACGCGAAGTGCCCGCGCAACGCCTGCGGCAGATTGGAATCGGCGGCGGCGAGTTCGGTCAGCAGCCGGAACAGCTGCGGCAGCGATGCGCCGGCACCGCCGTCGCGCACCGGCAGCCGTATCGCGCCGAAGCCGGCGGCCTTGAGCCAGCCGATCGCTTCGTGCGGCAGTTCGCGGCGGCGTTCGCGCTCGGCGGTGCCGGCGGCGATGCGCTCGAAGAGGGGGCGAAAGCGGCTCGCGAGTGCATCGTAGTCGGTGCCGGTGGAAAGATCGGTATCTGCGTGCGACGAAGTCATGCGGTGTTCCTCGAAGGGCGGGGCCGTTTGCATCGGGATGCCAGTATAGGAAGCACGCCGCGCGCATTCCAATAACGGATTCGCAGATCGTTATCGTCGCAGCGCATTACGCGGATCAACGACGGAAGGCGTCGACGCTCGGGCATCGATTGCGATGCCGAAGCGCGGAGGCGGACGTCGTTCTGTGCAATGTAGTTTGTTATCCGAAGGAATATCGATACGAGAATCGCTCGGTTTGCCGGCTTGCGTGACGCTGCTAGATTGAGTGCTTTCGTCATTCGACAGGAGAGCTCGATGTCAGATACGAGTGCGACGATTCAGGCGCGCCCGGCCGACGCAGGACCGCAGGTTGCCCGCGTAATCGCCGACGACGCGCAGGCGATCGCGGTCGCGCATGCACTTGCGCAGCGGCTGGCCGAAGGGGCAGCAGAACGCGATCGCGAGCGCCGGTTGCCGCGCGACGAGATCGAATGGTTCTCGCAGTCGGGGCTGTGGGCGATCACGGTGCCGAAGGCGTACGGCGGGGCGGGTGTATCGCACGTGACGCTCACCGAGGTGATCAAGATCGTTTCTGCGGCCGATCCGTCGCTCGGGCAGTTGCCGCAGAACCACTTCGGGCTGGTCGACGTGATCGCGCTGACCGGCACCGACGCGCAGAAGCGCCATTTCTTCGCCGAAATTCTCAGCGGCAAGCGTTTCGGCAACGCTTTCTCGGAGAAGGGCACGAAGCATGTGCTCGACCTGAAGACGCGCGTGCGGCGCGACGGCGACGACTATCTCGTCGACGGCACGAAGTTCTACTCGACCGGCGCACTGTTCGCGCACTACGTGCCGGTGCTCGGCCTCGACGATGCGCGGCAGGCGTGGCTCGCGTACGTCCCGCAGCCGACGCCCGGGCTGACCGTGATCGATGACTGGTCGGGCTTCGGGCAGCGCACGACCGCAAGCGGCACGGTGGTGCTCGACAGCGTGCGCGTGCCGGCTTCGCATGTGCTGAACGCGCAGCGCGTATCGGACGAACCGACGCTCAACGGCCCGCTGTCGCAGATCATCCAGGCGGCGATCGATGCCGGCATCGCGAGGGCCGCGATCGCCGATACCGAGACGTTCGTGCGCACGCGCACGCGGCCCTGGGTCGACAGCGGCGTCGAGCGCGCGGTCGACGATCCGTTGATCGTCCGCGAGATCGGCCGTCTGCATATCCAGCTGCATGCTGCGGAAGCGCTGCTCGAACGCGCGGCGCACACGCTCGACGAGATCGGCGCGCGCGGCACCGTGACCGACGACGATGTCGCGCGTGCGTCGGTCGCGGTCGGCGAGGCGAAGGTGCTCACGACCGAGATCGCGCTGCTCGCGGGCGAGAAGCTGTTTGAGCTGGCCGGCACGCAGTCGACGCTCGCCGAGCACAATCTCGACCGGCACTGGCGCAATGCGCGCACGCACACGCTGCACGATCCGGTGCGGTGGAAGTATCACCTCGTCGGCAACTACTACCTGAACGGGGTGCGGCCGGCGCGTCACGCGTGGAATTGAACCGACGCTTTCGCGAGCCGCAATGTCGCGCGCGCCAGCCATGCTGCGCAGCACGGGCCGTCTCCCGGGCGAACGTTCCGTCGCATCGCTGAGCCGCATGCCGCCCGGACTTTGTCCTGCGCGGCATGCGAGCCGTTCTTTCGTCCCGCTGGGCTGAAATCGGTGCCGGCCCGCCCGGCACGCCGATCGGCGCGGCCGCGCCCGCGCGGCGTTCGACCGTCTTCCGGAATCCCGCGACGCTGATCCTGCATCCGCCGATTATTACGCGAATGTTGATTCTGTATCGATTTAGTGTATCGATACAGAAGATGATATAGTGCGGCCAAACCACGCGAGCGATTTCTCCGGAAGATAGAGGGCCGTATCGCGAGGCTCCCCGAAACCGCTTTGCTCACCGGATTTCTCACGGACGATTTCCATGCGTTTACCCGGCTTTTCCGCGCTTGTCGCGCTTTTCCTTATTGCGACGAACCCCGCATCGGCGGCCGTGCAGGCCGCGGATCGCGTCGCCGCGGGCAAGGCGCTGGCCGTCGCGGCCGACTGCGTCGCGTGCCATACGGCCCAGGGAGGGCAGCCGTTCGCGGGCGGCCTCGCGATGCCGTTGCCGATGGGCGATATCTACTCGACCAACATCACGCCGGACAAGCAAACGGGGATCGGCAACTACTCGGAGCAGGAATTCGCGAACGTGCTGCGCAAGGGGCTTCGGCGCGACGGCGGCAACCTGTATCCGGCAATGCCGTATCCGTCGTACACGAAGTTCAGCGACGACGACATCGCGAACCTGTACGCGTATTTCATGCACGGCGTCGCGCCGGTGCACCAGCCGAACCGCCGGCCGGATTTCCCGTGGCCGCTGACCATGCGCTGGCCGCTGAAGATCTGGAACGCGCTGTATCTGCGCGAAGGCGCGTATGTGCCGAAGCACGGGCGGGACGCCGAGTGGAATCGCGGCGCCTACCTGGTGCAGGGCGCCGCGCACTGCGGCACCTGTCATACGCCGCGCGGCATCGGGATGCAGGAGCTGGCCTACGACGAAACCGGCGCCGGCTATCTCGGCGGCGCGCCGCTCGCGGGCTGGCAGGCGTTCAACATCACGCGCGACCGCGACGCGGGCATCGGCACGTGGACGACCGCGCAGATCGTCCAGTACCTGCGCACCGGCAACGTGCCGGGCAAGGCACAGGCGGCCGGCCCGATGGCGGAAGCGGTCGAACACAGCTTCAGCCGCATGAGCGACCGCGATCTGAATGCGATCGCCGCCTATTTGTCGACCGTGCCGGCGGCGAAGGGCGCCGATATCGCACCGCGTTCCGCGCAGGGGCGCAAGACCGACGACTACGTCGCGGTACGCGCCGCGGCCGCGATGGGAAGCCCGGCACCGGCCGGCGCGTCGCTCTACCTCGATCATTGCGCGAGCTGTCACGGGATGACGGGCGCCGGCACGGCGGACGGATTCTTCCCGTCGCTGTTCGCCAACAGCGCGGTCGGCACCGCCACCGCGTCGAACCTGCTGCAGGTGGTCATGCATGGCGCGAGCGTTAACAACGGCGCCGCGCACTATTTCATGCCGGCGTTCCAGACCGAACTCAAGGATGACGAAGTGGCGACCTTGGTGAACTACTTGAGCGACCGGTTCGGCAATGGCAAGGCTCGCGTGAGCGCGGCGGATGTCGCGAAGATCCGCACGGCCCCCGCCCACTGACAGGAGATGCACGCGATGAAGGATTTCGACGTGACCGACGACGCGAACGCGCAGCGTCGCCGCTTCGTGAAGCTGTCGGCCGGCGCGGCGCTTGCCGCCGCACTGCCTGCCGGCATGCTGATCGCACGTGCAGCGGCTGCGCCAGAGGCCGTGCCGCTGCGGGATTTTGCCGGCGTGGCCGCCTACCTGACGCGCCGCTCGACGCTACCGTCGCGCTATGTGCAATCCGTCTACGACGGTCTCGTCGCGCAGGACCGCGAATTTCCCGCGCGGCTGCGCGCGCTCGCCGTCGCGATCGACATGGGCACGCAGCCGCTCGACGCTCTCGTGCGCACGCTCGGCGTCGCGGCCCCCGAGTTGCGCACCGCCGCGCTGGCCATCATCGAGGCCTTCTACACGGGCAGCGTCGGCCATGGCGGGCAGGCGCGCATGGTCGGCTACGAAACCGCGCTGATGTTCGAGCCGACCGCCGACGTCACGGTCATTCCGACCTACATCCGCGCGCGCCCCGAGTACTGGACGGCGCGCCCGACCGCCGACGCCGGCTGACCGGCCTATCGAACGAGGATCGAAATCATGAGCACTACCTATGACGCGGACGTCATCGTAATCGGCGCGGGCATCCTGGGCGGCGCCGTTGCGCAGTCGCTGACGCAGGAACGCAAGTCCGTCATCGTGCTCGAGGCGGGGCCGGAGGTGAAGCGCGCCGAGCTCGTGCGCGCGTTCCGCGACTACGGCAACAAGTCGGACTACAACGGCCCGTATCCGGACCTGCCGTGGGCGCCGAAATCGTCCACCGGGCGCTATTCCGATCGCTACATCGACAGCGTCGGCCCGGTGCTGCAGAAGCCGTCGTTCCTGCGCCTCGTCGGCGGCACCACGTGGCACTGGGGAGGGGCGACGTGGCGCATGCTGCCGAACGATTTCCGGCTGCGCAGCCTCTACGGCCAGGGGCGCGACTGGCCGATCGGTTATGACGAACTCGAGCCGTGGTACCAGCTCGCCGAAGAGCAGATCGGCGTATCGGGCTCGGATACCGACGACCAGAGCGGCCAGGGCGGCGGGCCGTTCCCGCCGCGCTCGAAGCCGTATCCGATGCGGCAGCAACCGTGGTCGTACCTGACGCAGCAGGTCGCGGACAAGGTCGCGACGATCGGTCATCGTTTCGTCGACGAACCCAACGCGCGCGCGACGCGGCCCTACGAGGGTCGACCGACCTGCGCCGGCAACAACAACTGCGCGCCGATCTGCCCGATCGGTGCGCAATTTTCAGGCGATCGCCCGGTGCTGCGCGCCGTCGCGCAGGGCGCGCGGCTGCTGACGAACGCGGTCGTCTACAAGATCGAGCGCGGCGAGAATCGCAGGATCGCCGCGATCCATTACATGACGCCGGACGGCAAGAGCACGCGCCTGACCGCACGGACCTTCGTGCTCGCGGCGCATGGCGTCGAGATTCCGAAGCTGCTGCTGATGTCGGGTGTCGCGAATTCGTCGGACCAGGTCGGCCGCAACATGATGGGACACACCGGCCGCGCGATCGCGATGCTCGCGCGCGAGCCGGTGTGGGCCGGGCGCGGCCCGACGCAGCAGGGCAGCATCAACACGCGGCGCGACGGCGCGTTTCGCCGCGAACACGGCGCGATCCGGCATTTCCTCGACAACACGGTGCCCAACGAGGTCGTCACGCGGCGGCTGATCGCGCAAGGTGTCGTCGGCGAGGCGCTCGATACGCGGATCCGTCACGACGCGGCGCGCTATCTGAAGATCGCCAGCTACGTCGAGATCCTGCCCGACCCGCGCAACCGCGTGACGCTGAGCGATCGCAAGGATGCGCTCGGGCTGCCGACGCCGCGCACCGACTACGACGTGTACGACTACGCGTTGCGCGCGGCATCGCAAGTGCTCGACGACTACCGCGATTTCCAGCGGGTGTTCGGTGCGACCGAGATCGTGAACGACATCCATGCGTGGGTGCCGAGTTCGCACATCATGGGCACGACGATCATGGGCAGCGATCCGGCCGATTCGGTCGTCGACCGCGATTGCCGTACGCACGATCACCCGAACCTGTTCATCGCGAGCACGGCCGTGCATCCGAGTTCGTCGGTGGTCAATCCGACGCTGACCGGGTATGCGCTGGCGCTGCGGATGGCAAGGACGATCGCTGCGGAAGTCTGACGCAAGCAAGGCGGCCGGCGGCGCGCGCATACCGCCCGCCACGGCAGGGCCGCGCTCGGGCCCGCATCATTTCACGCATTCCAGTGCGTACTTCAACCCCTGTCCGAGCAGCCCGCGCCACACTTCCCACGTGTGCCCGCCGTCGACGATGCGCAGTTCCGCCGGGTTCTGCGCGCGGCGCAGGTGCGTGTACAGCACGCTCGATTCGGCCTGGATCGTCAGGTCGTCGTCGCCCGCCGCGATGAACATCGGCACGCGCCAGTTGCGCGCGAAATAACCGCGCATCAGCGCCGGGTAGTTCAGCTCGTGCCACACGCGCGGGTCGAACTGCCGGTCGCCGAACACGCCGACATAACGTGCGGCGGAATTGAGCGGCGGCTCGTTCGCGTAGATCGCGGGGCTCAGCAGCATCGCGCCGCAGAACAGGCCCGGCTCGAGCAGCGAGAAACGCAGCGCGCCGAAGCCGCCCATCGACACGCCGCCGATCGCGCGGCCCGCGCGCTGGTTCGACACCGCGAAGTGCGCTTCGACTTCCGGCAGCAGGTCGTTGAGGAACGCGCTCTGCATCTTCTCCTTGCGGTCGACGTACCAGTCGGTGCCGCCTTGCGGCATCACGATCACGACGGGCGGGATCTCGCGGCGCTCGATCAGCGTGTCGGCGGTGGCCTGCAGCCGGCCCTGCGTGATCCAGTCGTTTGCGTTGCCGGCGTTGCCGTGCAGCAGGTACAGCACCGGATAGCGCGCGCCTTCCGGGTTGTAGCCGGGCGGCAGGTAGACCGTGTAAGACCAGTCGCGCTTCAGCGACGCCGACCGGAACGCGCGCAGCACGACGCTGCTGCCCGGATTGACCGAGGGTTCCTGGGCGGCCGGCGCGATCGTTGCGGGCGGGACGGTCGCGGCCGCGGGCGCGGACGACGCCGGCGAAACCGCGGGCCCGCCCGGCGTGGCGTGGGCGGTGGCGATGGCACCGGCGATCAGGGCGGCGGCGAACAGAAGGGCGAGTCGGCGCATGGTGAACCGTTTCAGGAGAGGCGCCCGCTATCGTAGCAGCGGCGCATGACGGCGCGGCGCATCATCACCGCGGACGGAACGGGAACGGCAGCCGCGACACGAGCGGCGCATAGAGCTTCGCGACGAGATACAGCAGGCCCATCGCGACGACGTCGGCGGTCAGGCCGAGCGGCACGTTCAGATAGCCTTCGGTCGCCTGGTACAGCAGCGAGTCGACCGCGAGCGAGATGCCGGTGCCGGCGACGAAGCACAGCAGCCCCTGGCGGCCGATCGTGCCGATCCACGGCATTGCATGCGCGACCTTCTTCATCCACCCGAGGTGCACGAGCTTGGCTGCGAGCCACGCGATCGCGAGGAAGTTCGCGAGCCGCAGCGCGCCGAGATTCTGCTTGATCGACGGGTCGGTCGGGAACGGCTCGATGCGCAGCCGGTAGTACGCGCCGGCCGCGACGATCGCGAGCGACACGGCCGTCAGCAGCCAGCCCTGCGGTTTCGGTGCGAGCGTCTGGTAGACGGGCTGGCAGCGTGCGATCACGCCGAGCACGAACAGGAACTGCCACGCGAACGGATTGAAGTCCCACGGCGCGCCTTCGACGGTCGGCAAGAAGCGCGCAATGTGCGGCGCCGCGTACCAGAGCGAGCCGCTGAACGCGAGCATCAACCACGGCTGCGTGCGCGCGAGCGGCAGCGCGAGCGGGACGAGCAGCGCGAAGAACGCATACATCGGCAGCACCGACGCGAGATACGGCTGGCGGCGGAACAGCAGGATGTCGCGCAACGCGGCGAGCGGCTTGTGGAGCAGGCCATCGAGATCATTGGTCGGCATGTTCGGGCCGTCGATCGAGAATGCGTTCAGCACGGCGGTGATGAGCAGCATCAGGCCGGCCGTCACGAGGAAAGCACGGTAGATCTCGAAGGCACGGCGGATGAAACGCTGGCGCGCGGCAGCCTCGTCGTGGCGCTCGGCCAGCGAGTTGTACGCGATGGCGGTCGCGAAACCGCCGAGGAACACGAACACCTCGGCCGCATCGCACAGCGCGTACGCATGCAGCGTCACGCGCGACAGGATGCTGCCGCCGATGTGGTCGACGACGATCACCAGCAGCACGAGGCCGCGGAAGAAGTCGAGCTCGGCGTAGCGGCCGGCCCGGGCGGCGGCGGTCATCGGGCCGCCTCCCGGCGCGCGCCGCGTGCGCGGCCGGCACCCGCCGCGCATGAATCGGGGTGAAGCATGACTTCGTGAAGAAATGACGAACGGATGCGCATTGTGCCACCGATGTGACGCCGTCCGGGTTTACGCGGATGGTGGGCCGGCCAGCCGCTACCGACAAGCCTGGTCAGGCCATGACGAGGACAGGGCAGTTGGACGAGCGCAACGCTTTGCGTGCCGGCCCCACGCCCATATGGACGGGCGGTTTGCGACGTGACACCATTTTGTCCTCGCGGCCGCACACCGCGCAGTCCGCCCTGCGGGCCACCTCTATAAAACAGACCAAACAATCGCCGGGCGCATGGCCTGCCCGGCACCCGGCTCCGGAGATTCGTCATGAAGAAGCACGTCATTTTTGCCGCCGCGCTGGCCGCTTTTGCCGCGCCGGCCTTCGCGCAGGACAGCGTGACGCTGTACGGCCTGATCGACGAGGGCTTCAACTACACGAACAACGTGAACGTAGGCGGGGTCGGAAAAACGAATTACCAGCTCGCGAGCGGCTACGCGCAGGGCAGCCGCTGGGGCCTGAAGGGCAGCGAGGACCTGGGCGGCGGGCTGAAGGCGATCTTCACGCTGGAAAACGGCTTCGACGTGAACAACGGCCGGTTCAATCAGGGCGGCCGGATGTTCGGCCGCCAGGCGTTCGTCGGGCTGAGCGCGTCGCGCTTCGGCACGCTGACCTTCGGCCGCCAGTACGATTCAGTCGTCGACTATCTCGCGCCGCTGACCGCGAACGGCAACTGGGGCGGCACGCTGTTCTCGCACCCGTTCGACAACGACAACACGGACAACTCGTTCCGCGTCAACAACACGGTCAAGTATGCGAGCCCCGACTGGAACGGGCTGTCGTTCGGCGGCACCTACAGCTTCAGCAACAGCACGGGCTTCTCGACCAACCGACAGTACAGCATCGGCGCGCAGTATTCGCTGGCCGGGCTGCAGGTCGCGGCTGCCTACCTGCAGGCGAACAGCCCGGGCGTCGGCAACGCGGGCGCGATCGCGGCCGACGATGCGAACTTCGTCGCCGACCGCCTGCGCATCTTCGGCGGCGGCATCAACTACACGTTCGGCCCGGCGACGGTCGGCTTCGTCTATACGAAGACCGACGTGAAGAACCCGGTGTCGACCGTCTACCTGCCGGCGTCGACGTTCTCGGGCCTCGGGCTGACCGCGACCAAGTTCCAGAACTTCGAGATCAACGGCAAGTATCAGCTCACGTCCGATTTCTATCTCGGCGCGCAGTACGTGTACACGGACGGCAAGTTCGACGCCGCGGCCGGTTCGTTCAAGCCGAAGTACCACACCGTCGGGCTGATGGCCGACTACAGCCTGTCCAAGCGCACCGACGTCTACCTGCAGGGCGCATGGCAGAAGGTCGCCGGTGACAAGACCGGCACCGCCGCCGATGGCGGCTACGTGGTCGGGACGGACGGCCCGTCGTCGTCGGCGAACCAGTTCGCGGTGCGCGCCGCGATCCGCCACAAGTTCTGACGCTGATGTGCCGGCGCCCTGGGGCGGATCGCCCCGGTGCCGGCTTTCGTCATGTTGGCCGGTGCGCGTCGTCGAGCGTTTGCGCGAGCCAGTCGACGAAGATCCGCACGCGCGGCGCCAGATGCCGGCCGTTCGGAAACACGACCGACACCGGCAGCGGCGCGGCATGCCATTCCGGCAGCACCTCGACCAGCGAGCCGTCCTCGAACAGCGGCGCGAGCCCGTCGCGCGGCACCTGGATCAGACCCAGGCCTGCGATGCAGCACGCGAGATACGCCTGCGAGCTGTTTACCGCGACCACGCTGCGCATTTTCACCGTCTGCAGCGCGCCCGAATCCATGTCCGCATATTCCCAGTCCAGCTCACGGCCCGTGCGGCTCGAGAAATAGCCGACCGCGACATGGTCGGGCAAATCGTCCGGCGAGCGCGGCGTGCCGTATCGCGCGAGATACGCGGGCGACGCGCAGTTGATCTGCGCCATCTCGCCGACGCGGCGCGCGACCAGCGACGTGTCGGACAGCACGCCGACCCGCACCGCGCAGTCGATGCCGTCGGAGATGAGATCGACGAAGCGGTCGGTCGTGCTCAGCACGACGCGCAGGTCGGGATAGCGCGCGTGGAAATCCGGCAGCGCCGGAATCACCTTGTTCAGGGCGAAGCGTTCGGGCAGGTCGACGCGGATCACGCCGCGCGGCGCGGCGCCGGCGTCGTCGAACAGCGTCTCGGCATCGTCCAGATCGGCCAGCAGCCGCGTGCAGCGCTCGTAATAAGTGGCGCCCTCGGCGGTCAGCGCGACGCGCCGGGTGGTTCGCTGCAGCAGGCGCACCCGCAGGTGTTTTTCCAGATACTGGACGGCATTGCTGACCGTCGGGCGCGGCAATTGCAACTGCTCGGCCGCTTTCGTGAAGCTGCCGAGGTGGGCGACGCGCGCAAAGATGCGCATTGCATGCAGATGGTCCATGCGGAGCGGGAGCCTGGGCGAATTGGGACAGGCTCCATTGTTAATCAGCGTCGAATGATTTGGTTGGGCGTTTCGCGTTTATCGCGCGCCGCGATGCGTCCAGAATCCGGTTCATTCACTCACCACCGCAAGGAAACGGACATGGACAAGCGTCAACTGGGCCGCACGGGCCCGCAGGTGTCGGCGATCGGGCTCGGCTGCATGGGGATGTCGGATCTCTACGGGCCGGCGGATCGCGACGAAAGCATTGCGACGCTGCACGCGGCGCTCGACAGCGGGATCACGCTGCTCGATACGGGCGACTTCTACGGGATGGGCGACAACGAGATGCTGATCCGCGACGCGCTGCGCGGCCGCACGCGCGACCAGGTGCTGATCAGCGTGAAATTCGGCGCGCTGCGCGACCCGGCCGGCGCGTTCGTCGGCTACGACGCGCGGCCGCAGGCGATCCGCAATTTCGTCGCGTATTCGCTGAAGCGGCTCGGCACCGACCACATCGACATCTACCGGCCGGCGCGCGTCGATCCGGCGGTGCCGATCGAGGAGACGGTCGGCGCGATCGCCGATCTCGTGAAGGCCGGTCATGTGCGCCATATCGGCCTGTCGGAGGTGGGTGCCGACACGATCCGCCGTGCGGCAGCCGTCGCGCCGATCGCCGACCTGCAGATCGAGTACTCGCTGCTGTCGCGCGGGATCGAGGCGGACATCCTGCCCGTGTGTCGCGAACTCGGGATCGGCGTGACGGCCTACGGCGTGCTGTCGCGCGGGCTGCTCGGCGGCGGCTGGAGCGCGGCGCGGCAGGGTGAGCGCGACTTCCGCGCGGCCAGCCCGCGCTTTCAGGGCGAGAACCTCGCGCACAATCTCGCGCTGGTCGACGCACTGCGCGCGATTGCCGACGAAAAGGGCAGCAACCCGGCGCAGATCGCGATCGCGTGGGCGCTGTCGCGCGGCGACGACATCGTGCCGCTGGTCGGCGCGCGCAAGCGCACGCAACTCCAGGACGCGTTGCAAGCGTCAAAGTTGCAACTAACGGTCGATGATCTGGCTCGCATCGAAACGGCGGTTCCCGCCGGGGCGGCTGCCGGCGAGCGTTATCCGGCCCCCCAGATGGCGCACCTCGACAGCGAGCATGGCCGGGGGCCGACGCACGCAGCCTGAACGGCGGGCATGGCGGGATGATGAGGCGACGAGGCCCGCCGGGTGGGCCCGAGCCAGCCTCAGGCAAAGCCAGATGGCCGGCGGCGTGACGGTGGTTCATCATCGGCGCCGTCTTCAACCGGACGGAACGCCCTCCATGCAAACCCATACGCTGACGATCATCGTGCTGGTCTTTCTGCTGGCCGGTGCGGTCAAGGGCATGATCGGCCTCGGGCTGCCGACGATCGCGATGGGCCTGCTGACGCTCGCGATGCCGCCGTCGGCCGCCGCGAGCCTGCTGCTCGTGCCGTCGTTCATCACCAATGTGTGGCAGCTGTGGCTCGGCCCGTCGTTCGGGCCGTTGCTGCGGCGTCTGTGGCCGCTGCTCGCCGGGCTGACGATCGGCACGCTGACGGGCGGGCTGCCCGCGCTCGCGGGCGGCAGTGCGTGGACCCACGCGGCGCTCGGCGTCGTGCTGGTCGCGTACGGCGGCTGGGGGCTCGCCGCCGCGCGATTGCCCGCGCCGGGCCGACACGAAAAGTGGCTGTCAGCCGCGATCGGCTATCTGACGGGCGTCGTGACGGCCGCCACCGGCGTGTTCGTCGTGCCGGCTGTGCCGTACCTGCAGGCGCTGCGGCTGTCGAAGGATGACCTGATCCAGGCGCTCGGGCTCTCGTTTACTGCGTCGACGATCGCGCTCGGGCTGCAGTTGCGCGTAACGGGCGCGCTGCAGACGGTCGATCTCGGCGTATCGGCGCTGGCGCTCGTGCCGGCACTCGCGGGGATGATCGGCGGACAATATGCGCGGCGCGTGATGAGCGAGAAGACTTTCAAGCGCTGCTTCTTCGTCGGGATGACCGCGCTCGGCGCCTGCATGGCCGCTTCGGCGTGGCAGTGAGCGGGCATCGCCGACACGCGCCGTGCGCGCAATGCGCGCCGCGCGTGAATGCCCCGAAGCCGGTTTCGAGCGCCGGCTTCGAGGACGCTCACGGAGCGGCGGCCAGGCCGCTCAGGCCGGGTCGGCGTACTTCAGCGTCCACCCGAACGCGCGGGTGACGCCCGCACCGAGCGCGAACGGCGCGGTCTTGCACGCGAAGTTCGAATGCAGCTGGCCGATCGGCGTCGTCGACAGCGGGTTCGTCGCGCCGTTGACCGTGTCGAAGGCGGACAGCGCGCAGGTGTCGAACCCGGACGCCGCATAGCCGGTCGCGGCGCTGTTCGCGTACGTCACCGATGTGCCGTCGCCGTTTGCTTGCGTGGACGCGAAGTCCGCGAACGACGCGAAGTCCGTCTCGACCGACAGGTTGCCGGCGAGCGTGCCCGAAGCAAGCGTGTCGCTGCGCGAGATCGTGCCGTGCGCGAACGTCAGCACGGTATGCACCTGGAGGTCGAGATCCGTCGTGTACGCCGCGTTCTTCGATGCGAGACGGAACTTCGCCGTGTCGAACGACACGACCACCTGGCCGTTGGCTTGCTGCACGTTGAGGTTCTTGTAGTACGTGACGGGAACGTAGGTCTTCCCGTTGTACGACACCTGCGGCACCAGCAGTGCATAGCCCAGATCGGTCGTCCCGTAGATCAGCTTGTCGGAGAACGGCACCGGGTAGTACGGCGTGAACGAGTTGTAGTCGGGCGCCTGGCTGAGATTCAGGTTGACGACGCGGCGGCCGTCGCGCACGGTGAGCAGCGCCGCGTCGTACGGATGCGCGGTATCGCCGGGCTGGTTGTACCAGGTGAGCGTGTAGCGCGGCAGCGCGTCGAGCCACGTATCGTAGGCCGCATCGTCCATCGGCGCCTTGCCGCCGAAGCCGAGCTTGTTCCACCACGCGTTCACGTAAAGGTACTGGTGCAGCAGGCTGAAATTCTCGCCCATCACGCGCGGCTTGCCGCGATAGGCGTCCGTGCCGCGACCCTTGACCCACATGTTCACCGACGGCGTCGGCAGCGACGGGTCGTACCAGTACGTGTCGAAGCGACGCGCGGCCCGGTAGATGAACGCGTACGCAATCTGCTTTTCCTGATCGGTCAGCACGCCCGCATTGGCCGCTGCCGTCAGGATCTCCATGAACGCGGAATCGCCGTACGGGCCGATCGAACGGCCGTAGTCGAAGCCCTGGCCGTCGGCGTTCAGCTGCGGCAGGATCAGGTCGACCGACTTGCGCAGATAGCCCTTCAGTTCCGGCGTGAGGTTCGCCTCGTTGCCCATCTCGAACGTGCGCTCGGTCACTTCGCCGATCAGCAGCGTGCTGTAGCGGTCGTAGCGCGCCTGGTCGTAATAGGTCGTGTGCGTGTTCGACGCTTCGTCGGAGAACCCGCCCGACGAATCCTTGCGGATGTGGTTCGTCAACGTATAGAGCAGCGCATCGCGCGCGCCCATCGTCGCGACGGCCGGATCGGTCGCCGACGAGAACGACGGATTGCTCCAGCCGAGTTTTTGCCGCAGGCCGGCAATTCCGTAGGACACCGCATAGTAATTCTGCGCGGTGTTGAGCGACGCAATGTCGATCGGCGTGCCGGCGGCCGGGCAGGTGCTGGTCTTGCCGCTTGCATCGGGGCCGAACATGTCGCAGAAAGTGAGCCGTTGCTGCAGCGTCGCGAGCATCGCGTCGCTGAAGACCTCGTTGAGCATGCCGTGCGCCTTCAGGTTGTTCAGCGCGACGAGGTAGTAGTACTCGCCCCATGACGTATTTGCATACGCATAGTCGCTGCCCGACTGCGCCATCATCGCGGTCGTGATCGTCTGGTACGTCGCCAGATAGCTTGCGTATTGCGGGTCGCCCTTCGACTTCATGTCGATCAGGATGTACGACAGGCCGAGCGCGAGCTTGCCGGGAAGGAATTTGTCGCCGGTGTTCGTGTCGAGCACGTGAACCGGCGAACCGTCGCCGAGATCCATCACGACCTGCGTGAAGTCGGGCGACTTCCGGATCAGGTCGAACAGCGCGCGCATCTGGCCCATCATCGTGACCGGAATGCTCGTGCCCGCCGGCACGCTGGTGTCGGGTGCGCCGTAGATGAGCGCCTGCAACGAGTTCGGCGCGAGCGCCGGTGTCGACGGCGGGGGCGACGAGGGTGGCGGGGCGGTCACGTCGTTGCCGCCGCATGCGCTGACGAACAGGACGGAAAGGGCGCTGAGCGCGGCGCCGAGCGCGAATCTGCTGCGCATATGCATTGTGTCTCCGGGTTTTCGAATAGTGATGAAGGTTTGAATCGCAACTCGGGCAGGCAAGCGTTCTCCCTGCGCGGGCCACGAAGGCGTCGCGCTGAAGGCGAAGGAAAACGTTTTCCAAATTTAGGCATCGATTGCTTCGATGTCAATGCGCTTTCACGCCGGAGACGCCGGTGAAAACCCGGATGGCTGAAATGGCAGCTGTCGTGAAGATGGGGTGTTGATGCCGGAATTACCGCGATTTATTATTATTTTCGCTGCAATGCAGCGTGACATATCGGCAGCGACTGAAGCGTTGTAAAGGTGCTCGGGCGGCGCGCTTCCAACGAGATGCAAGAGAAAACGTTACCCCTGAAAATCGAATCAAGCCGGATCTCGGCTGTCGATTCTGTCCGGCGGCGGCCCCGCGGCGATGCTAGAGCTGCGCTTCGATCGCCGCCTTGTCGATCACCGACCAGACCTGCCGGATCTTGCCGTCGTGAAATTCGTAGATGACGTTCTCGGCGAACGTGACGCGCGTGCCGTCGACGGCGAGCCCCATGAACGTCCCTTTCGGCGCACACGCGAAGCGAAGCCGGCACGCGACGCGCGGCGGTTCGCACACCAGCAGCCGGATCGCGAAATGGAGATCCGGAATGTCGCGGAAATCCTGCTCGAGCATCGCGCGGTAGCCGGCCAGGCCGAGCGGCCGGTCGTTGTGGATCACGTTGTCGGCGACGTACTGGCCGAGCGCCGGCCAGTCCTGGCGGTTCAGGCAGTCGATGTAGGCGCGGTAGTGCGTGGCGAGATCGGGTTTCGTCATGACGGCGGTGCCTCCTCGTGTATCGTCCGGCTGTTGCGGATGGCGCGGGCGTTCAGCGCGATGACGTTTCGCCCGACAGATACGACACGAACGCCTGCGTATATTTGGGCAGCGCATCGAACGATCGTGCGCAGAGCGTCAGCTTGCGGTGGCTCCACGCGTCGGACAGCTCGACGAGCCGCACGTCCATCGTCTGCATCGCGCGCTCGGCCGCATGGCGCGACACGATGCCGATCCCCACGCCGCTTTCGATCACGCGGCAGATCGCATCGAAACTCTTCAGCTGCACACGGTAGCGGATCCGCTTGCCGAGCGCACGCGCCTGGTCCGCGAGATGGACCTGCAGCGCGCTGCCGTCGGTCAGCCCGATGAAATCCGCGTCGGCGATCTCGTCGAACGCGACCTTGTCGCGCGCGGCGAGCGGATGCCCGGCCGGCACGACCGCGATCAGCCAATCCTCGCGGAATGGCTTCTGCTCGAGCCCGCCGAGCCCGACCGAATCGGCGACGATGCCGACCTCGGCCGTCTTGTTGCGGATCGCGTGCACGATTTCCTGGCTCGAGCGCTCCTCGACGCTGATCGACAGTTTCGGATGATGCGGCAGGTACGCGGCGAGCGCGTCGGGCAGGTATTCGCTCAGCGAGGCCGTGTTGCAGAGCAGGCGGATATGCCCGCGCAGCCCCTGGCCGTATTGCTGCAGTTCGCCGCGCATGTGGTCGATCTGCTGCAGCACCGTGCGCGCGTGATGCTCGAGCGCGCGGCCGGCGTCGGTCACCTGCGCGCCGGACTTGCTCCTGTGCAGCAGCGGCACGCCGAGTTCGTCCTCCATCCCGCGAATGCGCTCGCTTGCTGCCTGCAGCGTGATGTGCGTGCGCTCGGCGCCGCCCGTGATCGTGCCGGCCTCGCAGATGTTCAGGAAGAGCCGGAGGTCGGTCAGGTCGAATCGCATGGCGGGGTGGGGGCGCGTAAGGATTGGTATGGCCGATAAGTTAGCAGGAACCGCCGTACCGGTCTCAGGCTGGGCCTGAGACCCCGTTCGCCGGTTCCGCATTTTCGGGGCGGGATCGATGCCGGATCATGGCCGCATATCAACCGGGGGAGACTGTCATGCGGGTCGATTCGTCGTGGGGTGTGTCGTTCAAGATCGCGTTGCACCTGCTGTTCCTGTGCATCGGGCTCGGGTGGGCCTGCGCGGAGCTGGTCGACTGGCTGCGTTGAGCAGGCGCCCATCGCAGCCGCATCGGCTGTCCGATGCGGCTATATCGAAATTGAAAGCCATTCGAAATTTCGGCCCATCGCGAAATTTCTTCCGCATCGCGCGCCAGAAACCGTCAAGTTTTCCCGAAATTGACCGTATTACCGGTAACGAGTGTCCGCCGGCGCCCGGTTCGTGATCGTTTGTCATGATTGTTTGCATCCGGTTACACGTCGGCCGTTCCGTTTTTGAGATGCTTGAAAGATTGTCAAACCGGAGTCGATCGTCCATGAAACAGCGCGAGATTTGCCGCAAGTCGGCGTGGCTGTCCGGCCTCGCCGCGGTGCTCGTCATGGCCGGTTGTGCCAGCACGCAGTCCGTCCCGCCGAGCGACACGCTGGCGGGATCGCCGTCGGGGCAGCCCGCCGCCGCACCGGCGGCCACGCCCGCGACGCCGCCGCCCGCGCCCATTCTCGTCGCGCAGAAGTACATGGTGAAACGCGGCGACACGCTGTCGGGCATCGCGTCCGCGAACGACTGCAGCGTCGCCGACCTGCGCACCTGGAACAAGCTCGATGGGCGCGGCAGGCTGCGCATGGGGCAGGTGCTCCGCATCGTTCGCCAGCAGCCGTTGCAGGCATCGGGCGCGAGTGGCAGCGCGCCGGCCGCGGCGCCGGCCGCCGCGAGCAATGCGGCGGGCGCCGCGCAGGCGAGCGCGTCGACGGCGAGCGACCGGCAGGTCGTGAAGGAAACCAGGCGGCACACGGGTGCGGTGGCGCTCACGTGGCCCGCGCGCGGCAAGATCGTCGACGCGTTCCGGCCGGGGCAGAACCGGGGCATCCAGATCGCCGGCCGGCCGGGCGACCCGGTTCGCGCGGCGGCCGACGGCCGCGTGATGTACGCGGGTAGCGGCCTGAACGATTACGGTACCCTGATCATCGTCCAGCACAACGCGGATTTCCTCACGGCCTATGCGCACAATCGCAAGCTGCTCGTGAAGACCGGTGATATCGTGCGCCGGGGCGACGAGATCGCCGAGATGGGCGACCTCGACAACTCGCGTGTCGCGCTGCTGTTCGAAGTGCGGCGCGACGGCAAGCCCGTCAATCCGATGCCGTACCTGCCTTCGTCGCAAGGGTGATGCAGGCCGCGCCGCTGGAACGCGGCGGCGCTCGCTGCTACGCTAGGGCCTGTTCATGTGCGTCCCGCCGCATGCGGGGCCGACGGACGTCTTCGGGGATGCGCGGCGTATGCCGTCGCGAGCCGGCCGTCGGCGTGAATGCGTGTGCATCGTCGATGCGCACGTATGTTGCTTCGTGCCACCGTTTCCGACAGAACACCCTTCACCCATGGAACACTCTCCGACACGCCGCTCGCTGTTGCTCGCCGCCGTCGCCGCGCCGTTCGTCGCCGCGTGCTCGTCGGCACCCGTCGCCGACCAGGGCCGCGCACATGCCGCCCAGGCCGAACTCGCCGCGCTCGAAAAAGCGTCGAACGGTCGGCTCGGCGTCGCCGCACTCGATACGTCGAGCGGCACGCGCATCGCGCATCACGCGCGCGAGCGCTTCCCGCTGTGCGGCACCTACGCGGTCGTCGCCGCCGCCGCGATACTCGCGCGCGGCTCGCTCGACGCGTCGCTGCTGCCACGCCGCATCCTGTATCGCCGTTATGAAGTCGTGGCCGGCTCGCCGGTGACGGAAAGCCACGTCGACACGGGGATGACGATCGCGCAGCTCTGCACGGCGATGCTGCAGTCGGGCGACAAGGGCGCGGGGAACCTGCTGATGGGCGTGCTCGGCGGTCCGCAGGCCGTCACATCGTTCGCGCACGAAAGCGGCGACACCGCATTCCGGCTGGACCGCTGGGAACCCGAACTGAACCAGGCGGCGCCGCGCGACGAGCGCGATACGTCGACACCGGTCGCGATGGTCGACACGCTGCAGCGGTTGCTGCTCGGCGATACGCTGCGCGAGCCGCAGCGTGCGCAGCTCACGGAATGGATGACCGGCGGCGCGCGCGGCGCGACCGGAATCGCGGCCGGCGTGCCGCCGGGCTGGCGCATCGCGGACAAGACCGGCACCGGCGGCTACGGCACGACGACCGACGTCGCCGTGCTGTGGCCGCCGTCGCGCGCGCCGATCGTGCTGGCCGTGTCGTTCACGCAGCCGCGTGCCGACGCGGCGGCACGTGCGGACGTCGTCGCGTCGGCGGCGCGCATCGCGACGGGCGCGCTCGCCGCCACGGCCTGAGCGTCCGGTGCACCTCGCGTAAAGCCGGCGTTTGGCTTATCGTGTCGATCAGCGCGCGCCGGTGTCGGCGCGCGGTCTTGCCGCGCCTTCGTTGGGTGCGATCGATCCGTCTACCCCTTCGTCATGCGCCGACTTCCACCCCTGCACGCGCTGCAGATCTTCTCGACGGTGGCCCGCCACCGCAGCTTCACGCGCGCGGCCGAGCAGCTGTGCCTCACGCAGGGCGCGGTAAGCCGGCAGATCCAGACACTCGAGGCGCATTACGGCTTTCCGCTGTTCAAGCGGCACGCGAAGGGCCTCACGCTGACGGCGGAGGGCGAGCAACTGTTGCCGGTGGTCAACGAGAGCTTCGCGCGGATCGAGGACATCTCGATGAAGCTCACGCGGCAGCGCACCGATCTCGCGCTGAAGGTGCCGACTTGCGTGATGCGCTGGATGCTGCCGCGCATCATGCGCTTCCAGGGCGAGCATCCCGAGCTCCACGTGCAGATCACGACCGCGTGGCAGCACATCGTCGATTTCTCGACCGAGCCGTTCGATGCGGCGGTCGTCTACGGTACGTCGCCGGGCGCCGGCGTGTTCGCGCTGCCGCTGTTCGACGAGCGCTTGACGCCGGTGTGCGCGCCCGAGCTGCGGCAGGCGGTGCCGCTCGATGCGGTCGGCGATCTCGCGCACCATACGCTGCTGCATCCGACGCGCGACCACCGCGACTGGCGCGCGTGGCTCGATCACGCGGGCGAACGCGCCGTCGACGCGGAGCGCGGGCCGACCTTCGACACGCTCGATCTCGCGACGAATGCGGCGATGCAGGGCTTCGGCGTCGCGATCGGCGATGTGACGCTCGTCGACGACGACGTCGCCGCGCGCCGGCTCGAACGGCCGTTCGACATCGTGCTCGAGACCGGCGCCCGCTATTTCTTCGTCTATCCGGAGAGCATCGGCAGCCAGCAGAAGATCCGCGCGTTCAGCGACTGGATCGCCTGCCATCGCGACTGACGCGCGACGTCTCCTGCAGCAGGCGCTACTGGTACGTCACGACGGCGATCATCGGCGCATGCGCGTTGCCCGCACGGTCAGGTAAAACGATTGCGCGCGAGGCCTGCGTAAAGGTCGTGGTCTTGATCGTGCGCAGGCTGGCCGCGTCGATGAACGCGACTTGCCCGCTCGCCGGGCGCGGGCAGTCGGGGCGCACGTGCGCGTGCGCGGCGTCGGCCGTGTCGAGTGCGAACGAGCACGGCGGCTCGACGATCATGCCGGTGAAGTGGACGACGCCGGACGCGCCGGCGGCAAAAGACGAGGACGACGCCAGAAGCGAGGCAGCCAGGGCAAACGAGGCGGCAAACAGGCGATGCTTCATGACAGGCTCCAGAGAGGAAGCGCGTCGCAGCGGGGCCGCTCGAATGGCAGTCCGTCAACGCTGCGATGCTGTATGCGTAAACGGCAATTCCATTGGACCTCTTGAATGAAAGAACGGGAAATGACGGCAACGAGCAAATGACGCCGTATTCCTCCAATCAATTTATCTCAAATTTGTGCGGCCGCAAGTCAGGGTATTGCCGATGGCGTAAGCTCGCGGCAATCCGGCCAACGGACAGGGGTTTTGCAGGTGAATCGTTGAGAACTCAACGATTCGACGAGGGTGCGAATTGCGGGGTGCAGAAAGAAAAACGGCCGCTCGTGTGACGAGCGGCCGTTTCCGCATCGACGCGGTCGATGCGGCGGTCAGCCCGCGCGCTTGCGCACCGCGCCGACGATCACGAGCAGCACGATCGCGCCAATGATCGACGCGATCCAGCCGGCGCCCTGGCCCGGCGCATACCAGCCGGCAGCGCGGCCGACGTAGCCCGCGACGAGCGAGCCGACGACGCCGAGCACGACGGTCATCAGGATGCCCATTTTGTCGTCGCCGGGCTTGAGCGCACGGGCGAGGAGGCCGACGATGAGCCCGACCACCAGGGTTTCGATGAATTGCAGCATGAACGCCTCCCTATAGCTGTTGAGCTGTTGACGAAAGGAAATGGACCCGCGCGGCGCGCGAGGGTTCCATTCGGCGTGCGTGCCGGTGCATTGGCGCACCGACGCACGGGGTGCCGAGTATCGCACGCCCGCGCGTCGCACTCATGTCAGGCGACCGGATCGAGGCGGCGGTAGCCTTCGGTCGCGCGCAGCAGCGTGCGCGTGTAGTCGCGTGCGACCTGTCCGGCGCGCACGTCCTCGATCCGCAGCTGTTCGACGATCTCGCCATGCTGCATCACCGCGACGCGCTGGCACAGGAAGCCGATCACCGCGAGGTTGTGGCTCACGAGGATCATCGTCAGTTTGCGTTCGCGATGCAGGCGGCGCAGCAGGTTCAGGATTTCGGCCTGCACCGACACGTCGAGCGCGGACGTCGGCTCGTCGAGCAGCAACACGCGCGGCTCGACAATCAGCGCGCGCGCGATCGCGACACGCTGGCGCTGGCCGCCCGACAGCTGGTGCGGATAGCGGAAGCGGAACGACGGGCCGAGCCCGACTTCGGACAGCGCGCGGGCGATGCGCGCGTCGGCGTCGTCGATTGCGTGGATCGACAGCGGCTCGCGCAGCGTCTGGTCCACCGTGAAGCGCGGATGCAGCGACCCGTACGGATCCTGGAACACCATCTGCACGTGGCGGCGAAATGCGCGATCGGGCGTGCCGCCGACGGGCCGCCCGTCGATCGACAGGCTGCCGCCCGCGAGCGGCACGAGGCCGGTCAGCGCGCGCAGCAGCGTCGACTTGCCGGAGCCCGATTCGCCGACGAGCCCGAACACCTCGCCGTCGCGTACCGCGAAGCTGGCATCGCGCACGGCGTCGACGTGACCCGTGCGGGTCGGGAAACGGATCGATGCGTGATCGACGTCGATCATCGTGCGGCCTCCTGCGGTATGTGAGCGGTCGGCGCGGGCGCAGCGGCGTCGAGCCACGCCGGATCGCGCCGCAGCACCGGCAGTTCGTCGGGCGGGTTCACGAGCGGCGGGTTCGCCGCGAGCAGCCCGCGCGTGTAGGGATGCGTCGCATCGCGCAGGTCGCGCGCGGCGCAGGTTTCGACCACGCGCCCCGCATACATCACCGCGACGCGATCGCAGAACGACATCACGAGCGGCAGGTCGTGGCTGACGAACATCAGGCCCGTGTTGTGCCGCGCGATCATCGCGTCGAGCACCGCGAGCACCTGCATCGACACCGCGACGTCGAGCGCGGAGGTCGGCTCGTCGGCGATCAGCAGGCGTGGGCCCGTCGACACCATCATCGCGATCATCACGCGCTGGCCCATGCCGCCCGACAGCTCGTGCGGATACGCATCGGCGACGCGCGCCGGGTCGCGGATCTGCACGGCCGCGAGCGCGTCGACGATCCGCTCGCGCAGCGCGCGGCCGCGCAGGCGCGGCTCGTGCCGCCGGAACGCTTCGCCCATCTGCTTCGCGACGGTCATCACCGGGTTCAGCGAATACTTCGGATCCTGCAGGATCATCCCCATCTGGCTGCCGCACAGGCGCCGGCGTTCGCTCGCGGACATCGCGAGCAGGTCCTGGCCCGCGAAGCGCATCGTGCGGGCCGACCAGCGCGCGGCTTCGGGCAGCAGGCCGAGCAGCGCGCGGCCCGTCAGCGACTTGCCGGAGCCCGATTCGCCGACGATGCCGAGCCGTTCGCCGGGCGCGAGCGTCAGCGACAGGTCGCGCACCGCGTCGGTGACGACGCCGTCGTGCCCGCGAAAGCCGATTTTCAGGCCGTCGATCTCGCAGAGCGGCGCGGGCGCGGTGGTGGAATTCATCGGCATGTCATGCTCCATGGCGGGGATCGAAGACGTCGCGCAGCCCGTCGCCGAGCAGGTTGAATGCGAGGCTCACGAGCAGGATGGCGATGCCGGGCAGCGTCGCGACCCACCACGCGTCGAGCAGCACGTTGCGGCCCGACGCGACCATGAAGCCCCACTCGGGGCTCGGCGGCTGCGCGCCGAGGCCGAGAAAGCCGAGGCCCGCGACGGTGAGGATGATGCCGGCCATGTCGAGCGTCGCGCGCACGATCACCGACGACATGCACAGCGGCATGATGTAGCGCAGCAGGATCCGCGGGCCCGACGCGCCTTGCAGCCGCGCGGCGTGGATGTAGTCGGCCTGCGCGATGCGGATCGTCTCCGCGCGCGCGAGCCGCGCATACGCGGGCCACGCGGTGATCGAGATCGCAACGACCGCGTTGATCACGCCGGGCCCGAGCGCGGCCGCGAATGCGAGCGCAAGCACGATCTTCGGGAACGCGAGCGCGATGTCGGTGATGCGCATCAGCACGCTGTCGACGAAGCCGCCGCAATAGCCGGCCGTCGTGCCGATCGCGAGGCCGATCGGCACGACGATCACGACGACGAGCATCGCGATGCCGAGCGTGAGGCGAGAGCCCGCGATCATCCGCGAAAGGATGTCGCGGCCGAGCTGGTCGGTGCCGAGCCAGTGCGATGCGGAGCCGGGCGGCAGCAGCCGGTCCGACAGCACTTGGCGCAGCGGATCGTGCGGCATGATCAGCGGGCCGACGATCGCGACCACGATCAGCGTCACCAGGATCGCGAGCCCGAACAGGTTGAGCGGATTGCCCGCGAAACGGCGCCAGCGGCGGTAGGCGAGGCCGAACGCGGCCTGCGAGCGCGACGCGGGCGCATCGGAAAGCAGCCACGCGCGCAGCGTGAGAGGTTCGGCATTCATGGACGGGTGGCCTTCGGCATGGTCGGTGAAGGAAGCGGGATGGAAACGGTCATGTCGAAGCGGCCCTCAGCGCGCACGCGGATCGAACACACGGTACAGCGCGTCGGTCAGCAGGTTGACGGTGATGAACATCACGCCGATCACGAGCGTCGCGCCGAGCACGGCATTCATGTCGGCGTTCAGGAGCGCGCCGGTCAGGTACGAGCCGAGCCCCGGCCACGCGAACACGATCTCGGTCAGCACCGAGCCTTCGAGCAGGTTGCTGTACGTGAGCGCGATCACGGTGAGCAGCGGCACCGCGATGTTGCCGAACGCATGCCGCCAGATGACGCGCCGCTCGGACAAGCCCTTCGCGCGCGCGGTGACGATGTATTCCTGGCTCAGCTGGTCGAGCATGAACGAGCGCGTCATCCGGCTCAGGTACGCGACCGAGTAGTAGCCGAGGATCGCGGCCGGCAGCGCGATGTGCGACACCGCGTTGCGGAACACGTCCCACTCGCCCGCGAGCGCCGAGTCGATCAGCAGGCTGCCCGTGCGCGGGTCGACCATCCCGTCGTACACCGGATCGAGCCGGCCGGGGCCGCCGACCCAGTGCAGCCGCGCATAGAACAGCAGCAGCCCCATCAGCCCGAGCCAGAATACCGGCACCGAATTGCCGATCAGGCCAACGAAGCGCGCGATGTGGTCGATCGGCCGGTTGTGCTTCACCGCGGCCGCGACGCCGAGCGGCACGCCGATCGCGATGCCGATCACCGTCGCGATCGTCGCGAGTTCGAGCGTGGCGGGGAACACGCGCCTGATGTCGTCGAGCACCGGGTTCGACGTCAGCAGCGACATGCCGAGATTGCCGTGCAGCACGTCGCGCGCGTAGATCAGGAACTGCGTGACGAGCGGCTTGTCGAGGCCGAGCGCGATGCGCTCGGCCGCGTAGGCCTCGGCCGACGCGCGATCGCCGAGGATCGCGAGCACGGGATCGATCGGCACCTTGCGGCCGATCACGAACGTCAGCGCGAGCAGCCCTGTGAACGTGACGGCGAGCGTGAGCGCCCAGCGCAGCACGCGTAGCACCCAGCGCACGGCCGGGCGCCGCGCGGGCAGCGTGCGCAGTGCTTCGAGGGAGGAGGCGGGAGTCGACATGCGGCGAACCTTATTGCTTCTTCAGGTTACGGTACGACACGAGGTCGTTGATCGGCCCGACTTCGAGCCCGCTCACGCCGGGTCGCGTCGCGACCTGCGCGACCTTCTCGAACATGATCACGAACGGCGAGCGCGCGAGCATTTCCTTCTGCATCGCCTGGTACCGCTGCGCGCGTTGCGCGGCGGTCGGCTCGGCGAGCGCGGCGTCGGTTTCCTTCGTCAGTTGCGGAATGTCCCAGCTGTTGCGCCAGGCCAGCATCTTGTAGCTCGACTTGTCGGAGTTGTCGGGGTTCCATGCGAAACCCTGCGCATTGCTGTGCGGGTCGATGTAGTCGGCCGACCATTCGCCGATGTAGATGTCGTGCTGGCGCGCGCGGTATTTCGCGAGCGTCTGCTTGTTGTCGCCTGGGATCAGCTGCACCTTGACGCCCGCCTGCGCGAAGTTCGCCTGCACGGCCTGCGCGATCTCCGTGTACGGATAGTCGTTGCGCACGTCCATCGTCACCGAGAAGCCGTTCGGCACGCCGGCCTTCGCGAGCAGCGCCTTCGCCTTCGCGACGTCGAGCTTGTACGGGTTCGAATTCAGCGTGCCGAGGAAGCCTTCGGGCAGGAAGGTCTGGTGCACCTTGTAGGTCGTCTTCACGACGTTGGCCTGGAGGCCCGCATAGTCGACCAGCCACTTGAGCGCTTCCTGCACGTCGGGCTTCGCGAGCGTCGGGTTCTTCGTGTTCAGGCCGAGATACAGCAGCGTCGCCTGCGGCGAGGCCGTGACTTTCGCCTTGCCCGACTTCACGACCGATGCGAGATCGTCCGGGCTCAGGTCGCGCGCCGCGTCGACGTCGCCGTTTTCCAGCAGCAGTCGCTGGCTCGCCGCTTCGGGCACGTGGCGCAGCACGATGCGCTTCATCGCGAGCGGCAGCCGGTAGCCGTCGAAGCGTTGCAGCACGATGCTGTCGCTGGGCGACCACTTGACGAGCTTGTACGCGCCGGAGCCGGCCTCGTTGGTCTTCAACCACGCGTTGCCGAAGTCGTTGCCCTGCTGGTGCGACAGCAGCAATTTCTTGTCGAGCACCGACGCGGGCCACGAGCCGAGCACGTTGAGCACGAAGGTCGGCGCGTATTTGTGATCAGTCGTGATCGACACCGTCTGGTCGTCCAGCTTCTTCACGTTCGCCACGACGTTGGCCTTCGTGAGCCCGATGCCGGTCAGCACCGCGGCCGGTCCCTTGTCGAGCAGCACCGCGCGCTGGATCGACCATGCGACGTCGTCGGCCGTCAGCGGGTTGCCCGAGTGGAACTTGAGGCCCGAGCGCAGCTTGAACGTATAGGTCAGGCCGTCGGCGCTCACCGTCCACGACTGCGCGACGTCGCCGTTGAATTTCGACGGATCGCGCAGGTCCACGCGCACGAGCCGGTCGTACGTGTTCGCGACGTACTCCTCAGGCACCAGCTCGTAGATTTCGCCCGGATCGAGCGTCGTGAATTCGTCGAGCAGCGTGGCCATCACGAACATGTCCTTCGGCGTTTCCGCATGGGCGGTGGAAAGCGGAACGGCGGCGAACAGGGACGCGGCGGCCAGCGCCGCGACGAGCCGGGAGGTCGGGAATTTCATGGGCGCTTCTCCATCTGTCGTTTGAGTCGTTGAACGTGAACCTGCATGAAAAAGGGGGCGTGCAGCATCGTTACATCAGGCGCCACGGGCCGCTCGCCGCGTTGTCGATCTGCGGCAGCGCATGCGAACCGGGCAGCTCGTAGTGCCACCACTCGCTGTCGATATGCGCGAAGCCGGCCGCATGCATGACGCCGAGCAGCAGCAGCCGGTTGCGTTGCACGTGCTCGGGCAACCCCGCGTGAAAGTGGCCCGACGCGGCCACCATCTCGTCGAATCCGGTGCCCATGTCGAGCGGCTCGCCGTTCGCGCCGACGAGCGTCAGGTCCAGCGCGGTGCCGCGGCTGTGGTTCGACCCGCGGCCGAGATCGGCGACGAAGTTCGGATCCGGCAGGAAATCCCACAACACCTGCTGCGCCTCCGGCGGCCGGTACGCGTCGTAGATGCGCAGCGTGAAGCCGGCCTGCGCGGCGACGTCGACCGCGCGGCGCAGCGCGGCTTCGGCCGGCTCGAGCAGCAGACAGTGCGCGTTGCGGTAGATCGGCTTGCCGGTCAGGTTGTGCTCGGTCGCGTAGACGAGATCGATCTCGATGCGATGCGTGGCGGGCGTGATTTCGACGAGACGGTGATGGTTCATCGGCGGTCCGGTTGACTCAGGATTCGAATTGGTCGAACGTGCGCTGCAGTTCGCGATTGCGCGCGACGCGCCGGTCGACCGCGGGACCGAGGCGGTCGACCACGGCGGTGATCAGCAGGTTGAACAGGCAGGTGAGCGGCGCGAGCGAATCCCAGAACTGGCCGACGTCGGTCTTCACCTGCAGCAGGTCGGCCGGCCATTCGCGCGCCCACGGGCAATACAGATCGGTGACGAGCGCGAACGGCTGGCCGCGTTCGGCGGCGGCCTGACAATAGCGGCGCGCGCTGCGCGAATACGCGCGCGTGTCGGTGACGATGCAGTACGGGCGTTCGAACTCGGAATTCAGCGAATCGACGTACGAGCCCGACTGGCCGTCGGAATAGAACACGCGTGGGCGCAGGTATTCGAGATAGCTGCTGAACGCATTGCTGATGCCGCGGGTCGACTGGATGCCGAGGATGAATACGGCATCGGCATGCGCGATCCGGTCCGCGACTTGCGCGAACACCGGTTCTTCGGCGAGCCGGTACACGTGGCGGATCGCGTCGAGCTCGCGGTCGAGCGACGACGCGAGCGTGCCGCTGCTGCGATCGCTGTCGCCTTCGCCGACGGTCGTTTGCGTGGCGGCGGCGCGGCGGTACTCGTCGAGGCGGTCGGTGATCATCCATGGACGATCGCCGTCGCCACGCAGTTCGCGTTTCAGGTCGTCGAGATTCCGGTAACCGACGCTGCGCAGGAACCGCCCGACCGAAATGCCGCTGGTGCCGGTCTGCTGCGCGATCTGGTCGGCGGTTTCGAGGCCGAGCCGATCGAGGTTCGCGAGCATGTAGCTCGCGATTCGCTTCGCGGTCGGCGTCAGCTCGGCAAAGCGGGATTCGACGGTATGGGCGAATGCACAGGTCATCGGGCTGTTAGATCGTTGTCATTGGATGATTCTTTGACATCTATCTAACAAAGCCAAAATCATTGGCGCCAGCGAATAAAAACTATCGTTTGGCAGAGGATGATAGGGGCGGACGTACACGCCCAACGACAGGATCGCGATGGGCAACGGAGAAATTGTTCCTGTCACGCATATTTCGCGTTCATGCCTGACAGGGATAATTTGCCGGGGCGCTTCACCGCGCGGCGCCTCGACGACATGCCGCGCGCTCGAAGCCGGGCACGCGAGCGTTCGACGTTGCCCATCGACTACTGCTGCATGTCCGACGTCTCGCGCAGCCGCCAGATCGCATTGCACTGCTGGCCGCCGAGGCTCGTCGAGCGCAGCGTGATGACGGTGCCGGCCGCGATCTGATACCAGAAATGCGTCATCAGTTCGGTGCCCTTGCGCTGCGCGTGTCCATCGATCAGCACCTCGCATCGCAGCGGCGACGGCGTGCCGGACGGATGCGTGATGTACACGTTCAGTCGCGCGATGTCGCGGGTCGCGGTCAACACGATCTCGTGGTTCGCGCTGCCGACGAGCATCGTGCCGCCCGGTTCGTCGATCGCCTGCAGGTACGCGCCCGCGCTGCGCTCGACCGCGGCGGAAGTGACGGTCAGCCCGGCCGAACGCACGAATCCGGTCGCGGCGATGCTGGCGGCAGCCGTGTCGGATGGCGACGGCGTGCCGTCCGACAGCGCGAACGGCACGCCGTCGCGCAATGCGGCGTCGACGTGGTTCGCGTAGTAGCGCCAGCGGTCGAGGAAGCGAATGTCGCCGGTCATGTGCAGCGCGCGGATCGGTTCGCCCTGATAGCGCAGTGTCGTGGTGCCGTTGCGCGCGTCGAACGATTCGTGAATGCCGTTCTTGCTGACGAAGTTCTGGACCGGGTCGAGCAACGCGGTTTCGCCGCGTGCGCCCCACAGGTGCAGGAACGTCGTGTCGATCCCGAAGCATTCCTGGAAGTCGGTGCCGATGCGGGCGACGCAGTCGCGCAGGTGCGCCGCGAAGCGCGCCCACGCGGTGGCCGTGCCGGCGACGAGCCCGGCCTGCAGCGCACCGCCGTGACGCGTCTGCACCTCGTCGACGACGAGGCGCCAATGCGCGTCGCGCCGCTCACCGATCAGCGGCGTGACCACGAACGTGCAGAACAGCGGGTCGGGGCACGCATACAGGCGATCGTCGGCGATCCGGGAGAACAGGTCGAAGGAGGGCGCGCAGAACCAGATGTCCGCGTCGTACAGCGCGAGTTTCGTGATGTGCGGATTGCGCGCGCAATAGCCGGCGGCCTCGATGAAGCGGCCGACCGGGAGCGCATGCGCGCTCGACGCTTCGATCACGTCGACCGACTGGCTTTCCAGGATGCGCCGCTTGTGCTCGGACAGCCCGTAGCCGATGACGGCCACCTGTCCGTCGTAACCCGTGTGCCGCAGCGACAGCAGGAACGGCACGAGCATCTCGTACCACGCGCGGTTGTTGTCGTTGATCGCCACGCAGACCGCGTGCCCGTTCGAATGCATGGTGCCTCCCGTCGCGCGTGCGCGGCTCAATAGCCGACGTGACGCTCGCAGACGACCGCGCCGCAGCCGCGGCTGTCGTGATACGTGATGTGAAACTGCTTGTTGTCCCACAGCCATTGGAATACGGCCTGGTAGACGCCCGACGTGTTCATGTCGTGCAGCACGATCTTCTTGCGCGCGAGCGGGCCGAACCGGTTCAGTTCGGCGAGCGTCTGCTCGTACGTGTGCGTGGTGTCGATGAACAGCAGGTCGGATGCAAGCGGCTCCATCGAGAGATCGTCGGCGATCCTGAATTCGAAGTCGATCGCCAGTTCATTCGCCGCGTGCTTCAGCTCATCCTGGATGTGGAAATACTGATCGGTGATGTCGACCGACACCAGCCGCTTCGGCTGCGCGAGCATGAAGGCCGTCGTGGTCAGGCCGGTGAATACGCCTAGCTCGACGACGCTGTCGCATCCTTCCGCAGTGCGGGTGTAGAAGTCGAAGCGCGACGGGCTGTCGCCGAGCCAGCCGATCGGTTCGATCTTGTACTGGAGAAATTCCAGGCGCAGTTCTTGTAATGAGCGCATTGCGTGGTCCCCGAGCGAAGCATATTGGATGATGGATGCACCCGCGCGCCGGCGTCGCCGGCCGCGCGGGCAGCCGGCCTTATTTTGCCAGCGTCCGGTACGACACGAGGTCGTTGATCGGCCCGATCTCCGGCCCGGTCGTGCCGGGGCGCGTCGCGACCTGCACGACCTTCTCGAACATGATGACGAACGGCGAGTTCGCGAGCACGGCCTTCTGCAGAGCCTCGTAACGCTGCGCGCGTTTCGCGGGCGACGGCTCGACGAGCGCGGCCTCGGTGTCCTTCGTCAGTTGCGGGATGTCCCAGCTGTTGCGCCATGCGAGCATCTTCGTCTTCGACTGGTCGGAATTGTCAGGATTCCAGGCGAAGCCGCGCGCGTTGCTGTTCGGGTCCATGTAATCCGGCGACCATTCGCCGATGAAGATGTCGTGCTGGCGCGCGCGGTACTTGCCGATCGCCTGCTTCGCATCGCCCGGAATCAGCTTCACGCGGATGCCGCCCTGCGCGAAGTTCGCCTGGAGTGCCTGTGCGATCTCGAGGTACGGATAATCGTTCGGCATGTCCATCGTCACGTCGAATCCGTTCGGCAAGCCGGCCTTTGCGAGCAGCGCCTTCGCCTTCGCGACGTTGAGCTTGTACGGGTTCGAATTCAGCGTGCCGAGGAAGCCTTCGGGCAGGAAGGTCTCGTGCACTTTGTATGTCGTGCTGACGATGTTGCGCTGGATGCCGTCGTAGTCGACCAGCCACTTCATTGCCTGTTGCACGTCGGGTTTCGCGAGATTCGGGTTCTTCGTATTCAGGCTCAGGTACAGCAGCGCGGACACCGGCCACGACGCGACCTTGATCTTGCCGGCCTTGGTCAGCGAGGCGAGGCTGTCGGGGCTCAGGTTGCGCGCGGCGTCGACGTCGCCGTTTTCCAGCAGCAACCGCTGCGCGGATGCCTCGGGCACGTGGCGCAGCACGACGCGTTTCATCGGGTACGGCGCGCGGTACTTGTCGAAACGCTGCAGCACGATGCTTTCGTTCGGCGTCCACTTGACGAGCTGGTACGGGCCCGAGCCAGCGTCGTTGGTCTTCAGCCAGGCGCTGCCGAAATCGCTGCCCTGCTGGTGCGACATCAGCAGCTTCTTGTCGAGCACCGACGCCGGACACGCGCTCAGCACGTTGAGCACGAAGCTCGGCGCGTACTTGTGGTCGGTTTCGAGCACGAAGGTCTGCGGGTCGACCGCGCGCACCTTCTGCATCACGTTCGCCTTCGTGAGGCCGAGATCGGCGAGCACGCCGGCCGGGCCCTTGTCGAGCAGGATGGTGCGCTGCAGCGACCACGCGACGTCGTCGGCGGTGACCGGGTTGCCGGAGTGGAACGTGAGACCGGGGCGCAGCTTGAACGTGTACGTGACGCCGTCGGCGCCGACCGACCAGGATTGCGCGATCTGTCCGTCGAAGCGCGTCGGGTCCTTCAGGTCGACCCGCACGAGCCGTTCGTAGGTGTTCGCGACGTACTCGGACGGCACGAGCTCGTAGATTTCGCTCGGATCGAGGGTCGTGAATTCGCCGAGCTGGGTGGCGACGACGAAGATGCCGGGCGGCGTCGCGGCCTGCGCCGGCAGCGCCGGAACAAGCGCGGCGAGCGCGGCGCTGACGAACAGCCGGGACAGCAGGTGCTTCATGCGGGCTCCGTGGAAAGGGAATCGTGGTGCGATTCTCTCATCGACGGCGGCCCGGATGAAAAAATTCGACGGACGCGCATGACGGCGCCCGGGTGACGTGGCTTGCGGGCCGGGCGGAGCGCCCGGCGCCGGTGGCGGTCAGATCACGCAGCGCGCGATCGCGAAGCGCATCGCTTCCTCGGCCGGCTCGCTGCCCGAGCCGCGCACGACCTTGACGACGGACCCGTTGCCCGACGGTGTGAGCGTGACGAAATACGAGCGCGACCCGACGGTGATGTCGGTCACGCCGTTGTGCTGCGACTGCGCGGTGCCGGACAGGCGGCTGTCGAGGCAGTTGGCGATCGCGTGGGCCGGGCGCGCGGACGACACGTAGATCATCGGTGCCGAGCCGGACGCGGCCGAATCGGACGAGGGCGCCGAGCCGCAGGCGGCGAGCAGGGCGGCGGGAAGGAGCAGCAGGAATCGTTTCATGATCGGGATCGTCGTGTGTCTCGTGTCGAGGCTGGGGCGCGGGGTACGCGAAACGCGGAGCTTCGCGACGAAACCGCCGGAATCGTGCCGTTGTCGACGGTCGATGCGGGTGGCGGCTGACGTCGAAGTATACCCGCGGCACTTGACGCGAACGGCCTGCTGAAACGATTCGATACAACAACAAGCACCCGCTGCCGCACGGCGGCAGCGGGCGTTTCAAGCGATGGCGAATCGACGCTTGCCGGCGTTACTGGCCGATCTTGTGGCTGACCGCGTTTTCCTGCTGGTTCAGCACGTGCTTTTCGCTCTGCGTAATGTGACCGCGATCCTGCGCGGCCATGTCCCGCTCTTCCTGGCGGATTTTTCGGTCGTCACGGTGCAGGCGCGCGGCCTGGGCGTGCGACATCTCGCCTTCCTTCACTTCGTGACGGATCCGGCGATTCTGGTTGGCGAGGCGCTGGTTGACCTCCTCGCGGCGCGGATGCGCTTGCTGCCACGGCGTTTCGGCGAACGCGGTGCCGGTCAGTACCGACATCAGGGTGGCGGCGATCGCGAGATGGCGGGTAAGGGCTCGCATGACGTTTTCTCCTGTCGTTGCGCGTCACGAGACGTGCGCGCTTGTGGAAAAAACGCTGTGCGCCCCCCGGCTGTTGACGTTTCCGGCTGTATCGATTGCAAGTCTTCATTACAGCGGCCAGGCCGGCCGGCCGAGCATGCGTCGCGCGTCGGCAGCGTCGGCCCGTCAGGTGAGCCGATACGCGGGGCTCGGCGTCACTTCGGCCGGCAGCGGTTCGCGGTTCAGTTCGAGCAGCGTGCGCTCGATCGTTCGCGTCATTGCATCGAGCGCGAGCTGGTTCGGTCCGTCGCCGAACGGCTCGGCGATCGCATGCGCGATCGCGTCGAGCGCGATCAGCGTATAGGCGACGAACACGGTGACGAACGGTGTCGCCGCGCCGATCGAATCGACGAGACCGAACGGCAGCAGCACGCAGTACGCGTAGATGGTCCGGTGCAGCAGCACGTCGTACGAGAACGGGATCGGCGTCGAGGCGATGCGCTCGCAGCCGCTCACCATCGACACGAGATCGTCGAGGCGCACGTCGAGCATCCACAGCCGGGTATCGGCGAGATGGCCCGCGTCGGCGCGCGCGGCGAATGCTTCGCGCAGTTCATGGACGATCGCGATCGGTGCAAACCGGGCGGCGACGATGCGCGTATAGGTCGCGCCGTCGAGCAGCGTGCGCAGGTCCGCTGCAGGATCGGTGCCGCGCAGCTGATGCTTCAACGCATGGACGAACGCGACGACCTTGCGTACGAACGCCTGCCGCGCAGCGTCGTCGCCGTCGATCGCGCCGTAGCAGAGCGCCTGCGACACCAGCGTGCGCGTGGCGGTCAGCACGCCGCCCCACAGCTGCCGCCCCTCGCGATAGCGTTCGTAGCTCGCGTTGTTGCGAAACCCCGCGAAGATCGCGAGCGTGAGGCCGATCAGCGTGAACGGCGTCGGATTCAGCGGCACCTTCTCGCCGAGCAGGCGGCCGCCGCCCCATACCGCGACCAAGCTGATCGCGAGCGTCAGCGCGAGCTGCGGCAGGATGGTCGGCAGTACCGATCCGTTCCAGACGAGCAGCATCCGAAACCAGTGCTCGCGCGGCCGAACGATCATCGCGGCGCTCCGTCAGGCAGCGGCCGACGCCGGCGCGGCCGCGCGATGCAGCAGCACGGGCACCGACTTCGACGTCGGCGTGTTGCACACGTCGCCGACGCTGTCGAGCGGCACCAGCGGGTTCGTTTCGGGGTAATACGCACCGATGCAGCCGCGCGGGATGTCGTATTCGACGAGCAGGAAACCGTCCGCGCGCCGCTCGATGCCGTCGTGCCACACGGTTTCCATGTCGACCCATTCGCCGGCCTTCAGGCCGAGCATCGCGAGGTCGTCGCGGTTGACGAACACCACGCGGCGCTGGCCGAATACGCCGCGATAGCGGTCGTCGAGCCCGTAGACGGTCGTGTTGTACTGGTCGTGCGAACGCGTCGTCATCAGCGTCATCAGGCGCTCGCCGTGCAGTGCGCGGGCGCGCTGGATCGGCGTGTCGGTCGGCAGCGCATGCGCGATGAAGTTCGCCTTGCCCGTCGGCGTCAGCCATTCGCGGTCGCGCGACGCGACGCGCAGGTGGAAGCCGCCCGGCCGCGCGATGCGCGCGTTGTAGTCGTAGAAGCCGTCGACGGTCGCCTCGATCGCGTCACGGATCTTCGCGTAGTCGTCCTTGTACGCGAGCCAGTCGATCTTGCCGCTGCCGAACAGCGCATGGCCGATGTGCGCGACGATGGCGGGCTCCGACATCAGGTTCGGCGACGCCGGCTTGTTCATCCCGTACGACACGTGGACCATGCTCATCGAATCCTCGACCGTCACGCCCTGCGCGACGTTGTCCTGCAGGTCGATCTCGGTACGGCCGAGCGTCGGCAGGATCAGCGCGTCGCGGCCGTGAATCAGGTGGCTGCGGTTCAGCTTCGTCGTGATGTGGACGGAGAGGTCGCAGCGGCGCATGCCTTCCCACGTGCGTGGCGTGTCGGGCGTCGCCATCGCGAAGTTGCCGCCGAGACCGATCAGCACCTTCACGTGGCCTTCGAGCATGCCTTCGATGGTTTCGACGACGTCGTAGCCGTGATGGCGCGGCGGCTCGAAGTCGAACACGTGGCCGAGCTGGTCGAGGAACGCCTGCGACGGCTTTTCCTCGATGCCGACCGTGCGGTTGCCCTGCACGTTCGAGTGGCCGCGCACCGGGCACAGGCCCGCACCGGGGCGGCCGATGTTGCCGCGCATCAGCATCAGGTTCGTCAGCATCTGCACGGTCGCGACCGAATGCTTGTGCTGGGTGATGCCCATGCCCCAGGTCGCGATCACGCGCTCGCTGCGTGCATAGCGTTGCGCGAGGCCGTCGATCTGCTCGTACGGTACGCCGCTTTCGGCCGTCAGCGCGGACCAGCTTTCGTTGCGCAGATCTTCGGCGAACGCATCGAAGCCGGCCGTGTGCTCGCCGATGAACGCGGTGTCGAGCACACGCGGTGCACCGGCAGCGCACGCGGCGTCGTCAAGTTCGAGCACGCGCTTCGCCATCCCCTTGATCAGCGCGAAATCGCCGCCGATCGTCGGCTGGATGAACGTCGACGCGATCTTCGTGCCTGACATCGTCAGCATCTCGAGCGGGCTTTGCGGATCGGCGAAACGCTCGAGTCCGCGTTCCTTCAGCGGGTTGATCGACACGATCGTCGCGCCGCGCTTCGCGCATTCGCGCAGCTCGCCCATCATCCGCGGGTGGTTGGTTGCCGGATTCTGGCCGAATATGAGCAGCATATCCGCGTGCTCGAAATCGTCGAGCGTGACGGTGCCCTTGCCGACGCCGACCGACGCCGGCAGCCCGCGGCTCGTCGCCTCGTGGCACATGTTCGAGCAGTCGGGGAAGTTGTTGGTGCCGTACAGCCGCACCAGTAGCTGATACAGGAATGCCGCCTCGTTGCTCGCGCGGCCGGACGTGTAGAACGCCGCCTGGTTCGGGTCCGGCAGCGCGCGCAGGTGGCGTGCGATCAGCTCGAACGCGTCGTCCCACGCGATCGGCACGTAGCGGTCGGTCCGCGCGTCGTACACCATCGGGTCGGTCAGGCGGCCGTGCTGTTCGAGTTCGAAATCCGACTGTCCGAGCAGCTCGGCGACGGTGTGCGCGGCGAAGAATTCGGGCGTCACGCGCTTGCTCGTCGCTTCGGCGGCCACGGCCTTCACGCCGTTCTCGCAGAATTCGAACGTCGAGGCATGCTGGCGGTCGGGCCACGCGCAGCCCGGGCAGTCGAAGCCGTCCGGCTGGTTCTGGCGCAGCAGCGTGCGGTAGTTGCCGCCGGCGACCTTTTCCTTGATCAGGTTGATCGTGACGGCTTTCAGCGCGCCCCAGCCGGCGGCCGGGTGGGTGTACGGTTCGATGCGCGCGGCGGCGGATTTCTTTTTCATGATGCGTGTGTCGGGGTCGATGCACGGAGAGTACGCGCAGTGTTCCGACCGCTGTGTGTACACCTCTCGTCTTCGAAAAAGAGTACAGTTGCGGCCAATCAGGCAGTGCGGACCGTAACTGTGTTGTTGAAGGGACGTTGAAAGGGAGGCGCGTGAAGCGTTACGAACAACTGGCCGACGATCTGCAGGCGCAGATCGAGCGCGGCGTGTACCGGCCCGGCGAGCGGATTCCGTCGGTACGCCAGGCGAGCCGGCAGCAGCAGCTCAGCGTCACGACCGTGCTGCGCGCGTATCTCGTGCTCGAGAGCCGCGGGCTGATCGAGAGCCGGCCGCAGTCGGGCTATTTCGTGCGGGCGCGGGCCACGGCGCCGGCGGAGGCCGAGCTGCACGTGTCGGCGCCGGCCGACGAGCCGTCGGCGGTGGACGTGAGCCGGCTCGTGCTGTCGACGCTGCGCTCGATCGCGCGCGACGACGCGGTGCCGCTCGGTTCGCCGTATCCCGATGCGTCGCAGTTCCCGGTCCAGCGTCTTGCGCGCTATGCACAGGCGATCGGCCGGCGCCGCACGCGCTGGGGCGTGATCGACGATCTGCCGCCAGGCAACCAGGAGCTGATCCGCCAGATCGCGCGGCGCTACGCGGAGCGCGGGATCCCGGTCGAGCCGGGCGAGATCGTGATGACGATCGGTGCGACGGAGGCGATCAACCTGTGCCTGCAGGCCGTCGCAAAGCCCGGCGACACGATCGCGGTGGAGTCCCCGACGTTCTACGCGATGCTGCACGCGATCGAGCGCATGGGCATGCGTGCGCTCGAGGTGGCGACCCATCCGGGCGACGGCATCGATCTGGACGCGCTCGAACGGATCCTCGCGCGCGAGCGCATCGCCGCGTGCATGGTGATGCCGAATTTCCACAATCCGCTCGGCTTCCAGATGCCCGATGCGCGCAAGCGCGCGCTCGTCGAGCTGCTCGCGAAGCATGACGTGCCCGCGATCGAGAGCGACGTCTATCACGAGCTGCATTACGGCGACACGACGCCGAGTGCGCTGAAGTCGTACGACCGCGACGGGCTCGTGCTGCATTGCGCGTCGTTCACGAAGAGCCTGTCGCCGCGCTACCGGATCGGCTGGGCGATGCCCGGCCGCTACCGCGACCAGGTCGAGAAGCTGAAATTCCTGAACACGCTCGCGACGCCCGCGATCGAGCAGCTCGCGATCGCCGAATACCTGAAGCACGACGGCTACGATTTTCATCTGCGGCGGATGCGCAAGCAGTATGCGCAGCAGGCGAGCCTGATGAGCGCGATGGTGCGGCGCTTCTTCCCGGAAGGCACGCGATTGTCGCAGCCGCAGGGCGGGTATGTGCTGTGGGTCGAGCTGCCGCCGCAGGTCGACGCGATGAAGCTGTATGCGCTCGCGCTCGCGCAGGGGATCACGATCGGGCCCGGCCACATGTTCTCGGCGACCGCCGATTACCGGCACTTCATCCGGCTCAACTACAGTTATCCGTGGTCGCGGCAGATCGAGGATGCGCTGAAGGTGGTGGGGCGGCTCGCGTCCGAGTGCGCGGGGCGGTGAGCGGCGCCACGCGCGCGAGATGCCGGCGGCGACCCGTTGCAGGCCGCCGCGGCAAGCACTATCGCGCGTGCAGCGCCGGCATGTCGGCTTGCGCCGCGCCGGCCATCCGGCGCATGTCGAAGCCTGACGGATGCTGGTACACGCGCAGCCCGAATTCCGGCAGCACCGCGATCAGGTGATCGAACAGGTCGGACTGGATCGCCTCGTAGTCGACCCAGGTCGTCGTGTCGGTGAAGCAGTACAGTTCGAGCGGAATGCCCTCGGCCGTCAGCGGCAACTGGCGCGCCATGCACGTCATGTCGCGGCGGATCCGCGGATGGCCCTTCAGGTAGTTCGCGACGTACGCGCGGAACGTGCCGAGATTCGTGAGCTGACGGCGGTTCGCCTGGCATTCGCCGGCGGCACCGAGCGTGCCGTTCCATTGCGCGATTGCGTCGACCTTGTCTTCCAGGTAGTCCTTCAGGAGTGTCAGGCGTTCGAGCCGTTCGACCTCGTCGTTGCCGAGAAAGCGCACGCTCGTCGCGTCGACGAACAGCGCGCGCTTGATGCGGCGCCCGCCGGCCTCGGTCATCCCGCGCCAGTTCTGGTAGCTTTCGGTGATCAGCTTCCAGGTCGGCACCGTGATGATCGTGTGATCGAAGTTCGCAACCTTGACCGTGTTCAACGTGATGTCGATCACGGTACCGTCCGCGCCGGCCGATGGCATCGTGATCCAGTCGCCGATCCGCAGCATGTCGTTCGACGACAGCTGCACGCCGGCGACGAGGCCGAGCAGCGTGTCCTTGAAGATCAGCATCAGCACCGCCGACATCGCGCCGATGCCCGACAGCAGCAGACCGATCTGCTTGCCGGTCGCGTCGCCGATCACGACGAGCGCGGCCGTGATGAACATCACGAGCTTGACGAGCTGCATCGCGCCTTTCAGCGACAGGCGCGGCTGGTCGCGCCGGCTCGTGCGATGCGTGTGCTCGAGCGCGGACAGCGTCGCGCTGATCGTCATCGACACCAGGGACACGATCAGCGCGAACAGCACCTTGTCGGCGGCTTGAGCGGCCACGGCGGGGATGCCGGGCACCGCGCCGAGCCCGAGCTTGATCACGACGAACGGCACGATGCGGTTCAGCCACTTGAATGCGCCGAACTCGAACAGCGCGTCGTCGATGCGGGTGGCCGACAGCCGCGCAAGACGCGCGACCACGCGGAACAGCAGGAAATGGGCGGTAGCCGTGATCGCGCCGGCGGCGGCGAGCAGGATGAGGATGCCGACGAGCGGCGCAAACCAGGATTCGTTCAGGGTCATAAGGGCAGACAGGGTCCTTCTCGTGCGTTGAATCTGCGCCGCGATGCGGCGCGCGCCCGCTGAAGGGCACATGAAAGGGACCGTGATTGTGCCATCGGGTTCCGCCCGGATGCCGCGAATGCGTGACGTAGGGCTCCGGAACATTTTCACCGTTACGTCGCACTGCCTTGTTTTCATGCCGGGCAACACACTGCGCGCATTGCCATGCAATACCCGCTCGGGGGCACGTGTCGCGTAGCGGCAAGCGGGGAAGAAGGCTAGGCGGCCGCGCGCATGCGCGCGAAGCCGTTGCGCAGGTGGCGGCCCAGTTCCGCCGCAGCCGGCGTGGGCTCGCCGCGCGGCAGATGGAGGTTGATCGCGAAATTCGGTAGCGCGGGCAGGCCGCTGTCGGCGGGCAGGATGTCGAGATCGACCGGTACGGTGGACGCGAGCCAGACGGTCACCGCCAGATCGGAGCGCACGGTCGCGGCCGTTGCGTCGATGCTGCCGTTCTCGAACACCGTGCGCCATGCGCGGTCGCAGGCGCGCAGTGCGTCGAGCACGGTCGGGCGGAACGCGCAGGTCCGGTCGACCATCGACACGGGCAGCGGCGTCTGCAGATGGGCGCTGCCACCTTTCGCGCCGACCCAGACCAGACGGTCGACGGCGACGCATTCGCCGCGCGACGGGCCGACCGGCGCCTCGATCAACGCGACATCGATCTCGCCCTGCCTGAGCGCCTTGCGCAGTTCGGGCGACGCCGCGCACACGAGCGACAGCGCGACTTGCGGATGCGCGTGCGCATAGCCTTTCAGGATCGGCGCGAGACAGCTGCCGACGAGATCCTGCGGCGCGCCGATGCGCACGGCGCCTTCCATCGCGCCGGCCGTCATGTCGGTCAGCAGCGCGTCGTGCGCGGCGAGCAGCCGGCGCGCCTGCGCGAGCAGACGCTCGCCGTCCGCGGTGAGCAGCAGGTTGCGATGCTCGCGCACGAACAGCGGGCCGGACAGCGTTTCGAGCCGCGCGACCTGCTGGCTGACCGCGCCTTGCGTCAGGTTCAGCGCGCGGCTCGCCGCCGTCATGCTGCCGTGATCGGCGACCGTGACGAAGGCGCGAAGCAGGGCGATGTCGAGGTTGCGTACCATAGGTCGCATTATGAATGCTAATGGAAGACATAAAAAGCTTTCGCTTTCGTAATGCGTGGATCGCGGGTAAAACGGGGCTTCGACGACCATGACCGGGAGCCCGCGTGTCGCTTCAAGACTACTTGCCGCTGATGCTGTTCGTGATCGTGTCCACGGTGACGCCGGGTGGCGCGACAACGCTGGCGACAGCATCGGGCGCGCATTTCGGCTATCGGCGTTCGTTGCCGATGATGGCGGGCATCGCGGCCGGCCTGGCATCGATGGCCGCCGCCGCCGCGGCCGGGCTCGGCAGCGTGTTGCTGGCGCTGCCTGCGCTGCAACTCGGGATGAAGGTGCTCGGCTCGCTGTATCTGCTGTGGCTGGCCACGCGGATCGCGCGCGGCGGCAAGCCCGGCGTCGACGCGGCCGTGCATCGGCCGCAAGGGTTCGTCAGCGGCGTCTGGATGCTGTGGCACAACCCGAAGGGCTGGGCGATGACGTTCGGCGCGGCCGCGTCGTTCGCCGCGCTGGCGTCCGGCCCCGTGAGGCTCGGGGTATTGATCGGGCTGGCATTCGGCGTGGCGGCGATGGCGTCGCTGTCGCTCTGGTGTTGTGCCGGGCTGCTGTTCGCGCGCGTGCTGCGCACGGAGCGGCAGTGGCGTTGCGTGAATGCCGGGTTGGGCATCCTGCTCGCGGCGTCGATCGTGCCGATGTGGTTGCAGTAGCGGCGCCACGCGCGGCGCGGCCCCGGCATTCAGCGCGAACCGGCCCGCGCGGCCCCCGCCGGCCGTCCGCCCGCGCCGCTCGACCATCGCGGCAGCCGCAGCGTCGTCACGAAGCTCGCCGCATGCAGTGCGCAAAGCAGGCCGAACGCCCACGCGTAGGCGGCCCCGTGCGTGCCGCCGGTCGACACGGATTCGGCCTGCAGCCGCCATGCGAGAAGCAGCGTGCAGATCGTCGTGAACGTCGGGCCGCCGAGGCGCTGGACGATATTGAGCGACGTCGTCGCCATCGGCAGGTTGCGCCGTTCGACCGACGCATACGCGGCGGAAATCGACGGTGCCCCGATCGCGCTCTGGCCCATCCCGCGCAGAAACAGCGCAGGCACCAGCACGTAGGGATCGTAGCCGGCCAGCGCGAGATACACGAACGGCAGCGTCGCGGCGAGCGCGAGCAGCGCGCCGGCGGCGGCCAGCCGGCGCACGCCGAACCGGCCGGTCAGCGCGCCCATCGACGGATAGGTGACGAGCATGCCGAGCCCGAGCGGCGCCAGCAGCCAGCCCATTTCGCCGGGCGAGCGGCCGCACGCTTCGATCAGGAACACCGGAATCAGCATCTGGCCCGCGTAGATCGCGCCGTTCGACAGGAACTGCGTGGCAGCGGCCGCGCCGAATACGCGCGAGCGAAACAGCGCGAGGTCGATCAGCGCATGCTCGCCCTTGCGCCGCGCGACGCGCAGGAACGCGGCGAGCAGCAGCACCGAACCCGCGATCGCGGCGATGCCGGGCACCGCGTCGATGCGCTCGGCGCCATACAGGAACAGCACGAGCGCCGGCGACAGCAGCGCGAGGCCGACCCAGTCGAGTTCGCGCCGCTGCGTTTGCTCGCGGTCGCCGGGCAGGAACCACGCGGCCAGCGCAAGCGCCAGTGCACCGACGGGCAGATTCACGAGAAACAGCCAGCGCCATGATGCGTGCTGCAGGATTGCACCGGCGACGACGGGCCCGAGGATCGGCGCGATCAGCACGGGCACCGCCGCATAACCGATCACGCGCGCCATCTGCTGGCCGGCCACGCGCGCGATCATCATCTGCGCCATCGGCGCGAGCAGCCCGCCGCTGACGCCCTGGAGCACGCGGAATGCGATCAGCGACGGCGCGGACCACGCGAGCCCGCACAGCGCGGACGTCAGCGTGAACGCGGCGAAACACCACAGGTATAGCGCCTTCGCGCCGATGCGGTCGACCAGCCAGCCGTTCAGCGGCAACACCAGCGTGAGGGCGAGCAGGTAGGCGCTCGTCACCCACTGGATCGTCGACAGGCTCGCGTGCAGGTCGGTCGCGAGGCTTGCCAGCGATACGTTGACGATCGTCGCGTCGAGTTGCGACAGCAGCGAGCCGAGCGTTGCGACCGCGCTGACTTTCCAGATCGATGGATCGAGCCGGCCGGCCGCATGGCCCGGCACCCGCTGAGCGCGTTTGTCGTTCACGCGCCGCGCCGGTCGAGCAGCGCGAGGATTTCTTGCGTCGGGCCCGTCTCGCCTAGACGCGGGAACAGCCGTTCGACGCTGTTCGTGTGCGCGTCGGCGTTGAGGTCGGTCATCGCGTCGACCGCGAGCGTCACGTTGTAGCCGAGCTCGTGCGCCTGGCGGGCCGTCGATTCGACGCCGATGCTCGTCGCGATGCCGGTCAGCACGATCTGTGTGACGCCGGCCGCTTTCAGGTGCGCGTCGAGACCGGTGCCGGTAAACGCGCCCCAGGTCTTCTTCGTCACGACATGGTCGCTCGGCTGGCGGTTCAGTTCGGGCAGAAGATCGGTCCAGTCGGCGGGAAGGGCATCCACTCGCACCTGCTGCTGCGTGCGGCCTGGCGCGCTGCCGGCGACGTTGACGAGCACGACGGGCAGGCCGCGGCTACGGAAGGCGTCGAGCAGTTCGCGCGCACGCTCGATCACCGGTGCGACCGGATGGGCGGTGGGCAGCGCGACGATGCCCTTCTGCAGGTCGATGACGACGAGCGCCGTTTGCATGTCGAGACGGGTTGTGCTCATGGCGTGATGCTCCGTGAATTAGGCGAAGAAAAGCGTGCGCGCGGATGCCGCGCATCACGCAGGCGGGGTCATTGCTCGCCGATGCGCCGGATCAGCGGAATCGCGGCGGCGAGCGTGCGGATGTCTTCCGGGCCGAGCTTCTCGATCGCGGCACCGAGCCACTTGTGCTTCGCGGTGTCGCGCTTGCGACGTGCCGCGAGGCCGGCTGCGGTCAGCAGGAACAGGATCTGGCGGCCGTCGGTCGGATGAGGCTCGCGTTCGACGAGCCCGTCTTCCTCGAGGCTTGCGAGAATGGCCTTCATCGACTGCGGCTTCATCGCCTCGGCGCGGGCGAGATCGGCGGTGGTCATCGGGCCCTGTCGTTCGAGCCGCGCGAGCGCGCTCGTCTGCGACATGCCGAGCCCTTCTGATTCGATCTCGGAACGCAGCCGGCGGATCAACTGGCCGACCGCGAGGGTCAGTTCGGCGGCGACGGTATCGGCGGAAACGCCGGGTGTGCGTGGCGGTGTCATGCGGCGGATCATAGAACACGACAGTTTGACTTGCAAGTTAAACTGTCGAATTTGACATCGATGCGACCGGAGTGGCGGGTGGTGGCGCGGCAACCACCGGTGGGCGGGATGTCGGCGGCGGGCGGCGGCGCGTTACGCGCGGCGCGGCGACGGAATCGGCACGACGTCGTTGTACTTCGGCGACGCATCCTCGTGCAGCAGGTCGCCGAGATATTGCGCAAGTTCGTCCGCGGCGAGCGCGGACGGAATCTGCAGGTTGGCCGGCCGGCGCTTGCCGTCGGCGCCGAGATCGAACACGGCCCAGCGATCGTTCGAACGCACGACGGCGAGCAGGCGTCCGAACGCGTTGAAACGGTATTCGTCCTGCATGGCATCGCTCCTTCGTGGATGAACGCGCCGGCCGCGCGCGTCGTGCTTACTGGATCGAGCAGGCCAGCCAGCGATGGATCTTCAGTGCATCGCTCGACACGCCGGCGCGCGTCGGCGCGCCAAGCAGCACGACAGTTTCGCGGCGGCCCTTCACGTGCATGCGCATGACGACGCCGTGCCCCGATTCGTTGATGAAGCCGGTTTTCTGCATCCGGATCGGCAGTCGGCCGTAGCGGACGAGCGGATCGGAGTTCACGTACAGCAGATCGCCATCGCCGGCCTGCACGGTGGTCGACGTGTCCGTCGAGAAATAGCGGATCAGCGGATCCTGCGCGGCTGCGTCGACGAGCCGCGCGAGATCCTCGGCGGTCGACACGTTGTGCGGCGACAGGCCGGTCGGTTCGCGGAAATGCGTATGGCGCATCCCGAGCCGGCGCGCCTCGCGGTTCATCGCCTTCACGAACGCGGCGCGGCCACCTGGATAGTCGCGGCTCAGCGCGGCGGCCGCGCGATTTTCCGACGACATCAGCGCGATATGGAACATCTGGCGGCGCGACAGTTCGGCGCCGATCGGCAGCCGTGAACCGGTGAACTTGATCGTGTCGCGATCGCGCGAGGTGACGCGCAGTACGCCGTTCAGCGGCCGGTCCGCGTCGCGCGCGACGACGGCGGTCATCAGCTTCGAGATCGACGCGATCGGCCGCACCGTGCGTGCATTGCGGGCCAGCAGCGGCGTGCCGGAGTCGACGTCGAGCACATAGGCCGCGCGCGAGTGCAGCGAGCGTACCGCGCGCGGGCTGTAGCCGCAGCTCGCGAGCAGGCGCGGCTTCGCGGTGGGGCGTGGGTGGACCGCGTTCGTGCGTTTCGCGCGCCGGTGCGGTGCGGGCGCCGCGTGACGCTTGACCGCATGATGCTTCACGCGCGGGCGGCGATGCTTGACGGCCTTGTGCTTGCGGGGCGCGGGTTTCTTCTTGACGACTTTCGCATGCGCATGCGGCGACGCGGTGCGATGCGGCTGCGCGGACGCGTTCGTCGCGAACGCGAGTGTCAGCAATGAGAGGGCGATGATCAGGGTGGTCCGGGCGCGAGGCAGGCGCGCGATGAGGCCGGTCAAGCGAAAGTCTCCTTTTCACGCGCGTTGCGGCGGCGCGAAATGCGTGGGCGGTCGGTGGCTGCGGGAAATTATAAGGTCGATCTCGCGACGATGACGATGGATGTGTGCGCAATGATGCGTGATGCGTGCGGATTTCTGCTGTTTTTTGCGGAGGGTCGAACGCGTGCGTTCGGCGGCGGGCGCCTGGCGTGTCGATTCAACGCGGCCAGTTCCGCCGCGATACGACCGCGAAGCTGATCGCGATCGAACCGGTGACGGCACGCGGCTGCGCGTCGTCCAGCGCATCGCCGAAGCGGAAGCGGCGGCTGCGGCCGTCGGCGCGTGCGGTGCGTGCGGTGCGTGCGGTGCGACGCTCGGGCGCCGGCGCGTCGGGCTCGGCATCGCTTGCACCGGTGACGACCGTGTCGTGCGGCACGTCGGTCAGGCACTCGGCCGCTTGATCGAGAGGCATGATGGTGAATTCCGAAAAGGGCGTGCCCGTATTGAGCGTCACGCCATTCGATCAGTAAAATGAATGTTTCGATCGATACGATTCCTTTGAAGAATGGAATTGAAACTGCTGCGCACTTTCCTGACGGTCACCGAGCTCAGCCATTTCAGCCGCGCGGCCGACACGTTGCACATGAGCCAGCCGGCGCTGAGCAAGCAGATCGGCGCGCTCGAGGCGAGCCTCGGCGGCAAGCTGTTCGAGCGCGGGCGGCATGGCGCGGAGCTGACGCCGTTCGGTGAACGCTTCCTGCCCGATGCGCAGGCGCTCGTGCGCGATGCCGACGAGATGCTCGCGCGCGCACGGGAGGCGACCAGCGGGCAACTCGGGCATTTGCGGCTCGGCATCTGCCTGTCCGTGCTGACGCTCGTGCCGAAACTTGTCGCGGAATTCCGGCGCCGCAATCCGGGCATCGCGGTCACGCTGAGCGACCTGTCGTCGTCCGAGCAAACGCGTCGGCTCCGCGCGGGCAAGCTCGACGCGGGGTTCCTGCGATTGCCCTCGGATGAAGGATTGTCGTCGTTCAAGGTGATCGACGAAGGGCTTGCGCTCGCGGTGCCGCCGCACCTCGGCTTCAAGCGCGTGCCGGCCGATCTCGATGTGCTCAACGAGATCGGCTTCATCGCGCTGCAGCGCGCACGCGGCCCCGGGCTCGCTGCGCAGATCGACCGGTGGTGCGTCGAGCGGCGCTTCGTGCCGCAGGTCACGCAGCAGGCAGAGGACGTTCAATCGGTGCTCACGTCGGTCGCGGCAGGGGTCGGCGTCGCGTTCATTCCGTCGCGTGCGCAGTACCTGCTGCGCGACGCGACCGTGTTGCCGCTCGCCGGCAGGGACGCGAAATGGCGCGTCGGGCTGGCGTGGCTGTCCGGCCGCGACGATCCCGTGACGACGCGTTTCGTGTCGTTCATGCGCACCGCGATCAAGGGCGCGTGACCGGGCGTATAGTGTCCGCGATTGCATCCGTCCTGAATGCCGGTCCCGCGCCGGCTCGCGAACCCGAATCGATGACTTCAGAATCCGACGACGCCCCGCTCGATCCCGCACTCGTTGCGACGCTCGCGACGCTGCACGAAGCCGCGACCGATCCGTCCGGCAGAACGTGGTCGCTGCCGAAGATCGCGAAGCGCGCGCAATTGCCGATGAGCACGCTGCGTCGCGTGCTGACCCAACTCGACGCCGCCGGCCTGAGCGGGACGACGCTGAACGACGACGGCACCGGCAGCGCCGCATTGACCGAAGCGGGGCGCGCCGTGTGCGCGCAACTGTTCGGCGCGAACGACGGCCAATGAGAAAACGGGCCACCCGAAGGCGGCCCGTCGTGGTGCGGCCAGACATGCGGCGTCGGCCGCATCACCGCGGCATCACCACCGCGCCGTTACGCCACCCATGATGGAATGACGGTAGGTCTGGTCGTTCAGCCCGTGCCGGTAGCCGATGTCGAGATCGAACCAGCGCTTCGGCGAGTAGATCGCGCCGGCAATCACGAACGCAGGATTCGCGCCGGCCGTGCTTTCGGTGTTGCGCGACAGGCCGACGTCCGCCACGAACTGCAGCGTGTCGGTTGCCTTGTAGAGCGCCGCGGCCGACACGGCCCAGACCGAGCGCAGATCGCCCTGGCGGTTCGGCTGGTAGGCGAGACCCGCATTCGCGAGCAGCGATAAGCGCGCGACGTCGGCTTGCGCGAGCAGCGTCGCGCCAGTGCCGACGCGGCCCGTGCCGAGCCCGCGACCGTCGTTGCCGGTCGGCATCGTCACCTTCGGTTTCAGCGCAAGCGATAGCGGCCCGTGTTCGACGAAGCGCCATTTCATGCCGATCTCGACATCGCCGATGCCCGCGCCGTTGTCGTCGGTCCGCGTTTGCAGATGCGTGTAAGGCGCGTTCACGTAGAGATCGACGTGCTCGCCGAACCCGCGCGTGAGCGTCGCGTTCCACAACTGATGGCGGCCGTTCTCGTCCTGTTTCGAGGTTTCCTCGCCGTTGAACTCGAACTGCCAGTTCGCATTGCCCTGCGTGCCCGTGTCGTCGCTGACGAGCGGATGAGCCGCGTAGGCATCCAGCGGCGCGAGGAGGGCGCTCGCGGCCGCGAGCGGAAGCATTCTTCTTTTCATCATGTCACCTGTAGTGCGTCGTGGGCGGCCGGCCCATGCGGGCCGGCACGCCGTCACCTGGAGGAAATCAGAACCACTGCTTGTAGCGGCGCACATAGATCGTCTTGACGATCTGCGCGAGCAGGATGTAGCCGACCATCGTTGCGGCGAGCCACAGCCAGTAGGTGCCCGGCAGGTGCATGAAGCCGAGCGAATCCGCGAACGGCGAGAACGGCAGCCAGCAGCCGATCGCGATCGCGGTGAATGTCGACAGCAGCACAGGCAGTGCGGCCGTGCTCTGCAGGAACGGAATCTTCTGCGTGCGCAGCAGGTGCACGACGAGCGTCTGCGACACGAGGCTCTCGATGAACCAGCCCGAGTTCATCACGATCTGGCCGCCCGAGCCGCCTTGCAGGTGATACATCGCACCCGCACCGAACACGGTCCACATCAGCACGTAGGTCGTGATGTCGAACACCGACGACGTCGGCCCGACCCACAGCATGAAACGGCCGATGTTGCCGGCTTCCCATTTGCGCGGCTTCTTCAGGAACTCCGGATCCATCTTGTCCCACGGCAGCAGCATCTGCGACGTGTCGTAGATCAGGTTCAGCACGAGCAACTGCGTCGCGAGCATCGGCTCCCACGGCAGGAACGCGCTGGCGACGAGCACCGAGAATACGTTGCCGAAGTTCGAGCTGGCCGTCATGTTCAGGTACTTCAGGATGTTGCCGAACGTCTCGCGGCCCTTGATCACGCCTTCCTCGAGCACCATCAGGCTCTTTTCGAGCAAGATGATGTCGGCGGTTTCCTTCGCGATGTCGGCGCCGCTGTCGACCGAAATGCCGACGTCGGCGTCGCGCAGCGCGGGCGCGTCGTTGATGCCGTCGCCGAGGAAGCCGACCGTGTGGCCGTTCGCCTGCAGCGCCTTCACGATGCGCGCCTTCTGCAGCGGCGTGAGTTTCGCGAACACCGTCGTGCGTTCGACGACTTGCGCGAGCGTCGCGTCGTCGAGCGCCTCGATTTCGGCGCCGAGCACCGGCTTGCCCGGTTCGAGGCCGACCTGGCGGCACACTTTCATCGTGACGGTCGGGTTGTCGCCCGTCAGCACCTTCACCGACACGCCGTTATCGCGCAGCGCGGCGAGCGCCGGTGCGGCCGATTCCTTTGGCGGATCGAGGAAGGTCAGGAAACCGCGCACGACGAGGTCGCGCTCGTCGGCGGTGCGGTATTGTTCGCGTTCGTCGCCGCGCGGGATCGCGCGCGTCGCGAGCACCAGCACGCGGAAGCCGTCCTCGTTGTATGCGTTTGCCTGTTCGAGCAGTCGCTTGCGCGCGACGAAGTCGAGCGGACGCACGCCGTGCTCGTCCTGCACGTGGGTCGATACCGCGAGCATTTCCTCGACCGCGCCTTTGCAGATCAGCAGGTGCGCGCCGTGCGTGTCCTCGACGACGACCGACAGGCGGCGGCGCACGAAGTCGAACGGCAGCTCGTCGATCTTCCTGTAGCCCTGCGGCTTCACGCGCTCGCCGATCTCGTCGGCGCGCGCGACCACGGCGATGTCGATCAGGTTCTTCTGGCCGCTCTGATGGAAGCTGTTCAGCCAGCCGAGCCGGAGGATGTCCTCGTTACGGTGGCCGGACAGGTCGAGATGGTGTTCGAGGATGATCTTGTCCTGCGTGAGCGTGCCGGTCTTGTCGGTGCACAGCACGTCCATCGCGCCGAAGTTCTGCACGGAGTTCAGCCGCTTCACGACGACCTTGCGGCGCGCCATCGCGATCGCGCCGCGCGCGAGGTTCGCGCTGACGATCATCGGCAGCATCTCGGGCGTGAGGCCGACGGCCACCGCAAGCGCGAACGTGAGCGCGCTCAGCCAGTCGCCCTTGGTCAGGCCGTTGATCATGAACACGATCGGCACCATCACGAACATGAACCTGATCAGCAGCCAGCTCACGCTCGCGACGCCGCGGTCAAAGCTCGTCTCGATGCGCTTGTGGCTCACCACGTTGCGCGCGAGCGATCCGAAATACGTGTCCTCGCCGGTCGCGACGACCACGGCCGTCGCGGTGCCGCTGACCACGTTGGTGCCCATGAAGCACACGTTCTCGAGATCGAGCAGCGACGTCGACGCGTCGTTCGCCGCGCCCGGCGTGCCCGCCATGCCCGCGTGGGCCGACTTGCCGGCAACCGCGCCGAGCGTGTCGTACTTCTCGACCGGCAGCGCTTCGCCGGTCAGCACCGCCTGGCTGATGAACAGGTCGCGGGACGTGAGCAGACGCACGTCGGCGGGAATCATGTCGCCGGCCGACAGGTGCACGATGTCGCCGACCACCACTTCGCGCATCGGCACCTCGCGTCGCGCCGGCTCGGACGTGTCGGTCACCGCGCGCTGCACGGTCGCCGTCGTGCGAACCATCGCCTTGAGCTTTTCGGCCGCGCGCAGCGACCGGAATTCCTGCACGAAGCGCAGCAGCGCGCTGATCGTGACCATCGCCAGCAGGATCGTCATGCCGACGTAGTCGCGATCGTCAGGTGCCGCGAAATAGACGTCGGTGAAGAAGCTGATCGCGGCCAGCACCAGCAGCACGTAGACGAACGGATTGTGGAACGCATGCAGCAGCTGGCGCGTCCAGTGCGGCGGCTTGTCGTGCGCGATTTCGTTCGGGCCGTCGTGCTGCAGGCGGTCGGCGGCCTGCGCGTAGGTGAGGCCGCGCATGCTGGTATGCAGCGACTTGAAGGTTTCTTCGAGCGGGCGAGCCGCTTCCTGCGCGGCGCGCATGACGCGCGGTTCGTTCTGCTGACCGGGGCCGGCGTTGATGAAGCCGCGCTGTTTCTTTTGCGAGGTGTTTCGTTGTGTCATGAGTCGCTCCTTGCGCACGCGGCGGCGGACGGGAAGCGACCGTGACGTTATCGACGCACGAACGCTTCCCGCCGCGTCGCGCCGGGCGCGATCGGCTGTGGATCGGTGAAGGGAGGAAGGCTCGCCGGCGCGCGAAGTGCGGTCCGCAGGACGAAGCGCGGCGTCGCACCGGCGAGCGGTAATCGACTACTGTCGTCTGAGTTCATCTGCACTCCTGTCGGTTGCGGGTGGGCGGCACGGGTGATCGGCAGCCGCGCACGCTCGAGGGCGCGCGGCCGGACGGCACGCGAACGGAACACGCACGCGGCGTGCGCTGCGTGCGGCGCGAACGTATGCGCGCGGCAACGCACGGTTGCGCAGCGCGGACATTCGGCGATATCGAAAAAATCGGCGGGGGATTCTGGCCGGTCAGGCCGGAAGGGCGCCGCATCCTGCTTCCCGGGATGCGGCAGAAGACGAGGCTCTGCGCGGTTTCCTCAGGCAGCAGTCAAGTCGGTCGAGGACCAACTACAACTCGCATCGGTGTTCACAGAACACTCCATGTAATCAGACGGGGGCGATGGTAATGGGTCGTCGTGCGAAGCGTCAACCCTTTTTCCGCCCTTTTTTCAGGCAATTCCTGGGATACGTCGGCACAACGGCACCGGCTCCGCGGACGAAAAAATGCGCGCACGCCAGGCAGGCATGCGCGCGCTTGCGTCGAGGCGACGTACCGGTTACTGCGTGGCCGCGGTGACGGCAGCGCCTGCATCGGCGATACCGGAACCGGCCGGCAGCGCGGTGCACGACGTGCTGGCCGGCAGCATCGCCGCACGCGCGCCGCCTTGCAGCTTCTGCTGGATCTGAGCGGGTGTGAGGTTGCCGTTCACCGACAGCATCAGCCCGACGATGCCCGTCACCTGCGGTGTCGCGAGGCTCGTGCCGCTCGCGGTGCCATACGTGTCCGTGCCCGGTGTCGTCGTACCGCTGTTGGCCGTCGACAGGATGTTGACACCCGGCGCGCTCAGCGCGACGTCGGAGCCGAAGTTGCTGAACGATGCGCGGCGCCCGGTCGCGTCGGTCGCGCCGACGCTGATCACGCCGCGGCAGTTCGCCGGCTGGTCGAGTGCGGTCGCCAGGCCATCGTTGCCGGCGGCGACGACGACGGTCACGCCCTTCGCGTTCACATCGTCGATCGCCTGCTGGAACGTCGCGCTGCACGCGCCGACGCCGCCCAGGCTCAGGTTGATGATCTTCGCGGGATTCGGGTTCGTCGGCACGCCGGCGACCGGGATCCCGGCTGCCCAGCGCATCGCGTCCGCGATGTCGCTCGTCGTGCCGCCGCACTTGCCGAGCACGCGCACCGGCAGGATCCGGCCGAGCCACGACACGCCGGCGACGCCGATGCCGTTGTTGGCGGCGGCGCCGATCACGCCCATCACGCGCGTGCCGTGCCAGCTGCTGGTGCTCGGTTCGCTCGCGCAGTGATAGTACGGGCCGCTGGTGTCGTCCAGTTCCTGCTGCGTGACCCAGTCGCCCGGATCGGATGCATCGGTGCCGCGCGTCTGACCGTTGTTGCTGGTGTTGGCATTCGAGATGAAGCTGTAGCCGGGCAGCAGGTTGCCGACGAGGTCGGGGTGCGGCCGGTAGCCGGTGTCGAGCACCGCCGTGACGACGGTCGGCGCACCCTTGGTTCGCGTCCATGCGGGCGGCGCGTTGATGCCGACGCTGGCGTCGGACAGATACCACTGCTGGCCATATGCGGGGTCGCTCGGCGTGTCGCGGATTCGCATCGGGTGATCGGGTTCCGCGTAGTCGACGTCGCCGTCAGCCGCGAATGCCTGCGCGAGCGCCGCCGCGTCGCCGGACGCGATGCGCTGGCCGATCGACAGCACGGCTGCGCCGTCCGACAAGGTTCGCTCCACCTGCACGTTCAGCGGTGCCTGCGACGTCGTCACGGCGGCATACGTCCGTGCGGCGCCGGTCGTCGTCGGCGCTGTCCAGCGCGTCATCGAGCGCTGGATGACCGCGTCGAGCCGCGTGCCGGTGTCGAGGGCCGCCATCGCGCGCGCGGCTGTCGGCGTCTTCAGCCTGACGATCAGGTGATCGACCGGCGGCTCGGTCGGCGCGGTCGGCTGGGCAGCCATCTGCACGGCGGCCTGCTGCGTCGCGCATGTATTGCTGCCGTTGGTCGCGGGCGGGGTCGTCGGGGAAGGCGACGGCGAGGGGGCCGGCGCTGCATTGGAAGGCGACGGACTGCCGCCGTCGCCGCCACCGCCCCCGCAGCCGGCGATCGGAAGCAGGGCCGCGGCAGACAGCATGCCGGCGAGCATGCGCGCATGAGCGGAGCGGGCCAGCGCGAAATTGAATCGTTTGGCTCTCATGGTGAAACTCGATCCTCGTAGATAACCGTCGTGCTGGCGGTTGTGCCTGGCCGGCGTAAACCGGACCTGTTTTTTATCGGGCGTGCACGGGACTGCTGCGACGCGCCATGCATTGGGTAACGGCTGATGAGGCGGTTTCTTGAATATGTTTTCGGGTGAAAAAGTGCGAAACGCAAACGATTGCCTTGCTGTATCGCAGCATGAACGCGCGTTTGGAACGGATGATCTGTTCACGCGGTGCAAGATCGCAGGCGGTTGATGGGGCAAAACGTGCGGCGCTGGCGCTTTTGCGCGCCACGGAAACGATTGTTCGCGGCGTGGCCTCGACGATGGTGTTTGGCGCTTTCCCCGATGAGGTGCGAATTTTGTCAGGCGTACGATCGCGATTCGATCAACGTTTCGTCAGGAGAAAAGCATGGATCGCCGCTTCCGTTGGCTGGCCGTCGCGCTGACCTGCGCGCTGGCGGGCACCGCGCATGCGCAGGCGCTCACCGGTACGCTGAAGAAGATCAAGGACACGGGCATCGTGTCGCTGGGTATCCGCGAATCGTCGGTGCCGTTCTCGTATTCCGACAACCAGCAGAAGAACATCGGTTACTCGCGCGACATCGCGGCGCGCATCATCGATGCGCTCAAGGCCGAGCTGAAGACGCCGAACCTGACGGTGAAGGAAATTCCGATCACGTCGCAGAACCGGATTCCGCTGCTGCAGAACGGCACGATCGACTTCGAGTGCGGGTCGACGACCAACACGCTGGAGCGGCAGAAGCAGGCCGCGTTCTCGAACAGTATTTTCCTGTACGGGATCCGCTTCAGCACGCGCAAGGATTCGGGTGTGAAGGACTTCACGGACCTGGCCGGCAAGACGGTCGCGACGACGGCCGGCACGTCCGACGAGCGCCTGCTGCGCAAGCTCAACGAGGAGAAGGGGATGAACATGACGATCATCAGCGCGAAGGACCACGCTGAAGCGTTCATGAACGTCACGACGGGGCGCGCGGTCGCGTTCGTGATGGACGAGCCCCTGCTGTATGGCGAGATCGCAAAGGACCGCAATCCGGGTGCGTACACGGTGACGGGCACGCCGCTGGTTCACGAAAACTACGCGTGCATGATGCGCAAGGACGATCCGGCGTTCAAGCGCGTGGTCGATGGCGTGATCGCGAAGATGCAGACCTCCGGCGCGGCCGAGAAGCTCTATGACCAGTGGTTCATGCAGCCGATTCCGCCGAAGGGCGTGAGCCTCAATTATCCGCTGTCGCCGGAGATGAAGCAGCTGTTCAGGAATCCGACGGATCAGGCGCAATACTGATCGAAGCGTCGTCGTGGTATTGCATCGCACATGAAAAGCCGCCGGCAGATGCCGGCGGTTTCCGTTTCTGGTGCGCTCGCTGGCGCGGCGAAAGTGTGCGTCAGACCTGATTTCCGGCCCGGGCGCTGCCGGCCTGTCAGGCGGAGACTGTGCCGAAATCGGCATTCAACCGTGCCCGCGCCATGGGATTCCTGTCGCGCTGCGCAACAACAGGCACAATACGCACTTCGCCGCGCACCGTTGTTCGTTGTTCGAACAGCACGGCGCGTGTCGCCGCCGTCCGAATCTTTCCCGGTTGTCATGAACGCCTCGCTCACACCCGCGCGCGAATCGAACTCGCCGCGCTTCCTGTTGTTCCTGATCTGCCTGTTCGCCTCCGCCGGCCAGCTCGCGATCGACATCTACGTGCCCGCGCTGCCCGACATGGCGCGCTCGTTCGCGACCACGCCGCAGGCGATCCAGTCGAGCGTCTCCGGCTACATGGCCGCCTACGCGCTCGGCCAGCTGATCTTCGGCCCGGTCGCCGATGCGTACGGGCGCAAGCGCGTGCTTGCGTTCGGGCTCGTCATCTACACGATCGGCTGCCTGCTGTCGCTCGGCGCGCCGAACCTGGAGACATTCGTGCTGGCGCGCTGCCTGCAGGGCTTCGGGATCGCGACCACGAACCTGCTCGCGAAGGCGATCATCACCGACTCGTTCTCGGGCCAGGCGCTGATGCATGCGTTTACGTACATGTCGATCGCGTGGGGGCTCGCGCCGATCATCGCGCCGGTGATCGGCGCGCACCTTCAGGAATGGTTCGGCTGGCGCGCGTGCCTCGTGTTCCTGCTGGTGTACTCGCTGGTGATGTGGGCGCTGCTGTGGCGCTATCGCGAAACCTTGCCGAAACCGGTCCATCTCGAGCCACGCACGCTGATGGCGAACGCGGGCAAGGTGCTCGCGAGCCCGGTGTTCCAGAGCTGCTTCCTCGCGCAGGGGCTGTGCTACAGCATCCTGCTGGTGTTCAACATCATCGGGCCGTTCATGGTGCAGACCACGCTGCACAAGCCGCCGACCTTCTTCGGCTATCTCGCGCTCGGGATCGGACTGATGTATTTCCTCGGCGGGCTGTCGAACCGGATTCACGGGCGCGGGCTGCCGAGTGCCGAGCAGCGGCTGCGCATCGGCGCACGCGTGATGGCGGTCGCGGCGGTCGCGATGCTCGTGCTGGCGCTGACCGTCGGCCTGCGCGTGTGGACGCTCGCGACGCCGGTGCTCGTGATGGGCTTCTGCGCGGGCGCGATGTATCCGACGCTGATGGCCAAGGGCAATTCGCTGTTTCCGCATATCGCGGGGCTGACGAGTGCGATCCTCGGGTGTGCGCTGCTGCTCGTGTCGTCCGCGATGATGGGCCTCGCCGGTTTCGTGTCGGTGCAGGTGCTGACGCCGCTCGCGGTGTTCTTCGTCGCGCTGTCGTTTATCGTCGTGTGGATGGTGACGAAGCTGCTGCGCTACCTGACGCAGCAGCAGGCCGCGAGCGTGGCGTGCGGGCGCGGGGAAGCCGCGTAAGCCATATAGGCCGCGTGAACGCGTGCCGCAACGGCACGCCGGCCGCTCACAGCGGCTGCGCCGCGCCCGCCTGCGCCAGCAGCGAAATCGCGGCCGGATCCGGCATTCCGTTCGAATCGATCGCGCCGGCCTTGGCCAGTGCGTCTAGATCGCTGTCGACGCCCGGCTGGCCGACCACGAACGGCGTCGTCAGGAAGGCCGGTGTCGACAGTGTGACCGAATAGCGCTGCTGCAGATTCGTCACGACCGCCGATTGCGCGGACTGCACCGCACCCGGGCTGCCCATTACGCTCTGGAAGTGCGCATTCCCCTGGAAATTGCCGATCAGCCCGGCCGTGTTGGTGCCGAGTTGCGCGGCGAGATAGACGAGCATCAGCTCGGTCTCGGGCGTCGTGTTGAAGGTGCCGCCCGCGTAGGCGAGCGAATGCAGGCTCGTGCCGCTAGATGCGACGGTGATCACGCACGGCAGCACGGCGTTGACCGTCACGCGGTAGTTGCCGCCGCCGTCGGTCAGCGTCGTCGCCGAGCCTTGTGCGCAACTGACCGTCACCGACGCGCTCGCGAGCGCGGCGCCCGTGGCGGCCGTGCCCGACAGCGCGATGGTCTGCGTGTTGGTGTTGTTGAAGCAGACATCGACGCCGAAGCAGGCGTCGCCGTTGCAGCCTGCAAGTGCCGCGACGGCGGCGACGCAGGCGGTGCCCAGCGCGGGGCGGATGAAGCGCGGGTGGCGAAGGTTCATGGTCGCGGGCCTTTGGGCGAGTGAAGCAACCGGTGGGCGCCGGCGGGGCGGTGCCGCTCCTATTTTATGTCTCGAATCCCGTCGGTGCTTGCCCGTTTTCCTGACGGGACGCGGCCGAACGTGCCGGGTCCTGAACCTTTCGATTCCCTTCGCAATTGGTTATGCTGCGGGACGATTAAAAAACGACGAGAGAACGCGCCGTTCCCGACGGAACTGGTGCGCCGTTTCCGACATGAACCTGAAACGACTGATGGGGCGGTCAAGCCTCCCGGATTGCGAGGGCGATCCGGCATCGATGGCATGCACGCCCCGCGATGCGGTGCGACCCGCGCGTATCCGCGGCAAGGCCCGCATCGGCAACGCGGCGGTGGCCGCCGCGCTGCTGGCCGGCGCGGCGTTCCTTTGCGTCCCGGCCTTCGCCGCCCCGGCCGACGCCGGCGATGGCGCGATTCCGTCGGTAGCCAATGCGCCGTCGGCCTGTACGAACGTGGCTGCCGCAGCCTCCTATCCCGTGGCCCACGACCCCGAAGCGGCGCCGCCGCTGACAGGCCGCGTGACCGACATGACGGGCGTGCTCAGTGTTGCATGTGCGTCCGAATTGACCGACCGTCTCGCCGATCTCGAGCACCGGCTCGGCGTGCAGATGGCGATCCTGCTGGTCGGGTCGACCGGCCACGCGACCATCGAGCAGTTCGCGACCACGGTGTTCGAGAAATGGCGTCTCGGCGAGAGCAAGATCGACAACGGTTTGCTGCTGGTCGCCGCACTGAACGATCGCACCGTCCGGATCGAGGTCGGATACGGCCTCGAAGGCGCGATTCCGGACATCGTCGCAGGGCGAATCATCCGCGAGCGCATCGTGCCGGCGTTTCGCGAGAAGCGTATCGAAGCCGGCGTGAGCGATACGGTCGATGCACTGGTGCGGGAGATGACGCCGCCGCAAATGGCGGCGTCGGATAGCGCACTGCCCGACGAGGACGCTCGGCGCGCGGCGTCCGGCGATGCGAAGCGGCTGTCGAACGGCTTGCCGGAGACTCCCCCCGACGACGTCGGGAGCTTCCTGTTCTGGTTGCTGCTCGGCCTGACCGGCGTCACGCTGGGTGTCGTCACCGAATGGCGCAAGCTGCGTTGGCAGGTGATGTTGCCGGCCAGCTTTCTCGTCGCGACGATCGTGCCGGCTGCGATGTTGCCGGTCGGCGCGATTTTCAGAGGCGATCTGGAAGCGATCGTGGGTGCGCTGGCGATCGTCCCGACGAGCATCGGTGTCGGTGCGTGGCTGCTCGGTATCGGCGTCGTTCGCTCCGCACGCGTGCGCAAGAATACGGCGATCATCGGCGGGACGTTGCTGGCGTTGATCGGGATCGGGCATCTGATGGGATATTCGCCCGGCGAGGTTCTGGTGGCGGTCTTCTGCGTGGTGGTGGCGATCCTGTGGATCGTCGAAAAACTGACTGGCAGCGATGGGTCGTCATCCAGCTCCACGTCCTCGTCTTCGTCCTTCAAATGGCCATCGTCCGGCTCGGGCTCGTCCAGCTCCAGTTCCAGTTCGTCCGACTCATTCACCGGCGGTGGCGGCTCGAGCGGCGGCGGCGGGGCATCGGGCCGCTGGTAGCCGCCGTGCGCGGCGCGTGCGCGAACGTTTCTTTTCAACTTACCGCTCCAGCCGGAGCGTTCAACCGGAAGTCACAAACAATGAATTGGTTTCGAATCCTGCTCGTGTGCTGCGTGCTCGCGCCGCTCGCCGGTTGCGGCTACAACGCGATCCAGTCGTCGGATGAGGACGTCAACGCCGCGTGGTCGGAGGTGCTGAACCAGTATCAGCGTCGTGCCGACCTCGTGCCGAACCTTGCCGCGTCGGTGAAGGGCTACGCGTCGCACGAGGAACGCGTGCTGACCGAGGTGGCGTCGGCCCGCGCGCGCGTGGGCAGCGTGCAGATGACGCCGGAGATGGCAAAGGATCCCGCCGCGTTGGCGGCGTTCGATCAGCGGCAGGGTGAACTATCGGGCGCGCTTAGCCGGCTGATGGTGGTGTCGGAGCGATATCCGGAGCTGAAGGCGAACGAGGCGTTTCGCGATCTGCAGACGCAGCTCGAAGGCACCGAAAACCGCATCGCGGTCGCGCGCGGCCGCTACATCAAGACGGTGCAGCAGTACAACGTGCAGATCCGCCAGTTCCCGGGTGTCGTGATCGCGCGGATCTTCGGCTATCAGCCGCGCCCGAACTTCAGCGTCGCGAACGAATCCGCGATTTCGACCGCGCCCGTCGTCGACTTCTCCAATCAGCCGCCGAAGACGAACGCAGCCGGCCAGTAAGCGGCCTGCCCGGGCACTCAGGGCTTGCGCGCGGCCGGCTTCGCGAACGCGCCGCGCACCTCGAAGCCGATCGCATCCGCCACGTTGCCGCGCGCGTCGACGAGTTCCAGCCGGTGCCTTCCCGGCCACGGCATCCACGCGAGGCGGTCGGCGTGCCCGATCACCTTGTCGTCGAGCCGCCACGCGAACCGCGCCGCATGCCCGGAAGACCGCTCGAACCAGATCCGCTGGTTCTTCGGCGGAATGTCCGGATCGATCGCGAAGATCGTGCCGTCGGTCGGCGCACCGATCGTCAGCGGTGCGCGCGCGCCGTTCTTGCCCGGCGTGACGGGCGCCGCGAGCCGGATCGTGTCGAGCGCCGTGCCCGCGATGAACCACTCGTCGCGCGACGGCTCGACGTCGCGCTCGAACGTGATGCGGCGCGTTTCGACACCGGCCGGCGGACGTGGCGCGCGGCTCGGCAAGTCGCGGTGCAGGTAGCCGACGACGGCCGACCACACGGGCGACGCGCCCGTCACCCCTGACACGTCCCACATTGGCGAGCCGTCCGCATTGCCGACCCACACGCCGACCGTATAGCGCGACGTGAAGCCGACCGTCCAGTTGTCGCGCATGTCCTTGCTCGTGCCGGTCTTCACCGCCGAGAAGAAGCGCGTCGCGAGCGGATTGTCGAAGCCGAACGTGCGCACGCGCGCGTTGTTGTCGGAGAGGATGTCGGTGACGACGAAGCTGGCTGCTTCGCTGAATACGCGCGTGCCGTTGTCGGTGCGCCCCGATCCCGATATGCCGGACGTGGGCGACGGCGCGGGCAAGTCGACGATCTTGCGCGCGACACCGCCGTTCGCGAGCGCGCGATACGCGTTGGTCAGCGACAGCAGCGTGACGTCCGCGCTGCCGAGCGCAAGGCTGAAGCCGTAGTAATCGCCTTCCTGCGCCAGCGGCAGGCCGAGCGCGGTCAGCGTGCGCGCGAAGCGGTGCGGCGTGACGAGCACGAGCGTGCGCACGGCCGGCACGTTCAGCGAGCCGCCGAGCGCGCTGCGCACGCTCACCCAGCCCTTGAAATCCTTGTCGTAGTTCTGCGGAATGTAGAGTCCGCCACCGGCCGCGAGGTTGATCGGTGCGTCGTCGAGCAGCGATGCGGCGGTCAGCCGTTTCTCGTCGATCGCCTGCGCATAGAGGAACGGCTTGAGCGTCGAGCCGGCCTGGCGCGGCGCGAGCACGGCGTCGACGTCGCGCGCGCTCGACAGCGCCCCCGACGAACCGACCCATGCGCGAATCTCGCCGGTCGCGTTGTCGATCACGACGACCGCGCCGTCCTGCACGTTGCGCCGGTGCGCGGGCGCGTTGAGCTCGGTCAGCGCGCGCGTCAGCGTGTCGCGCGCGAAGCGCTGCAGCGGCGCATCGAGCGTCGTGCGCACCTGCGCGCCGGCCGCGGGTCTGACCTCGGCCGCGATGCGGCGCGCGAAGTGCGGGGCGAGGGCGGCGCCGTCGTCGCGCACGGCGTTGGCCGGGCGTGCGATCACGAGCTGCACGTAGCCGTCGAGCGATGCGCACGCCTGTTCCGCGTGCATGTCGCGCAGGATCCGGCACGCACGCTCGGCGACCTTCGCGCTTGCTGCGTTGGGAGCACGCACCAGCGCGGCCGCGATCGCGGCTTCACGCACGTCGAGGCCGGACGGCGCCTTGCCGAACAGCACCTGCGACAGCGCGGCGAGCCCGACCGTCTCGCCGCGGAACGGCACGAGGTTCAGGTAGGCCTCGAGGATCTGGTCCTTGCGCCAGCCGCGCTCGAGCAGCAGCGCGTTCATCGCCTGCGTGGCCTTCTGCGGCAGCGAGCGCTGGCCTGAGCGGCGCGGCGAATCGCTGAGCAGCCCGGCGAGCTGCATCGTCACGGTCGACGCGCCGCGCGTGCGCTCGTTCCACAGATTGCCCCACGCCGCGCCGGCGATCCCGCGCCAGTCGACGCCGCTGTGTTCGTAGAAACGCTTGTCCTCGGACACGACGATCGCCTCGCGGAACGCGGGCGACACGTCGGCGAGCGATACCCAGTCGCCGCGCCGTTCGGTGAGGTCGACGCGCGTGCGCTGCAGCGGCGTGCCGTCGCGCGCGAGCAGCACCCAGTCGGAACTGCGCCAGTTGCGGCGCACGTCGTCGTAGCCGGGCAGCGCGTGCGCGACCAGCGGCGCGCCGAGCACGACGGCGACGAATACGCGGCCGGCGAAACGCACCGGCCGCGGCAATACACGATCGATCATCACGTACTCGTTACTTGCCCGCGTCGGCCGGCTTCACGGTCATCGGCGGGTTCGGCCACAGGCCGTATACGGACGGCGCGTACAGCGCTTCGACGCGCGTCGGCGGCAGCCCGAAGGTGCCGACGTTGTTCAGCCGCACCGTGTATTCGACCGAGAGTTTGCCCTTCGGCAGATAGTCGTAATACGCGCGGTAGCCGTCGAAGTCGCGTTCGATGAACGCCGGCCACGCGCCGTCCGGGGATTTTTCGCCCTGCGTCGCGGCTTCGGAGTCGCGGCCGAGGCCGGAGCCGAGGATCGTCGCGCCGGACGGGATCGGATCGTTGACGACGACCCACGTCATGTCGCTCTGCGCATCGATGTCGAGATGCACGCGCACGACGTCGCCGCGCGTCAGCACACCCTTGACGGCGGGCGACACGGGCGTGACCGTCTTCGTGATCCGGTAGCCGGCCGCGAACGGCGCGCGCAGCGCAACGGCCGCGAGGCTTTCGACGGTCGCCCACGGGCGGCCCGTTCCGTCCTGGATGACGGATAGCGTGGCCGGCGCCTGCGCCGCACGCGGCCACGGCATCAGCACGCTGCGCGCGGCGGCGGCGCGGGTCGCGGCGGTGGCCGACGCGGGGGCGTCGGCGGGCGCCGGCGGCTGCGACCAGGAAATCGCGCGCTCGTTGCCGCCGAGCGCGACCTTCGTCGTGCCCGCCACCGGCGTGCTCTCGTAGGTGCGCGAGAAGCGTTCGATCGCGAGCTGGCCGAGCGCGTTCGACGTCGTCGTCTGCCATGCGCCCTGGCGTTGCAGCGCGAGGAGGCCGGTCGCGATGCGCGGCATCTCGTCCTTCCACGCCGGGTCGCCCGCGAATTCCAGCGCGAGACGCGCGGCGTTGGTCTCGTTGCTCGTCATCAGCCACCACAGATCGTCGTCGCGCGCGGTCGAGAACACGAGCTGCGTGCCCTGGTACGTGAGGCGCGCACGCAGGATCTGCTCGACCTGCGCGCGTTTCTCGTCACGCTGCGGGATGTCCTTCACACGCGTGAGGATCGCGTGATAGTCGATCACCGCCGACGTCGGCCACTGGTTCGGTGCGATCTCGATCGAACCGAGCATGCGGCCCTGCGCTGCACCGTAACGCGACAGCGCCTCGATCGCGGCGAGCTTGCGCAGATCGCGATCCTGGCGCGGCGCCCACGCGTTGCGCTCGATGCGGCCATCGACGAAGCGTGCGAGCCCGGCCTCGAGCTGCGTGCGCAGGTCTTCCGGCAGCGCGAAGCGCGCGTCGAGGCGTGCGGCCTCGTCGGCGACCACGAGCAGGTAAGACGACAGCGTCGGGCTGCCGTAGTGTGCATCGTCGGACGACGGCGGGAAGTAGCTCGCGAGGCCATCGCTGTCGAGGTACACCGGCATGCGTGCAACCAGCGCCTGCCATTGCGCGGCGTCATGAAGGCCGATCGCGCGCGACGTCTGCTGTTCGAGGCAGCGGTACGGATAGCGCTCGAACCAGCGCCGCACGCCGGGCAGGCCGTCGGCGAGCTTCGACTGCAGCGACACGGCGATGCCGCCGCGCGGCGCGCCCTGTGCGTTGTTGATGGCGCCGGCCGGAGCCGACACGGGCACCGTCAGCGTGCCGTCGACCTGCGTGAGCGTAGCCTGCTGCACGGTGACCGGCAGCGCGGGCACGACCTTCTGCGCGACGGCGAGCGCATCGGACGCGCGCTTGCCACCTTGCTCGGCCGCCTCGATGCGCCAGTTCAATGCGCCGGCCGCGTCGAGCGCCTGCTCGGGCACGGTGATCGTCCATGCAACCTCCGTCGCCGCATTGGCCGCGAGCGACACGGTTTGCGGCGCGACGTCGAGGCCCGTCACGCGCGGCGTCACGACGACCTGCATCGCGCGGTCGGTCGTGTTGCGCAGCGTGACCTGCGCGCGGAACGCATCGCCTTCACGCACGAGCGGCGGCAGTCCGGAGATCAGTTGCAGATCCTGGGTGCTGCGAATCGACGTGCTGCCGGTGCCGAAGCGATCGGGGCCGACCGCCGCGATCGCGACGATCCGGAAGCGCGTGAGCGCGTCGTTCAGCGGCACTTCGACGGTCGCGCTGCCGTTCGCGTCGAGCGTCACGCGCGGGTTCCACAGCAGCAGCGTGTCGAACAGCTCGCGTGTCGGCGAGCTGCCGCCGCCGCCGCCCGCCGGCACGGCCTTGCGGCCGAAGTGGCGGCGGCCGACGATTTCCATCTGCGCGGTGGCCGTCTCGACACCGTACGCGCGTCGCTGCAGCATCGCGTCGAGCAGGTCCCAGCTGTTGTTCGGCATCAGCTCGAGCAGCGCCTCGTCGACGGCCGCGACCGCGATCTGCGTGCCGGCTGGCGCCGGCTGGCCGTTCGGCAGCGTGACCTTCACGTGCGCCTGCGCCTTGCTGCGCACCGTGTACCGCGTCGCGTCCGTCGTCACGGACACGCCGAGACGATGCACGCCCGTGCCGACCTTGATCTCGCCGAGGCCATAGCGGAACGCGGGCTTCGACAAATCGACGAACGCGGTCGGCGCTTCATAGTGACGGCCTTCGCGCCAGAACGCGCGGGCCCATTCGACCGGCGCCTTCCAGCCCCAGGTGAAGAACGAGTACCACGGCACTTCGCGAATTCGGCCGCGCAACGCGAGCACCGACACGTACACGTTCGGCCCCCACGATTCGCCGACCTTCAGGTCGACGGTCGGGTTCTTGCCGTTGAGTTCGACGATGTGCGTTTCCATCACGCCGCCGCGTTCGACCGCGACGAGCGCGGTTGCGTAGCGGAACGGCATGCGGACCTGGAAGCGGGCCGTTTCGCCCGCCTCGTAGGACGTCTTTTCCGGGATCACGTCGATCCGGTCGGTGTTGTCGCCGCCGAACCAGAGTTCGTCCTCGCGCGTGACCCAGACGGACGTCGACGCATTCGACGTGCGGCCGTCGCCGTCCTTCGCGACCGCGATCAACTGGATGTTGCCGGCTTGTTCGAGCGTCGCGTCGCAGGCCATGCGGCCCTTGTCGTCGGTCTTGCCCGAGCACAGCACGCCGAGGTCGCGCGTGTCGCTCTTGTTGTCGTATGCGTAGAAGCCGCCGACCATCCGCTTGCGCGACGACGTCGTGATGTGCGCGACACCCTTGATCTCGACCGCCACCGATGCACGCGGCTTGCCCTGCAGGTCGACCGCGAGCGCCTGCACCGGCACGCGCTGGCCGACCGACACCCAGCGGCCGGCCTTGATGCCGGCCACGACCGCGGCCGGCCACAGGATCGTGTCGCCGCGGATCGTCTGTACTTCGCCGTTCGGGTCCGCGAACGTCGCCTCGAGCGCGATGCGCTTCGGCGCGTCGACGTCGGGCAGGCCCTTGAGCGTGACTGTGCCGGCGCCGTTGCGGTCGAGCGTCAGCGGCAGCTTGTCCGCGATCAACCGGGTCGCGTCGGGATCGTTGTTCGCGGCCGATGCGCTGTCGCCGTCCTGCGCATCGTCGTCGGCATTGCCGTCGCTGCGCTCCGGACGATACGGCGTGAAGCTGAAGTCCTCGAAGCGATCCGCGAACGGCGGCGACGCCCACTTCATCAGCGCCGACACCTGCACGGGCAGGTTCGATGCGCCGCCGCCCGACACGTAGTCGATCTGCACCGCGAGCGGCGCTTCCTTGACCGCGACGAGCGGGCTCTTCTGCGCGTCGCGCGCGCCGATCGACCCCTTGAGCACCGGCAGGCGGAATGCCTCGACACGGAAGCTGCCGCTGTAGTAGCTGGCGGTCGGTGCATCGTCGGGGCCGCCTTCGAGCGAGACGCTGTATTCGCCGAGCTTCGCCGCGGGCGGCAGCGTGAATCGCGTGTCGGCGCTGTGGTCGACGGACCACGTGAGCGGCAGTTTGTAGGTCTGGTCGGAGCCGAGATGGCGGATCGTCACGCGCGTCGGGTATTGCGCCGGAAACGCGAGGCTCTGCAGCGTCTCGGTGCGCAGGAAGTGTTTCATCGACACGGTTTCGCCGGCACGCAGCAGCGTGCGGTCGAATACGGTATGCGCGCGCACGGTCGGCGCGCTGTCGGTGTCGGTCGGCACGTTGAAGCGCCACGATTCGATCCCGCGGTTCCAGTTCGAGCTGACGAACGCCATGTCCGGGCCCGTCCTGGGATCATCGACGCGTGCCGACACGAAGTAGTCGTCGAAGCGTTCCGACTGGCTGCATTCGTGCTTCGGCTCGAATGCACCGTCGATCTTCAGCAGGCCGTGCACATCGGTCTTGCCGGACGCGATTTCGTCTCCGTTGCAATCCGACACGCGGATTCGCGCGTTCGGCACGGGCTTGCCCTTGTCGAGCGTCGTGACCCACACGAGGTTGTTCTCGCGGCCCTGTTTCAGATGCACGCCGAGGTTCGTGACGAGCACGGTGGTACGTACGTACATGCTCGACGGCTTCGCGAGCAGCGAGCGGCCGAGCGCGGGCGACGCGAGTTCGAGCACGTAGAAGCCGGGTTTTTCGATCGGCACGCCGACGACCTCGAATGGACGCAGCGCCTTCGGATCGGCCTTCGGCAACGTCAGTGCCTGCGCACCCGGCTCTCCGGCGAGCAGCGACAGCGAGCGCACGTCGATGCGACGGTTCTGCGGCGCGGGCATCTTTTCGCCGGCCTGGAGCGGCACGTAGACGGGGTGCTGGCCCTTGCGACGGAGCAGGCCCGGGATGCGCTCGTCGATCGTGCCGGCCGTCATCGACCAGTTGTCGAAGCGCTCGACGGTGCGCATCCATTGACGAATCGCGGTGTCGTCGTCGACTTTCAGGTTCGAGAATTGCGCGCCGCTCGTGTTGAGGCCCGCGACATGCAGGTCGGCCTCGACGTTGCGCAGCGTGACGGGCACGAGCGCAGGCGTATCCGGTTCGGCGAAACGCTCGACGATCCCGAAGGTGCCCGACGAGAATTTCGCGAGCGGCGGCATCGGCGCGGTGCGCGTCGCGAGCGGGAACAGGTCTGCGTTCGCGAGCGCGCGCTCGGTCACGTCGTGCAGGCCGGACGGCAGCTCGATCGTCAGGTTCGCCTGCGCGGGCAGCGGCGGGTTGAAGGTGACGGTCGTCACTTCGTCGCTGTGATCGTCGGCCGCGAAGGTCGGTGAAAGCGAACCGTCAGGGCCGCGCAGCTTGATCGCCTCGGCGTTCTTGCGCGAGATCGGCGCATTGAACGACAGCGTGAGCGGACGCAGCGGCGTGCAGGGCGCCTTCGCATTTTCGCGCTCGCACGAGAAGCTCGCGGCGAACGGCGCGCGCACGGTGAAGTCGAAGCGGCGCTCGGTGTCGTTCGCGATGCCGCTCGGGCTCGCGACGCCCTTGCCGTAGACGAGTTGCATCTTCGCGCTCGCGGGCAGCGCCTGCGCGCACGACAGTGTCAGCACGCGCGCGGCGTCCTTCTTCAGTCCGAAGTGGTCGAGCAGCGCGTTGCGGGTATCGTCGTCGGCGGCCGTGACGGGGATGCGGTTGCCGATGCCGGCCGCTTCGCACCAGATGTTCGCGAGCGCGGAGCGCGGCTCGGCCGGGCCGTTCAGCTTCAGCACGAAAACCTGGCGCTCCTCGATCTCGCGCGACCCGGGGCGCACTGTCACAGGGAACGGGCCGCCGGTCTGAAACGTGAAGCGGCGCGGGCCGCTGACCGCATTGCCGGCGACCGAGCGCAGCGTGTCGTTGAGCGCGACGGAGCAGCGCACGCCGGGCGGCAGGTCGTTCTCGAAATCGTAGACCCACGTCTTGTCGTCGAGCCAGTGTCCCTGGCCGCGTGCGGCGGTGGAGTCGTTGCAGGTCATGCGCGCGGGACTCGGCGCGGAGGCGGAACCGAACGCGACCATCGGTTCGTCGAACTTGACGACGCTTTGCCGCACTTCGGTGACGGTGCCTTGCGGCGACACGCTCACCGTGCGTGCGGCGCCCGCATGCAGCGACAGTGCCGCGGCAGCGCCGAGCGCCGTGACCGCGCCGATGCGCCAGAGCAGCCGTGTGGTGTGACGGGTTGAATTCGTATTGTTGTGCTTGTCGTGCTGCTTCATCGCTCGATGCCCTCGGAGGGAAGCTTTCTGTTTGATTGCACGCGATTCTAACCGACGCGCATGTGAGCGGATGAATGGAGACGGCGTGTCGCCGGCTTGCGACACGCCGGCATCCCGAAGCAGAATTGTCGCGTCGACGACACAAAAATGCAGCGAAATGTCGATTGTCTCGGATTGCGGAACATTTATTGGACTATAAAAGCATTGTCCAATTCGAATTGTGCGCGTACATTTCAGGGCCGCGCGAAAGTTTGAGAAATATCAAGCGTGGTTTTCCCGAATCCGGTGTTCGAGAGAAGGAAACATGCACAACGACAACACCCCCCACTCGCGTCGCGATCGCGACGCAGCCGCATCCGGCATCACGCGGCGTCAATGGCTGCAAGGCGCACTGGCGCTGACGGCGGCAGGCCTCACCGGCTCGCTGGCGTTGCGAGCCTTGGCCGATAATCCCGGCGCCGCGCCGCTCGATACGTTCATGACGCTCTCCGAAGCACTGACAGGCAAGAAAGGGCTGAGCCGCGTGCTCGGCGACCGCTTCCTGCAGGCCTTGCAGAAGGGCTCGTTCAAGACCGCCGACGGTCTGTCGCAACTCGCCGGCGCGCTCGCGTCCGGTTCATTGAGTCCCGATCAGGAGGCCTCCGCGCTGTCGATTCTCGAAGCGTGGTATCTCGGCATCGTCGACAACGTCGTGATTACGTACGAGGAAGCATTAATGTTCAGCGTCGTATCCGATACGCTCGTGATTCCTTCGTATTGCCCCAACAAACCCGGCTTCTGGGCCGAAAAACCGACCGAGAGGCAAGCCTGATGGCCGATACCGATACGCAAAAAGCCGACGTCGTGGTCGTCGGATCCGGTGTCGCAGGCGCGATCGTCGCGCACCAGCTCGCCATGGCCGGCAAGTCGGTGATCCTGCTCGAGGCAGGCCCGCGCATGCCGCGCTGGGAAATCGTCGAACGCTTCCGCAATCAGCCCGACAAGACGGACTTCATGGCGCCGTACCCGTCGAGCCCGTGGGCGCCGCATCCGGAATACGGCCCGCCGAACGACTACCTGGTCCTGAAGGGCGAGCACAAGTTCAACTCGCAGTACATCCGCGCGGTGGGCGGCACGACGTGGCACTGGGCCGCGTCGGCGTGGCGCTTCATCCCGAACGACTTCAAGATGAAGACCGTGTACGGCGTCGGTCGCGACTGGCCGATCCAGTACGACGACCTCGAGCATTACTACCAGCGCGCGGAGGAAGAACTCGGCGTGTGGGGCCCCGGCCCCGAGGAGGACCTGTACTCGCCGCGCAAGCAGCCGTATCCGATGCCGCCGCTGCCGTTGTCGTTCAACGAGCAGACGATCAAGAGCGCGCTCAACGGCCATGACCCGAAGTTCCACGTGGTGACCGAACCGGTCGCGCGCAACAGCCGTCCGTACGACGGCCGGCCAACCTGTTGCGGGAACAACAACTGCATGCCGATCTGCCCGATCGGTGCGATGTACAACGGCATCGTGCACGTCGAGAAGGCCGAGCAGGCCGGCGCGAAGCTGATCGACAGCGCGGTCGTCTACAAGCTCGAGACGGGTCCGGACAAGCGCATCGTCGCCGCGATCTACAAGGACAAGACGGGCGCCGACCATCGCGTCGAGGGCAAGTACTTCGTGGTCGCCGCGAACGGCATCGAGACGCCGAAGATCCTGCTGATGTCGGCGAACCGCGACTTCCCGAACGGCGTCGCGAACAGCTCCGACATGGTCGGGCGCAACCTGATGGACCACCCGGGCACGGGCGTGTCGTTCTATGCGAGCGAGAAGCTGTGGCCGGGTCGCGGTCCGCAGGAAATGACGTCGCTGATCGGTTTCCGCGACGGTCCGTTCCGCGCGACCGAAGCCGCGAAGAAGATCCATCTGTCGAACATGTCGCGCATCAACCAGGAGACGCAGAAGATCTTCAAGGCCGGCAAGCTGATGAAGTCCGACGAGCTCGACGCGCAGATCCGCGATCGTTCGGCCCGCTACGTGCAGTTCGACTGCTTCCACGAAATCCTGCCGCAGCCCGAGAACCGCATCGTGCCGAGCAAGACCGCCACCGACGCGATCGGCATTCCGCGCCCGGAAATCACCTATGCGATCGACGACTACGTGAAGCGCGGCGCCGTGCACACGCGCGAAGTCTATGCGACCGCGGCGCAGGTGCTGGGCGGCACGGACGTCGTGTTCAACGACGAGTTCGCGCCGAACAACCACATCACGGGCGCGACGATCATGGGCGCGGATGCACGCGACTCGGTCGTCGACAAGGACTGCCGCACGTTCGACCATCCGAACCTGTTCATCTCGAGCAGCTCGACGATGCCGACCGTCGGTACGGTGAACGTGACGCTGACGATCGCGGCGCTGGCGCTGCGGATGTCGGACACGCTGAAGAAGGAAGTCTGACCGTGCGGAAATCTACTCTCACCTTCCTCCTCGCTGGCTGCCTCGCGCTACCGGGCCTCGTGCGCGCGGCCGACTCGGCCGATCCCGCGCAGATCAAGCGCGGCGAATATCTCGCGGTCGCGGGCGACTGCATGGCCTGCCACACCGCGAAGGGCGGCAAGCCGTTCGCCGGCGGCCTCGGGATGCCGGTGCCGATGCTCGGCAAGATCTATACGAGCAACATCACGCCCGACCCGGACACCGGCATCGGCAACTGGACGTTCGACGACTTCGAGCGGGCGGTGCGTCACGGCGTGTCGAAGAACGGCAACAACCTGTACCCGGCGATGCCTTACGTGTCGTACGCGAAGATCAACGACGACGACGTGCAGGCGCTGTATGCATACTTCATGCACGGTGTCGAACCGGTCAAGCAGACGCCGCCGAAGAACGAGATTCCCGCGCTGTTGAGCATGCGCTGGCCGCTGAAGATCTGGAACTGGCTGTTCCTGAAGGACGGCGCGTACGCGCCGAAGCCGACGCAGAGCGCCGAGTGGAACCGCGGCGCGTACCTGGTGCAGGGCCTCGCGCACTGCAGCACGTGCCACACGCCGCGCGGCATCGCGATGCAGGAGAAGTCGCTCGACGAGTCGGGCGGCAGCTTCCTGTCGGGCTCGGTGCTCGCGGGCTGGGACGGCTACAACATCACGTCCGACCCGAACGCGGGGATCGGCGGCTGGACGCAGCAGCAACTCGTCCAGTACCTGCGTACCGGCAGCGTGCCGGGCCTCGCGCAGGCGGCCGGTCCGATGGCCGAGGCGGTCGAGCACAGCTTCTCGAAGATGACCGACGCCGACATCGGCGCGATCGCGACGTATATCCGCACGGTGCCGGCGGTGGCCAGCGGCGACGCGAAGCAGTCGCGCTCGTCGTGGGGCAAGCCGGCCGAAGACGGCCTGAAGCTGCGCGGCGTGGCGCTCGCGTCGTCGGGCATCGATCCGGCGCGGCTGTATCTCGGCAACTGCGCGACGTGCCACCAGATGCAGGGCAAGGGCACGCCTGACGGCTATTACCCGTCGCTGTTCCACAACTCGACGGTGGGTGCGTCGAATCCGGCGAACCTGGTGCAGGTGATCCTGAATGGCGTGCAGCGCAAGGCCGGCAGCGAGGACGTCGGCATGCCCGCGTTCCGCAACGAGCTGTCGGATGCGCAGATCGCCGCGCTGGTGAACTACCTGACCGGCCAGTTCGGCAATCCGGCCGCGAAGGTGACCGAGCAGGACGTCGCGAAGGCGCGTTGACGCCGGACGCGACGCGGCACGAAGCAGGGCAACACTGACAAGAGGAGGCGCACAGCACATCGGGCGGGCCCCGATGCCGGTTGTTGCAGAGCGGGGCGGGCGGCCGGCAGCCGCCCGTTCCGGTTCACAGGCAATCCGGTGCGCGCGGTTCGCGCACCGCTTTCGTTGATCACACCATGACACCGAATCAACCGTTTCTCGCTTCCCAGCGCGATGTGCTGCTGCTGCTGTCCCGAATCCTGCTCGTGATCCTGTTCGTGATGTTCGGCTGGAAGAAGATCGTCGACTTCTCCGGTACGATCGCGTTCATGGGAAGCGAGGGTGCGCCTGCACCGATTGTTTCGGCGGCAATCTCCGTCGTGATGGAGCTGTTCGCCGGCATCGCGATCCTCGTCGGTTTCCAGACGCGGCCGCTCGCGCTGCTGCTTGCGCTGTATACGATCGGCACCGGCTTGATCGGCCACCACTACTGGACGATGACGGGCGGCGAGCAGATGAACAACATGATTCATTTCTACAAGAACATCGCGATCTCGGGCGGCCTGCTCGCGCTCTGCGCGGCGGGCCCCGGACGTTTTTCGATCGATCGCGGGTAAACGGATCGCCGGCGCGCGCATGGGGCGCGTGTCGGACGGTCGGGACTCCGAGGGGGCATCATTTTGCGACTCAAACATTTCGCATGGCTGATCGTGGCCGCCACGCCGGCGGCCGCGTTCGCGCAGACAAGCGTGACGCTGTACGGCCGGATCGACGGCGGCGTCGAATACCTGAACCACATCGCGACGCCCAACGGCAGCTCGACGCGCTGGAGCGCGGAAGGCGGCGACTGGGGCACCAGCATGTTCGGCCTGAAAGGCGTCGAGGATCTCGGCGGCGGGATGTCGACGGTCTTCAACCTGGAAACCGCGTTTCAGGTGATGAACGGCACGACGGGCGGCGGACGCATGTGGTCGCGCCGCGCGTATGTCGGGCTGAAGAGCGACACGTGGGGACAGCTGCAGGCCGGCCGCAACCTGTTCATCGACAGTGATGGCGTGTGGGAATTCGATCCGTTCGTGCAGCAGGCGTTTTCGTCCGCATCGCTCGTGCGCGGGCGCAACTGGCAGCAGAGCAGCAACAACATCGAATATCACAGCCCGGTGATCGGCGGCTTCGACGTGCAGGCGCAATATGCGTTCGGCAACCAGTCGCGCGGCTTCAACTACGGCGCGGCCGACGACTTCGGCCGCTCGGACGGGATCATGATCTCGTACCACTCGCCGGTGCTCGACGTGCGCGGTATCTACGACGAGCTGCGCGACAACAACGGCAAGTTCAGCAACATCTTCACCGCGTCGCGCGAGTATTTCGTCGGCGCGAACGTGAAGGTCTCGAAGTTCAAGATCCAGGGCGCCTATACGCACTACCAGGCGCCGGACAGCCCGGCGGGCGTCGCCGATCGCGCCGATCACTACTGGCTCGGCGCGACCTACACGGCAACGCCGCAGTGGGCCGTGACGGGCGGCGGGTATTACGTGAAGGTCGGTGACGGCGGCGGCGATGCGTCGCACGATCCGTCAGGGCACGCGATCATGTACGTGCTCGGTACGACGTACAACCTGTCGAAGCGCACGTTCCTGTACGGGACGGTCGCGTATGTGCGCAACGGCGGCAACTCGAACTTCTCGCTGCTCGCGTCGCCGCGCGACGCGACGTCGGGCACGAGCCCGATGACGGGCGAATCGCAGACGGGCGCGTATGTCGGGATGATGCATACGTTCTGATCGAGGCGTAGCGCACGCAAGGCACGGGTGATGGTGGCCCGTGCCTTGTTGCGTTTACGGCGACGGACGGTCCTCTGACGCTGCCGGTTCATGTGAGCGGTGTCGATCACACAAAAGGAAAGACCCCGCCGAAACCGGCGGGGTCGGTGGATCGACGACGTTGCGGCCGCGCACGTGCCGCGCATCGCCTGTCAGTTAATCGAGTGCTTTCCCGGCCTTCTCGTCCATGCAGCGAATGGCGAGCAGCGTCATCGCACCACAGCCGATCGCATACCACGCGGGTGCGTTCGGGTTGCCGGTCGCCGCGATCAGCCAGGTCACGAAAAACTGCGCGAAGCCGCCGAAGATCGCGACGCCGACGCTGTAGACGAGCGCACCGCCGGTCGCCCGAACCGCACGCGGGAACAGCTCGCCGAGCATCGCACCGGTCGCGCCGATGTTGATCGCGTGCACGACAGAGAGCGCGGCGATGATCGACAGCAGCGACGCGGCGCCTGGCCACCGGTTCAGCGCGATGAACGCGGGGTAGATCGCGCCCATCAGCACGATGCGCGTCCACCAGACGATTCGGTTGCGCCCGTAGACGTCGGACAGGTGGCCGCCGATCGGCGTCACCAGCATCAGGATCGCGCCCGCGACGCAGCCTGCCGTCATCGACAGCCAGGTCGGAAGATGCAGCACCTGCACGCCGTAGATCGCCATGTAGAACACGATGATGTAGTGGATCGACGTGCCGCCGATCGTCACGCCGAGGCCCGCGAACACAGCCTTGCCGTGGTGGCGCAGCACATCGGCGAGCGGCAGCGACGCGACCGGCTCGTCGTGCGTGGTGGCGTGCGCGGCAGCCGGCACTTCCTCGACGGTCTTGCGCAGCCAGTAGCCGAGCGGTACGAACAGCGTGCCGATGATGAACGGCACGCGCCAGCCCCAGCTTTCGAGCTGCGCGGCATTGAGCGTCGACGTGAGCGCGACGCCGGTCAGCGCGCCGGCGAGCGCGGCGAGCCCCTGGCTCGAGAACTGGAACGACGCGTAGAAGCCGCGGCGGTGCTGCGGTGCCTGTTCGAGCAGCAGCGTCGTCGACGCGCCGACTTCGCCGCCCGATGCGAACCCCTGCAGCAGGCGTGCGAGCACGAGCAGCAGCGGCGCGGCGATGCCGATCTGCGCGAAGGTCGGCGCGACCGCGATCGTCGCGGTGCCGAGCGCCATCAGCAAGAGCGTCAGGATCATCGCCTTCTTGCGGCCGGCGCGGTCGGCATACATGCCGATCACGAGGCCGCCGAGCGGACGCGTGACGAAGCCGACGCCGAAGCTCGCGACCGCGAGCATCAGCTGCCCGAACGACGAGTGGACCGGAAAGAACAGCTTGCCGATCAGGATTGCGAAGAAGCTGTAGACCGTGAAGTCGTAGAACTCGAGCGCGTTGCCGACCGCGGCGGCCGCGATCAGGCGGCGTTTCTTCGCGGCGGCGCGGGCATCGGCCGGCGAGCCGGCGAACGGAAGGGCGGACGTTTCCATGGGGTTCCCCTGCTAAAGCGCGGAACTGCGTGATGAAGGGCCGTCAGGCCGCGAGCCAGGCTTCGGCGACGCGGACCCAGTAGCTCGCGCCGATCGCGAGGATGTCGTCGTTGAAGTCGTAGCCGGGGTTGTGCACCATGCAGCCGCCCTTGCTGCCGATCCCGTTGCCGATGAACGCATAGCAGCCGGGGCGCGCCTCGAGCATGAACGCGAAGTCCTCGCTGCCCATCAGCGGCGCGGCCTCGGTCTCGACGCGCTCGGCGCCGAGCATCCGGCGTGCGATGTCGGCTGCAAACGCGGTGGGTTCGGGATGGTTGACGAGCACCGGGTAGCCGTAGTCGTAATCCACTTCCGCGGTGAGGCCGAAGCTTTCCGCCTGGCCCTTCGCGAGCGCTTCGATTCGGCGGGCGAGCAGCGCGCGCACGTCGGCGTTCAGCGCGCGCACCGACAGCTTCATCACGACGGTTTCGGGAATGATGTTGAAGGTCTCGCCGGCCTGCACGCTGCCGACCGTGATCACGGCCGCATGCTGCGCATCGACCTCGCGCGCGACGATCGTCTGCAGCGCGACCATGATGCTGCCCGCGGCCGACATCGGATCGCGTGCGAAGTGCGGCATCGCCCCGTGACCGCCGACGCCGCGCAGCGTGATCGTCACGCGGTCGGCCGACGCCATCGCGGCGCCGGTGCGGAATGCCATGTCGCCGGCGGCGCGGCCCGGCATGTTGTGGATCGCGAAGATCGCATCGCACGGGAAGCGGTCGAACAGGCCGTCGTCCATCATCGATTTCGCGCCACCGAAGTTTTCCTCGGCTGGCTGGAAGATCAGGTTCAGCGTGCCGGAGAACTGGCGCGTCGCGGCCAGGTGGCGCGCCGCGCACAGCAGCATCGCGGTGTGGCCGTCGTGGCCGCATGCATGCATCTTGTTCGCATGGCGGCTCGCGTAGGGCAGGCCGGTGGCCTCGGCGAGCGGCAGCGCGTCCATGTCGGCGCGCAGGCCGACGGTGCGCGTGCCTTGTCCTTCGCGCAGCACGCCGACGACGCCCGTCTTGCCTATGCCGCGATGCACTTCGTAGCCCCAGCCGGTGAGCAGTTCCGCGACGAGATCGCTCGTCAGCGTTTCCTCGAACGCGAGTTCCGGGTGCGCATGGATGCGGCGGCGCACTTCGATGTGGTCTGGGGCGATCGCGGCGATGCCGGGGATGACGGGGTTCGCGGCTTGCAGCATGGTGTCTCCTGTGGGGCCGGTGGACGTTTGACGCGCATATGACGGTAAAGGATATAAATTTCTTTTGCGCACCAGAAGCTGCTAAATTGCTTTGGTGCACACCACCGGTTGCCGCTCGGGAATACCCTGAGCCTGCATGCGCCGCGCTGCACGGGGGTTTCCACGAATCACGCATGCCGCCATGAAATACCATCAGTTGAAAGCGTTCGTCACCGTCGCGGACGAAGGGAGCATCCGAGCGGCCGCGCGGCGTCTGAACGTGTCGCCGGCGGCGTTGACGAAGGCGGTCAAGGAACTGGAGATCGCGCTCGGCGTGTCGCTCGTCGTGCGCACCGCGCGCGGCGTGCAGCTCACGGCGTTCGGCCAGCAGTTGCAGGTGCGCGCGCGGCTGATCGTCGCCGAGATGCAGCGTGCGCGCGACGACATCGAGCAGGCGCAGGGCGCGATGACGGGCTCGGTCGCGGCGGCGATCACGCCGGCCGCCGCGGTGACGATCCTGCCCGACGCGTTTCGCGCGTTCCGGCGGCGCTTTCCGGTCGCGCGCGTCAATCTGATCGAAGGGTTTCCGGGCGTCGCGCTGCCGCGGCTGCACGACGGCTCCCTCGATTTCGCGGTGGCCGTCGTCGTGCCCGAACTGCTGGCGGCCGAGTTCGATCACGCGGAACTCTATGCGAGCCGATCATTGATCGTCGCGCGCAAGGGGCATCCACTCGCGTCGGCCACGTCGCTCGCCGATCTCGTCGAGGCCGACTGGCTGATGAATCCGTCGCCGGAAAGCTCGACCCAGGTGCTGTTCAACACGTTCATCGCATACGGGCTGCCGGTGCCGCAGCGGGTCGTCGAATGCCCGAGCTTCGGCCTCGCGCACAGCCTGATGACGGGCTGCGACCTGATCGCGTCGATGCCCGAACAACTGCTGCAAGGGGAGTGGGCGCGCGACCAGCTCGTGGTGCTGCCGATCCGCGAGCGGCTGCCCGGCGTGTCCGTGCAGGTCGTCACGCGCCGCGACAGTCCGCTCACGCCGGCTGCGGCAATGCTGCTCGACTGCCTGCGCGATTCCGCGCGACGCAAGGGGCTCCGTTGAGCATGCTCCATGCGGGCCACACAATGCATCGAATAGTGATCCTGATTATCGGTCGCACGCCTGCGATCGGCCCCGCTTGCGGCACGCCCGCCGCGAGCCGGTATCATAGCGGCCGGCCTGCCGCCCCGGCCGGCTTCCGACAACACGCCATCCGGCATCCAGCAATCAGAGGCATCACATGACCAGTGCAACCCAATTCGACAACGTATCGGTCGTCAAGCGCGCGAACGTCTATTTCGACGGCAAGTGCGTGTCGCATACCGTGCTCTTCCCGGACGGCACGCGCAAGACGCTCGGCGTGATCCTGCCGTGCGCGCTCAACTTCGGCACGGACGCGCCCGAATTGATGGAAGTGCAGGCCGGCAAGTGCCGCGTGAAGCTCGACGGCAGCAGCGACTGGCAGACCTACGGCTCCGGCGAATCGTTCTCTGTGCCGGGCAAGAGCCGCTTCGACATCGAAGTGCTCGAGACGCTCGACTACGTCTGCAGCTACCTGTAAGCGCGCAAGCACGGTCGCGACGCGTGCGTGCGGCCCGTGCGCCCAAACGAAAAAGCCCCGCCTAGGCGGGGCTTGTCGCATGCGGACGGCGCAACGCCGTCCGGCGCGGGGCTTACAGGCAGGCGCTGATGTCGCCGGCGGCAGCCGCGTCGCCGCGCACGCCGACCCACGTCTTCGCGTCCGGCTTCGACGACGGGCGAACCATCGCGGCCACGCCGTTCGGCGGCTGCTGGCCCGGTGCGTAGACATCGGTCGCGAGGCCGTTGGCGAGCACGTTCTGCGAGATCACCTGCTGTTGCGACTTGTCGGCCCAGGTCTTGGCGATGCACGCCGAGACGTCCGGGGCGGCCTTCTGGCTTTGTCCCACGTTCTGCACGGCCGGATCGGCCGCGTGAGCAGAAATTGCCACGGTCAATGCGATGAGCGGTAAGTATTTCACGTTCACGTTTTATCTCCCTCGAGTCGTGATTGATTGAGTGGGATGCGCAGCAGAACTGCGTGCCTGTGAGATTGCATCGGACAAATGCGGTTCCGGCGATTCCGAAACAAGTTGTTAACGCGCTTGCCAAACGGCACTCCGGATGCATTGCGTTCTGTCGCGCGGCGGCATGCGTCGTGCGCGGTCCGTGTGGAGACGCGACAACGACGTCATGCGTCGTGAGGTCGGCTCGCTGCCCTGAGGTGTGGCGGATTGACGGCCGCGGCGTGCTGCATGTGTCTGCATGTCGCGCCGCGACGCTTCTTTATTGGATGACGATGTGGAACGGCTGAATGATGGCCCCGTCGCATGAGTACCATGATGACAAACTTTCGTCCGATCGATTGTCAACGAAGTTTAAACGCCGGACGCGGCGGCGCGCGCGGTGCGTATCAGCCGGCCTTGCGCATACCTGCGTCGCGCAGGTTGACGGGTACGACCGGACGGAAGCGTTCGCGCTTCTGTTCGTCGTCGAAGTGGTGGAGCGCGGGCTTGATCAAGTCGCTGCGCGACACGATGCCGATGATGCGCAGCGATTGCGGATCGTCGACGACCGGCAGGCGTTCAAGGCCGAGCATCGCGAGCCGCGATGCGACCACGCGGCACGTTTCGTGCGCCTGCGCGACGGCCGGCACATGCTCGGCGAACGCGTTCGCGAGCGCGCCGCCGGGACCGGCCTGCGCGCGCTGCGCGTCGAGCGTCGCGCGATCGACGATGCCGAGCAGGCGGCCGTTCTGCTCGACCGGGTATGCACGGTGTGTCTGCTTTACGCCGAAGTACTGCGACTCGACCGCGTCGAGCGTCATGGCCCCGTCGATCGCGACGAGCGCGTCGGCCGAGGTCATCACTTCGGCCACGTCATGGCGTTCGAGCGGATCGACGCCGTATTCGCGGTAGATGTGATACCCGCGGCGCGCGATCTTTTCCGTCATGATCGAACGCTTCATCACGACGGTCGCGAAGCCGTGCGCGACGAGCGTCGCGGCGAGCAGCGGCAGCAGTGCGTTCGCGTCGTGCGTGAGGCCGAACGCGAACACGATCGCGGTCAGCGGCGCGCCAAGCGTCGCGCCGAGCGTCGCGGCCATGCAGACGAGCGGCCAGAGCGCCGGATCGCCGCCAGGCAGCACCGGCGACAGCACGGTGCCGAGGCCGGCGCCGAGCATCAGCAGCGGGGCCAGCACGCCTCCCGACGTGCCGGAGCCGAGCGCGATTACCCACATCACGGCCTTCACGATCAGCAGCGCGAGCGCGATCTTCAGTGCGATGCGCTGGTGCAGCAGGTCGCCGATCACGTCGTAGCCGACACCGAGTGCGCGCGGCTCGAGCCAGCCGCCGATGCCGATCACGATCGCGCCGAGCGCCGGCCACCACATCCAGTGCACAGACAGCTTCGCGAAGGCGTCCTCGACGCGGTACAGCGCGGCCGACAGGCCGCATGCGAGCATGCCCGACAGCAGGCCCGCGACGATGCACGACAGCAGCGCGACGGGCGTCGGCGATGCGGTGGCCAGCGGAAACAGCGGGCCGACACCGAAGAACACGGCGCGGGCGAAACCGGCCACCGCGCACGCGAGCGCGACCGGCAGGAAACTGCGCGGACGCCATTCGAACAGCAGCAGTTCGACCGCGAGCAGCACGGCGGCGACCGGCGTGCCGAACACGGCGGTCATACCGGCGGCCGCGCCCGCGACGAGCAGCGTCTTGCGTTCGGCCGCGGTCACGTGCACGCATTGCGCGATCAGCGAGCCGAGCGCGCCGCCCGTCATGATGATCGGGCCCTCGGCACCGAACGGGCCGCCGCTTCCAATCACGACGCCGGACGACAGCGGCTTGAGGATCGCAACCTTCGGCGACATGCGGCTCTTGCCGAACAGGATCGCCTCGATCGCTTCGGGAATGCCGTGGCCGCGGATCTTCTCCGAGCCGAAACGCGCCATCAACCCGACGATCAGCCCGCCGATCACCGGCACGATGATCACCCACGCGCCGAGCGTGTTGTGGGCGGGCGAGCGGTCGGCGAACGAGAACTGCTGGAAGAAGAACAGGTTCGTGAACAGGTGGATCAGGCTCAACAGCACGAACGCCGCCAGCGTGCTGAGCACGCCGATCCCGGCAGCCAGCAATGCTATTCTGGGCAGGCGTTCGTTGGTCGAGAAATCGCGTTTGTGTGGTGCGTTCATCGGAGCAGGGAGAGGTTGGTCAAGCCTGGGTCAATAATCGATCTGCGGAACCTGGAACGTGCCCTTGAGCGATTTCAGTTCCGTGCGGTGCATGGCCGCGAGGCGGGCGAGCAGCGTTTCGCCGGCTTCCTCGAGGTGGACCTCGACCTGCCGGCGGTCCGCTTCGCTCGTCTTGCGCTTCACGAGCCCGAGCGCCTCGCAGCGCGTCACCAGCGCGACGACGCCGTGATGCTGCGCCTGCAGGCGTTCGGCGAGTTCGCCGATGGTGGCCCATTCGCGATGCGGGTAGCCCTTGATGTGCAGCAGCAGCAGATACTGCAGCGGCGTCACGCCTTCGCTTTGCGCGGCGCGTTCGGAGAAGCGCTCGAAGCGGCGCATCTGGTAGCGGAACTCGGACAGTTGCTGGAAATCGGCTTTGGTCAGCGAGCGTCGGGTATCGGTCATTGCGGTCGGTCGGGCAGGAGTTTCGGCAACGTGAAATATATCACAATATGATATAAATGGACGATTTTCAGCGGAATGGAGCACATTTCGTTGTTCGTCGGCGTTACGCGGCCTCGAGCATCCGCGTCTGCTGGTACAGGCCCGTGACGAGATCCGTCTGCGTAATGATGCCGACGAGCCGTCGCGATGCGTCGACGACCGGGATGTGGTGGTGGCCCGAATGTGTAAACAGCGGCACCAGCGCGGTGATCGGCATGGTCTGCGGCACGGACGCGACGTCGCGGGTCATCACTGTCGCGACGCTGGGCGGCTGGCCGCCGAACGACTGCGGCAGCCGCGCGGCCAGCTGCTGCCACAGCGGAGCGGGGCGGCGCAGCTGGCGCGTGAGGTCGGCGCGCGTGACGATGCCGATCAGGCGATCGTCGCCGTCCACGACGGGCAGTGCCTTCACGCGATGGCGGTCGAGCAGCGTCAGCGCCGCCGTCACCGACGTCGACGGGGCGACTTCGATCGCGTTCTTCGTCATCAGGTCGGCGCACGTGAGCTGGCTGAACGTGCGCGCATACGCTTGCATCTCGGTTTCGCGCAGCAGCATCTCGAGGTCGTCCGGATCGACGTCGAGCCATTCGCCGCGGCGCTTCAGCACGGCGTCGAGATCGGCGCGCGTGAAGCCGCCGCGTGCCGGCGCGGCGTTGGCGTCTTGCGGCTTCGCGTCGGGACGCACGCCGCCGTGCGGATAGCGGTGGCCTGTCAGCGCGTGGTACACGAGCGCGGCCGACAGCAGGATCGCCGATTGCAGCGCGATCGGCTCGACCACGAAGCCGAAGCCGAGCGAGTGGATCGCGGGGCCGCCGAGCACGGCCGTCAGCGCGACCGCGCCCGACGGCGGGTGCACGCAGCGCAGGACGAACATGCCGCCGATCGCGAGGGCGACCGCAACCGCGGCGGCAGTGATCGGATCGGCGATCGACTGCGCGCACGCGACGCCGACGGTCGCCGCCACCAGATTGCCGCCGATGATCGACCACGGCTGCGCGAGCGGACTCGCGGGCACCGCGAACAGCAGCACCGCCGACGCCCCCATCGGCGCGACGAGCAGCGGCACGAGGCCCGGCACGCCGGGCAGCAGCCGCATCGTGACGCCGACCGTCGCGATGCCGACGAGCGCGCCCGTGCACGAGCGCATGCGCTCGCGCCAGCCGAGCGTCATCGGATGGGGAATGAAGCTGTGCAGCCATTGGCGGAATGTGCGGCGCGACGGGGAGGAGCCTGACGACATGGACGATAAGCGGTAAAAATGACGACGCGGATGACGCAGCGCAAGGAAGGCGCAGATTATATCGCGTTGTGATATAAATTGTCGCGCTGCATCAAGACGTTGCAGGCGCGCGACGCGTCCGTCTTGCAAAAACCTTTCATCAGATGAAAGCTTGGCGACGCTGCAACCGCGCAAATTTGTCTGCGGCGGCGTACAATTCGGGCCACCGAATCCCTCGATATGCCACAACCACGCACGCGATGCCCGCTCTCCCGCCCGTTCCCCGGCATGGCGATCGCTTGCGCATCGTTCGCGCGCACGCTCCGATTCCCGTCTGACGCGAGCGCCGCCGACGTTTTCCCACCGACACTCCCCAAGCCAATTCAATGGACATGCTCGAAAACATGCGCCTGTTCGTGCGCGTTGTCGAAGCCGGCAGTTTCACCGCGGTCGCCAAAGAAATCGATGCGACCACCGCGCAGGTATCGCGCGCGGTGTCGAATCTCGAAGCTCACGTACAGACGCGGCTGCTGCATCGCACGACGCGCCATCTCGGCCTCACCGAAAGCGGCGAACGCTACTTCGAGCGTGCGAAATCGATCCTCGCCGAATTCGACTACGCGAACGCCGAGGCGCGCAACGCGCTGCTGCGGCCGAGCGGCAAGATGCGCATCCATGCGATGACGGGGCTCGGGCAGAGTCATGTCGTATCGTCGATCGTGCGCTACCAGGAAGACAACCCGGACGTTTCGATCGAGCTGACGCTCGCGCAGCGGATGCCGAACCTCGTCGAGGAAGGCTACGACGTGTCGATCGTGACCGCGTCGCAGCTGCCCGATTCCGGCTACGTCGCGCAGACTTGCGGAACGAGTTGCAGCGTGCTGGTGGCATCGCGCGAATACCTGGCGCGGCATGGCACGCCGACGACGCCAGATGATCTGCCGAACCACGTGTGCCTGCGCCTCGATACGCCCGCATCGCCGGCCAGCGAGTGGCGGCTCGAGCGCGGCGACGACGAGGATACGGTGTACGAGCTGCAGCCGGCACCGTTCCAGGTCAACGTACCGGATGCGCTGTGCGTCGCGGTGCGGGCAGGGCGCGGCATCGCGTGCGTCGCGCTGTACACCGTGCTCGACGACATCCGTGAAGGGCGGCTGATTCGCGTGCTGCCCGATTACCGGCTGCAGACGGTCAGCGTGTATGCCGTCTATGCGACACGCCGCTATCTCGACGCGAAGATCCGCACCTTCCTCGACCATCTGCGCACGACGCTCACGCCCGCGCTGGAGAACGACCTGCGCGAACTCGACCGGCTCGCGGTCGAGCCGGCGCCGGGCAGCCGCCAGCGCGCGTGATGCTGCCGCCGTTCGCTCGCCCGGCGGCGCCGGGCGTCATGCGTGCGGCGTGACCCGAATCCGTTCGAAGCGGCCGGCGAGCCACGCGTAGGCGGCGATGCCGATCAGCCCGTGTGCTGCGACGAACCACAGCGCGCCCGCGAACGAGCCCGTGTGCGCGACGAAATAGCCGATCGCGAGCGGCGTGACGATCCCCGCGATGTTGCCGAGGCCGTTGAACACGCCACCGCTCAGGCCGACCATGCCTTCCGGCGCGGTATCGGCAAGCACGGCCCAGCCGACCGCCGCGAGGCCCTTGCCGAAGAACGCGATCGTCATCAGCGCGATCACGACGGTGTTCGACGACGCGCCGTTCGCGAGCACGAGCAGCGTCGCCATCGCCATCCCCACGACGAACGGCGTCTTGCGTGCGCGCGACGGATGCACGCCGCGCCGGATCAGCCAGTCCGACAGCACGCCGCCGAGCACACCGCCGGTGAAGCCGCAGAGCGCCGGCAGCGCGGCGACCCAGCCGGCCTCCATGATCGTCATTCCGCGGCCCTTGATCAGGTAGATCGGGAACCACGTGATGAAGAAATAGGTGAGCGCCGTGATGGCGTACTGGCCGACATAGATCGCCCACAGGTTCCGGTGGCGGAACAGCTGCGATGCGTCGCGCCACGATACGCGCTGCCGGTGCCGGACGCGGTTCGCCTCGAGATCGACGAGCGCGCCGCGTTGGCGCAGGTCGTCGCGCTCGGCGTCGCTCACGCGCGGATGGCTGTGCGGCTCGCGATACCACGCGAACCAGAGCGCCGACAGCGCGACGCCGAGCATCCCCATCCACAGGAACACGTGTTCCCAGCCGAGCGCGTGCGTCAGCCAGGCCATCGCGGGCGCGAACAGCACGACGGCCATGTACTGCGCGGAATTGAACAGTGCCGATGCGGTGCCGCGCTCGGCAGTCGGGAACCAGCACGCGACGATCCGCGAATTGGCCGGGAACGCCGGCGATTCGACCAGGCCGAGCATGAAGCGCATCGCGAACAGCGCGAACGTCGCGGCGGCCCCCTGCGCGGCAAACCAGCCGACCGTGCCCTGCAGCATCGTGAAGACCGACCACAGCAGCAGGCTCAGGCCGTACACGCGGCGCGCGCCGAAGCGGTCGAGCAGCCAGCCGCCCGGAATCTGGCCGATCGCATAGGCCCACGCGAAAGCGGAAAAGACGATACCGAGCTGCACGGGCGTCAGCCCGAGGTCGTGCGCGACGCCGGTGCCGGCGATGGACATCGTCGCGCGATCCGCATAGTTGACGACGGTGACGGCGAAGATCAGCGCGAGGACCGTGTAACGGACGCGGCCGGTCATGCGCGACGCGGTGGATGAGGCGGGCGACGCGGCGACGGCGGCGCTGCCGCTGGATCGATTGGGCATGCGAGTCTCCTGGCCTTCGTCGTGCGAAGGTGATTGGTTTGTTGTCGTGGTGGGGGAAAGCAGGCGGCGCTCAGTTCGTGACGCTGGTCGGCGGGCGCTGGCCCGCGAAGCACGCGGCGAGGTTGGCGAGCACGATCCGGCCCATGGCGTCGCGTGTCTCGTGCGTGGCGCTCGCGCGGTGCGGCTGCACGACGACGCGTTCGAGTTCGAGCAGCGCGGCCGGCACGCGCGGTTCGTCCGCGAACACGTCGAGGCCCGCGCCGGCGATCGTGCCGTCCGCGAGCGCGCGCACGAGCGCGGCTTCGTCGACGAGCTTGCCGCGCGCGACATTGATCAGGAATCCTTGGTGGCCAAGCGCGGCGAGCACGTCGGCCGTCACGAGCACGTTGCCGTGATCGGCCGATGCCGCGAGCACGAGCACGTCGCTGTCGCGCGCGAGCGCGACCAGGTCGGGCACGTAGCGGTAGCCGCTGTCGCGATGTTCGCGCGGGCCGAAGTAGCTGACCGGCATCCGGAACGCCTGCGCGCGCTGCGCGATCGCGCGTCCGACGCGGCCGAGGCCGACGATGCCGAGCCGCTTGCCCGTCACCTGCGTCGCGAGCGGCTGCGCGGTCTTGCCCCAGCGGCCGGCGCGCACGATGCGCTCGCCGGCGCCGAGGTCGCGCAGCGTCATCAGGATCAGCCCCATCGCCATGTCGGCGACGTCGTCGGTCAGCACGTCGGGTGTCGTCGTCACGTGAATGCCGCGTGCGCGGGCGCGATCGAGATCGACGGCGTCGGTGCCGATGCCGTTGATCGCGACGATTTCGAGCGCGCTCAGCCGGTCCATCAACGCCGCGGACAACCCGTTCGCGCCTCCCGTGACGACGCCGCGGATGCGCGACGCGACGCGGTCGAGCAGCGCGTCCGGCTGGTCGGCAGCGTACAGGCGATGCACCGCGTAGCGCGCGGACAGTTCGGCGTCGATGGTGTCGGGAAGCGGCTGGGTGAGCAGGATGTCGATGGTCATGAAGGTCTCGGTCGTCGTGCGCGGCGCGGGCCGCGCATCAGGTGCAACCGAGTATAGGAACCGTATCGATATCGGTCTAACATCAAGAGACTATTGATTGATTCACGATTTGAATGATTGAACTGAACCAGCTTCGTTGCTTCGTCGCCGTGGCCGAGGAACTGCACTTCGGCCGTGCGGCCAAGCGGCTCTTCATGACGCAGCCGCCGCTCAGCCGGCAGATCCAGTTGCTCGAACATGCGCTCGGCATCGCGCTGCTCGAACGCAGCAGCCGGCAGGTCAGGCTGACCGCGGCCGGCGAGCGCTTCCTTCGCGATGCGCGGCACATCCTCGAGTTCTCCGCGCGGGCCGAGCAGGCCGCGCAGCGCGTCGCGCACGGCGGGGCTGGCCGCATCACGCTCGGCTTCACGGCCGTCAGTGCGTACCGAATGATTCCGGCGCTGCTCGCGCATGCGGCGCACGCGCTGCCGGACGTCGACGTCGAACTGCGCGAAATGGTGTCGACCGTGCAGATCGACGCGCTCGCGTCGCGCATGCTCGATGCGGGCTTCGTGCGCCAGCGCGCGGCGCGCCATCCGCTCGAATACCGGCTCGTGCAGCGCGAGCCGATGCTCGTCGCGGTCGCGCAGGGCACGCCGCTGGCCGCGTACGAGCGGATCGGCCCGGACGAGCTGGACCGGCAGCCGTTCATCGCGTATTCGCCGAACGAGGGCAAGTACTTCCACGACATGATCTCGGGGATGTTCGCCAGCGCGGGGCGCTTGCCGAACTACCTGCATTACGTCGGGCAGACGCATACGATCCTCGGCCTGGTGCGTGCCGGGCTGGGTGCCGCGCTGGTGCCGGCTTCGGCGCGCGAGCTGCATGTCGACGGTGTGGTGTTCCGGCCGCTCGCGGGCGTCGACGTGGCGGCAGAGCTGTATCTCGCGTGGCGCGCGGACAACGACAATCCGGCGCTGCCGCTGTTCAACGCGATGGTCGGGCAGTTTCTGACGGAAGGGGCGGGCGGCGTCGTCGTTTAGAAAAAGTCAGTTGTCTGACGATATCCGCCGGCACGCCTGACGCACGCCAGGGGCCCGAGAGACCGTAATGCGCCGGCTCCGCGTTGCGCTCCGGCCCGAAATTGCCACCAGCAATCCCGGTTTTTTCATGCCCGTCACGGGAAAACCCGCATTTCGCCCTCATCGGTCGTCGTATTACTGTATCGATACACTAAATCGATACAGTCGCATCGGAAGACGCGATTGAAAAGGAGACGGCCATGAGTACCTTCACCCGGCGGCGCTTTCTGCAAACGGCGTCCGCCGCCACGCTCGCGGTCGCGGGCGGCTTGCCGGAAATCGGCCGCGCGGCGCAGACCGTGACGCTGCGCTGCTCGTCGTCGATGCCGGCTGACCAGAACGCCGCGCACTACGTGTGGTACGAGCGCCTCGCGGCGAACCTGAAGGCGAGCGTTGGCGACGCGATTCGGGTCGACTACTTTCCGAACAGCCAGCTCGGCAAGGAGAGCGACGTCGCGCAGCAGGTGAAGATCGGCGCGATCGACATGATGATCGCGGGCTCGTCGATCTGGGCCACGGTCGCGCCGGAGCTCGGCATGCTCGATCTCGGCTACCTGTTCGACAGTTATGCGCACGTCGCGAAGGTGCTCGACGGCCAGGTCGGCACCAGCCTGAACGCGCTGCTGCAAAAGCGCGCGGGCTGCTCCGTGCTGACCTGGGGCTCGCACTTCGGCGGACGCTGCGTGTTCACGAAGCAGCCGGTGACGGCGCTGCAGGGCGTGAAGGGCACGAAGCTGCGCGTGTTGCCGACGCCGGCATTCATGGACACCTTCAAGGTGATGGGCGCGGTGCCGACGCCGATTCCGTTCGGCGAGCTCTACATGGCCGTGCAGACGGGCGTCGTCGACGGGCTCGAGCACGATCCGGCCACGGTGCTCGCGAGCCGCTTCGACGAGATCGTCAAGTCTTGCTGGCAATCGCACCACGTGTTCGCGGCGATGACCGTCGTGATGGGGCGGCGCGCGCTCGAGCGGATTCCGGCAAACCTGCGCCCGGCGTTCGACCGCGCGGTGGCCGACGCGACCGCGCAGCAGCGCGCGATCGCGACGCAGAAGGCCGTCCAGGCGGAGGCGGCGCTGAAGCAGCACGGGATGACGTTTCATCCGATGGCGGATGCCGAGCGCACGGCGCTGCGGCAGGCGATGCACGACCGCCTCTATATGGCATTCGCGAAGCAGTATCCGGCGACCGCGCCGCTGTTTCCGGCGATTGCCGCCGCGCGGGGTTGAGCGATGGATACCGGTTCCGTTTCGAGCGTCGCGCCGGCCGTCGACCCAGGGCGTCCCGTGCGCGCCACCCGCGCGCTGGATGCGGCGATGCGCTGGATCGAATACGTGTCGGCCGCCGTGCTGGCCGTCGACGTGCTGGTCGTGTTCGTGTCGGTCGTCTTCCGCTATTTCCTGCACGATCCGGTCGACTGGGCCGAGGAGGTCGCGAGCGCGCTGATGATCGTGCTGGTGTTCTTCGGCGCGGCGACGGTGCTCGGCCGCAGTCAGCACGTCGGCATCGACCTGTTCCGCGGCTGGCTGCCGGCACGCTGGCAGGGCGCGCTCGTGCAGATCGGGCACTGGATCGTCGCGGCGGTGTCGCTGAACCTGCTGGCGTCGTCGTGGCAGCTGCTCGGCGACTCGTACGATCAGTTGACGACCGGCGGCCTGCCGGGATGGATCAACGTGTATCCGATGATGTTCGGCGCGCTGTTCATGAGCGTGTTCGCGCTCGCGAACGCACTGAACGCGCCGCGCCGTCTCGTGCTCGGCACGCTTGCGTGCTGCGCCGTGCTCGCAGGCGCCGTGTACGGCTGGAACGCGCTGCGGCCCGAGCACGCGATCGCGCCGGGGGCGCTGCTGATCGCCGGCTTCGTCGGCGGGCTCGTGCTGGGCGTGCCGATCGGCTTCGTGCTCGCGTTCTCGGCGCTGCTTTACTTCCTCGCCGATCCGACGCTGCCGTTGCTCGTCTACTCGCAGCAGGTGATGGCAGGTGCCGATCACTTCGTGCTGCTCGCCGTGCCGTTCTTCGTGCTGGCCGGCTTGCTGATGGAGTCGAACGGGATGTCCGCGCGGCTCGTCGAGTTGTTGCTGCGGATCTTCGGGCGTGTGCGCGGCGGGCTCGGGCTGATCGTGATCTTCGCGACGGCGTGCTTTTCCGGCGTGTCGGGTTCGAAGCTGGCCGATATCGCGGCGGTGGGCGGCGTCGTGATGCCGGCCGTGCGCCGCGCGCGGCAGGATCCCGACGAAACCGCGGCGCTGCTTGCGTGCAGCGCGGTGATGGCCGAGACGATTCCGCCGTGCGTGAACATGATCATCATGGGCTTCGTCGCGAACATCTCGATCGCGGGGCTGTTCGTCGCGGGCATCGTGCCGGCGGCCGTGCTCGCCGCGTCGCTGGCGGTCGTGACCGTGATCTGCGGACGCCGGATCGACATCGACGCGGTGTTCGTCGAACGCCGCGCGTGGCTGCCGCTCGCGGGCGGCGCGCTCGTCGCGCTGATCATGGTCGCGATGATCGGCAAGGGCGTGACGTCGGGCATCGCGACGTCGACGGAAGTGTCGGCGTTCGCGGTGGTCTATGCGCTGGTGGTCGGCTGGGCGGCGTTCCGCGAACTGACCTGGCGCTCGGTCGGCCGCGTGTTCGTGCGTGCGGCGTCAATGGCGAGCGGTATCCTGTTCATCGTCGCGGCGGCATCGAGCGTGTCGTTCGCGTTGTCGATCGAGCAGATTCCCGCGCTCGTCTCGGGCACAATGACAGCGTTTGCCCATCAGTACGGCTCGACGGCGTTCCTGTTGCTGGCGGCGCTGCTGATGATCGTGTTCGGCGCCGTGCTCGAAGGCGCGCCCGCGCTGATCATCTTCGGGCCGCTGCTCGCGCCGATCGCGCTGCAGCTCGGCATCAACCCGCTGCATTTCGGTACGGTCGTGGTGGTGGCGATGGGGCTCGGATTGTTCGCGCCGCCCGTCGGGCTCGGGCTGTTCACGACCTGCGCGATCACGGGGACCGAGGTCGCACGCGTGGCGCGGCCGATGGTGAAATACCTGCTGGTGCTGTTGGTCGCCCTCGTGGCGCTGATCTTCGCACCGGCGTTTTCGTTGTGGCTGCCGGCCCGTTTCGGCCTGTAGCCCGTTCATTGCAAGACGACATGAGTACGATTCAGGACGTGGCCCGTCATGCGGCCGTTTCGGTCAGCACGGTTTCGAACGTGCTCAACGGCCGCACCGATCAGATGAAGCCGGAGACGCTCGAACGCGTGAAGGCGTCGATGGATGCGCTGCAGTACCGGCCGAGCACGCTGGCGCGCCAGCTCAAGACGGGACAGACGCCGCTCGTCGGGCTGCTGGTGCCGTCGATGGCGAATCCGATGTACGGCTACATCGCGCGCGAGATCGAGGCTTGTGCGCAGGAGCAGTATGGCCATCGCGTGCTGATCGGCAACACGTACCGCGACGCGGGCAAGGAGGCGTCGTTCTTCGACGACCTGTTCGCGCACGGCGTGCGGCGCGTGATCGTGATCTCGTCGCTTGCCGACGAAAGCCACCTCGAACGCGCGGCCGAACGCGGGATGACGGTCGTCAGCTACGACCGCCGCGCAACGCCCGGCGCACAATCGAAGGTCGATCACGTGACGGCCGACAACGAGGCGGCCGCGCGGCTCGCGACCGACTGCCTCATCGCCGCGGGCCACACGCGGCTCGCGTTCGCGACGGTGGCCGGCGTCACCGTGAGCCGCAGCGACAAGATTCGCGGCTTTCTCGCGGCAGCGCGCGACGCGGGCGCCGATGCGCAAGTGCTCGATGGCGGTCCGGCGAACGAATATGGCGACGCCGTGATCGTCGAAGTCGGGCGTGCGCTCGGCGCCGCGCTCGCGGCCGATCCCGCGCGGCCGACCGGCATCGTCGCGGTCAACGACCTGTTCGCGCTGGGCCTGATGGCCGGGCTGCGCGACGGCGGATTGCGCGTGCCGGACGATGTGTCGGTCGTCGGGATGGATGGCCACTTCCTGTCGGCGATCTCGTGGCCGGCGCTGACCACGGTGCAGCTGCCCGTCACGGACATGGCCGCGGAAATGGTGCGGCGCGTGATGCGGCACGACGGCGACCTGTCGGAGCCCGGGCAGTGCGTGTTCCCGGGCGTCACGCTCATCGAGCGCGCATCGGTCGCGCCGCCGCCGCGTGCGGTCGAATCGAACGGAGCCCCCGCATGACGCGTGTCTACGTGACCCATCCGTCCGGGATGCTCGATTACTACTTCGGTGCGAAGGCGCTGCGCGCGCTGCAGGCGATCGCGGACGTCACGTGCAATCCGCTCGACCGTGAGCTCGGCACGGACGAGCTGATCGCCGCCGCCCAAGGATGCGATGCGATGATCGCGTACCGGCAGACGACGGCGCCGCGCGCGCTGTTCGCGGAGCTGCCGGCGCTCGCCGCGTTCCTGCGCTGCGCGGTCGACATTCGTACCGTCGACGTCGACGCGGCGAGCGAATTCGGCGTGCTGGTCACGCAGGCGAGCCCCGGTTTCGGGCCGGCCGTCGCGGAGTGGGTGATCGGCGCGATGATCGACCTCGCGCGCGGGATCGGCGCCTATGCCGCTACGTACCACCGCGGCACGCCGCCGCTGCCGCGGATGGGCCGCGAATTGCGCGGCAGCACGCTGGGCGTGGTCGGCTATGGACAGATCGCGCGCCATCTCGCGCCGATCGCGACGGCGTTCGGGATGCGCGTGCTCGTGTGCGATCCGTACGTGCGGGTCGACACGCCGTCGATCGAACAGGTCGACCGCGCGACCCTGCTGCGCGATGCGGACTACGTCGTGTGCCTCGCGCCGGCGACGCCCGCCACCGCGAACCTGTTCGACGCGGGCGCGTTCGCCGCGATGAAGCCGGGTGCGTGCTTCATCAATGCGTCGCGCGGCGAGCTCGTCGACGAGCAGGCGCTGGCCGACGCGCTCGACGGCGGCAGGCTGGCCGGTTGCGCGCTCGATGTCGGCCGCGCGACGGACCAGATGCCCACGCCCGAGCTCGCCGCGCATCCGCGCGTGATCGCCACGCCGCATATCGGCGGGCTGACGCGGCCGGCGGTCGAGCACCAGGCACTGGAGACGGTCGAACAACTCGCCGCGCTGCTTGACGCACGCGTGCCGAACGGCGCGGTCAACGCCGCGCACGCGACGCGGCTCGCACGCTGGCGGTCGGTCGACGCATCCGCCGCGCCGGGCGCACGATGACGCACGACCTGGCCGGTACACGGCCGTCGCCCGCATGCGATTGCCATATTCACATTTACGACGATGCGTATCCGCTCGCGCCGACGGCGACGTTCCGCCCGCCGCATGCGCCGGTGGACGCGTATCGCCGCGTGCAACGGGCGCTTGGCCTCGCGCGCGTGGTCGTCGTGCAGCCGACCGGTTATGGGTTCGACAATCGCTGCACGCTCGATGCGCTGGCCGCGCTCGGCCCGCAGGCGCGTGGCATCGCGACGTTGCCGGTCGACGTACCGGACGCCGAGCTCGAGCGGCTGCACGCGAGAGGCATCCGCGGTGTGCGGTTCATGACGCTGTCGGGCGGCGTCGCGCGATGGGACGAGCTCGAGCGGATGGCCATGCGAATCGCGCCGCTCGGCTGGCACATCGACCTGCAGCTCGATGGCCGGACGCTGCCCGACGTCGAGGCGATGCTGACGTCCTTGCCGGCGCGTGTCGTCATCGATCACACGGGCAAGTTCCTGACGCCGGTGGCTCCGGGTGCGCCGGCGTTCGTCGCATTGCGGCGCCTGCTGGATCGCGGCCACGTTTGGGTGAAGCTGTCCGCGCCTTACGAGACTTCGCGATCCGGTTCGCCCGGTTACGACGACGTCGCACGCCTTGCCACCGTGCTCGCGCGCGAACATTCGGCGCGCTGCGTGTGGGGCAGCAACTGGCCGCATCCGAACGCGTCGCCGGTACCCGACGATGCGCACCTGCTCGGCTGGTTGCACGCCTGCGCGGCGGACGAGGCGGTCGGCCGCGCGATACTCGTCGACAATCCCGCGGTGCTGTACGGGTTCGATGCGGACACCTCGATCGGCGCCGCGACGTAAGATCCTGTCGGCCGGACGCGGGCCGCGCTTCGATGGAAATCAATCCCGACCGGGCGCGATGCGTCGCGGCGTCGGCAACATCCTTACTGTTCGGAAAGCTGACGCGCCGCGCACGCTTTCGATCGCGAAAAGGCAACGCGCCGCCGTGCCGACCGCTTGACGCTGCATGCCGGTCGGCGCAGGATACGTGCGTGCATTTGGAGCGGGGCGCGCTGGCCGCGTGTTCCCGCATCAGCGACGCGCACAAGAACAACGATGAGCCTTCACGCACTCGTACCGGAATCCCGGCGCCGCAGCCGCCGGCCCGCCGCGATTTTCCCGACGCCCGTCGCGTCACGTATCCGTCATCCCGTTTCGTACCGTGCATCGGTACACTTTCCCGTCCGCGCGCTGGCCGCGACGATGAGCCGTGCCGATCGGCGCCGGCGCGTCGCGCGCCAGCCCGTCGCGCCCGAATACCGTATCGCGCATGACGCTTACACCGGCGTGTCGTGACGCCGCCGCCACGCGTCCACGCATCGTGCCGTCAACGCTCCCGCGCGCGCGGCGGCACCGGAGTCCGAAGCATTTCGATTGAGCATGACGCAGCTTACGCACGCAGTTCAGTTCGAGGTTCAAGGAGAAAAACTCATGTCGCAGCTTTCGAATGAAGCAAACGGCAGTTCGGGGAGTGGCAAGGCAAAGCTGATCAAATGGGCGATCATCATCGCCGGCGTCGCGATCGCGGCACCGGCCGCGCTGTTCGTCCTGAAGGGGATGGTCGCGCTGATCACGGCGGCCGTGATCGGCCTCGGGGCGATCTATCTCGCGCCGGTCGTCGCGATGAAGTTCGCGAACCAGAAGGTGAAGATGATCGTCGAGGAAGCGCAGTCGAATCCGATCGAGACGCTCATCAACCAGCTCGCGGAAAAGCGCCAGGCGGCGCAGAAATTCGCGGACAGCATCACCGCTTTCCGCACCGAAGTGAAGAACTTCGAAAACAAGACCGAGCTGTTCGAGAAGCAGTATCCGGAAGACGCACCACGCTTTCGCGCGCAGCTCGACACGATGAAGCAACTGCTTGCGTTTCGCGAAAGCCGCTACAAGCAGGTGCAGGCGGAACTGAAGAATTTCGCCTCCGCGATCGACCGCGCGAAGGCGATGTGGGACATGTCGCAGGCGGCCCAGCACATGAACAAGCTCGCGGGCCGGCAGACGGCCGATACGTTCGAGCAGATCAAGACCGACGTGGCCGTTGATTCGGTGATGCGCTCGGTGAACAAGGCATTTTCCGAAATGGAGACGTCGCTGCTGGACAATCCCGAGGTCAAGCAGGCGCAACAGCAGGCGGTGATGAACGGCACGCCCGTGCCCGGCCCCGACGCGGCACAGGCCGCTGCATTGCCGTCGAAACAACAATAACTTCCCGCAGGCACGCAACCATGAAAAAACTTCTCGGTGCAGTCGTGTTTCTGGTGGTGCTCGTCGGCGTATGGATCGTCCACCAGGGCGGCCTGTCGACACTGATTCCCGCGCACGATGCCGCGCCGGGCGCGACGTCCGCGCAGGCAGGCGACGCGGGCCAGCCCGCGCAGACGTCGACGTCCACCAACGTGCTGCCGGCCGGCTTCACGCCGCAGACGAGCACGCTGAAATCGATCGCCGAAAACGGCGTCGTGCGCGTCTCGGTGCAGAACCCGAGCGAGCCGTTCTTCGGCGAGGACAAGGGCGCGCCGCACGGCTTCAACGTCGAATTCGCGCGGCTGCTGTTCTCGGATCCGTCGTTCTCGCATGGCGGCAAGCCGGTCGTCGTCGATACGCGTCACGAAGTCGACACGTATCCGGGCGTGCCGAAGCAGCTGCTCGACACCGATGCGAAGGGCAACCATGTCGTCGACGTCGCGATGGACGGGCTGACGTTCCCGGACAACACGCCGGCGGGCGTCGTCTACTCGGTGCCGTACGTCGATGATTTCGGCTATTCGCTGATCGTGCGGCAAGGCTCCGCGATCCGCTCGGCCGACGATCTGGCCGGCAAGACGGTCGGCATCCTGAAGGGCGACCCGGACGTGCGTGCATTCGTCACGCGCCAGTATCCGAACGTCCGGTTCGTCGAGGTCGACGATTCCGACCCGGCGTTCATCGCGAAGAGCCTCGACGGCCATGCGGTCGACGCGTTCATCTACGACTATCCGTTCGCGGTCAGCTCGATCAAGGGCACCGACCTGAAGTTCGCGGTGACCAAGCTCGACGGCTCGAACATCGCGTACAAGATCGGCGTGCGTGCCGACGACCAGGACCTGCTGATCTACCTGAACGCCGCGATCGCGAAGCTCAAGCAGTCGCCGCAGTATCTGGACCTGCTGCGCAAGTACTTCGTCAGCGACCAGACGATGACGACCGCAGCCGCGTCGGGCGAAAAGACGTACGTGGTGAAGGCGGGCGACACGCTGAACATGATCGCGGCGAGCAAGCTCGGCAGCGGCCAGCGCTATCGCGAGATCCAGCGCCGCAACAACCTCGCGAACCCGAACCTGATCCTGGCTGGCCAGCATCTCGTGATTCCGGTCCGGTAGGCGCGGCGTGGAGCGAAGAAGGTTGGGAGGGGAAGGTGAACCACGGCGCGCGGCACGGCGGATCGTTTTCTCCGTGCCGCGCGCCGCTTTGCATCAGTGCGTGATCGACAGGAACAGGTAGGCCGCGAACAGCGACAAATGCACGACACCGTGCAGCACCGTCGTGCGTCCCTGGCTGAGCGTCAGCGTGCTGACCAGCAGCGTCAGGGACAGCAGCACGGTTTCCATCGCGCCGATGCCGAGCGTGAGCGGCTGGCCGACCCAGATGAACACGGCCGCGACGGTCGGAATCGTCAGCCCGATGCTCGCGAGTGCCGAGCCGAGCGCGAGGTTCATGCTGGTCTGCAGGCGATTCGCGCGTGCGGCGGTGACGGCCGCGAGCCCTTCGGGCAGCAGCACGAGCGCGGCGATCACGATGCCGACCGCCGCTTCCGGCGCGCCGAGCTTCATCACCGCATGCTCGACGGCCGGCGACAGCAGCTTGGCGAGCAGCACGACCGCGACGAGGCTCGCGAACAGCAGCACGAGGCTGGTCAGCGCGGTGCGGCCGCTCGGCGGCGCCGCGTGCACCGATTCGTTCGCGCTGTCGTGCTCGGTGAGGAAGTAGTCGCGGTGGCGCACGGTCTGCACGAACACGAATGCGCCGTACAGCACGAGCGACGACACGCCGGCGAACGCCAGCTGCGATTTCGAAAAGAACGGGCCGGGCGCGGCGTTCAGATAGTTCGGCATCACGAGCGACAGCACCGACAGCGACGCGAGCACCGCGAGCGCCTTGCTCGCGCCGCGCCCCTGGAAATCCTGTTCGCCGTGCTTCCACGCACCGACCAGCAGGCAGAGGCCGACGATGCCGTTGCAGATGATCATCACGGCGGCGAACACGGTGTCGCGCGCGAGGCCCGATTTCTCGGGGCCTGCGCCGAGCATCACCGACACGATCAGCGCGACTTCGATGACGGTCACGGCGACCGCGAGCACGAGCGTGCCGAACGGCTCGCCGACGCGGTGCGCGACGACTTCGGCATGGTGGACGGCGGCGAACACGGCGCCGGCGAGCGCGGCGGCGAACACGGCGATGACGAGGCCTTCGGCCGGCACGACGCGCGACAGCGCGAGTACCAGCCATGCGGCAAGCGGGGCCCAGAGGGTCCAGCGCGGGAGCTGGTTGGACGAGAGCGGCATGGACGGTTTCCTATGCGAGTGACGGCGCGCGACGCGCCGTCACGGGTTGACGAAGCCCGGCCGGATGATCCGCCGAACGAGGATGATGAAGCCGATGCGCGGCAGCACGGAACTGCGCTGCCACGGGTTCGCCGCCGTAAGGCGGCGAGGGGCGCGGGCGGGCGGAGGCCCGTCGCTGGATGAAACGGTTCGATGCGACCGAGTGCCGGAGGCGGGCACTCGCACGTGACGACAGGCATGCCGGGCGGTATTGAACCGACCCCGAAAGGGCGCGGACGATGGACGGCAACGGCGTGACACGCGGTTTCCCCCTGAAATCCGGCGAATTGTCGAATTTTATCAGGCGTTCGGGGGGCACTATCTCATATTCGAACGCTTTCATTGACCTTTCGATTTGCAAAAAGTGCCCCGATCGTTCGATTTTTTGAGTTTTACAGTTTCCGTAACGGTCTCTTGCACGACAAATTCGGGCTCGCCCTGACATAAATCTACCGACCGGTCGGTTTATAATCGCTCGCACCTCCACTTCATGACGGATCGCAAGCGATGGCTGTTTCTTCTGCACATTCGGTGAATTCGGGCGCGCTGGCGCCGTCGGCGGTCGTCGGCGTGATCGGCGCGGGTGCGATGGGCGCGGGCATCGCGCAGGTTGCCGCGGCGGCCGGCCATGCGGTGCTGCTGTACGACCTGAACGAAGCCGCGTGCGACAAGGCGCTTGCCGGCATCCGCGCGCAGTTCGCGCGGCTCGCGGAGAAGGGCCGTCTCGAGCCGGCGCAAGCGGAGGCGGCCGGCAGCCGCATTCGCGCGGTGCGCGCGCTGGCCGAGTTCGCCGGCGCGGCGCTGATCGTCGAGGCGGCGGCCGAGCGGCTCGACGTGAAGCGCGAGATATTCGCGACGCTCGAGCGCCATGTCGACGATCGCTGCGTGCTGGCGACCAACACGTCGTCGATCTCGATCACGTCGATCGCGGCCGGGCTGCGAGCGCCGCAACGCGTGGCCGGCCTGCATTTCTTCAATCCGGCGCCGCTGATGGCGCTCGTCGAGGTGGTCAGCGGGCTCGCGACCGCGCCGGAAGTCGCGCAGGCGCTGTACGACACCGCGGCCGCGTGGGGCAAGCGGCCGGTGCTGGCGAAGTCGACGCCGGGCTTCATCGTGAACCGCGTCGCGCGGCCGTATTACGCGGAGGCGCTGCGCGTGCTGAACGAGCAGGGTGGCACGCCGGCGTCGATCGATGCGGTGATGCGCGAAGCCGGCGGCTTCCGGATGGGGCCGTTCGAGCTGATGGACCTGATCGGCCACGACGTGAACTTCGCGGTGACCGAGTCCGTATTTCGCGCGTACTTCAATGACCCGCGCTACACGCCGTCGCTGATCCAGCAGGAGCTCGTGAACGCGGGCTTCCTCGGACGCAAGTCGGGGCGCGGCTTCTATTCATATGCCGACGGTGCGACACCGCCCGCGCCCGAGCTGGAAGCGCCGCGCGATGCGCCGGCCGACGTCGCGCTGTTCGCGCAGGACGGCCCGGCCGCCGCGCTGCATGCACGCTTCGCTGCACGCATCGCGGGTGCGCGGCAGAGCGGCGCGCATGCCGACGAACTGCTGGCCGTGGCCGGCCGCGCGTCGATCGCGCTGACCGACGGCCGCACCGCGACCGCGCGCGCCGCGCAAACCGGCGTGGCCGATCTCGTGCTCGTCGATCTTGCCCGCGATTACGCGCAGGCCGGGCTCGTCGCGCTGACGCGCGCGCTCCAGTGCAGCGATGCGGCCTATGCGGACGCGGTCGGTCTGTTCCAGCAGGCGGGTTTTCGCGTCGTCGGCGTCGCGGACGTGCCGGGCATGGTCGCGATGCGCACCGTCGCGATGCTCGCGAACGAGGCGGCCGACACGGTGAACCAGGGCGTGTGCTCGCCCGCCGATCTCGATCTCGCGATGGAGAAGGGCGTGAACTACCCGTGCGGCCCGCTCGCGTGGGCCGATGCGATCGGCATCGGCCGCGTGCATCGCGTGCTGTCGAATCTCGCGGCGAGCTACGGCGAGGACCGCTATCGCGTGTCGCCACGCATCGCCATGCTGCACGCGGCCGGCCGCACGTTCCGGTCGTAGCCGCCGGCCCCGTTACCCCGAACACGATAACGACATCACTCCATTGGAGGAGCACCCCGATGACTCACCCGACGCATCCCGCCGCCGCCCTCGAGCCGATCGAGACCGCCAGCCGCGACGAACTGCAGGCGCTGCAGCTCGAGCGCCTCAAGTGGTCGCTGCGCCACGCGTACGACAACGTCCCGCACTATCGCCGCACGTTCGATGCGGCGGGCGTGCATCCGGACGACCTGAAGTCGCTCGCCGATCTCGCGAAATTCCCGTTTTCGACCAAGAACGATTTGCGCGACAACTATCCGTTCGGGCTGTTCGCGGTGCCGCGCGAGCAGGTCGTGCGCGTGCACGCGTCGAGCGGCACGACGGGCAAACCGACGGTGGTCGGCTACACCGCGCGCGACATCGATACCTGGGCGAACGTCACCGCGCGCTCGATCCGCGCGGCCGGTGGCAGCCCGGGCGACACGCTGCACAACGCCTTCGGCTACGGGCTCTTCACGGGCGGTCTCGGGATTCACTACGGCGCGGAACGGCTCGGCTGCATGGTCGTGCCGATGTCGGGCGGCCAGACCGAGAAGCAGGTGCAGCTGATCCGCGATTTCGAGCCGAAGATCATTCTCGTCACGCCGTCGTACATGCTGAACCTGATCGACGAGATGGTGCGGCAGGGGATGGACCCGGCCGAATCGTCGCTGAAGATCGGCATCTTCGGCGCCGAGCCGTGGACGCAGGCGCTGCGCGAGGAAGTGGAGACGCGCGTGGGCATCGACGCGCTGGACATCTACGGGCTGTCGGAAGTGATGGGCCCGGGCGTCGCATGCGAATGCGTGGAGACGAAGGACGGCCCGGTGATCTGGGAAGACCATTTCTACCCGGAGATCATCGATCCCGTCACCGGCGAAGTGCTGCCGGACGGCAGCCAGGGCGAGCTCGTGTTCACGTCGCTGACGAAGGAAGCGATGCCGGTGATCCGCTACCGCACGCGCGACCTCACCGCGCTGCTGCCGCCGACCGCGCGCACGATGCGCCGTCTCGCGAAGATCACCGGCCGCTCCGACGACATGCTGATCGTGCGCGGCGTGAACGTGTTCCCGAGCCAGATCGAGGAGATCGTCGTGGCGCTGCCGCAGCTGTCGGGCCAGTTCCAGATCACGCTGTCGCGCGACGGTCACATGGACCGGCTCGACCTCGCGGTCGAACTGCGCTCCGAAGCGGCCGCGTCGGTCACCGAAAGCGATCGCGCGGCGCTCGCGCGCGAGCTGCAGCACCGGATCAAGACGATGGTCGGTGTGTCGTCCGGCGTGACGGTGCTGGCGGCCGGCGGGATTCCCGCGAGCGCGACCGGCAAGGCCCGGCGCGTGATCGACCGCCGCCAGGCCGCGTAATTCGGATGTTTGCCGTTCTACCTGAGGAAACCTGTTCGATGGATGGATTGAAGACCCTGGCTGTCGCCGTCGATGCGCGCGGCATCGCGACCGTCGCGCTGCAGCGCGGTGACGTGCTCAACGCGTTCGACGAGACGATGATCGCCGAGCTGACCGACGCGTTCACGACGCTCGGCGGGCGCGACGACGTGCGCGCGATCGTGCTGCGCTCGGACGGCCGCGCGTTCTGCGCGGGTGCCGACCTGCAGTGGATGCAGCGCGCGAGCGCGAACGACGCGGCCGCGAACCTGCGCGACGCCGAGCGGTTCGCCGCGATGATGCGGGCGATCCGGCAGTGCCCGAAGCCGACCGTCGCGCGCGTGCAGGGCCACGCGTTCGGCGGCGGCGTCGGCCTGTGCGCGGCCTGCGACATCGTGATCGCGAGCGATCACGCGCGCTTCTCGGTCAGCGAGGCACGTTTCGGGATCCTGCCGTCGGTGATCGGCCCGTATCTGGTCGAGGCGGTCGGCCAGCGCCAGGCGCGCCGGCTCGCGCTGACCGCGACGCAGCTCGCGGCCGGCGAAGCCGTCGCGATCGGGCTGATCCACCAGGCCGTGCCGCCCGACGCACTCGACGCGGCGCTGGACAAGACGCTCGCCGAGCTGAGCCGCAATGGCCCGAACGCACTGATGGAGATCAAGCGCTTTTTCGACGCGATCGGCGAGTATCCGCCGTCGGACGAACGCGCGGCGTTCACCGCGCAGACGATCTCGCGCGTGCGGGCGACGCCCGAAGCGAAGGAGGGCTTCGCCGCGTTCTTCGCGAAGCGGCCGCCGGCGTGGGAGCCGGTCGCCGAATAAGGGCGGGGCGCGGCCCGTCGGGCCCGCGGCGCGATTTGCGTCGCGGGCGCGGGCGCTTGCTCTACAATGCGTGACCCCCGGCGCGCCGCCGGCCCAGCCCTGACCGCTTCTTCGCTTCCGATGATCGTCAATCGCCTTATCTCCGAGATCCTGTTCGGCTTCACCGGCCTGATCGGCATCATCAACCCGATGGGCATCGCGTTCCTGTTTCTCGAGCGCACCGAGGCGCTGACCGTGCACGAGCGCAACCTGCTCGCGAAGAAGGTCGGGTTCAACGCGTTCATCGTGTTGCTGGTCGCTTTCTTCGTCGGTACGCCGGTGCTGCATTTCTTCGGGATCTCGATGGAAGCGCTGCGGATCGGCGGTGGTTTCGCGGTCGCGGTGGCGGGCTGGCAGATGCTGAACGAGCCCGACGGGCCGGCGGGCGGCGGCGATACGCCGATCAAGCCGATCGATGCGAATGCGATCATGACCCGCGCGTTCTTCCCGCTGACCATGCCGCTGACGGTCGGCCCCGGCTCGATCGCCACCGCGATCGCGCTGAACGCGAATCGCACGCACAAGCTGTCGGAGTTCATGCTGTCGAGCATCGTGTCGATCGCGGTTTCCGCGCTCGTCGCGGTCGTCATTTGGCTGACCTACAGCCGTGCCGCGCTACTCTCGCGCTATCTCGGCACCGAAGGCACCAAGGTCGCGAAGCGCGTGTCGGCGTTCCTGCTGTTGTGCATCGGCGTGCAGATCATGCTGACCGGCTTCTCCGAATTCCTGCAGCCGCTCGCCGACCAGATCAAGTAACTTCGTTCGTCATTGGACGCGCAACCCGGGCCCGAGCGACGTGTCCGGGCTGCGGGGGGGCGTTCGTCCGTCCGTCCGGCCTTGGCCGGCAGCGCGAGCGCACCGATACGCGTTTGCGCGCCGCGGGATACCATGCGACGTCCGGCGGATGCATGCCCCCGGCGTTCGCGCCCGGCGCGGCGAACCGGGGCGCGCATCCGGCCGTCACCCCACTTCAATGACGAGGCGCGCGATGGAATACGTGAAATTCGGGTCGACCGGGATGGACGTGTCGAAGCTGGTGCTGGGCTGCATGACGTTCGGCGAGCCGTCACGCGGCACGCATCCGTGGACGCTGCCGGAAGCGGAAAGCCGCCCGATCATCCAGCGCGCGATCGAGGCCGGCATCAACTTCTTCGATACCGCGAACATGTATTCGGACGGCACGTCGGAGGAGATCGTCGGCCGCGCGCTGCGCGACTTCGCGAAGCGCGACGACGTCGTGATCGCGACCAAGGTGTTCTACCGGATGCGGCCGGGGCCGAACGGCGCCGGGTTGTCGCGCAAGGCGATCATGACCGACATCGACCAGAGCCTGAAGCGGCTCGGCACCGACTACGTCGACCTGTACCAGATCCACCGCTGGGATTACGGCACGCCGATCGAGGAGACGCTCGAGGCGCTGCACGACGTCGTGAAGGCCGGCAAGGCGCGCTACATCGGCGCGTCGTCGATGTTCGCGTGGCAGTTCGCGAAGGCGCTGTATACGTCGAAGCAGAATGGTTGGACCCGCTTCGTCAGCATGCAGAACCATCTGAACCTGCTGTATCGCGAGGAGGAGCGGGAAATGCTGCCGCTGTGCGAGGCCGAAGGCGTCGCGGTGATTCCGTGGAGCCCGCTCGCGCGAGGTCGGCTGACGCGCAACTGGGACGAGTCGTCCGGCCGGCAGCAGAGCGACGACGTCGGCCAACGGCTCTACGACGCGACGGCCGATGCCGATCGCGCGGTCGTCGAGGCCGTTGCCGCGATCGCCGCCGCGCGTAACGTGCCGCGTGCGCAGGTCGCGCTCGCGTGGGTCGCGCACAAGCCCGGCGTTACCGCACCGATCGTCGGCATCTCGAAGCCGCATCATCTGGACGATGCGCTCGGGGCACTGCAACTGAAGCTGACGGACGACGAAATCGCGGCGCTTGAAGGCCCTTACGTGCCGCACGCGGTGGCTGGCTTCAACTGATCAACCGCGCGAAACCGGCGGCCTGCCGCCGCCGCCCCGTCGCGCACGGCGTTCAGCGCGCGGCGGCGAGCATCGGGTAGGTGAACAACCCGAAGTGGATCGCGTTCAGCCCCGCATGCGCGAGCGCGGACGCGAGCAGCCCGCCGCGCCGCCAGGCGAGACCGTAGCCGAAGCCGGCCACCGTGCCGAGCACGATCCAGGGCCAGCCGCCGGCCGCGTGCGCGGCGCCGAACAGCACCGCGCCGATCGCAAGCGCGGCCCATGGTCCCCATCCGAACCGTCCGAGCACGCGCGTGAGTCCACCCTGCACGTAACCTCGGAACAGCGCTTCCTCGGCGAGCGTGACGAGCAGCACGTTGTTGACGAGCCACATCCAGCCGGACGCCGGCCATTTCGGCGCCCAGCCGACCATCCCGAAGGCGAGCGCGCCGGCCAGGCAGGCGGCCGCCGTCGCGACGGCCGCCACGGCACCGGTGCGCAACGCGCGCGCCGGCGGGACGTCCGGCGCGGTCCACGGCAGCGCCCACAGCAGCCACAGGCCGACGAGCGGCTTGTCGAAATTCAGATACATCGTGAACGGCACGGCATCCGGCGTGAAACGCGTCGGCGCGATCACGCGCGGATTGTGGAAGCCGGGGATCAGGTGCAGGGTCAACGCGATCGCGAGCGCGGCGAACACGACATGCGCGCCGATCCGCACCGCGAACGGACGGCCCGGCGCGACGCCCCAGGCGGCGGCCACGAGCAGCGCGATCGGCGCGAGCACGATCGGCTCGAGCTTGCCGAACGCCAGCGCAGCGGCATAGCCGAGCGCGGCAAGGGCGATGCTCAGGACGTGCAGCGGGCGCTGCCACGCGAATGCAGCGGCCGCGAACAGCGCGAGCCAGATCGTGGCACACGGGAGAAGCGAGAGAGACATGGGGCGATGCAGGGTCGGACGAAACGCCGCGCATCATACCCTAGCGGCCGTGACATGCCGCGGGGCGGGCAGTCAGCGGCCGGCGATTTCGGTGACGCCGTCGCGGCCAGGGATGTCGACGCGGTTGCGCTCGCGCATTCGCCGCCGGTACCAGAAGGTCCACAGCAGCAGCGTGCCGAACACTGTGTAGCCCATGATCGGCGACACGACGAGCACGCGCTCGACGGGCCATGTGACGACCATCCACAGGCGCAGCAGCATCTCGAGCGTCATGCACGCGCCCCACACGAAGGTCATCAGCCGCAGCATCTGGCGCAGCCCAGGCTGCTCGGCCCAGACCGCCTCGAAACGCGCGGCGCCGCCGGCCATCTCGCGGGCCACCGTCGCGCGCGCGAGATAGAAGATCAGCGGACGATCGCGGAACAACGACAGCAGGAATACGACGCCGATCGTGCCGGACGCGAGCGATTCGCGCATCAGCAACGTGCGCGCGCTGCCCCCGAGCGCCATGCCGGCGATCGACAGCGCGATGCCGAGCAGCACGACGGCAGCCACCGCATCGATGCGGCGCGAGCGGATGAATTCGACGACGGACCAGACGATGGGCGGAATCGCCGACGCATACAGCGCACCGGTTTCGCCGAAATACGGATGCGCCACCCGGTATGCGACCCAGGGCAGCAGCAGGTTGACGACGAGTTCGAGGATCAGGCCGGCTCGTGGTTTCACGGAAGCGGGTGCGCGGGCGGCGCGCGGGGCGGTGATGTCGCTTCGAGTATATCGAAGTCCGACCCCGCGCGCCCGCGCCCGGTGCCGTTGCGCGCGCACCGAGAACGGGCGGGAACATGTACCGGCCGGGCGGGCGTCGCGGCGGCGACAGGGGTTGCCCCGGCACCGTTCGGCGCCGCGTCCGTCCGGCACGCGGCGGTCATCGGCCGGTCCGAGGTTCGTCAGGCGTTCGCGGGCTGGACGATGATCTTCACGTTCCGATCCTTGTGGTTGACCAGTTCCTCGAAGCCATGCGTGACGATGTCGCCGAGGTTGATGCGTCCGGTGATCAGCGGCTGCACGTCGATGCGGCCGTCCGCGATGAAGCGGATCACGTCCGCGAATTCGCCGTTGTACGCGAGCGATCCGATCACTTCCTTCTCGGTCGACACGATGTCGAAGAAGTTGAACGACGTCGGCTCCTCGAAGATGCCGACCATCACCGACTTGCCGGCCTTGCGGATCACATCGATCGCAAGCTGCGCGGTGGCCGTGTGCCCGATGCACTCGAACGACACGTCGGCACCGTAGCCGCCCGTCAGCGCCTTGACTTCCGCGATCGCGTCGGACGCCTTCGGGTCGATCACGACCGTCGCGCCGACTTCCAGCGCCTTCTGCTTGCGCGCGGCCGACATTTCCAGCGCGATCACGCGTCCGGCGCCCGCGGCCTTCGCGCACATGATTGTGCACAGGCCGATCGTGCCGGCGCCGACCACGACGACGGTCTGGCCGACGATGTTGCCGGCCTTCTTCACCGCATGCAGCCCGACCGCGAGCGGCTCGATCAGCGCGCCGGCCTCGGTCGGGAAGTCGTCGGGCAGCTTGTACAGCAGTTCGGCCGGCACGTTGACGAATTCGGCGAACGCGCCGTTGTTCATCAGCCCGGTGAACGCGAGGTTCTCGCAGATGTTGTACAGCCCGTGCCGGCAATACCAGCAGGTGCCGCAATGCTGGCACGCGTCGGCCGTCACGCGCTCGCCGACCGCGAAGCCCGTCACGCCGGCGCCGAGCGCCGCGATTTCTCCGCTGAATTCGTGGCCGAGGATGCACTGTCCCTTCAGGCCCGTCAGCGGATGCGGCGCGTCGACGGGGATGAACACGGGCCCGGCGACGTACTCGTGCAGGTCGGAGCCGCAGATCCCGCACCAGTGCACGCGGATCTGGACCCAGCCGGCCGGCGGATGCGCCGGAACGGGAACCTCCTCGACGCGGATGTCGTTGCGGCCGTGCCAGACGGCGGCCTTCATGCTGGGAGCGGTGTTCGGTGCCGGTGTACTCACGTTGCTGTCTCCGTCAGGTTGTTGTCGGACGCGCGGCAAGGGGCTGATGCGTCCGTCGCGCGATTGCGCGAGCGACCGACATGCAGGAACGGGGCCAGCCCGAACGGGCGGTCGGGTGGTGACGGAGCCGGAGGGGCGGTGTGCGGTGCAGCAACTGGCCTTGAGCTGGTATCAGCGTGTGCAGAGCGAATCGTGCGTGAAATTTGCTGCGCTTGCGACGGGTTGGGGCGGGTGAGACACCGGGACATTCGTCTCAGCGGATTGAGACGAAACGTGAGACGCGTGGCTGGGTGGCTGCGCTTCCACCACCGTCGTGCCAGCCCATTGTGCCGATCGGTGAAACGCATCGTTGCGCGCACACCCCCTTTACTTGAAGTCAAGTTCAATTTGTATCATCTGCGGCAATGTCCGATCGCATGCGTGCGCGGCGGTGGCACCGGAGGCGGCGCATGACCGAATCGGCCGGCGCTGCTGCGCGAAGGGCCGAGCGCGGCGCGGCTCGTTTCAATCTTCACTGAAGGTCGTCCAGCATGCCAAACTTCATCGAAAGCCTGATCTGCGGGTACGTGTCGCCCCACATGCTGGTAGCCGACGAGCGGGACGCGATGCCGCTGCCGGCAGAGGTCGGGGTGGCCCGGCCGCCGGAGCGCGCCGGTCTTGCGTCATCTCCGGAGCCTGTCGCACCCGGCGTTTCACCGTTGCGGCCGCAACTGTTCGTGTCGGTGCTGGAAGCTGGCGACGACGGCTTGCTGGTGCGCTGGAGCGAAAGCGGGCGCTGCCATTACGGCGAGCAACGCTGGCGCTTGCGCGTCGCGTTGCAGGCGGGCCGCTGCGCGATCTCGGGGCAGGCGATCGAGCCGGGTGAACCGGTGTACCGGCCGGTGCGGCGGCCGGTGCCCGTCAACGGCGACGAGATGATCCACCCCGCGTCGGTGCCGCCTGCGGCCGGCGCCGCGCGTCACGTTGCACCAGCCTGCGGCGAGGCGACGGATCCGGTCGACGCCCTGGGCTGAGCGCGACCGGTTGCACCCGCGCGTTACTTGAGATCTTTCCGGTACTGAATGAACCCCGCGTTGGTCGCAAGCTTGTCGTACAGCACGCGCGCGGTCGTATTGGTTTCGTGCGTGAGCCAGTACACGCGGCTCGCGCCGGCTTCGCGGGCCCGCTCGTACACGGCCTCGATCAGCGCACCGCCCGCGCCTTGTCCGCGTGCGTCGGCCGCCGTGAACAGGTCCTGCAGATAGCAGTACGGCCCTTCGGTCCAGCATGAGCGGTGATAGATCGCGTGCACGATGCCGACCAACGTACCCGACGCATCGAAGGCGCCGAGCGCGAACATCGGTTCGGCGGGATCCATCAGGCGCGCCCACGTCGTCGCGAACACGGCGTCGCTCAGCGCGGTCTCGTAGAACCGCTGGTAACCCTGCCACAGCGGGCGCCACGCGGCTTCGTCGGCGGCGACGAGCGGTCGGACCGTGACGCGCGTCGCGTCGTTCGCACGGCTGGCTGCGTCGCGCGCCCGCGCCCGCGCGTGGCGGATCGTAACGAGCGACTCGCGTTGCGTACCGCTGGCGTCGAAGTTTTCCGGCGCGAGCCACGCTTCGAACGCGGCGCGCACGTCCGGCCATTCGCCGTCGATGATCGAGAACCATGCCGTGTCGCGATTGCGGCCCTTGTAGATGATCGCCTGCCGGAACGTGCCCTCGTAACGGAAGCCGAGCCGCGCGGCCGCCTTGCGCGACGGCTCGTTGAGCGCGTCGCACTTCCATTCGTAGCGGCGGTAGCCGAGCGTGTCGAACGCGTACTTCATCAGCAGGTACTGCGCTTCCGTCGAAATCGGCGTGCGCTTGAGCCGCGGCGAGAACGTGACGGAGCCGACCTCGATTACGCCGTTGGCCGGGTCGATGCGCATCAGCGCGAGCGTGCCGACCGCGCGGTTCGTCGCGCGGTCGATCACCGTGTAGTGCAGCGGATCGGCGCTCGCCGCCGCGCCGCGCGCGTAGTCGCGGTAGCTCGACTCGTCGGCGTACGGCCCGTGCGCGAGATAGGTCCAGTCGCCGCCGTCGGGCGCCTGCGCATATGCGGCGTACAGGTCGGCGGCATGGCGGTCGGCGTCGAGCGGTTCGAGGCGGCAGTAGCGGCCCTCGAGCACGATGCGCTCCGGGCGCGCGCGCGCGGACCAGTCGGGAACGGGGTGGCCGATGGGCTGCTGGAAGTCGTTGGTGAGCGTGGACAAGGTCGATCTCGCTTCGGTTGGCGGCCGGCGACATGCCGGCATGCAGACGATCGTAGTCCCGGCGAGGTACCATGAGAAGCGCCAGACGATGGCAAATTTATGGTGCCACGAAGGCGCGACCATGGCGCCATGCACCGAGACTTCCACGCCGCGATATTCCGATGACGACTGCCATTCCTTCCGGTGCCGCGCCACTGCTGCCGCTCGACGCGCCGCTCGCGCGCACGGCCGGAGCGCCTTCCTTGCAGCGGCAGTTGCTGCGCCGCGTGCGCGATGCGATTCTCGGCGGCGCGATGCCGGCCGGCACGCGGCTGCCCGGCACGCGTGCGCTGGCCGAGACGCTCGGCGTGTCGCGCAACACGACGGCGGCGGTCTACGAGCAGCTCGTCGCCGAAGGATTCCTGCAATCCGATCGTCGCGGCACGCGCGTGGTCGGCCTGTCGCGGCCGGCCGCGCCTCGTCGGCGGGCCGCACCGCCGACCGTTGCGCAGCGGCTCGGCCGGATCCGTCCGAGCCTGATCGGCACCGGCGAATCGGACGGCTTCCGGCCGGGCGTGCCCGCGCTGTCGCATTTCCCGGTCGATGCGTGGCGGCACGCAACCGACCGCGCGTTGCGCCGCGCCGGCCGCGACCTGCTCGCGTACGGCGACCCGCTCGGCGAGCGCGCACTGCGCGAGTCGATCGCGCGCCATCTGGCCGTGACGCGCGGCGTGCGCTGCGATCCCGAGCAGATCGTGATCACCGAGGGCGCGCAGGGTGCAATCGCGTTGTGCGCGCAACTGCTGACGAACCCGGGCGATACGGTCTGGGTCGAGGAGCCCGGCTATCGCGGCGCGCGCACCGCGATGCAGGCGGCCGATCTCGATGTCGTGCCGATGCCGGTCGACGCGGAGGGGCTGCGCGCGGAGGACGCGAACTGGCGCGAGCGGCCGCCCCGGCTCGTCTACACCACGCCGTCGAACCAGTTCCCGACCGGCGCGGTGCTGTCGATCTCGCGCCGGCTTGCACTGATCGACGCCGCACGCCAGCATCGCGCGTGGATCATCGAGGACGATTACGACAGCGAGTTTCGGCATACCGGCGAGCCGATCGGCGCGTTGCACGGGCTCGCGGCCGACTCGCCGGTCGTCTATCTCGGCTCGTTCAGCAAGACGATGTTTCCGGCGTTGCGGATCGGTTTTCTCGTGCTGCCCGACGCGCTGCTGGCCGCGGTGCGGCCGGCGTTGCCGGAGATGCTGCGCGGTGGGACGCGCCACGTGCAGCTCGCGCTCGCCGATTTCATCGAGACGGGCGAGTACGGACGGCATCTCGGGCGGATGCGCCGGCTGTATCGCGACCGGCGGCGCTTGCTGCTCGCCGCGCTGGACGACGCGTTCGCCGTGCCGCATCAGGTCGAGGGCGGGCCGTGCGGGCTGCATCTGGCGCTGCGGCTGCCGGCACGCTATCGCGACCGCGCGATCGTCGAGGCGGCGCGCGTGCACGGGATAGGGCCGTTTCCGCTGTCGGGTTTTTCGATCCATGCGACGTCGGCGGCCAACGGGCTGGTGCTCGGGTTCGGCAATACGTCGGCCGATGCGTTCGCGCCGATGCTGCGGACGTTGTCGACGATCGCGTATCGGGTCGCGGGCGATTGAGTCGCGTCGCTGCGCATTGCCGGGAGGCGAAGCGGGCGAATCGGAACTTACCGCACGCGTTCCTCGCGCATGATCCGGCGGGCAGCCGCCAGGCCGAGCACGAGCAGCACCGCGACATACGCGGCGACCGCAGACCACGCACCGTGTTGCCAGAACGTGCCGCCGACCGAGCCCAGCACGCTCGACCCGAGGTAATAGGCCAGCAGGTAGAGCGACGCGGCATGCCCCTTCGCGGAACCCGCAAGGTGGCCAACCCAGCCGCTCGCGACCGCATGCGCGACGAAGAAGCCGATCGTGATCAGCACGATCCCGACGATGATCGCGACGAGCGAATGCGACAGCGTCAGCGCCAGGCCGGCCGCGAACACGAGAATGCCGCTGATGAGGACGGGTGCGCGCCCGAGACGATCGGCGAGTGCACCGGCGCTCGATGAAGACACCATCCCGAACAGGTAGGCGCCGAAGATCAGCCCGCATGCGGTCGCGCTCAGGTTGAACGGCGCGGCCATCAGCCGGAACCCGGCGTAGTTGTATACGGTCACGAACGCGCCCATCATGAGGAAGCCGACCGCGAATACGAACGGCAGCCGCGCATGATGCAACTGCGCGTTCCACAGCCGCAGATGGTGACGCACCGTCAGGTCGGTTCGCTTCACGAAGCGTCGCGACTGCGGCAGCAGCATCACGAACGCGACCGACGCGATGAGGTCGACGATGCCGATCGTCAGCATCGCGGTGCGCCAGGAGAAATACTCCTCGAGCGCGCTCATCCCGATTCGCCCGATCATGCCGCCGAACGCGGTGCCGCCGACATAAAGACCCATCGACAGGCCCAGCCCGTCGGCGGCGATTTCCTCGGCGAGATAGGCCATCGCCACTGCCGGAACGCCGCCGAGCGCGAAACCTTCGAGCGCGCGCCAGATCAGCAGCAGGTTCCAGTTCGGCGCGATCGCCGAGAGCACGTTGAACAGTGCCGCGAGCGTCATCGACGCAAACATCAGCCCGCGTCGGCCGAAGCGTTCGGACAGCGCGCCGGCGCACAGGATGGAGACCGCCAGCATCCCCGTCGACAGCGACAGGGATAGCGAGCTCGACGCCGCGCCCAGGTTGAACTCGCGCGCGAACGCAGGCAGCAGCGGCTGCACGCAGTACAACAGCGAGAAGGTGGAAAAGCCGGCCAGGAAGAGTGCCAGTGCGATGCGCTTGTAGGCCGCCGAGCGGGGCGACACGCCGGCGGGCAGCGCATCCGGCGCGGCGCTCGGGGCGCGCGTCGCGGCGGACGAAATCGCGGGATTCGACATGGTAGGGACCCGATGGGCTGCGGAATAGCCGAATTCTTGCGCACGGTCATATATATGTCCAATATATGAAATGAACCGTAGCAATACCTTTTGCGAATGGCTGGATCGCCATTTCCGTCGACCGAGATCACATGGAACTTCGACATCTCCGATACTTCCTGGCCGTGGCGGCCACGTTGAACTTCACCAAGGCCGCGGAGGCGCTCGGCATGGGGCAGCCGCCGCTGAGCCAGCAGATCAAGGCGCTCGAGAACGAACTCGGCGTGGAGCTGTTCAGGCGGACCGCACGCGGTGCCGAGCTGACCGTTGCGGGAGAGGTGTTCGCGGAAGAGGCACGGCGCGTGCTCGACGATGCGGAGCGCGCGGCGCGGGCGGCAAAACGGGCCGCGCGTGGGGAAATCGGGCAACTGCGGGTCGGATTCACGGGGACGGCCGCCTTCAACTCGAAAGTGGCCGATCTGATTCGCCGCTTTCGCGAAGCGTTTCCGGATACGGACCTGACGTTGCAGGAGGCGACCTCCGGCGTGTTGCTCGAGGCGCTGGAAGCCGGGCGGCTCGATGTCGCGATCGTGCGTCCGGAGCGTCGTATCGCGGAAACGTTGCGGGCAGCGGACTGGGACGAGGAGCCGATGTTCGTCGCGATGCCGGTCGCGCATCGCCTCGCGCAGCGGCGTCGGATCGATCTGGCGGAACTGGCCGACGAGGCGTTCGTGCAGGTGCCGCGCGAAGCGGGCAGTGCGCTGTTCGACGACATCGTCGCGGCGTGCAATGCCGCCGGCTTCCAGCCGCGCATGGCGCAGCCCGCGCCGCAAATCGCGTCGGCGGTGACGCTCGTCGCGGCCGGGCTCGGCGTGTCGATCGTGCCAAAGGCGATCACGCAGGTGCGGGTCGCAGGCGTCGTGTATCGGCAGGTTGCGGGTAACGGGCTGCGCGCGAGGCTCGCGATTGCATCGCGACGCGACGATCCGTCGGCGGTGGTGCGAAACTTTCTGCTGCTGGCCTAGTAGCGCGGGACGCACGTCGTCGTGCGCATCGCCGCGGTATCGGGTGGATATTCTGATTGACGAACCGTGAACTTTGCCCGGAACGAACGCTGTCGCGGCTCCGCCGTCGCGTGACGACCCGGCATGCGGGTTTCGATTCGTATGTTCCGGATGCTGCTTGGACTATAAATGGAGGGGTGTACCGGTGCTTGTCGGGCGCCCGCGCGTGGCGCGCGGGGCGGCGCCGCGACTGCCGGGGGAGGTGCACCGTGGTTCGCCAGACGCTTGCTCGCGCCGTGCTTCGCACCGCGTTGATCGGGGGCGTATTCGCCTCGTTGCTGTCGCCATCGCCAGCTGTTGCCGGAGCCGCCGCACCGCCCGCCATACCGCCTGTCATGAAGAACCGGCTCGCCGCATCGCCTCACTCGATGCCGGTCGACTTCCCGGCGATCGTCGACCGTTACGGTCCGGCGGTCGTCACCATCATGACCGCCGCGCCCGACCAGCAGGCCGGTGGTCCGTCCTTCGCGATTCTCGATTCCGACGATCCGCTTGCCGCGTTCTTCCGCCGCGGCGGTCCGCCGGCGTCCGCACAAGGTCCACTGGCGCCGGCGCCCGATACGTCGCCGCGCACGCTGTCGGGCAGCGGGTCGGGCTTCATCGTCAGCGCCGACGGGCTGATCCTCACGTCCGCGCATGTCGTCGACGATGCGACCGATGTCACGGTGCGACTGGCCGATCGTCGCGACCTGAAGGCGACGGTGCTGGCCGTCGATCCGCAGAGCGACGTCGCCGTGCTGCGCGTCGACGCGACGAAGCTGCCGGTCGTGCGCATCGGCGATTCGTCGAGGGTGCGCGCCGGCGAACCGGTGATGACGATGGGTGCGCCGGACGGCTCTGGCAACACGGTCACGGCCGGCATCATCAGCGCGACGTCGCATGCGCTGCCGGACGGCAGCGGGTTTCCGTTCTTCCAGACCGACATCGCGGTGAATCCCGACAACTCGGGCGGCCCCGTGTTCAACCGCGCGGGCGACGTGATCGGCATCGCGGTACAGGTCTATACGGGCGCCGACCGGTACGCGAGCACGACGTTCGCGATCCCGATCGCGCTCGCCGTGAAGGTGCGTGCGCAGGTGCAGGCACAGAGCCGCGCCAATGCGCAGGCGCAGCGCGCGTCGTCCGGCAACGCGCTCGGCGTCGACGTACAGGACGTCGGCGTCGGGCTGGCCGCTGCGTTCGGCCTGCCGCGTCCGGCGGGCGCGCTCGTCAACGGCGTCGATCCCGGCTCGCCGGCCGCCGCGGCGGGCGTGAGGCCCGGCGACGTGATCGTCAAGTTCGGCGACAAGCCGATTGGCCAGTCGGCCGAACTGAACGACCTGGCCGCCGCATTGCCGCCAGGTGCAAAGGCGCCGGTGCGGCTGATCCGCAACCGCGCGCCGATGATGCTGACGGTCACCGGCGCGGCGACCGGCGACGCGATCGACAACGCGAGTGCGGCGGGCAGCGCGGGCACGGTTGGCGCGGGCGGTGCCGCCGGCGTGGCGATGGCGGCCGCGCGGCCGGCTGACAGCGGCGATCGGCTTGGGCTGACGATGCATCCGCTGAGCGACGCCGAACGGCGTTCGACCGGGCTCGCGGTCGGGATGATGGTGGATGCGGTGCGCGGGCCGGCCGCGAACGCGGGCATCCGTCCGGGCGACGTCGTGCTCGAGCTCAACGACACGCTGCTCGAAACGCCGGACGACGTGCAGTCGCTCGAAGCGAAAGGCGGTGTGATCGCGGTGCTGATCCAGCGCGAGAATGCGCGGAAGTTCGTGTCGGTGCGTGCGCGGTAGGGTGTTGACGGGAGGGTGGGAAGAGCGTCGGTGTGCGGCCAGAGGCGTCACTCACGAAGGCGTTTGACCGGATGTTTGTAAGGCGGCTACACCTCCGCCATCGGCCGTTCGCGGCTTGCGCGTAGCGACGTGCCTGGTTCATTCATTGACGCTGCCCAGACGGAAATCCATGGGCATTCGCTTGCCATGCCGCTAACACGCCAATCACCAGCAGCGATGCGACCACCCACGGAAAAGAAGCGACGCCTACCGTCCCGAGTAGTACGCCACCGACGATTCCACTACCGGCAAACGAAAGATTGAACACCGTCACCAATGCGGACTGCGCGATGTCAGCCCCCTCGCCGGCTGCATCGGCCAAAGCAGTTTGAAGAAGGGTCGGCGCTCCGCCGAAACTGAAGCCCCAGATCGCAACGCCAACGCAGATGACCGTGGGTGACGTGGCGCCTAACCCAAATATCACCGAAACGCAGGCGAAGGCTCCGAGCCCGCCCAATACCAACAGGCGCAGCCACCCGTCAACGAGAGAACCGATAACCCAAATGCCGAGCATGGAAGAGATACCGAAGATCAGCAGCACAGAATCCACATCGCGCGCCAGTCCGACCGATGCCAGGTAAGGCGCGATGTACGTGTAAAGAATGTAATGTGGAAGAATCCAGGCCATCACCACGAACAGCACGGGTCGCACGCCCCGGATCATGAGGACTCGCCGCATCGGCAAACGGTGGTTCGTCATCTCGCCAGGATAATCCGGCACTTTCCAGCACACCAAGACCATTAACGCCAGTGACATCCCGGACATAATGCCAAAGATGCTGCGCCAGCCGACCATACTGCCGAGCCAGACGCTTAACGGCACCCCGACCGACAACGCCAAAGGAATGCCGATCATCGCCACCGCAAGCGCGCGTCCCTGCATCGACGCGAGAACCATACGCCGCGCGTATGACGCCAAAAGGCACCAAGCCAGTCCGGTGGCGAGTCCCACGGCAAAGCGCGTAGCCAGCGTCAGCGTGTAATTCGTCGACACCGCAGTGATCGCATTGCAAACGAGAAACGCGGCCAACACCAGCAACAAGACATGCCGCCGTTGCCACTTACGGACAACTGCGGTCAGCGGGATGGCTGCTACACCCGACCCGAGCGCACAGAGGGTTACAAGTTGCCCAGCCCAGGCTTCGCTGACGTGGAACCCTTGTGCAATCTCTGGAAGCAAGCCAGCCGGCACAGTTTCGTTCGCTGTGGCGATGAAACTGGCCATCGCCAATGCAAACAACGCTCCCACGGGGAGACGATTCACCGTCTCAGCGCATCCGATACCCACGGTCGCTGCCCCGCAATTTTTATCCATCTTGTTCTCCAGATTTCACCGTTTTCCCTCGTTGGGGCTTGCAGAGTGGCAGTCTGCCTAGTAAACATGGATTTGATAATTAACCGCGCATTTGAATACTTTTCAAATCTGGATGAAGAATGGCAACTGATCGACTGGGCGACATGCGTTTGTTCGTGGAGGCAGCGGCACTGGGCAACTTGTCCGCTGCCGGTCGTAAGCTGGGATTCTCACCGGCAGCAGCGAGCGCGCGGCTCACCAAACTGGAAGCGGCACTCTCAACAAGGCTATTCGACCGCAATACAAGGCAATTACGTCTAACAGAAGAGGGCCGGCTATACCACCACCACTGCCGCATCGCATTGAGGGCCATCGAGGATGCCGAGGCCGCACTCAACGCGAGCCAGGGGATAGCGCGCGGCAAGGTTCGGATTTCGGCATCGGCCGATTTCGGCCGCAATCTACTGAGTAGCTGGCTAGAAGACTTCGTTCGCACGCAGCCCGAGCTGAAAATCGCACTTAACCTGACCGACTCCGTCTCCGACTTGCTGCAAGACGACGTGGATCTCGCAATCCGATTTGGAAGGCCAAACAATCCTTCACTTATCGCACGGCAACTTGCACCGAACTGGCGAGTGCTATGTGCGTCTCCTGAATATCTGACCAATCACGGCACGCCGCGAATCCCGGCTGACCTGGTTGCCCATCAGTTTGTCGTTCTGGTTACGGCTGCAGGTCCGTTGAACGAATTTCACTTCGTGTCCGAAGGCAAGCGTTGGAATCACACCGTAGCAATGGAAAACGCATGGGAAACAAATGATGGCGCCTTGGCACGTGCGTGGACACTTGCCGGGTTCGGCATAGCCCGCAAGACAATATGGGATGCCGCAGCGGATATTCGTGCAGGCAAACTTCAGGTCGTGTTGCCGGAGTGGGTCGAAGGTGAGCCCGGCATATATGCCGTGTTGAACCGAAATCGCTATATGACTCCACGCGTGAGGGTGCTACTGGACTTCCTGGTCGACCGCTTCCAGCGTGCGATATCCGAGGGCGTCCTGGCCGGGATGCCCGTGCCATCAGAGTCGGAAAACCCAGGCTGACTTGCGATTGTCACTGACTTTCAAAGTGCGCCAGCGGTGAGATTTCCGATTGGGGCGTCGCTAGCAGGTGCGGCTCGTGACATGCGGTGAACAGACATTCGAGGTGCGCTATGTGAGTGTCCCGGATGAGTCGGCAGCGGTCAGTTGCTTTTGACCGCAGCCTGCCAGGTTCCGTCATTCGCTCGCGCGACGCGACGGACACTCGAATGTCCGCATCGGATCGTGACGATTTGCTTGAGGGGCGCCTGCACCAACCGTGTCGGGTAGTCGTGAATCGACACAGCGAAGCTGACACGTTCGATCTCACGCGACGTCCACGACGATTTTCCCGCGTGCGGTGGCGTTCGTGATGGCGTCGTAGGCGCATTCTGCGGATCGCAGGTCGAACCGGCGCGGATCGAGATTCGGAGTGAGCTTGCCGGCTTCGACCAACCGTGTGGCCTCGCGCAGTATCGCTCCGTGATGCGCGCGATGCATGCCCGTCAGGAGCGGATAGAGGGTGAAGACCCCAGAGTACGTGGCTTCTCGGAAAGACAGCGGCGCCAGCGCATGCGTACCCCAACCCAACGCGCTGACAACATGGCCAAAATGCTTGACCGCAGCAAACGAAGCATCGAGCGATGGGCCGCCGACGGTGTCGACAACGAGGTCGAAGCCAGTGTCGTGCGTCAACGATGCGACATACTGTTCGACGGATTGCGACCGGTAGTCTATTGGCTTAGCGCCGAGCCGCGCAACGAGATCGTGGTCGCGTGAACTTGCTGTTGCAAAAACTTGAGCACCGAGTGCGCGCGCCAGTTGCACCGAGATATGTCCGACACCGCCTGCTCCACCTTGCACCAGCACCGTTTCGCCCGCTTGCAGATGGGCCCGATCGACAATGCCGGAATAGGAAGTGATGAACGCGAGGGGTAGCGCCGCGGCTTCACGCATCGATAGGTTGGAGGGCTTGATCGCAAGCAGATCGGCATCCACCGCCGCATACTGGGCCAGCGAGCCCTGAATGCCGCCGACGCCGCCCGTCATACCGTAGACCTCGTCGCCGACATGGAAAGCGGTCACGCCCGGCCCGACGGCATCGACTACGCCAGCCATATCGATGCCGAGCACCAGCGGGAGCGGATGCTTCGCATGCGCCGCGCTGCCAGCGCGGATCTTGGTGTCGAGCGGATTGAGACCGCTTGCGGCAATGCGCACGCGCACCTGGCCGTGTGCGGGTTCAGGCATCGAGATTTCAGTCAATTCGAGCGGGCCGTTGTAGCGGCTGAGGACGAGCGCTTGCATAGTCATGGTGGTCTCCAATCGGGTTGTCTTTCCGTTGAGCTGATGGGTCGATGGGTTCATCGTGACGTATGCTATAACGCATGTAAATCAAAGTTTTAGCACGGAGTCCATGCAAAAATGAATGACCCGTACCTGGATTGGGGCGATGTCCGGATTTTTTTGGCGATTGCCCGCTGCGGCACGCTGGGGGCGGCAGCGAAGCGCGTGGGCCAGACTCAGCCCACCATGGGGCGCAGGTTGCGCGCACTCGAAGACGCGCTCGGACATATGCTGTTCCAGCGCACGAGCAATGGCTTTGTGCTGACGGATGAGGGTGCTACGGCGCTCGCCTATGCCGAGCGAATGGAGGAGGAAGCGCTTGGATTCACGCGCGCGCTCACCGGGAAAGAGACCCAGTTGACGGGTCTGCTCCGTGTCTCCTCGTCGGACTGGTTCGGCGTGCACATACTCACCCCCGTGTTCGCGCGCTTTCTAGCGAAGTACCCGGGCATCTCGTTGGAACTCGTCACGGATTCGCGCCTCTACAACCTCGCGCGGCGCGAGGCGGATCTGCTATTCCGCATCACGCCATTCGACGAACCCGACGTCATCCAGCGCAAGCTGATGCACATCGATTATGCGTTGTACGGGCACGTCGATCTCGTCCCGCCGACACGCGGGGACGGTGACGGCTACACGCTGATCAGCATGGACAGCGAGTTCGGCTCGCTGTCCGACGTCGAGTGGGTCAAGCGCATGCTGCCCCGGGCCAGGATCGTGTTCGGCAGCAACAATCGTGGAGTACAGGCGCGCATGTGTGCCGAAGGATCTGGCTTTGCAGTGCTGCCCTGTCCGCTGGGTGATGCGACGCCGGGCATCCGACGAGTCGATTTAGGCGAAGCCCCGCCGGGTCGCGATGTTTGGCTTGGCTTTCACCGCGATTTACGTCGAGTCGCGCGACTGCGCGCACTTCTGGATGCAACGATTGATTCGCTAGCGAACCTTTGAATGAGGCGGGCGATCAATGCCTCCGTGCGATGTACGTCCGCTTCGCTGGACCGCCTTTCAAAGAAAGCCCCCAGGTTATCGCAGCAATTGTCCTCCAGTGGCTATACGGGTTTGCTCGCGCCCGGCCGTGCGAATGACCGTTGTTGCCGGTTGAATCCACCCCAGGAGCCGGCCAATTCGCACATGGCAACTCGAAGTGCCCTTATGGGTCGAGATGCGCCGCTCGGACGTCGCCCGCTCGCTCGAGCGGCGCGACAGCATCGTATGGCGCAGTTCGGCCACGAGCCGCCAGACGGTCAGAACATCTGGGCGTCGGATATCGGCCCGAGACCTGCCCCTGTCCGACTACCGGCGGATGCGTTTGGTCGCCGGACTCGCCCTCATATTTGCACGACGTCTCGCGCCCGTGTGAACCGATTGCCATCGGCCGAACCGCGGCTTGCCTTTACCTCTCGGATACGCGACATTTCTGGAACCGCCCTCAGGGGAGCAGAACACCCTGATCCAGGACAGTTTGTCACCGCAGCATCCAGGAACAATGCGCATCCCACCGCTGAAAGCCATCGTCGCGTTCGAGAGTGTCGCCCGGACAAAGAGTGTCAATCGGGCGGCCGATGAATTAGGGTTAACGCCGTCGGCGGTCAGCCATCAGATTGCCAATCTCGAATCCATGGTTGGAAGACCCTTGTTCATGAGGCTGGGGCGGGGACTGGTGCTGACGCCAACGGGTCAGCAGTATCTGGCCGATGTCACCGGATCGCTCGCCGACCTGAGCCGCGCGACGGAGCGCGCATCGAGCCAGTCGGGTATCGAGATTCTTCGCATTCATTCGAGTCCCAGCTTTGGGTTGATGTGGCTGCTGCCGCGGCTGGCCTTGTTTCAGGAAGCGAACGGCGACATTCAGTTGAATCTCGCGTGCTCGTACGAGGACGTGTCGTTCACCTCGGGCCACTATGACCTCGACATAAGGCATGGCTACGCCCATTGGACCGATGGCGAGATCAAGACGCTACGCAACGAGTTCATCACGCCTCTTGCCTCGGAGGAATACCTCAAGCGACACCCGGTGCGCACCCCCGAGGATCTGCTCGAACGGCGCCTGATCTTTTCGGAAACGCCTCTCGTACAGTGGAAGCAATGGTTCGGCAAGTTCGGCGTCGCGGTATCGCACAAGGCATACGATTTCGCGTTCGACCGCTCGTACATGTCCCTCGAGGCCGCGGCATTGGGACACGGCATTGCGCTCGAAAGCACGATGCTCGCATCCGTCCATCTCAAACGAGGTTCACTCATACCGGTCTTCGATCGCACGTATGCGGTCGAGGTCGGAGCTCATCACCTCGTTTACCCTGCCAGGAATCTGGACTTGCCACGCGTGGCCAAATTTTTGGACTGGGTCGAGCAAGAGACCAGCCGCGCCGCCTTGTAGCGTCGGGCCGCGCAGGGCGGGGCGGCGGCGCCCCAGCGTTATGCCAAAGGGGCGCATTCTGACACCCGTGAGTCCACGTTCCAGCCACACCTGAAAATTCTTCAGCAATAGTTGAGCCGAACTGCATTGATCGAGATAGTTGAAGCACTGAAACTGCGTCTACCAACTAACGTGATCGATGGAGACAAACATGTTGCTCGACAGCAAAGTGGTCATCGTAACCGGTGCCGCCTCGCCGCGCGGCATCGGCAAGGCGACCGCAAAAGCGCTCGCTGCGCAAGGCGCGCGCGTAGTGATTCTGGATCTTCACAAGGGAGATGCCGAGCGTGCTGCGCGTGAGTTCGGCGAGGACAACCTCGGCCTCCACTGCGATGTGACCGACAAAGCCGCATGTATAGCTGCCGCCGCGGCGGTCATCGAGAAGTACGGCCGTGTAGATGGATTGATCAACAACGCAGGTATCACGCAGCCTTTGAAGACGATGGACATCGGGGCCGACAACTTCGATGCGGTCATCGACGTGAACCTGCGCGGCACGCTCTATATGTCGCAAGCGGTCATTCCGCAAATGCGGGCGCAAAGGAGCGGCAGCATCGTCTGCATGTCATCCGTTTCCGCGCAACGCGGCGGCGGCATCTTCGGCGGTCCGCACTACAGCGCAGCCAAAGCCGGTGTGCTCGGTCTCGCTCGCGCGATGGCGCGTGAACTCGGCCCGGACAACATCCGCGTCAACTCGATCACCCCGGGTCTCATTCAGACCGACATCACAGGCGACAAGCTCACGACCGAGATGCGCGCCGAAGTCATCAAGGGCATTCCGCTCGGCCGGCTCGGCGATGCCGCGGACGTCGCGAACGCCTGCCTGTTCCTCTCGAGCGACCTGTCGACTTACCTCACGGGCATCACGCTCGACGTCAACGGCGGAATGCTAATCCATTAAGTACGACATCGGCCGCGGTTGCGGCAGATGGGTCAATGCACCCGGCGGTAAAACCCGGGGCGATATGGCAGGAGACAACCATGAAAACGAAGGCCACCGCGCCGTCACTGGCGGGCGATGTCACGAAGCTCGCCGACTCGGCGAGCTTCGAATCAAAAACGTATGCGAAAGTCGGACGGCGCCTGATACCGTTCCTGATGCTGTGCTACCTGGGCGCTTATCTCGATCGTGTCAACGTGGGCTTTGCAAAACTGCAGATGCTCAACGACCTGCGCTTCAGTGAAACCGTGTATGGCCTTGGCGCCGGTATTTTCTTTCTCGGTTATTTTCTCTTCGAGGTACCGAGTAATCTCATGTTGCACAGAGTAGGCGCACGAAACTGGCTCGCTCGCATCATGCTGACCTGGGCTGTGATTTCGGCCTCGTTTGTCTTCGTCAAGTCGCCCACAACGTTCTATGTTCTCCGCTTCATGTTGGGCGTGGCCGAGGCGGGGTTCGCGCCGGGCGTCATTCTGTATCTGACATACTGGTTTCCTTCGGCACGGCGCGCAAAAGCACTCTCACTCTTTTTCATGGCTATTCCGCTGGCCGGCATTGTCGGCGGGCCGCTGTCCGGTTACATCCTGCATGCGTTCCAGGGCGTGCAGGGATTGGCTGGCTGGAAGTGGCTGTTCATCCTCGAAGCCCTGCCGTCGCTGCTCCTTGGTGTCACGATCCTGTTCTACCTCGATAACGGTATCGCTGCCGCGAAGTGGCTCACCGATGCGGAGAAAGCACTCCTCGCACGCAACGTGGCGAACGACAACGCGCACAAGATCGCGCATGTGTCGATCAGGTCGTTCATCGGCGATCGTCGTTTGTGGTTGATGGCCTCCATCTACTTCTGCGTCGTGCTCGGTCAATATGGGCTCACATTCTGGCTGCCGACGATCATCCGCAAATCCGGGGTGGCCGATCCGCTGTGGGTGGGCGTCTTTACAGCCATCCCGTACCTGTGCGCGATCATTGCGCTACCGCTGGTGGGAGCGAGCGCTGACCGGCATCGCGAACGCCGTCTGCATCTTGCGATCCCGATGCTCGTATCGGCAGCGGGCTTCGCAACGCTTCCGACACTGGGCGGAGTCGGCGCGTCGCTGGTGTGTGTCAGCGTCGCCGCCGCAGGCATTCTCGCTTCGTCTTCGCAGTTCTGGTCACTGCCGACCGCGCTTCTCGGCGGCATGTCCGCTGCGGCGGGTATCGCGGCGGTGAACTGCTTCGCCAATCTTGCCGGCTTCTTCTCGCCGGCCATCGTGGGCTGGTTGAACGATCTGACCGGTAAATCGACGGCTGGGCTCATCTTCATCTCCGTCGCGATCGTCATCGGTGCAGGGCTTGTTTTCCTCGTGCCGGCCAAAACCGTCAATCGCTGACACCGTCCGCTGCAAAGACTCACCTTTTTGAATCAAGGATCCACCATGAACAATCCGTCATCAGATGGGATGACGCTCGCCGAGCGCGCCTACCGGATTCGCAGAAACGCATTGCTGATGGGCGAGGTACAGGGCCAAGGCTATATCGGCCAGGCACTCGATATCGCCGATGTACTCGCGGTTGCCTACTTTGGCGCGATGCGCTACCAGCCCGACAGTCCGGACTGGGAAGGCCGCGATCGCTTCCTGTTGTCCAATGGTCACTATGCAATCGCGCTCTACGCGGCGCTTTTCGAAGCCGGCTTCCTGCCACCGGAAGAACTCGAAACCTACGGCAGCGACGACAGCCGGTTGCCGATGTCCGGAATGGCGAGCTACACGCCCGGCATGGAGATGTCCGGCGGCTCGCTCGGCCACGGTCTCACGATCGCGGTGGGCCGCTGCCTGGGACTGAAGCGCAAGGGCTCGAACGCCTTCGTCTACACGCTCTTCTCCGACGGTGAACTCGACGAAGGCGCCATCTGGGAGGGCCTCATGTCGGCCGCTCACTGGAAGCTGGACAACCTGATCGCCATGGTCGATGTCAACAACCAGCAAGCCGACGGTCCGTCCTCGACGATCATGGCGTTCGAGCCGCTCGTCGAGAAGCTCGAAGCATTTGGCTGGTTCACCCAGCGGGTGGACGGCAACGACATTGACGCAGTGAAGGCTGCCTTCGATGCTGCACGCAATCATCCGAAAGAGCAGCCCCGCATCATCGTTTGCGATACCCGCATGGGCTGCGGCGTGCCGTTCCTCGAAGAACGGGAAAAGAACCATTTCATCCGCGTCGACGCCCATGAGTGGCAACTGGCGCTCGCAGCACTCGAAGCAGGGAGACAAGCATGAGCGACACCACTCTCACCACGAAGCCGCGCCTGAAGACCTCGGCGATGATCGCGTCTATTGCCGGCGAAGGACAGGTCACGCGTTCCGCCCCGTTCGGTCATGCGCTGGCCCGGTTGGCTCGGGAGAAGACGAACGTAGTTGGCATGACTGCCGACCTCGGCAAGTACACCGACCTGCACATCTTCGGAAAGGAGTTTCCAGACCGTTACTATCAGATGGGCATGGCCGAGCAATTGCTGATGGGCGCGGCCGCCGGTATGGCGCATGAGGGCGCCCAGCCGTTCGTGACGACGTACGCCGTATTCGCAACCCGTCGCGCGTATGACTTCATGCACCAGGCCATCGCGGAAGACAACCTCGACGTAAAGATCATCTGCGCACTGCCGGGGCTCACGACCGGCTACGGACCGAGCCATCAGGCGGCCGAGGATCTTGCGCTGATGCGCGCGATGCCGAACATGACGGTCATCGATCCGTGCGATGCGCTCGATACCGAGCAGATGGTGCCGGCGATCGCCGCGCATAACGGGCCGGTGTATGCGCGCCTGCTGCGTGGCAACGTTCCGGCCGTGCTCGATGAATACGACTATCAGTTCGAACTCGGCAAAGCCAAGCTGCTGCGCGACGGCGCCGACGTTCTGATCATCTCCTCGGGCATCATGACGATGCGCTCGCTGGAAGTCGCGAAGGTGCTCGAAGCGGACAACGTAGGCGTTGGCGTATTGCACGTGCCGACCATCAAGCCGCTCGACACCGAGACGATCTTGCGTGAAGCCCGACGCACGGGTCGCATGGTCGTGGTCGCCGAGAATCATTCGGTGATCGGCGGTCTTGGCGAAGCGGTCGCGACCTCGCTGCTTACGGCGGGCGTGACGCCAATGTACCGTCAAATCGCACTGCCCGATGAGTTCCTCGGTGCGGGCGCGCTACCGACCTTGCACGATCGCTATGGCATCTCCACCCACGTCATGGCCAATACCATCAAGGGCTGGCTTGGTTGAACCCACAGTGTTGTCCCGGCGCAGCACCACGGCGGACATCGCTTCGCCTGCGTATGAAACATGTCCTCGGCTAGCTTGAGCGGGGAGGGTGCGTCGGTTCCATCGACGCACCCTCCTGAAAAAGTAGGCTGCTGACATGTGTCAAGCAAAGCCTGCCCGACTGAAGAAGAGCGCTGACGGGCCGCTTGCCGCTTGTCATCGGCCTCTCGGAATGAGCGAGCGACTGGCAGCAGCGGGTCGGCCGCGGTCGGTTGCTTTTGACCGCAGCCGGCCACGACTGCTCATTCGCCAGCGACTCCACATGGCCGTGCGAGCGTGTGCTGATATCTTGGTAACTGCGGCCCGGCCTCGATCCACGCCGCCTGCCACATGACCGAGACGTGGCGTGGCAGAAAAAAGGGGCGATGCCTCATTTGCGATGCCCCTATCACCGGCTACGGTGCCGATGTGCTGCGCGGCTGTATAGCGCGCAAATATCTGGCTATATCCCCCGCCGCGTCGCGAGCGCTACGCATTACACCGATGAGCGTGGCAGAGGCGGCGCCGCACCACTCGCCGTAACCGACAAACCACAGGCGTTCCTCGTCGCTGGCTCGCGTCCCGTCTGTCCTCGGCAATCCGTTTGCATCACAGATCTGCAGCGGGTCAAGATGTTTGAGTGCGGGGCGGAACCCGGTGCACCAGATCACGACATCGACGCGGGAATGCGTGCCGTCGCTCCACGCGACGCCGTCTGTATCGAAATGGCTGAACGGACGCATTGCGTGCAGAACGCCACGCGCACGCGCGTCCCGTACAGGTGGCACCATGACGATGTCGCCCAAACCACCTACTGGTGCCGTCATCGTGTGCCCATCGCGAAGAGCCTGCCATTTGGCTGTCGCGCGTTCGAACAAGACCCGGCCATCTACGTCGTCTGGAAGAAAAACCGGTTCCTGCAAAGTCACCCACATGGCGTTGCAGACGGTCGATACCTCCGCCAGGATCTGCGCGCCCGAGTTGCCGCCGCCCACCACCAGCACATCTTGTCCGCGCAGATTGTCCGGATTGCGATACTGAGCCGAATGCATCTGACGACCGCGAAAGATCTCGCGTCCAGGATAGTCGGGGACATACGGCGCGCTCCAGGTACCGGTCGCACTCACGATCGCCCCGGCGAGCCATTCCCCGCGATCGGTACTGACCAGCAACCCACCCTGAACGCGTGAAACGGATTCGACATGAACGGGGCGTCGGACAGGGATGTGATAACGCTCCTCATATCGCGCCAGATAGTCGATAACCTCGTTGCGCGACGGGTACCTGTCGTGTGATACGGGCATCTGCCAGCCTGGCAGCGAACTCCATTGCGCCGGCGAAAACAGGTGTAGCGAGTCCCAGGTATGTCGCCAGGCGCCTCCTGGGGCGCTTTGGTTATCCAGCACGAGATAGTCGAGCCCCGCGCGACGCAGAAAGTAGGCGGTGGCAAGCCCGGCCTGGCCACCGCCGATTACCACGACATCAATGTCTACAGGCATCCGCTTTCGTCCCATCTCATGATTCGGATTCCGGCGGCCACGCCGCCCATTGAGCTCAAAGGCGGTGGGCGGTGCACTGCACTACGAGGCCACCCGCGACGTAATCACGTGCTCGAGGCCAGCTGGCCCGACCGGTGCCTCGGCGAGCCACGGAATGAGTGCGGTGCGCTGCGCCAGATCGTCCGCCACGCGGCGGACGAACGGCACCTCGTAAGTGCCCCGCTGGCACAGCATCGGGTCGGTCGTGCCACTCGCCAGCAACGACTGGTTGATGACCCACGCGTACGGTGTAATTCCCGCGCGCGCGAGGTCGGCGCTCAGGCGTTCCGCTTCGTGAACCGGCGTGGCTTCCGGCAACGTGACGATCAGGATGCGGCTGTAATCCGGGTCCCGCAGGCGCGGCAGCAGTTGACGGACCGACTCCGGCATGTCGCCTTGTGTGCGCATCACTTCGCGGTGATAGGCCTCGGCAGCGTCCAGCAGCAGAATGGTGTGCCCGGTCGGCGCGGTGTCAAGCACCACGAAGCCGGACTTGCCTTGATCGACCGTGCGCGAGAAGGCCCTGAAGACGGCGATTTCCTCCGTGCAGGGCGAGCGCAGATCTTCCTCGAGCATCGCCCGGCCGCCCGCATCGAGGTGCGATGCCGCTTTGGCCAGCACCTCTTCGGTGTACTGCTGCACTTCGCGCGCCGGGTCGATGCGTGTGACGCTCAGGCGAGGCACGACGCCATCGACGGTGGCGGCCACGTGCGAGGCCGGATCGGTGGTCGAGAGGATCACGTCGTGTCCGCGCCCGGCCAACGCAACTGCGATCGCGGCTGCTACAGTGGTCTTGCCCACGCCGCCTTTACCCATCGTCATGATCACGCCGTGGCCCGCGGCCGACAGCTCGTCTACCAGGCCGCCCAGGCCCGGCGGCAAGGCGGTGTCGGGCATCCGGTGTTCGCTCGGCATGCGCACGCGTTCGGGATGCGCCATGTCGCGCAGCGCATCCAGCCCGACCGTGCCGCGCGGCAGAAACGGAATGCGCGTCTGCGGCAAGCCCGCCAGTTCGTGCGGCATGTCGGCCAGTGCCTGTTGCGCGCGCCGGGTCATGGCGGTCGCAATCGCGTCGTCGTTACGATCTGTGTAGAAGAGTCCGTTGATCGCCAGCACCTGGTTGCAGATGCCGAGGTCGGCCAGTTCGTGCCGCGTGCGATTCGCTTCGCGCAGTGCTGCGACTTCGGGCCGGCTCACCAGCACGACGGTGGTCTGGGCTGCGCTCGACAGCCGTTCGACGGTTGCCGCGTAGAGCGCTTTCTGTTTCTCCAGTCCGGCCAACGGTCCGAGGCACGAGGCGCCCCCCGTCGACGACGAGATGAACTCGTTCCACGCCGAAGGGAGCGTCAACAGGCGCAGCGTGTGGCCGGTCGGGGCGGTGTCGAAAATCACGTGATCGAAATCGGCCGTTGCGGCGGGGTCGCCGAGCAGTTTGGAGAATTCGTCGAAGGCAGCAATCTCGACCGTACACGCCCCGGAAAACTGCTCTTCCATGTTGCGGATCGCCGCGGCAGGCAAGACGCCGCGATACGGTTCGACCATCCGTTCCCGGTAGGTCTGCGCGGCCACTTCCGGATCGATGTTCAACGCGAACAGGCCCGGCGCGCCCGGCACCGCGGTCGGCAACTGACTCAGGCGGACGCCGAGCACCTCGTCGAGATTGGAGGCCGGGTCCGTGCTGACGATGAGCACCCGCTTGCCGGCATCGGCCATGGCAAGGCCCGTGGCACAGGAAAGCGATGTCTTGCCGACGCCGCCTTTTCCGGTGAAGAAGAGATATCGGGTCTGCGTGTCAGGAAGGGACATGAGCGTTCCTTAGCAGCAGCCCGAGCCCGGCGAACAGCAGCTGCCGGCCTTGATATGAGGCTTTTCCTCCGTCGTCAGCGCAATGCCGAGTTTCTGCGCAAGCTGCTGGCGCGACGGATACATCCCCGTCGAGACGATATGGCCGTCGACCACGAGGATCGGCAGCCGCTCCATGCCGGCTTCCATTTCCTTGACCACCGCGGCGTTGGCGGCGAACGCCTGCGGCGCGTGGCCCAGGTTGTAGCGGGCCACCGTCACGCCGTGCGCCTCGACCCACTTCAGATCGGCGGCGAATTGCGCCAGTACGGGGTCGACGTCTACGCCGCAAACGCCGGTCGAGCAACACATGGCGGGATCGAACACTTCGAGATTCTTCATGGCAGGCACCTTGGAGCAATTGGAATTCAGCGACTTCCACAAGCTCGGATGCGTCTGCGGACAAAGATGCGTGAATTCGGGCAGACCGCGGATCGCTTCGGGAATGAGGGTTCGCTCAATGCGTGTGAATCCGCGGCGCGCAAAAAAATTGAGGGCGGATTCATCGTTCGGAATAAGGTATAGCGCGCGCAGCGATCGCGTTTGCGCCAGCGCAATGGATGCGTCGATAAGTCGGCCACCCAGACCGGATGCGCGCAGCCGCGGGTGAACGGCGACCGAACGCAAAAGGGCCGCATCGCCAACTTGCTCCAGCCCGGCCACCCCGACGATCCCGGCGTCCCGTACGGCGACGTGGAAGCCGTCGAGGCTTTGCGCCGTGAGGTCGCTCGCGGGTAGCCCGCACAGGTCCAGCAACGCAAGGATGCCGCCGAAGTCTGTGGCGACTGCCGGGCGAATCTCATCAACGGGCGTGCTCATGCCAATTCTCCCTTACGTTCACGGTGTGTAAGTGGCTGCCGGATGATCAAGGTGATTTTTGTGCGGAGGCTGCCAGTGTAGTCCCGCGTGGTAACGGCAAACACCGGGTCGTAGAGGGGCGCCGGCGTCGCGGCGAAAAGGGAGACGGCGTAGCAGATGGTTCCCCACGAGACAAGCTGGGCGATTGCCAGCGCCCATGTCACGGTGTTGTCGTTCTCGTTGCGACGGGGAGCGAAGGCCGGCATGCGGTCAATCCGTTTCCAGAGTTTGTCGATTTCCCGATCGATATCTTTCACGTCAGGCTCTCCGTTCTGTCATAGACCATCTGGCTCGACCATTGTGGTGCCCCAGCTTGCAGAGTGGCGACGGTATGCGTCTTGACGCACGTCAAGGAGGACCGGACTGCCCTTGCCATCATGGAAAGCCGTCTTCTGTGCGACTGGAACAGTGCGGGGACCGACTACCGACGTATGCGCAAGAGCACTACACCGGACAACATCGCCCTTCGTAAAAGTGAGGTGACGGTCATCTGCGATGTGACCGTGCGGACGTCCCCTTATAGGCCCAAAGCCGTCATCGGCCTCAGTGCTTGCAGAAGGACGGATATGGGTCGGCAGCGATCGGTTGCTTTTGACCGCAACCGGCCATATCCGGCCATTGGCATCAGCCACCTCAAGGGCTGCTCTTCGATCGAAAGCAGACGTCTCCGCTTGAACGGTGATTGGCCATAACGGTTCGACATTCTATCGATACGCTGCACCACGTGCGGCAAGATAGGTGCCATTTTGAGATTGATGCGCGGCTTAAGCATCTTGTCGACGGCGCGTCAACCGGCGCCACTCTCGCTGCACGCGAGTCGTCTCTGTTAGAGGCGTCGGGATAGAAGTGAACGCAACACTTTGAGATAAACGACACAACCGGATGCGAACGCAGAACAAGCGGAACCTGTCCACCTGAGCGCTTTGTCAGCGATCAGCGTCCCGAATCGAGTATGTGGATTCCCAGCCGCCACCGAGCGCCTTGCATAGCGTGACGAGGTTAGTGTCGGCGGTTGCCTTGCTCTGCTCGAGATTGCTCTGCGCCGCCACCAGCTGCTTCTGCACGTTCAGTACGTCGAGGTAATCGACCGCGCCAGCTTTGTACCGTTGCTGTGCGATCGCGAGCGCGCGCTGGTTCAGCGTTACCACGGATACGAGCCGATCGCGCCGGCGCTGTTCGGCAGCGTAGACGACAAGCGCGTCGTCCACCTCCCGCCATGCCTCGAGTACGGTACGTTGGTAGTTGATCGCAGCCTCCTGTTGTTGCGCTTCACGCAGGTGGAGCATTCCCTTGAGACGCCCGCCCTCGAAGATCGGAAGTGTAATCGACGGTCCGATCACGAACTGGCCCGATGCCCAGTTGGCGAGGCTCGACAGCTGCAGGCTCTGGAATCCCGCGCTGCCGTTCAACGAAATGCGCGGATAGAAGTCGGCCTTCGCCATTCCGATCGACGCCGTCGCGGCATGCAACTGTGCCTCCGCTCGCCGGATATCCGGTCTGCGCTGCACGAGTTCGGACGGAAATCCGATCGGCACCTGCTCGGGGAGCGGCGGAACGTCGCGAGACTCGCCGAACGCATGCCGCAGCGCCCCCGGCTCCTGGGCGAGCAACACGCCAATCGCGTTGATCGTCGTCTCGCCTTTCGCTTCGAGCGTCGGAATCAGGCTTTCAATCGATTCGGCCTGTGCTGACGCATTTGCGACGTCCAGCTCCGTCGTGACCCCTTCGCGTACGCGAACTTGCGCGAGGTTTACCGCGTCCCGGGCAATCTCGAGGTTCTGCCGCGCGATACGAAGCTGAGACTGCGTATCGCGCAACTCGATATAGTCGCGCGCAAGCTCGGCCCGGACCGACAGCAGCACCGCATTGCGGTCCTCGTATGACGCGTCGCTCAATGCGGTCGCCGCTTCGACGCCACGTCGAACCCGGCCCCAGATGTCGATCTCCCACGACGCGTCGAAGCCCGACTGATACAGATTGTAGGCCGGCGAACCTTTGGACCCCGGCAATGCTGCCACGCCGACCGGCGAGGTTCCCGATGCCGATTGCGGTTGCGTCTGTGTCGGCGTGACGCCAAGCAACGACAATATCCCGTTCTCGCTTCCACGCTCGCGGTTATACGATGCAGCGCCGACGATGGAAGGAAGTTCCGCGGCACCGGCGACCCGCTGTTGCGCACGGCTCTGGCGCAGGCGCGCCGACGCCACCGCCACGTCCAGGTTCGCGTCGGCGAGCTGCTTTTCCAGCGAGTCGAGCACCGGATCGCCGAAGAGCGTCCACCAATCTGCATTGAATTGCGATTCGACGGTCTTGCTCGATGCTTGCGCCGCTTCCGTGCGGCTGAAGACATCGGGGGTCGAGGTTTTCGGACGCTCGAAGTCCGGACCCAACGTGCATCCCGCCATCACGAGACACGCGAGTATCGCCAGTACCGTCTCGCGGACGGAGAATTCGTTCGTATTCATTTCCCGTTCCCTCCCGCCGTCGGCGCATCGCGATGCTTGCCAACAGCTACCTCCGCTTCGACGGAAAGCCCGACGCTCAGTGCGGACGCTGCCTGCTGCCCGCGGTCGATCGTGATCTTGACCGGTACGCGCTGCACGACTTTGGTGAAATTGCCCGTCGCGTTGTCGGGCGCGATGGGCGCGAAGCTTACGCCGGTCGCGGGCGCGAGACCGTCCACGTGACCTCGAATCACCACGCCCGGAAAGCTGTCGACCTTGATGCGTACGCCGGCACCGCGCCGCATGTTGGTAATCTGGTTTTCCTGAAAGTTGGCCACGACATACGCGTCCCGGAGCGGAACGATCGCGAGAATCGCCGCGCCGGGCGTCACGAACGCGCCCACACGCGCGGAACGTCGCCCGATCTTGCCGTCGACCGGTGCGCGGATCTCGCTATAGGACAGGTTGAGCGTCGCCTGTTCCAGTGCCGCCTCGGCACGCGCCAGTGCCCCTGCCGCCTTGTCGCGCCCGGCGCGCAGGACGTCGAGGTTCTGCTCGGTCGCCGTCAACACGGCCCGATCGCGCGCTTGCTGTGCAAGCTGCTCGGCAAGCGTCGTCGCAGCATGCTGCTGCTCCTGTGCCGTCCCTGCACCAGCTTCCGAGAGATTCTGGTAGCGCGATGCATTGGCCCGCGCAAACGCGATACCGGCATCGTCGGACCGCAGCGTCGCGCGCGCCTGCTCGACGAGCGACGGCTGCCGTGCGATCTCGGCGTCGAAATTGGCCACGGACGCCTTGGCCGCGACCACATCGGCCTGGGCACTCAGCAATGCTGCGCGGAAGTCGCGATCGTCGATGCGTACCAGCAACTGGCCGGCCTTCACCGACTCGTTGTCGTCCACCAGGACATCGGAAATCTGGCCGGCGACGCGTGGCGCCACGAGCGTGAAGTCGGCTTGCACGTAGGCGTCGTTCGTGGATTCGGTTTCGGGTGCGGAAACGAGCCGTGCGCAGCCCCATACGGCCATGCCTGCCGCGACCAGGGATGCGGCAACGTAAGTGGTCTTGAACGGAAAACGGGTGGCGGTCGACATGATTTCGTCCATCAACGGGAAGGAGGCGGCGTAATGGTCCACGGCGGATAGATCCGCACGGGCAACACCGGAACAAGGAAAAGAAGTGCAACGGCGACGCCCGCCATCACGCGATAAAGATCGGCCGACGTCAGCACGAACGCCTGCTCGTGGACTCGGTGCGCAAGTTCGCCGAAATCATGAAGGCTGTCGATGCTCTGGTCCGTCATCGCCATGTGGTTGCCCAGGCGGTCCACCAGCACGTTCGAATGGAAGCGTTCGCGAGCGGTACCGACACCTTCGATCAGCGCAGTCGCCGCAGCGGCGGAGAACGTCTTCAGCGAATTGAACATGGCCGACGCGAACGGGCCCTCGGTCGGCGGCAAGCCCGTCGTCACGCCCATCAGGATCGACAGGATCACCATCGGCTGGGCCGCGATCTGTAACGACTGAAGCAGGTAGAAGTTGTCGCGAATCCACTCGGACGTCATCACGCTGCCCATCGCGCAGGTCGTTGCCATGAGGGCAACGCCGATACCGAGCACCCAGCGGCGATCGATCTGCCTAAGGTTCAGCACGGCGGCGGTCAACGGCAGCGTGATCAGCAGCGGAAGCGCGACCAGCAGCGACAGCGGAGCCGTCTGCAGCGCTCTGTAGGCGTGAACCTTCGCGAGATACTGTCCCGGTATCGCAGCAACGCCGACCAGCAGCACCACAGCGCCCGTGAGCGTGAGGAGGCCGTGCGCGAAGTTGCGGCGGCCGAGCATCTGCAGCTTGAAAAAGGGCAGCGGGTGAAACCATTCGTTGACGAAAAACACCGCAAGCAGGAGCGCCCCGCCGGAAAACATCGCGCAGACGAAGCCGGAATTCAGCCAGTCGAGGCGATCGCCTTGCAGAAGACCGATCACGAGCATCGCCACGCCGGGAAAGCCGGTGAGGAATCCGATCCAGTTGAACGAACCGAACCGTTCGAGTTTCAGCGGATCGGCCGGAAGGCCGAACTGAATCGCCACACAGCTGCCGATCCCGAGCGGCACGATCTGAAGAAAGGCCATGCGCCAGCTGACATACTCCGTCCACAACGCAGCCAGCGGCGTGCCGAGCGCGGGCCCGAACGTCGCGGTCAGCGCGTAGCCTGCGAGCCCGTACAACTTTACCTTGGGCGGCAGATAGCGCAGCGCGACGATGATCAGCATCGGCGGCAGGCAGCCGCCCGCCACGCCCTGCAGCACGCGCAGCACGTACAGCGCGGGCAGGGTGGGCGCGATCGGGCAAAGCATGCCGAAGATCAACGTGGCGACGACGGCGCCGATCGTGAATCGCTTCAGCGTGAAGGTCATGCCAAACCACGGGGCGAACACCATCGTCGCCACGTTGGCGGCTTCGAACAGCGCGGTCAGCCACGTCCCGTCGTCATGTCCGATCGACAGTGCGCCTTGAATGTCGGCCATCGCCGCTGCGGTGACTTGTTCGTTGAGTATCGCCAGCAACGACGCGAACAGCATTCCGGTCAGGCCGATAGCGACACGCGGCGACAATGCAGCGTGACCGGAGCCTGTTTGCACCGGCGTCTGCGTGCTCCGCACCGGCGCGTGCGCCGGTGCGGGTACTCCGAGCGGCTCGCTCGTTCCGGTCGTCGAAGGGTTGGCGGAACTCATAGGATCCCTTGGCTACTGAGATTGGAGAAATGACGGCATGGGCGCGACGCCGTCAGCGTGCGGCCGGTTCATGGCGACGCGCTTCGTCGAAGTACTGCGGCGCTTCCCGGCGATCGAACATGCCGTACTCCCGCACGATGCGGATATGCCGAACGCGCGTATCGGAACGCAGATTCGCTCCGCGTTCGAACGCGGCGGCGGCAGCTTGGTCGCGCCAGGTCGCGACGACGATCACATCGCCGGGCGTCAACAGCGCGTCGAATGCGTCCCATGCAACGAGGCCGTGCGCCTGCGTGTCGAGCCCCAACCATCCGGCAACCGCTCGCGGACCTGCCTGCCTGGGCCAGTCCGGCGCGCACGTCGCGTCCAGCAGCGTGACGGCCGTGCCTGCGCCGACCTCGGTCACGTCGAGGCGCTGTTCCTGCAGGACCTGGCCTGCCGGAACACACGTATCGGCCACGACCTGGCCGATGCGCAGCTGGTAGTCGGAAAATATGCGATCGCGCGCGACCTGCTGAATGGTGTGGTGCTTCGTCGAGGTTCGCCAGCGCACCAGCGACTTCTCGTCGCGCCAGCTCGACAGCGACAGAAGCCATCCGTCCCGGGTCAGGCTTCCATAGCGCGTGTTGTCGACAAACCCGTCGATCTTCTCGAGTTCGGGCCGAAGCATCTTCGCCATGCCGAGATAGGCATCGAACTGTTCCGGTATCGGCTTGACTTCAAGCATTGCAGCAAACATGGCGGACTCCTTCATTCGGTTAGCGATACGGCGCAATGCGCAATGCGCGCGGCGCCTTTGATGCGGGCCGGTATCGTCGTGCTGTCGCAGCCACGCGGTGATGGAGTTCATTGTCGGAGATGAAGTGGCGCTCTCATAGCGCGGGCGGTTTCGGTTTTGGGCCAATGAGTGAGCGAATTGCGCCACGGCCGCAATGGACGTCTTCATTACCTGCACGACCGGAAAGACGCTGTTGCCGTCCGGCCGCAACGATCTGGCATCGGCGAACCGTGGGTGGCACGATCGGCCTGCTTCATGCCGAATGAAAATGGATCGATTGCGGCCATCCTGACGCGCTTTTGGGTCACCCGAACGTGTGAAAGCTCGACGTGCAGCATCGCGCGCATACAATCGCGACGTAGGGATTCAATCGACCGCGTCGGGAGGCGGAATGGACAAGTTGCGCGAGATGGAAGTCTTTGTGGCCGTCGTCGACCGCGGCAGCTTCACCGCCGCATCGGAGAAGCTCGGCTTGTCGACGGCAGCGGTTTCGCGGGCGGTGCATTCGCTCGAAACCCGAATCGGCACGCAACTGCTGGCGCGCACGACGCGCTCGGTGCGGGCGACGGACGCGGGCACAATCTACGCCGATGCGTGCCGCAAGGTGCTGGACGTGATCACGGACGCGGAGGTGAATATCGCCACGGATCATGAAAACCCCGTGGGCACGCTGACCATTTCAGCCCCGGTGCTGTTCGGCCAGCGATTCATCGCGCCGCTGGTGAATGCATTCGTATTGCGTTATCCCGATGTCGACGTCAACGCCGTGTATGTCGACCGGACCACGCGGCTGCTCGAGGAGGGTGTCGATATTGCCATCCGGATCGGCCACTTGGGCGACTCTTCGGTATTCGCGCTTCCGTTGGGTGTCGTTCGGCGGCGAACGTATGCAGCGCCTGCCTATCTCGCTGCGCACGGAGAACCCGCGCATCCGCGTGACCTGCTCCATCACGACTGCGTGTCATGCACCGGCGTGTCGCTTCCGCTCGAGTGGGTGTTTCACGACAACGGTTCGCGAGTGCCCGTTCGACTTCGGCCGCGGATGATCGTCGATCTGGTTCCCGCCGCCGTTCTGGCTGCCGTCGATTGCGTGGGCGTGACCCAGCTCTTGTCGTATCAGGCTGCCCCGGAGGTGCGCGACGGCAGGCTTCGGCCAATCCTGACGGCGTTCGAGCACGAGCCGATTCCCGTAAGCCTGCTCCATGTCGAGCGGCGAGGCGCGAGCGGGAAGGTCCGGGCCTTCGTGGATTTCGTTACCCACACGCTGCGCAACAATGCAGAACTTCAGGGCACGGACGTGATCGCGACACGGAGCTCGCGGTAGGCGGCCACCAGCGAATCGAGGTCGAACGCGCGGTTCAGGCCGCTCGGATTCGGCAGCACCCATACACGCGCACCGCCGAACGTATCGGATTGCGCGCCCCACTGGATGTCGCGCTTGCCGGACATCGCCGCAAGGGCGGTCTTGCCGAGAAACGCGACGTACCGCGGCGCATGGTATTGGATCTTCCGCTCGAATCCCGATGCGGCCGCTTCGAACTCCGATCGCGACAATTCGGCGGCACGGGCCGTCGCACGCGAAACGGCGGTGGTGAGCCCGCAACCATATCGAAGCAGCGTGCGATCGTCATCGGGACGAATCCGTTCGGGCGAAAAACCGGCCAGGTGAACGACGCGCCAGAATCGGTTGCTTGCGTTCGAGAAATGATGGCCCGCCGAGGCCGAACCGAGCCCTGGGTTGATGCCGCAAAAGATCACCGACAACCCGCGTTCGAGAATGTCCGAGAGCGGCTGAACCGGATTGGCGTGACTCACGGATGCAATCGCCGTTGCGAATGCGAACCGGCCGCGTCTCCCGCACCGGCCTGCGCGTGCCGATTCGAATCGGCCGTGCTCCTGAACCGTTGCCGGTACTGTTGCGGCGTGACGTTGAGCCGCCGCGCGAACGTCGCGCGCATGTGCGTGGCACTGTGGAAGCCGCATTTGAACGCGACGGTCTTGAGCGGTGCATCCGACGTTTCGAGCAATGTCCTCGCGGTATCGACGCGAATCTGTTCGACGAACGCGGACGGCGTCACCTTTGCATGCTTGGCGAACAGCCGCGAGAAGGTCCGGCGGCTCACCGACACGGCGCTCGCGAGCTGCTCGATCGACAGCGTATCGGCGATGTGGTCGGTCACGTACTGGTGGACCTTGCCGATGATCGGGTCCTCGTCCTTGCCGGCCGAAATGAACGGACTGTACTGCGACTGCCCGCCTTCGCGCTGAATATAGACGACCAGTTGCTTCGCGATGCGTACGGCCATCTCGTGTCCCCAGTCTTCCGATACGAATGACAGGCAAAGATCGATGCCTGCCGTCACGCCGGCGGACGTAAACAGTCGCCCGTCCCGGATGAAGATGCTGTCGGGTTTTACGCTGGCCAGCGGAAACTCGTTTGCGAGGCGCGCTGCAACCGCCCAGTGCGTCGTCACGGCCTTGCCGTCGATCAGGCCCGCATGGCCGAGCAGAAACGTTCCGTTGCACACGGAGCCGAATCGCGTCGCGCCCCGTGCCTGGCACTGCAGCCAGCTGAGGACGTCGCCGGAGGGGCAGGCGTCCGGCAATTGCGGGCCGCCCGCGACCAGTATCAGGTCATATTGCGCGTCGAGATCCCCGAAGCCGAACTGAACGGACAACTGCATTCCGTTCGAACACGCCACGGTGCCGGCCCTCTTTCCGACGAGGGAAACCTCATACCTCTGATGAACAGGAAGATACGTGTTGGCTTCCGCAAATACGTCCAGTGGGCCTGCGACATCCAACGCCTGCACACCATCGAAGACGACAATGGCGACTTTCATTCCTGACCTTCAGCAAATAAGAGCCCGCTCGCGCGGAGGCACCACGTACCGCGACTGCTGCATCGCGTTTCGAGCCGGCGCGGCGACCTGGTGACGAGCCTTGCGCCAGATTACCGCAACGGACGGACCGCGTGGACACACGGTCCGGTAATTGACTTTTGCGGCGCAGGAAGAAGGCTGAATGTAAGCCGTGCCGGCGTGCTCCGACGTTTGTGGAGCGGTAGCCGTGTGTCGGGCGCCGAAACCGGCGACGCGACGTGGCCGAAATCTCGCCGCGATTGGCCGCGCAAGGTTGCATGTCCGGGTTTCCGCTCCCGCTCCGCCTGACTAGACTGGGTTCGGCAACGCGCGAGGCAACGACGCCGCCGAAGATGGGCACGGAACCGAATCGTCGTATCGCTCGCAACGCGTCACGTGGCGCCGCTGTTTCGAAGGAACGACGCGGCCCGTCTGCGACCGGTATCGGCGTCGAAAGCGTAGCCTCTCCCGGAATACGTTTGCGGAGGAATGTGTCATGGATGTCGGAATCATGCTGTATGCCGGCTTTCGGCTGCTCGAGGCAAGCGGTCCAATGGATGTTTTTCAGGAAGCGAATCGCCAGTGCGGCCGGATCGTCTACGAACAGCACCTCGTCGGACCGGTGCCCGGGCCCGTCGTCTGTTCGAACGGAACCGCGGTGGGCACGACAGCGTGCCTGGCGGACGCGGCCGCATCATTCGACATCGTCGTGATACCCGGTTCTCCGTTCGACGGTCCGGAGCGAGAGCATCGTGCGCTCGTGGACTGGCTTCACGAAACCGGATGTCACGTGCGGAAGCTCGCGACGGTATCCAACGGAGCGTTTCTGCTCGCACGTGCCGGCCTTGCCGATCGTCGCTGGCTGGTCACGCATCCGGGCGGCGGACAGCGTCTTGCCGACGAGCATTCGCAGGTGAACGTCGTCGCCGGTCAGCATTGCGTGAAGGACGGCAACGTCTATTCGGCGGACGGCGTGCACGCCGGCATTCGCGTTGCCCTGGCGCTCGTCGGCGAGGATCTGGGCCAGCGCGTCGTCGAGCACATTGCCAGAAGATTGTTGGCGTAACCGCACTGAAGTGGCGCACGAGCGGGCGCCATCGGTCACGCGCGCTCGGTCCGGGACATCGCGTCGATGAGCAGGCGCATCGCGTCGCAACCCGCCGTGGCCCGGAAAACGCTCATTTTGGCCTGCAAGCGCGGTTCATCCGCGCAACGACGGCTTCGATCGTTGGCAGAATGATCTCGACTCCTTCGCAATTCTTTCATGTGTGCGCGCACGAACGTGCGCGATGAGTCGGGCCTGATACAACGAGTCCGTTGGAACGATCGTCCGTGAACGGGTTTGGAACGCACGCTGTTCTCGAGTTGGAAGGCAAATCATTCATCGTCATCGGTCGCCGACGCGGTCGGCGCCCATTTCCCTACGAGGCAGCCATGTCCCGGAATCCCGCTGTTACGTCGCAGATTCTTCCGCCACCTGCTCACGCCGGCGAACTGATGTCCGGCGCGGACATCATCCTGCGGGTGCTCGCCGAACAGGGCGTCGATACGCTGTTTGGATACAGCGGCGGTGCAATCCTGCCCACATACGACGCCGTGTTTCGTTTCAACGAATTGCACAAGGCAAGCCCCAAGCGCCAGATCCGGTTCGTCGTTCCTGCGAACGAGCAGGCTGCAGGCTTCATGGCTGCCGGCTACGCGCGTGCCAGCGGAAAAGTGGGCGTGTTCATGGTGACGTCCGGCCCGGGCGCGACGAATGCGGTCACGCCGATCGCCGACTGCAACGGGGATTCGGTTCCTGTCGTCCTGATCTGCGGACAGGTTCCGCGCGCAATGGTCGGCACCGATGCGTTTCAGGAAGCGCCGGTCTTCAACATCATGTCGGCGTGCGCAAAGCAGGTATTTCTCGTCACCGATCCGGCGAAGCTGGAGCAGACGCTGCGAAGCGCATTCGAAATCGCTCGCACCGGCCGTCCGGGACCGGTGGTCGTCGACGTGCCTAAGGACGTTCAGAACTGGGTGGGACCTTATCTCGGCCACGGTACATTGCAGTTTCGCGGGTACTCGGATCGACTTCGAATGGTGGCAAAAGGCGCCCGTCTGGACGACGACAAGCGTGCGGCATTCTTCGACCTGCTGGCGCAGAGCCGGCGCCCGCTGCTCTATGCGGGCGGCGGCATTGTCGCAGCGGAAGCGGCAGGCGAACTGCTGCGGTTTTCCGAGCGCTACAGGATCCCCGTCGTGACCACGCTGATGGGCATCGGCGCGATACCCGCACGATATGAGCTGGGGCTTGGCATGCTCGGCATGCATGGCACCGCCTGCGCGAACTACGCGGTCGAAGACTGCGATTTCCTGATCGCAGTGGGTGCCCGGTTCGACGATCGGGTCGTGGGCGGCCGCCCTGATCGATTCGCGCCACGCGCACGGCATGTGGCTCACATCGACATCGACGAGGCGGAAATCAACAAGGTCAAGCGGGCGCAGTGGAGTCACATCGGCAATGCGAAGGACGCGTTGCGGTCGTTGATGACGCATGACCGGATCGTGCAAAGCTCCGCGGACTGGCTAGATCGAGTCGCGGAACTCAAGCGCCGCCACGGGATGAATTTCGACCGGAACAAGTCAGCGATTCAGCCACAGTACGTGATCGAGAAACTCAGCGAGATGACGGGCGGGCGCGCGATCGTCACGACTGGAGTAGGCCAGCATCAGATGTGGGCCGCTCAGTATTTCGATTTCGTCGAGCCCCGCAGCTTCCTCACATCGGGCAGCATGGGCACGATGGGCTTCGGGCTACCGGCTGCGATCGGTGCGCAGTTGGCGAGGCCGGATGCGCTGGTAATCGATATCGACGGTGACGGCAGCATCCGGATGAATGTCGGCGAACTCGAAACGGCGAGTACGTATGGTGTGCCCGTGAAGGTGCTGCTTCTCAACAACTGCGGCGACGGGATGATCCGGCAGTGGCAGCGGCTCTTCTTTGATGGACGGATGTTCGTGAGCGACAAGGCGCTTCATCGAAAGGACTTCGTGATGGCGGCTCGGGCCGATGGATTCGAATTCGCTTGCCGCGTCGATACGATCAGTGAATTGGAGGCCAAGCTTAGGGCATTCATTGAGTTTGAGGGGCCAGCCTTCCTCGATGTAAGGATCGACCCGGATGCCGATGTATTTCCAATGGTCGGGCCGGGTCAAAGCTATTCGACGATGGTCACGGGGCCCTTTATCGCGGCCCGAGCGGGCATTGAGCGTGGAGCGCACCACGAAGGCCCCCCGAACAGGACCGATATGTTCTGATGCTGCTGCACTCTGGCGCTGCGGCACATAACGCGTGCACGAACGTGAAGCAGAGCGGTCGGGGCGGAGCATATCGTATGCCAGCCCCCCGCATTGCTTCATATCGCCGACTTCTATCCCGATGCTGGTCGAACATCATGATTGACGAAAATCTGATTCATAAGGCGCTCGCAAACCCCTTGAGGCGCGAAATTCTGGCGTGGCTGAAAACGCCGGATCGAGGATTCGCGAGAGGAGTCGTCGACTTTCGTCATGGCGTGCCGTCGAATGCGATCCATGCACGTAGCGGTCTATCGCAGTCTACGGTATCTGCACATATCGCGACGTTGATTGACGCCGGGCTTCTCGTTTCGAACCGAGTGGGTCAGTGGATTTTTGTGTCTCGTAATGAAGAGGTAATACGCGCGTTCGGCAAGCATGTCTACTTGCATCTTTGACAAGATCGTTGGCGCATCGCGGACAGACGAGTGTCTAACGTCGGCGGCTCTTATACATCTGTTTGCGGACTTTCCAGGCAAGTACACTGAAGATCCGCTTCGGCTCGATCTGCGTCGGTCGCGCGTTGCAGGGCGGCGGCCGGCCGCGTTCGGCCAGCATCGGACCTTCGATATCATGGTCAGGATGGGCGACAATCGCCTGCCACCCAAGAATGTGAACTATGCTTTTTCGCTCGCTATTTCGATCGACCGGCTCGAAACAAGCTGCGCAGCAGCGGACCGATTCTATTCATAGAACCGTCGGTTGCAAGCGGTTTGCCCAACCGGAATTCCAGATTCAGGTCACCAACGGTGCAATCCCCGATCAGGACATCAGTTGGCTGCTACGCTTCCTTGAGCAGCGTGTCGCCGACGGCGAGCGATTCCGCGCGGGCGAGACCCTGCAGATCGGCTGGATGCTAACGATGCTCGATGGAGGGGCGACTGACACACTGCGCATCACCGAACCCGATATGAGGGAGATTCCGATCAGATTCATCGATTCCGTCAACAGCACGCTGATGCACCTGCGCAATCAGAAGGACGTGGTCGGAAGCGTCGCCATGGATCTGCAACCTGACTTTCCTTCGCTACGGCAAAGTGCAGTTGTGCACGCCGAATACAAGAGCGCATGTCGTGTACTGCTGACTCGTGATCTCGCTCATGAAACAGACTCTGGTTGGTCGCTCACAGATTTGAATGATGAACTTGGTTTGCAGAATCCCGGGCAATTCATCAGAATTTCGCTCTATCAATTGGGCGTAGATAGACCCGATTTGATCAAATTCTTTGCCTTGCCGCCGGGGCTGCAAGTTGCCGTCAATGATCCGCAGATTCGTGTGATAGGACCTGAAGGCGAGATGCAACCAATACCCGGCTCATTTCTTGAGGCGTTGAATAGTCGCCACCTACAACGTCACAGTGAGTGACTGCTTCGGGGAAGGTGCGCTGTCCGCTTCGGGTCGATGCCGGACGCCGACTTCGCGCGAAAGCGCATCGCTCGATGCCCGTCATGGACGGGATCACACCGATAAGCGCAAGCGTTGAATGCCGGCCCCGGTCGAAACAGCGGCCGTCTGATCGTGGAGTAGTATTCCCCCATGTCCAGGTTATTGCTCGGACTCTGCGGCGCGCCGTCAACCATCCGTGACGAGGGTGGCAAGCTCATCAAAGGGTTTGGAAACTCCTTCAACGATGCGTGCGGTGGCGTCGGCCGCGACGACGTCATTGATGGGAATGCATCATGTCAATCGAATGGAAGCACCGTGCAAGGCTATTTATCCAGCGTTTCTGGCAGCCGACCAGTGCGTGCATGACCTGCATGCCGGGGAGCTGGGGCAGTATTGCGAGCGTTGCCCACTGGACGATTGCATTGCATACAGGTCTGCTTACCGGGCTTCTGGCCGTACTTTTGACTTTCACGCCTGCGTCAAAACTCTACGCGCATCGATACGGCAATGCGCTGATCGTTGGCTTGCTGACAACGCTAGGCGACGCCTACTCGCACACGAGTCACTACCGTATCCCCTATGTCGAGCACATCGTGACGGGTGCAATTTCATGTCTCTTGACACTGGCGGCCTCATATCTCTTCGAAGACCGCGCGCGACGCCTTCGGGCGGTATGGGCTCGAGTTTTCGGATAGCGTATCCGGTGTCTTCCTGAGCCCTCCCGGCCGAGCGGCAAAAGGCTCCCCGGCGAGGCGACGCTTCATGATCGGGAGACTACTGCGTAAGGACAACGGGAGTTCGCGGCTGTGACATGCCCCAGCGTCAGCGTGCGGCCAGCTCGAGCCGGTCAGGCGAAATTGGCGGGCGTCGGCTTCGCGTCCCAGGTGCGATGGTCGCGGGCCGCGCCGCGAACGTCGGTGTGCCGGTGACGCAACGCCATTTGTACCGCCCGGCAATCAACGGTATTCGCCAAGACAACGACCGTTCCGCAGTGCCTGACTCGATGCGGGACGTAACGTGATCTGCATCAAAGCTCGCATGCGATGTGCCACGTTTAATGTGCGGAGCGGAATCGCTCGTTTTTGAGGCTGCCGTGCGCCGTGACCGACGCTGGCGTCTGCCCGCGCAGCGGCGCGCCGCCGCCTCGGCTTGGGCCGGGAAGCAATCGGGAGACTGGACATGCTGCGCGATGTGCTGGTGCACGTAGACGGGAGCGAGTCGGGGCGGCGCAGGGTGCAATTCGCCGTCGACTTGGCAATGAGCGTCGGTGCGCGACTGAGCGGAATACACGTGACCCCGCCGGCGGAGGTCCCGCCTCTGTACAAACCGACCCGCGTGGCGGAAGTCACTGCATATCTCTCCGCGAAGCTGGCACAGGACAGCACCGCGGCAACGGTGGCCTTCAGGGAAGAAGCCGTGGCGCGCCTTGCTGATGCATGCTGGTTCGAAGCGAAAGGCGACGTAGCCAAAGGCATCAGCGACCGAGCCCGCTACGCGGACCTCGTCATCATTGGCCAGGACGAATGGCAAGGCTCGCCCGAAACGCATCCCTTGCCGATCGCCCACTCGGTTGCCGTCCGATGCGGTCGCCCGGTCCTGGTTGTGCCTGCCGCGGCACCACCATCACTGGTCAGGGCCGCCGTTGCCTGGGATGGCAGCCGTGAATCCGTGAGGGCCGTCCACGATGCCTTGCCGCTGCTGCGGCTGTCGCGGTTGGTCCGGATCATCGCGTTCGTTTCTCCGACGGCGGAGGGCAGCGAGGACGACGCGGAAAGTCTCCTGGACCACCTGACCCGACATGCCGTCGCTGTCGATTCAGCCGTACTCCGGATCCGTTCCACGGAAGAGCATGGTTCACTGCGTAAACACATTGAGAACGGGCCATACGACTGGCTGGTGATGGGCGCTTACTCGCATCCCATGTGGATGGAGTTCATCCTCGGTGGCGTCACTCAGTCCATTCTCCTGTCGGCGAAGATACCCGTGCTGGTTTCCCATTGACGAGGTGAGTGGATGGACGCCAAAGGATTGCAGCGCACGCACGTTTTTCGGGGCCTTTGGGGGCGTCTGAAGGAGCACCCGCTATCCCGGGTCGGGCCGGGGCTGATCACCGGCGTCGCCGACGATGACCCCAGCGGGATCGCCACCTATTCCCAGGCGGGTGCCCAATTCGGGCTGAACATGCTTTGGACGATGCCGCTGGCGTACCCGTTGATGGCGGCGGTTCAATCGATGTGCGCGAACCTTGGCAGGGTCACTGGAAAAGGGCTCGCGGCCAACATCAAGACCGCATTCCCGCCGAGCGTGCTGAGGAGCGTCGTGTTGCTGCTGCTCGTTGCCAACACGCTCAACATTGCTGCCGACGTTGCTGCCATGGGCGAGGTTGCGGAGCTCGTCTCCGGTGTCGATCGTCACCTCATGACGGCGTTCTTCGTGTTCGGGACGCTTCTGCTGCAGATGTTCGTTCCCTACCATCGCTACGTCTTCTTCCTGAAGTGGCTCACCGTCTCCCTGCTCGCTTACGCGGCGGTTCTCTTTACGGTTCATGTTCCGTGGGGGCAGGTTGCACTGCGCACGGTCTGGCCCAGGTTCACACCCAATGCCAGCGCCGCCGCCGTGGTGGTCGGTGTCTTTGGCACGACCATCAGCCCATACCTGTTTTTCTGGCAGGCCTCCGAAGAAGTCGAGGACATGCAGGCGAACCGCGGCAGTGCGCCGCTGGTAAGCGACGCGCGTGTCGCCGACGCGGAACTTCGACGTATCCGGTGGGATACGTGGAGCGGCATGCTGTACTCCGACGTCGCCGCCTACTTCATCATTCTTGCGACCGCCGTCACCCTCCATGTGGCTGGCGTCACCGACATCAACACGGCGGCGCAGGCAGCTAGCGCACTGCGGCCGCTCGCCGGCGACTTTGCGTACACGCTTTTCGCGCTCGGTATTCTCGGCGTGGGGCTGATCGGTGTGCCGGTGCTGGCGGGTTCCGGCGCGTACGCCCTGTCCGAGGTGATGGGCTGGAAGGAGGGGCTCGAACGCAAGGTGGGCGATGCGCGCGGGTTCTACGGGATCATCGCCGTCAGCGTGCTTGCCGGACTCGGAATCCAGTATTCGCCAATCAGTCCGATGAAGGCCTTATTCTGGAGCGCGGTGATCAACGGAGTGGTCGCCGTACCGCTGTTGGTCGTCATCATCATCCTTGTCTCGAAGAAATCGGTCATGGGCGCTTTCACGGCGAGTCGGCCGCTGATTGTCCTTGGCTGGATTGCGACCGCGATCATGGGGGCGGCGGCCGTGGCAATGTTCATCCCTGGCTGACCATGCGGTGAACGTTCGGTTCACGTTGCGACCATCGGCTTTCGCCAGCACGCGAGCCGGATCGGCAAGGAGCGGCACGATGCGACGCGACGGCCGTCGGACGGACGGCGCGTCACGGCGCGTCACGTGCGCCCGCACGATGCCTTACGGCTTGGCCCCCATCACGAACTCGAACGTCGCCACGCCGTCGACGCCACCGGTCACGCGGTCGCCCGGCTGCAGCGCGCCGACACCGGCCGGCGTGCCGGTGAAGATCAGGTCGCCGGCCTTCAGCTCGACCGAGCGCGACACGTACGCGATCACGTCCGGCACGGCCCAGATCATGTCCGCGAGATCGCCTTGCTGGCGCGTTTCGCCGTTGACCGCGAGCCAGATCCGGCCGCTTGCCGGGTGGCCGGTCGCGGTCGCCGCGCGCAGCGCGGTCACGGGACCCGACGCATCGAAGCCCTTCGCCCAGTCCCACGGCCGGCTCAGCTTCTTCGCCTCGGCCTGCAGGTCGCGGCGCGTGAGGTCGACGCCGACGCCGTAACCCCATACGTGCGACAGCGCGTCGGCCGGGTCGATCGACCGGCCGTCCTTGCCGATCGCGACGACCAGCTCGATTTCGTGATGGAGGTCGCCGGTCAGCGGCGGATACGGGACGGTGCCGGCGGCCGGGACGATCGCGTCGGCCGGCTTCGTGAAGAAGAACGGCGGTTCGCGGTCGGGGTCGGCGCCCATTTCGCGCGCGTGGTCGGCGTAGTTGCGGCCGACGCAGAAGACGCGGCGCACCGGAAAGCGCGCGGACGACTGTTCGACTTCGACGGAAGGACGCTCGGAAGCGTCGATGACGTATGCGGACATCGGATGGCCTCGTTCGATGAAAAGACGGATGCCGTCGCCCGCGCAATGCACCACGGGCCGGCATGCATGGAACGATACCCGACGCATGCGCGCCCGGATGCGACGCAACTGCGTTTTAACCGGACAAATCTACGCGTCGCCGCCCGCCGGCGCGTCGTCGCCGGCCGGCAGCGCGGCGTTCGCGTCCCGGTACGCCTTCGGCGACACGCCGACCCGCGCGCGGAAGCGCCGCGCGAAATACCCTTCGTCGCGAAAGCCGACGGAGCGCGCGATGTCGGCGATGCGCCGGCTCGTATGGGCGAGCAGCGATTGCGCGAGCGCGATCCGGCGCTCGGTCACGAGATCGGTGAAGGTGCTGCCGGTTTCCTTGCGCACCAGGTGTGCGAGGTAGTTCGGCGACAGGAAGGCGGCCTCGGCGGTGGCCGCGAGCGTCAGGTCCTCGCGGGTCAGGTTCGCGCGCACGTGGCGCATCACGCGCGCGAGCGCGTCGCGCCGGCCCGCGCGCTGGGCGCCGCGCTGCGCGAGCTTGTCGAGCGCGCCCGCGTATTGCGTGCAGACGAGCCCGATCAGCTGCAGCAGATAGCCGCGCAGCAACGTGCTCGAGCCGAAGGTGCGCACGCGGTCGGCATCGAGCATGCATAGCGCGAGGCGGCGCGCCTCGTCGAAGGCGTCGCCGGTCAGGATGAAGTCGAGATGTTCCTGGAAGCGGAACGGCGTCAGCTCGGGAAAGCGGTGCGCGGGGACATCCTCGAGATCGAGCGGATCGACGTCGAGATCGGCGCGCAGGAACGCCTGGCTGAAGTTGATCACGATGAAGTGCGCGCCTTCCGGATGCGGAATCAGGTGCTCGCGGTGCGGCAGCACGAACGCGAGCGCGCCGCGCGGAAACGGTCGCGTGACGCCGCCGATCCGCTGTTCGGTGTCGCCGCCGAGATTGAACTGGATCTGGAAATACGCGTGCCGGTGCGGCTCGGTGATCGCCTGGCGCGACGCCTGGTCGCGGATGTAGAAATCGAGCCGGTCGCTGCGTTCGGGCATCCCGTACAGGCGCGGCGGGGCGGTGGATGGCATGAAGGATTCTGCTGTTCGTGACGCGGTTGAGCCGCGATGGTACAGCGAACCGGGCGCGGCCGGAATCCGTGGGCGCGAGCCGCGCAGGCCGGCCGGGCGGTGTGCGCCCGCCCGGCGACAGGGCAATCAGGCGGCCGGATGAAAGCCCAGGTAGCGGCAGCGCGTGCCGGCCTCGTCGGTCGCGAGCCGGCTGGATGCGCCGACCGATCGGAGCGTGTCGGCGGTCGCGGTGCGATTCGTGAGCAGCGTCCATGCCGTCGGGGCGGCCTCGGCGGCGGCCGTCGCGCGCGCATCGTCGAGCGTGCTCAGCGCGGCCAGCAGGCTGTCGGCGGGCGGCGCATGAATCGCGAAGCCTTCGTTCGCGACGGCTGCCGTATCGATGCCGAGCGCCGCGCACAGTCGCGCGCGCAACGGCGTCTCTGCCTCGCTCGCGGCCCGCGCGCGCGCGATGTTTTCGCGCGTGTGCGCATCGACGATCGTGCCGCCGCGGGTGAGCGGTGCCTGCTGCCATGCGTCGGGCGGGCACTGCTTGCCGTCCGGCATCAGCGGTACGAACGGATTGACCTCGGCCGGGTAGATCCGGCACACCAGCGGCCGTTCGTCGTAGATCCCGCAGCGCAGGTCGTCGAGTAGATTCGGGCACGGCCCGGCATGCGACGCGGTGAGCAGGGTGGTGACGCGTACCGGCAGCGAGCCGCTGAGCGCGGGCGACGAACGTGCCCGCTTGTAGGCGGCGAACGCGTCGTCGGGGGCCGGTTCGACGGGCCATGGCATGGCGTCGCACAACAGCTCCACGTGGCCACCGCGCCGCAGCCATGCGGTGGCCTCGGCGACGGTCAGCGGAATGCGCAGGTCGTGGCAGCAACGGCCGCAGCCGGTGCATGAAAAGTCGATGTCGTTCTGAGTCATTCGGATAGGGAGTGGGATGCGACCGGCTTCGTCAGCCGGCGATCAGCGGCGCGACGCGCCGGCGCAGTTCGGGCACGATCTCGGCGTCGAACCACGGATGGTGCTTGAACCACGCCTGGTTGCGCGGCGACGGATGCGGCAGCGGCAACACGTCGCGGCCATAGTCGCGCCATGCCTGCACGGTGTCGGTCAGCGTCGCCTTGCGCGTGTCGCGCAGGAAATGCCGCTGCGCGTACTGGCCGACCAGCAGCGTCAGCCGGATCGACGGCAATTCGGCGAGCAGCCGGTCGATCCACAGCGGTGCGCATTCGGGGCGCGGCGGGTTGTCGCCGCTCGCGCCGCGGCCCGGGTAGCAGAAGCCCATCGGCACGATCGCGAAGCGTGTCTCGTCGTAGAACGTGTCGGCGTCGACGCCGAGCCAGTCACGCAGCCGCTTGCCGCTCGCATCGTCCCACGGGATGCCGCTCGCATGGACGCGGGCGCCGGGCGCCTGCCCGACGATCAGGATGCAAGCGTCGCGATGCGCGCGCACGACGGGGCGCGGGCCGAGCGGCAGGTCGGCTTCGCAGGCGCGGCACGCGCGGATTTCGGTGAGCAGCACGTCGAGCGGCGTGCGCATTCGTTTCGGCATCGATTATGAACGGGGACGGATCGGCGGCACGAACGCAGGTGCGTCCATGCCGCGCGGCGCGCCGGCGCGGACCGGCGCATCGCGTCAGGCGTTCCGCGGGGCACGGCATGGCGTTGCGCGGCGGCCCCGGCACCCCGTGCCGGGATCACCCGCCCGCCGCATCGCCTTCGGCAACCGCAGCATCATACAACGCCGTCTGCGCGATCGCCGCGGCGATTGCCGCGTCGTCCTGCGTGCCGTCGAGCATGCCCCAGCGCCGGTATTGCAACAGGAACCAGCGGCCTTCCTGCGGATCCGGCCGGTTCACGGCGCCGCCGTCGTGGAAACGGATCGGCAGCGGCGGCTGCGCGAATGGCCCCGCGCCGTAGTCGCCGAGCAGGCGCGGCGCGATCAGCCGGGCCGGCACGCCGAGCGCGTCGGGTGACGCGAGCCAGTCGGCCGCGTCGCGACGGTGCGCGGCATCGTCGAGCCACGCGCACGCATCGACGAGCGTGCGGATCAGTGCGCGCGCGGTGGCGGGATACAGCGCGACGAAATCGCGCCGGGTCGCGAGCACCTTCTCCGGATGATCGGGCCAGACCTCGCTGGTGACGGCGACGGTCCGGCCCGCGCCGCAGGCTTCGGCCACCGCGTGCCACGGCTCACCCGCGCAGAAGCCGTCGAGCTCGCCGCTCGCGAGCGCCGCGACCATCTCGGGCGGCGGAATCACGACGCTGCGCACGTCGCGCAGCGGATCGACGCCGTGTGACGCGAGCCAGTGGTTCAGCCACATCGCATGCGTGCCGGTCGGGAAGGTCTGCGCGAGCAGCGGCTTGCGGCCGAGTGTCGCGAGCGCCGCGCGGACGTCGCCGCTTGCGCGGTACGCGTCGGCGAGGCCGCGGGCGAACGTGATCGCCTGTCCGTTGCGGTTCAGCACCATCAGCGCGGCCATGTCGGTCTGCGGGCCGCCGATGCCGACCTGCAGCCCGCACACGAGCCCGTACAGCGCGTGCGCGGCGTCGAGTTCGCCGGTCAGCAGCTTGTCGCGCACGGCGGCCCAGGATGGCTGGCGGCACAACTCCAGCGTCAGGCCGTGGCGTGCGCCGAGATTCAGGTGCTGCGCGACGATCAGCGGGGCGGCGTCGCTGAGCGCGACGAACCCGAGGCGAAGATGCGCGCGTTCCGGCGCGGGGGGAGGCGAAGGTTTCATGGCATTCATGACGGGTGGGTCGCATCGAGCAGTTGCCGCGCGATGTCGACGATGCGCTGGCCCTGATCCATCGCGCGCTTGCGCAGCAACGCATACGCATCGTGCTCGGACAGCCTGCGCTGATCCATCAGCAGGCGCTTCGCGCGATCGATCAGCTTGCGTTCGGCGAGCTCGCGCTCGACATCGGCGAGCCGGCGGCGCAATGCATCGTCGTGCGAGAAGCGCGCGAGCGCGACTTCGAGGATCGGCGCGAGGCGCTCGGCCGACAGGCCTTCGACGAGATACGCGCTGACGCCGGCGCCGACCGCCGCGTGAATCAGCGCCTGGTCGGCATCGTGGCTGAACATCAGCACGGGGCGCGGCGCGGTCGCGTGCATCACGGCCAGTTGCTCGAGCGTGTCGCGCGACGGCGAATCGGTATCGATGATCACGACGTCGGGGCGCTGCTCCTCGACGGCGGCGGGCAGGCGCGCGGGCGTCGCGACGTCGTTGAGCATCTCGTAGCCGAGGCGCGCGAGCGCGTCGCCGAGTTCGCCGATCGGCTTGTCGGTGTCGGTGACGAGCAGCACGCGCAGGCGCAAGGGTGGAGCAGGCGTACTCATGAGGCAAACGGCGGCGGCAAAATCGCGGCGCGACGATACGCGGATCGGACGCAGTGGCCCCGTGCGGACATCGTGTCGGCACCGCGTGCGGCGCTCTGGCGGCCGGTGCGAGGCGCGCCGCTGCTTTCATGATAGGTGGGCGGCCGGTGCCGCGTGGTGTCACGCATGCTACGCGGCCCGGGACAAGGTCGTTTCGATCGCGGCACCTGCGTGTGGCACATCGTGCACGGCCGCTTCCCCGATCGCGCCGCCGACGAGGATCACGGCCGGGCTGCCGAGCCGCGCTGCCTCGATACCGCGCGCGAGATTGCCGAGCGTGCCGGTCCAGCGGCGTTCGTCGGGCGTGCCGGCCCATTGCACGGCCGCCGCCGGCGTCGATGCGGGCAATGCGGCGAGCAGGCCCGCCGCGATGCTGTCGACGCGGCTCATGCCCATGTAGATCGCGAGCGTGGTGCCGGTTGCCGCAAGTGCCGCCCAGTCGGGCTCGCCGTGGTCCTGGCGGTGTGCGGTAACGAACGTGACGCCCTGGCAGTGCTCGCGGTGCGTGAGCGAGATGCCGAGGCTCGCGGCCGCCGCGAATCCCGACGAGATGCCGTTGACGATGTCGACCGGAATCCCGGCGGCGCGCAGCGTCGCGAGCTCTTCGCCGGCGCGGCCGAACAGCAGCGCGTCGCCGCCCTTGACGCGCACGACGTGCGCGCCGCGCAGCGCATGGCGGCGCATCAGTTTCTCGATGAATGCCTGCGGCGTGGAGCGGCAGCCGCCGCGCTTGCCGACGCGGATCACGCGCGCGTGCGGCGCGAGTTCGACGATGCCGGGCGCGACGAGATCGTCGAGCAGCAGCACGTCGGCGGCCGCCAGCGCCTTCACGGCCTTCAGCGTAAGGAGATCGGGATCGCCGGGGCCGGCGCCCAGCAGCGTGACTTTACCAGTCGTCATGTCGTATTCCAGTGCCGCGTGCGTGCGGCGATCGATAACGCGTTGTTGCTTGCGGCGGCGGCGGGCGGTCGAAGCGACCACGGCATCCGGCCGTGCCGAACACGGGGGACGTCGTTGTCCTGGTCTGCTGCGCCCGCCTGCGACGGCGGGCCTGACTTGCGGGGACTGCCCACCGGCGCCGTTGCCGGTGTAGACAGGATTCAGCAATATCCGGGCCAACCTGAGCGAGCCTGGCGGCGAGCGGGGCGATATGCACGGCGATATGCGCTGCATGGCGCGCCACGATGGATGCCGACCCGCATACGGCCGGGGGACAGCGGCGCACGCGATGCCGTATCGGCGTGCATCGCGCCCCGTCAGCGCGCACCGCGATGTCGCACGGCGACAGTGCTGCAGCGCACCACATCTGTGCCTGGTTGCATCCCGACGCGTCGTGCACGGCGCACCGCAGCGATGCGTGCGACGGCCGGCGAGCCTTGTGCGGCGGGGCCGCGAGCGCGATTCGGGCCGACATGGCACGGCGTTTGCGTAAGCCGATTCGGGCGAATCAACGACGATTCGTCCGCAGTACCGATTACTGACGCGCCCGGCAACGGGCTTCATGGGCAACGGCGTCCTACATATCGGGTCTCGACGAGACCGGGTGTGCAGGACGCCGTTTTTCGTTTGGCGGATGACATGACCGACAAAGCTACCCGTATCGATCTCTTCAGCTTCCGCACCGCGCCGATGCGCGCGTTCCACATGACGTGGATGGCGTTTTTCGTGTGCTTCTTCGCGTGGTTCGCATGCGCGCCGCTGATGCCGCTGATCGCGCGCGAATTCCACCTCACAGCTGCACAGGTGGCGAACATCAACATTGCCGCGGTGGCCGCGACGATCGCCGTGCGGCTGCTGGTCGGCCCGATGTGCGACCGCTTCGGCCCGCGCCGCGTGTATGCCGGGCTGCTCTTGCTCGGCGCGATCCCCGTGTTCGCGGTGTCGTTCACGCACGACTACCTGTCGTTCCTGATCTGCCGGCTCGGCATCGGCGCGATCGGCGCGGGCTTCGTGATCACGCAGTACCACACGTCGGTGATGTTCGCGCCGAACGTGGTCGGTACCGCGAACGCGACGACGGCCGGCTGGGGCAACGCGGGCGCGGGTGCGACGCAGGCGATGATGCCGCTCCTGGTCGCCGCCGGCCTGATGCTCGGCTTCGGCGACGACGCATCGTGGCGCATCGCGCTCGTCGTGCCGGGCGTCGCGATGCTCGCGATGGCCTGGGCGTACTGGCGCTTCACGCAGGACTGCCCGCAAGGCGACTTCGTCGCGCTGCGCAAGCAGGGCGTGACGGTCGACAGCGGCAAGAAGGGCGGCTGGGCGAGCTTCTTCGCCGCGTGCGGCAACTATCGCGTGTGGATGCTGTTCGTCACGTACGGCGCGTGCTTCGGCGTCGAGGTGTTCATCCACAACATTGCCGCGCTGTACTACGTCGATCACTTCCAGTTGTCGCTGAAGGATGCCGGTTTCGCGGTGGGCCTGTTCGGGCTGCTCGCGCTGTTTGCCCGCGCGCTCGGCGGCTGGCTGTCGGACAAGATCGCCGCGCGCCGCAGCCTCGACGTGCGCGCGACGCTGCTGTGCGCGCTGATCGTCGGCGAAGGGCTCGGGCTGATCTGGTTCTCGCATGCGCAAGGCATCGGCATGGCGCTCGTCGCGATGTTGACCTTCGGCCTCTTCACGCACATGGCCTGCGGCGCGACCTATGCGCTCGTGCCGTTCATCGACCGCAAGGCGCTCGGCGGCGTCGCGGGAATCGTCGGCGCGGGCGGCAACGTCGGCGCGGTGGCCGCGGCCTTCCTGCTGAAGGGCGTCGGCGACGTGCAGCACACGCTGAGCCTGCTCGGGCTCGCCGTCACCGCGACCGCATTGTGCGCGATGGCCGTGCGCTTCAGCGAAGAACACAAGGCACGCGAGGCCGAGCTGCGCGACCGCGCGCTGGCCGCCGCGAACGCCATGAACTGATCGACCGAAGGAAACGTCATCATGAAACTCATCGTCATCGGCCACGGGATGGTCGGCCACAAGCTCCTCGAATGCGTCGCCGCGCAAGCCGGCGCGGCGGGCGCGCTGCAGGTCACGGTGCTCGGCGAGGAACCGCGCCCGGCGTACGACCGCGTGCACCTGTCGGAATTCTTCGCGGGCAAGTCGGCGGACGATCTGTCGCTCGTCGAACCCGGCTTCTTCGAGCGTCATCCGCAGTTCGACCTGCGCCTGAACGCCCAGGTCGCGTCGATCGACCGCGCCGCGCACACGGTCACGCTCGCGTCCGGCGAAACGCTCGCGTACGACAAGCTCGTGCTCGCGACGGGCTCGCGTCCGTTCGTGCCGCCAGTGCCGGGCCGCGATCGCGCGGGCTGCTTCGTGTACCGGACGATCGAGGATCTCGAAGCGATGCAGGCGTGCGGCACGCACGCGAAGCGCGGTGTCGTGATCGGCGGCGGGCTGCTCGGCCTCGAATGCGCGAAGGCGCTGCGCGACATGGGGCTCGACACGCACGTCGTCGAATTCGCGCCGCGGCTGATGGCGGTGCAGGTCGACGACGGCGGCGGCCGGATGCTGCGCGCGAAGATCGAGGCGCTCGGCGTGACCGTGCATACGGGCAAGAACACGCTCGAGATCGTCGACGGCGAGGAAGGCACGCACCGGATGGCGTTCGCCGACGGCTCGCATCTCGACACCGACATGATCGTGTTTTCGGCCGGTATCCGCGCACGCGACGAGCTGGCGCGTGCGTGCGGCCTCGACATCGGCCCGCGCGGCGGTGTCGCGATCGACGACGCGTGCCGCACGAGCGATTCGGACATCTACGCGATCGGCGAATGCGCGGCCTGGAACGGGATGGTGTACGGCCTCGTCGCGCCGGGCTACGACATGGCGCGCGTGGTCGCGAAGCAGCTCGGCGGCGGTATCACCGATGCGGCCGACGCCGCGTTCGCCGGTGCCGACATGAGCACCAAGCTGAAGCTGATGGGCGTGGACGTCGCGAGCATCGGCGACGCGCATGGCGCGACGGCCGGCAGCCGCACCTACCAGTACGCTGACGAGCGCCGCCAGGTCTACAAGAAGCTGGTGGTGTCGGACTGCGGCAAGTTCCTGCACGGCGCGGTGATGGTCGGCGACGCGGCCGAATACGGCACGCTGCTGCAGATGATGCTCAACCGCATCGAGCTGCCCGAGTCGCCGGAATTCCTGATCCTGCCGTCGTCGGACGGTGTGGAGAAGCCCGCGATCGGCGTCGACGCGCTGCCGGAAGGCGCGCAGATCTGCTCGTGCAACAACGTGTCGAAGTCGCAGATCTGCGCGGCGGTGGCCGACGGCGCGACGAGCCTCGGCGCACTGAAGTCGTGCACGGGCGCGGGCACGTCGTGCGGCGGCTGCGTGCCGCTCGTCACGCAGATCATGAAGGCCGAGATGAAGAAGCAGGGTCTCGCGGTCAACAACCATCTGTGCGAACACTTCCCGCATTCGCGCCAGGAGCTGTTCCACCTGATCCGCGTCGAGCGCATCACGACCTTCGACGAACTGCTCGCGAAGCATGGCCACGGCCTCGGCTGCGACGTGTGCAAGCCGGCGGTGGCGGGCATTCTCGCGTCGTGCTTCAACGAATTCGTGCTGAAGAAGGAGCATGCGGGGCTGCAGGATTCGAACGACTACTACCTCGCGAACATCCAGCGCGACGGCACGTATTCGGTCGTGCCGCGCATGCCGGGCGGCGAAGTCACGCCGGAAGGGCTGATCGCGGTGGGCCAGGTTGCACAGAAGTACGGGCTCTACACGAAGATCACCGGTGGCCAGCGTGTCGACCTGTTCGGCGCACGCGTCGAGCAGCTGCCGTCGATCTGGGAGGAGCTGATCGCGGCCGGTTTCGAATCGGGCCACGCATACGGCAAGGCCCTGCGCACCGTGAAGTCGTGTGTCGGGTCGACGTGGTGCCGCTACGGCGTCGACGATTCGGTCGGCCTCGCGATCGATCTGGAGAACCGCTACAAGGGGCTGCGCGCACCGCACAAGATCAAGTTCGGCGTGTCCGGCTGCACGCGCGAGTGTGCGGAGGCGCAGGGCAAGGACGTCGGCATCATCGCGACCGAGAAGGGCTGGAACCTGTACGTGTGCGGCAACGGCGGGATGAAGCCGCGCCACGCGGAACTGCTCGCGTCCGATCTCGACCGTGCCACGCTGGTCCGCTATATCGACCGCTTCCTGATGTTCTACGTGCGCACGGCCGACCGGCTGCAGCGCACGAGCGTGTGGCGCGACAACCTCGAAGGCGGGCTCGACTACCTGATCGACGTCGTCGTGCACGACCGGCTCGGGATCGGTGCCGAACTCGAAGCCGACATGCAGCACGTGGTGGACACCTACGAGTGCGAATGGAAGAAGGCCGTCACCGATCCCGACACGCGCAAGCGCTTCCGCCACTTCGTGAACAGCGACGCGCCGGACACGACCATCGAATTCGTCGAGACGCGCGGCCAGATCCGGCCCGCGACGCCCGGCGAACGGACGGGCGGCAAGCCCGTGTCGATTCCCGTGGTGGCCGTTGGCGCGACGCAAGCCGCCACCGAACCTGCAACCGTTTGACCGTGACCGACACCAGCGTCTTTTCCAAGGAGCCCATCATGAACGATCGTCTTCCGCTGTCCTGGACCCGCGTGTGCCCGCTCGACGACATCGTGCCGAACACCGGCGTGTGTGCACTCGTCAACGGCGCGCAGGTCGCGGTCTTTCACGTCGCGCATGCCGAAGAAGGCGGCGTGTTCGCGATCGACAACGTCGATCCCGTGTCGCAGGCGGCCGTGATGTCGCGCGGGCTGATCGGCAGCCTCGGCGAGCGTGTCGTCGTCGCGTCGCCGCTGTACAAGCAGCATTTCGACCTGCGCACGGGCGAATGCCTCGAGGCGCCCGAGCAGTCGGTGAGCGCGTATCCGTCGCGGGTCGAGGACGGTTTCGTGTGGATCGCAGCCTGATCGCCCCGGAGCGCGCATGACCGCCACCCCCGTCAAGAGCGTGTGCCCGTACTGCGGCGTCGGCTGCGGGATGGTGCTGCACGTCGAGGAAGGCGAAGTCGTCAAGGTATCCGGCGACGCCGACCATCCGACCAACTTCGGGCGGCTGTGCACGAAGGGCTCGTCGGCGCACGTCGCGTTGCGCCGTTCCGGGCGGCTCGACCGCGCGTTCGTGCGGCGCGCGCGCGAGGACGACCTCGTGCCGCTGCCGGCACGCGACGCGATCGCCGAGACCGCGCGGCGGCTGCGCGCGGTGCTCGACACGCACGGGCCCGACGCGCTGTCGTTCTACGTGTCGGGGCAGATGTCGATCGAGGCGCAATACCTCGTCAACAAGCTCGCGAAGGGCTTCGTCGGCACCAACAACATCGAGTCGAACTCGCGCCTCTGCATGGCGAGCGCGAGCACCGGCTACAAGCAGTCGCTCGGCGCGGACGGCCCGCCCGGGTCGTACCAGGATTTCGATCGCGCGAACCTGTTCTTCGTGATCGGCGCGAACATGGCCGACTGCCATCCGATCCTGTTCCTGCGGATGATGGATCGCGTGAAGGCCGGCGCGAAGCTGATCGTCGTCGATCCGCGCCGCACCGGCACGGCCGACAAGGCCGACCTGTTCCTGCAGATCCGGCCGGGCACCGATCTCGCGCTGACCAACGGGCTGCTGCACCTGCTGCATGCGAACGGCCGCATCGACGCCGCGTTCATCGATGCGTACACCGAAGGCTGGGACGCGATGCCCGCGTTCCTCGCGGACTACACGCCCGAGCGCGTCGCGGAAATCACCGGTCTCGCGGAAGCCGACCTCCGCACGGCCGCGCAATGGATCGGCGACGCGCAGGAATGGATGAGCTGCTGGACGATGGGGCTTAACCAGAGCACGCACGGCGTGTGGAACACCAACGCGATCTGCAACCTGCATCTCGCGACGGGCAAGATCTGCCGCACCGGCAGCGGGCCGTTCTCGCTGACCGGCCAGCCGAACGCGATGGGCGGGCGCGAGATGGGCTACATGGGCCCCGGGCTGCCGGGCCAGCGCTCGGTGACGTCCGACGATGATCGCCGGTTCGTCGAGAACCTGTGGCGCGTGCCGGCCGGCACGCTGCGCAAGGAGACGGGGCAGGGCACGGTCGACCTGTTCTCGCGGATGGCGGCAGGCGACATCAAGGCATGCTGGATCATCTGCACGAACCCGGTCGCCACGGTACCGAACCGGCAGAACGTGATCGCCGGGCTGCAGGCCGCCGAGCTCGTGATCGCGCAGGATGCTTTCCTCGACACCGAAACCAACCGCTATGCGGACATCTTGCTGCCCGGCGCACTGTGGGCCGAGGGCGACGGCGTGATGATCAACTCCGAGCGCAACATGACGCTGATGCGCGCGGCGGTCGCGCCGCCCGGCGACGCGCTGCCGGACTGGCGCATCGTCGCGGAAGTCGCGCGCGCGATGGGCTTCGGCGATGCGTTCGACTATGCGTCGGCGGCCGACGTGTTCGACGAGATCGTGCGCTTCTCGAATCCGGCGACCGGCTACGACCTGCGCGGCGCGAGCCATGCGGCGCTGCGCGAGGGCCCGGTGCAATGGCCGGTCGCGCCGGGCACCGCGCGCGAGCGGCACCCGATCCGCTACCTGAACGACGGCGTGAGCCAGACGCCGCGTCCGGCGGCCGACGGGCACGACGCGCCGCGCCTCGCGTTCCCGACGCCATCGGGCAAGGCGCGCTTCTTCGCGCGGGCGCATGTCGATCCGGCCGAGCTGCCCGACGACACGTTCCCGATCGTCCTGAACACCGGGCGGCTGCAGCATCAATGGCACACGATGACGAAGACGGGCAAGGTCGCGATGCTGAACAAGCTGAACCCGCGCCCGTTCGTCGAACTGCACCCGGACGATGCGAGCGCGCTCGGCGTTGCCACGAAGGACAGCGTCGAGATTCGCTCGGCGCGCGGCCGCGCGGTGCTTCCCGCCGTCGTGACCGAGCGCGTGCGGCGCGGCAACTGCTTCGCGCCGATGCACTGGAACGACGTGTACGGCGACGACCTGTGCATCAACGCGGTGACGAACGACGCGATCGATCCCGAATCGCAGCAACCCGAACTGAAATACTGCGCGGTCGCGTTGCGGCGCGTCGAGACCGATGCGTTCGCGGCCGCCGACGAAGAGACGGCGCAACCCGACGCAGGCGCCGACGACGCGCGGCCCGCCCCGGCGCTGGTGCAGGCTACTGCTTCACAGGAATCCGACATGGCAGACATCGATACTTTCGCGGCCGCGCTCGGCGTGGCCGACCTCGCTCCGCCGCCATTGACGGACACCGAACGGCTGTACGTGGCCGGCCTTGTCAGCGGGCTGAAGGCGAGCGCCGGCCGGCGCGAGGGCAGCGTGCCCGTGCTGCCGGCCAGCGCGCCGCTCACGCCGCCGGTGCGGTTCTGGCTCGACGGGATGCTGGCGGGGCTGTTCAGCCGCTCGCTGCCGGCGAGCTCGCCGGGTGCCGCGGCGCCCGCGCTGCCGGGCGATGCCAGCGCGACCGGCGGTGTGCGGATCGTGCGCACGCGGCCGAAGGTCGTGCTGCTGTGGGCATCGCAGACCGGCAACATCGAATCGTTGACCGAGGATTACGCGACGCAGCTGATGAACGCGGGCTTCGAGATCCGCACCGCGTGCATGTCCGACTATCCGGTGGCGTCGCTCGCCGGTGCGCAATACGTGCTGCTGATGACGAGCACGTTCGGCGACGGCGACGCGCCCGACAACGGCAGCGAGTTCTGGGAAGCGCTGCAGGCCGGCAGCGCCGCGCGCCTCGACGGCGTGCACTTCGCGGTGCTCGCGTTCGGCGATCGCAACTACGACCAGTTCTGCGGCCATGGCCGCCGGCTCGACGCGCGGCTCGCGGAACTCGGCGCGGCGCGTCTTTGCGCGCGCGTCGATTGCGACGTCGAGTTCCAGCGCGACGCCGACCAGTGGCTCGAACGCGTCGTCGCGCGGATCAAGGAAGCCGATGCCGCGCTGCATGCGGTGCCGTCCGCTGGAATGAGCCCGTCGGGGCTGCTGCCGTCGAAGGCGCATCCGGCGCCGTCGAAGCTCGTCGCGAACCTGCGGCTCAACCGGCCGGGCGCGGCGAAGGACACGCGCTACGTGTCGCTGTCGACCGAAGGCGCGAACCTCGAATACGAAACCGGCGACGCGCTCGGCGTGTGGCCGACCAACTGCCCGGAGCTGGTCGACGAACTGCTGTCCGTCACCGCGCTGAAGGCTGACGCTCCCGTGTCGGTGGCGGGTGTCGGCGACGTGCGCCTCGGCGATGCGCTGGCGCGCCACTTCGACATCACGCGCCCGCATCCCGACACGCTCGCGTTCATCGCGTCGCGCAGCGCGAACGGCGCACTGAAGGCGCTGCTCGGCGACGATCGCAAGGCCGACCTGAAGCAATGGTTGTGGGGGCAACAGCTCGCGGACGTGCTGCACGAGTTCCCGGTCGATCTGTCGGGCACGGAGCTGGTCGGGATGCTCAAGCGCATGCAGCCGCGCCTCTACTCGATCGCGTCGAGCCCGAGCGCGCACCAGGGCGAAATCCACCTGACCGTGTCGGCCGTGCGCTATCACAACGGGCGGCGTGCGCGCAAAGGCGTTGCGTCGACGTTCCTCGCCGATCGCGCGGACGACGGCCGTGTGCCCGTGTTCGTGCAGAAGTCCGCACACTTCCGGCCGCCGGTGAACGGCGACGTGCCGATCGTGATGGTCGGCCCCGGCACCGGCGTCGCGCCGTTCCGCGGCTTCCTGCACGAGCGGCAAGCACGTGGCGCACGCGGCCGAAACTGGCTGTTCTTCGGCGAGCAGCACGCGCAGACCGACTTCTACTACGGCGACGAACTGGGCGCGATGCACGACAGCGGCTTCCTGACGCGGCTCGACCTCGCGTTCTCGCGCGACCAAGCCGACAAGATCTACGTGCAGGACCGGATGCGCGAGCAGGGCGCCGAGCTGTTCGCGTGGCTGGAGGAAGGCGCGCACTTCTACGTGTGCGGCGATGCGGCGCGGATGGCGAAGGACGTCGATGCCGCGCTGAAGGCGGTGGTCGCCGAGCACGGCGGGATGTCGGACGAAGCCGCGAACGACTACGTCGCGCGGCTTTCGAAGGCGCGCCGCTACATGCGGGACGTGTACTGAACGCTGGCGACGCGGGCCTGGAGGGTTACGGCTGTTCGTCCGGTTGCGGTCGCGGTTGGTCGAACCACTGCCGGCTCGAGCGCGACAGCAACAGCAAGGTCGCCAGCGTGAAAAGGCAGTAGACCGTGCTCAGGAAATCGGCCGGCCGGTGCGCGGCGGTGAAGGCCATCAACGCGAGTGTGGCGATGACCAGCCCGATCATCGTGATGCGCGCCCAGTTCTTCCGGCGCGCGATCTGCACGACGAGCAGCGCGAGGGCGACGGCGATCGCGACGAAGGTCGCCGCGAGCATCCGGACCATCCCGGCGCGAAACGAGCCGCTCGGGAAGCGGTCGAGCAGCGCCGGAACGACCGCCGACTCGAAAACGGCGACCCGGTACGCGAAGATGCACCACGCGCCCGTCAGCAGCGTGACTGCCACCCGCACGGTTTCCGGCGTATCGCCGCCGAAAATCGGCATATTCTTCAGCGAAGTCATTTTCATTTCGATGGGTTCCTTCGCGGCGGCGGGCATGCCGTTTGCGTTCGGCCGGCGGCGTTGCGGCCGCAGGCGGGAATCGATCGTCGCAGCGTAGCACAGGCGCAGGCGCCGGCCGGTTCGTTACGCGGCCGGTGCGCATCGTTCCTTCACGATCGACCGGAGCAAGCATGAAGAAGGGATTTGTCAGCGCGGCGAACCGGGCCGCGACCGTTTGCATGGCGGGCATCCTGGCGGCCGCCGCGGCATGGAGCCTGCCCGCCGCGGCACAGGGCTCGACGGCGCCCACGGGCACGGCCGCCGCGACGCCCGACAATGCGGTGCTGCTGACCGTGTTCCTCAAGCACGACCAGTCGCGCCCGCTCGCCGAGCTGAATGTGCAACTCGCGAAGCAGGGGTTCTACAAGGCGTTTCCGCCGCCGGGCGTGGAGGTGGTGAGCTGGACCGTGACGATGGGGATCGGGCAGATCGTCGTGCTGCGGCTGCCGGCGTCGCGGCTGCGGGAGGTCAATCGCGTGCTCGAGGATACGGCGTGGGGCGCGTACCGGACGGAGTTCTATCCGACTTACGACTACAAGGCGATCGGGTTGGGGGAGCATGAGCGGGCGGAGTGAGGTCGGCGCTGGTGGGTTCGGTTTCGTCAGCGCGCAAACAGACTGGGAGTGGGGCGAAGGGAAGTCAATCGACTGCAACACTATTTGAATGTTTGCAGATGATCGAAATGCAGCGTTTTAACCATCGGATTCAGATTTTTTGGGAAAGAGTGCGGGAAGTAATGCGGGAAAATTTCGGTCGGTTCAGGTTAAATGATAGGGAATTAATCGAAGATTGAAATTGCAATAGGAATCGTCCTAAAAGACGATTTATTCACATATTTACGACGCTTGGCAATCGTTGACGGTCTTCCTATGGTTTCCTGGCGATTGCTTTGCTAACGTTCATCGATCTCAAAAGAAGTCAAATAAAGAACGATGAACTACAAGACCTGCCGTCTGGTGTACTCCAGATTCCGGGGAATGGTGTTGGCTGTCGAAGAGACGGCAACTGCCTCGGGCGAATCAGTTTCCGGCGAGCGCCATGCAGGCCGGCGTGCGTTTGGTGGAGGGTGTTTTTTCATGAGGCATGTCCTGCTGAATTGATTAGGTGGGGCAGGATGGGAATGTGTATTGGGCATGATTTTTGAGGGATTTTTTGTTTCCTGAAATATCTGCCATATCTAGTCTCACTCATAATCGACGCCGAAAAATCAGAGCAGATGCGAGAAACACGAAAACTTCCACTTGTCGTCGACCTCGACGGCACGCTGATGCTATCGGACACGTTGATGGAGTCCGTAATCCGTGTCGTCAGGCGTAAGCCATCAAACCTGTTGCGCTTGCCTTTCTGGATCGCTGGTGGTCGCGCTGCGTTCAAATTCAAGGTTGCGGAACATGCCGATTTTCGCGCGGAGTCGCTTCCTTATCGCGAAGCATTGGTCGACTATCTCGTCAATGAACGAAACTGCGGTCGCACGATCGTGCTCGCGACTGCCGCGCATCGTTCTATTGCCGAACGTGTGGATGCACATCTCGGCCTGTTCGATCTCGTCATTGCGTCCAGTCACGACACAAACCTGAAGGGCGACGCCAAGCTCGCCGGCATTCGCCAAAAGATCGGCGACGATTTCGTCTATGCGGGCAACAGCAAAGCCGATCTGCCGGTCTGGGCCGGCGCAAACGCAGTCGTTCTTGCCGGCGTCGAGCCTGGCATTGCCGCGGCGGTCCGAAGCAGCAAGCCGGTCGAGCGAGAATTTTCGAATGTACGCGCGACCTTCTCCACATGGTGCAAGGCACTGCGCGTTCACCAGTGGCTCAAAAACCTGCTCCTGTTCGTTCCGCTGCTGACGGCATTCGCTTTTCTCGACACCGACAAGGTTGCCACGCTGGTGCTTGCATTTCTGTCGATGTCGCTCGGCGCATCTGCCACCTATATCGGGAACGATCTCTGGGATCTCGACAACGATCGTCGACACCCCCGCAAGCGCGACCGCGCGTTCGCGAGCGGTACGTTGTCGATTGCAAGCGGTCTTGGCTGCGCAGCCGTGCTGCTGCTCTTGGCATTTGCACTGGCATTCGCAGTATCGCCCGCATTCGCCGGCATGTTCGCGCTCTATCTGGTGCTCACGACGGCATATAGCTTGCGTCTGAAATCGATCGTGCTGCTCGATGTCCTCGTACTTTCGTTGCTGTACACCTACCGGATCGTCGCCGGAGCGATCGCCGCGGAAATCACGGTCAGCCGCTGGCTGCTCGCGTTCTCAGTATTTGCCTTCCTGAGCCTCGCGCTCGTGAAGCGCTGCTCCGAACTGGTGCTTCTACGTCAAAGCGACAAGCGAACATCGGTTGGCCGCGATTACCGCGTGGGCGATCTCGAAGTGCTCTGGCCGTTCGGTATCGGCGCGTCGCTTGCCGCAGTGGTCGTGTTCGGCCTTTTCATCAACGCGCCCGAAACCGCCGCACGCTATGCGGTTCCGCATCTGCTCTGGTTCGTGCAGATCGGCATGATCTATCTGTTCGGACGGCTCTGGATCACGACGGTGCGCGGCGCCATGCACGACGATCCCATCGTTCATATCCTCGAAAACCGCGGCACCTTCAGCATGCTTTGCATCATGGTGGCGATCGTCCTGGCCGCTCACTTCCTCCCGGTTCCATGAGTGGCGCAATCGACATGACGGAAAAGAACCAGAACCGGGTGCGAGCATTCTGCCGCTTCGCTATCGTGTACGTACTGCTGTTCGTATGCGCGGGCAACATCACCAACAGCGTGCTGCTGAAATGGGGTTTCCGCGACGACCAGAAAGGCAACTTCGCAACCAGCTACAGCCTGGTCGGCATGATGAACGGCGATGCACCGAAACCGTACGTCTATCGCTCATCGTTTCCTGGTGCAGCGAAATGGATCGCCGAGCAACTCGACCCGGCGAAACAGGACAAGTTGTTCAAATCGATCAAACGCCACGACTCTCTGCGCAACGCCTATTTCACGAGCGTGCCGGATGAATACTGGACACCTGTAGTGGCGCTGGTCTACCACATGACGTACATCGCGATCGTGTTGTCGACCTTGTTTGTGCTGTTGCTGATCTACAAGCTGGCGAGGCTTCACGGTCTGAGTTTCGGGCATTCGGTCGGCTTTCTGGCTGCGTTCAGTTTCGTCTATCCGCTGACGTTTCAGCAGGGCGGCTACTACTACGATTTCTTCGAACTGCTCGGCGTACTGGGTGCCTGCTATTTCCTGCTGACGAAGCGCATGCTGGCTTGCACGTTGATGACCGCCGTTTTCTCGCTGAACAAGGAGACGTTCTTTCTCGTTCCGCTCGCGCTGTTTCTCCTGCACGAGCGGGATGTGGCAGTGTCGAAGCGGATCGGCTGGCTCGTACTGCAACTCGGAATCTGCGTTGCGACCCGGCAATTCATCATGAGCGGGTACAGCGAGAATGCCGGTGGATTCGTCGAGTATCACGTGTGGGACAACCTGAAGTTCTGGCTGAATCCCAAATCCTATCTGTCGTTCTACAACCTCATCGGCAAAGGCATCTTTACGCCGAGCCTGGAGAATCCGCTGATGCTCGTGCCGCTTGCGGTGTTCTTTCGGGCCGCCTGGCGTGCGACGCCAGCGCGCTACCGGCGCTACTTCTTCGCAGCATTCCTGCCAGTGCTGGTGCTGTTCGTCTTTTTCGGCTACCGGGACGAAGCGCGAAACTTCTCGATCGTATTTCCCGCGATCGTGCTGATTGCGCTGCATGGCGCGAACCGCTTCAACGCGATCTTCGTTTCCAGTCCGGATCCATCCGATGACAGCCGGGACCTGTCCGATCGTCGGCCTGACGGCGTCGTGACGATTGAAGCCGCTCGATGAACTGGGTGTTTGTTGTCGCGAGTGGCGTGTTCGGCGGCCTCGCCGGCGTATTGCTGAGAGTTGCCGCGCTCAAGGGGATCGTTCTCGGCGAATCGAACGTGCTGCCATGGATTGTGCGCGGCGCCGCCGTTGCCGCTTACGGGGTTGGCTTCGTGCTTTACGCGGCCGCACTGCGGAAGACCACGCTCGGCACGGCGTATCCAACCATGGTGGCGATCTCCATGCTCGTGGTGTTGACGTTCACGGCGCTGCACGAGCACTTCTTGAAGCCGATGCAAGTGGTCGGCGCAGTTGTCATCCTGATCGGCGTCTGGATCGTCACGCGGTACGCATAATCGAGAAAGCCAAGTACATGAAGAAGAAAATCCGGGGAACCAACCTTGTTGCAGTCTCCTTGATGCTCACAACGGCTGGCGTATCCGCGCAGTCGATCCCGTCGGGTGCCGTGCCGAACAGCAACGATCAACGTGCCCGGGAGCAGGAGCCACGCGCGTGAACGCAAGCGAACCGTGTCCGCGCCGGCAGTGCGTCCGTCCGTGACGGAAAGCGCCGCTTTCCCGACCCTGCCGGCCGAAACTCGTGCTTCCGCATCGACAACTTCACGCTCGACGTCCCCGTTTCACTACCCGACACAGTAAAGTCCAACGGCGCATCTGCACTGCCAATGGGAACGCCGGTCTACAAGCCGTCGGGTTTCCCGACCGCGAGTGTCACATTTGGTTTCCAACTGACGGCGCAGTTTTAGCGACGAAGGCCGCGCAGGAGCAGCGCGTCATCACCGATTGCGAGACGGAGCGGCACAAACCGGACATCGGCCGTGCTGCCAAAGTCGGGGCAACAAGCAGCCCAGCCGACCTGTCCCCATTCTCGAATAGCCCGCCAGCCTCATGGTTTTATCCTCGCCCGAAGGGCGCCGCCCGGCAGTTTTCTCCCAAATGCATCACAAGTCATTCATCCGATGAAAAAACCGTGACGGTTCCCGGTATGATGCGCACCTTGCGTTGATCGGACGCACTTTTTTTGATGCGATGTTTACGCACGCGGCACCACAAATCCGCACAATCCGAACTTGAAAGAATCTGTAATATAAATTCCGTATACTCGTAAGTTCTGATCCAGGCGCCGCCCGCGATTTCCGTCGGCCGACCGCCCACGCAGAACAACCAGATACGTCGCCGCCTGGCCGTCTTGCGCCGCGACACGCTATGCACCACCACTGAACAACCTATGTCTTCCCGCCACTCTGGTTCGCCCGGCCGCGCCGCGGCGGTGATCGCCCGTGCCCGGGCGTTGATCCGCAACGAGCGTGTGCTGTCGCCGCTGCTCGCGCTCGGCATCGGCCTGCTGCTGATCGTGGTCTTCCAGCACTTGTCGGAATCCGTCGACTACCGGTCGGTGATCCGCCAGCTGCGTCACATGTCCGCCGGCGAGTGGGGCGCGTCGCTGGCCGCGACGGCCCTCAGCTATCTCGCGCTCGTCGCCCGCGACGCGGTCGGCCTGCGCTACGTCGCCGCGAAGGTGCCGCGCGCCGCGCTATGGATCGGCGCGATCGCCGGCTCCGCGCTGGGCAACGCGACCGGCTTCGGCGCGCTGACGGGCGGCGCGGTCCGCGCGCGCGTGTACGGCGTGTCGGGCGTCACGCCCGCGCAGATCGGCCGGATGACGGTATTCACCAGCGGCACGCTGGCGCTCGCGATGGTGTGGATGACGGCGATCGGCATGGTCTGCGTGCCGGAGGCGCTTGCCGCGATGCTGCACGTCGCGCCCGGCGTGCTGACGTGGACCGGCGCGGCGCTGCTCGTGGTGCTGGCCGCGATGGTCGTAATGTGCGGCAACACCGCGCGCCCGGTCGTCACGCGTTTCAAGTGGCTGTCGTTCGACGTGCCGGCGCGGCGCGATCTCGTCGCGCAGGTCGTCTATGCGGTGCTCGACGTCGTCGCGGCCGGCCTGACGCTTTGGGTGCTGCTGCCGGCCGCGCCGGTCGGTTTCCCGACCTTCATTACCGTTTACGCCGCGGCGTTGCTGCTCGGGATGATCGGTCATACGCCGGGCGGGATCGGCGTGTTCGAAGCCGCGATGGTCTTCACGCTCGGTCGCGAAGTGCCGCCGCACGCGATGGTCGCCGCGCTGATCGCGTATCGCGCGATCTATTTCGGCGTGCCGCTCGTGCTGTCGGCCGGCCTGCTGGCCGGTTTCGAAGGCCGCGCGCTGCGGCGCCGGCTCGTGTCGCGGCAGGCCGCGCGCGTGTCGCAACTGGCGCCGCTGTTCCTGAGCCTCGTGACGTTCGCGGTCGGCGGGATGCTGGTGATCTCGAGCGCGACGCCCGCGTTCTGGCACCGGATTGCGATCCTGCGCCACCTCGTGCCGCTGTGGGTGCTCGAAGGCTCGCAGGTGATCTGCAGCGTGCTGGGCGTCGCGCTGCTGTTCGTCGCGCGCGGGCTGCTGCGCCGCCTCGACGGCGCATGGTGGATGACGTTCGCGCTGACGCTCGCGAGCCTTGCGCTGTCGCTGGCGAAGGGCCTCGCGTTCGTCGAGGCCGGCGTGCTCGGCATTCTGCTGGTGCTGCTGCTCGTCAGCCGCCGCCGTTTCAACCGGCATTCGTCGCTGCTCGCCGAGCGCTTCACGGTGAGCTGGTTCGTGTCGGTGGCGATGGTGCTGATGCTGGCCGTGTGGGTGCTGTTCTTCGCGTTCCGCGACGTGCCGTACACACGCGAGCTGTGGTCGCATTTCTCGTTCGACGCGCGTGCGCCGCGTGCGCTGCGCGCGACGCTCGCGGCCGGCGTGTTCGTCGCGCTGTTCGCGCTGTGGCAATTGCTGCGCCCGGCGCCGGGCCGTTTCGTGAAGCCCGCGGAGCAGGACCTGTCGGATGCCGAACGGATCATCCGCGCGCAGGAGTGCAGCGACGCGGGCCTCGCGCTGATGGGCGACAAGTCGTTCCTGTTCTCGGAGTCGCGCCAGGCGTTCCTGATGTATGCGAAGAACGGCCGCACGTGGGCCGCGCTCCACGACCCGGTCGGGCCGCGCGAGGAATGGCCGGCGCTGATCAGCAAGTTCATTGCGCTCGCACACGCGCACAGCGGCCGTGCGGCGTTCTACCAGGTGCGCGCGAACGCGTTGCCGCTGTATCTCGACGCGGGCCTCACGCTGATGAAGCTCGGCGAGGAAGCGCACATCGCGCTCGACCGGTTCGACCTGAAAGGTTCGAACCGGTCGCACCTGCGCTATGCGCTGCGTCGCGGCGACAAGGACGCGCTGAGGGTCGAGGTGATCGCGCCGAGCGACGTGCCGGCCGCGCTGCCGGCGCTGCGCGACATCTCCGACGGCTGGCTCGACAGCCGCGACGCGCGCGAGAAGAGCTTCTCGGTGGCGGCGTTCCACGACGGCTATCTCGCGACGCAGTCGGTGATGCTCGTGCGCCAGGCCGACAAGCCGATCGCGTTCGTCACGTTCATGACGACCGACCTCAACACCGAGGCGACGGTCGGCGTGATGCGTCATCTGCCGGAAGCGTCGCCGTATGCGATGGAGTATCTGTTTACGCAGCTCGCGCTGCACCTGAAGGAAGCGGGGTTCCGCAAGCTGAGCCTGGGCATCGCGCCGTTCTCGGGGATGGGGGCGGCGAAGATGCCGTCGCCGTGGCACCGGTTCGGGCTGATGGTCTGGCGCTTCGGCGGCCGCTTCTACAACTTCCGTGGCTTGCGTGCATTCAAGAGCAAGTTCGAGCCGCACTGGGAGCCGCGCTATCTCGCGGCCTCGGGCTCGGTCGGCGTGTTCGTCACGCTCGCGGATCTGTCCCTGCTGGCTGGAGGTCGGCGTTCATGATGTTCAAGAAGGGTATCGCGCAGGCGGCAGTCGCCTGCGCGGGAATGATGCTGGCCGGCGCCGCGCTCGCGGCGCAGCCGGCTGCGGCGAAACCGGAAACCGTGTCGGGCGGCCGTTACGGCCCCGTGACCGTGACGAAGCCGAGCGGCCCGCTGCGCGGCTTCGTCGTGCTGTTCTCGCGTGAGCGCGGCTGGGGCGCCGCCGACCAGCAGGCGGCCGACGCACTCGCGAAAGCGGGGGCGATGACGGTCGGCGTGGATTCGGAGCGCTACGCGGCGAACCTTGCCGCGAAGCAGGAAACCTGTCACCACCTCGACGGCGACGCCGAGGCGGTCAGCCATCAGCTCGAACGCCTCGCGCAATCGGCGCGTTACTACACGCCGATCGTCGCGGGCGTGGGCCAGGGCGGCGCGATCGCGAAGCAGATCCTGTCGATGGCGCCGGAGAACACCATCGCCGGCGTCGTGTCGGTCGCGCCGGCGGCGAAGCTCGATGCGCGCTTCAAGCCGTGCCCGCCCGATCCGACGATCGTGCGCCGCGCGATGCCGGGCTTCGTCGAAACGGCCGTGGCCGGCGACTCCACGAAGCTCGTGTCGCTCGTGACGTCGCACCTGCACGACACCAGCAGCAGCGACGAGCTCGACGTGTCGGACCTGCCGCTCGTCGAGCTGCCGTCCAAGGGCGGCAGCGACCGCCTCGCGATCGTGATCTCCGGCGACGGCGGCTGGCGCGATCTCGACAAGACGATCGCCGAGGCGCTGCAGCGCGATGGCGTGTCCGTGGTCGGCATCGACAGCCTGCGCTACTTCTGGAGCGAGAAGCCGCCCGCACAGGTGAGCCGCGACCTGGCGCGCGTGATGCGTACGTACATGGCGCGCTGGCATACGAACCGTGTGGCGCTGGTTGGCTACTCGTTCGGCGCGGACGTGATGCCGTTCGCGTACAACCGGCTGCCGGGCGACCTGCGCGACAAGGTCGCGGTGATGTCGCTGCTCGGCTTCGCGCCGGCGGCGGATTTCCAGATCCGCGTGACGGGCTGGCTCGGCATGCCGGCGAGCGACAAGGCGATGAAGGTCGCGCCGGAAATCGCGAAGGTACCGCCGCAGCTCGTGCAGTGCTTCTACGGCGCGGAAGAGAAGGACACGATGTGTCCGGCGCTCGCGAATACCGGCGCCGACGTGATCAGGACGGGGGGCGACCACCACTTCGGCCACGACTACATCGCGCTCGAGAGGAAGATCCTTGGCGCGTTCGGCAAGCCGGTGGCGGCGCGCTGAACGCCGGCGCCCGCTTCGCGGCGGGCGCGGCGCTTGCGGTTCATCGGACGGGCGGCCTGCGGGCCGCCCGTTTTCATTGCTCCGTCTGCGTCGCCGCGTCCTGCCGCGGCGCTGCCGTTCTCGCATCGCGCTGATAGAAGCCCGGGAACCGGTCGAGCTGCCGGCGCGCGGCGGCCAGATCGGCATCGACGCCGAGCACCGCGCTCGAAAACCCGGTGCGCTCCATCAGCAGCAACTGGTCGATCAGCACGTCGCCCGTCGCGCGCAAGTCGCCGGCGAAGCCGAAGCGTTTGCGCAGCAGATAGGCCTGGCTGTACGCGCGGCCGTCGGTGAAGGACGGGAAATGCAGGTCGATGCGCGCGGCCTGCGCGATTCGTTCAGCGAGCGGCGGCAGTTCCTCGTCGTTGCCGATCGTCAGGGTCGTGCGCGTCGCCGTGTCGGGCGCGTTCGTATCGTCGGCGTGTTCGGCCGGCGTCAGCAGCCGGATGCGTGCGTTCGCGCTCGCGTTCACTGTTTCGTCGATCGGGTTCATGCGTGCTCCGCGTGGTGACGTGCGTCGTTCGCCGCGGCTTTGAAAGGCTCGGTGCCGATGCGGCGCACCGTGTCGATGAATCGTTCGCTGCGGCCGTCGGCATCGAGACGCGCGTCGAGATACACGTCGACGAGCGCGTCCACGACATCGACGATCTCGTCCGCCGAGAACGACGGGCCGATCACCTTGCCCGGCCGCGCGGGGCCGCTCGCGCTCGAACCGTCCGAGCCGCCGATCGTCACCTGGTACCACTCCGCGCCGTCCTTGTCGACGCCGAGGATGCCGATGTGCCCGCTGTGATGGTGGCCGCACGAGTTGATGCAGCCGCTGATGTGCAGGTCGATGTCGCCAACGTCGTGCTGCATGTCGAGATCCTGGAACCGCTCGGCGATCGCGTCGGCGATCGGGATCGAGCGCGCGTTCGCGAGCGCGCAGAAGTCGCCGCCGGGGCACGCGATCATGTCGGTCAGGAGTCCGACGTTCGCACTGGCAAGACCGATCGCGCGCGCGTTCTCCCACAGCAGGAACAGGTCGTCGACATGCACCCACGGCAGCACCACGTTCTGCGTGTGCGTCACGCGCGCCTCGCCGGCCGAGAAGCGCTCGGCGAGTTCGGCCAGCGCGTCGAGCTGCTCGGGCGATGCATCGCCGGGCGCCTGCAGGCGACGCTTGAACGACAGCGTGACGATGCGCAGCGCCGGGTCGCGGTGTGCGGCGACGTTGCGCGCGAGCCAGCGCGCGAAGGCCGGATGGCGATTGGCGTGGGCGGCCATGCGTGCTTCGGCATCGTCGAGGTCGAGCGTGCGCGGCTTCAGCCGCGGCGGCACGAACGATGCCGCGATGCGGTCGAACTCGGCCTGCGGAATCGTGTGCGGGCCGCCGTCGTGCTCGACGATCTGGCGGAACTCTTCCTCGACGTCGTCGATGTAGCGCTGCCCCTCGCTCTTCACGAGGATCTTGATGCGTGCCTTGTACTTGTTGTCGCGGCGTCCGTGGCGGTTGTAGACGCGGACGATCGCCTCGATGTAGTTCATCACGTGCTGCCACGGCAGGAACGCGCGCAGCAGTGTCGCGATCAGCGGTGTGCGGCCCATACCGCCGCCGGCGCTCACGCGAAAACCGAGCTCGCCCGCGTCGTTGCGCACGAGCTTCAGCCCGACGTCGTGCCAGTCGGTCGCCGCGCGGTCCTCGGCCGCGCCGGTGATCGCGATCTTGAACTTGCGCGGCAGGAACGCGAATTCCGGATGCAGCGTCGTCCACTGGCGCATCACCTCCGCGAACGGCCGCGGATCGGCGATCTCGTCCGGCGCGACGCCCGCGCGCTCGTCGCACGAAATGTTGCGAATGCAATTACCGCTCGTCTGGATTCCGTGCATGTCGACGGTCGCGAGCAGGTCCATCACGTCGGCCGCCTTCGCGAGCGGAATCCAGTTGAACTGCACGTTGGTGCGGGTCGTGAAGTGCGCGTTGCGGGTCGGCAGGCGCAGCGTGCCGAGCAGCGCCTGCGCGTCGCAGGCGGCGCGATAGGTGGCGTCGTCGGGCACGTCGTAGTCGCGTGCGATCCGGGCAAGCACGCGAAGCTGCGCGCTCGACAGTTCGCCGTACGGCACGGCCACGCGCAGCATCGGCGCGTGGCGCTGCACGTACCAGCCGTTCTGCAGGCGCAACGGCCGGAACGCGTCCTCGCTCAGCGTGCCGTGCTGCCAGCGTTCGAGCTGGTCGCGGAACTGGGCGGCGCGGCTCAGCACGAGCGCCCGGTCGAAATCGGTATATCGGTACATGACGTGATACGCGAGAGGAGCGGCGGCGCAGGGGCGCGCGCCGCTCGGGAGGGGACGTTGCGACGGGTGTCGGGCAACCGGAGACAGCGTAGGGAACGCGGGGCGGCGGGAAAAGAAGCAGATCGGAACGAAAAGGGCACAGCAGATTCGCGGGGCGCCGGGCATGCGTTGCGCATGCCCGCGCCGGGTTCACACCTGCGCGTCGACGATCAACGCCGGATCGAGCGCGCGGATGCGCTGGTCGATGAAGTAGCCGCCGCCTTCCTGGTAGCGCAGATACAGCCGGCCGCACGACACGCAGCGGCTGACGTTGCAGCGGTTGTACGGAAAGTGGCGCGGCCCGATCGGTGCGTCGTCGGACCCGTAACGCGTGCGGTCCGGATGGTATTCGTCGTAGGTCGGCTCGGGGTCGTCGGGTGGCATGAGGGTCGCCACTTCGACGAGCCGCGTGTCCCGTAGCGACAGCGGCAGGCTCGTCCAGCCGGCAAGCGGGGTCTTCGTGCAGGTGCACGGCTGCGTGACGCCAGCGGCTTCGGCGGCGAGCCTCAGCAGCGCGGCGTGATCGAGGTACGGCAATGCGCTCATGGGATGGGTCGAGGGGGCGAAAAGAGGTGCACTGTAACCCGTGCGTGCGTCGGCTGCACGGCGGCGGCGGCCTGCGTGCGGGCTCAACCGGCCTTGCGTACGGCCGGCTCGGCGACCAGTTCGCCGAGCACGCGGATCGCGCGTTCGATGTCACGGTTCCACGGATGGCCGAAGTTCACGCGCACGCAGCGCTCGAAGCCGTGCGCGGCCGAGAACAGCGGCCCCGGCGCGAAGCTGATGCCGCGCGCGATCGCCTGGCGGTGCAGTTCCATCGCATCGATCGCATCGGGAAACGACAGCCACAGGAAATACCCGCCGTCCGGTCGCACCCACTCGACGCCGTCCGGCAGCCAGCGCCGCAGCGCGTCGTCCATGCGGGCGAGCTGCGTTTGCAGTGCGCCGCGCAGCTTGCGAAGATGACGATCGTAGCCGCCGTGCTCCAGATAGTTCGCGATGCCGACCTGCGCGGGAATGCTCGCCGACAGCGTGGTCATCAGCTTGAGCCGCTGCACTTTTTCCGCGAAACGGCCGGCGGCGGCCCAGCCGATCCGGTAGCCGGGCGCGAGCGTCTTCGAGAACGAACTGCAATGCATCACGAGGCCGTGCCGGTCGAAGGCGCGCGCGGGCAGCGGGTAGTCGGGGCCGAAGTGCAGCTCGCCGTACACGTCGTCCTCGATCAGCGGCACCTCGCGCGCGGCAAGCATCTCCACGAGCGCGCGCTTCTTGTCGAGCGACAACGTGACACCGGTCGGATTCTGGAAATTGGTCATGAACCAGCACGCGCGAATGTCGTGCCGGTCGAGCGCGTTCGCGAGCGCATCGAGATCGAGGCCCGTGCGCGGATCGACGGGAATCTCGACCGCGCGCAGGTCGAGTCGCTCGATCGCCTGCAGCGCCGCATAGAAGCCGGGAGATTCGACCGCGACGACGTCGCCGGGCCGCGTGACGGCCATCAGGCACAGGTTCAGCGCTTCGAGCGCGCCGTTCGTGACGACGATCTCGTCGACGGGCTGTGCGACGCCGGTCGCCAGATAGCGGCGCGCGATCTGCTGGCGCAGCGCCTCGTTGCCGGGCGGCAGATCGACGACCGTGCTCCACGGGCTGACGAGCCGCGTCGCCTGCGCGAGCGACTTCGCGAGGCGCGGCAGCGGAAACAGCTGCGGCGACGGGAACGCGGAGCCGAGCGGCACGATGCCGGGTTGCGTCGCGGCGTCGAGCACCGAGAACACGAGATTGCTGATGTCGACCTTGCGCGTCGCGCCGGCGCGGCTCGCGCGGCGTTTCGCGGGCGGGTTCGCCGCCGGGACCGCACCCGGCGCGACGTAATAGCCGGAGCGTTCGCGTGCGCGGATCAGCCCCCACTGTTCGAGCAGGTAATACGCGCGAAACACCGTCGACTGGCTCACGCCATGTTGCGCGATGATCTGCCGCAGCGAAGGCAGGCGCGTGCCGACCGCGAGGTTGCCGTGGCGGATTTCGTCGGCGATGGTGTGGGCGAGGGTTTCGTAGCGTTTCATCGGTGCGGGTGGTGCATGCTTGCGCCACGCGCGGGCCGGTGCGGCGCCACGCCGGCGGGGCGGGTCATTGTCTGACGAGCGGCCCGAAAAGGAAAGCGCGACGGCCGCGGCGGCTGGCCGCGCTTTCGGGGCGATGCCAGTGCCGATGCTTGCGCCACATCAGGCCGCGTTCTGCTCCGCGTTGCGGCCGTTAGCACCGTCCCTTTCGCCTGGAAGCGTCCGGCGCCAACGACGCGTAACGACTTTCTCCTGATCATTCGTTGTTCTCGCATACGCATTCGTCTGAGCGCGACGACACGCGATCGAACGGGTGCACGCATGTCGTCCTCCGCATGAGGCGGACACGATTCGCGTGCGGCTTGTTCCAATTGCGCCGCGATATTTTTTATGGTCTTGTTGCACGATCACGCGTCGACTCGAAAAAGGACGGCGGATGCAGTCGGGCCATTCATACGGGGTCCCTTTGATCAGGGGAATAGGCGCGCGCGAGCGTGGGCTTCGTGCCGTCCGTCGATTGCTCGTCCTGTTGGCGCTGGGCGTGTCATGCGTGCACGCGTTCGCCGCTTCTCCCGAGACCGTCAACGACAACGTACTGCGCGTCCTTGCATGGCCCGGCTATGCGGACAACGATGTCGTCAATGCATTTGAGACGCAATTCCATGTGCGCGTCGAAGTGACGTTCGTCGATTCCGACGAAGCGTTGTGGACGCGAATGCACAGCGCGTCGCCGCCGCCGTATGACGTGCTCGCGGCCAACACGGCCGAGATCCAGCGCTATGCGCGCGGCGACCTGCTCACACCCATCGATCTGTCCCAGATCCCCAACCGTCGACGGCAACTGCCGAATTTCCGGCAGCTCGCGACGATCGGCGGGCTCGTGCACAACGGCGCGACCTATGCGATTCCATTCACGTATTCGTCGATGGGACTGATCTACGATCGCAAGCAGGTGCCGGTCGCGCCACGTTCGATGCTGGAACTCTGGAACCCGCGTTACCGCGGCAAGGTGCTCGACTTCAACAGCGCGCAGCATAATTTTTCGTTCACCGCGCTTGCGCTCGGCTATCCCGACCCGTTTCACCTGTCGCCCGCGCAAACTCTTGCCGTCGCGCACAAGCTGGTCGACCTGCGACGCAACCTGCTCACGTATTACACGTTTCCTGAAGAGGCGACCGCGCTGTTCGTCCAGCATCGCGCGGCGCTGATGTTCGGCAACTACGGCACGCAGCAGGTCGAACAACTGCGTCGCGCCGGTGCGGATGTCGGCTACGTGATTCCGAACGAAGGCGCGCTCGCGTGGCTCGACTGCTGGGGCGTCACGCGCGGCGCGGAGCATCGCGAGCTCGCGTTCGCATGGATCAACTACATGCTCGAACCGGCGATCGGCGCGCTGCTGACCGAACGCCAGGGGCTCGCGAATACGCTCGAGCCGCCACCCGGTCTCGAGGCCGGCCACCAGCACCTCGTCTGGATCCAGCCGGTCGAGGACATCGCGCGGCGCGAGTCGCTGTGGAGCCGCATCGTTTCGGGCGATCGGCCGGAGCGGTTCGACAAATGATCAGGCTCGGGCTGACGTCGAAGCTGTCGGTGCTGTTCGCATGCATCGGCGTGATCGCGTCCGGCACGACCGGCTACTACACCTACCGCGCGAACCGGACGATGCTCGTGCAGGAAGCACAGCACAGCCTGCTGATGTCGACGCAATTGCTCGGACAGCGCTTCACGACCGCGCTGTCCGACGTGGCTGACGATGCGCTCGTGCTCGCGCAATTGCCGTCGGCGGCGCTCGTCGCGGGCGGCGGCGGCACCGATCGCGCGCCGCGCTCGCGGCTCGAGCAGGTGTATTTCAGCTTCATGAAGAACCACCCCGAATACCTGCAGGTTCGGCTGATCGCGCGCGGCGATTTCGGGCTCGAGCGCATCCGCGTCGATCGCGACGCACACGGCATCGTCGTGCTGCCGGAGAGTGCATTCCAGGAGAAAGGGCAGTTTTCCTACGTATTCGACACGCTTGCGACGGCGCCCGGTCACATCTACCTGTCGCCGATCGTGATCAATCACGAGACCGGCTCGCATGCGGCCGAAGGGCTGCCGATCCTGCGCGTGGGCACGCCGGTCGTCGACCAGGCCGGCGTGGTCGTCGGTGCGCTGGTCGTCGACGTCGAGTTGTCGCGCATGTTCGATCGGCTCGAGCGCGACCTGCCGCAAGACTACGTGGTGTTCCTCGCGAACGAGTGGGGCGACTTCCTCGTGCACCCCGATCCGTCGCAGATCTTCGGCTTCGATCGCGGGCGGCGCGTGCTGATGCAGGACAGCTTTCCCGACACGCGGCTGCTGTTCGCCGGGACGCGCACGAACGTGACGCTCAATGGTCTCGCGCAGCCCGACGAAGTACCGGGCGAGATGCTCGCGTTCGTGCGCACGCCGTTCGGCAAGAACGAGGGCAACCGCTTCGTCGTGCTCGGCATGGCGCGTCCGCTCACGGACGTGCTGGCGCCGGCCGGGATGCTCGGCGAACGGATCATCCGGATGGTGTTCCTGATGAGCCTGGCAGCGGTGATTCTCGCGATCCTGTTCGCGCGTGCGATCACGCGTCCGTTGCAGATGCTCGCGCGCGCGGCGACCCACGTGTTCGACGATCCGGCCGCCGAACGATTGCCCGTTGCGCGGGCCGACGAAATCGGCGTGCTGGCGCGCTGTTTCGACTGCATGCGCGTCGAGATTCGCACGCAGGTCGCGATGCTGCGCGCGAAGCAACTGGAGCTCACACACCTCGCCGGTCACGATCCGCTGACCGGCCTGCCGAACCGCCTGTTGTTCATGGAGCATCTCGATGCCGCGATCCGGCATGCGGCCGCGGAGCGCGAGGGGCTGGCGGTGATGTTCGTCGATCTCGACCGCTTCAAGCAGATCAACGACCAGCACGGGCACGCGGCCGGCGATCGCACGCTCGTCGCGGTCGCGAAACGGCTGAGCCTCGTGCTGCGCAGCGGTGACATGGCCGCGCGGCTCGGCGGTGACGAATTCATCGTGCTGATTTCGGAGGTGCGATCGCCGGCGGTGATCGGCGATATCGCGTCGCGTATCCAGATCGTGATGGCCGAGGAACTGGAGTTCGGCGACCGTCACCTGGCCGTGGGCGCGAGCATCGGTGTCAGCGAATATCCGGTCGATGGCGCGTCGGCGGAGGAACTGCTGGTCAAGGCCGACGCGGCGATGTACGCGGCCAAGGCGTCCGCGCAGTGCGCGTGCGTGCGTTACCAGGAACTGCTGGGCGGCGGCGGCGCGGATGCGGGCGCCCGCATAGCGGCGGGCGGCGGCCGCTGACGGCGGGCCGGTCCAGCGTGCCGCGCAAATGCGACGAGCCCGTCACGGGACGGGCTCGCCGGATCCGGGTGGACTGCGCGCGATGCGCGCGGCGGCGGGCTTAGTGGCCGAAGTAGACCGAGTCGCGCGCGTTGTGCACCTTGACTGCCGGTGCGCCGCCCTGGACGACCGGGGCCGGTTGCGCGCCGTAGCCGCTGGCGTCGGCGGCCTGCACGCGCGCTTGCGCGGCCTGGATGTCGGCCGGGTAGTGCGGGCTCGACTGGCTCGGCTTGTAGCCGGCGTTTTCGAGCTGGACGAGTTCGTTGCGCACTTGCGCGCGGGTTACGGTGCTTTGGGCGAAGGCGCCGAACGAAGCGGACAGGGCAACAGCGGCAACGACTGCGGAAACGAGCGATTTCATGATGACCTCCGATGTTCTATTGAGTTCGCCGGCGACACCATGTCGTAAGCGATTGATTACATCGTAGGCGTCGGCCGATTCAGGGTAAACGTGAATTCCGACTAAAGATCGTTGCAAACGGGATAATAATCCCAGCGGAAATCCGATCCGTCCCTGTTCCGTGCCGCGGGAATTGCAGACCGGTGGCGGGCGGGAGCGGCAAGGCGCCGCGCATGGGCGAACACCCGGCGGCGGGCGCCGGCAGGTGGGACGGGACGGGGGCGTTGCCGGATCAGACGCCGTCGGCGTCGTCGATCTCCTTGCGCTCGCGGCGTTCTTCGTTGCCGCGGCGCGCCCGCAGGCGCTGGCGCGACAGGACCGCGATCACCTGCTGGGTGGGCGCGCCGGACGGCAGCTCGTTGCGGATGCGATCGGGCACCATCGGCAGGCCCGCGCGCTGCCGGCGCAGTGCCTTCGCGATTGCCCGGCGGCATTCGTCCCCGTGGCAATCCCATTCATCGCGGATTCTCTGGCAATAACGGCATTGTTCCATCGAGACAGTCTAACGCGTCCTGGGGATCGGGGCTGAAGGGGGAACGGACCGTGACGGGGCCGGCGGGCGGCCGACGTCATTTCGCGTTTGCATGCGGGCTGTCGACCTGCGCGACGGGCGATGCCGCGTGCCGGAAGACGCCCGACTTCCAGATCATCTGGGACGCGGCGACGAGCACGAACAGCAGGACGACCATCCGGAATACGCGCGGTGACATTTTGTCCCGCAGCGGGCGAACGAGCCACATGCCGGCGATGGCGGGCAGGCTGGCCGCGGCCGAAATCGCGTGGTCGGCGGCGCTCGCGTGTGCGGCGCCGCTGAACGTCGTGATCAGTGTGACGATCGACACCACGAGGATGATCGCGATTTGCTTCGTGAACGCGCGGCCGGTCGCGCCGGATGAAATCAGGTAGGTGGCGAGCAGCGGCCCCGGCACCGACGCGATGCTCTCCATCAGCGCCGCGCCGAACCCGAGCGCGAACCCGACCGGCTTTTGCCATGCCTCCGGCAGGTTCAGCTTCGGCGCGCTCAGCATCAGCGCCGCGGCGACGATCAGCAGCGCACCCGACGCGGCCTGTGCGTGGCCCGCGTTCAGCGACAGGAGAATCGCGACGCCGACGACGTTGCCGAGCACGGTGCCCGCGATCGGTGCGGCGATCTTGCGTGCGGTCGCCAGGACCTCGCCGCCTTCCAGCGCCTGCGGGATGTTGCCGAGGATGATCGGCATCGACAGCAGCAGCACCGCATGCCGGATCGGCAGGAACTGGTTCAGGATCGGCATCGCCACCAGCGGAACGCCGATGCCAGTGATCCCCTTGACCATCCCGCCGAGCAGCAGTGCGACGGCGATGCCGATCAGGTCGAGCAGCGCGAGCCCGTGCAGGCTGGACACCAATACACCTTCAGTCAGATCGAGATGAGTCATCGGGAGCAGGTCGAGACATGAGCGGCGGCGGGGCGGTCGACGGCACCCGTTGCGGGTGCGTGCGATGGCGCACGCCGTTGTTTGGTTTTGCGTCGAACCGGTCGCCCGTTGCATCGTCCGCCGTCGGCATTCGACAGGGAGGCTTCGGCGCGTTGGCGCAAGCCCGCGCGTGCCACGGCGCCGGCGTTCGACACGGTTCGAGCTGAATCTTACCCGAGCGCGACGCGGGGCATCGGGCGCGGTCGTGGGGCCGCGCCCGTCGAATATCGTTGGAGCACTTCAATACACTTCATGGTACGTGGCTCTATCATGTGGAAAATACATGGACAGAAACAAGGAGGCGAGATGACGCTTGCGCAGTTGCAGGCCCTGGCGGCCGTGGTCGAACTCGGCTCGCTGACGGCCGCGGCCGAGCGGCTCAGTCGCAGTCAATCCGCGATCAGTCATGCGTTGACCGAACTGGAGGACATCACCGAGGTCAAGCTGCTGTTGCGCGACCGCCAGCCGGTCGTCCTGACTGCTGCCGGCGAACGCCTGTGGCCGTACGTGCAGAACGTGGTTCGCGAGGCACAGACGCTGCGCCAGCAGTTCGGCCTGTCGCGCGGCAAGCTCGAAGGGCGGCTGGTGGTCGCGTCGCTGCCGAGCGTTTCGCTCGCATTCGTCGTACCCGCGCTCGAGGCGTTGAAGGCGGCGCACAACGGCGTGACGGCGGTACTGCTCGAAGGCACGGACGCGGAGGTCGAAGGATGGCTCGACGACGGCACCGCCGACGTCGGCGTGGTCGCCGGCACGAAGACCTTCGCGAACAATCTGCCGCTGCTCGACGAGGATTTCGTCGCGGTGGCAGCGAACGGCATGTTCGACGGCCGCAAGAGCGTGTCCGCGAAGCTGTTGTCCGCGATGCCGTTCGTTTTCTCGAAGGCGGGGTGCGGGCCGGTCATCGCGGATTACTTCGCGCGCAACGGTGCGTCGCTTCGCGCCGCGTTCAACGTGGTCGAGATGCGGACCATCCTGTCGATGGCGGAGGCGGGAATGGGCGTGTCGATCGTCCCGCGCATCACGCTCACCTACACCCGGTTCGGCGGCCGGGTGCTGGAGCTGTCGCCCAGGCTGCGCCGTTCAGTGCGGCTGTCGTGGAACGCGACCGGCAATGCGGTCGCAGACGCATTCGTCAAGCTGGTGGACGCCCAGCGCGCGAAGGCGGGAAAGGCGATTCAGGTGCGAGCGAGAAAGGGAAAGTAACGCGTCGGCAGCGCGATGAGGGGATGAAGCGCGTTCATGGGCGACTTGCAGTTTATTCATGCCGGAAGCCGTCGACATGCAATACATTGTGGGTCACTCGCCCTGACTTCACTGCCTCGAAGGAGACCGCCGTGCCGGCCTTGCCCACCCTGATTGCTTTCGGACTCGTGTCGCTCGGCATGGTCCTGACGCCCGGCCCGAACATGATCTACCTGATCTCCCGCTCGATCTGCCAGGGCCGCCGCGCGGGGCTGGTGTCGCTCGGCGGCGTCGCGCTGGGGTTCGTGTTCTACATGTTCTGCGCGGCATTCGGCCTTACCGCGCTGGTGCTGACCGTGCCATACGCGTATGACGTGCTGCGTTTCGCCGGCGCGCTGTACCTGGCATATCTCGCGTGGCAGGCGCTCAAGCCGGGCGGCCGCTCCGCGTTTCAGGTGCGGCAGCTGCCGCCCGAGAGCGGCGTGCGACTCTTCACGATGGGCTTCGTCACCAACCTCGCGAACCCGAAGATCGCGGTGATGTACCTGTCGCTGCTGCCGCAGTTCATTTCGCCGGGGCACGGCAGCGTGCTCGCGCAATCGCTGGCTCTGGGTTGCGTGCAGATCGCGGTCAGCGTCAGCGTCAACGCGCTGATCGCGAGCATGGCCGGCTCGATCGCGGGGTTCCTTGCCGGTCGGCCGGCCTGGGCACGGGGGCAGCGCTGGTTGATGGGGACCGTGCTGGCCGGACTGGCCGTGCGTATCGCGCTGGAATCGCGAAGCTAGCCGGTGGAACGGCTAGCGGAGGCAATCGACGTACCGATGCGCATGCAACCTTCGGCGGACGAACGGGTGCAGCCGATCCGCGTGAAGCAGGCCGTCGCGCATTCGCCGTGCCGGTAAGTGGACGGTGCGCGTTGCGCACGATGTCCCGCACGAGCCGGCCCCGGCCGCCCGCCGCGCGATCGCGCGCCGCGGGCGGCCGCCGCGTCAGCGCTCGCCGCGCTTCTTGCTCAGCTCGATCGTCTCGAACAGCTCGTACTGCGCGGTCGGGTGCTGATCCGCGCCCGGCGCGTGGTAATAGCGCATCGTGATCGTCGTGTGGCCGCCCGGCTTGCCCGGATCGTGGTCGAACACGGCGATCCCGTAGCCCGTGCCCGTATCGCGGCGCGCGGACCAGATCGCATCCTCGAGCGCATCGGCCGGCTCGCGCACGAACGTGTTCGGCGCGGTGCCCGACACCGGCCGGTTCGGTTTCGTGAAGACCTTGGCCTGCGCAAAGCCGGTCGCCGGGTTTTCGCCGTACACGTCGAGCGGCGCACTGGTGCCGCCGCCGCCGAGAATCAGGTGAATCGTGCCGTGGCTCGTGTCGAACGTCGTGCTGTTCGGGTCGGTCGACCCGACCGGACGCGGCTGCAGCGTCTCGACGACTTCGCCGGTCGAGGCATCGACGCCCGCGCGGTGATTGCAGCCGCGCACCGGGTAGCTGCGCTCGTAGTCGTGATCGTGACCGCACAGCACGAGGTCGACACCATAACGGTCGAACAGCGGCAGCCATGCCTCGCGAATGCCCTTGTCGGAGCCGTTGCCCGTCTTCGACGAGCTCAGCGCGTCCTGGTGCATTTGCACGACGATCCAGTCGATGTCGTCATCGTGGGACGCGTGACGCAGCGTGTGCTCGAGCCAGCGCGTCTGCTCGCCGTTGCTGTAGCCGCGTACGTAGAACGACGTGCCCGGGTCGATCGGCGCGCGGCCGGTGCTCGCGGCCGGCACGAGCGGATTCGGGCCGCCGACGAATGCGGCCGCATCCTGGTACACGACGTCGTCGGCGTCGAGCGAGATGAACAGCACCGAGCTCACGCGGAAGCTGTACCAGCGGCCCGGAAAGCGCGTGCCGTTCTCCGGGAGCATGTAGCGCGCGAGATACGAGTCGAGCCCCTGCGGGCCGTTGTTGAATTCGATTTCGTGATTGCCCGGGCATGGCATCCACGGGCGGTTCGCAGCGGACGTCTGGTTGTTGTTGCCGAAGTCGCGCCACACCTCCGGCTGATGCGCGGGGTTCAGGTTCGCGTAGCAGAGGTCGCCGTTCAGCAGGTGGAACAGCGGCTGGAACTGCTCGACGGCCTGCACCGCGAAGCGGCTTTGCGGCGACGACAGCACCCACGCGCCGTTCGGCGTCGCGAGGTCGCCGTAGCTCGTGAAGCGGAACGGCGCGCGCCCGCGCGGCGCGGTCGTGAAGGTCGCGGCAAACGGCTGCGCGGCGTTGCTGTCGTTGTCGGCCGTCAGTTCATAGCGGTAGCGCGTGTTCGGCTTCAGGCCGTGCACCCGTGCGTGGTACGTGAACACGGTTTCGCCGTTCAGGCCGTCGGTGTAGATGCGCTGCACGCCGTGCACGGTGCGTGCCGGTTCGCCGTCGGCGACGATCCGCGCGCGCGGATTGACGGCCGGTGCGAGCGACGCCCAGGAGATCGCGACTTCCGAAGTTGGGTCGCTGCCCCATGTCAGGTGCACCTGCTCGGGCGTGCCGTCCGGATTCGACCCGGCGGCGCGGGCGGCCGCGAGCCCGCCCGCGGCGGTGGCGAGGCTGGAGACGCCGGCCAGTTTCAGGAAGCCGCGACGCGATACGGAAGCGGCCGGCTCGTTCGACTCGGCGGGGAGGTTTTCCTGGTTCGACATGATCGTATTTTCGTTGAATGACACGCGAGATGCGGAACTGCCCGGCCGTGCGCGAGCGCGTCGGGGGCGTGGGCCGGAAACGAGCGGGATCCCGGTGACACGCATTGTCGAAGTTCAGTTTTGCCGGGTTGTGACAGACGGTAATCGATGCGAGGGCCCGATGCGTCGATGGCGCGCGCGGCGTTGCCGTCACGGCGGAAATTTTTTTGCGTGTGTCGCGACGGATTTTTTTGCATGCGTCGTTTAACGAACGAACGGCCACTTCCGGCCGGGAAACGATGCTTCGGAGTCTTGCATGAAACTTTCCATTTCATTACGGTTTGCCGCGGGATGCGTGGCCGCGCTGGCGACGTCCGCCGCATTCGCGCAGGCCGTCATCGTCGCACCGGTCGCACCGCCGCCGCCGCGCGTCGAAGTGATGCCGGCGCCGCGCGCGGGCTACGTATGGGATCAGGGCCACTGGCATTGGCGCCACGGCCGCTACGTGTGGATCCCAGGTCACTGGCAAGTGGTACGTGCCGGCTATCACTGGGTGCCCGGACACTGGGCCGCGCGCGGCCCGAACTGGCGCTGGGTGCCGGGCCACTGGGCCTGACGCGCAGGGCGCCGCGCGGCGTGCAGTGTCCGCGCGGCGGGACTTCCACACAACCTCATCGGTCGAGCCATGCCTTTTCGAACCATCGTGATCCTGACAGCCGCGGCCATCGTGCTGGCCGGCTGCGTCGTGGTGCCGGCGCGCCCGGTGTATTACCGGCCCGCGCCGGTCGTCGTATATTGATCGCGCCGGCCGGCGGGCGATCGACAGGATCGATATGCCGTTCGAACCGGATCTCGACGAAATCGACCGGGCCGATCCCGGGCGCGGCGCACCAAGTGTCGAAGAAGCGCCGGTCCGATGCATGCAAGGAGAGCACGACGATGAGTTTCAGCCGGACAACGGGCGCAACCGCCGGCAGCATGCGGCGTTCGCACCGCGCATCGCGGAGCGGCCTGCGTTGAGCGACGCCGATCCGGACGCGGAACTCGTCGCGCGGGTTGGCGCGCGCGACGCGTCGGCCGTGCGTGCGCTCGTCGCACGCAAACTGCCGCGCTTGCTCGCGCTCGCGACACGCATGCTCGGCGACCGGACCGAAGCCGAAGACGTTGCGCAGGAAACCTTCCTGCGGATCTGGAATCACGCGCCGCGCTGGCGGGATGGCGAAGCGCGCTTCGACACGTGGCTGCATCGCGTCGTGCTGAACCTGTGCTACGACCGCTTGCGCGGGCGGCGCGAGGAGCCGGTCGACGCATTGCCCGACATGCCCGACCCGCAACCCGAGCCGGCCGCGCACGCGGAGTTGCGCTCGCGCGACGCGCGCGTGCGCGAGGCGCTCGCCGCGTTGCCGCCAAGGCAGCGGGAAGCGCTCGTGCTCCAGTACTATCAGGACATGTCGAACGTTGAAGCGGCGAACCTGATGGGCATCACCGTCGATGCGCTGGAAAGCCTGCTCGCGCGCGCAAGGCGCAACCTGCGCGCGCAACTGGCCGGCGACCCACCTAGCGAGGACAAGCGATGACACCCGAAAGATTCCGTACCATCGTCGCCGCGTACGGCTCGGATGCGCGGCGCTGGCCGCAAGACGAACGCGCGGCGGCCGAAGCGTGGGCGCATGCGCATCCGCGCGACGCGCTGGAGGCGCTCGACGATGCCGCCGAGCTCGATGCCTGGCTCATGCAGGACACGGTCGCGCCGCCGGCGCCGGCGCTCGTCGAACGCATCGTCGCGTCGGCGCCGGTGCCACAACGTGCGCGGCGCCGGGGCAGGGTGTGGTGGTCGGGCGCGGCATTCGCGGGTGTCGGGCTGGCCGGCGCGTTGGCCGGCGCGGTGGCCGTGTCGATGCTGATGCTCGGCAGCGCGCCGATCGCGCAACACGAACCGGGCTACCTGACGACGACGTTCGGCGGCCCGAGCATCGACGGAGGCGACGAATGAGCGAACGCGGCTGGAAATTGTTGCTCGTCGGGTCGGTCGTGCTGAACGTGTTCATGCTCGGCGCGATTGGCGGCGGCGCATATCAGTGGTTCTCGACGCATCGCGACCTGCATGGAACGGGGATGCCCGGACAGCGCACGGCGTTGCGGTTCGCCGCGGACGGATTGTCCGATGCGCGTCAGCGGGCGTTCGCGGCGGCGCTGAAGGCGGCGCGCAAGGACGCTCGGGATTTCGCGCGGGAAGGGCGCGATGGGCGGATCACGGTGCTCGATCTGCTGGCCGCGCCGCAGCTCGATCGTCCGGCGATCGATGCGGCGCTCGATCGGACGCGAGCGGCCGATAGTGCGTTGCGAGGGCAAGTCGAGCGCAGTGTCGTCGATTTCGCGGCGACGCTCACGCCGGACGAGCGCGCGAAGTTCGTCGACGGGTTGCGGCGTAGCGGGAACTGGCGGTTGCCGGCGAGATTGCAGAAGCAGCAGGGAGCGGCGGGAAACGAGTAAGCCACACGTCGTCCAGTGACGGCACGGAATGACCGTTCACGCCGATACCTGTCCCGGGATTATGATGGCCCGATCGGCAGCACATTCCCGATGAACGCACCGCAACGCGAGGCGGCAATCTCGAGAGCCGCGGCAAGGACGAGCCATGGATCGAAGCGAAGACTTTATCGTGCGCACCATGTCGGCCAGTGAAGTGGCCATGTCGGTCGAATGGGCGGCCGCGGAAGGGTGGAACCCTGGCCGGCACGACGCGCGGTGTTTCAGGGAAGCGGACCCGGCCGGTTTCTTCGTCGGCATCTGGCGCGGCGAGCCGGCCGCTTGCCTCGCGGCGGTGGCTTATGACGAACACTTCGGCTTCATCGGTCTCTACATCGTGAAACCGGAGTTTCGCGGCAAAGGCCTCGGCATGCGCATCTGGCAGCACGGCATGCGTTACCTTGGAGAACGAAACATCGGCCTGGACGGTGTCGTTGCCCAGCAGGCGAATTACAGGAAGTCAGGGTTCCGGCTCGCGTATCGCAACATCCGCTATCAGGGGCGCGTGGGCGGCATCGGGTGCGCGCAGGTTGCGGCAGCGGCCGACGTACCGTTCGAGCAGTTGCTCGCCTACGATCGCCGGTGTTTTCCGGCGGCGCGCGAGCGTTTCGTCTCCGTCTGGATCGCGCAGCCGGATGCCGTGGCGCTCGCGACCATCGACGCGGGCCGTGTTGCCGGATACGGTGTCGTGCGCCGCTGCCACGCGGGCTGCAAGATCGGCCCGCTCTTTGCCGATGACGCCGATGTCGCGACGGGGCTGTTTCGTGCGCTGGCGTCGCGCATGCCCGGCGAGGTGATCGTGCTCGACGTGCCGGAAACGAACCCCGCAGCCGTCGCGCTGGCGGAAGGTCACGGTATGTCGAGCGTGTTCGAGACCGCGCGGATGTATACGAAGGAAGCGCCCGCGATTGCGATCGACCGCGTGTTCGGGGTGACGTCTTTCGAGCTCGGGTGATCGTCGCGAGCATGGCCGGCCCGGAACGGACGCCGGATTTGCACATGCGTCTGCCGACGTGACGCCGTCTCCTGGCTACTTCTCGAACCAGTTTTCGAACTCGGTGTGGTTCTGGTTGAACGCCTTGGCGTCGGACACCGTTTCCGCGCGCACGATGCCGTGGATGCCACGGGCACCGGCGCGGGCCGCCATCAATGCTCCTTTTTCCTACCGGCCGGTGGTTGCGATCGATCCGGCGATCGGGCAGCGCAAGCGACTGCTCGACGCCAGTTGAAAGCCGCGTGCAAGAAGCGGCAGATTCGACGTCTACGAGCCAAACCGGAAATATTTCGTCCATGCAGCGACGGATTTCCCGCCAGCCACCGTTAAACACGGGTACGCATCGCGAGAGCCCCCGTCATGGACCATCCGAACGACATCTCACCGGCCGCCATCGCGCTGAACCGTTTCGGCCTCGGCGCGCGGCCCGACGAAGCGCCGCCTGTCGATCCGAAGGCCGCGCTGGTCGCCCAGTTCGACCGTTACGACGCACGGCCGGCCGCATGGGCTGGCGAACCCGACGCGATCACGCTCGCCACGCGCTTCGCGACGGCCCGCAACGCGATGACGAGCGACGACGCGGCGGCCAGACGTGCAACCGAGCAGTCGATCCGCCGCGACGGCTACGACGCATATCGCAGCGCGGTCGCCGCACGACTGAACGGCGCGCTCGTCACGCCCGCGCCGTTCGTCGAGCGTCTGGTGCATTTCTGGGCGAACCATTTCGCGGTGTCGGTCGACAAGGGGCAGGTGGCCGCGTATGCGGGCGCATTCGAGCGCGATGCGATCCGCCCGCACGTGCTCGGCCGCTTCGAGGACATGCTCGTCGCCGTCGAGCAGCATCCCGCAATGCAACTGTTCCTCGACCAGGCGCGCTCGGTCGGCCCCGACAGCCCGGCCGCGCTGCGCGCCGAAGCCCGCAATCCGGCGGCGCGACGCGGCCTCAACGAGAACCTCGCGCGCGAAATCATGGAACTGCATACGCTCGGCGTGCGGACCGGCTACACACAAGCGGACGTGACGGAATTCGCGCGCGCGCTGACCGGCTGGAGCATCGCGGGCGGACGCGGGCCGCAGCCCGGCGATGCGGCGCCGGGCGCGTTCGTGTTCCGTCCGAAGCTGCACGAACCGGGCGCACGCACGGTGATGGGACGCACCTACGACCAGCCGGGCGAAGCGCAGGCACGCGCGATCCTGGCCGACCTGGCACGTTCGCCCGCGACGGGCCGGCATATCGCGTTCCAGCTCGCCCGCCATTTCGTCGCCGACAATCCGCCGCCTGCGCTCACCGACCGGCTCGCCCGCGCATTCGAGACGAGCGGCGGCGATTTGCCGACCGTCTATCGCGCGCTGGTCGATGCGCCAGACGCCTGGGCGCCGGTCAATCGCAAGTTCAAGACGCCGTGGGAGTGGGCCGTGTCGTCGCTGCGCGGGCTCGGCTGGCGCGACGCGGGCGACCTGAAGGTCGCGCCGCTGCTCGCGCAACTCGGCCAGCCGGTATGGCGGCCCGGATCGCCGGCCGGCTACGACGACGTCGCCGCGAGCTGGGCCGCGCCCGACGCGCTGGTGCGCCGCGTCGAGATCGCGCAGCGGCTGGCTGCACGCACGGGCGACCGGCTCGACCCGCGCACGCTCGGCAATACGCTGCTGGCCGGCTCGCTGAGCGCGTCGACGGCGACCGCGCTGTCGCGTGCCGAAAGCGCGACCACGTCGCTCGCGCTGCTGCTCGTGTCGCCCGATTTCCAACGGAGATGAACATGGCCCGATCCTTGACTCGTCGACATTTCCTGAGCATCGCCGCGGCCGGTGCGGGCGCGATCCTCGTCGCGCCGCGCATCGTGTTCGCGAACGTCGAAACCGACCGGCGCTTCGTGTTCGTGATCCAGCGCGGCGCCGCCGACGGGTTGAACATCGTCGTCCCGTATGCGGAACCGGCGTATGCGTCGCTGCGCGGCCCGCTGGCGATCGACGCTGCGGCGGCGACACGCATCGACGGCATGTTCGCGCTTCATCCGTCGCTCGTGCGGACCGCGCAGATGTTTCGGGACAAGCAGGCGCTGTTCGTCCACGCGATTGCGTCGCCGTATCGCGACCGCTCGCATTTCGACGGCCAGAACGTGCTGGAGACGGGCGGGCGCGCGCCGTACCAGGTGAGGGACGGCTGGCTCAACCGGCTCGCCGCGATGTTGCCGGCGACGCGCGACCGCGCGATCGCGTTCGCGCCGACGGTGCCGCTCGCGTTGCGCGGCAGCGTGCAGGCCGCGTCGTATGCGGCGTCCGGTCTGCCGGCCGCGCCGGACGACCTGCTCGCGCGCGTATCGGCGCTTTACGAGGCCGACGCGCAGCTCGGGCCGCTGTGGCAGTCGGCGATGGCCGCGCGGGGCCTCGCCGGCGATGCGCATGCGCGCCAGGATCCGGCGGGCGTCGGCAAGCTTGCGGCGACGTTTCTCGCGCGCAGCGACGGCCCGCGGATCGCGATGATCGAGACGGGCGGCTGGGACACGCACAGCGCGCAGAACGCGCGGCTCGCGAATCAGTTGAAGGCACTCGACACGATGCTCGCCGCATTGCGCGACGGACTCGGGCCGGTGTGGCAGCAGACCACGGTGCTCGTCGCGACCGAGTTCGGCCGCACGGCCGCCGCGAACGGCACGGGCGGCACCGATCACGGGCAGGCGTCGGTCGCGATGCTGGCGGGCGGGGCGGTCGCGGGCGGGCGCGTGATCGCCGAGTGGCCAGGCTTGCGGCCGGGCGACCTGTACGAAGGACGCGACCTGAAGCCGACCGCGTCGCTCGATGCGCTGATCGCGGGCGCGGCCGCCGAAAGCCTGCGGCTCGATCCCGGCCATACCGCGGCCGCGCTGTTCGCGCAAAGCGGCGCGACGCGGCCGATGACGGGCCTCGTTCGCGGAACCGCATGACGCGCGGCATGCGCGCGCTCGCATCCGCCAGCCGATTACATATGACACAACAGGGAGAATCGACGATGAAGATCCGATCCGTATCGCTTGCCGTGTTGGCGACGACGAGTGCCGTGCTGATGTCCGCGTGCGTGGTGGAACCGGCGCGGCCGCCGCAGCCCGCGCCGGTCGTCGAGGTGGCGCCGCCGCCGCCGGCGCCCGGTTATCGCTGGGCGAAGGGCCATTACCGCTGGGCCGGCAATCACTGGGCGTGGGTGCCCGGACATTGGGTGGCCGTGTATTGAAGCGCGTGAACGGCGCGCCGCTCACCACCCGATGCGGTGCTTCTCCTCGGTTTCGCTGTGCCGCCAGTCGTCGTCCGCATGCAGATACTGGCTCGTCGTCGTCAGCGACACGTGCCCGAGGTTGTCGCGCACGAGCCGCAGATCGACGCGGCCATCGGCCATGTGCGAGCCGGCGCTGTGGCGCAGCCAGTGCGCGGATGCCTGTTCGAGCACGCGCGCCTGTTCTTCGCCTGCATTTCCTTGCGCACGCAACCGCTCGGCCGCGAACCGGAACACCTGCTTCACGATCCGGTGCAGCGCCGCGCGCGTGAGCGGCTTGCGCGTGCGACCGACGGGCAGCACGAGCGGCGTGGGTTCGCCGTCGGCCGGCAGCGCGGGCAGGCCATGCGCGCGCCGGTAGCGCGCGAGCTCGACCATCATCTCGGCGGTGGCCGGCACGAGCCGCTGCCGGCCGCCTTTGCCGGTCACGTCGAGCCACCAGCGGTCGCGCCCGTTCGCATCGCGCCGCGCAAAGAATTGTCCCATCGTGGTGTCGGCTGCTTCGGTGATGCGCAGCCCGCCGAGATACAGCAGCGTGAACACCCAGCGCGCGCGATCGGCATGGAAGGCGGCGCGCGCGTCGTCGCGCGGCATCGCGGCGATCGCATCCTTGACCGCCTGCCACAGCGGCGGCCCAAGATGGCGCGTGACGCGCGGCGCGGGCCGTCGTTGCCGCTGCCGGGACAGCGCGAGCGGATTGCCGGCCAGGTAGCCGGCCTGCACGAGCCACGAGAACATCACGTTCAGGATGACCATCGACTGCCGCTGGCTGGCCGCCGACAGCGGCCCGTAGAACGGCCGCCAGCGCGGGTCGCCGCGCGGATGCTTGCGGCCGCCGTTCGCGCACCACAGGTCGGCCGGCACGGGCGCGAGCAGGAACTGCCGGTAGCCGACGAGATCCTCGTGCGTGAGCGACGACAGCGGCTTGCCGCACGCGATGACGGCCCACAGCAGCAGGCGTTCGGCTTCCTTGCGGTAGTTCTGGAACGTGGTGGGCGTATCGACGAAGCGTGCGAGCCACGCGCGCACGGCGTCGAGATCATGCGTCGCGGCGATCTGAGGATGCGCGCTGGTCGAGCGGTTGGTGCCCGCCCGTCCGTCGAGCGCGGCCGGCACGGTCAGCGTATCGATCGGCTGCGGCCGCAGCGCGACGCCGGACGGAACGGGTGAGGTCATGCGAAGAGGTGGCGCGGCTCGCCGGTGTCCGGGCGGGCGCACGCGGCGCGACGAAGCGTACGAGGAAGCGCCGATGGTAATACACGATCGCCATGCGGTGAAGCCGCCGTCGATCGCGCGTGTCTGGCCGGTGACGAAGCGCGTGGCGGACGAGCACGGCCACGTCACCCCAGCGACAACACGCTGTTCAGCAACGTCCGCACGAGCGTCGCCTGCCGTGTGACGCCCGTCTTCGAAAAGATCGCGCGCAGGTGCGAGCGCGCGGTGTTCTTGCTGATGTCGAGCTCGTCGGCTGCCTCCTCGAGCGTCGACCCGTTGACGAGCGCGAGCGCCAGGGCGGTCTCGGCCGGCGTGAGGTCGAACAGCTTGCGCACGATGTCGTGCGACGCCTGCGACTTGCGTTCGGCATCGCGGATGAAGATGGCGCACGCCGGCCGGCGCGGATTGTCCTCCGACCATTCGCTGAGCGGGACCGTGCGGATCAGCACGCCGAGCGGCGGCTTGCCGGACGGGCGCGACACGGCGATCGCCTGCGCGACCGTCGGCGCGCCGCCCGCGCGCTCCGCGACCACCTGCCGGATCAGCTTCTGCAGCTTGCGGTCCTCCAGCGGATACGAGGCCTCGAGCGCGCCGCCGCGCACGCGCAGGCCGTCGCATTCGGCGAAGATCTCGTCCGCGACGGAGTTGGTCTTCATGATCGTGCCGCGCTCGTCGAGGATCGCGGTCGCGACGAGCATGCGGTCGATCGTGCTCGCGTACAGCATGCGCTCCGATTCGACCATCCCGAACTTCGCATGCAGGCGCACCGCGCGCTTCAGGTGCGGCAGCAACGCGTTGCAGACGGCCTTGTCGGTCACGGAGAACGCGTGGCCGTGATGCGAGCGGCACACGCGGAACCGGCATTCGATCCCGTCCGGCGTGCGCAGGTCCGCGCCCATCAGGTAGCCGACGTCGAACGGCTCGAGAAATTCGCGATACATCGCACTGCCGCGCCACACGCCGACGCCGGGCAACTCGTCGACGGTGACGACACGATCGCTCGGCAGGTTCACGAACGGATCGAGCGCGTAATAGTAGTTGTTGTACGACGCGACGCCCGGCAGCGGCGCGCCGTGCCCGGACGCATTGATCATCAGCCCCGCGTGACCGCCGGCGGGCCAGCGCAGGATCATCGTCACGTAGTTCGCGTCCAGATGCACGCGGATCCGTTCGAGGGCGCCGCCCCATGGCACGTCTTCCAGCGGGCCTTCGTAGATTGTCGCGAGCAGCGCGTCGAACTGCTCGAGCGTCAGGCTCGATCGGGCAAGGCTCGGGGGAAGGGCCGGGGGCGCCGTGGTCATCGGGGTTGTCTCCTGTTGCAGCGCCGGGTCGCGGTGCTCCGGGCGTGCAGGTGCGTGCACGGGCGTATCCCGACCGCCGACGGCGGCGCGCGGCGGCCTGCACCGGAATACGGTAGCGCGCCGGCGCACGCACGACATCCCACGAATGAGGGTGGCGGCATACCGTTGTAAGCCATTCGTGAACTTTCCCGAAGCAGCGTTCGTCTAATCGGCCCGCCAATGCTTCCCGAGGAACACCCGATGATTCGCAAGACCAGAACGCTGCTCGGCGCGGCCGTGATCGCCGGCAGCATGCTGCTCCCCGGATGCCAGACCGGAGCGGCCGCGACGGACGCGCGCGCGGCTCGCCCGGCCGACGGCCGGCCCGTGACCAGGACCGTTTATGTCGCGCCGCAGGCGGCGCGCTGCACGGGCGTCGCGCCGATGGACTGCCTGCAGGTGCGCAGCAGCCCGGCGGAGCCGTGGAGCCTGTGGTATGCGGGTATCGAGGGTTTTGCGTACCAGCCGGGCTATCGATACGTGCTGGAAGTCGACGAATACCGCGTCGCGCAGCCGCCGGCCGACGGCTCGTCGATCCGCTGGGTGCTCAAGCGGGTCGTCGAGCGCCGCCAGGTGAACTGACGGCCGGTCGTGCCCGCCCGCGGCGCCGCTTACGCGGACTGCCGCGGCGCGACTGGCCTCGGCGGCGCGGCAGTGTCGATGCGCCGGAACACGACGGACGACAGCAGCGTGACCGAGCCCATGCAGACGAACGACAGGATGAACCCGCTCGCCATCGAGCCCCAATGCGCGGCGAACAGGTTCACGAGCCCGCCGCCGATCGACACGCCGAGCCCCATCGCCAGCATCTGCATCATCGTAAACAGGCTGTTGCCGCTGCCGGCGTCGGCATGCGACAGGCCCTTCAGCGTCACGGCGTTCATCGCGGCGAACTGCATCGAGTTCGCGGCGCCGAACACGATCAGCAACGCAATCTCCAGCGCCGGCGCGGGCCGTGCCGAGACCAGCGCGAACCCCGCGATCGCGCAGCCGACGATCCCCGTGTTCACGACCAGGAACGTCGCATAGCCGAAGCGTGTCGCGAGCGGCGCGATCCAGCGCTTCGCGATCACGCCGGCGATCGCGGCCGGCAGCATCATCATCCCCGACTGGAGCGGCGTATAGCCGAGCTGCACCTGCATCAGCAGCGGCAGCATGAACGGCACGGCGCTCGTGCCGATCCGGCACAGCAGGTTGCCGAGCAGCCCCGAGCCGAAGTTCGGTTCGCGGAACAACCCGAGCCGGAACAGCGGCTGCGCGCGGCGCCGCGCATGGGGCAGGTACGCGAGCGCGCTCGCCATGCCCAGCACGGCGAGCCCGATCGCCCAGCCGGTGCGGTGCGCGGGCATTGGCGGATCGATCGCGAGCGACAGCGCGATCATCGCGACCGACAGCAGCGCACAGCCGATGAAGTCGAACGGCGGCGGCTGCATCGCCTGATCGTGCGGCAGGAAGCGCTGCACCGCGATGAAGCCCACCACGCCGACCGGCACGTTGACGATGAACACCCAGTGCCAGGAAATCGCCTGCGTGAGCCAGCCGCCGAGCGTCGGCCCGACGATCGGGCCGAGTTGTCCGGCGATCGACACGAACGCGATCGCCGCGACGTACCGTTCGCCCGGCACGCGGCGCAACACCGCGAGCCGACCGATCGGCAGCAGCATCGAGCCGCCGATGCCCTGCACGGCGCGCGCGACGACGAGCTGGCCGAGCGTGTGCGACGCCGCGCAGCCGATCGACGCGAGCGAGAACACCAAAATGGCGAGCGAGAACACGCGGCGCGTGCCGAACCGGTCGGCGAGCCAGCCGGACGCCGGCGTGAGCATCGCCATCGTCAGCGTGTAGACGACCACGACCGGCTGCATCGCGAGCGGCGACGCATGCAGGCTTTGCGCGATCGACGGCAGCGCGGTGTTGACGATCGTCGTGTCGAGCGACTGCATGAAGAACGCGGCGGCGACGATCCACAGCAGCGCGGAGTGTGAGGGTTCGCGGGACATGACGAAACGGGAAGTGCGGCGACCGGCGCGGTGGCGACATGACGGGCGACGCGGCCCGGCAGGCTCGCGCCGGCGCACGGCCGGTCTACAAACGTCCGATGGTACCGATTCCGGTGGCCATCGGGAAGCCGCGTTATGGCACTGACCGTCATCGACATCGCCGATGAAGACGTGGGACGCTCGATCCCGCCCGACTCATTACCCGACACCGATCGTTCCTGCGGCATCCGGCCGGGTTTCCGCCGGCCGGATCGCGTGGCATGCGCGCCACACGTGGCCGCGTCATGCGGCGCGTTTCTGCGAAATCACCAGCAGCGCGCCGTTCCTGTCCTCCAGCACCGCGCGGTATTCGTGCGGCCCCGCCTGCACCGGCACGCGTACCGACGCGCCTGCCTTCACGACCCGCGCCATTGCCGCGTAAAGGTCGTCGTCCTCGTCCACGCGCAGCGTGAGCGCCGCGCGTTCGACGATCTGCTCGTCGCCGGCCACCAGCGCGATCGTCAGCGGGCCGCCGTCGAGTGCGCAATAGCGGTCGCCGTCCCGAAACTTCACGTTCAGGCCCAGCCCGTCGACGAACAGCGGCAAGGCCGTGTCGATGTCGTCGACCGGATACAGCAGCATCGATACCTTCATTCCCTCTCTCCCTCGTCTTGATGTTTACGGTCCGCACCGGGCCGTCATTCGATGCTAGCGCGCGGTGCCGGCCGCGACGCAGTCTGTTCGGATGACGGTGAAACCCCTCTGTCCCCGCATGCATGCCGTTACTCCAAACAGACGATGCCCGTGCGGGCCCGCGCGCCGACACTCCCATCCGTGGACCGTCGCTATTCGTCCGTATCGTGCGGGCGGGCCGCACGACCCCGACTCGTCCAACATACATGGAGACGCACGCAATGAAGTTTTCCCTCATCTACGAAGCCCAGACCACCGACGCATCGCGCGAGGGCGACCACCGGGTATTCAAGGAGACGGTCGAACAGGCGCTGCTCGCCGAGCAGGTCGGCTTCGACACGATCTGGTGCGTGGAGCACACGTCGCTGACCAACTATGCGCACATGAGCGCGCCGGAAACCTTCCTTGCGTACCTGGCCGGCCGCACGACGCGCATCGGCCTCGGCCACGGCGTCGTGTGCCTGCCGCCGGCGATGAACCATCCGATCAAGGTCGCCGAGCGCGTCGCGCTGCTCGACATCCTGTCGGGCGGCCGCGTGCACTTCGGCGTCGGCAAGGGCGGCAGCCAGCAGGAAGCCGGTGCGTTCGGCTACGACCTCAACGAACTTCAGCCGATGATCGACGAGTCGATGTACCTGGTGCCGAAGATGTTCGTGCAGGACGAGATCGAGCACGACGGCACGTACATCAAGATCCCGAAGCGCCCGATCCACCCGAAGCCGTTCCAGGATCCGCACCCGCCGATGTACCTCGCGTGCACGAATACCGACGCGCTGCTGCGTGCCGGCCAGCGCGGGATGGGCGCGCTGGTGCTCGGTTTCGGCGGCCCCGACGAAGTCGCGAAGAAGAACGCGGTGTACCGCGAAGCGTGGGCGAACCGCAAGCCGGAAGACCAGGTCGGCTTCCGCCCGACCCAGCACCTCGCGGCGCTGTGCCCGACGGTCGTGATGGCCGACGGCCAGGCCGCCCGCAAGATCGGCATCCGCGGCCAGCGTTACTTCATGGAGTCGCTCGCGTACTGGTACACGGGCGGCGAGCGTCCGGACCCGGCGAAGTGGGGCGACGACCTCGTGCAGGCCGACACCGGCGAGATGGTGATCCGCTCGCGCTTCGCGTCGGAGGAAGTCGTTGTGAACTTCGCCGACCCGGCGCTCGCGATGATGAACCCGAACCACGCGTACGGCACGGTGGACGACTGCATCGGCTATGTCGGCCGCCTGCAGGAAGCCGGCGTCGACGAGGTGCTGTTCCTGTGCCAGATGGGCACGGTGCCGCACGAAGCGCAGATGGAGACGATCCGCAACATCGGCGAGCACGTGATCCCGTTCTTCAACAAGGAGAAGGAGCGCGCCTGCGCGTAAGGCGGGGCGGGCCGCGCCCGTCGTCCCTTCGGACGATGCGGCGCGGCCGCGCGAGCCCGACCATCGTCGGCAGGAGCCCTGGCTCGCGGCGCCGGCCGCGACGAACCACTTAGAGAGAGACCGGGATGAGCGCCGCCGCGCGCGCCCCGTATCACAGGAGACATTCGTGCACCGCGACAACGATTCGAACGCACTGGCCACCACGCTGATCGCCCGGGCCGAGGCCCTGGCGCCGACGCTGGCCGGCCGCGCCGCGCAGGCGGAAGCGCAGGGCCGCATCCCGGCCGAGACGATCGCCGACATGCAGGCCGCCGGCTTCTTCAAGGTGCTGCAGCCGAAGCGCTACGGCGGCTACGAGCTCGATCCGCAAGCCTTCTTCGACATCCAGATGGCGCTCGCGCGCGGCTGCATGTCGACGGCATGGGTATACGGCGTCGTCGGCGTGCACAACTGGCAGCTCGCGCTGTTCGACGAACGCGCGCAGCAGGACGTGTGGGGCAAGGATCCAGCGACGCTGATCGCGTCGACCTACATGCCGGTCGGCCGCGTGACGCCGGTCGAAGGCGGCTTCCGGCTGTCCGGCCACTGGAAGTTCTCGAGCGGCAGCGAACTGTGCGAATGGGTGTTCCTCGGCGCGCTGGTGCCGCCGGCCGAAGCCGGCCAGCCGCCGGAATACCGCACGTTCCTGCTGCCGAAATCCGATTACCGGATCCAGCAGGACTGGGACGTGCTCGGCCTGCGCGCGACCGGCAGCCACGACATCGTCGTCGACGACGCATTCGTGCCCGCTTACCGCACGCACACGGCGCTCGACGGGATGATGGGCACGAGCCCGGGCCTGGCGGTCAACGACGCGCCGTTGTTCAAGCTGCCGTTCGCGCAGATCTTCGTGCGCGCGGTGTGCACGTCGTGCATCGGCGCGCTGCAGGGCGCGCTCGACGATTTCACCGGCTATGCGGCCACGCGCGTGTCGGCCAACAGCGGCGCGAAGACGACCGACGATCCGGGTGCGCAGAACGCGTGCGCGAACGCGGCCGTCGCGATCGACGAGATGAAGGTGCTGCTCAAGCGCAATTTCGCAGAACTGATGGAATCGGTGACGGGCGGCCCGGCTGTGTCGATCGAGCGTCGCGTGCATTTCCGCTACCAGTCCGCGCAGGTCGCCGAGCGCTGCGCGCAGGCCGCGAACGCGCTGCTGCGCTATGCGGGCGGCAACGGCATCTATCACCGCAATCCGCTGGTGCGCCGCTTCCTCGACCTGCACGCGGCCCGCGCGCACTACGCGAACAACGTGGACCGCTTCGGCCAGAACCTCGGCGCCGTGATGCTCGGCCGCGAGAACACGGACTACTTCATCTGACGAGGTCGCGATGAACGACACGCAAGCGCAGCAATACGTGTTCGACGTCGTGGTCGTCGGCTCCGGCGCGGGCGCGCTGCTCGCGGCATGCCGCGCGGCCGACCGCGGGCTGTCCGCCGTCGTGATCGAGAAGACGGCGCTGTACGGCGGCACGTCGGCGATCTCCGGCGGCGGCATCTGGATCCCGTGCAACCACCACATCGCGGAACTCGGCGTGACCGATACGCGCGAGGCCGCGCGCCGCTATCTCGATGCGTGCACGGCCGGCGCGTCGTCGCGCGAGCGGCTCGACGCGTATCTCGACCAGGCGCCCGAGATGTTGCGTTACCTCGAAACCAAGACGCCGGTGCGCTACCAGGCGCTGCCGAAGTACGCGGACTATTTCCAGAGGCTGCCGGGCGCGATGCCGGGCTATCGCGCGCTCGATCCGCTGCCGTTCGACGGCGCGCTGCTCGGCGACGAACTCGACCGGCTGCGTCCGCCTTCACCCGGCACGCTGATCGGCGGCCGCGTGGCCGTGACGTCGAAGGAGGCGCACACGCTGTTCTCGCGCGGGCCGGGCTTCATGAAGCTCGCGATCACGCAATTCGGCCGGTATTGGCTCGATTTCGGCGTGCGCCGCCGCACGCGGCGCGACCGGCGCCTGACACTGGGCAATGCATTGATCGGCGGGCTGCGCCGCGCGCTGCTCGACCGCAACGTGCCCGTGTGGCTCGACACGCCGATGCGCGACCTGCTCGACGTCGACGGCCGCGTGACGGGCGTGCGCGTGCAGCGCTTCGGGCAGCCGGTGACGATCGTCGCGCGGCGCGGCGTGATCCTCGGCGCGGGCGGTTTCGAGCGCAACCAGCCGATGCGCGAACGCTACCTGCCGCAACCGACGCAGATGCAATGGAGCGCGACGCCGCCGGCCAACACCGGCGACGCGATCGCCGAAGGCCACCGGCTCGGCGGCGCACTCGCGCTGATGGAACACGTATGGGGCGCGCCGACGGTCGGCGTCGCGGGCGAGGAGAAGCAGCGTGCGCTGTTCGTCGAACGCAACCTGCCGGGCTGCGTGATCGTCAACGGCCTCGGCAAGCGCTTCGTCAACGAGGCCGCGCCGTATTCCGAATTCGTGCCGGCGATGTATCGCGACCATGCGCGCACCGGCGCGTGCGTGCCGGCGTGGATGGTGTTCGACGCGCGCTTTCGCCGCAAGTATCCGTGCGGTCCGATCATGCCGGCACCGATGATGCCCGATTCGCGCATTCCGGACGCGTTTCGCGACGTGCTCGTGAAGGCCGACACGATCGATGCGCTCGCCGGGCGGATCGGCGTCGACGCGGCCGGGCTGAGCGACACGCTGCGCGACATGGCGCGTTACGCGGCAACCGGTATCGACGAAGCGTTCGGCAAGGGCGACAACATGTTCGACACGTACTACGGCGATCCGAGGAACCAGCCGAATCCGTGTCTCGGCCCGGTCGACGAGGCGCCGTTCTATGCGGTGCGGATCGACGCGGGCGACATCGGCACGAAGGGCGGGCTGGTCACCGACGGGCACGCGCGCGTGCTGCGCGCCGACGGCGCGCCGGTCGACGGCCTGTACGCGATCGGCAACACCAGTGCATCGGTAATGGGCGCGAGCTACCCCGGCGCGGGCTCGACGCTCGGTCCGGCGATGACCTTCGGATTCATCGCCGCCGACCACCTGGCCGCGCAGGCGGCCGACGCCGACGGACGGTCAGACCGGCCGTCCACGACTGAACTTGATGGAGTCCAATGATGAGCGATCTCACTACCCATCCGCTGCGCACCGACATGCTGCTGGCGATGCGCCGCCTCGCGCGCTCCGTCACGGTCATCAGCAGTGCACACGACGGCCGGCGCTACTCGATGTCCGCGACGGCGGTCGATTCGCTGTCGACCGATCCGCCGTCGCTGCTGATCTGCATCAACCGCAACGCGTCGCTGTATCCGCCGCTCGACGCGGGCGCACCGTTCTGCGTGAACGTGCTGTCGGCACGCCACGAAGGCATCGCGATCGACTGCAGCGGCCGCCTGAAGGGCGAGGCGCGCTTCACGACGGGCGAGTGGCGCACGTCGCCGCTCGGCGTCCCGTATCTGCACGATTCGCAGGCGAGCCTCGTGTGCGAGCAGGACGGCCGTTTCGAATACGGCACGCATACGGTGTTCATCGGGCGAATCCGCGAAGTGCTGATGAGTGGCGACGTCGATCCGCTCGTCTATCTCGACGGCGCGTATACGACGCCCGGCGCGCCCGCGAACCGCGCGGCCGCGTGACGGCCGCGCGCCTGACCGCATCGGAAAGAGACGACTCATGACACGCAGACTGAACCGCAATATCGCGAACGGTGCGGACACAACGATCATGCGAGCGCTTGTGCTGTTGATCGGTGCTGCGGCAACGCAGGTGCTCAATGCGTTCGCATGCATCGCACCGGCGCTCGCGTCGAACCCGGCACGGGTCCGCACGAGCGAAACCGGCCGGCATGCCGCCGGTGCGGCATGAGGAGCCGGCGATGAGCGATTCCCGTTTTCACCGGCTGACCGTTGCCGACGTCATTGCCGAAAGCGACGACGCATGTTCGTTCGTGTTCGACGTGCCCGCCGCGTTGCGCGATGCGTTCGCATACCGGCCCGGCCAGTTCCTGACGCTGCACGTGCCGTGTGCCGACGCGACCGTCGCACGCTGCTATTCGCTGTCGAGCGCGCCGGGCATCGATGCGGCACCGAAGATCACCGTCAAGCGCGTGCGCGACGGTCGCGCGTCGAACTGGCTGTGCGACCACATCCGTGCGGGTGATGCGCTCGACGTGCTGCCGCCGGCCGGCGTCTTCACGCCGCGCACGCTCGACGGCGACCTGCTGCTGTTCGCCGGTGGCAGCGGCATCACGCCGGTGCTGTCGATCCTGAAATCGGCGCTCGTGCACGGCCGCGGGATGCTGACGCTGATCTATGCGAACCGCGACGAGCGCTCGGTGATCTTCCGCGACGAACTGCAGCAGCTCGCGCACCGCCATCCGGGGCGCCTGCGCGTGATCCACTGGCTCGACAGCGTGCAGGGCGTGCCGCTGCAGCGGCATCTCGAGGAACTCGCGCGGCCGTTCAGCCAGCAGGAAACGTTCATCTGCGGGCCGGCGATGTTCATGGAGAATGCGCTCTCCGCGATGCTCGGCCTCGGGCTGCCGCGTGCGCGCGTCCATGTCGAGCGCTTCGCGTCGCTGCCCGATGCGTCGGCGCAGGCCGATCCGGCGGCATCGTCCGCAACGACCGCTGCGGCTGACTCCGGCGATGGCGCGGCGATCGAGACCGTGCTCGACGGCGAGGCGTTCGCGTTCGACAGCGCGCCCGGCGAAACACTGCTTGACGCAATGCTGCGCGCCGGGCTGCCCGCACCGAATTCCTGCCGGATGGGGCAGTGCGGCGCATGCATGTGCCGGGTCGAACGCGGGGAAGTGGCGCTTGACGGCAACCACGTGCTCGACTACGACGAGATCGCGGCCGGCTGGACGCTCGCCTGCCGCGCGCGGCCCGCGAGCGACGCGCTGCGCGTGGTGTTCCCCGATTGAGCCGTGGCGCGCTGGCGGCGCGCGCGGCAACCCTGTTGCGATGCCTATGACGATGGACAACGAAATCCTCACCACGCCCGCGCTGATCGCGCGGGCTGCCGCGCGCCACGGCGCGCATCCGGCGATCGAGTCGGAACACGGCCGGCTGACCTTTGCGGAACTCGATGCGGCGCGTCTCGAAGCGGCGCGCGCGCTGCTCGCGAGCGGCATCGACGCAGGCGACCGGATCGCCGTATGGGCGCCGAACCTGCCGCAATGGATCGTCGCGGCGCTGGCGATCCACACCGTCGGCGCGATTCTCGTGCCGGTCAACACGCGGATGAAGGGCATGGAGGTGGGCGGCATCCTGCACGACGGCGGCGCGCGGCTGCTGTTCTGCTGCGGCACCTTCCTCGGCGAATCCTATCCGGCGATGCTCGCGCCGCACCGGCCCGCGACGCTCGAACGCGTCGTCGTGTTCGACGGCGAGCCGCCGTCCGGCTCGCGCGACGAAACCTGGAACGCGTTCCTCGCGCGCGGCGCGGCGGTACCGCTCGCCGCCGTGCGCGAGCGCGAGGCGCAGGTGACACCGGATACCGTGATGGACCTGATGTTCACGTCCGGCACGACGGGCCGCCCGAAGGGCGTGATGACGGCGCACGGACAGAACCTGCGGGCCGCGCAGGCGTGGGCCACGATCGCCGGCGTGCACCAGGACGACCGCTACCTGATCGTCAATCCGTTTTTCCATACGTTCGGTTACAAGGCGGGCTGGCTCGCCGCGCTGTCGAGCGGTGCGACCGTGCTGCCGCATCTCGTGTTCCAGCCCGCCGACGTCTTGCGGCGCATCGCCGACGAACGCGTGTCGGTGCTGCCCGGCCCGCCGACGCTGTACTATGCGCTGCTCGATGCGCCCGATCGCGCGACGCGCGACCTGTCGTCGCTGCGGATCGCGGTGACGGGCGCGGCCGCGATCGCGCCGAGCCTGATCGAGCGGATGCGCGCGGAGCTCGGCTTCGAGACCGTGCTGACCGGCTACGGGCTGACCGAATCGTGCGGGTTCGCGACGCTGTGCCGTCATGGCGACGACGCGCAGACGATCGCCTGCACGTCGGGCCGGCCGATGCCGGGCGTCGAGTTGCGTATCGCGGGGCAGGACGGCGCGGCGCTCGGGCCAGACGAGACCGGCGAGATCTGGGTGCGCGGCTACAACGTGATGCGCGGCTACTTCAACCAGCCGGACGCGACGCGCGAAACCGTCGACGCGGACGGCTGGCTGCATACCGGCGACCTCGGCTGCGTCGACGCGAACGGTAACCTGAAGATCACCGACCGGATCAAGGACATGTTCATAGTCGGCGGCTTCAACTGCTATCCGGCCGAGATCGAGCGGCTGCTGGCCGCGCACCCGGCGATCGCGCAGGTTGCGCTGGTCGGCGTGCCCGATACGCGGCTCGGCGAAGTCGGGCATGCGTACGTCGTGCTGCGTCCCGGCGCGCACACCGACGCCGCCGCGCTGAACGACTGGGCGCGCAGCAACATGGCGAACTACAAGGTGCCGCGGCACTTCACGTTCGTCGAGCAACTACCGACGAGCGCGGCCGGCAAGGTGCTGAAGTACCGGCTGCGCGCGGGAACCGAAGCGGCGGCCTGACTGCCGGCGCGCGATACGTCACCAATGGGATGAACACATGAACGACACCGGATTTCCACAGGGCGCGGTGCTCATGTTCGGCGGCAGCGGCGGGATCGGGCAGGGCGTCGCGCTCGAATTCGCGCGCGCCGGCGTGCCGGTCGCGCTCGGTTATCGCAGCAAGGCCGACGTGGCAGAGCGTGTCGCGCGCGACCTGCGCGGCACGGGTGTCGCGGCCACCACGCATTGCGTGGACGTGACCGATCCCGCGCAGATCGATGCGGCGCTCGCGGCAGCGATCGACGCGCACGGCCGCGTGCACACGATCGTGTGGGCGGCCGGCCCGTTCGTGAACCAGCGCCGAATCGGCGACATGACGCACGACGACTGGCGGCGCGCGATCGAGGTCGAGACCGTCGGCTTCTTCAACGCGGCGAAGGCCGTGTTGCCGCATTTCCGCGCGTCGGGCGGTGGGTCGTTCGTGACGCTCGGCTCGGCCGGGCATCTGCGCTGGCCGGACCGAGATGGATTGTCGGTCGCGCCGAAGGCGGCGAACGAGGCGCTCGTGAGAGGGCTCGCGCGCGAGGAGGGCCGTCACGAGATTCGCGCGAATTCGATCCTGGTCGGCGTGATCGAGGCGGGGATGTTTCCGGTGCTGCTCGAACAAGGGCAGTTCGACCAGGCATGGATCGACGAGACGCAGAAAATGCTCGCGCTCAAGCGCTGGGGCAAGGCGCACGATATCGGGCGCGCGGCGGTGTTTCTCGCGTCGGACCGCGCGAACTACATCACGGGGCAGCAGTTGAACGTGTCCGGCGGGTACGGGTTGTAGCGGATGCAGGGGGCCCGCTTGGACGAGCGGGCTCGGCAGACGAACGCGTCAGTTGCTCCCGGCGCCGGATCTGCATACCGCCGGCGAACGGTATCGTCGGCCCACATTGCATGCATCGATGCGTATGAACGGCCATCCCACCAGCGACTGGTTGCGCACGCATCGTCCTCGGTATTCACCCTGACCCGTATCGCGCGATCTCGCCTCTCGGACCACGAGCGGTTCGCGCGAGGTCACGTTGATGAAACATTTTCTTCCGTGCGTGGCGTCACACGCGCTTGCCGGCCGCGGCGACTTCGCGTGCGCCGACGGCCGCGCACGCTTTCCCGGCGCGCGTCGCGACGCCCGATTCGCTGCTTCCCGGCATCGGGCACGGCGCTGACGCGCCGAAAACAGATGCGCTCCTGAAACATTTCCGTCGATTTCCTCCCGCGCAACCCCGGACGTCAGGCCGCGACGCTTGTCCCGCGCCGGTCCGCGCCGCATGGCACACGCCTTGCGGTTAGGCCGGAGCCGCTCGACACAACCGCGACCGATGGCAACGACGAATCGCGGGAGCGGCACGCAATGACATCGAAATATCGGGGATCGGATCGCGCCGCAGGATGGTGGCCGGTCGTGTCGGACGCGCAATGCGTCGTATCGGCGACACGAACGGACACCGCACGCGTGATCCGTCAAATAGCAAGCTTGCTTGCGAGATGTCGTGCCGGGGGGCCCGCTGCGCGTGGCGGCATGCGCTGCACGCGGCGGGTCGGCGCGCCCGGCACATGTCGGGGAGACGCCCGTGAAAATGACAATGAACCAATGGGCTGCGCTGGCGATGGTGTTCGCGGCTGGCGCGCACGCGCAGGAAATCTACCTGCAGGGCGGCACGCAAGGCGTCGGCATCGGCGCGGCCGTGAGCTTCAACTCCGTGCTGGGCGCACACGCGGATTTCAATGCGATCAATCTGACGCATGACTTCACCGTGGCCGGCAATCGCTATCAGGACGACATCAAGCTGCGGCAAGGCGGCCTGTATGCGGACATCTTTCCATGGCGCGGCAGCGGCTTTCGCGCGACGATCGGATTGCGCTTCACCGACGACGAAATCCGCGGCGTGTCGGTGCCCACCAACGGCACCTACGTCTTCGCCGGCAAGCGCTACCCGGCGCTGCCCGGGATGTATGCGGTCGCGGAGGCGCGCTATCCGACCGTGATGCCGTACGTCGGGATCGGCTACGGGCATCGGCCGGCGTCGAAAGGGCTCGGCTTCGTCGCCGATCTGGGTGTCGCATACGGGATCCCGCGCTCCTCTTACACGCTGTCGCCGGAACTCGCCGCCGCCGCCGGGCCGCAGAAGAGCCAGATCCTGACCTCCAGCGGCCTCGACGAACTGAACCGGATGATGTCGCGATATCGGTGGTATCCGGTCCTGCAGATCGGGATCTCGTATCGCTTCTGAGCCGGACGTGCTACCGGATGCGAATCAGCGCGGCGCTCACCGGCGCGACCCTCACGGCCACCTGCTGTTTCGCGACGGCAAGCGTCTGCTGCGGCGTGCTGTTCCATGCGCCATTCAGCGCGACCGCCTGCCCGCCGAACGTGATCGGTGTTCCGCCGTTGTAGATGCCCGGATTGGCGAGCTGGACACCCGTTGCGTCACCTGACGAAGCGAGCGTCATCACTGTCGCGCGCGACGCCTGCGAGTCGAGCGTGACGGTAACGTTTGCGGCGCTGGCCGTATCTTTGTTGTTGATGATGACGTAGGTCGCGCCCTGATTGGTCGCGACCGCGAATGCGCTCACGGCCGCCGTGCTCGGGCTGAGCGTCGTATTCAGGAATTGACCGGCGCCGCCGCCCGCGAAGATTTGCGAAAAGAGCAGCAGTGCGTAATAGAGCGGCTGCACGGCCGTGACTTCGCCTTGCGAATCGGCGATCGCGGTATAGCTCTTGATCGATCCGTTGTTGTGGAAATTCAGGCCGCTCGCGCCGTACTGGGCATGCGTGAAGATGAAATCGATCGCCCAAAGCGCGCTCGCGAACACGTTGCTGACGCCGGCCGGCTTCGTGCTGTTGAAATACGAATTGGTCTCGCCCATCCGGAACGGCACGCCGGCATTCTGCGCGGCGGACCGCATGTTTTTCAGGGCCGTCACGAGGTTCGTATCGGGGTAGGCGAGCATCCCTGCGATCGAGGGCGCGTTGTCGTTGTAGTTGCTGATGTAGTAGTGCTCCGTCAGCAGTGCGATGTTCCTGCCCTGGCTCGCCGCGAACGACTCCGCCCAGCCTGGCGTGTCGCTGGCGGCGGCCGGCCCGCTGAACACGGCGCCGCTGACGGCGCCCGCGATCGCCTGCGCGAACTGGTTCCATCCCGCGATCGTGCCCTGGGCGACCGTGCCGCCGTTCAGGAAGATGTCGTAGTTGATTCCGGCCAGGTTCGGCGTCCTGCGGTCGCCGTATTGATCGGGTTCGTTGCCGATCTCGAACGCGAGCAACTGGCCGCCGAGCTGCTGCGACACGTACAGCGCTTCGTCGGCCGCTTGCGACGGCGAGGTCACCGAGCCGCGCGCACCGGCGAAATTGATCCCGTAGATCACTTTCCATGCGGGACATTGCTTGAGGCACGCGCCGAATCGCGCCACGTCGATACGCGAAATCTGCCCCCGGATCTGCCCCGGCCCGTTGGGCGCCCACGTCAAGCGGTCGACGCTGTTGCCGCCGATGCGCAGCACGCCGCCGCCGAGCGTGTTGAGCAGGCCGATGAGGTTCGTGTTGTCGGCACGGAAGTAGTTGTCGTTGATGGCGCCTTTCTCGAAGCTGAGGCTCGCGAAGTGGGCATCGAGCGCGGCGGTGCCGGACGCGGCCGACTGCACGGCGAGCGTCAGCGAGACGCCGTCAGGGTGCGGGTCCGGCGGCGGTGCGTCGGATCCGCCGCCGCCGCAGGCGGCCAGCATCGATACGGCGGCATACGCGCCGAGGCGAATGAAGCCGCGCCGGTTCATCGCCGCCGACGCCTCGTACAGGTCGGACAGCGAAAGCGGGTTTTTTATGGTTTTCAATGGGTGATCCTGTAGGCCGTTATTGATATTTATGAAAGACATTAAACGCCGCTTGCGTAACATACCCGTTACAAGGATCGAAGTCCATGATGCATGTGTCGAGGTTTGTCTCGGCGCTTCGCAGCCCGTTTCCAGGCAGTCGGCGGAAGGCTGCAGCGCTTGTCAAGACTGGGTCGACGCCATGACGCCAGGTTGTCGACGACGATTCCCGGCTCGGGGTAAATCGTTGATTTCTACGCAGAAGAAATAAGCATTCCGGCCGATTTTTTCAGGCATTCCTGACGTTTCGTCCGTAAGAAAGATAAACCGCCGGACCGGTTATTCCGGCTGAACCGTACGCACGCCGTCGGCGTTGTCGCCGATGCCCGCGCGTCGTTGCGGCCCCGCGCGACCGATGTCGTTTGCGGCGCCGCAGCAACGCGGCATCGTTTCGCTGCGCGCACCCGCCGCGCCACGCTCTCTCTCCCCGCAGGCTCTCGTCCCAACAGACGATGTGACGCCATCCCCGACCGGCCAGAATCCTTTCACGAACAACGGAATCTGAACCTGGAGGAGGCCGACATGATCGATGTCCGTGCGCTCGGCTACGTCGTGGTCGAGGCGACCCGCGTCGATGCGTGGCGCCGCTACGCGGAAGACGTGCTGGGCATGCAGGCGCTCGACGCACCCGACGGCGCGCTGTACCTGAAGATGGACGAGCGCGATTTCCGCTACGTGATCGTCCCCGGCACAACCGACCGCTATTTCGCGTCGGGCTGGGAGCTGCCCGACGGCGCCGCGTTCGACGCCGCGCTCGCTGCGTTGCAGCGCGCGGGCGTCGAAGCCGTGCGCGCCACGCGCGACGAAGCCGCGCTGCGCCGAGTGCAGGCCATGGCGTGGTGTACCGACCCGTCCGGCAACCGCCACGAGCTGTACTGGGGCGCGCGCTGCGACTTCCGCCGCTTCGTGTCGCCGCTCGGCGTCGCGCGCTTCGTCACCGGCGACATGGGGCTCGGCCACGCGGTACTGCCCGCGCCGCAGTTCGACGCGACCGACGCATTCGTGCGCGGCGTGCTTGGCTTCGAGCTGTCCGACATCTACCGCGTGAAGTTCACGCCGGACCCCGCCGAACCCGAGAAGCGCATTCACTTCATGCACTGCCGCAACGCGCGCCATCACAGCCTCGCGCTGTTCGAGATGGCCGTGCCGTCGGGCTGCGTGCACGTGATGGCCGAAGTCGACTCGATGGACGAAGTCGGCCGCGCGCTCGATCGGGTCGCCGCGCACGACGTGAAGATGTCGGCGACGCTCGGCCGGCACTGCAACGACCAGATGATCTCGTTCTACATGAAGACCCCCGGCGGCTTCGATCTCGAATACGGCTTCGGCGGCCTCACGGTCGACTGGTCGAAGCACGCGGTGTTCGAGGCCACCAAGGTGAGCCAGTGGGGCCACGATTTCAGCATCGGATACCGGTAAGCCAGCACGATGACGATGAAACCTCTCGACAAGACGATGTCCGCGCGCGACGTGGTCGCGCAACTCGCCGACGGCATGACGATCGGCATCGGCGGATGGGGGCCGCGGCGCAAGCCGATGGCGCTGGTGCGCGAGATCGCGCGCTCGAACCTGAAGGACCTGACGGTCGTCGCCTACGGCGGCGCCGACGTCGGCCTGCTGTGCGCGGCGGGCAAGGTGCGCAAGGTGGTGTTCGGCTTCGTGTCGCTCGACGTGATCCCGCTCGAACCGCATTTTCGCCGTGCCCGCGAACACGGCCGTATCGACGTGCTCGAACTCGACGAAGGGATGCTGCAGCTCGGCCTGCGCGCGGCCGCGGCGCGCCTGCCGTTCCTGCCGACCCGCGCCGGGCTCGGCACCGCGCTGCTCGATCACGCGCCGCAACTGCGCACGGTCAAGTCGCCGTACGACGACGGCGAGACGCTGCTCGCGATGCCGGCACTCGAACTCGACGTCGCGCTGCTGCACGTGAACGCGGCCGACCGGATGGGCAACACGCGCATCGACGGCCCCGATCCGTTCTTCGACGCGTGGATGGCGCGCGCCGCGCAGCGCTGCTACGTGTCGGCGGAAACGGTTGACGCGTCGCTCGCGACCGAAGACCTCGATGCCGCGAAACGCAACCCGTTCGAGCGCTCGCTCGTCACCGGCGTCGTGCATGCGCCGGGCGGCGCACACCCGACGTCGTGCGGGCCGGCCTACGGCTGGGACCTGCCGCACCTGCGCGCGTACTGCGCGAGCGCGGAAGACGATGCGAAGACGGCGGCGTACCTGCGCGACGTGGTCGGCCAGGACGAACGCCAGTATCTCGAAGGCGTCGGCGGCCTGCCGCATGTGACGACGCTGCCGTTGCCGATTCTGTAAAGGAGCGCCTGTGAGCGAATCTCTCGACCATTCCCTCGCGGAACTGATGATCGTCGCGTCCGCGCGACTCTGGCGCGACGACGGCGAAGTGCTGGCGACCGGCATCGGCACGGGTCCGCGGCTCGCGGCCGGCCTCGCGCGGCTCGCCTACAACAACGGTCTGATGCTGACCGACGGCGAGGCGTATCTCGTCGAGGAGCCGGTCCCGCTCGGCCCGCGCCCCGACGGCCATCGCGTGAAGGCGAGCGGCTGGATGACCTACGAACGCGTATTCGACTGCCTGTGGCACGGCCGCCGCCACGCGCTGGTGATGCCGACGCAGATCGACCGCTTTGGCCAGGCGAACATCTCGTGGCTCGGCGACGACTACGCGCGTCCGAAGACGCAGCTGCTCGGCGCGCGCGGCTTCCCCGGCAACTCGACGAATCACGCGAATTCATTCTTCGTCAGCGGCCACGGCAAGCGCACGTTCGTCGAAGGCGAAGTCGACATGGTCTGCACGGTCGGCTACAACCCGGCGCGCCGGCTGCCAGGCATGAAGACCTTCGTCGACCTGCGCAGCATCGTCACCGACCTGTGCGTGATGGATTTCGGCAGCCCCGATCACGCGATCCGCGTGCGTTCGCTGCATCCGGGCGTGAGTTTCGACGAGGTGCAGGATGCGACCGGTTTCCCGCTGGTCGCCGCACCGGAACTCGGCACGACGGCCGCGCCGAGCGCGGAAGACCTGCGCATCGTGCGTGCGCTCGACCCTCACAACCTGCGCGCGACGATCGTGCGCAACAATCCGGCGCCGCGCCGCGGATGAGGTCCGACATGGAAGCGACCCAGATGACGTTCGGCGAAGGTGTCGTCGACTACGCGGTCGAGGACGGCATCGCGACGATCACGATGAACCGTCCCGAGTATCACAACGCGCAGAACTCGAAGATGACGTATGCGCTCGACGCGGCGTTCCGGCGCGCGTCGCACGACGACGCCGTGAAGGCGATCGTGCTCGCGGGCGCCGGAAAGCATTTCTCGGCGGGCCACGACATCGGCACGCCCGGCCGCGACATTCACGAGTCGTTCGACCGCGCGTCGCTGTGGTACGACCACGTCGACAAGGAGGGCGGCGAATTCCTCTATGCGCGCGAACAGGAGGTGTACCTCGGGATGTGCCGGCGCTGGCGCGACCTGCCGAAGCCGACCATCGCGATGGTGCACGGCGCGTGCATCGCGGGCGGGCTGATGCTCGCGTGGGTATGCGACCTGATCGTCGCGTCGGAGGACGCGTTCTTCGCGGATCCGGTCGTGCGGATGGGCATTCCGGGCGTCGAGTATTTCGCACATGCGTACGAACTGAACCCGCGCATCGCGAAGGAATTCCTGTTCCTCGGCGAGCGGATGCCGGCCGAGCGTGCGTACCAGATGGGCATGGTCAATCGCGTGGTGCCGCGCGAGCGGCTGCGCGACGCGACCTACGCGATCGCCGCGAAGATCGCGACGATGCCGCGGCTCGGCCTCGCGCTGACCAAGCAGGCGCTGAACCACGTCGAGGAATTGCAGGGCAAGCGCGCGGCGATGGATGCGGCCTTCGCATGGCATCACTTCGCGCATGCCCACAACGAGCTCGTCAGCGGCGACCGCCTCGGCGGCTACGACGCGCGCAAGATGGCCAGCTCGCAGCGCAGGCCGGCGGAGACCGACGGCGAAGAACGCACCGATGCGGCACCGGCCGCCGTCAACGGAGCCGCGGCATGAGCACGACGCTGCATACCCCGTTGTGCGACCTGCTCGGCTGCCGCTACCCGATCGTGCAGACCGCGATGGGCTGGGTGGCAGATGCACGGCTCGTCGCGGCGACCGCCAACGCCGGCGGCTTCGGCTTCCTGGCCGGCGCGACGCTGGAACCGGAGCAGGTCGAGGCCGAGATCCTGAAGGTGAAGTCACTGACCGACAAGCCGTTCGGCATCAACTTCCACATGTTCCAGAAGAACGCCGCGCAGGTGGTCGATCTCGCGATCAAGCACCGGCTGCGCGCGGTCAGCTACGGCCGCGGGCCGGACGCGAAGACGATCCGCCGCTTCAAGGACGCCGGCATCGTCTGCATGCCGACCGTCGGCGCGCCGAAGCACGCGGCGAAGGCGGTCGAGCTCGGCGCGGACGTCGTCACCGTGCAGGGTGCGGAAGGCGGCGGCCACACGGGCTCGGTGCCGACCACGCTGCTGCTGCCGAAGGTGCTCGACGCGGTGCGCGTGCCGGTGGTCGCGGCCGGCGGGTTCTTCGACGGGCGCGGGCTGGCTGCCGCGCTCGCGTACGGCGCGGCCGGCATCGCAATGGGCACGCGCTTCCTGATGAGCGCCGAATCGCCGGTGCCGCGCGCGACGCTCGACCGGTACGTCGCGGTCGGCGACCCGGCGCGGATCCGCGTGTCGGACGCGCTCGACGGGCTGCCGCAACGCATGATCGACAACCCGTATCTGCTGAAGCTCGAGCGCTTCGGCCCGCTGCGCCGCACGCTGTTCGCGCTGAAGACGGCCGAAGCCTGGCGCCGTCAGAACGGGCTGCGCACGACCGACATGCTGGGCCTCGCGATCAAGGCGCTGCGCTCGCACGACTACACGGCGAGCCAGACGCTGATGGCCGCGAACGCGCCGTTCCTGATTCAGCGCGCGATCGTCGAGGGGCGGCCGGACGAGGGCGTGCTGCCGAGCGGCCAGGCGGCCGCGATGATCGGCGCGATCGAATCGTGCGACGCGCTGATCGCGCGGATCGTCGCGGAAGCCGGCGAGCGGATCGACGCGCTGGCCGCGTTGCGCGGCGCGACGGCGACCCACGCGGCTTGAAAGACATCACAGGGAGGCAGTGGAGATGACTACATCCAAACAACCGGGCGGCGCGATGCCGTTCCGGATCGAGCGCGCCGACGGCATCGCCGAACTGGTGATCGCCCATCCGCCCGTGAACGCGCTCGATGCGCAGGGCTGGCATGCGCTCGCGCGGGCGCTCGATGCGCTCGGCGAGGACGACGAGGTGCGCGTGATCGTCGTGCGCGGCGAAGGCCGCGGCTTCTGCGCGGGCGTCGACATCAAGGAGCTGGCCGCGCATCCGGAACGGATCGTGTCGGTCAACGCGGGCAACTACGAGACGTTCCGCGCGGTGCACCGCAACCCGAAGCCGGTGATCGCGGCTGTTCACGGCTTCGTGCTCGGCGGCGGGATCGGCATCTGCGGCGCGGCGGATATCGTCGTCGCGGCCGATTGCGCGCGCTTCGGCGTGCCGGAGATCGACCGTGGCGCGATGGGCGGCGGCGCGCATCTGCAACGACTGTTCGGCGTGCAGAAGGTCCGCACGATGTACTTCACCGGCGAGATGATCGACGCGGCCGAAGCATATCGGCTCGGCGCGGTCGAGCAGGTCGTCGCGCGCGATGCGCTGCGCGACGCGGCGCGCTCGATCGCCCGCAAGATCGCGGACAAGAGCCCGGCGATGGTGCGGCTCGCGAAGGAGGCGCTGAACGGCGTCGAGGACGGCGATCTCGAGGACAAGTACCGCTGGGAGCAGGGCTTCACGCTGCAGGCGTACATGACCAACGACTCGACGGAGGCGCGTGCCGCGTTCGTCGAGAAGCGCGACGCGCGGTTCGACGCGCAAGCCGAGGAGGCACGCGCATGAACCTGACCTATACGCCGCAACAGCAGGCGTTCCGCGCGGAAATCCGCGAATGGCTCGCCGCGCACGTGCCACGCGAGCGGCTGCCGAGCTTCGACACCGAGGAAGGCTTCATCGCGCACCGCGAATGGGAGCGCACGCTGCATTCGGGGCGCTGGAGCATGGTCACGTGGCCGCGCGAGCTGGGCGGGCGCGGTTGCGACCTGATCGAGTGGCTGATCTTCGAGGAAGAGTACTGGCGCGCCGACGCGCCGATGCGCGTGAACCAGAACGGCATCTTCCTGCTCGGCCCGACGCTGATGGATTTCGGCACGGCGGAGCAGAAGGCGCGCTTCCTGCCGGCGATGGCGGCGGGCGAGCACGTGTGGGCGCAGGGCTGGTCGGAGCCGAACGCGGGCTCGGACATGGCCGCGATCCGCACGACGGCGATCCGCATCGGGGACGAATACGTGCTCAACGGCCAGAAAATCTGGTCGACACGCGCGGTGTGGGCCGACTGGCTGTTCGGGCTGTTCCGCAGTGATCCCGAATCGTCGCGTCACCACGGGCTCACGTTCCTGATGGTGCCGCTGTCGACGCCGGGCATCACGGTGCGGCCGATCCGCCAGCTGAACGGGCAGACGGGCTTCGCGGAAATCTTCTTCGACGACGTGCGCGTGCCGGTCGAGAACCGCCTCGCGGCCGAAGGCGCGGGCTGGCAGGTCGCGATGGCGACGGCCGGCTTCGAGCGCGGGTTGATGCTGCGTTCGCCCGCCCGTTTCCAGCGCACCGCGCAGGCGCTGCGCGACCTGTATCTCGCGCACCGCGACAGCGCGGATCGCGACCCGACGCTGCGCGAACGCGTGGTGTCCGCGTGGATGGATGCGCAGGCGTACGCGCTGTCGACCTACGCGACCGCGAGCCGGCTGCTGAAGGGCGGCCATATCGGCGCGGAGTCGAGCACCAACAAGGTGTTCTGGTCGGAACTCGATTTGCGGATGCACCAGACCGCGCTCGACATCCTCGGCGCGCACGGCGAGGTCGTCCCGCAGTCGGCCGCGCAGCACGCGATGCTCGGTCACTGGCTCGACGGCTTCCTGTTCGCGCAGGCCGGCCCGATCTATGCGGGCACCAACGAGATCCAGCGCAACATCGTCGCCGAACGGATGCTCGGCATGCCGCGCGCGTAAGCGCGCAGGCGCCACCCTCACTGAACGGACATCGTATGGATTTCGTATTCGATGAAGACCAGGAAGCGCTCGCGGACAGCGTGAAGCGCCTGCTGATGACCGAGATGACCCCGGAGCTGATCCGCGAGCTGTGGGCCACGCCGACGGGCCGCTCCGACGCGCTGTGGTCGCTGTTCGCGTCGCAGGGGCTGACCGCCGTGTCGGTGCCCGAGACGCACGGCGGTCTCGGCCTGACCGAAGTGGAATGGGCGTTGCTCGCGCAGACCTACGGTTATTTCGGCAGCCCGGAGCCGTTGCTCGACACGGCGCTCGTGTCGGCCGGCGTGCTCGCGCGACTGCCCGCCGCGGACTGGCGCGACGCGCTGCTGCGCGACATCGCCGAAGGGCGCGCGCGTGTCGCGCTCGTGCATCCGGTGAACCCGTATGCGGCCGACGTGCACGTCGCGCAAACGCTGCTGTGCGAGCACCGCGGCGAGCTGCACCGCGTGGATCCCGCGCAGTGCGCGTGGCGCCCGGTCGACAGCGTCGACCCGTCGCGGCGCCTGTTCACGCTCGACTGGGAGCCGTCGGCGGCCACGCGCATCGCGAGCGCCGACGAAGCCGCGCCGCTGCTCGATCGCGCGCTCGACCACGGCGCGTTTGCGGTCGCGGCGCAGCTGCTCGGCCTCACGCAGCGCGTGCTCGACGTCGCGATCGACTACAGCGCGCAACGCAAGCAGTTCGGCAAGGCGATCGGCTCGTACCAGGCGCTCAAGCATCTGCTCGCCGACGTCGCGATTCGCTATGAGTTCGCGCGGCCGGTGGTGGCGCGCGCGGCCCGGGCGATCGCCGACGATCATCCGCAGCGCGCGGTGCTGGTGTCGCACGCGAAGCTCGCGGCGACCGCCGCCGCGCAACTGGCCGCGCGCCACACGATGCAGGTGCACGGCGCGATCGGCTACACGTGGGAGCTCGACCTGCAGATCTTCATGAAGCGGATCTGGGCGCTCTCCGGCAGCTGGGGCGACAACGCATTCCACAAGGCCCGCGTGGCCGACGCGATCGTCGGCCGCGCATTGCCGATCGGCCCCGCGCAGACCTTCGACTTCGAGGAAACCCACTGATGAAACAAGCCTATATCGTCGACGCGCTGCGCACGCCGACCGGCCGCCGCAAGGGCGGGCTCGCGCACGTGCATGCCGCGGACCTCGGCGGCTTCGTGCTGAAGACGCTCGTCGAACGCAACGCGATTCCGGCCGACGAATACGACGACGTGGTATTCGGCTGCGTCGACACGATCGGCCCGCTCGCCGGCAACATCGCGCGCACCTGCTGGCTCGCGGCCGGGCTGCCGCTGCAGGTGCCGGGCGTGACGGTCGACCGCCAGTGCGGCTCGTCGCAACAGGCCGTGCATTTTGCCGCGCAGGCCGTGATGAGCGGCGTGCAGGACGTGGTGGTCGCGGGCGGCGTGCAGACGATGACGCAGATCCCGATCTCGTCCGCGATGACGAGCGCGGCGCCACTCGGCTTCAACGACCCGTTCTCGGGCAGCACCGGCTGGCGCGCGCGCTTCGGCGACGCGCCGGTGTCGCAGTTCGTCGCGGCACAGCGGATCGCCGATCACTGGAACCTGTCGCGCGACGCGATGGAGCGCTACGCGCTGGAAAGCCACCGCCGCGCGGTGGCGGCGATCGAGGCCGGCCATTTCAAGCGGGAAATCGTGCCGCTCGAAGGCGTGATGCACGACGAAACGCCGCGACCCGACACGTCGCTGGAAAAGATGGCGACGCTCGAACCGCTGATGCCGGGCGGCTCGCTGACGGCTGCCGTCGCGAGCCAGACCTGCGATGCGGCCGCCGCGTTGCTGATCGTGTCGGAGGACGCGCTGAAGCGCTACGGGCTCACGCCGCGCGCGCGCATTCACCACCTGAGCGTGCTCGGCGACGATCCGCTGTGGATGCTCACCGCGCCGATCCCGGCGACCAAGGCCGCGTTGAAGAAGAGCGGGCTCGACTGGTCGCGGATCGACGTTGTCGAAATGAACGAGGCGTTTGCGTCGGTCGCGCAGGCGTGGCTCGCCGACACGCGCTTCCCGCACGAGAAGACCAACCCGAACGGCGGCGGCATCGCGCTCGGTCACCCGCTCGGCGCGACCGGCGCACGGCTGATGACGACACTGCTGCACGAACTGGAACGTGTCGGCGGCCGTTACGGATTGCAGACGATGTGCGAAGGCGGTGGCCTCGCGAACGTCACGATCATCGAGCGCCTGTGAGCGCGGCACTTTCACGATCTCTCGATCCAGGAGGCACAAGCATGGGAATCTGTAACGGACGCACCGCCATCATCACCGGCGCCGGCGGCGGGCTCGGGCGCGAATACGCGCTCGCGTTCGCGGCCGAAGGCGCGGCGGTCGTCGTCAACGACATCCGCCACGAGGCCGCGCAAACCGTGTGCGACGAGATCGCACGACGCGGCGGCCGCGCGCTCGCGAATGCCGACGACATCACCACGATGGATACCGCGCAGCAGATCGTCGATGCCGCGCGCGAAGCGTTCGGCGACGTGCACGTGCTGGTCAACAACGCGGGCATCTGCCGCGACAAGATGTTCACCAGCATGACCGAAACCGACTGGGATGACGTGATGCGCGTGCATCTGCGCGGCCACTTCTGCCTGTCGAACGTGCTGGCGCGCGTGTGGCGCGACGCCGCGAAGGCCGGCAATCAGGTCGACGCGCGCATCGTCAACACGAGTTCCGGCGCCGGGCTGCAAGGGTCGATCGGTCAGTCGAACTATGGCGCGGCGAAGGCCGGGATCGCGGCGCTCACGCTGATGCAGGCGGCCGAGCTGCAGCGGTACGGCGTGCGCGTGAACGCGCTCGCGCCGGCCGCGCGCACGTCGATGACCGAGGGCGTGTTCGCCGACATGATGAAGAAGCCCGAGGACGGCGGCTTCGACTACTTCGATCCGGCCAACGTCGCGCCGCTCGTCGTGTGGCTCGGCAGCCCGCTGTCGGCCGACGTGACGGGCCAGGTGTTCGAGGTCGCAGGCGGGATGATCGCGGTCGCCGAAGGCTGGCGCACCGGCCCGAGCGTCGATCGCGGCGCGCGCTGGGCGCCGGCCGAGGTCGGCCCGGCGGTCGCGCGGCTGCTCGCCGACGCGCGTCCCGCGCAGCGTGTGTACGGGAGCTGAGGCATGGATCTGGCGCTCACCGACGAACAGGCGATGATCCGCGACGCGGCGGCCGACGTGCTCGCCGAACGCAGCGCGTCCGCCGACGTGCGCCGCGCGCTCGAGCAATCGGCCGGGCGTGACGACGCGCTGTGGGCCGCGCTCGCAGGCGAGCTCGGCTGGAACGCGCTGTCGCTGCCGGAGGCGGCAGGCGGGATGGGGCTCGGCGCGGTCGAACAGACACTGTTGATGGAACAGCTCGGCCGGCGCGTCGCGTGCGTGCCGTATTTTTCGACCGCGTGCCTGGCTGCGACCGCGCTGGCGAGCTGCCCCGACTCGCCGCCCGCGACCGGCTGGCTCGCGAAGATCGCCGAAGGTGCATGCAGCGCGACGCTGGCATTGCCGTTCGAGCTTCCGGCCGGTGCCGGGCAGTTGCCGGTCGTCGCGGAAGAAGCAGCGGGCGGCTATGCGCTGTCCGGCACGATCGAACAGGTGATCGACGGGGCGCGCGCCGATCTGCTGCTGATTCCCGCGCGGATCGCGAACGAAGGGCAGTCGATCGGCCTGTTCGCGATCGACGTCGCGACGGCGCCCGGCCTGAGCATCACGCCGCTCGACACGCTCGACGCGACGCGGCCGATCGCGCGCATCGTCCTCGACGAAATCCGTGTGAACCGCGATGCGTTGTTCGCCGGCGGCGCTGTTGCCTCGCAGGTGCTCGAGCGCGCCGGTTGGTTCGCGGCGCTCGCGCTGGCCGCCGAGCAGCTCGGCGGCGCACAGCAATGCCTCGACCTGACGCTCGACTACACGGGCCAGCGCGTGCAGTTCGGCCGCGCGATCGCGTCGTTCCAGGCCGTCAAGCATCGCTGCGCGCAGATGATGGTGCTGATTGAATCCGCACGCTCGGCCGTGCTCGGCGCGGCGCACGCATGGGATGCGGAAGCGGGCGGGGCGGTGCCGGGCGCGACGTTGCGCGGCGACGTCGCGGCCGCGAAAGCCGCCGCGAACGACGCGTATGCGTTCTGCGCGCAGGAAGCGATCCAGTTGCACGGCGGTGTCGGCTTCACGTGGGAATACGACCCGCATCTCTACTTCAAGCGCGCGCAGGCGTCGCTCGCGCAGTTCGGCAGCACGCCGCAACTGCTCGAATGGCTCGCACGCCACGCGATCGACGGCGACACGTCGCGGCGCGAGGCGGCACCGACATCGGCACAGGCGTCGATGGCCACGCGTGCGTCCGCCGCGCGCACGGGAGCACTCCAATGAACAGCGAAACGCGCGAACAGCAATTGCGGCACGAAGTCGCCGACTGGGTGCAGTCGCACCTGACCGGCGAATTCGCCTGCCTGAAATTTCGCGGCGGCCCCGGCGACGAGGAAGCGTTTCCGGCGCTGCGCAAGGCGTGGGAACGGGAACTGGCGCACGGTGGCTGGACCGGCCTCGGCTGGCACACCGACGCGGGCGGCCGTGGCTTCACGGTCGCCGAGCAGGTGATCTTCCACGAGGAATATGCGCGCGCCGGCGGCCCCGGCCGGATGGGCCATATCGGCGAAGGGCTGCTCGGGCCGACGCTCGTCGCGTGCGGCACCGACGACCAGCGCGCGCGCTTTCTGCCCGGCATTCTCGCCGGCACGCAGTTCTGGTGCCAGGGCTACTCGGAGCCGGGCGCGGGCTCCGATCTCGCGAACGTGCGCACGCGTGCCGAGCAGGACACCGACGGCACCTGGCGCGTGTACGGCCAGAAGGTGTGGACGTCGCTCGCGCACGATTCCGACTGGATCTTCGTGCTCGCGCGCACCGATCCGGCATCGAAGGGCAACAAGGGGCTGTCGTTCCTGCTGATGCCGCTCGACCAGCCGGGCATTGAGATCCGCCCGATCAGGCAGCTCAACGGCGGCGCCGAATTCAACGAAGTGTTTTTCGACGGTGCGCGCGCGCAAGCACGCGACCTGGTCGGCGCGCCGGGCGACGGCTGGCGGATCGCCATGACGCTGCTCGGCTTCGAGCGCGGGATGTCGACGCTCGGCCAGCAGATGCAGTTCGTCCGCGAGCTCGAATGGGTGATCGACGCCGCGCGGGAATCGGGCGCCGATCGCGACCCGGTGCTGCGCCAGCGGATCGGCCGCGCGTGGGCCGGGCTGCGCGTGATGCGCTACAACGCGCTGCGGATGCTGTCCGGCGCGGACGACGCGAACGGCGGCGCCACCGCACCGCTGCGCCGCGAGGCGCTGATCTACAAGTACTTCTGGTCGAACTGGCACCGCGACCTCGGCCAGCTCGCGATGGACGCACTCGGGCCGCGCGCGAACGTGATCGATCCGGCCGACGAGAAGCTCACCCATCTGCAGCGCGTATTCCTGTTCTCCCGTGCGGACACGATCTACGCCGGCACCAACGAAATCCAGCTCAACATCATGGCCGAGCGCGGGCTCGGCATGCCCAGAGAACCACGAGGCACAGCATGACCGAACCCCAGATCCAGAAAGCGCCGGCCTACGTGCCGGGCCACCAGCTGCTCGCCGGCAAATCGGTGCTGATCACGGCCGCCGCCGGCGCCGGCATCGGCTTCGCGGCCGCGCGCCGCTGCGCGGAGGAAGGCTGCCGCGCGCTGTTCATCTCCGACATCCACGAGAAGCGCCTCGAACAGGCAGTGGAGACGCTGCGCGCCGAAACGGGGCTGCGGCAGGTCTACGGCCGCCTGTGCAACGTCGCGGTCGAGGACGACGTGCAGGCCCTCGTGGCCGATGCGCAGGACAAGCTCGACGGCGTCGACGTACTGATCAACAACGCCGGGCTCGGCGGCGCCAAACGCATCGTCGAAATGGACGATGCCGAATGGTCGCGGGTGATCGACATTAGCCTTACCGGGACGTTCCGGATGATGCGCGCGATGCTGCCGCACATGCAGGCCCGCGGCCGCGGCGCGATCGTCAACAACGCATCGGTGCTCGGCTGGCGTGCGCAGGCGGAACAGGCGCACTACGCGGCGGCGAAGGCGGGCGTGATGGCGCTTACGCGCTGCGCGGCGCTCGAGGCGTCGCCTTACGGAGTGCGCATCAACGCGGTCGCGCCGAGCATCGCGATGCACGATTTTCTGAAGAAGTCGGCCCCGGCCGACTTGCTGAATCAACTGGCGTCGCGCGAAGCCTTCGGGCGCGCCGCCGAAGTCTGGGAGGTCGCGAACGTGATGGTGTTCCTTGCAAGCGATTACGCGTCGTACATGACGGGCGAAGTGCTGTCGGTCAGCAGCCAGCACGCATGATGGAGACGACCCTCGACCCCGTGCGCGCGACGCCCCGCGTGTTCGCGCATCCCGATGAACTCGCGGCGGCCGTCGGCTGCACGCTCGGCGCGAGCGCGTGGCTCGCGATCGACCAGATCCGCATCGACGGCTTCGCCGACGCAACGGGCGATCACCAGTGGGTGCACGTCGACCCGGTGCGGGCGAAGGACGGCCCGTTCGGCGCGTGCATCGCGCACGGCTACCTGACGCTGTCGCTCGTCAACCATTTCCTGCCGCAGATCGTGCGCATCGACGGCGCGCGGCTCGGCGTCAACTACGGCTGCGACAGGATCCGTTTCCCGGCGCCGGTGAAGGTCGGCGCGCGCGTGCGGGGCGTCGGCGAGCTGCTGCGCATCGAGCCGCTCGACGGCGGCGTGCAGGCGTGGATCCGCGTGACCGTCGAGATCGAAGGCGAAGGCAAGCCCGGCTGCGTTGCCGACACGATCAGCCGTTACTACTTCTAGTTCCAGATTCAGAGAGCCAGCTCATGGAAGACGCAGTCATCGTTTCCGTCGCACGCACGCCGATCGGCAAGGCGTTTCGCGGCATGTTCAACGACACCGAGGCGCCCGCGCTGGGCGGCCACGTCGTGCGCACCGCGCTCGAACGCGCGGGCGTCGCGCCGGCCGACGTCGATGACGTGCTGATCGGCTGCGCCGCGCAGCAGGGTACGCAGGGCTACAACATCGGCCGCCTGTCGGCGGCGGCGGCGGGGCTGCCGGCGTCGGTGCCCGGCATGGCGATCGACCGCATGTGTTCGTCGGGCCTGATGTCGATCGCGAGCGCCGCGCGTAGCATCGGCGCGGGCGACGCGCGGATCGTCGTCGCAGGCGGCGTCGAATCGATCTCGCTCACGCAGAACAAGCACAAGAACGGCTACCGCGCGCGTTCGCAGGCCGTGCTCGACCACCAGCCGGCCGCGTACATGGCGATGATGGAAACCGCCGAGATCGTGTCGCGCCGCTACGGGATCTCGCGTGCGGCGCAGGACGAATTCGCGCTGCAGAGCCACCAGCGCACCGCTGACGCGCAGGCGGCCGGCCGCTTCGACGCGGAAATCGCGCCGCTCGACGTGACGCGCGCGCTGTTCGACAAGGAAGGCAACCTGACCGGTCACGAGGCCGTGCGCGCGGCGCGCGACGAAGGCGTGCGCGCCGATACGACGGCCGAGCGGCTCGCGGGGCTCAAGCCATCGTGGAGCGGCGGCAAGGTCGTCGAGCAGGGCGAGTTCGTGACGGCCGGCAACGCGTCGCAGCTGTCGGACGGCGCGGCGGCGGTGGTCGTGATGTCGCGCGCCGAAGCCGCGCGTCGCGGGCTCGCGCCGCTCGGCACCTTCCGCGGGCTGGCCGTGGCCGGCTGCGAGCCGGACGAGATGGGCATCGGCCCGGTGTTCGCGATCCCGAAGCTGCTGGCGCGCTTCGGGATGACCGTGCGCGACGTCGGGCTGTGGGAGCTGAACGAGGCCTTCGCGTGCCAGGCGCTGTATTGCCGCGACACGCTCGGCATTCCCGACGAGCGGTTGAACGTCGACGGCGGTGCGATCGCGCTAGGCCACCCGTTCGGGATGTCGGGCACGCGGATGACGATGCACGCGCTGCTCGAAGGCGCGCGCCGCGGCGTGCGGCATGCGGTCGTGACGATGTGCATCGGCGGCGGGATGGGTGCCGCCGCGCTGTTCGAGGTCGGTGCGTAACGGCATTCGACGCAGCCGCACCGGCGGCCGGACCGGCAGCCCGGAACGGCCGCCATCCATTCGGAACCATGCGAGGCCGCGGCAACGACCGACGGCCCGGAGACTTGCAGCGGCAGGGCGAGCGCGTCGGCGCGGGTCCGGGCCGCTTGCCAGGACAGGAGACAACCGATGAAACGTACCTTGCCAGGACTCACGATGTCGGCGCTTGTGCTCGGCGCCGCGCTGTTCGCGTTCTCGCCGCGACCGCTGCCGGCGTTCCCGGTCACCGCGATCCATGCGGACCGCCTGCAGATCAACGGGCTCGCCCGCGCCGGCACGCGCATCGTCGCGGTCGGCGAGCGCGGCGTGATTCTGCTGAGCGACGATGCGGGCCGTCGCTGGCGGCCGGCCTCGGTGACGCCCGATCAGGGCTCGACGCTCACGCAGGTGAGCTTCATCACGCCGACGCTCGGCATCGCGGTCGGCCACGACGGCCGGATCGTGCGCAGCGACGACGCGGGCGTGCACTGGCGCGAGGTCCACAGCGACCACGCGCGTTCCGATCCGCTGTTGTCCGTCTGGGGCAGCGCGAACGGCCCGCTGTTCGCGGCCGGCAGTTTCGGCCAGCTGCTGCGCTCGGACGATGCCGGACTCACGTGGCAGCCGCTGAAGACGCCGGCGGGCGACCGCCACCTGAACGCGATCGTCGGCGACAGCCACGGCAACCTGCTGATCGCGGGCGAGAGCGGCACGCTGCTGCGCTCGACCGACAACGGCGCAACCTGGGACACACTCCCGTCGCCGTACGCAGGCTCGCTGTTCGGCGCGCTGATGCTCGCGAACGGCGACTGGGTCGCGTACGGCATGCGCGGCAACGTGCTGCGCAGCACCGATCGCGGCGCGACCTGGACGCACGTCGACAGCCGCGTGCCGGTGTCGTACTTCGGCGCGACCCAGCTTGCCGACGGTGAACTCGTGCTGGTCGGCCAGGGCGGCGCGATCGTCGCGTCGCGCGACGGCGGCCTGACCTTCGACGTGCGCAAGCTCGGCGGCGTACAGAGCCTCGCTGCCGTGCTCGACATGGGCTCCGGCGCGCTGCTGCTCGGCGGAGAGGCCGGCGTCGCGCCGCTCGCCGCGTCGCCGTCCTGATGCGCGGCGGCGCTTGCCGTCGCCCGCATCCGTTCGCCTCGCCGAGCCGACCCGTTTCGCCCGCATCGTCCGTCCCGTCCGTTCCGACCCGAGAAATCCATGGACGACCTGTCACGCCCCACCGAAGCCGTTCCCGCATCGCGCCTCGCCGCGTTCGTCGAGCGCTGCGCCGACACGATCATCCGGCAGCGCCGGCTGCTGATGCTGCTGTGCGTCGCGGTGACGCTCGCGCTCGGCTTGTCCGCGACGCGCCTGAAGCTCGATCCGGGCTTCAACAAGATGATCCCGATGCAGCACCCGTACATGCAGGTGTTCGAGCGCTACGCGGGCGCGTTCCCCGGCGCGAACACGATCCTCGTCAGCCTGCGCTGGAAGGGCGACGGCGACATCTACAACCAGACGTTCATGGACGCGCTGCGCCACGCGACCGACGACGTGTTCTTCATCCCCGGCGTGAACCGCTCGCGCGTGTTCTCGCTGTTCACGCCGAACGTCCACTACACGGAAGTGACCGAAGCCGGCTTTCGCGGCGACGTGGTCGTGCCCGGCCAGTTCTCGAGCGCGAACCCGGACGATCTCGCGAAGGTGCGCCGCAACGTCGCGCGCTCCGGGCAGATCGGCCGGCTGGTCGGCAACGACCTGAAGTCGGCGCTGATCCGCGCGGAACTGCGCGAGACCGATCCGGCCACCGGCAAGCGGCTCGACTACAGCGCGGTCGCGCGCCAGCTCGAGGAAATCCGTGCGCGCTACGCGAAGCAGGGCATCGACGTCAACATCATCGGCTTCGCGAAGCTGGTGGGCGACGTCGAGGCCGGGATCGCCGGCGTGATGGCGTTCTTCGCGCTGGCGTTCCTCGTGACGGCCGCGCTGCTGTTCGCCTATACGCGCTCGCTGAAAACCACCGTGCTCGCGCTCGTCGTCGCGCTGCTGCCGGTCGTCTGGCTGCTCGGCGCGCTGCCGCTGCTCGGGCTCGGCATCGACCCGATGTCGATCCTCGTGCCGTTCCTGATCTTCTCGATCGGCGTGTCGCATGCGGTGCAGATGACCAACGCGTGGAAGCAGGCGCTGGTGCGCGGCGCGTCGTCGGTCGAAGCCGCGCGCGACGCGTTTCGCAAGCTGTTCGTGCCGGGCACGGTCGCGCTGCTGACCAACGCGCTCGGCTTCATGGTGATCATGCGGATCCGGATCGACATCGTGCGCGAGCTCGGCATCACCGCGTGCCTCGGCGTGCTGCTCATGATCGTCACCAACAAGGTGTTCCTGCCGATCCTGCTGTCGTACACGCGCCTCGAGCGCGGCACGCTCGCGCGCGCCCAGCGCACGGCCGCCGCGGGCGGCAGCGGGAAGTGGTCGCGCTTCGCGGTGTTCGCGCGGCCGGCGCCGGCGCTCGGCGTGTTCGCCGTGGCGCTCGCGCTGCTCGCATACGGCACGCTCGAGTCGCGCAAGCTGGAGATCGGCGACATCGGCACCGGTGCGCCGGAGCTGCGCGCGAACTCGCGCTACAACATCGACAACGCCGCCATCACGCACCAGTACAACATCGGTGTCGACGTGCTGTCGGTGATCGTCGAGACGACCGGTTTCGACGACGCGTGCCTGCACTACCCGGTGATGAGCGCGATCGAGAAGTTCGAGATGAACATGCGCGGTGTGGCCGGCGTGCAGTCGGTCACGAGCGTGTCGTCGCAGGGCAAGGTGTTCATCGCCGCGTTCAACGAAGGCAACCCGCGCTGGGCCGCGCTGCCGCGCTCCAGCGACGGGCTCACGCAGGGCGCCAATGCGTTCGATCCCGACAACGGGATGAACACCGCGAACTGCAAGGCGATCCAGGTGCTGATCTACACGCAGAACCACGAAGGCACGACCATCGCGCACATCGTCGACGAGATCAAGCGCTTCGCGGCCGAGAACCCCACGCCGAACGTCGAGTTCCGGCTCGCGGGCGGCAACGTCGGCGTGATGGCGGCGACCAACGAGGCGGTCGGCGACGCGGAGATCGCGATGCTGCTGTCGATCTTCGGCGCGATCGCGCTGCTGTGCGCGGTCACGTTCCGCTCGTGGCGCGCGGTGCTGTGCATCATCGTGCCGCTCACGCTGGTGTCGATCCTGTGCAACGCGGTGATGGCGCGGCTCGGCATCGGGCTGAAGGTCGCGACGCTGCCGGTGATCACGCTCGGCGTCGGGGTCGGCGTCGACTACGGGATCTACCTGTACGAACGCCTGCAGCACGACATCCGCCACGGCGCGACGCTGCCGGACGCATTCGCCGACGCGATGCGCCAGCGCGGCACCGCGGCGCTGTTCACGGCCGTCACGATGTTCATCGGCGTCGGCACCTGGGCATTCTCCGCGCTGAAATTCCAGGTCGACATGGGCGTGCTGCTCGCGTTCATGTTCCTCGTGAACCTGTTCGGCGCGGTGTTCCTGCTGCCCGCGCTGGCCGCATGGCTCGGCGTCGAGCGCGCCGAGCGCCGCGTGTCGCACGAGCCGCAGCCGGCATCGCCGCAGGCCGCGCCGACACCCGCGCTCAAGCCGACACGCACGCTCGAACCCGGCAATCCGGTGCGCTGAGCGACGCAACCCCCGTTACCCGGTGCGCGGCGGGCCGCCGCGCGTCCCACCAAGAGGAGTCAACCCACATGTCCGCACGCCCTTACAAGATCGAAGCCCAGCCGCTCGCGCAGCGCTATGCGCGCGGCTGGCACTGCCTCGGGCTCGCCCGCGACTACAAGGACGGCAAGCCGCACACGCTGAACGTCTTCGGCCGCAAGCTCGCCGCGTTCGCCGATTCGACCGGCAAGATCAACGTCGTCGACGCGTATTGCCCGCACATGGGCGCCGACCTGAGCCTCGGCAAGGTCGAAGGCGACAACCTCGTGTGCCCGTTCCACGGCTGGGCCTGGAACGGCGAAGGGCAGTGCGCGTCGATCCCGTACTGCAAGCGGATTCCGCCGAAGGCGCGCATCGGCGCGTGGCCGACCTGCGAGGAAAACAACCTGCTGTTCGTGTGGAACGACCCGGAAGGCAACGCGCCGCCGCCGGAAGTCGCGATTCCGCGCCTCGACGTGTGCTTCTCCGACGAATGGTCGGACTGGGTCGTCGACAAGATGGTGATCCAGGCGAATTGCCGCGAGCTGGTCGACAACATCTCGGACGTCGCGCACTTCGCGACCGTGCACCGCGCACCGATCGACTATTTCGCGAACCTGTTCGAGGATCACAAGGCGACGCAGCTGATGGTCGGTCGCAGCGAGAAGCTCGGCGGCGACAGCCTGACGGCGTTGTCGACGTATTTCGGGCCGGCCGTGCACATCACGCAGATGACGGGGCAGAGCGGCGGGCAGCCGATCCACTCGGTGTTGCTGAACTGCCACGTGCCGATCGACATGAACAGCTTCGAGCTGCGCTACGGCGTGATCGTGAAGAAGGTGGCCGGCCTGAGCGACGCGCAGAACATGGAGATCGCGAACGCATACGTGAAGGAAGCGCAGCGCGCGTTCTACGAGGACGTCGACATCTGGCACAGCAAGACGCGCATCGACAACCCGCTGCTGTGCGAAGGCGACGGGCCGCTGTACCAGATGCGCGACTGGTATTCGCAGTTCTACCTGGACGCGGCCGACGTGCGGCCGTCGAGCGTCGCGCGCAAGACGTTCGAGATGAAGATCCGCGACGGTGCGACGCCGCCGGCGCTGCATCACGTGTTCGAACCGCGGTGACGGGCAGTAACGGGGTGAACGGGGGCGAACGCGGCGAAAATAGGGGCTGCATCGCTTCGCCTCCAGATCGCCGCGCACCCCCGCCAGGCAAGGCGCGCGCGCTGCCGCGCGCCTGCATCGTATCGAAAGAGCTTGACGGATCGGTCCGCACCGCGTAGTGTCCGAGACCGAAGTCTTCAAGAAGTTCGATTGCTCATCATTGGCCGCACGCGGTGCGGCAGTCGTTGGTCTCTCCCTCTTTTGATTCTTTCTGTGCCTGTCACGGGCGCATGTTCATCGTTCGTATCAATCGTATTAAGGAAGTATTTGTGGATACCGGTACCGTCAAGTGGTTCAACGAAACCAAGGGCTTTGGTTTCATCTCCCCGGACAACGGCGGCGACGATCTGTTCGCCCATTTCTCGGAAATTCGCGGCACGGGCTTCAAGACCCTGGCCGAAGGCCAGAAGGTCAGCTTCGAAGTGAAGCGTGGCCCGAAGGGTCTGCAAGCGTCGAACATCACGCCGCAGTAAGCCGCGTCGGCACCGGCCGTCGAATGGCGGCCGCTGCCGGACGAATTTCGCGCGGATGCCGGCCCGAGCCGGCGTCCTGCGCGTTTCGACGCACACGACCGATGCATCGCGGAATTCACGATGCATCGGTCGTGTGCTTCTCTCATCCATCGCAGGTCCGTACGACGTGCGATCCAACGCCCTCGCGAAGCGCTCGCCGCGTCGCCAGCGGCCCATGCTGCAACCCGAGTAGACCGTCGCCATGCCGCACACGGCGCGGTCCCGACTTTGCGCGGTGCCGATTGCACCGCCGCCACCGACCGCCCGACCGCCGCATTGCGCCGGGCTCCGATTGCAAGACGGGCGCGTCGTCCGTCTGAACGAATTGATCCCCGGCATCCCGCCGGCCGCCGTCCCGTTGAGGGGCACGGCGCCGGTGAGCTCGCCGCGGCCGCGGTCATCACCTTGTCTGGAGGAATTGGTTTGGCAAAAGAAGAACTGCTGGAACTGGACGGAATCGTCGACGAAGTGCTGCCGGACAGCAAATACCGTGTCACGCTGGAAAACGGCGTCGTGGTCGGCGCGTATGCGTCGGGCCGCATGCGCAAGAACCACATCCGCATTCTCGCGGGCGATCGCGTGACGCTGGAACTGTCGATGTACGACCTGACCAAGGGCCGCATCAACTTCCGCCACAAGGACGCGAATTCGACGCGTCCGCAGCGCCCCGGGCAACCGCGTCGCTAAAGCAGTAGCGATCGGGCAGCGCAACGCCGCACCGATCGAAACCCGTCCGGCCCGTTGATGCGGCCGGGCACACCGGATGGACGGCGCGGCTCGCGCCGTTCGGCGGTCGCCAGCGGCGGGGCAGTGCTGCGGCGGCCGAGGCCGCATTCTCTCCGGTCGAATCGCCCGATTCGGCTCGCTTTTCCCGCACGCGTCGATTCGCCGCGCATCGCTTTCCCCACCCACGCCGGTCGTCGGCTGAATGCCCGTGTCTTGCCGCGCGCCGTGCCCGGCTTTACGCGCAGGCCGGCGTAGCCGTACACTCGTCGGCAATTCGCGGCCCGCGCACGCTGCAGCGCCTTTTCTTTCAGTTGCTTTCAGTGCCGCCGCGATCGTGCCAGCAGGACTTTCGTCGCGCGACGCCAGGAGGCGCCATGAGTGCAGACGCAGCCCCCGCAGCTCCTTCAGTTCCCGCAGTTTCGTCGGTTCAGGACCGCATCCGGCACGTGTTCGTGCTGATGCTCGAGAACCGCTCGTTCGACCATCTGTTCGCGCTGTCGGGCTATCCCGACATCGTTGCCGCATCACCGGGTAACAGCAACGCGTACGGCGATGCGGTCTACCCGTTCGGCGGCGGCGCACCCGACCGGATGCCGACCGATCCGTGTCACGAATTCACCGACGTGCTCGAACAGCTTTGCGGCACGGGCGTGCCGTTCGTCAAAGGGCGACCTTATCCGAGCATCAACAATTCGGGATTCGTGTCGAACTACGCGACGTCGCATTCCGAAGGCACGCCGCCGCAGCCAGCCGATGCGGGCAAGATCATGCAGGGCGTCAATATCGCGACGCAGGCGCCGTCGCTTTACGCGCTGGCAAACGCATTCGTGCTGTGCGACGCGTGGCACGCGTCGATGCCAGGGCCGACCTGGCCGAACCGCTTCTTCCTGCACGGCGCGTCGTCGGCCGGCCTCGACCATTCGCCGACCAGGGAGGAAATGGCCGGATGGGACGCGTTCGACGGCTTCCCCTATCCGAAAGGTTCGATCTTCGCCGCGCTCGGCGACGACAACTGGCGCATCTACCAGGACCAGTCGGGCGACCCGCTCGGCCACGTGCCGCAGGTGGCATCGCTGAAGGGCGTGAGCTTCTTCGACATCGACGACCTCGCGCATTTCGAAGCCGATCTCGCGGCCGGCTATACGGCGCGCTATACGTTCATCGAGCCCGGCTACGGCGACATCGTGCACGGCACCTACCGGAACGGCAGTTCGCAGCACCCGATGGATGGCCTGGCCGGTGGCGACCAGCTCGCCGCGCGCGTGTACGACGCGATCCGCAATTCGCCGGTGTGGGAGAGCAGCCTGTTCGTGATCTGCTACGACGAGCATGGCGGCTTCTACGATTCGGTCAGGCCGGGCGCCGCGCCGCCGCCGAACGATGGCGCGGCGGCGACGTTGAACGCGAGCGGCTTCGGGTTCGACGTGTATGGCGTGCGGGTGCCGGCGATCGTGATTTCGCCGTGGGTCGCGGCCGGGCAGGTCGACCATACGCCGTACGACCATGCGTCGGTCGCCGCGACGCTCGAGCGGCTGTTCGGCCTCGCGCCGCTGACGGACCGCGACCGTCTCGCGAACGACCTGCTGGCGCTCGTCACCACAACCTGCCGCACCGACTGCCCGCAAAGGATCGGATCATGAGTACGACACCGGCCCCGGACCCGCGCGATGCGCTGCCCGTGCGCGACGGCACGAGCCTGGTCGCGTATCTGCACATCCTGAAGAAAGCGCATGCGGCGCTGGTCGGCCATGACAAGGCCCATCAGCGCTTCAGCGAGATCGTGACGCGCGGACAGGCGCGGCAGTACATCGAGGAGCTGATGCCGACGCTGCTGCAGGCGCGCGCGGCGCATCGGCGCAAGCGGCACGGCGGGAAGCATCGTTGACGATGCGTGGCCGGGGCGGATCGATCCCGACACCCGAAATGAAAACGGGGCTTGCGCCCCGTTTCCCGTTGCTTCCGGACGAATGGCTACAACGTTCGCTCAGGCCGCGACTTCCCGCGCCCGCACCATCGTCAGCGCCGCGTCCTCGATCATGTCCTCCTGCCCGCCGACGAGCCGCTGGCGGCCCAGTTCGACGAGGATGTCGCGCGCCGGAATCCCGTATTTCGCTTCCGCACGCTTCGCGAACAGCAGGAACGACGAGTAGACGCCCGCATAGCCGAGCGTCAGCGCATCGCGGTCGAGGCGGATCGGTGCGTCCATGATCGGCACGACGAGATCCTCGGCCACGTCGGAAATCGCGAACACGTCGACACCCGTCTCGATCCCCATCCGGTCGCACACCGCGACGAACACTTCCATCGGCGTGTTGCCCGCGCCGGCGCCGAGGCCAGCTGCGGCCGCATCGATCCGGTTTGCGCCCGCGGCAACGGCCGCGACCGAGTTCGCGACGCCCATCGCGAGGTTGTGATGGCCGTGGAAGCCGAGTTCCGTGTCCGGCTTCAGCGCATCGCGCACCTGGCCGATCCGCGCGGTCACGTCGTCGGGCAGCATGTGGCCGGCCGAATCGGTGATGTAGATGCAGTTCGCGCCATACGACTCCATCAGCTTCGCCTGCACGACGAGCTGCTCCGGCGACGACATGTGCGCCATCATCAGAAAGCCGACCGTATCGAGCCCGAGTGTGCGCGCGAGGCCGATGTGCTGCTCCGACACGTCCGCCTCGGTGCAGTGCGTCGCGACGCGGATCGTGCCGACGCCGAGTTCGTGCGCCATGCGCAGATGCTCGACGGTGCCGATGCCGGGCAGCAGCAACGCCGATATCTTCGCCTGCTTCAACTCCGGAATGACGGCGCTCAGGTATGCCTCGTCGGTATGCGCGGGGAAACCGTAATTGACCGACGCGCCGCCGAGCCCGTCGCCGTGCGTGACCTCGATCAGCGGCACGCCTGCCGCATCGAGCCCGCGCGCGATGTTGCGCATCTGGTCGAGCGTGATCTGGTGGCGCTTCGGGTGCATCCCGTCGCGCAGCGACATGTCGTGGACGGTGATCTTCTTGCCTGCAAGTGACATCGTGTGACTCCTCGACTCAAGCGGTGGCGGCCGCAGCGGCCAGCATCTGTTCGGCGAAACGCTCGGCCGTGGCGGCCGCGGCGGCGGTCATGATGTCGAGGTTGCCCGCGTATTTCGGCAGGTAGTCGCCGAGCCCCTCGACTTCCATGAAGACCGACACGCGATTGCCGTCGAACACCGGGCCGTTCTTCAGCGTGTAGCCGGGCACGTAGCGCTGCACTTCCTTGACCATCGCATGCACGGAGGCTGTGATCGCGTCGACGTCGGGCGGGCCGTCGGTCAGGCAGTGGATCGTGTCGCGCATGATCAGCGGCGGCTCGGCCGGGTTGATCACGATGATCGCCTTGCCCTTGCGCGCGCCGCCGACTTGTTCGATCGCGCCGGACGTCGTGCGCGTGAATTCGTCGATGTTCTTGCGCGTGCCGGGGCCGACCGAGCGCGACGAGACCGTGGCGACGATCTCGCCGTACGCGACCGGCTGCACGCGCGACACCGCGTACACCATCGGGATCGTCGCCTGGCCGCCGCAGGTCACCATGTTCACGTTCATCTGCGCGCTGTCGAGGTGCGCGTCGAGGTTCACCGGCGGCACGCAATACGGCCCGATCGCGGCGGGCGTCAGGTCGATCATCTTCACGCCGAGCGCGGTGAGCTTGTCGGAGTTGTCGCGGTGCACGTAGGCGGAGGTCGCGTCGAACGCGATGCGGATGTCGTCGGCGACGACGTGCGGCAGCAGCCCGTCGACGCCCTGGTCGGTGGTCTTCAGGCCGAATTCGCGGGCGCGCGCGAGGCCGTCGGATGCCGGGTCGACGCCGACCATCCACACGGGTTCGAGCACGGTCGAGCGGCGCAGCTTGTACAGCAGGTCGGTGCCGATGTTGCCGGGCCCGATCAGTGCGCATTTGATTTTCTTCATCAGGTTCGTTCCTTTAGATAAAGCGGACGTCGCAACTGCCGATGCCGGAAATGTGCATCGACAGCGCGTCGCCGGCTGTGACCGGAATCAGTTTCGCGAGCGAGCCGGACAGCACGATCTCGCCGGCAAGCAGCGGCACGTCGTATTCGGCGAGGGTGTTCGCGAGCCACGCGACGGCGTCGGCGGGATGGCCGAGCGCCGCGTCGCCGCGGCCTTGCGCGACGCGCTCGCCGTTCTTCTCGATCGTCATGTCGCACGCGGCGAGGTCGAGCGTGCGTGGGTCGACGCGTGCTTCGCCGAGCACGTACACGCCGCACGACGCGTTGTCGGCGACGGTGTCCTCGATGCGGATCGCCCAGTCGCGGATGCGCGAATCGACGATCTCGAAGCATGGCGCGACGGCGGCGGTCGCGGCGATCACGTCGGTGCGGTCGATGCCGGGGCCGCGCAGGTCACGCGCGAGGATGAACGCGATCTCGCCTTCGGCGCGCGGCGCGATCAGCGATTCGGTGGCAATCGCCTCGCCGGCCGCGTAGTGCATGCCGGACAGCAGGATGCCGAAATCGGGCTGGCGCACGTTCAGCATGTCCTGCACGGCCTGGCTCGTCACGCCGATCTTCTTGCCGACCACCGCTTCGCCGCGCTCGACGCGGCGTTCGATGAAGCGCTGCTGGATGCGGTAGGCGTCGTCGAGCGACAGCCGGCGCGGGCGGCTCGACAGCGGCGCGACCGGTGCGCGTGCGTGCCACGCGGCGTACAGCTCGTCGCCGAGCGTCGTATGCAGGCGGGAAGACATGAAAGGGCCCTCGAATCTCGAATGGAAAAAGGCCGCCGTCGCGGGCGGCGTCGGGCGCCGGAGCGGGGCTCCGGCGCGTGGGTCGCGGGCGTGCCGCGTCAGCAGGTTGCTTAGTTACCCGAACTGCGGATCGCGTCCGGCGAGAAATACGCCTCGTTGAACTGCGGGCTGTTGTCGAGCTTCGGCATCGGGCCTTCGTTCGTCAGGCGGTCGGCCATGTACGCGCCGGAGATCAGGTCGTGGTAGAACACGACGCCCGGGTAGAACACCTTCGCGTCATACGCATACAGCGTCGTCGCGACGTTGGTGCGCCACAGCTGGCCGCGCGCGTCGTAGTTGTCGGCGAGCAGCGTCATCCACGAGTCCTCGTCGATGTACAGCACGCGCTTCGCATACTGGTGACGGTAATTGCTCTTCAGCGTCGCCTGCAGCACCCACACGCGATGCAGCTCGTAGCGGATGTAGGCCGGATTCTCGTGGCCCTTGGTCAGCAGGTCTGCATACTTCACCGAGGTGTCCATCGCCTTGTAGTTGTCGTACGGCACGTAGATCTCGCGCTTGCCGACGATCTTCCAGTCGTAGCGGTCGCCGGGGCCGTTGTACAGGCGGTCGTCGTCGACGGTGCGGAAGCCGCCCGGGCCCTGCGGCTGGTCATAGCCGTATTCGGGCGCCTGGCGCACGCGGCGCGTGCCGGGGTTGTACATCCACGTGCGCGACGAGTTGTCGGCGCCGGCCTTGTCCCAGTTCGTGAAGCCGACGATCAGCGAGCCGCGGTCGGACAACGGCAGCTCCGTCGCATTGCGGTAGTACGTGCGGTTGTTCAGGTCGCTCTTCACGTCGAACTTGCCGGAGTTGCGCGGCGAGTAGATGTCGTAGCGCACCTTGCCCCACGCGATGTTGCCGTCCGAGTACACGACCGCCTGGTCGTAGGTCGCTTGCTCGGCGCCGATCGCCGACGAGAAGCGCTGGTTCCACAGCAGCTCGGCGGCCGTCTTCGGGATCGGGTAGGGCACCGTCGGTGGCGCGTTCGTGAGGCCGTTTGCGTCGGATGTCATCGTCGAATCCGGCGCGTACGTGCGGATGTCCTTGTAGACGGAATCCGCGTAGCGGAAGTCGCGATGGCTCGGGTACACGTTGATCTTGAACGTGGCCGGGTAGCGCTTGAACATCGCCTTCTGGCCGTCGGTCAGGTGCTCCGCGTACTGCGCCATGTTCTCCGCGGTGATCGTCGCGACCGGCTTCTCGCTCGCGAACGGATCGGGGTAGCGGCTGCCGCGCTTGTACTGCACGTCGGGCGGCGTGCCGAGCCACTTGCCCGACCACTCCGGCACGCTGCTGTCCTTGCTCGCGGCGCGCACCGCGCCCATCGGCGTGAGTGGGCCGTCGAGCGCCTTCAGGTCGTCCGGCGTGACCTTCGGGAACGACGCCGTCGCGACGAGCGCGCACGCGGCCATCACCGACGCGCGCAGGAGGGGGAGACGAGTTCGTTTCATGACAAATCCTCTTCTTGCTGAGTGACGAGCGGCCGGGCCGCTCAGAAGTGGTAGGTCGCCGTGGCCAGCACGTAGTCCCGATCGGCAAGCGGACGCGTGACGGGGTTCGGCGAACCGAGGAACTTCGCGTAGACGAGCGCCAGCGACAGGTTGCTCAGGCGCGTGAACGTGACGCCGGCGGTCACGCGGTGGTCGCCCTGGCCCGTCAGCGAGCCGAGCGCGCCGGCCAGCGGCGAGGTACCCGCCAGGTCATGCGTGTACGTGAGCGGCACGTCGAGATCCCAGCCGTTGAACACGTTCTTGTAGCTGAGCGTCCAGGCCAGCTCGAGGGCGAGCGCGTTGCGCGAGTTCGCGAGGGTCGTCGAGCCGTCGACGGCCGAGATGCCGCCGGCGTGCACGTACGTGATTTCACCGACCAGCGATTGCGAATTCGCGAGGAAGCTCGGCCCGATCGAGTAGATGCCGGACAGGTTGAGCTGCGTGACGTTCGCGCGCGTCGCCTGCGCGCCGGTCGGCGTGTTGACGAGCACGGCCGCGCCCTGGCGGTATGACGCTTCGCCCGCGACGTTGACCGGGCCGACCTGCGTCGAGAAGCTCGCGCCGGTCAGCTTGATGTTGTTGAAATAGGTCTGCCGGTACTGAAGCACGGGATAGAACGACGTGACGACGCTCGGGTTCATGTCGTTGTAATGCAGGTGATACACGCCGAGCTCGGTATCGCCGAACACGCGCAAGCGTGCGCCGATACCCCACTGGTTGCGGGCGCTCGGTTTTTCGTCGGCCCCGCGCGGAATGATCATCCCGCCCGGGCCGATGATGAACTGCGCGCCCGGGCCGACCACGTCCGAATAGCTCCAGTAGGTGCCGGGCGCGGTCAGGCGGTTCTGCTGGAACGAGAACTGGTAGTAGCCGAGCAGGCTGAAGTTCGGCGTGATCTGCCACTGCGTCGAGATCTGCGGCACGGGCAGCAGGATGTCCTTCACCTGAGCGCCGGCGACATAGGACTTGGTGGCGTCGGCCGGGCCTTGCGCGCCTGCGATGTTCGGGAAGAACAGGCTTTCGCCCCAGGCGACCACCTGGTCGCCGACCTTGACGTTCAGGCTCGTCGTGCCGATCTTGAAGGTGTTGTACGCGTAGGCGGCGAGCAGTGTCGTGTGGCCGCCCGACCAGTAGCGGGCATCGCTCGTGAAGTTGTTGTACTGGCCCGACTGGTTCACGGTACCCGGAGCGTCGTTGTAGTTCGGGCGGTGATAGGCCTGATCGTAGAACGTACTCGCGCGGACGAGCACACCCCAGTCGTCGTGCTTCAGGTTCACTTCGCCGAGCAGGCTGACCTGATTCTCGATCAGCTTGTTCTTCGCGAAGTTGCGATCGCCGTCGTCGCCATTGATGTTCGCGGGCGTCAGCAAATTGCCGCTCGGTGCGCGCGTGCGCATGCCGAGGCCGTAACTCAACGTGAACGTGTAGTCCAGCGTCGTGTCGGCGCCAAGGTCGATCGTGCTGCCTGCGTGCGCGTTGGGAACGGCGCACGTGAGCAGCGCGGCGGCCAGCGTCGACAGCGTGGCGGTGGCCCGCTTGTCGGTACGGCGCGAAATCCGTTGATGCATGGTGTCTCCTCTGGGGTATCGACGACGGTCGACTGTGGTTGTCGTGAGAGGCAGAGTAGGGAGATCGCGGTAGCAGGGAATCGTCAAAATGAACTAGATGACTTCCCTAGGACTGGAAACGATCGGGGCGCGTCGGTCGCGTCGCGCGCGTCAGCGTGGTTCCGTTTGCGAGGCCGCCAGGAACGCGGGCCGTTCGCCGCCGCCGTCGAGCCGCAGGTTCGCGCCGGACGTGTACGACGCATCGGGCGACGCGAGGAACAGGCATGCCGACGCGACGTCGTCGGGCGTCGCGAGCCGTCCGGCGGGAATCGTCGCGCGGATCGCGTCGAGCGCGGCATCGTCGCCGTAATGGCCTTCGGTCGCGGATTCCGTCTGCACGAGGCTCGGGCTGATCGCGCACACGCGCACGCGCGGCGCCCATTCGACCGCGAGCGACGTGACGGCGTTGACGAGGCCCGCCTTCGCGGCACCGTACGCGGCGGTGCCGGGCGAGGGCCGCGATGCGCTGACGCTCGCGATGAACAGCATCACGCCGCCGTGCGGCTGCGGCTGCATGATCGCGTTCGCGCGTTGCGCGAGCTGCAGCGGCGCGATCAGGTTCAGCCGCACGATCGATTCGGTGAAGCGCGGCGATGCATCGGCCGCGAGCACGAACGGCGAGCCGCCCGCGTTGTTGACCAGCACGTCGAGGCAGCCGGTGGCGTCGCGGATCGTCGCGAGCAGCGCGTCAACCTGCTCGATGTCGCGCAGGTCCGCCGCGACGAAGGTGGCCGTTCGGCCGCCGGCCGAAGGCGGCGTGTCGGGTGCGCTGCGCCCGCATACGAACACGCGCGCGCCCGCCGCGAGAAACCGCTCGGCGATGCGCCGCCCGATGCCTTTGGTGCCGCCCGTCACGAGCACCGTCTTGCCGCTGTAGTCGAATCCGTTCATCGTCTGCCTCCGTTTCGGTGGCCCGATGATAGGAACAAGCGCGCGCGGTTTCGTAGTCTGAAAGGATGATGCCGGCCGGCGCCGGCGGCGCAATCATCGTGGCAGGCATCCATCGATCGACGAAGGAGACAATCCGCGATGACGACCCCCACGACGCCGCCGACCGGCATCTTCACCGACGTACCGGGCGGCCTGCGCCTGCATCATTTCGAGGCGGGCGAAGGCCGCCCGGTGGTGTTCATCCACGGCAGCGGCCCGGGCGCCAGCGGTTTCAGCAACTTCAAGCACAACTACCCCGCGTTCGCGGATGCCGGCCATCGCGCGATCGTCGTCGACCTGCCGGGCTACGGGCAGTCGTCGAAGCCGTCCGACGTCGCCTACACGCTCGATTTCTTCGTCGGTGCGCTGCATGCGCAGCTGTCCGCGCTCGGCATCGGGCCGGCCGTGCTGCTCGGTAACTCGCTGGGCGGTGCGATCGCGCTGAAATACGCGCTCGATTATCCCGACGAAGTCGACGGGCTGATCATGATGGCACCGGGGGGCGTTGAGGATCGCGACACCTATTTCCGGATGGAAGGAATCCAGCGGATGGTGAAGCTGTTCACCAATCGCCAGATGAATGACGACACCATGCGCGAGCTGCTGACGCTGCTGGTGCACGACGCGGCGATCGTCACCGACGGGCTCGTCGCCGAGCGGATGAAGGTGTGCGTCGAGCAGCCTACCGAAGTGCTGTCGACGATGAGCGTGCCGAACCTGACGGGTGCGCTCGGCGACCTGCGCTGCCCGGTGCTCGGCTTCTGGGGCACGGACGATCGCTTCAATCCGGTCGGTGGCGCGCTGACGTTCCTCGAACGCTGCCGCGACGCGCGCTTCGTGCTGCTGAACCGCTGCGGCCACTGGGTCATGGTCGAGCACGCGGCGTATTTCAACCGCGAATGCCTTGATTTCCTGGCGGCGCCTGGCGCGGCCGCGGCGCGATAATGCCGGATGCCCTTGATGACCGGCTCGTTCGAGGCCGGTTCGCCTGACTACACGGAGACACAATGAACCTCATCGAAGACCTGTTCGACCTGCGCGGCAAGGTGGCCGCGATCACCGGCGGCGCGCGCGGCATCGGCGCGGAAACGGCACGCACGCTGGCCGCGGCCGGCGCGAGCGTCGCGATCCTCGACGTGCTGTCGCAACCGGCGGAAGCGCTGGTCGAGGAAATCCGCGCGCAGGGTGGCCAGGCCGCGTTCTGGTCGCTCGACGTGACGCACGAGGCCGACGTGGCGCGCGTGTTCGGCGAGATCGTCGCGCGCTTCGGGCGCCTCGACGTGCTCGTGAACAACGCGGGCATCGAAGGGCACAACGTGCCGACGCACGAGCTCACGCTCGCACAATGGCAGCGCGTGCTGGACGTGAACGTCAACGGCGTGTTCCTGTGCACGCGTGCCGCGATTCCGCACATCGAGGCGGCCGGCGGCGGCTCGATCGTGAACCTGTCGTCGATGTACGGGATCGTCGGCGGTCCCGACGTGCCGGCATATCACGCGTCGAAGGCGGCGGTGCGGATGATGGCGAAGGTCGACGCGATGCTGTATGCGGCGAAGAACATCCGCGCGAACTCGGTGCACCCCGGCTATATCCGCACGCCGATGCTCGAGGAGGCGTTCCGCCAGATGGGGCAGAACCCCGACGACGTGTTTAGTTATCTGCAGACGCACGTGCCGATGGCGAAGATCGGCAGCCCGCGCGACATCGCGGCCGGCATCCTGTATCTCGTGTCGCCGGCGGGCCGCTACGTGACGGGTGCGGAGCTGGTGATCGACGGCGGATACACCGCGCGCTGACGCGTCGCGGCGGTCGAAACGAAACAGGAGACAGGCAGTTGAAAGCGCTCGTGGCAGTGAAGCGCGTGGTCGACGCGAACGTGAAGGTCGGCGTGAAGTCCGACCGCACCGGTGTCGACATCGCGAACGTGAAGATGTCGATGAACCCGTTCGACGAAATCGCGGTGGAAGAGGCCGTGCGATTGAAGGAGGCCGGCGTCGTGACGGAGGTGGTGGCGGTGTCGGTCGGTGTCGCCCAGGCACAGGAAACGCTGCGCACGGCGCTGGCGATCGGCGCGGATCGCGCGATCCTCGTCGAATCGAACGACGGCGTCGAGCCGCTGGCGGTGGCGAAGATCCTGAAGGCGCTGGTCGACAAGGAACAGCCGCAACTCGTGATCCTCGGCAAACAGGCGATCGACGACGATTCGAACCAGACGGGTCAGATGCTGGCCGCGCTGGCGGGCCTGCCGCAAGCGACGTTCGCGTCGAAGGTGACGATCGCCGATGGCCGCGCCACGGTTGCGCGTGAAGTCGACGGCGGTGCGGAAACGCTGTCGCTTCAACTGCCGGCCGTCGTCACGACCGACCTGCGCCTGAACGAGCCGCGCTACGTGACGCTGCCGAACATCATGAAGGCGAAGAAGAAGCCGCTGGAAACGGTGAAGCCGGAAGACTTGGGCGTGGACGTCACGCCGCGTCTGAAGACGCTGAAGGTGGTCGAGCCGCCGAAGCGCGCGGCCGGCTTGAAGGTGCCGGACGTGAAGACGCTGGTCGAGAAGCTGAAGACCGAAGCCAAGGTGCTGTAAGAGGGAGCGGACGAACATGACGATTCTGGTAATTGCCGAGCACGACGCGGGATCGGCAGGCGGGGCTTCGCCGATCAAGGCGGCGACGTTGAATGCGGTGGCGGCGGCTGCCGAGGTTGGCAAATTCGTCGGCGGCGACGTTCACGTGCTGGTCGCGGGACACGCCGCGCAAGCAGCGGCAGACGCAGCGGCGAAGATCGCAGGCGTGTCGAAGGTGTTGCTGGCCGACGCGCCGCAGCTTGCGGACGGGCTCGCAGAGAACATCGAAGCGACGGTGCTGACCATCGCGGAGCACTACTCGCACATCCTCGCGCCGGCAACCGCCTACGGCAAGAACATCGCGCCGCGCATCGCCGCGAAACTGGACGTCGCGCAGATCTCGGACATCACGGCGGTCGTTTCGGCCGACACGTTCGAGCGTCCGATCTACGCGGGCAACGCGATCGCGACGGTGCAGTCGAGTGATTCGGTCAAGGTGATCACGGTGCGTGCGACGGGTTTCGATCCGGTTGCAGCCGTTGGCGGCAGCGCAGCGATCGAGAAGATCGAAGCGGCGGCCGATGCAGGCAAATCGCAGTTCGTGAGCCGTGAAGTGACGAAGCTGGATCGTCCGGAGCTGACGTCGGCGAGCATCATCGTGTCGGGCGGCCGTGGTCTGGGCAGCGGCGAAAACTACACCACGGTGCTGGAGCCGCTGGCCGACAAGCTCAATGCCGCACTCGGCGCATCGCGCGCGGCAGTGGACGCCGGCTACGTGCCGAACGACTATCAGGTCGGCCAGACCGGCAAGATCGTCGCGCCGCAGCTGTACATCGCGGTCGGCATCTCGGGTGCGATCCAGCACCTGGCCGGCATGAAGGATTCGAAGGTGATCGTCGCGATCAACAAGGATCCGGAGGCGCCGATCTTCAGCGTGGCCGATTACGGCCTCGTCGGCGACCTGTTCACGCTCGTTCCCGAAGCGGCCGCGGTGCTCTGAGCGATGCCGCTGTTCGAATTCAACGGCATGCGGCCCCGCGTCGATCCGACTGCGTACGTTCATCCGAGCGCGGTCGTGATCGGCGACGTGACGATCGGCGCGGGCTGCTATATCGGCCCGCATGCGAGCCTGCGCGGCGACTTCGGCGCGATCGTCGTCGAGGCAGGCAGCAACGTGCAGGACGGCTGCGTGCTGCACGTCGGCATCGGCGAGACGTGCCGGCTCGGCGTGAACAGCCACATCGGGCATGGCGCGATCGTGCACGGCGCGACGCTCGAACCGGACACGATGGTCGGGATGAACGCGGTCGTGATGGACGGCGCGACGATCGGCGCGACGACGATCGTTGCCGCCTGCGCGTTCGTGAAGGCCGGCTACGACGTGCCGCGTGGCGTGCTGCTCGCTGGCGTCCCGGGGCGCGTGGTGCGGCGGCTGAGCGCCGCGGAGATCGACGCGAAGGCGAATGGCACGCGGGTCTATCAGCGGCTCGCGGTGGATTGCCTGACGACGCTCAGGCAGATCGACGGCGCGTAAGCGATGTGCGTCATCGATCCGGCGGCGATGATTGCCGACGAGAAAGCCGTCGTCGGGCGGCGTGAATGCTGCAAACCCGCGTGCGTCGAGCACCGAACGCAGCCGTGCCGACAGCGCGGTGCCATCGATTTTCTCGGGGTTTGTGCGGATGGCGATTGGCCGTCGTGCATGCCGGTCGTGACGTTCGCGCGGGATCGATTGCCTGATGCGGCGTCGTTGTCTTAAGATCGGCGTCAGACCATCCCACCGCCTCAGGCGCCGAATGAAAACGACCATACGCCTGCGCGTCGCCATCATCGCTTCGGCTTTCGCCGTCTATCACGTATTCATGCACGTCCAGTGGGTCGCCAGCGGTTGCATCGCGTTCCTCGGCAGCCGGCATTGCAGCTTCGAGAACAGTGCCAATTTCGAAGGAATGATGGACCTCGACCTGCTGCTGACCTGCGCGTGGGTCGCGGGCGCGATGATGGGGTGGTTCGCCATCGCACGTGCGCCGAGGAAGCCCGGTTAGCCGAGCGGGCGTCCCGCAGCCGCCTATCGAGTGCGCACCGGCGCGGGCCGGTCGTGAAGGAACGCGAGCGACAGCGCCGCGAGACCGCAGCTCGCGATGAGCATCAGCAACGCGCCCTTGCCGGCGTGCACCATCACCCAGCCGCCGACCGACGGAAAGCCGAACGTGCCGATGAAATACGACGCGACGAACCACGTCAGCACGCCGTGCCGTTGCGTATCCGCGCAATCGTGGAGCGCCTGCGCCTGGATGACCGGATACATGAGCCCGTAGCCGGCGCCGAGCAGCACGGCCACGACGGACTGTAGCGATGCATGCTCGGCGGCGCCGAACATGGCGAGCGCACCGAGCATCATCATCATGAGCAACCCCTTGGTCGCGGTTTCGGGGCGCGCCATCCTAACCCATTTCCCGAGCAGCCAGCGCGCACTCAGCACCGTCATCGTGTAAAGGCTGAAGAATGTGCCGGCACGCGCCTGCGTGCCTTGCATGAGCGACATCTGGAACGTCATCAGGCCGGAAAACACGCAGGTGCCGAGTGCGATCATCGCGATCGGCGCGGCCGCGCGCGTGCGCGAGATGGCCCGGAGTTCGCGCACCCAGCGGCCACCGGACGCAGCGGCGGGCGGGTGCGGACACAGGCGACCGAACGCCTCGAACATCAGCGACGCGATCGCGCACAGCGCGCCGACCGCATAAAGCGTGTCGTCGATCGACCAGTGGAGCAGGCGCATCGCATACGCCGAGAACGCGGGGGACATGCCGATCCCCGTCATCTGGAAGGTCGCCGAACGGAAGAACCACACGTTTCGGGTGGCGCCGCTCGTGCGCTCGGCAAGCGACATCGGCGCGGCCAGATGAAACGCGCCCCAGCCGAAGCCGACCAGGAAGCCGGACGGCAAATCGGCCGCCGGCGCGCGCCCGACGAGTGCGAAGCCGACGATGCCGGCGCCGATGCACAGCGACGACAGCGCGGCGATTCGCGCGGCGCCGATCTGCCGCGAGAACCAGCCGACCACCGCCAGACCGGCGAAGGTGCCGACGGTCGCGGCGGCCAGTGCGGCTCCGGTATCGAGATCGCTGCCGCCAATCGCGCGAAAGCGCATCGATAGCAGGAAGGTTGCGCCGTAACCGCCCGCGGTGAGCAGGGTGCCGACGAGAAAGAGCAACGCAGTTTGAACGCGCATGACAGCCATCCGGGGCGGCAGAGACGGTCAGGAAATCGTCGATTGCGAGACAGTATGGACCAGGACCGATGCGGGATGCCCGCATTTGCGATGACGGGATCGTGCCGTCGGTTTATGCCGGACATGGCTTGATCATGGTGCGCCGGACGCGCCGTTTCGTGCGGTGCGGCCCGCGTCGCAGGCGCCGCACGGCGACGCTGAATTCGTCGGATCAGCGTCGTTGCACGCCGCCGCTCACGGCGTTTTCTTCGCTCGTTCGCGCGTCTCGCGCGTCCTTTGCTTTCCCCTGTGCGCTGCACTAGATTCGAAGCATTACTTGCCACCGAACGCACGAGGTGAAGCCATGACGCCATGGGAAATTCAGGGGACCGAACTGATGAACTGCAATTGTTCATACGGTTGCCCCTGCCAGTTCAATTCGTTGCCGACGCACGGCAACTGCGAAGCGATGGGTGCGATTTCGATCGACAGCGGCCACTACGGCGACGTCGTGCTCGATGGCGTCCGGATCGCGGTCGTGTTCCAGTGGCCGGGGCCGATTCACGAAGGCCGCGGACGGTGCCAGCCGATCGTCGACGAGCGCGCGAGTCCCGCGCAGCGCGAGGCCGTGCTGAAGATCATGACCGGTCAGGATACCGATCCGTTCGCGACGATGTTCTCCGTGTTCGCGTCGACGCTCGAGCACGCATACGATCCGATCTTCGCGAAGATCGATTTCGACGTCGATGTCGATGCGCGGCGCGGCCGGATCGGTGTCGAGGGCGTGTTCGACATCGTCGGCGAACCGATCCGCAATCCGGTGACGGGCGCGGAGCATCGCGCGCGGATCGACCTGCCGCACGGCTTCGAATACGAGCTGGCCGAGATCGGTTCGGGCACCGGCCGGTCGCATGGCCACATCGAGCTGAATCTCGAGCGGAGCTACGCGCAGTTCGCGCGGCTGCACCTGAACAACCACGGGCTGATCCGGCATCGCGTCGCGGCATGATCCCCGTCGGCGATTTTCTCGGGCGCGAGCGCGTCGTCACGCTGCTCGGCATGACCGCGCTCGTCGGCGCGTGCTGGGTCTACCTGTGGACGGGCGCGGGTACCGGCATGTCGGCGCTGGACATGACAGCGGTGGCGTTGTTCCCGCATCGGCTGGCCGACGACATGGGGACCATGGATCCGTCGCTTGCGACCGTGGTCCTGATGTGGTGGGTGATGATGATCGCGATGATGACGCCCAGCGCGGCGCCGCTCGTACTGTTGTACCGGCGGGTGCTGCGGCATCACGGTGCGCAAGGAGCCGGGGCGGCTTTGACGTCGGCGTTCCTGCTGGCGGGCTATCTGGCCGCGTGGCTCGCGTTTTCGGTCGCCGCGGCCGTGCTGCAGACGCTGCTGCAGCCCGCCGGCCTGATCTCCGGAATGATGCTGTGGTCGAAGAGCGCCGTATTGTCCGCGATCGTCCTCGCGCTGGCCGGCGCCTATCAATTCTCGCCGCTGAAACAGGCGTGCCTGCGGCAATGTCGGTCGCCGGTCCGGTTTCTCACGACGTACGGGCGCCCGGGACTCACGGGCAGCTTCCTGCTCGGCGTGCGGCACGGCGCGTATTGCGTGGGCTGCTGCTGGCTGTTGATGGCGCTGCTGTTCGTCGGCGGCGTGATGAACGTCGTGTGGATCGTCGCGTTGTCGCTGTTCGTGCTCGTCGAAAAGGTGCTGCCGGGTGGCGAGCGCGTTGGCCGCGCACTGGGCGTCGTGCTGATCGCGTGGGCGGTTGCGACGTTGCTGGTGTAGCGGGCGCGTTCGTCATGGCGGAACAACGGAGTGTCCCGATGAAAATCCGATACCTCGCCGTCTCCGTTCTCGGCGCGATGGCCGTCGTTGCGACGCCGGTGCGTGCGGGCGGGAGCGTGCCCGACATGAACATGGGCGACATGAAGATGTCGGCGCCGGATTCGGCTTTGACCGATGCCGAAGTGAAACGGATCGATGCCGCGCACGGCATGGTGACACTGAAGCACGGCGCCCTCGAGAACGTCGGGATGGCGCCGATGACGATGGCGTTCAAGGCCGGCGACCCGGCGATGATCGAGTCGCTGCACGTGGGCGACAAGATCAAGGTCCGGGTCGAGCGCGTGGGGGGCACGCTGACGATCGTGAAGCTCGTGCAACGGCAGTAACGGTCGCGCAAGCGACCGCTTGCCTGGCGACCGTCACGGGCCGGTCGCCGGCGCTAACCCGGTCCGTCACCGGAATCGCCGCCGGCTTCGGCAAAATTCAACTCGACGCCATTGCCGGCCGGGTCGGTGAAAAACAGCTGCAACTGGCGCGTGAGCGGCACGTACGTGCGTGCGTACCGGACCTGCGCGTCGGCCAGGCGCCGTTCCATGTCGGCGGCGTTCTCGCACGAAAACGCCATATGGTCGAACGTGTTGACGACGTGCGGCGGCCGGACCTCGCCGGGCCGCGCTTCCGACAGATGGAGGATCGCCTGCGCCCCCGCGTAGAGCCAGTAGCCGTTGCTCTGGAACGGCGGTCGGTAGCCTGGCTGGAGGCCCACGACGTTCACATAGAAATCGCGCAGCGTATCGAGCGTGGCACGATCCGCGCGCAGGTTGTAATGATTGAGTCCGATGACTGACATGGCAGGTTGTCCGGTTCGAGCAAGGTGCGCACCGCACAGCATCGCGCAACGCGGGGTGTCGTGTCACCCCCGAATGCCTTTGACCGCCGCTGCCGGGCGCGCGAGCCCGCGCGCCGGCAGTGGCGTCGACATCACGATCGACGTGCGCGTTTCGCCGTAGAGGTTGATGCGCTCGATCAGTTGCTCGAGGTGCGCCATGCTGACGGCGACGAACCGCATCACGTAGGAATCCGCGCCGGTCACGTGATGGCACTCGACCACTTCGGGAATCGTCTCCAGCAGCTTCAGGAATTTCGCCTTCGCCGGCTGCTGCACCGTGATGCCGATCAGCGCGCTCACCGGGTAGCCGGCCGCGGCCGGATTGACCCGCGCCGTGTAGCCGTCGATCACGCCCGCCGATTCGAGGCGCTTCACGCGTTCCGTGACCGCCGGCACCGACAGGTGAACCTGGCGCGCCAGTTCCGTGTAGCTGATGCGGCCGTTGGCCTGCAGCAGCGCGAGTATCTTCCAGTCGAGTTCATCCATCGCGGCGGAGTTTTTAAGGTGAAAGGCTCATTTTTCCTTAAAAACCGCCTTCAGCGGCGACCGGACTTTCCCTACGATGCGGTTCATGTCATTGCATGTCGCGAGGAGCCGGCCATGCTGTTCATCAAGTCCGTCGTGATGGGGTTGTCGATCGCGGTGCCGGTCGGCCCGATCGGCATGCTCTGCATTCAGCGCAGTCTGAGCCGCGGCTTTCACGCGGGTTTCGCGACGGGCATCGGCGCCGCGTGCGCCGACGCCATCTACGGGCTGCTCGGGGCACTGGGCGTCGCAGGCATCGTCACTGCGTTTCCGATGCTGACCGTCACGCTGAAAATCGTCGGCGGCGCGTTCCTCGTGTGGCTGGCCTGGTCCATCGCGCGGCAGGCGCCGGCCGCGTCTGCGGTGCACGACGTGCCGCGCGCGACCGTGCTTCGCGATTTCCTGACGACCTTCGGCCTCACGCTGTCGAACCCGATGACGATCCTGTCGTTCGTCGGGATCTTCGCGGCGCTCGGCCCGCTGGCGGGCACGCATGAAGGCGCGATGGGGCCGCCCGTGACCTTGATGGTCGCGGGCGTGTTCCTCGGATCCGCGACGTGGTGGCTGTGCCTGAGCAGCGCGACCGCCGCGTTGCGCACGAAGATGCCGCTGACGTTCATGCGCGGGCTGTCGCGCGTATCCGCAGCCGTGATCGCGGTGTTCGGCGCGATCCAGTTGATCGCGGGCATGCACGGCGTCGTCTGGTCATGACGCGAATCGCGGCATCGACACACCGCGCGCGCGGTCAGAACGTGTAGCTGACCTTGCCGAACGCGGTGCGGCCGAGCGTGTTGTAGCCGTACGCGGTCATGTACTGACGGTCGAACAGGTTCGACAGCGTCGCCGACACCGTCAGGTGCGAATTGATCCTGTACGACGCGCGCAGGTTCACGGTCAGGTACGACGGCAGATACGTCGTGTTGGCCGGGTCGTCGAACGTCGTGCCGCCGTAGTTCAGCGACGCGCCCGTGCTCAGTGCATGCAGGTGGAATTCGTCCCACGTGTGGTCGACGTTGACGCTGACCGTCTGGCGCGGCCGGCGGTTGAGCCAGCTGTCGTTGGTTTCGTCCTGGGGATTCAGGAAACCGATCGCGATGCTCACTGGCGTATGGCGGCCGATCGTGCCCTTGTACGACAGGTCGATGCCGCGGATATGCGAGCGACCGATATTCATCGGCGAGCGCGTCGCGGGGTTGTACGCGATCAGGTCGTTGATGCGCGTGTCGTAGATCGCGGCGCTGAACGTGCCGTACGCCGTGTTCGCGTCGAGCGCGGCCTCGACCGAATCGCTGCGTTCCGGGTTCAGGTCCGGATTGCCGTAGCCCGGGTAGTACAGGTCGTTGAACGAGGGAAGGCGGAACGCGTTGCCGTAGGACACGCGGGCCGTATAGACCGGCGTGATGGCCCACGACAGCGCGGCATTGCCGGTGTTGACGGCCTTCCCGGCGATGATCTCGTGTCGCCCCGCGACGAACATCGTCACGCTGCCGAGCGTCGCCGACTGATGCAGCGAGAACGCGGAGTCGTTGCGCGTGGGCACGCCGTCGGGCACGTCGACCGGCAGGAATGCCTGTTCGCGCGTGAAGTCGTACGCGACCTTCGTCTCGCCCGACAGCGGCAGGCCGAACAGTCGGGAGCCATGCTCCTGGTGGGTCAGCGACGTCGACGAACTGATGCGCTGCGAGTTGATCTGGTCGGTCGGGATCGTCGGGTCGCTCGCATACAGGAACTGGCGGTCGTTCGCATAACCGAACGACTGGTCGAACTGGGTGTCGGGTGTGATGTCGAGATGGAACGCAATGCCGGTCGTCAGCTGATGATCGAGCTCGCGATTCGCAAAGCCGGCGTTGTCATAGGACAGGTCGGAGCGGTGATACAGCGCGAACGTCGAGATCGACCAGTTGTCGCGCGCGTAGCCGAGTCGCGCATCGAGGTCCTGCGCATGATACGGATTGCGGCCGGCCTCGTGGCCGTACGCGAACGGTCGCGTCGCGTCGATGCCGGCCGTGTTGTAGTCGTGCAGGCCGAGCGTGTAGGTGAGGCCGCCGAGCGCGGCGAGCGGCCCCGTCGGCGGCACGGTGCCCGACGTGCGCAACTGCGTGTCGAAGGTCTTGTTCGAGCCGCCACCGAACGACACGGTCGTCTGGTTCGGCTGGCCGGCGGCGCGGCGCGTGAACAGTTGCACGACGCCGCCCATCGCATTTGCGCCGAACGATGCGGCGGCCGGCCCCGAGATCACCTCGACGCGTTCGAACGCGTCGGTCGGCAGGTCGGCCCACGGTGCGATGCCGGTCGTCGGCGAGCCGATCCGGATGCCGTCGATGAACACCGCGACCTGGTTGGCGGACGAGCCGCGGATGCTCACGGACGCGGACGAGCCGGGGCCGCCGTTTTGCGAGACGGTCACGCCCGGCAGCGTCGCGAGCGCCTGCGTGATGCTCGGGTCGCTCGGCGACAGCCGATCGAGATCGGCGCGCGTGAGCACCTGCGTCGTCGCATAGCGCTGGTCGAACGATTCGGGCAGGTGCCGTGTGTCGGTCACGCTGATCGTCGGCAGGTCGGCGGCTTCGGCGGGTCGGGGCGGCTGCGGGAGCGCCGCGTCGCCTGCGGCATGGGCGATCGGGGCGAACAGCGCCGTGGCGGCGGACGTGGCGAGAAGGTGGCGAAGATTCATGAGGCAATGAACGTGATCGTGTTGCAGGTACGGCGAGCGTAAGCGGGTGGCGGTGCGTACCGCCCGGGTTCGTGTTGGTCTATCGCGAGACCGGGGAGCGTGGGCGGTCGTCGCGAGGATCGGACGACACGGCACGGCGCACGCGTGCGCACACGCCGCGCCCATGGCTGGCGGGCGCGACGGCACGACGCTTCCGGCGAGGAAGCGGAGGCGGAAAGACTGGACATCTGAAGGGTCCTGAGGTCGGGTCGTCCATGCAACGGGGCGACCGCCAAAGGTGGCGCCTGGCGCTCCGGGACACCCCGCCCGGCGCGGCTGCTTGGACCTCGGGTCGATGGCAGGTCTCCTGGCTCGCGGGTCGCTATTCGCACCGGCCTTCCCGGTTTCCCAGTGGCGTGGAGTAGTGCGGATTCGCCGCTCACAGTTGCGGGGGCAGCCGCAGATTCGAGGCGCTGCCTCTTCTGCGTTCCCTTTTCATCCCGTCTCCGGGAACCATCAGCGCGCAAGCGTAATGGCGAGCGCTCCGGCGCGTCAATTGGCGAAGCGCGCAGGGATGCGAAAAAACGTCAGTGATCGCTGGATTCTTCCCAAATCCTTTCCTGCGAGACATGCGGGCCGCTTTACATCTGATGAAATGGGGCGCTGGCCGCGCGGCAATCGCGCCGGAACCGGCTCGGCGCGACACCCGTCCATCGCACGAACGCCCGCCGGAATGCTTCCTCGCCGCCGAACCCGAGATGCGCGGCGATTCGCGCGACCGGCCAGTCCGACTCGCGCAGGCAGCGCCGTGCGACGTCGGCGAGACACTGCTCGTGCAACGCGTGATAGCCGCTGCCTTCGGCAGTCAGCCGCCGTCGCAACGTCGCCTCGCTGACGCCGAGCCATCTCGCCAGTTCGGCGAGCGTGGGCAGCGCCTGCTCGCGCGCGAGCGCCGCGTCGAGAAAGCCGCGTACCTGCTGCGCCCATGACACGACGGCCGGCGCCGCATCGATCAGACGAAACGGAAAATCGACGAGGAACGTGGCCAGTTCGCCCGGCTGGCGGATCACGCGGGCATCGAGCCGCGCGGCGTCGAATGCGAAGCCATAGGTTTTGCGGCCGACGTCGACTGGCGCATTGAACAGCCCGAGCAGCGGCATCGCGTCGTCGCGGCGCTGATGGCCGAGCCAGACTTCGTCCGGCCGCAGCGGCTGCCCGATGAGCCAGCCGAACAGTTGCAGATAGCAGAACAGGCCCGTCAGGTCGACGAGGCACGCGGCCGGGCTCCGCGTGCGGCGCAGCGAATCCATCCGGAACGTCGCGCGAGCGTCACGCACCGCGAGCGACAGCGCACCGGCGCGCGGCGTCAGCATCTCGCAGAACTCGGCCGCGCAGCGGATCGCGTCGCAGAGCGTCGTGCAACTGAGCAGGCAGCGGCACATCAGGTCGACTTCCTGCTTGCGCATCGGCGGGTGGCCGTTGCCGCGCGCGACTTGCGCCTCGAGTCGCTCGATGGCGTCGCGGTACAGCGCGACGAAGCCGCCTGGCGTCGTCGACGCGACGTCAGCGGCCGACGTCGCCGGTCGTTCCACTGGCGGTGCGCCGCTGCGCGTCAACTCGTCCCGCAGGCGGTCGCCGAGGCCCGGCAGCATGCGATCGCGTGCCGGCAATGCGCGTTGTTTCATATCTCTGCCGATCTGAGCGTTGCGACAGGGGCGGGTGAGCGGGCCGGTAGGGGTTCGCCGGCCGTCGCCACGCAAGAATGTTATCCACGCCGGCCGCTTCCGGCCTCGCCGGAACGGCGTAGGCGGCCGGCATCGCATTGCGCCACGAACGAACCGAGACGACCCGCGAATGATCCAGATCGTAGACGAAATCACCCTCGCACCCGAACGCATTCCCGACGTGCTGGCGCTGCTGCGCGACCGCTATTTGCCGGGTCACGCGGCGCGCGGACTGACGGCGGCCGGCCGCTGGGTGTCGCCGCCCGTCGCGGTGCCGGGGCAGCCGAGCACGCTGTGGCTGACGTGGCAGGTTGCCGATGCGCCGGCGTACTACCGGATGCGCGCGCTGACCGACGGTGACGTCCTTGCGTTCTGGACGGCCATCGATGCGCTGTGCGACGCCCGCCGCCGCCATGTGATGACGGACGCCGATGCACTGCTGCCTGCACTGACGGAGGTCGACCATGCGGCATGACACGGCGCAGATATTCATTTCGGCGACCGACGATGCCGGCGCGGTCGAGCGTGCATTACGCGACGCCGCGCATGCGCTGCCCGGCGCGACCCGCGTTGCGCTGGCACGCAATCTGGAAGGCTGCTGGAACGCGGGCGACTACACGCTCGACGTGCTGCGCGACGAACGGGCGACCGACCACGCGCCGGGCTTCACCGCGCTGGCCCGCATACCGGGCGTCGTGCGGATCGACGGCGCCGCATGCCGGGCGATCGGCGGCGGCCTGCGCGAGCCGGCGCTGCGCGACGGCGTATGGCGCACGCTGATGTTGCGCGTGCGGCCGGAGGCCGACGAAGCCCAGGTGCGCGACCTCGAGCGCGAGTTGCTGCGCATGCCCGCGTTCATGCCCGGCATCCGCAACTGGCGGCTGAGCAGGATCGTGACGCCGGGTGCGTGGACCCACGTCTGGCAACAGGAATTCGCGCACCTCGGCGATCTGCTCGGCGAGTACCTGCTGCATCCGTATCACTGGGGCTGGGTCGACCGCCGCTTCGACGCCGAAAGCCCCGACTGGACGGTCGATGCGATCGCGCACGCGTTCTGTCCGCTCGCGTCGAGCCTGCTGGCCGACACGGCGGCGTGACGCGCGGCCGTGTCGGCCCGCCGCCATGCAAACGACAACCCTGGAGACACCACCATGCGAGCCTTGCTGATCGACCGCATCGGTCATTCCGACGCGCTGCGAATGGCCGACGTTCCGGCACCGAGGCCGGGCCCCGGCGACGTGCTGATCCGCGTCGCGTACGCGGGTGTCAATCCCGCCGACTGGAAATGTCGCGAAGGCTATCTCGGCGCGTTCATGCGGATCACGTTTCCGTTCGTGATCGGCTTCGACGCGGCCGGTGTGGTCGAGGCGGTCGGCGATGGCGTGGAAGAATTCGCGCCCGGGATGCGCGTGTTCGCGCAGACCGACGTCGGCGCGGGGCGCTGGGGCGCGTATGCGGAATACGTCGCGGTGCGGCACGACTCGGTGGTGCGCCTGCCCGACACGGTCGGCTTCGCGGAAGCGGCGGCCACGCCGACCCCCGCGCTGGCGGCGTGGGCCGGCCTGTTCGACGACGGCGGGCTGCGTGACGGGCAGACCGTGCTGGTGCACGGCGGCGCGGGCGCGGTCGGCACGTTCGCGATCCAGCTTGCCGCGCAGGCGGGCGCGCGCGTCGCGGCGACGTGCTCGGCCCGCAACCGCGCGAGCGTCGAGGCGCTCGGCGCGGCGGCGAGCATCGACTATCGCGCACAGGACATCGCCGCGGCCGTGCGGGCGTGGGCGCCCGGCGGCGTCGATCTCGTGCTCGACGCGGTCGGCGGCGCCACACTGGCCGATGCACTCGACCTGCTGGCATCGGGCGGCACGCTCGTCAACATCATGACGCTCGCGGCCGGCGACGCGGAGCGACTGGCGGCGACGGGCGCCGAAGCCGCGAAGCGCGGCCTGCGCACCGCGATGACGTACAGCCGGATGCCGAGCGGCGCCACGCTGGCAGCGATCGCGGAACGGCTCGGCCGCGGCGCGCTGCGCGTGCCGCGCTTCGAGCGCTTTCCGCTCGAACAGGCGGCGCGCGCACTCGATCTCGTTCAAACGGGCGACGCGAAAACCAAGTTCGTGTTGCACGTTGCGGATATCGCGGGCTGACGAAGAACGGCCCGCACATGACACCCCTTTTACCGGAGACATCATGACCGACACCCGAACCGCGACGCTCGCGGGCAAATGCGCGCTCGTGACCGGCGCGAGCCGCGGCATCGGCCGCGCGATCGCGCAGCGCCTCGCGTCGGAAGGCGCGACCGTCGTCGTGACGGCGCGCAGCCTCACGCAATCCGCGACGACCGCCGGCACGCTCGCCGAAACGGTCGCGCTGATCGAGCAGGCGGGCGGCCGCGCGATCGCACTGGCGGCCGACCTGTCGAACCCGGCCGAGCGCGACGCGCTCGTCGGGCGAGCGGCGAAGGCGGCCGGCGGCCTCGACATCCTCGTAAACAACGCGGGCGTGGCCGACTACGCGCGCGTCGACGCGATGCCGATGGCGATGTTCGACACGACGATCGAGCACTATCTGCGCATCCCGTTCGCGCTGAGCCAGGCAGCGATTCCGCTGATGCGCGCACGCGGCGCCGGCTGGATCGTGAACGTCGGCTCGGTCACGGCGCTCGAGCCGCTGCGGCCGTTCGACGATTTCTCGCGCGCGGGCGGCGCGACCGTCTATGCGGCGGTCAAGGCCGCGCTGTCGCGCTTCACGCAAGGGCTCGCGGCCGAACTCGAAGCCGACGGCATCGCGGTGAACCTGGTCGCGCCGAGCACCGCGATCCGCACGCCGGGCGCGGCCCGCTACATCCCCGAAGGCTACCCGACCGAGGACGTCGCGTATCTCGCGGAAACCGCGCTCGCGCTGTGCAGCCTGCCGGCAAGCGAGCGCACGGGCCTCGTCACGCACAGCCTGCATTTCCCGCTGTCGCAGGGGCTCGCGGTGCGCTCGCTCGACGGCCGCACGCCGTTGCCGCCACCCGTGATTCCCGCATACGCGCATCCGCGCATCGACCCGACAGGACATTGACATGACGACTTCGATTCGCTTCGACGGCGGTACCGCCGTGATCACCGGCGCGGCCAGCGGTATCGGCAGCGGGCTCGCGCGCCACGCCGCCGGGCTCGGCATGCGCGTGGTGCTGGCCGATCTCGACCGGGGGAAGCTCGACGCGTTCGCCGCGACGCTCGACACCGACGTGCTGTGCGTGCCGACGGACGTCAGTCGCCCTGAAGCCGTCGATGCGCTGGCCGACGCCGCATGGCAGCGCTTCGGCGGCGTCGACCTGCTGTTCAACAACGCGGGCGTGATGGCGACCGGCTTCAGCTGGGAAATCACGCCGGAACGGTTCGAGCGCAGTTTCGCGATCAACGTGCACGGCGTGATGAACGGGATCCGCAGCTTCGTGCCGCGCATGCTCGAGCGCAACGTGCCCGCGCGCATCGTCAATACGGCGTCGGTCGGCGGCTTCCTGCCGAGCCCGTTGATGTCGCCTTACTCGGCGACGAAATTCGCGGTGGTCGCGCTGACCGAATCGCTGTATGGAGAACTGAAGATGCTCGGCGCGCCGGTCGGCGTGTCGCTGCTCGCGCCGGGCCCGGTGCAGACGGGCATTTTCAACGACCCGTTCGGCGCCGCGCACGACCGGCCCGAGGTGCGGGGCTTCGTCGACACGATGCGCGCGATGCTGAACGCGCACGGGCTCACGCCCGACGCATTCGCGGCGCGGGCGTTCGACGGCATTCGCGACGGGCGTTACTGGCTGATTCCGCAGCCGGAGACGATCGACGGCGCGCTGCAGCGGCGCACCGCGGACATCCTCGCCGCGCGCGATCCGTCGCTGCCGTCGTTGTGAAGTCATGGCGCGGGCCGGCCGACCGACGCGGCCGGCTCACGCCGGGTTACATATGCGTGCCGGCGTGCGTGCGGCCGCTGGGTTCGCCGCCGCGGTCGGGTGGCGTATTGTTCTGATCGATCTTCGCGAGCACGAAGCCGGCGTGCGGCAGCGCGGCGGGCGAACGGTGGGCGGGCTGCGCGACCGGGTCGTGCGGCGAAGTGGCGGAAAAACCGGATGACGTCGCGCTCGGTTGCGCGAACGCCGTGAGGGATGCTGCCGCGAGGGCGGCGGCGACGATCGCGTGCGTGTTCATGGCGACTCCTTCTTCACGACTGACTGCGGGACAACGCATTCAGTGTAGGGCGCGAAACTTAACGCGACGTGAAGGAGCGGCGGCGTGCGGATGACGGGATGTTCATGCGGTCATCCGCGCGCCGCGACGCATCACGCGGATGCGGCGACCAGCGCGCAGAAGTTCTCGAGATCGACGTTGCCGCCGCTGATCACGATGCCGACGCGCTTGCCTTTCAGTTCGTCCTTCATCCGGCGCGCGGCCGCGAGCGACAGGCAGCCGGTCGGCTCGACGACAATCTTCATACGGGTCGCGAAGAAGCGCATGCAGTCGACCAGTTCCGCGTCGGTCGCGGTCAGGATGTCGTCGACGTCGCGCCGCAGGATCGGGAACGTCAGGTTGCCGAGGTGCTGCGTCTGCGCGCCGTCGGCGATCGTGCGCGGCGTGTCGATATGGACGATCGACCCGGACCGGAACGATTGCTGTCCGTCGTTGCCGGCTTCCGGCTCGACGCCGTACAGCTTCGCGTGCGGCGACAGCGCGCGCGTCGCGAGCGCCGTGCCCGACAGCAGGCCGCCGCCACCGAGCGGCGTGAACACCGCGTCGAGCGGCCCGACCTCGTCGAACAGTTCCTTCGCCGCCGTCCCCTGGCCCGCGATCACGTCCGCGTGGTCGTACGGCGGCACCAGCGTGAGCCCGTGCTGCTCCGCGAGCGCGCGGCCGATCTGCTCGCGGTCCTCGGTATAGCGGTCGTAGGTCACGACGTTGCCGCCGTAGCCGCGCGTCGCGGCCATCTTCGCGGCCGGCGCGTCCTGCGGCATCACGATCGTCGCCGGGATGCCGAGGATGCGCGCCGACAGCGCGATCGCCTGTGCATGGTTGCCGGACGAGAACGCGACGACGCCGTTGCGTCGCTGCGTCGCGTCGAAGCGCGACAGCGCGTTGAACGCGCCGCGGAACTTGAACGCGCCCATGCGCTGCAGGTTTTCGCACTTGAAGAACACCTGCGCGCCGAGCGCTTCGTCGATCGTTCGCGACGTCATCACGGGCGTGCGGTGCGCGTGGCCGTCGAGCCGTGCCGCGGCGGCCGCGACGTCGTCGTAGGTGGGGAGGGTCGGAGTGTTCATGAGTCGCTCGTCGGAAGAGTCGGTCAACAGGTCAGCGGGGCGCATCCGCCTCACGCATCATTTCGCATCGTTGTATACGGTGGCGCGCGACACGCCGAGATGCTGCGACACGATTTCCATCGCGCGGCGCACCTCGAGGAAGCCGTCGGCCTTCAGCGTCTGCATCAGCTCGCGGCGCTGGTCGGTCTTCAGTTCGCGCGGCGTGGTCGCGAGGCGCGTCGCGAACGCGTCGATGCGCTGCCGGATCGCGTCCGCGCCGGCCGGGTCGAGCGTCTCGGCGACCGGCGCGCCTTCGGTGCTGCAGAACTGGTTCAGCATCCCCTGGAAACCGCGGAACAGTGTGACGTCCGCGTTCAGGCACAGCGCGGCCACATAGCGGCCGTTCGAATCCTTGATGCCGATCGACGTGCTTTTCGCCGTGCGGCCGTCGGCGAAGCGGTTCGCGTAGTTGGCGAGCACCTGCGGGAAGTCGTCGTCGTCGATGCGGGCGAGCCCGAGTTCGGTCGCCGGATCGCCGATCGCGCGGCCCGACAGGTTGTTATGGATCGCGAGGATCGCGTGCCTCGGCGTGCGCAGGTCGTGCACGACGACTTCGGTGAACGGCGCGAACATCGCGCCGAGCCCTTCGGCGATGCGCAGCACCTGCTCGATCAGCGACGCCTGTTCCGACTGCGGCTGGGAGCGGGGCGTGGTCATGGTTTGGCCTCGAGCGCGGGCGCGTCGGTCGTTTCCGGCCGCGTGATGTCGGCCAGCAGCGGGCGGGCGATCCGCACGTAGTCGGACGCGTCGAGCACGACCGAGCGGTCGAGGCGGCCCGCGTTGAACGCGATTTCGTCGTTGAGTTCGATCAGTGCGGGGTCGACGACGAGCGTCACGTTCGCGTCGAACACGAACGGCGGCACGGCGCCCATCACGCAGCGCGTGACCGTGGCGGCAAGTTCGGGCGGCGCGAGCGTCGCCTTGCGGCGGCCGACCGCGTCGGCGACCTTGCGAAAATCGATCTTCAGATGGCCGGGGATGACCGCGAGCGCGGTGACGTCGCCGCCGTCCTTGAACGAGCAGAGCATCGCCTTCGCGCCCTGTTCGGGACGCGTGCCGCGAATCGCGGCGATCACGTCGGATTTGCCTTCGGCCGGGTGATCCAGCACGCGGAACCGCGCGCCGGAGGTGTTCAGCAGCTCGCACAGCGCGTCAAAAACGGGATAGTCGCTCATGTCGATCCGGGCAGGAGGGGGGCATCACGGTACGCGGGGGACGGCGTGCCTCGGCTTGCCGTCGATGAATTGTCCAAGTATAGACGTTTTGTCATGTGCATGGCAAAGCCCCGAAACAGGGATCGCCATGTTTGTCCTCCCACCAACTGCCGAAAGGCCGTTTCATATCGCGGAATGCGCGCGGAATTCCCGCCGCGCCGCCGTCCCGCCGCTTGAAAACCGGTTTTGCATCGCAAAATGCACTGCTTATCTCATTGAAAAACAAGCAAAATTTATATCTTATGTCTTATATAAGACTTCGCCGAAAGCGCATCGGGCGGCGTTACTATTGAGTCCATGCAGTTCGCTTCGTCATACGGAGCGGGCAAGCTGAACCCTTTACTCAAATGCGCTTCGTTCCCAGGAGATTGACATGTCCCAATATCAAGACGACATCAAGGCAGTGGCTGGCTTGAAGGAAAACCACGGCAGCGCGTGGAATGCCATCAATCCCGAGTATGCCGCCCGCATGCGTGCCCAGAACAAGTTCAAGACGGGCCTCGACATCGCGAAGTACACCGCGAAGATCATGCGCGCCGACATGGCCGCGTACGATGCCGATCCGTCCAAGTACACGCAGTCGCTGGGTTGCTGGCACGGCTTCATCGGCCAGCAGAAGATGATCTCGATCAAGAAGCACTTCAACAGCACCGAACGCCGCTACCTGTACCTGTCGGGCTGGATGGTCGCCGCGCTGCGCTCGGAGTTCGGCCCGCTGCCGGACCAGTCGATGCACGAAAAGACGTCGGTCAGCGCGCTGATCCGCGAGCTGTACACGTTCCTGCGCCAGGCCGACGCACGTGAACTCGGCGGCCTGTTCCGCGAGCTGGATGCTGCCAAGGACGCCGCTGCCAAGGCCGCCATCCAGGAAAAGATCGACAACCACGTGACGCACGTCGTGCCGATCATCGCCGACATCGACGCCGGCTTCGGCAACGCCGAAGCAACGTACCTGCTGGCCAAGCAGTTCATCGAAGCGGGCGCGTGCTGCATCCAGATCGAAAACCAGGTGTCCGACGAGAAGCAGTGCGGCCACCAGGACGGCAAGGTCACCGTGCCGCACGAGGACTTCCTCGCGAAGATCCGCGCGATCCGCTACGCGTTCCTGGAACTGGGCGTGGACGACGGCATCATCGTCGCCCGTACCGACTCGCTCGGCGCCGGCCTGACCAAGCAGATCGCCGTGACGAACGAGCCGGGCGACCTGGGCGACCAGTACAACGCGTTCCTCGACTGCGAAGAGCTGTCGGCCGACCAGCTGGGCAACGGTGACGTCGTCATCAAGCGCGACGGCAAGCTGCTGCGTCCGAAGCGTCTGCCGAGCAACCTGTTCCAGTTCCGCGCCGGCACGGGCGAAGCGCGTTGCGTGCTCGACTGCATCACGTCGCTGCAGAACGGCGCCGACCTGCTGTGGATCGAAACCGAAAAACCGCACATCGCGCAGATCGGCGGCATGGTCAGCGAAATCCGCAAGGTCATCCCGAACGCGAAGCTGGTGTACAACAACAGCCCGTCGTTCAACTGGACGCTGAACTTCCGTCAGCAGGTGTACGACGCGATGAAGGCAGAGGGCAAGGACGTGTCGGCATACGACCGTGCGCAGTTGATGAGCGTCGAGTACGACGAGACCGAACTGGCCAAGCTCGCCGACGAGAAGATCCGTACGTTCCAGGCCGATGCATCGCGTGAAGCAGGCATCTTCCACCACCTGATCACGCTGCCGACGTACCACACGGCCGCGCTGTCGACCGACAACCTCGCGAAGGAATACTTCGGCGAACAGGGCATGCTCGGTTACGTGGCGGGCGTGCAGCGCAAGGAAATCCGTCAGGGCATCGCGTGTGTCAAGCACCAGAACATGTCCGGCTCGGATATCGGCGACGACCACAAGGAATACTTCAGCGGCGACGCAGCGCTGAAGGCAGCGGGCAAGGACAACACGATGAACCAGTTCTCGTAATCGTCATACCCGCGGCACGACGCCAACCCGTTCATGACGGGTTGGCGTTTTTTTTATCCGCGCACGGCCTTCACGACGTATTGGCTCGTCGGCACCACGTCGATCTTGTCGAAATCGATGAAGCGTCCGCAGCTGTCCATCATCTCCGCGACGTTGCGCTGGAATTTCTCCTCGTCGCCGACTGCATCGAAGAACGCGTACGGATCGGTCATCGCGGCGGCCGGGAAGCATTCCTCGACGATCGCGTCGTAGCGGGGCGCCGCATGCGTGAGCGCGCGCACGACCACGTTCTGCACGTACAGGAAGTTGTCCTGCGTGTCGATCGCGACGCGCGTGTGATGGCCGTGCCATACGTCGAGCCATGCTTCATGCGTGAGGCGCGGCGGGCGCTTCAGGAACGCGAGCTGCGAGAAGCCGCTCGTGCGCTCGCCGGGCCGCGCCGGAAAGCGCGTGTTCGGAATCGGCTGCGATTCCGTGACGAGATACGCGGCCATGTGCGGGACGATCGCGCGCACCGCGTCGTCGAACGGCTGGCGGAACATCGGGTTCGCGCTGTCGATCCACACCGCGACGATGCCGTCGATGCCCGGGTGCGTGTTGGTCTGCTTCAGGCCGGCGGCCGGCGCGACATCGGCGTCGGCAACGTTGACCTGCACGCCGTGCGCGCCTAGCGACAGCAGCTTGTCGGCGAGCTGCGCGCGCGCGCTGCGGCTCCATTGTTCGGGCGCGGCCTGCGCATCGCGCCACAATACATAAATGACTTTCTCCATTGCTCCGGCTCCAAAGGGGATGACGAGGTCGGCGGCGCTGCCGCCGGGTTTCAGGAAGCGTTGACGGCCGGATCGGTCGAACCGGCCGCGTCCTGCGCGCCCGGTGCGAAGCGGTTGGCGGTCAGCGTGAACGACGGCGGAATCGGCGACGTGACGGTTTCGAACAGGCGCTCGTGACGCGTCGCGTGAATACGCCACACGCCGTCGCGCTTCACGTACTGGTCGTCGTAGAACGCGGTGCCGTGCAGCAGGTAGTTGTCCTCTAGATTGATCGCATGATCCTCGAGAAACCACACGCCGCACGCATGATCGGCGGACACCAGCGTGAGCTCGGGGTGGTGGCCGTGATGCATCGTCAGGAAGGTCGGCTTGCCGAGCAGTTCGCGCAGGCTGGACACGAATGCGTCGCGGCCGTCGTACGCATAGTGGCCGCCGTACAGGCGCGCCTCGCAGTCCTCGGTCAGGCATTGCGCGAGCAGCGACCAGTCGTGTGTATCGACCGCGCGGAAATACCGGTACTTCAGCTGGCGGATCTGCTCGTACTCGTGGAGCGTGCGGGTCGTCTCGTCCATCGCCGTGTCTCGTGGTGGTGTCATCCGATGGTAGGAATGAAGCCGCCTGCGTCACATCGTCTGTTCGGACGAACGCCGCGGGAGCTGCGTTCAAGTTCGCCGATACGCGACATCGGGGTTCATCCAAACAGGTGATGGCCGGCCTCCCGTGCGCCTGTAACGTGGCGTCGACGCGGCTTCGATCCGCGCACACGAGACCAAGGAGACGGCATGACCCCGATCGAACGAATGGAAGCGCGCGTGCGCAGGCTGGAGGACGCCGACGCGATCCGCCGCCTGAAGGCGCGCTACTTCACGTGCTGCGACCGGAAGGATCCGCAGGGGATGCGCGACTGCTTCGCGCCCGGCGCGGTGCACATCGACTACGGCCGAATCGGTACGTTCGACCACCGCGATGCGCTCGTCGACGTGTTCGAGCGGCTCGGCTGCCATCCGCACATCGTCGAGATGCACCACGGCGTGAATCCCGACATCACCGTGCTCGACGACACGCATGCGCGCGGCACGTGGGGCCTGCATTACCAGATGCTCGACACCAACGCGCGCACGCTCACGCAGCTCGGCGCGACCTACGACGACGAATACCGGAAGGTCGACGGCGAATGGAAGATCGCGGCCACCCGCTGCGTCGTCACGTCGACGTTGTCCGCCCGCTATGACGGCGATGCGCCGGGCGTGCTGTTCGCCGGCGCGCAGCCGCCTGCCGCGTGACGACGCGCACGACCCACTCAGGTTGAAAACATTCCCCAGGAGACATCGAACATGGCACAGAACAACGAGGCGCCCGTCGCCGTCGTGACGGGCGCGTCGCGCGGTGCCGGCAAGGGCATCGCGCGCGCGCTCGGCGCGGCCGGTATGACGGTCTATGTGACGGGGCGCTCGCAGAACGAAGGCGACGCGCCGCTGCCCGGCACGATCCACGAAACCGCGCGCGAAATCGACGCGCTCGGCGGCCGCGGGATCGCCGTCGCGTGCGACCACTCGGACGACGCACAAGTGAAGGCGCTGTTCGAGCGCGTCGAACGCGACAGCGGGCGACTCGACATCCTCGTCAACAATGCGACCTATCTGCACGACCAGCTGATCCTGCCAGGTCCGTTCTGGGAGAAGTCGCTCGACCTCGTGAACATCCTCGACGTCGGGCTGCGCTCGGCGTACGTCGCGAGCTGGCACGCCGCGCCGCTGATGGCGAAGCGCCGCAGCGGGCTGATCGCGTTCACGTCGTCGTTCGGCGCGAGCTGCTACATGCACGGCGCCGCGTACGGCGCGCAGAAGTCCGGCGTCGACAAGTTCGCGAAGGACATGGCCGTCGACCTGAAACCGTTCGACGTCGCGGCCGTGTCGATCTGGATGGGGCCGCTGCGAACCGAACGCACGACGCGCGTGTGGGACGAGCATCCGGACCTCTACAAGGAGTTCTCGCTCGTCGCCGAAAGCCCGGAATTCACCGGCCGCGTGATCCATGCGATCCACGCCGATCCGCAGCGCATGGCGTTGTCGGGGCAGGTGCTGGTCGGCGCGGAAGCCGCGCTGCAGTATGGCATCGCGGATCTCGACGGCAAGCAGCCGCCGTCGTATCGCGAACTGCTTGGCGGGCCCGTGCAGGCTCATCCGGCGATCGTCGCTTAAGGAGCGCACATGGGCATCCTCGAAGGCAAGGTCGCGCTCGTGACGGGCGCGGGGCAGGGCGTCGGGCAAGGCATTGCGCACGCGCTCGCGGGCGAAGGCGCGCAGGTGGCCGTGGTCGGCCGCACGCGCGACAAGCTGGTCGCGACTTGCGATGCGATCCGCGCGCGCGGCGGTATCGCGGAGCCGTTCATGTGCGACGTGATGGACGCCGCGCAGATCGCGCGGTGCGTAGATGCCGTCGTCGAGCGGTTTCGCGGCGTGCAGATCCTGATCAACAACGCGCAGGTCGTGCCGCTCGGCCGCCTGCTCGACGTGACCGACACGGATTTTCTCGCGGGCCTCGAGTCGGGGCCGATCGCGACGCTGCGAATGATGCGCGCGTGCCATCCGCATCTGAAGGGGGATGGCGTGATCGTCAATTTCGCGTCGTCGGCCGCGGTGCGCTGGGACGCGTCGGGCTATGGGGCCTACGCGGCGACCAAGGAAGCGATTCGCGCGCTCACGCGTGCTGCCGCATGCGAATGGGGCGCCGACGGCATTCGCGTGAACGCGGTCGCGCCGCATGCACTGTCGCCGGGGCTGAAGGGCTGGATCGACGCGAACCCGGACGAAGCGGCGGCGTTCTTCCGCACGATCCCGCTCGGCCGCGTGGGCGACTGCGAACAGGACATCGGGCGCGCGATCGTGTTTCTCGCGAGCCGCGATGCCGCGTACCTGACGGGCGCCACCCTGCCGCTCGACGGCGGGCAGGCGTATTGGGGCTGACGGCGAACGCGACGCACATCAAGGGCCGGCGCCGATGCGCGTCGCAGCGCGTCGCGGTCGGCAAACGGGAATCGGAAAGCATCGAGGAGAAAACGACATGGGTCGACTGGAAGGGAAGGTGGCGATCGTCACGGGCGGCGCGCGCGGGATGGGCGCCGCGACATGCAGGCTGTTCGTCGCGGAGGGCGCGCGCATCGTGATCGGTGACGTGCTCGACGCGGAAGGCGAGGCGCTGGCGCGCGAACTCGGCGACGCGGCACGCTTCATGCGGCTCGACGTGAGCGACGAACAGAACTGGGCGCGCGTCGCCGATGCGACCGTGGAGCAGTTCGGCCGCATCGACGTGCTCGTGAACAACGCGGCCGTGCTGATGTTCGGTGCGATCACCGAATTGTCGAAACGTGATTTCGAGCGCGCGGTATCGGTCAATCTCGTCGGCACGTTCGTCGGCATCCGCACGATCGCGCCGCGCATGATCGCGCAGAAGAGCGGGTCGATCGTCAACATCTCGTCCGTGGACGGCCTGCGCGGCGTGAACGCGCTGGCCGCCTACGTATCGAGCAAATGGGGCGTGCGCGGGTTGACGAAGGTGGCGGCGCTCGAACTCGGCCACCAGGGCGTGCGCGTGAATTCGATTCATCCCGGTGGCGTCAACACCGCAATGTCGAACCCGGCCGGCGCGCCGCTCGACGAGATCAACAAGCACTACACGCACGTGCCGCTGCAGCGCGTCGGCTTGCCTGACGAAATCGCGCGTGCGACGCTGTTTCTCGCGAGCGACGAAGCGTCGTACTGCAACGGCGCCGAACTGTCCGTCGACGGCGGGATGGCGGCAGGCGCGTATTACCCCGGATTGCCGGGCGCGCCGTTTTGAGCGGTAACGCACACAACGCATGCGCGATGGATGTTTGTGTACGCAACCTAATTCAGGGTTTGCCTGAGTAGCGAAAACGCGAATCTGCGCCGCGACATGTTCGCGTGCATCGCATGCGCGCATATCGCGCGATTTTTCCGTTTTCGCGAAACCCTTGCAGGACGGATGTTCCAGCCGTTTCGTCCCCAAAGCTCACGCGTCGGCGCAGTAAAAAGGACATGCCGGCAAGCGGCATGCCGGCGCGTCGTCACAGTTGTTTCTTGTTGCAACGCAACGCCCGCCCAATAACGGCGATGGTATGCTGGCCGGCATGGAGTTGTACGGCAGGTTGCTTGCATGGCGAAACTCGCGTTCGCACGCTCATACGAGACATCACATTCTCTCGCCCGCATCGCGGCATCGACACGCGCTCCGCTCGCGTGTGCCGCCTTGCGCGTCGCTGCATCCTGCGCTCCGACCGCATTCCCCATCTCGCGGGCTCGTCCCGCATCCCCCATCCCCGCCCAATAGTCTGGAGACATTCCCATGTCGCAAAACAACCTGGCCGAAGCGACGCACGGCCCGCTGATCGCTCCCCCGGCATTCGTCAAGCATCGCAAACTGATCGACTGGGTGTCGCGTATCGCGGCGCTCACGGAGCCCGATCGCGTCGTCTGGTGCGACGGCTCGCAGGAAGAGAACGACGCGCTGTGCCAGGCGATGGTCGACCAGGGCACGCTCAAGCGCCTGAACCCGGCGAAGCGCCCGAATTCGTATCTCGCGCAGTCCGATCCGTCCGACGTCGCGCGCGTCGAGGACCGCACCTTCATCTGCACCGAATCGCCCGACGACGTCGGCCCGACCAACAACTGGATCGCGCCGGAAGAAATGCGCGAGACGCTGAACGGTCTGTTCCGCGGGTCGATGCGCGGCCGCACGCTGTACGTCGTGCCGTTCTCGATGGGCCCGCTCGGCTCGCCGATCGCGCACGTCGGCGTCGAGTTGTCCGACAGCCCGTACGTGGCCGCGAACATGCGGATCATGACGCGCATGGGCCGCGACGTCTATGACGTGCTCGGCGAGGACGGCGAATTCGTGCCGTGCGTGCACAGCGTCGGCCATCCGCTCGAAGCAGGCCAGAAGGACGTGCCGTGGCCGTGCAACCCGGTCAAGTACATCGTGCATTTCCCCGACACACGCGAGATCTGGAGCTTCGGCTCGGGCTACGGCGGCAACGCGCTGCTCGGCAAGAAGTGTTTCGCGCTGCGCATCGCGTCGACGATGGGCCGCGACCAGGGCTGGCTCGCCGAACACATGCTGATCCTCGGCGTGACGTCGCCGGCCGGCAAGAAGTATCACGTCGCGGCGGCGTTCCCGTCCGCGTGCGGCAAGACCAACTTCGCGATGCTCATCCCGCCGCGGGGTTTCGACGGCTGGAAGGTCACGACGATCGGCGACGACATCGCATGGCTGAAGCCGGGCCGCGACGGGCGCCTGTATGCGATCAACCCGGAAGCCGGCTTCTTCGGCGTCGCGCCGGGCACGGGCGTGAAAACCAACCCGAACGCGATCTCGACGCTGAAGGAAAACGTGATCTTCACGAACGTCGCGCTGACGGAAGACGGCGACGTGTGGTGGGAAGGCCTGACCGACACGCCGCCCGCGAAGCTGACCGACTGGCAGGGCAACCCGTGGACGCCGGAGATCGGAAAGGAAACCGGCCGCAAGGCCGCACACCCGAACTCGCGCTTCACGGCGCCGGCATCGCAATGCCCGTCGATCGACGCGGACTGGGAAGACCCGGCCGGCGTGCCGATCGACGCGTTCATCTTCGGCGGCCGGCGCTCGACGACCGTGCCGCTCGTGACCGAGGCGCGCGACTGGATCGAAGGCGTGTACATGGCCGCGACGATGGGCTCGGAGACGACCGCCGCGGCAGCCGGCCAGCAGGGCGTCGTGCGCCGCGACCCGTTCGCGATGCTGCCGTTCTGCGGCTACAACATGAGCGATTATTTCGCGCACTGGCTGAAGATCGGCAAGCAGATCGAAGGTGCCGGCGCGCCGCTGCCGAAGATCTACTGCGTGAACTGGTTCCGCAAGGATGCGAACGGCAAGTTCGTGTGGCCGGGCTTCGGCGAGAACATGCGCGTGCTGAAGTGGATGCTCGATCGCCTCGAGGGTAACGGCGGCGGCGGGGAACATGCGTTCGGCGTGTCGCCGGCCTATGACGACCTGCACTGGAACGGGCTCGACTTCACGCGCGAGCAGTTCGAGGCGGTGACGTCGATGAACGCCGACGAATGGCGCGAGGAGCTGAAGCTGCATGCGGCGCTGTTCGACACGCTGAAGCTGCGTTTGCCCACCGAGCTGACCGACACGATGAAGAAGATCGAACAGCGCATCGGCGGCTGACGATCCGAATCGAAGTAACGAAGTAACGACGTGGTGGCATGAACGTCCCGCCGCCGGCATGCATCGCCGGCGGGGGGACGTTTTTGTTTCTGCTTCGTTTCAGCGTGGCGCGTGTTGCGCCGGCAGTGCGCTCATGCGCCGCATTGCGCGACCACTTCGTTCACCGCGCGCTGCACGTCGCCGCGCCGGTAGCGCAGCAGCGCGATATCGGCCGGATCGGGTTCGTACGACACGACGTTGCCGCGCCCCGTATAGATCGCCATATCGGGCAGCAGCGGATGCTCCTGGTCGAGCGACGGCACCGGCTGCGGATTGCCCGCCGCGCGGAAGAAGGCCGCGAAATAGTCGGCGAAGCTCAGGTTCTCGTCGCCGACGAGATAGGCCTTGCCGGATGCGCCGCGTTGCAGCGCGCCCCAGATCGCTTCCGACAGCGACTGCGTCGAGATGAAGTTGCTGCCGCCGGCCGGCCCGTACACCGGCAGGCCGGCGAGCTTGCCCTGCGCATAGCCCGTGTACGCGGCGAACATCTCGTTGCGCAGCCCCGGCACCGACCCGACGACGAACGGCGCATTGACGCTGCACACCGCGAACGACGGCGACGCGAGCGCGCGCACGCGTTCGTCCGCGAGATGGCGCGAGCGCACGTACGGCACCGTGTCGACGAGTGCCGGCGCGACCTGCGGATAGAAGCTGCCGACCAGCACCGCGCGCTTCACGCCCGCGTCGCGCGCGAGCGCGAAGAAGCGCGGTACCGCGTCGACGTTCGCGCGTTCCCAGTGCGCGGCTTCGTCGGTGCCGGGCGGCAGGTGGCGAATGTCGTTGCCTGCCGCGAACACGACCGCGTCGAACGGTGCGAGATCGTCACGCGTGAAGTTGCCGGCCACGTAGTCGCGCAACAGCACGTCGAATTGCGCGAGCGCGCTGCCAGGTGCGGGCGGCTTGCGGGCGGCGAGCGTCACGTCGTTGCCTTGCGCGTGCAGATGCAGCGCGGCGTGGCCGCCGATGAGGCCGGTGCCGCCGATGATCAGGATGTTCATGGTGTCTCCGAGGGCGGCGCAGGCGCGCCGCATGAATTGAACCGACGATTGAACGGATGAAGCCGCACGGAAGTGCGCTCAGAAGTTGAAGCCGTTGCCCGTGACGACCGGCAGGTTGGTCCAGAAACCGTTCGGGTCGCGATACCAGCCGGCCGCCGCGAGCGCGCCGCCGTCCACGTGCAGCGTCGTGCCGGTGACCCACGCGGCGAGCGGGCTCGCGAGGAACAGCGCGGCGCCCGCGATGTCGCCGGCGGCACCGAAGCGCCCGAGCGGAATCCAGCGCGGGATGTGCGCGCGATGCTCCGCCGCGACCATCGCGCTCACGGGCACCTGCGGCGTCTCGGTGGTCTCCGGCGCGATCTGGTTCACGCGAATGCCGGCCGGCCCGAGTTCGAGCGCGAGGCTTTTCGTGAAACCGGTCAGTGCGGTCTTGAACGACGCATACACGGTGCAGTTCGGAATCGCGCGGAAGCCCTCGATCGACGACACGCCGACGATGCTGCTGCCCGCGCCGCGCTTGCGCAGCAACGGCAGCATCGCCTGCGTGACGACGAACACCTGGCGCAGGTTCACGTCGAACAGCCGCGCGATGTCGTCGTCGGTATGATCGTCGAACGGTTTCGCGATCTGCAGGAAATCGCCGACGTTGTTGACGAGCACGTCGAGGCCGCCGAAGCGTGCGTCGATCGTCTGCGCGAATGCGTCGACCTCGTCGCGGCGTGTGACGTCCACGACGCCGACGAGCGCGTCGACGCCCGCGGCTTCGAGCGCCTGGCGCACGTCCTGCGCGCGAGCGGGGTCGAGCTCGGCCACCGCGACGCGCGCACCCGCCGCGCCGAATCCTTCCGCGCACGCGCGGCCGATGCCCGCGCCGCCGCCGGTGATCAGTACTGTCTTGCCGGTAAATGAAATCACCACAACACTCCTTCGAACGAAAAAGCCACGAGCCGCATCACAGGGACGAAACGAGTTGCGCGTTGTCGATCCGCAGCTCCGCGCCGTTCACGAAACGCGATTCGTCGGAGGCAAGGAACAGCACGAGATTCGCGACGTCCCGCGGATCGCACATGCGTGCCATCGGATCGCTGCCGATGCCGAGTGCGGTTGGATCGAGATCGGGCATCAGCGCCTGCGTCATCGGCGTCCAGATCCCGTCCGGATGGATCGAGTTGCAGCGGATCCGGTAGCCGCTGCGCTTGCAGTGCACGGCGACGCTGCGCGCGAGCGCCGTCACCGCGCCTTTCGACCCGGTGTACGCGCACATCATCGGCAGCCCGCCGAGCGCGGCGACCGACGACATCATCACGATCGAGCCCGGCGTGTCGTTGCCTTTCATCGCGCCGATCGCGTACTTGCAGCCGAGGAAATAGCCGTCCGCGTTGACGCGCAGCACGCGCCGCCAGGTGTCGAGGCTCGTGTCCTCGATCGAGCCGACCGGGCAGATCGCCGCGTTGTTGACGAGTACGTCGAGGCGGCCGAAGCGGTCGAGCGTCGACGCGATCGCGTGCCGCCAGCCGTCCTCGTCTGCGATGTCCTGGCGCACGAACAGCGCGGTGTCGCCGATTTCGCGCGCGAGCGCGCGGCCCGCATCCTCGTCGATGTCGGTGAGCACGACGCGCGCGCCCTCGGCGGCCAGCAGCAGCGCATCGGCGCGGCCGACGCCACTCGCCGCGCCGGTGATCAGCGCGACCTTGTTTGCGACTCGATTCATGTTGGGTTCGATTTCCTGCGACGTTGAAAGAAGGCGGGCGCTCATGCGGCGCCCGGCGCGCGGCCGGCCTTGACCGCGTCGAGCGCGGCCGCGCCGTAGATCTGCGCGATCGTTGCGTCGACGCGCGGGTTGGTGCGCAGCTCGTGGCCGCCGTCGACCGCGAAGCTCTGGCCGGTGACCCAGCCCGACTCGGGGCCCGCGAGATAGCGCACCGCGTGCGCGATCGCTTCCGGTTCACCGAGCGTGCCGAGCGGAATCTGTTCGAGGAAGCTGTCGACCAGCGCACGGTTGTCGAACATCGGGGCGGTGGCTTCGGAGCGCGTGAGGCCCGGCCGCACTGCGTTCACACGGATCTTCGCGCCGGCCAGCTCCTCGGCCGCACCGCGCACCAGCGCCTCGAGCGCGGCCTTCGCGGTGCAGTACGCGGTCAGCCAGCGGAAATTGATCTGCGCGGCGGTCGACGAGATGCAAACGATGGAGCCGCCGCCGCTGTCGGCGAGCCGCGGCGCGGCGTGACGGATCGCGGCGAACGCGCTGGACAGGTTCAGGTCGATTTCCGCGCGGAAGCTGTCGGCGTCGTGCATCAGCAGCGGGCGGAACCCGGCGCCGCCGACGGTCGGCACGACGATGTCGAGACGGCCGTCGAGCGCCCATGCGGTATCCAGCGCGGCCTGCAGGTCGGCGTCGTCGCAGGCGTCGCCGGCGTGGATCGCGACGCGGCTGCCGGGCACTGCCTCGGCCAGATGCCGCTGCGTGCGCTCGAGCGCGTCGCGGCGGCGGCCCATTAGCACGACGGCCGCGCCATCGGCGGCGAGCGCGTGCGCGCAGGCCGCGCCGATGCCGCCGGCGCCGCCCGTGACGAGCGCGGTGCGGCCGGCGAGGGGGAGGGGCGAGCGCATCGTTCAGCCCTCCAGCGGCAGGTCTTGCGACCAGTCGACGTGCAGCGTGCGCGCGGCGAAGCGCCACGTGCCGCCGTCGAACACGCAGCGGTCGCGATAGCGCAGCCCCCAGTCGAGCTTGCGCTTCACGCCGTCGCGCACATAGACGTGGCACGCGACGCCGTAGGTCTCGACATCGGCTTCGCCGCCGTCGAGCGTGACGAGCTGGTTGTGCACGTGATGCTGGGTCGTCTCGTAGCGCTCGATCACGCTCATGCTGGCGACGATCGCGTCGCGGTCGTCGAAGCGGAAACCGGGGCCGTCGAGCTGCGCATCGGCGGTGAAGAGGGTGGCGAGGCGCGGCCAGTCGCGCCGATCGACGGCTTGCGCGTAACGGCACGCAAGTTCGTACAGGGCGTGGCGGGGATTCGAATCGGTCATGCGGTACTCCCGTGAGTGAACGGAAAGCGTTTGCCGCGCCGCGAGCGCGGACGCGGCGGCGTTGCGACGTTGACGCGCAGGTTCGCATCGGACCGATCGATGCTCATCATCCATACGGAGCAGGGTAAGGATCGGGGAAAACACCGGGACCGACGGCGGTGCAACGTCCGATGCTGCGATGCAGCGGCGGATGCACGGCATGCGGCCGACGGTGATGCGGCCGATCGCAACAAGCCGGGTCAGACGGTTCGCGGGTCTTTCAGTCGAACCGATCACGCAGTAATGCTGCAGTGCGGTGCGCCGCATGAAGCGCGATTCGTGTTTGCCCCTAGTCGAAATGGACGATGGCTGGCGGGCCGGCGCTGGCTACCGTGCAGTCATCCGGCGCCGTTGCACGTGGTCAGTCGCCGGATAGAACCGCGATAGCGGCCAACCGGAGGGGACGACGATCATGAGACTGACGACTCGCAAGCTGTGCGTATTGGCGATAGGCACGTTCGCGGCCATGGTGGTGGCGCGATATGGTGCCGAGCAGGTCCCGTCGCCGCCGTATGCGGCCGGCATCCTGCAATGCCGCTCGGTCGACTCGAACGGCTTGCCGACGGGTTGCGTACCGATCGATCCGTCGCACTTCGGCTTCGCCGCGCTGCGCGGCATGTGACGCCGGCGCGGCCGTGCGCCGCGCCGATTCGATGTCGCCCGGAAGCCGTCGCGATGCGGCAGCGTCCTCGCGGACAGGCCGGGTGGAGCACCGCGATACATGCGCCGCGGGTCGCCCATCCGGTTTCCCGTCGTCGTTCGAGTTTCCGCCCACGACACCCGGCGCGGCTCGCATGCGCGCTCTCGAGCGCTCGCATCGACACCGCGCCGACGTCCGTGTCGGGCTGCCTGCCCGGCGGTGCTTCGCCACGACCACCGCCTTTCACCCATTCCCTTCACGCAGAACCATTACGCGATGCCATCCGACTATTCCCTGACCCGCCCCCTGAACGTCCGCGACGTGCGTCGCTGGGACGCCGAACACGACGTCGTGATCGTCGGCTTCGGCGCGGCCGGCGCGTGCGCGGCGATCGAAGCCGCGAGCGCCGGCGCCGACACGCTGATCGTCGAGCGCGCGTCGAGCTACGGCGGCACGAGCGCGCTGTCCGGCGGCGAGATCTACCTCGGCGGCAGTGGCGGCACGCCTGCGCAGCGGCAGGCCGGCTTCAGCGACGATACCGAGGACCTGTACCGCTACCTGATGCTCGCGGGCGGCCGAGACGCGGACGAGGCGAAGGTGCGTCTCTACGCGAACGAGAGCCTCGCGCATCACGACTGGCTCGTCGCGCAGGGCCTCACGTACAAGAACACGTTCATTGCCGAGCGGATCGTCGAACCGGAAACGGACGATTGCCTGATCTGGTCCGGCAGCGAGGAGGCCTGGCCGTTCAGTGAGGCCGCGAAGCCGTGCCCGCGCGGGCACACACCGCAATGGCCGGGCTGGGGCGGCGGGCAGATGCTGATGCGCGTGCTGGCCGGGCGCGTGCTGGCGCTCGGCGTGTCGACACGCTACGACACGCGCGCCCTGGCGCTGATCGTCGACGATGCCAGCGCGGTGCGCGGCGTCGTGCTGCGCGCGTACGGCGAGACGGCATGCGTGCGGGCGCGCCGCGCGGTGATCCTGTGCGCGGGCGGCTTCGCGATGAACCGCGACATGGTGCGCCGGCACGCGCCGCAGTTGCTGCGCTCGGACGAACCGATCGGCAGCCCGGGCGACGACGGCTCGGGCATCCTGCTCGGCCAGAGCGCGGGCGGGGCCGCGATCCACATGGACCAGGGTTTCGTCAGCCTGCCGTTCTACGCGCCCGAATCGCTGATCCGCGGGATCTTCGTGAACGCGCGCGGCCAGCGCTTCATCAACGAGGACGGCTATCACGGCCGCACCGGCCATCACGCGTTCCACCAGGCCGACGACCGGATCTATCTGCTGGTCGACCAGGCGACCTATCAGGAGCCGCCCGCGATCGCGCGGATCGGCATCGCGGCGGCGGGTGAGACATGGGAGGAAGTCGAACGCGACCTGCAGATGCCGGCCGGCACCCTGACGGCGACCGTCGACGTCTACAACCGCCACGCGGCCGAAGGCGTCGATCCGTTGTTCCACAAGGCGGAGAAGTGGCTGACGCCGCTGATCGAGCCGCCGTTCGTCGCGCTCGATTGCCGGATCGACTACGCGTTCTATCCGCATTTCACGCTGGGTGGGCTCGACACGCTGCCGACCGGGCAGGTGCTCGACGCCATGCGCGTGCCGGTGGCGGGCCTCTATGCGGCCGGCCGCACGAGCTGCGGGCTTCCGCGCTGGGGCGCCGGGTACAGTTCGGGGCTGTCGCTGGCCGATGCGACGTTCTTCGGCCGGCAGGCCGGCCGTCATGCCGCGCGTTCGGCGAGCGAGGCGCTGCGCAGCGTTGCGTAGCGTCGCCTGAACAGGAAGGCACGACGCCCCGGGCAACCGTGTTGCACCGGGGCGTCGTCGTTTCAGGCGGACGTCGGTGGCGCGTCGACAGGCCGTCAGCCGAGATCGAGCGCGTTCGTCAGGTCGCCCGGCGGCGTCGCGCCGCGCGACGCGAATGCCTTGTCGCGCGCGGCGACGCCGTCGAGCGGCGCGAGCCCGTGCACGCGGCTGATGAAGCGCAGGATCGAGTTCGTGTCGTACATCGTGTGGTCGACGTAACCCTTCTTCGCGAACGGCGAGATCACGAGCGCGGGAATCCGTGAGCCGGGGCCCCAGCGATCGCCGACCGGCGGCGCGACGTGATCCCACCAGCCGCCGTTCTCGTCGTGCGTCATCACGATCACGGTGTTCGCCCACTGCGGGCCGCGCCGGATGCGTTCGATCACGTTGGCGATGTGGCGATCGCCGGATTCGACGTCCGCATAGCCCGCGTGCATGTTCAGGTTGCCTTGCGGCTTGTAGAACGCGACGGCCGGCAGGCGGCCCGCGTCGATGTCGGCGATGAAGCGGTTGGTCGACGGCTCGTCGCCGAGGCCCGCGTCGCGCAGGTGCTTGCGGCGCGCGTCGGTGCCGGGCGCATAGTTCGCGAAGTAGTTGAACGGCTGATGGTGGTACTGGAAATCCGGCACCGTGCCCGTGTCGCGGTGCTCGAGCGCGTATTGCCACGCGCCGCTGTACCACGCCCAGTCGACGTTCTTCTCCGACAGGCGGTCGCCGATCGTCGCATGGGCTTGCGGCGGGATCACGCGATGGTCGGCCGGATCCGCGTATGCAGCGTTGCCCGGATCGGCCGGCGGCACGTAGCTCGGCTGGTACGGCGGCGCCATCGTGTTCACGCCGTAGCCGTCGGGCGTCAGCGGGCCGTCGACCGCGAACTTCGGCGGGCCCTCGAGCGCGGATGCCGGCGAATCGGCGGCGAGCGTGAGCCGCGTGCCGGCCGGATCGTCGCCGTCGACCTTCGACAGCAGCTTCGCCGCGTGCGGATGCCGGTGTGCATCCGGATAGATCGGCGGCTGCGCGGAAATCAGGAACATGTGGTTCAGCCACGAACCGCCGAAGGCCGCCATGAAGAAGTTGTCGCACAGCGTGTATTGCCGCGCGAGGTTCCACAGCCGCAGCGTGTCCGCCGAATTGCGGTAATGGCCCATCACGAGGCCGCCCGAATCGGCCCACGCGGCAAACTGGTTGTTGCGGCCGCCCGCGATCTGCATCTGGTTCTGGTAGAAGCGGTGCCACAGGTCGCGCGTGATTACGCCATTGGGCAGCGGCTTGCCTTGCGCGTCGGCGATCCGGAACGGCGCGTTCGGCAGCTTGTCGATGTCACGCTCGGCGATCGCGTAGCGCTTGCCGTCCACTTCCTGCGCCTGCGGCACGAGTCCGCCCCAGATTTTCGGCAGCACCGGCAACGGCGTCTTGCCGTCGCGATCGAGCTGCTGCGCATGCTCGGGCCGCACCTCGCTCAACGGGTAGCGCACACCGGGGAAGTCGCCATACAGGTTCGCAAAGCTGCGGTTTTCCGCATAGATCACGACGATGTGGCGCACCTGCCGGCGCAGCGCTTCGTCGAGCCGCAGGTCGGCGGCGGTGCGCGGCGCGCCGCCCGGCGTGGTCTCGCAGCCGCCGAGCGCGACGCCGGCGCCGAGCGCGGCGAGGCCGCCGAGCATGCGGCGGCGGTCGGGATCAACGGGAAGGTCGTCGGGGCGATCGGGGGTGTCGTTCACGTCGTGAGTTCCTCGGATGGGCGGTTGTCGTTCGATGCGCGGCGGCGGCGCGCGGCCTGCCGCGACGCGGGACGGGACGCAACGGCCGGCGTCGCGCCCGGGCGGGGCGATGCCGGCTGTCACGGAAATGTCATGAACGCGACTATAACGTGGCCGCCCGCCTCGATGAAAGCTGTTTGTCGGACAATGCGCGACGCTTGCGCGCGAACTAGACTTGAATCACGGGCGGCGCGTTGCCGTGCGTCGTCCGCGCGAACGGCGCGTGGCGCGCCTTCGCGGTGTCATTCATGCGACGAAACGAGGCGAAGATGACGCGGATGCGTTCCGTATGCGCGTGGCTGCCGATGCCGCGTGCCGGCCCGGCGCGCGGGCACGCATAAGCGCGCGGCGGCGCGACCGGCCGGCCCGATGCCATGGACAGGAAATTCGACTACGCAGGATTGCTGATCGCGGCGGGCTTCTTCGTGCTGTTCGCCGCGCAGTTGCTGATGCTGCGTCCGACGTCGACGCTGATCGCGTACAGCGATTTCCATCGGCTCGTCGCCGCGCGGCTCGTCGACGATCTCGAGATCGGATCGACGACGATCACGGGCACGCTGACGATGCCGCAGGCCGGCGCGATGCTGCCGGCGTCCGAAGTCGCGGCCCTGAAGTCGGAGGGCACGCCGCCGCGCTTCGCCACCAACCGCGTGACCGACCCGCAGTTGATCGACACGCTGACCGCCGCCGGCATCCGCTTCCACGGCGCGTCCGACACCGGCTGGATCGCGTCGCTCGCGTCGTGGCTGGTGCCGCTCGTCGCGTTCGTGTTCATCTGGAACCTGATGCTGCGCAAGCGCGGCGGGCTGCAGGATTTCACCGGGATGGGCAAGAGCCGCGCACGCGTCTACGTGCAGCAGGAAACCGGCATCACGTTCGACGACATCGCGGGCATCGACGAAGCGAAGGCCGAGCTGCAGCAGCTCGTCGCATTCCTGCGCGATCCGGATCGCTACCAGCGGCTCGGTGGCAAGATTCCGAAGGGCGTGCTGGTCGTCGGCGCGCCCGGCACCGGCAAGACGTTGCTCGCGCGCGCGGTGGCGGGCGAGGCGGCGGTGCCGTTCTTCTCGATCAGCGGCTCGGCGTTCGTCGAGATGTTCGTCGGCGTCGGCGCGGCGCGCGTGCGCGACCTGTTCGAGCAGGCGCAGCAGAAGGCGCCGTGCATCGTGTTCGTCGACGAGCTCGATGCGCTCGGCAAGGTGCGCGGGGTCGGCCCGATGTCGGGCAACGACGAGCGCGAGCAGACGCTGAACCAGTTGCTCGTCGAGATGGACGGCTTCCAGGCCGGCTCCGGCGTGATCATCATGGCCGCGACCAATCGGCCGGAGATTCTCGATCCCGCACTGCTACGCCCGGGCCGCTTCGACCGTCACATCGCGATCGACCGGCCCGACGTGAACGGCCGCCGCCAGATCCTCGGCGTGCACGTGAAGCACGTGAAGCTCGCGGCCGACGTCGACCTCGGCGAACTCGCGTCGCGCACGCCGGGCTTCGTCGGCGCCGATCTCGCGAACGTCGTCAACGAAGCCGCGCTGCACGCGGCGGAACTCGGCAAGCCGGCGATCGGGATGGACGACTTCGACGAGGCGATCGATCGCGCGCTGACGGGCCTCGAGCGCAAGAGCCGCGTGATGAACGCGCAGGAGAAGCTGACGATCGCCTATCACGAGGCCGGCCATGCGCTCGTCGCGGAAAGCCGCGCGCATTGCGATCCGGTAAAGAAGGTGTCGATCATTCCGCGCGGCGTGGCCGCGCTCGGCTATACGCAGCAGGTGCCGACCGAGGATCGCTACGTCCTGCGCCGCAGCGAGCTGCTCGATCGGATCGACGCGCTGCTCGGCGGGCGTGTCGCGGAAGAACTCGTATTCGGTGACGTGTCGACGGGCGCGCAGAACGATCTCGAGCGCGCGACCGCGATGGCGCGCCACATGGTCATGCAGTACGGGATGAGCGAGCGGATCGGGCTGGTGAGCTTCGACGACGGCGATGCGCGCACCGGCATGCCGGGCGCATGGCATTCGGGCGAGGGGCGCTGCAGCGAGCACACCGCACGGATGATCGACGACGAGGTGCATACGCTGCTGACCGATGCGCATGCGCGCGTCGCGTCGACGCTCGGAGAACGTCGAGATGCGCTCGAGCGGATCGCACGACGGCTTCTTGCGTGCGAGGTGCTCGAACGCGATGCGTTGCAGGCGCTGATCGACGGGCGCGAGGCGCCTGGCGTCGTGCCGTCCACGACCGATCCCGGGCCTTGCGCGGGCGCGAATACGCCGGAGCAGGCGTCGGCGATCGAGCGCGATTTCGTCGCATACGGGCCGCCGCGCGAACCCGAACGCTGAAGCGCGAGCCTGTCGCCGGCAGGACGTGGTGCGTCAGGACTCGGTCGCGGCGGCGACTTCCGCCGCTTCGGCGAGCGCGTCGAGAAAGCGCGTGCGCCACCAGTGCACGTCGGTCTTGCGCACGATCGCCATCAGCGCGTCGTGGCGCTGGCGGCGTTCGTCGAGCGGCATCGTGAGCGCGCGCTGGATCGCCTGCGCGGTGCCTTGCGTGTCGTACGGATTGACGAGCAGCGCGGGCTTCAACTGCTCGGCCGCGCCCGCGAAACGCGACAGCACGAGCACGCCCGGATCGGCCTCGTCCTGCGCGGCGAGAAACTCCTTCGCGACCAGGTTCATGCCATCGCGCAGCGGCGTGACGAGCGCGACGCGGCTCGCGCGGTAGAGGCCCGGCAAGCGCTTGCGCGCGACCGTGCGGTGGATGTAGCGCATCGGCATCCACTCGAGTTCGCCGTAATCGCCGTTGATCGCGCCGCACAGGCTGTCCATCTCGCGCCGCAGGTCGTCGTACGCGCCGAGATCCTCGCGGCTTGGTGCGGCGATCTGGATCAGCGTCGCGCGGTCGCGGTTCTCCGGATATTGTTCGAGCAACTGGCGGAACGCGTGCACGCGCTGCGGCAGCCCCTTCGTGTAGTCGAGCCGGTCGACGCCGACGAGCAACTGGCGACGCGAATACTCGTCGCGCATCCGCTCGAACATGTCGATGCCGTCGCGGTTCTCCGCGAGCGCTGCGAATTCGTCGACGTTGATGCCGATCGGGAACGCACCGGCCGACAGCGTGCGGCCGAACGCGTGCAGGCGGCCGTCCGGTAGCCGCGCGGCGCCGGCTTCCGCCTCGACGTAGTGCTCGAAGTGAAGGAGATCCGATTCGGTCTGGAAGCCGACGAGATCGTAGGCGAACAGCGAGCGCATCAGCCACTCGTGCTCCGGGATCGCGGCCATGATCGGCGGCGGCGGCATCGGAATGTGCAGGAAGAAGCCGATCGGATTCCTGCAGCCCATCGCACGCAGTTCGGCGGCGAGCGGAATCAGCTGGTAATCGTGGACCCAGACGACGTCGTCGGGGCGCAGCAGCGTGCTCAGCTTGCGCGCGAACAACTGGTTCACACGCCGGTAGCCGTCCGCGAAGCGGCGGTCGAACTGCGCGAGATCGAGGCGGTAGTGGAACACCGGCCACAGCACGTTGTTCGAGTATCCGAGGTAATACGCGTCGTAATCCTGCGGATCGAGATCGATCGTCGCGAGCTGGATGCCGCCGACGTTCTGGATCTGCACGTCGTCGCCGTGCGCGGGGCGTTCGCCGTCGCCGCGCAGCCTGCCGCTCCACCCGAACCAGACGCCGCCCGATTCCTGCAGGCTGTCTTTCACGGCCACGGCAAGCCCGCCTGCCGCGGCTTTACGGGGATCTGCAATGCGATTGGATACGACGACGAGTCGGCTCACCAGCTCTCCTGCGAATGGTTGGGGAAGGTTCGTGCGGCCAGGGCGCGAGGCGGACGCCGCCATCGACGCGTGGCGCGATGGGGCCGCGATACGAGCGGACGGGAATCAGGGAACGCGATTCGCCGTTCGAACGTGGAGTGCTTTTTTTAGGATACTCGTCATTCGCATGATTTAAAAGTGCATGACCGCGCTCGGCGAATTCGCAGGCGGTTCAACACTTGCCGTTTCGCGTGCAGGGCGGGCGGGACCGGAAATTGCGCGGCAGCGTGTGCAACGGGAGGCGGCGATCCTGGAGAAAGGGGATCGTGGACGTACGGGCCCGATCGTATTCCGTGTCGATCGAAATTGCTTCGATCGATCGCGATGTGCGTGGTCGACGCGGCGAGGATGCGTGCCGCGGACACATGGAGCGTGCCGCGCGACGCCCGGCGTTTCAGGTTCGCACGAGCGTGACGACCGTCGCACGCAGGCGGTGGCGATGCGCAGACGGGCCGTGTTCCGTGCGACGCGTTACGCGTGACACCACGTTATGCGGCAGCTGCCTGCCAGTGCGACGCGCTGTCGTCTGCTTGCGCGCGCGCGTGTGCCGACGCTGCATGTTCGCCGGCCGGCATCCGGAACGCGGACACCGTCTCCGACAGATCGCGGCCCTGCGCCTCGAGCGATTTCGACGCGGCCGCAGCCTGTTCGACGAGTGCCGCGTTCTGCTGCGTCGTCTCGTCCATCTGCGTGATCGTCAGGTTCACCTGGTCGATGCCGCGGCTCTGTTCGGCCGATGCGGCCGCGATTTCACCCATGATGTCGGTGACGCGCGCGACGGCTCGCGTCACGTCCGACATCGTCTTGCCGGCTTCGCCCGCGAGCGCCGAGCCGTCCTGGATCGTCTGTACCGATGCCGAGATCAGCTCCTTGATTTCCTTCGCAGCGGTGGACGAACGTTGCGCGAGGCTGCGCACCTCGCTCGCGACGACCGCGAAGCCGCGGCCCTGTTCGCCCGCGCGTGCCGCCTCGACGGCCGCGTTCAGCGCGAGGATGTTGGTCTGGAATGCGATGCCTTCGATGATCCCGGTGATGTCCGCAATTTTCGACGAGCTGTTGCCGATCTCCGTCATCGTATCGACCACGCGGCCGACTACCGCGCTGCCGCGCAGCGCGACGTCCGACGCGTTCGCGGCGAGCGTGCTCGCCTGCTGCGCGTTCTCCGCGTTCAGGCGCACCGTCGACGTGAATTGCTCCATCGTCGCGGCGGTCTCCTGCAGCGATGCGGCCTGTTCCTCGGTGCGCTGGCTCAGGTCGAGATTGCCCGATGCGATCTCGCCTACCGCATGCGCGATGCTGTTCGACGAATCGCGCACGCGACCAACGATGTCGATCAGCCGCGCATTCATCGTGCGCAGCGCGTCGAGCAGGTCGCGCGTCTCGTCGTTGCCGCTCACGCTGATACGGCTGCCGAGATCGCCATTGGCCACCGTGCGCGCGACGTCGACTGCCGCGACGATCGGTGCGGTGATCCTGCGCGTCAGCCACAGGCCGCCGCCAACCGCCACCGCGATCGCGATTGCGCAGATGGCCAGCAGCAAGTTGCGCTCGAGCGCGTAGCGATCCGAGAATGCCTGCGCGATCGCGACTTCACGCTCGTGCGTATAGGTTGCGTACGCATCGGTCGCGCGAACCAGTTGCGCAAGCAACGGACGGCAGCGATTGTCGATATCGGCGGTCGCCTCGTCCTTCTTGCCGGACTGCGCGAGCCCGACGATATTCAGCGCGACGGGCCCGTAGCTCGCTTCGACGCGCACGATCTCGGCGACCAGTTCACGCGCGCGGTCGGTCGTGTCGGTCGCATTCGCCATCAGGTCCTTCAGCTTCGCGAGACGGTCCTGCACGTCCTTGTGCGCCTGCTGCACTTCGGCCAGTTCGAGCTGGATGTCGGACGGCGTGGTCACGAGCACCAGGTTGCGCGCGGCGATCGCGCGCCGGTCGACCGCCGTACGGATTTGCGCGGACAGGTTTGCGCGCGCATTGACGCCGTTCATGTACCGGGAAAACTCGTCGTTCGTATCGGACAGCGCTTTCAGCGCCATGCCCGACACGGCCACGACGACCACGGCGAGCAAACCGAAGCCGCCAAGCAGTTTTGCCTTGATCGTTATTCTGGCGATTTTCACGATGTGCCTCTGTGCGAGTGGTTGGCGATGGGAATTTGTTGTTCGACCGCGTGCAGGCCCGTGCCGTCATTAACGGGAATGCCGGATATTTCTTTACCCATCGAAAACCCTGATATTTATTCTTTTTTCGCTGGAAACCCCGCCGGTTGGGCTTTCTCGATCCGGAGAAAGGCTCGGGAATCACCAATGATCGTCGCGTTCATACGCGGACATGAAAATCGACTTTTTACCGAAAGTTAATACGTTCTGGTCGGTTTCTCAAATCGCCAGATTGGTATGTTCCTTGATTTGCGGGTGAATCGCGCATTTACGTTCGGACGCTCGGGAACGCCCGATTTGGCCCTGTAAAAGAGGCTAAGAATGCGCGCCCGTTCGACCCGGCCCGCGGCCGGCGCCGCGGGCCGTCCGGCGATCAGAACGTCGTGCGCAGGCCGGCCATCATGCTGCGGCCGCCTTGCGGCGCGAAGCCGCGCACGACCGAGGTCGCATAGCGGATCTCCTGGTTCGTCAGGTTGTCGCCGCGCAGGTACGCGAGCCAGTGCGTCGCGCCGACACGGAACTTGTACGTGAGCATCACGCCGAGCGACGTGTAGCCGTCGGTCGGAACGTCGTTGTCGGGCACGCGGTGCTGCGACCACGCGTGCGTGACCTGTGCGCGCGCACCGAACGGGCCGTAGCCATAGTCGGCCGCGAGCGTCGCGCGCAGCGGCGCGATGCGCGGCAGCGGCTGGCCGGTGTCGACGTTGCGTGCATGCGTGTAGTCGGCGGTCAGTTCCAGGTCGACCGTGTGACCGCGCCGCGAGAACGCGCGCCACTTGCCGTCGAGTTCGACGCCGTAGAACTCGGCGCGCACGCCGCGATAGATTGCTTCGTCGAGCGTATCGCCGGCGCCGGGCGCGACCGGTTCGCCTTCGTCGTTCACGAGGCGGCCCGTGTTGTACTCGGTCAGGTAGTTGGAGAAGCGGTTGTAGAACACGCCGACGCTGCCGCGGTTCGGGCCGCTCGCATAGCGTAGCGACAGGTCGGTCGACACGGCCTTTTCCTTCGACGCGTTCGGGTTGCCGATCAGGAACTGGCCGGTCGCGTCGTGCGGGCCGTTCGAGTACAACTCGTAGAAAGTCGGCGCGCGTTCGGTGTACGCGACGTTCGCCGCGACCGACCACACGGGCGTCAGCGAGAACAGCGCGCCGGCCGATACGCTGCCGGCATTGAAGTCGCGCGGCTGCGCGACCGCGAATTTCTCGATACCGGCCGGATCGGGATCGATCTTCACATGCTCGAAGCGCCCGCCGAGGCTCAACTTCAGCGCGGGGGCGACCTGCCATTCCTCGAGACCGAACAGCGCGACGCTGTTCGTTCGCGTGGACGGCACGAGCATTTCGTCGCCGAGCGCCGAGAACGTGTTCTGGCCGAACTGAACCCCGATCGCGCCTTCGAACGGGCCGATCCGGCGATGCCGCGCCTCGATGCGCGCCTCGTAGCCGCGGTTGCGGAAGGTGGTGGCCGTCTCGCCGTTGTCGACTTCCTTGTGGCGATAGTCGGTGTACGCGAAGTCGAACTTCAGCGTCGTGAACGGACCGCTCAGGTTGCGCACCTCGGACGCGAGCGCGAGGCGCTCCTGGCGCATCCGCAAGCGCACGTCGTCCTCGGCGACGGAGCCGTAGTTCGACTCGTAGCCGCTGTACGACAGGCCCGCGAAGCCATCGGCCCACGTGTACGACGCGCCGAGCGCGCCGCCATGCACGCGGCCGTCGCTGTTCGGCACGTTGCCGTACGGTTGCGGCGTGTCGGGGCCGTCGATCGCCCGTTGCTGGCTGCTGCGCGCGTAGCCGGGAATCCGCAGCTTGCTCGTTTCCCGGTCGAATGCGTCGACATGGAACGCAAAGCGGCCGTTGCCGCCTTCGACCTGCGCGGCGCCCGCGCGCACCGAATTGGCGCCACCGTAGCGCGCGTCGAGCGCGCCCGTCACGCCTTCGATCGCCTCTCGCGGAATCCGGTTGTCGATCGTGTTGACGACCCCGCCGACCGCGTTGCCGCCGTACAGCAGCGCGGCCGGCCCGCGCACGATCTCGACGCGCTCGATCGACAGCGGATCCTGCGGCACCGCGTGGTCGTACGACAGCGACGACGCGTCGTAGGCGGCGACGCCGTTCTGCAGCAGGCGGATCCGGTCGCCGTCCATCCCGCGGATGATCGGGCGGCCGACCATCGGCCCGTAGGTGGTGGTCGATACGCCGGGCAGGCCGTCGAGCGTTTCGCCGAGCGAATCGGCCTGGCGGCGCGTCAGCGCGTCGCCGGACAGTTGCACGGTCGGCGAGATCAGCTCGGTGTCGCCAAGCGGGTTCGCGGTCACGAAAATCGGCGCGAGCGGCGTGGTGTGCGTCGGCGTCGACGAGGCGGGCGTATCGGCCTGTGCGTGCGCGACGGCGGCGAACAGCATCAGCGAAACGGGCGGTAGCGGGCGAAGCGGTAGACGAGGGAGGTCGCGCATGGTCGGTGAATCGGTTGGAATGGGTTGGAATCGGATCGGGAAACGAGACATGCGGGTCATCACTTGATACGATATATTGTTGCGTCTGCGACGCGCAGTGACCCGTTTGGATATGACTCGGCGTAACCCGGCCACCCGGGCGGAACGGTTTCAGATGGACGAGTTCGCGTAATGATATGTTATATCATTACAAATTCCAAGCGAAACGGCGGTAGCCCACAGGGTCTCCGACAACCTGTCGAAATGGCCGAGAACGCAGCGGCGGGACGTTCAAACCGGCACCGGCGGCGCGAGCGACCATGTCTCGCGATGAATGCGCCGCCGGCGCGCACGATTTCTGCCCCGTTGATGCGCATCAATGCGTTCCGGTTTCGAGCCCGGATACTGGCGCGGTCATCGACCAGACAGGAGCGACGCATGACTCAAACCATGAAAGCGGCGGTGGTGCACGCGTTCGGCGAACCGTTGCGCATCGAGGAAGTGCCGATCCCGACGCCGGGCCCTGGCCAGATCCTCGTCAACATCAAGGCGACGGGTGTCTGCCATACGGACCTGCACGCAGCCGACGGCGACTGGCCCGTGAAGCCGACGCTGCCGTTCATTCCCGGACATGAAGGCGTGGGCGTCGTCGCGGCGGTCGGCGCGGGCGTCACGCACGTGCGCGAGGGCGACCGCGTCGGCGTGCCGTGGCTCTACACGGCGTGCGGCCACTGCGAGTACTGCCACACCGGCTGGGAAACCCTTTGCCACGGGCAGCAGAACACCGGCTATTCGGTGAACGGCAGCTACGCGGAATACGTGCTGGCCGATCCCGACTACGTCGGCCATCTGCCCGCGCAGGTCGCGTTCGACGAGATCGCGCCGATCCTGTGCGCGGGCGTAACCGTCTACAAGGGGATTCGCGTCACCGACACGCGTCCGGGCCAGTGGATCGCGATTTCGGGTATCGGCGGGCTCGGCCACGTGGCCGTGCAATACGCGCGCGCGATGGGCCTGCACGTCGCGGCGATCGACGTGTCTCCGGCCAAGCTCGAACTCGCTCGCCAGCTTGGCGCACAACTGACGATCGATGCGTCGACCGATGATCCGGCGAAGGTCATCCAGAAGGAGATCGGCGGGGCGCATGGCGTGCTGGTCACGGCCGTGTCGCGCAGTGCGTTCGCGCAGGCGCTCGGGATGGTGCGGCGTGGCGGCACGGTGGCGCTCAACGGCTTGCCGCCCGGCGATTTCCCGTTGCCGATCTTCTCGACCGTGCTGAACGGCATCACGGTGCGCGGCTCGATCGTCGGCACGCGTCGCGATCTGCAGGAGTCTCTCGATTTCGCGGCGGACGGGCTGGTGCGCGCGCATATCCATCGTGACCGACTCGGCAACATCAACGACATATTCGCGCGGCTGCGCGAAGGGAAGGTCGACGGCCGCATCGTGCTGACCGACATGCATTGACGCGCATTCGGGCACGCTGCCGCGACGCGAGGGGCGTCGCGGCAGCCCTGCGCTCACGCGTGCATCACGGCGCGAAGAACACGTCGGTGCGGTTCGTCAGGTTGCCCGCGTTGGTCTGGACGAAGAACGGATGGAACGACGACGACGGCAGCACGTCGAGCCCCTGGTAATCACCGATGAAGAAGCCCTCCGCGTTCGGCGCGAGCTTCATGTCGAACGGGCCGCCGACGCGCCGCTCGTCGGCGAACGTGGTGCCGCCGTCGTGCGAGATCTTGCGCCAGAACCCGGTCGGCAGCGTCGTCGTGTTGCCGGCCTGCAGGTCGCGGAAGTCGTAGTAGGTGACCATCACCGAGCCGGCATTGTCGACGCGCACCGACGGATTGAACGCGGCACGCCCGGTCGGCGTGTTCACTTGCAGCGGCGCGCTCCAGCTCGCGCCGCCGTCCTTCGACGTCGACAGCGCGATCTCGTCGTAGTTGCCGCCGTTGAAGCGGCTGTCCTGCCAGACGACGTACAGTTGCCCGGATGCCGGATCGATCGCGGGCTCCGGAATGATGTCGCCGGTGCGTACCGGTTCGCCGGTGTTCGGATCGGTCACGCCGACCGTCTGCAGCCCGGCGATCACCTGCGGCTTCGTCCAGGTCGCGCCGTCGTCGGTCGACTTGATGAACGCGACCTTGCCGGCCGCCTTGCTGAACGGCGGCTGGATCAGGTCGAAGAAGTCGTAGAGCGTACCGGTCTTCGGGTCGACGACGATCTGGTTGCCGATCGTCTGCTGACGCGACGGCACGTTGACGATGACTTTCGCTCTGCTCCACGTCTTGCCGCCATCGACCGTCTTCGAGAAGAATGTCGGCCCGCGATATGCCTGCGTGTGCAGGTTCGCATACGGGTTGCCGTTCGGCAGTTCGAGGCGGTCCCACACCGCGTAGGCCGTGCCGGCCTTCACCGGGTTCGCCGTGACCGATTCCTTGTCGTTGAAGAACTGCGTCGTCGGTTCGTCGTTCGCGATCAGTACGGCCGGGCTGCTCCACGTCTGTCCGCCGTCGGTCGACACCGAGGCCGCGACCGCATTGCCGTTGTTCGACTGGTTGAACGAGATCGATACCGAATACGCGGTGCCGTCGGGCCCGAACGACACCCACGGATCTGACGCGCGCTCGTACTTGAGCCCGCCCGGCGCGCAGGCGCTGAACGGTTGCGGCGTGCGCGCCCAGGTCGCACCGCCGTCGAACGTGTAGCCGGCGACGAGCCCGTGGGCGCCGCCGTTCGACCAGCGATCCTGCTGCCACACGCCGATCATGTTGGTCGGGTTCGCCGGATTGACCGAGAGCCATGGTTCGACCTCGGCGTTCACGTAGTTCGTGCCGGGGCCGCCGATGGTGCAGGCGGCGAACGGGCTCGGGCCGGACACGACCACGGGGTCGGCATGCGCGGCCGCGGCGGCGGCCATCGCCATTCCCATCGTGGCGGACAGGCGGGTGAGGCGGGTGACAAGCGAGTGGGATACCATCGTGTGTCGCATGGACTGCTCCTCGTTCACGTGCGGCGGCGATGTCAGGGCGCAGCGGCACGTCGCGCACCGGTACGCGGCGGCAATGGATGCCGTGCCACGCGTCGGATGGTGTCGTTCAGGAGGCCGCTTCAGTCATCGCAATCCGCGTGTGCTGGATGCCGCCAGCACGTCGGTCAAGACACCTCTTCGTTTTCATTGCTTGTCGAGTGCGCCCAAGGATGCGGACGCGACGGGAAGGCCAGTCCGTGCATATGACGAATGCGTCGAAGTGGATAGCAATGTAGGCGATCGGTATGCGGCGCGGGAGGCAATTTTTTGTAACAGGACGTAGCCGGAAAGCGTTGCCGAAGCGGTGCTTCCGGAACGCAAAATTTGCCGCCGGAAAGTTCGGAAACCGAATCGAAAGCGCGAATCGGAATCGCTATCGATTACGCGGCATCGTGCCGATGCGGCGCACCGCCGGCGCCGTTCAGCGTTCGGTCGGAAAGCGGTCCTGCAATGCGTGCAGCCAGCGCGCGACGACGTCGAGTTCGGCGTCGGAAAACCCGTCACACAGCTTGCCGTTCAGCTCGCGCAGCGCCACGCACGCACGCTTGAGCGCCGCTTGTCCTTCGTCGGTCAGGAACAGGCGCGTTGCACGCCCGTCGTCCGAATCGGCGTGACGCGCGAGCAGGCCGGCCTTCGCCATCCGGTCGGCGAGCCCCGTCATCGCGGACGGCGCCAATTGCAGCGCCGCGCCGACTTCGCCGATCAGCGCGCCGTCCTGCCTCGCGAGGCAGAACAGCACGCCGGCCTGCGCGGCGCTGGCGCGCGCATCGGTCTCGGCCTTGCGATCGACCCAGCGCTGCACGCGCCGCTGGCCGATGGTCAACAGGAAAAACAGTCGTCGGTCTTCGCTCAAGCTCGGTTCCCGGCTGCAATGGAAAGGGACGGGCGACCCGCAGCGCGCGGCGCGTCGAGCGCCTGTGCGAGCCAGTCTGCGACCGCTGGCCACAGCACGGTGCCTGGCCGGCTGCGGAAGAAACCCATGTGTCCGACCGGTCCGCTGCCCGCGGCGTTCGGATCGATCTGGCGGCGTTCGACGGCCGCCCGGGTCAGGTAGCTTACCAGCAGGTCGATCGCGGGCGGGTTCGCCCACGGATCGTCGTCGAAGCCGAGCGCGAGAATCGGCAACTGCTGCTTCGAGAAGCGCTCGGCTGCCCCGAGCGTCGGATCGTCGAAGAAGTAGCGCGGCAACGTGGTCCAGCGGCTCCACTCGCGGAACACGCCGGCGGGGAGGTCCTCGCCGAGCCCGAGACGCTTGCCCGGCACGTAGCCGAGCAGCGCGGACGCGAGCGGGCCGAGCACGCGCAGGATCAGCCGCACCTTCAGCCGCTCGGCCGCGCGGGAAATCAGCCGCGTGCTGCCCGCGTGCGCGGCGACGAGCACGGCCGCGCGCAGGTGCGCGGTGCCGGCCGACAGCCCGATCGCGTGACCGCCGACGCTATGCCCGACCGCCAGCAGCGGCAACCCTGCGTACGCATTACGCGCCCACGCGATCGCGGCACCCACGTCGAGCTCGACCCAGTCGCGCATGCGGGCCTGCAGCGCGCTCAGCCGCGCGGGCCGCGACGCACCGATGCCGCGATAGTTGTAGGTCAGCGCCGCGAAGCCGCGTTCGGTCAGGAAGCGCGCGAAGCCCGCGTACAGCCGCTCCGGCACGGCGGTAGCCGGATGGATCAACACCAGCGCGCGCGGTGGCGTGTCCGGCAACCACAGCGTGCCGCGCAGCGTATAGCCGTCGGCGGCGCAAAACTCCACGGGGTCTGACGTCATGGCCATCCTCATTCGGGTAGTTATTTCGTATGCGAAATATAGTGCGTGATTTATTTCGCGCACGAAATATCTATCGAGGAATTATTCGAACGGTGGTGCGCGACGCGTGGCGGCCGGCGGCGCTTCGTGGCGACTCATCCATAAAACATTTGCATCTTTGCATAGAAGAATATTGCGTTTGTCTCATGAAGCGGATCGCCTTATCTTCATCGGTTCCATCCGTGCGCCGGCCGTCGCGGCAAGCGGACCCAAGGGCGACGCCGTCGCGCGGCCGTCCGCCAACCATCGGGGAGATCACGTTGTTGAGCCGAATCGTCACGGCGCTGCTGCTCGCGCTCGCCGCGCAGCCGGGCATCGCCAAAGACACCGTCACGCTGCGCGTCGGTGAACAGAATTACTTCAACATCCAGGCGTCGATGGAGGCGTCCGGCGTGCTGAAGGACCTGCCTTACAGAGGGTCGGCCGGGATTCGTGAAATTTTCGCCAAAAAGTACTTAAGCGGCTGATTTAAAAGAAAAATCTATTGACGGGTCGAGCGGCGGCGCCTTCCGATGAAGGTCCAGCAGGTATGACCCGAGCCGATTGATGTGGTCGCGGCGATATGGCGACAGCGCCTGCAGTATGTCGGCGTCGACGGGATGCCCCTTTTCCTGCAGCGCCCTCAGTGCCCTCGACATCCATTGCACGTTGTAGAGAATCACCATGTTCGCGACAAGCTGGTTGTACTTGATGACCTTGCGCTGCTCGTGCCGGAGATTTTCCGCAATGACTTCGCCGCCGAACATCAGCCATTTCGAGAAGTCGTTGAACTGCTCGCTCTTGTTGGTCGCAGCGTGAATCGTTTGTCGCATCTCCGGGTCGTTGATGTAGCGCAGCAGGAACATCGTCCGGATCACACGCCCGAGCTCGCGAAACGCGAAGTACAGCTTGTTCTTCACGCTGCCGGAGCCAAGCCGCCGCAGGATCGTCGACGGCGTCATCCGCCCGGCCTTGATTGAGATCGCGACGCGCAGCATGTCCGGGAAATGCCGCTCGATCAAGGACCAGTCGATGCTCGCGCGAAACAGTGACTCGATGTGTTTGTAGCGTCGGCGTCGATCGGGCTTGTAGAAGACCAGATCCTTGATGTCGCGGATTCGCGGCATGAGATCGATGCCGAGCAGATGCGCGAGCGCGAAGACGGGGGCACTCTGCGCGTGAGTGTCGCCGTGAATGGTATCTGGCTGGATATCGGAAGTGTTCTTGATCAGGCCGTCGAGAATGTAGACGGCTTCGTGCACACCGCACGGAATGAAGTGGCTGAACAGCGCAATGTACATGTCCGACACGTGGTAGTAGCCGATACCACCGTAGCCGCCGTACCGGATGTGGTACTCGGACAATAGATTCTGTTCGTAGAGATTCCACTTCGTTCCGTCGGCCGACACGCGCTTGCCTGAACCCCAGAATTTCGGCAACGTGAACTGGTTGTAGGCGTTGATGACTTTCACGATCGCCTTGTCTAGCCGCTCCTCGGTCACGTGCTTCAGGTTCAGCCACGCAACCTGTTTGCGGCTGAGATTTTTGACCGACCGGGCCGTCTGGGTCGGTCCGAGATTGCAGCCGTAGCAGAACAGTGTGGTGATGAAGCGCTTGCGCGGATCGTCGATCTTGGACTCGAAACCCGACAACGGCCCGAACAGTCGATGCAGATCCAGCCACTGCTCGGTTTCGGTGAGGATATCCAGGATGCTGACCGGTCGCATCGACGCCGCAACGGCCTGACTGATCAGCGTCAAATTCGGAGGCTCGGGCTTCTTGTCGTGGCGATGCAGAATCAAGCCCTGCTCACCCATTTCGACATGATCGTAGCGGGGAAAGCCGGCATCAACGGTATCAGCCAGATTACCGAGATCATCCTTCAGTTTTTGGGTGAAGGCACGCCCGTCAATCGGGTAGTCGACGACTTCGCCGTAGCGCGGTAGCTCTTGCCGGAATTCGTCCCACGAGACCTGATGTTCGCGCGGATCGTCATAATGGTCGCTGCCCTCGACGTAGATGTCGCCAGAATTCAATTCGTGCATGACTTGACTGAAGACGCAGAGCTCGAGGTACTTGCGGTGCAGCAGGCGCGCCGAGCAGCCATCGGGCAACACACAGCGTTCCCATTTTTCGGGAATCCAGTCGAAGGGCAACTGTGCGAGATCGGCGTCGCTCAGCAGCAAGTACTCCCGGCGAGACGTCCGATATTGCTGGCTCCACGCGAGCGCGCGGAGCAACGCGTCATCCTGCGAACTCGCCTTCAACGACAGCAGGTCGAGGCATTGAAACAGCAGCGATCGAAGCTTCTTGTATGGCGCGAGCAGGAACGGGAAGATGTGGTTTCCGGCCTGCGCGATGTGTTCGTTGCACCGAATTAGCACGCTGTCGGGATCATCGCCCAGTGCGGCACGCATCTGCGCGATCCGCATGGCCGCAGGCGTTTCGTTGTCCTGCAAGACGTTGAGAACATCTCTGAACTGGCTGACGAGGGTTTGCAGTTGATCGGCGGTTGCGAGCTGGTATTGCTGAAGCCGCAGCTTGGCGGTGCTCTCGAGATTCCGGACCGTTTTGATGAAGATATCGGCGACATCGTCGAGCGCCTTCTGGCGTTGCGAGAAAATGAACAGTCCCGCGAGCGTATATCGCTTGGCCGGCTTCAGCGTACGCATCTCGTGGACGTCCAGCGCACGCGCCTCGGTAATGAACTGCACCCGCTTGGGGACCGACAACATGTGCGGCGCCGGCGGCAAGCCGTCCGCGAGCGCGTTCATCGTCCGGATATGCTCCAGGAAGCTCGCGATCTCCCGCGGGCCCGGGCGTTTCGGTTCACGCTTCAATTCGTCCCAGCGAGTCTGCCCAGCCCGAGTGAGAAAGAGCGCGTCGAGTCGTGCCTTCAACGGCTCGTCGAGCGAATCGACATAGGCGCCGTAGATTGCTTCGTGGAGCTGACTGCGGGCGTGTCCAGCGATCCGGGATAGCGTGGCGAGTGGCGGCAGTTCGTGGCGCCGGCGCACGAGTTCCTCGAGCATCACGTTGATGATATCGGGTAGTTCGGCCTTGGTTCTTGCGGCGTGCTCGGCCACTTTGGCAAGCCACGTATAGGTTGTGCTGTCGACCGACTTGATCCGGACGTGTTCGCGCAGAATTTTCTGGTGACGGGACTTGCTGCCGGAGCGGTCGTAGCGTGTGACAGTGGTTCGGGGTACCGGGCGCACGCCGAGCACCGAGCAAATGTGATCGACGATGACCATCGGCACGTCGGACAAGACCGGCATATAGCCCAGACGCTGCAATAGCTTGAGCTGCGTCAGGATCAGCACCCGCGTCGGCGCCTGTCGAAACTGCCCGAAGACGAACCGGATATCCGCCGCGCTGGGCGTGAAGACCGTTCGCAGTTCCGCCTCGTTCAGTTCGGCGGGCAGCGCCGGATAGGCAGTTTCATGGATTTGACTCATAGGCGACGTCGATGCTCTCCCGGGACGCGCGTCGTGGCGCTCAGCGGGGCGGCAGCTTCAGCCGACCCGACAGGATCGCCTCGGCAAGCTCGGCATCGCTCATACCCATGATCTTGTCGATCGTGCCTCGCGACAACTCGTCGAGCAACGCGAAGATTTGATCTTGCAGTGCCGACAGCCGGTCCGCGCGCGCCGTCACGCGAGCCAGCATCTCGCGCTGTTCCAGCGTTGTGGCTTCCGGTTGCCAGCGCAGGAACTGCTCGCGTTGAACCGGTAGAAGGCTCCGTTGCTCGCTGTAGAGATGCCGAACACGCTCGAGCGTCGCGTCGTCCAGCACCTGCGGACGGGATCGGCATTGAGTCAGCTTGTCGAGGGTCGCTCGAGCCTCGTCCAGCTCAACGCCGAACAGATCGAAGACGATTGGCAAAAATCGAATGGGCCGCCAAGTCGGCGCGCGACGAGCGTCTGTGTCCATGGAGCGAATTCCTGTCGGACGGTAGCTCATCGCATACATCGGCCAGAGCTGCTAGCGTTGAGCGGGAGCCGTGATTGTAGCGCGGCGGCGTTGCTGCTGAATGACGCCGAAGGCGACGCCGGAGACATCAGGTTGCCGCGTATGGGATAATGCCGGCCTCTCAGGTTCTGGCCGGGTTCCCCGACCTGCTGGAACATTTTCAGCCGACGCGTCTGCGTCGGCTTTTTTTCATTCTGCTTTCCATGCACTCCTGCGACGCGCACCGTCAATCGGACACGTCTGAAAACCGAAATTTGTCTTTTTCCGTCAACGGCTTGGCAATTGTTGACAGTCGTCTTTCAGGGATTTGGTAAGCTCGCGCACAATAATCCAACGAATAGGCGCGGGCCGCGTCGACGAGAATGAACAAAAACACGCATCGCCTGGTGTATTCCAGGCTTCGGGGTATGGTGGTGGCCGTCGCGGAGACAGCGACGGCTGAGGGCAAATCGGCAACGGGTGAGGCGCGCGCACGGCGGCGCTCATCGGCGTCGGGCGCACGCGCCGTAGTCGCGGGCGTCGCCGCGCTCGGCATGCTGCCTACCCTGTCCGATGCGCAAATCGTCCCGACGCCGGGCACCCCCACGCACGTGATCCAGACGCCGAACGGCTTGCCTCAAGTCAACGTGGCCGCACCGTCGGGCGCCGGCGTTTCGGTCAACACGTACAACCAGTTCGACGTACAAAAGGCCGGCGCGATCCTGAACAACTCGGCCACGATGGTCCAGACCCAGCAGGCGGGGTGGATCAACGGCAACCCGAATTACGGTGCGGGCCAGGCCGCGCGGATCATCGTCAACCAGGTCAACAGCCCGAATCCTTCCCAAATTCGGGGCGCTTTGGAGATCGCAGGCGCCCGAGCGGAGCTCGTCCTGGCGAATCCTTCGGGCATTTTTCTCGACGGTGCGTCCTTCATCAATACCAGCCGCGCGACCCTCACCACAGGCGCACCGTACTACGGTGCCGATGGTTCGCTCGCCGGCTACAACGTCAACCGGGGGCTCGTGACCGTGTCAGGCGCCGGCCTGAATGCAACCGGTACCGATCAGGTGGACCTGATCGCCCGCGCGGTGCAGGTGAACGCTGCGGTCTACGCGAAGAACCTGAACGTGATTGCCGGCGCGGCCCAGGTCAACCACGACACGCTCGCCGCGACGCCGATCGCCGGCGACGGTCCCGCTCCGTCGGTCGCGATCGACGTGAGCCAGTTGGGCGGTATGTATAGTGATCGGATCTTCCTCGCGTCGAACGAGTTCGGTGTGGGGGTGGCCAACGCCGGGACGATCGCCGCACAGGCCGGTGACCTGACGCTGCAGTCGAACGGCCGGCTCGTGCTGACGGGCAAGACCACGGCGAGCGGCAACCTCGCACTGTCGGCTGCCGGTGGCATTCAGAACAGCGGTACGACCTACGCGCAGCAGTCGGCGTCGGCGAATACGGCTGCCGATCTGACGAACACCGGAACGCTCGCCGCGCAACAGAATACGACCGTGAACGCGGGCAGTGTCAATTCGACCGGTACGCTCGGCGCGGGCGTGAACAACGACGGCTCCGTCGGAGGTGGCGGCGATCTGAACGTGACGGCGTCGGGCCAGTTGAGCGCAACCGGCCAGAACGTCGCAGGCGGCAATGCGTCGCTGACCGGCGGCAACGTAAATCTCGCCGGCAGCCAGACCGCGGCGAACGGCAATCTGTCGCTGAACGCGACGGCCGGCGACGTGAATCTGACAAACGCGACGACGAGCGCCCAGGGGGCTGTCTCGGCGAACGCGTCGGGCACGGTGATCAACGATCACGGCAGCCTGTCGAGCGGCGGCAGCACGACGCTGACCGGCGGGAATCTGTCGAACCAGGGCGGCAAGGTGTCGTCGCAAGGCCCGCTGTCGGTCAACGTGGCCGGCCAGATCGCCAACCAGTCCGGCGAACTGGTCTCCGAAAGCACGGCAGACGTGCGCGGTGGCGCCATCGCGAACAACCAGGGCACCCTTCAAAGCGCGGCCGGCATGACGGTGGCCGGTGCGTCGCTGGACAACACGGCGGGTCGGATCACGTCGCTCAACGGCGACGGTTTGTCGGTGACGACCACCGGCCAATTGACCAATGCGGCGGGTACCACCGCAAACGGTGCGCAAGGCGGCGTCATCGGCGGCAACGGCGACGTGTCGGTCCAGGGCGCAAACGTTGTCAACCGCGGCGCGATCACGTCCAATACGAATCTACGTGTTGCGGGCCAGTCGGTCGACAATGGTAGCGGCACCCTGCAGGCCGCCCAGAACGTCGCGATTGATGCCGGCGCACACCTGGCGAACAGCGGTGGTTCGATTGTCGGCCAGACGGCGACGCTCAGCGGCACGACGCTCGACAACAGCGCCGGCACCGTGCAGGCCGATCAGGTCTCGTTGAACGCAACCGACGTCGTGAACCACGGCGGCACCATCACGCAGACCGGCGCCGGCGCGATGGCCGTCAACGTATCGGGCACGCTCGATAATTCCAGCGGCGGCACGCTGCAGACCAACAGTACCGACCTGACGCTCGCGCCGGCTACGCTGAAGAACGACGGCGGCACCATCACGCACGCCGGCACCGGCACCCTGACGCTTGGCAGCCAATCTGGCTCGGTGTCGAACGTCGGCGGCTCGATCGCGAGCAACGGGCGCGTCGTCGCGCAAACCGGCACGCTGAACAACACGTCGGGCTCCATCAACGCACAGACCGGATTGGCGGCAACCGTCGGCGGCACGCTGAACAACGCAAACGGCAAGCTGTTGTCGAACGCGGACCTGGGCGTCACCAGCGGTACGCTGACGAACGACGGCGGCCAGATCGGTGCGGGCACGAACGCGACGATCCACACGGGTTCGATGACGAATCAGGGCGGCTCGATCGTCGCGCCGAACCTGTCGGTCTCGGCCGACTCGACGCTGGACAACAGCAGCGGCAAGCTCGAAGCGAACCAGCTCACGCTGACAGCTGCGAACCTCGCGAACCGCGGCGGCACCATCACGCAGTACGGTTCGTCGGCGATGGGCATGAACGTCAGCGGCACGCTCGACAACTCGGCCGCCGGCGTGATTCAGACCAACAGCACGGACCTGACGCTCGCCCCTGCCGAGTTGAACAACGCGGGCGGCACCATTACACACGCCGGTACCGGCACGCTGACGATCGCACCGGGCAATGGAGCCAGTGCGCTGAACAACGCGTCGGGTACCATCGTGACGAAGGGACAAGCCATCGTCAACGCAGCGACCTGGAACAACGCGAGCGGCATCCTGGCGGCGCAGCGCGGCATCAACGCCGCGATCGCGGGTGACGTCAACAATGCACAGGGCTTGCTCCGCTCGGACGCGTCGCTGTCATTAACGAACGGCGGCACATTATCCAACCGCGGCGGGCATGTCCAGGCGGGGCAATCGAGCGCGGGCGACACCAGCACGCTCGATATTCAATCAGCCTCGATCGACAACGCGGACGGCGCCATTGTCGACCTCGGTGCGGGCAAGATGACGGTGCAAGGCGGCAGCCAGATCGCGAACAGCCATGCGGGTGGTGTGTCCGGCATGGGCGCCATCACCGGCAACGGCGATGTAACGGTCAGCGCAGCGTCGATCAGCAACACGCAAGGTGGTCAGCTTAGCGGCGCATCGCTTCATGTTCAAGGCAATACTCTCGACAACAGCGGCGGCTCCATCGGCAACGTCACGAATTCGAACGGCGACGTGAGCGTCACGACGATCGGCGCAATCACGAACACGAACGGCCAGATCAGCTCGACGCACGACCTGTCGGTCGCGGCGGCCACGCTTCAAGGCGGCGGCACCTACAGCGCATCGCATGACGCGAACGTGAACCTGCAGGGCGACTATACGGCGGCGGCCGACACGCAGTTCAACGTCGGCCACGATCTCGCCTTCACGCTGCCCGGCACCTTCACGAACAACGCGAACCTGCAGTCGGTCAACAACCTGAGCGTCAACGCGGGCAACATCGTGAACTCGGGCGCATTGACGGCTGGCGGCCTGCTGCACACGCAATCAACCGACCTCACCAATACGGGCGCGCTCGTGGGTGCCAGCGCGTCGCTCAACGCAACCAATACGATCTCGAACCTCGGACCGACCGCATTGATTGGCGCGTCCGACAGCAACGGCACGCTCGAGCTCCTCGCGCACGACATCGAGAACCGCGACGACACGAGCGCGGCCGATACGATGGCCACGACCGCCATCTTCGGCATGGGCAAGGTCGTGCTGGCGGGCGGCAAGGACGCGAGCGGCAGCTATACGAACGCAGCGCTGGTGAACAACGCGTCGGCGCTGATCCAGTCGGGCGGTAACATGGAGCTGCACGCCGACAAGATCACGAACACGCGTCGCGTGATGACGACCTCGACCAGTTCGATCGATCCATCGCTGCTCGGCCAGTTTGGGATTCCGATCAGCGGCCGAACGGGCCAGATCGGCGTGAAGGATCCGGACAGCATCGGCGGCGTCTACACCGAGCCGCCCCACGGTGGCCAGTGGAACAGCACGTACCAGTTCACGACCTACTATGCGGACAGCGCGACGGCGACGACCGTGACGGGCATCAGCGCGGCCGGCCAGATCGTGTCGGGGGGAAACATCGATGCGTCGTCGGTCGGCACGCTGCAGAATTACTGGAGCCACATCGCGGCGGTCGGCGACATCAAGATGCCGGCGCACTACGACGCGGACGGCTGGGCGGCGTCCGGCCAGAAACTGCCGGGCGTCACGGTCTCCTATTCCGGGCAATATCACTACAACAACTACGACAACTCGGAACACGACTGGCAGTTGCCGTTCGGCAATGCGCCGTTCGTGACGGGGCGCCCGGGCGGTTACACCCAGGCGGCGCCGGCATCGATCAAGGATTACAAACTGCCGAGCTACGACTCGACGTTGAGTTCGAACGGCACGATTTCGGGCACGGGTGTCAGCGTCAACAATACGGCGGGCAACGCATCGATTCCGTCGCTCGGCTTGCTGCCGGGGCAGTCGGTGCCGGGTCTCACCCCCACCAATCTGAGCGGCAACGCGAGCGGCGCGAAATCGGGTGCGTCGGCCGTGCACGGCGGTCCGTCGGCGCCGGTCGATCCGATCATCGCCAGCGCGACGGCGCTGAACGTCCTGAACAACCTCACCATTCCGCAAGGCGGCTTGTTCAAGCCGACCACGGCGCCGAATGCGAACTACGTGATCGAGACGAACCCGGCGTTCACGAACCAGAAGAATTTCATTTCGAGCGACTACTTCTTCGGTCAGCTTGGCGTCGACCTCACGCATATTCCGAAGCGGCTCGGCGACGGCTTCTACGAGCAGCAGCTCGTCCGCAACGAAGTCACGGCGCTGACCGGCAAGGCGGTGCTCGGGCCATACGCAGACCTGCAGACCATGTATCAGTCGCTGATGGCGGCCGGCGCGGATCTGTCGAAGTCCCTCGATCTGCCGATCGGCGCGAGCCTGTCGGCCGACCAGGTGTCGAAGCTGACCAGCAACGTGATCATGATGGAGACGCGTGTGGTCGACGGCCAGTCGGTGCTGGTGCCCGTCGTGTATCTCGCGAAGGCCAGTCAGCAGAACATCGACGGGCCGTTGATCAGCGCGACGAACATCGACTTCCAGAATGCGCAGTCGTTCACCAACAGCGGCACGATCAAGGCCGACAACACGCTGGCGATTCAGGGCAAGCAGATCGACAACGCGTTTGGTGCGCTGCAAAGCGGCGGGCTGATGTCGCTGAAGACCGAGAACAACATCGACCTGACGTCGGCCAACGTGAAGGCCGGCAGCCTGCAACTGGATGCCGGGAAAGACCTGATTCTCGATACGGCGACGAAGACGAACACGCGGGTGAGCCGCGACGGCGCGACGAGCGTGGTGACCACGCTCGGGCCGACCGCCAAACTCGACGTGGCGGGCGATGCGTTGATCACGACGGGCGGCAACTTCCAGCAGAACGCGGGCAACCTGTCGGTCGGCGGCAATCTCGGCATGAACGTCGGCGGTAACTGGGATCTCGGTGCGGCGCAGACCGGCGAGCACAAGATCGTGCAGCGCGCGAACGGCGTGTCGAATACCGACATCAACAAGGTGGTCGGCAGCTCGGTCACCGTCGGCGGGCAATCGAGCATCGGCGTCGGCGGCGATTTGACGGCGCGCGGTGCGCAGATCGACCTCGGTCAAGGTGGGACGATCGCGGCCAAGGGCAACGTGACGCTCGGCGCAGCGAGCGCGACGTCGACCGTGAACAGCAACAGTTCCGGTAGCGATAGCCACGGCAGTTACGCGGAGACGCTGCATACGTCGGATCAGGCGCTGACCGGCACGACGCTCAAGGGCGGCGACACGGTCACGATTGCGTCGGGCAAGGATCTCACGATCAGCGGTAGCACGGTCAGTCTCGACAAGGGCAATGCGAACCTGATGGCGGCCGGTGACGTGAATATCGGCGCAGCGACCGAAACGCATGAGCTGAACTCACACGAGACGCATAGCCACAGCAATGTCGTGAGCGGCGCGAAGATTGCGAGCGGGATCGACCAGACGGCGACGTACAGTCAGGGCAGCACGGTGTCGGCCGATGGCGTCAACATCGTCAGCAATCGCGACATCAACGTGACGGGCAGCAACGTCGTTGGTACGAACGACGTCACGTTGCAGGCGAAGCGCGACGTGAACATCAAGACCTCGCAAGACACAACACAGTCCGCAAGCTATTACGACAAGAAGGAATCGGGCCTGCTCGCGAATGGCGGTCTGTCGGTGACGGTGGGTTCGCGCTCGACTGCACAGCAAGATCAAACGAGTTCGGTGACGAATAATGGCAGCGTGATCGGCTCGTCTCACGGCAATGTCACGATCCAGGCCGGAAAGGATGCGACGATTACGGGTAGCACCATTGTTGCTGGTCAAGACGTCGGAATCGCGGCACAGAACGTGACCGTGAATGCTGCCTACGACACCTACAAGGACGCGCAATCGCAGCAATTCAGCCAATCCGGTTTGAGTGTCGGATTGGGCGGCGGCCTGGTCGGACTCGGGCAGTCGATGGCGAGCGCGGTGCGCCAAGGGCAGCAGTCCGGCGATTCGCGTCTCGCAGCGGTGCAAGCTGTGGCGGCGGCCGAGCAGGCTTACCAGAACCGCGGCGGCATTAAAGACGCGGCCAATGCCCTGTCGAACGGTAATGTTAGTGAGGCCGCCAAGGGCGTTCAGGTACAACTCAGCATCGGATCGAACCATAGCAGCAGCAATTCGACGACATCAATCTCGGATGCGAAGGGCTCGTCGATTATCGGTAACGGCAACGTATCCATTATCGCGACCGGCACGCCGGATGCGAACGGAAATGCTCAGGCAGGTACCGGCAATATCGCGATGACGGGCGCATCAGTGCTCGGCAAGAACGTCGCGCTCGATGCCAACAACGCGATTACGCTGCAAAGCGCGCAGAGTTCGGAGCAGAACACGAGCTCGAATAGTTCGTCCGGCTGGAACGCGGGCGTCGCAATCGGCGTGGGCAAGAATACGGGCATCAGCGTTTTCGCAAATGGCTCGAATGCGCATGGCCAAGGCAACGGAGACAGTGTCACGCAAACCAACACGACGGTGGCCGCTGGCAACGACCTGACGATGAAGTCGGGCGGCGACACCACGCTGTCGGGGGCGCGAGTATCGGGTGATAAGGTCAAGGTGGATGTCGGCGGCGACCTGACGATGACGAGCCTTCAGGATACGTCGAACTACAGCAGCAACCAGCACAACACGGGCGTCAGTGGCAGCTTCACGTTCGGCTACGGTGGTGGTGTCGACGCATCGATCGGCCATACCAGCATCGACGCGAACTATGCGTCGGTGAACCAGCAAACCGGCATCGTAGCGGGTAAGGAAGGTTTCGATGTCAATGTGGCTGGCCACACGCAACTCAACGGTGCGCAGATCGCGAGCGCCGCGCCGGCCGATAGCAATACGCTGACGACCGGCAGTCTCGGATTTACCGATATCCAGAACAAGATGTCGTATTCGGGATCGTCGGAAGGATTCTCGACATCGGGCGGTCCGAGTTTTGCGCAGACGGGCGACAGCGCAAGTGGCGTCACGCACGCCGCGGTGAGCCCGGCGAAGATCGTGGTGAAGTCGGATGAACAGAACGGTACGGATAGCACCGCCGGCCTGTCGCGCGACACGGCGAACGCGAACCAGACGGTAGAGAACACGTTCAACCTGCAGAAGGTTCAGAACAACCTGGCTTTCTCGCAGGCGTTCGGCAAGGCCGCGACCTTCGCGGTGGCGGAAGCCGCGACGCAGTTGGAGAATAGCAGCCCGCAGATGAAGGCCCTGTTCGGCGAGGGCGGTGCGGGTCGCGATGCGCTGCACGCCGCAGTGGCGGCAATCGGTGCAGCGCTGTCGGGCGGCAACATTGGCGGAGCGGTCGCGGGTTCGCTGGCGGGAGACGTGTTGCAGTCCCTGGCGCAGCCGATCATCGATCAGACGGTGAGCCAGTTGCCGTTGAGCGCGCAGGCCGCCGCACGAAATGCGCTGAATGAGATCGTGGCGACGGCCGGCGGTGCCGCGGCTGGAGCGCTGGCGGGTGGTGGTTCATCCGGCGCGCTCGCTGGTGCGGGTTCGGCCATCAACAACGAGCTCTACAACCGGCAGCTTCACGTGGAAGAGGTGAAGGTCGTCGAGCAGCTCGCGAAGGAAAAGGCGCAAGCGGTATGTCGTGGCGATGCGGGTTGCGTGGCGAGCGCGACGACCTACTGGACCGACATGCTGGAGCGCGCGGCGAAGGGAATGGTCGACGACACCGCCAACAAGGAAAACATGGCGTATCTCCAGACGCTGATCCAGACGGCGAACAATCCGACCAGCGAAGGCGCAATGGGGGGCCTCAGCTCCTACCTTTCGAACCTTCAGACGGCGCAGGACATGTTGTCTCAGTATATGGGCAAGCCGATTCTGGTACGCGGTTCGCCGATCATCTCCGACGGTTCGGCTCAGACGTATTTCAGCGCAACGCCCGCGCAGCGTTCGGACCAGTATCTGAACACCCTGGGCTCGCTGCCTGGCTCGATCGTGCCGGGTGCGAGCCAGCGTGATCAGAATCGAGCGGATTCCTTCGCCACGCAAAACGGCTCCGTCAAACCCGACTATACGATCGAGGAAACGGTCATCGGCGGTATCCTTGCCAACAAGATCGCGTCGACGGTCGCGCGCGTGGGCGAGTCGATTGATGTTTGGTTGGCGGGACCGGTGAATCCGACGAGCAAAGGGTTTATCAGCACCGGCAAGGTAACGATGGAAAGCATGCCGGTGAAGCTGAATAGCGCGGAACAAGGCGTGCTGTCGAAGCTTGACCAACTTCCGACCACGGATTTGCAGGGACAGGCTCGCGAATATGTCGCGAACAACTACTTTGTACGGAACGGCTTTACGCCGCTTGATGCTAAGTGTGGCGTCAATTGCTTCGACGGTGTCTACACCAAGGGAGACACGGTATATATCAACGAAGTCAAACCATTGAACGCGAATGGCTCGATCCAACTTAATGGCCCATCCGGTAGCTTGCCAACGCAAATGACTGATGCGTGGATTGATAGCGCAGTTACCCGCCTTAGAAATGGAGATGCAAGTCAAAGGGCAACTGCCGATTTGATCCAGAAAGCAATTGACAGTGGTAAACTCGTAAAGGTCGTTACGGGCGTTAATTCTAATGGCGCAACACTTGTGAAATTAAAGTAAGGTGTCGAAATGGATGCGGAAGCAGTTAAGCGGAAATCTTTTGGATTTGATGCAGCCATGCGGCACATTCCCGAGGTTGCAGATAAGATCCGGAATCGGACCAAGCCCATTGATTTGAAGCGCTGTTATGATGGGCTTTCAAGAGATCACTCCGTGGTAGGACTTTATGATTATTTTGCCAATGGCGACATGCCATCGCTCAAGAATAATCTATACGTCTCGTGCGTTCTCAAGTTAACTTCTCTCGCCATAAGCGAGGATCTCTTTGAACTGCAAACGCCGGATTACTTATTGTATTCGATGCTGTCCGACTCCAATGCGATGGTTCAAGCGTTCTCGGTTGCTGCACCTCAGGGGTTCGTGAGTGCAAGAGAAGATCCATTAAATAACCAGTTCTACGTTCACATGCTTCAATTGGCTATGATGGGCGACGATGCCTCTCTGGCTGACAAGATTCGCAGAATGGCGAAGAACGGTCGGAAGCCGATGCGGACTCAATGTGAGCGTGGCGAGGACTTTTTCTCGGCATTGATTCGCGGCGGTAAGGAAGGACTTGAGAAAATCATTCTCATTGATGCTGCTCGTAAGCTGGAACACGTATATACGGAAGATTATTTTTCATTCCTGGCTGTCTTGGAGGCAAAGTTGTGCTGGCTCCGAGGGATCCCAGTCGAAATTGATCACCCGTTGGTACCGATGGAGCTGATGCCCGTCAAGCCGCTCGATCACTACGACGACGTCTACGACTTTCTGAAGCCGGGGTGGGTGCCCCCTCCGCAAGGGTTGATCGGCCGCGTTTCCCGGTGGTTTAAGACGTGATCGCCCAACGTCGCACTCCCTTTGAGGCAACGATGAAGAAATCCAAATGGCTGATGGTCATGGTGTTGGTCATGTCAGCGCTTCTCGCTGCGTGCGAGACCGTCCCACCGGACGCACCACCACGCCCTCCGCCGAAACCGGAAATGGAACCTGTATTGCCTTCGTGGTCAAGCACGACGTGGGTCATGGGTTTTTGGAAATGGAGCGGCACCGAATGGGTTTGGATTCCGGGACACTTTGCACCCAAACCATAAGATCAAAACAACAACACCTCGATCATGACAATCCGTATTCAGGCCGTGCTTCTGTCAGCTGCGTGGCTGATACCCATGGCGGTGTCGGCGCAAGAAGCTCCGCGCCTGCTCCTTCCGGGCGGTAACGAACAGCAAACCCGACAGCAAGAAGAAGCGCGCGAGCGCGAACGAGCGGTCGCCGCGCCCGGGGTGCGTTCGGGGGTGACGGCGAGCGCCGGGTATCCGACGCTGCCGTCGGAGTCGCCGTGCTTTCGCATCGATCGTTTCTCGCTCGACGTGCCCGACGCGTTGCCCGCGTCCGTGAAAGCGCAAGGCGCCTCGGCACTGCCGATGGACCGCTTCGCGTTCGCGCGCGAATGGCTCGATCACTACACCGGCCAGTGTGTCGGAAAACAGGGCCTCGACGTCCTCGTCAAGGGCCTGTCGCAGGCGATCCTGGCGCGCGGCTACGTCACGACGCGCGTGCTGTTGCCCGAACAGGATCTGTCGACCGGCACCCTGAAGTTGTCGCTGATCCCCGGCGTGATCCGCCACGTGCGCTTCGCCGACGAGAAGCTGCGCGGCACCTGGAAAACCGCCTTCCCGACCCGCGACGGCGAGCTGCTGAACCTGCGCGACCTCGAGCAGGGCCTCGAGCAGATGAAGCGCGTATCGAGCCAGGACGTGTCGATGCAGATTGTCCCCGCTGACGGGCCGGGCGAGAGCGACGTCGTGCTCGACGTGAAGCGCGGCAAGCCCTGGATGGTGGTCGCGTCGATCGACAACTCGGGCACGCGCGCAACCGGCCGCCTGCAGGGCAACCTGTCGCTCGGCATCGATAATCCGTTGGGCCTGCACGACATCTTCAACATCGGCGTAAGCCAGGATCTTGAGTTCGGCGACAAGCGCCTCGGCTCGCACGGCTGGAACGGCTTCTATTCGATCCCGTGGGGCTACTGGACCGCGACGCTTTCGGCGTACACGAACACGTATTACCAGCAGATCGCCGGCGTAAACCAGACGTTCATCGCGAGCGGCAACTCGAAGACGGTCGATTTCAAGCTGAACCGTGTGCTGTCGCGCAGCCAGAACGATGTGTTCGGCGCGCAGGTCCGGCTGTCGCGCCGCTTCGGCCAGAGTTTCATCGAAGACACCGAAATCCCGCAGCAGCGCCGCAACAACACCTTCATCGAGTTCGGCCTGACCGACCGCCACTACTTCGGCAACGCGCAGTTCGACGGCACGCTCGCGTACCGCCAGGGGATCGGCGCATTCGGCGCGCAGGACGACAGCCTGGCGGCCGACGGCGGCCCGACCTACCGCTACAAGATGGCGGTGCTCGACGCGAACCTGTCGGTGCCGTTCGCGATCGCACAGCAGCCGTTTCGGTACGTCACGACGTTTCACGGCCAGTACACCGGCAACACGCTGTACTACATCGACGACCTGACGATCGGCAGCCGCTACACCGTGCGAGGCTTCGACGGCGAGACGATGCTCGCCGCGGCACGCGGCTTCTACTGGCGCAACGAGCTGCAGGCGCCGATCGGACAGACGGGGCTGGCGGCCTACGCAGGCCTCGACTACGGGCGCGTGTGGGGCCCGCAGCCGGTTGCGCTGGTCGGCACGCAACTGGCCGGCGCGGTGATCGGCGTGAAGGGGAGTGTCGGCACGCGCTTCGGCGGCTACGGTTACGATCTGTTCGTCGGCACGCCGGTGTACAAGCCGTCCGGTTTTCCGACGACCCGCGTGACGCTCGGGTTTCAGTTGACGGCCCAGTTCTGATGAGGACGCACTCGAGTTCAAGCTGCCCGACACTTCGCCGTCCCGATGACACGGGCGAAGACGAGGAACTGACCGCGTTCCTGAACGCGCAGATCGCTACCGTCCTGTCGGCCAGCCACGAGCCGCGTCCGCGTTGCCCGCGCTGTGGCGGCGCTCACATCGTCAGCGCCGGATTCAAGACGCGCCAGAGCGGTCGGCTACCGATGTTCGAGTGCAGGACGTGCCAGCGCTACTTCGGCCGCATCGTCGACACGCCGCTCGGCGAGAAGCATCTCAAGAAGCTGGATCTGTTCGTGTCGTTGCTGTCGCAGCCGATCTCGTGTCTTGAGGCCGGCGAGCGAATGGGCAGCCTGCCGGCCGACATCGGACAGCGTGTGACGGCCTGGCGCGCGTGGCTGCTGCAACTCGATCCGAGCGGCACATGGGAGCGGCGGGTCCAGCTTGGGGGCCGCCCCACCGAACTCGATCCCGCGCCGCTGGCCTTCGACGAGATCGGCGCGCGCGAAGATCTCACCTTGACGACGCGCCTGACGCGCGAGTTCGACGAAGTAAATTCGTTCAGCCACCGGCCACCGCGCTGCGTGGACTGCGGCAGCGGCAAGACGCGCTTCGACGAGCAGCTGCCGGGTGGGTTCCCGCGCTTCAAATGTGCGAACTGTGGGACGCGATTCACCCGACGTCGCGGCACGCCGTTCCTCAACACGAAGGCGAGCACGCTCGAGCGCATGCGGCTGTTCATTCGGCACCTGTCGCTGCCGCTGTCGTTCATGCAGGTATCGGACATCGTCGGCACGTGTCCCGCGATGGTTCAGAAATGGCGCAAGATGTTCGCCGAATTCGCGGACCAACTGGAGCCGAGCGGCACGCTGTCCGCACGGATTCAACTGGGCGTCGAACCCACCGAAACGACGCCGTGCCCATTCTGCGGTCGCGTGGGGCGCGCGCAGCGAACCGCCAGCGGACACTGGTCGTGCGCCGGATGCGGCCGGCTCTTTTCGATGCGGCGCGAAGTGGTCGATCGCCATGGCCGGTTGCATATCGTGGCCGATGAGGCGTAAGGTGTCCAGTGTCCCCGACGATGTCCGGTTGGAGGTACGAACGAAGAGTGTCGAACGATGAGAAAGTCAACGGTGTCCCGCACGGCGCGACCGGCGCGCACGAAGGAAATGTTGCTGCCGCTGTCGACCGCGAAAGTACGTGCGCTGTCGCTGGAAAACCATCTCGCGCTGTCGACGGTGCGCTCGGGGCGCGGTGATTTCGATCAGATCTGCTGCCTGATCCGAGTCGTCTACCTCGCGTATTTCATGCGGGGCGCGACGATGGCGGGCACGGAGCTCGAAGCCTATCGCCGGGCAGAAGCGGCGCTCGACGCGTGCATCAAGCGCATTGAAGAAGACCAGCCATGCGTGTTGCTGGACCACGAGCAGGCGGTGGTCGAGCACGTGCTGGTACTGCACGACGCCCAATTGGCGGCCGTGCCGAAGTTCCGCTATCTGGAAGCGTGGCAGCAACTGCGGCGCTTCGTGGACAGTGGTACCCGCTCGCCGATTCCAGCCGCCACGGTCGGATAGCGACGACGAATGCTAGATCGACTAGGTTCCGGTCACAGCGGCCGGCCAATAATCGTTCCTGTTCTATATGACGCGTCAATGAGCCCCCTGTACGCCGATTTACCGCACCTGACTGAGGCCGAGTTCGACGCGCTGGTGGGCGCCGCGCGGGCACGGCAACACGAGGGCGTGCGCTGTATCTCAGACCGCAGTGTGGCGATGGCCCGCGCGGTCCTGCTCGAGGGCGCACGCTATATCACCGCAGCCCGCCAATACGGCGGCACGCTGAGCACCCAGGCGCTGCAAGCGGTGCACCTACTCCTGCGTTACCGTAACCCCGCCACGGCCGCACCTGCTAATTCGCGCTGCGACCGGTGCGCGTCGACATACGCAGACCTGCCGCAGCTCACCCCGCCTGAGTTCGACACGTTGGTCGAGGCTGCCCAGCAAGAGCCCGGCCGCGGCGGGCGACGCATCTCGACACACGGCATTGTGATGGCACGCGCGGTGCTAGTGGATGGCAAGACGTATCGCGAGGCCGAGCGGGCACTGGGGCTTTCGCATTCGGTGGCGGCCCGTGCGGTAGCGGCATTGCTGCGTTACCGGCCCGACGTGCCGGCGCAGGGAGAGACAACAATGGTGGTACTCGATCCGTTTGGCCGCATTCCTGCGAGCGCGGCGCGCGGCGACGCGTAAAGGAGGCCGCGCGACGGCCATTCACGGCGGATCTGTCGGCGAAATAATCTTTTCCGAAGTCAAGCCAGACGGAACTAGACCGATAACCGATATTATCTGTCCATAGTTGTTTTTGATCTAAACTGGCAAGTATGAAAACGCGTCAGACCGAACCCATCACCTTCCCTGACGACGCCGAACTGGCCGCGCTGCGCGCCTGGTATGCCGGACTCGACGCTCGGGCGGCCGTCGCGCGCTATCTGGGCGAGCGCAAGGCACCCGGGGCATCCGCGCGCGGCGTGCTGGGTGGCATTCGGCGCACCTTGGTCGCGTTCGCGAGGAGCCGTCACCGAGCCGACCTGGCCGAAACATTCGGCGAGCGATCCACCTCGTCGGCCGACACCGTCGCGCGCGCGATCGAGACGTTGCGCAGCCTGCCGGCACCGAAACCCCACATCGCCGACGCCATTGATCAATGGTTGCCGCCTCGCGTGGTGGCGGCGCTGCGGGCGCATGGCATTCGGACGCTGGCCGATCTGACCGTACGGATTCCCCGCCGGCGCCGCTGGTGGACGGCAATCGACGGGCTCGGCGTCGCCGGCGCGCGCAGCGTGGAGGCGTTCTTCGCCGCCCACCCAGCGCTGACCGAACGGGCACGGGCCTTGATTGTCGCGGCGCCCGCCGGCGATGTCGTGCCATGGGAGCAGTTGCGCGTGCCGCACGAAGTCGACGGCTCGCACGGACAGTTTCGAGCGCCGCGGACGGGCTGCTTGCTGAACGCGTCGAACGACTACGAGGCAATCCGGTCCTGGCTGTCGCTGCACGAGTCGGCTGCTACGCAACGTGCGTACAGAAAAGAAGCGGAGCGGCTGATCCTGTGGGCGATCGTCGAGCGCGGCCGTGCGCTGTCGTCGCTTACCACCGACGACGCGATCGCGTACCGCGCCTTCCTGCGCCGGCCCACGCCGCGCGAGCGTTGGATCGGACCGTCTCGGCCGCGGCACAGTGTCGAATGGCGGCCGTTCACTGGCGCGCTGTCGCCCCGATCGGCCGCGTACGCACTGAATGTCCTGTCGGCGCTGTTCCGCTGGTTGGTTGAGCAGCGCTATGTCCTTGCCAATCCGTTCGCCGGCGTCAAGGTCAAGAACCATGCGCCACGCGCCGGATTAGACGTGTCGCGCGGTTTCTCCGAGGGCGAGTGGTTGCTGATCCGCACGCTGGCCGACGGCCTCGAGTGGTCCTACGGTTGGAGCGTGCCGGCCGCTCAGCGCCTGCGCTTCCTGCTGGACTTCGGGTACGCAACCGGCCTACGCGCGAGCGAGCTGGTCGGCGCGACGCTCGCCGACATCCGCCGGGACGAACACGGCGATCACTGGCTGCACGTGCTCGGCAAGGGCGGCAAGCGCGGGAAGGTGACGTTGCCGGCGCTGGCGCGGACGGCGCTCGACCAGTATCTTGTGCAGCGAGGCCTGCCGGTCACACCCGTGCGCTGGAACCCGGCGACGCCGCTCGTCGCAAGTCTCGAGGAGGACGGCGCCCGCATCGAAAGCACGCGACTCTGGCGCGTGCTGCGGCGGTTTTTCGTCCTGGCCGCTGATGCGGTCCAGGACGAGCGGCCTGCGACGGCGGAGAAGTTGCGCCGCGCGAGCCCGCACTGGATGCGGCACACGCATGCATCGCATGCGCTGGCGCGGGGTGCCGAGCTGATCATGGTGCGCGACAACCTGCGCCATGCGTCGATCTCGACGACGTCGACCTATCTGCATAGCGATGAGGTACAGCGGGCCCGACAGTTCGATCAGGCATTTGCCGCACGAAAATGAGCAGCGGGCGGTATATATCAATTTACAGATAACCGTGAGGATTTCCATAACCTCAAGGCTTATGATAGAAAATTGTGCTTATCATGATTGCCGCCAATAGCTCCGCTCACCAACCTGTCTCAAGACGATGGAATCCCCATGAGTGAAAATGTCTTGTCTGCGTCGAAACCCACGATACCGCGCACGGTTTGGGCGCTGGGACTGGTCAGCCTTTTCATGGATCTGTCGTCCGAGCTCGTTCACGCATTGCTGCCGATTTTTCTCGTGACGACTATGGGCATGAGTGTCGCCGCGCTCGGCCTCCTTGAGGGGGCGGCGGAGGCCACAGCGATGATCGTCAAGGTGTTCTCCGGACCGCTCAGCGACTGGCTCGGTCGCCGCAAAGGTCTGCTATTACTGGGCTACGGCCTCGCGGCGCTGACGAAACCCCTCTTTCCGCTCGCTGGAACGCCGGCGGTGGTCGCCACCGCGCGCCTGCTTGATCGGGTCGGCAAGGGGATCCGGGGAGCGCCGCGCGACGCGCTGGTCGCCGATGTGGCGCCGCCGGAAATCCGCGGCGCGTGCTTTGGCTTGCGACAGTCGATGGATACGATCGGCGCGTTCCTCGGCCCGCTGCTTGCCATCGGGTTGATGCTGTGGTTCGCCGACCACATCCGAACCGTCCTGTGGTTCGCGGTCGTGCCCGCGTTCGTTGCCATTGCCGTTATCCTGTTCGGCATCCACGAACCCGATCCCCCAACGACGTCGCGAGCGTTTCGCTCGCCATTGCGTTGGCGGGCACTGCGCGAATTTCCGGCCCATTACTGGTTTATCGTCACGATCGGCGGCGCATTCACGCTGGCGCGTTTTAGCGAAGCGTTCCTCGTGTTGCGCGCGCAGCAGACGGGGCTCGACATCGCGTGGATACCCGGCGTGATGGTGGTGATGAGCTTGGTCTATACACTGTCCGCGTATCCGATTGGAATTCTCTCCGACCGGTTCGACCGACGCGTGTTGTTGGCCTGTGGCTTAGTCCTGCTGATCGTCGCTGACCTGCTGTTGGGCGCCAGCGCATCGATGGTCACCATGTTTGCAGGCGTCGCGGTATGGGGGCTGCATATGGGCTTTACGCAAGGCATTTTGGCCGCAATGGTGGCCGAAACGTCGCCAGCCGCGCTGCGAGGTACCGCGTTCGGCGTGTTCAACCTGGTGAGCGGCATCGCCATGCTACTTGCCAGCGCAATTGCCGGTTGGCTATGGGAGCGGTTTGGCGCGTCGACGACCTTTTTCACCGGTGCCGCACTCGCGACCGCGCCTCTGATCATGTGCTTGTTTGCTCCACGTCCATCCATGCGAACCCACTCAACGGAATAACTCAAAATGGACATCTTGTTGGCCGCGGAAGCGGCAGTACGGGAGACGGTGTCGGTTGTCGTGCAGCGCCATCGATCGGCGGGCATCTTGACGTGGAATCTGCTCCATCGAATCGAGTCGGAGGTCTTGGCAGAAGTCGCCGCAACCGGCAAGCATAGCAAGCGGATGCTCGATATGTTGCGCGCGCCCGCGGCACTGAGCTATCCGTTGGATGATCGACCTGCGTCGTTCGAAGGCCACGATTTTGTGCCGATTGTTTTCGGAGCGATCGCTGACGCGTGGCATCGCGTCAATTGATGGCTAACCAGAGGTGGCCGGCAAGTTCGCATACCAGCTGCAATCGTCAGCGGCGCCGCAATCGACGCGCTCTACGACGCTGAATGCGAGACATTCTCTTGGACAGTTGACGGCATGAGCCGAAGCGCCGAGTGAGTGCGGAGACTTCTCGATCAGCCCCCTGGATACGCCGCACGCACCGGTCGAACGCGCTGGCGCGGGGCGCCGAATTGATCATGCAACCCACGGCTGGGCAACGATAGCCTGACGGGTGAAATCCAGCCGGATCGAGTCGATAAAGGTTGGGAACTTCGTCGAAAAATCATTGGGTTAATGCGTTTTTGGCGAAAATTTCACGAATCCCGGCCGACCCTCTTACACGATCGAGTGGAAGCACTTCCAGGCCGCCGCGCCCGTTGCCGAAAGCCTGAACGGCAATGCGATCGACATCGGCTTCCTCGGCGATTCCGCGCTGCTCACGCTGGCCGCGCGCGGTGCGCCGGTGAAAGTGATCGCGGTGTCGCGGCAGAGCCTCGACGGCGTCGCGATCCTCGTGCCGAAGAACTCGCCGGTGCGCACCGTCGCCGACCTGCAGGGCAAGACCGTGGCCGTCTGGCGTGGCGCATGGAGCCAGCAGCTCGTGCTGCGCGCGCTCGAACACGCTGGCCTGCGCGCGGATTCCGTCAAGTACGCTTACCTGATGCCGATCGATGCGACCAACGCGCTCGCGAACGGCTCGGTCGACGCCGTGTCGCTGTGGGAGCCGTTCGTCAGCACGCTCGCGCTGCGGCAAGGCGCGCGGCCGGTGACGACCGCGCAGGGCCTGATGCCCGCGCTGAGCTTCGTCGCGGCGAACGAGCAGGCGGCTACGGCCAGGCGCGCGGAGATCACCGATTTCCTGAAGCGCGTGGTGGCCGCACGCCAGTGGGTCGACAGTCATCCGCGCGAGTATGCCGACCTGTGGGCGAAGCGCGCGAAGCTCGAGCCGGACGTCGCGTACCGCTGGCTCGACAACGCGCACCAGCGCGTGGGCCCCGTCGACGACACGGCCGCGAAGGACGCGCAGAACACGGCCGACTTCCTGCACAAGGCCGGCGTGATTCCGGCCGCCTACGACACGGCGAAGCTGCTCGACCGGTCGTATGCGGGCGCATTCGCGGCGCCCGCGCAAAAGACGGCGGCCGCGCAGTGACCGTGCCGCCACGTCCGCCCGTTTCCGGCGATTCACGCGCATGTCGCGGAACTCGACCGGTATCACGCGGCGGTGACGGCGTAGGCGGCGAAGGTTGTCTTTTCGTTTCACCCGGGCATTTCAATCGTGGAATGCCGGGACGATTTCATTTCATGGGTCAGCGCATCGAGTCAGAACGACGGCAACCCCGGCGGATTCGTCTCCGCGCGCGCGACCGCCTCGCTCTGCTTACCCCAGCGCGCAAGCGCCTGCCCGTAGCGGCCGTTGCCGATGAGCGCGTTCGTCGCGAGCGTCAGCGGATTGCGCCTCCCGCATGGTGGCGCTCGACCTCGACCTGGATCGCGGACAGCACGGTCAGGATGATCAGGTACCAGACGGTCGCGACCATCAGCAGCGGAATCACTTCGAAATTAAGGATTTCGCAGGGTGTGTCAGAAGGCTTGCAGGGGGAGTGGGGTGGGCTGAGAAACCGTAGTCGATCAGGCGTATTACCCGATGACGCGCGGCGGCGTCGAAGCCTCCGCCAGCTGAAACAGGCAATCGCCGCGCCGCACCTGTGCGGGCACGCGCTTGCACACCACTTCGCCGTCGCCCTTGAAGCGATGCAGCACGGGTTCACGCAGCGGCGTGTCGGGGAAGTGCACCCACGCGGCCGGCTGGCCGGCCTTCACCTGGTCGCCGAGTTCGACGAGCGGTTCATACAGCCCGCGCTCGTACGCGTAGACGAAGTGGCGATCGCCGTCGACGCGCAGGAAGCGCGTGACGGTCGGCGGCGCGTCGGGCACGAGTGCGCCGTGCAGCAGGCCGATATGGCCGAGGTAGTGCAGCAGCCCGTGGCGGCCGAGCCGGATCAGCGACGGATCGGCCATCCCCGCGCCGCCGAGCTCGGTCACGATCGAGATCGCGCCCTGCCGGCGCGCGGCCGATGCCGAGTGCACCGGGTTCGGCGCGTGCAGCAGCGCGTTCGGCAGCCCGAACGCGACCAGCAGCCCGTTGAGCTTCGCCGCCTCGTCGTCGTCGAGCGGGTCGATCGCGAGCATGTTGCCGCCCTGGTACAGCAGCGAGCTGCCGCCCGAATGCAGGTCGACCAGATACTGCGCGCGCGACAGCAGCGCATGCTCGATGTAATGCGCGATCATCTGCGTCGGCGTGCCGGTCGGGTCGCCGGGGAAGCTGCGATTCAGGTTGCCTTCGTCGAGCGGCGACACGCGCAAGCCTGCATCGGCCGCGGGGAAATTCGCCATCGGCAGCAGGATCAGTTGCCCGCTGACCATCTCCGGATCGATCTCGCGCATCAGCTGCGACACGATGATCTGGCCTTCGTATTCGTCGCCGTGGTTGCCGGCCATCACGAGCGCGACCGGGCCGTCGCCATTGCGGATCGACGCGATCGGGATCGGCAGCCAGCCGTATGCGGAGCGATGCACGGAATGCGGCAGGCGCAGGTAGCCCGCATGCTTGCCTTGTGCATCGAGATCGATTTCGCAGTGGATGGGATTTCGGTGGGAGGAGGAAGCGGTCATGGCGGCATCGTTCGATGAACGTAATCTGCCATCTTATCGGGAAACGACCGCCGCGCGGCGTGCGCGATGCGGGCGATGCCGGACGCGGTCAAGCGGCTCGCGCGCGAACCTGCGACATGCGCCATCCGAGCAGCCGCACGCGATGTTGCAGCGGTGATACGCATGCCGGCGCGCGGCCGCCCGCGCACGCCGTGTTGCGCGTCGGGCCCCTTGTCGCAACGGGGCCGGCGCGCGCGATCGCTTCAGCGACCGGATGTTTCAGCTTCGATACGGCCTTCTTCCCACAGCGCCCAGAAACGGCTGCCGGCGCGATAGGGATTTGCGCGTCGCGCCGCGTGATCGGTGACGCCCTGGCGAAATGCGCCGTACAGCGTCAGCGGCGGATTGTCGACACACGCGGCTTCACGCGCGGCGGGCGCGCGGTGATCGGAAACGAGTCGCCGGATCAGCGAGGCGCCGTCGATCACGTCAAGTTGATCGCTCGCTTCCGCACGGCTGAGGACTTCGACGGTATTCATGTGTGGGCTCCCTGACATCCTGTTTCCCAGTCAAAGAGCAATAAGGGTGCCAGCCGCGAAATTCCGCTTGCCGCACCGATCGTGCGGGCTTCTGCGGCGAACGTGACGCGCGGTGCGGGCCGATGTTACGGAACACGTCACGTGACACGGGCGAGCGCGGCGGAACACGTGCGCGTATGCGCCCAGCCACGCGAAGCGTTTCGGGAATCAATCGCGGGGAAGCGAAAAGGGACACGCAGGAGGGACGCGCAGTAAAGCGCGCAGGCCGTCGGCGTGAACGAACGCGCGCGCTCAGCTCGTGGTCGCGGGCGCCACGCGCCTGCTTCCGGCCGAATAGAAGCGGTAGATTCCCTTGCCGGCCGACTTCGCTTCGTACAGCGCGCTGTCGGCCTGCCGGATCAGTTCGTCGGCGGAGCCGTGCCCGTCGTCGAGCGCGATGCCGATGCTGATCCCGAAGCTGACGGTCTCGCCGATCGACAGCGCGTACGGCGCCGAGATCTGCCGGATGATCCGCGCGGCGAGCAGCGAACAGGCCTGCATCGTGGTGGCGTCGAGCGCGACGACGAACTCGTCGCCGCCGATCCGCGCCGCCAGCTCGCCGGGCGGCAGGGTCTTGCCGAGCCGCTCGGCGACCTGCGTGAGCACTTCATCGCCGGCCTGGTGGCCGAACCGGTCGTTGATTGCCTTGAAGCCGTCGAGGTCGAGATACATGACGGCGAGCGTGGCGCCCGGCAGGCGCGGCCGATGCGCGAGCATCCGCTTGAGTTGCGCATGCAGTTCGTGGCGGTTCGGCAATCCCGTCAGCGCGTCGTGTCGCGCGAGGTGCCGGATGTGCTGTTCGCTGCGGCGGCGCGTGGTGACGTCCTCGACGATGATCACCGCGTTGCCGTCCGGCACGCGATGGCGCGTCAGTTCCAGCTGTCGGCCGTCGGCGAGCGTGATGTCGAGCGGCACCGGTTCGTCATGGTTCAGCCAGACGTCGCATTGCACGGCGAGACCTGCACCGTCGGAATCGGTCACCGCGTTCGCGCCGAGCGCCGCGACGACGTCGGGTAGCGGCGTATCGAGCATGATCTCGCGTGGCGAGCCGAACAATTGCGCGGTACGACGGTTCGCGACGATCACGCGGCTCTCGCCGTCGATCATGCACAGGCCGTGCGGCATGTAGGTGAGGGCGGCGTCGAAACGCGCGACGAGCTCGGCGTTGCGCTGGCGCGCGGCGATCAGCGCGACCAGCACGCGGTAATGACGCTGGACGACCGTGCGCATGGCCGCGAGATAGATCGCGAGCGGCGGCAGCAGCAGCCATGCGCCGGGCCGGTCGACCAGCAACGCGCCGAGGCCGATCGGCAGGACGCCGAGCGTGACCTGGGTCATCGCGAGCCGCGGCAGCGCCGAATTGCGCGACGCGATCCCGCCGAACACGCCGCCCGCGACCATCACCGACAGCGTGCCGAGCTCGGCGTCGGGCGCCTCCACGCAGCCCATCACGCCGAGGCCGAGCACGAAGCACGCGGCAAGCGACACGGGCGCATAGCGCAGCGCCCAGTATTCGGCGCGATCGTCGCCGGCGGCACGGTGCACTGCATACGCGCGTGCGATCGCGAGCCGCGCGGCGAGCAGGCCGACGTCGACGATGAGCCACACCAAACACCAGAGTTGTTGCAGCCGGATCAGCGCGATCGCCGCGACGAACGCGCTGGCGAGGCCGGACAGCGCCATCGGGCGTACGTCTTCGAACAGCGTGACGAGCATCGACGGGCGTAGCCCGGCCGTCACGCGGTGATTGCCGCAGGGGGGAGTGGCGAGAACGGCGTTCAGGAGGCTTGCCTTGACTGCCATGGCTATTTTGACCTCGACACGATGCGGCGCATTGCCGAGCGCCCCGCACGGCACGTGGCGGGGCGACCGGCGAGCCGGATGCGCACGACATTACCATGAAACGCCGGCCGCGCGTGACGTGCGGGGGCGTCGGCGAGTCGTCTCAGACCACGCCGGCGTGCGCCGTGCGCATTCGCCGACGCGGGGGCAGGCGTCGTTGCCCACGGGACGATGTCGGACAGTCGCCCGCGGACCGGTTTCGGCGCGCACCGCTCATGGCAGGCCCCTGGCGCGCGATCGGCCCGCGGCGATCGATGCGCCCGCCGCGACACCGCCCGGTCGCGCTCGTGTGCCGCCCGCGACCGGGTGCCGCAGCCCGTGTAAATCCCGTTATAAGAAATTCAATAAGTATTTCATGTGGGAAATACTATAGGCGATATATCTAAAACAATGCCAGAATGCGCGCCGCTCCGAACGCCGCGACACCCTATCGCCGTCCGAGCCGCATCAGGAGGTTCCCCCCCACATGAAAAACCACGGCCTGTCACGGCGGGGTTTTCTGAAAGCCAGCGTGCTGGCGGGCGTCGCGGTGTATGTCGCGCCCATCGGCAGCCGCGCGTTCGCGGCGCTCTTCGAAGAAAAACTCCTCACGCCCGTCAAATGGGATAGCGTCACCGGCATCCCCCAATTCCGCATCGACGGCATCGCGAAAGTCACGGGCTCAAAAGTGTTCGCCCGTGACGTGCGTGCCGCCGACATGCCGCACTGGCCGCAGCAGCAGTCGCACGCGCTGATCCTCCGCGTCACGCAGGCCGACCGCACGTACGAAGGCTTCGACCTGTCGCTGCTCGGCGACGAACTGAAGCCGGACCGCGTGGTCACGGCCGACGATCTCGCGCGCGACGGCGTCGCGTTCCCGGCGTTCTATGGCGACGACATGCTGTTGCCCGCCGGCAAGACGCCCGCGTATCTCGGCCATGCGGTCGCGATCCTCATCTATCACGACTTCGCGCGCTTCCGCTTCGCGAAGAACGCGCTCAAGTTCCGCGACGACGTGATCCGCTACGGCGCGGTCACGGGCCCGCTCGAGCGCGATCCGTGGGGCACGTTCCGCTTCGTTCGGGTAGGCGGCAAGACGGCCTATGACGACGACGTCTATTCGAGCCTGAAGGACGCGCCGATCTTCCCGAGCATGATGCGCAAGCACCTGCCGGTCTGGCCGGACGGCAAGGAGCACGGCAAGCTCGACGAGCAGGGCATGTTCCTGGCCGGGCAGATCGCCAGCGAGTTCGACCATCCGCCGGCCGACTGGCTCGTGTTCGACCGCGCGTACAGCACGCAGTCGGTCGACACCGCCGCGCTCGAACCCGACAACGCGAACTGCTGGTACGACGCCGCGACGCAGGCGCTGCACCTCGTCGTGCCGACGCAGTCGCCGCTCGAAGTGGCGGAGAACGCGGCCGCCATGGTCGCGAAATGCCGCTTCCCGGTGAAGAAACTGTTCGTGCATCCGTGCTACACGGTCGGCTACGGCTCGAAGGATCACTGCAACGTGCCGTTCTACGGCCTCGTCTGCGCGCTGTACGCGGACGGCCGCCCGGTGCGGTTCGCGAACGACCGATACGAGCAGTTCCAGACATCGCTGAAGCGTCACGCGTTCAGCATGCATTACCGGATCGCGGTCGATCGCAACACGGGTCTCATGCAGTCGTTCAAGGGCGACTTCGAGGCGAACGGCGGCGGGCGCTCGAACTTCTCGCCGTCGGTGGCGATGGTCGGCGCGACGGCCGCGCAATCGATCTACTACTTCCCGAAGAGCGACCTCGCGGCAGTCGCGATCGCGTCGCGCGCGATCGACGCAGGCTCCGCGCGCGGCTACGGCACGCTGCAGAGCATGGCCGCGACCGAGATGGCGGTCGACGAGATCGCCGCGCAGCTGAACCTCGATCCGATCGAGTTCCGCCTGCGCAACGCGCTGCGTTCGGGGATGAAGAACACGCAGGGCGCGATTCCCGCCGGCGCGCTGCGCGTCGACGAAGTGCTGGAACGTGCGAGGCAGCATCCGTTGTGGACGCGCCGTGCGGCGCGCAAGGCCGAATTCGAGGCGGCGAACCCGGGCAAGCGCTACGGCGTCGGCTTCGCGTGCGTGCAGAAGGATTTCGGCACGGGTGCCGAGGCATCGTTCGCGAAGGTCGAATTCGACGAGAACGGCAGGGTGTCGCTGCATCACACGGCTGCCGAGATCGGCACCGGGATGTCGACGTCGCAGGCCGTCGCGGTCGCGAAGTGGCTCGGTCGCCCGGCGACCGAGGTGCGCGTCGCAGTGACCGAATGGCCCGATCTGCCGGTCGAGACGAGCGGCGATCCGTACCTGATGTCGCAAGCCGACCAGGACCGGCTGAGCACGAATCCGCGCTGGTCGCCGGGCTATGCGTCGCCGTCGAGCGCGACGAACTCCGCGTACTACTTCACGCACAGCACGCGCGAAGCCGCGCGCGCGGTGTTCCGCTATGGGCTGTGGCCGGCCGCGATGTCGATCTGGACGCGCGGCCTCGGCGGCGGCCAGGCCGCGCCGTACACGATCCGCATCGAGGACGCGCGCTGGGTCGACGGCAAGCTGACCGCCGACGGCCTCGAGCCGCTGACGTTCGAGCAGCTCGCGAAGCAGGCGCATGCGCTCGGCCTGGCGACCGGCGCCGTCGTACACGTGTTCAACCGCTGGCAATGGACCGACGCCGAATTCGACGTGGGCGGCGCGGTCGATCGTCTGCCGATCGACGGGCTGTCGCTGCGGATCGGCGCGCCGAAGACCGGCGACGACGGCCCGATGCCGGGCACCGCCGCGCCGGCCGGCGCGACCGCGATGCACGGCACGCTGGCGCCGACCGCGAACGGCTATCGCGTGCTGGACCGCAAGCGCGTGTTCATCCCGCCGACGAGCCGCAACAACGCGGCCGTCACGTACTACACGGCGGTCGGCACGCTCGTCGAGCTGGCCGTGCACGAAGCGACCGGCAAGGTCGAGCTGCTCACGCATCACTCGATCATGGAGTGCGGCAACCAGATCTCGCCGCAGCTCGTGTCGGGCCAGTTGCAGGGCGGCCTCGCGATGGGCATCGGCCATGCGCTGCACGAGTACCTGCCGCTTTACGAAGACGGCCCCGGCAACGGCACGTGGAACTTCAACCGCTACCAGCTGCCGCGCGCGACCGACGTCGCCGTGTGGTCGCAGACGGGCGACATCCTGCCGCCGCTGTCCGAGACCGATCCGCCGAAGGGTGTCGCCGAAGTGGTGATGATCCCCGTCGTCGGCGCGATCGTGAACGGCATCGCGCACGCGATCGGCCATCGTTTCACCGACTTGCCGGTGACCCCGCAAAAGATTCAGGAGGTGCTCGCATGACGACCGCCCAAACCGCCGCGTCGGCCGCGACCGGCGCATCCGCGCCGAACGCGGCTTCGGCCGCTCCGGCACCCGCGGCACCGGCTGCCGCACCGGCCACCGTCGAGCGTCCGCTCGTCCGCTTTCAGCAGAAACCGCTGTCGGTGAACATCAACGGCAAGTCCGTCGGCCCGATGCAGGTGCCCGAAGGGCTGATGATGATCGAGTTCCTGCACGAGTATGCGGGCCTCACCGGTTCGCGGCTCGGTTGCGGGCAGGGCATCTGTCACGCGTGCGTCGTGATCGTCGACAAGCCGGACGGCACGAGCGAGGAAATGCGCACATGCATCACCGGCGCGCACTTCTTCCACGGCCGTTCGATCCGCACGATCGAAGGTCACGCGAAGCGCAACCAAGCCGGCGAAGTGGTCGAGCTGTCGCCGATCCAGCAGAAGTTCCTCGAGCACTTCAGCTTCCAGTGCGGCTACTGCACGCCGGGCTTCGTCAACGCGGCGACGGTGCTGATCGAACGCCTGAAGCGCGAGCCGGTCGCGAAGGCCGACGTCGAGCGCACGATCACCGACGCGCTGAACGCGCACATCTGCCGCTGCACCGGTTACGTCCGCTATTACGAAGCCGTGAAGGACGTGATCCTGACCACGCCGGGACTCGTGAAGGACGCCGCATGAAACGCACATTCGCCCATCGTGCCGCGCGGGCCGCGGGCCTGCCGGCACTCGCGGCCGCCTGCGCGCTGCTGCTCGCCGCCTGCGGCGGCCATGACGCGCCGGCTTCGAGCGCGGCTTCCGGCGCGCCCGGTGCCGACCAGGTCGCGCGCGGCCGCTATCTCGTGAAGGCCGCGGACTGCGCGGCGTGCCACACCGCGAAGGACGGCGCGCCGTTCGCCGGCGGTGCGCCGCTCGAATCGCCGTTCGGCACGTTCTACGGCTCGAACATCACGCCCGACAAGGACCACGGGATCGGCGGCTGGAGCGCGGACGACTTCTACGCCGCGCTGCATGACGGCAAGGCGCCGGCCAAGCGCCTGTATCCGTCGATGCCGTATACGTCATACCGGCAGCTCACGCGCGCCGATACCGACGCGATGTACGCGTACCTGAAGACGGTGAAGCCGGTCGCTCAGGAAAACCGCCCGCACGAACTCAAGTTCCCGTACAACCTGCGCTTCGGCATGGTGTTCTGGGACATGGTGTTTCTGAAGGACAGCCTGCCCGATGCATCGACCGGCCAGTCCGCCGACTGGCAGCGCGGCCGCTATCTGGCGGGCGCGCTCGGCCACTGCGCGGAATGCCACACGCCGCGTGCGTTCACGGGTCAGCTCGACGGCGCGAAGCCGTTCGCCGGCGCCGCGCTCGGCCGCGTGGCCGCGCCGGACATCACTCCGACCGGCCTCGCCGCGCGCGGCTGGACGGGCACCGACCTGCAGACGTTCTTCGGCGTCGGCATCGCGCCGCAAGGCTCGGCGTTCGGCGAAATGTATCCGGTCGTGCACCTGAGCACGCAATACATGACGAAGGACGATCTGCGCGCGCTGTCCGTGTACCTGCTCGGCGATACGCCGCCGGCGCCGCAGGCGGTGAAGCCGGTGTCGGCCGATGCCGCGCAGCTCGCGGCCGGCCGCTCGGTGTATCTCGCGGTGTGCGCGGGCTGTCATGGTTTCGACGGCGAAGGCAAGCCGCACGTGGCGGTGCCGATGAACGGCAATTCGACGCTGCGTCAGGGCGATGCGCGCAACCTGCTGGTCGCGATGCTCGACGGCATCGACGAGCAGAAGTTCGCCGGCTTCGAGAACCTGCAACCGATGCCGGGTTTCGCGCACACGCTGAGCGACGACGAACTCGCGCAGCTCGCGAACTACCTGCGCGCGACGTGGGGCGGCCAGCCCGCGAGCGTCACGCCGGCCGACGTGAAGGTCATGCGTCGGTAAGTCGTGCGGCGCGGCGGGGCGTCGCGCGCGAGGCGGCCGGTTTCCGGCCGCGCTCGTGCGTAACGCCCCGCTCGAGCCTTTCCGGCGGCGCTTCAGTAGCCGCCCCCTCCGCCGCCGCCACCGCCACCTCCGCTGCCGCCCGCGCCGCCATACCGGCTCATCCCGGGGCCTGGCGATACGCCGCCACCCGACGACGTACATCCGGCCGACAGCACCAGCATCAGTGCCGCGAGCAGCGCCGCGGCCAATCTTGCCGAATTCATTTCACTCTCCTTTCGCCGAGAAGGCCGCGCGGCAGGGTGGTTCGCGTGAACCGGCGACCGCGCGATGACGAAACGTTTCCGGCGGGCGGTTTATTCCATGCTTTTTGCGTATCGGCACATGGCGACATGGAGCGGGGCAGGCGCTCGCGCATGCAGCCGGGGCGCGGCGCGCCCCGCCCCGCACATTCGCTGCATCCGGGCAACGGAGGGTGAGCAGCCGGAATGCCGCCGTCGCGGCGGCATCCGGTCAACGATAGACGAGATCGGCGCGGCGGTTCTGCGCCCACGAATCCTCGTCGTGGCCGAGCGCGACCGGCTTTTCCTTGCCGAGGCTGACCGCTTCGAGTTGCGACGCTTGCACGCCCAGCGTTTCCAGTGCGCTCATCACGGCTTGCGATCGGCGTTGGCCGAGCGCGAGGTTGTATTCGGACGTCCCGCGTTCGTCGGTGTTGCCCTGGATCAGCACGCGGCGCGACGGGTGGCTGCGCAGGTAGTCGGCGTGCGCCTGCAGCAGCGTCTGGTATTCCGGCTTCACGGAGTACTGGTCGAAATCGAAGTAGACGCTGCGCTTCGCGAGCGGGCTGTTCGGATTGTTGAGATCGTCCGCCGCCACCGTCGCGACCGCTTCGCTCGATGGGGCCGGCGCCATCTCGGCATTCTCCGGCGTTTTCGCCGCGTGGTGACAACCCGCCAGCAGCGCGAAGGCTGCCATGACCGCAAATCGGTTCGTTTTGCTCATCGTGCGTCTCCTGCGGTTGACTGCGAGGAAAGCGTGGTGCGCGCGAACTGTCGCGTCACGCATCCGGCGAGACGGCACGAAAGTGCCGGCTTCCGTGCGCGATGCGCTTTCGTAAGCCGGCGATGCGCCATATGAAAGATTGTCTCGACCGGAACGCCGAAGCACGGCGCCGCTGCAACTAGATTAGGAAAAATGTCACAGCGTGACCAGTTTCTCGGCATTTTTCACACGGGAACGACGCAGGACGCATTCTTGCTTGCGCGGAAACCGCAGCATGCGCGGCGATGCATGATGCGCCATGCCGGTGCGGGCGCGTCTCGTGTCGTGTCGCCGGGTCGTCAGAACTTGTGCCGCAACCCGAGCGCGACCACCAGCTGGTTGCTATTGGCTGACGGCGTCATCGTCCAGACGGTCGCGTTGAACGCGGGATTGCCGTTGCCGCCGCTCACGCTTTGATAGACGGCTTCGAGATACGCGTCCGTGCGCTTCGAGAATGCGTAGTCGGCCTGCGTGACCACATGGTTCCATTTCGGGCGCGTCTGGCCCGTGCGCGTGTCGAAACGGGCCATCGTATACGTGTACGCGGCGGCTACGCTGAACGCCGGCGTGACGAAGTAGCGGCCATCGACCGTGAAGTTGTCGAAGACGAGCGATTCGCCCTTCAGCGGGGTGATGCCGCTGCCCTGGAGCACGCCGCTCACGCCGTCGGTGGCCGAGTGCGACCATGCGGCGCCGACCGAATGCGGGCCGAACGCATAGCGGCCGGCCACGGCCCAGATCTGCTGGTTGCCGCCCGTGATCGTCGCCGAGCCGTCGACCGTGCTCAGTGCGCCGTCCGGATTCGGCGCATTGAGGTCGCGGCTGATCTTCAGGTAACCGGCGCCGAGCTTCAGCGGTCCGTTCGCATACCCGAGCCCGGCGCTCCACACGGCGTTGTTCGAGAACGCGCCGGCCGTGTTCGAGAATCCGTACAACGCGCCGAACGTCAGCCCGCGATACGTCGGGCTCGTGTACTTCACCGCGTGGTTGATGCGCAGGTTGCGGTTCGAGTCGTCGTTGTCGTACGGATGCACCGCGAGGTTGCCGCCCCAGCCGGGGCCCGACGCGCCGAGCGGCGTCACGAAATCGAGGATCAGGTCGTACTGGCGGCCGAACGTGAGCGTGCCTGCCGTGCGCGAGCTCACGCCGAGCCACGCCTGACGGCCGAACATGTCGACGCCTTTCTGCGACAGCTTGCCGTTCGTGCCCGCGAAGCCGTTCTCGAGCGTGAAGACCGCCGCCATCCCGCCGCCGAGATCCTCGCGGCCGCGCAGCCCCCAGCGCGACGCGTTCAACGCGCCGCTCGTCAGCCCGACGCTGCCGCTGCCGGGCGAACCGGCACCTTGCGTACGCTGGTTGGTCGCGTAGGTGATCGACGTATCGATCAGGCCGTACAGCGTCACGCTGCTCTGCGCGTGCGCGACGCACGGAATCAGGCCGGCCGCGCAGGCGGCGAGCACTGTCCCCGGGAGCGCCCCGGTACGACGGCCGCGGCGGACGGCATGCGGCGTGGCAACGCGCGCGTTGGCGGGCTGGATGGTTTTATAGGAATGCATAGGATTTTTTATCGTTGGTCTCCGGCCCGATCGCCGGTGGGTCGCGTCGGCGCGCCGGCCGACTGATCGAGCGGCCATTATTGGAGATCGCGCGACCGTCGATTAAGCCGCTGCACAGGAAAGGTCCTCTGCGAAATCGCGTGGAATCGTGGCGTTTCGATGCAGGGTGTTTCCGTCGAATCGGCGCGCAATGGAACCATCGCGTGTGCGGAAGGATTCGGCAGGGCCGGGGCGGCTCAGCGTGAGCGTCGGTACTTTCACGAGCCTGCGGCGAATGTCGTCCGGGTGGTGATCCAACGCGCTGGGTCGTGTGTTGCTCGTTGGCGGCGGCATGTATTTCTGGTCTCGTGCGCGGAACCCGGAAAAATTTGCCGCCCGAAGCGGCAACGGTCGAATTGCCGCGTCGGGTTCATTCCGTTCGTAGCATGAGTCTGCCCGCGCTGCCGCAACCTGGCCGGCGACTACGTAATGCGCGACTTTTTCACGCGTGCCCGTTCTGCACAATGGACCATTGCGCGTGGCCCGTCTGCCGCTGTGCCGGCACGTCACGCATGCCGCGGGAGAATGGACATGGTGTTGATGGCTGTGGGCGGGGGCGGGCCGGTGAACGTGCCGCAGCCGCAGAATGACGACGATCCGGCACCGAAGAACGGGGCGGGCAGCACCCCGCCGGCCCAGACGCCGGAACAGCAGGCCCTCGCGGCCGCGCAGGCCGAGACGCAGCGCCTGCTGCAGCTCGCGCAGGCCGAAATGGCGACGCTCAAGCGTCTGCACGACCAGGGCGCGTCGCAGGCCGATCTCGACAACCAGGTGAAGAAGGCCGAAACCGCATGGGGCTCGGTGCAGGCAGCCGCCGAGAACCAGATGCGCGTCGCGGCGGACGGCGGCGGCGACACGAACAAGGCGATCGCGGGCGTGGCATCGGATCTGCGCAATGCGTCGCCGAACGATCCGGTGTTCGGCTCGGTGCTCGACGATGCGCAAAAGGCGGTGTCGGCCGAATCGGCGCCTGAGCGGGCGACCAACGTGAAGGCGTTCCAGTTCGCGATGGCGATGCAGAAGGATCAGGCCGCGAACGCCGATGTGCAGCAGTACAACGCGTTGCCGGGCGGCATCCGGCGCGCCGATCCTGACACCGGCGCGCAACTGCGCCAGGCGGCCACCACGGCCGACACGAACGCCGACGACGCATACACGGCACTCACCACCGCGTTGCGCCACGAATACAGCACGTCGGCCGCGACGCTGCGCCTGAACGACGCAAAGGCCGACTATGCGGCGTGGCAGAAGGAGCCCGGCGGATTGCGCCGCGCCGACGAGGCCGACATCACGCAGGAGCTGTCGCAGGCGCAGAGCCAGTACGACAAGGTCGTGACGGGCGGCGACGACACCGCGCTGACCTACGTGACGGCCGACGAGCAGAAACAGGTCGTCGCGTCGGTGAAGCAGAGTCACGACGGCATGTGGTACACCGGGCTCGTCGACGCGCTGGGCGAGGAAAGCCAGCTCAAGCGCACGATCGCGACGATCAATCCCGACGATCCGTCGCTGTCGCCGCAGATGAAACAGCTCGCGCAGTCCGACCCGGTCACGTTCGCGCTGTTGCAGGACACCGGTGTGACCGTCGATCCGAACGACCCGAAACTGTCGCCGCAGGAGAAGACGCTTGCCCAGCAGAATCCGCTCGCCGAGGCGTTCGTCAAGCTGACGGGTGTTCCGGTCAGCACGGACGGCAAGAGCGAATCGGACGCGCAAGCCCTGAACGCGCAGATCAACCAGGCGGGCGGCGTGTTCGCGTATGCAATGGCGCACGCCGACCAGAACCAGCCCGGGTACCAGAAGATCAAGCTGCTGCTCGCCGCCGCGCCCGACGTGCGGCTGCAATACACGAAGCAGCAGGTCGCGCAACTGATGGAGAATCCGGGCAGCAATCCGGGCGCGGCGCTTCAGGTGCTGAACACCAACATGAATGCGTCGTTCTCGCTGGACGAACGCCAGACGCTGTGGACGCAGGCGGGCCAGCCGCATTTCAACGCGAACTTCATCCATTCGCAGATCGATCCGCTGATGCAGAAGCCCGATTCGCAAGCGACGGACCAGGCCAGCATGCAGGCGCGTTACGACGGCCGGATGAATGCCGACAAGGCCGGCAAGTGGATGCAGGACATCCTCGCCAATGCCCCGCCCGAATTCGCGGGCGTCGTGCTCGATACCGTCGAGAAGGATTTCGGCAACAAGTGGACGCAGTCGAACACGGGCACGCCGCAGCCTTACGGCGACGGCATCGAGTTCTACAAGGGCCTCAGCACGGCGGTCGGGCTCGCCGATCAGCAGCCGACCGCGAGCGGCGTGCCCGTGCATCGCGAGGACGACGTCGCGAGCTGGCTGCTCGACGCCAACGGCAACGCGAAGACGATGATCTATACGTTGCGCGGCAGCGATGCCGGCTACGGGTTCGACGGTGTGCGGCAGGCGCTGTCGTCGGACGTCGATCCGTCGTTGTCGAAGGCGCTGCTGTCAAAAATGCAGAACGACGACCGGTTCCGCTCGGGCTTCGCGAACGACTTCCAGCTGCGTTACGACCAGGGCACCAAGAGTGCCCAGGACAAGCAGAACAAGGACGCCGCCAGCGCCAGCTACAAGCTGTTCCAGGCCGATCCGGACAAACAGCTGAAGGCGTATTTCGACGACTTCCAGAAGCACTTCGACGACAAGTCCTATACGTTCACCACCGGCTCCGATCAGATGACGAACTTCGTCGGCGCCGGGCTCGGGATCCAGCCGGACGACCCGGGCGCGACGCCGACCGACCGGAACGACGTGCCGTCGATGGCGCTGCTCGAACAGTTGATCGTCAGCAACGGGCAGTTGCAGAACGGGACGGCTGTCAACAGCCAGTCGCTGTACGCGAGGAATTCGGCCGCGACGCAGATGATCCAGAACGTCGTCGATCAGATCCGCAAGGTCGGCGGCGACCACGCGGTCGTGTCGCTGGTGCCGATCTACTACGTGTCGAAGGGGACCGGCACCGCGCCGAGCGCGCTCTTCAAGGTGCAGGTGGAGGGGCATCCGGACCAGTACAAGCTGATCGACGATCGCGGCTGGAAGTACGACACCGTCGACGACTACCAGCACAACAATGCGCTGTCCGACGACGGCAAGCTGTACGTGCCGAAAAGCCTGACGAACGGTCCGGCGTCCGGCGGTTTCTCGCAATACGAAACGATCGACGCGCACAAGACCGAGTGGTACCAGCACGCCGAACACATCCTCGAAATGGGTGCCGGCATTCTTGCCGCGGCCGGTGGTGTCGTGCTGGTCGCGAGCGGCATCGGGGCGCCGGTCGGCGGCCTGATGCTCGGTGCCGCGTGGACGGCCGTCGGCGCGGGCATGGCCGTCGGCGTGCCTGCCGCGATCGGCGACCTGAAGAACCTGAGCGATCACGGCCAGTCGATCGGCTTCGGCAACGTACAGGCGCGCGGCGACTGGATCAGCCTGATCGGCAGTGGCGCGGGCTTCGCCGGCGCCGGGCTCGGCGTGGCGGCGAAGTCGCTCGCGGAGGCATCGTCGCTGCTGCGCACGACGGGGCGGGTCTCCGACCTGCTGACGGCCGCATCGCGCGGCGACGGCGCTGCGGCCGACGTGGCCAGTGTCGGCCGTTTCACGCAGGAAGCCGACGCGTTCCAGTCGCTCGCGCAGACGGCGGGCCGCACGGCCGGCGTATTCAATGTCACGGGCGGCCTGATCGGCGGCTACCAGATGGCCGACCAGGGCGTGTCGCTGGTCAAGAACTGGGACGCGATGTCCGATTCCGATCGCGCGCAGCAATTGCTCAACCTCGGCATCGGCATCGCGCAGATGGGGCTCGGTTCGCACACGCTGATGGAGCGGCCGATTCGAGCCATCACGAAGACGCCCGCACCGTCGACGGTGTCGCGGCCGGTCGCGATCAACGTCGTCGATACGTTGTACGGCAACGGACTGGCGAACCAGCGTCTCGCGGTCGGCGAGATCGGCAACCCGTGGCAGCACGCGCAGGAGCAGGCGAACAGCTTCGGCGAACCGGCCGACGACGGCGGCACGGTCGCGCCGGCCGACAAGGGGCTGCGGGCGCGCGTCGCCGCGTGGTTGCGCGCGCACCGCATGCAGGGCACGCCGGACGACGCCGCGATCGTGCCGCGGCTCGCGCCCGACGGCGAAGCGACGCCGGCCGTCGCCGACGCGCTGGCTGGCGACGGTGCATCGACGGCCCGGGCCGGCATGCCGACAAACGGCGCGCATCCAGCGTCCTGGGAGATCCCCGCGCATGTCGCGGCCGATCCGGCGATGCTGAGCGAGGTGGTCGGAGGAATCATCGAGAGCGGCAACCGGCTCGAGGACGTCGAGTACTACGTGTACGCGCTGCAGGATCCCGAAGGCAACGTGCGCAACCCCGAGGAAGACGGGCTGCCCGCGACCGAAAAGGGCAACATCGTCGACGACATGAGCGCGGCGCGGGCGGACCAGCGGCGCGCGAATGCGGCCGACGACGCGAAGGCGCGTGCGGCGGTTGCGCCCGACGAAGACGGCACGATCGGCGTGACGCGCTACACGACGTATCACGACGCGCTGATGGTCGGCGCCGACGGCGTGGCCGGCGGCCGCTACCGGATCGCGCTGGTCGATCAAGGGGCGCTCGCCGCGGACGGCTCGGTGCCGCCCGAAGCGGTGGTCGGCCACGTCGGGCTGACCACCGCCGGCGATGCGTTCATGCTGTCGATGAACGATGCGTACGACCGCACGCTGCGTGTGGTGTACCCGCGCGGCTTCGATCCGCAGAAGCCGTTGATTCGCAACGAGGGCGGCCGGCGCGTCGACGTGATCAACGCGCCATTCGGCATGAGCGAAACACAGTGGGCCGCGTACCCGCGCCGCGAGGCCGACCTCGCGATCTATTCGGACAACCCGAGTCAGCCCGAGAACCGGCTGCCGGCGGGCGAGCGGCCGTTGATGCCGGTGCCGCCCGGCTATTTCGCCGTGTACGCGCATGCGTGGGCCGATGCATTCGCAAGCGCGACCGGCAAGGCGATGAGCGCCGAAGACATGGCCGAGCTGATTCGCCAGAGCGGCTGGGACGGCAAGTCGCCGGTCATTCTTTATGCGTGCGGCGCCGGCACGCGCGTGAGTCCGCTCGCGCAATTGCTCGCGAACGTGCTGGGCGTGGACGTGTACGGCGCAAGCGGATTCGTCGCATGGCGTTCGCCGCGCTATCGGGCCGACGGCAGCCCCGACTCCGGTTATACGGGCGGCATCCTGATCGAACCCGGTGCGCCCGATCAGGCCGGCGTGCCGGACCATTCGGTCAGCGGCGAACCGCGCACGTACCGGTTCTCGCCGGCGCTGGCGGTCATCGACCAGGGCGCGCATCCGGTCGACTGGAGCGGCGTCGCGCCGCGCCCGGTGTCGAATCATTGGGGCGGCAGCGCCACGACGGGCGACGCGCGCGTGCCGATCGGCGTGTACGTGTGGCGCCTGTTGACGAAACGCGGCTCGATCATCAATCCGCGCAGCGGCCGGTCGGCCAGCGCGCTCGAGATGACGCATGCGCTGGAAGAACTGGCGTGGAAAGGCTATACGCCGGGCACGCCGATCGCGCTCGAGGGGCCGCGCAGCGGCGCCAATCCCGAGTTGCTGCAGGAATTCGCGGATCTGATCCAGGCGCCGGTATTCGGCCGGCTGGGCGACGACGACGCGGCCGGATGGCGGCGGGCGCTCCCCAATCCGGGCCGACGGCTTGCGCGCTTCGAGATCGAGCCCGACGTGAACGGGAAATTCTCGCCGGGCGGCGCGCAGCCGGTCCGGATCAATCCTCTGGAACTGCGGCCCGTGCCGGGTTCGAACGTCGTGAACCTGCTCGGGCACGCGACCGCTCGGCAGTTCCTGAAGGTGTCGGGGTTCGACATCGCCGAGTCGCACGGCACGGCGCCGCGCGACGTGACCCTGGACAGCGCGGCCGCCGTCACGGAAGGCGGCAAGACGATTTCGCCGCGGCAATTCGCGCGCAAGCTGCTCGACGATCCGGCCTATACGGAAGGCAACGGCGTGCTGCTGACGGGCTGCTATCTCGGTGCCGGCGGTTATTCGTTCGCGCAGGAGCTCGCGTACGAACTGCAGGTGCCCGTGATCGCGTCGATCACGTCCAACTCGGTGCGCGGCACCGGTGCGCTGGAACTGCATCCGATCGACGACAAGATCGTCCTGCCGGCAAACGATCCCGACGTCGCGACGCGGCTCTATCTGCATCTGCCCGAGGCGCCCGATGCGAGCGATCCGCCGATGGTGTTCGCACAGCGCGGCGAACCGGCGGCGCGCACGGCCGTGCATGACCATGCACCGGTCGAGCCGGTGCGCGCGATCGACGCGCAGATCGATCCGGACTCGGACAGCGGCCGCCGCGGCGCGGGCGGTACGCAAGGCGATGGCGGACGCCAGGACGTGACGCCGGGCGGGCCCGCGCATCCGCGGCTCGCCCCCGACGCGGAACCGGGCGAACCGCCAGTCTACGAGCCGACTCCGGTCGTCGAAGTCGGGCCGGGGCAGATCTACAAGGCGGACGAATGGGCCGCACGTGTCGAGCAGGTCGCCGAAGCCGAGGCCGACGACAGCCTGTCAGGGAAAACGCAGAAAATCTATCCGAAGACCAGTCGCGTCTATACGGACCGGCGGATCGCCAACGATGGCGTCGTCACGACGACGGTTCATGGTCAGTCGGTGCTGCAGCCCGGGTTCGACGACGTGACCGGCATCGACGCGACGCAACATCCCGAGTTCCTGCGCCCGGCCGATACACTGCTGATGCCGTCCGACGATCCACTCCATCCGATCGGCGCGCGCGGGCTGATGTCGCCGCCCGGTCATCACGTCGTGTTCGGCCACGGGATATCGGCCGACGCGATGCTCGGCCCGGAAGGCCGTCCGCTCACGCCGGACGAGGTGGCCGAGCGCGTGGCGCCGCATCTCGAACCGGGGCAGGACGTCACGCTGTATTCGTGCTTCGGCGGATCGAACAAGCACGATCCGCTGCGCATCGCGCCCGGGCAAGTACGGGCGGCCAGCACGACCTTCGCGGCGGCACTCGCGCAGCGCCTGTCCGAGCTGACCGGACGGCCGACATCGGTCTGGGCGCCGCCGGACATCCTGCTCGTCGAGCCCGACGGTTCGACCACCGTACGCGGCACGCGGCTGACCGGCCAGGTCGACAAGGATCGTCTGCCGATGCAAAGCTTCCGCGGCGATCCGGCACGCGCGGGCCGGCCGGCGCTCCCCGCAGGACGCGACGCGGAACCGGCCGCGACGACCGCCCGTACCGCGTCGCGCCCGCTCGCCGATCCGCCGCCGCGCCCGACGGTGCCGCGCGTGGCCGATCCGACGTTTGCCGATCCCGACTACGATTTCACCGCGATTCCGGACGACACGTTCGAATCGGTCACGCTCGATCATCCGTTCCGCACCGCGCTGGCCGAACGGCCCGGCGTGATCGGCGACGCGGCGCGCGTGACGCAACCCGGCGGCACGGTGAGCCAGCGCTGGCCGAGCGGCTTCCTCGACGGCCCTGAACCGACCCGCGTGATCGACGGGGTGATGCAGGCGTTCGACGCGGCCGGGCTGACCAACCTGCGCGTGGAATTCGTGACGCGCGACGGCAGCATCGAGCTCGGCAGCGGCACCGATTTCGGTGCGCTCGATCCCGAGGACGGCTGGTTCCGGTTCAGCGGCACGGTGCCCGATGCACCGGCTACCGCTGCCGCGCACACGCCTGCCCCTTCGGTGACCGATGCCCGGCTCGCATTGCCGGAAGGCGTGCGGACCGTCGCGCACGGCGATCTCGGGCAGGCAATCGATACGGCGCATACCGGCCCACGGAACCACGCATACGTGCGCACCGATGCGTTGCCGGACGACACCGCGTTCGCACGGGGCGACCTGACACCGCAGGAGCGTGTCGCGGCCAGCGCGTCAGCGAACCTCGCCGCGGTCGAGGGCCAGGCACCAACCGACGTCGTGCTGCTGTCGGCGCTCGGCCACGATCCGGCTCGCGCGTTGCGCATCACGACGCCCGATGGCGGCGAGCTGGTCAAGCCGGCCGGTGTCGACATGTACGTCGTGCGCACCCGCGACGCGGCGACCGGCGAGGTGTCGTACCGGCTCGTCGGCATCGATCGCTCGGGCTTGCCGGAAGGCTATGCGGCCGTGCATGCGGGCGGCATGCGGGCGGTCGGGGCGACCGACGGGCGCCCGACCTGGCCGACGATCGGCCCGGCGGGGCCGGCGGCCGGCCGCCTTGCCGGCACGGCCGGCGAATCGTCCGGCGCGGCGGCGCCTGCCGCCGTATCCGGTCATGCGAACCAGCCGGGCGTGCCGCAGGGCGCCGCGGTGGCCGAAGCGAGCGATCCACAGGCGGTTGCCGCGACATGGCTCGACAGCCTCGGCCGACGCACGCTCACGCGCGTCGATGGCCAGCGCGCGCCGACGCTCGACGGGTTGGGCCGCCAGCTCGGCCCGAACGCGCACGTGCTGATCACCGCGCATACCGACGCGCCGGCCGCCGACGCCGAACACGCGGCGCCGGCGTTCGTCGCGGTGCTCGAGACCGACGAGCACGGCGCGCTCGGCCCCGTGCGGATGCTGGACGGCAAGCGCGTGCCGGGCGCGCTGCGCAAGGCGCTCGGGAAGACCGGCAGCAGCGGGCGCACGGCACGCCGTCAGTTCGATTTCTTCGTGTCGCCGGTGGCGCACGACGAGCTGATGCAGTTCGGCGGCGCGTCGAAGATCGAGACGCGGGACGGCAAGTCGTCGTGGTCCGTGACGGCGTCGGGTCATCCGGTCGACGCCGCGCTCGCCGCAGACGTGGCGAAACTGCACGACGCACCGGGTTTCAAACGGCCGCGTCAGGCCGTGCGTGCCGTCGAGGGAGAGCGGCGCTGGATTCACGTGGTCGAAGACGAGACGGGCAAGGTGCTCGGCTACGCGGAGCGCAACACGAACCACGAATGGAAGTACTACGAAAAAGCGCCGCTCGGCGACACCGAGGTTCCCGAGCAGGATCTGCGCACCGTGTTCCGGCGACGGCGCAGGGGCGGCATTCCGGTCCTGCGCTCGCCGCGGCGCGGCATCCGGTTCGTCGTGAGCGACGTCAAGCCGGAAACCGTCGATCGAATCGGCGGCTTCCGGCCGGCGAAGGAAACCACCTCGGCAGAGAAACCGCCGCACCGTTCGCTCGGCGATCTTTTCCAGTCGAAGGTGCCGCTTCGCCGGCCGCTCGAGCGCGCGGAGCAGGGCGGTGAAAGCAACACGGCAACGCGGCCGCCGGTCGATCCGCATTTGCTGCCGTCGCACACATCCGCGCTCAATGCGGTCGATTTCAGCGGCAACAGCGTGCCGCACCTGCTGACTGCGATCCGCAACGGTGCGGTTGACGGCAACCAGCACGTGATCTACGTGTTCAGGACGGACGGCGCCGTGGCCGAGGCGCTCGGCGATCCGGTCGGCGTGATCGCCGCGCGCAACGGCGAGATGCGGTGGTTCGACGCCGTCCGGCACGCCAACAACCCGAATCATCAGGGCGTACCGCTCGACGAAATGCCGATCGGCAACGACCGGTTCGGCTCGGACGTGCATTTCCTGCTCACCCAGTTGCCGCCGCGCGCGTTCCTGCGGAGTGCGCGGCCGACGCGCATCGCGGCGCTCGAAGCGCGCGCGAAGGCGCTGCGCGAGCAGCTGTCCGACGCGGAAGCGCGTGGTCAGCAATCGGCGCCGTTCAGGGCGCTCGCGGCCCGGACGCGGCACGGTTACAACGAGGTGCTCAACGACTTGCAGCGCTTGCGGCGCAGCGGCACGGCACCCGCGCCACTGTCGATCGAGCCGTACCAGCCTGGGCTCTCGTCGTCGACCGTCGTCGCGTTCAGCCTGCGCAATGGTGCGGCGAAGACCGAGCAGTATTTCCCGACGCACGACCAGATCGAGGCCTACAACAAGCAGGCGCAGCGTGCCGGCAAAGTGAATCTCGTGCTGAAGGGCGAGCCGCAGGCCGTGATGGTCGACCCGGGCATGTGGCGCACGCTGCTCAACAAGCTGTACGTCGGGCGCGACGTGTCGACGTCGGCGTCGCGCTTCCTGCCGGTGCCCGGCAAGCTGCGCGCACGCACCCGGCGCTTGGGCGCGGCGACCGTCGCCGACCAGCGGATCCGGTATTTCTTCACGCGCTCGAGCGAAGCATTGCAGGACCGCATGGTGCCGATGGCACGTTCGCTGTCGCTGAGCGACGATCCGACGCTGATGCGCAAGATCGTCGAGCAGTACGGCGGTGTGACGCCGGTCGTCACGCTCGTGGTCGATCCTCATCTGCTCGCGGCCGTGCTCGGCAAGGCGCACGATCCGGATTTCCTGCGCGCGGTGAAGGCGCTCGGCGACCAGAAGAACGCCGTGTTCGACGGCGAGAACGGGATGATTCATCCGGCGCCGGGCACGGACGGGACGGCACTCGCGCTCGATCATCTTGCACATCTGAATCGCTGGCTCGACGAGGCGGCGCACACCGGCTTCGCGATCCGGCTCGAAACGGCGCCATCGCGCGCGCTCGTGTCCGGCACCGACTACCGGTACCAGTCAGGCACCAACGACGCATACCACGATTACGTGCGCGTCATGACGGCGCTCGAGAAGTGGTCGAACGAACATCCCGATACGACGGCGCCCAACGTGATGGTCACGTTTCACGGCTGGGACGCGGTGCCCGAATCGGTGCCGGGCGCAGGGCACGAGAAGCTGTTGCGCGCCGTGCTCGAGCGCGAGGGGCTCGAATGGGTCCACGTCGGCCTGTCGCTCGGCACGCACGGCGCCGACTTCATCGGCAACCAGGACCTGACCGGCGCACTCGCGAAACTGATCGTCGAGAACCGCGCGCGACCGGAAATCATCGATCGCCTGCACGGTGCCGATGCGCTCACGCGCGTGTTCGAGCGCGTCGACCGCCAGACGCTGGCGAACCAGCATCAGCTGCTGTTCGCGGAGGTCGAGCGGATCGGTGCCGCGCAAGGGATGACGCCCGCCGAAGTGGCCGCGCTGCGCCAGAAGCTCTACGAAGGCAACACGACCGTGTGGCTGAACCAGGCGCGCAAGGCGACGATCGAGCATGCAACGGAACACTGGAAGGGTGACGGCAACGAGCCTGGCAACAAGACGGAGAAGGGCGCGCGCAGGTTCGCCGCACGCTGGCTGGAGCAATACGGCGCCAGCGTGCCGGACCGCGTGACCACCCGAACGCAGCCATCCGCCGGGGACCCGGCCGACCACTGGCGCGCGGTCGTGCGCGATCCCGCGCTGATCAACGATGGCACCAAGCCGATCGGTACCAGCCGGCGGGAGACCGCACAGCTCGCCAACGTCGAGATTCCCGACGCGAAGCGCGCGCAGGCGGAGCTGCACGCACTGCGCGTGCACGACGAGCCGATCGGCACGAACCGACGTCCGCCGTCGCGACGGCGGATTGCCGGCGAAATGACCGCCGCCACGCTGGCCGGCGGGACCGGCGCGGGCGCGCTCGTCGCGACGGGCAAGGAGTTCGTGGGTACCGCGACGAATTCGCTGTACGCCGGGCTGCGCGTCGGCCGCGTGTTCCAGGCGCTGCATCACGGCGCGGTCGCCAGCCTGAAGAACGGCGATCCGCGCGTGTTCGATCGCGTCGTCGACCGCCTCGTGCGCGGCCTGCAGAAGCAACTCAAGGCGAACGGGTTCGACGCCGACGCGCGAGGTACGCAGCTCGAACAGATTGCACACGAAGGCAAGGCCGCCGCCGCGCAGTTGCGCGCGCTGAACGAGGACGGGACGCTGTCGTTCGACGAAACCGCGACGCACACGCAGGCGATCGCGGCCGACATGCTCGCGCAGATGCAGGGCGTGGTCGGCGGGACGTCACTGAAACTGCTGCACCATGGCAGCCCGCGGCACGCGGTTGGTCGGTTAGGGCGGCTGTTCGCACTGGGAGGGTACGGTGGCTCGATCACGATCAACGGGGCCAAGTTCCTCCATGGCGACGGGCTGGCCGGCGGGCAGGCTTTGGGCGGGATCATCAGCGCCGTCTCTACCGGGATCGTCTACAAGGGTGGCTCGCGCGGCGTGAATGCGGAGAATCGCAGTCAGCTGGCGCGGATCGCGAGCGCGACCGGCGACTACGTGACATCGGCCGTTGGTCTGGCAAGCGGCATCCACGGCGCAATGGCCGCCCACACGTTCGGCGACGGGATGACCGGCATGCTCGGTGCGATGTCCGGCGCGCTGCTGGGCGCCGGCCGTCTGCATACGCAATTCCCGAATGCCACGCCGTGGCTCGCGCGCTTGCCGACAGGCATCGCGCTGTTCCCGGTGGCGATCTTCGGGATCATGCAGGGGTACGGCGTGATCTCGGCGTTGACGGGATCGGACGACAAGGACAAGCATCCCGGTTCCGGTCCGTCGCCGACGCCTTCAGGTTCGAGCAGCACGACGCCGACGCCCGGTGCCTCGCTCGCACCGACGCCCGGGGCGACGACGGCGCCGGCGGCTCAGCCGAGTGCGTCTGCGTCATCGACGCCGAATGCGCCGCCGTCGGGGACGCCATCCTCGCCGGCGCAGCCTTCGACGGGTTCGCCGCGCCCGACGCCAACTCCGCTGACGGTGCAGGTGGTCGCCGGCGATTCGTTGTGGACCATTGCGGAAAATCACGAAGGGTCATTGCTTGCAGCTGCTCGCGTACCGGCTGACGAACAGCAACGGATGTCGGACGGTCAACGGATCAACGTCGCGTTGAACGAGATCCTGCAGCTCAACCCGAACCTGGCGAGCAATCCGGGGGAGATCAATCCAGGGCAGCAGGTGATCGTCGGGTGAGGGGGCGCGCGGAACGCGTGCGTGGTCTGGCCGTCGCACGGGGCATACGCGGTCACTTCGACGATCGGGCAGGGAGGGCGATCAGGATTCCGCGCGTGAATGGCAGCGATCTGTGGGAGGCGATCTTTAACAGGCCGTTCAAATACTCCGGTCCGTCCTGCACGATGTAGGTTCCCGAGATCAAGGAAGAGCAGGCCGACGCGACGAAAGAGCAATGTGGCGCCGGCGCTGCCGAGCGATCTTGGTCATATGCTGACCGACGATCGGCACGATCTGGTGGTCAATGTTCGATGTACAGGCCAGCCGGGCGAATGAGCCGAAATCGAACGCTTCGCGGTGATCGCCGCGAACGGCCGAAGCGAAAATACGTCCAGCCCGACAGTAATTCAACGACCTGCTAGTGTCCTGTTCCGTTGTTAACTGGTCTATGTTCACGTAGCATGTTGACGTCAACGGAACGGGAGACGTCAGCATGGTGATGGGACGACCGAAGGCGGAACTGGTGCTGAGCGAAGACGAGCGTTCGCAACTGATGTCGATAGCGCGCTCTCGCTCGATTTCGGCTGCGCTGGTCTCGCGGGCGCGCATCGTGCTGGCGGCGGCTGACGGCGAGCCCAATAGCGCGATCGCGCAACGCCTGCAACTCACGCGTGCCACGGTGGGCAAGTGGCGTCTGCGGTTTCTGGATCAGCGAATCAACGGACTCTATGACGAAGTACGTCCCGGCAAGCCACGCACCATCGACGACGAACGGCTGGCCCAACTGATTCACAAGACCCTGCACACGAAGCCGGCAGATGGATCCACTCACTGGAGCGTGCGCACGATTGCCGCCGAAACCGCCATCTCGCCGACGAGCGTGCACCGTTACTTCAAACTGCTGGGTCTGCAGCCGCACCGAAGTGAAAGCTTCAAGCTCTCGACCGATCAGTTCTTCATCGAGAAACTGCGCGATGTGGTCGGCTTGTACCTCAGTCCGCCGGAGAACGCTCTGGTGCTGTGCGTGGACGAGAAGAGCCAATGTCAGGCGCTCGAGCGCACGCAACCCATGCTGCCGATGGGTTTCGGCTACGTTGAAGGCGTCACTCACGATTACGTCCGTCATGGCACCACGACGCTGTTTGCCGCCCTGAATGTGCTCAATGGCGCCGTGCTCGCTACCTGCAAGCCGCGTCATCGACATCAGGAATTCCTGTCGTTTCTGCGCGAAATCGACAAGGCCGTGCCAGCCGAACTCGACGTGCACTGCATCGTCGACAACTACGGCAGTCACAAGCATCCGAAGGTCAAGGCGTGGCTGGCGGCACGCCCCCGCTGGCATATGCATTTCATTCCCACCTACAGTTCGTGGCTCAACCAGGTCGAACGCTTCTTTGCGCTGATCACCGACAAAGCGATCCGTAGAGGCTCGTTCGGCTCGGTCAAACAACTGGTCAAGCGAATCGATCAATTCGTCTCCCACTACAACGAAAACTGCAAACCGTTCGTCTGGACCGCCTCAGCCGATTCCATCCTCGAAAAGCTGCATCGACTTTGCTCGCGAATCAGCGGAACAGGACACTAGCCCTGGTTCAGCACGGATACCGCGGATCTGCCCGCCGCCGTGGTAGTCGGGTTCAAGAAGTCCGCCGAGACTGCTGGGGACGGCAGCAGCGGGTGGATGCGCATGTTCAGCAACGCGGGGAAGTGGATGGGTTGATCCCCCTGACACAGTGGGAAACAACGCGCCGGGACGACTCAACTCTTTTTTTCGGGATTCGGCCGGATGCCCGGTGAGCGGCGGGTCCGCGACCGCCTTGGCAATGTTTCCTGCGCAGGTGTTATATTGCGCGCGCATGCGTCCCGACCGGTGAACCAAGAAAGACAGTATCCGCGTACCGGCACGCCAGAGAACGAAAACAGAAACGGGTCCGTCGCGCCATCGGTCCAGGGTCTCCGTGACCAGCGCCATGGGTCCATGCAACGAGGGGATCAACATGAACCGGGTCTATCGGCTGGTCTGGAGCCGCACCTTGCGTGCGCCGCAAGTGGTATCTGAACGCACAAAGGCGGCGCACGGCGGGGGCCGCGCCAGCGATGGTGCCAGGCCCGCGCGCCGCTGCACTTCCATTGTTTCCATCGGCGTGTCGCTTGGTCTGGCTGGCGCGGCCTTACCCGGCTGGGCCACCACATGTTCTACCAGCACCATCGCCAATTGCAGCGCTGCCGGCGGCAACGGCCTTCCGAACCGCAGCGGCAACGGTGGCAGTGGCAATGGCGGTGGCGGCGGTTCATCCGCGCTTGGTCCCGGTAACGCCACGATACAAGTGCCCGGCGGGGCTACTTCGGGTGGCACGGGCGGTACCGGCGCGGTGAACGATAGTGGGCAAGTTGGCCCGGCTGGCGCAGTGGGCGCAACGACCGCCGGGAATACGGTCGTTGGTGCCGATGTTTCCGGGGGGGCCGGACAGGGGTTCGACGGCTTCAACTTTGCCGCAGGTGGCGGCGGCGGCGGCGCTGCCGTGTATTCCACCGGCGCCAGTATCTTCGTCACCCCCGGGGTGACCCTGCAAGGCGGTGCGGGCGGGAATGGCGGGGCCGGCACATCGGGGCCTGCGTCGAATGGCGGCGGCGGCGGTGGCGGCGCAGGATTGATCATGGTCGTGCCTTCCGCAGAAGTGAACAACCAAGGCTTGCTGGTCGGCGGCAATGGCGGCGCCGGCGGTGGCGGCGGCAATCCTGGCGGCGGCGGTGGCGGCGGCGACGGGCTACTCACCTTGGGGCAGTCGATCCTGGTCACTAACCAAGGCACGATTACGGGCGGGACGGGCGGTGCCGGTGGGGGTGGCGGCACCACCGCCGGAGACAGCGGTGCAGGTGTCAATCTGGCCGGCGGCTTTAACGTGCTGGACAACTTCGGCACCATAACGGGCGGTGCAGGCAACGGCGGCGCGGCGGGCGCGGGCGTCATCGCAAACAACGACTTCATCGTCAACGGGGGAACGATCAGCGGTGGCCTGTTAAGCGATGGCGTCACGCGCGCGGCGGCCATTCGCTTTAACGGCACGCACAACACGCTGCAGTTTGTCACGGGCACCAACATCATCGGCAACCTGGACGTAGCGGCAGGCGCAGCTGCCTCGGTCGTCGCCGGGAGCGCCGGCCTTTCGCTTGGCAACAACATCACGCTTGGCGATACCGCGTCGCAGGTCACGTTCGATTCCAGCCTCAACACCTTTGTGATGTCGGGCGCCGTGTCCGGCGCGGGCAACGTGGCCGTGAGCGGCAACCGAACGATCACGCTGACGGGTGACAACACCTATACCGGCGACACGACAATCAGCGCCGGCACGCTGCAGATCGGCAATGGCGGGACCACCGGCTCCGTCGCAGGCAACATCGTCAACAACGGCACGTTGGCGTTCGACCGCAGCGACACGGTGTCGTATGGCGGCACCATCAGCGGGACGGGCAGCCTTGTGCAGGCCGGGGCAGGTACGCTGGCGATCTCCGGTGCCGCCGGCTATGCGGGGAGCACCACCATCAATGCCGGCACGCTCGCGCTGATCGGTGCCGGCAGCATCGCCGCTTCCAGCGGGGTCGTGAACAACGGCACGTTCGATATCTCGGGGACCATCTCCGGGGCGACGATCAATACGCTTACCGGCACGGGCACGGTTGCGCTGGGTGACCGCATGCTGACGATCGCCAATGCGGCCGGCACGTTTGGTGGAGCGATCAACGGGACGGGGGCAATGACCGTCGGCGGTGGTACGCAGACGCTGTCGGGGGCGAATACCTACACGGGCGCCACCACCGTCAATGCCGGCACACTGGCGTTGACCGGTGCCGGCAGCATCGCCGCGTCCAGCGGTGTCGTGAACAACGGCACGTTCGACATCTCGGGGACGACCTCCGGTGCCACGATCAATGCGCTCACCGGCACGGGCACGGTTGCGCTGGGTGGCCGCACGCTGACGCTCGCCAACGCGGCTGGCACCTTCAGTGGTGCCATTGGCGGCACCGGCGGGCTCACCGTTGCGGGCGGCACGCAGACACTGTCGGGTGCCAATGGCTTTACCGGAGCAACGTCGATCAACGCAGGCACGCTCGCGCTGTCAGGCGCCGGCAGCATTGCCGCGTCCAGCGGCGTCATCAACAACGGCACGTTCGACATCTCGGGGACGACCTCCGGTGCCACGATCAATGCGCTCACCGGCACGGGCACGGTTGCGCTGGGTGGCCGCACGCTGACGCTCGCCAACGCGGCTGGCACCTTCAGTGGTGCCATTGGCGGCACCGGCGGGCTCACCGTTGCGGGCGGCACGCAGACACTGTCGGGTGCCAATGGCTTTACCGGAGCAACGTCGATCAACGCAGGCACGCTCGCGCTGTCAGGCACCGGCAGCATTGCCGCGTCCAGCGGCGTCATCAACAACGGCACGTTCGACATCTCGGGGACAACCTCGGGTGCCACGATCAATGCGCTCACCGGCACGGGCACGGTTGCGCTGGGTGGCCGCACGCTGACGCTCGCCAACGCGGCTGGCACCTTCAGTGGTGCCATTGGCGGCACCGGCGGGCTCACCGTTGCGGGTGGGACACAAACGCTGTCGGGCGTGAACACGTACACCGGGGCGACGATGGTCAACGCGGGCACGCTCGCCTTGTCGGGTGCCGGCCGGCTTGCATCTTCCACGTCGGTCACGCTCGCCAGCGCAACTGCCGCGCTGGATCTGTCCGCCGGCGGCAGTCAGCAGGTCGCGCATCTCTCCGGCGTAGCAGGCAGCCGGGTGGTATTGGGCGGCAATGCGCTCACGCTGTCCGACGACTCGTCGCAAACATTCAGCGGCAGCCTCAGCGGCACCGGCGGTTTGGTCAAACAAGGCGCGGGCACGCTGACGCTGAATGGTGCCAGCAGCGCATTCTTCGGGACGACGACGGTGGCAGGCGGCACGTTGGCCGTGGGCGACGCGGCTAATGCCGGTGCGGTGCTGGGTGGCAACGTCCAGGTGAACTCGCTTGGCACGTTGCGCGGCCATGGCACGGTATCGGGGGACGTCAGCAGCAACGGCGTGGTCGCGCCAGGTGGCTCCATCGGAACGCTGTCCGTGGGCGGGAACTATACCCAGGGAGCGGGCGGCACCCTCTCGATCGAGGTCAGCCCGACGGAGGCATCGCAACTACGCGTAGGTGGTGCCGCGACGCTCGGCGGCTCATTGGCCATTCTGTTCGATCCCGGCACCTATACCGCCCGCCGCTACACCGTGCTGAGCGCGGCCAACGGCGTGACGGGCCGCTTCGCGAACGTCGGCACCACCACCGCCGGCGCGAATCTCGGCGCGTTGCAGTCATCGCTGGACTACGGTGCCAACGGGGTCGACTTGCAGCTCGCCGAAGCCACCGGGCCCGGCACGCCGGCCAGCCCGACTGTCATCGCACCAACCAAGACCTCTACCTACACGGCCCTGGGCACGACAGCATTGCTTCAGGCGCAGGGCGCCAGTTCGACGCTGCTCGGCCGTCTGACGGGCCCGCAGATTAACGAGGCGGGTTCCAGCAACGTGTGGGCAGTTGCCAGCGGTTCCAGCACCAAGGTGGGCGGAACGGGCGGCGCGCCCGGCTTCCTTACCCACGCCTACGGCTTCCTGGCGGGCGCGGAAGGGCGGCTCGGCGGTGCCACGGTCGGTGCGGCGGGAGGCTATACGCACACCACGCTGAGTGAAGAAACGACAGGCGCATCGGGTGGCATCGATACGCTGCGCGTCGCCCTGTATGGCGCGCAGCCCATGGGTGCCGTCAACCTGTCGGCCACGCTCGGCTATGGGCTGGATTTCCTTTCGCAGAAGCGGCCATTTGGCAGCCCGGGTACCGCCGAAGGCGATCATCTCGGCCACGAGTTCACCGCCGCCACGCAGGCCAGCCTGCCCATGGACGTTGGCGGCCTCCGGCTTGCGCCGCACATCGGGCTGCGGTATGCCTACGTGCGCGGCAGCGGCTTCGGCGAGAACGGCGCCAACGGCCAGAACCTGCAAGTCGGCCCCGACAGCGCGAGGAGCCTCCAGCCTTACGTGGGTGTCTCGCTCGATAAGACCTTCGGCGATGCCGTGCGACCCGTCGACGTGCAGCTTCGCCTGGCCTATGCGCACGAGGTTCTGGGCGCAGGCCGCGTCGTGCAGGTGCAGAGCCAGGACGGGACCGTGTTCGCCGCGCCGGGCACCGATCTGCCGCGTTCGTTCCTGACTACGGGCGCCAGCGTTACCCTCCAGGCCGCCAAGGCGACCACGGTAGCACTCGGGTTGGATGCGACGATCGACACGAGTCATGTGTCGGCGCAGTCGGCGTATGTGCGGCTCAATCACAAGTTCTAACCGCGTACGCATGGATCCGGCAGTGTGGGTTGCGCTTCGCGCCCGCACTACCGGCCGCTCGATACAGGCGCCACGTACAGCGCAAGCAATTGCGCCTTCCAGTTCATGAATACCTGCACCCGCACCGGCAGGTTCCGCCGGTTCTGGTACACCAGCGATACCGGCATCAAATCGGCCAGGCAGCTTGCATTCCACGCCCGACGTGTTTCACGCCACGTCAACAACGTATCCAGATCCTCGTCGTCTCTCAGTGGCCGATGCGCATTGAAGTCGCTGCGCGGCGGCTTCGCGAAGCGTGCGTTATAAGCGGCCATGAAGGAGGGCGCGTAAGCGTTGGCGTCGGCCACCGTATTGATCCCGCATCTGTTCGCGCAGAACGTATCGATGTGCCGTTCGATGTACGCTCGCGTTGCTTCGAAGTAGCTGAAGGTCGATTCCGTCTGTGTGAAGTGCAGCATCATCAGTCGACTCGTCGCGTCATTCACATACACCAGCAGCGTGCAGGCCGGCGCCCGTTCCTCGAACCATCGATGATCGCTGCCGTCGATCTGGATCAGTTCGCCCAGGCAGGCCCGCCGTGCTCGCGGCTGGTAGACCTTCGGCGGTCGTTGCCGGCGCGGAATCCATAGCCCAGCCTCCGTCATCAGTTTCCTGACCGTCTCCTTGGCCAGCTCGATGCCGTGACATTCCCAGAGCTTCTTGCAAGCCAGCGTCGGCCCGAAATCGGCGTAGCGATCTCGGATGATCGACAGTGCCCGGTCGGCGGCTCCTGGGTCCAGGCGACGGTTGCCGGGCTTCGATCGGTGTCCCGACACCAAACCTGCCGGACCGTGCTCACGTAGCCGGGCGACCAGCCGGCGAACCTGCCGTGTCGTCAACGCCAGCCGTTCTGCCGCACGCCATGGCTTGAGCATGCCGTCGGCTACGTCCTGAATGACCTTGAATCGGTCCAGCTCGCGCATCGTCATCGTGATCCGTTCCGTTGCAGCCATCTCAGCCTCCGGGCCGGACACCCGGCGGCCGGTCAGCTTACGCGGCCCAAAAGCGGACATTTCTATGTAGCCCAAAGCGGACGTTTCAATCTAGCCACTACAACAGATGTCAAAGCCATTCTCAAATGTCCGCCTCTCGGCTAAGTTGAAATGTCCGGGTTTACGGGCTTGGTGCTTGTTTGTCTTGGGTTATAGCTCACGCAGTGTCGAAGAGCTGATCCTGAACGGGCAGGGTGCTTACGCTTGCGTCACTGCCCCTCGCAGACCGACGGCCAGGTTTGCGCGCGGGCTGTTGGACCTGTCTGCGTTCGGCGAGATCCACGATCACTTTCTCGACATCGGTCTGCGTGAACTCACGCTGCTTCTTTTGGTTCGGCTGAGTGGTGTTGCGATTCGTCTTAGTCGAATCGCCTCGATGCGTTCGAGACGGTGCCTTACCGATTCGGCTGTTATCGCGTTGCGCCTGAAGCGCTTGCGCGATCTGTAGTACGTGACTCAGACGCTTGTGTTCGACGATGGCACCTTGATCGATTTCGGCCAGCCGGTCGTACTGCCTGCAGGGCAACACACGACCCTCCGTTCGGAGTTCGATGCGCCCATCCGGGTACTCCCAAACCTCGATCGTTCGATCAATCAGTTGCCGATTCTCCGGCGTATCGTCCAGCAAATACATCACGCGGTCGTACTGCACCGTGAGCGACTTCGTCACTTTCCGCGGCTCGCGCCACGTCAGCACCAAGTCAAGACTCTCATCGGCCCGCAGCGGCCGGTGCGCATTGAAATCGCTCTTCGGCGGCTTCGCAAAACGTGTGTTGTAAGCGGCGATGAAGGAGGGCGCGTAAGCGTTGGCATCGGCCACTGTGTTGATCCCGCGCAGTCGTAGCTCCTTGACCAAGCGATCCTGCAACGTCAGATGTGCTCGCTCGACTCGCCCCTTGGCCGGGCTGCTGTTCGCGCAAAACGTATCGATGTTCAGCTCATACATCGCGCGGCCAAAATGCGTCACACGATTGCCAGTCTTGCCTGGCGTTGTATTGCGGAACACGCTGTACTTGTCGCTATAGAACGCACTTGGCTTGCCGTGGCGCTCGAGGTACGCGCGTGTCGCCTCGAAGTAGCTGAACGTCGACTCGGTCGCGGTGAAGTGCAATTGCATCAGCCGGCTGGTCGCGTCGTCGACGTACACCAGCAACGTGCATTGCGGCGCCCGATCCTCGAACCACGCATGCTCGCTGCCGTCGATCTGGATCAGCTCGCCCAGGCACGCGCGTCGCGCCCGCGGCTGGTAGACCTTCGGCGGACGCTGCCGCCGTGGCACCCACAAGCCAGCGCCGGTCATCAGCCGCCGCACCGTCTCCTTGGCCAGCCGAATGCCATGACATTCCCAGAGCTTCTCGCAGGCCAGCGTCGGCCCGAAGTCGGCATAGCGTTCGCGGATGATCGAGAGTGCCCAGTCGGCCGTCACGGCGTCCAATCGGTTGCTGCTGGGCTTCGCGCGCCGCTGCGACACGAGACCTTGCGGCCCGTGCTCCCGCAGTCGGCCAACCAGTCGCCGAATCTGCCGCGTCGTCAGTCCGAGTCGCTCGGCCGCGCGCCACGGCTTGAGCTTGCCGTCCGCCACGTCCTGAATGACCTTGAATCGGTCCAGTTCTCGCATCGTCATCGTGATCCGTTCTGTCGCAGCCATCGAAGCTCCCGGTGCCGGACAACCGGCGGCCGGATAGCTTACGCGGCACGAAAGCGGACATTTGAACTTAGCTAGAAGCGGACATTACAACTTAGCCACTACAACAGAAACTATCGATAATTCACGTTATGTAAAATAATAACTCGTGCGTAAGACGAGATGCGTCGGCCGTTGGCTTACTCGATCTCGTATTCACCATGCCCCTGGCATCGCTCGCCCCGGCGATTTCAGGCCGGCTCCTGCCAAACATCTTCGTATCCTTGATTGTCGATGATGAAATGCGTGCCCGGAGGTAGCGCGAGATACTTGATGATAAGCGGCAGCATTTGCTGAAGATGCTCCGTATGTATCGGCTGATAAAAATCGTCGGCGTCTGAATACTCGCCACAGTGAAAGTACCAACTGATATTGTCCCCCGTACCGCGTTCAACTCGCGTGCCGTAGACAGGCATTTGACCCAACGTCGAGGTCGCGAAGGCGACCATGTCCTCCACGGGTTCGCAGCGCAACCTATATCGTTCGCATACTTCGCGCTGCATTTCCGCGATCGCTGCTTCGTGTCGTGATTCCATCTTCCTCTTCCGGATGCGCGTTCAGATACCGAGAATCTTGTTCATTGCTTTCGAAAATGCCGATGCCTTGCCCCCTTGGGATGGCGAGCAAATGGGGCAATGTGGTTGCACCGCGGCAACCGACGATTGCGCGCTGACGTCGTTGGCGCCGGTTCGATAATACTCGACCACAAGTGCATCGATATGGTCCGCAATCATCTTGGGCTTCGTTTGACCGCACTCCGCGCATGGTTTGCCTTGTACAGCCCTCGTTTGCGCCGGGGTTGGTCCACATTTGGAGTTGCGCGAGTATGGCGTCGTGATGCCGGACTTGGGCTTGAACAAGGTCCTATCAGGGATACCCAGGGCGACGATCGGGACCGTATTCCCCTGTCCGTCAATGGTGTTCGCAAGGCCATAGGGGTCGACCCATGAGGCAGGATTCGGCGCGTATTGATAGAGCGATGGACCGCCGTCGATCCGGCTGGGATCCTGACTGATGAATTGCCCGATTTCATGGTCAAAATACCGATATCGGTTGTAGCAGAGACCGGTTTCTTCGTCGTAGTACTGCCCCTGAAGCCGAATGGGCTGATCAAGATTGGATCTATCTTTCCCGATATGGCTTGTCCATGTGGCGTAACTCGCTTCCCATGCGACGTCGCCCTGCTCGTCGACCAGACGGACCGGTGCACCATTCGGGTCGTTATGAAAGAAGTAGACTGTGCTGCGCAGATGATAGGACAGCGACCGATCATCTGTGTCCATTTGGGTTGCATAGTCTGGAACCAGCGCTGGCGGTCGCGGGTGTTTTGGTAAAGGCCCGTCTGCCTCGCTTGGATCTTCATGTTGTCGCGCTGTTCGCCCTATCTCGGCGTTGAAGTTCCGATGAACCATCGCGAGTGGGCGAAATGTGTTCGGATAATAGATCCAGTCTCGTACGCCGTGACGAGTTGGCGCGTTGAGCATACCCGGTTGGGCCCTGGTGAGCTGATGCGCGGCTTGCTCGGCTTCTGATGTAATCTGGTCCGCCGTTTCGACATCGAATCGCAATTCGCTTGCGAGCATATCGCCGTCCCAGAAGAATCGATGAACACGTGCGCGACTGACTTTGTGCCGCAGTGTCGATATGATTTTCCTAGTTCGTCGCTGGAAAGCGTCGTATTCGTACCGGACGCGAATACGATAATCGTGACGGCGGTTGCCTTTTCCTGCATGTCGGGTCGCTAACGACTCAGTCAATTGCCCCGCGGCATCCCATCGAAGCTCAACATCCTGTTCCGCATCCTGCTTGTGCGTGAGATTGCCCGCTCTGTCGAACACGTAGAGACTGTCGCCGTGCCGCCCTTCGCGCAGCCATGTGCGTGACGTCGAACTGTTCTGGGTGGTGCCCGTCAGAAAATTTCTCGTCCGCAGCAGATCTCCGGCAGGATCGTACAGAAAACGGCGTACCGTACCCGCAGGATCGATATGCTCAACAATGTTCCCGCCCGAATCGTACTGAAACCGCTCGATGCCGGACCGGGAATCGCGTCGCTCGATCAGATCGCCGTTCGCGTTATATGCGTACTCGATCGCGAACATTTCCCCGGTATCGACAAGGAGCGCTTGCCGGGACAAGCGCCCTCTTGCTTCGTAAGACATCTCACGCCGGAGACCATCGCCCAGGCGCTCGTCGCGGATTTGGCCAAGCGCATCCCGTTGAATGACGATCGGTGCGTGTCCGTCGATCTCGATTCGGACGACGGCATTCAATGCGTCGTAACCGTAAAGAATCGACTGCTCGACAAGCTTGTCACCTGAAACGAGGTGCGTTTTCCGTTCGACGCGATTGCCGGCAGCGTCGTATCGATTGAAAAGCCTGAAGTCGTCGCCCTGCCGTTCTTCGATCAGCCGGCCGTCGGCGTCATAGCTGAACTGGAGGATCGCGGATGGGTTTGATGCGCGGACGAGGTCGCCATGTTCGTTGTAGTGAAAGCAATCCGCATGAAATCCGTTCGGCTGGTCGGGATCGGGAATACGTTTCTCGACGATCCGCCCCACTCTGTCATATCGATAGTGGATTGTCTGACCGAGAGGGTTGACCGAGCGTAGGAGTTCACCTGTCGAGCCGTACTCGTAGAGGCGTGACTGGCCCCAATAGTCGATTTCCTCGACTATTCTTCCTAGCGCATCGCGCTTGATACGATAGCGCTCTCCTCGCTCGTTGACAACATCGACAAGTTGTCCCTCGGTATCGTAGTAATAGCTGACTTCGGTGCCATCCGGCTGCGTCCGCTTCGCGATCTCACCGAGAGTGGTATAGGTCAGGCATGTCACATTGCCGACCGGATCGCGATGCCGAATCAGATTCCCATCCGCGTCGTAGGCGCAGTGAGTTTCTCGTCCGTCAGATTCGATGACTCGCACGAGTCTGCCGCATGGATCTCGTTCGTAACGATTTTCGTGTCCTGTCGCATCGATAGTGCGAACGACGGATCCACGTGCGTCGTGCTCGTATCGCGTAGCGTTGCCGAGCGCATCGATTATTGAAGCGAGATTGCCGTGATGGTCATAACCGAATGCCGTTGCATCGCCGTTCGGACCAGTCCAGGACGTAATGCGGCCATGACTGTCATATTCGTATCTGGATATCGTTTGAGATGGGGCGACGTAAGACCGAAGGCGTCCACGTGAATCCCACACGTAGCGCCACTGACGCCCCCCCGGGGCGGTGACGCACAAGGGCTTATGATTGGCATCATATTCGGCTCGAATAGCCCGGCCGTCCGGCATGAATTGCGCGATCAGATTGCCGTGTACGTCGTATTCCCAACGAGACGTACGGCCTATCTGGTCTGTCTCGATGCTGGTTCGCCCTTGGGCGTCGTAACCGTAGCTGGTTATACCGCCAAGTACGTCGATCTCGGCGATTGGAACGTGGCGCCCGTTCATCTGGATGATGGCGACGTGCCCCATGGAATCGATAATACGTGTTTCGCATCGGTCGAGATCGTATTCAAAGCGATAGTCGAGCACGCCGTCATCGCCCCACGCGCGATCGACGCGCCGTACGCCGTCGCTACCTTGCCGATAGCTGTAGTGGAATGAAACGCCGCGTGCGCTCATCTGCCGGGTAATCCGATTGCCGCCCTCGTAGTCGAAACGGCATGAGTTGCGCATGGCGTCGAGCGCCTTGACCAGATTCAGTTCGCGATCTTGTTCGTACCCTGCGAGCGGATATGCATGCTTGTCGGCATCGATTAGCGTCATCGACGTCGTCAACGTGTTATGCGAGGCGAGACCGGATTCGCATTCGATGTATCGTCCGGTTGGACCGTCGAGATCATGTTCGACGACACGCGAAAGTTGGCCTGACGGCTTGCGATCGAAAAGCCATGCGTGACCGTGTAGATCGCCGATCCAGTCGAGCATCAGCGTGAGCGCGGGCGTGTTGGATAGGCTTCCGACGACCGCGTCCCACGATTGCGGTAACGAGAACCCGTATTCGATGCACTCGCCCGTTCTCAGTACCAGTTGGTTGTCGCGAGAATACAGTGCATAGCCGTATTGCCAATCGTAGGTACGCGTCGACCACCCATCATGCCTGGGAACTTCATCGAAAGCGGTGGCGTGATCGACGAAGTAGATGGCTGCCCCGATGCCGTCGTCGCGCGAAATTAGATTCAACTGAATGTCGGCCGGCGTCCTCCATCCGACGCCAACGATACCGAGGCGCTGTTCACTACTCGCATAACGCCGGTTCCATTCGAGAGGAAGATGTCCGGCGACCTTGAAATCGTGATGCGAGACAATGACTTCGCCTGTCGTGACATCTACGGGCTCCGCGTGCAGCACATTGCACTTGAGAAACCCCGACTTCAGATTCAGCTTATCCGCCAGCGCCTTCGCCCACTTCGATCCCCGAAACGCCTTGAACAACCCCTTCGCCGCCGCAGCCATGTTCATGATCGGCGGCCCGCCCACCAAAACGGGCCGCCCTGCCGGAATCGGCAACATCACCGAACTGGGCATTGACGGATAAGTCCGATCGGTATGCGCGCTGTTGTGCGGAGACGGCTCCATTCCGACCGACCAGCAACTCAACGCCTCAAGCGCCATGTAAGACATCGGATCGTTGTTGGCGAGCACCGTCTTGCTGCCCATGAACGATTCCCCGTCGTTCGACGGTTCAACTTTGTCAGGCGGCGCAAACGATTCCCCGAGCGGAAAATGCAACCCTGGAACGTGATATGCATGCGTCCCTGCCGTGGCGCGCATCATCCCGTTCACAAAAATCGGCCTGCCGCTGCTACCGCCCGAGCCGACGTTAGAGCCAAGATCGTCACTGATGCGGTTCTTGATCTTGTTGGCCTCTTTCGCCAGCCTCGTCCCCTCCGCGACAGTGGGGTCATTCTTGAAATCAGGTAGCTTGCCTCCGCCCATCAGTTCATTGACCTGCTGAGTCGCTTCGTCGGCGAGATGTTCGAGCTTCGTCACATCTTCGGGATGATCTTCGATGTATTCGGTCACCTTCTCCTGCACGATCATCATTGCAATGCAGCCGACCACGGCCTTTGCGGCCTGGATGTACTCGCGCTTATCGAGCATGAACCCGACATGAGGATGCGGCAGGAACACGGGTGGTGTACCGGGCGTGACCAGTACCGAATGAACGTCCACGCCAACAACGGGATCGAGATGCTTGACGGCTGGAAGTGCCACGGTCTCGGCCCCCGCTCAACGCCCACCGCGCAACGCTGCGACTTTCTCGCTCAACGCGTTGCGCCGCTGGTCCTGTACACCCAACTGCGAAACCATCCACTGAACAACCATCGGCAGATTACTGTTAGCCCGCATCGGCTCATCGATCATCAATCCCGCATCGAGCGCATTGAAACCGGCCTCCAGCGCATGCTCGCGCTCCCCCGCCCGCTCCCAGCACACGGCGCTCATGCGCCACGCCTCGACCGTCATCAGCCCGTCCTGAGCGGCCGTAGTCGACGCCGCCGCACGCTCGTAGCAATACGCCGAGTGCGCGTAATCCTTGTGCGTCAGATGCACGCTCGCCTCGCCGAACAACCCGTTCGCAACGAGCTTGTGCCCCGCCGGATGCCCTGCCTCGACCGCGCGCATGCCGCTGCTGGCGGCACTCCGATACGCATCGATCGCCTTCTCCCGATCACGCCACTTCAGATACGCAGCCCCTGCAATCAGATGCACGACAACGCATTGATCGAACCACTGCTTACGCTCCGCGACCTTCAACGCCGCTGCACGCAATTCCTCCAGTCGAGCAGGATTACCGCCTTCGATCATCTCGGTCAGCATCACGAAATGCCGTCGAAACTCGCCGCTCGGCCCGCGCTCGCCCGATTCCGCAAGCAATTCGCGCGGCACGCTGGCCATCGAATACTTGCCGTGCACGACGCGCACCGCGGCGCGATGCCGTTGCATCAACGCCGCAAACGGCGCGATATCGATACGCGGCACGACAAAACGCACGCGCTCGGCAAGCCGCGGTGCGACCGAGATGATCGACAGCAAATCGTCGATCCATCGCACCCATGCCGCGTCATCCCGCACTTTCGCCGGTTCCAGCACGAATACCATCGCCGGAAAAACGTCCGGATGGTGCTGCATCAGGCTGTCGGCAACCGCGAACAGATACAGCAAGGGATTCTTGCCATCGTCGTACGGCGCTTGCCAATCGGCCCGCACCCCATGCGCATCGGACCCTTCACGCCGGCTGTCGTAGAACGCAATAAGCTCGTCCGTCAGCGCCTTTGCGTACTCCGCTTCATTGGCGAACGACGCGCGCATCGTCCTGACCGCACACGACGTCTCGTCCTGAACCTGAAAATAGAGCCGCACAAGCTCCGCATCCGTCTCGTCGGTCTGCCAGATCATCAATCGCGCATCCTGCTCTTTTGCGAAACTCATCCAGTCCGTATGCGCGTCCATGAACCTGCGCTCCACCGGATTGGTCGGCTGCCAGTTCTGCATTCGTGCGAACCTCCGTCACGGATTCAGTTTCAGGATCGTCCCTTCGACCGTATGCTCGACCGACGCAGAAGACGTCACCTTCTTGCTGTTCACGGTATGGCTTTCGGTGCCGGCCGACGCGATGTTGACGCCCTGGATCGTGATCGTGCCGTCACGCTTCATCACGATGCTGGACATCCCGCAGACGAGCGAAAGCTGATCGCCGGCGTTGACGAGCATCTGGTGCTGCACGTTCGTCGTATGGTTCTCGCCGACGTTGACGGTGTGCTCACCGCCGACCGTGTGCGTATGGGCGTTGGCAATCGTCGATGTACGTGCACCGATTTCCTCGGTATGCGACGACGCAACCAGCGTCTTCATGTCCTGCGACGTCGTTTGATACATCTGTCCGACATTCAGCGTCTTGCCTTCGCCGATCGTTTCAGTCTTGGCTTTCGCAACCGTCTCGGTATGTATTCCACCAATGGTCGCGTCGCGATTCGCAGCGATCGTCACGGTTTCGTTCTTGCCGACCGTTCGCGTCCGGTTCCCCCCCACCCCATGCGTCTCGTCCACCCCGATCTGCGCGACCCGGGTGTGCCCGATATTCACTGTCTCGTTCTGCCCGACGCTCCTTTGCCGGTTGTTCTTCACCTGCATCGTCTCGTCGTTCCCGACGGTGTGCGTATGGTTGTTCCCGACGGAAAGCGAATGATCGAGTTCGGTCTCGGCGTCGAAATTGCGCTCGGCATGCATCCACAGCTGCTCCGCGCCCTTCTTGTCCTCGAACCGGAATGCGTTGGCATGGTCGGTCGTCCCGCCCGGCGACGACCTTGACAGCATCCCGCTCTGCGTCGCGCTGCCCGGCAATCCCCACGGCGGCATCTTCTCGCCGTTGTAGACCCGCCCCGTCACGATCGGCTCATCCGGATCGCCGTTGAGAAAATCGACGACAACCTCATCGCCGACACGTGGAATCTGCACGCCACCGAAGCCACCCCCAGCCCAAGGACTCGACACTCGCACCCAGCATGACGAATCCTGATTGCTCTGCCCGTATCGGTCCCACCGGAACTGCAACTTCACCCGCCCATACTGATCGGTCCAGATTTCCTCCCCCGGCGGCCCGACCACGGTAGCCGTCTGCGGCCCGTTCGTCCGCGGCCGCGGCGTTTCACGCGGCGACCGATAAGGCAGGCTCGACGGCTGCACGAGCATCATCGTCTGATGCACCACAGCCTCCGCGCCCTGATCGCTCGCATACGCGTTCTCCTGGAAACGGTACCGACACCGCACGATCAGGTACTCGCGGTTCTGATCGGCACGCGGGCAATGCGCTAGCGTGAACAGATAGCCCGGCGCGGCGCCGCGCACGTCGGTATCAGCATTTGCCCGCTCATGTTCGGCCTGCTGCTCCTCGAGCCGAACGCGGCTGTAATGCGCACCAGGCGCATCGTCGCGATACCCGCCCGGCCATTCGAAAGACGCAAAACTGTCGTGATCATGCCCACGCGGATCGACCTTCTGCGCGGAAAGATCGGCGCGCGGCTTCGTATAGTCGTAGTCGGTGGTCTGGTGCTTGCCGACGCTCACCTCCTGCGCGGGCAGCCAGCCGTCGATGTGCTCCTCGTCGGCGATCGCGGTGCGATCCTGCGCGATGTACGGGATCGTTTCGTAGCCGGGCAACGCGACGTGGGACGACATCGCGTCGCACAGCACGAGCGTGTGATTGTCCGCCGCGTGCCGGAAATAAAAATAGATGCCCTCGAACTCCATCAATCGCATCACGAACGCGGCGTCGGTCTCGTTGTATTGCACGCAGAACTCACGCGGCACGTACGCATCGGTCAGCTTGTTTTCGATGGGGAAGCCGTAAGGCGCCAGCACTTCCTGCACGATGTCGGGCACGGTGCGGTTCTGGAAGATCCGGCAGTCCGAGCGGCGCGTCGCAAGCCACAGCCACGGCCGCACGACGAGCTCGTAGCCATAGTGCCGCTCGGCACGCCGGCCGGCCAGCGTCGCGCGCGCGACGATCCCGTTCAGATAGCGCGTCGACAGGTCCTGCTGCTCGATCCGCACGGTCACGGGCTTGCCGAGCATGTCCTTCAGCGACAGGCTGTGGCTGTCAGCCAGCGCCTCGATCCGGAATTCGAACAGGCGGCCGAGTTCGTCGCTGCCATCGAGCGTGTGGAACTTCAGGTCGTCGCCGTGCGGGCTGTCGATTGTGAATACGCGATTCACGTCGTTCCCTCCTCGTCGAACCGGTAAGCGAATTCGCCGCCGGCGGCGCTCACCTCGATCGACGTCAGCGCACGGCCTTCGAGGGTGGCCTCGAGGATCGCGCGGCCGATTCGCGGCATCACGGTATGCGTGAGAATCGCGTCGACCATCCGGCCGCCGGATTCGATCGTCCGGCAGCGTTCGACGATCAGCGCGGTCGCCGAATCAGTGCATCGCAGCCGGATTCCGTGATGCAGGTCGATCCGCTTCTCGAAGCGCCGCAACTGCAACTCGACGATGCGCGCGAGCGTTGCATCGGTCAGCGGGTAGTACGGCACGACGGTCAGCCGGCCGAGCAGCGCGGCGGGGAACACGTCTAGCAGCGGCGCGCGCAGCGCATCGGCGAGCGTCTGCATGTCGGGCAGGCGCTCGGGGTCGCGGCACAGCTGCATCACGCGATCGGCGCCGACGTTCGAGGTCAGCAGGATCACCGTATGCCGGAAGTCGATGTCGCGCCCCTCGCCATCTTCCATCCAGCCCTTGTCGAACACCTGGAAGAAAATCTCGTGCACGTCGCGATGCGCCTTCTCGATCTCGTCGAGCAGCACGACGCTGTACGGACGCCGCCGCACGGCCTCGGTAAGCACCCCGCCCTGTCCGTAGCCGACGTAGCCGGGCGGCGCGCCCTTCAGCGTCGATACCGTGTGCGCTTCCTGGAACTCGCTCATGTTGATCGTGATCGCGTTGCGCTCACCGCCATACAGCGTGTCGGCCAGCGCGAGCGCAGTCTCGGTCTTGCCGACGCCGGACGGCCCGCACAGCAGGAACACGCCGTGTGGTTTGGTCGGGTCGTCGAGCTTCGCACGCGCGGTCTGAATCCGTTCGGCGATCAGTTCGACCGCATGGTGCTGCCCGACCACACGTTCGCCGAGCGTCTCGGCGAGCTTGAGCACGGCTTGCGTCTCGTCGCGCACCATCCGGCCGAGCGGAATGCCGGTCCAGTCGGCGACGACGGCGGCGACCGCATGCGTGTCGACGGCGGGCAGCACGAGCGGTGCGTCGCCCTGCATCTCGGCGAGCGCCTGCTGCGTGGCTGCGAGGCGCGACAGGACATCGACGCGTGCGTCGCTCGTGAGCTCGCGCGACGACTCGTCGTCGAGCAGCGCGGCACGCGATTCGACGATCGAGTTCAATGCGTCGCGCTCGGCTTGCCAGCGCGTGTCGAGCCGATCGAGCTCCGTCTGCACGGTGGCAAGCTCGGCATCGATCGCGTCGCGCCGTGCGGTGTCGCCGCTGCCGAGCGCGCACTCGCGCGCGATCCGTTCCCGCTCGACGTGCAGGCCGTCGATGCGCCGTCGCGCGTCCTCGATCGGCGCGGGCACCGCGTGCTGGCTGACGGCGACGCGCGCGCAGGCCGTGTCGAGCAAGCTGATCGCCTTGTCCGGCAACTGCCGAGCCGGGATATACCGATGCGACAACGTGACGGCGGCCTGCAGCGCGTCGTCGAGCACCAGCACGCGATGGTGGGCTTCGAGCTTCGCGGCGAGACCGCGCAGCATCGTCACGGCGGCGGCCTCCTCGGGCTCGAGAACATGCACGAGCTGGAAGCGCCGCGTCAGCGCGGGATCCTTCTCGATGTACTGCTTGTACTCGGACCACGTGGTCGCGCCGATCGTGCGCAGCAGGCCCCGCGCGAGTGCCGGTTTCAGCAGGTTCGCGGCGTCGCCGGTGCCGGCCGCCCCGCCCGCGCCGACAAGCGTATGGACTTCGTCGACGAAGAGGATCGCGGGCCGCTCGGACGACATCGCTTCGTCGATCACGCCACGCAGGCGGCTCTCGAATTCGCCCTTCACGCTCGCGCCAGCCTGAAGCAGCCCGATGTCGAGCAGGTACAGCGCGACGTCTCGCAGAGACGGCGGCACGTCGCCGGCGGCGATGCGCAGCGCGAAGCCTTCCGCGACGGCGGTCTTGCCGACACCGGCCTCGCCGACCAGCAGCGGGTTGTTCTGCCGGCGCCGCAGCAGGATGTCGACGATCTGGCGGATCTCCGCGTCGCGCCCGACGACGGGGTCGATCTCGCCTGCCCGTGCACGGGCGGTCAGGTCGACGGCGAAGCGCGCCAGGGCCGAGCCTTCCGCTGCTGGCATACCGCGCGTCGCGGCGTCGCCGGAGCCGGTGCCCGAGCCCGAATCGGCACGCGCAGCCGGTTGCGCCTCGGGCGAGCCGTCGACGATCGATGCGAGTTCGTCGGCGAGCACGTCGGGCACGATGCGCTCGAACTCGCGTGCGATCGCGTACAGCACGTTGCGCAACTGCGGCGTTTTCAGGATCGCGAGCAGCAGGACCGCGCCGCGAATCCGCGTCGCGTCGTATTTCAAGGTCGCATAGACCCATGCGCGCTCGACCGCGTCGTCGATGTGCACGGACAGGTCCGACACCGATCCCGCGCCGCGCGGCAGCCGATCGAGCGACGCGACGAGGCCGCGCTCGATCGCGGCCTCGTCGATCTCGAACCGGCGCAGCACGCGCTGCAGGTCGCCGTCGGGCCGCTGCAGGAGCTGCTTGAACCAGTGCGCGAGTTCCACGTACGGATTGCCGCGTAGTCTGCAGAATCCGGTCGCCTGCTCGAGCGTCTCGTAGAGGAGCGGATCGAGCTTTCCGAACAGGTTGACGCGGCCGATATCGGACATGACGGTTCCCGTTTAGGCGGTTTCGCGATGAAGGACGGCGCCGGTGCGCGGCGGGCCGCCACGGCGTGCGTCGTAACGGACGACGAGATCGCGCGCGGGGCCCGCGTCGAGCCGTTGCCCGAGCCACGCGGTACGGCCGAGGCCCTGCGACGCGCCGAGCGCGATCGCCGGCACCGCGTCAGCCGCCAGTTCGAGCTGAACGTCCCAGTCGAACTCGATGCCGACGTATTCGCGCACCCAGTGCGCGAGCTGCCGTGCGTGCGGGCCGCCCGGCAGGAAGCGCCGGTACGCGTCGAGCGACAGCGGTCCGAGCACGATCCGGAAATGCGACTGCGCGTCGCGCACCGCGATGCCGAGCGCGACGCCGCCGACGCGCAGGGTCGGCCGCGTCGCACGGATCACGCAGCGCTGCGAGCGTTCGATCGCGACCCAGCGCGACACGTGCTCGACGATGCGCGCGTCGACGCCGAAATGGCGCCGCAGGATCTGCACGAGCCCTTCCGGGTTGCGCGTGTGCCGTACGAGATGACCCGCGTGGAAATAAAGCGCATGCGGCGCGAGCGTGTCGGCGGCCGTGCGTTCCGCATCGGGATGCCCTGGCTGCCCTTCGCCATGCGCGGCGCGCCCGATGAGGCTCGCGACATACGCGTCGAACCGAGCGCGCCCGGGACGATCGAGGCTCACCGTCGGTTGCGCGTCGGCCCATGCTCGGTAGAACAGCAGGATCAGCCGGTGATGAAACAGGTCCGCGAACGCGGCGAAGGTCGGGTCGTCGTGCTGGGCTGCGCGCTCGTGCGCGTATTCGGTCAGGTGGGTCGGCAGCGGCCCGTTCGGTCCGAACAACCCGAAACCGTGGATCGCGATGCGCGGCAGCGTGGCGCTGCCGTCGCCATCGTATGCACCGGCCACCATCGACGCCGCGAACGCGAGCGACGGCTGTTGCCCGAGCCGCACCGGTTCGTCGCGCGGCCGCGCGGCATGACCGAGCGGTGCACGGCCGGGCGACAGCGCGTCGAGCCAGCGCAACGCCTGGAACAGGTCGTAACCGTGCGGCGCAGCGCGCAGTCGCGCCCACCATGCGTCGCGGCGTGCGGCTTCGGCGGCCGATCGAGCGCCGGGTGGCGTGCCGTGTTTCATATCGCGGGCCGCCTGCCGATGCGCGCGGGCCAGTGCGCGAGCGTGCCGCGCTGCACGCTGGTCAGCACGCATTCGGCGAACGCATTGATCGATACATGCCGCGCGAAGAACTGTTCGAGCACCGCGCCGAGCAGGAACGGACTGTCGCCGGAGAATGCGTGATCGTCGACGGTCACGTCGACCTGCACGCCGCGCCCGAACATCAGCGGCCCGAGCGCCGGCAGCCGCCGGAACACCGGCGAGAACGCGACGCGCCGCACGCCGTCGATCTGCCGGCGCATCGCGGCATCGGCCGGGTCGGCGTGCAGGCCGAGCAGCTCGCGCAGCGCATGTGCGCCCTCGTCGTCGTCGAGATCGGTCAGCGTCTGCCGGGCGAGCCCGAGATGACGGATGAGCCGCCAGGCCGTCTGCGCGTCGGCGATCGGCGGGCGCGGCCGCGACGGGCCGCGAATCGCGGCGATACGCTCGACGGGCGCCGAGATGCGCAGCGTGAACGTGTTCGCATCGCCTGGCGGCAGCAGCAGCGCGAGATCGCGGTTGGTGCACAGAGTGTCGACGGACAAGTAGCGCATCGACTCGTCGTACGGGGCGCACTGGCTGTCGACGAGCGACACGTAGGTCTCGCTGCCGACGTAGCCGGTGCGCGTGCCGTTCGCGCGTGCCTGCGCGGACACCAGCCGAGGCTCGCGCCGCATCGTGTAGTACGCGCCGTAGTTGCCGTCGTCCCTCGCGAACGACGCATGGAACGGCCGGAATTCGCGCGACTGGCCATCGTCGCGCTGCTCGCTCGCCAGCCGCTGCACGGCATAGACCTCGTGATCGAGCGGCCGGCTGCGGTCGACGACGACATGATGCTCGCGCGCGCCCGGCTGCAACCGGATGCGGTCGCCGCGACGTGCGAAGAGGTTCACAGCCGGTGTGCAGTTCAGCGCCAGATGCCGCGCATCGACGGCCGCCTCGAGCGCGGCGTCGTGGCGGTCGAACAGCACGGTCAGCTCGCATTCGTCGCCGGTGGCGCGCGCGAGCGCGGCGCGCAGCCCGCCGACGCTGAAGAACAGGAAGCGCGCCGGAAACGCGAAATACTCGCGCAGCAGCCGGTAGCCGTGGAAGCTGCGCCCGTCGTCGGGCAGGATCGCCTGCGACGGATCGAAACCCTCGTGGACGATCGCATCGGCGTCGAGCGTGTGCAGCCAGCGCGGCGGCTGCCCCGGGTCGTGGCAGACGACGCCGAGCGCATGCGCGGCGATCAGTTCGAGCAGGTGCAGCGCGTCGCGTTCGGGGCCCGCGAGATGAAAGGTCAGCCGCTCGAGCGGCAGTTGCGACAGCCTGGCGCCGCCGCGCGCCTTGAGCCGGATGCGCAACGCGCCGCGCACGTCCTGGCGTGCCGGTACGGCGCCGCGCGGCAGCCACGACGGCGCGCCGGTGACGGCCGCATCGGTCAGCTCGAGCGGCCACAGCGTCAGGTCGTGCGCGGTACGGAATTCGCATGCGGTCTGCTCGGATGCGGCGGGCCGTGCGCGCAGCGCGGTGCCGGCCGGCAGCCGCCAGCCCTGCGCGAGGCTGCCTTCGTTCAGCATCGGTGTGAACCGCACGATCGCCATCGACGGCAATGGCGCGAGATAGCCCGGATACACGGCGTCCAGCAGCGCCTGGGTGAACCGAGGAAACTCGGCGTCCATCTTCAGCTGCACACGCGCGGTGAGGAAGCTGAAGCCTTCGAGCAGCCGTTCGACGTACGGATCGGGCGGCCCCGACTCGGTGAGCCGCAGCCGCGCGGCGATCTTCGGGAACTGCTGCGCGAATTCGTCGCCGAGCTCGCGCAGGTACGCGAGTTCGCGGTTGTAGTAGTCGAGCAGGCGCGTATCCATCGTGTCAGTTTCCCGCCGCCGACCGCAGCGACATCGCACCCGTCTCGAGATCGAGGTCGGAGCGCAGCACGAATTCGACCGGATGCGGGATCGACCACAGCGTGCCGCGAATCTCGAACAGCAGCACGTTGTGACGCCGTTCGCCGGCGCGCCCGTCCGATGCATCGGCGAGGCTGCGGACCTCGACACTGTCGGGCGCGATGCGCGGCTCGAAGCGCACGATCGCGTCGCGGATCGACGCCTCGACCGACATGCGCTCGACGCCAGACATCGGCTTGCCGACGAGCGGCCGCATCCCGTAGTTGAGCACCGAGGCCTGCGCGTGCGCGAACGCGGCCCAGTCGACGAAGCCGTCCTCGGCGTTGCGTGTATTGAGCAGCCACGCGAGATCGCGCAGCACGGCCGCGCGCAGGCGCTCGGCGCCGATCCCTTGCGTGCCGGGCAGATCGGCCGTGCGCTGCGGCGCGTCGTCGGTCAGCCGGTCGAGCAGCGCGGGCTGCAGCCGGTCGCGCATGCCGCCGTGCCGGCCGGCGCGGGCTTGCGGGTCGTCCATCGTCATCGCTCCGCCGTCACATCTCGATGTTTTCCTTGATGTTCCAGCCGACCGACACCTCGGCGCCCTTGCCGCCGTTGTCGTTCTGCTGCCAGTACTGCTTCTTCACCTTTGCGGCCTGGAAGCCGTAATGCATCATCAGACGGTCGGCAGCGTCTCCCGGATCGATGCCCGCGACCTGCGCGGACGTGACGAGCACTTCCTGCAGCGTCACGCGCATGAACTCGATCTGCGAGCCGCCGGTCTTGCACGCGGAGATCTCGACCTTGAGCAAGTGCTTGCCGCTCGCGCAGTTCTTGATGATCGCGGGCGCACCCTTGTCCATGTACGCGGCCACGACGAGATCGTTGAAGCTCGCCTTGCCCGCATTGCCGCCGCTGCCGCTCGCCATCGCGCCCGGCTGGCTCGCGCCCCACGTGAACGACTCGATGTCGGTCCAGCCCTTGTGCTGCGCGTCCGCCGATTCGCCGGTCACGCCGTCCACCTTCATAAACATAGCCACGCCCATTGCCGTCTCCGTTTCGGTGCGAAATCAGGTTGAATGCCGGGTTGAGTGCCCCTTGCCGCTCACTCGTTCGCCGCCTTCGCGGACGGCAGCCGCGAGATCAGCCGCAGCGACACGGTGAGCCCTTCGAGCTGGTAGTGCGGTCGCAGGAAGAATTTCGACGTGTAGTAGCCGGGGTTGTCCTCGACCTCGTCGACGACCACCTGCGCGGCCGCCAGCGGCTTGCGCGCCTTGGTCTCCTGAGACGAGTTCACGGGGTCGCCGTCGACGTAGTTCATGATCCAGTCGTTAAGCCAGCGCTCCATGTCGTCGCGCTCGCGGAACGAGCCGATCTTGTCGCGCACGATGCATTTCAGGTAGTGCGCGAAGCGGCAGCACGCGAACAGGTAAGGCAGGCGGCCGGACAATCGCGCGTTCGCGGTCGCGTCGGGGTCGTGATACTCGGCCGGCTGGTACAGCGACTGCGCGCCGATGAACGCCGCGAAATCCGAGTTCTTCCGGTGCACGAACGGCATGAAGCCGTTCTTCGCGAGCTCGGCCTCGCGGCGGTCGCTGATGGCGATCTCGGTCGGGCATTTCTGGTCGATGCCGCCGTCGTCGGTCGGGAACGTGTGGCTCGGCAGCCCTTCGACCGCCCCGCCCGACTCGACGCCGCGAATCGACGAGCACCAGCCGTACAGCTTGAACGAGCGGTTGATGTTCGCGGCCATCGCGTAAGCCGAGTTCGCCCACGTGTAGCGGTCGTGATTCGCGGCGTCGGTGTCTTCCTCGAAGTCGAATTCGTCGACCGGATTGGTGCGCGCGCCATACGGCAGCCGCGCGAGAAAACGCGGCATCGCGAGGCCGACGTAACGCGAATCCTCCGACTGCCGCAGGCTGCGCCAGCCCGCGTATTCGGTGTTCTGGAAGATCTTGGTCAGGTCGCGCGGGTTCGACAGCTCCTGCCACGAATCCATCTGCATCAGTTCCGGCGACGCGCCCGCGATGAACGGCGCATGCGCGGCCGCCGCGATCTTCGACAGCTCGCCGAGCATCTCGACGTCCGGCGGGCTGTGATTGAAGTAGAAGTCGCCGACCAGGCAGCCGAACGGCTCGCCGCCGAACTGACCGTATTCCTCTTCGTAGATCTTGCGGAACAGCGGGCTCTGGTCCCACGCGACGCCCTTGTAGCGCTTGAGCATCCGTGCGACCTCGTTGCGCGACGCCGGCAAGGCCTTGATCTTCAGCAGCTCGTCGGTCTCGGTGTGCGTGACGAGGTAATGCAGGCCGCGCCATGCACCTTCGAGCGTCTGGAATTCGTCGTGATGCAGGATCTGGTTGATCTGCTCGGACAGCTTCCGGTCGATCTCCGCGATGATCTGCTTCACGCTGCCGTATGCGTCGGTCGTCATGCCGACCGTATGTTCGAGCGCCTGCTGCGCGAGCGTGCGCACCGCGCGCTCGACCGACTCTCGCGCCTCGGCGGTCTTCGGCTTGAACTCCTTCTGCAGCAGCGCGGCGAACTCGCCGTGCGCGACGGCCGGCTGCGCGGCGTCGCGGGTGTCGCGTACATCTGCGCGGGACTGGACGGGGTCATTCATCGCGGGCCTCCGGTTGGGTCGCGTCGCCGGCGTGCGCGTCGGCGCGCGGTTCGCGCACGAGCGTCTTCAGCAGGTCGGGATCGTTGATCGCGCGCTCGATCAGCTGCTCGGCGCCGTGCTTGCCGTCCATGTACGACAGCAGGTTCGACAGCTCGGTGCGCGCATCCAGCAGCCGGCGCAGCGCGTCGACGTTGCGCGCGATCGCCGCCGGCGAGAAATCGTCGATCTGCTCGAACGTCATGTCGACGTTGAGCATCCCTTCGCCCGTCAGCGTGTTCGGCACCTGGAACGCGACGCGCGGCGCGACCGACTTCATCCGCTCGTCGAAGTTGTCGACGTCGATCTCGAGGAACTTGCGCTCCGGTAAATCCGGCAGCGGCTCGGCACGCTTGCCCGCCAGGTCCGCGATGACGCCCATCACGAACGGCAGCTGCACCTTGCGCTCGGCGCCGTAGGTCTCGACGTCGTACTCGATCTGCACGCGCGGCGCCCGATTGCGCGCGATGAACTTCTGTCCGCTGCCTGTCGCCTTGGTTCTGTCCGTCATCGTCCGCTCCTTCACATCGATCAGATTGCGTGTACGTTGCCGCCGCGGGGCGGCTTGCCTCATTCGCTCCGTTCGCCGCTCAGCATGTCCAGCTTCGGCAGGCTCTCCGGCGCGAGGTCCCGGATGATTTCGTAGAAGTCGAGCGCGAGCAGCCGCTGCGCGCGGCGCAGCAGCAGCGGCGCCGGGTGGCTCGGCTCGTGCAGTTCGAAATAGCGGCACATCTTGTCGAGGCCGAGCCGCACGTCGTCACGGCTCGCGACCTCGGCATCGCGCCAGGCCTGTCCGTTCGGCACCGTGGCCGGCGCGGACGCGGCGTTCGCGGCGCCTGGTGCGGCCGGCGTTGCCGGAATCGAACCGTCCACCGGCCCTGCCGCTTGCACCGGTGCCGGCTCCGGCATTTCGCGCACGATGCGTTGCAACGCCTTTTCCGTGTCGCTCGCATCGGGCGACCATTCGCTGCCGAGCCGGTCCGTGACGCGCGCGCGGATCGCGTCCAGCGCACCCAGCACCGCGCGCACGGCGTCGATCGGCACGCGGCCGTCGTCGCGTGCGGTCGACAGCGCGGCGACCAGGCCGTCGCGCCTGCCTGCCGACGGGCCGCCCGTTTCGTCGCGGCCGTCGAGCGCGCGTTCGGCGTCGCGCACGCTCGGGCCCCCGTCGAACAGCGGCTGACGCCGCGCCGCGCGCGCGCATTCGTGCGCGCCGGCGACGTCGGCGAGCGCGTTCATCCGCGGTGTCGGATCCTGTTCGCCGTCGGCGTCCAGGCGCGGGTGCAGGTCGTCCCACCAGCGCTCGATCAGGCCGGCGACGACAGCGAGCCCGTCCGCGTAGCCCGGAATGCCGTGCTGCTCGGTCCAGCTGCGCGCGAGATGCGCGGCGACACGCAAGTCCTTCGTCCGCTCGCTCAGCGCGAGCGCAAGGCGCTCGACCGCTCGCCAGTCGGGCGTCTCGGCGGGAATCACGGTGTCGCCGTATTGCTGCTCGGCGCGCGGCGTCGCCCGCTCCTGAAGCTGCAGGAAATCCGCGTCGTATTCGAGGTTCGGGCCGCACGGGGCTTCCGGCGAGAGGTCCGCCAGCAGCCGGCCGATCAGCTCGGCGCGCGGCGTCGCCGCCGGCAGGCCGGGTGACGGCGAGGACAATGCGGCAGCGGCCAGCGCCGCCTGGCTGACGTCATTCGAATGCATAGTCGATGTTGACCGGTTTGCTGCCGAAGTCGATCGCCACGGTGCGGTGCAACGGCGGCAGCGAGCCGTTGCGGATCTCGATCTGATAGACACCCGGTGTCAGCGACACCGAGCGCAGCGGCGGGCTCGCGCCGCGCCGTGCGCCGTTCACGTACACGTCGCCCCACGGGCGCACGTTGAAGCGCACCTGAACGGTTTCCTGCTTCGGCGGGCGCTGCTCGGCGGCCGATGCGTTGATCGCGGCGACGGCCGTCGCCGCTTCCGATGGCGATGCCGACGCGGGTACCGGTGCGCTCGACGGCGATGCAGCGGCCTCCGACGGCGGCACGTTGACGATGCGCTCCGATGCGTCGAGGCTGCCGGCCGGTGCGATGGTCGCGCTCGAACCGGCTTGCGACGGCGTGGCGCCCGCGATGTTCGTGGCGGGCGTGGCGACCTGCGGCGCGGGAACGGCAGCCCCCGCGGCGGGCGTGCTGGCGGGCGCGGCGGCGAGCGTTGGCGGCGGCACCTGCGCGGACGATCCGCCCGGCATACTCGACGGCGGCACGACGATCGGCGTCGGGCCGTGCTGCGCGAGCATCGCGTCCGATGCGCCGGCCGAGGACGCGACGCCGGCCAGCGGCTGGCTGGCGCCCGCTTCCGGTTCGCTGGCGACTTTCGCGGGACGCGACAGATAGGTCGCGGCGATGCCAACGACGATCAGTGCTGCCAGCGCGCCACCCACGTAGGTCTGCGTGCGCCGGTTGCCCGCTGCGATGAACGATGGGCGGCGCGGCGGGCGGGTCGGCGGCGATGCACCCGGCGAGGACATGGATGTGCCAGCAGCGCCAGCAGCGCCAGCAGCGCCAGCAGCGCCAGCAGCGCCAGCAGCGCCAGCAATCGGCACTGCCGTTCCGTTCAGGTTCCCGATATCCGTTGCACGGCCCTGCCCGCTGTCCGCCACGGCGCTTGCCGATCGCATGCCGGCGTCGCCATGCGCTTCGGTCTTCGAAGTCGACCGTTCGTCGTCCAACGCTTCCTTTGCACGCGCCTCATCATTTTCACGTTCGCCGGATCGCCCCGTTTTCGCGGAGGGCGACACCGCCTGCGATACGGATGACGAAGCAGTTGAAGAAACGGACGAAGCCGGCGAAGCCTGCGCTCCCGCAGCAGCAGCCGACGCCGGCGACGCCAGCGCTCCCGCAGCAGCAGCCGACGCCAACGACCCGCCATCTCCCGGCTTGTCGCCAGCCCCGGCGGATGCAGTGGACGGCGTATCGGAAGTGCTCGGCTGGCCTTCCGCCCGCTCAGGCTGCGACGACCGCACATCCGTCGTTGCGTCGTCCGATGCCGTCCCGCGTTCATCGGCCGACGCCGCAGCAGCAACCCCGGCCGACGTTTTTCCCGTCGCAGCAGACGCACCCGACACACCGGAGGCCACCTTCCCAGCTCCGCCTCCCCCGGCATCGGCCGCCGGCGGCACAACGGCCGCACCATACCCGCCGCCCGTCGGGTCGAGATCGCGCAACCCGAGTTCCGCCGCGAACGCCGCGACCGACTCCGGCCGATCGGGGATCCGCAACTGCAACGCGTGATCGATCGCCGCCAGGAACGCCGGGCTGTACACCTCGCCGGCCGGCAACTCGCGCGACGCGAGCGGCCGGTACGTGTCCTTGATGCTGCGCACGACGGCCGCGGGCGGCAGTTCACCGGTGATCAACGCGTGCATCACCGCGCCGAGCGCGTAGAGATCCGTCCACGGCCCCTGGCTGAATGCGGGATCGTCGGTGTACTGCTCGATCGGCGCGTAGCCGGGCTTGATCATCATCGCGCCGTCGTCGACGAGATCGCCGATCCGCTTGCGCGCCGCGCCGAAATCGAGCAGGATCGCGCTGCCGTTCGGGCGGATCAGCACGTTGTCGAGCGCGACGTCGCGATGGAAGCACTGCGCGCGATGCAGCGTGTCGAGCGCGCCGAGCAGCGCGCCGACGATGTTGCGCAATTGCGTCTCGCTCATCCGCACACCGCCGTCGAGCAGCTGCTTGAGCGTGCGCCCCTCGTAGAACGGCATCACCATGTACGCGGTGCCGTGGCTCTCCCAGAAGTGCAGCACCTTCACGAGCCCCGGATGGTCGAATTGCGCGAGCAGGCGCGCCTCGTTGAGGAACGCGCCGCGTCCCGCGTCGAACGCCTGGGCGAACCGCTCGGAGCGCAGCGACACCGTGTAGTCGCCGCCGCGCGTCGCGAGCATGGACGGCATGTATTCCTTGATCGCGACCGCGCGCCGCAACGTGCGATCGAACGCGCGATAGACGATGCCGAAACCGCCGATGCCCAGCACCTCGTCGAGCTGCAGCTCGCCCAGGCGATGACCGAGCGGCAGCGGCCGCACCGTGAATTCGGGTGCGTCGCCGCGGGTCGCCGTGTCGTGCTCGTTGTCTCTCGATGAAGGGTCCTTCATGTCTACCTCGCGATACCGCATCCGTATTGCCTGCGTTGCCTGCCTCCGACCGCCGACCGGCACCGTCAGCTACCGCCGAACAGCGTCAGGAACAGCGCGTTGTCGGGCGCGCCCGTATGCGCATGCGTGCGCAGCGGCGAGCCGTCGGCGCGATTGGTCCACCAGAAGCTCGTCCCGCCGTGCGGATCGAAATAGCCGGACAGCCCGGGCCATGCGGCGAGCGCCGGCCGCTCCGGCAGCGACGCCGGGATCGCGTCGACCACGTCCGCCGTCAGCCCGTCGCCCGGTGCGAGCCGAACGCGGTCGAGCGTCTCCTCGAGGTCGACCGGCGCGCGCGCATGCCGGATCGCGTCGAGCAGCGCATGGCCGATCTGCCAGTAGAACGCGTCGGCCGCGTCCGGCAGCCCGTTCCAGTAATCGGCCGTCGGCATCGGCAGCGCGACGATCACCGGGTAGTAACGCCCGACACGGTCGCAGCTCGGCGCGAGGCAGCCTGCCTGTACGCACGACGCGCCGGCGCCCGCCGGCACCAGGAAATTCCAGACCGGCGCGACCGTGTAGTGGCGCGCGATCTCGTCCGGGCCGCGTTGGCGCATCGCGGCCATCCCCTGCTGCAGCCAGCGTTCCCACCACTGCGCGAGCGCATGCGGCAGCCGGCTGTTCACGAAGTCGCCGGCGCCGGGAATCTTTCCGTACCAGGCCGGGGCGTCGCCATCGGCGCGCGTGAGCGGCGGGAGGCGGCTCATTGCTTCGGAGGGCATGTAAAGGACTCCATCTGGGGCAGCCGGAACGGATTGCGGACACTGCCCGCATTCACCTGCAGCACGAGCGGTTTGCCGTCGACGGTGAAGCGCGCGATCATCTGGTCCGAACCCCGCCCGGCCGACACGGCGGCGCGGTCGAACAGCCGGTGCAGCGCCCACGGCCCGTCGGTCGTGAAGCCGTCGGTCGCGCCGGCCTGCCCCGACACCTGCAAGCGGACCTGGTTGCTGCCGCGCGTGCCCGGCCAGTCCACCGCGCTCTGCACGAGCGGCCCGTGCGCATAACGGACGATCTGGCCGTCGACGTCGAGCACCATCTCCGTGAGCGACGGATCCATTTCGAGCGGCTGGATCTGCACCTTCAGTTGCGCGGTGCGTGCGCCGCCGCCGAAGTAGACGTCGCGGATCACCGCGGCTTTCTCGAACGACGAAAGCATCGCGGCCGCCGCCGGATCGGCATCCGCATTGCGGTTCGCGAAACGCCACGGGCGCGACGTCGTATCGACGATCGACTGCAGGTTCTTCTGGAAGAAATCGTCCATCAGGCCGCCCGGCGCGAACATCTGCGCGAAATCCGCCGGTGCGACGTCGCGCGACGATCCGCGCGCGAACGGATAGCGGCCCGCGATCGCCTGCCGGCAGAAATCGCCGACGTTCGCGCCGGCCCGCTGCGCGACGCTGCGCTGCTCGACGGTCGCGACGCTGCCGTTCGCGACGTTCGACAGGTCGTCGAGCACGTCGCGGAATGGCGTGGGCAGCCGCCCGGCTTGCGCGCGCAGCCGCGCGGGCGCGTCGGACGGCGGCGGCTGGGCGCCGCTGCGCAGCGCATCGTCGGTGGCTGTCAGGTACGTATAGAGCGCGTCGATCGACTTCAGCACCGCGTCGAACGCCTGCGCCTGGTCGCCGCTGCCCGGCGCGAACGCGCGCAGCCCGGCGAAGTGGTTGTCGACCACCTGCTCGGGGCTCGCGGGCGCCGCGGCTGACGGATTCGCGTCGCTCGCGCCCTGCCCCGCGAAGATCTGCGACAGCGAACTGCGCGCCTCGTCGACCTTGTCCTGCGCGCGCGACGCGAGATTCCGACCGCCGCCCGGCGCATCGCCGAGCGCCGTGTCGCGCGCGAGCGCGATCATCAGCCGGGTGAGCGGCGAATCCGCCGACGACAGCGCGCGCGCGACCTGGATGCTCTGCCCGAGCGTCGCCGTGCGCTGCAGCTTGATGTCGGCGAGATAGTCGTCCCAGATCTTCAGATAGTCGTTCAGGTACAGCTGGCGGATGTCGCGCGCCCATGCGGCGGCGTCGTTCGGCCCGGGGATCTCGGACAGCCCGAGATTCAGCACCCACACTTCCTCGCGCCCGTATGCGTCGACCTCGCCTGCGAGGCGCGGCGCGAACACGTTCCGGTAGCCGTTGCGCGTATACAGGCCCGGCACGCCTTCCGACAGCGGCTTGCCGCTCTGGCGGCGGAACACGAGCGACGCGTCGGGCCCCACCGCGCGCGCGACGCTGAAATCGAACGCGGACGTCGCCGGCCGCAGCGTGCGCGTGAGCTGGCGATATAGCCGCTGCGAGAACGGCACCTGCCGCAGCCGGTCGCGTACGTCGGCCACCAGCCGCTCGTTCATCGGATACGGCGACACGGCCACCCGGTTGCCGAACAGCGCGGCGAGATGCGCGCGCAGCGCCGAGCGTTCGGCCGGCGAGAAATCGGGCGGCAGCGAGCGCTCCATTTCCAGGTCGACGACGGCCTGCACGAACGCGGGATCGTAGTGCGCGCTGTCGTACAGCATCAGGTAGGCCTTCAGCGCCGCATACGCATAGTCGGTTTCGTCCGGCCGTGCATCGCTCAGCGCGGCCTCCATCCGGCGCGCGGCAATCGGCAGCAGCACGTCGTCGAGCGCGCGCCGGTACACGACGTCGACGGCCTCGTCGATCTTCTCGCCCTGAAAGAGCCCCCAGCGGTACGCGAGCGGCGGATGCGAGCGGTCGACGCCGCCGGCATTCGCGAGCCCGCCGAGCGCATCGAGCACCGGCAGCAGCCGCGCGATGTCGGCCGCATCCGAGAACTTCGCGCCGGCGATCTGCGCATCGACGGCGGGCACCTGCTGCGCGATCCGGTCGAGATACGCGCGATTGTTCGCGTAGCTGCGCAGCCAGGCAGCCAGCACGACCACGCTCACGACCGCGAGGAGCGCATAGCCGGCGATCTGCAACACGCGCCGCTTCTGATGCCAGCGCAGGTCGCTGCCGGCGAGCGCGGCTTCGCAGAAGATGTGTTCCTGCAGCAGCGACTTCAAAAAGAAACTGCGCCCGGTCGAGCCGACCTGGGCAACCGGCGGCATGCCCTCGATCTTCAGGAAGCGCTTGATGCCGCTCATCACGCGGTCGAACGCGGTGCCTTCCTGTGTGCCGCTCGTCAGGTACACGCCACGCAGCATCGGCATCGGCTCGAAGCTCGACACGGAAAACACTTCGGCGACGAACTGGCCGAGCATGTCCTGCAAGTCGGCGACCTGCTGCGGCAGCAGGTACGCCATCTCGCGCTGGCGCGCATCGGTCTGCGTCGCAAGCAACTCGGGCAGCCCGTCGTTCAGCCGCTGATGCAGCAGCCGGTATTCGCGGTCGAACGCGGCACGCAGGTCGAAGCCCGGCGCCTCGCTCTGCGCGAGCGGGAACGTGAAACCCCACACCTGCGCGCATTCCGCGCGGCCGAGGCCGCCGAAATATTCGGCGAAGCCGGCCAGCAGGTCGGCCTTCGTCACGAGCAGGTAGACGGGAAACCGGATGCCGAGCTGGGCGCGCAGCTCGAGCAGCCGCTTGCGCAGCACCATTGCGTGCTGCGTGCGCTCGGCTTCCGACGCGCCGACCAGGTCGGCGACGCTGATCGTCAACATGGCGCCATTCAGCGGCTGGCGCGTGCGGTACTTCTTCAGCAGCTCGACGAAGCCTTTCCACTCGGCTTCGTCGAGTGCGCGATTGCCTTCGTGGGTGGTGTAGCGGCCGGCCGTGTCGATCAGCACCGCGTCGTTCGTGAACCACCAGTCGCAGTGTCGGGTCCCGCCCACGCCGCGAATCGCGGCACGGCCGAACTGCTCGGCGAGCGGAAAACTGAGCCCGGAATTGACGAGCGCGGTCGTCTTGCCCGAGCCCGGCGCGCCGATGAACACGTACCACGGAAGCTGGTACAGATACTGGCGCGACATCCGGTCGAACCAACGCGCCAGCCCCTTGCGCGCGGTGTCCGCCTGCCCGAAGCGGACTTTCTTCAGCAGCGCCGCGGCCTCGTCGAAGCGGCTGCGCAGCTCATCGAGCTGGGCCTTGGCCGGATCGTCGGCGTTGGCCGGCCCGGGCGCGGCCTCGCGCAACTGGTTCAGCAATTGCGCGTTCAGGCGGCTCGCGTGCCAGCTTCGCCACGCCACGCGTGCGCCCCACGCGGCGAACAGCACCGCGATCGTCGCCGCGCGCACCCAGCCGCTCTCGAGCGGCCGGATCTCGGCGAACGCAAACAGCGGCCCGGCGAGCCACACGAAACACGCGAGCACGACGAGACCGACGAAGGACCAGATCTCCCGCGACGGCAACGGCCGGATAAAACGCGCGACAGCCTGGTTCATGTCAGTGCGCTCCCTGCGTCGCGCCGACGGCGGCACTGCCGGGCGCCGGCAGCAGCGTGATCTCGACGCGCCGGTTCAGCGCGCGGTTCGCGGGCGTATCGTTCGGCGCGACCGGATCGAGCGTGCCGCGCCCCTCGGCCGCGAGTCGCTCCGGACGGTCGAGGCGCGCGGCGATCATGCCGCGCACGGCCTCGGCGCGCTCGCGCGACAGGTCCCAGTTCGACGCGAAGCGTGCCGTATGCACCGGCGTGTCGTCGGTATAGCCGGTCACGCGCACGTTGCCGGGAACCTGGTTCAGCGCATCCGCGACGCGTGCGAGCACTGGCGCGTAACGGTCGATCACCGACGTCGAGCCGGACTTGAACAGCCCGTCGCCGCGCAGCACGATCACGCTGCGATCCGCGTCGTCGCGCACCGCCACGAGGTCGGCTGCGATCTCGGGCGCCAGGAACTTCGCGACGCGCGGCGCCGGCGCCGGGCGCGGCGGAGCCTGAGCAGGCTGAAGCTTCGGTACGTGCAGCGCATCGATCGACGCGAACAGCCGGTCCGAATGCCCGGCCAGCGCGATGCGCAGCCCGACGAACACGCCGAAGCCGATCAGCAGCGCGAGCGCCACGCAGACCCATAGCGGCACGACGAAGCGACGCGAAACGTCACGCGTGACGACGTCGCGCCAGTGCGGCGACAGCGCGGGATCGAATTCACCGCGCATCGAGCGGATCGTGTGGGCCAGTTGCCAGCGCAGCGCGTCGAGCTCCGCATGACCGTTGTCGAGCACCCGATAGCGGCCTTCGAAGCCGAGCGCGAGACAGAAATACAGCAGCTCCAGCAGGTCGAGGTGCTGGCGCGGCTGCTGGGACAGGCGTTCGAGCAGGTGGAAGAACTTCTCGCCGCCCCAGGTTTCGTTGTGAAACGACACGAGCAGGCTGTGCGACGACCACACGCTGCCGCCCCAGGGCGTCAGCGCGGCTGCTTCGTCGAGCGCCGTGCACAGGCAGTAGCGCGCGCCGATGATCGCCTCCGACGGCACGCCGGCTTCCTGCGCGCGCGCCTCGAACTGACGGATCTCGACGACGAGATGCTCGCGCAGCCACGCCGGGTTCGGATGATGGACGGTCGAACGGATCTGCGGCACGAGATTGAGCAGCGGGTTGGCGGCCGCGACGAGCGGGTTCGTGCCGCTCGCGGCCCAGCGGCCGGGGCGCGGCTGCGTGGCGGTCGGCCCCGCCGCACCGGACGCGGCCGGCGGATGCATGCCGCCCGGATTCGGCGGCACGAATCCGCCTGCGCCGGCGGAAATCGAATCGGAGGAAGAATTCATCGCGCTGCCCGCCCTCACCCGCGAATCGCCCAGAACTCCATCGAGAGCCCCGGAAATTCGCCGGCGAAATGAAATGCGAGACCGCCGGAGCGCGCCAGCTGCTTCCAGAGGTCGCTGCCCTTGTCGATCTCGAAGTACGTATGACCCGCGTGGTACGGGATCTGCCGCGGCGCGACCGGCAACTGGCGCATCGTGATGCCCGGCAGCTGCAACTGCACCAGGTCGCGGATCCGCTCGACCGGGCCGAGCTTTGCCTGCGCGGGAAACCGCGCGCGCAGGCTGTCGGCCGGCACGTCCGCGCGCACGGCCAGCACGAAGCCGGCCGTGTCGCGCAGCGCGGGATCGGCGAGCGTCGCGACCCGGATGCCGTTGCCCGCGTCGTGCAGCTCGATCTGGATCGCGTTTTGCTCGAGCACCGTCGACAGCGACCGGCGCAGCTCCGTCATCAATTCGGCGAAGCTCGTGCGCAGGTCGTCGTGTACGTAGACGGCGAGCGATTGCGGGCGCCGGCCGGCCGCCGTGAACGTGCTGAGGTCGCATGCGAGCTTCAGCCAGTCGCGGAACAGCGCCTCCGGATGCGTCGCGACGTCCTGCTGCGCGTGCCAGGTCAACGCCAGATAGCGGTTCACGAGTTGCAGCAGCAGGAAATCCGCGACTTCCGATACGCCACCGCGCCCCGGCTCCGACAGGCGCTCGGCCAGCGCGTCGCTGCGCTGCGTGAGCAGTCCGTGCAGCTCGCGCGTGTACGCGAGCAACGCCGCATCGCGCTGCGCGACCAGGCGCGGCGGAATGTAGCCGTCGTCGACGAGCAGCCGCGCGTCGGTGCGTCGCTCGACGATCCGCACGACGCCGAGCGCATGCCAGTCGCCGGTCAGCTCGGAGTCGAGCATCAGCCGGACGTTCAGGCGCCCCGTTTGCAGCAGTGCGGGCCCGAGCGCGACCGCGTTCGCATCGGCCACTTCGTATTCGCGCACGACGTAGCGCGCGACGTCCGCACCGCCGCTGCCGCCAGCGTCCGCGCCGAACGACACCTCCTCGCCGCCGCCGCGCCACAACGGCAGCGCGAGCACGACGAGCTGGTCCTTCGCATCGGCCGGCACGTCGAGCGGCTCGGGCAGATCGTCGGGATGCGACAGATCGAACGGCGTGCCGTCGCGCATCACGCCCGCCGCCGCGCGTAGCGCGACCTTGCCGAGCGCGAGCTGCTCGCGGTCGATCTCGAGCGTGTCGAAGCCCCAGTAGAACCCCTGCAGCGGCAGGCAGCGCAGCGCGACGTACCGTTCCCAGTGCCGTTCGAGCTGCTGGAAATGCTGCGGCCGAAGGAACATCCCTTCGGTCCACACCACGCGCTGGCGCAGAGCGGCGACGGGCGTCGCGGACATCGTCGGTTCAGTCATGGGCGCCCCCGCGTGTCGTTCAGCGCGAGACCGCCGTTCCTGACCGCGATCGACAGCTTCAGCTCGCCGGGCGACGTCTGCCAGAACTTGTATACGTTGAGCTGCTTCGCGCGCGGCAGCGGCACCGTCAGGCGCCAGCGGTTCTTGTCGAGCATCCGGTATTCGGCGATCACGCCGATCGCGCCGGCTTCGACGTTGCCGCGGTAATGCAGCGTGCGCGACTCGCCCGGGCGCAGGATCACGCGGTCGGTGCCGAGGAGGTCCGCGCCGAGGATGTTCTCTGGCTTGTCCTGGAGCGAGAAGAAGTCGGCGCCGTCGAACGCGGACGCCGCGCGCAGCTGGAACACCTTCAGCACGATCGGCGAAGGTTTGCGGTTGAAGTCCGGATTGACGTCGGGCGCCACGTCGACCGTGATCGCATACGGCACCGCGGCGGCACGCTCGGTGGCGCCGCATCCGGGCAACAGCAATGCACATCCCAATACGATGAACCCGCTCGACCGCCAGCGCATATTTCATCCTCGCAGCGCAATAATTCCCCCGTCGATTTCCGTACGCGAAATCGACACCTCGAATTAAAAGGGGACAATTAATTGACCGGTAATTATGTGGCTTGCATATCCTTCCGCTCAAATTTCATTCGGCAATTTATTCTTGTAAAAAGCCGGGTCAAATCGCCAATTACGGGACGGGATCAAGATCGGGGAAATGACGATGAATTGAATTGATTTCGGTCATTTTTAAAAGGCGCGTTAATTCGACCGGTTCGCCACGGCGGCCCGGTTCTATTGCATGGACACTGGCCGCATGGACGCTGAACCCAAGCCTGACGGCCGTCGGCGGCGGGTGGTTACGCCCTGCGGGTCGTGTCACGCTGTTTGCGTTGCCCGAACGGAGGGCCGGCTTTTCCGATCATTGACCTGCGCCGGGCAAACAACTGACGAATCCCAAAAGCACAGCGAACTATAGAATCGATTTTATGGATTAACAAGTCGAAAACCCGGAATCGATTTGAGCGATAACTCGAACGCAATTTCCAAAATGAAACAAAACGTAACGGCGACATCACCCGCCTTGATTGGCACTAGAATCCAACAGCGCTTGTGCGCCACCTTCCAATAACGCAAACATTTCATTTCAGAATGAAAGGCCATTCATCGATCGTGATTTTCCTCGGCGCCTTGTTGCTGGGAATCGGCGGGTGCGGTACGTCCCCTACGCAGTCGGCGGCGCGCGCCGCGGTCGACAGCGCGCGCGCGGCGTATGGCGCGGGCGACTACGGACGCACGATCGCGATCCTGAGCCGGGCGAAGGAGATCGACGGGGCCGATACCGACACGCAGGTCTCCGCTCACAAGTTGCTCGCGTTCAGCTATTGCGTGACGAACCGCGTCGCGCAGTGCCGCGCCGAATTCTCGAAGATTCTCGACCTCAACCCGCGCTTCGACTTGTCCCCCGCCGAGAAGGGACATCCGGTCTGGGGGCCCGCGTTCGAGTTCGCGCGCCGCAGACATGCGTCGTCATCCTGACCGAACCGGATTCCCCGCGAGCGTTTCCTTACCGAGCGACGTATGACATGCAACTGATCGTGATCGAACATGCCGGCGAGCCGGTCGAAAGCGACTCCTACGACGCCGTCGTGTTCCACCCGCCCGGCGGCACCATCGGCCGGGCGACCGACAACCATCTCGTGCTGCGCGACGACACCCGGCAGATTTCCCGGCTGCAGGCCCTGCTGCAGGTCGGTGACGATGCGTGCCTGCTGAAGAACCTGAGCAGCGTGTCGACGATCGAGGTGAATCGCGAGCCCGTCGGCTATGCACAGGAGCGCCCGCTCAATACCGGCGACATCATCCGCATCGGACCGTACGTGCTGCGTGCCGAGCGTGACGACGGACATGAGGCGCCGGTCGTCGACATGCCCACCGCCTCCAGCGCGAGCGCCGACCTGCGGCGCACGCCGGAAACCGCCGCACACGCACACGTCGACGCTAAGACGACCGGCAACCGGTTGTGGGGCCTGCTGCAGGATCGCCTCGCTCCGCGCGGCAAGGCGGCGGACACAGGCACGCGATCCGGCACGTCAGCGCGCAGGGAGGCGGCGCAGCCCGCGAACCGCGCCACGCCGACCGCGCCATCGGCGCCATCGCAACGCGACCTGAATCAGCTGTCGACCGACCCGCTCGACTTGTTTGTACAGTCGTCGCCCGATATCGGCGAATCGGGATCGGCGTCACCGTCCGGACGCGGCAATGCGGATCGCGGCGCGTCGTCCGCGACGCAAGCCGACCATGCGCCCGAGTGGACGCAGCACGTGCGTGTGCAACCGGCGACGGCGCATGCCGAGCCACGTCCCGCCGACGAGCCTGCACCGCAGGCGAACCGCGCGCCGACGCCCGATGAATTACTGAACGCGTTCTTCGAAGGCGCCGGCCTCGATACCGCCGCCGAGTCGCATCAATGGTCGGCCGAGCAGCTGTACATCGCGGGGCAGTTGCTCGCGCTGTTCGCGAACGGCACGGTCGAGCTGCTGTCGTCGCGCAGCATTCTGAAGCGGGAGGTGAAGGCGCATATGACGATGCTGCTCGATCGCGAGAACAATCCGCTGAAGCTGCTGCCCGACGGCGGCGCCGTGCTGCGCCAGATGTTCGGGCTGCCGCTGCCGGGCTTCATGTCGCCGCAGAGCGCGGTCAGCGACGCGTTCCAGGATCTGCACGCGCACCAGATCGGCATGGTCGCCGGCATGCGCGCCGCGCTGATGGATCTGCTGACGCGCTTTTCGCCGCAACGTCTGCGCGAGCGCGACGATGCGATGCGCTGGTACGAGAAGCGCGTGCCCGCGCTGTACAAGGCGAGGATGTGGGACCGCTACGCGGCGACGCATCGCGACACGGTGTTCGCGATCGAAGACGATTTCGCGTCGGTATTCGGCAAGGCGTTTCTCGCCGCGTACGACGCGGAGGTGGAAAGCTATCGCGGCAGCAGCCGGCATTGAGCGTCGTATGTCCCGTGCTCGACGGGAACGACCGCCACTCCCGCGCGAAGCCGACTGCCAAGACTGCCATCGACGCAGAAATGACAAAGCCGGGCAGAACGCCCGGCCTTCGGCAACGATATGGCGCGTGCGCGCCGCGCAAACGGCGGCACGCTCGCGCTCGAATGGTCGTCAGACCGCCATCACCGTCACCGACTTCGTGACGAGGTACGGTTCCAGCGCTTCCGGCCCGCCTTCCGACCCGTAGCCCGAATCCTTCACGCCGCCGAACGGCATTTCCGGCCACGGCGTCGCGGGCTGGTTGATCCACAGCATCCCGACTTCCAGGCGCTGCGTCAGCAGGTGCACGTTCGCGAACGAACGCGTGAACGCATAGCCGGCCAGTCCGAACGGCAGACGGTTCGCTTCGGCGATCGCGTCCTCGAGCTTGTCGAAACCGCGGATCGCCGCGACCGGGCCGAACGGCTCGTTGTTGAACACGTCCGCTTCGAGCGGCACGTTCGCGATCACGGTCGGCGCGAAGAAGTTGCCTTCCGAGCCGATCCGTTCGCCGCCGGTCTCGATGCTCGCGCCGACCTTGCGCGCGTTCTCGACGACCGACGCCATCGCGGTCAGCCGGCGCGGATTCGCCAGCGCGCCGAGCGTCGTGCCTTCCTCGAGGCCGTTGCCGACCTTCAGCCCCTTCGCATGCTGGACCAGCGCGCGCGTGAATTCGTCGCGAATGCTGTTGTGCACGAGGAAACGCGTCGGCGAAATGCACACCTGGCCGGCGTTGCGGAACTTCGCGCCACCGGCGGCCTTCACCGCCAGCGCGACATCCGCGTCCTCGGCGACGATCACCGGCGCGTGGCCGCCCAGTTCCATCGTCGCGCGCTTCATGTGCTGGCCCGCGAGCGACGCGAGCTGCTTGCCGACCGGCGTCGAGCCCGTGAACGTCACCTTGCGGATCACCGGGTGCGGAATCAGGTAAGACGAGATTTCGGCGGGATCGCCGTACACGAGACCGATCACACCGGCCGGCACGCCCGCGTCGACGAACGCGCGCAGCAGCGCGGCCGGCGACGCCGGCGTTTCTTCCGGCGCCTTCACGAGGAACGAGCAGCCGGTCGCGAGCGCGGCGCTCAGCTTGCGCACGACCTGGTTGACCGGGAAATTCCACGGCGTGAACGCCGCGACCGGACCGACCGGCTCCTTCACGACGGTCTGCTGCGCGCCGAGATTGCGCGGCGGGACGATCCGGCCGTACACGCGGCGGCCTTCATCCGCGAACCATTCGATGATGTCGGCTGCCGACAGCACTTCGACACGCGCTTCCGTCAGCGGCTTGCCCTGCTCCTGCGTCATCAGCTGCGCGATCGTGTCGGCGCGCTCGCGCACCAGCGCGGCCGCCTTGCGCATCGTCGCCGCGCGCTCGTGCGCGGGCACCTTGCGCCATGCTTCGAAACCGCGCTGCGCCGCGGCCAGCGCGCGGTCGAGATCGGCGATGCCCGCGTGGGCCACCTTGCCGATCGTCTTGCCCGTCGCCGGGTTCACGACATCGATCGTCTTGCCGCTCGCGGCGTCGACCCACTCGCCGTCGATCAGCAGTTGTGTATCCGTATAAGTCACGTTAGCCATCCAGACACCCCAGTTTTGCGTTCGATAAAACGCGCGCTGCCGCGAACGGCCGCGCGCCGGTTGACAGAAAGCACTGCGTTGCCGGGCGCCCTGCACCCGGCAACGTTCGACGACGCGCACGCGGCGCGCATGCCCGTCGTCATCCGCCACGCACGGCCGCGCTCAGCGCGCAGCCGCCGTCGCCTTGCGGAGTTTCGCGACGTCCACCGCCTGCACGGCCGGCGCGCCATTGTTCCAGCCGGCGCGCATGAACGTCAGCACGTCGGCGATCTGCTGGTCGTTCAGCTGATTCGCGAACGCCGGCATCGGATACGCGGACGGCACGCCGCCGATCACGAGCGACTCGCTGCCGTTCAACGTTACGTTGATCAGCGACGATGCATCGGTCTCGAGCACGTTCGGGTTGCCCGCGAGCGGTGCGAGCAGCGGCGCGTAGCCGCGACCGTCCGCGCCATGGCAATTCAGGCAGTAAGCGTTATACACCTTTGCACCCGGATCGTTCGCCGGCCGGCCCAACGCGACCTGCGTCGGCTTCGGATCATAACGGTAAGGCGGCGCGCCCGTGCCACCCGCCGCCGGCAGCGATTTCAAATAGCGGGACATCGCCGCGAGATCGTCGTCGTTCAGTTCCTGCGTGCTGTGGTTGATCACGCTGACCATCGAGCCGAACGCGGTCGCATGCTGGTTCGCGCCGGTCTTCAGGAATTGCACGACATCCGCATCGCTCCATCGGCCGAGCCCGGTATTGTGCTCGCCGGTCAGGTTCGACGCGAACCAGTTGTCGATCGGCGCGCCCGACAGGAACGCCGAGCCGCTTTCGTCCAGCGCCTTCTCCTGGAAGCCGACGCCGCGCGGCGTATGGCACGACCCGCAATGCCCGAGCCCCTGCACGAGGTACGCGCCGCGGTTCCACATCGCATCCTTCGCCGGCTTGTCGGTATATGGCGTCGTGTCGAGGAACACCGCGTTCCACAGCGCCAGCGGCCAGCGCATGTTGAGCGGCCACGGAATGTCGGACGCACGGTTCGCCTGCTTCACCGGCTCGACGCCATGCATGAAGTACGCGTAAAGCGCCTTCACGTCGTCGTCGCGCAGCTTTGCGTACGACGGATACGGCATCGCCGGATACAGGTGATGGCCATCCTTCGCGACACCCGAGCGCAGCGCGCCCGCGAACTCGGCCTCCGTATAGCCGCCGATGCCCGTGTCCGGGTCGGGCGTGATGTTGGTCGTGTAGATCGCGCCCATCGGCGTGATCATCTTCAGGCCGCCGGCGAACGGCGCGCCGCGCGGCGCGGTGTGGCACGCCACGCAATCGCCGGCCTTCGCGAGATACGCGCCGCGTGCGAGCAGCGCGCTGTCGGCGGGCGCCGTTTGCGCGGCATGCGCCGCCGTGCCGGCCATCAGCGCGGACAGCGCGATCAACGATGCGCCAAGCGTGCGAGCGGCGCGATTCAGACTGTTCGGGGTGAGGTTTCGCATGTTCGTTCTCTCCCCTCAGGCCGTCTTCAGCTGGTTGCCGACCGGGAGCTTGCGCAGCCGCGTGCCGGTCGCCGCGAAGATCGCGTTGGACAGTGCCGCCGCGGTCGCAGCGGTGCCCGGTTCGCCGATTCCGCCCGGCGCCTCGGCGCTCTTCACGAGATGCACCTCGATCGGCGGCGTCTCGTTGATGCGCATCATCCGGTAGTCGGTGAAGTTGCTCTGCACGACGCGGCCATCCTCGATCGTGATCTCGCCATACAGCGCGCCCGTGATCCCGAAGATGATGCCGCCCTGCACCTGCGCCTCGATCGTGCCCGGATTCACGGCCATCCCGCAGTCGACCGCGCACACGGCACGCTTGACCTGCACTTCGCCGCCCTCCACCGCGACATCGATGACGATCGAGAAGAAGCTGCCGAACGCGTGCATCACCGATACGCCGCGCCCTTGCCCCTTCGGCAGCGGCGCGCCCCATCCCGCCGCCTTCGTCGCGACGTCGAGCACGTTCAGCGCGCGCGGCGTCTTGCCGAGCAGCGCGCGGCGATATTGCACGGGATCGGTCTTGGTCTGCGCGGCCAGTTCGTCGATAAAGCTCTCGACGACGAAGGTGCTGCGCGTCGGGCCGACGCCGCGCCAGAATGCGGTCGGCACGTGACGCGGCTCCTGCCGCACGTAATCGATCAACTGGTTCGGCAGGTCGTACGGCAGGTCGGTCGCGACTTCGACCGCGTCGGGATCGACGCCGTCCTTGAACGCCGGCGGTGCGAAGCGCGCGAGGATCGACGAACCGACGATCCGGTGCTGCCACGCGACCGGCTTGCCGTTCGCGTCGAGGCCGGCCGAAATCCGGTCGTAGTAGTACGGCCGATACATGTCGTGCTGGATGTCTTCCTCGCGGGTCCAGACGACCTTCACCGGCGCGTTGACCTGCTTGGCGATCTTCACGGCCTGGCCGATCATGTCCGTTTCGAGCCGCCGGCCGAAACCGCCGCCGAGCAGGTGGTTGTGCACGACGATCTTCTCCGGCGGAAAGCTCGTGAGCCGCTGCACGGTGTCGACCGCGCGCGTCGGCACCTGCGTGCCGACCCAGATCTCGCAGCCGTCGCCGCGCACGTGCACCGTGCAGTTCACCGGCTCCATCGTTGCGTGCGCAAGGAGCGGCTGTTCATAGACGGCGTCGATGCGGGTCTTCGCGCCAGCGAACGCCTTGCCGACGTCGCCGTCCTTGCGCGCGACCGCGCCCTTCCCGTTCGCGGCGGCCTGCGCGAGATCGGCGACGATGTCCTTGGTCGACACCTTCGCGCCCGCGCCTTCGTTCCACTTCACGACGAGCGCCGACGCGCCGCGCTTCGCGGCCCACGTGTGATCGCCGACCACCGCGACCGCGTTGTCCGCGCGCACGACCTGACGCACGCCCGGAATCTTCTTCGCGGCCGTATCGTCGACGCTCGCGACCGTGCCGCCGAACACCGGGCTGTTCACGATCACCGCGTACAGCATGCCGGGCAGACGCACGTCGAGCCCGAACTGCGCGGTGCCGTCGACCTTCTCCGGCGAATCGAGCCGCTTCACCGGCTTGCCGATCAGCTTGAAATCGGCCGGCTGCTTCAGCGCGACGTCCTTCGGCACCGGCAGCTTCGACGCGGCGTCCGCGAGCTGGCCGTACGATGCGCGCCGGCCGCTCGGGATGTGCCGCACTTCGCCGTTTTCCGCCCGGCAGGTGGCCGGATCGACGCTCCATTGCTTCGCCGCCGCGGAAACCAGCAGCGTGCGCGCGGTCGCACCCGCGCGGCGCAGCGGTTCCCACGCGTAGCGCACCGACGTCGAGCCGCCCGTCAACTGGCCGCCGAGCAGCGGATCGAGGAACAGCTTCTCGTTGGGCGGCGCATGGTCGAGCGTGACGTTCGACAGCGGCACCTCCAGTTCCTCGGCGATCAGCATCGGCAGCGCCGTGTAGACGCCTTGCCCCATCTCGACCTTCGGCATCACCAGCGTGACCTTGCCGCTGCGGTCGATCTGCACGAACGCGTTCGGTGCGAATACGCCGGCGCGCGCACTTTCGTCCGCATCGCCGCCGATCACCGAGCGCCGTGCGTCATCGCCCGCCGCCGGCATGCTGAAACCGAGCAGCAAGCCGCCGCCCGCCGCCGCGCCGAGCGACATGCCAGCCTTCAGAAACGAACGGCGCGACATGCCGGCGCCGGCCGCTTGCCCGGCGACCTTGCCTGCTTCGATCAGTCCTCGCGACATGTCACGCTCCCTTCGCGGCTTGCTTGACGGCCGCGCGAATCCGGTTGTACGTGCCGCAGCGGCAGATGTTGCCGGCCATTGCCGCGTCGATGTCGGCGTCGCTCGGGTTCGGGTTCGATGCGATCAGCGCCGTGGCCGCCATCACCTGCCCGGACTGGCAGTAGCCGCACTGGACGACGTCGAGCTCGCGCCACGCTTCCTGAACCTTCTGCCCGGCCGGCGTCGCGCCGACGGCTTCGATCGTCGTGATCCTGCGGCCCGCGACGGCCGCGACGGGCAGCACGCACGAGCGCGCGGCAACGCCGTCGAGATGGACGGTGCACGCGCCGCATTGCGCGATCCCGCAGCCGAATTTCGTGCCGGTCAGGCCCACGACGTCACGCAGGACCCACAGCAGGGGCATGTCGTCGGGGGCGTCGACCGTGCGGTTCTCGCCGTTGATGTTGAGGGTGACCATTCAGACTCCGGGGCCGGTGTGTTGGGGAAGCGGCGCGAACGATCCGCTGCGCCGCGTTGTCGTTGTCATTGCCGTCGCGTCATGCGTGACGGTTGCCGCGCGGCCCGGGCTCGAGCGAGCCGCGACGACGGTGCCGCGCCGTCACTCGGCCACGTCGATGCCCGACAGCACCTTGATGACGGGCGGCGCCGCGAACCAGTCGGCCGACTTCACGCGGAATTCGGTGAAATGCGGGCTGGCGAGATGCGCGTCGAACGCGGCCTGGTCGTCGTAGATCTCGTACAGGTGCAGGTTCGGCGAACCGTCCTGCTCGCGGAACAGGTCATAGCGCCGGTTGCCCGGTTCGACGCGCGTCTTGGCGACCATGCTGCGCAATTCGGCCTCGGCGGCCTGCGCGTGTTCGGGTTTCAGGAACAGGGAAGCAATCACGTGAAGCGCCATCTTGTCACTCCTTTCGAAACGGAATCGAGCATGCCACAAGCTGGCGTCTCGCGACGCCAGCGTGCAATCGTTGTGTGTCGTCTTGCGCCGGTGTCAGGCCAGTTCGTCCGGACCCACGCGCACGACGACCTTGCCGAAATTCTTGCCGGCGAGCAAGCCGATCAGTGCTTGCGGTGCTTCGGCGAGGTCGGGGACCACATCTTCGAGCGTCTTCACCTTGCCCTGCGCGACCCACTCGCTCATCTCCTTCAGGAACGGCGCATAGCCGGTCGCATAGTGATCCAGAATGATGAACCCCTGCATGCGGATGCGCTTGCGCAGGATCGTGCCCACCAGCGCCGGCACGCGGTCGCGGCCGCCCGATACCGCGGTGTCGTCGTACGCCGCGTCGTTGTAATGCGCGATGATTCCGCACACCGGCACGCGCGCATGATCGTTGAGCAGCGGCCACACCGCGTCGAACACGGCACCGCCGACGTTCTCGAAATAGACGTCGATGCCGTTCGGGCAGGCGGCCTTCAGTTTCTCTGCAAATTGCGGATCGCGGTGATCGACGCACTCGTCGAAGCCGAGCGTGTCCTTCACGTACGCGACCTTGTTTGCGCCGCCCGCGACGCCGACCACGCGGCAGCCCTTCAGCTTCGCGATCTGGCCGACCACCGCGCCGACGGCCCCGCTCGCGGCGGCCACGACCACGGTTTCGCCCGCCTTCGGCTCGCCGATCTTCAGCAGCCCGGTGTACGCGGTGAACCCCGGCATGCCGAGCACGCCGAGCGCATGCGACGGATGCGGGAAGTCGCGGCCGAGCGCAATGAGGTCGCTGCCGTCGGACAGCGAATAGTCCTGCCAGCCGCCGCCCGCGACGACCAGGTCGCCTTCGCGATACGCGGGCAGGTTCGATGCCACGACACGGCTGACCGTGCCGCCGACCATTACGTCGCCTAGCGGGACCGGCGGTGCATACGACGGCGCGTCGCTCATCCGGCCGCGCATGTACGGGTCGAGCGACAGCCAGACCGTGCGCAACAGCACCTGGCCGGCGCCGGGCACCGGCACGTCGAGGGTCTCGGTACGGAAGTCGTTCGGGGTGGGCGCGCCGACCGGGCGCGCGTTCAGGATGATTCTGCGGTTTGCTGCCTTGCTTTGCGGCATGGGAACCTCCGTCAACAGGAAGGGACGTGCACCGGGCACGATCGGATCAACTTGGACAACTTTGATGCGAGGCTGCGGGCCGTGCCGGCCAGTCGGCCGGCGGAGCCGCAGCCTTACGGGTAAAGCAACGGGATTTCAGTGTAAGTAGACCAGTCGTCTAGTATTCACCCAAAAAACAAGGCGCGCCTGCGCGCGCCCACGTTACGACTGCGCTCCGTCCGGCTCGAAGGACGGCAGGTTCAGCATCCGCCGTGTTTCGAGCATCGCGCGTTCGAGCGGTTTGCGGTTCCGGTGAATCTTCTCCAGCAGCGTCGCACCCAGCCACAGCTCGTAAAGGATCGCGGCCGTATGCGCCGGATCGTCGACGCCGCTCAGCGAACCGTCGGCCAGCCCTGCCTCGATCCCGCCCGCGAGCCGCTCGATGATCTGGCCGGTGCCGCGCCGCAGCACCGCGCGCATTGCCTCCGACAGATCGGACACTTCCGCGCCGAGCTTCACCGCGAGGCACTTGCCTTCCGGATCGTCCGCGCACTGCGTGTGCAGCCAGTTGCCCCAGTACGTCATCAGGCGTTGCGCGCCCGTGCCGGCCTGACGGCCGAGCAGGTTGTCGAGATGCTCGAGATAGCCTTCGAAATACGATTCGAGCAGCGCCTCGCCGAACGCCTCCTTCGAGCCGAAGTAATGGTAAAACGAGCCCTTCGGGATGCCCGCCGCGGCGAGAATCTCGTTCAGACCGACCGCCGAGAACCCCTTGTGGAGCATGATCGGCTTCGCGATGTTCAGAATGTGCTGGCGGACTTCCGCGCCTGAAGATGCATTCATGATGGCGTATCTTAGCAACGATTAGACCGGTCGTCTAGAATCGTCGAGCCGGCAAGTTGAGCGGCACTTTACCCGAATCGCACCGCGTCGCGGATGCGTTATCGCCGAACCGTGGCGCCCATGTCACGCGGGTTTGGGAACGCGCTTCCTGGCGACCGGTTTCGCCGCACGCGGACCGCCGCCCGCCGGCCGACCGGGCGCCCTGCGCACGGGGGCGCGTGATGCGCGTTCGGCACGCAATGCGTCGAGTTCACCGACATACGCGGCATTGGCCGCGCGAGCGCCGTCGAGCTGGCCTTCAAGCACCCCGCAGCGGTGCTGCGTGTCGGCCAATTGCGCCTGCAGCGCCGCGAGATCCTTGCGGTGCTGCGTATCGCGCTGTTCGGCGCGCGTCGCGGCCGCATCGAGTTCCTTTTGAACGCGCGCGGCCGCGAGCCGTTCGCGGTCGATCTCCTGAAGCGCCCGTTTCTCCGATGCTCGCAAGCGTTCCTCCGCCCGGCCCGCGTCGTCGCGCAGCCGGTCGAGCTGCGAGGTGAAATCGGCGCGCGCTTGCGCCAGCGCACGATCGGCGTCTGCATTGTCGGACTTCAGCCGTTCGACTTCCGCCTGCAGCGCGCGGTGCGACGCTTCGTCCGCCGCCCTTGCCTGCTCGAGCTCCTGGATGCGCACCTGGGCCGCCAGCAACGCGCTCGTGCGGTGCTCCAACGCGATTTCGGTACGGGACAGGTCGGTTTGCAATGCAGCGACCTCCGCCTTCGCCGCCGCTCGTTCGGCGTCGACTTCGGCGCGCAGTGCATCGAGCGCTGCGGCGGCATCGGCAGTCGAGCGAGTCCACAACGCGGCGACGAGCTCGCCGGCCGCAGCCTGCAGGTCAGCCGGCAAGTCGGGATGCTCGATGCGCACACGACTCTTCTCCCTCAACTCGGCCCAGAACTCGCCGAGAACCGCTGTCGGCGTGCTCATGCTGCCCTTGCGCACGAGCTGGTACAGGCGGTTCGCGGTGGGCGTGATGCCGAAGCGGAAGAACATCAATGCGCAGACCTCGCGATACAGCTCGCGGGTTTTCGGGAAATCGGCCTTCAGGCGGTCGATTTCGGCGATCAGGCGGGATTCGTCGGCAGCGAGGTCGGACATGGCGGGTTGCGTCGATAATTTTTTCGAATAATATAACGTAAACCGTTAGATATCCAATCATCAGTCGCGGTTGATTTGACATTATTTCTATAATGTTGAGATCAATGGTCGGCGTTTGGCATCGCGGTGCGCAGTTGGTCACTTCGCCTTCCCCCTCACTTGGTCGCCCAGCAAGACGCCGCTGCAACGATCCCGAAAAACCGCTTACCTTGCGAAATTGAAAGGTAGTCGCCCTGTTTTGCCGGTGCACCGATGAAAAATGGAAGGGCGGCGCCGGCGAATACCTGGTGCCGATGATGCGCACGCTGCCGCTCACAAGCAGGCAGCGTCGCTCATCGCGCTTCGGCGCTCCATTGAGCGGCCTACCTCGATGGCGCGATAGCGTCATGCGGTGCCGCCGAATGCACTACCAAATGGACGCGCGCTGTAATTTTTCAGCGAGATCGAAAGCGATGCGCGTCGTCGTTGCTCGCCGCGCTCGCGATCGGTGCACGCGGGATCCGCACCGGCATCGGGCTCATCCGGCGCGGCTGTGCGTCGTGGCCGGCATTGGTCGGCATTGGTCGGCATTGGTCGGCATTGGCCGATTGCGCGTATCGCTCGACGCGAGGGTCGTGAACGCGGGCCGCCGCGCCGGCCGTTGACCCGCCGATACTCGTGATCGGCGGCACGGAATGAAGAAGAGGCTCGCGCGGTGCGAGCCTCGTTTGCATGATGTCGCCATCACCGTGTCGCGCGCAACGCATCGGCCGATGCCGACGTGTCGCCGGGCGAACGCATCCGTTGCCGATGCGGCGGCTTCGACTGCGCCGCTTACCCGAGCGGCACGACACTCCCGAGCAGGATCCGCACGAGCGTCGCCTGGCGCGTGACGCCCGTCTTCGAGAAGATCGCACGCAGGTGCGTGCGCGCCGTGTTCTTGCTGATTCCCGATTCGTCCGCGGCCTCCTCCAGCGTCAGCCCGTTGGTCAGCAGCAGCGCGAGCGACGTCTCGGCCGGCGTCAGGTCGAACAGCTTGCGGATGATTTCCTGCGCGCCCTGCGGCTTGCGGTCGGGGTCGCGCAGAAACAGCGTGACGGCCGGCCGGCGCTTGTTGTCCTCCGACCAGTCGGACAGCAGCACGGTGCGCACCAGCAGCCCGAGACGCGGCTTGTCGAAACTGCGCGTGATCGGCATCGCCTCGACGGTCGCCGCAGCCGTGCCGTGATGTCCCATCACCGCGTGGCGGATCAGCCGCTTGAGCGTGCGGTTCTCCTGCGCATCGGTCGCCTCGATCGTGCCGCGCGCAATCGTCAGACCATTGTTCTGCTTCAGGATCTCGTCGGCGACGCTGTTCATGTCGATGATCGTGCCGTTCTCGTCGAGCGTGATCGTGCCGATCTGCATCCGGTTGATCGCATTCGCATAGATCGACCGCTCTACCTCGGCCGTGTCGAGCCGCGAATGGAGCTCGACCGCGCGCTTCAGGTGCGGCAGCAGGAGCGCGCAGATCGCCTTGTCGCGCGCGGAGAACTGCTTCGACGCATGGTTGCGGCACACGCGGAACCGGCACTCGACACCCGACGGCGTGCGCAGGTCCGCGCCGAGGATGTAGCGCACGTCCTGCGGCTTCAGGAACTGCTTGTACAGCTCGCTCGACAGCCAGCCCGTATCGCCGAACACGTCGTCGACCGTGACCACGCGATCGGCCGGCAGGCCGACGAACGGGTCGAGCGAATAGTAGTAGTTGTTGTACGACGCCTCGCCGTCACCCGGCACGACCGGGCCGTATTCCGAAGCGTGCACGGACAGCGGCGCGCGGCGGTCGCTCGCAGCCGCGCGCAGGATCAGCGTCACGTAGTTGGCCTGCAGCAACCGGCGAACCAGCTCGAGCGCCCCCGCCCACGGCGGCGTTTCCAACGGTCCCTGGTAGATGCGCGCCATCAGCTCGCTGAAATCCGCGACGCCGATGCCGGCCTCCTCACTTGTTGACTGGCTCTCTTGCGGAGCCCATCTCGTCTCCATCAGCACGCTCCATCCTCCATGCAACTTGTATTCGGTGCGATTCATCCGCGCCGCCATGATTAAGACTCGTCTTAATTCCGGCGTCATCGGGACATTCACTGAATGGTGAGCTTTGGCCAATCGGACGCGCGAACCATCGTCCGATCGGATGATGTGGCGCCCTGCCCGCTGCGCTGGAATGCCCGTCAAGCCGTGCCGACAAGCGTCCGGCGCGGGCTCAGGGAAAACCGCGATGCGGGTTTACCTGATTCAGACCGCATCCGATTCAGACAGGAGTTCCAATGCCGCTCGACCCTCAGGCGCAGGCGCTGCTCGCCGCGCTCGCCCAAGCGCCCGCGATCGATTTCGATCAACTGACCGTGCCCGCGTACCGCGCGAGCCTCGCCGGAGGCAGCGCGTTCGCGCCCGGCGACGCGATTGCCGCCGAAGAGGACTGGCAGATCCCGGCACCGGGTCGTCAGTTATCCGCACGACTGTATCGGCCCGATGCCGACGGGCCGTTGCCGCTGACCGTGTTTTTCCACGGCGGCGGCTTCGTCGCGTGCGGTATCGACTCGCACGCGAACGTGTGCCGCAGTCTTGCCAGACGGGCGCGCACGCTCGTGCTGTCGGTCGATTACCGGCTCGCGCCCGAAGCGCGCTTCCCGGCGGCCGCGCAGGACGCATGCGATGCCGTGCGCTGGGCGGCCGCCAGTGCGCGCGATCTCGGCGCGCGCGCCGGTGCGATCGCCGTGGCCGGCGATAGCGCCGGCGGCAACCTGGCCGCGGTCGCCGCATTGCAGCTGCGCGGCTCGGGCATCGCGATCGCGCACCAGTTGCTGCTGTATCCGGTCGTCGATTGCGCGACCGAGCATCCGTCGTACGAATCGCTCGGTGAAGGCTATTTCCTGACGGCGGACGCGATGCGCTGGTTCAAGCGCCAGTATTTCGACGACGGCGCCGACCGCGCATCGCCGCTCGCGAGCCCGCTCGCGGTGGCGGGCCTGTCGGGCGCGGCGCCGGCCACGATCGTGAGCGCGGAATTCGATCCGTTGCGCGACGAGGCCGAAGCGTATGCACTGCGTCTCGCGCAGGCCGGCACGCCGGTCTCGCTCGTGCGCTGGCCGGGCCAGTTGCACGGCTTCGCGAGCATGCTCGGCGCGGTCGACGCGGCCGATCGCGTGCTGACCTTCGGCGCCGACGCGCTGCGCCGCGCATTCGATGCGACGGAGGCGCAATGACGCTCGCCACCACGCCGGAAATCGTCGACGAGCTGCGCGCGGGACGGATGGTCCTGCTGGTAGACGAAGAGGATCGCGAAAACGAGGGCGACCTCGTGATCGCGGCCGATCACGTGACGCCCGACGCGATCAACTTCATGGCGCGCTTCGGGCGCGGGCTGATCTGCCTGACGCTGACCGCCGAGCGCTGCGAGCAACTGCGCCTGCCGCCGATGGCCGACCACAACGGCACGCCGTTCGGCACCGCGTTCACCGTCAGCATCGAGGCGGCCGAAGGCGTGACGACCGGCATTTCCGCGGCCGATCGGGCGCGGACGATCCGCGCGGCGGTCCGTGCGGGCGCGCGCCCCGACGATCTCGTGCAGCCCGGCCACGTGTTTCCGATCGCCGCGCGCCCGGGCGGCGTGCTGGTGCGAGCCGGGCACACCGAGGCCGGCTGCGATCTCGCGGCGCTTGCCGGGCTCACGCCCGCGTCGGTGATCTGCGAGGTGATGAGCGACGACGGCACGATGGCGCGGCTGCCGGAGCTGAAGACGTTCGCCGCGCATCACGGGCTGAAGATCGGCACGATCGCGGACCTGATTCATTACCGCCGCGAGCACGAGTCGCTCGTCGAACGTGTCGGCGAGCGGCCGCTGCATACGCCGTGGGGCCGGTTCCGCGCGATCGAGTATCGCGACACCGTGCACGGCGCGCCGCATCTCGCGCTGGTGCGAGGCGAGCCCGATCCGTCGACGCCCGTGCTGACGCGCGTGCACGAATGCCATTCGCTGCTCGACCTGCTCGACGCGGAACCGTCCGCGCATTCGTGGCCGCTGCACGCGGCGCTGCAGCGGATCGATGCGGCCGGCTGCGGCGTCGCGGTGCTGCTCGACTGCGACATGCGCGGCGACGCGATGCGAACGCCCGCCGGCCACGCGCGCCGCGACGGCCGCGTGACGGGGATCGGATCGCAGATCCTGCGTAACCTCGGCGTGCGACGGCTGAACGTGCTGTCGAGCCCGTTCCGGCTGCCGGCGCTGTCGGGGCACGACCTGGAAATCATGGCGTTCATCCCGCTCGGCGACGACGATCCGGAAAGCGCGCGCGCCGCCCACGCGAGCCCGCTGCGGGCGGCGTGATGCCGAGCTGACGAGCGCGCACCGCCCGCCCTTTTACCGACCCACGGGTGTCCGCCTGACAGGCTATCGTTTGTTTTTATGAATTACAGTCTCGGGTTTGTATTTTGACGATACATACCATAGACTGTATTTTTCGATTACAAGCGATCGCCTGTCATTTCGCGGAGAGCCCATGCCATTCCCGGTCCAGACCTTGAGCCAGTTGCGCCCGATCCTCGTCGGCTTCCGGAAGTCGGCGGGGCTCACGCAGGCGCAGCTCGCCGCCCGCCTCGGCGTGACGCAACAGTCGTACGCGCAGCTCGAAGCCAATCCGTCCGCGGTCAGCATCGAACGGCTTTTCAAGGTGCTGAACGTGCTCGGTGTTCGCCTGACGCTCGTGCCGGGCACCCCGGACGACACAACGGTGCCCGACGACTCCACGCCAGCGCTCAAGCGCGCACCGGCCGCACGCGGCCGCTCGCCCGGTTCGTCGGATGTGCCGGCTCGCCCGCCGGCCGCCGCGAAGGCTCCATCCGCCGCCGCGCGGAAACGGTCTGCCGCGGCGACACCCGGCAAGTCTCGGAACCCCACGCGGGAGGACTGGTGACGATGGCCCGCCGTCCCCGCCACGACCGCCTCGATCTGTGGATGAACGGCATCCCGGTCGGATACTGGGAAGTCCGGCGCGGCATCGAGCGCCTCGTCTACCTGCCGGCATGGGTCGACGATCCGCAAGGGCGTCCGCTGTCGCTGTCGCTGCCGTTCACGCCGGGCAACCAGCCGCACCAGGGCGCGATCGTCGCCGATTACTTCGACAACCTGCTGCCGGACAGCCAGCCGATCCGCCGCCGCATCGCGCAGCGCTACCGGCTCGGGTCGACGGCGCCGTTCGAACTGCTCGCGTCGATCGGCCGCGATTGCGTCGGGGCGCTGCAGTTGCTGCCGCCGGACGAAACCCCGATCGACCTCGAATCGATCGACGGCACCGTGCTCGACGACGCGGCCGTGGCCGACGTGCTGCGCCACGCAACCGCCGCGCCGCTGCCCGGCCAAGCGGAGCCGGACGGCGAGCTGCGCCTGTCGATCGCCGGCGCGCAGGAAAAGACCGCGCTGCTGCGCGACGGCAAGCGCTGGCGGCTGCCGGCGGGCAGCACACCGACCACGCATATCTTCAAGCTGCCGCTGGGGCGTGTCGGAAACATGCAGGCCGACATGCGCACGTCGGTCGAGAACGAATGGCTGTGCTCGAAGATCGTCGCCGCATACGGCCTGCCCGTCGCCGCGTGCGATATCGGCCGGTTCGACGACCAGAAGGCGCTGATCGTCGAGCGCTTCGACCGCCGCCCGTCCCGCGACGGCACGTGGATCCTGCGGCTGCCGCAGGAGGACATGTGCCAGGCGACCGGCACGCCGTCGGGCGCCAAATACGAATCCGACGGCGGCCCGGGCATCGCGACGATCATGGGCATCCTCGCGAATTCCGCCGATGCCGCGCAGGACCGGAGGAATTTCTTCGTCACGCAGCTCGTGTTCTGGGTGCTCGCGGCCATCGACGGCCACGCGAAGAATTTCAGCATCGCGCACCTGCCGGGCAATACGTATCGCAGCACGCCGCTGTACGACGTGCTGTCCGCGCACCCGATCATCGGCACGCGACGCAACCAGCTGCCGCCGCGACGCGCACGGCTCGCGATGGCCGTATGCGGGAAGAATCGCCATTACGTGATCGGCGACATCCAGCCGCGTCACTGGATCGCGCAAGGCGCGCGCGTCGGTCTGACCGAACACGACGTGCGCGCGGCCATGGCCGATGTGGCCGCGCGCACCGAACCGGTGATCGCCGCCGTCGCGTCGGGGATTCCGGCGGATTTCCCGGCGGACGTGGCCGATGCGATCTTCGACGGGATGCGTCGTCAGGCACGCAAGCTGGGTACGACCGAGTAGGCGGTGCGGGCGCGGCCCCGGCGGCGGGTCATCCACGTGGACGATGCCGCCCCGCACCGACTCGGCACAATGGTCGCCGTGCCCATTCCCGACGCCCGCCCGACATGGAACCCGCCACGCTCGATACCGCGTTCAGCCCGCTGCAGATCGGTCCGCTGACGCTGCGCAACCGCCTGATCAAATCCGCGACCAACGAAGGGATGACGCCGAACGGCGTGCCGTCGCGCGCGCTCGTCGGGTTTCATGAGCGTATCGCCGCAGGCGGCGCCGCGCTGACGACCGTCGCGTACTGCGCGGTCAGCGACGATGGCCGCACGTTCGTCGACCAGGCGCGGCTCGATGCGCCGACGGTCCGGCAATTCCGCGCGCTGACCGACGCGGTCCATCGTCACGGCGCGGCGGCGTCCGCGCAGATCACGCATGGCGGCTGCTTCACGTTCCTGCCGTCGCTGTCGACGAAACGACCGTTGAGCGCATCCGGCGGCTTCAACAAGGTCGGCGTGATGAGTGGCCGTTTCCTGAAGCAGGCGATGACGCGCGACCAGATGACCGCGATCGCCGACGAATTCGCACGAGCGGCGCGACATGCGCGCGACGCGGGCTTCGACGCGGTCGAGATCCACATGGGACACGGTTATCTGCTGAGCCAGTTCCTCTCGCCGCTGTACAACCGTCGTCGCGACGCGTACGGCGGCGATGCGGCGCGCCGCGCGGCGTTTCCCGTCGAGGTGCTGGGCCGCGTGCTCGATGCCGTCGGCCGCGATCTCGCCGTGGTCTGCAAGATCGGCGTGACCGAAGGCGTGCGCGGCGGCGGAACCGCCGACGACGCGTGCGAGATCGCGCGGCGGCTCGAGGCCGAGGGTGCGCACCTGCTGGTACTGAGCGGCGGGATGAACGTCGAGTCGGTGTGGCAGCTGTTCGGCAGCCCGCTGCCCGGCGATGCGCGCGCAAACGCCGACAACGCGATCGTGCGTGCGGCGATGACGCTGCAGAAGCTCACCGAGCCGAGGATGGGCGCATTTCGGGAGATGTATTTCCTCGAGCATTCGAAGCAGGTGCGAGCGGCCGTCCGGATGCCGCTCGCGTATCTCGGCGGCGTGCGTTCCCGCGAGAACGTCGCGCTGGCGATGCGCGAAGGATTCGATGCGGTGGCGCTCGCCCGCGCGCTCGTGTTCGAGCCGGACTTCGTGAACGAGCTGCACGGCGGCCGGCTCACGCAGTCGGGCTGCACGTCATGCAACCGCTGCGTCGTGTCGATGTACACGCCGGGTGGTACCGCGTGCGTGCTCAAGCCGCCGAACGACCCGGCGCCGAACCGCGTGCCGGCCGTGGGCGCTTGACGTTACTCAGCGGCTGATTTCGCGGTCACGATCGTGCGCCTGCCGCTCAGCCGGCGTCGCGGGCGCGCGCCAGCGCCGCGAGGTTCCCTTCACCGAATCCGTGGTGCCCCTGCCGCTGCACGATCTCGAAGAAGATCTCGCCGGGCCGGCGCTTGACGAAGGTCTGGAAGAACAGGCGCGGCACGCCATCGCTGCCGATCTCGCCATCGACCAGCACGGCGCGGCGGCGCAGCGCGTCGAGATCGACGCCGTGCCCCGGCAGCCGCGCATCGACTTCGTCGTAATAGCGCGCCGGCGGCTCGATGAATTCGACGCCGTTCGCGCGCAGCGCATCGACGCTCGCCAGGATGTCGTCGGTCGACAGCGCAACGTGCTGAACGCCTTCGCCCGGGTGGTCGGGCAGATACGCGTGCATCAGTTCGGTGCGCCGCGTGCCTTCCTCGTAGACCGGAATCCGCACCGCGCCGCAAGGTGACACCATCACGCGCGATTCTTCCGACACATGCCAGTGCGCGTCGATTTCGTGGATTTCGCGGAAGTGCAGCAGGTCGTGATAGAAGTCGAGCCACTCGCGCATGCGCCCCGCGCCGACCGTCTGCGTGAAGTGGTCGACCTGCTGCAGGCCCGTGCCGACGCAGTCGACATCGGTATGCGCGGTCGCGATGTCGATCGGCCGGAAATCGATGTCGAAGATCGAGATGTCGCCGACGCCGCCGCGCTGGCCGTCCCGCCCGCGCCAGCGGTCGACGAAATAGAGGTGCGAATCGCCGATCCCCTGGATCGCGGGAATCTTCAGCTCGCCGACCCCGATCCGCTCGCCCTCGAACGCCCACGCGCCGAGCTCGATCGCACGCTCGAACGCGCGGCGCGCGCTGGCCACGCGCAGCCCGATCGCGCAGACGCCCATCCCGTATTCCTCTGCATAGCGCGCGGCGAACGAATCGGGCTCGGCATTGATCAGGAACTGCATCTGTCCTTGCCGGTACAGCGTGACGTTCTTGCTCACATGGCGCGCGATCGCCTTGAACCCGAGCTGCTCGAAGCGTTGCGCAAGCGCGTCCGGCACCGGTGCCGCGAACTCGACGAATTCGAGTCCGGCCATCCCGAGCGGATTGGCGGCCGGATCGGCAACGGGCGGCGTATCGCTGGACAGGGGGTGGGAATTGCCGGGCATTCCAGTCTCCGGGGGCATGCGGTCGATGGGGATGACGCCCGGCGCGCGCGGCACGCCCGGCCGATGTGACGGCCGGACATCCGCCCGATTCGGGCGAGGTTTCGATGGTCCAGATTTTAACCAGATCGTTCACGGCGGCACACCCTGGCTGAACGGGATATTGGTGTCACGCCTAGTGCAAACCCGAAAATCGTTCGATAATCGCACACAACTGAACGATAATCGCGCATTTTGACCGATCGTCTAATTGCCGCCGTGCGGCGCGCGCCCTATTCTCCGTTCACCCATCGACTTCAATGCAGCATCGGACGCGGCGCCGCCACGCTTCCACGATGCGCCGTGCCAGGAGACACCACCATGACCACAACCTTCGCCACCCTCGACGCCGCTGCCGGCGCCCGCGCACGCAGCCAGGCCCGCAAGGCCGCGATCGGCAGCTTCGTCGGCGCCGTCGTCGACTGGTACGACTTCCTGCTGTACGGGATCGTCGCCGCACTCGTCTTCAATTCCGAATTCTTCCCGAAGGTCAGCCCGACCATGGGCACGCTCGCGGCTTTCGCGACCTTCGGCGTCGGCTTCCTGTTCCGCCCGCTCGGCGGTGTCGTGTTCGGCCATTACGGCGACCGGCTCGGCCGCAAGCGGATGCTCGTGCTGACCGTGATGCTGATGGGGCTGTCGACCGTCGCGATCGGCCTGCTGCCGACCTTCGCGTCGATCGGCTGGTGGGCGCCCGTGCTGCTCGTGCTGATGCGCGCGCTGCAAGGCTTCGCGGTGGGCGGCGAATGGGGCGGCGCGGCGCTGATGGCCGTCGAAAGCGCACCGAAGCAAAAAAAGGCGTTCTACAGCAGCGGCGTGCAGGTCGGCTACGGCGTCGGGCTCGTGCTCGCGACGGGCATCGTGTCGATCCTGAGCCATACCCTCGGCGAAGCCGCGTTCAAGGCCTGGGCCTGGCGCCTGCCGTTCGTGTTCAGCATCGTGCTGGTGCTGATCGGGCTGTGGGTCCGCAAGAGCATGGACGAGTCGCAGGAGTTCGTCGAGAAGGTCGAGCACGGCAACCGCAAGCTCCGCCTGCCGGTGCTGGAGGCACTGACGCGCCATCCGAAGGCGTTCCTGCTGATCGTCGCGCTGCGGCTCGCCGAGCTGTTCACGATGTATATCGTCACCGCGTTCGCGCTCAGCTATTCCACGTCGAACCTCGGCATGTCACGCGACCTGTTCCTGAACATCGGCCTGCTGGTCGGTGCGGTGAGCTGCGTGACGATCCCGTGCTTCGCGTGGCTCGCCGACCGCTTCGGCCTGCGCCGCATCTACCTGATCGGCGCAGTGATCGGCCTCGCGTCGGCGGTGCCGTTCTTCGTCGCGCTGGAATCGCGCTCGATCGCGTGGATCGTGGTCTTCTCGATCCTGCTGGCGAATGCCGCGCACGACATGGTCGTGAGCGTCCAGCAGCCGCTGTTCACCGAACTGTTCGGCGCCGAATACCGCTACAGCGGCGCAGGCGTCGGCTATCAGTTCGCGAGCGTCGTCGGCGGCGGGTTCACGCCGTTCATCGCGGTGGCGCTGGTAAGCGTGGCCGGCGGTTCGTGGCACCTCGTCGCGGGCTATCTCGCGGTGGGCTGCCTGATCTCGCTGGTGGTCGCCGCGCGCATGCGGGCGGCGCAGTGAGGCTATGACCGAATGGCCGGCCGCGATCCGCGCCGGCCATTTCCGCACCGACTGCCATCTCCGACCGGGCAAGGGAATCGCGCCCCGCCCAACGTCAAACACGGTCAATCCCGCGGGCAGAAGCCCCTTTTCCCCTCTGAACATTCCACACCCCCCGCCGACCAATGGCATCATATGGGCCTACGTCAGTCACAGATACGCCCCCATATCATGTCGAATCTCATCGTCCACGGCGGCACTCCGCTGCGCGGGGACATCAAGCCGTCCGCGAACAAGAACGCCGTCCTGCCGATTCTGTGCGCCACCCTGTTGAGCGATCAGCCGCTGCGCCTCGTCGGCGTGCCGGACATCACCGACGTGCGCAAGATCCTCGACATCTTCCGCACGCTCGGCAGCGACGTGTCGGTCGACTTCACGACAGGCATTCTCGATCTCCACCATCGCAACACGACGTTCGACCCGGCCGTTCACCGCCTGCCCGAGGCGATGCGCTCGTCGATCATGCTGATTCCGCCGCTGCTCGCGCGCTTCGGTGTCGCGCGCCTCGAGAACGACGTGAAGGGCTGCACGCTCGGCGTGCGCGAAATCGATCCGCACGTCGAAGTGTTCGAGCGCTTCGGCGCGCACATCCAGCGCACGCCCGATTCGCTGATCGTCCGTGCCGACGGCCCGCTGACGGCCAACGATCACTGGCTCGACTACGCATCGGTGACGACCACCGAAAACTTCGCGCTGTGCGCGACGGCGGCAGGCGGCACGTCGACGCTGATGAATGCGGCCTCCGAGCCGCACGTGCAGGAGTTCTGCCAGTTCCTCGCGATGATCGGCGTCGCGATCGAAGGCATCGGCACGTCGCGCCTGTGCGTGACGGGCGGCGGCAAGCTCGGCGGCGGCGAATTCCGCTTCGCCGAGGATTTCCACGAAATCGCGACGTTCCTCGCGCTGGGTGCGATCACGGGCGGCGACATCACCGTGCGCAACTCGTCGCCGGAGCATTTCCCGCTGATCGACCGCACGTTCGCGAAGTTCGGCGTGCACGTCACACACCGCGATGGCTGGTCGCGCGCGGAACGCGACGGCCCGCTGCGCGTGCGGCGGCCGTTCACGCAGAACATCCTGACCAAGGTCGAAGCCGCGCCCTGGCCGTACCTGCCGGTCGACCTGCTGCCGATCTTCATCGCGCTCGGCGTGCGTGCGGAAGGCAGCGCGATGTTCTGGAACAAGGTCTACGACGGCGCGCTCGGCTGGTCCGGCGAACTGTCGAAGTTCGGCGCGCACGTGCTGCTGTCCGACCCGCACCGGCTGATCACGTTCGGCGGGCTGCAGCTGACGCCAGCGCGCGTCGAGAGCCCGTACATCATCCGCGTCGCGATCGCGCTGCTGATGGTGGCCGCGAGCATCGAAGGCCGCTCGGAAATCATGAACGCGCTGCCGATCCGGCGCGCGCACCCGCATTTCGTCGAAAATCTGCGTTCGGTCGGTGCGAACGTCGAGTGGACGAGCAGCGAGTAACGTCGATCCGGATGCGGCGTGGACGATGTCCGCGCCGCGTATCCTGTCCGCCCCACATTCATCGGACGCCCGGACAATCCGCCGGTCGGCCCTGACCAATCAGGGTCCCGCCACCAGCTCCAACCGGCCGTATCGTCGGCGCCCGGTACATTCCCCCACCTCGTCACCCATCGCACGTCCGGTCCATTGCTTTCGCTCGATCTTGGATCTGCGCGATAATCGCCCATTCCCGCGCGAACACCGCGCGCCCACCCGTGCGCCACCGACGATGAAAAAGCCCGACCTCGACCGACGCGACTGGATTGCCGGCCTCGAAAAGGGCCTGATGATCCTCGAAGCGTTCGACAGCCAGCATGCACGAATGACGCCCACCCAGGCGGCTGCCCGCACCGGTCTCACGCGCACGGCCGCGCGACGCTACCTGCTGACGCTCGAATCGCTCGGCTACGTGTACACCGACGGCAAGCTGTACGGCCTCACGCCGCGCGTGCTGCGGGTCGGCTGGTCGTACTTCGACTCGGCGCGCCTGCCGCGCACGGTCCAGCCGTATCTGCAGCAACTGAGCGCGTCGCTGAACGAATCGGCGTACGTGAGCGTGCTCGATGGCTGGGAACTCGTGTTCATCGCCCGCAACGGCGTGTCGCGCGTGATGACGACCGGCTTCGTGCTCGGCGCGCGCGTGCCCGCCCCGCTGACGTCGCCGGGCGTCGTGCTGCTCGCGCATCATCCGGATCGCGAGGCCGTCCGCGCTTGGCTCGACGACACCGCGCTCGCACCGTTTACGCCACACACGATCACCAACAAGGCACGCCTGCTCGAACAGGTCGATCACGCGCGCGACGCGGGCTTCGCGGTCATCGAACAGCAACTGCAGGTCGGCGTGCGCGGCATCGCGGTGCCGCTGAAGAACCGTCACGGCGAAGTCGTCGCCGCGCTGAGCACGAACATGCCGATCGGTGCCGAGTCGACCGACGCGGCCGTGCGGCGCGTGCTGCCGCATCTGCAGGAAGCCGCGCTCGCGATGCTGAACGTGCTTTAGGGATTCATGCAAGCGGGTGCACGACGCCCGTCCGGCAGATCACCCGATCCGCCACCACCGCGGCAACAGATCGCGCACCTCGCGCCGCCGGTAACGATCGTCGATCAGATGCACGACGCCCTCGTCGTGTTCGGTGCGGATAACGCGTCCGGCCGCCTGCACGACCTTCTGCAAACCCGGGTACAGATACATGTAGTCGTATCCGTTGCCGAAACGCGCATCCATCGCGCGCCGCATCTGTTCGTTGACATCGTTGACCTGCGGCAGCCCGAGCGTCGCGATGAACGCGCCGATCAGTCGCTCGCCGACGAGATCCACGCCCTCCGAGAACGCCCCGCCCAGCACGGCGAAGCCGACCCCGCGCCCGCCCGCGTCGAAGCGCGCGAGAAATGCGTCGCGCTCGCTTTCGGCCATGCCGGGCGCCTGGGCCCACACGGGCACGTCCGGGTGGCGCGTCTGCATCAGCGCGACGACGCGCCCGAGATAGTCGAAGCTGCTGAGAAAACCGAGGTAATTGCCGGGCCGCGTCGCATACTGCGCGGCGATCAGGTCCACGATCGGTTCGAGCGAACGGTCGCGGTCGCGCCAGCGCGTCGACACGTGGCTCGCGACGCGCACGGTCAGTTGTTCGGCGCGGAACGGCCCGTCGACGTCGAGCCAGCCCGTGTTGGCCGGCAGTCCGAGCGTGTCACGATAAAAATGAAACGGGCTCAGTGTGCCGGAAAACAGCACGGTCGCGCGCGCGGCTTCGTAACGCGACGCGAGAAAGCCGGCCGGAATCACGTTGCGCACGCACAGCGTCGACTGGATGCGGCGCCGGCGCGCGGCTGGCGCGACGCCGTCGAGCCCGGACTGGCGCGGCAACGGCTCGCCGTGCAGCGTCGCGTCGAAGATCGACGCGCCGTCGAACGCGTCGGCGAGCACACCGAACTGGATCGCCTCGAAATGAAAGCGCAACAGCGCGTCGCCATTCGCACGCGGCGCATCGGTCAGGTGTTCGCCGATCGCCGCGACGAGGTTCTGCACGGCCGTCACGATCGGGCCGGGAATCTCCGGATACGCCGCGTAGCGCTCGGCCTGTGCGCGATTGAGCGTGCCCCACGCGCGCGCGAGCCGGTCGAACGCCTTGCGCAGAGCCGCGGGTGCGGCCTCGCGCGCGGCCGCGAACGCGAACGGGTCGAGCGATGCGCTGTACATCTTGCGGGCGCGATCGAGCAAGTTGTGCGCCTCGTCGACGAGCACGCCGACACGCCACTGGTTCTGCTGCGCGAGCGTATGCAGCATCGCGCTGCCGTCGTAGTAGTAGTTGTAGTCGCCGATCATCATGTCCGACCAGCGCGCAAGCTCCTGCGCGAGGTAGTACGGACAGACGTCGTGTGCGAGGGCCGCCTCGCGCACAGTGTCGCGATCGAGCAGCCCGGTGGCGATCGCCGCGTCGCGCGCCGCCGGCAGCCGGTCGTAGAAGCCTTGCGCGAGCGGGCACGATTCGCCGTGACACGCGCGGTCAGGATGCTCGCACGCCTTGTCGCGCGCGACGAGTTCCAGCACGCGCAGCGGCAGCGCCGGCGTGCCGGCCCCAAGCGTGGTCGCCGCCTCGAGCGCGAGCGCCCGGCCGGGCGTTTTCGCGGTCAGGAAGAACACGTGATCGAGCTCGCCTTCACCGCATGCCTTCAGCAGCGGGAACACCGTGCCGAGCGTCTTGCCGATGCCGGTCGGCGCCTGCGCCATCAGGCAGCGTTCGTCGCGCGCCGCCCGATAGACGGATACGGCCAGCTCGCGCTGACCGCTGCGGAATTGCCCGTGCGGAAACGTCAGCGCACGCAGCGCCGCGTCGCGAGCCGCGCGATGCGCGGTCTCGCGCTCGGCCCAGCCGACGAAGCACGCGCACTGCTCGGCGAAGAACGCGGCGAGCGCGCTTGCGCCGAGCGTCTCCGTCAGCACGGTCTCGCGCTCCGACACGATGTCGAAATACACGAGCGCGACGTCGATTTCCGTGAGGCCGCGTGCGTCGCACATCAGGTGCGCATAGACCTTCGCCTGCGCCCAGTGCAGCGCGCGATGATTGGCCGGCATCGCGTCGAGGCTGCCGCGATAGGTCTTGATCTCCTCGAGCCGGTTCGCGACGGGATCGTAGCCGTCCGCGCGCCCGCGCACGGTCAGCGTGCCCCATGTGCCGGTCAGCGCGATCTCGGTTTCATAGCGTGCGCCGCGCTTCGACGTGACCGCGCCGTGACCGGCGATGCCTTCGAGCGCGGTCGGCGCGGGCGTGAAGCGCAAGTCGAGATCGCCGCGCCGCGCGGTGAACTCGCACATCGCCCGCACCGCGACGACATAGCTCATGCGGACAACCCCGCCGCTTCGTCCTGCCGGACGCCCGCGCCGGCCCATTCGACATCGACGACGCGCACCGGCATGGCATGCGCGATGCAGTATGCGAGCCAGCGCGTCTGGTTGTCCTGCAGCCGGTCGCCTGGGCCCTTCACCTCGATCAGTTCATAGCGCCGCTCGCCGGGCCAGAAACGGACCAGGTCGGGCAGCCCCGAGCGGTTGCCGCGGATATCCGAGAGCAGGCGCGTGAACCACAGCCGCAGGTGCTCGGGCGGCAGGCATGCCAGCGCCTCGTCGAGCAGTTCGTCGGTCAGCACGCCCCAGAACACGAACGGCGATTGCAACCCCATCTTCGTGGCGTAGTGCCGGCGGATCGTGTCGCGGTACGCGCCCGAATCGAGTTGCGCGAAACAGCCGTCGAAGGCGGCGGTGCGGCGTACCGCGAAATCGGGTGCGTGCAGGTCGGCCGGGCCGCGCTGGAACGGATGAAAGAACGCGCCGGGCACGGCCGAGAACACGGGCTCCCAGCACAGCAACCCGAACAACGAATTGATCAGCGTGTTCTCGACGTAGTGAACCGGCGCGTCGGGCCGTGCAAGGTGATCGCGCACCGCGTATTCGACGCTGACGAACGCGTCGGGGCGCGCAAGCACGAGCGTCTCGCGCGGCACGTCAGGCGCGCTGCCCGCGCGTTCAACCCGCAGCCCGAGACGGCGCTGCAGGCGCGGCAGCATCCGCTCGACGCGCTGACGCTCCTCGTCGCTTTCGAAGGCGCTGCGCGCCTCGAGCGCCAGCGCGAGCGCATCGTCGTCGCGTCCGCAGCGTTCGAGCACGCGAATGCGCCGGTGCCGGCTGCCCGGCCACGCGCTGCGCACATACGCGTCCAGCGCGGCGGTCCAGTCGGCGCGGCGCTCGCAGGTCTGCCCGAGCGTGAACAGCAGCTTCGCGCGGCGCGTCGCGAGCCACGGCTGCACGCAGCCGACCGCGTCGATCGCCTGCAGCAGAGCGTCGAACGGCAGGTCGTCGGGCCACGCATCGAGTGCTTCGCGGCAGGTCTGCAGCGCAAGATACGTCTCGATGTCGTCGCGCTGCTGGAACGCGCGAGACGACGGCGCGAACGGCACGCTTTCGTACTGGAACACGCCGAGATCGGCGAGCACGAATTCGCTCCAGTCCTGATGAAGATTGCCGAAGAACATCAGTCGCAGCCGGTCGCACAGTGCGCCGACCGTCACGCGCAGCACGCAATCGTCGGTCTGCGCGCACCAGGCGTCGAGCGGCTGCGCCACGTCGTGCGCGGGCCGCAGCCGTTCGAGCCAGTCGGGCTTGCGCTCGCCCGCGTGCGCGCCGAGCGACGGGAACACCTTCAGGAGATCGGCCTTGGTCGACAGCGCGAACAGTTCGTCGAGCGTGAGCGCGGGCGCCGGATCGACCCAGCCGAGCTCGACGAGTGGCGTGGCCGCGTCGAGCGTGCTGCCGATCTCGTCATACACGAGCTTGCTCGCACGGAAGTCGGACCCGCTGCGCATCAGCATGCGCACGAGCAGCGCGCGCGACACTTTTGGCAACTGTGCGAAATCCCGAAGAAACGCGTGTTCGCGCGCATCGAGCAGGTCGTCGTAACGCTCGCCGAGCCAGGCCAGCGCGCGTTCGAAATTGGTCAGGTAGTAAAACGCCGGGGGCGTCGGCGATGCAGGCGTCACGGGGATCGATCACTGTACGTTTGTACAGGTCGGAATCATATCAAATGTGACGAAAAATGCTGCATGCCGCGGCCCCTTCCGGCCGCCTTTCCGGCGCCGATCCGATCAGAACTGGTAATTCACCGACATGTCGAACACGCCGTTCGTCGACTGCTGCGTGATCGGGCTGCGCCTTGCGCGGCCGACGAGCTGTTCGATCGCGCCGTCCATCGTCACGAACCAGTGCTTGTTGACGAACCAGACCATCGTCACGCCGGCGCCGAACGACTTCATCCCCGCGCCCGACGAATAGGTCGGCAGCCCCGAACGCGCGGACGCACCCGGGTTCACGCCGAACCAGCTGTTCATGTAGCGCGAATCGGCGAACGACACCGTCGGCCCGGCGAACCAGAAGAACTGCTCGTTGCTGCCCGGCATCGGCACGTACGCGGAGAAATCGCCGATCCAGCCGTTCGAGCCGCCGATGCTGCGCCGAACATCGGCGCGCAGCACGAGCGGAAAATCCTTCGAGATCACGTAATCGGCCGCGAGCTTCATCACCGGCGCCGCGTTGATGTTGTCGAGCCCGTTCAGGTGGTCGAGGTCGTCGGCCGAGCGGCGCCCGAGGTCATAGCCCACCGACAGGCTCACGCGCCAGTTGGGCCCGCGCAGCACGTTCGCGCCGAGCCCCTCGCCCGTCGACAGGAAGAACAGGTCGCGATAGCGCACGTCCACATTCGGGCCGCCCATCACGCGGTAGCGATCGGAACCCGCGTAGCGCGGCTGGAGCGTCATCGCCGCGCCGACGCTGACCTGCCACGTCGGAACTGTCGGGCTGAACAGCTTCTGCAGCGGGACGCCTGCCGAGTATTGCCATTCGCCGAGCGGCGAAGGCGTCTGCGCCGACGCGTCGCGGGCATCTGCCGCCGCCAGCACGGCGAAGGCCGACAGGCCGGACACGACCCGGCGGATGCCGGGCGACAACAACGGGCGGGCAACGGTCATCAAGGCGATCTCCGTCGGTTGCATGAAACGAACCTAAGGGAAAGCGCGTCGCATCCCGATCGGCTGGAACGGCAGGCAGCCAACGGCGCGAACGTAGCGTGCGCTGAATTGTCATCATCCTACGCGACGCGCGGCGAAGCCGCAAAGCGCCCGTTGAACACGGGCACTTTGCCGATTTCCGGCATGAACCGGTGCAGGATTGCGGAATCAGAAACGCTCGACGTGATAGTCGCCGGCCAGCGCGGCCGGACTGCGCTTCGCCATCATGCGCGAGAAGCCGTCGGCGAGACGCCCGAGCGCGAGCTGCTTCTGGCTCGCGTCCCAGTGCGTGTAGGTGTCGTAGGCGGTGTCGTCGAACGACACGGTGACCGCGACCGGGCGTCCGCTCGCGCGAAAGCCGATATGCAGCACGCCGCCCGGCAACTCCTCGATGTGATAGCGCAGCGAACGCGACTCGAAATAACGGCCCAGCACTTGGGCGATCGCGCGCTTGTCGGGCGATTGCACGTGAATGTCCATGATGGTCCTCCTTTCAGTGTTCGCGCGGCCGGCCGTGGTTGGCTGTGCCCGCCCGGCATGCGCATCGGCGGCGGCTGCGATGGCGGATCGCCTAGCGGCTGCCCCGGGGGCACGGGCGGATCGAACGGATCGTCGTGCTCGGGCAGCGCCGGGTCGGGATCGACGTCGGGCGTCGGCTCGGGACGGTGCAGCATGGATCGCGTGCTCATGTCACTCCTGCGCGGCGGCTCGCGCGTGTCGATTGGCGTGGCGAGCACGCGCAACGGGTGTGCCTGCCCGGCGGGGCCGCCGCGCATGTGTCGAACCGTTCGCGCACATCACGGAAATCGCCGCTACACACGCTCGCGTCGTAACGTATCCTTTCCCTGGGTTCAATCATCACGATGTCCTCTCGTCCATACCGGCTGCGGGCAGCCCGAATGGTCGCCCGCCCGGCCGCCTCGACGACTGCAAGCGTCATGCCGCCCGCGCCGCGCGGGCACGGCGCTTGCGATCCTCGTACCCGTAAGGAGGTTCGATCATGACCGCATCCGCCCCCGGCAGCCGCAACGCCGTGTCACCGGCTGCCGGCCCGCTCCCGCTGGCCACGTCGCGCAAGCCGTCCGAAGACAAGACGGAGGAACGCATCGACGAAGGGCTCGAGGAGACGTTCCCGGCAAGCGATCCGCCCGCCGTCGGCGGCGCAACCCGCATCGACCCCGCCAGGCCGTCAGGCGAGCGCGAACGTCGCGCGCCCGACGCCCCGCCACCGCCCCGCGATCACGGCTGACGGCGGCACCCGGCCCGCGATGCGCGGCAGCGCGGCAACGGGCCGGCTCAACCGGAGCGAACTGATGAAACGCATTGAACGTGCATGGCACGAAGTCAGCGGTGCCGCGGGCGTCGCGGCGCTGGCCGCGATCGAGAGCGCGCTGGTGCTCGCCATCGTCGTGATGACGGGCGTCGGCCACTGAGCGCAGCGCGCGGCCCGGCCACGGCTGCCGCCGTGGAAGATGTACAACCCGGCTGGCAAATTTCTCCGTGGCACGGCCGCGCAGGTCCGGCACCTGTCGATTGAACGCGGCACGCGTCCTGCTCCCGCATCGTCTCGCTCACGAAGGAGGCGTTCATGTATCGCGTCAATGAAATCATGTCGCGCGACGTGGTGTGCGTCGCGCCCACCGACACGATTCGCCATGCAGCCGAATTGATGCAGCGCTTCGACATCGGCGTGCTGCCGGTGTGCGACGGCACCGGGCTCGTCGCGATCGTGACGGACCGCGACCTTGCGGTACGCGCGCTGTAGCGCGGGCATCCGCCCGATACCCCCGTGAAAGTGGTCGCATCGGCGCCGGTGCAGTGGTGCGTCGAGGACGACGGCGTCGGCGACGTGCAGCAGCGGATGGCCGACATACAACTGCATCGGATGCCGGTGCTCGACGCCAACCACCAGATCGTCGGCATGGTGTCGCTCGGCGACATCGCGACGCGCGCGGGCGGCCCGGCACGCGACGAGTTGGCGAATACGCTCGAGGACGTGTCCCTGCCGCGCCGCCGCTGAGCGCCCCCCATCCGTGCAGCCCGCGCGCCGTATGCGCCGTGCGCTTCGACCAGGAGAAAAGCGATGACAACGGACAGACCGTCGCGCACGCAGGCGCGCATTGTCGGCGACCGCGGCCGTTCGGCCGGCGGGCCGGGGCCGGACGTGATGGCCGCCGGCACGCTGGAAAACGATCGCGTGCTGACGATCGACGGCGACGACATCGGCAAGGTCACGAACATCATGCTCGACGTCCACTCGGGCCGCATCGCGTACGCGGTCGTGTCGTCGGGCGGATTTGCCGGGATCGGCGACAAGCTGCTCGCGGTGCCGTGGAACGCGCTGACGCTCGACGTCGAGCGCCGCTGCTTCCTGCTGCCCGTTCCGACCGAACGGGTGCGCGACGCACCGGGCTTCGAGAAGGACCGCTGGCCGGCGATGGCCGATCCCGCGTGGGCCGAGGCGCTGCACGCGCACTACGGCGCGTCGCCGTACTGGCTGATCGAGGAAGGCGAGACTGCGCTCGACTCGCCGCCATACGAGGCGTCTCCGAACGGCCCGGAGAGCGGCACGCGACGCCACTGACCGACGCGACAGACGCGCGCGGCCGCCGTGCGGATCAGCGCGCGGCCGCGATCGAACGCTCGAGCGCGCGCGCGGCGCGCAGGTGCGCCTTCAGCGTCGACAGCGTGTCTGCCGCGAACGCGCGAAGCTGCGGGTCGTGACCGTTGCGCGCTTCGGCTTCGTAGACCCTGATCGCAGCCTCGTGCGCGCTCGGTCCCGCCAGCGCGATGTAACCCTTGTCGAATGCGTCGCCACGCATGGTTCGCAGGGTCGTCAGCCCCGGATCGACCAGCATGCGCGTCTGCACGGGCAGGCCCTTTTGCGCGCCGAGCCGGCGCAATTCCGCGGCCATGCGAACCTGATCGTCCACCATCCGGCGCGCGAAGGCCTTCACGTCCGGATTCGACGACCGATCGAGCGCGAGCTGGCTCGCCTCCAGCGCCGTCTTGCCGACGATGCCTGCCTTGTCGACGAATTCCGCATCGATGCCGTTCGGCCGCCGCGTCATGTCCGCCTCGTCGGCGGTCTCGCCGGGACGGACGACGCCCGGCGCGACATGAACGGACGATGCTGGCGGCGCCTGCGCATGCGCCGGCGTGAATGCCGACGCGCAGAACGCGGCGAGCACGCCCGATACGAGCAAGCAGCCATTTCCGGCGAACGGGATCCGCACGATCAGCGGCATGCGCCCGGAGCGTGCCGGCTTGCCTCCCGGGTCGTCGCGCTGCGTGTTGTTCGATCTCTTCATCGCGCCTCCTGGCGGGTGTTGCGGAGGCCGCCGGGCGTCAGCGGTGCCGTCCGGCGGCCGCCACGTCGACGATCACGCTGGCCAGTGTCGGCATGTCGACCGGCTTGCCGAGAAACGCGTCGAAGCCGGCGGCCATCACGCGGTTCCGGTCCGCGCCCGCGTGTGCGGTTACCGCGACGACGGGCAGACGCCCGCCGGCGTTCGGCAAATGGCGGATGTGGTCGAGCAGCCAGAAGCCGTCGCCGTCCGGCATCGCGAGATCGGACAGCACGACGCTCGGGTGCTGCCGCGCGACCACGTCGAGCGCGTCGCGCCCCGATTGCGCGGTCGACACCTGGGCACCCAGCGTTTCGAGCGCCGCCGCAAGACTCTCGCGCGACGTCGCATCGTCGTCGACCACCAGCACGCGCTGGCCGTCGAGCGCCACCGCCGTCGACGCCCCGCTCGGCCGTGAGGGCTGGCCGATCAGATCGTCCGCGCGCCAGTCCACCGGCAGCATGACGGTCACGGTCGTGCCACGCCCAACGCCTTCGCTCGCGGCCGCCACCTCGCCGCCGTGCAGCCGCGCGATGTTGCGCACGATCGACAGGCCGAGCCCGAGGCCGCGTTTCGGCGACGCGGACGCGCCTTCCGGCCGGTTGAACGTATCGAACAGATGCGGCAGGCGATCCGCGGAAATGCCCTGCCCCGTATCGGCGACCGACAGCCGCACGCGCGCGCCGGCCCGGGTCAGCGACACTTTGACGTGGCCGCCCGGCAGCGTGAACTTGATCGCGTTCGACAGCAGGTTCGACAGCACCTGACGAATGCGCTCGCCGTCCGCGTAGATCACGCAGTTGGACATCGCGCACGCGGTCGACAGTTCGAGTCCGTTCGCCTCCGCGCTCGCGTCCAGCTCGCGCACTGCCTCGTTCACGGCGCGCACCAGGTCGACGGGCGTGCGTTCGAGCCGCATCCGGCCCGTCGCGAACGATGACGCGTCGAGCAGGTCGCCGACCATCCGCGACAGCGACCGTGCGCTACGATCGATCGCGTCGATCGCCTGATGCGCCAAGCCCTGGGCGTCGGCGCTGCGCAGCACCTCGACCCAGCCGTAGATCACGTTCAGCGGCGTGCGCAATTCATGCGACACGGTCGCCAGCAGTTCGTCCTTCAACCGGTTCGATTCGTCGGCCTGCACGCGCGCGTCGCGCACGCCGCGCAGCGAGCGCAGTTCGCGCCGCTCGTCGCGGCGTTCGTGCGCCTCGCGCAGCGTCATCGACAGGCCGGTGCAGTTGCCTTGCGCGTCGACGATCGGCGCTGCCGCGAAGGTCGCGCGAAAGCGGCCACCGTCGCGACGTACACACAGGATGTCGAGTGGGCCGGTGGGCGCGCGCGCGTTCGCGAACGACGCAGGAACGGGATGCAGCCGCAGCCAGCGTGGCGCGATCAACGTCGTGACGTCGTGTCCGATCACCGCCGCGACGTCGATGCCGAAGAGGCGCCGCGCCGCCGGGTTCCAGCTCGTGATCCGCCGTGCGGCATCGACGCCGACGATCGCGTCGGGCGATGCGTCGACCACGCGGCGCAGCAGGATGTCGTCGAGTGCGAGCGGCGCGCGCGCCGGTTCGCGGCTCGCCGGGCGCGCGTCATCGTCTTCGGCATCGTCGGCTCCGCGCAGCCGGTCGTTCGCGAGCAGCGGCTTGACGGCCAGCACGAGCATGCATTCGACGAAACCGATCGCAACGAAGACGCCGGCCCGCGTCAGCAGCGCGAGCAGCGGCACATCGCGCCACCACAACGCGCCGATCACGGCCGCGCTCGCGGCGGTCGCGGCCAGACCGCCGCCGAACGACGTCAGCCAGGCCGCGGCCGCGACACCGACGTAGAAAGGCAGCGGTGCAAACGGTTCACGCATCCCGACGGCGTGAATCGCCCACACTTGCAGCGCGGACGCCAGCCCGACGGCCAGCACGACCCATGCGCCCTGCCGAAACAGCTCGCGGGTAAAGGTTCTCATCGTTTCCCTGCATCGCCCTGCGACCGTCGCTCGACGATATGCCCTCGAGCGGACCGGGCGAGCCTACGAGCCTTCGCAACGCGCGTACCCGCCGCATGGCGCGTGGCGACTTCGCGGCAAAGCCGGGGGTTGCACGTGCCGTCGCGCCGCGTCGCTCAACCGCCTGTCGCGTTTGCGGAGAACGCGATGGCAGGCGTGTTTCGATTTTTCATACCTCGGCTGTAAAAAAGCACCATGGGGCGGCATCGGCCGCCGCCTGTCGGCATCGTGCCCCAGCGATCGCATATTTCTTCCGTCGTCGCACCCGACATTGGAAATTTCTAAATCGCGGCACCTTCCGTGCGGTTTCGCTGTCGATGATAGATATTGCAAAGAAGGGAGTGCGCAGTGCCGATTTTCAAAACGGCCCGCTGAACGCCTATGGTCGACTCTGCAAACCGTCCGAAGCCACGCGCCGACGCGCGCCGGCTGTCCGGCCACTCCGCGGCGATGCGCACGCTGCTCGGCCGTATCGAGAAAATCGCTCCGACCCGCGCCAGCGTGATGATTGCCGGCGAAAGCGGGGTCGGCAAGGATATCGTCGCGCGGCGACTGCACGATCTGAGCGCGCGATGCGACGGGCCATTCGTCCCCGTCAACTGCGGCGCGATTCCGGCGGACATCGCCGAAGCGCAATTGTTCGGTCACGAGAAAGGCAGCTTCACCGGCGCGATCGCGCAACGCGAAGGGTTCTTCGAAGCCGCGTTCGGCGGCACGCTGCTGCTCGACGAGATCGCGGAGATGCCCGCGTCGCTGCAGGTGAAGCTGCTGCGCGCGCTCGAATCGAACACGATCGTGCGGGTCGGCGGCACCGAGTCGATTCCACTCGACGTGCGCATCGTGTCGGCGACCCGTCACAATCCCGCCGAAGCCGTGCGCGACGGCCGGCTGCGCGAGGATCTGTTCTACCGTCTCGCCGCGTTCGCGCTGTACGTGCCGCCGCTGCGCCAGCGCAACGGCGACGTCGAAGCGATCGCGCACGAGTTTGTCGATGCGCTCAACGTGCGGCACCACTCGCACAAGCGCCTGACCGACGCGGCGATCGCCGCGCTGCGTGCGTATTCGTGGCCAGGAAACGTGCGCGAGCTGCACAACACGATCGAGCGCGCGTACATCCTCGCGGACGACGGCATCGACGTCGCGCTGCCCAAGCCGACGATGTTGCCCGACCTTACGTCGGACGATGCGATGGCGCTGCCGCTCGGCGCGACGCTGCACCACGCGCAGCAGCGTTTCATCGCGGCGACGCTACGGCACTTCGACGGCAACAAGCCGCAAGCGGCGAAAGCGCTCGGCATCAGCCTGAAAACGCTCTACAACCGGCTGGCGCTGATGCGCGACGGCGGCCACGGCTGAGCGTCGCCGCGCGCGTGGCGCGCAGCGATCCGGCCCGCATCACGCGATGCAGGTCACGCGACCTTGAACTGCCCGACCGTCGTCGCGAGCGCGTTCGCCTGCGTCTGCAGCGCGGACGCCGCAGCGGTCGACTGCTCGACGAGCGCCGCGTTCTGCTGCACCATTTCGTCGAGTTGCGTGACCGCGCGGTTCACTTCCTGGATGCCGCGCGTCTGCTCGTTCGCCGCGTGCGTGATCTCGGAGATGATCGTCGTCACATTGGCGACGTTCGACACGATTTCACGCATCGTGTCGCCGGCCTGGCGCACCTGTCCCGACCCGGCCGACACGCTCGCCACCGTCGACTCGACCAGCACCTTCACCTCGCGCGCGGCCTGCGCGCTGCGTTGCGCGAGACTGCGCACTTCCTGCGCGACGACCGCGAAACCACGCCCTTGCTCGCCGGCACGCGCGGCTTCCACCGCCGCGTTCAGCGCGAGGATGTTGGTCTGGAACGCGATCCCGTCGATCACGCCGATGATGTCGCCGATCCGGCCCGACGCTTCCTCGATCTTCCCCATCGTCGACACCACGTCCGACACGACCACGCCGCCGTGCGACGCGATGCGCGACGCGGCGGCCGCCCGTTCGTCGGCCTGGCTGGCAGCGGCCGCCGACTGGCCGACCGTCGCGGTGATCTCTTCCATCGATGCAGCCGTTTCCTCGAGGCTCGCCGCCGCCGATTCGGTCCGCGACGACAGGTCCTGGTTGCCCGCGGCGATCTCGTTCGCGGCCGTGCGCACCGATTCGCTCGCGTCGCGGATCTGCCGCATCACGTCGTTCAGTTTGTCGACGAAGCTGTTGAACGAGCGCGCGATGTCGGCGACTTCGTCGCGGCCTTCGGCCGGCAAGCGCTGCGTCAGGTCGCCGGTGCCCGAGCCGATCGACGCCATCGCCTGGCGCACCTGCGACAGCCGGCGGAACGCGGTTGCCGTGATCGCGCCGACGATCAGCGACGCGACGCCCACGATCACCACCAGCGTGATCAGCGACGCGGTCAGCAGCGAGCGCATCCCTGCCGTCGCTTCCGACTTGTCGAGCAGGACCAGCGCGTACCAGTCGGTGCCCGGCACGGCCTGCGCGCGCACCAGCTTCGCGTCGCCACCCACGTGCACTTCGACCGGCGCGACGGCCGCGGCGAGCGACGCGGCGCCCATGCCGCCGAGATCGGGCGACACGTCGGCGACCGGCTTCAGCGTAAGCTTCGCGTCCGGATGCGCGACGACGTGGCCGCTGCTGTCGATCAACATCCCGAAGCTCGCGGGCGTCGGGTGGATCGACTTCACGTTCGCGATCACGCTGTCCATCGCGACGTCGGCCGCGACGACACCCTTCAGCGCGCCGTCGCGCAGGATCGGGACCGCGAACGTAACGACCAGGTTGCCGGTTCCCGCATCGACGTACGGCGGCGTGACGACCGGCTTGCCGGCCTGTGCGGCCTGCTTGTACCACGGGCGGCCGGTCGGATCGTAGTCGGGCGGGATGCCGGTGGGGTCGGAGAAACGGAACGTCTTGTCCGCATAGCCCGCGTACACATTCGTGAAGCCGCCGGCCGCGGCCATCTGCTTGAACACCGGCAGCGGATCGGGCGACAGCGCGGCGTCCTGCAGCGACGCGATCATCCGGTTTCGGGTCGCGACCCAGTCGCCGATGCCGACCACGTGGCCGCTGGCAACGGATCTCAGGTTGCGGTCGATCGCATCGTCGTTGTACGTGCGTGCGATGAAGTAATTGATCAGCGTGGTGGCGACGAGCGCGAATACGACGATGGCGACGCACGCTGCAAGAATGCGGGTGCGGAGGGACGAGAGCATGGCAACGACTCGGTAAGGGAGCGCGAACGCCCGGTGGACGAATTCACCGGGTAAACGGCATTCGCGCCGCGAACTTGAGGCCGTTGTGTCGATTCGATGAAACGTATGACGAAAAACGCCGGCGGCCGCGGGGGCGTTGGGGGCGCGCTTGCGCGCAGCGGTTGCCGATACGGCATGCCTGCGCGTCGGCGTCGGTCGGCAGTCGGCCGCGGTCCCGGCGTCAGTGGCGCTGGCCGCGGCGGGCCTCCTTACAAACGCCGACTGGTACTCGTATCCGGCTCCCGGTTCGGCGTACTGGCTGGCGTGTCGCGCTCGAGTTCGTCCTGTCTGCGCATCCGTTCGCGCAGGTGGCGGATCGCGAACACGTGGATGTAGTCGTGCACGCGGGCATCGGACGACAACGCCCGCACTTCGTCGTCGAGCATCGTGCGCAACTGGTCGGCGCCGATCGCGCGCTCTTCGGCGACGGCCTTCAAAGCATCAAGCAGATTGTCCTGTGACATCGACGAGCTCCTGACGGTCGAGGAACGAAAGGAAGATGAGCCTACCGGAAGATTAAAGACTGGACAGCCGCCCGGCGTACGATGCGCCGAAGCGTGTTTGCGCGCGATCAACGGCACGTCGCGTGCCGCCGCGCCGATCCGTCGCTGGATCGGCTCGTGCGCTGGATTCGCGGCGCGCGTGGCCCGCGAATGACTGGAAGGATTGCCCACGCCCCCCGAGGCGCGGCACCGCCGATCGCGCGTACGACGAACCGTCGCGCGACGCCGATGCATCGGGAAACTTAGACCGGCCGAAATCCCGCGTCAAGCGATGATCACCGGCCGCGATTCGTCTGTTCGAATGCACCGGATCGGGGTGCCGCACATCGCGTGACGGCCCGCCTTGCGCCACCGCAACCGATCGTCGGCCCCGCGTGTCAGCCGATTCCGATACCGCGCGCGCAATGTCTGACAGCGACTTCAGCCCGCGCCGATTGGCAACGCGGCCTGGCCGGCGGATACTGACATCATGAACCAAGCGTTCATACCCGGTCATCGCTCAGCCGGCCATCGAGCCGGCACGCGGGGTCGGGCGCAGGAGACCATCATGGCCCATCGCAACTTCCCGGCGCGGGACGGACAGCGGCGCACGCGCATGCTGTTCGCGACTGCCGCGCCGGTCGCAATCCGCCCGCCCGACGATCTCGACGCGTTGCTCGCGCTCGCGCGCGAATCGGGCTTGCTCGTCACGCTCGACGGGCAGATCGGCCGCGAGAAATACCAGAGTGTCGCGGGGTCGGTGCTCGCGCTGCAGCGCTTCGCCGCCGCCCTCTGCGCGCGGGCCGGTGCCGACGCACCGGTCGTCGTGAGGCCGCGCCGAAAGACGCGCCCCGGCTGGCCACGGTTGCGCAATCGCATGCCGGGCGGACGAGGACGGCTGCATGGCGTGCGTCGGCGCGCACGCGTATGCCGCGGCGCCCGCAGCCGGCACGACCTGCGAGCGCCTCGCCGCGTGTAAAAGCCGAAAGAAGCCGAACGCAGCCGATGCGGCACGGGGGCTGCGCGATGGAGACGAAGGCTGTCACGCCAATCGGCAACGACCGCTGCGCGCCAGCACGTCGCGTGTCGCCACACGCCGTTCCGCACGGCGGCATCGAGCAAAACAATACCTGCGAGGAAAGTAGTCTGCACGGGGCCAGGAAGCGGACGGGGTGAAAATCACCCCGTCCGTCGTTCCAAGGCAGCCGTCGGCTGCCTACCCTCGCGCCAGAGAGTTCGTGATCGGCTGATGCGCCACGCGCTGCGTGGCACGGCTCCGGAAATCGCTTGAAGCGCGAACAACGGCGTCGGATATGCGCCCGTTCGCGCGGTTCTGCACCCGACGTGTCGAATCGCCACGTCGCGCACGGACGACGGGCAACCCGCCGCCCCGGACGTTCTGTCACCATCTCATGCGAGGCGCACGGCAATTCTGATCCAGATCAACGAAAGTCCGCTTCGCCACCATTGCGTCGCGATTTTCATTCCGCGCCGCGCACGAGCAGCACCGGCACCTGCGCGAGATGCGCGATCCGGCGCGCCACGCTGCCGATCAGCCAGGCGGCGATGCCGCGCCGGCCGTGCGTGCCGACCACCAGCAGTTCCGCATGCCAGTGCACCGCGTCGCGCATCAGCGCATGGGCGACGTCGTCGCTGGTCGGCCGCGTTTCGACAATGCCGCGCTTGGTCGGGTTCCCCGTTGCATGGAACAGCGGGCCGATCCGTGCCAGCGCATCCTCGCCCTCCGCGCGATACGCATCCTCGAGCGCGCGCACCGGCACGAGATCCGTCAGACGAACCGCGCGATCGACGACATAGGCCGCATACAGCAGCGTCGTCGGCGCCGCGAAGCCGAGCCCGACGCGCACTGCATGCAGCGACGGCTCGCTGCCGTCCACGGCGAACATCAGGCGCTGCAGCGGTCCTTCCGACGGCCGCGTGTAGTTGGCGGGTACGATCAGCAGCGCGCAGCGTGCGCGCGAGGCCAGCGTGTCGGACACCGCGCCCTCGACGAGCCGCAACAGTCCATGGTGCGGATTGGCGCCGACCACGAGCACGTCGGCGTGCGATGCCGACGTGTCGTTCGCGAGTGCATCGGCCACCGTGCCGCCCGTGACCGACGTATCGATGATCACCTGTTCGATCTCCGCGCCGCTCCCGGCGAACAGTGCCGCGATGCGCTCGAGCGTGGCCTGCGCTTCGCGCGTCATCTCCTCGCGCGCCGAGGTCAGAAGCGCGTCGACGCGCGGAATGTCGGGCAGCACGAGACGCGGATTGTCGATCGCGCAGACGATGCGCACCTGCATGCCGGGACGCAGCAGCGTGCGCATGTAGCGCGCGGCGGCCAGCGACTCCGGCGTCAGGTCGACGGCCAGCGAAATTCGAGCGAGCGGCGGGATGGTCGGGCTGGATTGCATGGCGAAGGTCTCCTGGCGGACGCGTCGTCGCGGACGACGACCGGAGCTTCGCGCGGGCGGCTGCGCGCGGCGGACGAACGGCCGACGCGGTCGCAGGGAACGGCGGACGGCCACGCGAAGCGTGGACAAGCGATTCAAACAGCATATGTCGTCCGGCCCCCACGTGCATGATCGCGATCAATACACGTGCGGGCCGCGATGCGCCGCCGCGCGCGCGGCGCGGCGACTTTTGCCCGGTTTGCTTACGACTTCGTCGACGCGGGCGCGCCCGCGCGGTTCGCATAGAACACCGCGTATGCGATGCCGAGCAGCACGATCCACGCCGGGCCGATCACGAGCGCGACACGCGTGTCCGGCGTGAATGCCATCAGCACGACGACCAGCGCGAGAAACCCGAGCGCAATGAACGAGCCGAGCGGATAGAACGGCACGCGGATCGGCAGGCGCGCGATCCTGTCGGCCGACAGCGTGCGGCGAAAGCGCATCTGCGCGATCAGGATCACGCACCACGTCCAGATCGCACCGAACGTCGACACCGACGTCAGCCAGGTGAACACCTGCTGCGGCGCCAGATAGTTGAGCAGCACGCCGATCAGCAGCAGCGCGACCGACACGGCGACGCCGTACACCGGCACACCGTTGCGGTTCACGCGACCGAGGCTGGCCGGCGCCTGGCCCTGCTGCGCGAAAGTGTGAAATCGGAGGCGAAATCGGGATGTGCGCGGAATCCCGCGCACGATTTACTTCGACAACGTCGCCCGCACCGTATATTCGCCTGCGAGCGCCGTATGCTCCGGCCGCACGAAATACCTCGATGAATCGAGATCGGCCGGCAGCGGCTCGACCGGATAGCCGTGCTTCTCCCACGCATCGAGCCCGCCCTTCAGCGCCTTGATGTTGTGAAGCATCTTCTTGCGCTGCATCTTCGCGATCAGACGCTTCGCCGTTGCCTCGTTCGGGCACACGCAATACACGACGATCGGCCGCTTCAGCAGCTCCGGATCCAGCAGGTCCGGCGAATCGAGATCGACCGGCACCGCGCCGGCGATCCGATACGGCTCGCGTTCGCGAATCGCGCGCGGCCGCGCATCGAAGATCAGCGGCGGCTCGTTCGATGTCATCATTTCGACGAGCTGAGGCGGGGAGATGCGCACCTGCGCGAGGTAGCGCCGGAACTGCACGCGGCGCACCCAGCGGTAGAGCAGGAACGTGATGAAGATCGCGAGGAACGCGTCGAGGATCGTGCCGCCGCTCGCGCGCACCCACAGCACGAACTGCACGATCTGGTCATGCACGGCCGCGCCGCCGATGAGCCAGAACGCAGCCCACAGCGACGCGCCGGCCAGATCCCAGAACAGGAACACGCCGATGCCGATCGCGGTCGTGCCGAGCAGCGGCGCCGACACGAGGCCGAGGCCCGGCAGGAATTTGGAGAGGACGAGCAGCGGCGCGCCGTATCTTTCGAATACATTACGCGCGAAGCGCAGCGTCGTGTCGAGCGACAGCGAGAATCGCACGAGGCCGTTCAGCAAGCGACGGCCGCGCGTGCGGCCCATGAAGAACCACAGCGAATCGGCAAGCATCGTCGCGCCGATCGCCGCCGCGAACATGCTTGTCCAGGACGCCTGCCCCATCGCCGCCATCGTACCGCCGAGAATCAGCATCGGCACGGCCGGCACCGGCACGCCGAGCTGCGTGATCAGTACGCTCGCGAACACGGCCCACGGGCCGAGCGACGAGGGAATCGCAATGGGAAAGTGCCACACGGCGGCGCTCCTGAAAGACATGCTGACCGTGCCACGGGGGAGGCCGTCGATACGGCTGACAGCGATCGCCGCGGCACGTCCGCGGCCGATCCTGCACAGTCGTGCATTCTAAACGGGTTTGGCCGGGACCGCGCGGAACAGCTACCGTTGGAGGCGGCCGCCGCGCTCACGCGTCGGGGCGCTGCGCGAGCCCCGCCACGTATTCCGCGTATTCGGGGAACGTGGCGGCCAGTATCGTCGCGTCCGCGAGTTCGAATTCCGCGAACTCGAACCCTGGTGCGACCGTGCAGCCGACGAGCGCGACGTGCTCGGGCGACGCGCAGCGCGCGCCGAACCAGCGCCCGGCCGGCACGACCGCCTGGAATACGGTGCCGGGATGCGTGAGCGGGTTGCCGAGCCGGTGGATCGTCAGCCCCTCGTGCTCGTCGAGCACCCACACTTCGAGCGGATCGCCCGCGTAGAAGTGCCAGACCTCGTCGGAACGGATCCGGTGCCACGACGAATACGCGCCGTCGCACAACAGATAATAGATTGCGGTCGACGCCGCGCGTGGCGCGCCGTCGGCCGGACGCACGACCGTGTCGGCCGCACGGTAGGTTTCCCGGAAATAGCCGCCCTCGGGGTGCGGTTGCAGATCGAACTGGTGAATCAGGTCGGCGGCGGAAATCGGCATGGCGGATGACGTCGGTGAAGGATTGAACCGGGCACGCGACGCACGGCCCGGCCAATCGGGAACCCCACCGGCCGACGTCGCGTGCCGCTGCGTCGATCGCCGCGGCCATGCACGCGGCGACTGGATCGCGCGCCGAACGCGGCGCGCGACGATGAAGCGAACACCGGGCGATGCTGCCAGAAGTGCGGGACGCGACGCAACCGGCGCTACGCGATCACACCGTAGCGACGCAGCGGCGCAAGATATCGGCGGCACGTCGATCGATGCAGCGGACGCACCGCCGCACCCGCCGTCACACCGCCGTCACACTGCCATCCGCGCGACAGCCGCCTGCCCGCCGCTCACGGCGCGACGCCGCACCGCGTCGTCACGCAGTCGGCGCCGCGGCCTGCTCGTCGTGGCGCACCAGCAGCACGGGCCGATCGGCCGCGCGCAGCAGCGATTCCGCGACGCTGCCGAGCAGCAGCCGGCGCAGGCCGTGCCGCCCGCTCGTGCCCATCACGATCAGATCGGCGCCGGCCTCGGCCGCCGTGCGCATCAGCACCGCGGCGATGTCCTCCCCGTAGGCGTCGAGCGCGCGCACGGTGCCCGGCACGTGCCGCTGCGCGAGGGCCGCCTTCGCATCGTCGAGCACGAGCGTCGCCGCTTCGGCTGCCGCCGCGTCGCCGTCGTGTTCGGCCGCGAAGCCCGCATCGACGTCGACGAGCTGCGGCCGGTGCTCGACGACAAACGCGCACGTGACCTCGCCGCCGGATGCCGCCGCGATCCGGATCGCCTCGTTCAGCGCGAGACGCGCACTCGGGCCCCCATCGAGCCCGACGAAAATCCGCTTGTACATGGTCCGCCCTCCGACCGGAAGCCCGTCGCCCATCGCGCGAACGACGCCCCCGTCATCGCAAGCCGGCCCGATGCCGGCTCGCCTGCCGAACAGTCTGCCCCACGTGCGGACACACCGGTTGACGCGTGTCAATCGCGGCCGGAACGCCCGCTGCACCGCCTGGCTATCTCATTTTTAACTGACCCTATTACAAAAAACGTGTAAAACGCGCACAATTTCATCTTGAAAATAGATGCCGCACGCGGCCGGTGCGATTTTTCCCGGTTATACCGCGCCGCCCGAGTGCCACGGGCGGCCCCGACACCAGAATGGCCATCGAATGACCGCCAGTGGAACCCCGCCGCGTGACGCCCGAGGGCCCACGCGCTTCCAGACCATGTTACGCCAGCCGCTCGCGGCTGGCGTCGTTGCGCTGTTCGCGGGCGCGGCGCTGTCGCTCGGCGTTGCGCTGCTCGTTCGCGAGCAGTGGCAAGGCGCCGTCCATACGCGCTTCGAACGACGCACGACGCACGTGACGGCGATGCTGCGCCACGAGCTGCAAGCCGCCGTCGCCGTGCTCGAAAGCACGCGCGGCGCGTTCGCGCTCGCGCCACAGATGACGCCCGAGCAATGGCGCCGGTATGCCGACACACTCGAGCTCGACAGCGGGCGTTCGCCGATCCGGCAGTTCGGCTATGCGCCGCTGTCGCCCGCGGCGCGCAGCGCCCTCGCCGGCCACGCGCCGATGCCGGCCGGCCCGCTCGCGGTGGCGACGCTCGGCGCGCCCGCGCCGAGCTCGGCCGGCGTGCGCTTCGGTGCGCCGGATCAGGCCCCCCTCGCGCGCGCGCTGCAGACCGGCGATGTCGCACTCGGCATCCATTCGGCCGACGACGACACATCCCGCGATGCGCGCACCCTCACGCTGTTCCTGCCCGCCACGGCTTCACCGCGCACGACCGCCGCACAGTCCGGCGCCCGTGAAACCGGCGCCGACGGCGTGCTGTTCGCGCAGGTGAGCCCGAATCGCCTGATCGAGCGCGCGCTCGACGCGGAGCGCGGGCTCGACCTGCGGATGAGCGCCGGCGACGATCCTCGGCCGATCGCGAGCGCCGAGACGACGACCGACGAGGCTTTGGCATCGCCCGACCTGATGCGGCGCAGGGACCAGCTGAATTTCGGCGGGACCGTGCTGACGCTCGCCTATTCCGCAGACGGCCGCCCGAGCGCGACCGGCGCGCAGCGCGCGGCGGGCACGGTGCTCGCCGCAGGGCTGATCGCGTCGTTCGCGTTCGCGGCACTCGTCCATGCGTTGCTGCGCGGCCGCGCCGGCACCGCGGATACGGGCGCCAGCAGCCGCGGCATCCTGAACGAGGCGCGGATGATGGGCATCATCCGTTCGTCGATGGAAGCGATCATCACGATCGACGAGAAGCAGACGGTCGTGATCTTCAACCCGATGGCCGAACAGGTATTCGGTGTATCGGCGATGGAGGCGATCGGCGCGCCGCTGTCGCGCTTCATCCCCGAGCGGTTTCGTGCCGCGCATGCGAAGCACGTCGACCAGTTCGGCGTGACGGGCGTGTCCGAGCGGCAAATGGGCCGTCAGCGCGTGCTGTTCGGGCTGCGCGGCAACGGCGAGGAATTCCCGATCGAGGCGTCGATCTCGCAGATCCGCGACGCGTCGGGCAAGCTCTACACGGTGATGCTGCGCGACATCACCGAGCGGCAACGCGCCGAGAATGCGCTGAAGCAGTCACGCGAGGAACTGCGCGAGCTGTCGGCGAATCTGCAGAACGTGCGTGAAGAGGAAAAGACCCGCATCGCGCGCGAACTGCACGACGACCTCGGGCAGCAGCTCACCGCGCTGAAGATGGACCTGTCGGTCATCGAGCAGCAACTGCGCACGCCGAACCGTGCGCAACCCGACGACGACGTGCTGTCGCAACTGCAGGGCATGCGCCGGCTGATCGACGCGACCGTCGCGTCGGTGCGGCGCATCGCAGCCGATCTGCGCCCCGTGATGCTCGACGATCTCGGCCTCGTGCCCGCGATCGAGTGGCTGGCGAACGACTTCACGAACCGCTACGGCATCGACGTCGAACGCCACATCGAAACGGGCGGGCTCACGTTCACCAGCACCGGCGCGACCACGCTGTTCCGGATCGTCCAGGAAGCGCTGACGAACGTCGCGCGCCATGCGGATGCGACGCGCGTCGCGCTGCGGCTCGACATCGAGGAAGGCTTCTGCGTGCTGCGCGTCGCGGACAACGGCCGCGGCGCGGCACCGGGCGGCACCGCCCACGAGGACAAGTCGTTCGGCCTGATCGGCATTCGCGAACGCGCACACATGCTGGGTGGCAGCGTGACGATCGATACCGCGCTCGCACGCGGCTTCTCGATCACGGTCGCGTTCCCGCTAGGCACCGTTCAACAGGAAACCACCCTCACATGATCAAGGTGCTCATCGCCGACGACCATACGCTCGTGCGCGACGGTCTGCGGCACATTCTCCAGAACGCCACCGCATTCGAAGTCGCCGGCGAAGCGTGCGACGGGCCGTCGACGATCGCGCTGATTCGTTCGACGCCCGCGCAGGTGCTGGTGCTCGACCTTTCGATGCCGGGACGCAACGGCGTCGAGCTGATCAAGCAGATCAAGGACGAGAAGCCCGCGCTGCGCGTGCTCGTGCTGACCATGCACGCGGAACAGCAATACGCGGTGCGTGCGTTCCGCGCCGGCGCGTCGGGCTACCTGACCAAGGAAAGCGCGAGCGCCGAACTGGTCGGCGCCGTGACCAAGGTTGCAGCGGGCGGCGTCTACGTGAGTCTCGCGATGGCCGAGCAGTTCGCGCAGAGCCTGAACGAACCGGCCGAGACGCTGCCGCACCAGCGGCTGTCCGATCGCGAGTTCGACGTGTTCCGCCGGATCGCCGCCGGACAGACACTGACCGAGATCGCGCAGGCGCTGTGCGTGAGCGCGAAGACGGTCAGCACCTACAAGACCCGGATTCTGGAAAAGATGCAGATGCCGCACGAAGCGGCGCTGGTCCGCTACGCGATCCGGCACAAGCTGCTCGACGAAGCGGACGACGTCTAGGCGCACCGTGCCGGCCGCGCGGCGTGCGGGCCAGCCGGACGTCGCACGGCCTTACTTCCCCGGCACCGGACAGGCCAGGTCACCTTCCTCGCAGGACAGATAACCCTTCAGCGTCTCGTTGCGCGTCTTGGTCAGATCGTCGAGGCAGGTCGACACGACCATCGGATACACGCTGCCGCCTTCGGCGTTCGCGCTGGAGAAGTTGCATTCGGCGTCGCGGTAGGCGATCCACGCACGCTGCGCGTTCACGAGTTTCTCCGCGAGCGGCTTCGCATCGCGCAGCCGTGCGGTGACGGCCTGGTAAGTGCGGTTCAGGTCCGCGTCGGATTTCTTGTACGCGCGATCGGCGCACGCCGTCATCGCCGCCTGATCCGTCGCATCGGCACAATTCGCCTGCGCATGGGCAACGTTCGCCGTCAGCGCCAGCGCGCACAGCAGACCGGTCAAGACACGCATGGATGCTCCTGTTTGTTTTCGTTGAAGTCGTGGAACGTGATGCCGGGCTTGCCGCCGCGCCTCGGTGCGCGACCTCGCCGGCCGATGGGCGCGACCTCCGTCGCGGCCGCCGCAGCGTGGCAATGCCGACCGCGATGCTAGCGCACACGCGATGGATTGTCAGCCCGCGCCACGCTTGCCGCGCACGCAAAAAAGCCCGCACTCGACACGAGTGCGGGCTTTTCGCTACGGCTTTGCAGGCGGCCCGGCGGCCGCGCGGCGAACGGCTTGCTTAGTGACCGAAGTACACCGACGAACGATCGGCTGCTGCCGGCACGACCACGCGCTGGCCCGACTGCGACGACGCGACCGGGCTCGGGCCGTAACCCGTTGCGTCACCCTGCGCACCGGTGTTCTGTGCCGCGGCGATCTTTGCCTGTGCGGCCTGGATGTTTTCCGGATAGTTCATCCAGTCGTTCGGGTTGTAACCGGCCTTTTCGAGCTGGACCAACTCGGCACGCACTTGCGCGCGCGTCAGCGGCTGCTGGTTCGATTGGGCGAACGAGACGACCGGTGCGGCCACCAGAGCGGCCAGTGCAACTGCCTTGATCAGCGATTTCATGATGCGTTACCTCCAGATTGTTTTGTCAGGCGCTTCGGACTCGGTAGTCATTGCGCATGAATGGAAGTCTAGGAGGCTTGCCTATCAGGGTAAATACTTAAATCGCAAATTCACTGTTGACCGAATCCGTACAATTGCCACGTATTCGGTCGAAACATCAGAGGATTATGGCCGCATCCGAACCCAATATGCGGCAGCATGCTTTCGCCCGGGGATCGACTCGCCGGGCGGTGGACAACCGCGCCGCGGCTGCCAGGTTTGCCCCGTTCAAGGCATCAGCGAACCTGATCCGCGTCAGTGGCCCCCATGGACAGGTCGAACAGCAACGCCTTGAGGCGAATCCGGTCGTCGGCAGCCGTTTCGTCGAATGCCGCGTGGTGAAGCGCCCAGCCCGGCACCACCGGATCGGCATGCACCGCGCGCACCGTGCCGTCGAGCGTGAGCAACGCGACACGATCCTCATCCGTATACGGCAACTGCACGTGCAACGGTTCGCCGGCCGCCGCGAGCGCCCGGTCGAGCGCGATCGACAGCCCGTTCAGGCTGAGATCGCGAACGATCCCGATACCCTCCGCGTGCACCGGCCCGCCCGTGCAGCGGGCCGCGATCCGTACCTGGACGCGCGGCTCCGCGCGCGTGCGCAGCCGGTCGACGAAGCCCGGCGGCGAAAGCACCATGAACGGCGCGGCGCCCGTTGACTGCACCGCTTCGACCGTCGCGCCGAATCGCGACACCGCCGACCGGCCGATCGCAACCGCCTCGACGTCGTCGCCGTGGACAAAGTCGAGCACGACCGCCGGCTGCGGCTCGACGAACAGCGCACCCGATGCGCCGATCCCGATCAACCGGCAGCGCTGCAGCACGCGGGTCGCGCCAACCCGCCGCCGGATGCCGATCGCGGCGCCGGCCGACAGCCCCATGCGCGCGGCCCCCGGCACGGTGTCGGGCGCCGGCACGGCGGGCTCGGCGTCATCGCGCCGGCGGACGGGCTGGAAGTGATCGAACAGGAAAGCATGCTGCGCGGGATCGTGCAGCGTCGTGCCGGCGGGCAGCAGCGCGGCGCCGCCCGCATCGTAGAGATCGAAGCCGAGCGGTACGCCGGCGGGGACATCATCGCGCGCGAGCGCGACGTGATCTGTGATGTGCCGCATCGGAAGGGCGCGGAGCGACCGCGCGAGCTGTCGTGACAACGTTATTACGGCAGCATCGCGCGAAATCTGAACGTCTCGTTACTCCGAACCGCTGGTCGCACCGGGCGAAACCGGCGCCGGGGCTGGAGCCGGAGCCGCCGACGGAGCCGGTACGGCCGAAGGTGCGGCCGGGGCGGAGCCGAGGCCCCCGCCGCCCGTGTTGCCCGCAGGCGTCGCGCTGCCTCCCGCCGCCGCCGGCTGCGCGGCCTGCGGTTGCGACGCGCCCGACGACAGCGCGGCGGCCGATGCAGCCACCTCGGACGCCGGAACCCACTCCTCGACGATGCCGCCGGATGCCGCCTCGGGCGCCGACGCAGCCGATGCGGCGGACGCCGCGGCGGCGTCCGCCTCCGGCTGCCGCTCGATGCGCTGCGTTCTGACCGGCGCCGGCGCCTGCTTCGGCTCGGGCCCGAACCACCCGTCGAACAGATCCGTCACGCGTTCGCGCACCGACGCGAACCAGCCGGGCGACGGCTCGGTATCGAATTTCAGCTTCGCGTCGACGATCCGGGCGCGTTGCGCGCGCTGGAAGAAGTCGCCGACGATCGGCAGTGCGCTGTGCGCGCCTTGCCCCCAATAGTCGCTGCGCAGCGTCACGCGGCCGTCGTCGAAGCCGACCCACGCGCCGGCCACCAGCCCGGGCTGCATCAGGATGAACCAGCCGTCCGCATTGTCCTGCGTGGTCCCGGTCTTGCCGGCCACGTCGCCGCGAATGCCGAAGCGCGTGCGGATGCTGCTGCCGGTGCCGCGCGTCACCACGTCGCGCATCACGCCGAGCAGCGTCTTGTCGGTCTCGGCGTCGAGCGCGCGCTCGGGCGGCGCCGGCGCATACTCGGCGAGCACGTCGCCCTGGCGGTTCTCGATGCGCGTCACCATCTGCGGCTCGAGGTACAGCCCGCCGTTCGCGATCGTGGCGTACGACGCGACCATCTCCTTCAGCGTCACCGGGCTCGTGCCGAGCGCGAGCGACGGCACGCGCTCGAGCGGACTTTCGCGCACGCCCATGTCGCGCGCGAGCCGCGCCACCGCCGCCGGTCCGACCTTCTCCATCACCTGCGCGGTGATCCGGTTGCGCGACAGCGCGACCGCGTCGCGCAGCGTCATCGGTTTGCCCGACGGCGGCACGTCGTCATTCGGCCGCCAGATCTCGCCGCCCTTCAGCGGAATCTCGACCGCCTGGTCGATGAAGGTGTCGTCCGGCTTCATCCCGTTCGCGAACGCGACGCCGTAGACGAACGGCTTGAAGGTCGAGCCCGGCTGACGCCGCGCCTGAGCGACGTGATCGAACGGCTCGTTGGTGAAGTCGCGGCTGCCGACCCACGCGCGGATCTGCCCGTCACGCGGATCGATCGCGACGAAGCCGGCCTGCACGTCGGTCTTCGCCTTGCACAGCGCGCGCATGAAACCGCGGTCGGCGGCGAGTTGCTTCATCGCGACGGCATCGTTCTTGCCGGCATCCTGCGCGGCCTTGTACTCGGGCGATTCGCGCATGAAGGTGCGGAACACCTCGTTGTCGGTGCCGCAACCGTCGCGGCCGCTCCACGCGTTGTTCGCGATGCCCTGCAACTGGTTCGCCTGCAGCGTCAGCGCCTGGGTCGCCATCTGCTGCAGCCGCGAATCGATCGTAGTGCGCACGACCAGCCCGTCCGAGTAGATGTTGTAGTCGTTGCGGTCGGCCCAGCCGATCAGCCATTTGCGGAGTTGCTGCGCGAAGTGCGGCGCAGGCCCGGGCGGTTCCTTCTGGCGCTCGAAATCGATGCGCAGCGGCCGGCGCTGCAACTGCGCGAACTGCGCCGGCGACAGCTTGCCGTACTTCACCATCTGGCCGAGCACCGTGTTGCGCCGCTGCAGCGCGCGCTCGGGGTTCAACACCGGGTTGTAGTAGCTGTTGCCCTTCAGCATCCCGACGAGCGTCGCGCTGTCCAGCACGTCGAGCTCGTCGGCCGACTTGTCGAAATAGGTGCGCGCTGCCATCTCGACGCCGTACGCGTTGTACAGGAACGGCACCGTGTTCAGGTAGGTCTCGAGGATCTGGTCCTTGCTGTACACGGCCTCGATCTTCAGCGCGGTGATCGCCTCCTTCACCTTGCGCGTGAGCGTCGGCGCGCGGCCGATCTCGTCCGGATACAGGTTGCGTGCGAGCTGCTGCGTGATCGTCGAGCCGCCCTGGCGGCTGCCCGAGAACGTATGGAGCGCGGCCGACGCCGTGCGCTTCCAGTCGAGGCCGTGGTGCTCGTAGAAGCGATGGTCCTCGGTCGCGATCAGCGCGTCGACCATGTGCGGCGAGATCTGCTTGAGCGACACCCATTCGCGGTTCGACGGCTTGAATTCCGCCAGCACCTTGCCGTCGGCGGACAGCACCTGCGCGGGCTGGTCGACGCGTGCCTTGCGGATGTCGCCGATGCCGGGCGTGAACGGAATCAGCACCAGCACGTACAGCAGCAGCAGCGCCGGCACGGCGGCGGCCGCGCGCAGCACGCCGCGGCGCGTCGGATGACGGAGATGGCGCCAGGCGATGGCCAGGACACGCTTGACGGGCACGGCGGCAGCGGCCGCGACGGGTTGGGCGCGCGCGACCCATTTGGCACAGAGGTCACGCACTGACGACACGTTTCGGCGATTCACGCGGGTGGGGGATCTGCTGGAAAGGCTGCATCGTACCAAAACTCGCGCGGCCCACCGGCCCGCGGCAGTCCCGGGCCCGTGCGAACGGCGCCGGATCGCGCATCCTTACAACAAAAAAGGCGCGCGCCCCGTAAAGGAACCGCGCGCCAAGCCTGGTACAACCGGGTGCCGTACGCGACGCTCAGCGCACGAGAAAACCGTAGGTCAACGGATCGCGCTCGTCGACGATCCAGTTCGCGAACCCGCAGATGTGCGCGCTGCCCTCCACTTCCGGGATCACGGCCGAAATATCGCCGACCGTCGTTTCGCGCAGCACGCGCCCCTTGAACACAGTGCCGACGATCGACTCGTTGACGAGCGTGTCGCCGGCCGCCAGCAGGCCGCGCTGGTACAACTGCGCGACGCGCCCGCCGGTGCCGGAGCCGGTCGGCGAGCGGTCGACCTCGCGATCCGCGAACACGCAGCAGTTCGCCTGTGTCGAGTCCCGATGGCGCGGCGCGTTCGCGATGATCGTGCCGTAGATATGGTTGATGTCGGGGATCTCCGGATGCACGACCGGATATTTCGCGTTCGCGGCGGCCTTCACTTCGGCGCCGAAGCGGATCAGTTTTTCCACCGCCGCTTCGCGCACCGGCAGGTCGAACGGCGCGCCGTCGACGTAGAAATAGAATGCGCCGCCGTACGCGATGTCGCCGGTCACGGTACCGAAAGACGGCGTGTCGACCGACACGTCGCGCTGCCAGATGAACGACGGCACGTTGACGAAGCGCACCGGCCCCGCGTGTTCGCCGTCCCATTTCACGAACGCCTCGATGAAACCGCACGGCGCGTCGATGCCGACGCGCGTCTCCGGCACCGTGCGCTGCACCCAGCCGAGCTCGACCGCGGCGGTCGACAGCGCGATGATGCCGTGTCCGCAATGGTCGCTGTAGCCTTCGTTGTGCACGAATATCACGCCGAAATCCGCGTTCGCCGACACCGGCTCGGTGAGGTAGCCGCCGTACATGTCGGCGTGGCCGCGCGGCTCGAACATCAGCGCCGTGCGGATCTCGTCGGCGTTCTCCTTGAGCCACGCGCGGCGCTTGACGATCGTGTCGCCGGGCAGGCGCGGCAGCCCGCTCGTGACGATGCGGAACGCTTCGCCGCCGGTATGGACCTCGACGGTGGAAATGGATCGGGAAATTTTCATGGAGGATCGAAGGCGTGAAAACGAAGGACGGCGCCGCGGCGCCGTCCGGTGACGGATTACTTGGCGTACGGCTCGGGCAGGCCGTTGCGGATCACGTAGACGGTGGTCGGCGCGCCCTTCAGGTCGCCGCGTTCGTCGAACGAATAGGTGCCCGCGACGCCCGCGTAGTTCGACTTCGCCAACTGCGCGATCAACTTCGCCTTGTCCGTGGTCGTGCCGGCCTTGACCATCGCGTCGGCGAGCAGCTTCATGCCGTCGTAGTAGTTGACGCCGTAGACCTGCGTGTCCGTGTGATAGGTATCGTGGTACTTCTTCAGGAATTCGCGGCCGGCCGGCGTCTTCTCGAGCGCGACACCGCCCTGCGCACAGTAGACGATCGACGCGGCCTCGCCCGCGACCTTGCCCATGTCGGCCGAGCAGATGCCGTCGCCGCCGAGCAGCTTCGCGCGCAACCCGCGCTGCTTCATTTGCTTCGCCATCGGCGCGCCTTGCGCCGCATAACCGCCGAGGAAGATCACGTCGGGATTGCTGGCCTTGATCTTGGTGAGAATGCCGAGGAAATCGGTCGCCGACGAGTTCGTGTACTCCTGGTCGACGATCTTGATCCCGTTCGCCTTCGCGACGTTCATGAACTGCTCCGCAACGCCCTGCCCGTACGCGGTGCGATCGTCGATGACGGCGGCGGTTTTCGCGTTCAGCGTCTTCGCGGCGAAAGTCGCCATCGTGCCGCCGAGCTGTTCGTCGCTCGCGCCGATCCGGAAGATGTTCTTGAAGCCCTGCCGCGTGAGCGCCGGGTTCGACGCGACCGGCAGGATCGGTACGCCCGCGTTGCTGTATACGCGCGACGCCGGAATGGCGACACCCGAGTTGTACGGCCCGAGCACCGCGACGACGCCCTTGTCGACCAGGTTCTGCGCGACCTGCACGCCCGCCTTCGGGTCGGCCTGGTCGTCCTCGGACACCAGCTTGAACGTGACCGTCTTGCCGGCCACTTTCACGCCGGCCTTGTTGAGCTCCTCGACGGCGAGGCGTGCGCCATTTTCATTGTCCTTGCCGTTCGCGGCCTGCGGGCCGGTCAGCGGTGCCGAATGACCGATCATCACGACTTCCTGCGCGTGCGCGGAAGTCAGCGCGCCGGCGGCAACGGCCACCGAGAGCGCGGTAACGAAGTGTCGCATGGTGTCTCCTGATTGGTTTTGTGTGAAACCAATGTAGGACACATGTGGTCATGACGCAAGCAGTTTCAAAATGATTTTTGTTCTTTTGGTTATTTTTAAGACCAGACCGACGGGATGCAGGTCATTTCGGCGTGATGTCTCGCCGCACACGAAGAATGTGCTGTTCGACGTAGAAGGCGGCCGCATCGGCGTCGCCCGACACGATCGCCTCGTAGATCAGCCGGTGCTCGGACACGTAGAGCCGGATCCGGCCCGCGTCGTAGATGCCATCGTCCTTCAGCCGCTTCCACAGGGGCTGGTCCATCGTCTTCGCGACTTCCTCCGCGATCTTCACGATCAGCGCGTCGCCGGTCATCAACGCGAGCTGCCGGTGGAACAGCCGGTCGCTCTCGTTCCACAGCGCCCGCTGCTGCGGATCGTCGATGTCGGCAATGGTTTCCATCTGCGCGAGATAGCCTTCGGCGACGGGATCGGCGCGCCCGTGCGCGGCGGCGAGGCGCGCGATCGCCGGCTCGAGGATGAGCCGCACGTCGAGCGTCGACGTCGGACTGAAGTCGGCGTCGGGCACGCTGCGCGTGTCGCCGCGCTGCGCGAGCACGTCGAGCGGTGCCGGCACGACGTAGGTGCCCGAATTGCGCTTCGTGAACACCAGCCCTTCGTTCTGCAGCGCGCCGAGCGCCTCGCGCACGGCCGGTCGGCCGACCTGGAACAGCGCCGCGAGTTCGCGCTCGGACGGCAGCCTCGAATCGGCCGCATAGCGCCCCGCGCGGATCTCGTCGCGGATTTTCTCGGCAACCTGTTCGTAGATCTGCAACGGTCGGAAACCGGCTTCGAGCGATTCGGGACGTGCGGACATCATCTGGGGCTCCTGCCCGGGCGGGTGGTGGACGGGGAAACGGGTTCGCACTATACCGGAGCGATACCGGCGCCGACGTGCGCGACGCCCATCTGGACGGATATTAGAACCAAAATTGACGGTCCGCTTGTTTTTCCGGCTTGCGTGCCGACGATCAACTGGTATAGATTTGATCCAGAATGACTGCCATCTCGATATTCGGCAGCCTCCGTGGCGAGCGCGGCATGCGCCCGTCGTCCACGCCCACCGACACGAAACCGATCGATACGATGACCGCTCTCCCCCGGATTCCCGCGTTCGACGCCGCCGAAACGGCCGCGCTGCTCGACTACCCCGCGCTGCTCGCCACGCTCGCGCACACCGTCTCCGAATACGCGGCGGGCGAGATCGTCAGCCCCGAACGCCTGGTCGTGCCGTTGCAGGCGGGCGGCGTGATGCTGTCGATGCCGTCGAGCGCACGCGACCTCGCGAGCCACAAGCTCGTGAACGTGTGCCCTGGCAACGGCGCGCGCGGACTGCCGACGATCCTCGGCCAGGTGAGCGCGTACGATGCGACGACGGGCGCGCTGCGCTTCGTGCTCGATGGCCCGACGGTCACCGGGCGCCGCACGGCAGCCATTACCGCGCTCGGCATTCAGGCGCTGCACGGCGCCGCGCCCCGCGACATCCTGCTGATCGGCACCGGCAAGCAGGCGGCCAATCACGCGGAAGCGCTCGCGGCGATCTTTCCGGACGCGCGCCTGCACGTGCGTGGCTCGCGCGCCGACAGCGCGGCCGCGTTCTGCGCCACGCATCGCGCGCAGGCGCCGCAACTGGTGCCGCTCGACGGCGACGCGATTCCCGATGCGATCGACGTCGTCGTCACGCTGACGACGAGCCGCACGCCCGTCTATCGCGAAGCGGCACGCGAAGGCCGCCTCGTGGTCGGCGTCGGCGCGTTCACCGCGGATGCCGCCGAGATCGACGCCGACACCGTGCGCCACAGCCGCCTCGTCGTCGACGACCCGGCCGGCGCGCGCCACGAGGCCGGCGACCTGATCGTCGCGCAGGTCGACTGGCGGCAGGTCGCATCGCTCGCCGACGTGCTGCGCGGCGCCTTCGAGCGCAGCGGGCCGCTGCTGTTCAAAACGGTCGGCTGCGCCGCGTGGGATCTGGCCGCATGCCGCACGGCTCGCGACGCGCTGGACGCGCGCGCGGCTGGCTGATTCCACGGCGGCGGACCTCGGCCCGCCATCATCTTCGCGGGCCCCACCCGGCGTCGCCGGGCACGCGGCCTCGCCTCTTTCTCCTGCGCGTTGTAGGAAACACCCTACAACGCGTCGCGGCGGCCTACACAAACTTCCAGTTCGGCCGATTTCATTTTCGGCGGCGCGACAGGATACTGCCGGCATGAATGCCAGCCTGTCACCCGCCGACACACTCCGGGTGTTTCTCGTCGATCACGCCATTGCCGTCCGGCAACGGATCGCGCTGCTCGTCGGCGCGATCCGCGGCGTCGTGGTCGTCGGCGAAGCGGAAGACGGCGAGGACGCACTGACGCACATCCGCGGCAGCCACGCGGACGTCGTGATCGTCGACCTGCGACTCGCGGACGGCAGCGGTCTCGAGCTGATCGGGATGCTGTCGAAGGCCGCGCCGCGGATCGTCACGATCGTGCTGACGAACCATTCGGCGCCGGCATTCAGGGAGGCATGTGCGACGGCGGGAGCGGACTACTTCTTCGACAAGACCGCCGAATTCGACGCCGCATGCCACGTCATCGAATCCCTGGTGCGCGCTCGTGCGCACCGCCCCTGACCGAGCCGGAGTGACTCATGTCCACAGCCACCGCCTGCGCCGCCGCCCCATCCGTCGCGCCTCGGCCAACGATTCCGCTTCCCGCGGTCTCACGTAACGACGGCGCGAAACATCCCGCCGCGCGCTGCTCGGCTTGCCTGATGCGCTCGCTGTGCCTGCCGCCGCACCTGACCGCCGCCGAATACGGCCGACTGGACGCGATCATCTGTTCCACGCGCCAGGTTCGCCAAGGCGACGCACTGTTCCGAACCGACGATCCATTTCACAGCATCTACGCCGTGCGCGCGGGCTCGTTCAAGACGGTGATGATGCATCGCGACGGCCGCGAGCACGTGACCGGCTTCCAGATCGCGGGCGAAACGCTCGGCATGGACGGCATCGGCGGCGGCCAGCACTGCTGCGACGCGATCGCGCTCGAGGACAGCGTCGTATGCGTCATCCCGTTCGGCGCGCTCGAGGCGGCGTGCCGCGAAATGAAGCCGATGCAGCATTTCCTCTACCAGATGCTGAGCAGCGAGATCGTCCGCGAGTCGAGCCAGATGCTGCTGCTCGGCACGATGTCGGCCGAGCAGCGCGTCGCGCATTTCCTGCTGAACCTGTCGTCGCGCTTCGAGGCGCGCGGCTATTCGGCATCGGAATTCAACCTGCGGATGACGCGCGAGGAGATCGGCTGCTATCTCGGCATGAAGCTCGAGACCGTCAGCCGGATGTTCTCGCGGTTTCATCGGGATTCACTCGTCGAGACGCGCGGCAAGCGCGTGCGGATCATCGACGCGCACGCGCTCGCGCAGGTGTGACGCACGGCGCGTCGCGCGTCATTGCGCGGTGGCGCCCGGCGTGAGCGCATGCAGCACGACCGCCCCGGATTCGCCCGCCTGCGATACGGACAGGGTCTGCTCGGCCAGCGCGAACACGCGGCCAAGCACCTCGATTACGTCGTCGCCAGTGCCACTCGGCAGCGATACCGGCGAGCGGCCGCGCATGGCCAGCTCGAGCCGCACGTCGTAGGTCCGGCCGCCGTCCACGCGCGGGCGCAATTCGATCACCAGACGGCAATCCTCCAGCCGTGCGCGGAATCGTTCCAGCCGCACCAGTTGCACCGCCGCTTCTGCTTCCAGCGCAGCGGAACCTGCGAATCCGACGCAGACGATCTGCATGCCCACGCCCATGGCGCTTCTCCTGACGCGGTCGCCGCTCGTCGACGGCGTTGCCTGTTCCTGTGTCTCCGTGCCTCGGTGTCCCACGCGCGGCACGATCCTGCTTCACGCAGCGCGATGACGGCCGCGGCGATTACTGCCCTGGCAGCTTTGCATTCGCGCGTCCATCGGCACGATACGGTTCAAACGTTGAATGTCTGCGACGCCTTCATTTCGATCCATGTCATCCCGGCCCGCAACCCTTCGATCGCCGCCTCGTACTCGGTCGGGTACGCATGACTGTGCTCGAACGTGTGGTGAAAGCGCGCTGGCCCGGTGCCATGCTCGACCGACACACGACATCGGAACTCGCCGGATTCACACCGCCGCGTCTCGATCTCGACCGACCAGTCGCGCTCATGAATCGTGCCTTGCAGTGTCATGCATCCTCCTGCGGTATCAATCACCCATCCGAAAGTGACCGCTGTGCAGCAACACCGGCCGGCCGCCGATTTCGTCGAGCATCCGTCGCGCCATCGCCTCGATCGCCGAACGGTGCGCTTCGAACGCATGCAGCAAATCCCGCTCGAGCAGCGACGGCGCACCGAAATGGTCTTCCAGCGCCTCGGCCGTGATCGCGCACTGCACGCAGCGGCCGTCGACGAGCGCCGAAAACGCGACGACCAGATCGCGTGCGCAATATTCGGGCGGTTCTGGTGGAAAGGCTATCTGCATCTGTGCGCCTGTCATCGTCGGGACGATTCATGACGTGAGCATAACGGCCCACGCCGCCGCACGCTTGACCCACGTCAACCGGTTCGCTGCACCTCACGCGGCGGCGCAACGTCGCGCCGCCCGACGGCGGTTCAGCCCGCATCCGCATCGATCGCCGCACCGCGCTCCGCCAGCAGTTCGCGCAGCACGCTGCGATGGCAGCGGCGCTCGTCCTCGCAGTAGCAGCCGATCGAAAACGCGCTCGTCGCCGACAACGCGGCGAGCAGGTCCAGCACCTTCGACGCGTCGCCATGCGCCATTTCCGCTCGGAAGTGGCGCGTGAACGCGCGCCATTCGGCGTCGGTTTCGGCAGCCTGCGCCTGCGCGACCAGCTCGGGGCTCGGCGACAGCGTCGGCAGCCATACATCATAGTAGTCGCGCGATGCGAATTCCGCCTTGGGAACGCCGCGCGGCGGTCGCCGCACCGTGCCGATCCGCAGGCCCTCGCCGGCCGTGCGCGGCGTGCCGAGCCGTACGATTCGAATAGCCATGCCGCTCCTTCATCATGCGTTCGATGCGCCATCGTACCGCCGCGCCGCCGCCGCGCAAGAAAAAACCGGCTGCCTCCACGACGGAGACAGCCGGTTTCGGCGATGCGATCGTGCGCCCGCGGGCGCGCCGTCAGACGCCGCTCTTCAGCACCTTGCCGATCGCGTCCGCGACGATGCCGACGTTCGAATCGTTCAGCCCCGCGACGCACATGCGCCCGGAACGCAGGATGTACACGCCGTGCACTTCGCGCAGCGCGTCGACCTGCGATTCGGTCAGGCCCGTGTACGTGAACATCCCGCGCTGTTTCACGTAGCGCGTCAGCGCTTCGCCGCTGACGTGGTCGCGCAGGCCGTCGTGGATCGACTGGCGCATCCGCGCGATGCGGCGGCACATCGCGGCGAGTTCTTCTTCCCACTGCTTGCGCAACGCGGGCGTGTTCAGCACGGTCGCCACGACCTTGGCGCCGTAGGTTTGCGGGTTGCTGTAGTTCGAGCGCACCGCGCCGGCCAGCTGGCCCAGCACGCGCTCGGCCGCGGCCGCATCCTCGCAGACGACGCTCAGGCCGCCGACGCGCTCGCCGTACAACGAGAAATTCTTCGAGAACGAGTTCGCGACGAGCGCCGGCACGCCGCGGCGGGCCAGTTCGCGCACCGCGAACGCGTCCGCGTCGAGGCCCGCGCCGAAGCCCTGGTACGCCATGTCGACGAACGGCAGCAGCCCGCGCGCCTCGATCACGTCGATCAGCTTCTCCCACTGGCCTTCGTCGAGATCGACACCGGTCGGGTTATGGCAGCACGCGTGCAGCAGCACGATGCTGCGCGCCGGCAGCGCGTCGATCGCCGCGAGCATCGCGTCGAACTTCAGGCCGCCCGTCGCTTCGTCGTAGTACGGGTACGTGTTTACCGTGAAGCCCGCACGCTCGAAGATGAAGCGGTGATTTTCCCAGCTCGGGTCGCTGAGCCACACCTGCGCGTCCGGGAAGTAGCGCTTCAGGAAATCGGCGCCCACCTTCAGTGCGCCCGAACCGCCGAGCGTCTGCACGGTCGCGATGCGGCCGGCCGCGCGCGCCGGATGATCGGCGCCGAACACGAGCGCCTGCACGGCGTCGCGATAGGCGGCCAGGCCGACCATCGGCAGATAGGGCTTCGGGCCGAGGTCGCGCTGCAGCACGGTTTCGGCTTCGCGCACGGCGCCCATCACGGGAATCCGGCCTTCGGCATCGAAATAGATGCCGATGCTCAGGTTGACCTTCTGATCGCGCGGATCTTTCTGGAAGTTCTCGTTGAGCGTCAGGATCGGATCGCCCGGGTACGCGTCGATGTGTTCGAACATGGCTATGTCGGTCTCGTTTGGAAGAGTGGTCGTGGTGCCCGTGTCAGCCGGCGGACGCGCCGTCGCTGATCGCGTAGCCCGCATTCTTCTGACGGAAGCGATACCCGATCGCGAGCACCGCGAGCCATACGGGGATCAGGTACACCGACAGGCGGAGATCCGGCGTCAGGTACATCACGACGAGAATGCCGGCCATGAACGCCAGGCACAGGTAATTCGTGAAAGGATAGCCCAGACTGCGGAAGGAAGTCTGCTCTCCGGCGATGCGCTTGGCCTGGCGGAACTTCAGGTGGATCAGCGTGATCATCGCCCAGTTGATGATCAGCGCCGACACGACGAGGCCCATCAGCACCTCGAACGCCTTGCCCGGCATGAAGTAGTTGACCACCACGCACGCGCCGGTCGCGAGCGCCGACGCGCCGAGCGCGGCGAGCGGAATGCCGCGCTTGTTCACCGAGCACAGCACCTTGGGCGCGTTGCCTTGCTTCGCGAGGCCGAACAGCATCCGGCTGTTGCTGTACACGCCGCTGTTGTAGACCGACAGCGCGGCCGTCAGCACGACCACGTTCAGCACGTTGGCGACCACGTTGCTGCTCAGCGCGTGGAAGATCAGCACGAACGGGCTGCCGCCGGTGACGACCTTTTCCCACGGATACAGCGACAGCAGCACCGCCAGTGCGCCGATGTAGAAAATCAGGATCCGGTAGATCACCTGGTTGGTCGCGCGCGGAATGCTGTGCTTCGGATCGTCGGCCTCGGCCGCGGTGATGCCGATCAGCTCCAGCCCGCCGAACGAGAACATGATCGCGGCCATCGACATCACGAGCCCCGACACGCCGTTCGGGAAGAAGCCGCCGTGCTGCCACAGGTTCGCGATGCTCGCTTCCGGCCCCGCATGACCGCTCGCGAGCAGCCAGCCGCCGAAGCCGATCATCCCGACGATCGCGGCGACCTTGATGATCGAGAACCAGAATTCGGTCTCGCCGTACGATTTCACGCTCGCCAGGTTGAGAAGGTTGATCGCGACGAAGAACACCAGCGCCGACACCCAGGTCGGCACACCCGGCCACCAGTACTGCACGTAGATCCCGACGGCCGACAGCTCGGCCATGCTGACGAGGATGTACAGCACCCAGTAGTTCCACCCGGACAGGAAGCCGGTGAAGTGGCCGACGTACTTGTCGGCGAAGTAGCTGAACGAGCCGGCGACCGGCTCGTCGACGACCATCTCGCCGAGCTGGCGCATGATGAAGAACGCGACGACGCCGGCCACCGCGTAGCCGAGCAGCACGGACGGGCCGGCCATCTTGATCGTCTGCGCAATGCCGAGGAACAGCCCCGTGCCGAGCGCGCCGCCGAGCGCGATCAGCTGGATGTGCCGGTTCTTCAACCCCCGCTTCAGGCCGTCCTTCTCGTTTCCAGAAACCATGTCTTCTCCATTCTGCCCGCCGCCGCCGGAAGCGGTGCGGCGCGCCTCGGTGTGCCGGGCGCTGTTTTGCTGTGCCGGCGGCCGTTCGTGGAGCCGCCGGGTTGGGGACTGCAATCTTCGCGCGGCAACACCCGTTTCCTGTCGGCAGGCCCGCCAGACCGGCCGCCGACCGTCGCCCTGGCCTGCATTGCTGCGGGCGCACACGAAAATCCGGCGTCAGTTTAGCGTCGCGGCAGCGAAATCGGGTTGCGTAACCCGCTCATGCAAACCCTACATTATGAGATAAGATTGCATCCGGGAGACAGATGAGGAAACAAAAATGCCTGAACCGGTTCTCGATCGCATCGATCGCCACTTGCTGTCGGTGCTGCAGGAGAACGGCCGCGCGTCGAACCTCGACCTCGCGAAGGCCGTCGGCCTGTCGCCCGCGCAGACGCTGCGACGCCACCGGCGGCTGGAGGAAATCGGCGCGATCCGCCGTTACGAGACCCGCCTGTGCCCCGACACGCTCGGGTTCGGCGTCACCGCGTTCGTGCACGTGACGATGGAACGCGGGCATATCCGCGACCTGTCGAAGTTCCAGAAGCTCGTGTCGGATCTCGCGCAGATCCAGGAATGTTTCTCGGTGACGGGCGATATCGACTACGTGCTGAAGGTCGTCGCGCACGACCTGAAGGGGCTGTCCACGTTCCTGCTCGAAACCCTGATGCGAATCCCCGGCGTGAGCGGCGTGCATTCCAGCGTGTGCCTCGACGAGATCAAGTGCACGAGTGCGATGCCGGTGGAAAGCTGACACGGCACTGCGCGACCGCCCGGGCGACGCAATGCTCGGCTGCCGCGCTCAGCGCACCGCCTCGAACGCGCTGATCAGCAGCGCGCCGCCCGCGATCACCATGCATCCGGCCGCGCGACGCGGCGTCAGCCGCTCGCCGAGATACACGCCGGCAATCAACGCCGCGAACACCACGCTCGTTTCGCGCAGCGCCGACACCGGGCCCATCGGTGCGCGATCCATCGCCCAGATCACGATGCCGTACGCAAGCGCCGCGAACACGCCACCGCATGCGGCCTTCGCCGTTTCGCCGACATCCTGCGCGAGCCGCAGCGGCCCCGCGCGCAGCCGGTAGTACACGGCCATCAGCAACGCGGTCAGCACGAACATCCACGCCGTATAACCGACCGTGCTGCCGCTTTCCCGCACGCCGATCCCGTCGACCACGCTGTACGCGGCGATCGATACGCCGGTGGCGAACGCGGTCGGCAACACCTGCGTCATCCGGTGCCGCGCGCCGCGGCCTCGCTCCAGCCCGATCGCCAAGATGCCCGCGCAGATCAGCACGAGCCCGCATTGCGCGCCCGCGTTCAGGCGCTCGCCCGCGAACACCGCCGCGCCCAGCGTGACGAGCAGCGGCGCGGTCCCGCGCGCGACCGGGTACGCGATGGTGAGGTCGCCGTGCTCGTAAGCCCGCACCAGCAACAGCGTATAGACGACGTGGATCACCGCCGACGCGACGACGCAGGCCCAGCTCGCGGGCGTGATCGGCGCGGCGGCCGGCAGGAGCAGCAGCGCGAACAGCCCGATCGCGATCTGCAGCACCGTAGCCGAGCGCAGCCGGTCGCCGCTGCTGCGCACGAGTGCATTCCAGGACGCATGCAGGAAGGCGGCACACAGGACGGCAAACAGAACGGGGATCGGCACGCTGAATACTCGCTGACGGCCGGCAACGCGAAATCGTCGCCGCGGGCCAACCATCGTATGAATCCGTCACGCGATTGTCAAAAAAGTGCGCGGCCCGGCATCCCGGACGAACCGGCCCGCCGTGCGCCGTCGCCCGCCCGGCGCGACATCCGCGGCGGTGACGGCGCCGATCGCCGAATATGTCGCCCAGGTTGCATCCGCTCCGTCCCTTTCCGCTTTCTTTCGCGCCGCCTCGCGCCGTAATGAAATCGATACCGCGGCGCAACCGTCGCGAAACCGTTCCGCCCCCATATCTTCATATCAGGCTGTTTCAATGCCGGTGCTCTATCGCGAGCGCCGCGCCGAACCGACATGGCGACGGGGCCGCTATCCACCATCGAAAACCTACCTGGAGTGTCCCGATGTTCCGTCAAGCCTTGCTCGTCACCGCGTGCGCCGGCGCGGCGCTTGCGCTGTTCGCCTGCGGCGGCAGCGACGATCCCTCGTCGACGCCCGCCGTGTCGTCGCAGGATGCGCTGCAGACCGCCACGCCGATCAAGCACGTCGTCGTGATCTACGGCGAAAACGTGTCGTTCGACCACTACTTCGGCACCTACCCGAATGCGTCGAACCCGTCCGGCGAACCGGCGTTCACCGCGAAATCCGGCACGCCAACGATCAACGGGCTGACGGGCACGCTGCTCACCGCGAACCCGAACTTCACGAACACGGCCAACGGCACCGACGCCGCGAACCCGTTCCGCCTCGACCGCACGCAAGCCGCGACCGCCGACCAGAACCACGCGTACACGGCCGAGCAGCAGGCCGAGGACAACGGCCTCGCCGACCTGTTCCCGAAATACACGGGCAAGGGCTCGTCCGGCGGCGCCGGCGCGTTCGGCACGAAGGGCCAGGTGATGGGCTACTTCGACGGCAACACCGTGACCGCGCTGTGGAACTACGCGCAGCGCTTCGCGATGAGCGACAACGCGTATACGACGGTCTACGGCCCGTCGACGCCGGGCGCGCTGAACGTCGTGTCGGGCCAGACCAACGGGATGCAGATCGTCAAGACGTCGAAGCAGCCGTCGACGCTCGCCGCCACGTCGTACTACATCAAAGACGGCCAGGGCGGCTTCACGATGATCAACGATGTCGACCCGGGCTACGACGTGTGCTCGAGCACGACCGACCAGGCGATGATGAGCGGCAAGAACATCGGCGACCTGCTGAACGGCGCAAAGATCACGTGGGGCGGCTTCATGGGCGGCTTCAACCTGTCGACGACCAACAGCAACGGCACGACCGGCTGTAGCCGCAGCACCGTCGCCACTGCCGTGAACGCCGCGACGGCCGACTACATCCCGCACCACAACTGGTTCCAGTACTACGCGTCGACCGCGAACCCGCAGCACACGCGGCCGAGTAGCGTCGCGGCGATCGGTTCCAGCTTCGAAGCCGACGGCAAGACGGCCGAGCCGGCGAACCACCAGTACGACAGCGACGACTTCTTCGCGGCCGTGAAGGCCGGCAACTTCCCGTCGGTCAGCTTCCTGAAGGCACCGGCCGCGCAGGACGCGCACGCGGGCTATTCGGATCCGCTCGACGAGCAGGCGTTCGTGACGAAGGTCGTCAACTTCCTGCAGCAGCAGCCGGACTGGCAGAACACGGCCGTGATCGTCACGTATGACGACTCCGACGGCTGGTACGACCACGCATACACGGCGCCGACGCATTCGTCGTCCGACGCGGTCGACCAGTTGAACGGCAACGGCGTATGCGGCTCGGGTGGCACCACAGGCGTGAACGGCGGCACCGTGAACGGCCGCTGCGGCCCGGGTGTGCGCATCCCGCTGGTCGTGATCTCGCCGTATGCGAAGCAGAACTACGTCGATCACACGATGATCGACCAGGCATCGGTCGTGCGCTTCATCGAGGACAACTGGCTCGGCGGCCAGCGCATCGGCGGCGGTTCGTTCGATGCCACGGCAGGCGACCTGCGCGGGCTGTTCGACTTCGCGTCGAAGCCGAATACGGCGCCGCTGTATCTCGATCCGACGCAAGGCACCGTGCTGAGCGCGGCGCCGTCGATCTGACCGGCATCGCGTAACCGGTAGCAGCAGGCCGGCGCATCGTGCGCCGGCCGTTTCCATTTGATGCGCCGCTTCCACGCGGTGCCCGACTTTCGACCGACAGCATGACAGCCCGTCCCGCGTTCCCGTCTCCCGACGCATCCGGCGCCGCCGCGCCGCGTTCCCCTGCCCGCGCGGTGCGCCGCGCGGCGTTCGTGCTCGGCGCGGCCGTGCTCGGCTACGGCGCGTTCGCGATCGCGTTTCCGGCCCGCACGCCGGCGGCGATCGGCGACGTCGTCGCCGACTGGACGGGCGCGAATCCGCATCCGGTCGCGCTGCAGCGCCCGGCCGCGCAGCCGCTGTCCGCGGTCGCGCAGCTCGGGCGTGCACTGTTCGCCGATCCGTCGCTGTCGGCATCCGGCAAGCAGTCGTGCGCGTCGTGCCATAGCCCCGATCACGCGTACGGGCCGCCGAACGGGCTCGACGTGCAGCCGGGCGGCCTCGCGATGACGCAGCAGGGTTACCGCCCGCCGCCGTCGCTGATGTACCTGTATCGTCAGCCGAACTTCAGCATCGGCCCCGATGCGGGCGAAAACGACGCCGCGCCGAGCGTCGCTCAGCAGGCTGCATCGGCGGCCGGCGTCGTCAAGGCGCAGAAGGTGGCCGGCACGTCGGCCGCGCCGCAGCTCGTGCCGCAGGGCGGGATGTTCTGGGACGGCCGCGCCGATACGCTGCAGCAGCAGGCGTTCGGGCCGCTGCTGAATCCGGTCGAGATGGCGAATGCGAGCATCGACGACGTCGCGCGCAAGCTCGCGCAGTCGTCGCATCGCGCGCAGTTCGAGCAACTGTTCGGCGCGCGCGTGTTCTCCAGTCCGCAACTTGTGGTGTCGGAGGCGATGTTCGCGATCGCGCGCTATCAGGTCGAGGATCCGTCGTTCCATCCGTACAACAGCAAGTACGACCGCTGGCTCGAAGGCCGTGCACGCTTGACGCAGGCCGAGTTGCGCGGGCTGCGGCTCTTCAACGATCCGGACAAGGCGAATTGCGCGGGCTGCCACCTGTCGAAGCCCGGCAAGGACGGCTTGCCGCCGATGTTTACCGATTACCAGTACGAGGCGCTCGGCGCGCCGCGCAACATGGCGCTCGCGCAGAACCGCAACCCGGCGTTCCACGATCTCGGCGTGTGCGGGCCGTTCCGCGAGGATCTGAAGGACCAGACGCAGTACTGCGCGATGTTCCTCACGCCGACGCTGCGCAACGCGGCGACGCGCCACGTGTTCTTCCACAACGGCGTGTTCCACACGCTCGATCAGGTGATGGCGTTCTACAACGAGCGCAGCATCTCGCCGCAGAAGTTCTATTCGCGCGGCGCGGACGGCAAGGTCGACGAATATGACGACATTCCGCCGAAGTACCGCGCGAACGTCGATGTGACCGATGCGCCGTTCAACCGCAAACCCGGCGACAAGCCCGCGATGACCGCGCAGGACATCAAGGATATCGAAGCGTTTCTCGGCACGCTGACCGACGAGCCGGCACGCTGAGCCTCGGCGATCCGCCGCGCTTCGTCAGCGGCGCGCGCGGATGCAGAGAAAGGCCGGGGCCAGCGACAGCTCCGCATGGAGCCGCTCCGACACGGCCTTCATCGTCGGCAGCGGCGTCGGTTCGACGAATCGCTCGAGCCGCCAGCCGGCGTCCGCGAGCGCGTTCAGGATGTCGGCAAGCGGCCGGCGCCATGCTTCGACATAGGGCTTCGTTTCGCCGAAACCCGACCAGTGAAAGCCGAAACGGCTCGTATCGAAGTACGTGCCGTCCCCGCGCGTACGCTCGTCCATCCAGTCCCGCATCGGATGCGCCATCGAGAACACCAGCGTCGCGCCTGGCCGCGCGACACGCCTGAATTCGCGCAACGTCGGCGCGATGTCCGCGTACCGTTGCGCGAAGCTCGCATACGCGCGGCGGGCGGATGGTTCGTTCGGATCGGTCATACGGCATCCGTGGGCGGGAATCGGAGGCTCGATTCTGCACGATCGGGGTGCCACTAGCGACGTTCGAGGTGCCGTTCATTCATGAAAGGCTGCGAGCTGACCGCGCCTCGCCACACCGGCGGCGATATGGAAGCGCTGCAGTCCGTGAAGCGGCATCGGCCGGGATCGGCGCCGAGCGCCTGCACGGAAGCAGGGAACCGGAAACCGGGAAGGATTGCGGCGTTGCGGGCTGGCTACCGGGCCGCCGTCGCCGGCGTGCCGACGGTTGCGGTGGCATCCATCCGCCGCTCCGCCAACTGCTGCGCGAACCGGTACGCAACCAGCGAGCCGGCTACGGCCAGCAGCATCGGCACCAGGCTGTCGTGATTCACGCGCGTGAACTCGAGCAGCAGCACGACGGCCGTGATCGGCATCTGCATCGACGCGGCAAGGAACGCGGTCGCGCCGATCAGCGCGCATCCGCCGATCGACGCCCCCGGCCACACGAGACTCCACACCGCACCGAGCACGACGCCCAGCAGCGCGCCGTTCGCAAGACCCGGCGTGAGGAGCCCGCCCTCGGCACCCGCACGCAGGCTGCCCGCCTCGATCAGCACCTTCAGCACGAGCAGCGTCGCCGCGAGGCCGAGCGTCAGCGTGCCGACGAAACCCAGTGAAGCTGGCCCCTTGCCATTGCCGAGCAGTTGCGGAAACCACATCGCCAGCACGCCGATGACCGCGAAGTTGATGAGCGAGAGCACGGGAAGCAGGCGCCCCTTCGGCGCATCTGCCCGCGCGCGGGTCGTGAGGCGCACGAAGCCGTACGCGGCAAAACCGAACAGCGGCCCGCAGACGATCGACCACGCAACCAGCGGCGTGCTCAGCGCGAACGAGGGCACCGTGTACTGATGTTCGTTGCCGAGCCCGATCCATGCGACGGCCGCCGCGATCGCCGACGTGACGACGGCCACCACCAGCGCGCGCAGTTCGAACGTGCCGAGCAACACTTCGAGCACGAACACGGCGCCGCCGAGCGGCACGTTGTAGACGGCCGCGAGGCCGGCGCCCGCGCCGCACGCGACCATCAGCCGGCAATCGGCGGGCGAGAGCCCCGCGCAACGCGCGAGCCGCCCGGCCAGCAGCGAGCCGATCTCGCGCGGCGCGACTTCGCGGCCGAGCGGCGAACCGAGCGCGACGGTGACGATCTGGAGCAGCGCGTGCACCGTCGTGCTGACGAACGGCATCCGCGGATCGGCTGCGCGAACGGCCCGGCGGATGCTGACGAGCGGTTGGCCGAACCGGTAAAGCGCCCACCAGCCGCCGCCTGCGACGAGCCCGCAGACGATGAGCACCGCGAGCCGGCGCAGCTGCTCGGCGTAGGTCACACCCGCGAGAAAGCTCTCGGCCCCGACCAGGTGCGCCAGGCTGTAACCGTAGGCCACATGCTGGATCGCGTGCAGCAGCAGCGCGAGCAGCATCCCGCCGACGCCCGCGCCAACGCCGGTCAGGATCGTGACGGCAGCCATCCGCGCGAACGGGCTGGCCGGCGGCGAAGAAGAAGCGGGAGCGGACGGGAGATCGAGGCGCATGAGGTCGGCGAACGAGGATCGACACGACGGCGCGCACCATGCACGCCGCCGTCAGGACCGCATCGTAGGCTTCGGCCTCTCATGAGACAAACGTATTTTTCTGATCAACTCATGCAATTTGTGAATACATGAGTGGCGGCAATCCGCGGCGGCGCGTGCCGCCAACAACGCGATCGCACTACTCCGGATACGTGACGCGCTCCGGCTCCCGTCGCATGATCACCTTCCCGTGGCGCACCGACAGCGTGGCCTTCGCCTGCCGGCGCACGGCTTCGTAGTCGCTGTCCGCGTCGAGCACGACCAGATTCGCCGGCCGTCCGACCGCGATCCCGTAGCCGTCGCCGAGATGCATCGTCGTGGCGCCGTGATCGGTCACGAAGTCGAGGCAGCGCTGCAGGTCCTGGTAGCCCATCATGTGGCAGATGTGCAGGCCGGCATCGAGGACGCGCAGGATGTTGCCGTTGCCGAGCGGATACCACGGATCCTTGATCGAATCCTGCCCGAAGCACACGTTCAGCCCCGCGCGATCGAGTTCCGCGACGCGCGTGACGCCACGCCGCTTCGGAAACGTATCGAAGCGCCCCTGCAAATGGATGCTCTCGGTCGGGCACGACACGAAGTTCAGGCCCGCGCGCTTGAGCAGCCGGAACAGCTTCGAGCAATACGCGTTGTCGTACGAGCCCATCGCGGTCGTGTGGCTCGCCGTCACGCGCGCGCCCATCCCGCGCACGCGCGCTTCTTCCGCGAGCACTTCCAGAAAGCGCGAATGCGGATCGTCGGTCTCGTCGCAGTGCACGTCGACGAGGCAGCCGGTGCGCTCGGCCAGTTCCATCAGGAACCGGATCGAGCTGACGCCCTGCTCGCGCGTGTTCTCGAAATGCGGAATTCCGCCGACGACGTCCGCGCCAAGCTCGATCGCCTGCTCCATCAGCGCGCGGCCGCCGTCGAACGACTCGATGCCTTCCTGCGGAAACGCGACGATCTGCAGGTCGATCAGCCCGCGCGCTTCGTCCTTCACTTCGAGCATCGCCTTCAACGCGGCCAGCGTCGGATCGGTGACGTCGACATGGGTGCGCACGTGCTGGATGCCGTGATCACGCAGCATGCCGATCGCCGCATGCGCGCGCGTCTTCGTATCCGCGTGCGTGATCGTCGCCTTGCGTTCGGACCAGCGCTCGATTCCCTCGAACAGCGTGCCGCTCATGTTCCAGGCCGGCTCGCCGGCCGTGAGCACCGCGTCGAGATGGATGTGCGGTTCGACGAGCGGAGCAATCGCGAGACGGCCGCCCGCATCGACATCGTCGACGCCGACAGCGGCGACCGGCGCGGCTTGCGCGTCGATCCGCGCGATCCTGTCGCCGTCGATGCCGATCGTAAACAGCCCGTCGCGACCGCGCAGGCGTGCATTGAAGAGGTTCATGTGGGTCCAGGCGTCATGCGGCGCGAGCGCCGCGTGGTGGGGAAAACCGGCTCCGGCGATGCGTGCCGCGCTTATTTGAAATCCTCGATCGTCAGGCCGGTGGCCGCGCGCATCTCGTCGTTCGTCACGTCGCGCACGTGCTTGCCGAACGTCCACACATGCCGGCCGGGATCGCGCGCGCGATATACGCGATCGCCGTAGAACTGGTCGGCCGGCGCCTGCAGGATCTCCGCGCCGGCCGCACGCGCGCGCTCGCAGTGCGCGTCGATGTCCGCGTCGTCGGCAAGGTGCACGTGGACGTGCTGCGTGTTGCGGTCGCCGGTGTCTTCCGGTGAGGCGATGAAGTCGGCCCACGCGCCGCCGATCATGACGAGGCTATCGCCGAATTTCATTTCGGCATGCGCGATGTCGCCTTCCGGCGTGGTGACGACGATCGAGCGCTCGAAGCCGAATGCGCGTTCGAGCCATGCCAGCGCGGCTTTCGGGTTGCGGTAGCACAGCGCGGAACTGAACGACGGACGGCGAGGCGTGGTCATCGGGTGTCTCCGGATCTCGGCATTGGTCTGCTCATTCTCCACGCGCGCGGCGCGGCAATCAACTCCCGCGCCGGCGACGCGCGTGTTGTCAATGCGCGACACGGCGAACGCGGCCACCCGGCATTTCGCGTCGCGCCGTCGACGAAAACGCACGCCATCCGGCCTCCGCATCGATTTGTGAACGCCGTGTGACGCACTCTTGCGCAACTCGCAACGGTGCGCTCGCGCGCCGGCGGCCGTCATCGCGCGACCCCGCCCCTACACTGGCGCCGAACTTTAGTCACTTGTCCCACACGCAGGAGCAGTTACATGAAGAAAACCCTGATTGCCGCCGCATCCGCCACCGCGCTGTTCGCCCCGCTCGCGCATGCACAGAGTTCGGTCACGCTGTATGGCCTGATCGATGCCGGCATCGCATACACGAACAACGCGGGCGGCGCGTCGCTGTGGCGCATGACCAGCGGCACCGTCAACGGCAGCCGCTTCGGCCTGCGCGGCACGGAAGATCTCGGCGGCGGTCTGAAGGCGCTGTTCGTCCTCGAGAACGGCTACAACGTGAACAACGGCGCGCTCGGCCAGGACGGCAAGCTGTTCGGCCGCCACGCGTATGTCGGCCTGACCAGCAGCGGCTACGGCACGCTGACGCTCGGCCGCCAGTACGACACGATGGTCGACTTCGTCGCGCCGCTGTCCGCGACGTCGGGCGACTTCGGTGATACCGGCTTCGCGCACCCGTTCGACAACGACAACCTGAACCACTCGGTGCGCATCAACAACGCGGTGAAGTACACGAGCGACACGATCGCGGGTTTCAAGGTCGGCGCGCTGTACGGCTTCTCGAACTCGACGAACTTCGCCGGCAACCGCGCGTACAGCGTCGCGGCGAGCTACACGAACGGCCCGCTGAAGCTGGCCGGTGCTTACCTGCAGATGAACGGCACGAAGGGCTCGACGAGCGCGAGCCCGGGTGCGACCGACGTGGCCGAAGCGAAGAGCGTGAGCCAGGGCGGCTGGTCGGTGGGCGCGGACCGCATGCGCAGCTACGGCGGCGGCGTCAGCTACGTGTTCGGCCCGGCGACGGTCGGCTTCGTCTACACGCGTTCGCAGTACGACAACTCGGGCTCGTTCGGTTCCACCGGCCAGGTCGCGTTCAACAACTACGACGTGAACGTGCGCTATGCGGTGACGCCGGCCGTCAGCCTCGGCGCCGCGTACGTGTACACGGACGCCAGCGTGTCGAATCCGGACAGCAAGCACGGCACCGATCCGAAGTGGCACCAGGTCGACCTGCAGGCGGTGTACAAGCTGTCGCGCCGCACCGACCTGTATGCGGAAGCGATGTATCAGCATGCGTCGGGCCGCGGCTACCAGGCGTTCATCAACACGTCTGGCGGCGCATCGAGCACCGCGAACCAGATCGTCGGCACGATCGGCATGCGTACGCGCTTCTGAGTTCAGCGCTGCAGGATCGCACGTCGCCCGCCAGCCGCGAACCTGTCTTGACGGACGGGTTCGTGCAGCGCGGGCGACGTGCGTCAGTGTTGTTCCATCTGGAAATCTGCTTGCCTGGAATCGGGGTTTTTGTGCCGGCGCGCGCTGCATAGACTGGCATCAATGGTTCGGATCACGCATCGATCGCCGGACCGGCCTCACCCCCGCCTACAGGAGAACATCGTGAAATCGCTCGTCGTTACCGCCGCCGCTGCCGTCCTGCTTGCCGCACCGGCCGTGTCGTTCGCTCAGTCCGCCAAGTCGCCCGTCACGCGCGCACAGGTGCTGCAGGAGCTCTACGACCTCGAATCGGTCGGCTACAACCCGTCGCTCGGCGACGCCGGCAACTATCCGGACGACATCATGGCCGCGCAGGAGCGCCTGGCGGCAAAACGGCTCGCCGAGCACAAGGCCGCGCATACCGCATATGGCCCGGCCGGTGCGGGCGCAACCGAATCGGGCGTCGCCGTCAGGCCCGCGCTGTGAATGCATGACGCCTCGCCGCGCCCGCACGACGCGTGTCATGCGGGCGCGGCGCATATCGCGCAAACCGGTCCGTGACGATGGATGCGGCCGGACAGCGTGCCGTCCGGCACGCGGCCATCCTTTTCTTTCTGTATTCGCCCTCAGGCGGCCTGCGGTTCCCGCTCGATCGCGTTCAGCATCTCGACGTCGTGCGCGATCATCCCCGGCACCTGTGCACGCAGCATCTCGACCCAGGTGCGTACCTTCGCGTCGACGAAGCGGCGCGACGGATACAGTGCATAGACGTTCATCTTCTGCAGGATGTGACCAGGCAGCACACGCACGAGCGTGCCGTCCTGCAACGCGTCGATCGCCGAGTACAGCGGCAGCATCCCGATCCCGATGCCGTCGCGGATCGCGAGCGCGAGCGACTCGGCCGTGTTGGTCTGCACCGGCCCGGCGACATGGATCTGCTCGACGCCCTCGGCACCTTCGAGCACCCATTCGTGGGTCGGAAACGCCGGCGTACAGAGCGTCAGGCACGCATGCGCGCCGAGATCCTGCGGGCGCGCCGGCGCGCCGTGGCGCTTCACATACTCGGGTGACGCGCACAGGATGCTGAAGGTCGAGCCAAGCAGGTGCGACACGAGTTCCGAATCGGGCAGCGACGATGCGGTCACGACCGCCATGTCGCTCGTGCCGTCGAACAGGTCGGGCATGCGCTGCGACAGCGACAGCTCGATCGACACGTCCGGAAATTGCGTGTGGTAGCGCGTGAGCGCGGGCATCACGTAGTGATGGCCGACGCTCGCGAAGCTGTGCATGCGCAGCACGCCGGCCGGCCGCTCGTGCGCGCAGCTCGCCTCTTCCTCGGCGCGATCGACGTCGGCGAGGATCTGGCGGCAGCGCCGCAGATAACTTTCGCCGGCCGACGTCAGCGCGAGGCGGCGTGTCGAGCGATTCATCAGACGAGTGCGCAGGCGCGCCTCGAGTTCCGACACCGCGCGCGACATCGCGCCCGTCGTCGAATTCAGCGATTGCGCGGCCGCGGTGAAACTGCCGGTCTCGACGACGCGCGTAAACACCCGCATGTTTTGTAGGGTATCCATACCTGTGAGCCACCTGTAGCGGAGCCGCTATTTTCCTCCAGCAGATGCGACAGATTGTTACGCGCCCTGCAACTATCGTTTCCCTGCAGCTGCGTTAATGCCCGCGCGCCGCACTCCTACAATCGGCGCCTCATCAGTCGAATGGACCCGTCCGGACGCGCCGCGACACCGCACGCGCCCCCTCTTTCTTCATGAAGCCACAACCTGCGAGCGAGCGACCTTCCATCGAACCGGCACGATGGAGAACCTGGCTCGATCCGCTCGGCGGCGCCGCGCGCGACTGGGCCGCAAGCGACGGGCTGATCTGGCTGCACCTCGCCAAGACCGTGCTCGCCGCGCTGCTCGCGATGGGGATCGCGATGCGGCTCGAGATGTCGCAGCCGCGCACGGCGATGACGACCGTGTTCGTGCTGATGCAGCCGCTGTCGGGGATGGTGTTCGCGAAGAGCTTCTACCGCGTGCTCGGCACCGCGGCCGGCCTCGTCGCCGCGCTCGCGCTCGGCGGGCTGTTCGCGCAGCAGCCGGAGCTGTACATGGCCGGCATCACGCTGTGGATCGGCGGCTGCATCGCGCTCGCGGTCCGCAACCGCCATTTCCGCTGGTACGGGTTCGTACTCGCCGGCTACACGGCCGCGCTGATCGGCCTGCCCGCGGTGATGACGCCGCAGACGCTGTTCCAGTCCGCGCTCACGCGCGCCGCGGAAGTCGCGCTCGGCATCGCATGCTCCGGCGCGGTCAGTGCGCTGATTCTTCCGCTCAGTTCCGCGAAGGCGCTGATGCGCTCGCTGACCGCCCGTCATGTGAAGTTCGCGGCATTCGCGGCCGGTGCGCTGTCGGGCGACCTCGCACGCGGCGATTTCGAGCGGCGCTTCGCCGATTTCGTCGACGAGATCGTCGGCTTCGAGGCCAACCGCGCGTTCGCGTCGTTCGAGGATCCGCACATTCGCGCGCGCAGCCGCCGGCTCGCGCGCCTGAACAGCGAGTTCATGAATGCGTGCACGCGCCTGCATGCGCTGCACCAGCTCGTCAAACGCTTGCGCGCGAACCGGTCCGACGCAGTGCTCGACGCGCTCGCGCCGCACATCGATGCCCTCGCGCAGCGGGTGACCGCGTTGCGCGACGAGCGGCAGCGCGGGATCGCGTCGACCACCGGCGCGCTGCTCGAACTGCGCCGCTTTCACGGCGCGCTGCCGAAGGCCGCGCGCGCGTCGCGCCGCGAGATCGAGGATCACGCGGCCGGCGGCCTGCTCGACTTCGACACCGCGATCGAGCTGATGTATCGCTTCATCGGCGAGTATCTCGGCTATGCCGACACCAACGCGTCGCTCGACCGCGACGATCACGCGTTCGAACGGTCGGTCACGCACTACGCGGTAAAGACCAATTCGTTCTTCGTCGGCTTCACGTTCCTGCGCACGCTCGTCGCCGTCGGCGCGATGAGCGCGTTCTGGATCGCGTCCGAATGGCCGAGCGGCCCGCTCGCCGTCATCGCCACCGCGATTGCGTGCGCGCTGAGCTCGACGTCGCCGCGGGCGCCGAAATTCGTCGCGCAGATGGGCGTCGGCGCGGCGTTCGCGACAGCCGTCGGCTATGTGTTCCTGTGCTACGTCTATCCGAACATCGACGGCTTTCCGCTGCTGTGCGCGACGCTCGCGCCGGTGCTCGGCCTCGGCGCGTTTCTCGCGATGCGCCCGGGCCTGTCCGGCTACGGGATCGGCTTCGCGGTGTTCTTCTGCCTGCTCGCGGGCCCGGACAACGCGATCGCGTATACGCCCGAGGTGCTGATCAACAACGGTTTCGCCGTCGTCGTCGCGATGCTCGCGTGCTCGATCGTGTTCGCCGTGGTGTTTCCGACCCACATGCCGTGGCTCACATCGCGTATCGCGCACGACCTGCGCCGCCAGGTCACGCTCGCGTGCGAAGGCACGCGCGACGGCCTCGCGGCACGCTTCCAGTCGAGCACGCACGACCTGATGGCGCAGTTGCGCACGCTGCTCGTCAAGCGCACGCGGCATCATCGCGACGCGCTGCGCTGGATGCTGTCGACGCTCGAAGTCGGCCATGCGGTGATCGACCTGCGCGACGAGCTGCACGGGTTCTGCGAATCGAAACCGCCGCAGACGCTGCACTGGACCGCATCGATCGATGCGGTGCTACGCGAGCTGCCGCGATTCTTCGACGATCCGACGCCGGCCCACCATGCGCGCACGCTGAAATCGGTGAATCTGGCGATCCGAGCCGCCCAGCACACGCTGCACGCGTGGTACGCGGTGCCCGACGAACGCCATCGCATGCAGCGCATCATCGGCTGCCTGCACTTCATCCGCAGCGCGCTGCTGGACAAGGACGCACCGTTCAATCGCCATCGTCATTGACCGTCGGCGGCGATCGACGGCAATCGATGCGCGCGCAACCTCATCCTTGTTCCGATTGGAAATAAGCTCTGCACCCGCGGTGATTAATCTTTAAGCAGTGCGAGCCTATAGTTTCCTCACTGCCAGCGAGACTGGCACTGACCCAGGAGAAACCCAAATGAAGCCGCTGCACCTCGCCCTCGTTGCCCTGTCGCTCACCGCCGCTGTCGCGCATGCGCAGCCCGCGCCGGCCGACGTCGCGCAGCAACCGGCGAACCGCGCCGAAGCCGTCCAGGCCGCGGGCCGCGCCGATCGTGCGCAATCGAAGCAGGAAGACCCGAACGCATGCGTCGGCCCCGTCAGCTTCTGCAACGTCTACTTCGGCAGCTGAGCATGACGCCGCGTCGCCACGGCCAGGCCCGCCGCGCACGCATCGCATGCGCGCGCGCACGACGCGCCGGCCGATCGCCGCAACGACACTGTCCGCCACGCCGCTTCGATTGAAGCGGCGCATGCCATTTCAGGCGCCGCGCCCCGGCCGCCACCCCACTTCGCGCAACGCATCCAGCAAACGCGCCTGCCCCAGCCCTTCGACCCGCGCGCCGCGCGATTCGACGTCGCGCCCCGCGACCAGCGCATTCACGATTGCCTCCTCCACCGCCTCCGCCGCCGCGACGAACAGCGCGGAGATGTGGTCGTTGTTCACCATCTTCACGGCCGTCGTCGGCGCGCCCTTGCTGCCGTAGTTCGCGGCCGGCAGCCCGTCGTTGCCCGTCGCGAACGCCAGGAAGATGTCGCCGCTCGAATCCTCGGTGCCGCCGCCGACGCGGGCCAACCCGACGCTCGCCCGCTGCGCGAGGCGCGTGCACTGGTGCGGCAGCAGCGGCGCGTCGGTCGCGATCGTGACGACGATCGAACCCATCCCCGCCTCACCTTGTGCATCGGGTGTGCGAAACGGCGAATGCACGTGCCGCAACACCTCGCCGACCGGATAACCTGCCACGCGCAACATCTCGCGCACGCCGTAGTTCGCCTGCACGAGCGCACCGACGGTCCAGCCGCCCGCGTCGGCCGCGACCACGCGCGACGCGGTGCCGATGCCGCCCTTGAACTCGTGGCAGATCATCCCGGTGCCGCCCCCCACGCCGCCTTCGGCGACCGGCCCCGACTGCGCGGCGGCCAGCGCGCGCAGCACGTGCGCGGCGCTCACGTGCTGCCCCCAGATGTCGTTGAGCAGGCCGTCGTAGGTTTCCATGACGACCGGCATGCACCAGTACACGCGGCCGGCCGCGGCTTCGCGCTCGTTCGCGACCAGCGCATCGCGCACCGCGCCGACGCTGTGCGTGTTCGTATAGGCGATCGGGGTCGTCAGCAGTCCGGCTTCGCGGATCCATTCGAGCCCGGTCGCGTCGCCGTTGCCGTTCAGCACATGGACGCCCGCGAAGCACGGCGAATCGTGCGCCGCGCCCGCGCGCGGCTCGATGACGGTGACGCCGGTGCGGATCGACGCGTCGCCGTTCTCGACGTTCAGCGTGCAATGTCCGACCCGCACACCCGGTACGTCCGTGATCGCGTTGAAGCGGCCCGGCGTGCCGAGTCCGACGCGGATGCCGAGATCCCTCGTGCGCATGATGCAATTCCTCCCGTCTTTCAATGGTTCGGTGTGTCGAAATGGTCAGAGCGAGCGGAACGCATCGCTGTGGCGCGCCCAGACCGCATACATCGCGAGCGCGGCTACCAGCAGCCCGCCGATGATGATCAGGTCGGTCGGCTTGGTCGCCGTCGCCAGTGTCGTGTAGAGCGTGTACGCGGCGCCCGCGACCGCGACGAGCGGCGTCACGGGCCACAGCGGCATCCGGTAGTGATGCTCGACGTCGCGGCGCACAAGGCGACTCGCCAGCGCGGCCAGCCCGACGACGAGGTAGATCAGCAGCAGCAGGTCGACCGTGAACGCGGTCAGCTCGTCGAGGCTCGACACGAATACCAGCCCCGACGACGGCACCGCCAGCGCGAGCGTCGCGAGCCACGGCGACTCGAAGCGCGGATGGATCGTCGAGAACGCGCGGTTGCAGGTGCGCGACCAGAGCGCATGGCGGCCGCTGCTGTACAGCAGGCGCCCCATCGTGATCACGATCGCGATGATCGCGTTGAACACCGACAGGAAGATCCCGCCGCTGACCACGCGCGACACCGCCGGGTTGCTCAGCGAACGCACGACATAGCCGATCGGGTCCGCGCTCTTCGTCAGCTCCGTCAGCGACGGCGCGCCGAGCACGATCGCGGTGAGCGGAATCAGTTCGACGACGAGGATCACCAGCAGCGAATAGATCACCGCCTTCGCGACGTTGCGGTTGCCGCCGCGCAGGTCTTCAGCGAGATAGGCGGCGGAGCCGAAGCCGTTGTAGCAGAAGATCGCCGTGCCGATCGCGGGCACGATCGCCGCGAGCGTGGCCGGCACCAGCGCATTGCCGCTCGCGACGACCGGCGCCATCAGTGCGTCGGCGCCGCGATGCGGGGAGCCGAATCCGAGCCCCGCGATCAGCATCAGCACGCCGATCTCGACGACGAGAAACGCGCCGGTGATCCACGCATTCGTCTTGATGTTCAGCATGCCGAGCACGTAGCTGAGCAGCACGATCGTGAGCGCGACCGACTGATTGCCGAAGTGCGTGCCGAGCGCATTGTTCAGATACGGTGCGGCGCCGCTCGCGAGCACGGCCGGGATGAATACGCTGACGGACAGCACCGTAATGAACGTCAGGTAGCCGGGCAGCGTGCCGAACACACGTTTGGCCATCACATATTCGCCGCCCGCGCTGCGATGCGCGGCGCTGAGCTCCGCGTAGCAGAGCGCGAACGCGAGCGCGAGCACGCCGCCGAGCAGGAACGACAGCACCGCGCCGCTGCCGGCCTGCTGGATCGCGAATGGCGCGATCACGAAGATCGAACTTGCGGGCGTCACGCCCGACACGGTGATCATCACCGCGTCGCGCACGCTGAGCGTCTGCGACAACGCGCGCGGCGCGTCTTCCGTGGCAGGCGTCGCTTGCAGCGTGCCCGTCGATTCCGACATCATCGCCATTTCGTTCTCCTGTTGCTCCTACCCTGCTCTTTTTTGAACACCCATACTCGGGCCCGATTGATTGCGTGGCAGTCTAGGAAGCCAAATTCAGGACCGCTATTCCCCCTTCGTGTTACACCCTTCGGTGGTGGTATGGATCGACTCTTCTCCGAATTCGCGATGCACCAGGCGCTTGGCCGCGCGATCGATCATCTGGGCGAGCCGCGCTTCTGGCGCTTCCTGGTGCTGCTGCTCAACGAAATGGTGCCGTTCGACAACGCGCTCGCGACCGCGATCGGCCGCGACGGCGTGCCGCTCGTGCTCGACGAATACGACACGGGCGGCTCCGACAGCGCGTCGCCGGTGCCGCTTTACCTCAATGGGTTATATCTGCTCGATCCATTCCTGCAAGCCGCACACGACGGGCTCGCCGACGGCTGCTACCGGCTCGAGGAAGTCGCGCCCGACCTGTTCCGGCAGAGTGAGTATTTCCTGAGCTACTTCCGCGACGCGGTGGGCGACGACGAGATCCAGATCCTCGTGCGGCCCAACGCCGACACGCTGCTGTCGCTGTCGCTCGGCGCGTCCGCGCGCTTCGACGTCGAGCCGCTCGGCAAGCTGACGGCCGCGATGCCGTGGGTGCTCGCGACGATCCGGCAGCACTGGCGGCTGGTGGGCGATGCCGCGCGCACGACGCCCGACGACGATCTCGGGGCACGCGTCGAGCAGGCGCTCGCGCGCTTCGGCGCGGGCGTTCTGACCGATCGCGAGATGTCGATCGCAAGAATGGTGCTGCGCGGCAATTCGTCGAAGGCGATCGCGGAGCGGCTGGCGATTTCACCCGAGACGGTGAAGGTGCATCGGCGCCATCTTTACGCGAAGCTCGGGATCTCGTCGCAGCCGGAGCTGTTTTCGCGGTTCATTCGGGCACTCGGGGAGGATGCGGCGGGCTGAGCGCGACTCCGCCGCGTCACGACGATGCGACGTTCGCCGCCGACCGCGTCGGCGCGATCGCCAGGTGCAGCGCGCGCGTCGGCCGCAGCGTCACGTTCAGCGTCGCGCGCGGTGCCGCCATGCCGGGCGGCACTGATAATTCATGGCGCTGCAGGATCATGGCCGCCACCACCGTCATTTCCGTCATCGCCAGATGCTGCCCGAGGCACACGCGCGGCCCCGTGCCGAACGGCATGTACGCGCCGCGCGGAATCGCCGACGCTTCGCCGAGGACGAATCGTTCTGGATGTACCGGCTCTGGGTATGACGGGCCGCTGCCCGTCACGCATCAGCCGCCCGATTCGATGAACCCGCCCTCTGGCGCCTGGTGCGGCACATACCAGCCGAAATACACCTCGGCCTCGACGATCCGGCCATCGCGGACACGCAACCGCTCCGCATTCCGGAACCGCCTGCCCGCAGTCGTGTCGGCTTCGTACACGACGAACACGTATTCGCCGTGCACGGCGACGTCGACAAACGCGAAGCTGGCAAGCATCGCGCTGTTCGGCCAGCAGCGCGCCAGATACGTGTCGCGGTCGAGCCGGTTGTCGAGCGGGCTCGTGAAATGGAAGTCTGGTGCGATCAGCGCTTCGATCGCGTCGCGGTCCTTGTCGACATACGCGCGATAGCTTGCTCGCGCAACGTCACCGGGGTCGTCTGTCATCGTCGTTACTCCGCGAAGGGCGGGGCCGACGCGACAGCCCGCGTCGCCCCGAGGCATCGATCAAACGCATGCGGGCGGCACGAACGACCACGACCGCCCGCGCATGCAGCTATGCGCGCATGCCCGACTCGATGCCATTCACGAAAACCCGCACCGGGCGATCGCCGCGGCCGCCTGCACGCGCCGTGCCACGCCACGCCACGCTTTCCGCCGCGAGCACCGATGCCGCGGCTGCCCGTTGCCCGTTTCCGCACGCACGGGCATGATGTCCGCCAGCGTGCCGGCCGGGCCGCCGGCTTCGGCGGTCATCGGCGCCGCGACCGGCATGTCTTGCATGCGCCGCCGGCATCATCGAGCAATCCGCGTGCCGGCCCCGGCCGCCCACCTCATCGAGTCCATGTCACTACGCGCATTCAGAACGCTGGTCGCGATCGCCCGATACCGAACCTTCGCACGCGCCGGCGAAGCGATCGGGCTCACACAATCGGCCGTGAGCCTGCAGATCAAGGCGCTCGAAAGCGAATACAACGTCCGGCTGTTCGACCGTTCGCGCCGCCAGCCGGTGCTCACCGAAGCCGGCAACATCCTCGTCGCGCAGGCCGAGCAGGTGCTCGCGATGGTCGACCGGATTCCCGATGCGCTCAGCGACGAGAAGAAGCTCGTCGGCCGCCTGCGGATCGGCGCGATCCAGACCGCGCTGTCCGGCCCGCTGCCCGATGCGCTGCTCGCGCTGCGCGCGGCGCACCCGTCGTTGCGCGTGCACGTATCGGCCGGCATGTCGGCCGAACTGGCGAACCGCGTCGCCGCCGGCGAACTCGACGCCGCGATCACGACGCGCCCGGTGCGCCCGCATCCGGCGGAACTGACTTGGACCACGCTGTACGAAGACCGCTTCTGGCTGCTCGCGCCGCCGCAGTATGCGGAGCGCGACGCGGGCACGCTGCTCGAGGCGTTGCCGTTCATCCGCTTCGACGCGCAGGCGTGGGCCGGCCGGATGATCGCCGCCGAGTTGCGCCGCATCGGCGTGCGCGTGCGCGAGGAGATGGTGCTCGACAGCGCGGAGACGATCGCGCGGATGGTCGCGCGCGGGCTCGGCGCGGCGATCGTCGCGCTCCCCGACTCGACGCTCGCGCGACTGCCGCCCGTCACGCGCCTGCCGTTCGGCCAGCCGCAGATGGGCCGCGCGGTCGTGCTGCTCGAACACCAGTCGCGGCCGGCGGAGCGTTTCGCGCGTGCGCTGGCCGCCGAAGTCACCGCGTCATCGATGAGAATTTCTCATTGAACACCCGATAATTAACCATTATTCCTGCTGCATCCGCGTGTTAACTTGGCGGCTTCGTCACTCTTTCGATTGCGTGCCGCCATGTTGCCCGCCGGATGGATTCCCGCTTCGTTCCGCTGCTCCGCGTGCCTGCCGTCCCGCCCGTGTCGCCTGAAGGCGCGTCGATGATCGGCCCGATCCTGCTCGCGCTCGCGCCGGTCGCGCTGCTGGTCGCGCTCGGCCACGGCCTCCGGCGCACGGGCTTCATCGGCGATGCGTTCTGGCCGCACGCCGAGCGGCTGTGCTACTACGTGCTGCTGCCGGCGCTGTTCGCGAACGGTCTCGCGAATGCCCGGCTGCAAGCGCTGCCCGTCCTGCCGCTCGCGGCGGCGCTGGTCGGCTCGACCGTGTTCGTCTCGATGCTGCTTCTGCTGGTCCGCCGCTTCGTGTCGGTCGACGGCGCCGGGTTCACGTCGGTGTTCCAGGGCGCGGTGCGCTTCAACAACTATGTCGGCACCGCACTCGCCGCCGGACTCTTCGGCGCGCACGGAATCGCGCTCGCGGCCGTGTGCGTCGCGGCGATCGTGCCGACCGTGAACCTGATGTGCGTGCTGGTATTCGCGCGCTACGGCGACACGCGGCTCGGCGCGTGGGCGCTCGTGCGTCAGATCCTGTCGAATCCGCTCGTCGTCGGGTGCGCGCTGGGGATCGCGATGCAGGTTGCCGGCATCGCGTTTCCGGCCGCCGTCGAACCGGCCGTGCGCGCGCTCGGCGCCGCCTCGATGCCGCTCGGCCTGTTGTGCGTGGGCGCCGCGCTGAAGTTCGACGCGGCGCGCGAATGGATGCAGCCGACGTGCATCGCGTCGGCGTTCAAGTTCATGGCGATGCCGCTCGCCACACTCGCGGCCGGCCGCCTGTTCGGGCTCGGCGATGCCGCACTGACCATCGCGCTGCTGTTCCAGGCGCTGCCGACGTCGTCCTCGTCGTACATCATGGCCCGCCAGCTCGGCGGTGACGCGCCGCTGATGGCCGGCATCACCGCGTTCCAGACGATCGCCGCCGCGCTCGCGATGCCGGCCGTGCTGACGGCGCTTGGGTCGGCGCCGGTGTTTCGCTGACGGCCCGGCACCGCGGCGTGTCGCTTTCCGTCGTGGACGCGCGGCCGCAGGGGCCAGTTCAACTCGCGAAGGTTCGGGGACGGATGGCGAATCCCGCCGCACGCGCGCAACCGCGGCGTCGTTGCGGCAGACACACGCATCGCCGATGTGCCCCCGGTTCTTCTCGCAGCCCCGCCAAAAACCGCCTATGGTGAATGAAGCGCGTCCGTGCCTCCGCCATTCGACTTCACGTCGCTCGCACCGGCGGCCACGGCGCCGCGTTCCGGCACCATTCCCCGCAGTCGCGTGCACGCCCGGCCATGCGTGCGGCTGCGCCGCCCACCGGACTACAAGGAGGTAATCATGAAAGCCGTGCTGCTCGTCAGCTCCGCCGTGCTCGCCATGGCGTCCGTTTCCGCCTCGGCTCAAGACGCGATCACCAAGGTCGAAAACGGCGCGCTCGTCGCCGCGAACGGCATGACCGTCTATGTATTCGACAAGGACAAGCCCAACGCCGGCACCAGCGCATGCACGGGCCAATGCGAATCGTTCTGGCCGCCGTACAAGGCCAGCGCGACCGACGTCCCGGTCGGCCCCTACACGATCGTCAAGCGCGACGACGGTAGCCCGCAATGGGCCTACAAGGGCAAGCCGCTGTATTTCTTCTCGAAGGACATGAAACAGGGCGATCGCAACGGCGACAACTTCAAGAACATCTGGCACGTGGTCGCGCCGTAAGCGCGCCTTCGCCGTCTTCCGAGGCGGCACGGCCGCCGCACGTGTAAAAAGGCCCGCCCCGGTCATCGACCGGGCGGGCCTGTGCGTCTTTACGCCGGCCGGCGCGTGTCGCGTCGCGGCCGGATCGCGCGTCAGCGATTCGACGGGAAGCTGAACACGGTCCCTTCGCGTACGCCGGCGGAGGGCCAGCGCTGCGTGATCGTCTTGCGTTTCGTGTAGAACCGCACCGCATCCGGGCCGTACGCGTGCAGGTCGCCGAACAGCGAGCGCTTCCAGCCGCCGAACGAGTGGTACGCGACGGGCACCGGCAGCGGTACGTTGATGCCGACCATGCCGATCTGGATGTTGTCGCTGAAGTAGCGCGCCGCTTCGCCGTCGCGCGTGAACAGGCACGTGCCGTTGCCGTATTCGTGCGCGTCGATCAGCGCCATCGCCTCGTCGAGCGACTTCAGGCGGATCACGCCGAGCACCGGCCCGAAGATCTCGTGCTGGTAGATCGGCATGCCGGGCTTCACGTTGTCGAACAGGCACGGGCCGAGGTAGTAGCCGCCGTCGTGGCCGTCGACCTTCACGCCGCGGCCGTCGACGACGAGCGTCGCGCCCGCTTCCACGCCCGCGTCGACGAACCCCGTCACCTTCTCGAAATGCTGCTGCGTGACGAGCGGGCCCATGTCGACGCCCGCGCCGTTGCCCGGTCCGACCTTCATCTTCTCGATCTCGGCCTTCAGGCCCGCGACGACCTTGTCGCCCGTTTCATCGCCGATCGCGACGACCAACGGGATCGCCATGCAACGCTCGCCGCACGAGCCGTACGCGGCGCCCATCAGCGCATTCACCGCGTTGCCGATGTCGGCGTCGGGCATCACGACCGCGAAATTCTTCGCGCCGCCGAGCGCCTGTACGCGCTTGCCGTGCGCGCAGCCGGTCGAGTAGATGTATTCGGCGATCGGCGTCGAGCCGACGAAGCTCACCGCCTTCACGCGCGGGTCGGTCAGGATCGTGTCGACCGCTTCCTTGTCGCCGTTCACGACGTTCAGCACGCCCGGCGGCAGGCCAGCCTCGAGCGCGAGCTCGGCCATGCGCAGCGTCGACGACGGCGTGCGCTCCGACGGCTTCAGCACGAACGTGTTGCCGCACGCGACGGCCATCGGCCACATCCACAGCGGCACCATCACCGGGAAGTTGAACGGCGTAATGCCGGCCGCGACGCCGAGCGCCTGGAACTCGCTCCACGAATCGATCGCGGGGCCGACGTTCTTGCTGTGCTCGCCCTTCAGCAGCTCGGGCACGTAGCTCGCGTATTCGACGTTCTCGATCCCGCGCTGCAGTTCGCCCATCGCGTCGGCGAGCACCTTGCCGTGCTCGGCGGTGATCAGCGCGCACAGCTCGTCCGCGTGTTCCTCGAGCAGCGTCTTGAAGCGGCTCATCACGCGCGCGCGCTTCAGCGGCGGCGTGTTGCGCCACGCCGGGAACGCGGCCTGCGCGGACGCGATCGCGGCTTCGACGGTCAGCTTGTCGGCAAGCGCGACGCTCTTGTGCGATTCGCCGGTGGCCGGGTCGAACACCGGCTGGACGCGGCTGCCGCCGTCGACGCGCTTGCCGTCGATCAGGTGGCCGACGGTGGAGGTCACATTGCTGTCGTGTTTCATGTTTCTGGCTCTGTCGTGAATTCGGTTGTCGCAGGGAACGGGCCGCGGCTCAGTCCACTTCGTTCAGCGCGTCGGACAGCGCGTTGACCAGGTTGTCGATCTCGCGCTTCTCCGAGATGAACGGCGGCGCGAGCTGGATCGTGTCGCCGCCGTAGCGCACATAGAAGCCCTTCGCCCAGCAGCGCATCGCGATCTCGTACGGGCGCCGTGCCGGCTCGCCCGGCAGTGCCGCGATCGTCAGGCCGGCCGCGAGGCCGTAGTTGCGGATGTCCGTGATATGGCGCTGGCCCTTCAGCCCGTGCACGGCCGCCTCGAAATGCGGCGCGAGATCGCGCACGCGGGCCACCGCGTCTTCCTTCACGAGCAGGTCGAGCGCCGCGACGCCGGCCGCGCACGCGACCGGGTGCGCCGAGTACGTGTAGCCGTGCGGGAACTCGAGCATGTACTCGGGGCCGCCCGCAGCCATGAACGTGTCGTAGATTTCCTTCGTCGCGATCACGCCGCCGAGCGGCTGCACGCCGTTGGTCACCTGTTTCGCGAAGTTCATGATGTCCGGCACCACGCCGAACGCGTCGGCGCCCGTCATCGCGCCGGCCCGGCCGAAGCCCGTGATGACTTCGTCGAAGATCAGCAGGATGTCGTGCGCGGTGCAGATATCGCGCAGGCGCTTCAGATAGCCCTTCGGCGGCACGACCACGCCCGCCGAACCCGAGAACGGCTCGACGATCACGGCGGCGATGTTCGATGCGTCGTGCAGCGCGATCAGGTCGAGCAGGCGGTCGGCCAGCTCCGCGCCGTGCTCGGGCATCCCGCGCGAGAATTTGTTTTCGGCGAGCTGCGTGTGCGGCAGGAAGTCGGCGTCGATCCCCTGGCCGAACAGCTTGCGGTTCGGCCCGATCCCGCCGACCGAAATGCCGCCGAAGTTCACGCCGTGATAGCCCTTCTCGCGGCCGATCAGGCGCGTCTTCGTGCCCTTGCCCTTGGCGCGCCAGTACGCGCGGGCCATCTTCAGCGACGTGTCGGCCGCTTCCGAGCCCGAGCCCGTGAAGAATACGTAATCGAGGCCGGCCGGCGTCAGGTCCTTGATCTTGTTCGCGAGCTCGAACGACTTGGGGTGGCCGAACTGGAACGCCGGCGCGTAGTCGAGCTGCGCGACCTGGCGGCTCACGGCTTCCGTGATTTCCGTGCGGCCGTGACCGAGGCCCGTGCACCACAGGCCCGACAGGCCGTCGAAGATCTTGCGGCCTTCGCCATCCGTAAAATACGCGCCCTTGGCCGACACGATCATGCGCGGGTCGGACTTGAACTGGCGGTTCGCCGTGAACGGCATCCAGTGGGCGTCGAGCCAGGCGGCGTCGGTGCGGATGTTCGTCTCGTCCTGCTGGCTGGCGGTGATCGTATCGGTCATGTCGGTCGGCGCGGCGCGCCCCTCCTTCTTGTGATGATGTTGCGCATTGTCGGGAGGCCAATTAGTCTCTTCAATATCGCAATATCAATGTTCACTTGCGCAACTATGCAAGCAAAGAAACCAAAGAGCCGCGCGCTGCTCGGGCAACTCAGCGACATGGATCTGCGGCTGCTGCGGGTCTTCAAGGGCGTCGTGCAGTGCGGCGGGATGGCGGCGGCCGAACTCGAGCTGAATATCGGCATCTCGACGATCAGCCGGCACGTGAAGGACCTGGAAACGCGCCTCGGCCTCGTACTGTGCCGGCGCGGCCGCGCCGGCTTCACGCTGACCGCCGAGGGGCAGACCGTCTACGAGGAAACGCTGCGACTGCTCGCGTCGATGGAAGCATTTAGAAGCAGAATAGACGGCATTCACGACAAGATGGGCGGAGAATTGCACGTCGCCGTATTCGACAAGACGGCCACCAACCCGAACGCGCGGCTCGGCGACGCGATCCGCCAGTTCACGGACGAAGCGCCCGACGTCGCGCTGAACCTGCATGTTGCGTCGATCAACGAGGTCGAGCGCGGGATCATCGACGGCAGCTATCAGGTCGGGATCATCCCCGCGCACCGCAGCTCGGGCAGCCTCGTGTATTCGGAACTGTTCGACGAGCGGATGCTGCTGTACTGCGGCCGCCAGCACCCGCTCTTTGACGCACCGCACGGCAAGCTCACGTGGACGACGATCCGCAACCACGCGTTCGCCGGGCTCGGCTTCCATTCGCCGAACATGGAGCTGAGCCATCGCGCGAAGCTCACGCGCAGCGCGACGGCATCGGACCAGGAATCGATCGCGACGCTGATCCTGTCCGGCCGCTATCTCGGCTTCCTGCCCGACCATTACGCGGAGAGCTTCGAAAACAAGGGGCTGATGCAGCCGATCGCGCCGCACCGCTTCAACTACCGGTGCCGGTTCGTGAGCCTGCTGCGCCGCTCGCCGCGGCCGTCGCGGGCCGCGCTGCTGTTCCAGTCGTGCCTCGAAGCCGCGCATGCGGCGGCGCGGCCGGGCGCAGACGTGTAGCCGCGGACGTGCAGCCGCGTTCAGGCTTCGCTGGCGCCGCCGTCCGACGAGGGGCTGCGGCCCGATCCGGCTCTGCGATAATGCGCACTTCCCGTTTCCGCTCCGCCTCCCGCCATGACGCAGCCGTCCGCCCCGCTCCCCAACGACCTGCCGCCGATTTCGTGCCTGCCCGGCGATGCGCTGCCGTGGCTGCCGATGAGCGCCGACCTGCCGGGGCTCGCGATCAAGTATTTGCATATCAATGCGGCGGAAGACACCCTGACCGCGCTGCTGAAAATGCCGGCCGGCGGCACGCTGCCGCGCCATCGCCACGACGGCGAGGTCTTCGTCCATACGCTACAGGGTGCGTGGCGCTACCGCGAGTACGAATGGATCGCGCAGGCCGGCTCGACGGTGCTCGAACCGGCCGGGTCGGTGCATACGCCGGAAACGCTCGGCGCGCCCGGCGACGACGTGATCACGCTCAACGTGATGCGCGGCGATCTGGTTCTGCTCGACGACGACGGCCGCGAGACCGCGCGCGAGAATTGCCGCGTCGCGCTGCTGCGCCAGCGCAAGCATGCGCGCACCGCGCCGCACGATGCGGCGCCGTTCGTCACGCGGTAAGACAGGCGACATCGTCGCGTCAGGATCCGCACGGTGCCGGCACTCGCCAACGCGCGCATGGCCGCCGGCGCACTTCGCCAGCCTGGCCGCCCCCGGGCGGCGTTACCGGAAACGCCGGAAGAATCGCCGAATATCGTCGGCCAGCAGTTCCGGCTCTTCCATCGCGGCAAAATGGCCGCCGCTCGGCATGTCGGTCCACTGCACGACATCGAACACCCGTTCGAGCCAGCTGCGCGGCGGACGACTGATTTCCTTCGGAAAGCGTGCAAACGCGACGGGCGCCGCCACACGTTGCCCAGCTGCGAAGCGCATCGGCTGCAGCCGGTTTTCCCAATACATCTGCATTGACGAGCCGATGCAGCCGGCAAACCAGTAGAGCGAGATTCCGGTCAGCAGCGTGTCGTGCGAAAACCGTTTTGCGACGTCACCATCGCAATCGCTCCACGCGCGGAATTTCTCGGCGATCCACGCGGCCAGCCCGGCCGGCGAATCGTTGAGCGCGACGGCCAGCGTCTGCGGCTTCGTCATGTGCACATGCGCGTATCCGCCCTCCAGCGCAGCCCACTCTCCACGCTGCGTCACAAAGGCCCGTTCGTCCTCGGTCAGCGGCGAAGCCGCGTCGGCCGGAGGCTCGTAGCTGCCGGGCAGGTAGTTCAGATGGATACCGTCCACCGCATCGGGATGCCGCGCGCCGAGCGCAATCGACACGCCTGCGCCCAGATCGCCGCCTTGCGCGCCGAAGCGGCGATATCCGAGCCCGGACATCAACGTCGCCCAGCAGTCGGCGACCTGAAATGCCGACATGCCGGGTGCCGCGGGCGCTGGTGAGAACGCGAAGCCGGGAAGCGACGGCGCGACAACGTCGAACGCGTCGTGCGGATCGCCGCCGAAAGCGGCCGGATCGCACAGGCGATCGATCAGCGCGTCGAATTCGAATACGGAGCCCGGCCAGCCGTGCGTGATGACGAGCGGATACGGCTTCGGCCCCGCCCCACGCCGATGAATGAAATGCACGCGTTGCCCGCCTGCGTCCGCGACGAACTGCGGCTGCCGGTTCAGCGCCCGCTCCGCCGCACGCCAGTCGAAGCGCTCGCCCCAGTACGCAACCAGTTCGCGCAGCCACGCGCCATCCACACCCTGCTGCCACGGCGCGGCGGGTGTCAGCACCGGCGCGCGCATGTCGCGCAGGCGCCGACGCAGGTCATCAAGCGCGTGATCGGGAATCGCAACGTTGAACGGGGCGGCGTGCATGGTGTCTCCTGGCGAGGAATGCCGGAGATTCTGCGCGATTTTTCAGACCCGCGCTGGCGGCGCCCGCCCGCGAGCGTCAGCCCGTTTCGCGCGCGTCCGCCCGCGCGTCGCGCCGCACGGCCTGGGGCGGCACGCCGAAGCCGCGCACGAACGCATCGCGCAGGTGGCGCCGGTCGCGGAAACCGTTCTCCTTCGCGATCACATCGAGCGAATGCCGGCTCTGCTCGATCATCAGCCGCGCGGCCTCGAGCCGCAGCCGCTCGATCGCCTTCGCCGGCGACTGCCCGGTTTCGAGCGTGAACACCCGGCTGAACTGGCGCGGGCTCAGGTGGACGGCGTCGGCCAGTTCCTCGACGGTCAGCGCGCGCCCGAGGTTCTGCCGCGCATAGTTCAGCGCATTCTGGATCCGGTCCGATTTCGGCGCGAGGTCCAGCATTTCCGAATGCTGCGACTGCCCGCCCGCGCGACGCTGGTGCATCACGAGCTTGCGCGCGACCGAGCGCGCGACGTCCGGGCCGAGATCCTTCTCCACCATCGCGAGCGCCAGGTCGAGGCCGGCCGTCATGCCGGCGGACGTCCAGACCGGGCCGTCGACGATGTAGATCCGGTCCTCCTCGACACGAATGTCCGGAAACTGCTTCTGCATGTCGCGTCCGTACGCCCAATGCGTCGTCGCGCGGCGCTGCGCGAGCAGCCCGGCCTCGGCGAGCACGAACGCGCCCGTGCAAATGCCGGCGATGCGCCGCGCGCGCGCGTTCGCGCGCCGCAGGAACGCGACGACGCCGGCCGGCGCCGGCGATGCGAGCGGATCGTTGACGCCCGCGACGATCCACGTATCGACGTCGATCCGCCCGCGCAGCGCGCGCGTCGCGACCGGCAATCCGAGCGACGAACGCACGTCGCCGCCGTCGACGGAATAGTTGTCCATCACGTAGAAAGGCTCGCCCACGCCCATGTTCGCGTACTCGAACACCGACTGCGCGGCGAGCGCCATGATCTGGAAGCCGTCGCTGATCAGAAAGCCGATGCGGTGCATGCGTATCTCCAGTGCCGGGACATGATCCTCACGACCCACCCGATGTCCTAAATCATACCCATCTACGTCATTTGTGTCGCGGCGATTCGAGGCCAGAATGCCTTCACGCACTCACCCTTTCCTCGACATGGAGCGACATCATGACTGAAGCACATCGCGGTACCGCCGTCATTACCGGCGCATCGTCCGGCATCGGCGCGATCTATGCGGACCGCCTCGCGCGCCGCGGCTACGACCTGATCCTGGTCGCACGCAACCGCGACCGGCTGGCCACGCTTGCCGAGCGCATCACGAACGACACGCAGCGCAGCGTCGAGATCGTCGGCGCGAACCTCGACGACCGCGCGGCGCTCGCCACCGTCGAGGCGAAGCTGAAGCAGGACGCGAGCATCACACTGCTCGTCAACAACGCGGGCGTCGGCACGCACACGTCGCTGCTCGACAGCGACGTCGACGCGATGACGCGGACGATCGACCTGAACGTGACCGCGCTCACGCGCCTGACCTATGCCGCCGTACCCGGCTTCGTGGCGCGCGGGCGCGGCGCCGTGATCAACATCTCGTCGATCGTCGCGCTGTCACCGGAAACGCTCAACGGCGTCTACGGCGGCAGCAAGGCATTCGTGCTCGCGTTCAGCCAGTCGCTGCACCACGAACTCGCGGACCACGGCGTGCAGGTGCAGGCCGTGCTGCCCGGCGCGACGGCCACCGACTTCTGGCAGACCGGCGGCCTGCCGCTCGAACACCTGCCGAAGGAGATCGTGATGTCGGCCTCGGACCTGGTCGACGCAGCGCTGGTCGGCTTCGATCGCGGCGAGCTCGTGACGATTCCGTCGCTGCACGCGGCCGACGAATGGGATGCGTACGAGGCCGCGCGCCGCACGATGGCGCCGCACCTGTCGACGGATTCGCCGGCGCCGCGCTACGCGGTTGCGCGCTAGTCGGGCAGTATCCGCGTCGCGCCCGTGCTGTCCGGGCGCGACGCTCCCGAATCGACGCGCGTCGACGGCGCTTGCGCCACCGCAGCCGTCGACGCCGCGACGCATTCCGGACCCTGCGTTGCATTCCCGCCAAAGCCGGTTGCGCCCCGCTTGCCACGCATTTCCCGCGACGATAAGCTTCGCGATTGCAACTCCCGAAGCAGCGCCACGCGGCATTCGTCCGATCATCGGCGCAATCGACCGTCGCGGAATTCAACCATGCGGTTCCGAATGTTCACCTCCGGGGCCGGCGACACACCCGCCTCCTCTCGCGTTCCCGCCGACGATCGCCCGGCGCTCGCGCCGTTGCCCGAACTCGAGACCGTGTGCCGTCTCGCCCGCGCGCACGTCGGCACGGCTGGCGCGTTCGTCACTTACGCCGAAGCCGGCACACAGCATGTGGTCGCGTCCGACGGGACGCTGCCCGCCACGCTTTCTTCCGTGCACTTCCCGCAGCGTGTCGAGCGCACCTCGGCGCCCGACCGGCGATTCATCACGCCCGATGCGGGTGGCCTGCCGCTCGACGCACCGCATATCGTCGCGGCCTGCGAACTGATTGCGGCCGACGGCACCACGCGTGGCGCACTGTGTATCGTCGACGACGCGGGCCTGATGCTCGACGCCGCGCAACGCGCTTTCCTGCATGACCTTGCCACGCTCGCGGAACACGCGATCGCCCGCGCGAACGCGCAGGCCGCGCTGCACGAACGGCTCGGCATCGTCGCGGAACGCAGCGCGCTGACCACGCTCGCGCTGACCGAAAGCGGCACCGGCGTGTGGGATCGCAACGTGGAAACCGGCGAGATCCATTATTCGGCGGCCTGGAAGGCGCTGCTCGGCTACGCGCCCCACGAACTGACGAGCCGGATCGAGGATGCGTACGAACGGCTGCACCCGGACGATGTCGCCGACGTGAAGGCCGCGATGATCGCGCATTTCGAAAACCGCACCGACAGCTATGCGGTCGAGCACCGCATTCGCTGCAAGAACGGCACGTACAAATGGATCTGCAGCCGCGGCAAGGTCATCTCCCGCGACAGCAACGGGCGGGCGTTGCGCATGGTCGGCACGACCACGGACATCACCGCGCTGCGCGAACTCGCCGGCCGGCTGAGCGACTCCGTCACGCTCGTGACGAACCTGACCGATCAGGTTCCCGGTCTCGTGTTCCAGCTGCGGCAGACCGCCGACGGCCGCCGGTTCTTTTCGTACGCGAGCGCGGGTGTGCGCGACATCTACGAACTGACGCCCGAGCAGATTGCCCACGACGCGGATGCGGTCGAGACCCGGATTCATCCGGCCGATCTGGTCGCCTACCGCCAGTCGCTGCTGACGTCGGCCGAGCGACTGGCACCGTGGCGGCTCGAATACCGCGTGCTGCTGCCGGACCAGGGGATGCGCTGGCGCGAAGGCGACGCACGGCCGCAACGCATGCCGGACGGCGGCACGGTCTGGCACGGCTTCATCACGGATGCGACCGAGCGCAAGCACATCGAGACCGAGCTGCACCGGATGGCGACGACCGATCACCTGACCGAACTGTCGAACCGCCACGCGTTCATGCGGCTAGGCGAAGCCGCGTTGCGCCGCGTGCGCGCGACCGGCCAGGACGCCGCGGTGCTGATGCTCGACCTCGACCACTTCAAGGCGCTGAACGACCGCTGGGGACATCCGTTCGGCGATCGCGCGCTCCGGCATTTCGCGCGGCTGCTGCTCACGGAAATCGGGCCGGACGGCATCGTCGGGCGCATCGGCGGCGAAGAATTCGCGATCGTGCTGCCGCACGCCGGAATCGATGCGGCGTGCGCGCTCGCGCGGCGCGTGCAGCAGCGCGCGGCCGATTCCCGGCTCGTGCACGAGGATCAGGCGCTTGCGCTGACCGTCAGCATCGGCATCGACGCGATGCGGACGTCCGACTTGGGCGCGTACCAGGCGCTATCGCGTGCGGACAAGGCGCTGTATGTCGCGAAGGAACGCGGCCGCAACCGGATCGAGGTGTATCGACCCTAGCCGCGCACCGCGCCGGTGCACACCCGTCAACGCGACGCGAGCGCCGCGTCACGCGAGGTCGCGCGCACGCCCAGCAGCATCGCGACCGCGCATGCGGCCAGCAATCCCGCGATCATCAGCATCGCCGAGTCCATGCTGCCGGTGCGGGTGCGAATCATCCCGACGATCCACGGCGTGATCATCCCGCTCGATACGCCGATGCTGCTGATCAGCGCGATCCCGCCCGCCGCGCCGGCGCCGGAGAAATACGCGGACGGCACGGCCCAGAACACCGGATGCGCGGCGAAGATCAGCATCGCCGCGATCGACAGCAGCGCCATCATCGCGACGATGCTCGGCAGGTGCAGCGTCAGCAACGCGAGCGTCAGCGCGCCGCCGAATGCGCACGCGGCGAAGTGCCAACGACGCTCGCGCCTGCGGTCCGAGCGCCGCGCGATCACGAGCAGGCCGGCCGCGCCGATCGCGTTCGGCACGATCGACAGCAGGCTGATCTGCACGACGTCGTGAATGCCGAATTCGCGAATCATCAGCGGCATCCAGAACAGCAGCATCAGCAGCGCGGTCGTCAGCGAAAAATAGATGAACGCGAACAGGTAGGTGCGCGGCTCGGCCAGCACCTGCCGCAGCGATGCGGCCGCGTGCGCGGGTGCGGCCGCGCGATCGGCGGCCAGGTCGGCCTCGAGCCGTTGCCGGTCGTCGTCGGACAGCCAGCGCGCCTGTTCGGGGCGGTCGCACAGCCAGAACCACGCGATCACGCCGAGCAGGATCGCGGGCGCGCCCTCGATCGCGAACATCCACTGCCAGCCGTGCAGCCCGAGCACGCCGGACATCCCGCGCATCAGCCAGCCCGACAGCAGCCCGCCGACCATGCCGGCCACCGCGACGCCCGCATAGAAGATCGACAGCACCGACGCGCGCCGGCGCGCGGGATACCAGTACGTCAGGTAGAACACGACACCGGGGAAGAAGCCGGCCTCGAAAAGCCCGAGCAGGAAGCGCAGCACGTAGAAGTGTTTCGCGCTGTCGACGGTGATCATCGCGACCGACACCGCGCCCCACAGGAACATGATCCGCGCGAACGTGCGGCGCGCGCCGAAGCGGCGCAGCAGCGCGTTGCTCGGCACCTCGAACAGCACGTAGCCGACGAAGAACAACACCGCGCCGAGGCTGTACATCGCGTCGGTCAGGCCGAGATCCTGCCGCATCTGCAACTGCGCGAAGCCGATGTTGCTGCGGTCGAGGATCGACACGATGTAGCAGATGAACAGGAACGGAACGATCCGCACGCCGATGCGGCGGTACAGCGCGTCGTTGTCCGACGGGCGCGACGCGGATGCGACGGGATGCGCGGCGTCCGCTTGAAGATGGGCTGACATCGATCGTCTCCTCGATGGATGCGAATACGGGGCCTGCAGGACACGCAACGCCGGTCGCCGCCGGCCCGCATGCAGCGCCCGGCCGTGGTTCAGGCCCGCCGCGCGGGTTCGCCCTTCACGCCGAGCATCAGCGCCGCGCCGCTCAGCGCGAGCAGCGCGGCCAGCAGGTACACGGCGAGATCCATGCTGCCGGTGCGCGTGCGGATCAGCCCGATCACCCACGGGCTGACGATGCCGCTCGTGATCCCGATGCTGCTGATCAGCGCTATCCCGGCTGCGGCCGCATTTCCCGACAGATAGCGGGTCGGCACGGCCCAGAAGATCGGCAGCGCGGCGAAGATCAGCGTCGCCGCGATCGACAGGCACGCAAGCATCGCCGCGAAGCTGTGCACGTGCAGCGTCAGCGCCGCGAGTGCGAGCCCGCCGCCGATCGTGCAGCATGCGAAGTGCTTGCGGCGCTCGCCGGTGCGGTCCGAGCGGCGCGCGATAAGGATCAGCCCCACCGCGCCGACCGCGTTCGGCACGACCGTGTAGAGGCTCACGGCCACGACGTCGGTCACGCCGAAGTCGCGGATCATCAGCGGCATCCAGAAATTGAGCGTCAGCGACGCGCAGGTCAGCGAGAAGTAGACGAACGCGAACAGGTAGACGCGCGGGTTCGCGAGCGCGGCCATCAGGCTGCGTGTGTCGTGCGCGCCGTGCGCACGGCCGTCGCCGCACAGCGCGGCGACGCGCGCCTTTTCGTCGGACGTGAGCCACGCGGCGTCCTGCGGCCGGTCGACGAGATAGGTAAACGCGAAGCACGCGAGCACGATCGCCGGCGCCCCTTCGATCGCGAACATCCACTGCCAGCCGTACAGCCCGAGCACGCCGCTCATGTCGCGCATGATCCAGCCCGACATCAGGCCGCCGAGCACGCCGGCCACCGCGACGCCCGCGAAGAACACCGAGATCGCCGCCGCGCGACGGTTCGCGGGGAACCAGTAGGTCAGGTACAGAACGATGCCGGGAAAGAAGCCAGCCTCGAACACGCCGAGCAGGAAGCGCAGCACGTAGAAATGCGACGGCTGCGACACGAACATCATCCCGGTCGACGCGATGCCCCACAGCAGCATGATCCGCGTGAACGTGCGGCGCGCGCCGAAGCGCGCGAGCAGCAAGTTGCTCGGCACCTCGCAGAACACGTAGCCGACGTAGAACACCGCGGCGCCGAGGCCGTACATCGCATCGCTGAAGCCGAGGTCGTGCTTCATCTGCAACTGCGCGAAGCCGATGTTGATACGGTCGAGGAACGACACGACGTAGCAGAGGAACAGGAACGGCACGATCCGCCATGCAATCTTGCGGAACAGCAGCGCGTCGCCGGCGTCCGACGCCGGTGTGGATTCATATGTGGAAGCCGACGCCGCAACACTCGCGTGCGCGATCGTCGCTTCGGCGGGAAGCGATTGGGGCATGTCTCTCTCCAAACGGGGCGCGCGATTCGAGCGCGCAGCAGTCTCCGAGGGCGTACGTGCGCCCTGCATTCTTGTGAGACCGGAAGCCGGCGCCGTGAACCGCGGCCCAATGCCGCCGTCGTTCAGGCGCCTTCAGTAAAACGGCACGACGCCCGCCTGGACACCGCGCCGCGGTGAGCGGCTCAGTCCTGCAGCGCGTCCCACATTTCCTTGTCGCGCTGCGCGGTCCAGATGCGCGGATGCGTGATGCCGCTCGCCTCGTCGAACGCGCGCGACACGTCGAACGGCAAACAGTGCTCGTAGATGAACACGTGGCCGAACTTCGGATCCATCGCTTCGCGCGTGAGCGCCATCGACGCCTTCAGGTCGAGCTTGCGCTCGACGGCCTTGCGGCCCTGCGCGAGCAGCGTCGTCACGAAGTCCTTCGTGTAGTCGAGGCCCTTGTCGACCTCGGCCGGATTCAGCAACGCGGGGCCGCGGCCGGGCACGAGCTTTTCCGCGCCGAGCGCGCGCAGCGCCTCGAGCGTGGCCGGCCATTGTTCGAGCTGCGCGTCGCCGCAATAGCAGGCCGCGTCGTATTCGACCAGGTCGCCGGAGAACAGCACCTTCTGCGACGGCAGCCAGACGATCGTGTCGCCCTTCGTGTGGCCCGAGCCGACGTGCATGATCTTCACTTCGAGCTTGCCGAGGAACAGCGTGATCTCGCGCTCGAACACGAGCGTCGGCCAGGTCAGGCCCGGCACCGTCTCGACGCCCGCGAACAGGCGCGGAAAACGCTCGATCTCCGACTTCATGTCGGCCTCGCCGCGCTCGACGATCATCTCGTACGTGCCGCGGCTCGCGATCACGTGCTGCGCGCCTTCGTCGAAATACGCGGACGCGCCGAGCACGCGCACCGCGTGGTAATGCGACAGCACGACGTGCTTGATCGGCTTGTCGGTCACGCTGCGGATCTTCGCGATCAGGTCTTGCGCCATCGCCGGCGTCGCGGTCGTGTCGACGATCAGCACGCTGTCGTCGCCGATGATCACGCCCGAGTTCGGATCGCCTTCGGCGGTGTACGCGTACGCGTTCTCGGACAGCTGCGTCCAGGTGACTTTCTTCTCTTCCAGATCGGCTTGGGAGGCGAATGCTTTGGCCATGTTGCGTTCCGTGGCTGCGAGCCATGTGTTGAGGGGAGTGAACGGATCATCTGCCCGCGACGATTATTTGTCAATGACAAAGTCGCTTGCTATTGTCTAATGCGGGTAAACCTGTGGGCTGGCGCGTCAAATGGCGTCGGATACCATGCGGGGTTTCGTCAACGGAAGAATCATCGCGTGCAGAACCATGAAGTCAGCGCGGACGACGCGCCGCCCAAGGCGCAGCGCGGGATCCAGAGCGTCGAGGTCGGCGGCCGGCTGCTCGACGCGCTCGCGCGCCGGCGCAAGCCGCTCGGGCTGTCGGAGCTGGCGGCCGCGGCCGACCTGTCGACCGCGCAGGCGCACACCTATCTCGTCAGCCTGACGCGGCTCGCGCTCGTGAAACGCGACGCGCTCACGGGCAACTACGAGCCAGGGCCGCTGTCGCTGCGGCTCGGGCTGATGTCGATCGAGCGCCAGCCGGCCTATCGCGCGGCGCTGCCGCATGCGGCGCGGCTCGCGGAAGCGGTCGGCCTGAGCGTCGCGCTGTCGGTGCCGGGCGTGCTCGGGCCCACGATCGTGCGCATCGAGCACGGCGGTTATCCGCTGCACGTGAACCTGCACGTCGGATCGGTGATGTCGCTTGACACGACGGCGACCGGCCGAGTGTTCCGCGCGTTCGGCGACCCCGCGCAGCTCGACGCGATGGCGGCCAGCCAGGCCGGCGCCGGCGACACGCTCGCGGGCGCGGAAGGCGTCCAGCCCACGTCCGACGCCGGCGCGTGGCAGGCCGAACTCGACGCGATCCGCGCGCGCGGGATCGAGCGCGGCGTGGACCGGCCGAGCCCCGGCGTCAGCGCGATGTGCGTGCCGGTGCTGGACGCGGACGGACGCCTGCAACTCGCGTTGACGGTGATCGGCTCGACCGGATCGATCGATGTCGGATGGGACGGCCCGATCGCGACGGCGCTGCGCGACGCGGCACGGCAAGCCACTGCGTCGCTCGGCGCGGGACGCGATGCGCCGCCGATCGCGCCGGGCATGCTCCCGGCAACGCAGCGCATGCCGCCCGCGCTCGCCGACGATACGAAAGCGCAACGCGGCATCAACGCGCTCGACAGCACGGGCGAGCTGCTGCTGGCGCTCGTCTCGGCGGGTCGTGCACTGCCGCTGCGCGACCTCGCGGCGGCGGCCGGCATGCCGGCCGCGAAGGCATTTCCGCATCTGGTGAGCCTGCAGAAGATCGGCCTGCTGAGCCGCGACGACGTCGGCTGCTTCGGCGGCGGGCCGCTCGCCCAGGCGCTCGGCCTGATCGCGATGCAGCGCGTGTCGCCGACGCGCGATGCGGAAGCCGAGATCGTCGCGCTGGCGGCCGCGACCGACATGAGCGTGGCTGCCGCGACGCTCGGGCCGCTCGGGCCGACCGTGATCCGCCTGGAGGAATCCGCGCGGCCGCAGCACGTGAGCCTGCAGGTCGGCACGGTGATGTCGCTCGTGAATACCGCGATAGGGCGGATCTTCGCGGCCGGCATGTCCGACGACGTGCTGGCCGGCCTGCTGACCGACGAGCCGGTGCGTCTCGCCGGCCGCGCGACGCAGATCGACGACGCATTCCGCGCGCGGCTCGCGACGATCCGCGCGGACGAGCTCGATTTCGCGTTCGATGCACCGGTGCCGGGCATCGGGACGATCGCAGCGCCCGTGTTCGATCACACCGGCAGCATCCGGCTCGTGATCGCGATCATCGGTTCGTCGCGCGGCTTCCCGCGCGGGCCGGAGAGCGAACTCGCGCATGTGCTGCTCGCCGCGACGCGCCGCCTGTCGTGGCGCTTCGGATGGATCGGCGGGTAAGCACCGCTCTGCTGCCGCGCCCTTTCTCCCCGCCTGACATCCCTTTGCGTCCCTCAATGCGCGGCCGTGCTCGCCACGGCCTCGTTACGCCTGTCCGCCACGCAGAAGCAGGCGCAATTCATGTTGTGCAGCAGCAACAGAAATTGTCAGTAATTCTCATATAACGAAATCGCATTTCACAAAGCGGCGACACTTCTCTATCATTAGGGTTATCCCTAACTCGCCACCTACATGGGGCTTCGTCATGCAAACGTCTAATGTCTCCGATCGTTCCACCCAATCCGCTGGCTGGCTCGCACGTGTTGGCGAGCTGCTTGCAGAAGCATGGGCACTGCACCTCGAGAACTGCGAAGTCATCGCTGAAGCGCACGCACGCCTGCCGCGCTGAGCGCAGCGTCACGCCGCCGGCCGGCGGGCACGCCATCCGTCCGACCCGCCTGCCGGGACGCGCACCGCAAGGCCGCTGCGCCCGGCATCGGCGTGACGGATGAAGGCCGCAAAAGCCCGCGGAAGAATCATCCGTTTTACCGCCCCGCAGGCATTTCTCGCCTGTTTCCGGCTCCGGGCCGCGCCCACTCGACGCGACAGCCCGATTACCACTCTGCTTCGGCACAACCGCGCATCTCGTCGTCACGACGATCCGCGGCCTATCTCCCCTGTCGTCACACCTGAATCGACGGCACGTCTTTCATGCACCGCAGCGCGAACATCGAGCGGCTATGGCGGATGCTCGAAATCCGGTACAGCTTCTCGCGCAGGAAGCGCTCATAGCCGGCCGTGCCGTCCACCGCGACCTTGATCCAGTAGTCGTATTCGCCCGACACGAGGTAGGCCTCGAGCACTTCGGGCAGCGCCGCGAGTTCGGCGCCGAAACGCGCGAGTGCGTCGTCCTCGTGGCGATCGAGCGTGACTTCGAGGATCACGATGTCCGCGTAGCCGAGCATGCGCTGGTTGACCAGCGCGACGTAGCCGTCGATGTAGCCGTCGAGCTCGAGCTGCCGCGTGCGGTTCCAGCATGCGGTGGTCGACATGCCGATCTGTTCGGCCAGTTCGGCGTTCGACAGACGCGCATTCTTTTGCAGTGCACCGAGGATCTTGCGGTCCTGGTTGTCGAGGGTTTTCGGCGTGCGTTCGCGGGTAGCCATGACGTAAAGAATTTTCTACTGGAAATCGGCATTCTATCTGAACAGGATTCCAGTTTCGGGCGTGCTTTACTGGAAAACAGGAAGCCTTTTAACCGGCTCGCTTGATACATTTTCTCCATGCCTGTTGTCCGGCACGCTCCCCGCGACAACCCCGTCGCACCGGGACGCACGACCGCAATCACGAGTTGCGGCGCCGGACACGCAGGCATGCAATGTCCCGCCTCCCGCGCGCCTATCCGGCTGCACGGGCCGGCGCCTGATCCTTCGTTTTCCGCACCTCCCGTCATGTCGTTCAGGCTCTATCTGTCGTTCCTCGCTGCGTCCGCCGTCCTCATCTACGCCCCCGGCCCCGTCAACCTCCTCACGATGAACCAGGCATTGCGCACCGGCTGGCGCCGCGCGCTGCCGTGCGTATGGGGCGGCACGCTCGCCGTGCTGCTGCAGCTCGCGCTGACCGCGCTGTGCCTGAATTCGCTGGTCCATCTCGACGAGCACGCGCTGAACGTGCTGCGCTGGGCCGGCGCCGCCTACCTCGTGTGGCTCGGCGGCAAGCAATGGCTAGGCCGCGCGCAGCTCACCGCGCCCGCCGCGTCGACCCAGCCCGGCAGCGCCGCACCCGACGACACCGACAGCGGACGCGCACTGTTCTGGCGCGGCCTCGCCACCTCCGGCCTGAATCCGAAAACGCTGCTGTTCTTTCCGTCGTTCTTTCCGCAGTTCATCGTACCGAGCGCAGACTGGAGCCTGAACGCGCAGTTCCTGCTGCTCGCGACGTCCTTCGCGCTGCTGTTCGCCGGTGGCATTGCGTCGATGGCGCTCTTCTCGCACCGGCTGAGCCATGCGCTGCGGCGTCCGGCACGGATGCGCGCGATGAACCGAGTGACCGGCGGTCTGCTGGTCGGCATGGGCGCGATCATGGTCGGCTGGAACTGAGACCGCGCGGCCGCACGCGCGGGTGCTGGGTCACCCGCGCACCCCGCGAAAAAGCAGCCGATCGCCGAATGCTTTAGGGTAGCGCCTGGTTCGTTGGACATGCCCGGCTCGACCGGGTGATTGCATGAAGCACGTCACTACCCGCCTGCGGCGGCTGTTCGCGCCGATCGGCCTGCACTGGTATCTCGCTCTCCTCCTCGCGCTCGATGCACTGATGGTGCTGCGCCCCGTCGTCGCCCATGCGAAGCTCGGCGTGCATCGTGCGTGGCTCACCGATGCGCTGAATCTCGTCGATAACGCCGGCCTCGTCGTGCTGCCGCAGGTCGTCGTCGCGGCCGGCCTCGCGACGATGGCCATCGGCATCGTGCTGCGTGCGCGTGTCGCGTGGGTGCTGTCGATCCTGCTGCTGGTCGCGGCCGCCGCGATCAGCATCCTCGGCGGCTACCGCAGCAACGCGGTGTTCGTGTACACGGCCGTGCTGGCCGTCACGCTGATCTACTACTGGCGCCATTTCGACCGCGCGAGCGTCGCCGCGAGCAGCCTGTTCGCGCTGCTCAGCATCGTGTCGCTGTTGATCTACGCGACCTTCGGCGTGCTGTATCTCGGCGACGAATTCACGCCGCCGGTCCACGACCTCGCCACGGCCGTCTACTTCTCGATCGTGTCGATGTCGACGGTCGGCTACGGCGACATCGTGCCGCACGCGCCCACCGCGCGCCTCTTCACCGCATCGGTGATCGTGCTCGGCATCACCGTATTCGCGACGTCGATCAGCGCGGTTGTCGGGCCGGTGATCGGCGGCAACCTGAAACGGATCGTCAAGGGAGGCATTTCGAACGTGATCCGCAAGCATCATTTCCTGATCGTCGGCGCGACGCCCGTCGCGCATGCAGTGCACGAGGGGCTGCGCAAGCGCGGCTACGCCGTGACCGTCATCGTGCCGGCCGGCGTCGAGCACAACTATGCGGGCGGGACCGACCTGATCGTCGGCGACGCCACCGACCACGCGGTGCTGGAAAGCGCCGGCGCGGCAACGGCCCGCGCGGTGCTCGCGCTGCGTTCCGACGATGCCGAGAATGCGTTCATCATCCTCGCGATCCGCGAGATCGCGTCGACGGTGCGTACCGTCGCGCTCGTGAACCAGCAACGCAACCTCGAGCGGCTGCGCCTGCTGAAGCCGGACATGGTGTTCTCGCCGCAGCAGCTCGCGGGCGAACTGCTCGCCAGCACGCTCAACGACGAACCGGTCGACAAGTCGGTGATCTCGCACCTGCTGTTCGGCACCGACGCCGCCGCGTGACCGGTGCCGGCCGACGCGCGGCCGGTACAATCGCGCGATGTCCGAATTGCTCACTTACGGCGGCCTATTCGCCGTGTCGATGGTCGCCGCGACCCTGCTGCCGCTCCAGTCCGAAGCCGTGCTCGCCGGCCTGCTGCTCGCCGGACGCGAGCCCGTATGGGCGCTGTTGCTGGTCGCGAGCGTCGGCAACGTCGCGGGCTCGGTGGTCAACTGGGCGCTCGGCCGCGGCATCGAGCACTTCCGCGACCGCCGCTGGTTCCCGGTCAAGCCGGCCGCGCTCGCGCGCGCCGAGCGCTGGTATGCGCGTTACGGCCGCTGGTCGCTGCTGCTGAGCTGGGCGCCGGTGGTCGGCGATCCGCTGACGATGGTCGCCGGCGTGCTCCGCGAGCCGCTGCCGACCTTCCTCGCGATCGTCACGATCGCGAAGGTCGGGCGGTATCTGGCCGTCGCGTGGCTCGTGATGCACTGACGCTGCCCGCCTGCGTCGGGCGAGCCTGCTCGCCCCCTCCGGCTTCGCACCGCTAAAGAATTCACCGAAGCTGCCGTATTCCTTACGGTATGCGGTGGCGCGTGCGTTCCGCCTCTCTCCCTCTCGACTCAGGATTCATATGAGATTGACCCAATTGGGCCGGGCGAGCGTCGGCGCGCGCCTGGCCGCGCTGGCATGCGTGCTCGTCGCGCTGCTGTTTAGCGCCTTCGCATGGGCGCTCGCCCACTTCGCCGGCCAGCAGCTCGCCGACGAGGCCCATGCGCGCATCGCGGACAAGGAGCAGTCGATCCGCGCGATGGTCGAAATGTTCGACAAGGCGCTGTCCGCCGAAGCCACCCGCGCGATGGCGCTGTTCGCCAGTTTCCTGCCGGCCGATTTCGCGCTCGACCCGGCCCGCACCGTCGACATCGGCGGCGTCGCCGCGCCGACACTGTCCGCGGGCGGCCAGCCGCTCGACCTCGATTACGCGATTCCCGACCAGTTCCTGAAGAAAAGCGGCGCGATCGCGACGATCTTCGCGCGCGACGGCGACGATTTCGTCCGCATCACGACGTCGCTGAAGAAGCAGGACGGCTCGCGCGCGGTCGGCACGCGCCTCGATCGCGCGGGCCCCGCCTACGCGCCGCTCGTCGCCGGACGCAGCTATACGGGCCTCGCGAAACTGTTCGGCCGGCCGTACATCACGCAGTACAAGCCCGTCACCGACGCGACGGGTCGCGTGATCGGCGCGCTGTTCGTCGGCCTCGACGTCGGTGCCGAACTGCAAGTCGTGCAGGACGGCATCCGGGCATTGAAGATCGGAGAAAACGGCTATTACTTCGTGCTCGATGCGTCGCCGGGTACATCGCGCGGCACCTTCGTCGTCCATCCCGACGCGGCCGGCCAGCGCGCGGACGACGCGCGCGCGCCGTACACGCAGATGCTCGCCGCCGGCCAGGGCCGGCTCGCTTACACGTCGGCCGATCCGGCCGCGCACGACGCCGCGCCCAGCGCCAAATTCGTGTCGTTCACGACGATTCCGCAATGGCAGTGGCTGGTCGGCGGCATCGCGCTCGACGACGAACTGCTGGCGGGCATGCGCACCGTCCGCAACCGTTTCCTGATGATCGCGGCCGTGCTCGTCGCGGCGTTCGCGGCGTTGTTCCTCGTCGTCGTGCGACGCGTGGTGAGCCGACCGCTCGATGCGGCGGCGCGTGCATCGGAACGCTTCGCGGCCGGCGACCTCAGCATCCGCATCCGCGACGGCGCCGCCGCGCGCGGCGCGGCGGGCAACGACGAGATCGGCCGGCTCGTGCAGGCGGTCGACGGAATCGGCGACGGCCTCGCGCGGATCGTCGCGCAGGTGCGCAGCAGCTCGTCCGACATCGCGCGCGGCACGGTCGGCATCGCGGCCGGCAGCGGCGACATCGCGGCGCGGATCGCGACGCAGGCGAGCAGCGTCGAACAGACGGCAGCCAGCATGGAGCAGATCACGGCCGCCGTGCAGCAGAACGCGGAACACGCGGCGCAGGCGAACGCGCTGGTCGCCGACGCATCGGCCGCCGCGACCGACGGCGACACGGCAGTGCAACGCGTGGTCGCGACGATGGACGACATCGGCCGTGCGACGCGCCGGATCGCCGACATCACCGGCACGATCGAAGGCATCGCGTTCCAGACCAATATCCTGGCGCTGAACGCTGCCGTCGAGGCCGCGCGCGCGGGCGAGCACGGCAAGGGCTTCGCGGTGGTCGCGGCCGAAGTGCGCACACTCGCGCAGCGCAGCGCGGCCGCGGTCAAGGAAATCGACGCGCTGAGCGCCGAATCGTCGACGACCGTCGAACAGGGCTATCGGATCGCGGACGCCGCGCGCGGCACGATGCGCGACATCGTCCAGCGCGTCGATCAGGTCAGCACGCTGATCGGCGAGATCAGCGCCGCGTCGCGCGAGCAATCGACCGGCATCGAGCAGGTGAATCAGGCCATCACGCAGATCGGCGAGGCGACGCAGCAGAACGCGACGCTGATCTCGGATGCCGAACGCGCGGCCGTCGCGTTGCGCGACCAGGCCGCGCAACTGTCGGAAGCCGTCAGCGTGTTCCGGCTGGCCCGCGACGCGTGACGCACGACGAACGGCCGGGCAACTGCCCGGTCGCGTCGATTACTTCTTGTCCCCGGCCAGGTCGATCGCCTTGTCCGACCCGACCGCGTTGCGCAGCTGGAATTTCTGGATCTTGCCGGTCGACGTCTTCGGCAACTCACCGAAGCGCACGACCTTCGGCACCTTGAAACCCGCGAGCAACTGCCGGCAGTGCGCGACGATTTCCTCCTCGGTCGCGCTCATGCCGTGGCGCAGCTCGACGAACGCGCACGGCACCTCGCCCCATTTCGGGTCAGGCATCGCGACCACCGCCGCGACCTCGACGGCCGGATGCCGGTACAGCGCGTCCTCGACCTCGATGCTCGAGATGTTCTCGCCGCCGGAAATGATGATGTCCTTGCGGCGATCCTTGATGCGGATATAGCCGTCCGGCGTCAGCACGCCGAGATCGCCCGTATGGAACCAGCCACCGTGGAATGCCTCGTCCGTCGCGTGCGGGTTCTTCAGGTAACCCTTCATGCAGATGTTGCCGCGGAACATGATCTCCCCGAGCGTCTCGCCGTCGGCCGGCACCGGCGCCATCGTGTCCGGGTCGAGCACCGTCGCGCCCGCTTCCAGGTGATAGCGCACGCCCTGCCGCGCATTGAGCCGCGCGCGCTCGTCGTCGGGCAGTTCGTCCCAGTGCGCCTGCTTCGCGCACACGGTCGCCGGGCCGTAGACCTCGGTCAATCCATACACGTGCAGCAGGTCGAAGCCGATCTCCTTCATCTTCGCGATCACGGCCGGCGCGGGCGCGGCACCGGCGACCATCGCGTGCACCGTGTGATCGATGCCCGCGCGGAACTCGGCCGGTGCATTCGCCATCGCGCTCTGCACGATCGGCGCGCCGCAGTAATGCGTGATGCGTTCGCGGCGGATCAGGTCGAACACCGTCTTCGCGTCGAACTTGCGCAGGCAGACGTTCACGCCCGCGCGCGCCGCGACCGCCCACGGGAAGCACCAGCCGTTGCAATGGAACATCGGCAGCGTCCAGAGATACACCGCGTGCTTCGGCATGTCCCATTCGAGGATGTTGCTGATCGCCGCGAGATACGCGCCGCGATGGTGATAGACGACGCCCTTCGGGTCGCCGGTCGTGCCGGACGTGTAGTTCAGCGCGATCGCTTCCCACTCGTCGGCGGGGGGCGTCCATGCGTAGTCCGGGTCGCCGCCCGCGACGAACGCTTCGTAGTCGGTCGCGCCCGCGAAGCGCGCGGGGTCGGCCGGCATCGCGTCGGCGACGCTGACGATCTTCAGGCCCGGCACTTCGAGCGCCGCGCGATGCGCGAGCTCCGCGTATTCGGTGTCGACGATCAGCACCTTCGCTTCGCCGTGACGCAGCATGAACAGCACCGACGAAATATCGAGGCGCGTGTTGATCGTGTTGAGCACGGCGCCGGCCATCGGTACGCCGAAGTGGGCCTCGACCATCGCCGGGATGTTCGGCAGCAGCGCCGCGACCGTCTCGCCACGCGCGACGCCGGCCCGCGCGAGCGCGCTCGCGAGCTGCTTCGCGCGCTTGTAGGTCTCGCCCCACGTGCGCCGCACGTCGCCGTGCACGATCGCGAGGCGCTCGCCGTAGACTTCGGCCGCGCGGACCAGAAAGTCGATCGGCGTGAGCGGCACGTAGTTGGCCTCGCGGCGGCCGAGTCCGGCCTCGAACATCTGCGTCATGATCCTGTCTCCCGTTTTCTGCCGGCCGGCGTGCATGCACCCCGATCGGTTTTGATGTGGTTCAATTGCCGATAGCCTAACGGGCGCTATTGTGAGCCGTCTGTCATCGAAACGACAGAGTGCCCGATGAACGCTGCGCGTTATCCCTATCCTCGCAAACCCGCACCCATGCACGATCACTCCGTTGCGCCGCCCGACGCGGCCGCTCCGCCGGACCACTCGCCGGCCAACCCGCCGCTCGAACCGGGCCCGTTGCCCGCCCTGTCCGCGCTGTTCGGCCAGTGCGCGTGGTTCCGCGCGCTGGCGCCGGAACACCAGGCGCTGGTGCTCGCGCAGTCCCATGCGGAACGGCACGAAGCCGGCGACGTGATCGCGCAGCGGCTCGCGCCGTCCGAATACTGGATCGGCGTGCATCGCGGACTGCTCAAGCTGGCGATCTTCAACGCGTCGGGGCGCGGCTGCACGTTTTCCGGCGTGCCGTCGGGCGGCTGGTTCGGCGAAGGCAGCGTGATCAAGCGCGAGCTGCGCAAGTACGAAGTCGTCGCCGTCCAGCGCTCGATCGTGCTGTTCGTCCCGGTCGACACGTTCCATGCGCTGCTCGACACCAGCCTGCCGTTCACACGCTTCGTGATCCATCAATTGAACAACCGGATGGGCGAGTTCATCGCGTCGATCCAGAACAGCCGGCTGCTCGACGTCGACGCGCGCGTCGCGCAGGCGCTCGCGCAGTTGTTCAACCCGGCGCTGTACCCGGACACCGGTCCGTCCCTCGCGATCTCGCAGGAGGAACTGGGGATGCTCGTGGGTGTGTCGCGGCAGCGGATCAACCAGGCGTTGCAGCAGCTCGAGAAACTCGGGGTGCTGCGGCTCGCGTACAACCAGATCGAGGTCGTCGATCTGGCCGCGCTGGCGCGGGTCGGGATGGAACAGATCTGAGCGACGCCGGATGAGTGGAACCGTCGTCGATGCGGCATCCGCATACGGCACGGCGGCGGTTTCCGGGTGCCTGCGCCCGCGCGCCTTTCATCCGATGAATCGGCCTTTCGTCACCCCGCCCCAACCTGACAATTCCGCCAGTTTCGCGCCAGTGACCCGTTCCGCCCCGACGCCTATCATTCGGGTTCCCTTCACCGACGCCTGATCACCGCCTGTCCCGCTGCCTCCATGTGGATCGTCAATCTCGCGCTCAGGCGCCCCTACACGTTCATCGTGATGGCCATCATGATCGTGCTGGCCACCCCGCTTGCGCTGATGCGCACGCCTGTCGACGTCCTGCCGGCGGTCAACATTCCCGTCATCAGCGTGATCTGGAATTACAACGGCTTCTCCGCGAAGGAGATGACCAACCGGATCACGGCCGTCCATGAACGGATCCTGACGACGACCGTCAACAACATCCAGCACATCGAGTCGACCTCGCTGCCCGGCATCGCGGTGGTGAAAGTGTTCCTGCAGCCCGGCGCGAACGTGCAGACGGCGATCGCGCAGACGGTCTCGTCCGCGCAGGCGATCGTGCGGCAGATGCCGCAGGGCGCGACGCCGCCGCTCGTGATCACCTATTCCGCGTCGAGCATCCCGGTGATCCAGCTCGGGTTATCCAGCAAGACGCTCAGCGAACAGTCGCTCGCCGACATCGCGCTCAACTTCCTGCGCCCGCAACTGATCACGATCCCGGGCGCGCAGATCCCGTTTCCGTACGGCGGCCGCACGCGCGTGGTCGCGATCGACCTCGACCCGCAGGCGCTGCTCGCGAAGGGCCTCACGCCCGCCGACATCGTCAACGCGGTCAACGCGCAGAACCTCGTGCTGCCAACCGGCACCGCGAAGATGGGCCAGACCGAATACCGGATCGACACGAACGCGTCGGCCGACACGGTCGCCGACATCAACGGCCTGCCGGTGCAAACCGTCAACGGCGCGACGACCTACCTGCGCGAAGTCGCGTCGGTGCGCGACGGCTTCGCGCCGCAGACCAACGTCGTGCGCCAGAACGGCCAGCGCGGCGTGCTGATGTCGATCCTGAAGACCGGCGACGCGTCGACGCTGAAGGTCGTGTCGGACCTGAAGGCGTTGCTGCCGAAGGTGATCCCGACGCTGCCCGAAGGGCTCACGATCACGCCGCTGTTCGACCAGTCGGTGTTCGTCAACGCCGCCGTGCAGGGTGTGATCCGCGAGGCGCTGATCGCGGCCGTGCTGACCGCGATGATGATCCTGCTGTTCCTCGGCAACTGGCGCAGCACGCTGATCATCGCGATCTCGATTCCGCTGTCGATCTTCACGTCGCTGATCGCGCTCTCCGCGCTCGGCGAGACCATCAACATCATGACGCTCGGCGGGCTCGCGCTCGCGGTGGGGATCCTGGTCGACGACGCGACCGTCACGATCGAGAACATCGAGCGGCACCTGCATCTCGGCACGCGCCGGGCCGACCCTGGCGAGCCCGGCAGCCCCCTCGGGGGGCCGCGACCGGAGGGCGCGCTGGGGTCCTCGTCGAGCACCAACCTGCACGATGCGATTCTCGAAGGCGCGGGCGAGATCGCGGTGCCCGCGTTCGTATCGACGCTGTGCATCTGCATCGTGTTCGTGCCGATGTTCTTCCTGACGGGCGTCGCGCGCTTCCTGTTCGTGCCGCTCGCCGAAGCCGTGGTGTTCGCGATGCTCGCGTCCTACGTGCTGTCGCGCACGCTCGTGCCGACGCTCGCGATGCTGCTGTTCCGCCCGCAGCAGGCCACCACCGGCCCCGACCACTCGACGTCGCGTTTCGCGCGCCTCCATCACGCGTTCAATGCCGCGTTCGAGCGGCTGCGTGCGTGGTACATCGTGCTGCTCAGCATCCTGCTGGTGCGCCGCCGCTTCTACGCGACGTGCTTCCTCGGCTTCTGCGTGCTGTCGACCGGCCTCGTGTTCGTGCTCGGCCGCGACTTCTTCCCGAACGCCGATTCCGGCAACATCCGGCTGCACATGCGCGCTCCGACCGGCTACCGGATCGAGGAAACCGCGCGCCTCGCCGACCAGGTCGAGCGCGTGATCCGCGAAGCCGTGCCGCCCGACGAACTCGGCGCGATCGTCGACAACCTCGGGCTGCCGGTGAGCGGCATCAACCTGTCGTACAGCAACAGCGGCACGATCGGCACGCTCGACGGCGAACTGATGATCGCGCTGAAGCCCGGCCATCGCTCGACCCAGCACTACGTGCAGACGCTGCGCACGCTGCTGCCGCAGCGCTTCCCCGGCGTCGAGTTCTTCTTCCAGCCGTCGGACATCATCACGCAGATCCTCAACTTCGGTCAGCCGGCCGCGATCGACGTGCAGGTGCTCGGCAACGATCTCGCGAGTAACATGGCTATCGCGAGCAGCCTGATGAAAAAGATCAGGCAAATCCCCGGCACCGTCGACGTGCACGTGCTGCAGCGCAACGACGAACCGACCCTGGTGGCCGACATGGACCGTACGCGCATGCAGCAGCTCAGCCTCTCCGCGCAAAACGTCGCGCAGAACATGCTGATCTCGCTGTCCGGCAGTTCCCAGACGACCCCGTCGTTCTGGATCAACCCGCGCACCGGCGTCCAGTACCCGCTGCAGATCCAGACCCCGCAATACAACATCGCGTCGATCGACGACCTGCTCGGCACGCCGATTTCCGCGAGCGGGCGCACGGGCATGCCGCTGCAGTTGCTCGGCAACCTCGTGCAGATCCACCCCGTCTCGAACCCGGCCGTGATCACGCATTACAACATCCGCCCGGCGATCGACCTGTACGTGAGCGTCGAGGGCCGCGACCTCGGCTCGGTCGCGGGCGCGATCGACCGGATCGTGTCCGACGCGCGCGCGACGCTGCCGCGCGGCACCGACCTCACGGTGCGCGGCCAGGTCGAGACGATGCGCACGTCGTACATCGGTCTCGGCGCGGGCGTCGCGATGGCGATCGTGCTCGTCTACCTGCTGATCGTCGTGAATTTCCAGTCGTGGCTCGATCCGCTGATCATCATCAGCGCGATGCCTGCCGCGCTCGCCGGCATCGCGTGGATGCTGTTCATCACCGGCACGCACCTGAGCGTGCCCGCGCTGACGGGCGCGATCATGACGGTGGGCGTCGCGACCGCGAACAGCATCCTGGTCGTGTCGTTCGCGCGCCAACGCCTCGCCACCGGCGCGCCGCCGCTCACGGCCGCGCTCGAGGCCGGCGCGACGCGGATCCGCCCGGTGCTGATGACGGCGCTCGCGATGATCATCGGGATGGTGCCGATGGCGCTCGGTCTCGGCGAAGGCGCCGAGCAGAACGCGCCGCTCGGCCGCGCGGTGATCGGCGGCCTGCTGTTCGCCACCGTTTCGACGCTGCTGTTCGTGCCGCTCGTGTTCGGCGGCGTGCATTCGCGGCTGGCCCGCCGGCGCGCGCGCCAGGCCGGACGCTGACTTTCGCCCCTAGCCTCTAGACCCGGTCAATTCATGGAAGAGAAACATCACAGCTCCGTCGGCATCCAGGTGGACGAACACGGCATGCACCTGCCGACGCGCACGTCGGTGTCGCGGCGCGGGCGGATCGTGCTGATCGTGGTCGGCGTGCTGCTGGCCGCGGGCGCCGCGCGCACGATCGTCGTCAACGTGCTGAACCGCAACCGGCTCGACGCAGTGGCCGAGCAGAACACGCGCCAGTACGTGAACGTCGTGCATCCGGTCGATGCCGCCACCGGCGGCAAGCTCACGCTGCCCGGCACGTTGCGCGGCTTCGTCGAGGCGCCGATCTATGCGCGCGCGAGCGGCTACGTGCTGCGCTGGCAGGCCGACATCGGCGCGCACGTGAAGCAGGGGCAACTGCTCGCCGAGCTCGACACGCCCGAGCTCAACCAGGAACTCGCGCAGGCCACCGCGCAGCGTCAGCAGGCGCAGGCCGCGCTCGCGCTCGCGAAGACGTCGTTCGACCGCGCGCAGCAACTGCGCCAGCGCGATGCGGTGTCGCAGCAGGAACTTGACGACCGGCAAGGCGCGTTCAACCAGGGCAGCGCGAACCTCGCGGCGGCCGATGCGAACATGCGCCGGCTCACCGAACTGAAGGGCTTCCAGCGCATCGTCGCGCCGATCGACGGGATCGTCACGCAGCGCAACGTCGACGTCGGCGACCTCGTCAATTCCGGCAACGCGGGCCGCTCGCTGTTCACGGTCGTGCAGGCCGACCGGCTGCGCCTGTATGTGCAGGTGCCGCAGGCGTATGCGCAGCAAATCAAGGTCGGCCAGCACGCGAGCGTCGCGCAGGCCGAGCTGCCTGGCCAGACCTTCGACGGCACGATCACGCGCACGTCCCAGGCAATCGACGTCGCGACGCGCTCGCTGCAGATCGAGATCACGCTGCCGAACCCGGACGGACGGCTGCTGCCCGGCGCATACGTGCAGGCGACGCTGCCGATGACGCCGGTCGGCCGCCTGCAGATTCCGGCCAACACGCTGCTGTTCCGCGCCGAAGGGCCGACCGTCGCGACCGTCGACGCGAACGGCCAGGTGCGCCTGAAGGCGGTGACGATCGCGCGCACGATCGGGCAGACGCTCGAAGTGGACGGCCCGCTCACGCCGAATGACCGCCTCGTCGCGAACCCGAGCGATGCGCTCGCGAACGGCGACGCCGTCATCGTGCAAGCGCCGCCGGTCGTGAAGCCGGCGTCCGCCGCCGCGGGAGCGAAGTCGTGAGCGCGATGCGCGCCCGCCTGCGCCCCGCCGCGCTCCTGGCCGCCGTCGCGGTCGCGGCCCTTGCCGGCTGCACGGTCGGCCCCGACTACCGGCGCCCCGCCGTCGAGACGCCGGCCGCCTGGCGGCTCGACCCGGCAGACGCGTACTGGCACCCGGCCGCGCCTGCCCGTGCGCCGCTCGATCCGGCCTGGTGGACCGCCTTCGGCGACGCGCAGCTGGACGCGCTCGAAGCCGACGCATTGCGCAACAACCAGAACCTGAAGGCCGTCGCCGCACGCTACGACCAGGCAAAGGCGACGCTCGCGTCGGTCGCGTCCGCGCAGTATCCGGCCGTCGGCCTGAACGCGAGCGGCCAGCGCTTCAAGATCTCCGCCGACCGGCCGCAGACCAACTACGCGACGCGGAGCACGTCGACCGTCCAGAACGACATCCAGGTCGGTGCGAGCGCCAGCTATGAACTCGACCTGTTCGGCCGCGTGCGGCGCAGCGTCGAATCCGCGCAGGCCAGCTCCGAGCAGGCGCGCGACGATTTCGCGAACGCGCGCCTCGTGCTGACCGCCGATCTCGCGTCGAGCTACTTCGCGCTGCGCGCGCTCGACACCGAGATCGACGTCGTCAAGCGCTCGATCGACCTGCAGCAGAAGGCGCTCGACTACGTGAGCGCGCGCCACGACCTCGGTGCGGTGTCCGGCCTCGATCTGCTGCAGCAACGCGCGCAGCTCGACGCGACGCGCACGCAGGCACAGCTGCTGATCCAGCAGCGCGCGCAGGTCGAAACCGCGATCGCGACGCTGGTCGGCACGCCGGCCCCCGAATTCTCGCTGCCGCCGCGCGTGGTGGCGATCAACGCGCCCGCGCTGCCGACCGGGATGCCCAGCGACCTGCTGCAGCGGCGCCCCGACGTCGCGTCGGCCGAACGCGCGATGGCGGCCGCGAACGCGCAGATCGGCGTCGCGCGCGCCGCGTATTTCCCGCGCATCACGCTGTCGCCGGACATCGGCTGGGATGCGACGCGCTTCGCCGGCCTGTTCACGGTGCCGGCGCTGCTGTGGTCGGTCGGCGCGTCGGTCAGCCAGCCGCTGTTCGAAGGCGGCAAGCTGAAGGCCGGCGTCGATTTCGCGCAGGCCGGCTATGCCGCCGCGCAGGCCAGCTACCGGCAGACCGTGCTCACCGCGTTCCAGGAGGTGCAAAATGCGGTGACGGGCCTGTCGGTGCTGGCCGAAGCCGCGCAGCAGGCATCGGCGGCCGTCGACGACGCGCGCAAGCTCGTGTCGCTCGCACAGGACCGCTACGCGGGCGGCCTCACGCCGTTCATCGACGTGCTGACCGCCCAGCAGCAATTGCTGACGAGCGAGCGCCAGGCCGTGCAGATCCAGGGCCAGCGCGCGGCGCTCGTCGTGTTTCTCGCGAAGGCGCTCGGCGGCGGCTGGGACGGCGGCGCGACCGGCGGCGCCACGCCGACCGACGTCGCGACGGCAATCCTCCCGCGCGCCGCGAGCGTCGGCCCCTAACCCGGTTACAAGGACAAACCCATGAAAGTCCTGATCGTCGAAGACGAACCGAAAGTCGTCGAATACCTGAAGAGCGGCCTCACCGAGGAGGGCTGGGTCGTCGACACCGCGCTCGACGGCGAGGACGGCGCGTGGAAGGCCGTCGAATTCGAATACGACGTGGTCGTGCTCGACGTGATGCTGCCGAAACTCGACGGCTTCGGCGTGTTGCGCGCGTTGCGCGCGCAGAAGCAGACGCCCGTGATCATGCTGACCGCGCGCGACCGCGTCGACGATCGCGTGCGCGGGCTGCGCGGCGGCGCCGACGACTACCTGACCAAGCCCTTCTCGTTCCTCGAGCTGATCGAGCGGCTGCGCGCGCTGACGCGCCGCGCGCGCGTGCAGGAATCGACGCTGATCTCGATCGGCGACCTGCGCGTCGACCTGATCGGCCGGCGCGCGTCCCGCGACGGCACGCGCCTCGACCTGACCGCGCAGGAATTCCAGCTGCTCGGCGTGCTCGCGCGGCGTAGCGGCGAGGTGCTGTCGAAGACGACGATCGCCGAACTCGTATGGGACGTGAACTTCGACAGCAACGCGAACGTCGTCGAGACTGCGATCAAGCGCCTGCGCGCGAAGCTCGACGGCCCGTTCGCGGAGAAGCTGCTGCACACGATCCGCGGCATGGGCTACGTGCTCGAGGCGCGCGAGGACGCCGACAACGAGAGGCACGCATGAAACGCTCGATCACCCTGCGTCTGTCGGCGATGTTCGGCATCGTGTCGCTGCTCGTGTTCACGCTGGTCGGCTGCGGGCTGTTCGTGATGATGGAGCGCCAGCTGTTTGCCGAACTGCGCGCGACGATCGACACGCGCGCGAAGGTCGCGCAGATGATCGTGTCGCACGCGACCACGGCCGCGCGCGGCCGCCTGATGCAGGAAAAGCTCGCCGACCTCGAACCGCCCGACGGGTCGACGCGTTACCAGATCGACAGCCCCGACGCCAACTTCCGCTTCGGTCATCCGGTCGACGGCATGCCCGTCGGCAAGCCGTTCGGTGCGTTCCAGCAGTACGCGCTCAACCACAGCAGCTACGACGTGATGACGAAGACCGTCCCGATCGCGGGCAGCGGCGAGCGCCCCGATCTGAAGCTGATCGTCGCGTCGTCGTGCGAGCGTACGCAGCGGATGCTGCGCCGTTTCGTGTGGACGCTCGCGGCGCTGATCGCGATCGCTACCGCCGTGACGCTGCTGCTGGGCCGCGCGGTCGCGCGCTTCGGGCTCGCGCCGCTCGAACGGCTGTCGCAGGACGCGGCGGCGATCAACGCCACCAACCGCCGCCAGCGGTTGCACACCGACGCGCTGCCGACCGAGCTGCGCGATCTGGCCGCGTCGTTCAACGGCGCGCTCGAGCGCATCCAGCAAACCTACGCGCGGCTCGAGGCGTTCAACGCGGACGTCGCGCACGAGTTGCGCACGCCGATCAGCATCCTGATCGGCCAGACCCAGGTCGCGCTGACGAGCCGTGACCGCTCGGTCGACCGGATGCGCCAGACGCTGCAGTCGAACCTCGAAGAATTCGAACGGCTGCGCGTCATCATCAACGACATGCTGTTCCTGTCGCGCAGCGATCGCGGCGAGCGCGCGACCGACCTGAAGCACGTGTCGCTCGCCGACGAAGTGCGGCGCATGCTCGACTTCCTCGAGATTCCGCTGGACGAAGCGCAGTTGCGCGCCGAACTGCACGGCGATGCGCACGCAGCCGTCGACCCGTCGCTGTTCCGCCGCGCGATGACCAACCTGCTGATCAACGCGATCCAGCATTCGGCGCCCGGCGCGACGCTGAACGTGACGATCACGCCGCGCGACACGCTCGTCGACGTGTCGGTTGCCAACCCCGGCGAACCGATCGACCCCGTGCAGCGCTCGCACGTGTTCGAGCGCTTCTACCGGCTCGAGGAAGCGCGCGCGAACAGCAAGGAGAACCACGGGCTCGGGCTGTCGATCGTCAAGGCCGTCGCGGAGATGCACGGCGGCAGCGTGTTCGTCGCGTGCTCCGGCGGCGTCAATACGTTCGGCTTCTCGGTGTCGACGCAGCTGTGCAGCGTCGGCCCGCTGCGCGCGGCCGACGCGGGCGACCCGCACGCGCTGCGGCCGGCGCACGCGCCGCGCGCGGTGCACTGACGGCGCCCGCGCCTGTCGGATGCCCCGAACGCGCCTGAGCCTGCCGCGAACGCGGCCCGGAACGCGTCACGCGCGTGGCTTGCTGCCCTGCTCGCGCCACGCCCGCGGCGACATCGCAAACCGCTCGCGGAACACGCGGCTGAAATGCGACATGTCGTTGAATCCCCAGCGCAACGCGATGTCGGACACGCGCAGCATCGCGCATTGCGGATTCACGAGATCCTGCGCGCACCGCTCGAGCCGCAGGTTCCATACGTAACGCATCAGCGACGTGTTCTCCGCCTCGAACAGCTTGTTGATGTAGCGCGACGAAATGCCGATCGACCGCTCGATCATCATCGGGTTCAGCTCCGGGTCGCGCAGGTGCTCGAGCAGATGCCGCTTCACCCGCGTCAGCGTCAACGCCTTCATCCTTGATTGCGCGAGATCGTTGCGCTGCAAGCCCCCGACCGTCATCGCGATCAGCGAGATCGCGGTATCCGACAACTGCCGCATCTCGTCCTCGGACACGTTACGGATCTGCGACGACATCTGCTCGAGAAACGCGCGCATGACGCTGCCGACACCCTCCCCGGTTTGCGTCGGGCACGCCGTACGGTGCTCCATTCCGACGACGAGCTGGTTCAGGGTCGTGCGGGGAATGCTGACGACGATCTCGCGCCACGACTGGCCGAACGTCAGGTGGTGAGGCCGTGTCGCGTCGTAGATCGCAAAATCCCCGGGGTGCAGCGTGACGATCTTGCCGTCCTGCTCGACCGATTGGCTGCCCTCGAGCATCAATACTCCGAAATACTTGTCCTCGTACTCGCTCCGCGCCTGGCGATAACGCCGGATCACGGCCTGCTCGCTTGCGTAGATCTCGGAGATGCGCATCTTTTCGCATCTACGCTGCCGAACCTGGCCGAAGAAATCGGCTTTCTGCACGGCCGCGATCTGCACGTCCGCGAACAAGCGCAGAATCGTCTCGCGCCAGAATTCGATACGCTGGCTGATCGAGCCGTTGGTCGCCACCTCGATTGCCGAATTCGTTCGTTCGCCCGGCGGGCTGTCGGAGTCCAAGCCGGGCGCGTCGCCGCTTGCGGCGCGCGGGAAAGGACGCATCGTCATGGTCGTGCCCCACATGGGTTGGCAAATACGCAGCCGGTAGCGTGCCCGTTCAAAAGCACATTGTCCAATCGATTCCACCGCGCCCGCCGCGTTGCCGGCCGGACCGACACGCAGCGCGGCGGCGAGGCTCCGGGCACGTTATGCGAATGTCGCCTGACGCCAGTCGGAAGATTGTTCATACGCATACGCACAGCGATAGATCGTCGCCTCGTCGAAGCGGCGCCCGACCAGTTGCAGCCCGATCGGCAGATCATCGGCGACGCCGCACGGGAGCGACATGGCCGGATGCCCGGACACGTCGAACGGCGCGGTATTCGCAATCATCTCGAACGCCCGCGTCAGCGACTCGGACATCGCACAACCCGGCTCCGGCAGTTTCGACGCACGCATCGGCACGGTCGGCATCAACAACACGTCGCAAGACTGCAGCGCCGCGTCGTAATCCGCCCGCAAACGCCGCGCGATGTTCTGGCACTTCGCGTAGTAGCGGCCGCGATACCGGCTCGTGAAATACTCGCCGAGCAACATCGTCACCTTCACGGTATCCGGCAGCTCATCAGCGCGCTCGCGCCAGCCCGCATGGTGATCGATCATGCCGGTCACGTAGAGGCCACTCCAGTTGAAACCGTGGCTGTTGCCCTTCATCATCTGCTGCGTCGCGCCCTCGGCCGCGATCGGCAACCAGATCGCGGTGCCGGCCGCATGCAGCGGTACCGACACTTCGGCGACGCTCGCACCCAGCTTGCGCAACCGGTGCGCGGCAACCAGCACGGCCTCGTCGACGACTTTCTCCGAATTCGCGAGCCCGAACGCTTCGCGCAGAATGCCGATCCGCAGGCCGGCGATGCCGTCGCGGATCGCGCCGAGATAATCGGCGCGCGGCGGCAGCGCCCGCTGGCGCGGATCGAGTCCGTCGTCGCCCGCGATGACATCGAGCAGCAGCGCATTGTCGAGCACGCTGCCCGTCATCGGCCCGAGATGATCGACCGTCGCCTCGATCGGCATCGCGCCGGTGTACGGCACGAGCCCGTGCGTCGGCTTCATCCCGTAGATGCCGCAGTAGGCGGACGGGATCCGCACCGAGCCGCCCTGATCGCCGCCGAGCGCCATGTCGACCTCGCCGCTCGCGACCAGCGCACCGCTGCCGGACGACGAGCCGCCGGACGAGTGCCCGGCCTTGCGCGGATTGTGCACCGGCCCCGACGCGCTCGTGTGCGAGCCGCCGGAAAAGCAGTAGTACTCGCAGGTCGACTTGCCGGCGATCGTTCCGCCAGCGTCGAGCACCCGTGTGACGACGGTCGCGTCGACGTCGGGCACGTAGCCCTCGAACGTGCTCGAGCCATTGCGCATCGGCACGCCGGCGACGCAGATGTTGTCTTTCACGACCACCGTCCTGCCGCGCAGCTTGCCGTCGGCGGCACCGTGGATCGTGCTCTTGCGCGCCCATGCGCCGTAACGGTTCTCGTCGCCTTCCGGGCGGTAGCCCGGCGTGCGCGGATACGCGACGACGGGCAGATAGTCGGGCAGCGCGTCGATCGCATCGTAGGCGTCGAAATTCGCCTGCAGTACGTCGTCGTATTCGGCGAGTTGGCGGGAATCGAGATGAAAGCCGAAGCCGGCTGCAATATCGGACAGTTGTTCGCGGGTCGGGCGTTTGATGGCCATCGACGTTCTCCAGTTCGGTAAGCGGCACCGCCGGCCCCGGCGGTGCCGGCGGGATTCAGCGGGCGACGGCGTCGCGCATCATCCCGGTGCGCGGATGGCAGTTCACGTATTCGTAGACCTGATGCTTTGCGTCGAAGACGGAAACCTCGTGATACAGCCGCAGTTTCGACAGCCCGGTGACGACGCGGAAGAAGGTGACGAAGATCCGCAGGTGCGTCGGATGGGATTCGGCCCACCGTTCGAGGCGGTCGAGCGAGCGCCAGTGGCCGATGTTGTAGCTCTCGTCGAGCACGTTGCCGTCGAGATCGATCGAGCGCACGTAGCGATTGCTGTAGCAGCCGACGTCCGTGCCGTTGTCGCGCAGGAAGTCCATCCCGCTGCGCAGCGTCGGCTCGATCTCCTCGAGATACAGTCGGCGCTCGTCGCGCTCGGCCGCGCGCCAGTCCTGACCGGAGCGAATCAGCGCGATGTTGTCGTGCGCCAGCACGACCACGCGGCCGCCGCGGGCCGGATCGCCCTCGACGACGCGCAACTCGCCGTCCGCGCTCATCCAGTCCGTCTGCGAAATCGGGAACCGGTCGCGCATCGATCCCCAGTAGCCGTGCTCCTCGATCTCGCCGCTGACGCCGTCCATGATCGCGCCGACGCCGGGGAAATCGCTCGTAAATGCGTAAAGCGTCTCGAACTGCTCGGCGCGCGGCGCGACGATTTCCCGGAAGTAGCCGATGCCGTCCGCGAGGCGTGCGTCGGAGGTCCACCATTCGACGAGCGCCGGCGACGTAATCCAGCGCGCATACGCGGCCGGATCGCGCCAATAGCCGACGGCAATCAGGTTCTCGTAACCCTGGTCATCGGTGTGTTGCGTCAGATCGTAGTTTTTCGGCCCGTCCTGCGCACCGAAATCGGCGACGATCCGGCGCAACGCGGCCAGTGCCGCCGCGCGCTTGTCGGCGCCGCTGTATTGCACGCCGAAATAGCCCATCACGACCTGACTCAGGTCTTCGGCGGCCCGGGCGACGTACATCGGGAACGGCGGCTGGTAGTCATCCGCGACGCGGCGCGACAGCGTCCGCGGGCAGACCAGGTGTTTGTCGATGGCGGATTCCATGCATGACCTCTCTGGAAAGGGAATCGGATGTCGAGGTATCGACGTTGGGAACACGGAGCCACATGCACCGGACGTATCCCGGCGCATGCGGGTGGTCAGAAGATGTGCGCGTAACGCAGGCCCGCGAGCACGCTGTTCTTCGGCCCGTTGCGCACGCTCAGGTCGGTGCCGAGCTGGATTTGCACCTGATCGGCCTTCGTCACGAATTTCGCCGCGCTGATCCGCATGCGCGTCGTGCGAAGCGCGTCGTTGTTGTCCGCGCCGTCGACGCTCGTTTCACCGCCCCAGAGCTGGGTGATGCCGATCGCGAGCGACGTGCCCGGATCGGGCATGTAACGCACCATCGCCTGTGCGCTGTAGCTCATCCGCTGATGCAGCGTCGTGCCGCTCGCGCCGTACGACCTGTTGTTGCCGTACCAGATCGCGTCGCCGACGAGATCGAGTGCCCACTGTGGCGAAAAGTGCTTGATGTAGGCCGCCTGGAAATCGAGCGACCAGCGATTGGCACCGAGATTGAGACCGCGGTTCTGGTCGTAACTCCCTGTCGGCGCGTATACGTAGATGGTCGCGGCGGCGACGTCCTTCGCGTCGTTGAGGCGAAATTTCAATGGAGCCGTCAGGATCACGTCTCCGACACCATTCGTACTGCCAAGCGAATTTGCGTTGCCGAAGCTGCTGACGTGACCGAACGGCAGCAACACCTGCGGATCGATCGTGAGCCTGTCGGTGAGCTGGAACACATGCAGCAGGCGGGCGATGCCGACATTGGACTGCAGATCGAAATCCGACGTCCGGTGGCCGTTCGCGTAGTACGCGTTCGTCGCTGAATAGTTGTAGTACAGCACGCCGATCGTCGCGCCGATCGGATACTGCTCATAGTCGCCGGGATCGACCTCGACCGCGCCCGCGTAATGCGATGCGACGGCGATCAGCGACAAGCCGATCCAGCGCGCGATTCGCTTCAGTTTCATTCTGTTGACGTTGTCCATCATGCTCCTCACCTGGTTGCGCAGACACCGCCACGCCCGCCGCATGACGAACGGGAACCGTCGCCGGACGGTGGAATCGCGGGGTGCTGGCTGACTGTTGTTCCGCCGGTACATCGGGGATGCCGGCGATTCGCGACATCGAACGGCCATCGCTTGAGGATGAGAATAGAAAGGCAAAATCCGCAGTTCTGTTTTCCGGCGGAACAAGAAATTGGCTGTGACGGATCTGCGCTTCCGATGCCATGAAGCGGTCGAAAAACGTGCGCCGGCCGCCACGGTTTTCGTGCCGGGCGCCCCGTCGATTGCCGCCAATCGCCGTGCATCCGTTGCGTGTCGGCCCCATGCCGCGCAACGGGGCCGTCTCAGCATAGTTTCCGATCCGTGCCGGCAAAGAACCGCGCTTTTTCTCTTCTTACCCTGCTCGTCGAGCGTGGCCGACACCACGCGGCCGCACCCCGCCAGGGCAGTCCCGACCCCGTGGCGGCGGTCAATCCGAACCACCACAAGGAGCCCCAACGATGAGTACGACCCCTTCCGCGGAAACGGTCTCGACGCCCGGCGAACGTGCCTGGGCGCTGTTTCGCGTGATGAAAGAGAAGAACCTGATCCCCGACGGCTATATCGCGGGCCTGACCGAGCTGATGTCCACGACCTGGGATCCGGCCAACGGCGCGCGCATCGTCGCGCGTGCGTGGGTCGACCCGGCGTTTCGCGAACTGCTGCTCAAGGACGGCACGACCGCGTGCGCGCAGTTCGGCTACACCGGCCCGCAGGGCGAATACATCGTCGCGCTCGAAGACACGCCCACGCTGAAGAACGTGATCGTCTGCAGCCTGTGCTCATGCACGAACTGGCCTGTGCTCGGGCTGCCTCCCGAGTGGTACAAGGGCTTCGAATATCGTGCGCGGCTCGTCCGCGAGGGGCGCACGGTGCTGCGGGAGCTCGGCACCGACCTGCCCGACGACGTCGTCGTGAAGGTCTGGGATACGACCGCCGAAAGCCGCTATCTCGTGCTGCCCGTACGGCCGGCCGGCAGCGAGCACATGACCGAAGAACAACTGCGCACGCTCGTCACGAAGGACGTGCTGATCGGCGTTGCGCTGCCGCGCGCGCGCTGACGCCCACCACGTTTCGCTCTCGACCTTCATCTCGGAGATCACATATGGACGGCTTTCACGACCTCGGCGGATTCCAGGGTTTCGGCCCGGTGCCGCATACGATCAACAGTCTCGGCTACAAGCCGGTCTTCAAGGAAGACTGGGAACATCTCGCGTACAGTCTGATGTTCGTCGGCGTGGACCAACTGAAAAAATTCAGCGTCGACGAGGTACGTCACGCGGTCGAACGCATCGACGTGCGCCAGCACGTCGGCACGCGCTACTACGAGCGCTACGTGATCGCGACGGCGACATTGCTCGTCGAAACCGGCGTGCTCACGCAGGATGAACTCGACCGCGCGCTCGGTTCGCATTTCCGGCTCGCGAACCCGCCGAAATCCGGGGGCCGGGCGGCCCCGCCCGAATCAACGCGGTTCGAGGTCGGCGATCGCGTCGTCGTTCGCGACGAATACGTCAGCGGACACATCCGCGCGCCGGGCTACGTTCGCGGCAAGGAAGGTGTCGTGCTGCACCGGACGACCGAATCGTGGCCATTCCCGGACGCGATCGGCCACGGCGACACCGGCGCCGCGCATCAGCCGACCTACCATGTCGAGTTCCGCGTGAAGGATCTGTGGGGCGACGCCGACGACGACGGCTACGTCGTGGTCGACCTGTTCGAAGGCTACCTGGATCGCGCGTCCGGGCAGAGCGCATGACGACGCCGGGGAATCAGGGAACGCCGGCCGCCCCGGCGCCGAGGATTCCGGTCACCGTGTTGTCCGGCTTCCTCGGCGCCGGGAAGACGACGTTGCTGAACCACATCCTGCGCAATCGCGCAGGACTGAAGGTCGCCGTGATCGTCAACGACATGAGCGAAGTGAACGTCGACGCCGACGACGTGCGGCGCAACGTCGAGCTGCATCGAGGCGAGGACGAACTGGTCGAGATGAGCAACGGCTGCATCTGCTGCACGCTGCGCGCCGATCTGCTCGAGCAGATCAGCACGCTGGCGCGGCAGCGCCGCTTCGATTATCTGCTGATCGAATCGACCGGCATCTCGGAGCCGATGCCGGTCGCGGAGACGTTTGCGTTTCTCGATCGAGACGGTTTCAGCCTGAGCGAACTGGCGCGGCTGGACACGCTCGTCACGGTGGTCGACGGCGAGACGTTCGAGGACATGATCACGTCGGCTGAACCGGTCGCGCACGACGCGACGCTCGCGAACGACGGCAATTCCGGTCCGCCGCGCAAGCTGTCGGACCTGCTGCTCGAGCAAGTCGAATACGCGAACGTGATCCTCGTGAGCCGTCTCGACCGGATCGGCCACGCGGGTTTCGACCGGCTGCGCGCAATTCTTGCATCGCTGAATCCATCAGCGCGAATCCTGCCGATGCAGCACGGCAAGGTCGATCCGTCAGACGTGCTGGATACCCGGCGCTTCGATCTGCCGGCGCTCGTCGAATCGCCGGGATGGATGCAGCGCATGCAGATCGACGAACGCCCCTCGGAGTCGGATGCGTACGGGATCGCGTCGTGGACCTATCGCGAACGTGCGCCGTTTCATCCGGCGCGCCTGCTCGCATGGCTGCGTCGTCCGTGGGACAACGGCCGACTGCTTCGCTGCAAGGGCTATGTCTGGGCTGCGCACCGCTATGCCGAGATCGCCATGCTCGTGCAGACGGGCGGAGCATTCCAGTGGGGTTACGTTGGGCGATGGTGGCGATTTATCCCGCAGTCGGACTGGCCGCACGACGACTATCGTCGCGATGGCGTGCTGAAAAAATGGGAGGAGCCGGCCGGGGATTGTCGGCAGGAAATCGTGTTCATCGGGCAGTCGATCGATCACGCCACGTTGCGTCGCGAACTCGATGCGTGCCTGCTGACGGTCGAGGAAATCGACGCAGGCCCGGAGTCGTGGCTGCAGCTTCCGGAAGCCGACGCGTTCGACGCGCTCGCGACGGCCGCTCATCCGTGATGTAAGACTCGATGCCTTCGGCTGCAACGCCTGCGTCCAACGACTTTCGAGCGCCGGTGAGCGCTGTGCCCGGTTCGGCGTTACGTGAATCCCGGCAGCGCCGCCGAGGGCAGTTTTCTTCAATACGGACATGCGCGGCTTCTTTAGTCTCGATGCGACTTTCACATTCGCATGGAGACACATGATGAGCATGCTGGTTTCGATGGCCGCGTTCGCGCTGGCGTCGTCGATCACGCCCGGTCCCGTCAACCTCGTCGCGCTCGGCGCGGGCGCGCGCCACGGTCTCGGCGCGAGCCTGCGCTATGCGGCCGGCGCGACGCTCGGCTTCGTCGCGCTGTTCCTGCTGATCGGCCTCGGGCTGCACGCGGCGCTCGCGCGCTGGCCGATGCTGACCACGGCCACCCAATGGTCCGGGATCGCGTTCCTGCTTTACCTCGCGCTGCGGCTGGCGCTCGACGACGGCCGGCTGTCGGCCGATCCGGCCGATCCGGACGCGCGAAACGTCGCCGGCCCGTCGGCGGCGGCCGGCGCGGCGATGCAATGGCTGAATCCGAAGGCGTGGCTTGCGTGCGTGGCCGCGATGGGCGCGTATGCGGCCGATGGCGATCGCGCGCAGGTGTGGCAATTCGCGGCGCTGTATCTGGTGATCTGCTTCGCGTCGATCGCCTGCTGGGGGTATGCGGGTGCGTCGCTGCGGCACTGGCTCGCGAATGCGCGGCGGATGCGGCTGTTCAACCGCGCGATGGCGCTGCTGCTCGCGGGCAGCGCGCTTTATCTGCTCGATGTTTAGTGCCGTTTTCGATGTGTGGTCGCGGCGCGCGTGCCGCCGGCGACCGATGACACAGGCCATCGCCGGTGTGCGGTGTGCGGTGTGCGGTGTGCGGTCTGCGGTGTGCGGTGTGCGGTGTGCGGTCTGCGGTCTGCGGTCTGCGGTGTGCGGTCTGCGGTCTGCGGTCTGCGGTCTGCGGTCTGCGGTCTGCGACGCCGGCACCGCCCCACGGTTCGCCGGTCAACTCGCGGCGCTTCGATACTGCCCCGGCGTGGCGGCCGCGATGCGCCGGAATGCGCGCTGGAAATGCGCCTGGTCCGCAAAGCCCGCATCGAGCGCGACCTCTGCGATCGGCCGGCCGCGGCGCAGTTCCGCGCGGCCGTACTGCACGCGACGGTCGACCAGGAACGCATGCGGCGTCATCCCGTAGCGGGCGTTGAACGCGCGGATCAGGTAGGACGGCGACAGGTCGGCGGCCGCGCAGATCGCATCGAGCGTGACGGCCTGACGGCAATGCGCAGCGATGTAGTCAGCCGCGCGGGCGAGCTTCGCGTTGTCGGCCCCGCGCCGCGTATCGACGGGCAACTCGCGATCGAGCGCGCCGTGCAGCCGCGTGAAGAATTCGACCGCCGCGCTTTCCTTGCCAAGCGGATCGATGCCGGGTGCCACGAGCGTGCGGTAAAAGCCGCCGAACTGCGCGAACAGGTCGCGCCGTGCCGTCAACTTTGGCGAAAAACCGTGAAAATCGCTGTTCGGGTCACGCCCGAGCGCATGCTGCAGCCGTGCGAGCCACGGCACGTCGACATAGACCATCCGGTACGCCCATGCGTCGGGGCCATACGGATTGCACGCATGCACCTGCTCCGGATCGATGATCACGAGCACGCCGCGCCCGACGCGTTCCTTCGTCGCACCGTTCAGGTAGGTGCTCGTGCCGCCGACGATCGCGCCGAGCGAAAACGTGTCGTGCGTGTGCTTCGCGTAGCAGAACGTCCGGCCGTCGTCGACGGTGCGCGCCTCGATGAACGGCAGCGCGGCGTCGCGCCAGAACGGCGACGGCACAGCGAGGGGGTTGGCGGAACGGCTCACGCGACGGGCTCCCGGATCGGACGGCGAACGCACACCGTACAAGACTGCGCTGCGCGATGCAACCGCGACACGACACTTCGCAGCCGGATCGCCTAAGCTATGAATTCGGCCGCCGCCCCCCCCCCCCCGGCGGTTCCCGTTCCCTCTTCCAACCGGTACATTCATGCACATCGATCTGACAGGCAAGACCGCGGTCGTCACCGCTTCCACCGCCGGCATCGGGCTGGCGATCGCCAAAGGGCTCGCGCAGGCCGGCGCACGTGTCGTCGTCAACGGACGCAGCGACAAGTCGATCGATGCCGCGCTCGCAGTGCTGCGCAGCGCGGTACCCGGCGCGGACATCGACGGCGTCGCCGCCGACCTGGCCGACGCATCCGGCGTCGCGCGCGTCACGCAGCACACGCCGGAGGCCGACATCCTCGTCAACAACGCGGGCATCTACGGGCTGAAGGCGTTCTTCGACATCGACGACGACGAATGGGCGTATTACTTCCAGATGAACGTGATGTCCGGCGTGCGTCTCGCGCGGCACTATCTGAAGGGGATGCTCGCGCGCAACACGGGCCGCGTCGTGTTCATTTCGTCGGAATCCGGCCTGAACATCCCGGTCGACATGATTCACTACGGGTTCACGAAAACCGCGCAGCTCGCGATCGCGCGCGGCCTCGCGAAACTCGCGGCCGGAACCAACGTGACCGTCAATTCCGTGCTGCCAGGGCCGACGATGTCGGAAGGCGTGCGCGCGCTCCTGAAGGAAACGGCCGACGCAACGGGCCGCAGCATCGACGACGTCGCGGTGGATTTCGTGCGCAGCGAGCGCTCAAGCTCGATCATCCAGCGCCCGGCTACGACGGAGGAAGTCGCGAATATGGTCGTGTATGTCTGCTCGCCGCAGGCCTCGGCCACGACGGGCGCGGCGTTGCGCGTAGACGGCGGCGTGGTCGACACGATAGCGTGACGACTGCGTGACACGCTCGCACGGCGCATGGCGGCCGCGCTACCGCGAAGCCGCCTTGTCCGACTGAAGCGTGCCCTTGCGGTCGGCGTCCATGCAGGTATCGAAGCCGTGTTGCGTGACGGCGCCGGCCTTGTCGAACACGACGAAGTACGCCCGGTGATCGTTGCCGTGCTCGATGAAGTAGTTGTAGCAGACGCCGCTGCCGTTACGGACCATCCACACGCTGCGCGGGTTGCCGCCCGCGCGGACGACGTCGGCGCGCGTCGCGCCGTGCCGCGACGCGGCCCGCGCCAGCGGCGTGCGCGAATACGAGAACGGCAGCCACGAGTCGAACCACGCGCAGCCGTGCAGCATCAGGCAACTGGCGGCCAGCGACAATGTCGCGGCGCGACGGGACATCGGAATCAATCGCATGCTTGGAAAATCTGCTGCGCCGTGCCGGCGTGATCGAAAGCCCCATGCTACTAGACCTTTGGGTCCGGATCGAAAAGAAATGTAGAGACTTGTGTCCGACGTCGCGCCCGGCGCGGCCCGGCGCACGCCCGATCGTCGCGAAACATGAGGCGCCGCGCGGACCCGCACGGGCGTCAATGCCGTTGCGCCGATGGCCCGGAACTGCGCAACGAGCCTTGTCGTCAGGCGACCCACTCGGCCCACAGCATCGTCAGCACCGTCATCAGCGCCGGGCCGACGAACAGTCCGATCAGGCCGAACGACTCGGCGCCGCCGAGGATGCCGAACAGCACGAGCAGGAACGGCAGGCGGGTCGAGCTGCCGATCAGCACCGGCCGCACGAAATGCTCGGCGACGAACACGACCACGAAACCGAGCACCAGCACCACCACGGCCCACGCGGTCGCACCCTGCACGAACAGCCAGAGCGCCGCGCCGCAGAATACGATCGGCGCGCAGAACGGCAGCATCGCGGCGACGGCCGTGACGAGGCCGAGCAGCGCCGCGTGCGGAACGCCCGCGAGCGCATACGCGACGCCGAGAATGGCGCCCTCACCCAGCCCGACGACGACCAGCCCCGTCACCGTGCCGTACACGGCCGCGACCATCCGTTCGATCAGGTCCGCCCCGCCGCGGCCGAACGCACGCCGCGCGCCCTGCAGCAACGCGCCCGACAACTTGTGGCCGGCCCTGATGATCACGAACAGCGTGACCAGCATGAAGCCGAACTCGAAAAGCGCATGCGCGAGCTTCGTGCCGAACTGCCGGCCGAACGCGATGAACCGCTCGCCGCTCGCGCCATGCATCGCGGTGCCCGCGTGCAGCGGATGACCGAGATTGGCCTGCCACCACTCGGTGATCTGTGCGGCGCCGTACGGCAACCGGCCGACGACGTCCGGCAGTGGAATGCCGTTGTCCTGGATCGAATGCAGCCAGATGCGCAGGTCGTGCGCCTGCGAGATCGCCTGGCCGAGCGCAATGGCGATCGGCAGCACGACCAGCAGCGACACGCCCGCGGTGATCGCGGTCGCGATCAGGGTCGGCCGGTCGCGAAACCAGCTGCCCGATTCGAAGCGTTCCAGCAACGGCCACAACGCGATCGCGATCACGCATGCCCACGCGATAGCGGGAAGAAAATCGCGGATCACCCACAGCGCGAGCACCAACAACGCCGCATACAGCACGGCGCGGGCGATCTGCTGGGCACGCGGCCGCCCGGCGGAATCGGGGGAAGGCGAGACATGTGCGCGCATGGCACCTCTGTCGAAATGAAAAAATGGCGGTTCGCATGGGCCAAAGGCCGGTGCGAACCGCCATTCTATCCATCGATACCGCCACGGCACGCGGACGCGATGCCAAGCATTGTCAAATGCGTGCCGCGCACGTCGCGCGCGCCGTGCTGTGCGACGTGCGCTCAGGCCACCTTGTCGGCGACGCGATAGCGTTCGAGCCAGTGCGCGTACGGCGCAGGCAGCGTCCACGACGGACGCTCGACGCCGAGCTGTTTGGCCGCGTAGTACGGCCAGTGCGGATCGGCCAGATGCGCGCGGCCGACCATCACGAGGTCGAGCTGCCGTTCGGCGACGACGCGCTCGGCCAGTTGAGGCGTGTCGATCCCCCATGCGGACGACACCGGCATGCCGGCCTCGCGGCGCACGCGTTCCGCGATCGGCGCGAGGAACGCCGGGCCCCATGGAATGCGCGCGTCGGGCACCGAAAAGCCGACCGACACGCTCAGCATGTCGAGGCCTTCCTGCTTCATCCGCTGCGTGAGCGCGATGGATTCGGCGAGCGTCTCTTCATCGCGGCCGTCGTATTCGATCACGCCGAGACGCGCGGTCAGCGGCAGGTGCTCCGGCCAGACCTTGCGGACGGCCTTCAGCGTGTCGACGAGGAAACGGCCGCGGTTTTCGGCCGAGCCGCCGTACTCGTCGTCGCGCTGGTTCGAATGCACGGAGAAGAAGCTCTGGCCGAGATAGCCGTGCGCGAAGTGCAGTTCGAGCCATTCGAAGCCGAGGTCGCGGGCACGCTTGGCCGACGCGACGAAGTCGGCCTGCACGCGTGCGATGTCGTCGTGCGTCATCGCGCGCGGCATCTTCGGCAAATGCGCGCCGAACGGTACGGCCGACGGTGCGATGGTCTGCCAGCCGCGCGGATCGCCGTCGGCGATGTGGTCGTCGCCTTCCCATGGACGGTTCGCGCTGGCCTTGCGGCCCGCATGCGCGATCTGGATGCCCGGCACCGCGCCGGCCGCCTTGATCGCCGCGACCGACGGCGCGAACGCCTCGGCCTGCGCATCGGTCCACAGGCCGGCGCAGCCCGGCGTGATACGGCCTTCCGGCGACACGGCCGTCGCCTCCGCGATCACGAGGCCCGCGCCGCCGCGCGCGATGCCGGCCAGATGCACGTGATGCCAGTCGTTGACGACGCCGTCTTCGGCGACGTACTGGCACATCGGCGGCACCGCAATGCGGTTGCGCAGCGTGACATCCTTGAGTTTGAACGGTTCGAACAGGGCAGACATCCACCACTCCTTTGCTTGGTTCTACGAAACGACTGGATGAGCCGTCGTGCGGTGCGCACGACGGAACGGTTCGGGTCGTCGCCGGGCCGGATGCGCCCGACGACGGCACGGCCAGGTGCCGGTCATGCCGGCACCGCGCCGGCTTACTGACGGCCAAGCTTCGCGAGCAGCGCCTCGGCAGCGGGCTCCGACGACGCGGGGTTCTGCCCCGTGATCAGCAGCCCGTCGGTGACGACATGCGGCGCCCAGTCGGCGCTGCGCTCGAACTGCGCACCGTTGGTCTTCAGCATGTCCTCGACGAGGAACGGCACCACTTCCGTCAGCTCGACGGCCGCTTCCTCGCTGTTGGTGAAGCCCGTCGCACGCTTGCCGCGCACGACGGACTCGCCGGTCTTCGGATCCTTCACGTGGCGCAACACACCCGGCGCGTGGCACACGGCCGCGACCGGCTTGCCCGCCGCCAGCGCGCGCTCGATCAGCCCGATCGAGTGCAGGTCCTCGGCGAGATCCCACAGCGGGCCGTGCCCGCCCGGATAGAACACCGCGTCGTAATCGTCGATCGACACGTCGGCCAGCTTGCGCGTGGCCGCGAGCTCGGCCTTGGCCGCCGGATCGGCATCGAAGCGGCGCGTGGCGTCGGTCTGCGCGGCCGGATCGCTGCTTTTCGGGTCGAGCGGCGGCTGGCCGCCCTTCGGCGACGCGAGCGTCAGCTCGACGCCCGCATCCTTGAACGCGTAGTACGGCGCGGCCAGCTCCTCGAGCCAGAAGCCGGTCTTCTTGCCGGTGTCGCCGAGCGTGTCGTGCGAGGTCAGGACAACCAGAATCTTCATGATCGACACTCCTTCGAAATGGGGGAACGGGGCCGCGTCACGGCGGCGGCCAACGCGGCGCACGCCACGTGCCGGCAACGACGGCACGCCTGCCGGTTAGGCCGCAGGCACACGTCAACGTGCCAGCTCGGCACAAAAAATATTGCCCGATTCTATTAGACCAGTCGTCTATAACTGGCCCGAAAAAATCGGCGACCACGCCTGCGCGACCAGCATCGCAGCGCGATGTGGCATTTTCGCGTCCGTTGGCAGGCACGACGTCGCATTCATGAGGCCGGATGATAGCCCTCAATTAGACCGGTCGTCTAGAGATCTGGCATTCAGCCCTGCCGCCGTCATGGCTTTTGCGCCGGAGCGCGTCCCGCAACGCTCGTTGCCGATCGCCCCGCCGCCGCGCGCCGCCGTCGTGGCTAGCCGTGCAACGGCCCGTCCGTATCGCCTGCCTCGATCATCGGCATTTCGAGCCGATGCTCGCGAACGCCGTCGGCGAGCAAGCCCAGCATCAGGTCCGCCAGCGCACGCCCCGTCGCATGTCCGGTCGGCTGCACCACCGCCGTCACCCGACGCGGATACGCGACCTCCGGGGGCACCCCGTCATAGACGATGAGCGACATGTCCCGCCCCAGCCGCAAGCCGCTGTCGACCAGCGCCCGGAACGCGCCGCCGCCCGAGATGTTGTTGTCGACGAGCAGCGCAGTCGGTCGTTCCGCCTGCGCGAGTAGCGCCTGTGCGCCCTGCTGCCCGCCGTCGCGCGTAAACGGACCCTCGACGAGCAGCGCCGGATCGGGTTCGATCCCGGCTTCGCGCAGCGCCGCGAGGTAGCCGGCGCGGCGCTGCATCGCGAAATTCAGCGACAGCGGCGCACTGATCATCGCAATGCGGCGATGGCCGAAGCCGATCAGGCGCCGCACCGCATCGCGCGCGCCCGCTTCGTTGTCGAAATCGAACCATGCGTAAGGCTCCGCGGTTTGCGTACGGCCGTACGCGACATACGGAAACGCATTCGAGCGCAGGTACGCGAGGCGCGGATCGTCGACCAGCGTGCGCGCGACGATCAGCCCGTCGACGAGCCTGCCGTCGACGAGCCGGCGATACGTGTCGAGTTCGGCGTTCGGTCGTGCGGCCGCGATGATGAAGTCGAGATTGCGCTCGCCGAGCCGCTCGGTAATGCCCGAGACGACTTCACCGAAGCGCGGGTCCCCCAGATCGCCGGCTCCGAACGGATACACGATGCCGATCGTATCGGCACGCCCCGTCGCCAGCCGCCGTGCGGTCGGATCCGCGACATAACCGAGTTCGCGCGCAGCCTTCATCACGCGCTCGCGGGTCGCCTCGCTCACATCGTCGTAGCCGTTCAGCGCCCGACTGACCGTCGTGCGCGACAGTCCGAGCGCATCCGACAGCGCCTTCAGATTCACCTTCACGTCGCTCCTCGCGTTGTGCATGCCATTCGTTCAACCCGCTCGCGGCGGCAATTATTTCCGAATGGTAGTTATTACCGTCAAATATTTATCTTTTGACGTCCAAACCGGTTTGAAATAGCATCCAAACCGGTTTGGATATTGATACCACCTCAGCAGTTCCTTTTCACCGCAAACGGAAACAACGCCGTCATGACTTACTTTCCTTTTTGCCGCGCGACCGCGGCCAAACGTTTGCTGTTCGCTGGCGCAGCACTGGCCGCCTTCGCGTCCGCGTCGTCCGTCGCGCACGCGCAGAGCACCGGCGCCCCCGCCCCCACGCCGCATACGCAGCAGGCCTACGATCCCGAAGGCAACTTCACGATGCGCTGGACCCGCGCGGACATCCGCCAGATCGTCGCGCAGTCGCACACGGCCGGCGCCGACAAGAACTCGCTGCCGCAGTCGCTGACGATGCCGGACATCCCGCAGGATTTCCCGCTGATCAACTCGAACGTGTGGGTCTGGGATACCTGGCCGCTGGCCGACCTGCGCGCGAACCAGCTCAGCTACAAGGGCTGGGAGGTGATCTTCTCGCTCACCGCCGATCCGCACGCCGGTTACACGTTCGATGACCGCCACGTCCATGCGCGCATCGGCTTCTTCTATCGCCGTGCCGGCATTCCCGCGTCGCAGCGTCCCGCGAACGGCGGCTGGACCTGGGGCGGCCATCTGTTCCCGGACGGCGCGAGCGCCAAGGTGTTCGGCACGTCGCCGATGACCAACAACGCCGAATGGTCAGGTTCCGCGCGCCTCACGCATGGCGACAACGTCAGCCTCTACTACACCGCGACCTCGTTCAACCGCTCGGCCCCCGGCGGCGCCGACATCACGCCGCCGCAGGCGATCATCACGCGCGCCGACGGCCACATCCATGCCGACGACAAGCACGTGTGGTTCAGCGGCTTCGACGATCACAAGGCGCTGCTGCAACCGGACGGCAACTACTACCAGACCGGCCAGCAGAACACCTATTTCTCGTTCCGCGATCCGTTCGTGTTCACCGACCCCGCGCATCCGGGCAAGACCTACATGGTGTTCGAAGGCAACACCGGCGGCCAGCGCGGCGCCCGGACCTGCACCGAGGCCGACCTCGGCTACGCGCCGAACGATCCGCAGCGGGAAGACCTCAACGCCGTCATGAACTCGGGCGCAGTGTATCAAAAGGCCAACGTCGGCCTGGCGGTCGCGACGAATCCGCAACTGACCGAATGGAAGTTCCTGCCGCCGATCCTGTCGGCGAACTGCGTCGACGACCAGACCGAGCGCCCGCAGATCTATCTGAAGGATGGCAAGTACTACCTGTTCACGATCAGCCACCGCACGACGATGGCCGCGGGCGTCGACGGGCCGGATGGTGTCTACGGCTTCGTCGGCAACGGCATCCGCAGCGACTTCCTGCCGTTGAACGGCGGCAGCGGCCTCGTGCTCGGCAACCCGACCGACTTCTCCGCACCGGCCGGCGCGCCGTATTCGCAGGACCCGAACCAGAATCCGCGCGAATTCCAGTCGTACTCGCACTACGTGATGCCGGGCGGGCTCGTCGAGTCGTTCATCGATGCGATCGGCCCGCGTCGCGGCGGCACGCTCGCGCCGACGGTGAAGGTGAACATCAGCGGCACGTCGACGGCAGTCGACCGCGCGTACGGACGTAGCGGCCTCGGCGGCTACGGCGACATCCCGGCAAACCTGCCGGCGACGGGCGCCGACCACAACGGCGGCCCCGGCACCCGTCCGTAACGGGTCCGCTACGGACGCGGCGGGCCCCGCCCGCCAGCGTCGAGGTGGCGCACATCGCGCGTGCCGCGTGTGTGCCGCCTCCCTCCTTCGCAGAATCGCGCATGCTGCCGTTGCAAGCGGCATGCACCCTCCTTTCCCGCTTCGCGCGCCGAAGCACGGAACCCCGCATGAGATCGACGTTTTTTCGCTTTTCCCTCCGGATTGCCCGGCTGCTGCTCGCGTGTACGGCAAGCGCGGCCTGCACGCACGCCAGCGCCGCGCCCTGCGACGCACCGCCCGAACCCGGCACGCAGCAATGGCGGCCGGCCGTGCACTACACGCCGCAACGCAACTGGATGAACGATCCGAACGGCCTCGTCTACGAGAACGGCCGCTATCACCTGTTCTATCAGTACAACCCGCTCGGCCATGACTGGGGCAACATGTCGTGGGGCCATGCGACCAGCACCGACCTCGTCCATTGGCGCGAGCAGCCGGTCGCGATGCGCGCGAGCGCGACGGAGGAAATTTTCTCCGGCTCGATCGTCGCCGACACGCGCAACACGTCCGGCCTCGGCGCGCCGGGCGACACGCCGCTGGTCGCGCTTTACACGAGCGTCTATAAAGAAGGCTCCGGCCACGCACCGGGCACGCAGGCACAATCGCTCGCGTACAGCCTCGATCACGGCGCGACGTGGCGGCCCTACGCGCACAACCCCGTGCTCACGCTCGATCCCGAGTCGAAGCAGTTCCGCGACCCGAAAGTGTCGTGGTACGCGCCGGGACGCTACTGGCTGATGACGACCGTCGTCGCGGACGCGCAGGTCGTGAAGCTCTATCGGTCTGATGACCTGATCCACTGGTCGTTCCTGAGCGACTTCACGCTGCCGGACGTGCCGCATGCTGGCGTGCTGTGGGAAATGCCCGATCTCGTGCCGCTGCCCGTCGACGACGATCCGCGACACATCAAGTGGGTGATGATCGTCAACGTCAACCCGTGGTCGATCGCCGGCGGCTCCGGCGCGATGTATTTCGTCGGCGACTTCGACGGTCGCACGTTCACGCCTGACCACGTCGCGCCGGCCGGTTCCGATCCCGCGCGATTCCGCTGGGTCGATCACGGCGCCGACTTTTACGCCGCCGGCACGTTCTCCGGCACGCCGGGCGCGCGGCCTGTCGCGATCGCATGGATGAGCAACTGGGATTACGCGGCGAAAGCGCCGACGGCGCCCTGGCGCGGCGCGGCGACGTTGCCGCGCGAGTTCGCGCTGAAGACGATCGGCGGCGAACCGACGCTCGTCGTGACGCCGGCCGCCGCGTTCGATGCGTGGGCCGACGGGCGGCCCGCCGTGCATGAAGGCAACCTGAACGTCGAGTCCGCCACCCGCCCGCTGTCGGACGCCGCGCGCGGCATCGTCCAGCGCATCACGGTGACGATTGCGCCGCAGCGCGCGGCCCGCGCGGGTCTGATCGTCCGGGGATCGGCGGATGGCTCGATCGGCACCCGGATCGTGTACGACACGGCGAAGCGCACGCTGACGCTCGACCGCTCGCGCTCCGGCACAACGGATTTTGCCGGCACGTTCAGCCGCGAGCACATCGTCGATCTGCCGCTCGAGCACGGGCAACTGCGGCTCGAAATCGTCGTCGATCGCGGGTCGGTCGAGGTATTCGCGAACGGCGGCCGCGTCGCGCTGACGGACCTGATCTTTCCGCCGCTCGATGCGGACCGCGTGGCCGTGTTCGCCGAGCACGGCAGCGCGGCGTTCTCGGGGCTGACGGTGACGCAACTCCACGGACGCGATCGGACCGACGAAGTCCGTGACGCCTGTGCATCGCACTAGCGATGCGATCGAACGGCGGGGCTGCACCGCCCGACATCGCGTCGGGTCGCGCAGCCCCGCCGGTTACGCGCTCAGAGCAAACCCATCCCGCCCGACGCGATGATTTCCGCGCCGACGATGAACGCGGACTCCGGCGCGCTCAGGTGCAGCACCGTCGACGCGATTTCGTCCGGCGTGCCGAACCGGCCGATCGGGACGAGCCCCTTGATCTTCTCGGCCGTCTCGTCGAGCGTCGCCGCGTCGAGCCCGAGCTTGCCGTACAGCGGCGTCTGGACCGGGCCGGGGCTCACCACGTTCACCCGCACGCCGTGCGGCAGCAGCTCCGTCGACAACGTCTTCGCGAACGAATTGACGGCCGCCTTGCTCGCCGCGTACACCGACGAGCCGGGCATCCCGATATGCGCGTTGATCGAGCCGTTGATCACGATCGACGCGCCGCGGTTCAGCAGCGGCACCAGCGACTGGATCTGGAAATACGCACCCTTCACGTTGGTGTTGAACACGAGGTCCCACATGGCCTCGTCGCTGTCGGCGAACGGCGCGAGTTTCGCGACGCCCGCGTTGATGAACACGGCGTCGAGCCGCGCGCCTGCGGCCGAGATCGCGTCCGCCAGGGCGCGGGCCGACGCGACGCTGCCGGCCTCGTTGCGGATCGCGAGCGCGCCGTCGCCGAGCGACTCGCGCGCGGCGGCGAGCGTCTGCTCGTCGCGACCGGTGATGATGACCCGCGCGCCTTCGGCCGCGAATGCCCGTGCGGCCGCCAGGCCGATGCCGCTGTTGCCGCCCGTGACGAGTACCGTTTTTCCTTCGAAGCGTTGCATGATGTTCTCCTTTGAACCGGTGAGTTGACCGTGAACACAGGATGCGCGCGGCGGGCCGCCTTGCCGTACGACCGGCGCGGCAGACATGTTCGAAATCTTCGAACGTGTTTGTCGGGACCTTTCCGTGCGTTGCGCGGCTGACGCACTCAGCCGACCACGTCGATCCCGTCGAGCAGGCGCTGCGCGAGCCGCGGCTCGCGCAGTTGCTCCAGCCACCATTGCAGCGCCCGGCCCTCGCGGTCGCCGCGCCACGCGACGTACAGCACGTTCGGTTCGCGCGGATCGGCCGTTTCCTTCTCGACGAGCTCGCCGCGCGCGAGCAGCGACGCAACCCGCCGGCGCGGCACCCAGCCGACGCCGAGCCCGTCGCGCTGCGCGAGGATCTTCGCGCGCATCGACGGCACCGCGAGCACCGCCTGCCCGCCGAGCAGCCCGTATGCGCGGCCGACGGCCCGCCGCGACGAATCGGCGACGACGACCGCACGATGCGCGCAGATCGCGTCGCGGGTCAGTCGCTCGCTTGCCGCGGCCAGCGGATGGCGCGGCGATACGGCGAACACCCATTCCATCGCGCCGAGTTCGAACCATTTGAAACCCGGAATCGCCGGCGGCTCGTTGGTCGCGCCGACGACCAGATCCGCGCGACCGTCGCGCAGCGCTTCCCAGGTGCCGCCGAGCACTTCGTACGTGAAGCGCAGCGACACGCCCGAATCGAGCGCATCGAACGCGCGGACGACCGGCAGCAGCGTATCGAACTCCAGCACCTCGTCGCTGACGATCCACAGCCGGTCCTCCCAGCCGCTCGCGACCTGCCGCACGCGCTGCGTGAGCCGCGCGACGTCCAGCGCGAGGCGCGACGCCTCGTCGGTCAGCAGCTGGCCGGCCGGCGTGAGCTGCAGCCGGTAGCCGCGCCGGTCGAACAGCAGCGCGTCGAAACGCGTTTCGAGCTGTCGCGCGGCGTGCGACACCGTCGACGGCGCCTTGCCGAGCCGCGCGGCCGCCCGCGACAGGCTGCCGGTGGCGCGGATCGCATCGAGCAGCGCGAGTTCGTCTTCGGACAGCATGGGGGCACTCCGGTCGTGGATTGTGATGGATCGTAAGGCACCGGCGGGCGGCGGTCCAATCGAATGGCGCCGCGCCCCTGTGTTCGGCGGATGCCGGGCCGGCCACGAACTTCCGGTATGCTCATCGGCATCAAATTGCCTTATTCGGAGTAACCACTGCGATGGACATCGCGATCCGCATCGAAGGCCGTCACGACCTGACCGGGCAAATCTTTCGGCAACTGCGCACCGCGATCGTCGACGGGCGGCTCGAAGGCGGCGCCCGGCTGCCGTCGACGCGCGATCTCGCGAAGCAGCTCGGCGTGTCGCGCAAGACGACGCTCGACGCGTTCGAGCGTCTCGTCGCCGAGGGCTTCCTGAACACGCGCGCGGGCGACGGCACGTTCGTCGCCGACGGCCTCGCGCGGGTTCCGCATGCGGCGGCCTCGACGCCGTCGCTCGTCGAGGCCACGCCGCCCGTTCATGCCGTCGACGCACGCGCGCTGTGGAACGACCTGCCCGATGCGCTCGCGATGCCCGCGCCGCAGGACACGCCCGCGTTCGACTTCCGCGGCGGCGTGACCGACAAGACGCTGTTCCCGTTCGACGCGTGGCGCCGCTGCCTGCATCACGCGTTGCGCCAGCAGGCGCGCGGCCCCGGCCAGTACCACGACCCGGCCGGCGATCCGCAGTTGCGCGGCGCGATCGCGCGCTACGTCGCGTTCAGCCGCGCGGTCGCGTGCGGCTGGGACGACGTGCTCGTCACGCAAGGCGCGCAACAGGCGCTCGACCTGATCGCGCGCGTGGTCGTGCGGCCCGGCGACGTCGTCGCGGTCGAGAATCCCGGCTATCCGCCGGCGCGCGCGGCGTTCGCGTCGCTCGGCGCGACGGTGATCGGCGTGCCGGTCGATGCGCACGGCCTGATCGTCGAACGGCTGCCCGACGACGCACGCCTCGTCTACGTGACGCCGTCGCACCAGTTCCCGCTCGGGATGCCGATGACGCTGGACCGGCGCGTCGCGCTGCTCGAATGGGCGCAGCGCCGCCGCGCGGTGATCATCGAGGACGACTACGACGGCGAATTCCGCTTCGAAGGCCGGCCGGTGGAGTCGCTCAAGAGCCTCGACCGCACGGGCCTCGTCGCGTACGTCGGCACGTTCTCGAAGACGATCTTTCCCGAACTGCGCATCGGCTACGCGATTCCGCCGCGCGCGCTGCGCGGCGCGCTCGCCAAGGCGAAGCAGATCGTCGACTGGCATACCTGCACACTCACGCAGGCGGCGCTCGCGCGCTTCATGCACGAAGGCGATTTCGCGCGGCATCTGCGGCGCGTGCAGAAGCACTACGACGCGCGCCGCAAGATGCTGCTCGCGCATTTGCGCGGCAGCCTCGCGCCGTGGTTCGACCCGATCGTGCCGACCGCCGGCATCCACCTCGCCGCGCACTTGAAACCGAAGCTCGATGAAGCCGCGCTGGTCCGTGCCGCCCGCGAGCACGACATCGGCCTGTACGGAATCGCGGCGTTCCACGTCGGCTCGGCGGCGCGCGCCGGGCTGCTGTTCGGCTATGGCGGGATCGACGCGCTGCGCATCGACACCGCGCTCGCGAAACTGGCCGCGCTGCTGGACTCGGGCAGCGTCGGCGGCGCGACACTGGTTACCTGAATTTTCCCGGAATTGGCCATTCAAGCAGGCCAGTGGCACGCTTAAAGTGGGTCCTGTCGCGCCACCGTGCGCATCAACCGAAAAAGGACCTGCCATGCAACCGCGCCTGAACTTCTATACCGCCAGCCCGAACGCAATCAAGGTGATGCGCAACGCCGAGGAATTCATCGCGAAAAGCTCGATCGAGAAGCCGCTCGCCGAACTGGTCCGGCTGCGCGCGTCGCAGATCAACGGCTGTGCGTTCTGCGTCGACATGCACACCACCGATGCACGCAAAGGAGGCGAGACCGATCGCCGCCTCGCGACGGTCGTCGTGTGGCGCGAAACGCCGTTCTTCACCGAGCGCGAACGCGCGGCGCTGGAGTGGACCGAAGCGCTGACGCTGGTCGCCGACAACCATGTGCCGGATGCCGTCTGGGAAGCCGTAAAGCCGCACTTCAGCGACGCCGAGCTGTTCGAGCTGTCGATGCTGATTGCGACGATCAACACGTGGAACCGCTTCGCGATCGCGTTTCGCAAGATGCCCGAGTAAGGAGACGACGATCATGCGCTCCAGCTCCACGCTCCGCCGCGCGATGCTTTGCACGTCGCTCGCGCTCGTCGCCGCGCTGCCGGCCGCTGCCCGTGCGCACGATGCCGGCGACAACGTGCACGCGATCATGCAGCAGGCCGTGCCCGAAGCGCCCGGCAAGCTCGCCGTCGTCGCGACCGTCGACTATGCGCCTGGTCAGGCATCCGAAGCACACAGGCACCTCGGCTCGGTGTTCGCGGTCGTGTCGAAAGGCGAAGTGCTGTCGCAGGTGAACGGCGGCCCGGTGCGCCGCTATCGCGCCGGCGAAGGCTGGTATGAGCCGCCCGGTTCGCGCCACCAGGTGTCGCGCAATCCGAGCGCGACCGAGCCTGCGCAACTCGTCGTGTTCGGGCTGACGGGCGAGCACCAGCCGTTGAAGTCGCCGATTGATCAGTAACGACGTTTCCGGGGTGCGTGCCGTGTCGGGCGCGCACCCGTGCCGTGCTGCCGGCTTCCCTGCCCGTGACGCGCGGCTTCCTCGCCAGCCTTTGGCGCGGCCGCTCCACCCATTCCTCCACCGGTTCCCCGCGCTTCCCCAGTAGCCGCTCCCTACACTCCGCCGCCGGCACACGGCGTGCCGCCGCGCCGCGTCCCCGCTCGTCCGCACCGCCATTCGGCGCACGCCTGATCTCGATCAACGCGGGCAAAAACCCTTCCTTGAAATTAACTAACTCATCAATTAGCGTCGTCTGCATGAACGCGAAATCCACCGTCGCCAGGCCGCGCGGGCGCCGCCCGTCGGCGGACGACTTCGACCTGCGCGACCACATGCTCGACGTCGCGATGCAGCTGTTCGCCGAGCGTGGCATCGCGGCGACGACGGTCGCGCAGATCGCCGCGGCCGCAGGCGTCACGTCGGCGATGGTCCATTACTACTTCACGAATCGCGAGCAGTTGCTCGATGCGATCGTCGAGGAGCGGCTCGCGCAGGTCATCGCGTTCGTGTGGCGGCCGACCGAGCCGCAGATCGAAAACGATCCGTTCGCGCTCGTCGCCGAACTCGTCGACCGCTTCTTCGACGTCACGCATCGCATGCCGTGGCTGCCGTCGATCTGGCTGCGCGAGATCGTCCATGAAGGCGGGCTGCTGCGCGAGCGGATGCTGCGGCGCATTCCGCTCGAGCACGTCGGGCGCTTTGCCGAGCGCATCCGCGCCGCGCAGCAGGCCGGCACGCTGAACCCCGCGCTCGAACCCGCGTTCCTGTTCCATTCGATCATCGCACTCGTGATGCTGCCGCTCGCCACCGCGAAGCTGTGGCAAAGCGCGCGCGGCCTGCCGCCGGTCGATCGCGACGTGCTGCATCGCCACGTCCGCGCGCTGCTCGGGTCCGGCTTGCAGCCGCCCGCCGCCACACCGGATGCCGGCGCGCATTCGCCGCGGAGGCCGTCGTGAACGTGTCCCGCCTGCTGCCGCTCGCACTGGCCGCCGCCGTCGCGCTGCTCGCCGGTTGCGGACGGCCGGCGAACGACGTCGCGACCTACCAGGGCTATGTCGAAGGCGAATTCGTGTACCTGTCGTCGTCGCAAGCGGGCACGCTGACGCAGTTGTCGGTCGAACGCGGCCAGGCCATCGCGGCCGGCATGCCGGTGTTCTCGCTCGAAGCCGTCAACGAAACGGCGGCATTGCTGCAGGCGCAGCATCAGCTCGCGGCGGCCCGCGCGCAACTTGCCGACCTTCAGACCGGCAAGCGGCCGCCGGAAGTCGCGGTCACGCGTGCCCAGCTCGCGCAGGCCATCGCACAGGCCGCGCGGGCCGCCGCGCAACGCGCGCGCGACGAACGCCAGTACGCGGCCGGCGGCCTGTCGAAGCAGCAGCTCGACGATTCGCGCACGTCCGCGCAGACCACCGCCGCGCAGGTCCGCGAGTTGCAGAACCAGGTCGACGTCGCGCGCCTGCCGGGACGCGCGCAGCAGGTGGCCGCCCAGGCCGCGCAAGTCGATGCTGCGCAGGCGGCGGTTGCCGAAGCGCAATGGAAGCTCGACCAGAAGCGCGTCGCCGCGCCCGCCGCCGGGCGCGTGTACGACACGCTGTACCGCGTCGGCGAATGGGTGCAGGCCGGCAATCCGGTCGTGCAGATGCTGCCGCCGCAGAACCTGAAGGTGCGCTTCTTCGTGCCGGAAGCCGTCATCGCATCGATCGCGCCGGGGCGCACCGTCGCGATCCGCTGCGACGGCTGCGCGGCCGACGTGCCCGCGCGCGTCACCTATGTGTCGCGCGAGGCCGAATACACGCCGCCCGTGATCTACAGCAACGAGAGCCGGACCAAGCTCGTGTTCATGATCGAAGCGCGTCCCGCCGTCGCCGACGCGTCGAAGCTGCACCCGGGCCAGCCCGTCGCCGTGAGGATGCGTTGAACGCGCCGGCCGCTCCGTACGCGATCGACGTCGATCGCCTGAACAAGCGCTTCGGCGACAAGCACGTCGTGAAGGACGTCTCGCTGCGCGTCGCGCGCGGCGAGATTTTCGGCTTTCTCGGGCCGAACGGCAGCGGCAAGACGACGTCGATCCGCATGATGTGCGGCCTGCTCACGCCCGACTCGGGCAGCGGCACCTGCCTCGGCTACGACATCGTGCGCGACAGCGCGCAGATCAAGCGGCGTGTCGGCTACATGACGCAGCGCTTCTCGTACTGGGAAGACCTGTCGATCCGCGAGAATCTCGATTTCGTCGCACGCGTGTACGGGATGCCCAACCGCCGGGCGGCGGTCGCCCGCGCGCTCGACGGGCTCGGCCTCGCGAGCCGTGCGGACCAGCTCACGGGCGCGCTGTCCGGCGGCTGGAAGCAGCGCCTCGCGCTCGCCGCGTGCATGCTGCACGAGCCGGAATTGCTGCTGCTCGACGAGCCGACCGCCGGCGTCGATCCGGCCGCGCGCCGCGACTTCTGGGAAGAACTGCACCGGCTGGCCGCACAAGGCATCTCGGTACTCGTCAGCACGCACTACATGGACGAAGCCGAACGCTGCCACAAGCTCGCGTACATCGCGTCCGGCGAACTGCTCGCGCAGGGCACGTCGGCGGAGATCGTCGCATCGCAGCACCTGTCGACGCGTACGATCACCGGCGGGCACCTGACCGAACTGTCCGCGCGGTTGCGCGCGATGCCGGGCGTCGATCAAACCGTCGTGTTCGGTTCCGCGCTGCACGTGAGCGGCCGCGATCGCGCGCTGCTCGACGCGACGCTCGCGCAGGTCGCGGCGCAGGCCGACGGGCGCGCACCGCTGCAGGTCGCGCCGATCGACACCGGGCTCGAAGACGTCTTCATCTACATGATGGGCCGCGCATCCGCGCCGCCCGGCGGAGCATCGCCATGAACGCGTGGGCGGGCCTGCGCGAATCGTTCTCGGTCGCGCGCTGGTGGAGCATCGTGCTGAAGGAATTCCTGCAGCTGCGCCGCGACCGCGTGACGTTCGCGATGATCGTCGGCGTGCCGATCATTCAGCTCGCGCTGTTCGGCTTCGCGATCAACACCGACCCGAAGCACCTGCCGACCGCGGTGATCGTCGCCGACTCGAGCCCGTTCGCACGCAGCTTCATCGCCGCGATGCGCAATTCCGCGTACTTCGACATCGTCGCGACGCTGCCCGACGAGACGGCCGGCCGGCATGCGCTCGCCCGCGGCGACGTGCAGTTCGTGCTGAGCGTGCCGGCCGATTTCTCGAAGCGGCTGCTGCGCGGCGAGCGCCCGACGCTGCTCGTCGAGGCGGACGCGACCGACCCCGTCGCGACCGCGTCGGCGATCGGCGCGCTGCCGGGCCTCGTGCAGCCCGTCGCGGACAAGGATCTCACGGGGCCGCTCGCGCACCTGAACGGCCGCCCGGCCGCGTTCGACGTCGTGCTGCACCGGCTGTACAACCCCGAAGGCATCACGCAGTACAACGTCGTGCCGGGCCTGATGGGCGTGATCCTGACGATGACGATGGTGATGATGACGGGCCTCGCGATCACGCGCGAACGCGAGCGCGGCACGATGGAGAATCTGCTGGCGACACCCGTGCGGCCGCTGGAGGTGATGACCGGCAAGATCGTCCCGTACGTGTTCATCGGGTTGATCCAGGTGTCGATCATCCTCGCGGCCGCGCGCTACGTTTTCGACGTGCCGTTCGTCGGCGGCCTGTTCGCGATCTACCTGTCCGCGCTGCTGTTCATCGCGGCGAACCTCACGGTCGGCATCACGCTGTCGTCGCTCGCGCAGAACCAGCTGCAGGCGATGCAGCTCGCGGTGTTCTACTTCCTGCCGAACATCCTGCTGTCGGGCTTCATGTTCCCGTTCGCCGGGATGCCGAAGTGGGCGCAGTTCATCGGCAACCTGCTGCCGCTCACCTACTTCAACCGCCTCGTGCGCGGCATCCTGCTCAAAGGCAACGGCTGGGCCGACCTGTGGCCGTCCGTGTGGCCCGTCGCGCTCTTCACGCTCGTGGTGATGGGCATCGCGCTGCGCTTCTACCGGCGCACGCTCGACTAGGGGCCGCGCGATGAAACCGGCTTCGCGTCGCGCCACCCACACCGCCCGCTGCTTGACGTTGGCCGCTGCTGCGCTGCTCGTCGCCGGTTGCGCGGTCGGGCCGGATTTCCGCATACCCGATGCGCCGGCCACGCAGCGGTACACGCGCGATGAACCGCCCGTCACGACGGTAGCCGCCGGTGGCCCGACCGGCGGCGCGCAGACGTTCGCATCAGCCGCGCACACGCCGCGACACTGGTGGACCGAGTTCCGCTCGGAACCGCTGAACCGGCTCGTCGATACCGCGTGGCAAAACAGCCCGACGCTCGCCGAGGCCCGCGCGCGGCTCGACGAAGCACGGCAGAACCATGCGGCGGAAGCCGGCGCGACGATGCTGCCGCGCGTCGACGCGAACGTGTCCGCCACGCGCCAGAAAGTCGACATCGCTGCGTTCGGGCTGCCCGCCAACGTGCCGAATCCGGGGCCGTTCACGCTGTACGACGCGTCGGTGAGCGTGTCGTACGTCCTCGACGTGTTCGGCGGCAACCGGCGCGCGCTCGAAGCGCTGCGCGCCCAGGTCGACTATCAGTCATACACGCTCGACGCCGCGCGCCTGACGCTCGCGGGCAACGTCGTCGCGACCGCGATCCTGCGGGCGTCGCTCGCGCAGCAGATCGCGCTCACGCGTGAGCTCGTCGACGCGCAGGCGCGGCAGTTGCGCATCGTCGCAGCGCGCTTCGCGGCGGGTGGCGTATCGCAGGCCGACGTGCATGCGCAGCGCACGCTGCTCGCGCAGACGCAGGCCTCGCTACCGCCGCTCGCGGCCCGCTTCGCGCAGGCCGGCCACCGGCTCGCGATCCTGCTGGGCGCGCCGCCGTCCGACGCCGCACTGGCCGACCTCACGCTCGATGCGCTCGCGCTGCCGCACACGCTGCCGGTCGCGCTGCCGTCGACGCTCGCGCGCGAACGGCCCGACATCCGCGCGGCTGAGGCCGTGCTGCATCAGGCGAGCGCGAACGTCGGCGTGGCGACCGCGAACCTGTATCCGCGTTTCTCGATTTCGGCGGGAATCGGTTCGGAACGCACGCGCATCGCCGATATCGTGAGCGGGCTCAATGTCTGGAATGTCGGTCTCGGCCTGACGCAGCCGCTCTTTCATGGCGGCGAACTGCGCGCGAGGAAGCACGCGGCCGAAGCCGCATACGATGCCGCGTTCGCAAGCTATCGGGAAACCGTGCTGCTGGCGCTCCAGCAGGTCGCCGACGCAATGCGCGCGGTCGAACACGATGCGGCGGAGCTGGAGGCACGAGACACGGCCGCACGGGAAGCGGCGGCCGGCAACGCGATTGCCGGCGACCGTTACGCGGCAGGCGGGATCAGCACGTTCGCGCTGCTCGATGCGCAGCGGCAGGCACTGCAGACCGCGCTCGATCGCACGCGCGCGCAGGCCGACCGGCTTGCCGATACGGCGGCGCTGTTTCAGTCGCTGGCGGGGAACTGGTCGGAGGACGATTCGACCCGGTGACGATCAGGACGACGTGTGCCCGCGCGATGCGCGCGGCACGCATCCGCGAAAAAAAACCGGCCCGAAGGCCGGTTTTTTCATACCGCATGCCGTGAGCGGCGCTTGCGCGCCGCGCGACATCAGAAGCGGTGGATCATGCCGACGCCGGCAGCGATCTGGTTCTGCTTCGAACCCGCGCCCACGCCGTCGCCGATCGACGTCGTTGCATTGACGATGCCGCCGGTCAGGCCGCTGATCGTGTTGCCGCTGGCGTGCTGGTACGCTTCAACCGCGTACAGGCCCGTGCGCTTCGACAGGCTGTAGTACTGCGACAGCGTGACCTGATGGTACTTGGCCGAGCTCGAGACGCCGTTCGATTCGGTCGCACGCGTGTACGAGTAGCCTGCCGCGAAGTCCCACTGCGGCGCTGCCTTCCAGTGCAGCACGGCGCCTGCCGTGTTGAAGATCGCCGTATTGCGGAATGCCGACTGCGTGCCCGGGATGTACTGGACGTTCGAGTACGACACCGAGATGTCCCACGCCGGCGTGAACTGGTAACCGGCCGTCACGGCGACGCGTTGCTGCGACTGTGCCGTCTTGTAGCCGCCGTTGATCGACGACACGGCCTGTTCCGCACCGTTGCCGCTCGAATCCAGACCGTTTTGCGCGGTCGAGTTCGCGCCCCACACGCCGCCGCCGAGCGTCGCGTTGTTGATGCGCTGATAGCCGACCGCGATGCCTGCCGGACCGTTCAGGTACTGGATCGCCGCGCTCCAGGTCGAGCCGCGGTTGAAGCTGCCCGCCACGCCGCCGAGCGAGTACGAACCGCCGACCGTGAAGCCGTAGAACTTCGGCGACATATAGACGAGCGAGTTGTTCGTGCGATAGTTGGTGTCGAGCGAGTCGATATCGCCCGGGTGCGCGCCGTAGTAACCGGTCAGCCAGGTCGTCGGGCTATACGGCGACAGCAGCGTGTAATACGCGGTGTACTGGCGGCCGGCCGTCAGCGTACCGTACGTCGCGTTGGTCAGACCCACCCACGCCTGACGCGTGAAGATGCCGTTCGTCCATTGCGACGAGCCGTTGTTCGCGTTGAAGCCGGCTTCCAACTGGAAAATCGCCTTCGTGCCGCCGCCGAGATCTTCGCTGCCCTTCAGGCCGAAGCGGCTGCCTGCCCAAATGCCGGTGGCCATCTGCACCTTCGAGTGACCACCCGAAACCGCGCTGGTAGCCGACGAGTTGTTCTGCCAAGCGATAGCGTTATCGACGATACCGTACAGGGTAACGCTGCTCTGGGCGTGGGCGGCGGTAGCGGCTGCGAGACCCACTGCCGTCATGGCGAAAGCGACGCGCTTTTTCATTGATTCTCCGTCCTCAAAGAATGATTTCTTTTCTGGTGTGGTTTTATGACTGACACATGTGCGAGTACATGCCGGTGCGATTCTGACGGATTACCAATCGTTTCCCAACATGTGCAGTCGGTCATCGTATGATCGACGCAACGCAGGGGTTCACCAAACGGTTACATAACACCTGAAAACGCTTACGCGGTGGGCCTCTCCGGCATTTCCCGGTGAAAACCCTAGCTTTACATTTTTACTGGTGCATCGCGACCGTCCAATGTCGTCAGACGCCTTCGGCAACAACCTTCTTACAAAAGCGCGACCTCGGCTGGTGCCGCGATTCACGCCGCCGCGCAGGATCGCTGACATTCATGACACCCACGTTTCGGGAAGCGAAATCGTGTAAACGTTTCAGTCCGTGTGGGGAGAATCAGACGGGAGTGGCCCGGCGAACGCGGGCCGAGGGCGATGCCCGCGCCTGTCGCGCCGGCATCGTGCAGCGCAACTCAGCGCGCGGACGCCTGCCCGATCCGCGTGTTCACCGCGTCGACGAGCGCGTTCATGCGCGCACGGATCGCCGCGTTCGAGCCGACGAGCGCGAGCGACGACGCCATGATCCGGTAGATCCGCTTGCGCGGCACCTTCGCCGGCCTCGCCGGATCGAGCCACGCGTCATGGCCGGCCAGCAGTTCGAGCGTTTCGAGGCCGATCATGATGGGCCACAGGCACGCGAGCCGCAGACGCACGAAGCGGCGCGGAATCGCCAGCGTGTACCGGCACGCGTCGCGATACTGATCGAGCGCCACGCGCAGCAGGTCGACCAGCACGCCGCGCGCGCGCGCCGACGCGTCGGGCGACATCAGGTCGGCGACGCCCACGCGGTGCGCGGCCAGCACGTCGTCCGGCAGGTAGCAGCGGCCAATCCGCAGGTCCTTCGCGCAGTCGCGCAGGATGTTGGTCATCTGCAGCGCCTTGCCGAAACGAATGCCCTTCTCGCGCATGTCCGCCAGGTCCCAACCGCGCGCGGCGCGCGTGTGCGCACCGGTCATGTCGGTCCAGAATTCGCCGACGCAGCCGGCGACCAGATAGGTGTAGCGATCGAGCATGTCGCGATCCGGCAGCGACGCGACCTCCCCCGACTGTTCGTCGGGGAACGTGCGCAGGTCGAACTCCATCCCCGACGTCAGCGTCGCGACGACCTTGCGGATCGATGCGCGATCCGCCTCCGGCTGCGCGCGCAGCAGCGCGAGCATCGGCTGCATCGAGCCGAGCAGCACGTGCTCGTGCGAATCCGTCTGCATCCGCGTCACCTCCTCAAGCGCACGCGACAGCGCTGCGCCGTCGCCGAGCCGCTCGACCTCGTCGCGCAGGTCGGTCAGCAGCGCCGCACGGCGATCGGGCGCGACGAGCGCCGTGTCGGCGATCGTGTCGGCCGCGCGCGCGAGCAGATAGGCCAGGCCGACCGGGTCGCGCATGCCGTCGGGCAGCACGCGCAGCGTCAGGTAGAAGGAGCGGGAAACGTTCTTCAGCAGGTCGCCGAGCAGATAGGCGGGATCGGTATGAGTCGTCATGGGTCGGTAAAAATCGGCCGGCGCGGGCCCCGGACGCACGCTGTCGCCGGGCGCCCGCGCCGGCCCGCGAGTCGCCGCATCGTCGCGCGCGAGCAGGCGTCGGCCCGGTGCGGCGATGCAAAAGTCCCGCAAGTTTAGTGCATCCGGCGCGCCGGCTCCCGGCGACGGCCGGATCGCGCCGCACGCACGGTTGCGCTATCAGGCCATCCCGTGCGTTTTGAGCGGAAACGAAAAAGAAAGGCACGAGTAATACATATGTAATTATCCGATGCGACGATCGCGTCCCGTTCGATCCCGCGCGGCCCGCAGAGACAGGCCGCACCCGCCGGAACGACCGCCCTTTCACCGACTTCCGTTTCGAAGGTTCTCCACCATGCTCTTCACGCGCCCGACCGCCCTGCGCTGCATCCCGCTCGCCTGTGCCGCCGCCCTCCTGCTCGCCGCCTGCGGCGGTGACGACGTGTCGGCATCCGATCCGACGCAGCCGATCTCCGCGAAGGTCCAGGTGGTCGGTCATCGCGGCGCGAGCGCGCTGCGCCCCGAACACACGCTCGCGTCGTACCGCAAGGCGATCGAGGACGGCGCGGATGTGATCGAACCCGATCTCGTCTCGACTCGCGACGGCGTACTCGTCGCGCGCCACGAGAATGAAATCTCCGGCACGACGAACGTGTCGACCCTGCCGCAGTTCGCGAGCCGCAAGGCGACCAAGACGATCGACGGCGCGCAGCTGACCGGCTGGTTCACCGAGGACTTCACGGTCGCCGAATTGAAGACGCTGCGTGCCCGCGAGCGCATTCCGCAGGTCCGCCCGGCGAACACCGCGTACAACGACCAGTTCGAGATTCCGACCTTCGACGAGATCGTCGCGCTCGCGAAACAGATGGCCGCGCAGACCGGCCGCACGATCCACCTGTATCCGGAAACCAAGCACCCGACTTACTTCCAGTCGATCGGCCTGCCGCTCGAGGACCGTCTCGTCGATGCGCTGCTGAAGGATCCGTACACGGCACGCACGGCGACCGTCTACATCCAGTCGTTCGAAGTGGCGAACCTGAAGACGATCCGCAACCGGATCAAGACGAGCCAGCCGAACTGGAAGCTCGTGCAGTTGATGGACGAAGCCGATCAGCGTCCGTACGACTTCGTGAAGGCGAACGACAAGCGCACCTACGGTGACCTGTCGACGCGCGACGGAATGCGCGAGATCGCGTCCTATGCGAACGGCGTCGGCCCGTACAAGACATCGATCATCGCGGTCGCCGCCGATGGCACGCTGCAGCAGCCGACGCCGTACGTGCGCTACGCGCACGAAGCCGGCCTCGTCGTGCATCCGTACACGTTCCGTCCGGAGAACAACTTCCTGCCCGCGTCGCTGAAGGACGGCGGCACGCCGGCCACGCGCAACACCGCGGGCTCGGTGCGCGAGATCCAGGCGTACCTGCGCGCGGGCATCGACGGCTTCTTCACCGACGATCCGGCCGTCGGCCGCACGGCCGTCGACACGTTCAAGCGCTGAGTGGACTGAACGCGCCGGATGCGATGCGCCGCTGAGCGCGCGGCAACCGGGCGCGGCGCATGTCGTGCCGCACGCCGGTTGCCGCGTCGCGGTCAGATCACGCGGAAGTGGTGCGTGCCGTCGCGCTTCAGCTGGTCGACCAGCCCGTATTCCCAGTCGAGATACGCCTGCATCGCGGCGGCCGCGTTGTCCGTGCCTTCATACGGGCGCCGGTAGCGGTCGACGCGCGGCGACGCCAGATGCGTCTCGCCGTGCTCGAGCGGCAGCCCCGCGTCGATCCACGCGGCCGTGCCGCCGGTCAGCACCGTGATCGCCGCGGAAGCCGGCAGCAACGCGCGCGCGTCGTCCGCCGCGAACCGCGCGAGCAGGCTCGAACCACACGTGAAGACATAGCGCTTCGCCGGCGGGATCGCGGCGAGCGCGTCGCGCAACTGCGCACGCACGACGAACCACGCGCCGGGGATATGGCGCTTCACGTAGTTCGCGCTGGTCGTCACGTCGACGATCGCGACCTCGCCCGCGGCCGCTTCCTTCAGCCAGCCCGCAAGCGTCGCGGGCGACACCTCGGTCACCTGCGGCGTCGCCGGCACGTCGCGCGGCGGCTGGCCGCGCTCGGTGAAGGCCGCCGTGCCGGCCGGCTCGATCACGCGCACGTCCCAGCCCATCTGCGCGAGCCACGACGCGGTCATGTCCGCGCGCACGCCGTCGTCGTCTGCGAGCACGATTCGCGCGCCGCGCACGGGCGCGTGATGGTCGGTCTCCTGCACGAGCTGGCCACCCGGCGTGCCCAGGAAGCCTGGCAGATGGCCGGCCTCGTATTCCTCCGGCGTGCGCACGTCGAAGCGGTACAGCGTGCGGCCCGGCTCGTCGAGCGCCGCGACGTCCGCGAGCGCGATGCGCGGCACGCCGGCGCGCTCGGCCACCGCGCGCGCGGCGCGGCGGGCTTCCTCACGCTGCGCGGGTTCGACGTCGTCGGGAAAGCGTCGCGCGGCGCCGTGCTCGAGCGTCTGGCCCGCGAGCGTCCAGCCGATCGTGCCGTTGCGCAGTGCCGCGACCGGGTTCGGCAGCCCTGCGTTCACGAGCGATTGCGTGCCGATGATGCTGCGCGTGCGGCCCGCGCAGTTCACCACGACCCGGGTTGCGGGGTTCGGCGCGAGCGCGCGCACGCGCAGCACGAGTTCCGCCCCCGGCACGCTCGTCGATGTCGGGATGTTCATCGTCTGGTATTCGTCGAAGCGGCGCGCGTCGACGATCACGACGTCGGCCTTTTCGTCGATCAGCGCCTGCACTTCCTGCGCGGACAGCGACGGCGTATGGCGCTCGGCCTCGACCCATTCGCCGAACGACTTGCTCGGCACGTTCACGTCGATGAACAGCTCGCCGCCCGCGGCGAGCCAGCCCGCGAGACCGCCGTCGAGCAGCCGCACGTCGGTATAGCCGAGCTGCGCGAGCTTCACGGCCGCGCGCGGCGCGAGATCCTCGCCGCCGGCCTCGCCGAACACGACGATCGGCGTGTCGCGGCGCGGAATGCGCGTCCACGCGTCGAGTTCGAGCTTCGACAGCGGAAAGTTGGCGGCCCAAAGCGGATGGCCCTGCGCGTATGGATCTTCCTCGCGCACGTCGATCAGCGCGAGCTCGTCGCGGGCCAGGAGGCGCGCGCGTACGTCCTGGTACGACGCGCCGGGGAAACGGGAAGTGGATTCAACGGATTGCGTCACGATGTCTCTGTCGGATTCTGTTGAAGTCGGTGAAAAAAGCAAACGGAAAACGGATGAAGCCCGAGGCCGCGGGCGTGCGCTCGCAACGGAACGCCCGCGACTTTCGGCGTCACACGTTCGAATAGCCGGACACGAACGGCTTCACGGTGCCGTCGTCCAGGAACACCGCGCGCTCGACCTTGCCGATGTTCGCGCCGTACACGTGGATGCTGATCGATACCTGGTCGGCGAACGCGTTGGTCACGCGATGAACGTCGCCGATGCTCGGCGACACGGCCTCGACGTCGCCCGGCCGCAGTTGCACCGCAGCGCCCGACGGCACCGGCCTGCCGGTCGCGTCGAACCGGTACGGCTGCGAAAACTCGCCGCCGCGCAGCATGCCGATCAGCCCCCACACCGTGTGATTGTGGATCGGCGTCGTCTGGCCAGGCCCCCACACGAAGCTGACGACGGAGAACCGATCGTCGGGATCGAGATGCAGCAGGTACTGGCGGTAGCGCTCGGGATCGGGCTGCGCGAACGCGTCGGGCAGCCAGTCGTCGTGCGCGACGAGCGCGGCAAGCAGCGCGCCGCCCTCGTCGAGAATGCGCGCCTCGTTCGCGCCGGACGCGAGCAGCGCGCCCAGGCCGTCGACGAACGGACGCAGCGGCGTCTGATGCAACGAAAGCGTACTCATCGGCTGCCTCCTCGAATATGATGCCGAATATGATGAATCGTCATGATCACCCGAAAGATCATGCAGAACAAACATGAAAATTAGCGATATCGACGCTTTTGCAGCGGTCGTCCGCTGCCAGACGCTGAGCCAGGCCGCGGCCGAACTCGGGATGACGCAGCCGGCGATCACACGGCGCGTGCAGAATCTCGAGGAAGCGCTCGGCGCGACGCTGCTCGACCGCAACACGAAACCGCCGCGCCCGACCGACATCGGGCTGCAGGTGTTCGCGCAGTGCCGCGCGATCCTGCGCGAGGTCGATGCGCTGCGCGAACTGACGGCCGGCCAGCGGCCGCCCGCCGGCAAATTCCGCGTCGGCCTCACGCAAGGGCTTGGCGAACTGATGCTGCCCGGCCTGATCGCGCGGATCGCCGGGCAATGGCCGTCGCTCGCCACGCAGGTCACGACCGCCTGGGGCGGCATGCTCGTCGAGCGCGTCGCGCGCCGCGAACTCGATGCGGCGCTGGTGTTTCTGGCCCGCGAGATGGTGCTGCCGCCGCACGTCGAGGGCGAACGGCTGCTGGCCACCCGGCTCGTCGCGGTCGGCCGCAAGGGCGACTGGCCGCGCCGCAGCTACCGGCTCGCCGACTGCCATGCGCGCGGCTGGGTGCTCAATCCCGACGGCTGCGGCTTTCGCGCGGGCCTGCGCCGCGCGCTCGACGCGCAGGGGCTGCCGATGCCCGTCACGCTCGACACCCATGGTCGCGACCTGCAATTGCAGAGCGTCGCGAACGGCATCGGCATCGGGCTGATGCCGATGCCGCTCGTCGAAGGCAGCCCGCTGCGCGATGCGGTCGACATCGTGCCGCTCGCCGATTTCAAGCCGCAGATCGATCTGTGGCTGCTGCACCGGCAGGACGCCGCACGCTTCGCGGCGCCGCTCGCGGCCGTGGGCGCGCATGCGCGCGCGGCATTCGCACTGCCCGCGGATGCCGCCGCGCACGACGAAGCCGCCTGAGCTTGACCAAGGCCTGCGACGCCGGCACCGCGCTGTCCCGTTTGCGCCGGCCGTCATGCGGCCCCGCTCACGCATCGCTTCGACCGGAAGCCGGTGCGCCGCGTGACGTCCCGCCAGCCTCCGCGCTGGCGTTCTCGGTTGCGCTTCGCGCCGCGGCGTCGAGCGCAGCACGCCCGGCGGCGACCGCGATCGTATCGTCCTGCGGCGTATGCACGCGGCTGCACAGCACGTCGCGATAATGACGTTCGAGCGGATTGTGGCGGCTCAGCCCGTGATTGCCCGACAGCTTCAACGCGTGCTCGACCGTGCGGATCGCCTGCTCCGTCACGATTCGCTTGACGAGGCCGCTCGTCGTCACCGTCGGTGCGTCGCCCGAATCGGTGCGCGCGATGTGCTCGTCGAGCAGCACGCGGTTCGTGTGCAACCACCCTTCGATCTCGCCGACGGCCTCCTGCATGCGCGGCAGCGTCGCGAGCGGTGCCCCGAGCCCGCTCGGCGCGCGCGTCGTCGCGAACTCGAGCAGCCAGTCGCGTGATGCGCGCGCCACCGCATCGTAGAGGCTGCCGAGCAACGCAACCATCCACGCCTGCTGGTCAGCCTGCGCGTCGATATCCGCATGGCTCGCGGCCGATACGGCCCACGCATCGGGCCCGCGCACGTCCACCGCATGATCGGCTGGCAGCCGCACGTCGTCGAACACGACCTCGTGGCTGCCCGATGCGCGCAGGCCCAGGTGGTTCCAGCTTTCGATCACGCGGATGCCTGCGTCGTCCTCCACATCGCGCTCGCGCGGCACGAGGAATACGCCGACACGCGGCTCGGGTTCGTCGGTGCGTGCCCATACGGCGAGCCAGCGCAGCGCCGGAATGCCGGTGCTGTACAGCTTGTGGCCGGACAGCCGCCAGCCGTCGCCGTCGCGACGCGCAATCGTTTCGGGCAGGCCGCCGCGCGACGGCGAACCGAGCGCCGGTTCGACGCGCAACGCGTTGATCAGCGCGCCTTCAGCCACAGCACTGTCGAACACCGCACGCCGCACGTGCGCGGGCCAGCGGTTGTCCGCGCGGCCGAGCGCGCGATGCTGCAGATACGTCATCGTCAGCACCAGCGCAGTCGCGGGATCGGCGCGCGCGACGGCGGCCACGATCCGGCTCGCCTGCGCCAGCGTCGCGCCCGCGCCGCCATGCTCGCGCGGCACGACCTGCGCGATCAGCCCGGCGCGATGCAGCCGCGCGAAGTTCTCGTGCGGGAAGCGGCCGTCGACGTCGTTGCGGGCGGCGTCCGCGGCGAGTTCGGGAGCAAGACGCTCGAGCAGCGCCGCGACGCGCGCATCGTCGGCAGGCAGATGGCGCAGCGACGACTGCGGCGGTAGCGGCGAGGAAGCAGCAAGTCTGGCGGACATCGGTACGGGTTCCCTCGGTGACTGGATAGCGGGGTAACGCAACGGCGGCAATGGCGGAGATCGATTGGCGGACGGCGCGGCGGCGCGTGAAGCCGCCGGCGATCGGTTGCGGTTGCGCACTCGCCTGCCGGTTCGCGGACGTTTGCCGCGCATGCCTGCGCACGCATCGGCATTCGAACCGGACCGCACATCCCGGACCGCATGCGGATCCGGTTCCTGCTCGGCGCAACAGCCCTGCCCGGCACGCCCCGCCCCCTTTCAACACAATCGCGAGCCCACAGCGTATGCGCAATGCACACGCGGCCAAACCATGCAAATCTGATATTCAATTCGGGATTGATTATTTCCATTCCGCATGATCCCGGCGGTAATCTGCGCTCCATTCCCGCCCCCGCCAACCGTTGCTGGCCGCGTGGGGCCGTCCTTGCATCGGAGACCCAGATGAGCGTCGAATTCATCGGCATGATCCAGAGCCAGAAGCAGTCGGAAATCCATCCGCCCGCCGGCCCCGCCGTCGACCCCGATTACGTGCGCGACTTCGCCCGCGCACATGAAACGGCCGGCTTCGACCGGATCCTCGTCCCGCACCACTCGACCGGCCCGTCCGCGACGCTGACGATCGCGTTCGCCGCCGCCGCGACCGAGCGCATCCACTTCATGCTCGCGCATCGGCCGGGCTTCACCGCGCCGACGCTCGCCGCGCGGCAGATCGCGACGCTCGATCAGTTCAGCCGCGGCCGGCTCGCCGTGCACTTCATCTCCGGCGGCTCGGACAGCGAGCAGCAGCGCGACGGCGACTTCCTCGACCACGACGCACGCTACGCACGCACCGACGAATATCTCGGCATCCTGCGCCGCATCTGGACTGAAACGCAGCCGTTCGATCACGACGGCGCGCACTACCGCTTCACGCAGGGCTTTTCGGAAGTGAAGCCGTTTCAGCAGCCGCACGTGCCGATCTACTTCGGCGGCGCCTCGGAAGCGGCGCTGGAAGTCGCCGGCAAGCACGCGGACGTCTATGCGCTGTGGGGCGAATCGCTCGACCAGGTGCGCGACCTGACGATCCGCGTGCGCGCCGAAGCCGCGAAGCACGGCCGGCAGGTGCGCTTCTCCGTGTCGTTCCGGCCGATCCTCGCGGCGACCGAAGACGAAGCATGGGCGCGCGCGCACCGGATCCTCGACGAAACGCGCCGCGTGCGCGAAGCGGCCGGCCTCGGCACCGGCGGCCCGCAGCAAAGCGAAGGCGCGCGGCGCCTGCTTGCCGCGGCCGAACGCGGCTCGCGCGTCGACAAGCGGCTGTGGACCGAGATCGCGAAGCTCACCGGCGCACGCTCGAATTCGACCGCGCTGGTCGGCACGCCCGAACCGGTCGCCGACGCGCTGCTCGACTACTACGACCTCGGCGTGACGACGTTCCTGATCCGCGGCTTCGATCCGCTCGAAGACGCGATCGACTACGGTCGCGAACTGATTCCGCGCGTGCGCAGCGCCGTCGCGGCACGCGACGCGGCACGCCGCGCGGCCTGACCCAAAGGGAGACGCCGACCATGTCCGCCGTCCTGGCTTCGTCATCGCCCGCACGCACCGCGTCGGGCCTCGTCCTCGCCGACACGCCGCGCCAGCATTTCTGGTTCGACCCGCCCGCGCCGCGCGTCGACGTCGCCGCCGAGCGTCGCCACCGGCAGGAGCGGCTCGCGGCCGCGTTCCGCCTGTTCGCGCGCTTCGGCTTCGCGTCGGGCCTCGCCGGCCACATCACCGCGCGCGACCCCGAACTGCCCGACCACTTCTGGGTGAATCCGCTCGGCGTGCATTTCTCGCGGATCAAGGTATCGGACCTGCTGCTCGTCAACGCACGCGGCGAAACCGCGATCGGCAACCGGCCGCTGAACAAGGCCGCGTTCGCGATCCACGCGGCGATTCACGACGCGCATCCGCACATCGTCGCCGCCGCGCACACGCATTCGACCTACGGCAAGGCATGGTCGACGCTCGGCCGCCCGCTCGATCCACTGACGCAGGACGCGTGCGTGTTCTACGAGGATCACGCGCTGTTCGACGACTTCACGGGCATGGTCGTCGACACGAGCGAAGGCGCACGGATCGCGGGCGCGCTCGCGAAGCCCGACGGCACCACGCACAAGGGCGTGATCCTGAAGAACCACGGCATCCTGACGGCCGGCCCGACGGTCGAGGCCGCCGCGTGGTGGTACATCGCGCTCGACAACGCCGCGCACACGCAGTTGCTGGCCGAAGCGGCCGGCGCGCCGCAACCGATCGATCACGCGACCGCGCGACACACGCACGGCCAGATCGGTGGCCCCGACGGCGCATTGCACGCGTTCGACAGCCTGTTCGCAGGCGTCGTCGCCGACGAACCCGACCTGCTCGACTGAACGCCCTTGCGCACGACCGGAACCGGAGACCACACGATGACCGATACCACCGCCCCCGCGCCGACCGGCGCCCATGACGACAAGCGCCGCCGGCTGCTGCGCGCGGCCGGCGCCGCCGCGCTCGCCGCGCCGGCGATCACGCTGGGCCGCAACGCATGGTCCGCGCCGCCGCTGAAGAAGCTCACGTTCGCGTGGAACCAGAACGCGTTCTGCCTGACGCCGATCGTCGTCGCGCAGGAGAACGGCTTCTTCGAGAAGAACGGACTGAAGGTCGAGCTGATCAATTACAGCGGATCGACCGATCAGTTGCTCGAATCGATCGCGACCGGCAAGGCCGACGCGGCGGTCGGGATGATCCACCGCTGGCTGAAACCGCTCGAAGCCGGCTTCGACGTGAAGATCATCGGCAGCTCGCACGGCGGCTGCGTGCGGCTGCTCGGCGCGAAGACGGCCGGCGTGACGACGCTGCAGGCGCTGAAGGGCAAGACGGTCGGCGTCAGCGATCTCGCGGCGCCCGGCAAGCACTTCTTCTCGATCCTGCTCGCGAAGAACGGCATCGATCCCGAACGCGACATCACGTGGCGGCAGTATCCGGCCGATCTGCTCGGCGTCGCGGTCGACAAGGGCGAGATCCAGGCGATCGCCGACGGCGACCCGAATCTCTATCTCCTCGAGAAGCGCAGCAACGGCGCGTATACGGAACTCGCGACGAACCTGTCCGGCGAATACGCGCGCAAGGTGTGCTGCGTGATCGGCGCGCGCGGCGACCTCGTGCGCAACGACCGGCCGGCGGCCGCCGCACTCGCGCGCTCGATCGTGCAGGCAACCGAATACACGCACGACAACCCGAATGAAGCCGCGAAGGCGTTCGCGAAGTATTCGCCGAAGATCAATCCCGAAGACCTGCGCAAGCTGTACGCGACGCTGACCTACACGCACCACCCGACCAACGTCGACCTGCAGCAGGAAATCGCGTTCTACGCGGACGATTTCCGCCGGATCAGCGTGCTGAAGAAGAGCACCGACCCGCAGCGCTTCGCGCAGCAGGTCTATGCGAACGTGCTGGGGTGACGCGATGTCGACGATCGAACACGCGTCCGCCGCGCGAACGGCATCCGCAACGAGCGGCACCGCCACCGCAATGGCCACGTCCCGCGCAGCATGCACGGCCTGCGACGCGACGCTCGCGGCCGAAGCCCGCCGCGCGCGTACCTGGCCGACCGGCATCGTCGCGGCGCTCGCGTGGGCCGCGCTCGGCGCGGTGACTTACGTGTGGCCGAACCGCGTCGTCGGTTTCACCGACTGGGCATACACCGACACGTTCGGCATCGCCGCGTGGGCGATCGCCGCGCTGCTGCTGGTCGCCGCGACGCTTGGCCATCGCGTGCCGGCCACGCGCCTGCGGCTTGCACGCGTGCGCCCGGCCGGCCCGTGGCTCGTCGCACTGCCGCTCGTGCTTGCCGCGTGGGAAATCGTCACGGCCAAGACCGGCTGGCTGCCGACGCCGTTCTTCGCGCCGCCGCAGGCCTTGATCGAGGTCTACGTCGACGACTGGCCGCGGCTCGCCGGCAGCGCCGCCAATACGCTGAAGCTGCTTTCGCTCGGGTTCGCGTACGGCGTCGCGGTCGGGTTCGCGGTCGGCGTATCGATCGGCTGGTCGCGCCGCATCGGCTACTGGGTGCATCCGGTGCTGCGCGTGCTCGGCCCGGTGCCGGCCACCGCGCTGCTGCCGCTCACGTTCTACTTCTTCCCGACGAGCTATTCGGCCGCTGCGTTCCTGATCGCGCTGTCGACCGGCTTCCCGGTCGCGGTGCTGACGTGGTCGGGGGTCGCGAGCGTGAACCGGCAGTACTACGACGTCGCGCGCACGCTCGGCGCGAACGCGCGCTTCCTGGTGCTGCGCGTCGCGATTCCCGCCGCGCTGCCGCATGTGTTCGTCGGCATCTTCATGGGGCTGAGCGCATCGTTCACGGTGCTCGTCGTCGCCGAGATGATGGGCGTCAAGTCGGGGCTCGGCTGGTACCTGAGCTGGGCGCAGGGCTGGGCATCGTACGTGAACATGTATGCGGCGCTGATCGTGATGGCGCTGCTGTTTTCCGGGCTGATCGCGCTGCTGTTCGCGGTGCGCGACCGTGTGCTCGCATGGCAGAAAGGAACCGTCAAATGGTGAGCGCCGCCGCTCTCGAATCGTCCGTCTCCACGGCACCCGTCACGCCCGGTGCCGCGACGGCGCGCGGCGCGCGCATCGACATCCGCCGCGTGAGCCATGCGTTTGACGGCCCCGGCGGCCCGCTGCCGGTGCTGGACGACGTCACGCTGTCGGTCGCGGCCGGCGAATTCGTCGCGCTGCTCGGCCCGAGCGGCTGCGGAAAATCGACGCTGCTGCGGCTCGTCGCGGGCCTCGACGCCGCTCGACAAGGCGCAATCGTGCAGGACGGCGTGCCGATCGAAAGGCCCGATCCGTCGCGCATCGTCGTGTTCCAGGATCCGACGCTCTACCCGTGGCGCCGCGTGCGCGCGAACGTCGCGCTCGGCCTCGAGGCGCGTGGCGTGGCGCGCACCGCGCAGCATCGCGTCGACGATGCGCTCGCGCGCGTCGGACTTCAGGAATTCTCGAACGTGTTTCCGCATCAGCTGTCGGGCGGGATGGCGCAGCGTGTCGCGCTCGCCCGCGCGCTCGTCAACGATCCGCGCCTGCTGATCCTCGACGAGCCGCTCGGCAAGCTCGATTCGCTGACGCGGTTGACGATGCAGGCCGAGTTGACCGCGCTGTGGCAGCGCGACGGGTTCTCCGCGCTGCTCGTCACGCACGATGTCGAGGAAGCGCTGTTTCTCGCGCAACGCGTGATCGTGTTCGGGCCGCGTCCCGCGCGGATCGTCGCGGAACTGCGTGTCGACCTGCCCTATCCGCGCCATCGCGGCGACCCGCGTCTCGCCGGACTGCGCCACGAAGCGCTGCGGCATCTCGGACTCGATTCGAGCTGGTAGATGCCGGGTGCCTCCAGCGGGATGGCCCGCGCACGGCAAAGGCCGCGCCGATGAATGCACCGCCGTTCGCCGACTGGGCGCTCCTGTTCCTGCAACTGCTGTATCGCGCGCAGATCGCGTTCGCCCGGGCACTGCATGCGGCCGGCCTGACCGGGGACGCCGACGGACAGGCTGCGTGGCCCTGGGCGCATCGGATCGCCCTTGAAACGCTGCGCATCGATGCCGGGCTCACGCGACAGCTTGCGTTCGCCTGCGCGGCAACCGCGCTCGCCGTAGCGCTGGTCTGCATCGCGCTCGTTTCGCGCAAGTGGCGAGCGGCGTCGGCAATCGCCGCATTGGCGGTCGCGTGGTTCGCGCCGTGGCCACCGGCGTCGCTGTGGCTCGCGCCCGCGGTGCCGACCAGTTTCCAGCGCAACCCCGCGCCGCTTTCCGTCGCCAACGTGATGCGCGGTGCGCACCTGTATGCGCGGCATTGCGCGGCGTGTCACGGCGCGGACGGCCGCGGCGAAGGACCGCTCGCGGCAACGCTCGCGCATTGGCCGCCGACCTTCGCGGGCGCGCTGCTCGCCCGCCGGCTCGAAGGCGAACTGTACTGGCGCGTGCGGCACGGTACGCACGACGCGCGCGGCGCGTCGTCGATGCCGGGCTTTGCCGCGACGCTCGGCCCCGGCGACACGTGGGCCGTGCTCGCTTACCTGAAGGCGCTGTCGGCCGGCAGCGGCGCGCAGGCGGAAGGTGCGTGGCCCGTGCCCGTTCCGCTGCCTACGCTCGACGTGCGTTGCGGCGGCGCCGCGCCGCAGCCGCTCGAGCGCTGGCGCGAAGGCCAGCGCGTGCGCATCGTTGCGCTCGCGCCGGGCAGCGCGCCGCCGACGGAGGATCCGCGCTGGCAGACGCTGCTCGTCACCGCCGACGACACGCCCGCGCCACCGGCCACCGGCTCGCGCGCGAACTGCGTCGCGTCGACGCCCGGCGCATGGCAAGCGTTCGCGACGATCGCTGGCGTGTCGCCCGAGACGTTCGGCGGCACGCAACTGCTTGCCGACCGGCGCGGCTGGCTACGGGCGCGCGCGTTGCCTGGCAGCGCGGGCTGGTCGGCCGATGATTTGTTGTGCCGCTCGGATGCGACCGCACGGCCTTCCGCCGCCCCCGCGAACGTCGATCCGCTGACCGCGCTGCTGCTGCGTGTGGACGCTGAACCGGTGCGCGACGTGCAGGCCGGGCTTGCGCATTGAATCTCTGAACCGTTTCCTCCAATCGACCGAACTTCACGATGAATCCGACCCGACGCCACTTCCTCGCGCAAGCGAGCGCCCTCGCCGCCGCCACCGTCGGCGTGGCTCCGACCGCATTGCACGCGCAATCGGGCACGCGACCGCTGCTGCGTGCCGGCGACCAAAAGGGCGGGCTGCGCGCGCTGCTCGAAGCGGCCGGCGAACTGAACGGCCTCGCTTACGACATCGCATGGACCGAATTCCCGGCCGCCGCGCCACTGGCCGAAGCGCTGAACGCGGCGGCCGTCGACTGCGGACCGATCGGCGACGCGCCGGTGATCTTCGCGCTCGCATCGGGTGCGCGCATCAAGGTGATCGGCGCGAACCGGTCCGACCCGTACGGCACCGCCTTGCTCGTGCGGCCCGATGCGACGCTGAAGGACGCCGCCGACCTGAAAGGCAAGCGCATTGGCACCACGCGCGGCTCGATCGGCCATTTCGTCACGCTGAAGGCGCTCGAAGCCGCAGCCCTGCCGCCCGATGCCGTATCGTTCCGCTTTCTGCCGCCGGCCGACACGATGCTTGCGCTCGCAACCGGTTCGATCGACGCGTGGGCGACGTGGGAACCCTATACCGCGCTCGCCGAAACGAGCGGCCGCGCACGCGTGCTCGTCAACGGCCGCGGCCTGTGGTCGGGCCTCAGCTACGTCGCGGCGACCGACGCGGCGATCGCGTCGAAGCGCGACGTGCTGCGCGACTTCCTGCAACGCGTCGTGCGCGCGCAGGCCTGGTCGTACCGGCACGTCGACGCGTATTCCGCGACGCTCGCGCGCATCGTCGGCATCCCGCCGGCTGCCGCGAAGCTGCAGTTCGAGCGCCGCAACACGCGGTGGCTGCCGATCGACGCGACGGTGATCGCCGGGCAACAACGCACGGCCGACTTCTACCTGAAGGCCGGGCTGCTGCGCCAGCCGCTCGACGTGCGCACGACCTTCGACCTCGGCTTTCCGCTGGCGTGACCGGCCGCGCGGCGCGGCGGCCTGCAACCGCCCAAACGGCTTTCGCATGATCTGGCACAATCGCGATTCGACCATCCCGCCTTCGTCAGCCAGCGTCATGCCAGCCATCTCCGAACTCTTCGTCTATCCGATCAAATCCTGCGCCGGCATCGCGCTGTCGCGCGCACAGCTGCTCGAAACGGGCCTCGCGTACGACCGCCACTGGCTGATCACCACCCCGGACGGGATGATGATCACGCAGCGCACGCACCCGCGCCTCGCGCTGATCCGCACCGCGCTCGAGCACGATGCGCTGGTGCTGAATGCGCCGGGCATGCCCGAGATCCGTACGCCGCTCGACGGCGATGCAACACCCGCCACGCCGAAGATGGCCGCGACCGTCTGGCGCGACACCGTCGACGCGATCGACACGGGCGCCGCGACGGCCGCGTGGCTCACCGAATTCCTCGGCATGCCGTTGAAGCTCGCGCGCTTCGGTGCCGAGTCGCGCCGTGGCTGCAACCGCAAATGGACCGGCGACATCGATACGCACACGCAGTTCGCGGACGGCTACCCGCTGCTCGTGATCGGCCAGTCGTCGCTCGACGACCTGAACGCGAAGCTCGTCGCGAAAGGCGCGCCGGCGATTCCGATGAACCGCTTCCGCCCGAACATCGTCGTGACGGATCTCGATGCGTACGAAGAGGATTTCGTCGAGCATCTCGACGCGGAAGGCGCGACGCGCGTGCGATTGCGCCTCGTGAAGCTGTGCACGCGCTGCCCGATGCCGACGATCGACCAGGTGACCGGCGCGCCGGATCCGGCATGGCCGCACGAGCCGACCGACACGATGCAGACCTATCGCGCGCATCCGAACTACGACGACGCGCTGACATTCGGCATCAACGCAATCGTCGTCGAAGGCGCGGGCGCGTGGCTCGAAGTCGGGCAGTCGCTCGAAGCGGAGATCGGGTTCGGCGACTGAGCGGATCGGTCGAAGCGGCGGACGGCATATCGTTTCCGTCGCCGCCCTCCGCCGCCATTCACCTCGGTTGCGTCGATCGCCGCGACTGCTACTGCGCCGCCCGAACCGTCGGCAGCATCACCGTCACGATCAGCCCGCCGTCCGCCGCATCGGAGAGCGTCACGCTGCCCTGATGCACGCGCGCGATTTCCCGCACGATCGACAACCCGAGCCCGGTGCCTTCGACCGTCTGCGTCTTGCTGCCACGATGGAAGCGCTCGAACACCGCGTCGCGCTCACCGGCCGGAATGCCCGGCCCGTTGTCGATCACGTCGAGCCGCGCATGCTCGCCGTCGCGCGACACGCGCACCGTGATTACCGCGCGGTCGCCCGAATAACGGATCGCGTTGTCGATCAGGTTGCCGATCATTTCGCCGAGCAGATCCGGTTGCCCGTGCACGTCGACGTCGGCCTCGTGCTCGAAGCCGAGATCGATGTCGCGCGCCCGCGCCACCGGGGACCAGTCGAGCGTCACGCTGCGCGCCAGCCGATGCAACGCGACCGGCTGGTGGGCGACCGCAAGGCCGCTGTCCGAATCGAGCCGCGACAGCGACAGCAGCTGCTGGATGATCTTCGCGGCCTGCCGCACCGCACCGTTCACGCGCCGCAAGTGCACATTCACGCGCGGCTGCTCGTCCGGCCGCAATGCCAGTTCGACGCCGGCCTGCACCGCCGCGAGCGGCGTCTTCAGCTGATGGGCCGCGTCCGCGAAGAAACGCCGCCGCGCGACCTGCATCTGCTGCGTGCGGCCGATGTACTGGTTGATCGACTCGACGAGCGGCGCGAGCTCGCTCGGCATGCCGCCGGTGTCGAGCGGCGTCGGATCGCCGTCGGTACGCGCGGCGACCTTCGCGGACAACCGGTTCAATGGCCGCAGCCCGCGCCCGACGCCGAGCCACACGATCCCGAGCGCGAGCACGACAAGCAGTCCTTCCTGCAGCAGCGAGCCCATCAGGATTTCGCGCGCGAGCGCCTGGCGTCCCTCGATCGTTTCGCCGACCATCACCCACACGATGCGCGTCTGCGCGGTCGGCACGTCGTGCACCGGCACGCGCAACGCGGCCATGCGCAGCTGCTCGCCGCGATAGACGACGTTGTAGTAGCGCGTGACGAACAGCGCGCCGTCACCCGGCGGCAGCGGCAGGTCCGGATAGCCGGTGATCGTGTGCCCGTTGTCCTCGCGGATCAGGTAGTAGATCTTGCCGCCGTCGCCCGACTCGAACATCTCGAGCGCGAGATACGGCAGGTCGACCTCGATCTCACCGTCGTTGAGCCGCACGCCTTCGCGGATCGACTTCAGCGACGACGACAGCGTGCGGTCGAACGCGACGTGCGCGGCGCTCATCGCGCGCTGGTACGTGAGCCACGAGTCGAGCGCGAGCAGCCCGAGCAGCGGCAGCAGCAGCCACAGCGCGACTTGCGTGCGCAGGTTCGGTCGGCGGATCATCATGTCTCCCGCCGGGCCGCCCCAGGCACGGCATGCGCCCCCTCGGAAGGCAGCGGAAGTGTCGATCCGGCATTGCGCTTCAGCGCGCACTCCGGTCCCGTGCAAAGCCAGCGAGCGTGGGATGGGTTCATCCGGCGGCCTTCGCTTCGAGCAGATACCCGAGCCCCCGCAGCGTGACGATCGCGACGCCGGTGTTTTCCAGCTTCTTGCGCAGCCGGTACACGTAGATCTCGATCGCGTCCGCGTTGACCGACTCGTCGAGCCCGAAGATTTTCTCCGACAGCGTCTCCTTGTTGATCGCGCGACCGTTGCGCAGGATCAGCACCTCCAGCACCGAGCGCTCGCGCGGCGTGAGCGGCAGCGCTTCGCCGGCGAGGTGGAAGCTGCGGTCGATACTGTCATACGAAAGCGGCCCGCATGCGACCCGCGAATGCTCGTGGCCGAGGCTGCGCCGGATCAGCGCGCGGGCACGCGCCTCCAGCTCGGTCAGTTCGAACGGCTTCGCGAGATAGTCGTCGGCCCCGAGATCGAGCCCCTTCACGCGGTCCTCGACCGAGCCGTGCGCGGTCAGGATCAGCACCGGCACGGGATTGCGGCGCGCGCGCAACCGCCGCAGCACCTCGAGCCCGTCGAGCTTCGGCAGCCCGAGATCGAGGATCACCAGCGCGTAGTCCTGCGTGCGCAGCACGTGATCCGCCGCCTCCCCGTCCGCCATGTGATCGACCGCGAAGCGCGCGGCGCTCAGCGCGTCGTTCAGCGACTGCGCCAAGTTCGGGTTGTCTTCTACGAGCAGCACACGCATGGGGACCTCGGGAAATCCATGACACAAAGGACGCTATTGTGAACCGAAATGAAAGCAGGCTGAAAGTGCCTCGCAATTAACATCCGCGTCACTCGAACAACACACACGCATCACTGGAGGAAGACATGCCGTTTGCACCGAAGCAGCTCACCGCCGCGCTGGCGATCGTCCTGGGCACCGCCGCCGGCGCCGTTGTCGCGCAGGTCCCGGCCGGGTATCCGGGTAACTACCAAGGCGTCGTCGACGCCGCGAAGAAGGAAGGCAAGCTGATCGTCTACTCGACGACTGACACGGGCCTCGTGCGCCCGCTGATCAAGGACTTCGAAAGCCTGTACGGCGTGAAGGTCGAATACAACGACATGAACAGCACCGAGCTGTACAACCGCTACATCAGCGAGAACGCGGCGAGCAGCACGAGTGCCGACGTGCTGTGGAGCTCGGCGATGGACCTGCAGGTCAAGCTCGTCAACGACGGCCTGATGGCGTCGTACGATTCGCCCGAAAGCGCGAACCTGCCGCAATGGGCGCAATACCAGAAGCAGGCGTACGGCACGACGTTCGAGCCGCTCGCGATCGTCTACAACAAGCGCCTGATCCCCGAGAACGAGGTGCCGAAGACGCGCGCCGACCTGATCAAGCTGCTCACCACGCAGGCCGACAAGTTCAAGGGCAAGGTCACGACCTACGACATCGAAAAGTCGGGCGTCGGCTTCAACTACCTGACGCAGGACGCGCACGTGAACGAGAAGGTCACGTGGGAGCTCGTGAAGGCGATCGGCGCGACCGGCCCGAAGCTGCAGTCGAGCACCGGCGCGATGATGGAGCGCATTTCGTCCGGAGAGAACCTGATCGGCTACAACATCATCGGCTCGTATGCGTACGCGAAGGCGAAGAAGGACAAGTCGATCGGCTACGTGTTTCCGAAGGACTACACACAAGTCGTGAGCCGCCTGGCCACGATCTCGAAGAAGGCGAAGAACCCGAACGCCGCGAAGCTGTGGGTCGACTACCTGCTGTCGCAGCGCGGCCAGACGCTGATCGCGAATCAGGCGAACCTGTACGCGATCCGTGCGGACGTGACCGGCGAAACGTCGGCCGCGAGCCTCACGAAGGAACTCGGCGATTCGCTGAAGCCGATCCAGATCGGCACCGGCCTGCTCGTCTATCTCGACCAGTCGAAGCGGCTTGCGTTCCTGAAGCAATGGCAGCAGGCGATCAAGCGTTGATCGGCTGAGCAGCTGACCACGGGCCGCCCGCGGCGCATCGCGCGGGCGCCCCCTTCCCCTTACCGACTTCCTAGAGGCGGCCATCCGGATGGCCGCAGGGGCGAACTCATGCTTTCAACCAGCACACGGGCAACGGCGCCGGCCGTTCCGCCCACCACCGGCCCAGGCGGCGCGATCCCCGCGCTGCCGGCCAACAGCCTGCAGCCGCTCGCCGGCATGCTGCGCTGGATCGTCGTCGCGGTGCTCACCGTCGCGGTCGCACTGCCGCTCGGCTTCATCCTGTTCCAGAGCCTGTTGTCCGCGCCGTTCTTCGATGCGAACAAGACGCTCGGCATCGAAGGCTTCCGCTTCATCTTCACCGACCCGGACTTCTGGTCGGCCGTAAAGAACTCGTTCATCATCGCCGGCGGGATGCTGTTCATCTCGATCCCGCTCGGCGGCATTCTCGCGTTCCTGATGGTGCGCACCGACCTGCCCGGCCGCCGCTGGCTCGAACCGCTGCTGCTCACGCCCGTGTTCGTGTCGCCGATGGTGCTCGCGTTCGGCTACGTGGTCGCCGCCGGCCCGGTCGGCTTCTACTCGGTGTGGTTCAAGGAACTGTTCGGGGTGCAGAACGTACCCTGGAACGTCTACTCGATCTTCGCGATCACGGTGATCGTCGGCCTCACGCACGTTCCGCACGTGTACCTGTACTCGTCGGCCGCGCTGCGCAACCTCGGCTCGGACGTCGAGGAAGCCGCGCGCGTGACGGGTGCCCGCCCGTTCCGCGTCGCGCTCGACGTGAGCCTGCCGATGACGATGCCCGCACTGCTGTTCGCCGGCGTGCTCGTGTTTTTCCTCGGCTTCGAGGTGTTCGGGCTGCCGCTCGTGCTCGGCGATCCAGAAGGCCACCTCGTGCTCGCGACCTACCTGTACAAGCTGACCAACAAGCTCGGCGTGCCGTCATATCACCTGATGGCCGCGGTTGCGGTGTGCATCGTCGCGATCACGTTCCCGCTCGTGCTGCTGCAGCGCCGCCTGCTGAAGACCGCGAACCGTTTCGTCACCGTGAAGGGCAAGGCCGGCCGCGCGACGGTGCTGCCGCTCGGCGTATGGCGCTGGGTCGCGCTCGCGATCGTCGCGCTGTGGCTGATGCTGACGGTGATCGTACCGATCTCCGGCATCGTGTTGCGCGCATTCGTGACCAACTGGGGCGAAGGCGTCGCGCTCGCCGAAGTGCTGACGCTGTCGAACTTCATCGAGCTGTTCGAGCAGGACAACCTCGTGCGCGCGATCATCAACACGCTCGGCATCGGCGTGATCGGCGGCGCGCTCGCGATCGGCTTCTACTCGCTCGTCGCGTTCGCCGGCCATCGCCGCCCCGACTGGGCGACCAAGCTGCTCGACTACCTCGTGTTGCTGCCGCGTGCGGTGCCCGGCCTGCTCGCCGGTCTCGCGTTCCTGTGGATCTTCCTGTTCGTCCCGGGCCTGCGCGAGCTGAAGAACTCGATGTGGAGCATCTGGATTGCGTACACGGTCGTGTGGCTCGCGTACGGGATGCGGCTCATTCAAAGCGCGCTGCTGCAGGTCGGCCCCGAGCTCGAGGAAGCCGGCCGCAGCGTCGGCGCGACGCGCAGCCGCGTGTCGCTCGACGTGACGCTGCCGCTCGTGCGTTTCGGCCTGCTCGCCGCGTGGCTCCTGATCTTCATGATCTTCGAGCGCGAATACTCGACCGCCGTCTACCTGCTGTCGCCCGGCACCGAAGTGATCGGCGCGCTGCTCGTGTCGCTATGGGCGACCGGCGCCGTCGACCAGGTTGCCGCGCTCTCTGTCATCAACATCGCGATGGTCGGCGCCGGTCTCGGCGTGGCCCTGCGCTTCGGAGTGAAACTTCATGGATAAGCTCATCGTCGACGACCTGCATCTCAGCTACGGCGCCAACCCGATCCTCAAGGGCGTGTCGTTCGAACTGAAGGCTGGCGAAGTCGTGTGCCTGCTCGGCGCATCGGGCAGCGGCAAGACCACGCTGCTGCGCGCGGTGGCCGGCCTCGAACAGCCGTCCGACGGCCGCATCCAGCTCGACGACCGCGTGTTCTTCGACGGCGCGCAGCGCGTCGATCTGCCGGTCGAACAGCGTTCGCTCGGCCTCGTGTTCCAGTCGTACGCGCTGTGGCCGCACCGCACCGTGGCCGAGAACGTCGGCTACGGGCTCAAGCTGCGGCGCGTCGCGCCGGCCGAACAGAAGCGCCGCGTGCAGACCGCGCTCGACCAGCTCGGGCTCGGCCATCTCGCGGAACGCTTTCCGCATCAGCTGTCGGGCGGCCAGCAGCAGCGCGTCGCGATCGCACGCGCGCTCGTCTACAACCCGCCGGTGATTCTGCTCGACGAGCCGCTGTCGAACCTCGACGCTAAGCTGCGCGAGGAAGCGCGTGCATGGCTGCGCGAGCTGATCGTGTCGCTCGGGCTGTCGGCGCTTTGCGTGACCCACGACCAGACCGAGGCGATGGCGATGTCGGACCGCATCCTGCTGCTGCGCAACGGCCGCATCGAACAGGAAGGCACGCCGGCCGAGCTGTACGGCGCGCCGCGCTCGCTGTACACGGCCGAGTTCATGGGCAGCAACAACCGCATCGACGCACGCGTCGCCGCCGTCGACGGCGAACGCGTGACGCTCGCCGGCGACGGCTGGGAACTGCAGGCGCTGGCCCGCGGCGCGTTCGCACCGGGCCAGGACGTGCAGGCCGTGATCCGCCTCGAACGCGTGCAGGTCGCCGACGGCCCGGGCGCGAACCGGCTGCAGGCCGATCTCGTCACGTCGATGTATCTCGGCGATCGCTGGGAATACCTGTTCCATTGCGGCGAAATGCGCCTGCGCGCGTTCGGCCACGTGCCGCGCGCGGCCGGCAAGCACTGGATCGAATTCCCGACCAACGACTGCTGGGCGTTCGCGAAAGCGGGCTGACCCGCGCGGCGGCCTGCGCGCCGTCGCGCACGTCGAGCAAGGCAATGACCGGCTGGCCCGGCGAACGCTTTCCGGCGTTGGCCGCGACCGCATCACACCCGTTTCACCCAACCCACAATAAACCAGGAGACACCGTCAATGAAATTTCGTGCAGCACTCCTCACCAGCTCAGCCGCCGCGGCCTGCATCGCCGCGCCGGCCGTGCACGCGCAGTCGTCGGTCACGATGTACGGGATCATGGATGCCGGCATCGAATACACGAACCATGCGGCACCGGAAGGCGGCAGTTCCGTCAAGCTGAAGTCGGGCAACAAGAATACGTCGCGCTGGGGCCTGCGCGGCGTCGAGGATCTCGGCGGCGGGCTGAAAGCCGTGTTCCGCCTCGAAAGCGGCATCGATCTCGCGAACGGGGCGTTCGACGACGGCCCCGACTCGATCTTCGCACGCCGCGCGACGGTCGGCCTGAAAGGAAAATGGGGCGAGCTGACGCTCGGCCGCAACTACACCGTCACGTACGACTACATGCTGCCGTTCGACCCGATGGGTTACGCGCAGAACTACTCGTGGGCGACGTCGTCGATGGCGACGGGTGGCCGCAAGGACGGCATGTTCACGCGCTCGTCGAACGCGGTGCGCTACGACGGTGAATTCAGCGGCGTGAAGTTCGGCGCGATGTACGGCTTCGGCAACGTGCCGGGCAGCGTGAAGACCAGCTCGAAATACGACTTCGCGCTCGGCTACGAGACCGGCCCGTTCGCGGCAGTGCTGACGTTCGACCGGCAGAACGGCGCGGCCGACAGCGTCACGCCGGCCGATACCGTCAACTACATCCAGGGCATCCACGCGGGCCTGAGCTACGACTTCGGCAACCTGAAAACGATGGCCGGCTATCGCAACTACAAGCGCACGTTTCGCACCACTGCGGCGAACCAGTTGAGCGACACGTACTGGGTCGGCGGGTCGTACCAGTTCACACCGACGTTCTCGCTGATCGCCGCTGTCTATCACCAGAACGTCAAGGGCGGCACCGATGCAGATCCGACGTTGGTGTCGGTGCGCGCGAATTACGCGCTGTCGAAGCGCACGGTGCTGTACGCGGCAGGCGCGTTTGCGATCGCGAAGCATGACCAAAAGGTCGGCGTTTCGCGCGATTTCGCGGGCTACGGCACGACGCAGGTCGGCGTGACGGCGGGGATTCAGCAGCGGTTCTGAGTCTGACGGCGGGCGGCGGCGCAGACGTTGCGCGCCGCGTCGCCGGGCCTCGACTGGCCGCCCCGCCCCTGGTTGTTGCACGAAACGCAGCCGGCGGTCATCGGGCGTCGCTTTCGCCGCGGCAACCAGCAGCGCCTGCGCGCTGCTCCCCCACAGACAGTCGAGCACGACATCCGCGCCTGTGCGGAAATGTGGCTCGAGCGCCCGCGCCGAGCAATGACGGGGCGCTCGCCGGCGCCCGTTACGACTGCTGCTTTCACGGTGGCTCCTTCAATCGGGGGATCTCGATCGACGGTTCCAGTGCGCGTCAGCGTGCGTCCAGCCACGCGCGCAGCGCCGGATCGCGAACTTCCAGCACGTCGAACAGGCCAAGCGCGCGTAAGGCGGGCAATGCATCGATCGTGTCGACTTCCGCGCGCGCCCGGTCGGCGGGCGCGGCGTTCGGGTCGGTCAGCACCCGCGCGTTGACCAGGAACGCACCAACCGTGCCCTTGCGGATCGTCGTTCCGTCGGCCTCGATCCGGTCGGCATGGTCGGGAAGCATCTGTTCGGCTCGCATCGTGTCGTACTCCGGTTGTCATCGATGGTCGCAGTGTAGGCGTGCGAATCCGGCCGATCTCCGGTATAACGGCCATTCGATACCGATATCCGGCCATGTCCGATCCACTCCTGCCCGCCCGATTCGTCACGTCCGACGACGGCCCGTTCGTCGTCGCTGCCGTCATGTCGCAACGCGACCCGCGCGTGACGCCATCCCACTCGCATGCGCGCGGGCAACTCGTCGGCGCGCTGAGCGGGCTGCTGACGATCGGCCTCGACGATCAGGACTGGGTCGTGCCGGCGATCCACGCGATCTGGATTCCGCCGCACTGCCGGCATTCGTTGCGTTCGTTCGGGCCGATTGCCGGCTGGTCGGCGTTCGTCGCCGAAGCGCGCTGCGCGGTACTGCCGGACACCCCGCGCGCGATCCGCACGACGCCGCTGCTGCGCGAAGCCGTGCAGCGCGCGGCGAGTTGGGGGAATGCGGACCTGGATGCCGCGCAGACGCGGATCGCCGATGTGATCCTCGATGAAATCGCGTCGTCGGAGGTCGAGGCGCTGGGGCTGGTGCGGCCGCGGGATCCGCAGCTGATGAGGATCACCGATGCGCTTGCCGCGGATCTCGCGGACAACCGGCGGCTCGAGGAATGGGCCGAATGGGCCGGGATCAGCGCGCGGACGATGAGCCGTCGCTTCGTCGCGGAGACGGGGCTCACGTTCGCCCGGTGGCGTCAGCAGGCCAGGCTGCTGCGGGCGCTGGAGAGCATTGCCGACGGCGTGCCGGTGACGACGATCGCGCTCGATCTCGGGTACGACAATGTGAGCGCGTTCATCGACATGTTCAAGCGTGCGTTGGGGACGACGCCGGGGAGGTATATGGAAACAGGGCGACGCGGAGACGAATGAGCGCGGCCCTTGGCAAATGGGAAACCATGGGACGGAAGGCAAGCGTCCGGTAGACGGAAAACGCCTGCCGCCGCCATTCGTCAATACGTCCCATCTCCCTTCTTCGCCGCCTCGCCGCCGTTCCCCTTGAATCGCGCCGCCAGTCGCTCCGCACTCCGCGCCAGCAGCGTTGTATCCACGCCGACCGCAACAAACAACGCCCCAGCCTCGAGATACCGACGCGCCGCCGCCTCGTCCGCGCTGAGAATGCCCGGCGCCTTCCCTGCCGCCTTGATCGCCCGGATCGCGCCGTCGATCGCAGCCTGCACATCGGGATGCCCCGGATTGCCGAGATGCCCGAGATCGGCAGCGAGGTCCGCCGGCCCGATGAACACGCCATCGACGCCGTCGACCCGCGCAATCGCGTCGATCGCATCGAGCCCGGCGCGCGTCTCGACCTGTACGAGCACGGCCATCTCGTCGTTCGCGCGATGCAGGTAGTCCCCAACGCGATTCCAACGCGACGCGCGCGCAAGCGCACTGCCGACCCCGCGAATCCCGTGCGGAGGATAACGCGTCGCGGCCACCGCCGCGCACGCTTCATCGGCACTCTGCACCATCGGCACGAGCAAGGTCTGCGCGCCGAGGTCGAGCACCTGCTTGACGATCACCGGATCGTTCCACGGCACCCGCACGACCGCATGTGACGGATACGGCGCGATCGCCTGCAACTGCGCGAGAATCGTCGGCACCGTGTTCGGCGCATGCTCGCCGTCGATCAGCAGCCAGTCGAACCCGGCGCCGGCGACGACTTCGGCGCTGTACGGATTCGCGAGCCCGAGCCACAGCCCGATCTGCGCATCGCCGCGCGCGAGCGCGCGCTTGAAGACATTCGGCGGAATCTGCATCGCGCGCCCCTCACTCGAAATGGCACTGGATCGTCCCGAGCGGACCGTAGTCGACGCTGAACGTGTCGCCCGGCCGCGCCGCGCACGGTCGCGTGAACGAGCCGCCCAGCACGATCTGCCCCGGCTCGAGCGCGACGCCGAAACGCGCCAGCCGATTGGCGAGCCACGCGACGCCATTGGCCGGATGGTTCAATACGCCGGCCGCGACCCCCGTTTCCTCGACCACGCCGTTGCGCGACATGATCGCCGCGACCCAGCGCAGGTCGACGTCCTGCGGCCGCACCGGGCGCCCGCCGATCACGACGCCCGCATTGGCCGCGTTGTCGGCGATCGTGTCGAACACCTTGCGCGGCCGCTTCGTGTCGGGGTCGATCGATTGGCTGCGTGCGTCGATGATCTCGAGCGCGGGCACCACGTAGTCGACCGCGTCGTACACGTCGAAGATCGTGCAGTTCGGGCCGGCAAGCCGCTTGCCGAGCACGAATGCGAGTTCGACCTCGACGCGCGGCACGATGAAGCGCCCGGTCGGAATCGTGCCGCCGTCGTCGAAGAACATGTCGTCGAGCAGCGCACCGTAATCGGGTTCGTCGATCTGCGACGTGTTCTGCATCGCCTTCGACGTAAGGCCGATCTTGTGCCCTTTCAGCGTGCGGCCTTCCGCAAGCTTGAGATTCACCCACGCGCGCTGGATCGCATAGGCGTCGTCGATCGTGATGTCGGGATGGTCGAGCGAGATCTGGCGGATCTGCGTGCGCGCGCGCTCGGCGTCGTGCAGGCGTCGGGCGAGCTGATCGATGAGGGCAGGTTCGAGCATGGTCGGATCGGGAATGGGGTTCAGCCGGCCCGCTTGTAGCGGGCATGGATGTTGTTGTGCTTGTACGAGCCGCTTTCGCTGAACTCGGTGAGCTCCATCGACAACGCGAGGTAACGTTTCGCGTACAGTTCGGCGAAATGCGCCTTGATCGCGTCGAACAACGCGTCGCACGCGGCCTTCTTGGTTTCGTCGCTGCGACCCGAGCCGATCTTCAGCGTTACGTGGACGAACGCGTCGTCCTCGGTGCCGTCGGCGACGCAGTAGTCCTGCAGCTCGATGGCGCGCGAGCGGATGCCGCCCGTGGGGAACACGCCGCCCTGCGCGATCAGCGTCGCGTTGATCGTGCGCAGCAGCGCGGGAATGCGCGCGTCGTCGCGGATGTTCGCGGTGTACTCGACGACGATGTGTGGCATGGCAACGCTCCTGATAGGTGATGAGGCGCTCAGGCGAGCGGGAAGATCGCGTTGATCTGCCCGGTGCCGGAGCTCGCGAAATAGTCGGTGACGATCTCGACGGGCTTGTCGTAGCGATCCCAGCCGAGCAGGCCGAGCAGCATCGCCGTGTCGTGCATGCCGCCTTCGCCGTGGCAATGCGTGTTGTATTCGGGCAGCATCGCGCAGAAGGTCCTGAAATCGCCCTGCTTCCACAGCTCGACCACGCGCAGGTCGACCTGCCGGAAGAATTCGCGGCTGATCTGGTGGATCGATTCCTCGGGGCTGCCGTTGTCGTTGAAGCGGTGCGACAGCGAACCGCTCGCGAGGAATGCGACATTCGAATCGCTCTTGCCGATCGCCTCGAGCAGCGCCTCGCCGAAGCGCCGGCTTTCGTCGAGCGTGTGCCACATGCACCAGCCCGCGATCGACACGACCTTGAAGTGCTGATCGCCGTTCATGTAACGCATCGGCACGAGCGTGCCGTATTCGAGTTCGAGGCTGTCGATCTCGTGCGCGCGCGTCGCGATGCCGCGCGCGCTGGCCGTCTCGGCGATCAGGCGGCCGAGCGCCGGGTTGCCCGGATACGCGTACTCCATGTCGCGGATGAAATGCGGCAGTTCGTTGCTGGTATACGTGCCCGCGAACCGCGCATTGCAGTTCACGTGATACCCGGCGTTGACGAGCCAGTGCACGTCCGACACGACGATCGTGTCGACGCCGAGCGCGCGGCAGCGCTCACCGATCAACTGATGGCCGCGGATCGCCGCTTCGCGGCAGCCATGATGCCTGCCGGGCAACTCCGACAGGTACATCGACGGCACGTGCGTGATCTTCGCGGCGAGGGACAGTTTGCCCATCGTTAAGTCTCCGTATCGTTCTGGCGTTCTGGCGGCGTTCCTGCGGCGGAACGACCCGCGCCAGTTACACGCCCCAGCGGGGGATGTGATGCGAACCCATCGAGATGCACACGTTCTTGATCTCCGCGAACACCTCGAAGCTGTACTCGCCGCCCTCGCGGCCGGTGCCCGACTCCTTCACCCCGCCGAACGGCTGGCGCAGGTCGCGCACGTTCTGGCTGTTCACGAACACCATCCCGGCCTCGACACCGCGCGCGAGGCGATGCACCTTGCCGACGTCCTGCGTCCAGATGTACGACGCGAGCCCGTAGGACGTGTCGTTGGCGAGCCGCAGACCTTCTTCCTCGTCCTCGAACGGGATCAGGCACGCGACCGGTCCGAAGATTTCCTCTTGCGCGATGCGCATCCGGTTGTCGACGTCCGCGAACACGGTCGGGCGCACGAAGTTGCCGTTGCGCAGATGCTCGGCGAGACCGGCCGGCTTGTCCGCGCCGCCGGCCACCACGTGCGCGCCTTCCTGCTCGCCGATCCGGATATACCCGGTCACCTTCTCCCAGTGCTGGCGCGTGATCATCGCGCCGAGCTGCGTCGCCGGATCGGACGGGTCGCCGACCACCAGATTGTTCGCGCGGCGCGCGAATTCCTGCACGAAGCGATCGTAGATCGTGCGCTGCACGAAGATCCGCGAGCCTGCGGTACAACGCTCACCGTTGATCGAGAAGATCGTGAACAGCGACGCGTCGAGCGCGCGGTCGAAATCGGCATCGTCGAAAATCAGCACCGGCGACTTGCCGCCAAGCTCCATCGAATACTTCTTCAGGCCCGCGCGCTCCATGATCCGCTTGCCCGTGACCGTGCCGCCCGTGAACGACACCGCGCGCACGTCCGGATGGCGCACCAGCGCGTCGCCTGCGGTCGCGCCGTAGCCCTGCACGACGTTCAGCACACCCGGCGGAATGCCAGCCTCGAGCGCGAGCCGGCCGAGCTGGTCTGCCGTCAGCGGCGACAGCTCCGACATCTTCAGCACGGCCGTGTTGCCGAGCGCGAGACACGGCGCCGTCTTCCACGTCGCGGTCATGAACGGCACGTTCCACGGCGACACCAGCGCGCACACGCCGACCGGCTGGTACAGCGTGTAGTTCAGCATCTGGTCGTCGACCGGATACGTGCGGCCGTTCATCTGCACGCACACTTCCGCGAAGAAGTTGAAGTTCTCGGACGCGCGCGGAATCAGCTGCTTGCTCGTCTGTGCGATCGGCAGACCCGTGTCCTGCGTCTCGAGCGCGGCGAGCATCGGCACGTTCTTCTCGATCAGCTCGCCGAGCTTGCGCATCAGCTTCGCGCGCTCCTTGGCGGGTGTGTTCGCCCATTTCGGGAACGCTTCCTTCGCCGCGCGCACGGCCGCGTCGACTTCGGCTTCGCCGGCCGATGCGACGTCGGTGATCACGTCGCCCGTCGCGGGATTCAGCGTCGTGAAGGTCTCGCGGCTCTCGACTTCGCGGCCGTCGATCCAGTGCTTGATGGTCATGTGCTCTCCTTCCTTGGGCGACGGGCTCAGCCGGCGCGATAGTAGTCTGCTTCGCCGATGATCGTGTTCACGAGCCGGCCGATCCCTTCGATTTCGGTCACCACCTCGTCGCCCGGCTTCGTGTCGGCCAACCCTTCCGGCGTGCCGGTCAGGATCAGGTCGCCCGGCGAGAGCGTCATGAAACCGCTGATGTGCTCGATCAGCGCGGGTACGTCGAAGATCATGTCGCGCGTGCTGCCGCGCTGCGTCTCCCGGCCGTTCACCGTCGTGCGCAGCATGAGGCCGCCCGCATCGCCGATCTCGTCGCGGCTGACGAGCCAGGGCCCGAGCGGCGTGCAGGTGTCACGGTTCTTCACGCGCAGGTTCGGGCGGTAGTAGTTTTCGAGGTAATCGCGGATCGCGTAGTCGTTCGCGACCGTGTAGCCGGCAACGTAGTCGATTGCCCGCGCCCGGCTCACGTTGCGCGCCGGGCGGCCGATCACGACGGCCAGCTCGCACTCGTAGTGCATGTGCGTCGCGTCCGCCGGGCGCATGGTGCGCGACCGATGACCGATGAAGGTGTTCGGCCCCTTCAGGAAAATCAGCGGCTCGCTCGGTGCCTTGAACGCGAGTTCCTTCGCGTGGTCCGCGTAGTTGAGGCCGAGCGCGAATGTCGTGCGCGGCGCGACGGGCGGCAGCCACGTCACCGCGTCCTCGGCGAGCACGCGCCCCGTGTCGAGGCGGATCGCGCCGTCGCTGGCCGGTTCGGCCGCATGCAGTGCGCCGTTGTAGATCACGCGCGCCGTCTTCATCGTGCTTCCTCCGCAATCAACGTATGCCGCAACGTGCCGATGCCGGCAGCGGTAATCTCCACCACGCTTCCCGCGCGGGCAAGCGGTGCGCCACCCGCAACGCCGAGCAGCAGCACGTCGCCCGCGTCGAACGACATGAACGCCGTCACGTCGGCAATCAGCTCGCGCACCGGGCGGATCAGTGTGGCGGTCGATGCGGACACCGCGGTGCTGCCGTCGATCCGTACCGTCAGGCCGATCGCGTGGATGTCGCCGAGCGCAGTAGCAGGCACGATCGCCGGGCCCAACGGGCAGAAACCGTCGCGACATTTGAAGCGCACGGCCGGACGGTAGTAATCGCGGTGCGGAACCGACACGTCGCTCGCGAGCGTGAAGCCGTGCACGTAGTCGAGCGCCTGCGCGGCCGGCACGCACGTCGCGCGCCGCGAGAACACGACGGCCACCGACGCGCCGATCTCCAACGCATCGATGCCCGCCGGCACCACGACGGCCGCGCCGTCGGCTGCGTGCGTGTTGGCCGGTTTGATGTAAAGGATCGGTGCCTGCGGCGGACGGCCGTAAGGCGGCGCGTGAACGGCGTCGCCGAGCGCGTCGAGTGCGGCGCGCTCGTTGAGCAGCGCACCGTAGACGGTACCGATGGCGACCGGCAGCGGCGGCGCCGCGGCGGTCATGCAGGACAGCTCCATGCGTCATTCCCCTGCCGCGCGTCGCGGCGCATCGTCAATACTTAACATCTTAAGTAAACAATCGAACGCTCGCAACCTCGATTACCCTGATACACGAAATTCATTCCCACCGACTGTTAAGATTGATGCGTCCCCGTCCTCTGCCCCTCTACCCACCCCGATGAACCGTACGCTCGACCATCGCAACCTGGCCATGCTGCTGCTCGAGGCCCGCGAAACGCTGATGTGCCTGTTCCGGCCCATTCTCAAGGAATTCGCGCTGACCGAACAGCAATGGCGGATCATTCGCGTGCTCGACGGCGAGCCGGCGCACGCGCTCGAAGCGGGACAGATCGCGCGCCGCTGCTGCATCCTGAGCCCAAGCCTCACGGGCGTGCTGGAACGCATGGAGCGCGACGGCCTGATTACGCGCACCCGCGCGCAGGAAGATCAGCGCAGGCTGCTGGTGAGCCTGACGCCGCAAAGCAGGAAACTGGTCACGGAAATCGGTCCGCGCATCGACGAGCAATATCGTCAGCTTGAAGCGCGTTTCGGCCAGGACGGCCTGGACGACATCTACCGGGCGCTCGACCGGCTGATCGAACTCGGCAGCGCGTCGTAGGGCCTGCCGCCGCCGGACCGCCGCGAGCGGCGACGAACCGGCCCCCGGGAATCGGCAGGCCCCGCATCGCGCGGGCCGTCAGTGCAGCGCGCCGCGCATCAGTTCCGTCACCGCGACGCCGCGCGACGTGCGCATGCATTCCTCGACGTAATCGATGAACGGCAGCGGCTCGAAATCGATTTCATCGCGCACGCGGTGGTTGTCGAACACGCGATCGACCATCGCGAACTCCGCGCACCGCTGCAACGCGCGGCCGATCACGCGTTCGAGCGCCGGATCGGACCGCCCCAGCACATCGCGCACCACGAGCGGCAGTTCGGCCGGCGCACAGGCCGCGTAGCGCGGCGCGCCCGTCATGCCGGCCGCCTCGTCCATCGCGCGCACGATCTGCGCGACCTGCGGCGCCTCGTCGCCGGCCGACACGTGGTACACGTCGTGCATCAGCGTCGGCTTCACGGCCAGCAGCATCGTCGCGCGCGCGACATCGTCGACCGACACGATGTCGATGCGCGTCATCGGCCGCGCGGTAAAGCGCCGCGCCGCGTGCGCGACGCGGAACATCCAGAACGAATTCGGTGCGGGCCGCGTGCCGAGCACCGTATGACCGACGACGTGCGACGGACGCACGACGACGAGCGGCAGCCCGAGCGCGCGCAGGCGCTGCTCCGTTTCGGCCTTCGCTTGCAGGTAGTCCGCCGCGAGCACCGCGCCGTGCAACCCGTCGCCGCCCTGCGCCGCGTCGCCCGCCGACGCCTCGTACACGATCCCGCCGCGGCCCGCGTGCGCATAGGCGGTGCCGACGTAAACGAAACGCTGCAGCTGCGGCGCGTGCGCGAACCGCTCGGCAAAGCGCAGCGAATCGGCGATGTCGGCCTGCAGGTGCGAACCGTCGGCCGGCGACGCATGGCCCGCGCAATGGATCACGTGCGTCGCGCCGGCGAGACGCGACGCGTCGGTGCCCTGCCACACGTCGCCGAGCGCACCGACGACCACGTTCGCGTCGCCGAGACGCGATGCCCAGTACGGCGCGAGCCCAGCGCGCAATGCCGCTTCGCGCAAACGCGCGACCGCGTGGGCGCGATGCTCCGCACGAACGACACACACGATGCGCTCGAGCAACCCGGCGTTGACGAGCGCCGTCAGCACGGTGCTGCCGATGAAGCCGGTGGCGCCGGTGAGCACCAGCCGTCCGACGTTGGCCGCCGCGACCGGTGCGCTGGCCGGCGACACGAGGCTCGTGCGCCAGTTGAGCGACAACGCGGTTTTCCAGATCAGCACGATAGTCTCCTTCGAAGAATCGGCCGGACGCCGCGGCCGCCCCGGATCGCGGAGCGGCGCACGGCTGTCGGCCGGGCCGGGGCCGACGCTCGCCCCGGTTATCCCGATCGGGCTGCGGCCCGCGATCGCGTCGATCGCATCTCTGGCACGAGGCGGCGGCGGCCCGCCACGGACAGGCGCCCGCGGCGCAGGATCGGAAGATCCAAGTGTGGGGCCTGATCGCCCGCAAGTCTGTCCTGAAAGTTTCGTGAAAGTGTGCGGATTTGTATGCGAATGTCGGAGTGTGTCGTACCGGCCAGGCGGTCAAATCATCGAAACGTCCGGTCGGGCAGCATGCGAGGGCTTCCGTGGCAGGATGGCCGATGCGCGTCGGGCCCTCGCTTCGACGCGACACTTCGACGCGGCCTCTCCCGGGTCATCGCATGTCCGGGACACGCCAGGTTCCGGTCGCGGCGCGCGGATCATGCTGCGCTTGCGTTTGCGCGCTCCGTCACGATCGTGGCGGATCGTCAGACGTCGTTTCATCGGGAAACGCCTATTGGTGCAATTCGGATTTATTGCGGATTATCACTTGCGTTTCACGGCAGTCTATCTAGACTGGTCAAACCAAAACGGTCGAATGTGTCATTTTTTTCAGGAGACGATCCAATGCGCCTCACTATTCGGATTAATGGCAGCGAGTCGGCAACCCGTCACTCCTTCGCGGTGCTCTGGGTCGATACCGATGAGGGGCTGTGGTCACGCGAGGCACACCAGGGGATCGATCTTCCGAGCTGGGGCAAGGTCCGGGACGTGGAAGGCGCAATGGCCCTCTGCGCGGCCGACAGCGGGAATGCCGTATGCCAGTTGAAGGGGCTGTCGTTCAGCGCGACGCAGCGCGAACAAGGTCCGGCTGTGCTCGCCGGCGAGCACCCCGACGGCGCATGGCGACTGCAGGCGGTCGATCGTTCCACGGCGGAGTCGGAATATCATGAATTTATTGCCGTCGCGCGATAGGTATTTTTGACGGCAATCCTCTGCGGTTTTCGGGTTTATTCCAGTTTCCGCGATATTCATTTAGATATTCACGAATAACGGCGCCTCTCTTCGAGGCGCCTTTTTATTTTCCGGACCCTTAATTAATCGGGGCCGGGTTAATCGAACCGCGGCGGCGGTAACAACGCTCCGCCCATCCCTCCCGGCTCCGTCGGCACAAGTACGTCAGGCCGCATTGCCATTTCGCCGCGCTTCCCTTCTTCGGACCCTACCCGGGCGGAAACGCAAACCTTTTATGGGGCCGAAACATACTTTCCCCACATGATGTTTACTCATTTATTACAATCGCATTATTCCAACTGACTTGCCGCCGTCCGGCGGCCCGACCCGGCCCTTGCATGAGCGTGAAAAAGAAGACCCATCCCGCCGATCCATACGCCGCCGCGACCAAGCATCCGATGCTCGCGTCGCGCCTGCCGATGTGGCGCTCGAAGCTGGTCGTGATCATGGTGTCCCTCGGTTTCGCCGCGCTGATCGGACGCGCCTTCTGGGTGCAGGTCGCGAACCAGGATTTCTACGTCGGGCAAGGCCAGAAGCGCTACCAGCGCACGATCGAGCTCGACGCGATGCGCGGGCGCATCGTCGACCGCAACGGCGCGATGCTCGCGGTCAGCCTGTCGACGTATGAAATCTGGGCGAATCCGAAACAAGTCGCCGAAATCGACTATCCGCAGATCGCGAAGCTGCTCGACATGCCGCTCGCGGAAGTGAAGCGCCGCCTGCGCAACGACCGCACGTTCGTGCTGCTCAAGCGGCAGATCGACGCCGACACCGCGAGCCGGCTCGACAAGCTCGAGATCGACGGCATCACGCAGATCGCCGACTCGAAGCGCTTCTATCCGGAGGGCGAATCGGCCGCGCACGTAGTCGGCTTCACCAACGTCGAGGACAAAGGCCAGGAAGGCGTCGAGCTCGCGGCGAACGGGCGGCTGTCGGGTACCTCCGGGCAGCGCGAGGTGATCCGCGACCGGCTCGGCCGCATCGTGTCCGACACGCGTCCGCTCGTGCCCGCGCAGCACGGCGCGACGATCGAACTGACGATCGACCGGCGGATCCAGCAGCTCGCGTTCAGCCAGCTCAAGGCCGCAGTGCTCGAGAACAACGCGATAGCCGGCAGCGTGGTCGTGCTCGACGCGCAGAACGGCGAAATCCTCGCGCTCGCGAACTACCCGACCTTCGACCCGAACGACCGCGCCCGGCTGACGGGCCAGCAGCTGCGCAACCGCGCGGTGATCGACACGTTCGAGCCGGGTTCGACGATCAAGCCGCTCGTCGTCGCGCTGTCGATCGACGAGCGCAAGGTCACGCCGAACACGATCATCAACACATCGCCCGGCACCTACAAGATCGGCCCGGCCGTGATCCACGACACGTCGAACCACGGCTCGCTGACCGTCTCGCAGGCGCTGCAGAAGTCGAGCAACGTCGCGCTCGCGAAGCTGGCGCTGAACCTGCCCGCCGAAACGATCTGGAACAAGTACCAGGAATACGGGATCGGCCGCGCGCCGGAGCTGACATTCCCGGGCGTCGCGTCGGGCCGCCTGCGCGGCTACAAGCGCTGGCGGCCGATCGAGCAGGCGACGATGGCGTACGGCTACGGGCTGTCGATGTCGCTGCTGCAGATCGCGCAGACCTACACCGCCTACGCGGGCGACGGCACGCTGCACCCGGTGTCGCTGCTGAAGAACGGCTCCGACCCGCAGACGATCAATGCCCATCGCGGCCACCGCGTGACGTCGCCGCAAACCGCGGCGGCGATCCGCGCGATGCTCGAGTCGGCCGTCGGCGAAGGCGGCACGGGGCGCCGCGCGCGCGTCGACGGCTACCGGATCGGCGGCAAGACGGGCACGGCGCGCAAGCAGGTCGGCGCGACCTATGCGAAGGGCAAGTACCGCGCATTGTTCGCGGGGATGGCGCCGATGAGCAACCCGCGCCTGATCGTCGCGGTGATGATCGACGAGCCACGCGGCAAGGGCTATTACGGCGGCACGGTGGCCGGCCCGGTGTTCTCGTCGGTCACGAGCGGCTCGCTGCAGTTGCTCGGCGTGCCGCCCGACGCACCGGTCGAGCCGACGCCGAATGCGCCGGTCAAGGCCGCACCGCAGAAGACCGTCGCGGCGCCGAAGGCCACGGCGCAACCGAAGACGGCGGGCGAGCAGAAGGCATCGGCCCCCGTGAAAACGGCCGCGCAATCCGGCGCGGCCGTACCGGCGAAGGCGGCGGCAGGCTGAAGCCGCCGGGGCGCACTGGGCGCCGCGCGAGGCGAACAGGTCGACTGTTCGCCGTGCCGAATTCCCGGCACGCCCCCTTTCCGCTGGCCAACACTATCCCGCCACCCGCGCGAACCCGGCCGCGCGACCGTCAGTGCGCGTGCGCATCCGCCACCGGCTTCACCATCCTGCCGAGCACGTGCTCGGTCATTCCGCGCGCGAGTTCGCTCTCGCCCATGAACACGGTGCCGACACCCTCGCTCGACAGCAACGCGGCCTCGTCGCTGCTGTTCGTGCACAGCACGACCTCCAGCATCGGGTTCAGTGTGCGCGAGATCTCGACGATCTGCCGCACGTCGAATACGTCCGGCAGCGTGACGACCAGCATCCCGGCGCGCGCGATATGCGCCTGCACGAGCACGACCGGCTCGATCGCGTCGCCCGACACGGCGGCGACGCCGTCCGCGCGCAGCTTTTCGACGAGCTCGCGATTCTGCTCGACGACGACATACGCGATGCCGCGCTCGTCCAGCGCATGCGCGATCCGCGTGCCGACCTTGCCGTAGCCGACGATCACGACCTGCCCGGTCAGGTGCGTCTGCGGCGTCGACATCGGCAGCGCGGCGAGCGGATCGTCGCGCGCCTCGAGCTTGCGCGCAAATGCAGAATGCTTGCGGATCCACGCGAGCGCCGGATCGATCATCGCGAACAGCAGCGTGTTCATCGCGATCGAGATCAGTGCGACCGCGAGGATCAGGCTCTGCCCTTCGGCCGACAGCAGCCCGAGCGCACGACCGAGCCCCGCGAGAATGAACGAGAATTCGCCGATCTGCGCGAGGCCCGCGCCGACCGTCAGCGCGGTGTTCAGCGGATAGCGGAACGCGATCACGAGCGCGACCGCCGCGAGCGTCTTGCCGATCAGGACGATCGCCGCGACTTCGATCACGTGCAGCGGCTCGGTGAGCAGCACCGTCGGATCGAACAGCATCCCGACCGAAATGAAGAACAGCACCGAGAACGCGTCGCGCAGCGGCAGCGTCTCGTCGGCCGCGCGCCGGCTGAACTCCGACTCGCGCATCATCATCCCGGCGAAGAACGCGCCGAGCGCGAACGACACGTCGAACAGCTTCGCCGCGCCGTACGCGATGCCGACCGCCGCGGCGATCATGCACAGCGTGAACAGCTCGCGCGAACCGGTGCGCGCGACGAGCCACAGGATGCGCGGGAACACGCGCTTGCCGACCACGAGCATCAGTGCGATGAACGCGGCGACCTTCAGCATCGTGACGCCGAGCGTGCCCCACACGCTACCGCCGGCCGCGTGCGCATCGCCGGGCGGCGTGCCGCCGAGCAGCCCCGCGACGGGCGGCAGCAGCACGAGCACCAGCACCATCACGAGATCCTCGACGACGAGCCAGCCGACCGCGATGCGCCCATTCACCGTCTCGACGAGGCCGCGCCCCTCGAGCGCCCGCAGCAGCACGACCGTGCTCGCGACCGACAGCGCGAGCCCGAACACGAGCGCCGCACCGAGGCTCCAGCCCCACGTGAGCGCGAGCCCGCCGCCGAGCAACGTTGCGACGGTAATCTGGACGACGGCCCCCGGCAGTGCGATCTTGCGCACCGCGAGCAGATCGCCGAGCGAGAAATGCAGGCCGACACCGAACATCAGCAGCATCACGCCGACTTCCGCGAGCTGCTGCGCGAGCGACAGGTCGCCGACGAAACCGGGCGTGCCGGGGCCGATCACGATCCCGGCGAGCAGATAGCCGACGAGCGGCGGCATTTTCAGCAGTGACGCGAGGTAACCGAAGATCATCGCGAGACCGAAACCGGCCGCGAGCAACGCAATCAGGCTGACGTCATGAGGCATCCCCCCTCCCGAGTTCTTGTAACTATTTAGTAAGGTTCAAGAATGGAAGGATAAGGGATGAGATGGAAAAATGGCGGGCCACCGCGAAATATTCGCGCGGTGGCCCGCCATTGCGGGGGTACTACCCCGGGCAGTCGGAACGCGCCCCACGCGCCGGCCGGCGGCGCGCGGCGGATCGATCGGGCGGCGACCGGCGTCCCGCCGCGTGCGTCAGCGCGACGCCTGCGGGAACCGCGCGCCCGGCGGCGGCTCCGGCCGCGTCGACGGCGTGCTCTTGCGCACCTTCGCGACCTGCGCGGCCGTGATCGCCGTGCCCGTATTGCCCCAGCTCGTGCGCACGAAGTTCGACACGTCCGCGACTTCCTGGTCCGACAGGCGCCAGCCGAACGGGGGCATCGTGAAGGTCGACGGCGCGGTGTGCGTCCCCTGCAGCGCGCTGCCTTCCAGCACGACGTGGATCAGCGACGTCGGATCCTCGCCCTGCACGACCGGATTGCCGGCGAGCGCCGGGAACACGCGCGTGTAGCCGTGGCCGTCGCTGCGGTGGCACGCCATGCAGTTGTCACGATAGACGGCGGCGCCCGGCTTGCTCGCGTCGCCGGTCTGCAGCGCCTTCGCCGCGGCCGCGTCGTACATGTGCGGCTGCTCGCCCTGCACGCGCGGCGGCAGCGTCTTCAGGTAGCGCGCGATCGCGGTCAGGTCGTCGTCGCTCAAGTGCTGCATGCTGTGGCCGACCACGTCCGTCATCCCGCCGAACGCGGCCGTGCGCAGCGTGCGGCCGGTCTTCAGGAACTGCACGATCTCGGTTTCGCTCCACGTGCCGAGCCCGGTGCGCGACTCGCCGCGCAGGCTCGTCGGCACCCAGCCGTCGATCGCCGCGCCGCCGGCCAGGAAGTCGAGGCCGCCCGCATCGGTCAGCGCGCGCTCCTGCATCGTCGCCGCACGCGGCGTGTGGCACGCGCCGCAATGACCGAGACCCTGCACGAGATACGCGCCGCGCGCGACCACCGGATCGGTGTACGACGCCGCGTCGAACGGCTTCGGCGCCGGCGCGAACAGCTTGCGCCAGAACATCAGCGGCCAGCGCATCGACAGGGGCCACACGATGTCGACCGCGCGGTTTTCGCGTTCGACCGGCGTGACGCCGTGCATGAAGTACGCATACAGCGCCTTCACGTCGTCGTCGCTCAGGCGCGCGTAGGACGGGTACGGCATCGCCGGGTACATCGTGTCGCCGTTCTTGCGGACGCCCTCGCGCACCGCGCGAGTGAAGTCGTCGAGCGTCCAGCCGCCGAGGCCCGTCTTCGGGTCCGGCGTGATGTTGGTCGAATAGATCGCGCCGATCGGCGTGTCGAACTTCAGCCCGCCCGCGAACGGCTTGCCGCCGCTCGCAGTGTGGCACGCGATGCAGTCGCCCGCGCGGGCAAGATATTCGCCGCGCTTGACGAGGTTCGCGTCGGCCGATTGTGCCGCCGGTGCCGCCGTCGGGCCCGAAGCCGCAGCCGGCCCCGCCGGTTGCGCGAAGGCCGCCCCGCCCGCGAGACCGAACGCCGCCCATGCCGTGCCGATCGCCAGTGCGCGCCGCAGCGGGGAAATTCGGCGCGCGGCGTTGTGGTGGTTCACTGTCCTCTTCATGCGGTCACCAGCGGAGCGGGATTTTTCAGGTATTGCTCGCGGATCGCGCGTGCCGACCAGTAGGCCAGCGCCGCGATGATCCCGGTCGGGTTGTAGCCGATGCCTTGCGGCAGCGCCGACGCGCCCATCACGAACACGTTGTGCACGTCCCAGCATTGCAGGTAGCGGTTCAGCACGCTCGTCTTCGGATCGGTGCCCATGATCGCGCCGCCCACCAGGTGCGTCGTCTGGTATGCGCGCGAATCGAAGTGCTTGCCGAACTCGCGCGTCGACACGCCGATCGCCTTCGGCCCCATCGCCTCCGCGATCTTCTTCATCTGCCCGGTCACGTACTGCGCCATCTTGATGTCGTTGTCCTTCCAGTCGAAGGTCATCCGCAAGAGCGGCTGGCCGTACGAATCGCGATAGGTCGGATCGAGGTCGAGGTAGACATCGCGGTACGACATGTTCGTGCCGTGCGCATCCATCGAGATCGTGTGCGCATAGTTGTCCTTCACGGCCTTCTTCCACGCGGCGCCCCATTGCGGCGTGCCCGGCGGCGTCGCAATGCCGCTGATCGGCTTCACGCCGGCCTGGTTCACCCACAGCGGCGAACCGCCGACGAAGCCGAGCGGGCCATGGTCGAAGTTGTCCGCGTTGAAGTCGTCCACCGCGACGCCGTTGCCGCCCGCGCCGATGAACGGGTTCGTGAAGGTGTCCTTGTCGAAGAACGCCTTGATCGTCGACAGGTTCTGGTACGCGAAATTGCGGCCCACCACGCCTTCGCCCGAGATCGGGTCGTACGGCTTGCCGATACCCGACAGCAGCAGCAGGTGCACGTTGTGATACTGGAACGCCGCGACGATCACGAGATCGGCCGGCTGATGCACTTCACGGCCGGCCGGGTCGACGTAGGTGACACCCGTCGCACGCTTCTTCGTGCCGTCGAGGTCCACGCGCAGCACGTGGCACTTCGAGCGCAGCTCGAAGTTCGGCGCCTGCTTCAGCGCCGGCAGGATGTTCAGGTTCGGCGACGCCTTCGAGTACATGTAGCACGCGTAGCCGCTGCAGTAGCCGCAGAAGTTGCACGGGCCCATCTGCACGCCGTACGGGTTCGTGTATGGGCCCGACGTATTCGCCGACGGCAGCCGGTACGGATGCAGGCCGAGCGACCTGGCCGCGTCGAAGAAGCGCTGCGCCGAATAGGTGTTGAGCTGCGCGGGCAGCGGGAAGTTGTCGCTGCGGTTCGCTTCGAACACGTTGCCGTCGCCGACCACCTTGCCGCCGACCTTGTACGCCTGCCCCGACGTGCCGAACACCTTCTCGGCGAAGTCGAAATGCGGCTCGAGCTCGTCGTAGGTCACGCCCGTGTCCTGGATCGTCATCCCTTCCGGGATGAACTTCTTGCCGTAGCGCTCTTCGTAGTGGCTGCGCAGGCGCAGCTCTTCCGGCGTGATCCGGAAATGCACGCCCGACCAGTGCAGCCCCGCGCCGCCGACGCCCTCTCCCGGCAGGAACGCGGCGAGCTGCCGGTACGGCAGCGCGGTGTCCTGCACGCCGTGGCGGATCGACACGGTCGTCTTCGACAGGTCGAGGAACAGCTTCTTGCGGACGTTGTAGGTCAGCTCGTCGATCGTGTTCGGATACGCGCCGTCCGGGTAGGTGTCGCGATACTCGCCGCGCTCGAGCGCGACGACGTTCAGGCCCGCTTCGGTCAGTTCCTTCGCGAGAATCGCGCCGGTCCAGCCGAAGCCGACGATCACCGCATCGACATGCGGCTTTTTCTCTGCGGCCATCAGCTGCGCTCCCCGTTGATCGAGACGGGGCCGTACGGGTACGGCTTGCCGTTCTGGTTGACGAAATCCATGAAGTCGGCGCGCGCGCCCGGAAAACCGATCATCTTCCACGCGGCCATGTCGTGATTGCCGCCGTGCACCGGATCGCAGAAGTAGCCTTCGCGCGTGTTCTGCAGCAACTGGCCGAAGAACACGGCGGACGACACGTCGTCGATCTGCGCGCCGCCTTTTTCGAGTTCGCCGAGCACGGTGTCGCGAGTCGGCGCGTCGAGATCGGCGAACACCTTGCCATGGGCCTTTTCGCAATAGCGGTTGACCGCCGCGATGCCGAGCCGGTAGATGTCGCGTGGCACGAGCTTGAGCTGGTAGCCGAGCTCGGGCACGCCCTGCTGGAACGGCCCCTGCATGTACCACGTCGCGCCGTGTGCGTACGGGGTTTCCATCTGGCGGTCGATGAATTCGGGCACGCCGGATTCGAGCGCGCCGGGGCCTTCGGCGTCGGCCGGGATCAACCGGTCGACGGCGGCCTGGACGAACGCCCACTCCTTCGCATCGAAGAAGGTCGGCTTGTACGGCGCGCGTTCGCCGCCGGCCGGCGCGGTGGAGGCATTGCCGGCCGTGGTCGAGGACGACGACGAGCGCAGGTCGCAACCGGCGACCGACGCGACCGACGCGATCGGCACGAGCGCGACCGACGTGCGCAGGAAGCGGCGACGCGAATTGGGTTTGTCGGGTGGCGTGGACATGGTCGGATGGTGATCGTTGTGGAACGTGGTTCGGGGCGCGCATTCCGCATGCGGCATGCCCGGCACGGCAGCCTTGCCGCGCGCGGCCGGCCGTCCTGTTCTTGCGGCGTTGCGAACAACCTCGATGCGGGCGCACGCCACGCGCTGCGCGGTGGCGCCGTCATGCAGCCGCGCAGCGCGCCGGTTCCGGCGCGCTGCGGGTTCGACCTCTTCGCGGGTCTGATCATCGGGCAGATACCGGCTTACCGCCCGCATCTGCCCTTCATCGCCATGGCCCTGTTCAACTTAGACGCCGCGCTGGCCGACGGCAAGCGCATCGTGCACGACCCTCATTCCGGGCCCGACGACAAACGCCGCGAATTATAAATGGAACCGGTTCCATTTCCAAAGGGTTCAATGCAATTCATTACATCGAAAACCGCAATAATGAGGAAATCGTTTTCCGGAATGCGCAAGACCCGTGGCGCGGGTCGTGTCGACGCTCACCACGGTGGCGCGATGCGCGGGCTTCGCCCACTCCGCGCGTTCGATCGCGACGCGGCGACGGGCGTCAGGGCTCCGCGCGCTGCAAACTGGCTGCCGCGCCAGGCGCGACGCTCATCACGACCACAGCATCGACGCGATCGACAACGAGAGCGCCACGCACAACGGCGAGTAACACAGGCTGTCCATCTGCGCGAAACGCGACCCGCGCACCCGCTTGAAGAAGCCGACGTAGCGGAAATCGCCGACCGCGCGCACCGCGAAGATCAATGCGAGCGCAACGATCGCGAACGCGATCGCGCCGGGATACAGGTTCGGCCACAGCCAGCCGGCGCGCGACGCCACCGCGCATGCGCCGGCCAGCAACGCCGTCGCGACGGCGAGCGTGCCGAGCATGGTCGGCCGCAGGAGCGGTACCCCGTCCTGTTCCGGAATGGCCGCACGCTTGCCGAGCCGTCCGCCGAACGCCCAGTAGACGTGAACGATTGCAATCGCACAAAGCGTCGGCACGCTGAAATACGCGCCGCTCATCTCGGTAAGGTTCCTTGTCTCATCGTGTCGTGATCCAGCCGGAACGGCTCCGGCAGCACGCGGCTCCGTTCCGCGCAACACGAGACGATACCCAAACCACGTGCCGCATGCATTGCGACGTCCGGTCGCAATACGCCACGCCGCGTGCTGCGATGCAATGCGCGCGCACCGTCGCACCGGCCGCCGCTTGACTTCCCTCCGGGCACCACTACCCTTTTATTCCAGTACGGCACTCGAACCGTGCATGCGCAGCCGTCGCATACGTGCCGTTCGCCGGCGCGCTCGGGCACGACAACAATGACGAATACCCATGGAGGCGACTCATGCTGATCGGTGTGCCGAAGGAGATCAAGAATCACGAGTACCGCGTCGGCCTCACGCCGGCCGGCACGCGCGAACTCACGCGTCATGGCCACGGCGTGCTCGTGCAGCGCGGCGCGGGCACCGCGATCGGTCTGCACGACGACGACTACACGGCCGCAGGCGCGACATTGTGCGACGACGCGCGCGACGTCTTCGCGCGCGCCGACATGATCATCAAGGTCAAGGAGCCGCAGGCGGCCGAGTGCGCGATGCTGCGGCGCGGACAGATTCTTTATACGTATCTGCATCTCGCGCCCGATCCCCAGCAGGCGGCCGCGCTGGTGAAGTCCGGCGCGGTGTGCATCGCGTACGAGACCGTGACGGGCCCCGGCGGCGGGCTGCCGCTGCTCGCGCCGATGAGCGAGGTCGCCGGACGCATGTCGATCCAGGTCGCGGCGACGCACCTCGAAAGCCCGCGCGGCGGCCGCGGCGTGCTGATGGCCGGCGTGCCCGGCGTGCCGGCCGCGCACGTCGTGGTGCTCGGCGCAGGCGTGGTGGGCACCGGTGCGCTGCAGATGGCGGTCGGCCTCGGCGCACGCGTCACCGTGCTCGACACGAACGTGGCCCGGCTGCGCCAGCTCGACCTGGTCTTCGCGAACCGGATCGCGACCGTCTGCTCGAACGCGCACACGATCGACGAAGCCGTGCGCGACGCCGACGTCGTGATCGGCGCAGTGCTCGTGCCTGGCGCGTCGGCGCCGCGGCTGGTCACGCGCGACATGATCGCGACGATGCGCACGGGTGCCGTCGTCGTCGACGTCGCGATCGACCAGGGCGGCTGCTTCGAGACATCGCATGCAACGACACATGCGCAGCCGACCTTCGTCGTCGACGGCGTCGTGCACTACTGCGTCGCGAACATGCCCGGCGCGGTCGCGCGCACGTCGACGTTCGCGTTGAACAATGCGACGCTCGGCCATGCGCTCGCGCTCGCCGACAAGGGCTGGAAACGCGCGATGGCCGACGATCCGCATCTGCGCGCGGGCCTGAACGTGTGCGACGGCCGCATCACCTACGAGGCCGTCGCGCTGGCGCTCGGCCTGCCGTACGTACCGGCGGAAGACGTGCTGGCCTGACTTCGGCGGGCGCCGTCACGCGCCCTTCGGGCGGCCGCGCTTCGACGCCCCGCTCGCGTGCATCGTGCGCGCCAGCAGCGGCCGCAGTTGCGCGAGCGTGCGCGTGTTGAGCACGTCGTGCCGCGTGAGCCAACCACGCCGCGCCTGGCCGATGCCGTATTCGAGGTTGTCAAGATCGTCGGCGCACCGTGCGTCCGAGCCGATCGCCACGGCGACACCGGCTTTCGCGGCCTCGCGGCACCAGACGTCCGGCAGATCGAGCCGTCGCGGGTCGCCATCGAGTTCGACGAAGCAGCGGCGCGCGGCGGCCGCGGCGAGCACACGCGGCACGTCGAGTTCGCATGCGTCGCGTTCGCCGAGCAGCCGGCCGGTCGGATGCGCGAGGATCGTGAAATACGGATGATCCATCGCACGCAGGATTCGCCCGGTCTGCGCGTCGCCTGTCAGGTCGAAGCCGTCGCGCACCGCGCCGACGACGAGGTCGAGGCGCCCAAGCACGTCGTCGGGCACGTCGAGACTGCCGTCTTCGCGAATGCCGGCCTCGACGCCCTTCAACAGCACGAAGTCGTCGAATGACGCGTTGAGGCGGTCGATCTCGTCGATCTGCCGCACGAGCCAGTCGCCATCGGCTCGGCCACCTTGCGTATCCGGTGCGCGATCGGTGACGGCCAGATACGCGAGCCCGCGGGCCCGGGCCGCATCCGCCATTGCGCGCAGGCTGTCGCGCCCGGCCGACGCCCTGGTATGCGCATGCAGATCGCCATGAACGTGCCTGCGCTCGACCAGCGCCGGCAGCGTGCCCGCGCGCGACGCGTCGATCTCGCCGCGGTCCTCGCGCAACTCGGGGGGTACCCAGTGAAGACCGATCGCCTCGTAGACGGATGCCTCCGTCGCGCCCGCGATCCGCTCGTCGCCGCGGAATACGCCGTATTCGTTGATCTTCAGGCCGCCGGCCTGCGCGATCCTGCGCAGGGCGATGTTGTGCGCCTTCGATCCCGTGAAATAGACGAGCGCGGCACCGAACGCGCCGGCATCGACGACGCGCAGGTCCACCTGCAGCCCGTTGCCGAGCATGACGCTCGAACGCGTCTTGCCGTTCGCGAGCACGCGCGCGACTTCACCGTAGCCGACGAACGCATCGGCCACCGCGGCCGGATCGCGCGCCGTCACGAGGATGTCGAGGTCGCCGACCGTCTCGCGGTTGCGGCGAAAACTGCCCGCCGGCACCGCTTCCCCGACGCCGGCCACCTTGCGCAGACGCTCGAGCAACGGCATCAGCGATTGCGCGGCATCCGGCAGCAGGAAGCGTTGCGGCTCGCGCTTCAGGCGGTCGTCGATCGCGTCGAGGAGATGGGCTTCGGTCTTCGCGCCGAAACCCGGCAGCGCGCGCACGTGCCCGCTCTTCGCTTCGACGCGTAGCTGTTCGAGCGACTCGACGTGCAGTGCGTCATGCAGCGCCTTGACTCGTTTCGCGCCGAGCCCCGGCACGTCGAGCAGTTCGACGATCGCGCGCGGCAGCGCATGGCGTAGCGTTTGCTGCAGTTCGCAGGTGCCGGTCGAGGCGATCTCGCGCAGCTTCGCCGCGAGATCGGCACCGATCGATGGAATCCGGCCGAGATCGCCGCCGCTCGCGAGCATCGCCGGAATGTCGCGCCCATAATCGGCAATCGTCCGCGCCGCGTTGCGATAGGCGCGCACCCTGAACGGGTTGGCGCCCTGGATCTCGAGCATATCGGCGATTTCGGCGAAGACGGCCGCACACTCGGCATTGTGGATCGGCATGGTCGGCGTGGCTCCCTCCCACGTGGATGGCGCCGTGCGCTGGTGCGGCGGCCTCTGCCCGCCCGGCGCCGCATGTCGACGACGGCGGGCGCCCGTTGATCATCCTGCACCGATTGCCCGTGTCATGTCGCGCGAGGCATGCGGCCTGCGCGGCTCTTGCGCCGATACATCAGAGCGATGCGCGCGGCGTCGTCGCGTAGCGACGCTCGTACAGGGACTGGCAATGCGTGCAACGCTCGGCAGTCGGGCGCGCGAGCAGCCGCTCGTAGCCGACCGGCGCATCGCAATCGATGCATTCGCCGTAGCTGCCGTCGCGGATGCGCTGCTGCGCGCGCCCGATCGCACGCAACTCGGCCAGCTTCATCCCGATCAGCGCGTGATCCATGTCGACGAACAGATCGGCGTTCGCCTCGTCGCCCTCGTCCGGCGCCGCGCCGGCGAGATCCGCATAGGACTCCGACGCGCGCTGGTCCTCGCTCGTGCGAATGTTCGCCCGCAACGCCTGCTCGCTCTCGGTCAGGCGCCGCTGCAGCGTCTGCCGTTGTTCTCGATCGAGCGCCATCGCCGTCTCTCCTTTTCCGGGTTCCGCGCAAAGCGCATGCGGCGCGCGGTTGTCGCGCCGGTGCGCGGCGGGCCGGAACGCCCGGCTCGCCGCGCCCGGATGCGCGCCCGGCCGCACGAAGCGCCGGACGCATTCGACGCAGCATAAACCCAATGCACACGCATGTGTTGACCGTCGTCAGCGCCCGCACCATGCGCGCGAAAAACCGGGGACCGACGCGATAATCCAGCACGCCCGCATTCGTCTGACGCAGCCGCCGTTGAGGTCGATCAATCCCCTGTAAAAAGTTGCGACATAGATTGAAAGCATGCGCGGTGAATCCGCGGTTTTCCGGGAGAACGTCATGTTGTTCGGCGTCGTCATCTGGGTGGCCCTTGCGGCCCTGTTCCCGACGATGGTCGTGCCGACGATCCAGCACGCCATCCAGCCGTCGAGCGCCCAAGCCGCGCCCGATGCCAGCCCCGCCGTCACGCCCACCGCGTCGCCGGCGGCCGCTCAGCCGCCGTCGGACGGTTGACGCGCGGTTTCAGGTGCGCCGTTGCGTGGAGCATCGCATCGACGACGAAAAAACCACGCATAATAATTCGCAATCCTGTTCATCAAAATGCATTACGCCCGACGAAGCCACGAACGACCGTCATCAGGATGATCTTCATGTCGAACCAGAAGCTCCAGTTCTGCATGTAGAACAGATCGAACTTCACACGCGCGGCCATCGCCTCGACCTTGCGCGTCTCGCCGCGATAGCCGTTCACCTGCGCCCATCCGGTGATCCCCGGTCGTACGCGATAGCGATACATGTAGCAGTCGACCAGTTGCCGGTAGAAGTCGTCGTGTTCGATCGCATGCGGACGCGGGCCGACCACCGACATCTGGCCGAACAACACGTTGAAGAACTGGGGCAGCTCGTCGAGTGACGTGCGTCGCAGGAACGCGCCGACAGGCGTGATGCGCGCGTCGTTGCGCGACGCCTGCCGCACGACACCGGGCTGTGCGCGATGCACGCGCATCGTCCTGAACTTGAGGATGTGAAACTCGCGACCGTCGGCACCCTTGCGGCGCTGCCTGAACAAGACAGGCCCCGGCGACGACAGCTTCACGGCGACCGCCAGCACCGCAAGCAGCGGCAGCAGCGGGATCAGCACGGCGACCGCGAACATCCGGTCGAACGCGAACTTCGCCCACAGTTCCGGAGCGGAACGCGGCGTGGTCGCGAGGTTGATTGCCGGCATGCCGAGCACATCGGTCGCGGATCGCTCGACGACCGCCATCTGCCGCACGTCAGGCAACAGTCGCAACTCGACGAACTCGTCGCGCAATTCGCGCACGATGCGCTGAATGCGCGACTCGTGCGACATCGGCAGCGTGAGCCACACTTCGTCGATCTCGCCGCCGCGGATCATGCGCCGCAGCGCGCCCCAGTCGCCGATCACCGGGACACCGCCGATTCCGTCGGCGGCTGCCGAGGCCGGCGCGTCGTCGTCGAACACGCAGGCCGCCGCGAACGGGCCGGCAGGCTCGCGCTGCATGCGCTCGATCGCCACCCGTCCGTAAGCGGTCGCGCCGACGATCGCGACCCGCCGCTGCCGCGCGCGCCGATCGCCCCGCTTGATCGCCAGCGCGCACAGTGCCAGCCTGCCAAGCAGCAGTGCCGCGTCGCCGGACAGCACCGTCCGCGCAATCCAGCGCGTCGTGACCGTGCCGCCGCGGTTCATGATCCACATCGTGCCAGCCACCGTCAGCATGCCCACGCACACAACGGCGATCATCGTGCGCGTCAGCACGGTGCCGCTGTCATGCGACGATGCCGCGCCGCGCGACAAGCGCACACTGCGCGGCAACAGCGCGACCGTCAACGCGCACAGCAATGCAATCGCGCCGCGCTGCGCGTCCGACAGATCGCGCCAGGCGAGTCCCATCACCGCCTGCGCGGCGAGCGCGCCTGCCAGCACGAGCGCGGCATCGGCCGCGGCGATCGCGGCGCGCCGCATCGTATTCGTTCCACCCGCCGTCGCATGCATCGTCACGCACCGTGCGCGGGGAATCCGCCGTGCACATCGTGCATGCGCGATCGCACCGGCATCGATCGCACGCCGGCACGCGTGCCGAGCAGCCGGCGATAGTCCGCACGAATCAGCTCGTAGCACTCGCACGCCTGGCGCTCGAGGCTGTCGCGATCGAGCACCGTGATGCGGCCGCGACGTTGACGAATCAGCCCGGCTTCCTGCAGGTTGCCGGCTGCTTCCGTCACCCCCTCGCGACGCACGCCGAGCATGTTCGCGATCGTCTGCTGCGTGACGGCCAGTTCGTCGCCGTCGATCCGGTCATGCGCGAGCAGCAGCCAGCGGCTCAACTGCTCGCTGACCGAGTGATGGCGGTTGCACAACGCGCTGCGCGAAATCTGCGCCATCATCGCCTGGCAGTAGTTCAACAACAGCCGATACGTCGCCGGCGAACGTTCGAATTCCGCGCGCATCACGCAGGTCGGGACACGGTAGGCCATCCCGCCGATACGGACTTCGATGCGGTTCGATACCGAGGTGCCGCCAACGAGCGTCGCCAGGCCGACCACACCTTCGCGGCCGACCACGGCAACCTCGACCATCGCGCCGTCTTCCATCAGGTGCTGCACCGACATCATGGCGGTCGTCGGGAAATGCAGATGGCGCATCGGTTCCCCGACACGGTCGAGCATGCCGGCCTTGATCCTGACCAGTTCGAGGTGCGGTGCGATGGCACGGATGCTGTCCTCCGGGAGGGCATCGAGGATGGCATTCGCCGAGTAGCTCGAGTGAAGATGAAGCATGTCTGTATCCCATTTGTCTTCCGCGCCGCATGCAACTGCGTCAGCGGAACTCGTTATCGTGATGCGCGTCCTGACGGCGACGCGGGTTGCGGCCCACAACCCTCCATCCAATCGACCTGCGGCTTCACGCCGCCGGATCGAATCGGGCGTCCCGTTTCGATGCGCCCATCTCAATAAGCGATTTACGTGCCAATACCCGCTTCATCCTTAATATATAAATGACCGGCGATTCAGCTCCGCCGAATTACCAACTGAAAACTGTCAAAAGCGTCTCATTTTCGGACACCCTCTGCCACAGTGGACACAGGAAGCGATTCGACTGATCAATGATCACCGAGTGCACGGCGGCGCCAGCAGCGGCGCGCGAAGCTTATCGTTCAAATACTTACGGGCCGTTTTCAATTGTTTCCGTGATGTCTCGCATGGCGCCTGGGCGGTTCACGGCACCTCGAATGATCGTTTGAAACTGTCTCAAATATGAATCTACACATTAATTTACGGCTTTGTAAGCGAACGCACATAACCCACATAACCACATGATTCGATTGATAAATTCACAACCGCAATCTCGATTGTCAAATAATGCCAGATGCATTCTTAATGTTTTACATGTACGATACCCGTCACTTCTCGATTGATTCCGGATCGACATCGAATTCTCGACTTATCCGTCGATCCATATCAACGCGATTAACTCTTCAGAGCATGATCTTCAAATCCATATAACATTTTCATTTACGTTGAATCGTCAAACTTTGTGAAGTGACGTAGTGCGCAATTTATCGAATTCAATTGCGTGCTAGCCTTTTCCCGCGATCGTCATTCGAATTTCGACGAACACAAATCCGCACGCGCGTGCTAAATCCCCCGGGATACCGCCGCGCGACGTGCGACCGCCCCCTACGAGGATGCGCCGTGACCCACCAGGCCAATGACGCCGTCGCCCACGCGAACGGCATGATCGAGCTCTCCCACAGCTTCGACGCCAACCGGTTCCTCGCGGCCCTCGACCGCGAGGAACGCGCCACGCTGATTGCCAATCTTCAGCTCGTTCACCTGAAATCGGGCCAGGTGCTGTGCGAGCCCGGCGAAACGCTCACCGCGGTTTACCTGCCCGTCACGACGGCGATTTCGCTGCAGTACGTTTCGTCCGGCGGCATGACGCTGGAAGTTGCCGAGATCGGCAGCGAGAGTGTCGTATGCGACGACGTGATCGGCGGCAGCGGCCGGATGCCGTGCCGTGCCGTCGCATGCCGCGACGGCTTCGTCTACCGGCTGGACCGACGCATCTTCACCGCCGCTTTCGATGCGTCGCCGGTGATTCGCCACCTGGTGTTTGTCTGCGTGCGGCTGCTGATGGCCCAGGTATCGCAGATCACGTTCTGCAGCCGTCATCACGTGCTCAAACATCAGTTATGCAGATGGTTCCTGCTTGCCTACGACCGGTCGCGCAGCATCGAGATCCAGGTCACCCACAGCATGCTCGCGCAGATGCTCGGCGTGCGTCGCGAGACGGTCACGGACGCAGCCGGCGAGATTCAGAAACTCGGCCTGATTCGACAGTACCGGAGCTCGATCGAGCTTGCCGATCTTGCGGGCCTCGAGAAAATGTCGTGCGGCTGCCGCGCGATCGTGCGCGACGAGATGAAGCGCATCCTGTCGGCCGACTCGAGCGTGACCGCTGCGGCACGCGCGTGATGCGCACGCCGTTTCGGCGCACGCGTGCGATCCGAGTCAGCCGATTGTAGGGTGGCGTACAGAACGCCGTGCTTGCGAATGGTCTACTGATGCCGGACTGCCGGGGGGATGTCAGCGCGCTGCGCGCGTCCGACCGTGCGGACGACATCACACACGCCGGAGCAGCACGTGAAAAACGAAATCAGAACCATCCTCAAGCACGTTGCCCACCTCGAAGCTGCGATCGATTCGATCGGTGACGGGGACGACCTCTACGAAGCGGGCCTCTCCTCGCTCGACACGATCCAGTTGATGCTCGCGATCGAGAAGCAGTTCAACATCGAGATTCCCGACGAGATGCTGAACCGCAATCTGTTCCGCAGCATCGACGCGCTCGCGGACACGATCGCTACGCTGCAACGCTCCGAGCATTCCGCATGAGCGCGCTGCTTCCCGAACTCGCGGCCGACGACGATGCGCGCCGGCTCGACGAGGCCGCGCACGCGGTCGCGCAAATCGCCGCCCAGCACGCGGATGCGGTCGATCGCGACGCGCGCTGCCCTGTCGAAGCGATCGAGGCCATGCGCGCGCGCCGCCTGCTGAGCGCAATGGTCCCGGCCCAGCTCGGCGGCGCCGGCGCATCGCTGGCCGATATCGCATCGGCATGCTCGATCCTCGGCCAGGCCTGCGCATCGTCGGCGATGGTGTTTGCGATGCATCAGATCCAGGTCGCCTGCATCGTCAATCACGCTGCCGACCAGGGCTGGCACAAGCTGTTCCTGCAGCAGCTCGTGCGCCATCAGTGGCTGCTCGCGTCGGCGACGTCGGAAGACGGCGTCGGCGGCAACCTGCGCGCGAGCCAGTGCGCGCTCGCGACCAACGGCGGCGAATTCCGGCTGCACAAGTCCGCGCCGACGATCTCGTACGGCGACTATGCGGACGGTATCCTCGCGACCGCGCGGCGCGACGCCGACGCGCCGGCGTCCGACCAGGTGCTCGTTACCCTGCTGCGCGACGGCTATACGCTCACGCGCCGCGGCGAATGGGACACGCTCGGCATGCGCGGAACGTGCAGCAACGGCTTCGTGCTCGACGCACACGGCGCGACCGAGCAATGCCTGCCCGTGCCGTTCGCGCAGATCGCCGAACAGACGATGGTGCCGGTTTCGCACATCCTGTGGGCGGCGGTGTGGATCGGCGTGGCCGGCGATGCGTTCCATCGCGCGCATCAGTTCTTCCGCGCGCAGGCGCGCCAGACTGACGGCGCGCCGTCGCCCGCGTCGCGGCGCATCGCCGAATCGCTTGCGCTGATGCAGGCGATGCAGGCCCGCGTCGACAACGTACTGCGCCTCTATGCCAGCGCGTCGCCCCGCTCGTGGTCGGCCGGCATGGCCTGGGCTGCCGAGATCAACACGCTGAAGACTTATGTGTCGTCGACCGCGCTCGAAGTCGCACAGCAGGCAATGATGATCTGCGGGATGGCCGGCTACAAGCACGGCACGCCGTTCAGCATCGGCCGCCATCTGCGCGACCTGCACGCGGCGCCGCTGATGATCAGCAACGACCGCATTGCCGCCAATACCGCGAGCTTGCTGCTCGCATTGCGTCCCGCGACGCTGGAGATCCATTCGTGAACGACCGCCTGTCCGTGCCCTCCGCCGCCACCCCGTCCGACGCGCCGCTCGACCGCGCGGGCGTCAATCCGCTGCGCGACGAGCTGATCGATGCGGGCCTGCTCGTGTCGACCGGCATCCAGGGCCTGTTCGGCCGCAGCGAACGGTTCGAGCGCGTCGTCGAGGCGCTCGACGCCTTCGTCACGCGCCTCGGCGCCGACCAGCAGGCCGAAGTGTTGCGCTTCCCGCCGGCGATGAGCCGCACCGAATTCGAGCGCAGCGAATACATGAAGAGCTTCCCGCAACTCGCGGGCAGCGTGCACGCGTTCTGCGGCGACGAACAGCGTCACCAGCGCGTGCTGCAGTGCCTCGACCGCGGCGAGGACTGGACCGAAAGCCAGAAGCCGACTTACGTCGTGATGACGCCGGCCGCCTGCTACCCGGTCTATCCGGTCGTCGCGCGCGCGGGTGCACTGCCTGACCACGGCCGCATCGTCGACGTGTTTTCGTATTGCTTCCGCCACGAGCCGTCGCTCGACCCGACCCGCATGCAGTTGTTCCGGATGCGTGAATACGTGCAGATCGGCACGCCCGAGCAGATCGTCGCGTTCCGCGCGACGTGGATGGAGCGCGGCACGCGGATGATCGAGGCGCTGCGGCTGCCGAACGCGATCGATCTCGCGAACGATCCGTTCTTCGGGCGCGGCGGCAAGATCGTCGCGAACAGCCAGCGGGAGCAGAACCTGAAGTTCGAGCTTCTGATCCCGATCGAGCACGACGATCGCCAGACCGCGTGCCTGAGCTTCAACTACCACATGGATCACTTCGGGTTGCTGTGGGACATCCGCACTGCAACGGGTGACGTCGCGCACACGGGCTGTGTCGGCTTCGGCCTCGAGCGGCTGACGCTCGCGCTGTTCCGTCATCATGGTTTCGACATCGACGCATGGCCTGCCGACGTTCGCGACGTGCTGTGGGGTACGCGATGAAATTCGTGTCCCGCGACGGCGAGGATGCGTCGTTCGAGGACGTGCGCCACCGCGCACGCCACTACCGGCCGCACCCGCTGCACAGTCAGGAGATGGTCTGGAAGCAGACCAACTGCTACGTCGACATGTGGCTCGAGGCGCTCCGGTGGTGGGGCCTCAATCCCTACGCGGCGCTGCCGTTTACGATCGCACTCGATTTCGAGGGCGACCAGTTCACGTTCTTCAAGTTTCCGCACGACGAACTGGAGCGGCTTTACGGAATCGTCGTGCAGGAACACTCCATCTACGAGCCGCTCGACCAGCACATCGAGACGCAGGTCGCGCGCGGTCACCTGATGATCGTCGAAGTCGACGCGTGGTTCCTGCCGGACACGCGCGGCAGCAGCTACCGCACGCAGCATACGAAGACGACGATCGGTATCGACGCGATCGATCGCACGCGCCGCCAGATCGGCTACTTCCACAACAGCGGCTATTACGTGGCCGAGGATATCGACTACGACGGCCTCGTCGGCGGCGGTTCGCCGATGCCGCTGCCGCCTTACGTCGAGTGCGCGAAGCGGCGTTTCGCGCCGCTTGACGAGCGCGCACTGTGCGAAGCCTCGCTCGCGTCGCTGCAGCGCCATCTGCGCCGCCTGCCGGTCGTCAATCCGGTCACGATGTTCCGGCGCCAGTTGCAGATCGATGCGAAATCACTCGCCGTCTCTCCGCTCGAACGGTTCCACGCGTACTCGTTCAATTCGGTGCGGCAACTCGGCGCGAACTTCGAACTGTTCGGCCACTACGCGCGCTGGCTGCAGGCAAGTGGCTGCGTCGGACCGTTCGCCGAGGTTCGCATCGCCTGCGACCGCATCGCGTCCGAGGCGATGGTGCTTGAGTTCCGGCTGGCGCGGGCCTGCGCGCGCGGCAAGGAAGAGCGCGGCGACGCGACGCTCGAAGCGATCGAAGCGGCTTACGCCGACCTGATCGACTGCGCGCGGCAGATCACCCCGCCGCTTCAGCACGCGGCACCCGTTCGCGGCGACGCGGCCCCCGTGCCGCTGATGCGGTGATGCGCGCTCCAGCCGCGCTCGCGTGGTCGATGCTCGCCACGGCCGCGGGCGCCGCGCGCGGGCCGCTCGATCTTCCCGCCGACGGCTGGGTCGCCGCCCCCGTCCCCGGCACGGTCGCGCAAGCGCTCGCGCTGGCCGGACGGCCCGACGACACGGCGTCGCTCGACGAGCGCGACCACTGGTATCGCGTCGAACTGCATGGGCAAGGGCCGCGCGTGTTGCGCTTTCACGGCCTCGCGACACTCGCCGAAGCATGGCTCGACGACACGCCGGTCCTGCGCTCGGACAGCATGTTCGTCGCGCACGACGTGCCCGTGTCGCTCGACGGCACGCATCGGCTGACCGTCTGCTTCCGCGCCCTTGCGCCGCACCTGCGCGACGTGCGCGCACCGCGGCGTGCACGCTGGCGCACGCGCCTGGTCGACCCGGCGACGCTGCGCGCCGTTCGCACGTCGCTGCTCGGGCACATGCCGGGCTGGTTTCCGCGCTGCGTGCCGACCGGACCGTGGCGGCCCGTCGACGTCCTCGATCCGGCCGACGGCCCCGTTCTCGTTCATTGCGACCTGCATGCGCGCATCGACGGCGACACCGGCTGGCTCGACGCGGAACTCGCGTTCGCCCGACCGCTGCCCGAGGCGTTCACGGCCCGGCTGTCGTGCGGCGAGCACCACGCGACACTCGAGCGCAGCGGCGTCAGCCGCCTGCACGCGAGCGTCGCGGTGCCGAACGTGCGCCGCTGGTGGCCGCACACGCACGGCGAACCGGTGCTCTATGACGTCGCATTACACATCGGCGCCGACCGACGATCGCTCGGCGCGACAGGCTTTCGCACGATCGAGCAGGACGCGGGCGACGACGGCAAAGGGTTCGGCGTGCGCGTGAACGGCGTACGCGTGTTCGCGCGCGGTGCTTGCTGGAGCAGCGCTGCGCCGCTCGCACTGCACGCGGACGACGCAACCTATGGCCGGCTGCTCGGACACGCGCGCGACGCAGGCTTCAACATGATTCGCGTCGGCGGAACGATGGCGTACGAGGCCGACGCATTCCACGCGTGGTGCGACCGGCTCGGACTGCTGGTCTGGCATGACTTCATGTTCGCGAACTTCGACTACGCGCTCGACGATCACGCGTTCGCGGACGCCGTCGATCGCGAAGTCGAACAGTTCCTCACGCGCCACCGTGCGTCGCCATCGCTCGCGGTGCTGTGCGGCGGCAGCGAGATCGCGCAGCAGGCCGCGATGTCGGGGCTCGGGCCGAGGCAGCGCTTCCTCGAACTGACCGCCGAGCGCCTCGCCGGCCATGTGGCGAAGCGACGGCCCGACGCGCTTTACGTCCCCGACTCGCCCGACGGCGGCGTGCTGCCGTTCATGCCGCGCGAACGCGTATCGCACTACTATGGCGTCGGCGCGTACCTTCGCCCGCTCGACGACGCGCGTCGCGCCGACGTGCGCTTCGCAAGCGAATGCCTCGCGTTCGCGAACGTGCCGTGCAATGCGATGCTCGCAAGCCTCGGCTGGCCGGGCGTACACGAGCCGCGCTGGAAAGCGGCCGTGCCGCGCGATCCCGGCACGTCGTGGGATTTCGACGATATTCGCGATCACTATCTGCAGACGTTGTACGACGTGGCACCCGACCGCCTGCGGCGCGAGGACCCGTCGCGTTACTTCGAGCTGTCGCGCGCGGTAATCGCGGACCTGATGCGGGACACGTTCTCGGAATGGCGGCGCACCGGCTCACGCTGCGCGGGTGCGCTCGTCTGGCAGTTCCAGGACGTGATGGCGGGCGCCGGATGGGGCTTGCTCGATGCGACGCATCGGCCGAAATCGGCATGGTATGCGCTGCGCCAGGTACTTCAACCGGTGCAGGTCCTGCTCGTCGACGAAGGGCTGAACGGGCTCGACGTGCACGTGATCAACGAGCGGCCGGCGCCGCTGTCGGCAGCCGTCGAGCTGGTCGCGCTGCGCGACGGCCGCACGCCGGTCGCGCGGGCCGGCGGGCCGCTCCGGATCGCCGCGCACGGCACGGTGCGGCTCGATTCGGCCGAATTGCTCGGTCGCTTCTTCGACTGGACCTACGCGTATCGCTTCGGTCCGTGCGAGCACGATACCGTCGTCGCGACGCTGCGCGCCGAGGACGGCACGCTTCTGTCGCAGGCCTTCTACTTCCCGTCCCGCACGCACCCGGCCGTATTCGCCCGCCGCGAACCCGGCATCGAGGCATGCGTGTCGCGCACCGGCGACACATGGCACGTCGACATCGACACGCGCCACGTCGCGCGTCACGTGCAGATCGACGCACCGGGCTTCGTGCCGCGCGACGACTGGTTCGATCTCGCGCCCGGCACGCCGGCACGCGTCGCGCTCGTGCCGCAGGATAACGCCGGCGACCATCCGGCCGCCGGCGCGCCACCGACCGTCGAGATCCGCGCGGTCAACGCCGCACGAACCGTGCGCGCCGCGTTGGCCGGCTGACGCGACCGGACCGCACACACGGTCGCACGGCCGCGCCGCACACGTCAGTCCGACGATCCCGTGCCGCGCGGCCGCTCGATTCCGTACGCTTCCATCCAGCGATAGAGTGTTGCACGCGACACACCGAGCTCGCGCGCGGAAGCGGCGACGCGTCCGCGCGTGCGCAGCAGCGCGGATTCGATCGCTTCACGTTCGATCGACTTGCGGATATCGGCAACGGACGGCGAGGCGGCGTCGAGACAGTATTCGAGCTCGAGGTCCTGCGCGGTGATCAGGCGCCCTTCCGTCATCACGACCGCGCGCCGCACGCGGTTGATCAGTTCGCGGACATTGCCCGGCCAGTCGTGCTTGTAGAGCGCCGTGATCGCATCCGTCGAGAAGCCGCGCACACGATGGCGCGCGTCGCCACGAAAGCGTTCCAGCATGTGATGGGCGAGCAGCTCGATGTCCTTGCCGCGCGCACGCAGCGGCGGCTGATCGATGCGCATCACGCACAGACGGTGGAACAAGTCCGCGCGGAAACGCCCTTCTTCCATCGCTTCGCGCAGGTCGACGTGGGTCGCGGAGACGATCCGCACGTCGACCGGCACCGGATCGCTGCCGCCGAGGCGATGAATCGCGCCCTCCTGCAGGAAGCGCAGCAGGCTCGCCTGGCTCTCGTGCGGCAGGTCGCCGATTTCGTCGAGCAGCAGCGTGCCGCCGTTCGCGGCCTCGACGTAGCCGATCCTGCGTGCGTTCGCGCCGGTAAACGCGCCGCGCTCGTAGCCGAACAGTTCCGATTGCAGCAGGTGGGGCGGGATCGCACCGCAGTTGACCGCGACGAACGGGCCGTTGCGCCGTTCCGAATGACGATGGATCGCGACGGCCGTCAGCTCCTTGCCGGTTCCCGTTTCGCCGAACACGAACACCGGTGCGTCGGTGCGCGCGAAGCGCCGCACCGTATCGAACAGCCGCAGCATCGCGCTACAGGTGCCGACGATGCCGTGCTCCCGCGATTCGAGGGCTTCGCGATCGCGCGCGAACAGGCATTCCATTCCGTACGCATGGCCGACCGTATCGGCGATTCTCTGGTGCGACGCGGGTAACGTGATGTAGTCGAAGCAATAGTCGCGCAACAGTGCGCGCACGTTCGGCGAGGCCGTCTGGCCGGTTTCGACGAGCGCGACCCATACGACATCGCGCATCGACGCGCAAGTCGACGCGATGCTGCCGATCGCGTCGGCGTGGCCGCCGCTCAGGTCGAGGATGCCGCAGGTGATTTCGCCGGAGGTGTCGCGCAATTCGTTTGCGTGTGCAACGACCGTCACTTTCCAGTCGCGCCGAGCAAGCTCCTTGCGCAGCATGACGGACGGCGACTGGGTCCAGTAAATCAGAGGACGCTGCACGGTAGTCCTCCCCCCGCCTGCGCTGTTATCGCGCGCTATTGGCATATTCATAACGAACCATCACTTTCTCCACTCCGCGAATCGTTCGCGTGCGCTGCGGTCGGCGGCGCATGGCCGCCTGTCCCTACTGCGTTTCCGCAGCTTTGGCGAAGATCGAAACTGCACAAGGCGAGAGCCCCCGGAGGTCGAGCCGGATGTTATCCGGCCTCGTTGTCATCGAACTCGAAGGGAACGCGCGGCCACGGGAGCCGAGGCGTTCCGGCTTTCATGCGACGCGCCGTCAGGCGGAGCACGTCGGCAAACGGAAATTTCGTCCGCATTTGCGTCGCGTCGTACACGACAGTCGCGCCCGATGCTGAACCGGATGGCCGCCAACCCGCTTCCGGAATGGTGACCTCATTTCATCTGCTCCTGAATTTACACCCCGTATCGAGATGGCCTTGTTACCAAAAGATAAATAACAATTCAGGCCATTACGCTGCCGCTCCGCCGTCGCGGCGCGCATTTAGCGACTCAGATTTGATTATCTACGACCATTCCTGTCAATCAGTGGCAAATCCCACTTTTCTGCAAGATCGGTGCCTCCCATTGCCCGCGATTCTCGCCTGAATCGCACAAAAAGTCCGGACAACATGTTTCGTGCGTCGGTAATCGCGCGTCCAGCGCGACACCGGTGTGACACATCGAACGCGGGTGAACCGGGCGCGCCCGTTACAACATCGTAACGAAGCGGCCGGCCGGATCGTCCGTCTCCTGTCGCGATGCAGCATGACGTCCATGCCTGTCGCGCCATCTCCGGTCGTTGCCGGCATGCCAATGCGACAGGCTCGGCGCTGGCGCAAGCCCGCGCCGAGCGCCAAAAGAGTCGGGCAGCGCGGAATGGCAAGTATGCGCGTGTTGGCCGGCAGGGCGAAATGATCGCGGCCAGATGAAGGATGCGCGCACCGCGAGGAAATCGGCGATGCGGTAGACGGTGGTGTGCGAGCGACAGCCGATCGCGATGCGCGACCTGACCGCCATGAACGATCTCAATCTTCAAGCAAGGCCCCCGGTCCTTCAATCTCGTTCGATGCGGACGACCTCGCTACGCATTTCGCAGCGGGCCGTCGCGATGCGTCAATTATGGGAAAACCGCCATACGGCCACCGTGTGCTACCGCACATTGCCCCGATCACGGCACGCCTTGCGCAGCCGGCATCGGCCCCGCGAAACAGGAGTAACGGGAGCGTGAGTACGCTTTCGAACAGACCGCCGCGCGCCGCATCCGCATCATGGATATCGTTGGGTCGCACGCAACGAACGCGTTGATGCGGCCCGGCGTGCTGAAGGCTTCACACGAGGACGGCATCATGGAATGGCATTGTTGTGAATTCGAACATCTGAGCGCCATCGATCTCTACGCAATCCTGCGCTCGCGAAACGCGGTGCTGGTGGTCGAGGACGCGTACACGCATCTCGACATCGACGGCAAGGATGCGCATGCGCTGCACGTGTTCGCGTGCATGCACAGGGGCGACACGACGGAAGTCGTCGCCTACGCGCGCGTGCTCCCCGGCGACGACGCGGATCCGGACGTCGTGATCGACAAGGTACTGACGAGCGAGGCATGTCGCGACGACCGCACCCTCGAGCAACTGATGCAGCGCGCGCTCACGGCCGCGCAAGCAGCATGGCCCGACGTGTCCGTGCGCACGCACGTGCCCGCACAGCGCCAGGCTTTCTACAAGCGTTTCGGATTCCGCAAGGCTTACGGCCCCTATCTGGAACAGGGTGCGCCGTTCGTCGGTCTCGTCCGGCCGGCAGGCCGCGCCGCCGGCGCGCTGCGCCAGCTCCTGTCGCGGAGCCTCTCCGCGCCGCGATCGCGAGACGAGGACGCGCGCGTCGACGGCTGCGCACACAACCGGCTGTCCGCCGATACCGGAGTCAATCGATGAGCGCCACCCTTCGCCCGGTTCCCGAACCGGAGCTGCCCTGCATCCTGCCCGTCATTCTCGCCGGCGGTTCGGGCACGCGCCTCTGGCCGTTGTCGCGAGAGCAGTATCCGAAGCAGTTGATCGAGCTGACCTCGAACGAATCGCCGCTGTCGTCGACCGCGCGCCGCCTGAACGGCATCGCGAACGCGGCACTCGGCGACACGCTGCTGCTGGTATGCGGTGAACAGCATCGCATCATGAGCGCCGCTCAGGTGCTCGGGCGCGCGGCGCCTCCCCGTATCCTGCTCGAACCGGCCGCGCGCAACACGGCACCTGCGCTGACGCTCGCGGCGCTCGACGCCAGCGCGCTTGCGGACGACCCCATCCTCGTGGTCATGCCGGCCGATCATGTGATCGGGGACGTCGCCGCATTCCAGGAAACGATCGGACGCGCGGCGCGCTACGCACAGGAAGGCGCGATCGTCACCCTCGGCGTGCTGCCGCGCCGCGCGGAAACCGGCTACGGGTACATCCAGGTCGGCGAACCGCGCGCCGGGCGCCTCGGCGGACAAGGCGGCCATGCAATCGGGCGGTTCGTCGAGAAACCGAACGCCGCCCTCGCCGAACGCTACCTGCATTCGGGCGATTATTGGTGGAACAGCGGAATTTTCATCACGCGCGCATCGATCTGGCTGAAGGCGATCGGCGCGCTCGCACCCGACATCCATGCGGCCTGCGACGCGGCATGGCGCGCTGGCACCGCCGAGGACCCGTTCTTCCGAATCGACGCGGCGGCTTTCGACGCCTGTCCGTCCGACTCGATCGACTATGCGGTCATGGAACGCCTCGCGCAGAGCCCCGAACTCGGCATCGAAGGCATCGTGGTCCCGCTTTCCGCGGGCTGGTCGGACGTCGGCACCTGGGATGCGATCTGGGAAATCATGCCGAAGGACGATCAGGGCAACGTCGCGCGCGGCCCGATCGTGTTCGAGGATACGCAGGACAGTTTCGTGCGCTCGGAAGGCCGGCTGATCGCGTGCGTCGGGATGAAGGACGTCGTCGTGATCGAGACGCCCGATGCGGTGCTCGTCGCGAACAAGCACGACGTGCAGCGCGTGAAGAACATCGTCGCGCGCCTGAAGACCGAGCAGCGCCCGCAGGCAAGCGAACACCGCAAGGTGCAGCGGCCGTGGGGACACTACGATTCGATCGATCTCGGCGAGCGGTTCCAGGTGAAGCGGATCGTCGTCGAGCCCGGCAAGCGGCTGTCGCTGCAGATGCACTATCACCGTGCCGAGCACTGGATCGTCGTGCGCGGTACCGCGAAGGTCACGCGCGGCGACGAAACCTTTCTGCTCAGCGAGAACGAATCGACCTACATCGCCGTCGGCGAGGTCCACCGTCTCGAGAATCCCGGCCGGATTCCGCTCGAGATCATCGAGGTGCAGTCGGGCGACTATCTCGGCGAAGACGATATCGTGCGGTTCGACGATCTGTATGGGCGGCCGGTTGTCGAGACCGCGCCGCAGCGCGCGTCGCTCGCCTCGCGCGAACCGGACGAGGAAGTCGCGGAACGCGGCGTCATCCGGTAGGCGCGTGCCGATCGCGGCGGCGCGCTCGACGATGACGGGCGCCGCCGCGCGATCAAGCGACGGCGGTCCGTTCTCCGCGTGCCGCCGCAAACCGGCGTCCCACGCGACGCACTATCAGTCGATTCCGCCTTGCGACCAGCGCGCCTGCCGGACGGACTCGCGCACGCGCGGCAACAACGACGTATCCGCGCCGACCGCGTCACTCGCGGCCGACAGTGACTGAAGCGCGGCCGCACACGGCGTGCCCTTCGCTCGCCCTCCCGATGCCGTCGTCGGCCGGCCGGCCGCGCAATCGTGCGCAGGGTCGATCCGGACCGGCATTCCGCCGATCTCTGACAGTTGGTTGTCCGCAATACGTACGCCGGACACGTTTCCCCACAGACGAATGCCGTCGAATCGCGCGTGCGATACGCGGTTGCCGATCACGGTCACGCGCGACACCGAACCCGACCACGTGCTGACCTCGATCGCCGCCTGCTGTGTGATCGGGCGCGGATCGGGCCGCCCCGTCGCGGTCTGGATATCCGCGATCGAGTTGCGCTCGATGCGGATGTCGGACGAGCCGGCGGTGCGGTTGCTGTCTTCCTGCGCGACGAGAATCCCCGAGCTCACCTGCACGTTGCGCACGATGTTGTTCGAGATGGTGACGTTCGCACCGCCGACCACCGTGATGCCCCGGCCCCACGGATTGCCCTCCAGCGAGTTGCCGGTAATCAGCACGTTGCGCGTCAGCACGCCTTCCGCCAGGTAACTCACCACGGCGATCATGTCGTCGCCGGTGCCGCGCACGACGTTGCCTTGCACGAGCACGTTGTGCGAGCCGTGCGTCATGTGAATGCCGTCCGCCAGCGTCGACAGCACCTCGTTGCCGACGATCGCGACGTCCGCGCCGCCGAACACGAAGATGCCGGCGCCGGCGCCGCCGTCGACCACGTTGTCGAGGACCTGCACGCCGCGCCCCGTTACCTCGACCTTCGTCGACGCGGGCGTCGTGAGCCGCGTCGTGCCGGTTCCCGCGAGCCGGAAGCCGACGAGTGTCGTACCGTCGCCGCGCATCTCGATCGTCTGGTCGTCGGGAGTTGTCGCGATCAGCGTCGCGCCGTAGCCCGACAACACCACATTCGGCTGCCGCACGACCAGCGAGCGGCCGATCACGTACCGCCCCGGCGCGAATATCAGTCGCTGGCCCGGCTGCAACGCGTCCAGCGCACGTTGCAGCGTGTCGGTCTGATCCCCCGCGTCCGCGGCGGGACGAACGTACGCATCCGGTACGTTCGCATGAAGCGCGCCCGGTGCGGGCGTACCGACTGCCGCCACGGCACTACCCGGCCACGCAGGGCCGCCTGCAATGCACATGCCGGCGATCGCCGCGCATGCGAGAAACGGGCTTTGCGATCTACGCATATCGAATCTGCTCCCTCGAATGACTTCGTGCGCGTCGGCTGGCGCCCCCGAACACGGCATGCCGGCCTGGTTGCCTGCCCGTGATACCGCCAAAAGCGGGCGATAAGATACGTTCGATTAGACCATTCGAAACAGCCGGGTTTCGGTGCGTCAACAGACCAATGCACCCTGCTCTCGCGGCGCGATCTCGCGTGCCGTTGACCATCGCACTTCCCTTGAAGCGAATCGCAGAACGGTAGGCTCGCGAACCGACTGCCGATCGACGACGCGTATCATGGCTATCACGCGACGCGACCGTGCTACGGCATCGCCCAAAGGCACCGGCCGCACCCGATCCGGCGTCGTGGTCCCGACGTGCAGTGCGCCCGGGAGAGCACCACGCGCGCCGCACCCGGATCGCCCGCCCTTCGCTCGTTCAGCACCCGTTCATGACCGACCTGACCATCGCAATCTGCAACTACAATCATGGCGCGTACCTGCGCGACGCGATCGATTCGGCGCTCGCACAGACCGCGCACGATGTACGCGTGCTGGTTGTCGACGACGGTTCCACCGACGATTCGTGCGACATCATTCGCTCGTACGGCGAGCGCGTGACGGCGGTGTTTCAGGAGAATCGCGGTCAGGTCGCCGCATACAACCGCGCGCTCGAGCACGTCACGACGCGCTACGTCATTCTGCTCGACGCGGACGACCTGCTCTATGACGACGCCGCGATCCGCGTGCTCGCAGCGTTCGCGTCCGGCGACTTCGTGAAGGTGCATTTCCGGCTCGACGTGATCGCACGGGACGGTGCGATGACCGGGGCGAGCGTGCCGCAGTCAGCCGTCGACACCGATTGCGGCCGCCTGCTGCGCGCGGGCTGGCTGTACCCGTCGCCGCCAGCATCGGGCAACGCATATCGGGTCGATGCGCTCAAGCGCATCTTTCCGGTGCCCGTCACCCCGGACAACCTGCATGGCGCCGACTTCTACGCGATCTACGGTATCGCGTTGCTCGGCAACGTGCACATGATCGATGCAACGCTCGGCGGCTATCGCGTGCATCAGCAGCCGGATACGCGCCCGGCCGACGGCACGCCAGCCCTTGCCCTCACCAATTCGGAAGACGCCGCGACAGGCGCGCAGAAGGCTGAACGCCGGTGGTCGACGCTGCGCATGATCGCCGGCACGCGGCTGCACGAGGCGTTACCGATCGCGCCGCTCGACTTCGCGATCGAAAAGGCCCGCTTCGCCAGCACCCTATATCGCGCGCCGCTCGTGCGACGCTGGCGCTGGTTCCTGTGCGAATCCGGGCGCTACTGGCAAACCGTGCTCCGCAATCCGTTCTGGGGTCCTGCCAAGAAGGTGGCCGTCGCCGGGTTGTCACTCGCATGCCTGCTGCCGTCAGCAACGCTCAGCAACCGCGCGATTCGCTACATCTCCAACCCTCTCGCACGCGTGCGCAAGTCATCCGGTCGTCGCGCCGACGCTCGATAGCAGCGCGGGACCCGCGCTTCCGGCGCCGAATCGTGCCTTCGGTAAGCCATCGCACCCAGTGGGTCGCGCATGCGCTGCACAATGATCCGGACCAGTGGATTCACGCGCACTGACCGGATTTCGCCGCGTTCTCGTCTCCAGTCGTCGTAGTCGAACGCCGGCTTCCGATATTCCGAGGAATCTAGCCGCCACGTAGAACGCGACATGGATGCTTCGTGCTGCATCGTGTTCGGTGCGCGCCGGCAACGTCTACCCGATATTGCATCGGCTGGAATCACCGGGCCGCCTCGCCAGCTCACACATGCGACCGCGACAGCAGGATCCAATGGCCAAGACTGCCATGCATTTATCAATCAGGAATGCATAGTTTAACGAACCGGACACCGAGACCGCACGATTTTCAGGCTGCTCATCGTCACGATGGGCGATGAATGTGCGATCGGATCGCTAGACCCGAAGATGACCAAAGAAAAGATCGTTCATATTGCCGAGGCATTTGGCGGCGGCGTGCTGTCGATGCTGACCCATCTCGCGAACCATGCCGCGGCAACCGGTGTCGAAGTGACGGTGCTGCATTCGATCCGACCGGAAACCCCGACCGATTTTTCAACGCTGTTCCTGCCCGACGTGAAGCTCACGTACGTCGACATGGCGCGCGAGGTGAGCATCAAACAGGACCTGCGGAGCTTGCGTTCGCTGGTCCGTAACCTGCGCGACTGCAAGCCGACCGCGATTCATCTGCACTCGTCGAAGGCCGGCGTGCTGGGGCGAGTCGCCGCCCGGATCGCCGCCCCGGATGCGAGGGTCCTCTACTCGCCGCACGGACTCTCGTTCCTGCGCCGCGACGTATCGCGCATGAAGCAGTACGCCTACCTGAACTTCGAACGCATCGCGGCGCATATCGGCGGAACCATCGTCGCGTGCTCGGGCAGCGAACTCACCGAGATCAGGGAAAAGGTCCGGGCGAAGTCGGCGGTCCTGGTGGAAAACGGCGTGAATGCGGCGGAGATTCCACCGCGTCGAACGCGCGACGATCACAAAGTCGTCATCGGGATGAGCGGTCGGGCGTCGTTCCAGAAGAATCATGAAGCATTCGTACGCCTCGCCGACGCGCTGCATGGCGCGGACGTCGAGTTTCTCTGGATCGGCGGCGACGCCGCCGAGATTCCGGATCCCGTCCAGCGCCGGGCCGTCGTCTGCAGCGGCTGGGTAACTCGCGCTCGTGCGCTCGCGCTGACATCGGAACTGGACATCTACGTCCAGACTTCCCGCTGGGAAGGCATGCCGGTCGCGCTGATCGAAGCGCAGGTCGCCGGCATACCGGCCGTGGTGACGGACGTCGTGGGCAATCGCGACGTGGTGATTCACGGCGTGACCGGCTACGTCGCGTCGAACGCCGACGAGATGACCGCATATCTGCGCCTGCTCCGCGACGACCGGCAGCTTCGCGAGGAAATGGGTGCGGCTGCCCGGCAGCGGGCGATTCAGCGATTTTCGATGAACGCGATCTTCCGTCAGTGGCACGGCCTTTACGGACTCGACACCGACGAGCCGCGTGTCGACACGCGCGACTTCAAGCCGGTTGTACCGGATCACGTCAAAGCCTGATTCCGATTTCGACATTCCCTTATCGACATGACCGCTTTCAAGAAATCGAAGCAACTCGTATACAACGGACGATTCACGACGCAGAAAACAACCGGCGTGCAACGCGTCGCGCGCGAACTGATCGCCGCACTGATCAAGTTTCAGCCGCAGGAGCCGGTGACCGTGCTGGTGCCGCCGCAGCCCAGCGTCGAGATAAGCGGCGCGAAGACGGTCAAGGTGGGGTTTTACAAGGGCGTGGTCTGGGAGCAACTGGTTCTCCCGTTGTTCGCGCGCCGCGGCTGCATCGTCAATCTCAGCAATTCGGCATCCATTTTCATCGGCAACCAGATCATCTACATGCACGACGCGGCGGTGTTCGACACGCCCGCGCATTTCTCCCGGCCGTTTCGCATGTGGTACCGGATCATGTTCTGGATTCTCGCGCGAACCTCCGTTTGCGTGCTGACCAACTCCAGTTTCTCGCGGGATCGCCTCGCGCATCACTGCGGCGTTTCCGCCGACAAGATCAGCGTCGTGCCACTTGGTGCGGACCATCTCGATGCCCTGGAACCGGACACGAGCGTGCTCGACAAGCACGCGCTGACGCCGGACCGGTTCGTGCTCGCGGTCAGCAGCATGAACCCTACCAAGAACTTCGGCCGGCTGATCGCGGCGTTCCGGCAGATCAACGATCCGTCCGTCGATCTCGTGATCGTCGGTATGCAAAACACCACCGTGTTCGGCAAGCAGGATCATCTCTCGGCGGCCGAACCGAACATCAAGTACGTGGGCTACATCAGCGACGAGCAACTGAAGGCGCTATACCAGAACGCGGCGTGCTTCCTTTACCCGTCGATCTACGAAGGCTTCGGCATACCGCCGCTCGAGGCGATGCGATATGGCTGTCCGGCGGTCGTCGGTCAATCGGCCGCACTGCCGGAAGTCTGTGCCGATGCGGCGCTGTACTGCGATCCGTATTCGCAGGACGATATCGCGCAGAAGTTGCGGAGCCTGCTCGATTCCGCTGAGCTCAGGGCCGAGCTCAAACGTAAAGGAAGCCTGCACGCGGAAAAATATCGCTGGAGCCGAAGTGCCGAGATGATGAAGGAGATCTTCGATTCACTGTAGGGCGATCGCGGCGTGTGGTCATCGGGAAAGGAACGGATCGACACGCCCTGCCCTCATGCGCTGCCCGGCGCCCCGGCCGAGACTCATGGTTTCACGCAGTCGCGCCACCGGTGGCCGGCATGCTCGGCAAATCGGCGCAGTTACGCAACGTTGACCGTGCTGCCGGTCGCAGCCCGTCGATTACCGAACAGGCGCTTGCCGAGATACGACCTGATCGGCTCCTCGACGAATTTCGCGAGGACGGCAGCGGCGACGATCGAAACGCCCGCGGCAAGAATCGCCGTTCTGACGACGTGGATGTCGCCATGCGGGGCATACGCGAACACCAGCCTTCCGATCGGATAATGCACGCAATAGAGCGGGTACGATATCCAGCCGAGGAATGCACTGATACGTGCAATCACCTTGCCGCTCGGAGCCAGCATGGCGCCCCGATAAACCAGCGCAGGCGCGATAAACATCAGCACGGCAAGCGCGTAGATTCCCTTGATCGACGTCGGAAACACGACCATCAGCAGGAAAGCGACAAACAGCATGTAGTCGTTCCTGATGAGCCCGGCGACAAACCAGTGCGGCCTGACCGGGAGACCGGCGTCGTGCATCTTCCCGATCGCAATGCCCAGCAGGAACCCGTAGCCGACCCTGAAGAATCCGCCGATGAAGTTATCGGCAGACCAACCCTGATTCAGGATGACGGTCAGCTTGTCGTTGTCGAGGCCCACGAGCCACCCATACACGACGAAAGCGCCGAGACATGCATACGCCAGTCGCAGCAGATTCCGCGCATTCATCCTGAACGCCGCGATCAGGACGACACTCGCGAACAGCTCGAAGAACAGCGACCATGCAGGCGGATTCAGAGGAAACACCCCTGGGTCATCGACTGCCGGCAAGCCGTGATTCGCCGCGCCGACGAAGCCCGACACGGAGAAACGACCGAGATACGGAACGAGAAAATAGTTCTGCCCGGAAGCTGCGGCCAGGTTACCGAACGAAAACGCCGCCGACGAGTGGATACGCATGACGACGAGGCTCACGAGTCCGATCGTGAGCCCGATGCATATCATTGGATACAGGCGTATCACTCGTCGCTTCAAATACTCGCCCCACCACGATTCCTGACGCAATCTTTCGCCGTAAGCCTGCGTCAGGATGAATCCACTCAGCATGAAAAAAACGTCCACCGAAAGATACGCGCTCTGCAGTATCGGAATCGGCAGATCCTGAAGGAAATGCATGAACATCACGCTGATTGCCGCAATGCCGCGCAACCCGTCCAGAATTTCAAACTTCTGCTTGTGAATAGCCATGAAAAGTGGTGGCTCCGGGAAATATTGGTTTTGGGACCCGGCAATCTACAAAGTGGTCGCATGCCCCGTACCGCACGACCCTTGCTGTTATCGCGACAACACTGGATCGATGTCCGCGGCGCGATTCTCGCGTGCCCGAGCCTTGGCGAACCAGTGGAATACGGCGATCAGCAGTACGACCGGCACGAAATTCCGTCCGCTGAACAGGTTCGGGGTCCGCATGATTTCCATGACCGACACGAACAGCACCGCGTGTGCGCAGCACCAGAACCCGTTCCCGCTCCGCCAGCCCGCATAACTGCGGCCGACCACCCACCCGAGCACGAGTGCGTCGAGCAAACCGAACCAGCCCCACTCGTAGAAGTGAACGAAAATCCCCGACGGATTATTGAACTCCGGATCGGCGTAGCCGTTCAGGAACAGGTTGATGCTGTCTCCCGAGTCGAGCCAGGGCTGCAACGTCGCGCCGATGACGGGGAAGCGCAGCAACCAGTCGAACGTGAACATCGGGTGGCCCTGGTCCCAGCCCAGCACACTCAGTATTCCCGCGCCGTTGTTCAACGACGTCGAGTAATACAGACCGAGCCGTTCGAGCGCGAAATCGAACAGGTTGTCGTAGATGTTGACGTAATAGGCTTCCCACGACCGGTTGTACTCGTTCGCGATGAACAGCCCAAACAGCAGCGGGATCGCCGCATACGGGCCGAACGTCAACAACCGCGAATACCGGCCGCCGAGCCGGAATCGCACGACCATGAGCGCAAGCGGCATCACCATTTCGATCAGCGCGAGCCGCTCGGCGAAGATGAAGCTGCGCAGCAGCGTCAGCACTGCAAGCACGGCAAAGTAGATCTTGTAGCGATTCAGTCCCTTTACCGGTTTCCTGAACACATAGAAATACAGGACAACGTACGGTGCGGTCGCCTGCGTGAACGTGCTGAGGCCCGTGATTCGCCCTTTCAGATCAAGCATGTCGTATGCATTCGCTTCACCCCGGACGAACGCGACCAGCAGTGCAGGATGCGTGACGATGCCGCTCAGCAACAAGGCATAGCCGAACAACGCAAGAGCGAACACGAAATCGAGCACGCGAGGCGACAGTTCGACGGCGGCAGGCGGCGGCCCTCGTCGCGTGCGCGCTTCGGTCGTCGCGAGCCATGCCGCTGCCATCACCACCATCAGGAACAGCGCGCCGACGAACGTGTAGTAGCCGTCGAAGTAGATCCGCGCGATCGACTTCTGATCTCCCAGCAGGCTGAGCGACAGCAATCCGTACAACGGCAGGATGAACATCAGCACGAGGCGCGCCGGATCTTCCCACCAATAGCCCGTATAGCCGCCCGCGGCATCGCGCACGCGCGCCATCCTGCGCATCGTCGCGGGGCGCTGTCGCGGCCCGCCCCCTGCGCCGCCCGCTCGCCGGTTCATGACACCCGTTCCACCCGTTGCCGCGGCGCGATCACCCCCGCATACCCGGACGCGGCCTGATGCGTGTTCGTATCCGTATAGCCGTAGTCGTACCGTCCCGGCGCGCCCTTGTAATCGTTCAGGACCACGCCGCGCACGTCGATATGCGCGTGTTCGAGCCGTCGCGCGCTTTCGTCGAGCTCGGCGAGCGTAGTCACGCCGCTGCGCGCGACGAGGAACACGGTTCCCGCGAGGCGGCCGAGCACCAGCGCATCGGCCACCGGCAGCAACGGCGGTCCGTCGATCACGACCATGTCGTAGCGCGATGCGAGCTGCTCGATCAGTTCGGCGAGCGCGGGCTGCAGCAGCAGTTCGCCCGGATCGGGCACGACGCTGCCCATCGCGATGAAATCGAGACCCGGCACGACGCCGCGCTTGATCGCCTCGTCGAGACTGTGGGTGCCTGCCACCACGTCGGACAGGCCCGGTGCGCGGCTGTAGCGGAACCGCTCGTGCAGCGATCCCTTGCGCAGGTCGGCATCGATCAGCAGGACGCGTCGCTTCGCCGCGCCGACTAGCGACGCGATATTCGCGGCGACGAACGACTTGCCGACACCCGTCGTCGGCCCGGAGATCAGCACGACGGGATTCGACGCGTCCGGCATCGACAGCTGCAGCGCCGCGCGGAAATTGCGCAGGCTTTCGAGCGCCGCGTCCTGCACGGCAACCGGCGGAACCGGCGCGCGCGCGCCGCGCCGTCCGGCCTTCGGGCGCAACTCCGCTTGCGCCGCGACCGGGCTGTGCGGCACGGTCGCGAACACGGGCAGCCCCGTCGTCCATTCGATTTCCTCGGCATCGCCGATCGTGCCGACGATCCGCTGCCGGACGACCACGATCGCCGCGCCTGCCAGCAGGCCCACCAGCAGCAGGGCGATCACGGCGACCCCGCGATGCGGGCCGATCGGCTGCTCGGCGACCTTCGCCGTATCGACGATCCGCACGGTGCCGGTCTTGCTGGCCCGCGCGAGGATCATCTGCTGGCGCGTATTGAGCAGGTTCGTGTACAGCGCGGTGTCGACGGCCACATCGCGCTGCAGCTGCAGCACGCCCTGTTCGACGGCAGGCAGTTGCTGAATCTGCTTGCGCGTCGTGTCGAGCGAACGCTGCGCGTCGGAGAGCTGGGCATCGACGGCCACCACGGCCGGATGCTTCGGCATGAAGCGCGTCAGCAATTCCTCGCGCCGCTGCTGCAGCGTCTGCACGCGCGTCTCGATGTCGACCGACTGCTGGCGCAACGCCAGCGCCTCGTCGCTCGTATTGACCGTCCCGTGCGAGGCCCGGAATGCGTTGAAGCGGCTTTCCGCCTTTTCGAGCTGCGCCTTGAGCTGCGGCAACTGGGCGTCCATGAAGCGGATCAGCTTGTCGGCCGCCTCGGACTTGCGCTGCGTGTTCTGCGCGAGGTACGCGTCGCCGATCGCGTTCAGCACACGGCTGTCGTGCACGGGATCGGTGCCGTCGAGCGTCACGCCGACCATGTTCGACTGCTTGCCGCGCTCCGAGATCAACGCGTTCTTCTGCAGCCAGGCCGTCGCCTCCTCGTCGCTGTAGCGCGTCAGGTCGAAGCGTGCGCCGGGCTTGCCGGCCACGCCGCGAACGAAGATGTCGAGTGGCCCCTGCGCCGTCTCGACATGCAGCGGCTGCCCGATGCGCCCCTGCCATGCCGGGCCGGTTCGGCCGAACCAGCCGGTCCGTTGCAGCGTGTAAGCGCCGTCGTCACCGACGGTCAGTGCGAATCGCTTGCCGAGCAGGCGCTTGGGCACGTCGAAGGTCGGCACGTCGATGCGCTCGGCGCCGTACACGTAGCCGCCCGGCAACGGCGACGACACCCCGTCGGCCGCGTTCACGAACCGCCAGCCGATCAGCGGCAGATAGTGCGGCCGTGCATCGACGGCCAGGTTGGTGCTGTCGATCGCGCGATCGAGCACCGCGCGGGATTTCAGCACTTCGATCTCGGTCGACGCGTCCGTCTTCAGGTCGAACACCGACGACGGATCGCCGGTCGGCGACGTCGATTTCGAGTCGGTCGGGCTTTGCTCGACCTGGAACAGGATGTCGGTCCGGTAGACGGGGGCCGCACACAGCGCATACACGGCGCCGATGAACGCGCCCGCGAGCGCTGTACAAAGGATCAGGCGCCGGCCGCCGTAGAGCATGCCCCAGTAGCGGCGCACCGGGTAGGACGGCCGCAGGGCGGGCCCGCTGTGCGGGTCGGGCAGGGTCGAAGAAGTCATACGGCATCAGTCCCGTAGGCGCGACGCGCGGTCGCGATGACGAAATGGGTCACGAGTGTCACGGCGAAATCGCCTTGGCCGTCAGCGCTCCCTGCGCGGACGACGGAATCAGCAGGTTGACGACGCGGCTCCAGCGCACCAACGGCGACGCATCGACGAACACGACGTCGCGACGCTCGAGCGGAAACTGGTCGGCCAGCGCGAACGACGCAGGCGAACTGCCGTCGAGGTGGTACACCCGCGGACGGTTGTCCGGTCCGCGACGCACGACGAACACCTGGCGCGCGTCCGACGTGTACTGGCTCGTGCCGCCCGTGTCGCCGAGTGCTTCGCCGAGGCTCATCCGGCCGTCGGTCAGCGTCAGCGTCGCGGGCCGCGACACCTCGCCGAGCACGAACACCTTCGCGTCGCTCGCCGCGCGCACGCGCACGAGATCGCCGTCGCGCAGCAGGATGTTCGACGGGTTGACGCCCGCGGCGATCAGCGCCGGCAGGCTCACGTTCACGGTCCTGTCGCCGCGCGTGACCGAGACCTGCGAACGGTCGGCCGTCGGGGTGAAGCCGCCCGCGCGGTCGATCGCCTCGGGCAGCGTCATCGGCATGTCGTTGACGATCTGCAGGCCCGGCGTGCGCACCTCGCCATCGAGATAGACACGCTTGCTGCGATAGGTCTGCACGCGCAGCGCGATCTGCGGCTTGCGCACGTATTCGCCGAGCCGCTTCGTCAGCAGCGCGCGCGCCTGCGCCTCGGTCAACCCTGCCACGTGCACGAGTCCCGCATACGCGAACTGCACGTTGCCGTTGGCGTCGACCGTGTAGCCGGTCGCAACCGAACTGGCACCGACACCGTCGCCGCCGCCCGTCGTCTGCGTCGTCGGCAGGTTCAATTCGGGGTGGTCCCACACGACGATGCCGAGCACGTCGCCGGGGCCGATCGCGTACGGCTTCGGCTTGGCGAACAGCTGATGGATCTCCGCGTCGACATTGGCATGCTGCCCAGCATGCTGTTGCGCGACGAATGCCGGCGTGATTTCGATCAGCTCCTCGCTCGACACGTTCTGCACGCCGTCGAGGCCGCCCGAGCCCGACGCATCGGCGCTCACGCGCGCATTCGCGTCACGGTCGGCAGGCGCCCGATACGTCATGCCCGGCGACAGCACACATGCGCTCAACGCGCACGCGGCCGCCACGATCGCCATGCGCGACAGCCACGGTGCGCGACGGGTGCCGGCCACGCGTGGCCGCGGCGTCCCTGGCGTCGATTCGGGTTGCGTAGTGATTGACATCGTGCCCTTCCAAAACTGTGTGGTAACCCGCCGAACGCGGCGAGTTCCGGCATTACGCTTGCCGGCGCGGCTCGCATCGCGGTGCCGCGCCTCCCTCTACACCGCACGTCATTCCGTACGATTCGTCATGAACTGCTCTTCGCCGCTTTCGTCACTCGTCTGCATCGTCTCGGCCGGCATTGCCTGCGCCGTCAATGCGCAGACGTTGCCCGCCGTCCCGGCCGACGCGCCGGTGTTCGCATCGTCGGCGGGGCTTCCGCCGGCACCGCTGCAACGTTCCGCGCAAGCCGCCGCGACAAGCGACGCCGCCGATCCCGCTGCAACCGCCCCCGGGGCCGCGACGCCCGCCTTCGGGCGTCCCGCCGCCAGCGCCGCCGTCCAGCCCGACACGCGCGCCCGTGGCATGCTGCGTCGGCCGCTCGTGCCGAGGCGGCCGCATCGCCCGCAAGTGGTCAGCGCACCCGCCGCCGACGTATGGCGCAGCGACAGGTTGTACGAGTCGCCCTACGCGAAGTCGCCCTATGAGCAACCGGGCGATCCGGACTGACGCATCCCGGCCGGTCATGCCACGGCGTGACCGGCGATGTCCGATACGGGATTGGACACCACGGCGAATGGCGCGTCTGTGAGGGACCCCACCGAACGCCGATCTTCATAGGTAACGGGGATCGCACCCCGAAGCGCCCGATGCGTGCGACGCAGCACGCATCACGACCGCCCGACCGACACGCTCGCGTACGATCGCGCGGCCGCGTCGGGTGCGGCCGGATCGGCGACGCGCGCGACCGGCCGGGCCGAGTCGCGGCCCAGCGCCTGCATGCACAGGTCGATCACGATGTCCGTGCCCACCGCGCCGTACACCGCATGGTCGACCTGCGGCTCGAGGTGCAGACGCACGTGACGCGAGCGCCGGAACGCGCACTCGATTGCGCCGAAGTGCCGCCGGACATCGTCGATGCCGGGATCGAGCGCGCCGTACACCAGCGTCGTCCATACATTGCGCTGCGCAAGCGCGTGCATCACGCCGCGCGGCGTGCCGATGCCCGGCTTCCAGCCGACGCGCGCGGCGAGTTCCTTCGCCGGCACGCTGACCCGCGCGATCGCATTCGCGGCCACTGCCCGCACGATCGGCCGAAGGTCGCGCCGTTCCCGCAGAAGACGCTTCCACTTCTGCCAGTCGCGCACCGACAGCCAGTAGCCGCGCACCGAGTTGTTCCGCTGCTTCTGCACCGACTCGAGCGAGAGCCCGGCCGGCCAGACGAAGCGGGCAAGATTGATCGCGATCACGCCGCCGAGCGACGGGGTCTTCACGGCCGCATGCAACGCGGCATAGGCGCCGGAACAAATGCCGGCCGCGGCGACCTCCGGGTGACCGAGGGCGCGCAGCCAGTCCGCGGCAGCGGCAACGTCGTCGCTCGACTGCGCCGAATACACGACGCCCGACTGATCGTCCAGCGCAGCGGGCCCGCTATCGCCGACGCCATGCACATCGATCCGCAGCGTCGTCACGCCGGCGCGTGCCAGCGTGCGCGCGAGGCGCACGCTGAAGCGCCCTTCGCCGCTGCGCGGATTCGTCGACGTGTTCGCGATCACGACAGCCGGCCCCACCGGATTCGCCGGCCGCGTGTCGGCGGGACGGCACAGGACGCCAACCAGCCGGTCCGGACCGACCGCGACGACCTGCTCGGTCATGTCGTGCAAGTCGAGCGCGACGGCCGATTCGCCATTCCACGTCGGATCCGCTCGCGACGGAGTCTCGACGCCAGTCGGCCTACCCGGCGCGCGTTCGGCGATCCAGTTCGCGAGCGTGTCGATCGCAGCGAGCGGCAAGCGCGAGCGCGTGCCGTCCTGCATCGTCGTCGGCCATTCGCGGAACGGATCGCTCGCCACGTCCACGCCGCGCTCGAGCAACGCTTCACGCAATGCCGGCCCGTCGCCCTGCTCGGGCTGGATCAGCAACATCGCGCCGGGCAACGTCGGCGCGTCGCGCACGACGTCGCACAGATCGACCGCCTTCAGCGCCTCGACGAAATCGGCGGGAAAGCGATGCCCGAGCACGTTCATGCACGGTTCGTCGCGATGCGCGACGCGAATTGCAGGCGACGTGGTATCGAGCCACTGGCGATGCACGAACGACAGCTCGCGGAGATAGGTGCGGCCGCGCACCACCGGCGCCAGCGCCACCACTGCGTCGACGCGCGGCGCCGGGCGCGGGCCGACACCCGCGGCGGCCAGCATCGCGAACAGCGCGCCTGCGCGGATCCCGACCAGCGTCAGCGCGGTGACGCCAGCCTGATCGCGCAGCAGGTCGATCGCATCGTGAATGCTGGCGATGCTCGCGGCATGCCGACCGGCGTCGCGATCGTCGCCCGCCGAGTCGCCGGTGCACGGATAGCTGAATCGCAATACCGTGAGGCCCTCGTGGGCCAGCCGCTCAGCGATCGCCCGCATGAGCTTGTGCGTCCACGAAGCCTCGTGACCCAGCGATTCGCACAGGATCACGCCTTGTTTCGTCTGTCCTTCGTGCAGCCACCCCACGCAGCTGCCGAACGTTATCGGCTTCAATTGGTACTCCTCGGATCGGTATTTTTTATCGGACGCGGACGCGCATTCCGGCGGCTCCACCGGAATCGGCCACTCCACGATCATGTGACTGCGCTACCAGGCACGGCCTTCTGGCAACGGACCTTCGCCGCGCCCCTGCGCGACTTGTTCGACCTTCGCGATGCGTTGTCCTGGTCCCGCTGCCGGGGACGGCAGGTTGCCGGCCCGAGTCGTCGTCAAGCCTTTCCGTCACGAACCAAAACAGTCGTTCGATTAGAGCACTCGGCCCGAGCGTTCTTCGGTGCGCCAGCTTACAAATGCATTCATCACTGCAGCGATACAACGCGGCCCGCGCTGTCGCGATTCGCGCCGCCCATGCGTACCGAATCCTCGAAAGGTAGGCTCGCGAACACAGTCGTCCCGCTCGGCCCGTATCATGACCGCCATACGATGTGGCCGTGTCCGGCATCGCCGGACGAAGCCGGCGCCTGCCGGAACGGGCCGCGAACCCACGCAGCCGGGTCAGCGCCGACCGGCCGCGCGAGCGCACGGCGGCCCGCACGCCGCCGCCCAGCGACACCCACGGCGCCGACCAAGCGAATGTCAAACCTCAAGAAGAATTTCCTGCTGCTGCTGACGCTGCAGATTTCGATGTATGCGGTGCCGCTGCTGATCGCACCGTTGCTCACGCATGCGCTCGGCCCGGAAGGCTACGGGCAGCTCGCGTTTTCGCTGGCGGTCATCGCGTACCTCACCAACTGCACGAGCTACAGCTTCGACCTGACCGCCACGCCGCGCATCGCGCTCGCCCGCGACGACCGCGCCGAACGCTCCCGCATCTTCTGGGCGACGCTGTATGCGCAGATCGGCATCGCGGTGATCTGTTTCATCGCGCTGGTCGGGCTGATCGTCCTCGTCGGCCGCTTCGGCGAGGACCGCGACCTGCTGCTGATCGGCTTCGGGATGGTGGCCGGCGTGGCGTTCACGCCGGGCTGGTATTTCCAGGGCATGGAGAAGTTGCGCGCGCTGAGCGTGATCCTGTTCATCGGCCGCATCCTGAGCCTGCCCGCGATGTTCGCGCTCGTGCACAGCCCGGCCGACATCGACCGCGCGATGATCGTCAACGCCGCCGTCCCGACGCTGTCCGCGCTCGTGCTGGCCGTCTATCTGTATGCCCAGCGCGAAATCGACTTCGTTCGCGTCGGTTTCGCCGACATCGCCGAATCGCTGAAAGGCGGCTGGCAGGTGTTCCTCGCATCGACGTCGATCGCGTTCTATGCGTCGACCAACACCGTGCTGCTCGGCTTCGTGTCGGGCAACGTCGCGGCCGGCTATTTCGCCGCCGGCGACAAGCTGATCCGCGCTGCGCTCAGCATGCTCCAGCCGCTGAAGGCTGCCACCTATCCGCGCATCAGCTATCTGATGCGGCATGCGCGAAACGACGCGTTTTCCTTCCTCCGCAAGCTGTTCGTCGTGCAGGTCGCGATGGTGCTCGGTATCTCGCTCGCGATCTTCTTCGGCGCGCCGCTCGCCGTGCGCATCCTGTACGGGCCTTCGTACGAACCGACGGTCCTGGTTCTGCGGTGGATGGCCTTCATTCCATTCATGGCCGGGATGACCGACCTATTCGGTGTGCAGACGATGCTGCCGCTCGGGATGAAGTCCGAATTCACGCGAGTGCTCATGTCATCGGGCATTCTGAACATCGTACTCGTGCCGGTGCTCGCGAAGTACTTCGCCGAAGTGGGCGCCGCCGCCGCCGTGCTGACGGCCGAGGCTGCCGTCGCCGCGGCGCTTGCAACCGTCGTCTATCGCGCCGGCATACCGATGCCCGGCAGTCCCGTCGCGCGGCGCGGCTAGCGCACCGTTCGTGCCGCCCCGATTCTCCCCGAGGCGGCCGGAATCCGACGGCATTCCGTTCGATGCGCGCGCAACGAACCGCATCGCGCGGGCACGCACCTCCGCACCTCCCTCCCCGCCAGACGCTCGCGCGCAGGTACTTCTTACTCCGCCGCACACGCCGGATCGGGAACGATGACCGTCTTTTTCCCACGCCACGCACGCGCATCGAAAAAAGATCGTACGTATCGGTAGAAACACCGATGCTGTAGTCAAACTACATTCGTACGATTGGTCGCTGCAGAGAATCGCTACATCCGATTCGGCAGCATCGGACGGTCCGCGTCGCCGTCCGCGTTGTTCGATCGGGCCCAACCGGCCGTAACGATTCCCCGCCTGGCCTGGCATGCCGACGCGCAACCACCCTGCATCGCCAGCCGAATGCGTCCGGTGCGAATCCACCGGGCGTGCGCAGCTCCAGACATCATCCGAACAACGAGCAATACGATCATGGAGAGCAACATGCGGGACACACTCTGGCCGGCCGCCGTGCTGGCGGCGACCCTCTGCACCAGCGCCTACGCGGGCAACGCCGATTTCAGTTCACAGAGCGACGCGGCCGACGCGTTCGCGTCTTCCGCCGTGCAGCGGCGCGCCGACCTCCTCGTGCGCAAGATGACGCTCGACGAGAAACTGCAGTTCATCCATTCGCAATACGAAATGTCGAAGGTGCCGAGCGGCGGCGCCGGCTACATCCAGGGTGTGCCCCGACTCGGCATTCCCGATCTCAACATGGTCGACTCGGCGACCGGCTCCGGCAGCACGTCGCTCGCGAGCACGACCTTCCCCGCGACGATCGCCGTCGCCGCGAGCTGGGATCGCCGCCTGTCGTACGACTACGGCAAGCAGGTCGCGATTCAGCTGCGCGCGCAAGGGTTTGGCATGGGTCTCGGCGGCGGCACCAACCTCGCGCGCGAGCCGCGCGGCGGCCGGCTGTTCGAGTATCTCGGCGAGGATCCGCTGCTCGCCGGCGACCTGCTCGCGGAGCGCACGCTCGCGACGCAGCGGCAGAAGGTCATCGCGACCATCAAGCACTATGCCGGCAACGAACAGGAGCACGGCCGGATGGGCGGGAACACGCAGATCGACGAGCGCACGCTGCGCGAACTCTACCTGCTGCCGTTCGAGATCGCCGCGAAACGCGGGCAGCCCGGCAGCGTGATGTGTAGCTACAACCGTCTGAACGGCACGTACGCGTGCGAGAACAATCACCTGCTGAACGACGTGCTGAAGAACGAATGGGGCTTCCAGGGCCAGGTGCAATCCGACTGGGGCGCGACGCACAGCACGGCGGCCGCGATCAACGCCGGGCTCGACGAGGAAGAAGACGTCGGCCCGTCGGTCTACCTGACGCCAGCCGCCGTCAAGCAGGCAATCTCGAACGGCTCCGTGTCGACCGCCCGCCTCGACGACATGGTGCGCCGCAAGCTGGCCGTGATGATTCGCGTCGGCGTGATGGACGATCCGGCCAAGGGCGGCGGCGCGATCGATTTCGCGGCCGCGAACCGGTTCGCTCAGGGGGTCGCCGAGCAGTCGATCGTACTGCTGAAGAATGACGGCAACCAGTTGCCGCTGGCGGCCGCGGCGTTGTCGCGCATCGCCGTGATCGGCGGCCATGCCGACGCGGCCGTGCTGTCGGGCGGCGGCTCGGGCAACACGCGCGATCCGGTGACGGGTTCGTTCGCGGGCTGCGGCGGGCTGACGTTCGGGTCGTCGACGGGTTGCAGCTGGTGGCGCAATCCGTGGCTCAAGGTCGACGTGCCGATCGTCGCGGCGATCCGCGCGCTCGCGCCGGCGGCACAGGTCACGTTCGCGGGCAACAGCGACCAGCAGTCGCCGTTCCGCGCGTACACGCAGCAGGAAATCGACCAGGCCGCGGCGCTCGCGGGCCGCTCGGATGTCGCGATCGTCGTGGTCGCGCAGCCGGCCGGCGAGGACTTCGGCGATCTGCAAAGCCTGAGCCTCGCGAACCCGTCGAACCAGGATGCGCTCGTCGAAGCCGTCGCGCGTGCGAACCCGCACACGATCGTCGTCGTCCAGAGCGGCAATCCGGTGCTGATGCCGTGGAAGGACAACGTGTCGGCGATCGTCGAGGCGTGGTATCCCGGCGAGGGCGGCGGCAAGGCCATCGCAAACGTGCTGTTCGGCGCGGTCAATCCGTCCGGCAAGCTGCCCGTCACGTTCCCGGCGCGCGACCAGGATTCGCCGACGTGGGGGCAAAACGGCGCGTTCGAGAACGATCCCGTCTACGCGGAGAAGCTGAACATGGGCTACCGCTGGTACGACGCGCGCAACATCAAGCCGATGTTCGAATTCGGCTACGGGCTGTCGTACACGCACTTCGCGTATTCGGGCCTGTCGGTGTCGCGGCAACGGGACGGTTCCTTGAGCGTCGCGTTTACCGTGCGCAATGACGGCCGCGTCGCCGGCGCGGAAACGCCGCAGGTCTATCTCGGCGTGCCGTACAAGGACGAACCGCCGAAGCGGCTGGTCGGCTGGGAAAAGATCCGGCTGAATCCGGGTGAGGCGCGGCATGTACGCGTGACCGTGTCGCCGCGGATGCAGAGCGTGTGGGACACGTCGCGCAACGGATGGAAGGTCGTGCCGGGCGGGACGGTGTATGTGGGCGCGTCGTCGCGCGATATCCGGCTGCAGGGGAGCTGAGCCGCGGAAGTGATCGGAAGCGCCGCGCTCGTGAGGTGCGGCGCTTCCGCTTTCCGTACGCCGGACACGCGTGCGCCCGACTGCTGCTTCGGCTATCGAAGCACCAGCGCCAGCAGCGTCGCGAGCGCGACGATCGACGCCACCACGTCCGCCAGATGCGCGGCAACCGCATCGGCACTCGCTCCGTTCGGGCGTCTCCAGCAACGGCCGCGCGAGATGCAGCACCCGATACACGGCGCCTGCGCGGCCGTCCTCCGGCTCATGCTCCGACACGAGCGCCCGCGTCACCTTCCGGTGCGCCGGCTCGATGCTGACGGCGGCCGCCAAGACGCCCGGCTGAGCCGCCGCTTCGCGATTGCACGCAATCTCCCGTGCAAATGTCGCTTCGAGATCGGCATCCGCAGCGATGTCGACGGTCTCGAGTCGAACGAAGCCCGCCGTCGATGCACGCCCCTTGCGCGCGTCGAGCGCAACCTGGACCTCGATCGACGGCCGTCCGAAGCTGTCCGTCACAACCCGGAAACCATTGTCCGTGCCGAATCCCGCTCCCTTTTCGGTGCGCGTCGCGAGAGGTTTCACCGCCGTCGCGCCCGCTCGCGGTATCCTTCGTCTGACGCCGCCGCGTGGCCGTCCCGTTCATCGGCCAGCCACGCGCATGCCGAACCATGCACCGCGTTCACCTCGGCCGCGACAGAAAGCGCCCGCAATGCGGGCAAGCCATTGCATGCCCCGTGCATGCCGACGACGATCAACGTGACTTACACCTTATCCGCTTCCCGCACAACCGAACTCGAAATCCGCAAGAGCCGCTTCATCGCATTCGCGATCCCCGTCGAGGACCGCGAAGCCGCAATGCAGGCGTTGCAGCGCCTGCGCGACGAGCACCCGACGGCCACCCACGTGTGCTGGGCGCTGCTTGCCGGCGGCCAGTCCGGGATGTCCGACGACGGCGAGCCGTCGGGCACCGCCGGCAGGCCGATCCTCGAAGTGCTGCGTCATCACGATCTCGACGGCGTGCTCGGCGCGGTCGTCCGCTACTACGGCGGCGTGAAGCTCGGTGCGGGCGGCCTGGTGCGCGCCTATACGGATGCGATCGCCTCGGCGCTGCTCGATGCCGAGCGCGTCGAACGCATTCGCCACGCGCGGTTCGCGATCGAAATCGGCTACCCGGACGAGGCACGCGTGCGCCGCTGGATCGAGCAGGCGGGTTACGAGCTGGTGGACAGCGCGTACGGGATGACGGTGAGGCTCGTGATTAAGCTGCCGGAAACGGCCGAGGCGGCTGCCAAGACCGAACTGTTCGATTTGACACAGGGGCGCTCAGGCTTCCCCGACCTGTGAAATTCCGGCAACCGAGCCGCATTCCCGATCCGGTATGACACGCGCCGCATTGCACGGCGCGCCTCAGTGGTCGACCCAGTCGGCCCGAACCGCTCAATAGACGTCAGGGACGATCATGCTGTCCGGCGTCGGACGGCGAATGTAGTCCTCATGGTGCTCGCGCTGCGGCAGATCGATCGTCGGCCGCGGCACCTCGTGATACGGCACCTGGGTCAGCAGGTGGTGGATGCAGTTCAACCGCGCGCGCTTCTTGTCGACCGCCTGCACGACCCACCACGGCGCCTCGGGAATATGCGTGCGCAGCATCATCTCTTCCTTCGCGGCCGTATACGCTTCCCAGCGACGGCGGCTCTCGAGGTCCATCGGGCTTAGCTTCCACTGCTTCAGCGGATCCTCGATCCGGCTCTGGAAGCGCAGCTCCTGCTCGTGGTCGGTGATCGAGAACCAGTACTTGACGATCTGGATCCCGCTGCGCACGAGCATTTTCTCGAACTCGGGCACCGAGCGGAAAAACTCCTCGTATTCATCGTCGGTGCAGAAATTCATCACGCGCTCGACACCCGCGCGGTTGTACCAGCTGCGGTCGAACAGCACGATTTCGCCGCCGGCCGGCAGATGCGCGACATAGCGCTGGAAATACCATTGCGTGCGTTCGCGGTTGCTCGGTGCCGGGAGTGCCGCCACGCGGCACACGCGCGGGTTCAGGCGCTGCGTGATGCGCTTGATCGCGCCGCCCTTGCCTGCCGCGTCGCGCCCCTCGAAAATCACGACGAGCCGGTGCCCCGTGCTCACGACCCAGTCCTGCAGCTTCACGAGTTCGCCCTGCAGCCGGAACAGCTCGCGGAAATACTGCTTGCGCGCTTCCCGGCGCTCCGCCGAGAACAGCAGATCCTCGTCGTTGTCGAAGCGGCGGTCGTCGAGCTCCATTTCGAGTTCTTCGTCGTACGCGTCGACGAGGTCTTCCTCGAAACGGCGCCGGCGCGAATCGAGCGATGCCGTATCGGTGAAGTTGTCGGTCTCGGTGCGGGAATCGTTATCGTCCATGCGGCCTCCTTCCTTCAATTGACGCAGCCAAACTCCACCATTATCCCAGTGTCTCGCGTCAAATTGATGAAAAAGGGGCCGATCCGCCCCTCAGAAGCGGAATCCGGGCAGCACGCTGGTCTGCACCGGGTTCGCGGTAATGTTGAAGGTATTGGACGCCAGCGTCCGATTCGGCGGCCCGAATGTCAAGCGTGGTCTTCGTGTGTAACGGGATAAGCCGAACACGTGACCGAGCCGTATCGCAACCGGCTGCGCGAAGTCGCGGAGCAATTCAGCACCGATCACCGCGAGGCGCTGTCCGCGCTCGAATCGGTCGGCATGCGCATGCGTGCGCGGCAGCAGTCGCTGCAGGCGGCGGGGCTCGCATACGACGCGTCGATGAAAGCGCACCGGGTCGGCTACGGCACGACGTATGAAACGCTGAACCTGCGGCGCGACATCTCGGGCATCCGGCAGAAGCTGTTCGATCGCCATCTCGATGTGCTCAATCTGCAGTTGACGCTGAAAAGCGTGCGCGGCACGCTCGACGAGCCGTCGCTGATCGCGGTGGACAGCTTCCTCGAAAGCAACGCGGCGAACGACCGGGGCTGCGCGTCAGGCGACACGCAGCGGCACGACCGCCGCGGCGGTCGCGCATCCGGCCGCCTTCGTCAGTGAATGATCCGCGTGACCCCGCGTCCGCGCGGATCGGCCATCGCCTCCGGCGTCTTGCCGTCGATCTTGATCACCTGGATGTCGCCGCTGAAGTCCTGCCCCTTCAGCGTGTAGCCGCGAGCCTCGATCTGCTTCGCGAGTTCGCCTTCGATCGGGTGGTACGGCTCCCAGAAGATCGTGTTCGGCGGCAGCAGCTGATGGTGAAAACGCATCGCGCCGACGGCCTCCTTCAACGGCATCTTGAAGTCGTAGATGTTGTTGATCACCTGGAAGATCGACGTGAAGATCCGCGAGCCGCCCGGCGTGCCGATCACGAGCGACACCTTGCCATTCTTCGTCATGATCGTCGGCGACATCGACGACAGCGGGCGCTTCTTCGGCTCGATTGCATTCGCATCACTGCCGACCACGCCGAACATGTTCGCGACGCCCGGCTTCGCGGAGAAGTCGTCCATCTCGTCGTTCAGCACGATGCCGGTGCCGTCGGCGATCACGCCCGAGCCGAAATAGCCGTTGATCGTGTACGTGTTCGACACCGCGTTGCCCCATTTGTCGACGACCGAGAAGTGCGTCGTCTCGGCCTTCTCCGGCATCGTCGTGCCGAGGCCCGGCTGCACGCTCTTCGTATCCGACGGCTCCTTCGGGTTGACTTCGCCCGCCCGCTTCGCGATGTACGTGTCGTCGGTCAGCTGTGAGATCGGCACCTTGTAGAAATCGGGATCGCCGAGATACTGCGCGCGATCGGCGAACACGCGCTTCTCGATTTCCGCGACGAGGTGGATGTACTGCGGCGAGTTGAGCTTCACGCCCTCGAAGTCCTGCTTGAGGTCCGCCTTCATCTTCAGCAGCTGCACGAGGCCGATGCCGCCCGAGCTCGGCGGCGGCGCGGTAATCACGTCATAGCCGTTCCACTTCGCCTGCACCGGCTGGCGCCACACCGCACGGTATTGCGCGAGATCCTCGGTGGTGATCAGCCCGTTGCCGTCGCCAGTCTTCATCGATGCGGCGATCAGCTCGGCCGTCTTCCCCTTGTAGAAACCTTCCGCGCCGTCGTTCGCGATGCGCGTGAGCACGTCGGCGAGATCCGGCTGCTTGAAGTTCACGCCGGCCTTCAGCCCGGAGAAATATTTGTCGAAGTTGGTCTTGCCGCCGAACTCCTTCGATGCGTCGACACCGCGCTGCGCGAGCTGTTCGTCGACGACGAAGCCGTCGCGCGCATAGTGGATCGCCGGCGCGAGCACCTGCTTCCACTTCAGCTTGCCGAAGCGCTTCTGCGCTTCCCACATGCCCGCAACCGTGCCCGGCACGCCGACCGCGCGCGGGCCATACAGGCTCATGCCCTTGACGACGTTACCGTCCTTGTCGAGATACATGTCCTTCGTCGCGGCGAGCGGGGCACGCTCGCGGTAGTCGATGAAGTATGGCTTGCCGTCCTTGTAGATCGTCATGAAGCCGCCGCCGCCGATGTTGCCGGCTTCCGGATACGTGACGGCGAGCGTGAACGCGATCGCGACGGCTGCGTCGATCGCGTTGCCGCCTTCCTTGAAGATCCGCTCCGCGGCGTCCGCGCTGTACTTGTCGGCCACGGCGACCGCCGCGCTCGTCAGGACCGCCGGCTGCGGGCCCTTCGCATAGGCCGGCGCGTTCGGCAGGAAACCGATGCCGGCCACCGTCGCAAGCACGACAGCGGATGATTTGAAGCGATTCAGCATAGTCATTGCATGTCTCCCATGTGGATCTCCTTCAGGCAGGAAAGGCACCTGTTCCGCTCACGACCGCCGGCATGCCGACGGCCATCTCCGGTTTCGTAGTATAGGGGGACAAAAAGGGTCGAACACATGACGTGCAACGAAAGCGCATGCGTTGTGCGCGCGTGGTCACGTCGAAGTGTCAAAACAGGCCGGTGGATCGGTCGAAATTGCACGCGATACGCAGCATCACGCAGTGCACAAAACCGAAAGTTGCGAACTGCGCGGCACGCCGCGCAGTCTGCGCAAAAAAATCTGCAAACATCGCTCCCACTGCAACGGACGATCTGCGAAGATAGCGCCCCGCTTTCGCGCCGCATCATTTTTTTCTTGCACGCGCTGCTTCACGTTTCTTCGTCTCGCTTCCTATGGCTTCACACAATGCGCATCATGCGTCCGGCTTCGCGGCCGGCGTCGCCGCCGCCGTCCTCGTCGCACAAACCGGCGCCACGGGCCCGTGGCATTTGGGCATGTTCGCCGCATTCGCGGCGGGCGTCGCGGGCGGCACCGCGCCCGACTGGCTCGAAGTCGCCTGGTGGACCCGCAAGCGCCGCTTGTGGATCACGCACCGCACCGTCACGCATTGGGGCATCGGCTGGATCGCGCTGCTCGCACTCGGGTGGCACGGGCTCATCCATCATCCGCATCCGCTGTGGGCCGCGCCGCTGTTCGGCTTCGCGTGCGGCGGCGTGATGCATCTGCTCGCCGACTGGCCGAATCCGCTCGGCGTGCCGTGGATCTGGCGGCGCCATTCACTGAACCTGTGGAACAGCGGGCATTGCGACCTGATCGTCGTGGCCGCCGCATGGGGCGGCACGCTGTGGCTCGCGCAGTCGCTGTGGACGCGTGCACCGCTGCTCGAACACTGGCTTGGCTGGTTGCATCGCGTTTAGTTGCGTGTAGTCGCGTACAGTTGCGTGTGGCCGCGGATCGAGCCGCGCAACCGCCCGACGCACGTCGAACGCGACGCCCTCCTCTCGCCGATCCGGCACCCGCGGCCGAACGGGTGCCGTTCCGCGCGCCTGTATGTTGAAATACCGACACCGCACCTCATCTGAATCTCCGGCGCGCGCGTTCCCCCGCCCGCCGTGCCCGGCACGCACACGCGACGTCTGGCACACTGGCGATTGACGCGCGCCGCCCACGCGCTCGCACCCCAATTCAACGCTCCGATGGACGTCACCGCTACCCGCCCTGCCGCCAGTGCGCTCGACGTGTTCCACCCGGCCGTCGCCGCGTGGTTCCGGCGCACGTTCGCCGCGCCCACCGGCGCGCAGGCGCTCGCGTGGCCGCACATCAAGGCCGGCCGGTCGACGCTTGTCGCCGCGCCGACCGGCTCCGGCAAGACGCTCACCGGGTTTCTGTGCGCGCTCGACGACCTCGTGCGCGATGCGCTCGCGCACGACGGCGCGCTGCCCGACGCGACGCTCGTCGTCTATGTGTCGCCACTGAAGGCGCTGTCGAACGACATCCACGTAAACCTCGACGCGCCGCTGGCCGGCATCGCCGAGTCGCTCGCGCAGCTCGGCCTGCCGGTGCCGGCGATCCGCACCGCCGTGCGCACCGGCGACACCACGCAGGCCGAACGCGCGGCGCTGCGCAAGCGCGCGCCGCACATCCTCGTGACGACGCCGGAGTCGCTATACGTGCTGCTATCGTCCACGTCGGGGCGGCAGATGCTGTCGAACGTGCGTTCGGTGATCGTCGACGAGATTCACGCACTGGCATCGTCCAAGCGCGGCAGCCACCTCGCGTTGTCGCTCGAACGCCTCGACGCATTGACCGGCTGCGCGCTGCCGCGCATCGGGTTGTCGGCCACGCAGAAACCGATCGACGCGGTCGCGCGTTTCCTGGTCGGCGGCCCGGCCGACGCGCCGCGCGACTGCACGATCGTCGACACGGGCCACACGCGCGAGCGCGACCTCGCGCTCGAACTGCCGAACGTGCCGCTCGAACCGGTGATGGCGACTGACGTGTGGGAACAGGTGTACGACCGCATCGCCGCGCTCGCGGCCGCGCATCGCACGACGCTCGTGTTCGTGAACACGCGACGCACCGCGGAGCGCATGGCGCGCCATCTCGCTGACCGTCTCGGCAAGGACGCGATCGCGGCGCATCACGGCAGTCTCGCGAAGGAGCATCGCTTCGAAGCCGAACAGCGGCTCAAGCGCGGCGAATTGAAACTGCTCGTCGCGACCGCGTCGCTCGAACTCGGCATCGACATCGGCGACGTCGATCTCGTGTGCCAGGTCGGTTCACCGCGCGGGATCGCGCCGTTCCTGCAGCGCGTCGGCCGCTCGGGTCACCATGTCGGCGGCGTGCCGAAGGGCCGCCTGTTCCCGCTGTCGCGCGACGAGCTGGTCGAATGCGCGGCGCTGCTCGACTGCGTGCAACGCGGCGAGCTCGACGCATTGCGGATTCCCGAAGCGCCGCTCGACGTGCTCGCGCAGCAGATCGTCGCCGAAGTCGCCTGCGCGGAATGGCAGGAGGACGCGCTGTACGCGAGCTTCACGCGCGCCGCGCCCTATGCACGCTTGTCGCGGGAACGCTTCGACGACGTGATGAAGATGCTCGCGGAAGGCTTCACGAGCCGGCGCGGCGTGCGCGGCGCGTATCTGCATCGCGACGTGGTCGGTGGCACGGTGCGCGGGCGCCGCAACGCGATGATGACCGCGACGACGTCGGGCGGCACGATTCCCGACATGGCCGACTACGCGGTGCTGCTGGAACCCCAGGGCCTCCAGGTCGGCACGGTCAACGAGGATTTCGCGATCGAGAGCCTCGCGGGCGACGTGTTCCAGCTCGGCAACCAGTCGTACCGGATCATTCGCGTGGAAACGGGCCGCGTGCGTGTCGAGGACGCGCAGGGCCAGTCGCCGAGCATTCCGTTCTGGCTCGGCGAGGCGCCCGGGCGCAGCGACGAATTGTCGGCGGCGGTCGGCCGGCTGCGCGCGCGGCTCGACGGGCTGTTCGCCGAAGGCGATCGGCCCGCGAAGGCCGGTGGACGCAAGCACACGAGCGGCGACGCGGCCGGCAAGACGGGCACGCGCGGCAACGCCAGGCAAGCGGCACAAGCCCGTGCCGCCGCCGATTCGCCCAACGATGCCGTCGGCACCGCGATCGAACCGGCCGAAAGCCGTCTCGCGCCGGCGCTGCGCTGGCTCGTCGACGATCTACATCTGTCTCCCGATGCGGCCCGCCAGATCGTCGACTACCTCGCGCGCACGCGCGCGGCGCTCGGCGCACTGCCAACGCAGGACACGCTCGTGATGGAGCGCTTCTTCGACGAATCGGGCGGCACGCAGCTGGTGATCCATTCACCGTTCGGCAGCCGCATCAACCGCGCGTGGGGGCTCGCGCTGCGCAAGCGCTTCTGCCGCAGTTTCAACTTCGAGCTGCAGGCGGCCGCGACCGACGACGCGATCATTCTGTCGCTGTCGCTCGCGCACAGCTTCGCGCTCGACGAAGTGTGGCGCTACCTCCGCTCGGCCAGCGCCGAGCACGTGCTGGTCCAGGCGCTGCTCGACGCACCGATGTTCGGCGTGCGCTGGCGCTGGAACGCGACGACCGCGCTCGCGCTGCCGCGCTTCACCGGCGGCCGGCGCACCGCGCCGCAGCTGCAGCGGATGAAGAGCGAGGACCTGCTCGCGACCGTGTTCCCCGACCAGGTCGCGTGCCTCGAGAACATCGTCGGCGAACGCGAGATCCCGCATCATCCGCTCGTCGACCAGACGCTCGACGATTGCCTGCACGACGCGATGGATACCGACGGCTGGCTCGCGCTGCTGCGCCGGATCGAAAGCGGCGCGATCGAGCTGATCGCGCGCGACCTGCCCGCGCCGTCGCCGCTGGCGGCCGAGATACTGAACGCGAAGCCCTATGCGTTCCTCGACGACGCGCCGCTCGAGGAGCGCCGCACGCAGGCCGTGCAGTCGCGCCGCTGGAGCGATCCCGAATCGGCCGACGATCTCGGCGCGCTCGACGCCGACGCGATCAACGCGGTGCGCGACGAAGCATGGCCGCTCGTGCGCGATGCCGACGAAATGCACGACGCACTGCTCACGCTCGCCTGCGTCGCCGACAGCGAAGCGCGCGCGCACGACGGCTGGCCCGAGCGGCTCGCGGAACTGGCCGAACGCCGGCGCGCGACGAAACTCGTCACGCCGGACGGCGCAGCGGTGTGGGTGCCGGTCGAACGGCTGGTCTGCATGCGCGCGCTGCACCCCGACGCACGCGTCGCGCCCGCGCTGAAGGTGCCCGCCGCCTGCGCGCAACCATGGGAAGCCGATGCCGCGCTCGTCGATGTGATCCGCGCGCGGCTGACCGGCTTCGGGCCGCTGATGCTCGACGCGATCGCACGGCCACTCGGCCTGCCGTCCGCGCAGGTTGCAACTGCGCTTGCGGCACTGGAGCGCGAAGGCTACGTGATGCGCGGCCGCTTCACGCCGGGCGCGACGACCGACGAATGGTGCGAACGCCACCTGCTCGCCCGCATTCATCGCTACACGGTCAAGCGGCTGCGCCGCGAGATCGAACCGGTCGAGCGCGCCGATTTCATGCGCTTCCTGTTCCACTGGCAGCACCTGACGCCCGACACGCGCGGCACGGGCCGCGACGCGCTCGCGGCCGTCGTCGCGCAGCTCGAAGGCTACGAAGCCGCGGCGAGCGCATGGGAAGACGCGCTGCTGCCCGCGCGCCTGACCGACTACACGGCAGGCGGCCTCGACGAGCTGTGCCGCTCGGGCAAGCTCGTGTGGACCCGAATCGGCGCGCCGGCCCGCGCGGCCGGCGCCCCCGTGAAAACGACGCCAGTCGTGCTGCTGCCGCGCCGCCACCTCGGTGCATGGCAGGCGCTGCGCGACGCGGACCCGCAACCGGCGCTGTCCGCGCGCGCGACGCAGGTGCGCGACGCACTCGCCACGCATGGTGCGATGTTCTTCGACGCGCTGCTCGACGAACTGCACATGCTGCCCGTCGAACTCGAACAGGCGCTCGGCGAACTCGTGTCGGCCGGCCTCGTGAATGCGGACAGCTTCGCCGGGCTGCGCGCGCTGTTGAAGCCCGCGGTCAAGCGCAGCGCGACGTATGCGCCGCGCACGCGGCGCGGCGGCGCGCTGATCGGCGGGATGGACGACGCCGGCCGCTGGGCGCTCGTGCAACGCGCCTCGGCACCGGACAATGCGCCCGCACCGAAGCGCGGCCCGGCCGCGATCGATCCCGACGCACTCGAACATATCGCCTGGACGCTGCTGCGCCGCTACGGCGTGGTGTTCTGGCGGCTGCTCGAACGCGAGGCCGACTGGCTGCCGAGCTGGCGCGAACTCGTGCGCGTGCTGCAACGTCTCGAAGCGCGCGGCGAGATTCGCGGCGGACGCTTCGTCGCGGGGCTCGCGGGCGAGCAGTTCGCGCTGCCGGAAGCGATCCCGATCCTGCGCGAACTGCGTCGCCAACCGGGCGACGGGCAGTACGTGTGCGTGACGGGCGCCGATCCGCTGAACCTGGCCGGCACGTTGTTGCCCGGGGACAAGGTGCCCGCGCTGGCCGGCAATCGCGTGCTGTTCCGCGATGGCGTGCCGGTCGCGTCGCTCGTATCGGGCACGTTCCACTACGTGCCCGAGCTGCCGCCCGCTGCACGCGAGGATGCGCGGCTGCGGCTCGCTCGCCGCTACTGACATCGGCTGACACGCGGCACGTCGCGGACTACTGAACGCCGTGCCGCATCGCCGCGCCCGTTCGGGTAGCATCGAGCGATTCACCGCGCGGCCGACCGCGCCCAGAACAAGCCTTCCGGAGACTGCCCTTCATGTCCTCGCATGCCGATTCGCCCGCCGCTCATCACGCGGGCTCGCTGACGATTTTCCAGGGTGCCGCGTTGTATATCGGCGCGGTGCTCGGCACCGGTGTGATTGCGTTGCCCGCGCTCGCCGCCGAGGTCGCAGGCCCTGCGTCTCTACTTGCGTGGGCCGCGCTCGTCGTGCTGTCGGGGCCGCTTGCGGCCACCTTCGCCGCACTCGGCGCGCGCTATCCGGACGCGGGCGGCGTATCGACCTACGCGCGACGCGCGTTCGGGCCGAAGGCCGCGGCGATCGTCGGCTGGTGTTTCTATTTCGCGGTGCCGGCCGGTGCGCCGGCCGCCGCGATGTTCGGTGGCGCGTACGTCGCGGCCGTCACGGGCGGGGGGCATACGACGGTCATCGTCACGGCTGCCGCGCTGATCGGGACGGTGTCGGCCGCGAATGCGTTCGGCGTCACGGTGTCGGGCCGCATGCAGCTGGTGCTGTCGGCGCTGCTCGTCGCGCTGCTGCTGGCCGCCGTGCTCGCATCCGCGCCACATGCGCGCACGGCGAACCTGCATCCGTTCGCGCCGCACGGGTGGCTCGCGGTCGGCCAGGCTGCCGCACTGCTCGTGTGGAGCTTCGCGGGCTGGGAAGCGATCACGCACCTCGCGGCCGAATTTCGCCGACCCGCGCACGACATGCCGCGTTCGGCCGGCATCGCCGTCGTGGTCGTCGGCTTCCTGTATCTGTCGGTCGCGGCCGCGAGCGTGACGGTGCTCGGGCCGTCGGCCGGCGCGTCCGGTGCGCCACTTGCGGAACTGATCGCGGGCGGCATCGGCGGTCATGCGCAGGTGCTGGCGGCCGCGGCTGCGCTGCTGCTGACGCTCGGCACGATGAATGCGTATTTCGCGGGCGCGGCCAAGCTCGGCGCGGCGCTCGGGCGCGACGGCGCACTGCCGGCGTGGCTCGCACAAGGCAGCCAGGTCGGCGGCGTGCCGCGCCGCAGCCTCGGCGTGATCGCGATGCTGGCGGCCGTCGCGCTGGCCGCGACGACGCTCTCGAACGTCGGGCCGAAGCCGCTCGTGCTCGTCACGTCCGGATGCTTCGTGATGGTGTACGGGCTCGGCGCGGCCGCCGCGCTGAAACTGCTGCCGCGCGGCGGCATCGCGTATCGCTGCGCGTGGATTTCGCTCGTCGCCGTCGCCGGGCTGTTCCTGACGACCGGATGGTATTTCCTGTGCCCGCTGCTGCTCGCGGGCGGTGCGCTGCTGTATCTGCGGATGGCCGGACAGCGCACGTGATCGCGCGCCGGTGCCCGTGTGCGGACGAGCGTGCGCCCGTCGCCGCGATGCACCGGCCCGCCGCGCGCCGCTTCGCCCGGCGCGTCAGGCGGGCACGAGTTCGAAGCTGAGCCGTTTGCCGAGCGCGGTGGCGGCGCTCGCGAGCGTCGCGAGCGTGAGGCTCGTATCGGTTTCGTCGAGCAGCCGGTTGAGCGCGGCGCGACTGGTCTTCATCCGCGCGGCCATCGCGGTTTTCGTGATGTGCTGCGCCTTCATTTCCTGCCCGATCTGCCACGCGATCACGCGCTTGATCGCGGTGGCGGTGGCCGCTTCGAGGTGGCCGTCATCCTCGAGGAATGTGTCGAAGTCGCTGCCGATATGCGGGTTGTTCGTGGTCGTCATGAGTACTCCAGTGCATGGCGTTGCCGGCCGACCCATCGCCGATCTCATGCGGCGGCGCGGCCGGGGGAATTCAGATGGCGCGCGTCAGCGCTTTCAGCCGCGCGACGGTCACGTCTAGATCGTCGGACGGCGTGGCCTGCGACTGCTTGAAGAACGCATGCAGCAGCACCATCGTGTCGCCGACGATCGTGAACAGCACGCGCGCGCTTCGCCGCGGCAGCATCACGCGGATTTCCCAAAGATCCGCCGACATCTTCCGGACCAGCGGCATGCCCAGCGGCCAGCCGAGTTGAACGGTCTTGATCTCTTCGCCGATCATCCTGCGCTCGATCTGCCCGAGCGCCTCCAGCCATTCGCGCACCGGCTCGTTACCACGCGCGGTGCGGAAGAACCGCACGCCGAGCGTGATCTGAATCTGCTGTCTCGCCATCGTCGTGTCATCGAGCGTATCAAAAACGGTACGATATGCCAAGCATGACGAGACCCGCTACTGACCGAACGGCTAACGAATGGAGGTGAAAGAACGACGGCCGGACACCACCCGCCCACGCCCTGCCCGGTGTCTCAACGCGCGCGGCGAGCCGGCTTGCGCGCGCCGCGGGGCGTGCGACGGGTGAGCGCATCGCCGAACCGCGCCTGCGCGATCTCGCGCACGGCGTCGATCAACGTCCGGGCGACGGGCGACGGTTGCGCATCGGTGCGCAGGATGAGCCCGACCGGCTCGTCGGTGCCTGCGGACGGCAGCGCCAGCCGCGCGAGTGCACCGGCCGACAGGTCGTATTCGGCCGCATAGAGCGGCACGAACCACACGGCGTCGCTCTCGAGCGCAAGCGCCCGCGCGACCGACACCGACAGCACCTCGATGAACGAATCCAGCGGCGGCGCGCCGCATGCGCCGAGCAGGTGCTCGGCCGACTGGCGGATCAGCGTGCCGTACGGCGGGAGCACGACCGGGTAGGAAGCGAGTTCGGCAGCCGGCGCGGCGCTCGCCAGCAGCGGATGGCCGGCGCGCACGACCGCGACGAGCGGTTCGTTGTACAGCTGCTCGAACGCAAGCCCGATCATCCGCTCCGGCTCCGACAGGCGCCCGATCGCGCATTCGATCGTCCCGGCCTTCAGGCGCTCGAGCAGTTCGGCATTCGCGGCCGTCGTGATCCGCACCACGATGCGCGGCCAGCGTGCGGTCAGCGCCTTCATCAGCGCGGGTGCGAGCGATGCCGCAACCGTCGGCAGCATGCCGATTTCGAGGGTCGCCGCGGCCGCGCCGCCCTCGCGCGCGAGCAGCCCGACGCCCTGCCGCAGCGCCAGCACGCACGCATTCGCATGCGGGATGAACAGTTGCGCTTCGCGCGTAGGCTGCGCGCCGTGCCGCCCGCGTTCGAACAACTTCACGCCGAGGATCGACTCCAGTTCGGCGATCGTCTTCGACACGGCCGGCTGCGTGATTGACAGGCTTTCGGCCGCCTTCTGCACGCCGCCCAGTTGCGCGACCGCGAGAAAACACTGCAGGTGCCGGAACTTGACGCGGCCGTCGGCGATACGGTTATTCATAACGAGCAGTTATGGGAGTGGCGATGAAATGCCATTTTGCATAACTTTCCGGAAAGACCCAAGCATTCGGCGTGGTATCACGCATGACGCCGCAGCGCGTGGAATCCGGTCGGCTCCCTGATCCGTTTCGCGATCAGCAGAGCCGTGCCGCGCTTCTGCCCGAGCGGTGCCGACGGCGAACGCATCGCGCTGGCCCGCCGCGTCGCGGTACCGCGCGCCGACGCGGAGCGCAACGTGCACGCGCCGGCCGAACGGCGGATCGACGCGCGGCTCGGCAGCCGCGTCGACCTGCTGGCGCAGCGCGGGTTCTGCGCGAACTACGTGAGCGACGTGCTCGGCGCCGACCGCACCGCTGCGCACCGGCACGCTATCGCTCGAATTCGACGGAATCGTCTTCGATCCCGCCCGACGGTAACGCCTCACGAACGACGGGCACGCCCGGGAAGGCCGGGTAACAACAACGAAACACAAGAAAGCAGCGACGGGCTGGCTGGAGGGCCGTGCCTGGCATCGTCATCGACGACGCGAAGCCCGATCGCTCTCTCCGCCGGACAGGCGGCCCGTCCGCCGGATTTTCACTGGCGCCGCAGAACATAACGAATGGTTATGCAATTCGCTAAAAAAGTTCATTTTTCATAACTTTCCGGATTGACTAAAGTCTTGCCATCCACTTCGCGAAATACCTAACAGGAGACGCCCGATGGATTCCCCCACGATCCTCACGCCGCGCGACTGGCCGTCGCATCCCGCGTATGTCCACCCCGAGTACCGTTCGTCGGTGACGCGCGGCCCGACGCGCCCGATGATCCCGTTGAAGGAAAAGCTGCGCGACCAGTTCGCGCCCGTCTACGGCGCCGAGGATCTCGGCGCGCTCGACCACGACCTGACGAAGAACGCCGTGAAGAACGGCGAGCCGCTCGGTGAGCGCATCGTCGTCACCGGCCGCGTGCTCGACGAAGGCGGCAAGCCCGTGCGCAACACGCTCGTCGAGGTATGGCAGGCGAACGCGGCCGGCCGCTACGTGCACAAGGTCGACCAGCACGACGCGCCGCTCGACCCGAACTTCCTCGGCGCCGGCCGCTGCATGACCGACGCCGAAGGCCGCTACCGCTTCCTGACGATCAAGCCCGGCGCCTATCCGTGGGGCAACCATCCGAATGCGTGGCGTCCGAATCACATCCATTTCTCGCTGTTCGGCGACTACTTCGGCTCGCGCCTCGTCACGCAGATGTACTTCCCCGGGGACCCGCTGCTCGCGTACGACCCGATCTTCCAGGGCACGCCGGAAGCGGCGCGCGACCGCCTGATCTCGCGCTTCTCGATGGACATCACCGAAGAAGGCTATGCGCTCGGCTACGAATTCGACATCGTGCTGCGCGGCCGCGACGCTACCCCGATGGAGCGCTGAACCATGACGACGCTGAAGCAAACCCCTTCGCAAACGGTCGGCCCGTACTTCGCGTACGGCCTGTGCCCGCAGCAATACGATTACGACCTGAAGAGCCTGTTCACGCCGGCGATCGCCACGCCGGAGGCCGAAGGCGAGCACGTGCTCCTGGTCGGACAGGTGTTCGACGGCGACGGCAACGTCGTCAGCGACGCGGTGCTCGAATTCACGCAGGTGGACGCGGCGGGTCGCTATCCCGAGTCGCGTGACGACATCGCGAAGTCCGGTTTCACGGGCTTCGCACGCGTCGGCACGGGCACCGATGTGCAGAACCGCTTCGTGGTACCGACGGTGAAGCCTGGCCGCATCACCGCCGACGAAGCACCGCACGTCAACGTGACCGTGATGATGCGCGGGATCCTGACCCACGCGTTCACCCGCGTGTATTTCGACGACGAAGCTGCCGCGAACGCGGCTGATCCGGTGCTGAACCTGGTGCCTGCCGAACGCCGCGCGACGCTCGTCGCGAAACGCGACGCGCAACCGGGCCGGCCCGTCGTGTACCGCTTCGACATCCACATGCAGGGGCCGGACGAGACCGTGTTCTTCGACGTGTGACGCGCGAGCCGGCGCCGGCCGGCTGATCGCACCGAACCGCCGCGTGGCGCGATACCAACAGGTATCGCGGCGCGCGGCGGTTTTCGTTTTCGGGCGCCAACATTCGATGCCGCGCCGCAGCACGTCCGGTCATGATCGTCGAACGCTCGCGGTTGCCTGCTTCAGACCCCGAAATCGAACGCGCGATTAAAACGCATGCTGCGACTGCACATGAATCATTGAGGCCGCGCGATATCGTTTGTGCGTTATGCGGCGTATGCTTCGCTATCCGCAGTCCACTGACGGAATTGAATCGGATCAAGCAATAATTTCACGACTCGATGCGCGAACATGGCCCCACTGGCTGTCGCGCATTTTTTCTAACCGAGTGCCTTTAAGCGCGTCTGACCGAAACCTGGCAGGCGCGTTTTTTTCGTCCATGACCGAAGCACTGCGCCGCGCCCCGCCGCCGTATCGGTTCCGGCTAGCGGCGCGCCTCCAGATACCGGCTCGGCGTTTCGCCGAGAATGCGGCGAAACGCCGACGTAAAGGCGCTCGCGCTCGCATATCCGAGATCGAGCGCGACACGCGTCACCGGCTGCCCGTCGCTCAGCCGTGTAATTGCCGCCAACATGCAGACCTGCTGACGCCACGCGGCAAAACTCATACCGGTCTGCGCGCGGAACAGTCGCGTAAACGTGCGCCGGCTCACGCCCACATCGGTCGCCATCCGGTCGAGATCGGCCGCGATCGACGGCGACGCGAACAGATGCCGACAGATCTTCCCCAGGCGCGCATCGGTCGGCAGCGGCGCGTGCAGCGACAGCCTCGGCATCTGCGCGATTTCCGCGATCAGCAGCGCCATCAGCTTGCCCGCTCGACCGTCGACGTCGTACATCGCCGGCAGGTCGATCGCATCGTCGATCAACTGCCGCAAGAGCGGCGACACCCCATATACGCCGCACTGGTCCGACAGCCCTGCGGCCCGGGCCGCGTCTTCGGACACGAACGCGTTGAGCATCGTGACCGGCCCGGTCATCGTCATTTCGTGCCGCACGCCGGCCGGCACCCAGCACGCGCGCTGCGGCGGCACCAGCCAGCGGCCGTGCGGCGTCGACACGCCGATCGTGCCGCGCGACGCAAACGCGAACTGCCCGCGCCCGTGCGCGCGCTCCGGAAACGTCGTACCCGCCGCGTAGTCGTTGGCGGTCGCCACGACGCTACGCGGAATATGTTCGTAGGGATCCAGCAGCGTATTTCTCAAGGCCCGAATTCCATCATGAGTGACCCGACAGCGAAGGCGGGGCACCTTCGATCGGTCTACGATCCGCTCCACGCTTGCGCGACCGGACGGCCGCGAGACCCGACGGCCGAATCGGCCGGATAGCGACTTCATCGGAGCGGAGATGCCCAATACGTTTCATCTCGTGGGGCGTGGACCGACGCGGATTTCAGCGACGAGCTCGCGGTCCGGCATCCGATCGGCACGCATCACCGCAGCATGAACGACATGGCCGACAGGCTGTTCAGCGTGCGCACCACGTGCTCCACCGACGGCCCGTCGAAGCGCAGCGTCACCGCATCGACCCGCTCGAGCGACGGCAGCACGCAGAACAGGTCGGCGAGCGCGGCCGTCTGCACGCGCAGCGTGCAAGCAGCCGGCGCGGGCCGATGCGCACCCGCGCGCCAGCCGGACGACAGCGCGTGCGCGACCGTTTCGCGTGCGGCGGTCGCGATGCGCGCGCAGGACGCTGCCGGCGTGAGCGTGTCGCCGCTCGATGCGCCGCCGGCCGTCTTGACCGTCTCGAAACGCGCGTCCGGAAACAACGGCCGGGTTTCCTCGGCGAACACGTCGTCGCCCGACGCCAGCGCGACGTGCGCGCCATATTCGCGCGCCAGCGCGCCGTACAGCCCAGCTTCGCCGAGCTCGACGCCATTCAGCCACACCTGCGTGAACGCGAAGTTGTTGATGGTGTGCGCAAGCACGCCGCGCGTCTGCGATTTCGCGTGAAAGCCGATCATGAACACGAGGTCGGGCTGCTGTTCGAGGCCCGCCATCATCCCCAGCATGCGCGGCTTGCCGAGCACGACGCGGGCACGGGCATCGAGCCCGTCGGGCAGCAGATTGCGGAAGCCGCCATGCGAATCGTTGACCCAGACGGCCTGCGCGCCGCCGGCGAACGCGCCTTCGATCGCCGCGTTCGCCTCGGCGGTCATCCAGCGGCGCGCACGTTCGTATTCCGGATTGCCGGCACGCGTCTGCTCGATGGCGAACACGCCGGCGACACCCTCGATGTCGGTCGAGATGAGTATCTTCATGAATGGATCGGACGTCCCTCGTTACCTTCGTTGAATAACCGATCGAGATCGGGCACCACGTCGCGCAGCGATTGCCGCACGTGGCCGTCGCGCCCGGTCACGGTCACGGCCTGCAGCAGCGCGTCGGCGATCGCGTGCTCGACGCTCTCGGCCGCGGCCATGAACAGCGGATCGAGCGCCGCATCGGCCACGAGGGCCGGTAGCGCGATGGTCGACGCATCGTGCGCGATCGTGTACGCGGTCGAAAAGGCGAGCGCGATGTCGCCGCTGCCGTGCCCGTAGACCGAACCGGTGCGGGCGAGCCCCGCGCCCGCGCGACGGGCGAGCCGCGACAGTTGCCGCGCGTCGAGCGGCGCATCGGTCGCCAGCAGCAGGATGATCGAGCCTTGCTCCGGCGCCGCCGCCTGCGCGTCCACGGCGGCACGGCGCTGCGCGGCGATGCGCCCGAGCGGCACGCCGCCGAGCGTCAGCATCGGCAGCCGGCCGAAATTCGCGAGCACCAGCGCGCCGATCGTGTACGGCCTGCCGGCCGCGACGGCCACGCGCGACGCGGAGCCGATCCCGCCCTTCAGGTCGAAACACGACATCCCGCGCCCGGCGCCCACCGCGCCACGTGCGAAGTCGCGCGCCGCGGTATTGCAGGCTTCTTCGTAATGCGCGGCCGTCACCGCGAACGCGTGGATGTCGTTCAGATAGCCGTCGTTGCACTCGAACACGAGCGGGTTGACGGTCGACCAGTCGCGGCCGATGTGCGGATTCTTCGCGATCGCCGCGCGGATCTGCGCCTGTGCGACCGCGCCGACGCCGAACGTGTTGGTCAGCGCGATCGGCGTGTCGAGCGTGCCGAGTTCGTCGACCTGCACGAGCCCGACGCTCTTGCCGAAGCCGTTGATCACGGCCGCGCCGGCCGGCACCTTGCTGCGGTAAGGGTCGCCCGGATGCGGCTTCACGACGGTGACGCCGGTCTGCACGTCGCCGGCATCGAGCGTCGCATGGCCGACCGTCACGCCCGGCACGTCGGCAATCGTGCCGCGCGGCCCGGCCGGCAGCGTCGTGCTCCACATCGGAACCGCACGCATCAGCGGCGCTCCAGCTTCGGGTCGAGCGCGTCGCGCAGTCCGTCGCCGAGCAGGTTGAACGCGAGCACGGTCAGGAAGATCGCGAGGCTCGGGAAGACTGCGATGTGCGGCGCCGTCACCATGTCGGCGCGCGCCTCGTTGAGCATCGCGCCCCACTCCGGCGTCGGCGGCTGCGCGCCGAGCCCGAGGAACGACAGGCTCGCGGCCGTGATGATCGACGTGCCGATCCGCATCGTGAAGTACACGACGACCGACGACACGGTGCCCGGCAGGATGTGCCGCATGATGATCGTCCAGTCCGACGCGCCGATGCTGCGCGCGGCTTCCACGTAGGTCATGTGCTTGAGCATCAGCGTGTTGCCGCGCACGAGCCGCGCGAACGCCGGAATGCTGAAGATCGCGACCGCGCAGATCACGTTGACCATCCCGTTGCCGAGGATCGCGACCACGCCGATCGCGAGCAGGATCCCCGGGAACGCGAACAGCACGTCGGCCACGCGCATCGTGATGCGGTCCCACCAGCCTTCGTAGTAGCCCGCGAGCAACCCGAAGAACGTGCCGATGAGCGCGCCGAGCGCGACCGAGAAGAAGCCGGCGGCGAGCGAGATGCGCGTGCCGGTGACGATCCGGCTGAAGATGTCGCGGCCGAGCGAGTCGACGCCGAACCAGTGCACGGCCGACGGACCGGCGTTCAGCGCGTCGTAGTCGAAATAGTTCTCCGGATCGAACGGCACGATGTGCGGGCCGACGAATGCGAGCACGACGAGCCCCAGCACGAAACCGCCCGCGACCAGCGCGACGGTCTGCTTGCGGAACTTGCGCCAGAATTCGCGCCACGGCGTGCGGATCGCGCTCGATGCGGCCGACGCCGCGGGCTGGACAGTCGCGTTCATGCGCGCCTCACTTGAACCGGATGGTCGGGTTGATGACCGCGTACAGCACGTCGACGGTCAGGTTGATCAGGATGAATTCGAGCGAGAACAGCAGCACGATCGCCTGGATCACCGGGTAGTCGCGCATCGTCACCGCGTCGACCAGCAGGCGCCCGAGCCCCGGCCAGTTGAACACGGCCTCGACGACGATCGAGCCGCCGAGCAGGAAGCCGAACTGCAGCCCCATCATCGTGACGACCGGGATCATCGCGTTGCGCAGGCAATGCTTGAGCACGACCATCGGCTCGTGCACACCCTTCGCGCGCGCGGTGCGCACGTAGTCCTCGTTGAGCACCTCGACGAACGACGCGCGCGTGAAGCGCGCCATCACGGCCGCGACCGCGGCGCCGAGCGTCAGCGACGGCAGCACGTAGCTCTTCCACGTGCCGTCCGGCACGACGGGCAGCCAGCCGAGCTTCACCGAAAATATCTCCATCAGCAGCATGCCGAGCGCGAACGCCGGAAACGAGATGCCCGACACCGCGATCGTCATCCCGAGGCGATCGGGCCAGCGGTTGCGCCATACCGCCGACGCGATCCCGATCGCCATCCCGAACGCCGTCGCCCAGACCATGCTGATGAGCGTCAGCAGCAGCGTCGGCATGAAGCGCTCGCCGATCTCGGTCGACACCGGACGCTTGCTGCGCGTCGACGTCCCGAAATCGCCGTGCGCGATCTTCACGAAGAAGTTCGCGAACTGCGCCGGCAGCGGCCGGTCGAGCCCGAGATCGGCGCGCACGAGCGCGACCGTCGCGTCGTCGGCTTCCGGGCCGGCCGCGAGCCGCGCCGGATCGCCCGGCAGCAGGTGCACGAACAGGAACACCAGCACCGCGACGATCGCGAGCGTGGGCAGCAGGCCGAACAGGCGTTTGACGAGAAAATTCAGCATGGGGCACCGATCGAATCAGCGCGCCGACAGCTCGCGCCGCCGGCGCCGCACAACGGGCGAATCGCCGTCATTTCACCGAGATTTCGTCGAAGTTGAACGAGCCGTCCGGCATCACGTACATGCCGTGCAGGCGCTTGCTGCGCGCATAGACGATCTTCTCCTGCACCAGGAAGATCCACGGCGCGTCGGCCCACACTTGCTTCTGCGCGTCGGCGTACAGGGAGGCCTTCTTCGCTTGGTCGGTCGTCTCGAGCGCCTTCGCGAGATCGTCGTCGACGGCACCGTTCTTGTAGTACGCGGTGTTGTAGAGCTTCGGCGGCGCCGACGTGGACGCGAGCAGCGGCGACAGCGCCCAGTTCGCCTCGCCCGTCGAGGCCGACCAGCCGCTGTAGTACATCCGCACCGGTGCCGTCGCCGGATCCTGCGCGCTCTCGACCTTCGCGACCCGCTCGCCGGCCTCGAGTGCCTGCACCTGCACCTTCACGCCGACCTGCGCGAGCTGCTGCTGGACGAACTGGATCAGCTTCTGCGCCGTCGAATGGTTGTACGCGGACCAGAGCGTCGACTCGAAGCCGTTCGGATAACCGGCCTCCTTCAACAGCGCGCGCGCCTTCGCCGGATCGTACGGCCAGGGCCCGAGCTTGGTCGCGTATTCGACGCCCACCGGGGCGACGCCCGTCTGCGGGGTTGCGTAGCCGGCGAATACGACCTTCGCGAGCGCTTCCTTGTTGACCGCGTAGTTCAGCGCTTCACGCACCTTCGGATTGTCGAACGGCTTCTTCTGCGTGTTCAGCGAGATGTAGCGCTGGATGATCGACGGCCGCTCGATCAGCTCGACCTTCGGATTGCTCTTCAGGTCGGCAGCCTGCTCGAACGGGATCGTGAACGCGAAATCGGCCTCGCCGGTCTTGAGCAACGCGGCGCGCGTGTTGTTGTCGACCACCGGCTTCCAGTCGATCGAATCGACCTTCGGATAGCCCTTCTTCCAGTAGCCGGCAAACTTCTTCACCTTCATGTCGTCGGTCTGCTTCCATTCGACGAACTCGAACGGGCCCGTGCCGACCGGATGCAGCGACACGTCGCGCCCCCACTTCTTCAGCGCGGCCGGCGAAATCATCACCGCCGAGGGATGCGCGAGCGTGTTGATGAACGCGGAGAACGGCTCGCGCAGCGTGAAGCGCACCGTCATCGGATCGACCACCTCGGTCTTCTCGATCACGCGGAACAGCCCGTAACGCTTCAGCTTGTTCGCCGGATCGGTCACGCGGTCGAAGTTCGCCTTCACCGCCTCGGCGTTGAAATCCGTGCCGTCGTGGAACTTCACGCCCGGGCGCAGCTTGACCGTGTAGACCTTCGCATCGGGCGACGCCTGGTAGCTCGTCGCGAGCACGTTGACGAGCTTCATGTCCTTGTCGAAGCCGAACAGCCCTTCGTAGAACGACTTGACGACAGCTTGCGACACCGTGTCGTTCGCGTCATACGGGTCCATCGTCGTGAACGTCGAGTACACGGCGACCACGACGTTCTGTTGCGCGAACGCGGGCACGGCGACCGACAGCGCGAGCGCGCCTGCCCCCGCGGCGAACAACGCGCGCGGACGGAACATCGGGAACGAATTCGACTTGTTCATTTTGTCTGGCTCCTTTGGATGATTCGGTAACGCGTGGTGGAAATCGCGGCGTGACTGCATCCGCTCGGGAAAATGACGCCGTTGCCTGGCGCGTGCGCAGCTGCGGTCCATATCCGACTCGCCGTGCAATCAATACGCGCCGCCGACGCGATGCGCCGCGACGTAATGATCGGGGCCGACCGCAACGAGCGGCGCGACGATCGGCTCGTCGCCGACCGCGCGGATCGGGCTCGGAATCTCGTCCGCCGCGAGCTGGCGCGGCGCATGCCGGCGCGCGGGGTCTGCCACCGGCACCGCGCTCATCAGCTTCCTCGTATAAGGATGCTGCGGCGCCTCGAACACCGCGCGGCGCGGGCCGATCTCGACGATCTGGCCGAGATACATCACCGCGACGCGATGGCTGATGCGCTCGACGACGGCCATGTCGTGCGAGATGAACAGATACGCGACGCCCAGCTCGCGCTGCAGGTCGAGCATCAGGTTCACGATCTGCGCCTGCACGGACACGTCGAGCGCCGACACCGATTCATCGGCGATCACGACCTTCGGATTCAGCGCGAGCGCGCGTGCGATGGCGATCCGCTGACGCTGGCCGCCCGAGAATTCGTGCGGATAGCGGCGTGCGGCCTCCGGTGGCAGGCCGACCTTCTCGAGCAGCCAATCGACGCGCGCCTGCGCTTCGCGGCCGCTCGCGACGCCGTGTACGAGCAGCGGCTCCATGATCGAGAAACCGACCGTGAGGCGCGGGTTCAGCGACGCGAACGGATCCTGGAAGATGAACTGGATGTTTCGGCGCAGCGCCTGCAGGTCATGGCCCTTCATCGCGCTGATGTCGCGGCCGTCGAATTCGATCGAGCCGCTCTGCGATTCGACGAGGCGCAGCAGCGAGCGGCCGGTGGTCGACTTGCCGCAGCCGGATTCGCCGACGAGCGCGAGCGTCTCGCCCGCGCGCAGCTCGAAGCTCACGCGCTCGACCGCGTGCACGTATTGCGACACGCGGCCGAACACACCGCTCTTCACCGGAAACCGCGTGACGAGATCGCGCACGCGCAGGATCGGCGGCGCGGCCGGATCGACGTGCGGCTGCCCGGCGACGGGGGCCGCGACCGCGTCGTTCGCGGCAGATGCCGGCGTGGCCGCGCTCGCGCCGTCCACCTTCAGCAGCGGGAATTTCTCGGGGTTATCGGTGCCCTGCATCGAGCCGAGCCGCGGCACGGCCGCGAGCAGCGCACGCGTATAGCGATGCGCGGGCGTCGCGAAAATGCGTTCGGACTCGCCCTCCTCGACCTTCTCGCCGCGATACATCACGAGCACGCGATCGGCCACCTCGGCGACCACGCCCATGTCGTGCGTGATGAAGATCACGCCCATGTTCATTTCGTCCTGCAGGCCGCGGATCAGTTGCAGGATCTGCGCCTGGATCGTCACGTCGAGCGCGGTCGTCGGTTCGTCGGCGATCAGGAGCGCGGGCCGGCACGACAGCGCCATCGCGATCATCACGCGCTGCCGCATCCCGCCGGACAACTGGTGCGGATAGCGCGCGAACACGCGGCGCGCCTCCGGAATGCGCACGAGATCGAGCAGCCGCAACGCTTCCGCGCGGGCTTCGGTCGCGCTCTTCGACTGGTGCAGCGCGATCGCCTCGCTGATCTGGTCGCCGACCGTAAACACCGGGTTCAGCGACGTCATCGGCTCCTGGAAGATCATCGCGATGTCCGCGCCGCGGATCCCGCGCATCGTCGCCGCGCTCGCCCGCACGAGGTCGACGAGCGCGCCGCCGCGACGCCGCAACGCGATCCGGCCGCTCGTGATCTCGCCGCCGCCATGCTCGACGAGCCGCATCAGCGCGAGCGACGTGACCGACTTGCCGGAGCCCGACTCGCCGACGATCGCGAGCGTCTCGCCGCGATCGACGTGAAACGACACGTTGCGCACCGCATCGAACGTCGCGTTTTCGCGGCGAAACATGACCGACAGGTCGTCGACGGCGACGACGCGCTGCTCCGGCAGCACCAGCGCGGACGGGGTTCGGCTCGAAGTCATGCGAAGGTCTCCTCGTACGATCCGGAATCAGGCCGCATCGTCGCGATAGATGCCGACCACGGGCGTCTCGCCGACGCGCGCGTAGCCGCGATACATCCCTTCCGTGTTGAACGGCATCGCGACGTTGCCGTGCGCGTCGACCGCGACGATCCCGCCGCGCCCGGCCAGGCGCGACAGCTTGTTCATCACGGCGTCGTGCGCGGCATCGGCGAGCGATGCGCCGCGATAGGCCATCTGCGCGGCCACGTCATGCGCGGTCGCGAGCCGGATGAACATCTCGCCGGTGCCCGTCGCGGATACCGCGCAGGTCGCGTCGTCCGCATAGCAGCCGGCGCCGATGATCGGCGAATCGCCGACGCGGCCGGGCTGCTTGTTCGTGATGCCGCCGGTCGACGTCGCCGCCGCGATATGGCCGTGCACGTCGCACGCGACCGCGCCGACCGTGCCGTGCTTGCGATCGGGATCGAGCGGCTCGGCCGGCTGCCCGGCGCCGAACGCGAAGGTCGCGGCATCGTGATCGAGCATCGTGCCGGCCGCCGCGCGCGCCTTGACCCACTGTGCATGACGCGCCTCGGTGTCGAAGTAGCCGGGCTCGGCGAGTTCGAGGCCCTTTGCGGCCGCGAACGCGTCGGCGCCCGCGCCTGCCAGCAGCACGTGCTCGCTCGCCTCCATCACGCGCCGTGCGGCGAGCACCGGATTGCGCACGCGGGTCGCGCAGCAGATCGCGCCGGCCGCGAGCGTCGTGCCGTCCATCACCGCCGCGTCGAGTTCGTGTTTGCCTTCGGCCGTATAGACGGCACCGCGCCCGGCGTTGAACAGCGGACAGTCCTCGAGCAGCCGCACGGCGACGGTGACGGCGTCGAGCGCGCTGCCGCCATCGGCGAGCACCTGTTGCGCGGCCAGCAGGATCGCGGTGAGTTCGGCGCGGTACTGGCGTTCGGTGTCGGTGTCCATCGCATCGCGCAGGATCGTGCCTGCACCGCCATGAATCGCGACGATCGCGGGTGAAGTCATGATTTTTTCGTACCGGAGGAAGAAGGGGTGGCGGCCGGCGGCACCGCTTGCGGGTGGATCAGCCACGGCAACAGGAATTCGGTCATTTCGGCGGCGGACTTCGCGGAGCGGTGCGTGCGCAGCGCGACCGCGTCGATCAGCGCCTCGATCATCGTCAGCACGGCCGCCTCCGACGTGGCCGCGAAACGCCGTTCGGCCTTGACATACAGATTCAGCGACGCGATCGGTGCAAGCGGCGAACCGGGCCCGTCGGAGATGCCGAGCACGCGCGCGCCGCGCGCGGCCGCGCGGCGGGCCAGCTCGATCGTGTCCTTGACGTAGCGCGGAAACGCGAGCGCGATCACGAGATCGCGCGAGTCGGCCGTATACAGGCGCCGCGCCGCATGCGACGGCCCCCCGAGCAGCGCGAGCGACTGCACGTTGTCGTGACACACCGACAATCCGTGTTCCATCAGTCCGGTCAGAAACGCGCTCGAACCGGCGCCGAGAATCAGCACGCGCCGCGCGCCGACGATCGCCTCGACGGCCGCCTCGACGTCGGCCGCATCCAGCTGCGCACGCGTGTTCTCGATGTTCGCGACGGCCTGGTCGAACACCGCGTCGATCCACGCTGCGCCGCGCACGCCCCCCTCTTGTTCCTGCTCCTGCGCGGAACGCAGCCGCTCGACCGGGCCGAGCGTCGCCTCAAAGCCGCGCACGAGCGCCGCGCGCATCGCCGGATAGCCGTCGAAACCCAGCGCCTTCGCGAAGCGGTTCGCGGTCGCGATCGACGCGTTCACGGCCTGCGCCAGCTCGTCGATCCGCATCGTCGCCGCGCGAAACGGATTCGCGAGCACGAACTCGCCCATCCGGCGGTGGATTGGCGTCATCCGCGGCATGGCCGAGGCGATGCGCTCCGCGATCGCGGATTCCTCGTGACTGGCATCGTGCGGAACGAGAGGCGTCATTGCGAATGGTTTTGCAAGGTTGATGAAAATCAATTTACACAATCTGCCGACCGGAAAAAAATAAATTTTCATCAGGGTTCCCACGCCCCCTGCCGGGCCCGCCTGATGCAGTTGGTCGTGCGACGACCGCTCGATTGCCGTCCAGCCGGCATTCGCCGCCCTCGTCGCGCAACGCACCGAGGATCCCGTCCGCGAACCTATCGGGAATACCCCGAGGATGTTCGTTCGAATGCAGATTCACGTTGACCTGATTCGAATTCGAACATAGGATGCTCGAAAATGATCAGTCGTCAGATAACGCTGGCTTTCAACAGCAGCGAAATGTTCGATCGAATGCGCCAATTCCGGTAGAAGCCAGGTCAATCGGCCGCCCATGAAGATCTGACATCGTACAAATATGACCGCATAAGACGCCCCAGCCGGGCGACTTGCATGGCTCAGGAGACAGCAGTGAAAACAGTCAAGGCGTTGCGCTGGTGGATCATCGTGCTGGTATGTCTCGGCACGATCCTCAACTACCTTGCGCGAAATTCCCTCGCGGTGCTCGCACCGGAACTGAAGCAGGTGTTCGCGATCTCGACGCAGCAATACTCGTATATCGTCGGGGCGTTCCAGATCGGCTATACGATCATGCAGCCGGTATGCGGGTTCATCGTCGACCTGATCGGCCTGCGGGTCGGGTTCGCGCTGTTCGCGATGCTGTGGTCGGTGGTCGGCGTCGCGCACGGCTTCGCGTCCGGCTGGCTGTCGCTCGGCATCCTGCGCGGCTTGCTCGGGCTGTTCGAGGCCGCCGCGATTCCGTCAGGGATGAAGGCCGTCGCCGAATGGTTTCCCGATCGCGAGAAATCCGTCGCGGTCGGCTACTTCAATGCGGGCACGTCGCTCGGCGCCGCGATCGCGCCGCCGCTCGTCGTGTTCCTGTCGATGCGATTCGGCTGGCAATCCGCGTTCATGGTCACCGGCGCGCTCGGCTTCGTGTGGGCCGCGCTCTGGTACACGCAGTACCGGTCGCCGGCCGATCATCCGCGCATCACGTCACAGGAGCGCACGCTGATCCGTGACGGCCAGGCCACGATGCCGGCCGCGTCGAAGCGCCGGATTCGCGACGTCGTCACCGCGCGTCGTTTCTGGGCGATCGCGCTGCCGCGCTTCTTCGCGGAACCCGCGTGGCAGACCTTCAGTTTCTGGATTCCGCTGTACCTCGCCACCGAACGCCACATGGCGCTCGCGCAGATCGCCGTCTTCGCGTGGATGCCGTTTCTCGCGGCCGATCTCGGCGGCATCGCCGGCGGCTATCTCTCGCCCTACCTCGCGAACCGGTTCAGGCTGCCGCTCGTGTGGTCGCGTGTCGCCGGCGTTGCGCTCGGCGCGGTGCTGATGCTCGGGCCGGCGATGATCGGGCTCGTGTCGTCGCCGTACATGGCCATCGGCCTGTTCTGCGTCGGCGGCTTCGCGCACCAGATGATCTCCGCGCTCGTCAACACGCTGTCGGCCGACGTGTTCGATCCCGAGGAAGTCGGCACCGCCAGCGGCTTTGCGGGCATGGCCGCATGGATCGGCGGGCTCGGCTTCTCGCTGCTGGTCGGCGCGCTCGCCGACAAGATCGGCTACGCACCGCTGTTCGCGTGCCTCGGCCTGTTCGACATCATCGGTGTCGCGCTGCTCGCGGTGCTGATCCGCGGGCAGTCGAAGCAGGAACGCCTGCTCGCGCAGCACGCCTGACCTCCGTCTTCACCAGGAATCGCTTTCATGACTTCGCTTCTTCATCCGCCCGTGTTCCACGTCGCCGACCGGCAGGCGAACCGTGTGCTGCTCGCGTCCGACGCGGACGCGACGCTCGAGATCTTCGTGCTCGAGGACGACATCGTGCGCGTGCGCGTGCTGCCCGACGCGACGGCGCGCAACCCGCGCACCTGGACCATCGCGCCGGGCCTCGACGACGTGCCGCTCGAAGGGCGCGACCGTCTCGACCTGAGCGGCTTCGCGCAGCCGGCCTATGACTTCGTCGAAGACGACGGCGGCGTGCGCATCGAAACCGCGCAGATCCGCCTCACGGTAAGCCGGCAAGGCGGCCATTGCACGTGGTCGATGCGCGGCGCCGACGGCACGTGGCGCGTCGTGCTCGCCGATCGCGCGACGCAGGCGTACAACTTCGGCTGGTGGGACGATCGCGCCTATCACTACGTCGCTCGCGAGCGCGGCGACAAGGTGTTCGGTCTCGGCGAGCGCGCGGGCGACCTCGACCGCACCGGCGCGCGCTTCGAGATGCGCAACATCGACGCGATGGGTTACAGCGCAAAGCACACGGACCCGCTCTACAAGCACATTCCGTTCTACGTCACGTGGTCGCCCGACGCGTGCCAGGGCTTCGGGCTGTTCTACGACACGCTGTCGGATTGCGCGTTCGACATGGGCCGCGAGCTCGACAACTACCACGGGCTCTACCGCTACTTCGTCGCCGAGCACGGCGATCTCGACTACTACTTCATCGCGTCGCCCGACACGCCGCTCACGGCCGCGCGGCGCTTCACGTGGCTCACCGGGCGCCCGGCGCGCACGCCGAAATGGGGGCTCGGCTATTCGGGCTCGACGATGAGCTACACCGACGCACCGGACGCGCAGCGGCAGATGAACCAGTTCGTCGAGCGGTGCGAATCGCACGACATTCTGTGCGATTCGTTCCACCTGTCGTCGGGCTATACGTCGATCGGCGAGAAACGCTACGTGTTCAACTGGAACCGCGAGAAGTTTCCCGACGCGAAGGGTTTCGTGAAGCACTACCGCGACCACGGTATCCGCCTGTGCGCGAACATCAAGCCGTGCCTGCTGCGCGACCACCCGGCGTTCGACGACGCCGCGCGGCGCGGGCTGCTGATCCGCTCGGCATCCGGCGAACCGGCATGGGTGCAATTCTGGGACGAGGTTGGCGCGTATCTCGACTTCACGCAACCGGACGCCTACGACTGGTGGCGCGAGCAGGTCACGTCGGCGCTGCTCGACTACGGGATCGAGTCGACGTGGAACGACAACAACGAATACGAGATCTGGTCGCCCGACGCAATCGCGCACGGCTTCGGGCAGCCGTTTCCCGCACGCGAGGCGAAGGTGCTGCAGACGATGCTGATGATGCGCGCGTCGCGCGACGCACAGCGCGCGCATGCGCCGGCGCGGCGGCCGTTCCTCGTGTCGCGCTCCGGCGGCGCGGGCATGCAGCGTTATGTGCAGACCTGGTCCGGCGACAACTACACGTCGTGGGAAACGCTGCGCTACAACCTGAAGATGGGCCTCGGGCTCGCGTTGTCGGGCGTGTCGAACATCGGTCACGACATCGGCGGCTTCTCCGGCCCCGCCCCGTCGCCCGAGCTGCTGCTGCGCTGGGTGCAGTTCGGCATCTTCATGCCGCGCTTCAGCATCCATTCGTGGAATGAAGACGGAACCGTCAACGAACCATGGATGTATCCGGAGATCACCGCGCGGATCGCATCGCTGCTCAAGCAGCGCTACCGGCTGCTGCCTTACCTCTATCACCTGCTGTGGCTGTCGACCACGCGCTACGAGCCGGTGCTGCGGCCGACCTTCGGCGACTTCCCCGGCGACCCGCGCTGCTACGACGAATGCGACGACATGATGCTCGGCGACGCGCTGCTGGTCGCGCCGGTCGTCGAGCCGGGCCGCACGGAGCGCGCGGTCTACCTGCCGTCCGGTGCGCGCTGGCTGTGCTGCGCGAGCGCGCAGTCGTTCGACGGCGGCGCGAACGTGACGCTGCCCGCGCCGCTCGACACGCCGGTGATGCTGTTGCGCGAAGGCCGCGTGCTGCCGCTGAACGTCGCCGAGCAACGGTTCGGCGCACGCGCGGACACGCGCGGCTTCCTCGTCGCGCCGCGCATCGAGGACGGCGTTGCGTACGGCGAATGCGTCGAGGACGACGGCGAAACGGAAGCATGGCGCGACGGCGAATACGGGCTGTGGCGCGTCGAGACCGGACGCACGGCGTCCGGCGAACTCGGCGTGTCGGTCCGCTGGGATGGCCGCATGAACCGCCCTGCCGAGCGCGTGGAGATCCTGCTGCCGGCATCGCTGCAGGGCGCGCTTGCCGTGCGCGGTGCGTGCGTCGAACACGATGCGCGGGACGGCGCGTGGCGTCGCGTCGTCGTGGCACTCGACGACTGACCGCGCAAGCGCGGGACGACGCCGAACCCTCAGATCGGGCGGGCCGCGCACACGGCCCGCCCCTCCACTCCACCAAAGAGGAGGCCGATCAGCCTCCCGCCCCTTGAAGAGACTTGGAGATCGTCAATGAAAGCATCGCACCACTATTCTGCAATCCTGATTTTATCTGCCGCGTCGCTCGGCGCTTCCGCCGCCCATGCGCAGAGCAGCGTGATGCTGTACGGCGTGGTCGACGATTCGCTCGCGTACGTCAACAACCAGCAGGGCCACTCGAACATTTACATGCGCGACGGCAACCTGTATGCGTCGAAGTTCGGGCTGCGCGGCGACGAGGATCTCGGCGGCGGCACGCACGCGATCTTCGACCTGCAATCCGGCTTCAACCTGAACACCGGCGCGCAAGCCGCCGCCGGCACGATCTTCAACCGCCAGGCCTTCGTCGGGCTGCGCAACGATCATTACGGCACGGTGACGGCCGGCCGCCAGTACACGCCGTACTTCCTGCTGGTCGGCCCGTACGCGTCGAGCAGCTGGCTGACCGGCGCGACGGGCGCGCATCCGGGCGACATCGACGGGCTCGACACGACGATCCGCGTAAACAATTCCGTCACCTACACGTCGCCGACCCTCTTCGGGCTGACCGCGAGCGCGATGTACGCGTTCGGCGGCATCGCCGGCGCGACCGGCAAGGGCAACACGTTCAGCGCCGCGCTGCGCTATGCGAACGGGCCGGTCGGGATCGCGGCCGGCTACCTGCGCATCAACAGCTCGGGCTCGTCGGCGGGCTTCCTCAATCCGGCGACCGCGGCTTCGGGCAGCTTCGCGGTGTCCGTGCTGAACCAGGGCTACCTGACCGCGAAGGCCGTCGAGCAGGTCGCAGCGGCCGGCAACTACACGCTCGGCAACCTGACGATGGGCCTCAACTACTCGAACGTGAAGTACCTGCCCGGCAACGGCTCCGCGTTCACGGACACGGCCGTGTTCAACACCTACGGCGCGCTCGCCGCGTACCGCTTCACGCCGACCTTCTCGGTGGCCGGCGCGTTCGCGTACACGCTCGCGTCGAAGGCGAACGGCGTGTCGGACGCGGCCCGTTACCAGCAGTATTCGCTGAAGGAGTCGTACAGCCTGTCGAAGCGCACGACGCTCTATGCGCTGCAGGCGTACACGCATTCGAGCGGGCGGACGCTCGGCGCGCTGGGCGCCGGCCATATCGTCGACGCGGCGCCGATCGTCGGCGATTCGCAGCAGCTCACGCCGTCGACGACGCACGGCCAGTTCGTCGGCATGGCCGGGATCGCCATGACGTTCTGAACCCGTACGGCTGCGTTTCCCCTGCTTGAGCCCCGGACGATCCGGCATCGTCCGGGGCGCCGGTTGACGTTCGTCGTCGACCTCTTTCGCACGCCGCGCGCAGCGTGCGGGTTTTCGCGATCGCCCCGATACCTTACAATTCGTCGGGTTTATCCCTGCTGCATATCCCTTCATGCAGTCCTGACACCGCGGTACACTCGGCGCACGCCGTATCAGGGTCCGTCGCGCGCCATGCGCGCCGGGCGGCGTCGCGCCTCGTTGCGCCCACAACTGGATGCCAGCCATGCCAGATTCCCGTTCCTCGCCCCGCACGACATTCAAGCCGCAGGTCGTGCTGCCCGCGCTCGCGGTCATCGGTGCACTGCTCGTCGTGTGCGCGCTGCGCCCGAACGAAGCAGGCGCGCTCTTCTCCTCCGGCCAGCAATGGGTCGTCGCGCGCTTCGACTGGTTCTACGTACTCGCCGTCACCACGTTCCTCGTGTTCCTCGTGCTGATCGCGGCAAGCGACTTCGGCAACATCCGGCTCGGCCCCGACGACGCCGAGCCCGAGTTCAGCTTCCTGTCGTGGACAGCCATGCTGTTCGCCGCGGGCATGGGCATCGGCCTCATGTACTTCGGCGTTGGCGAGCCGATGCAGCACTTCCTGAAGCCGCCGACCGTCGACCCCGGCACACCGGCAGCCGCGCGCGAGGCGATGCTGATGACCTTCTTCCACTGGGGCTTTCATGCGTGGGCGATCTACGGGCTGATGGGGCTCGTGCTCGCATATTTCGGATTCCGCTACAACTTGCCGCTGACGCTGCGCTCCGGCCTGTATCCGGTGCTGCGCGAGCGCGTGAACGGCTGGATCGGCCACGCGGTCGACGCGTTCGCGCTGGTCGGCACGGTCGCGGGCATCGCGACGACGCTCGGCTACGGCGTGATGCAGTTGAGCGCGGGCCTGCATACGGTCGCCGGCTGGGATACGAGCGGCAACGCGTTTCGCATCGGGCTCGTCGTGATCGTCGTGATCCTGGCCGGCGCATCGGCCGCGAGCGGTCTCGACAAGGGCGTGCGGCGGCTGTCCGAGCTGAACCTGCTGCTGGCGTTCCTGTTGCTCGCGTTCGTGGTCGTCGCGGGCCCGACGTCGTTTCTGCTGCGCGCGCTCGGCGACAACATCGGCCAGTACCTGTCGAATCTCGTCGACCTGTCGTTCCGCACCTATGCGTACGCGCCGCCGCGCGAGGAAGGCTGGTTCGGCGGCTGGACGATCCTCTACTGGGCATGGTGGGTATCGTGGTCACCGTTCGTCGGCATGTTCATCGCGCGCATCTCGCGCGGCCGCACGATCCGCCAGTTCGTGATCGGTGTGTTGCTCGTGCCGACCGCATTCAATCTCGTGTGGATGACCGTGTTCGGCAACAGCGCGATCTGGCTCGACACGCATGGCGCGGCCGGCGCGCTCGCGCAAACGGCCGGCAGTGTCGATGCGTTGCTGTTCCGTTTCTTCGATTTCCTGCCGCTTCCGCAGTTGCTGTCGATCGTCGCGATCGTGCTGATCGCGGTGTTCTTCGTCACGTCCGCCGATTCCGGCGCATTCGTGATCGACCAGATCGCGACGCGCGGCACCGCGCATTCGCCGGTCTGGCAGCGGCTGTTCTGGGCTGCGCTGCTGGGCGTGACGGCGGCCGTGCTACTGGTCGCGGGCGGGCTCGGCGCGCTGCAGGCGATGACGTTGATCGCCGCATTACCGGTCGCCTTGATCATGCTCGCGCTGTGTTACGGGCTGTGGCGCGGGCTCGCGGCCGATCGCGCGCACTATTCCCAGGACGTCGCGCCCGCGACGAGCTTCTGGACCGGCCAGCACTGGCGCCATCGCCTGACCCACATCCTGCGGCAGACGACCGAAGCCGACGCACGCCAGTTCGTCGCGGAAACCGTCGAGCCCGCGCTACGCAAGGTCGCCGACGAGCTGCGTTCGGGCGGCGTCGACGCACACGTGCAGCGCGACAGCGACGACGCGGTGCGGCTGACCGTGCCGACCGCGGAACACCGCGATTTCGTCTACGGCGCGCGCGTGACGGCCAAATCCGCGGCGGCCTTCCTGGTACGCGAAGCGGCCGAGCCGGATGCGGAGCGTCCGCACGTGTACGGCATCGTCACGTTCTTCGAGGACGGCCGGCTCGGCTACGACATCGAATATCTGCGCGGCGACGAACTGATCGCTGACGTACTGCGTCAATACGAACGCTACGTCTCGCTCGCAGCCGACCAGCGTACGCATCTGCTGAGCCGCGCGCCGGGACACGCAACGGAGGCCGAATGAATCCGACCGCCGCGTTCCGCTTGTCGAGCCGACGCGCGGCAGCGGACGGAGCCATGCCATGAGCAGCCTCCTGAACAATCGCACCGGCGACTTCATCGCGCTCGCGACGCTCGCGGTGCTTTACCTCGGCGGCGTCGGCCTTGCGCTGTGGCGGATCCGCACCGCCGCACCGCGCGGCAAGGTTTACTGGATCTTCTGCATCGCGCTGCTGGCCGGCGGCGCGATCGCGATCACCGCCAACCTGTCGCCCGTGCCGAACAGCGGCGAGATGCCGCCCGGTTTCGCACTCGGCGTCGAGGCGGTGCTGCTCGGGCTCGCGCTCGTGGCGGCCAGCTGCGCCTGGCTGATGTTGCGTGCGAGGCGCGACTGATACCTGCCTTTTGCACGGCGCCGCAGCCTCGTCACGCATGAACGGCAACACGCATGCCGAACAACGGGCTGCCGCCATTTTCCCGATGCATCATGCAGACGGCGCCCGCGCGGTGACGAGCCAGCACGCCGCGTCGAAGCATAGGTTCGCGTCCTGCACATAGCGCCCGAACGCAGCGCGAACCGTATCGATCACGCGCCGGCGCGTCGCGTCGTCCACCTGACGAAGCGCGAGCCCGACCGGCCCCAGTCGCGCGATGTAGTCGTCCAGCTCGGACACCGGCAACGCGCACGCGATATCGATCGGCTCGATCGCGATGTCGGCCCAGCCGCTGTCCGACAATACCGACGCGATCCGTTGCCGGTCGCCGAACGCGAATTGTCCCGGCGCCCCCGGCTGCCGCGCCGGCATGGCGGGCAGCAATGGCGCCGCGACACGCTCTGCCGTCGTCATGAACGGATTGTCGGCGGCGCCGCGCCATGCGACGAATCGCAGTTGCGCGTTCGGGCGCGCCGCGTGCCGCAGGTTCGCGAAGGCCTGCACCGGATCGTCGAAGAACATCACACCGAAGCGCGACACGATCAGATCGAACTGCCCCGGCGCAAACGCATGCGTCTGCGCATCGGCATGCACGAAGTCGGCATCAACGCCCTCGCGTTCGACGCGTGCCCGTGCAGCGGCGATCATCTGCGCCGAAATATCCAGGCCCGTACAGTGCGCGTGCGCGCCAATCCGCCGTGCGATCGCGAGCGTCACCGCGCCGGTGCCGCAGCCGACGTCGAGCACGCTGCTCGAGGACGCCACCACCGCCCCATCCGCGAGCAATGTCTCGAACGGCTCGAACATCCGGTCGAGCGAGCGCTGCGCGTCGACCCATGCCAGCCCCGACGGGCCATTCCATAGCGCAGACTGCGCTTCGTTTGTCCGGTTTCCTTCCATCGTCGATTCTCCTTTTGTCCGCATCGTTGACCGTGATCCGGACTATGCTGCTTCAAGCCGGCTTGAGGTCAAGGCTGCGAACGCGGCACGACTCGCGCGCCGCGTCGGTCTTCGCACCCCATCCTTCACAATTCTTACATTCGCGTTCCGTATCGTTGACGGCTTTCCTACGGTGCCTCCCATGCGACGACTCCTCTCCCGCGCGCTGTTCGTGCGCTGCGCTCCGCTTGTTGCCCTCGCGGCGCTGTCCGCGTGTTCGAATCACATCGATACGCCCGCCGACCCGGCCAGTGCCGCGATCAACGTTCAGGCCGCGTGGGTCGAGATCGGCGATGCGAACCAGGCGATCGCACGCGTGGTCACCAACTACAGCCCCGTGTCCGCGAGCGATCCGCTGTGTCCGCAGTTGTCCGTCGACGGCAAGCTGTCGCGCATGACGCTGCGTGCCGGCGCCGCGACCATCGCGCAACGTCCGACGGCGAGCGCCCCGGCCGACTCGAAACCGTCGAGCTTCCCGGTGTCGGTCTGCGAAGCGATGCTGCCCACCGATGCACGGGCGGCGAGCGTCGCGGGCCGCGCGCTGCCGCTGCCGAAAGCGCAGCCGCAGCGCATCGCGATCATCGCCGACACCGGCTGCCGGATGAAGAAGGCCGACAACGCGTGGCAGGCGTGCAACGACGCGACGGTCTGGCCGTTCGACACGATCGCGGCGAGCGTCGCGAAGCTGTCGCCGGACCTCGTGCTGCACGTCGGCGACTATCACTACCGCGAAAACGCGTGCCCGCCCGACATCGCCGGCTGCAAGGACAGCCCGTGGGGCTACGGCTGGGATACGTGGCAGGCCGACCTGTTCCGCCCGGCCGCGCCGCTGTTCGCGAAGGCGCCGTGGGTCGTCGTGCGCGGCAACCACGAGGAATGCGCACGGGCTGGACAGGGCTGGTACCGCTTCCTCGATCCGCACCCGTATTCGGCAGCCCGTTCGTGCGACGATCCGGCCAACGACGACGACGCGAACTACTCGGATCCGTATGCGGTGTCGCTCGGCGGCGGCACGCAAGTGATCGTGTTCGACACCGCAAAGGTCGGTCGCAATCCGCTGAAGACGACCGATGCGCAGTTCCGCATCTACCAGAAGCAGTTCCAGACGGTCGCGTCGCTCGCGTCGAAGGCCGGCATGTCGACGACGATCTTCACGAACCACCATCCGATCCTCGCATTCGCGCCGATCGCCGGCAGCACGCCGGCGCCGGGCAACCTCGCGCTGCAGTCGGTGATGGCGAGCCTGAACGCGCAGGCGTACTACCCGCCCGGCATCCAGGTCGCGCTGCACGGGCACGTGCACGATTTCCAGGCGATCAACTTCTCGTCCGGGCATCCGGCGACGATCGTGTCCGGCAACGGTGGCGACAACCTCGACGTCGCGCTGCCCGATCCATTCCCGGCCGGCCTGGCGCCCGCGCCGGGCGCCGTGATCGAACGACTGTCACACCACAACAGCTTCGGTTTCCTGATCATGGAGCGACGCGCGGCGCCGGCGACGGGCTGGGTGTTCCATGCGTATTCGGCGGCCGGCAAGCTGCTCGCGTCGTGCGACCAGTCGGGCAACACGCTCGCATGCGACAAGACGGGGTTCATCGCGCCGTGAGTGACGAAGTTCGATTGAGTGATGATCTGACGAATTCGACCGGCCTCCGGCGACGGATGGCCGGCTCGTGGATGCGGACGGTTTCGTCGGTGACCGCTGCCGAGCATCGGGTTTGCGCTTCGGTTCCGGTCGCCGGCGTTGGCCGGACGGTACGCGTGCTTGCCGCCGCCCTGCTCGCCGGCGCGGCGCTCGCGGCCCATGCCACACCGTCGGAGACGATCCTTCTTCCCGGTGTGCCGTCGCGTGTCGTCGGCACGATCGGCAACGGCACGCCGCAGGTGACCGGCAAGGTCGACGCGGCGGCCGCCCGTTTCGCGCCCGATCCGACGCTCGTCGCGCTGGGCCGCCGGATCTTCTTCGATCCGCGGCTGTCCGAGCCGCGCGGCATGTCGTGCGCGGGCTGCCACGATCCGGGACGCGCGTTCGCGCCGACATTGTCGGCCGCTTCGCTCGCGGGGCCCGGCGTGCCGGAAGGCAGCCGCCACGGGCGCTTCAGCCTGCGCAACGCGCCGTCGCTGCTCTACGTGCGCTACGTGCCGCGCCGCCACTTCTACCAGGATGACGACGCGCCCGCGCCGTCGCCGTTCGGCGGCCTCTTCAGCGACGGCCGCGCGGACACGCTCGCCGAACAGATCCGCGGGCCGTTGTTCGATCCGAACGAGATGAACAATCGATCGCCGGCCGCGCTGCTACGCAACGTCGACGGCACCGAACTGGCGGACGATCTCGCCGCGCGTTTCGGCGCATCGGTGCGGCGCGACCCCGAACAGCTGGTGCGCGCACTGGGCTCGTCCGTCGAGGCGTATCTGCAGAGCGACGACATGGCGCCGTTCACGTCGCGCTTCGACGCGTACCTGCGCACGCGCAAGCCGCTCGCGCCGGCCGAGATGCGCGGCCTGGCGCTGTTCCGCAATCCTGACAAGGGCAACTGCATGAGTTGCCATACGCTGACGGAGACGTCGAGCCGGCCGGAGCGCTCGCTCTTCACCGATTTCGGCTACGACGCGATCGCGGTGCCGCGCAACCGCGCGCTGCCCGCGAACCGAGATCCGCGCCATTTCGACAACGGCCTGTGCGACACGGCCGCACGGCTGCGCTGGCCCGAGCCGACGCAATGGTGTGGCTATCTGCGCACGCCGGGGCTGCGCAACGTCGCGGTCAAGCAGACGTTCATGCACAACGGCGTGTTCACGACGCTGCGCGACGCGGTCGCGTTCTACAACACGCGCTCGACCGACCCGGGCTACTGGTATCACGGCGCCAGGACGTTCGACGACGTGCCGGCCGCCTATCGCGGCAACATCAACGTCAATTCGACGCCGATGAACCGCCGGCCGGGCATGCAGCCAGCACTCACCGACTCGGAAATCGACGACATCGTCGCGTTCCTCGGCACGCTGACCGACGCGCGCTACGCGAACATCGTCCCGCCCGCCGCGCCTGCCGCCCGGATTACCGGATCGCCGGCCGCCCGCACACCGGCGCCGGTGCGTTAAACGCTGACCGACCGTCCAGGCGGATGCGCGCCCGCTTGCGGCCACCTCATATACTGGTTATATTTACAGTACTGTATTTATGAACAGTGGGGTGCGCGATGGAACACCTGGTCCGTATCGTCAACGACACCGATCGCCAAGTGCTGGCATGGCTGCGTGCGCAGGTTGGCGACGCCCGCGTCGAGCGCGCGGCGCGCCAGCTCGGGCATACACGCAAGCCTTTCCCGTCGGCGGTATGCCGGTACCTGGGCATGAGCGCGCCGGCCACGCTGCGCCAGGCGGAACGGCCGCGTGCCGCACGCGACTTCTCGGTCGGCGATCGCTACCTGTCGCTGATCCGCCAGCACCTCGCCGCGCATGCGGTCAGCCGATGAAATCGCCGAAATCGTATTGTCGGCGCGTCGCCGTGCGGCGGCCGTTCAGGGTGAACGCGGCGTGCCGGATCGGCCGGCGCGTGCCCCCGTCACGACCGCCCAGCCCGGTAGCCAACGCGCGGGCCCGCTCCACACCTGTCCCGCTTACGCGGCGGCCGCCGCGTCGCGTATCAGCTGGCCGAGCGTTTCGATCGCCGCTTCGTGTGCCGTGTCGAACACCCGCGTGCAGGCAAGCCGGATATACGCGTCAAAGCGGTCGGAGTTCGAAAAGATCGCGCCTGGCGCGATCCTTACCCCGCGTGCCAGCGCCGCATCGAACAATGCTTCGGAACGCACGCCGTCCGGCAACGCGATCCACAGCAGCATGCCGCCGGGCGGCCGGTTCATCCGCGTGCCGACCGGAAAATGGCGCGCGATCGCATCGATCGTCACATCGCGCTGCACGCGCAGTTGCTCGCGAAACCGGTGCAGGTGGCGATCGAACGCACCCGAGCCGACGAATTCGGCCGCGACGGCCTGCAGCAACGCGGCGTTGTGCCGGCTGTGCGCGAACTTGAGCATCTTCACGCGCGCGTGCCAGCGGCCCGCGCTCATCCAGCCGAGCCGCATCCCGGGCGCCAGCACCTTGTTGAACGACGGGCAATAGATCACCGTGCCGTCACGGTCCCATGCCTTCACGGGCTTCACCACCTGCGGCGCTTCCACGAGCTCGCGATAAGGCTCGTCCTCGATCACGGCCACCCCGCGGCGCGAGCACAGCGCGACCAGCGCGGCCTTGCGTTCGTCGGGCATCACACTGCCGAGCGGGTTCTGCAGATTCGGCACGACGACCACGGCCCGAATGTCCGGGTACGCGGTCAGCGCCACGTCGAGCGCTTCGATCGAGAGTCCGGTCGTCGGGCTGGCCGGGATCTCGAGCGCACGCAGGCCGAGGCTTTCGAGCAGCTGGATCAAGCCGAAAAAGGCCGGCGATTCGATCGCGATCGTGTCGCCGGCGCGTGCCACCGCGCGCAGCGCGAGATTCACGGCATCGACGCCGCCGCTCGTCGACATCACGTCGTCCGGCGACACGGCCACGCCGTACGACAGCGCGCGCTTTGCCATCGTCTGCCGGAATTCGGGCGACCCGCCAACCGGCCCCGCGTCGGTCAGCAGCGTCGGCTTGCGCCGCAGCAACCGGATCGCCAGCGTCTGCAGACGCTCGGCCGGATACAGCGTCGCCAGCGCGGACGCGCCGCCGAGATTCAGCGCATCGGGCATCGCATTCGCGCGATCGATCACGCGCGACACGCGTTCATGCAGTCCCGCGAAGGGCGGCTCGACGCTCAGCGGCGACCCGTCGCTTTCCGGCAGCGTATCGAGCACGGCGGCCGCGCGCCGCCGCACGAAATAGCCCGAGCGCGGCCGGGCTTCGCACCAGCCTGTATCCTCGAGCCGCCGAAATGCCTGGATCGCGGTCGACAGGCTCACGCCGTGCTGTGCCATGAATGCGCGTACGGACGGCATCCGGTCGCCGGGCGACAAGGTACCCGCCGCGATGATGCGGCGGTAATGCTCGGCGAGTCGTTCGTAAAGCGGCTCGCCGGCCATCGGCAACGGTGTTCGGAACGAGTCTGTGATGAGCGTCATGCGGGTCATCGTGCCCGCGCGCCCCAGCACACGCCAGATACAGATTCAGGGGAAACAGACCGATACAGAGGATCAAGATCGTCGCCTGCACCGTAACAGATTCCCGTCCCCTGAATCTGTCCTGCCGGCACGCGTTTCCTTAACCTGATTGCACGCTGTCGCCCCGCCGTCGCCGGGCCGCGCAACCAGGAAAAGGACTCGCCATGCGGACGCAAGAGATCCGGCTCGACGCCGGGCAAAGCCACTTTGCGTGGTTCGACAAGGACAGCCAGGTCATCGTGATCGACGGCGCGCTCGCGGTCACGTTGCGTCACGGCGGGCTCGACTGGTTACCCGATACGCCGCATTACGTTCGCCGCGTGCTCGACGAAGGCGAATGCCTGACGATCGAGACAGCCGGTCACGTGGCATTGTCCGCAGCCGGTGTCGGGCCGGTCGCCGCAACCGTCGCGGAACCCGAGGCTCGGTCCGGCGGGTTCTCGGTGTGGCGCGCATGGCTGCACCGGGTGTCCAGGCAGCTACTCGGCGAGCGGCAAGTGCGCGAGCAACCCTGACGCGGCGGCTCGCACCATCGCCGATATCGTCATGTGATCGCCGTGTCGCCCCCCCGGCAACGAGCGTGAACTTGTCCCGGCGCCGTCGCCGCGCCGGGTCGACTCGACCGAGCCGACAACTTCGCCCGCAGCAACCCCACCCAGCTACCGCCCCTTCCGCGTGCGCTCGATCCACTCGAACAACGCCATCCCGATCAACATCGCGACGACGAACGCGATGCCCTTGACCGACCCGAGTCCGATCGACACGATTGCCGGCCCCGGGCAGAACCCGGCAAGCCCCCAGCCGATGCCGAACACGGCACTCCCTGCGACGAGGCGCACGGTAATCGTCCGCACGGTCGGCCACTGGATCGGCAGGCCGAGCAACGTCCGCGTCCGACGCTTCGCCCAAGCGAACGCGAACACGGCAACGCCGATCGCGCCGGCCATCACGAACGCGAGCGACGGATCCCAGCGGCCTGCCAGGTCGAGAAAGCCGAGCACTTTCTGCGGATTGGCCATCCCCGACACGATGAGCCCGGCGCCGAACAGCAGCCCCGCCAGAAACGCGAATCCTGCCTGCATGTCAGCCTCCGATCACGTGCCGTCGCACGAATACGGTCGCAAACCCCGCGACCATGAACACCGCGGTCGCGACGATCGATCGCGCCGCACCACGCGACAGCCCGCAGACGCCGTGACCGCTCGTGCATCCGCCCGCATAGCGCGTACCGATCCCGACCAGCAGGCCGGCCGCCAGCAACTCGCCCCAGCCCGCATCGACCTGCGGCGCCGCGGCGACACCGGCGATACGCATCATCAGCGGCGCGGCGATCAGCCCGGCGACGAATGCGGCACGCCAGTCGCGCTCAGCTGCACCGGCCGTGAACAAGCCGCCGACGATGCCGCTGATCCCGGCGATCCGCCCGTTGAACGCAACGAGCCATGCCGCCGCAAGCCCGATCAGCACACCACCTGCAAGCGACAGCCACGGCGTGAAATGAAGGACATCAAGCTGCATGGCGCGCCCCCTTCGCGGCCGTGCCGCAGAACTGTTCGTACAGCACGCCCATCACCGCGATCACGGGCGGGCTGTCGAGCGAATAGTGGATGTTCTTGCCTTCGCGGCGCGTGCGGACCAATGCGTTGTCCCGCAACACGCCGAGCTGCTGCGACAGCGTCGGCTGGCGGATATCCAGCCGCGCCTCGAGATCGCTCACGCAGCGTTCGCCCTGCGACAGCTCGCACAGCAGCAGCAACCGGTCGGGATTGGACAGCACCTTGAGCAACGCGCATGCCGATTCGGCGGCGGCGCGCATCTGGTCGGGCTGGGGCAGCCCGGTGGAAGGGTCGGCATTCATGATGGGTGACGGAATACGATTAACGAATCTACATTATATACATTTATATAATGTAGATTCGTGCTTTCGTTCGGTGCCGTCAGAGGACGGCGCCATCGGCAATGGCCGCCCCCCTGCCTCCACTATGCCTGCTCGCCGGCAATTGCCTCGGCTGCCGCCGCGCGCTTCGCGCCGGCCCGGACCGCGCCAAGCACCAGCATTGCGATCCCGGCGATCAGGCACGGCACCGCGACGAATGCGAACGCGGTCGGCAGCGGCAGCCCCATCGCGAGCATCGCGCCGCCCGCCATCGAGCCGACGACGGACCCGCCGCGGCCGATTCCGTTCGCCCAGCTCACGCCCGTGGTCCGGCATTCGGTCGGATAGAACGCGGCCGACAGCGCATTCGCGCCGACCTGCGAGCCCGACACGCAGAAGCCGGCCGCGAACACGGCCAGTGCCGCGCCCGCCGGCGACGCGGCCAGCACCCCGATCGCCGCGACGAACACGCCCGCCGCCGCATAGCTGCACGCGAGCACGCGATGCGGATCGAAGCGGTCCATCAGCCAGCCGAGCACGATCGCGCCGAGCGTGCCGCCGACCTGGAACATCGCGGTCACGCGCGCGGCCGTCTGCAGCGTCGCGCCGGTCGTGCGCAACAACGTGGGCAGCCAGCTCGACAGCAGGTAGATGACGAGCAGGCTCATGAAGAACGTCAGCCACAGCAGCAGCGTGCCGCGCAGCAGGTCGGTGGCGAACAGACGGCCGAGCGGCGACCCGGCCGGCTTGCCGCGCGGCACGATGAACGACGCGTGCACGAGTTGCGGGGCCGGTGCGATGCGCGCGAGCATCGCCGCGATTCGCTCGCGCGACGCGCCGGTGTTGACGAGGTAGCGCACCGATTCCGGCAGTCGCCACGCGAGCACCGGCAGGAGCAGCAGCGGCGCGGCACCGCCGACGACGAGCACCGCGCGCCAGCCGTCTCGTTCGATCAGCGACGCGGCCGCGAGTCCGCCGAGCGCCGAGCCGATCGTGAAGCCGCAGAACATCGTCGTGACGAGCAGCGAGCGCCGCCGCGCGGGGCAATACTCGGACGTCAGCGTGATCGCGTTCGGCATCGCGCCGCCGAGCCCGAGGCCCGTCACGAAGCGCCACGCGATCAGTTCGTTCAAGCCGCCCGCACTCGCCGACGCCGCACTCGCGACGCCAAAGCACGCCACACAGGCGAGCAGCAGGCGCTTGCGGCCGAACCGGTCACCGAACGGCCCGAACACGAGCGCGCCGGCCATCAGCCCGGCGAGCCCCGCGCCGAATACGGGCGCGAGCTGCGCGGGCGACAGCCCCCATTCCGCGCGAATGACCGGAGCGATGAACCCGATCGATGCCGTGTCGAAACCGTCGATCGCGACGATCAGGAAGCACAGCACGACGATCGCGACCTGAAACGGCGCAACGCGATGCCGGTCGATCCATTCGCTGACGTCGATGGACAGCGTATCGGCCATGATGATGTCTCCTCCATGAAGGCGGTCGCGCGCGATGTCGTTGGAATGCGCGCCGCCGGATCCGGGCTGAAGCGCGTCAGGCGACGGTCTTCAGGCAATCTTGCGCGCGCCAGCCGTGCAGCCAGTCGAGCGCGTCGTAGAACTGCGCCTGCGTGCGTCCGACCCACAGCGCGTTGCGCACCTGCCGCTCGACGCCCTTCGCGTGATAGATCCGTCCCATCTCGCGCGCCGAATACAGCACGCGCGCGGTGCGCGGAATCCGCACGTGTTCGTACAGCGCAAACGCGGCCTCGAAGTCGCCATCGGTCCGCGCGACGGCCGCGCCGAGCGTCACCGCATCCTCGAGCGCCTGGCACGCGCCCTGCGCGATGTATTGCGTCATCGGATGGGCGGCGTCGCCGAGCACCGTCGCGCGGCCCGCGCTCCAGCGTTCGACCGGGTCGCGATCGGCGGTCGCCCAGCGCTTCCACGACGTCGGCCGGTCGAGCATCTGCTTCGGCAGCGGATGGATGCCGTCGAAGTACGACAGCACTTCCTCCTTGCTGCCGTCGCGCACGCCCCAGGTTTCCTGCTCGCGGCTGTGGAACGTGACGACGAGGTTGTATTGCCGTCCGCCCCGCAGCGGATAGTGGACGAGATGGCAATGCGGGCCAGCCCACACGACCGGCGCATTGATCTGCAGATCCTTCGGCATGTTGTCGACGTCGACGACCGCGCGGTACACGACGTGCCCCGTCACGCGATGCGCGTCGCCGATCAGCGCCTGCCGGATCGCGGACTTCACGCCGTCGCAGCCGATCACCGCGTCGGCGCGATAACGCTCGCCATGCTGGTCGATCACGGTCACGCCGTTGCCGTCCTGCTCGAACCCGCACACCTGCGTGCTGGTCCGGAATTCGATCAGCGGATGATCCTTGACCGCCTCGTAGATCGACAGGTGGATGTCCGCGCGATGGATCACCGCATACGGGTTGCCGAAGCGCGCGCGATACGCGGCGCCCGTATCGATGCACGCGACTTCCCGCGCATCGACCGCATCCATCAGTTGCAGCCGGTCGGTGAACACCGCGCGTCCGCGCGCGGCTTCGCCGACGCCCAGCGCGTCGAGCGCATTGAACGCGTTCGCGGCGAGCTGGATGCCCGCGCCGATCTCGCCGATTTGCGCGGCCTGTTCGAGCAGCTTCACGCGAATGCCCTGGCGCGCGAGCGCCAGCGCCGTCGCGAGCCCGCCGATGCCGCCGCCGATCACGAGTACGCGTCGGCCTGTCATGTTTGTCTCGCCCATGTCTGTCTCCTCCTTCGTGTTACGCGACGTAGTCCGGTTGCCGCTGTGGCTGCGCCGCTTCGAACGCCGGCTCGCGTCGCGCGTGTTCATGAACCGCGAGGCTGCGCGGATATGCGCTCAGGTCGCAATCCATCCGCAGCGCGTTCGCGACCTGCGGCACGAGGCAGATGTCGGCGAGCGTCGGCGCCGCGCCGAAACACCACGGGCTCGTGCCCGCGCGTGCGAGCAGGCGCTCGGCGCCGGCCATGCCTTCCGCGATCCAGTGCCGGTACCACGCACGCTTCTGCTGCGGCGTGACCTGCAGTTCGCTGTCGAGGTAGCGCAGCACGCGCAGGTTGTTGACCGGATGGATGTCGCACGCGATCAGCGTCGCGAATTCCAGCACGCGTGCGCGCCGCCGCGGTTCCAGCGGAATCAGCCGCGGCGCCGGATGAATCTGGTCGAGGTAGTCGATGATCGCGAGCGACTGGCCGAGACGAAAATCGCCATCGACCAGCGCCGGCACCGACGCCGACGGATTCACCTGCGCGACGTAGCCAGCCTCGCGGTGCTCGTCCGTGCGGATGTTCACGGGCAGCGTGTCGTACGGCAGTCCTTTCAGCGCGAGCGCGATGCGTACCCGATAGGATGTCGAACTGTTGAAGAAGCTATGCAGTTGCACGATGTGACCTTTCGAGGAAATCGAAGCACGCGCTTCAGACCACGCGCACGGCCAATTCGCCGAGACGCTCGACGCCGACCTTCATCACGTCGCCCTTGACCACCGGGCCGACGCCTTCCGGCGTGCCGGTGAAGATCACGTCGCCCGGTTCGAGGCGGAAGAACTTCGACAGGTCGGCCACCGTTTCCGCGACCGACCAGATCAGGTGCGACACGTCGCTCTTCTGCTTCGTCGCGCCGTTGACCGTCAGCCACAGGCCGGCCTGCTCGAAATGACCGACCTCGCTCGCCGGATGCACGGGGCCAATCGGCGCGGAACGGTCGAACGCCTTGCCGATTTCCCACGGACGGCCCATCTCGCGCATCTTCATCTGCAGGTCGCGGCGCGTCATGTCGAGGCCGACGGCATAACCCCACACGTGCTCGAGCGCGCGCTCGAGCGGAATGTCGGAACCGCCCTTGCCGATCACCGCGACGAGTTCAGCTTCGTAGTGATAGTTCTGCGTTTGCGACGGATATGCCAAATCGAGCGTTTCGCCGTAGGCGACCGGCACGATCGAATCGGCCGGCTTGCAAAAGAAGAACGGCGGTTCGCGATCGGGATCGAAGCCCATTTCGCGCGCATGGGCCGCGTAGTTGCGGCCGACGCAGTACACGCGGCGTACCGCGAAGCGGGCGTCGCTGCCGGCGACGGGAAGCGCCACCGGCGCTTCGGGCGGGAAAACATAAGTCATGAACGGCTCCAGCGTAGGCATGAAGGAAGGACCGCGCGCCGCCTTCGCGGCGCATCGGACGAATCGGGGATATCGGGAGAATCGGGCCACTCGTGCCAATCGGCGGCGTCAGTCGCGCGCTTCGCGCAGCAGGTTCAGCGCGGACAGCACCGGCCGGTCTGAATAGCTGAACAGCACGCTGTCGGACGAGGCCGCCAGCCGCAACCGCGCCCATGACGGCGCGACGAAGATGTCGTGCGGCTCGAATGCGAACGCGTCGCCGCCGATGTACGCGGTGCCGCTACCTTCGACGACGCAGTAGATCGTCGCGTCGGTGCTGCGATACGTGCGGCCGTCGAAGCCGGCCGGCAGGAACTGCATGAAGGTCGCGATCGTCGGCATCGGCCAGCCGCCCGTCGCGGGATTGACGTAGCGCAGCTTCACGCCGTCCCACGCGTCGAGCTCGCCGTTGCGGTACAGCGCGTCAAGGGCCTCGCGGGTGCGTGCATACGGATAGCTGAACACCGGCGACGTCGGCTCGCTCGCGCGATGGCGCACCGGCACCATGTTGTGGCCGAAGCGCGCGAAGCTGTCGCCTTCCGCGCGGCTGACGGGCTGCTCGGCTTCCGGGTAGTTCTCCGCGAAGCCTGCGTCGAGGTGCCCGACCAGCGGGATGTCGAGCCCGTCGAGCCACACGACCGGCTCGCCGCCGTCTTCCGCCGACGGGTTGCCGTGGTCGTGCCAAGCCCACGACGGCGTGATGATGAAGTCGCCCGGATGCATCGTCGTGCGCTCTCCGTTCACCGCGGTCCACGCGCCCTTGCCCTCGATGATGAAGCGCAGCGCCGACTGCGTATGCCGGTGGCTCGGCGCGATCTCGCCCGGCAGGATCAGTTGCAGGCCCGCGTACAGGCTCGGCGTCATGCTCGACTTGCCGGGCAGCCCCGGGTTCTCCAGCACCAGCACGCGGCGCACGGCTTCTTCCGCGCTGATCACGCCGCCGGCCTGCATCACCAGGTCGCGCACCTGCGCGTACTTCCAGATCGCGGCCTGCGCGGCCGGCTGCGGCGCTTTCGGCACGAGGTTGTGCAGCGACTCCCACAACGGCGCGAGGCGCTGTTCGGCGATCCGTGCGTAATAGTCGGCGCGCGACGTATCCGGGTGTCGGCTGGTCATGATGTCTCCTTGGTGCGGCCGATCGCGGTCGGCGCTGTGTCGGGTCGGGGACCGCGTGCTTCGGTCCGTCAGCGCATTTATATTCGACGCAGACATACCCGGTAAAATGGCGAAATCATCTAGTCCATATTATTTTTGATATACCTTCCGACACGGAGCACGCGATGGACTGGACCTACCGGCTGCGATTGCGGCACCTCCAGGTGCTGCTGAGCCTGGCCAGCACGGGCAACCTGAGCCAGTCGGCGGCGGCGCTCGCGACCACCCAGCCCGCGCTGTCGAAATGGCTGAAGGAACTGGAAGAAGACGTCGGGCTGCCGCTGTTCGAACGGCACGCGCGCGGCCTGCGGCCGACGGCCTACGGCAATGCGCTGATCGAGCACGCGCGCCGCGTGGAGGCGCAGCTCGACGTCGCGCGTGACGACATGGCCGCGTTGCGTGAAGGCGGCAGCGGCCTGGTCACGATCGGCACGTCAGGTGTCGCGGCGGCCGATACCGTGCCGCTCGCGGTATCGCAGTTGCTGAAGCGGATGCCGCGCGCGCAGGTGCGGCTCGCGGAGAGCACGATGAACCAGCTGATGCCGCAACTCGCGCGCGGCGAACTCGACATCGTCGTCGGCCGCTCGGGCTCCGCGTCCGTCGATCCGCATCTGCACGCCGAAGCGCTGTACGTCGATCCGGTGGTGTTCGTCGCGCGGCCCGATCATCCGCTCGTCGGCGCGGCCGCTGTCGGCTGGGACGAGGTGCTGGCCCACTCGTGGATCGTCTGGCCGTCCGGCACACCGGTGCACAACGCGCTGCAGGTCGCGCTGACGGCCGCCGGCCGCGTGCAGCCGCCGCATTGCGTCGAATCGAATTCGTCGATCCTGAACCTCACGCTGCTGAACAACACCGACCTGCTGGGCGTCGCGTCGCATCGTGCCGCGCGGCGCTTCGAGCAACTGAACGCGATCCGCATCCTGCCGATGCGGCTCGAGGGACAAGGCGCGGTGTCGATGTACTGGCATCCGGACAGCGCGAATCGCGCGGCCGTGGCCGCCGCGATCGAGTGCCTGCGTGCCTGTGCGGCGCCGCAGGTGGGCGGATGGGAGAAAGTGAAGGTGGAATGAGCGGCGCGGCGACCCGGCATGAACCGGGCCACTTCACCTTGGCGCGTCAGGGGCCGTCGCAGGACACCGTGTCGTCCAGCATCAGCGTGCCGACCCGCGCGGGCACGAGCGGCGTGCGCGGGACCGGTGGCGTCCAGCCGAACAACGCCTGCGCGGCCGCACCGCACACGCGGCCCTGGCATGCGCCCATTCCGCAGCGCGTCTGCAGCTTCGCGGCCGTCCAGCCCGGCGCCGGCGCGACCGCGTCGAAACGCACGTCCTCGCATCGGCACAGCAGCGTATCGGGTTGCGCGAGCCGGCGGATCGGCTCGCGGATCGCGAAGCGTTCGCGCACCGCGTCCGCGAATGCCTGCCAGCGCGCGCGCTGCGCAAACAGCGCGGCCAGCGGTGCCGTCTGCCCGGTGGCCGCGCAGCCGGCGATCTCGCCTTCGACCATCGCCAGTTCGCTGCCGCCGACACCCGTGCACTCGCCTGCGGCGAAACAGCCGTCGCGGCTCGTGCGCTGGTGCGCGTCGACCACGACCGCGCCGTTCTCGATCCGGCAGCCGAGGTGGCTCGGCAGCACGGTGTTCGGCACGAGGCCAAAACCGCACGCGAGCCGGTCGCAGTCGACTTCGAATTCACGCTCGCCCTGCCGGATCCGCACGCGTTCGAGCCGCTTGTCGCCGAACGCTTCGACGACGTGTGCGCCGGGCCGATAGGCGGCCGTGACGAGCTTCGCGGCCTGCGCGAGTTTCGACGGCCAGCGCCACAACCCCGCGCCGAAACCGGCAACATCGCTCCACGCAGCCTGTTCGAGCACGTGCGACACCTGCGCGCCGGCCTGACGGGCCGTCGCCGCGCTCGCGAGCAGCAGCGGGCCGCTGCCGGCGATCACGGTGCGCTGCCCGCGCACGTCGAGACCGTACTTGATCAGCGCCTGCAGGCCGCCCGCGCCGGTCACGCCCGGCAGCGTCCAGCCGGGGAACGGCAGCAGCAGTTCGCGCGCGCCGCAGCACACGATCAGGGTGCGGAATTCGAGCAGGAACCCGCACTCGTCGTCCTCCAGCAGCAGCGTGCCCGGCTGCGTCTCGGCGACGATGCGCGTGCCCGCCAGATGCGTGATGTTCGGCTGACGCAGCACGGCAACGCGTTCCGCCGAGGCCGGCACCGGCGTCGCGGCCGCCGCCTGGCGCCAGATCTGCCCGCCCGCGCGCGGGTTGTCGTCGACGATCGCGATCGTCGCGCCGCTTCGTGCGGCGGCCCGCGCGGCCGACAATCCGGCCGGGCCCGCGCCGACGATGGCGACGTCGACGCTGAGTCGTTCCTGTTTCATCGCGTGCGCTCCACCCGCATCCCGTCGCGGCACAGCGTCTGGCAAGCCAGACGACGGCGGCCGTCGATCGTCATCCTGCACTCCTGGCAGATGCCCATACCGCAAAACGGCGCGCGCGCCGCACCCGTGCACGACACGCGCGTCGTGTCGTCGCCGCTCGCCGCGACGGCGGCCGCGACGGTCGCGCCGTCGGCCACCGTCAGCGCGCGGCCGTCCAGATGAATGATCATGAAGAAAGCGCTCCGGCTACGGGGGACGTCGTCAGGAAACGTCCCGGCAAATACGGTTCGATGTCGATGGGCGGCCGTTCGCCTGTCATCAGCGCGGCGACGAGCCGCGCACTGCCCGGCGCGGTCGTCACGCCGAGCCCTTCGTGCCCGACCGCGAGCCATACGCCCGGCCGCGCCGGATGCTCGCCGAGCAGCGGCAGACCGTCAGGGCTCGCCGAACGGAAGCCCGTCCATGCGCGAATGCCGTTCAGGTCGGCCAGATCCGGCAGGTACCCGGCCGCGCGGCGCAGCATGCGCGCGAGGACCGGCGGCTCGACGCGCGTGTCCTCGGTGTCGAACTGGCGCGACGAGCCGATCAGCAGTTGGCCGGTGGGCCGCGGCTGGACGTTGAATGCGACCGACGTGCCGTCGCTCGCGTGCGCGCTCGCCGCATAGCCGAGCTCGACGAGCTGGTGCGACACCTGGCCCGGGTAGCGATCGGTGATGAGCAGATGCCCCTTCTTCGGGCGCAGCGGCAATTCAGGCAACAGCGTGCGCGCGGCGACGCCGTTCGCGACGACGACGCGCTCCGCTCGCAGCGTGTCGCCGCTCGCGAGCGTCACGCTCGGGCCGTCGACCGCCACCGCGCAATCGCGCCGCAACGTGATGCCCGGCGCGCGCTGCAACAGCCAGCTCGCGGCGACGGGCGCATAGAGAATCGCGTCGCCGGGGATCTTCAGCGCGCCGCCGAGGCCCGCGCGCAGCATCGGCTCCAGCCCCGCGAGCGTCGCCGCGTCGATCAGCTCGCCCGCCACGCCGTGCGCGGCGAGCGTCGCCTGCTTGGTGCGCGCGAGGTCCATCTCGTGGGCATCGGCCGCGAGCCACAGCGTGCCGCAGTTGCGGTAAGCGCAGCCTTCGGGCATCTCGCCGGCGAGCGCGCGCCACAATTCGATCGAGTAATGACTCAGCGCGAGCTCCGCCGCGTTGTCGTCCATCGCGACGAGGTGCCCCATGCCGGCGCCGGTCGCGCCGCCGCTCGCGTCGTCGACGACAAGCACGCGCAGCCCGCGCTGCGCGAGCTCATGCGCACACGCGGCGCCGACGATGCCGGCGCCGATCACGACGACGTCGGTCCGGGTCTCGCTCACGACACGATGCCCCAGCCGAACGGATCGTCTTCCTCGATCAGCAGCGTCGCTTCCGCGCTCAGGTGCGCGCTGCCGCGAATCGTCGGCACGATGCCGCCGTCGGCCTGCGCGTAGCTCGCCTGGAATACGCTGCCGATCACGCTCGCCTGCCGCCACACGACGCCCGGTTCGAGCTTGCCGTCGGCCGCGAGGCACGCGAGCTTCGCGCTCGTGCCGGTGCCGCACGGGGAACGGTCGTACGCATGGCCCGGGCACAGCACGAAGCTGCGGCTGTCGTGCTCGGGATCGTCCGCGAACAGTTCGATATGGTCGATCTCGCCGCCGTTCGCGCCGGTGATGCCCGCGCGTTCGAGCCCTGCACGCACCGCGGACGAATAGGCGGTCAGCGCCGCCACGTTGTCGCCGGCCACGCGCTGGCCGTGATCGCTGATCAGGAAGAACCAGTTGCCGCCCCACGCAATGTCGCCCTTCACGGGACCGTAACCGGGCACATCGACGTCGACGGCCTTCGCATGGCGGTACGCGAGCACGTTGCGCACGCTGACCGACAGGTCATCGTGCAGCGTCGCCTCGACGGTGCCGACCGGCGTTTCGATCTGGTGCACGCCCGGCTCGATGCGGCCCATGTGATGCAGCGTGCGCACGACGCCGATCGTGCCGTGCCCGCACATTCCGAGGTAACCGCTGTTGTTGAAGAAGATCACGCCGGCCGCGGCCTCCGGCGACACGGGTTCGCACAGCAGCGCGCCGACCAGCACATCGCTGCCGCGCGGCTCGAGAATGCATGCGGTGCGATAGCGATCGTGCTCGCGGGCGAGCACGTCGCGGCGCTCGGCCATCGTGCCGTTGCCGAGCGAGGGGAAGCCGGACACGACGAGCCGCGTGGGTTCGCCGCCCGTGTGCGAATCGATGATCTGGATGCGCTTCATCATGAGCCGTCCGAAGTGGGGAAAGGAGCATAGCTTCCTCCGTCACGCGTCCATTCGCTTGTGGCTTTTCGATGAGGACGGCGACGAAATCGGCATAGTCCGGAACGCGTTTCGCGACCCTTGCGGCCACTGTGCCGATTTCGTCATTTTGCTCCGCGATACGGCTCAAGCGTGATGGGTGTTTGCACGGCGATACTGGTTGCACGTCGACGCGCCTGTCGTCGGCCGATACGAAGCAGGAGATTGCAGTGAGCCGAAACGCCATCCAGCTGACCGGAGTTTTCCCCGCCCTCAGCAACCGGTTCGTACCGGGCGCTTCCATCGCTTTCGACGCCGCGCACCGCGCCGAACGGAACCGCGCGAACCGCTGACCGATTTCCCCCCGGCGGTGCGACGGCCTCCCCCCGTCGCATCGCCACTTCCGTGTCCGGCATGGCCGGCACGGGCCCGTTCGCCGCGGCGCCAGCCTGCGCCGCACTTGAACAGGCCCCGGCCCGCCCCGGCGGCCGTTCGAACCGGTCGCACGCCGGCCGGCAGGTGTTGCGCCACGGCTCGTCGGAGCGCGGCGCAAGCCACGCCTGCCCCGATATTTCCCAGGAGACAAACCTATGCCAGGTCAAGGCAACACACACCCGTCCGTCCCGCTTTCCCGCTCCGTGCCCGCCGACGGCGGTCACGGCAAGTTCAAGAAGCAGCTGTCGCTGACCGACCTGACGTTCATCGGCCTCGGAGCAATCTTCGGTTCGGGGTGGCTGTTCGCCGCGAGTCACGTGTCGACGATCGCCGGCCCGGCCGGCATCTTCTCGTGGCTGCTCGGCGGCTTCGCGGTGCTGCTGCTCGGCATCGTCTACTGCGAGCTCGGCGCCGCGCTGCCGCGTGCGGGCGGCGTGGTTCGCTACCCGGTGTTCTCGCACGGCCCGCTGCTGGGCTACCTGATGGGCTTCATCACGCTGATCGCGTTCTCGAGCCTGATCGCGATCGAAGTGGTCGCCGCGCGCCAGTATGCTGCAGCGTGGTTCCCGGGCCTCACCAAGGCGGGATCGAGCGACCCGACGACGATCGGCTGGCTCGTGCAGGCCGCGCTCCTGTGCTTCTTCTTTTATCTGAACTATTCGAGCGTGAAGACGTTCGCGAAGGCGAACAACATCATCAGCATTTTCAAGTTCATCGTGCCGCTGTCAGTGATCGCGGTGCTGTTCACGTTCTTCAAGCCCGCCAACCTCACCGCGCACGGTTTCGCGCCGTTCGGCATGCCGGGCATCGAGATGGCCGTGTCGGCCGGCGGCATCATCTTCGCGTATCTCGGCCTCACGCCGATCGTGTCGGTCGCGAGCGAAGTGCGGAATCCGCAGCGCACGATCCCGATCGCGCTGATCCTCTCGATCCTCCTGTCCACGCTGATCTACGTGCTGCTGCAGCTCGCGTTCATCGGCAGCATTCCGACCGACATGCTGGCCGCCGGCTGGCACGACGTGAGCAAGGCCTTCTCGCTGCCGTACCGCGACATCGCGCTCGCGCTCGGCGTGGGCTGGCTCGCGGTGATGGTGGTCGCCGACGCGATGATCTCGCCGAGCGGCTGCGGCAACATCTACATGAACGCGACGCCGCGCGTCGTCTACGGCTGGGCGAAGACGGGCACGTTCTTCAAGGTGTTCACGCGCGTCGACGAAGCATCGGGCATCCCGCGTGCGGGCCTGTGGCTCACGTTCGGCCTCGCGATCTTCTGGACCATGCCGTTCCCGTCGTGGGAAGCGCTGATCAACATCGTGTCCGCCGCGCTGGTGCTGAGCTATGCGGTCGCGCCCGTGTCGGTCGCCGCGCTGCGCCGCACCGCGCCCGGCCTGCCGCGGCCGTTCCGCGCGGTGGCGTTCGGCATCACCGGCCCCGCGTCGTTCGTGATCGCCGCGCTGATCGTCTACTGGTCGGGCTGGGGCACGGTGTCCTGGCTGCTCGGCCTGCAGATCGTCATGTTCGTCATCTATCTCGCGTGCCGCCGCTGGGTGCCGACCGCGCACCTGAGCCTCGCCGAGCAGGTGCGTTCGTCCGCGTGGCTGATCGCGTTCTATGCGGCCATGATCGTGCTGTCGTACTTCGGCGCCTTCGGCGGCACGGGCCAGCTCGCGCATCCGTACGACACGGTCGTCGTCGCGGCCGTCGCGCTTGTCATCTATTACTGGGGCGCCAACACCGGCATCCGTTCCGACAAGCTGCAGCTCGACGACGACGAAGACTGACACACCCGCGTTCCCCATTTCACTCCGGCCGGGTGCACCACGCCCGGCCCCGCATTTTCCGAGGAAAACCCATGCAACTCACAGGTCAGCTCCTGATCGGCCAGTCGGCCATCGCCGGACAGAACGGCACCCTTCACGCGATCGCCGCCGCGACCGGCGAACCGCTCGAACCCGCGTTCGGCGGCGCGAGCCAGCACGACCTGGAGACGGCCTGCGCGCTCGCCGACGAAGCCTTCGACACGTATCGCGAGACGCGCCCCGAGCAGCGCGCCGCGTTCCTCGATGCGATCGGCCGCAACATCATGGCGCTCGGGGACGACCTGATCGAGCGCTGCGTCACCGAAACGGGCCTGCCGCGCGCACGCATCGAAGGCGAACGCGGGCGCACGGTCGGCCAGCTCGCGCTGTTCGCGTCGCTCGTGCGCGACGGCGGTTACGTCGACGCGCGCATCGATCCGGCCCGCCCGGACCGCAAGCCGCTGCCGCGCGTCGACCTGCGCCTGCGCAATATCGCGATCGGGCCGGTTGCCGTATTCGGCGCGTCGAACTTCCCGCTCGCGTTTTCGGTCGCGGGCGGCGATACCGCGTCGGCACTCGCCGCCGGCTGCCCGGTGATCGTCAAGGCGCACTCCGCGCATCCGGGCACGTCCGAGCTTGTCGGCCGCGCGATCCAGCAGGCCGTGCGCGAATGCGGGCTGCCGGCCGGCGTGTTCTCGCTGCTGTTCGACGCGTCGCGCGAAATCGGCCAGGCGCTCGTCGCCGATCCGCGCATCAAGGCCGTCGGTTTCACCGGCTCGCGCCGCGGCGGCGTCGCGCTGATGAACATCGCGGCCGCGCGCCACGAGCCGATTCCGGTCTATGCGGAAATGAGCTCGATCAACCCGGTGCTGCTGTTCCCGGCCGCGCTCGACGCGCGCCACGATGCGATCGCGCCGCAGTTCGTCGCATCGCTCACCCTCGGCGCCGGCCAGTTCTGCACCAACCCGGGCCTCGTGCTCGCGGTCGACGGCCCGGCGCTGCGCGCGTTCGAAGCCGCGGCGGCCACCGCCCTGCAGGCGAGCGCCGCGCAGACGATGCTGACGCCGCACATCCACGCGAGCTATGCGCAAGGCGTGGCCGCGCTGAGCACGCACGACGCGGTCGAACTGCTGGCGCAAGGCATGGAAGGCAGCCGCTACCAGGCGCGCGCGGCGCTGTTCGCGACCTCGGCGGACGCATTCATCGCCCACCCCGAACTGCGCGATGAAGTGTTCGGCCCCGCGTCGCTCATCGTGCGCTGCCCCGATGCCGACACGCTGCACCGCGTGCTGAAATCGCTCGAAGGCCAGTTGACGATCGCCGCGCATCTCGCCGACGGCGACGCCGCGCTGTTCGCCGCGCTGCGCCCGACGCTCGAGCGCAAGGCCGGCCGCATTCTCGTCAACGGCTTCGGCACGGGCGTCGAGGTCGGTCATGCGATGGTGCACGGCGGCCCGTTCCCGGCCACGTCCGACACGCGCACGACGTCGGTCGGCGCACGCGCAATCGAGCGTTTCCTGCGCCCCGTGTCGTACCAGGACGTGCCGGACGCGCTGCTGCCCGACGCCATCCGCAACGGCAACCCGCTGAACGTGCCGCAACGCATCGACGGCGTGCCCGCACCGCGGGAAGCGCGCGATGTCTGAGCCGCTCGCCGAAGTCGTCCTGTCGCTCGATGAGGTCCATGCACTCGCGCTGCGGGTGCTGACGCACCACGGGATGTCCGATGCGCACGCGCGGGCGATCGCGGGTGTGATCACCCAGGGCCAGCGCGACGAGTGCCACTCGCACGGCGTGTACCGGCTGCTCGTGTGCGTGCGCTCGCTGAAGAAGGGCAAGGTCGACCCGCAAGCCGTGCCGACGTTGCGCCGGCTATCGTCGTCGATCGTCGCGGTCGACGCCCATCGCGGCTTCTCGCTGCTGAGCTTCGAAACCGGCCTGCCGGTGCTCGTCGAGATGGCCAAGCAGCACGGGATCGCCGCGATGGCGATCAACCACTGCTACCACTTCTCGGCGCTGTGGCCCGAGGTCGAGGCGATCGCCGCCGAGGGGCTGGTCGGCATCGCGATGAACCCGAGCCACAGCTGGGTCGCGCCCGAGGGCGGCCGCGAGCCGGTGTTCGGCACGAACCCGATCGCGTTCGCATGGCCGCGCCCGGACGGCGTGCCGTTCGTATTCGATTTCGCGACGAGCGCGATCGCGCGCGGCGACATCGAGCTGCATGCAAAACAGGGCAAGGCGATCCCGCCGCACTGGGCGATCGGCCCCGACGGCCAGCCGACCACCGATCCGAAGGCCGCGCTGCAGGGCGCGATGCGCACGTTCGGCGGGCACAAGGGCTCGGCGCTCGCGGCGATGGTCGAGCTGCTCGGCGGCGCGCTGATCGGCGACATGACGAGCCAGGAGTCGATGGACTTCGACGAAGGCGTCGGCGCGACGCCGTGCCACGGCGAGCTCGTGATCGCGTTCGACCCGAAGGTGTTCCTCGGCGACGACTTCGACGCGGGCCTCGCGCGCGGCGAGCGGATGTTCGCGTCGATCACCGGGCAAGGCGCGCGGCTGCCGTCGCAACGGCGCTTCGACGCCCGCGCGCGCAGCATCGCGCACGGCGTGCGGATTCCGAAGGCCTTGTACGACGAAATCCTGACGCTGCTCGACTGACGCACGATCGCGAGGCGCGGCGTCATCGCCGGCACGACGGGCGATGACGCCGTCGTCCGGTTCGACCGGCGTGTCCCGCGCCCGCATCCTGGCGCCCCACCCGGCGCCCCGCCCGCCCGCGCCTGCGGGCGCCGCACGCCCGGCGGCTGTGGGATAATCGTCGGGTTTGCCCAGGGCGCAGCTCAAGAGGTTGTTCGCACGGGCGCGCGAGAGGCCTCTATTCCCGTGCCTCCACCCTTTTCCGCGATATTTCTTCAGCCATCATCATGCCCACATACCGTTCCAAAACCTCCACCGCCGGCCGCAACATGGCAGGTGCGCGCTCGCTGTGGCGCGCCACCGGCATGAAAGACGACGATTTCTCGAAACCGATCATCGCGGTCGTCAACTCGTTCACGCAGTTCGTGCCCGGGCACGTGCACCTGAAGGATCTCGGCCAGCTCGTCGCGCGCGAGATCGAGGCCGCCGGCGGCGTCGCGAAGGAATTCAACACGATCGCGGTCGACGACGGCATCGCGATGGGCCATGACGGCATGCTCTATTCGCTGCCGAGCCGCGACATCATCGCCGACTCGGTCGAGTACATGGTGAACGCGCACTGCGCGGACGCGATGGTGTGCATCTCGAACTGCGACAAGATCACGCCGGGGATGCTGATGGCCGCGATGCGCCTCAACATCCCGGTGATCTTCGTGTCGGGCGGCCCGATGGAAGCCGGCAAGACGCGCCTCGCGAACCCGATCACCAAGACCGTCGAACTGAAGAAGCTCGACCTCGTCGACGCGATGGTGATCGCGGCCGACCAGTCGTATTCGGATGCCGACGTCGCCGAAGTCGAGCGCTCGGCCTGCCCGACCTGCGGCTCGTGCTCGGGCATGTTCACCGCGAACTCGATGAACTGCCTGACCGAAGCGCTCGGCCTGTCGCTGCCCGGCAACGGCACGGTCGTCGCGACGCACGCGGATCGCGAGCAGCTGTTCAAGCGCGCCGGCCGCCGCATCGTCGAACTGACCCGCCAGCACTACGAGCAGGACGACATGCGCGTGCTGCCGCGCTCGGTCGGCTTCAAGGCGTTCGAGAACGCGATGACGCTCGACATCGCGATGGGGGGTTCGACCAACACGATCCTGCACCTGCTGGCGATCGCGCAGGAAGCAGGCATCGACTTCACGATGAAGGACATCGATCGCCTGTCGCGCATCGTGCCGCAGCTGTGCAAGGTCGCGCCGAACACGAACAAGTACCACATCGAGGACGTGCACCGTGCGGGCGGCATCATGGCGATCCTCGGCGAGCTCGAGCGCGCCGGCAAGCTGCACACCGACGTGCCGACCGTGCACGCGCCGACGCTGAAGGATGCGCTCGACCAGTGGGACATCGTCCGCACGGAAGACGAAGCGGTCCGCACGTTCTACCTGGCCGGCCCGGCCGGGATCCCGACGCAGGTCGCGTTCAGCCAGAACACGCGCTGGCCGAGCCTCGACCTCGACCGCGCCGAAGGCTGCATCCGCTCGTACGAGCATGCGTTCTCGAAGGAAGGCGGCCTGGCCGTGCTGACCGGCAACATCGCGCTCGACGGCTGCGTGGTGAAGACGGCCGGCGTCGACGAAAGCATCCTCGTGTTCGAGGGCTCGGCTCACGTGACCGAATCGCAGGACGAAGCGGTCGAGAACATCCTGAACGACAAGGTCAAGGCCGGCGACGTGGTGATCGTGCGCTACGAAGGCCCGAAGGGCGGCCCCGGCATGCAGGAAATGCTGTACCCGACGAGCTACATCAAGTCGAAGGGCCTCGGCAAGGCATGCGCGCTGCTGACGGACGGCCGGTTCTCGGGCGGCACGTCCGGCCTGTCGATCGGTCACTGCTCGCCGGAAGCGGCAGCGGGCGGCGCGATCGGCCTCGTACGCGACGGCGACAGGATCCGCATCGACATCCCGAACCGCACGATCGACGTGCTGGTGTCGGATGAGGAACTCGCGCGTCGCCGCGAAGAGCAGAACGCGAAGGGCTGGAAGCCGGCGCAACCGCGCCCGCGCAAGGTGTCCGCTGCGCTGAAGGCTTATGCGAAGCTGGTGATGTCGGCCGACAAGGGCGCCGTGCGCGACCTGTCGCTGCTCGACGACTGACACCGGGCGACGGGCCGCGCGAACGGCCCGCCTGCGTGAACCAGAAGCCGCTCTCCGGAGCGGCTTTTTTTCGTCCGGCGCCGGCCCGAAGCAGCGGCACCCGTGCCGCCAATCGATCAATGACGAAACTCGTCGGTGCCGCCCCATCCGGCTCCACCGCCGCCGCCGCGGTTACCGCCGCCGCCGTGATTCCCACCGCTGTTTCCACCGCCTTGCGGCCGTGCGCCGTAACCACCACCGCCGCCCTGCTGGTACGTCGGCGGCGCCATCATCCGCGCCGCGCCCCCGCTGGGGGCGGGCGGCTGCGCCGGCGGCGGCGCGGGCTGACGAGCGCCGGGCATCGGCGCAGGCGCGGGCGCGGCCTGCGGCGCCGGCGCGCGGTTCGGGCCGTTCCAGCCGCCACGCGTGGCCGACGGCCGCGCATCATGCCGCTCCGGTGGCGCACCGCCGGGCGCGCGCTGGATCGGCCCGCCCGGCTGCGGGTGCCCGTAGGCGGGCGGCATCCCGCCGGGGCCGATGCGCGGCTCGGCACGACGCTCCCAGCGGTCGCGATCGTGAAACCACGGCCGATGGCGGTAATAGCGATCCCAGTACGCGCCGATCGCAAACCCGGTCACCGGCACGCCGATGATCGCGCCGTATTCGAGCAACGGCACGTAATTGCCCTGGTACGGATAGTCGAGCTGGTCAGCGTCGATCCAGCCGCGCACGCCCGGCAGCGCGACGTCGCACCACGAGTAGTCGCTCAGGCAACCGAACACGTCCAGCGCGGTGCCGGGCGGAATCTGTGCGACGACCGGATAATCGGGTGCCGGCCCCGCATAGATTTCGGCCGGCGAGTTCGTGTAGGCGCTGCTTTGCGCGTCGGCGACGCCCGGCACCGCGGCGATGCCGAACAGGACGACGCAGAGACTGCGGATGATCGTGTTGCTCATGATGCTCTCCCGCGCGGTGCCACCGCGCGTCATTCAGTGTCGATGGCCCCCGCCCCAATGGCCGCCTCCCCAGTGGCCGCCGCCCCACGGACGGTGCCAGTACCCGCCCCGGTAGCCGCCGCCCCAATGCCCCCAGAAACCGAGGCCAATCGAGACGGGCGGCCCATACCAGCCCGGGTAGTACGCGGGATAGTAGGCCGGGTAAGGCACGTAGGCCGGCGCGAGATACACCGGGGCCGGTACGTAGGTGTTATCGTCTGCCGGGGGCGGCACCGCGGGCGTCGGAGGCGCAACCGGTCCGGCGGTTGCCGGCGCCACCGGGATCTCGCGCTGCGACACCGTGGCAGGCACGGGTGCGTAATACGGCGCATAGCCGTATGGGCCGGTGTAATAACAGCCGCTCAGCGCGAGCATGGCCAGCGCCATGACGGCAGGCCGCGCGGCGGGAATCGGGTTCATTCGAGGCTCCGCAGGGAATGGCGCGTCGCCGCGTGGCGCGCGCCTGACTCTAGCTTACGTCCCCTGCATATTTCTGCGGGTTTGATCCGTTACTTTTTGTTTCGCGGCAACGAAGAACGGGGCGCGACCGAGCGGGCATGCCGCATGCTCGCGCGTCAGCCGCACCGGCGTTGAAGTTGGCGCAAATGCCCTCAAGTTGGATATCGAGTCAGGCTGGCCGGCGCGGACGGGCGTTCGCGGCCCCCGGGAGCCTGAAACCCGCGGACTTCGGCCCGCCCAGACAGGAACGCGGCTCGCGCCGCCATCGACATGACTACGCCACGCCCCACGCTTCGGGCGGACACGCCCCTCGATCCGATCATCCAGTTGCTGGCGCTTGCCGGCGAACAGGGTTATCTGACGCACGCCGACCTCGTCGACGCGCTGCCGCCGGAAAGCGACAGCCCCGACGCGCTGGACGTCGTGCGCGCCGCGCTTGCGGACATCGGCATCGCCGTGCTCGACGAACCCGCCGCGCCGGCGCCGTTCGCGGGCGCGGCACCGGTCGACGTCGATCGCGACGCCCTCGACGAGGGCCGCGCGCTGCTCGGCGATCTCGCCCGCGGCACCGGTGCATCGACCGATCCGCTCGCGCTCTACATGCGGCGCATCCATGCGGTGCCGCTGCTCAAGCGCGAGGACGAAATCGTGCTTGCTCGCGAGATCGAAACGGGCCGCCATCAGATCCTGCACGCGCTCGCCGGCTATCCGGCGGCCGTCGAGGCGCTGCTGGCGCGCCATGCCGCAACGCGTTCAACCGGCGCGGCCGCCACCGAAGGCGATGACGTCGACGACGGCGGAGGCGACGCGCCGGCACCTGCGCGCTACGACACGCTGTATGACGCGATTGCGGCCGTGCGCGACGCATTGCACGCGCAGGGCTGCCGTTCGGCCGAGTGTCGCGACGCGCGTAACCGTCTGGCCGCGCTGCTCGGTTCGCTCGCATGGGTTGCACCGGCCGTCGACGAAGCGAGCCGCGTCTTGCGCGCACTCGCCGCCGCACCGGTCGCAGCCGGGACGGACGCCCCCGCGTGCGCCGACGCCGCGCGCTTCGACCCGGTCGCGCGGCGCGCGCTCGGCGCCGCGCTGAGCGACGGCCAGCAAAAAGTGCGCGACGGTACGCGCGCGATGCTCGAGGCGAACCTGCGCCTCGTGCTGTCGATCGCGCGCAAGTACATGAACCGCGGTGTCGACCTGCCCGATCTCGTGCAGGACGGCTGCCTCGGCCTGATGCGCGCGATCGAGAAATTCGAATACCGGCGCGGCTTCAAGTTCTCGACCTACGCGACCTGGTGGATCCGGCAGGCGGTCGCGCGCGCGGTGGCCGACCGCTCGCGCACGATCCGCGTGCCCGTGCACGTCGGCGACCAGTACCAGCGCGTGCAACGCCATGCGCTGCGCGTGCGCCAGCGCACGGGCCGCCGCGCGACGCCGGCCGAACTCGCCGCCGAGACCGGGCTCGCCGAGGACAAGTTGCGCGCGGTGCTCGCGCTGCCGGCCGAGCCGCTGTCGCTCGACACGCCGCTGCCCGACGCGGATACCGGACTGGTCGACCTCCTCGAGGACCAGGCATCGGCGAGTCCGTTCGAGCGTCTGGCGGACACGCGCATGCGCGAATGCGTGACGTCGCTGCTGCGCTCGGTCACGCCGGCCGAGGCCGACGTGCTGCGCCGGCGGTTCGGCCTCGGCGGTGCCGAACCCGACACCTACGATGCGATCGCGCAGGACGCGGGGATGTCGCGCGAACGTGTGCGGCAGATCGAGAAGCGCGCGCTCGCGACGCTGCGCATGGCCGCGGAGGCCGAGGGCGCGCAGTCGTTCCTCGACGCGTAACGGATCGCGCGTTCGTGCCGCACGCCGGCACGAACGTGCGCGGACCGGTCCCGCCCGTGCAACGTTTGCCATTGATGCGCATCAAATTTTGCTCGTCGCTTGCCGTGACAATGTGCTGAAATAACACTTGGACCCGGGGCGTTGCGCGCCGGGTCCGTTCCGTTTGCACATATCCAGGCTCCGCACATGCAAACGACCATCGGCCAAACACACGAGGAAAACCGGCAGATCGCGGCCTGCTTGCGCGAGGCCGCGCAGTTGCTTGCCGACCAGGGCGCGAACCCTTATCGGGTGGCCGCCTACCGCGCATCGGCCGATACGATCGAGTCGCTCGAAGACGGTATCCGCACGCGGTTCGACGCGGGCGGCGTCGATGCGCTCGGCGCACTGCCGGAAATCGGCACGGGCGTCGCGCAGGCGATCGCCGAACTGCTGGTGACCGGACGCTGGCGGCTGCTCGACCGGCTGCGCGGCGACGCGGAGCGCACGTCCGCATTCGAAGCCGTGCCGGGCATCGGCCACGCGCTCGCGCTGCGGATTCACGACCAATTGCACATCGATACGCTCGAGGAGCTTGAACGCGCGGCCCGCAGCGGCCGACTCGATGCGATTCCGGGCGTCGGCCCGCGGCGCGCGGCCGGCATCCGCGCGGCGCTCGACGACGTGCTGAGCCGGCGCCGGCGCTGGCAAGGCCACGCGCGCGACGCCAGCCTCGGCACCGAGCCGCCGGTCGAACTGCTGCTTTACATCGACCGCCTGTACCGCAACAAGGCCGCCGCCGGCATCCTGCCCACGCTCGTGTCACGTCGCCTGAACGCGGACGTGAGCATTCAGCCGCCCGTGATGCACATGACGAAAGGCGGCTGGCATTTCACCGCGCTGTGCCCGTATCCCGTGCGTCCGCAGGCGTCCGGTCGCACCGCGGACTGGGTCGCGCTCTACTTCTACGATGCGTTGCAATGCGAGAACCAGCGGACCGTCGTCACCGAAACGCTCGGCTCGCTCGTCGGCAAACGCATCGTGCGCGGACGCGAGATGGAGTGCCGCGTGTATTACGCGGGATGAGTCGCTCGGGAGGCCAGCCGCGGCAGTACGGCCGCCCCGTGGCACGCTCGAGCGCCCACGCTTCGACAAACCGGACCGCCTGACCGCTTACGCGCCTTCCGTCTTCGTGCGGCGCGCCGGATGACGATGCGCCACGATGCGCAACAGCTTGCGGAACGACGGACACTCGAGATGACTCGGCGCCGGGCAGACGGCCGCGTGCCGCAACGCGTCGCGCACCGCGCCGAGACGGCGGATCGTGCGATCGAGCTCGTCGGCCTTGTCGTCGAGCTTCGCGCGATCGATCGCAGGCCGGCCGTCCGCACCGAACATCGCGAGGATGTCGTCCAGCGAAAAGCCGGCCTCGCGGCCGAGCGCGATCAGCGCAAGACGCTCCAGCACCGACTCGTCGTACTGGCGCCGCAGCCCGTGACGGCCGTTCGGCGCGATCAATCCCTTTTCCTCGTAGTAGCGCAGCGTCGACGCGGGCAATCCCGAGCGGCGCGCGACTTCGGCGATATCCAGACGGCTCATGCTCGATCTCAAGTGAACTTGAAGTTGCAACATGGCCGCTCGACTCGTTCGACACAAGCCTGGACCGCCATGCCCCCGCCGAAACCGACGCGCGTCCCGACGTCCCGACACGCCGCGTCGCCGCGACCGTTCGGGCTGGCGGCGCTGGGTCGTCGAGCACCGCGCACCGCGTTCATTCGCCGCCGCTGTCGATCAGGTTGTGGCGCACGCGCCCGAGCAGGCGCACGAGCGTGTCGCGCTCGTCGCGCGTGAAGCCGCGCAACCCGTCGTCGGTGACAGTGTCGCCCACCTCCAGCATCTGCGGAAAGATGTCACGCGACTTGTCGGTCAGCCGGATCACGAACGCGCGGCGATCGTCGTCGTTCGCGATGCGTTCGATCCACCCGCAGCCTTCCATCCGGTCGAGCAGCCGCGTCAGCGAGATCGGTGTGATCTCGAGCCATTCCGCGAGCCGTGCCTGATTCATCTCGCCCTTCCACGTCAGGTATGCGAGGACGCGGCTTTGCGCGCGCGTCAGTCCGAGGCGCTTCGCGCGTCGGTCGAACAGGCGTCCTTGCAGACGGGCCACATCGGAAATCAGGTAGCCGATCCGGTTCTCGTAAGTCTTGTCCATGCGGCGATTATAGGGGCAGGCCGGGAATCGCCCGCGGCTCGGGTCAAGCGATAAGCACAAATATAATAAGCGTGCTTATAATTCGAGCCATACCGGATCGCCGCCCACGGCGACCGCCCCACGGAGACACCCGCTTGAATCCCGCCGCCGCCGACGCCGCCTCGCCGCCCGCCCTCAACCGGCCGATGCTGACCCTGTCGATCATGCTCGCGACGCTGATCCAGACCCTCGACAGCACGATCGCGAACGTCGCGCTGCCGCATATGCAGGGCACGCTGTCCGCGTCGCAGGACGAAATCACCTGGGTGCTGACCTCCTACATCGTCGCCGCGGCGATCGCGACGCCGCTGACCGGCTGGCTTTCCGATCGCCTCAGCATGAAGCGGCTGCTGACGCTCTCGATCGCGGGCTTCACGATCGCGTCCGCGCTGTGCGGGCTGTCCGAGTCGCTCGTGCAGATCGTCGGCGCGCGGCTGCTGCAGGGCGTGTTCGGCGCCGCGCTGGTGCCGCTGTCGCAGTCGATCCTGCTCGACATCAATCCACGCGAGAAACAGGGCCAGGCGATGGCGATCTGGGGAATGGGCGTGATGGTCGGCCCGATCCTCGGCCCGACGCTCGGCGGCTGGCTCACCGACAGCTACAACTGGCGCTGGGTATTCTTCATCAACGTGCCGATCGGCGCGTTCGCGCTGGCCGGCGTGCTGACCTTCCTGCCGGCGCGCGCGCCGCGTCCGCACGTGAAATTCGATGCGTTCGGCTTCGCGACGCTCGCGCTCGCGATCGGCGCGTTCCAGGCGATGCTCGACCGCGGCGAACAGCTCGACTGGTTCGGCTCGTACGAAATCCGCATCGAGGCGCTCGTCGCCGCCCTCGCCTTCGCATTCTTCCTCGTGCATACGGCCACCGTCGGCAAGGCGTCGTTCTTCAAGTCGGAACTGCTGCGCGACCCGAACTTCGCGACCGGCACGCTGTTCATCTTCGTCGTCGGCGCGGTGCTGTACGCGACGCGCGCACTGTTACCGCCGATGCTGCAGAACCTGATGGGCTATCCGGTCGCGACGACGGGCCTCGTCACCGCGCCGAGCGGCGCCGGCACGATGATCGCGATGCTGTTCGTCGGGCGCTTGTTGAAATACGTGGATGCGCGTGCGCTGCTGTTCGCCGGGCTGGCGATTTCCGCGCTCGCGCTGTGGCAGATGATGCAGTACACGATCGTGCTGTCCGAGGCGGACATCGTGTGGCCCGGAGTGGTCCAGGGCTTCGGGCTGGGGCTCGTGTTCGTGCCGCTGAGCGCGCTGTCGTTCTCGACGCTGCAGCCGGAGCTGCGCGCGGACGGCACGGCCACCTACAGCCTGATGCGCAACATCGGCAGCAGTATCGGCATCTCGATCGTGCAGACGCTGATGACGCGCAACACGCAGGTCGCGCATGCCGACCTCGCGACCCACATCACGCCGTTCGACCCGGCCGTGCAGGCGATGGCCGGCAGCCACGTCGACATCGCGCTGCTCGACCGCACGATCAACCAGCAGGCCGCGATGATCGCCTACCTGAACGACTTCAAGCTGATGTTCGTCGCGACGCTGCTGATGATCCCGCTGTTGCTCCTGATCCGCCCGCCGCAGAAAACGGCGAGCGCCGACATCGCGCACGCGGCGATGGATTGACGATGCGACGGGCGCATGCCCGCCGCGGGCCGCAACGTCAGGCCTTCATCGTCCCGGTGCGCACGTAGCGTTCGTGCCACGACAGCGCCTCGGCGAGCAGGTGCGGCGTGTGCTTGCCGAAGCTCTCGCGCGACGCGCGCTCGAAGTAGTCCTCGAGCATCGGCCGGTAGTCGGGATGCGCGCAGGTCGCGATGATCTTGCGTGCGCGCTGCTTCGGCGACAGGCCGCGCAGATCCGCGAGCCCCTGCTCGGTGACGACCACCGCGACGTCATGCTCGGTATGGTCGACGTGGCTCGCCATCGGCACGATCCGCGAGATCGCGCCGCCCTTCGCGGTGCTGGCCGACATGAAGCACGACAGGTAGCCGTTGCGGGCGAAGTCGCCCGAGCCGCCGATGCCGTTCTGGATCTTCGTGCCCATCACGTGCGTCGAGTTCACGTTGCCGTAGATGTCGGCTTCGATCATCCCGTTCATCGCGATGCAGCCGAGGCGGCGCACGAGTTCCGGATGGTTGCTGATCTCCTGCGGGCGCAGCAGGATCTTTTCGCGGAACGTCGCGATCTCGTCGGCGAATCGCTGCACGGCGGCCGGGCTCAGCGACAGCGCCGTGGCCGACGCGAAGCTCAGCGTGCCGTCGTCGAGCAGGTCGAGCATGCCGTCCTGGATCACTTCGGTGTACGCGGTCAGGTTCGAGAAGCCAGCCGAGCTCAGTTCCGCGAGCACCGCGTTCGTGATGTTGCCGACGCCCGACTGCAGCGGCAGCAGGTTTTCCGGCAGGCGGCCGCGCTTCACTTCGTGGCGCAGGAAGTCGATCAGCTGATGCGCGATCTGTTTCGACGTGGCGTCCGGCGCGGAGAACGCATTGCTGCGGTCCGGCGCGTCGGTCTCGACGATCGCGACGATTTTCTCGGCCGGGCAGCGCAGGTACGGCTCGCCGATCCGGTCGTCGCTTTTCGTCAGCGGAATCGGCTTGCGGTGCGGCGGCAGCGCGGTGCCGTAATAGACGTCGTGCATCCCGTCGAGACCGAGCGGCTGGCGCGAGTTGACTTCGAGGATCACGTGCTTCGCCTGCTCGAGCCACGTCTTGTTGTTGCCGATCGACGCGGACGGAATCAGCAGCCCGTCCTCGCGGATGCCCGCGACTTCGACGATCGCGACGTCGAGGTCGCCGTACAGCCCGAACCATGCGTATTGCGCGACGTGGCTCAGGTGGACGTCCTGGTAGTCGACTTCACCGGCGTTGATCTTGTCGCGCAGCGTCGGGTCGGACTGGTACGGCAGGCGCATCGAGATGCCGTTGGTGCGGGCGAGCGCGCCGTCGAGTTCCGGCGCGGTCGATGCGCCCGTCAGCACGTTGATCCGGAAGTCCTCGCCGCGCGCGTGGGCCGCGTCGATGTGGGCGGCGAGCGCGGCGGGCACGGCCTTCGGATAGCCCGAGCCGGTGAAGCCGCTCATGGCGACGGTCATGCCGGGACGGATCAGCGCGGCGGCTTCGTCGGCGGTGCGGACGAGCGAACGCAGGGCGGGAGCGAGGATGCGTGAAGAAGACATGGCTGTATATCTGACGCTTTTGGTCTGTCGTTGACGTCGCGGGGGGGTGTCTCCTGAGCGACGCGAAGCCCTTGGGGCCGCGAGGGGCGGCCCGGCACCACGGGCACGGTCGGAGTATCGCAGACGTCATCGCCGCGAAATGTCCGCTGGATGCAAAAGATACTTGCTGAATGCACCGGGTATCGAACGACAGTTCTGTGACAGCCGCAAACGCATGCATCCGAAAGGTGCGCGAAAGCGGACCGCCAGTTTGCCGCGCGAAAATTACGAACGGCTGAACGTCAATCGACCGATACCTTTCCAGATTAGTCACATCAACGCGAAGAATCCGCATGCGACGGCCGGTCGTCGATCGACGCGGCTGATTGTCGCCCGACGCGGCTTTTGCAGGCCTGATGCACATCAACGCTCCGACGCGTGCGAATCGCCGCCAAACCCGCGCGCAAGGCCCGTCCGCCCTTGACAGCCGCGTGATGCGAACCACACTGGATCAGGTGAGGTCCGCCTGTGCGAACGCCGTGTCGCGCATCCGGTTTGCAACCTGCCGATGTCCGGAATGCGCGATAACACTCCCGTATGTCAGGACATTGGTCGAACAAAAAGCAACAAATTACAATTCCGTATATATTTCGCCGATGGACCAAAGAAAAACCTCTACACGTTCCGAACCGCCCCTGCCGCGCACCTGGGATGCACGGCTCGCGCGCGCGCTCGTCCGGCCGCTGATCGACACGCCCGTTACCCCGAATCACCTCACCACCCTTCGTCTGCTGATCGGCCTCGCCGGTGCCTGGTGCCTTGCGCAAGGCGGCTTCGGCTGGAGCAACGCGGGCGCATTCCTGATCGTGCTGTCGAACTTCGTCGACCACACCGACGGCGAACTCGCGCGCATCAGCGGCAAGTCCAGCAAGATCGGTCACTTTTACGACCTCGCGGCCGACGCGCTCGTGACGGTCGCGCTGTTCGTCAGCATGGGCGTCGGCATCGTCGCCCAGGGCGGCCAGATGGCCGCGTCGCCGGTACTGCTCGGCGCGCTGGCCGGCGCAGCCGTCGCGCTGATCTTCTTCCTGCGCATGCGGATCGAATCGATCGCCGGCAAGGCCGGCACCAAGCAGGCGTTCGCCGGCGGCTTCGAGACGGAAGACGTGCTCTACCTGCTGCCGATCGTGACGCTCGTCGACGGCGTCCAGCCGTTCCTGCTCGCGGCATCGATCGGCGCCCCGCTGTTCGCCGCGTGGGTCGTGATCGACTGGTGGCGCATCGTTCGGCGCGGCAACCTTCCGCACGAAAACACCGAGCAGCCCCAGGTTTTCGTGTCCCGCTCGGGGGGCCTGGCGCGCAGCGACAGGTCCGGGGGCGCTCAAAGTTCAACTGAAATCCAGGCTTCCAAATGACTCCTAGCACGCGCGACGACTCCGTGCTGAGCCCGGCACGCCCCGCGCCTGCGCGCGCGGCAGCGGCCGATCCCGATCGCACCGTGGCCGACTGCGTCGGCCGTCTCGACCTCGCGCGCCTGCGCGGCGACTACACGCGCCAGGGGTCGTTCCTGTATCTCGACGCATTCCTCCCGGCCGACGCGCACGCGAAGCTCGCGGCCGCCGCCCGCGCGATGCAGGCGGGCCTGAACCGCAATTACCTGCCCGGCCACAAGCAGGGCGGCAGCGTGAGCCGGCACACGATCGACGAACAGGCGCCGTACATCGCCGAGCTGTACCGGTCGAAGGCGCTGATCGGTTTCCTCGAGAAGATCACCGGCGACAAGCTGATGCTGTCGCCGGACGACGATCCGCACGCGTACGCGCTGTACTACTACACGAAGCCGGGCGACCACATCGGCTGGCACTACGACACGTCGTACTACGACGGCCGCCGCTACACGCTCCTGATCGGCGTGATCGACGAATCGTCGTGCCGGCTCGACTACGAACTGCATACGCGCAATCCGGACGTGCCCGACGAGCCGGGCTCCGTGCAGATCGCCGACGGCGGCATCGTGCTGTTCGACGGCGACAAGCTGCGCCATCGCGTCACGCCGCTCGGCCAGAACGAGACGCGCGTGTCGCTCACCTTCGAATACGTGACCAACCCCGGCATGCGGCCGTGGAAGCGCTTCATCTCGAACATGAAGGACGCGATCGCGTATTTCGGTTTCCGCCAGGTGTTCAAGCAGCTGGCCACGCGACGGTCGACCGGGTCATGACACGCGCCGGCCTGATCCTGCTGTCCCTTGGAACGGCACTGTTCGTCGCCCTGCTCGCGTGGCAGGGCGTCGGCGCCGTCGCGTCGACGTTTCTCGCGGCCGGCTGGGGCCTCGCGCTCGTCGCGGCGTTCCACGTCGTACCGCTCGTGATCGACGCGCTGGCGATCTCGGTGATGTTCCGCCACGGCCAGCCGGGCGCCGAGCTTGGCAACGCGCTGCGCGCGCGCTGGGTCGGCGAATCGGTGAACAGCCTGCTGCCCGCCGGGCAGATCGGCGGCCCGGTGCTGATGGTGCGCCACCTCGCGCAGCGCGGCACACGGATGGCCGATGCAGCCGCCGCGGTCACCGTCAGCACGACGATGCAGGCGCTCGCGCAGATGGCGTTCGCGCTGATCGGCATCGCCACGTTCAGCCTGTATGCGACGCACGAGTCCGTCGCCCACCTGCGCACGCCGGCGCTGATCGCCACCGGCGTGCTCGGCGCCCTCGCCGTCGCGTTCTACGTGGCGCAGCGGCGCGGGCTGTTCGGCCGCGGGCTGCGTCTCGCGTCGAAGCTGCTCGGCCCGCGCGACTGGTCGTCGCTCGCAACCCGCGCGGACGCGATCGACGACGCCGTCGGCGCGCTGTACCGCGATCGTGCGAAGGTTGCGAAGACCTTCGCGTTGAGCCTCGTCGGCTGGATCGTCGGCACCGCCGAAGTGTGGCTCGCGCTGCACTTCCTCGGGCACCCGGTGAGCTGGCTCGACGCGCTGCTGCTCGAAAGCGTCGGCCAGGCGATTCGCGGTGCGGCATTCGCGATCCCGGGCTCGCTCGGCGCACAGGAAGGCGGTTACCTGCTGCTCGCCCCGCTGGTCGGCCTGCCGCCCGACGCGGCGCTCGCGCTGTCGCTCGCGAAGCGCGCGCGCGAACTCGCGCTCGGCCTGCCCGGCCTGCTCTATCTGCATTTCAGTGAAAGAAACTGGCAGCGGCGCCGCGCGCCGCAGCCCATCGCCGACTGATCGTTCAGATCCGTCGGCTTTTTGGTTGGAGAACCCATGCGAGCCATCATTCTTGCGGCAGGCCTAGGCTTGCGCCTGCAACAACCGCCCGAGGCGCAATTCCCGAAGTGCCTGCTGCGCTTCGACGACGTGTCGCTGCTCGAGCGCCATCTGCGCGTGCTCGACGCCGCCGGCGTCGATGAAATCGTGCTCGGGCTCGGCTTCCAGTCCGGGAAGGTCGAACAGGAACTCGAGCGCCTCGGCCGCAGCGCCGAGATCGTGCTGAACGAGCGCTACGACCTCGGCAGCGTGCTGACCGTGCACACCGTCGCCGATGCGATGACGCGCGGCGGCGACGTGCTGCTGATGGATGCCGACGTACTGTACGACGAGAACATCCTCCACGCGCTGGTAGCCGATCCGGACAAGTCGGTGGACCGCCTGCTGATCGATCGCGATTTCGAGGCCGGCGACGAGCCCGTCAAGCTGTGCCTGAAGAACGGCGTGCCGGTCGAGCTGCGCAAGCAGCTCGCGGTCGACCTCGAGTACGACACGATCGGCGAGTCGGTCGGCTTCTTCCGCTTCACCGAAGGCACCGCGCGCCGCCTCGCGACGATCGTCGCGGGCTACGTCGACAGCGGCCGCGCGAACATGCCGCACGAGGAAGCCGTGCGTGACCTGCTGCTCGAAGGCGGTCATTCGTTCGACGTCGCCGACGTCACGGGCTCGCCGTGGATCGAGATCGATTTCCCGAACGACGTCGCACGCGCCACACAAGAAATTCTCCCCCTGATTCAACGCACGACCGCAGGAGCCGCACGATGAACGCACGCGAACCCAAGTTCTCCGAATCGCGCAGCGCACGCCTGCGCCGCATGCTCGTCAGCAGCGACCTCGAATTCCTGATGGAAGCGCACAACGGCCTGTCGGCACGGATCGTCCGCGAAGCCGGCTTCAAGGGGATCTGGGCATCGGGCCTCGCGATCTCCGCGCAGTTCGGCGTGCGCGACAACAACGAAGCGAGCTGGACGCAGGTCGTCGACGTGCTCGAGTTCATGGCCGACGCGAGCGACCTGCCGATCCTGCTCGACGGCGACACCGGCTACGGCAACTTCAACAACGTGCGCCGCCTCGTGAAGAAGCTGGAGCAGCGCGGCATCGCCGGGGTGTGCATCGAGGACAAGCAGTTCCCGAAGACGAACAGCTTCATCGACGGCGAGCGCCAGCCGCTCGCGGAGATCGACGAGTTCTGCGGCAAGATCAAGGCCGGCAAGGATTCGCAGAGCGATCCCGACTTCTCGATCGTCGCGCGCGTCGAGGCGCTGATCGCGGGCTGGGGGATGGACGAGGCGCTGCGCCGCGCGAACGCGTATGCGGAAGCCGGTGCCGACGCGATCCTGATCCACAGCAAGCTGTCGCGCCCGGACGAGATCCTGCAGTTCGCGCGCGAATGGAGCGGCAAGGCGCCGCTCGTGATCGTGCCGACCAAGTACTACAGCACGCCGACCGACGTGTTCCGCCAGGCAGGTATCAGCACCGTGATCTGGGCGAACCACCTGATCCGTGCGTCGGCATCGGCGATGCAGTCCGTCGCACGCGAAATCCACGAAAACCAGACGCTGATCAACGTCGAGGACCGCGTCGCGTCGGTCAACGAAATCTTCCGCCTGCAGGACGCCGACGAATACTCGGCAGCCGAGCGCATCTACCTGTCGTCGTCGTCGCGCGCGTCGAACGCGGCGATCGTGCTCGCCGCGAGCCGCGGCAAGGGTCTCGAAGCCGTGACCGAAGACAAGCCCAAGGTCATGCTGCCGGTCGCCGGCAAGCCGCTCTTGCGCTGGCTCGTCGACGGCTTCAAGAAGCACGGCGTGAACGACATCACCGTGGTCGGCGGCTATCGCGCCGACGCGATCGACACGTCGGGCATCAAGCTCGTCGTCAATGAACGCCATGCGCAGACGGGCGAACTCGCGTCGCTCGCATGCGCGGCCGAACGCCTGACGGGCGACACCGTGATCTCGTACGGCGACCTGCTGTTCCGCAGCTACATCCTGCGCGACCTGGCGGAGAGCGAGGCCGAGTTCAGCGTCGTTGTCGATTCGTCGCTCACGGAGACCAACCAGAGCGTGCGCGACTTCGCGCTCTGCTCGGCGGCAGACGATCGCGGCCTGTTCGGCCAGAAGACGTATCTGCAACGTGTATCGAGCGACGTCGCCGCAGGCACGCCGCACGGCCGCTGGATCGGCCTCTTGAACGTGCGCGGCGCAGGCGTCGATCGCCTGAAGGCGATGCTCGCCACGCTGCAGGCGCGCCCGGATTTCGACACGCTCGACATCCCGTCCCTGCTCAACGAACTGATCGCCGCCGGCGAGAAGATCGAGGTGCAATACGTGCACGGCCACTGGCGCGGCGTCAACGATCTCGAAGACTTCCGCCGCGCGGGCGACTTCGCGCACGGCCAGACGCCGCTGTCGGAGCCGGGTGCCGGCAACGGGAGCGCGCAATGATCGAAGCGGCCCAGTTTGTCGAGGCCGCGCGCGAACGCGGCTTCGACTGGTACGCGGGCGTGCCCTGCTCGTACCTGACGCCGTTCATCAATTACGTGCTGCAGGACCCGACGCTGAATTACGTGTCGGCCGCGAACGAAGGCGATGCGGTCGCGCTGATCGCGGGCGCGACGCTCGGCGGCAAGCGCGGCATTGCGATGATGCAGAACTCGGGGCTCGGCAACGCGGTGAGCCCGCTGACGTCGCTGACCTGGACGTTCCGCCTGCCGCAACTGCTGATCGTCACGTGGCGCGGCCAGCCGGGCGTGGCCGACGAGCCGCAGCACGCGCTGATGGGGCCGATCACGCCGGCGATGCTCGACACGATGGAGATCCCGTGGGAGACGTTCCCGACCGACCCCGAACAGGTCGGCCCGGCACTCGACCGCGCGATCGCGCACATGGACGCAACGGGCCGCCCGTACGCGCTCGTGATGCAGAAAGGCAGCGTCGCGCCGTATGAGCTGAAGGCGAACCCGGCCGCGCAGCCGCGTGCGCATGTCGCCGCGCAATCGTCGTCGCGCGCCGAAGCGCCCACCGCGTGGCCGACCCGCCACGACGCGCTGCAGCGCGTGATCGCGCACACGCCGGTCGATTCGACCGTCGTGCTCGCATCGACCGGCTTCTGCGGCCGCGAACTCTACGCAATCGACGATCGCCCGAACCAGTTGTACATGGTCGGCTCGATGGGTTGCGTGACGCCGCTCGCGCTCGGCCTCGCGCTCGCGCGCCCCGACCTGCGTGTCGTTGCGGTCGACGGCGACGGCGCCGCGCTGATGCGCATGGGCGTGTTCGCGACGCTCGGCACCTACGGTCCGTCCAACCTCACGCACGTGCTGCTCGACAACGGCGCGCACGAATCGACCGGCGGCCAGGCAACCGTGTCGCGGCATGTGTCGTTCGCGGGCGTCGCGGCCGCGTGTGGCTACGCGTCGGCCGTCGAAGGCGATACGCTCGACGTTCTCGATGCGACGCTCGCGACGCAAGCCGACGGCGTGCAGTTCGTGCGCGTGGCGATCCGCACGGGCGTGCCCGACGGCCTGCCCCGCCCGACCGTCACGCCGGTCGAGGTCAAGACCCGTCTGATGCGGCACATCGGCGCAGCGCAGACCGAAGCCCACGTTGAAGGAGCCCATTGATGCTGCTGCTGAACCCTGGCCCCGTCACGCTCACCGAACGCGTGCGCCGCAGCCTGCTGCAACCCGACCTGTGCCATCGCGAAAGCGAATTCTTCGATCTGCAGGATGAAGCGCGTGCGCGCCTCGTCGCCGCCTACGCGCTCGATCCGGCCGAATGGGCGGCCGTGCTGATGACGGGCTCGGGCACCGCCGCCGTCGAGAGCATGATCGCCGCGCTCGTGCCGCAGGACGGCAAGCTTCTCGTGATCGAGAACGGCGTGTACGGCGAGCGCATCACGCAGATCGCGACGCAGTACGGAATCGCGCACGACGTGCTGAAGCACGAATGGATGCAGGCACCCGATCTCGCGCAGATCGCCGCGCGCCTCGACGCGGGCGGTTATTCGCACGTCGCGGTGATTCATCACGAAACGACGACCGGCCGGCTGAACGACCTCGGCGCGATCGCCGACGTGTGCCGCGCGCGCGGCGTGAAAATGCTCGTCGACGGCGTCAGCAGCTTCGGCGCCGAAGCGATCGATTTTGCCGGCGGCGTGATCGACGCGGTCGCCGCGACCGCGAACAAGTGCCTGCACGGCGTGCCGGGTGCCGCGTTCGTGATCGTGCGCCGCAGCGCGCTCGCGAAGGCCGCGAGCCGGACCTACTACCTCGACCTCGGCCGTCTGGCGAAGCTGCAGGATCAGCGCAACACGCCGTTCACGCCGTCCGTGCACGCGTATTACGCGCTCGTCGAGGCGCTGCGCGAATTCGACGAAGCCGGCGGCTGGCGTGCGCGCCATGCGCACTACAAGGCGCTCGCCGACCAGGCGCAGGCCGGGCTCGCGGCGCGCGGAATGCCGCTCGTGCTGCCCGAAGGCGCATCGTCGGTCGTGCTGCGCGCATATCGGCTGCCGCAGGGCGTCACGTACGAGACGCTGCACGACGGCCTGAAGGCGCGCGGCTTCGTCATTTATGCGGGGCAAGGCGGGCTGTCGAAAGAACTGTTCCGGATTTCGACGATGGGCGCGATTGGCGCGGCCGATGTCGAGCGGTTGCTGGAAGGGTTTACAGCGTTGACGCAATAAGCGTTGCTCCTTCGTCCATCAGAGGCCCGCAAGGGCCTTTTTTGTTGTTCGAGAAGTAGCGGGAGTATCGACCGGCCCCCCCTGCCCGCAGCCGTTCGACTTGCCGCCACGCCGCACGGATGTCGTCACAGCACTCAACTCTTGTCCGAACCTGTCGTTAACGCAGGGTGGCTGCCCTTGGGAGGGCGATGCTTCCGCGTCTGGATGCACTGGGCGTGCGATCGCCGAATGTGGTGCCGACGGTCTCGGCACCGCGCTCGCCGCCTCGAACGACGGGGCAATACCCCGCTTGCGAGTTCGATGAGTACGCAACCATTCGAGCGAGCGATATCGGATCTTGCCTGCCGCCGCAGACGAGCCCGCAGGTTGCCGGATCGCAATGCGCAGGCAAGGTTTTTCGTGTTGGTTAGAGAATGTATCCGAACAGTTACGATGTCCCGATTGCGCGCCTGGTCGCGCGTCAGATTCTGTCTTGCACACCTGCCACGCCGGTGCGAGAGGTCGCACGACGCATGTTCGCCGAGCACTGCAGCTCGATCGTCGTGATGCAGGACGACCAGGTCGTCGGGATCTGGACCGAGCACGATGCACTGTCGGCCGGCGACGATCCGCGCGGGCTCGATCGGCCGGTCGGCGAGGTGATGAGCCATCCGGTGCTGACGCTCGAGGCCAGTACGCCGCTGGGTGAAGCTGCGATGAAGTTCACGCAGTCGGGCGTGCGGCACTTCGTGGTGGTCCGGGATGGCGCCGCGATCGGTGTGCTGACGCAGACCGACGTCGTCGTGAACCAGGGGCCGGAATTCTTCCTCCACCTGAAGCCGATCGAATCGATCTCCGTCCATCCGCCCGTCGTCGTGCCCGAGCATGCCGCGCTGCATGCAGTCATCGCGCAGATGCGCACGCAACAGCTCGATGCGATCCTCGTCGGCTACGACGACGGCGAGCGCGGCATCCTGACCGAACGGGACGTCGTCCGGCTCCTGGCGGACGGCGGGGCCCAAGGCGCGGTCGGGGCCTTCGCCAGCAGGCCGCTGCAGATGCTGTCCGCCCGGCAGAGTCTGTATGCCGCGCAGCGCTTCATGACCGAGCACAATATGCGGCACGTCGGCATCCAGGACGAGGATGGCAAGCTCACCGGGCTGCTCTGTTTCGCGGACGTGCTGAAGAGCATCGAGCACGAATACGCGAACGAGCTGCGCAGCGCCTTGCGCGAGCGCGACGAAGCGCTGGGTCTCGCCCGCTTCAACCTGCGCATGGCGGATCGGGTGTTCGAATCGGCGCTCGAAGGCATCATGGTGACCGACCGGCATGCGAAGATCGAGCGCGTCAACCGGGCGTTCACGCGCCTGACCGGGTACACCGAGGACGAAGTGATCGGGCGCAACCCGGGCCTGCTGAGTTCAGGGCGCCAGACGCCCGAATTCTACAAGCAGCTGTGGCATTCGCTGACCACCGACGGCCACTGGCAAGGCGAAATCTGGAATCGCCGCAAGACCGGCGAGCTGTTTCTCGAATACCTGACGATCACCAGCATTCGCGACAACGCAGGCGAGATATCCCACTACGCGGCGATCTTTTCCGACATCACGCAGCGGCGCCAGGCGGAGGAACGGCTGGGCTATCTCGCCACGCACGACGTGCTCACCAATCTCGCGAACCGGGCGCTGTTCGAGGAGCGGCTCGCGCACGCGATCGTCCAGGCGAAGCGCCTCGGTCGCAAGGTCGCGGTGATGTACCTCGATCTCGACCGCTTCAAGCTGGTCAACGATACGCTCGGCCACAACGCCGGCGATGAGGTGTTGAAGATCGTTGCGGGACGCATCGTCGCGGAAGTGCTCGCGAACGACACTGTGGCACGCATGGGCGGCGACGAATTCGCGCTCGTGCTCGAGGAGTTCGACGACGTCCGCGACGTCGGGCGCATTGCGCGCAGGCTGCTGGACGAAGTGGCGCGGCCCATCGATATCGGCGGTCGCGAGGTCTTCGTCACACCGAGCATCGGCATCAGCATCTATCCGGACGACGGGATCGAGGCGGAGCACTTGATCCTGCTCGCGGACCAGGCGATGTACGGCGCGAAGAGTCGCGGCAGGAACGTGTTCCAGTTCTTCGAGAGCAAGATGACGTCGTCGGCGATCGAGCAGCTGGATATGCTCGGCGAGTTGCACCGCGCGCTCGAGCAGAATGAATTCCGCCTGTTCTACCAGCCGCAATTCGATCTGGCCAGCGGCCGGATCGTCGGCGTGGAGGCGTTGCTGCGCTGGTTGCATCCACGCAGGGGGCTGGTACCGCCGGGTGACTTCATCGGGCTCGCGGAGCGGTCCGCGCTGATCGTCCCGATCGGCCGGTGGGTGCTCCACGAAGCCTGCCGCCAGGCGTGCCGCTGGCTCGACGAGGGCTTCGAGTTCGGACGTGTGGCGGTGAACGTGTCGGCACGGCAATGCCTTACCGACCATTTTCTCAGCGACCTGACGACCATCCTCAGCGAAACCACGTTGCCGACCGAGTGCCTACAGCTCGAGCTGCTCGAAAGCATGGCGATGAACACCCGCGAGGAAATCGGCATCCTGCTGCGCGAACTGGCGATCCGGGGGATCAGCCTGGCGATCGACGATTTCGGGACGGGATATTCGTCGCTGGTGTACCTGAAGGATCTGCCCGTCGATACGCTGAAGATCGATCAGTCGTTCCTCAGGGACTGCGGTTCGGGCAGCACGGACGACGCGATCGTGCGCGCGATCGTTGCGATGGGCCGCGCGCTGGGGCTCGACGTCGTGATGGAAGGCGTAGAGACGGAAAAACAACTGGCCTTCCTGAAGGAGATCGGTTGCCATCAGGGGCAGGGTTTCCTGTTCGCGCGGCCACAGCCCGCCGACCAGTTCGTCGGGATCTTGTCGCACCACAGCGCGAAATTGCTGGTGGAGTGAGCCTTCCTGGCAGCGGGCACATGCGACTGCAAGCAGCGCTCAGAGATCTCCACGCACTTCACCGGTTCCGAGCGCGCTCCGCTGCCGGTTGACTTCCGCCCAAAGCTCATCGCTGTCGTCATCGCGCAGCAGGACCATGTTGTCCAGCTGATCGTCGGTCACGCCGAAGTATTCCAGGATTTCCCGGCGAACCGCGTCGATGAACTGCGCGTATTCCGGGGTTGCCTGGGCCTGCGCGTGCAGGGCGTCGTATTCTGCATCGTCCGCGCCGCCGCCGTGTTCGTCGATATAGCGCGAGATCCACTGGTCTCGTTCGCGGTCGTAATCGGCTTCGGCGCGCATCGCTTGCACAGCCGTGTAGAAATCCAATTGGGCAAACGCGGCGATCGCCGCAGTTGTCGCCTCGTCGAATGTAGTCGTCATTCCATCTCTCGTGTCAGTCATGGCAAATCATCGCACGGGCCGCATCCAGGCAGGTGCCTCGAATCCGGACCGCGCAAGACGCCGCGGTCGGGAGGCACGCGTTCCAGTGCGCCACTCATCGTGGCCGCCCGAGAGACAGGACACGCATTTTGCTGCACCGGAGGTACGGTGGGGAAAACAACTGGGTGCGGCAAATCGCAGAACGAGTTTCGAGCGTATCGCCGCAAGCGGCACTCCAGCGTTTAGGCACCAATGCGGGCGCCGGTCGTGCATGGGTCGTAGTGGCCGAAACGGGCGCTGTCGGATACCTCCCCGATGGTCTGTTACCGGCTCAGAACGACCCGGAGCGGCCGCTCGACGCGTCGCACCGGCAGTGGCTGCTCTGAAGGCCATGCGGCCATTCGCTCATGGAGATTTGGCGGCACGTCATTCAGCAACGCCGCCATCTCGCCTCCCTGATAACCATGTTTTGGGATGCTCCCCCGCCGAACTCTGCGCAATCGACGAATTGCGGTCAAATCGCGGTTGGATTGGCTTCGCGCTTCTCTACTACTAAATTGGCAAGGTCCTCCAGTCCAGCAAGCAGTTCCTCGTGGCCATCGCCTCCATACTCGACAAACCTCAGATTGTACGATTTTGTCGCAGCCGACTTCAGCGCTTCGTGCATTGAACCTTGGCGAACCACTGCATAATGCTGATGCGCGCTCGGAGCAGTGATATTGGTGTTTTCCAGTAATAGCTGAATGTCTGGATCACTAAGGCTGTACCCAATGAAAAGCAACGTGTGGGTAATGAACAGCGCATCTAGTATTTTAAAAAAATTAGGCGATTGCTGTCGCGCCTTAAAGTACTGATGCTTCGTCAGCACGCCCTTAGATGGGTCGGTGACACAGCCGTGTGCTTTGATAATAGACCGAACTGGCGAGCGAAGGTCGTTAATTAGATGAGTCTCATAATATCGGCAAACGTTATATCCAGCCGCAGCATCACCTGTTGCGCAATACCTTTCATAAATATCATCATAGTTTGTAGTAACTACAATCTTTGGATCCATCTTCAGGATCGACCGATGCGCACCAGAAGCTTGATATCTAGGCGCGACAAACTCTGCCCGCATTATTGCCGCAAAATCCGCCGCACTGACTCGCGAGCAGATAACTTCGGCAGCGTCGAGATATTCTTTGGCCTCAATCTTTGCAAGAGCAAAATCCTTGTCGCTTCCCAAAGGCATGGCCCCATGCAGAAGCCGCAGCAGAGCAGCCCAGTCGGGCGGCGACTTAGTCCCATCGGCGCTTCGACAACCGGCAGACACTCCCGACCCCATAAATACGATACAGCGTCGGGCGGCCAGTTCATCCACAAATGATTTATCCCATTCCATAGGTTACGCGGCCAGTGGATTGTTGATGTTCGACATAAGATTGTCGGCAAGACGACTCAATATTGACACGTATTCGTCTCGCTGCTGAAACTGAGAGCCAACCAGTCCATCCTGAGACTTCAGAGACATAATCGGCGCAGATACCGTTTGCGCCAATGGAATCAAGCTGTAGAGGTGCGGGATGTCACCGAGTTTTGCGTTCAAAAATTCATTTTTTGAACCCCAAAAATTCCCCAGAGATTTTTCAACCTCAGCAGGAACGTTATTAATAATCTCTTCATATGCTTTGGTCGGGCGACGAATTCCCTGCTTCGATTTCGTAATATATTGCTGAAGTGTATACCCGGAAAAACCGTGTTGTATCGACAGTGAAGTGGAAATCGGATAATTTTGAAGTCGATTCGGCGTTGCCTTTTCACAAAGTTTCAAGGCGTTTTCATAGAGACCCGCCCACGATTTGAGCCACTCGCCGATATTGCGAACACCGAGAATACTAAATATGTCCGTTCCCATAGGTGTCACAAAACGGTCGCAGCCGATGAGAATGCTGCGGTTTAGTGCGCCGAGACTTGGCCCAAGGTCGAAGAAGACAATGTCATATCGGTGTTGAATTACTCTGCACAGTGCGGTGCTCCAATTGGTTTGCCTGATGCCACCGAGATCTCCGCCTTTCAACGAATGCCAAGCTGCACCCAAACGATCTTCGACAATTGACAGCGCAGGATGACCAGGAATTAAATCCACTTGGAATCTGTTTTCACTTGATTTCACGGGGACAACATTCTCATTTATGTCGGAATCACCGTCCTCAATTTTTTGCAAAATCTCTTTGACCGTGGTTACTCCGTTGGTATCGGCATGATCCCAATAGAGTGAGGTCGCATAGGTCTCGCCCATAATTAGCTGCGTCGAATTGCACTGAGGGTCACAGTCGACGACTAACACGCGTTTGTGATACTTTGTCGACAAGAGAGAAGCGAGGTTACAGGTCAACGTTGTTTTGCCCACACCTCCCTTGTTATTAAACATGGATAGGGAGACCATTCCAGCTTGGGACTGCGGTTTTTTTGCCGCCATAGATACCTCTTGCTAGTTGTATGCGCATATTCTACTTTCGTCCGCGCCCGCCGGGGCCAGTTCGAGGACGGAACCCTGAGTTACGTGATTGCACTTCCGCTCAGAAGCTTTGGACTGGAACTAGGTACCGTGACTCAGTGCATTCGTCCACGATGCATTGCGAAAAAATAGCGCGCAGACGTCCAACACTTGGAGCAAAGCCGACATTCGAGTGTCAGATTGGGCGCTATGGCCAGCGTCTGTAGATGGCCGTTCAACGACATCCACCGCCCAAAAGACCATCCCCCACATGCCCCCGAGAATCCTCCATTTCGCCCCGCTTCTGGCGCTCGCCGCCTCCCCCCTGGTTCAGGCTGCCGGCGATCAGCCTTGCAACGCCGCCGCCGTCATGGCCGTCGCCCGCTGGGCCGGCATCGCGGACGCCACGCGTGGCGCGGACCAGCTCGTTATCGCTTCGGCATGCAAGGTCATGCCGAACGCGCCGCAGACGACGATCGCGGCCATCGCGTTCGATTCGCTGCCGAAGAGCAAGAACCCAGACGACAGCAGCAAGCTGCAGGTCGTCGCGCTCGTCGAGGGCGGCAAGGTCGTCGCGGCCGAGCAATCGATCGTCGAGGAAGATGCCACCACGGAAGTCGGCCCGAACAGCTATCGCATCGATACTGCGCCCTACCGCCTGTCGCGCGACGTGCGCGCGTTCGGCATCGTCTTCACGAGCAGCTCACGCGGGCCGAGCTGCCCCGATGCGAACGCAAGCGAAGAGCTGACGCTGTGGGTTCGCGAAGGCAATCGCATCCGCCCGGTATTCGGCACCAACCTGTACGGCTGGGTCAGCGTCGAGGGCGACGCGTGCGGCGCCGGCGCGGGCGACGCTCGCAGCGAAGACGCAAAGATGACGATCGCCGTCGAGCAAGCGTCGAGCCACGGCTTCGCCGACCTGTCGATCACCGCACACGTCACAGAGACGAAGCGCGCAGACGGCAACTACTCGGATACGGGCAAGCGAACCGCACGCATGATCGTCAGATACGACGGCAAGTCGTACGGGATCGACATGTTCCGGACCTTCTGGTATTCACCCGAGGCGCTGAAGCGTTTCAAGTGACGCGGCACGCGGTGCACGCCACGCCCGCCTACTCCGCCACCTTCGGCCCGATCGCATCGGTCTGCACCGGCATCCGCAGTGCATCGTCGCGCATGCGTCGCGTCTCGCGCGCGGTGTAGCGATCCTTCAGCCGAAGGAACGGTTTCTCGACGAGGAAATAGCTCGCCGTCGCGGCCAGCAGCGCCCACACGATCCCGAGCGGAAACGCGTGCGGAACGGCCAGATCCGGATTCGCGAACGGCTGCTGCCACAGATACAGGCTGAACGAGATCGTGCCGACGAACACGACCGGCGCAGCGCGCAGCCACCGCGCGCACCAGAACTCGCTGCGGAAATTCAGCACGACGATCACGATCGCGATGAGCGCGGCCTCGAGCGTCACGCCGTAGGTCGCATTCCAGAAGCCACCGAGCCGATGCTCGGCAACGGGCATGCCGAACAGCACGATGAAGACGAGCGCCGTCACGATGCGCGTCTCGCCGCGCCACGAGCGGATCCATGCTTCGATCCGTTCGCGGTTGAGCGCCGCGTAGCAGCCGATCAGGATCGGATCGACGCCCGTATGCAGCATCATCCCGAGCTGGCCGCGCAGCGCCGGCGCGACGAAATACGTGAGCGCGCGCACCAGCGGCACGGCCAGGATCAGCGCGGCCAGCCAGCGGGTGCCGCGACGGCGGGTGCCGTACACGAACAGCAGCGGCCAGAACCAGTAGAACTGCTCCTCGAGCGCGAGCGACCAGAAATGGCCGAGATACCACGCGCCGGCCGGATGCAGCGCGTTGTCGCCGGTCAGCCCGAACCACGCCGAGTAGTTCCACAGATGCAGCGCCGCATACAGCCACTGATGGCGATCGACGTCGAGCCAGCCGGCGATGGCGAGCACGCCGACGGTCGCGAGATACACGTAGCAGGCCGGCCAGATCCGCAACGCGCGGCGCACGTAGAACGACGTCAGCGCGATCCCGCCGGTGCGCGCGAATTCCGCGCGCAGCACGTTGGTGATCAGGAAGCCGCTGAGGACGAAGAAGATCAGCACGCCGAGCCGGCCGTCGGCGATCAGCCGCAGCGGCGCGAACCAGCCCGTATAGCCGCCCGGCAGCACGTGCTCCGCATGGCCGACGACGACCATCGTGACCGCGACGGCGCGCAACCCGGTCAGCTGCTTGACGCGATGGTTCATCGGCTCGTTTCCCGTTGGCACGGTGGAGGAACGGTATGAAGGCCGGCGCCCGCGACCGGCTCGCCGATATGTCGCCGGGATTTTGTCTGAAAAATATCGGAACGAAATTGCTTCAAAAAATTTCGGTGCGCCTGTCGGCCGAAATACCGCGCCGCACGCCCGGTGCCGGCCGGCGCACGGCGGCCGGAATGAATGGGCATAATGACAAGCCTTGTCCGGCGGCGGCCGGTCCGATGCAGACACAACGAATCTTGCGGCGCCGCAATATCCGCAATACCGGCGCTGCGGGATTCCGATCGCACACCGGCCCGTGCCTCGTCCGCCCTCCTGCCGACCCTCACCCGGAGCCTGCCTGTGTACCCACCGATCGAACCCTACGCCCACGGCCACCTCGATACCGGCGACGGCCACCGCATCTACTGGGAGCGCTGCGGCAACCCGTCCGGCAAGCCGGCGGTGTTTCTGCATGGCGGCCCGGGCGCCGGCTGCAGCCCCGACCATCGCCGCCTGTTCGATCCCGAGCGCTACGACATTCTGCTGTTCGACCAGCGCGGCTGCGGGCGTTCGACGCCGCACGCGAGCCTCGACAACAACACGACATGGGACCTGGTGGCCGACATCGAGCGCCTGCGCGAGATGGTGGGCGCGGAACAATGGCTCGTGTTCGGCGGCTCGTGGGGCAGCGCGCTCGCCCTCGCCTACGCGGAAACGCACCCGCAGCGCGTGAGCGCGCTCGTCGTGCGCGGCATCTTCACGATGCGCCGCGCGGAGTTGCTGTGGTACTACCAGGAAGGTGCGTCGTGGCTGTTCCCGGATCTGTGGGAGGAATTCCTCGCGCCGATTCCGGAAGCCGAGCGCGGCGACCTGATGGCCGCGTACCATCGCCGGCTGACGGGCGACGACGAAGCCGCGAAGCTCGAAGCCGCGCGCGCATGGAGCATCTGGGAGGGCCGCACGATCACGCTGCTGCCCGATCCGGCGCTGGCCGCGCACTTCGCGGACGGCCACTACGCGCTCGCGTTCGCGCGAATCGAAAACCACTACTTCGTGAACCGCGGTTTCGTCGAAGAAGGCCAGCTGCTGCGCGACGCGCATCGCCTCGCCGGCATTCCGGGCGTGATCGTGCAAGGCCGCTACGACATCGCGACGCCCGCACGCACCGCGTGGGACCTCGCGAAGGCATGGCCCGACGCGACGTTCGAGATCGTGCCGGACGCCGGGCATGCGTACAACGAACCGGGCATCCTGAAGGCACTGCTCGCCGCGACGGACCGGTTCGCCGCGTAAGCTGCCAAGCCCAAGCGGCGCGTTGCAGCCGGCAACACCGGCCTGCACGCGCCGCCCGCTCAAAGCGCGGCTTCGACGATCGTCCGGCCGCTGATCGCGCGCTCGACGAGCTGTTCGTCGCCGACCTTGCGGATCGCATCGTCGAGCAATCCTTCCGGCTGCTCGGTCGCCACCTTCAGCAGGCCCGACAGGCCGCGCGCGTCGAGCACCACGAGCGTCTCCATCGAATCCGCGCGGCTCACGAGCACGCGACGGAATGCGGGGCCCGCGCCGAAGCTCGCGCAGAGCGCGATCGTCTCGTTGCCGAGCGTGTAGTCGAAGTTCTTGATCATGTCTGCCGCCGTTGCAAGGGAATGGCCACGCGCGACGGCGCGCCGCCGTGACGTCGACGCACCCGTGCGTGCCGCCGGCGCCGGACCAGGATCCGGTCCGTTCGCCGGCATCCCCATGCTAGGCGGGCAGAATTAACGAAGACTTAAATGCTTGAAAGGCCGGCGAGCGCGGCGCCGGCCCGATCATGCCGCGTGGCTTACGGTGTATCGAGCGGCTCGACCGTCACGCCGACCTTCAGCTCCTGATCCGCGCCGCCGCCGCGGATCACGCCGCGCAGCGGCGTCACGTCCGCGTAGTCGCGGCCGATCGACAGCATCACGTAGTCGTCGCCCGGTGCACGGTCGTTGGTCGGATCGAGCTGCAGCCAGCCGTTGTCCTCGGGCCACGCCGGGTCGTACACCTCGACCCATGCATGCGATGCGTCCGCGCCGATCAATCGCGGCTGCCCGGGCGGCGGCTGCGTCAGCAGATAACCGCTCACGTAACGCGCGGCCAGCCCGAGCGAGCGCAGCGCGCCGATCATCACGTGCGCGAAATCCTGGCAGACGCCCTTGCGCAACCGCAGCGCATCGAGTGCCGACGTCGTGATGTCGGTGCTGTTCGGCGTGTACGCAAAATCGGCGTGCACGCGCCGCATCAGGTCCCATGCGGCCTGCACGAGTGGCCGCTGCGGCGTGAAGCTCGCGGCCGCATACGCGGCGAGTTCGGGATCGCACGCGACGTGCGGCGAAGCAAACACGAATTCACTCGCCGCGTCGTAAGGCTGCCCCGCGCGGAACCGCAAGCGGTCGCGCACGGCTTCCCATGCAGTCGTGTGTTTGCCGTCGGGATGCGCGATCGCGGGCGGCGGCGCGCCGCGCGCACCGAGCGACCACACGGGCGGCGTCACGCACACCGTACTGCGGCTGCGCACGAGCAGCGCGTCGTGCGGCTGGTTCAGCGCGAACGATGCGCGCGCGTTGCCGAATGCGTCGATTTCCGTGCAGATCGATTCCGGCGCGGGCTCGATGTCGAGCGCGAACGACAGCACCTGCTGGCGCCGCGTCGCGAGCGGTTGCAGACGCGCCTGGTGCTGGGCGGATTCGACGCGTGCGGCGTAGCGGTATTCGGTGTCGTGCGTGACGCGCAGTACGCGGCCGGGCGCCCCAGCGGCCGGCGCGGCCGATGCCGGTGCCGCGGCCTGTCGTCCGTTGCCGGAACCGGACGGCGCTTTCGCCGCGTGTTTCGTCGTCACCATAGCGTCCGGCCCGCCTCGCGCACGTGGCTGAAATAGCGCTCGCCGATCCGGTTCGACAGCTCCCACACGGCCTTCACGGTCGCGTCGAGCGCATCGAGCAGCTTGCCGTGCCGGCCGTCGTCGCCGGTTTCGCACAGCTCGTGCAGCGACCACGCGGGCACGTCCGGAATCGTCTCGGCCAGTTCGGACAGCGCATAGCCCTCGCTGCGCTCGACCTTCGTCAGCCGGCCGCACAGCGCCTGCACGACCCAGCCGAGCGAGCGCGGGTTGTCGGTGTCGAGCACCACGAGCGACAGCAGCGGCGCGACGTCGAAACCGCGCTGGAAACGCGAGCGGAACGTGATCGTGCTGTCGAACAGCTCCAGCACGAGTTCGAAGCCGTCCTGCCGGTGCACCGCGCCTTCGTCGAACGCGAACTTCAGCACGCTGCACAGGAAGTCCAGCCGGTCGATCTGCCGGCCGATCGACAGCAGCCGCCAGCCGTCGTCGCGCGTCATGTTGTCGGTCTGCGCGCCGGTGATCGCGCCGAGCAGCAGCCCCAGCCGCTCGAGCAGCTGCAGCGCCTCGTTGCCGATCTGCTCCTCGGCTTCCGGATGATCGGCGCTGTCGGCGAACAGTTGCGTCGCGTCGTCGATCAGCCGCCACTGATCGCTCGACAGCCGCTCGCGGATCGCGGCGGCGGCCGCGCGCATCCCGAACAGGCACGACGCGATGCCCGAGGTACGGTCCGCGCCGCGCGTCAGCGACGTCGCGAGCGCGTGCTGGAACGCGCGCGGCGCATCGACGGCGTTCGGCGCGTCGGGCGCGATCAGCCCCGTGTCGCGGCACAGCGTGTCGATCAACTCCAGATGCGCAGGACTGTCGACGTCGTCCTCGCCGCGCAGCCGCTCAAGCGCGGCGCGTGCAAGACGCATCAGGTTAGTCGCGCGCTCGGTGTAGCGGCCGAGCCAGAACAGGTTCTCGGCCGCGCGGCTCGCGATCGCGCGCGGGCGCTCGACCAGATCGTCGGGGCCGAGACGGGTCTGCAGCAGCGTCGTCGAATCGACGATGCCTTCGGTCATCACCCACGTATCGACGGTGCTGCCGCCGCGCGGCATCGGCGCGTTGAACAGCGTATCGCGCGTGCCGACTCGCGACAGCCCGCCCGGCAGCAGCCGCCAGCGTTGCGCGCCATCGGCGAGCGCGAAGACGCGCAGCAGCAGCGGCTTCGGCACGATACGCGCGCCGCCGGCGCCGTCGGGTGCGTCGTGTCCCGGCCAGGTCGGCGCCTGCGACAGCGGCAGGTCGGCCTGGACCGTGTAATGCTCGGGCCGGGCCAGGATTCGCGCACGCCATTCGGCCAGCTGCGCCGGCGTGAGCCGCGCGCCGATCACCGGGTCGAACGCGCCGCCGGCCTGCACGTCGGGCGGATACGACGGCTTCACGATGCTGCGCGCGAGCTGCGGCAGCGCGTCGTCGCAGGCTGCCGCCTCGCCGCACCACCACGAATGCACGGCGGGCAGCGTCAGCGTTTCTCCGAGCAGCCCTTCCGCGAGGCGCGGCATGAAACCGAGCACGCCCGGCGATTCGAGGAAGCCCGAGCCCGGCGCATTCGCGAGCAGCACGTTGCCCGCGCGCACGGCCTGCAGCAGCCCCGGCACGCCGAGCAGCGAATCGGGCCGCAGTTCGAGCGGATCGAGCCATGCATCGTCGACGCGCCGCAGGATTCCGTGCACGGGTTCGAGCCCGCGCAGCGTCTTCAGGAAGACACGGTTGTCGCGCGCGGTCAGGTCGCCGCCCTCGACGAGCGTGAGGCCGAGGTAGCGCGCGAGATACGCATGCTCGAAGTAGGTCGCGCTGCGCGGCCCCGGCGTCAGCAGCACGATCCGCGAATTCTTCGCGGCCGGGCTGAGCGACTGCATGCTCTGCAGCAGCGCACGGTAGGCGGACGCAAGCCGCTGCACGCGCAGTCCGCGAAACCCGCGCGGAAAGAGCCGCGACACGATCAGCCGGTTTTCGAGCAGGTAGCCGAGCCCGGCCGCGCCCTGCGTGTGCTGCGCGACGATCCGCCACTGCCCGTCCGGGCCGCGCGCGAGATCGAACGCGACGACATGCAGCCACGTATCGCCTGGCACGCGTGCGCCGCGCATCGCGCGCAGGTAGCCGGGATGGCCCGTGACGAGCGCGGGCGGCAACAGCCCGCGCTGCAGGATCGTCTGCGGCCCGTACAGATCGGCCAGCGTCGCGTTGAGCAGCCGCACGCGCTGCAGCACGCCACGCTCGATCGCGACCCAGTCTTCGGGCGTGACGATCAGCGGCAGCAGGTCGAGCGACCACGGGCCGGCCGCGCCGTCGCCGGCGCGCTGCTCGTGCAACTGGTAGAACAGGCCGTTCTCGCGCATGCGCCGATGCAGCGCGTCGGCGCGGCGGTCGAGGTCGGCCACGCCGTCGCTGCCGATCGACGTGAAGAAGCTGCGCCATGCAGGCGCGAGCAGCGGCGCGGTGAGGCCGGCGGCGCTGCCGCGCAGTTCGTCGTAGCGGCCGGCCGCGGCCGGCGCCGCGAGCGCGGCGGCCAGTTCCGCGGCATCCGGCTGCGCGCCGGTATCGAAGAGCGTGGGCATCGCGTCGGCGTCGGCGAGATCGTCGGGGTGAATGGGCGGCACGGTCGATATCGTTCCGTCGTCAGGGGGCGGACGCGCCCGCGCGCCGCCGCACCGGCGGCCGGGCACGGCGGACGGCCGCGTTCAGCCCGCATCCTAGCACTCCGGCCGGCGCGCCGGGAGGTCGCGAACCGCGCATCGTCGTCCGTCCTTTCATCCGACGATCAAGGCCGTCGCAAATCGAGCGTGAACGGAAATTCGCGGCTGGGTGCGGCGGCCGACACGTCCATCCGCCCCGGCGTGTGCCCCATCGCGACGAAGCGCGCGAGCCGGCGGCTCTCGGCCTCGTACGCGTTGACCGGGAACGTCGCGTAGTTGCGCCCGCCCGGATGCGCGACGTGATACCGGCAGCCGCCGAGCGAGCGTTGCAGCCACGTATCGACGATGTCGAACGTGAGCGGCGCATGCACGCCGATGGTCGGGTGCAGCGCCGACGGCGGCGCCCATGCCTTGTAGCGCACGCCCGCGACATATTCGCCGACGGTGCCGGTCGGTTGCAGCGGCAGCGCGCGGCCGTTGACGGTCACCACGTGGCGGTTGTCGTTCAGCCCGGTCACGCGCACTTCAAGCCGTTCGACCGACGAATCGACGTAGCGCACCGTGCCGCCGGGCGCGCCCTCCTCGCCCATCACGTGCCACGGTTCCAGCGCGCCGCGCAGCGACAGTTGCATCCCGTTCACCGCGATCTGCCCGAACAGCGGGAAACGGAATTCGAAGTGCGGCGCGAACCAGGCCAGGTCGAACGCGAAACCGGCATCGCGCAGCTCGGCCAGCACGTCGTCGAAATCCATCCTCAGGAACGCGGGCAGCATGAAGCGATCGTGCAGCGCGGTGCCCCAGCGCGTGAGCGGCGTCGTGTACGGCGCGGCCCAGAAGCGCGCGACCAGCGCACGCAGCAGCAGTTGCTGCACGATGCTCATCCGCGCATGCGGCGGCATCTCGAACGCGCGCAGTTCGAGCAGGCCGAGCCGGCCGGTGGACGAATCGGGCGAATACAGCTTGTCGATGCAGAATTCGCTGCGGTGCGTGTTGCCGGTCACGTCGATCAGCAGGTTGCGCAGCACGCGGTCGACCAGCCACGGCGGCATGTCCTGCCCGTACAGCAGCTTGTTGCGCTGGATTTCCGCGAATGCGATGTCGAGCTCGTAGACCTGGTCGTTGCGCGCCTCGTCGACGCGCGGCGCCTGGCTCGTCGGGCCGATGAACAGCCCCGAGAACAGGTACGACAGCGACGGATGGTTGTGCCAGTAAGCGATCAGGCTCGCGAGCAGGTCCGGGCGGCGCAGGAACGGGCTGTCGGCCGGCGTCGCGCCGCCGAGCACGAAGTGGTTGCCGCCGCCCGTGCCGACGTGCCGGCCGTCGACCATGAACTTCTCGCTGGAAAGACGCGACTGCCAGGCAGCGTCGTACAGGAATTCGGTCTGGCCGACGAGTTCGTCGAAGCTCTTCGCCGGGTGGATATTCACCTCGATCACGCCGGGATCGGGCGTGACCTGCAGCACCTTGAGCCGTGCGTCGCGCGGCGGCGGATAGCCTTCGAGCACGAGCTTCACGCCGAGCGCGTGCGCGGTCAGCTCGATTGCGGCGAGCAGGTCGAGATAGTCCTCGAGCGCGGCGAGCGGCGGCATGAACAGGTACAGGATGCCATTGCGCACTTCGGCGCACAGCGCGGTACGCGTGATCCACGCGGCCGATTCGAAGCGCTCGGGGCGGCGCTGCGCGTCCGGCGCGCCATGCGCGTGCCGTCCACCCGCAGCCGTGCCGTCGCCGCGCCACTGCATGACCGTTTGCACGGGTGCTTCGCGATGCGCGCCGGCCAGGTAGTGCGGCGCGTCGGCCGTGCCCGCATGACGCGCACGGAACGCGGCCGCGTCCGGCAGCGCGTCGCGCGGCGCGAACGGATCGCGTTCGACCAGGTACGGATAGTCGGCGCCAGCGACCCACGGCAGCGAATCGAGCGGCAGCCGATAGCCCATCGGCGAATCGCCGGGCACGAGGTACATCCGCTCGTCGCGGAAGAACCACGGGCCCGTCTGCCAGCGCGGGCCGTCGAGGCCCGGCCGATCGCGGCCCGGCGCGTCGTCCGTGCGCTTGATCGGCAGCACGTAGCCGACCACGCTGTCGAGCTGCTGCTCGAACACCTTGCGCAGCCGCGCGCGTTCGAGTTCGTCGTCGAGGCGCGAATCGAACGGATCGACGTTGACGGGCAGCCTGCGCTCGCGCCACAGGTAGTACCAGACGTCCTCGTAGCCGGGCCGCACGAATTCGTCGGTCAGCCCGAGGCGCGCGGCCAGCGCGTCGATGAAGCGCTTCGCGTCGTCGGTCGTGCACGCGGACGGCTCGCGTTCGTCGGCGAACAGCGACGGATCGTGCCACACGGGCTGGCCGTCGGCGCGCCAGAAGATCGACAGCGCCCAGCGCGGCAACTGCTCGCCCGGATACCACTTGCCCTGCCCGAAATGCAGGAAGCCGCCTTCGCCGTATTCGGCGCGCAGCCGCTGCACGAGTTCGGTCGCGTAGCCGCGCTTGGTCGGGCCAAGCGCATCGGTGTTCCACTCGGCGCCGTCGCGATCGTCGATCGACACGAAGGTCGGCTCGCCGCCCTGGGTGAGCCGCACGTCGCCGGCCGTCAACGCGCCGTCGACCTGCGCGCCGAGCGTGCGCACGGCGTCCCACTGCGACTCGGTATACGGCTTCGTCACGCGCGGCGATTCGTACACGCGCGTCACCACCATCTCGTGTTCGAACGCGACTTCGCACTCGTCGATCAGCCCTTCGACCGGCGCGGCGCTGGTCGGCTGCGGCGTGCACGCGAGCGGGATGTGCCCTTCGCCAGCGAGCAGGCCCGAGGTCGGATCGAAGCCGATCCAGCCCGCGCCCGGCAGATAGACCTCGCACCACGCGTGCAGGTCGGTGAAGTCGACCGACGTGCCGCTCGGGCCGTCGAGCGCCTTCACGTCGGGCGTGAGCTGGATCAGGTAGCCCGACACGAAGCGCGCGGCGATGCCGAGATGACGGCAAAGCTGCACGAGCAGCCACGCGCTGTCGCGGCACGAGCCGGATGCGAGTTTCAGCGTCTGTTCTGGCGTCTGTACGCCCGGCTCCATCCGGACGAGGTAGCCGATGTCGTGCTGAAGCTGCTGGTTCAGCGCGACGAGGAAGTTCACGGTGCCGGCCGGCGTGCGGTCGACGCCGTCGACATACGCGCGGAACAGCGGCGACGCACTCGTTTGCGGATCGCATGCGAGGTACGGCGCGAGTTCGGTCTTCAGCGCATCGTCATAGTTGAACGGATATTGCTCCGCGCTCGCTTCCAGAAAGAAGTCGAACGGGTTGTACACCGACATCTCGGCGACGAGATCGATCGTGATCTCGAAGTATTCGGTGCGCTCCGGAAACACGAGCCGCGCGAGATAGTTCGAGAACGGGTCCTGCTGCCAGTTGACGAAATGCTGCGCGGGCTCGACCGTCATCGAATACGCGAGGATCGGCGTCCGGCAGTGCGGCGCGGGCCGCAGCCGCACGATCTGCGGGCCGAGGTTGACGGGCCGGTCGTAGCGGTAGCGGGTGGTGTGATGCAGCGCGACGTGGATGGGCATGGGAGAGCCGCTCGGTTCGGGTTGGGCCGGCCGCGCGCGCCGCGTCGCCGTCGCTGCGGCGGCACGGCACGGCGGATTCGACGAAGGGGTGCGTCAGACCAGTTCCGGCGACTGCACGACGCTGATCTCGATACCGACGGTGCTCGCGCCGAGCCCCGTCACCGGCTGCGCGTCGCGAGCGTCGAGGCCGACCGCGATGCGCACGTAGCGCTCGTCCGGGCAGCGGTTCATGAACGGATCGAAGCCGACCCAGCCGAGCCCTTCGACGTAGGCCTCCGCCCACGCATGACCGGCCGGCTGCTGCATCAGCGCGGCGGCCTGCGGCTGCGCGCCGAGCGCCGCCTGCGGCAAGCCCTGCGACTGCGCGGCGTGCGATGCGCCGAGCGCCTGCTGCATGCCGTCGCCGCTCTGCAGCGCGAGCACCTCCTCTTCCTCTTCGCCCGCCGCGCTCTGCTTCGCGTCGGCGATGCGCTGCATCGCGCTGTCGGCGAGCACGTAGCCCGAGATGTAGCGCGCCGGCACCTTCAGTGCACGCGCGGCCGCGATGAACGCATGCGCGTGGTCGCGGCTCGTGCCCTCGCCGCTTTGCAGCGCTGTTTCGGCATCGACTGGCGCGTCCGCCAGGTTCGGCGCGTACGCGATGCGGCCGTGCACTTCCGTCATCAGCCAGTGCAGCGCGTCGAGGCTGTGCGGCTCGATCGGCAGCGCCTGCGTGAGTTCGCGCACGGTGTCGCCGGCCTTCGTGAGCGCGGTCTCGCGCTCGAAGACCCACGGCGGCGCATAGCCCTCGGGGTTGCCGAGAATGCCGGCGCGGTCCTGCGTCTCGACGACGCCGGCCGCGATCACGACGATCTCGTTCTTCGCGCCGCGGTCGTGGCGCACGAGGTCGATCCGGTTGCCGAGCCCGTCCGTGTAGGACAGCGCCGGCTCGACGCCTTCGATCGTGACCTGCCACGCGCGCACCGTCTGCCCGGGGCCCGATTGCGGGCGCAGCCGCAGCCGTTGCAGCGCATGGGTGGCTTGATCGTCGAACTGATAACGCGAGATGTGTCGGATGGCGAGTCGCATGGCAAGTCTCAGTCGAAGTTGTAGGCCTGGGCGATATCGATCCCGAGGCTGTTGTTGCGGCCGATGAAGTCGGTCAGGAACTCGTGCAGGCCGCTCTTGAAGATCCGCTCGACCGAGGTGTCGGACAGCATCTGCAGAATCTTCGTGGCCGTGTCGTGACACGGGTGTGTCACGCCGTAATCCTTCGCGAGCAGATTCAGGCTCGACACCACGCGCCCGTAGCAATAGCGCAGCGAACGCGGCATGCGGCCGTTCAGGATCAGGTAGTCGGCGATGTTCATCGGCTTGTACTGCACGTCGTACACCCAGCGGTACGACCGGTGCGCGGCCACGCAGCGCAGGATCGTCTCCCACTGGTAGTTGTCGAGGATCGTGCCGACGTGCGACACCGACGGCAGCAGCAGGTGGTATTTCACGTCGATGATCCGCGCGGTGTTGTCCGCGCGCTCGACGAACGCGCCGATCTGCGCGAAATCGAAGATCTCGTTACGCAGCATCGTGCTGTAGAAGCTGCCGAGGATCAGCGCGGTTTCACGCTTCACTTCGTCGAGCACGGCCGGCAGTCCGCTCTCCGGCACCGGCTGCGCGAGCGCGTGACGCAGCGCGAGCCATGCGCCGTTCACGCTTTCCCACGCCTCGCGGGTGAGCGCCGTGCGCACCATGCGCGCGTTCGAGCGCGCGGCCTCGATGCACGACAGCACGCTCGACGGGTTGTCGCGGTCGCGCAGCAGGTAGTCGGTCACGGTATCGGCGGCATATGCGTCGTACTTCTGACGATAGCCCTCGTCCGCACCCGAGCTGACCAGCACCGACGACCATTCGGCCGGCGCGTCGGACGTGCGCGTGAGCGCCATCCGCAGCCCGGCATCCACGATGCGCGCGATGTTCTCCGCGCGCTCGATATAGCGGTACATCCAGTAGAGACCGCTCGCAGTTCGTCCCAGAAGCATCTCGTGTCCACTCCGTCTTCGTTCGGTTCGCGCGCCGGCTGCGGCGCGCGCGGTCGTGCCCGGCTCAGTCGGCCAGCACCCAGGTGTCCTTGGTGCCGCCGCCCTGGCTCGAGTTGACGACGAGCGATCCCTCCTGCAGCGCCACGCGCGTGAGCCCGCCCGGCGTGATGCGGATCCGGTCCGACACCAGCACGAACGGCCGCAGGTCGACGTGGCGCGGCGCGAGGCCGGCTTCGGTCAGGATCGGCGTCGTGGACAACGCCAGCGTGGGTTGCGCGATGTAGTTCGCGGGACGCGCGCGCAGCTTCGCGGCGAACGCCTCGAGTTCGGCCTTCGATGCACACGGACCGACCAGCATCCCGTAGCCGCCGGAGCCGTGCACTTCCTTCACGACCAGTTCATCGAGATGCTCGAGCACGTATTTCAGGCTGTCGGCCTCGCCGCAGCGCCAGGTCGGCACGTTCTCCAGCAGCGCCTTGCGGCCCGTGTAGAACTCGACGATCTCCGGCATGTACGAATAGATCGCCTTGTCGTCGGCGATGCCGGTGCCGGGCGCGTTCGCGATCGTGATGTTGCCGGCGCGATAGACGTCCATGATCCCGGCCACGCCGAGCACCGAATCGGGGCGGAACGTGAGCGGATCGAGGAACGCGTCGTCGACGCGGCGGTACAGCACGTCGATCGGCCGGAAGCCTTCGGTGGTGCGCATCGCGACGCGGCCGTCGACCACCTGCAGGTCGCTGCCCTCGACGAGGTGCACGCCCATCTGGTCGGCGAGGAACGAATGTTCGTAGTACGCGGAGTTGTGGATGCCGGGCGTGAGCACGGCGATGGTCGGGTTGTCGGCGTTGCCGCCCGGCGGGCACACGGCCGCGAGCGACTGCCGCAGCATCTGCGGATAGGTCTCGACCGGGCGCACCTTGACCTGCTGGAACAGCTCGGGGAAGAGCTGCATCATCGTCTCGCGGTTTTCCAGCATGTACGACACGCCCGACGGCGTGCGCGCGTTGTCCTCCAGCACGTAGAACTCGTTCTCGCCGGTGCGCACGATGTCGACGCCGATGATATGCGTGTAAACGTTCCCGGGCGGCCGGAAATCAATCATCTCCGGGATGAACGCCTCGTTGTGCGCGATCAGGTGCTTCGGCACGATGCCGGCGCGCACGATCTCCTGGCGGTGGTAGATGTCGTCGAGAAACGCGTTGAGCGCCATCACGCGCTGCTCGATGCCGAGCGACAGCCGGCTCCATTCCGCGCCCGAGATGATCCGCGGCACGATATCGAAAGGTATCAGCCGCTCGGCTGCCTGCGCGTCGCCGTACACGGCGAACGTGATGCCCGTCCTGCGGAACACGCCTTCCGCGTCGTGAGCTTTCTGGGCGAGGCTCGCGGGATTCTGCGTGTCGAGCCACTGCTTGAGGCGCGCGTAAGGCGCCCTCACCATGTCGCCGGATTGCAGCATTTCATCGAATGGCTTCATCGATCTTTTCTCCATCGATCGTTTTCCCCGGCATTGCGCATGCCGGACCGGCGTACTGACTGCCTTGCAAGGAACGTGCCTTGCGATATCCCCTCAGGTTCCCCCCTTTGTCGCGCAGCCGGCACGCCCCCGCGGCATGCCGCACCATGATGGTGCGATGCGCGCGACGCAGGACGCGCCAGAGGCGTGCCATGCCCGCGCACGGCCTCTGCTGCACCGCGCCTGTCAAACATAGTTCCCCTGCGTGTCACGACTGTGCAATCTGCACTGCACCATTCCTTCCCCGCCCGGCGCGCCTCCTCGATTACCGCGCTGCCGACCGGCAGCGGTTCCGCGCCCGCGTCGGCAGGACTTCCCGCCGCCGTGCGGTCGCCCGCGCCCCGCCACCTTCCCGCCCGGTCTTGCCGCACCGCAGCGAAGCGCGACGCGGCGTCGGCGGCCCGTTGCGGCGGCCCGCCCTGCACCGCGACGGGGATTGCGCCACATCCTTCGGTTGCCCGGGCGGAATAGCGGAAAGGCGAGCCGGCGCGCGCAGGTGCGCGGCCGGCCCTGGGGGAAGTACCGTCTGCGGCAAGTCGGGCAGTTCGACGCGGTGAACTAACCAGTTAGCCGGGTCCGGCACCTCAACCGTATGTAGCCGTAATACCGCCGACAACGCCCATGCATATTTCGACTGACACCGATCGAAAAAAAACATCGGCTCCGATGCGCGAGGCGCGGTACGCTACAAAACCGGTTCAGTGAAATGGCGCCGCCGCCTTCCGGCGCCGACTATAAAAAGCGAAGATCAACATGGAAGCAAAGTGGCTGGAAGATTTCCTGAGCCTTGCGGATACCAAGAGCTTTTCCCGGGCCGCGCGTCATCGGCACCTCACGCAGTCGGCATTCAGCAGACGAATCGCCGCACTCGAAACATGGATGGATGCGAAGCTGGTCGACCGCAGCATCAACCCGATCACGCTGACGCCGGCCGGACAGATGTTCCGCGGGCTGGCCGCGGACATCCTGCGCAGCATGTATGCGGCACGCAACCTCGTGAACGGCTACGACCAGTTCGCGGCAAGCGACCAGGTCGTGCGCTTCGCCGTCGCGCATACGCTCGTGTTCACACTGTTCCCCGAATGGCTCAAGCAGTTGAACGGCGAAGTCGGCCACGTGACCGCGCGCGTGAACGCGGTGAACGTGCCCGAAGGCGTGCAGCAACTCGTCGAAGGTGAATGCGACCTGCTGCTCGGCTATCACCATCCGCAACTGCCGATCGTGCTCGATCCGAACCACTTCCCGTTCGTCACGCTCGGCGTCGAGCGGATCCTGCCGGTGTCGACGCCCGACGCACGCGGCAAGCCCGTATTCGAACTGCCCGGCACGCCGGACGCGCCGCTGCCGCTCCTCGCGTATTCATCGGGCGCGTTCCTCGGGAACGTCGTCGAGATGCTGCTGCTGAATGCGTCCGAATCGTATGCGCTGCACCGGTGCTTCGAGACGCACATGTCCGAGGCGTTGAAGGGGATGGTCGTGGCCGGGCACGGCATCGGCTGGTTGCCCGAAAGCTGCGTGGCGAAAGAGCTCGCGGATGGTTCGCTCGTTCGTGCGGGCTCGGCGGACTGGATCACCGAACTCGAGATTCGCCTGTACCGGTCCGCGCGCAAGCGCGGGCTCGCGGCCGAACAGTTGTGGACCTACATCATGAACCGCCCGCGCGTCGCGGCCGAGCAGTCGATCGAGCCGGCCGTGCGCATCGCGCGCCGCAGCGCCGGCGGCAGCCGGTAACGCCCTTCACCGTTCCCTCATCGCCCGACTCGCCGGAGCGCCGCGCGGATGCAAACCGCGCGGCGCTCCCGTATTCCATTTTCGCCATCGCGAACCATTTTATTATCCCGATTCGTCTTCAATATTCGTTCCGTACGCTCGATCAATTCCGCAATGCTGCCAAACGTTTGCGAATCCGAGTAAATTGCCGACTCATATGACGGAAATACGCCGTTACACATCACATCAAAAGTTTCGATTTTCATGTAACGACATTATCGCCAAAAACGTCATACCAGCCCTTTCGATTTACCTGACCGTACGTTCCATGATTCATCGTGAAGCCTCGATGGCAGAGGCAAGTCTTCCTTTTATCAGTCGTTATTTTTCGGCACAAACTTCGATACCACTTACGTCTTAAGTTTGCGAAATGGTCATTGCGACCGGTGAGCAAATTTCATGTCCGGCAATATCGACTTTGTTCAGTTTCAATTCATTTTGTCGAATTATAACAAATCCTATTTAAATAGGACATTTAAAGCATGTCCCATTCGGGCCACACGCGGTTGTTTGTTCAAAACCCATCGTGTATCAATAGCATGTCGCGAAAAGAACGTCGCCAATTTCAAATCTGAATAAATACGCTCCCAGCGATTTCGGATGGAGGTTGCAATGTCTTCCTCGTTTGAACAGCATGCTCGCCCGCTCTTCGGCATCGCCGTATCCGCACTCTGCATCAATGCCGTGGCACAGACCCAGGCCCCGGCACCCGCGTCCGACCCCGGCTCCGGCCGATACGTGATTTCGTATATCTGCGGCGACGCGCGAATCGACGGTACGGCGCCGCTTCCCCCCGACGGCCGTCCTTACAACCTCGGTGTTTCGTTCGTATCGGGCGCCAGCGGGCAACCGCTGTCGAACGTGCAGGTGCGGCTGCGACGGCATGGACGCGTGCTCGTCGAGTTCAAGGCAACGGGGCCGCGCTGCCTGTTCAGCGTGCCCGATGCCAGTTATCGGGTCGAAGGGACTTATCAGGGCGCCACCCAGTTCGCGGTCGTCGAAACGGGCGCACTCACCACGCAGTTGCGGTGGTGAACGTCAGTCGAATCCGCGTGGCGCTGGCACGTGCTCGCTTCGTGCATTGCAATCCGTCGAATCGAGGAGGATTGAATGACTCGTGCAGAACGACCGGACGGCTCGCCCAACCGTCAGCCGAAAACTGCCTGGGGCCCCGGAAAGAATGCGGCGCTCAGCATCATTGCGTTTGCCGCGATCTTCGGCGGCTTTGCGTACGTCCAGCGCGACGCGGGAGTCGGCCATGCAACCATGACGCACGACATCGCCGGCATGATCGGCACCGCCGTCGGAAAGTATCGCGAGGCCATCGCGACCGCCACGGCCAACGCCTCCGACACGGCGTCGACCATCGCGCAGGCCGAGCCGGTTACACCTGCCGTGCCGGGTACGCGGTATGCGTCGGCAACGCCTGCCGTGTCGGCCGCGGCAGCACCGGCCGTGCCGCCAGGAACGACCGCCCGCGCCGCCGCGAAACACCCGCACCCCGCGCACGTGCCGTCCACGACGCTCGCGGCCAGCGGCCGCGCGGCGCGCCCCGGCGACACGCACCGGACGTCGCGTTCGCAGACGCTGGCGCGCACTGAAAAACACACCGACCGCACGCAGCGAAGGCAGCCGCAATCGTATATCGCCGATTCGGCGCACATGGAGGCCACCAGCATCACGCACGACGAACTGGAAGGCGCACGCGCACTGGCCCGGGCGCGCTGGTGCGCACGGGTCGACGAATGGAATTGCGTGGAGCAGAACGCGAGCCGCGCGCTCGCCATCGACCCGACGAACAGCGAATCGCGCGCGCTGCTCGGACAAGCGATCCGCAATCGCCTGTGAACCGGCGTCGCCGGGCGTGCAACCGATGTGATCGTTTCAGAGTGAGGAGACATCGTGGCCAACAATCGTAGACAACAATGCACCATCGCCGCTCCGCCCAACCGGCGGATCCTCCTGCATGCGCCGTTGCTGTTGCTGCTCGTTGCGTCCGGCTCCTGCCTTGCCGCCGAAGGCGACGCGGAACCGGGCGGCGCGAGCGAAATCGCCGGCGCCCGCGGCGCGCCGGATGCGCTGTCGCCCGACATGCAACCGACGGCGGCGTCGCTGCAGGTCGCCCAGGGTCGGAGCGCCCTGCCCCCGCAAGCGCCGACGCCCATCGCGCAGGCATCGGATGCGTCGATGCAGATCGCGCAGGCGTCGGATGCGCAACCGCAGACGATGCCGACCACGGTCGTCGTGGACCCGGACGTCGCGCAGCCGAGCGAACCGGCGTCGAGCGCGCAGCCATCGAGCGTGCCGATCCAGATCGCCCAGGCGACCGATACCGCGCCGTCGAGCAGGCCGCCACCGGCCGAACCGACGCCGAGTGCCCCGATGCAGCCGACCCAGGCATCCGACACCACGCCGTCAAACACGCCGGCACCCGTCGCGCATGCATCGGACGCGCCGATCGGGATCGCTCAGGCCGCGAACCCGCAGCCGCCTGAAACACCCGTGCAAACTACGGCGACAACGTCCGGCACACCTGCGTCCAGTTCATCCGTCCCGGTCGCGCACACGCCGGAGCCGCCGCAACCTGCGCAGGCCGCAACCACCGCGCCGCCGAATGCGCCGACGCAAACCGCGCAGGCCTCCGGCACCCCGATGCCGGGCTCGCCTGCGCCCGTTACCCAGACACCGGGCTCGCCGCCCCCGTCGTCCCAGGCGCCGAATTCACAGACGCCCGGCGTCCAGCTGCCCGGCGAACCGACGCAACGATCGCAAGGCCCCGACGTCGAAACGCCGAATGCGCAGGCGCCGAACCTGCGTACCGCCGACGTCGCGACCGTGCGCAACGATGTGTTCGGCCTCGCGGCGGGCGGCGGCGCGATCAAGGCGCTCGAAGAAGCGAAGGCACGGCCCGATGCGTTCTCCGCCGTCGACGTCGCACAACTGGAAGAACTGGCGATTCGCCAGCAGGTGCGCGGCGGACGTGACAAATCCCGCTCGATGACGAGTTCCGACCGCTTCGACGGCCTCGACAGCGCGCTGCGCGCGGCGGACGACCTCGACAAGCGGATGCCGGCCACGCCCGATTATTCGCCGGTCAGGACGGCGCTCGCGGGCGACCGCACCGTCGCCCTTGCAGCGCGCGGCGACATGAAGACGGCCGTCGCGACGTTCGAGACGATTCCGCCCGACGCGGAGATCTCGATCGACGCGCTGGCGGCCGTCGGCGACGCCTACCTCTACCTGAGCGAACCGGCCAAGGCGAACGCCGTGTACCAGCGCGCGTTGCAGCAGGCGACCGCGGCGCCGACCGACCGCGCGACCCGCGGCTTCCAGTACGGCGCGCGCACGCGTCCGATCGAACTGCGCGAAGGGCTGTTCTGGTCGTACGTCGACCAGGGACGCGCGGCGGACGCGCAGCAGGTGCTCGACGACATCGGCAAGTCGCTGCCGCCGGCCAAGGAGGTGCGCAACTACGGTCCGGAAGAAAGCGACTTTCTGCGCTACTACCGGCTGCGCGCGCAATACCTGATTTACACAGGCCGCGTCGACGAAGGGATCGCCGCGCTCGAGCAGCTCGAGCAGCAGGTGCCGTTCAACGCGGAGGTCCGTGCCGCGCATGCCGACGCGGTGTCGGGCCAGGCGCATCCGCGCCAGGCGATCGCGATGTATCGCGCTTCGCTGACCGACCACCCGGACAGCGTCGAAATGCTGGCGGGCCTCGGCCGCGCGGCGCTCACGGCGGACGACTACGCGACCGCGAAGTACGTCGACCAGACTCTGGACGACGTATTTCCGGACAGCGGCGCCGTGCGCGGTTTCAAGCGCGACTACAAGGCATACCGCAGCCCCGTGTTCACGACCGACCTGAGTTACGAGCACGGCAACGGCGCGCTGGCCGACAACAGCTTCACGTCGGACAGCTATGTGTACTCGCAACCGTTCGGCGACAACTGGCGCGTCTTCTCGCACACGTTCTTCGGCTACGCGCAGACCGACTCCGGCAACGTCAGCCGCACGCGCACGGGTGTCGGCGGCGACTACCGGCACGGGCCGCTCACCGTGCAGGGCGAAGTCACGCGCTCGTTCGGCTCGGACGGCCGAACCGGCGGCCGCGGGTCGATCGCGTACGCGCTGAACGACTACTGGACGGTCAGCGCCGGGCTCGACACCAACGACAACTCGCTGCCGTGGAAGGCATATGCCGCGCACATCTGGGGCCGCTCCGCGAACGTCTCGGTCGTGTACAGGCAGAACGACCGTCGCGAGGTCAAGCTGAGCTACGGCGTGAGCCGCTACAGCGATTCGAACCTGCACCAGGAAATCTCGGCAACCGCCACGCAGCGCGTGTATACGACCGCCAACCAGCTCGTCAACGTATCGCTGGACCTCGGCACCGACAGCAACACGCGCCAGGACGCGCCCTACTTCAGCCCGGGCCGCGACTATGCGGCCGCGGCGACCGTCATGCACCAGCTGATGCTGTGGAAGAAGGGCGACATGGCGCTGCAGCAGCGCGTATCGGTGTCGGGCGGCGTGTACAACGAGCGCGGCTTCGGCACCAGCCCGCTGTGGAGCGCGCGCCTCGAGCACGCGTGGACGTTCAAGCACGACATCACGCTGAGCTATGGCGTCGAGGTCAGCAGCCACGCATACGACGGCCAGCGCGAGCGCTCCGAAACCGGCTTCATGTCGGTCAACCTGCCGTTCTAGCAAGGAGATCGCGAATGCAAACCAGACGGACCTTCATGTGCGGATGCCTCGGCACGTTCGCCGCCTGTTCGCTGTTCCCGGGCGTGTCGAACGCCCGGATGATCGACCTGCTGCCACCGTCCGACCCGGCCGACGGCAAGACGTTTCGCGTGATCTGCATGCATGACGTGCGCGACAACCTGATGGCGTCGTTTTCCTCCGCGTCGGCGATGGTCGACCCGTTCGCGGTCGACACCGGCACGCTGACCGCGATCTTTTCATGGCTGCAGACCAACAACTACCACACCATCACGGTCAGGCAGATCGAGGAATCGCGGCACGGCGGCAAGCCGCTGCCGCCGCGCGCGGTGCTCCTCACGTTCGACGACGGCTACCGCAGCCACTACACGAAAGTGCTGCCGCTGCTCGAACGCTTCAAGTATCCGGCCGTGATGGGCATCGTCACGGCGTGGATCGATGCGCCGCTGGATGCACCGATCCGCATCAGCGACAAGATCCAGGTGCCGCGCGACTACTTCATGTCGTGGGACGAGGTGCAGAAGCTCGGCCAGTCGCACCTCGTCGAGCTCGGCTGTCACACCCACAACCTCCATCACGGCGCGGTCGCGAATCCGCAAGGCAACGAATTGCCGGCGACCACGTCGCACCTCTACCTGCAGAACGAGAAGCGCTATGAAACCGACGCCGAATTCGAAGCACGCGTGCACGACGACCTGCAGACATGCGTGCGGCAGATCCGCGAACGCACCGGCATCGTTGCACGCTCGATGGTGTGGCCATACGGCGCGGAAAACCAGCCCGTGCGCAAGATATCGACGTCGCTCGGCATGGACATCCAGTTCAGCCTCGATGCCGGCCCGAATACGCCGGACGTGCCACTGGACCGGCTGAGGCGGATCCTGATGATGTACGACGTCGACATCGGCGGGTTCGAGCGCTCGATGCGCGAGCCGGCGTCCAACCGCGGCGACGTCGACGTGCCCGAGCGCATCGTGCAGGTCGATCTCGACCAGGTCTACGATCCCGATCCCGCGCGGCAGGAAGCGAATCTCGGCAAGCTGGTCGAGCGCATCTACCGGATGCAGCCGAAATCGGTGTACCTGCAGGCCTGTGCCGACCCGAAAGGCACGGGCGTGGCCGAAGCGGTGTATTTCCCGAATCGGCACCTGCCGATGCGCGCCGACCTGTTCTCGCGCGCCGCGTGGCAGCTGAACACGCGCTCCAACGTGCAGGTGTACGCGTGGATGCCGGTGCTCGCGTTCCGGCCGCCGCCGGGCAAGCATCAGGGGCTCGAGGCCGTCAGCGCATACAGCGGCGCGCCGGCCCGCGAGAACGGCACGCGCGTGTTCCGGCTGAGCCCGTTCGATCCGGAGGCACGGCTGATGATCCAGCAGATCTACGAGGATCTCAGCAAGCACGCGTCGTTCAGCGGCATCCTGTTCAGCGACGACGCCGTGCTCGACGACTACGAGGATGCGGGTCGGCATGCGCTGCAGACCTATTCGCAATGGGGGCTGCCGGCCGACGTCGGCAAGATCCGCGAGAACCCCGACCTGATGAAACGCTGGACGCGCCAGAAGTCGCGTTACCTGATCGACCTGACACACCAGCTCGAACAGATCGTGCTGGCGCACCAGAACGTGGGCGACGTGCTGAGCGCGCGCAACATCTTCGCGATGCCGGTGCTCAAGCCCGAGTCGGAAGCGTGGTACGCGCAGAACTACGACGATTTCCTCGCCAACTACGACTACGTCGCGCTGATGGCGATGCCGTACATGGAGCAGGCGAAGGATCCCGAGGGCTGGCTGGACCAGCTCGTGCGCGCCGTCCGTGCGAAGCAGCGCGGCCTGCAGCGCACCGTGTTCGAGCTGCAGTCGTACGACTGGCACGCGCACAAGGACGTGCCGGCCCGCACGCTGCTCGCACAGATGCGGCGGCTGCGCAGCGAGGGCGCGGTGAATTTCGGCTACTACCCGGACAACTTCCTGAACGGCCAGCCGGAGCTCGACGCGATGCGCGACGTGATGTCGCTGAAGTCGCGCCTCGATCCGACCTCGATCAACGCGTTGATGCAGATGCAGCATGCGCAGGGAACCAAAACGCCATGACCACCCACAACATCATTCAGCGCCTGCAGGATTTCGTCTTCTACTACCCGTTCTTCATGTCGTACCTGTGGATGATCGGCGGCGTCGTTCACTACTTCCTGCTCGAGGAAGGCCGCGAGCTGTCGACGCGCACGATCGCGGCGAGCGGCATCCCGAAGATCTCGATCGTCGTGCCGTGCTTCAACGAGGCGGCGAACGCGCGCAGCGTGATCCGCCACCTGAACGCGATGGACTACCCGAACTACGACATCATCGCAGTCAACGACGGCAGCAAGGACCGCACGGGCGAGATCCTCAACGAGCTGGCCGTCGAGATCCCGCGGCTGCTCGTGATCCATCACGCGTGCAACGAAGGCAAGGCGGTCGGGCTCACCACCGCGGCGGCGGTATCGAATGCGGAATACCTGCTCTGCATCGACGGCGACGCGCTGCTCGCGCATGACGCGATCGGCTGGATGCTCGAGCATTTCCTGACGGATCCGGGCGTCGGCGCGGTCACCGGCAACCCGCGCATCCGCACGCGCACGTCGCTGCTGGGGCGCATGCAGGTCGGCGAATTCTCGTCGATCGTCGGGCTGATCAAGCGCACGCAGCAGGTGTACGGCCGCATCTTCACGGTGTCGGGCGTGATCACGATGTTCCGCAAGACCGCGCTCGCCGATGTCGGCTACTGGAGCTCTGACATGCTGACCGAGGACATCGACATCAGCTGGAAACTGCAGTGCCGCGACTGGCGCGTCGTGTACGAGCCGCACGCGCTCAGCTGGATCCTGATGCCCGAGACGCTGAAGGGGCTCTACCGGCAGCGGCTGCGCTGGGCGAAGGGCGGCATCCAGGTGCTGCTCAAGTACGCAGGCACGCTCGCGCGGCCGACGCAGATGATGATGTGGCCGCTGTTCGTCGAGTATCTGATCGGCATCGCGTGGGCCTATTCGATGTCGTTCATCCTGCTGCTCGCGCTGGTCGACGTCGTCTACCCGCTTCCGCAGGACTGGCATGTGTCGGTGGTGCCGCACTGGCACGGGATGCTGCTGGTCGCGACCTGCATCCTGCAGCTGATCATCGGCAGCATGATCGATCGTCGTTACGACGAAAAACTCCTGATGTATTTCCTTGACACCGTCTGGTACCCCGTCGCGTTCTGGCTGATCAGCATGGTCACCACCGTCGTCGCCCTGCCCGCCGTCGTATTGCGGGGCCGCGGCAAGCGCGCCGTTTGGGTCAGTCCCGACCGAGGCATTCAACATGAAGAACGCACCGATTATTGACCTTTCCCTGCGCGCCCCGAGCGAACTGATCGCCGAACACGGCGGCGTCGTCGGGCCCGTGCTCGTCGCGTGGTTCCGCGTCGTGCGGCCCGCGCTGGTCGGAGGTGTGTGGGCGTCGATCTGCATCTACACGTACCGCTACCTGCTGCCGTTCAACCAGGCCGAGATGCCGATCGAGCAGATCGTGTTCTACGTGACGAGCATCGCGCTGATCGCCGGCACGATCGTCACGTGGCTGATCGCGGGACGCGTCGTGCATCCGCTCGCGTACCGGTTGCGCGCATCGAAGATGCTGCGGCGCTCGGCCAGCGTGAAGATGCGCTCGGTGCCGCCGACCGCGCTCGCGGGCGCCCGCCGGCGCGGCGCGCGGCGCACGACGCGCATTCTCGTCGCGTCGCACGACGCGAACGGCTCGATCTCCGGCATCGAATGGGTAGCCCACGCGGGGCCGCAGCCCCGCGAATAAGTCAGCGGAGATGCGCCGCGCCGGACGCGATGCATGCCGCGCGACGCGACACCGCTCCCGAATTCGCGCCGTCGCGTGTCGCGCGTCGGCCGGCAACTTCCTTTAGACGAGGTGAATCATGTGCGGAATCGTCGGAGCAAGCGGCCTGCACAATCAGGTGCCGCAACTGGTCAATGCACTGAGCCGACTCGAGTATCGCGGCTACGATTCGTGCGGCATCGCCGTGCAGGACGAAGGCCGCCTGCGCAGCGAACGCACGCTGCGGCGCGTGGCGGACCTGCAGGACCGCGTGCTGACGCTGGGCCTCGAAGCGCAGACGTGCATCGCGCACACGCGCTGGGCGACGCACGGCGCGCCGTCGGAAATGAACGCGCATCCGATCATGTCGGGCGACACGATCGCGGTCGTACATAACGGGATCATCGAAAACCACGACGCGTTGCGCGCCGAACTGAAGGAGCGCGGCTACACGTTTCGCGGCGAGACCGACACCGAGGTGATCGCGCACCTGATCCACAGCCTCTATCGCGACGACCTCTTCGATTCGGTCAGGCATGCCGTCAAGCGGCTGCACGGCGCGTATGCGATCGCGGTGCTGAGCGCGCGCGAGCCCCAGCGCCTCGTCGCCGCGCGCGCCGGCTCGCCGCTCGTGATCGGCATCGGCGCCGAACAGAACTACCTCGCGTCGGACTGCGCGGCGCTCGGCGACCTGACCGACCGCTTCGTCTACCTGGAAGACGGCGACGTCGCGCTGATCACGCCGGACCGCATCGACGTGGTCGACGCGATCGGGAGCGCGGTACAGCGTCCGCTGTGCCTGGTCAAGGCGCGCGATAACGACGCCGCGCTCGGCCCGTATCAGCACTTCATGCAGAAGGAGATCTTCGAACAGCCGAAGGCGATCGCCGCCACGATCGATGGCATCGACGCGATCTCGCCCGCGCTGTTCGGCGGCAGCGACAGCGCGCGTGCGCTGCTGTCGAAGACCCGGAGCGTGCTGCTACTCGGCTGCGGCACCAGCTACTACGCGGGCCTGACGGCGAAATACTGGCTCGAGGGCATCGCGGGCATTCCGGCGCAGGTCGAGATCGCGAGCGAATACCGCTATCGCGACACCGTGCCCGATCCGCGCACGCTGGTCGTCGGTATTTCGCAGTCCGGCGAAACCGCCGACACCATCGGCGCGATCGAGCGTGCGCGCGCGATGGGCCAGGATCTGTCGATGGCGATCTGCAACGTGGCGACCAGCTCGATCGCGCGCGGCGCGCCACTCAGCTTCCTGACACGCGCCGGCATCGAGCTCGGCGTCGCATCGACCAAGGCGTTCACGACGCAGCTCGTCGCGCTGTTCGTGCTGACGCTGACGCTCGCGCAGCAACGCGGCCGGCTCGATGCGGCGCATGTCGCGATGCACCTGAAGAAACTGCACGAACTGCCAGCGCGCATCGGTCACGCACTCGCCTTGGAAACGCAGATCATGGGCTGGGCCGCGAAGTTCGCGCGCACCGAGAACGCGCTGTTCCTCGGGCGCGGCATTCACTATCCGATCGCGCTGGAAGGTGCGTTGAAGCTCAAGGAAGTGTCGTACATCCATGCGGAAGGCTATCCGGCCGGCGAACTGAAGCATGGCCCGCTCGCACTCGTCACGAGTGCGATGCCGGTCGTCACGATCGCGCCGGACGACCGCCTTTTCCAGAAGCTGAAGTCCAACATGGCCGAGGTGCGCGCACGCGGCGGACGGCTGTACGTGCTCGCGGGCCATCATCTCGAGATCGACGCCGACCGCGACACGCACCTGATCCGCGTGCGCGAATCGGGCGACGCGCTGTCGCCGATCGTCAACGTGATCCCGTTGCAGCTGCTCGCGTATCACGTCGGGTGCGCGCGCGGCGCCGACGTCGACAAGCCGCGCAACCTTGCGAAATCGGTCACCGTCGAATGATGCAACGGCCGGTCACGACGCAGGTCGCTACCGTGCGCTCGCAGGCGGGCGGGCGCGCCGCCGCGTGGCGTGCCGCGACCGTACTCTACGGCGCGTGTTGCGCCGTCGCGGCACCGACACGCGCGTATGCCGGCACGCCGGCCGTGCACACCGTCACCGTGCAGGCGCCCGCATCGCCACAGGACAGCGGCGACCCGCGGCGCTTCATGCACGGAATCGGCGTGGCCGACGCAGGCGACGGCCGGCGCTGGGTGTTCTTCAGCAGTTCCGGCATCGTGCCGCGCGGCGCGCTGCGCAACGGCAACTGGCCGCACGACGTGTACGTCGGCGAATGGCTGCCGGGCAAGCCGCGTCTGCTGCGCGTCCATCCATTCATCAGCCGTCCGGAAGCGCAGGAGCCCGTGTCGATCGCGCAGAATCCGCGCGGCGACATCTTCGTCACGTTCGAGGACGGCTGGAATACGCCGCAGGTGGTCAGCCAGCGCTATGGCGTCTATCGGCGCGACCTCAAGCCGATCAAGCCCTACCCGAACGACGTCGAGGCGGGCGGTCACTCCGGGCATGTCGCCTCGGTGGGCGAACGCTTCGTCGTGTTCTATTCCGCCGACTGGATCGACGGCGGCGGCGTCGACAACCTCGGCACCGGCAACGGCGTCTACGTGAAAACCTACGATGCCGACGGACGCGTGCTGAATCACGTGCCGGTCGCGCCGCACCATCGAGAATGGTGGCCCGTGGTCGCCGGCTCGCCGCACCGCGCGCTGCTCGTCTGGCAGAAATACATCGAGGGCAGCACGGACGCGACGCTCGAATACGCGATGTTCGATCCGGTCACGGCGAAGCTCGACAAACTCGGGCCGCTGAGCGACGCAATCCAGTACTACGTGTATTCGTCCACCTACGTGCCAGCGATCGACCGCTTCGTCGTCGTCACGACGACGGCGGACAATCGCGGCGTCGCGACGCTGATCGACCCGGACGGCCGCCGCCTCGCGACGCTCGACTGCCTGCCGGCGTCGGTGCGGGAATCCGGGATCGCCGTCGACGGCACGCATGCGTACGTGCCGACCCGCGACGGACGGCTGCTGACGCTGGCGCTTTCGCCAACCGGCATGTCGGTGAGCGGCGCGCAGCGCTCGCCGATTCCGTGGGGCTCGACCGGCATCGCCGGGTTCACGGCACGCGGCGGGACGATGCATTTCGTGTCGCTGACGCCGTCCGGGACGCGCGAGGCCGATTTCGACACGGCACGGGAAACGCCGTTGCCGAAGGCCGACGCGCAGTGTTCGACGTATTGACGGCAACGCGAACGGGTCCGGACCGGCACGAACGCCCCGTGTGACTGAGCCGCCGGCCGAATCGCGCAACGCGATCCCGCACGCGTCGGGCAACTGGATAGCCCCCCGCACGCTGCCACCGGCCGGCGCAATCCCTGCCGCTGCGCCGATCCCGCGTCGAAGTCGCCAGCGCCGCGCGTACCGGATAGACTATCGCCCGATTCCATCCATCGGCCGCGTGCTCGCCCCCTGCCGCCGCCGGTACGCCCCCACGGAGAACGAATGCTGAAGCGCCGGTGGTTTTCGCTGTTGCTGATGACGGTGTGCCTGATCGCGACGCGCGCGTCCGCGCAGGACGCGCTCGAACTCGAGACCGACGGCACGCCTCGAGTGTTGACGCGCCAGGCGCTGCTCGCACGCGTCGACGCAACGGACATCCACGTGCCGCACGACATTGCGTACGGCCGGCCGATGACGTTCCGCGCGGTGCCGTTCGCCGCCCTGCTCGGCGACACGCCACTTCCCGCGAGCGGCGTGCTCGAAACGCGCGCGGCCGACGGTTTCGCCGCGCAGCTGCCGCTGGATCTCGCGCGCCGCCGTGCGCCGGCCGGCGCCGTCGCGTGGCTCGCGATCGAGGACCCCGCGCACCCGTGGCCGAAGCTGCCCGGCAAGCAGGTCGGCGCCGGGCCCTTCTATCTCGTGTGGCTCGGGCCGGACGCATCGTCGGTGCGCGGCGAGCAGTGGCCGTATCAGATCGTGCGCATCACGATCGAATCGTCGCCGCTCGCGCGCTGGCCGTCGCTCGCCGTCGATCCGGCGCTGCCGGCGAACGATCCGGCCCGTGCGGGCCAGCGCCTGTTCGTCACGCAATGCCTCGCGTGCCATCGCCTCGACGGCGCGGGCAGCAGCCATGCCGGCCCCGACCTGAATGCGCCGATGAATCCGGTCGACTACTTCCAGCCCGCCGCGCTGCGCCGCTACATCCGCAACCCGGCATCGGTGCGCGACTGGCCGGGCCGCGTGATGCCGGCGTTCCCGCCCGATCAGCTGAGCGACAGGGAGCTCGACCAGATCGTCGCGTATCTCGCGTATATGGCGCGGCGCAAGGCGGGCAAATAGTACCCAGATCTTGCGGGTACGTAAGTACCCAACCTCAGCCCATCAACCGCGCACCATTCGTTTCCGGAATATCAGCTTGCCAACCGCGCGTGCGTGGATTGAGTTTGGGTCAGATCGTCACTCCTTCGAAGCCATTACTGGCTCGTGGCAAACCAGATCAGTTGGCGCCGTCCGCGATTCAAGGTCCATCTCTGCGGGCCATTTCACCTTCGGAGCGAGGAGGTACGCAATATTGAGTGTGCGCTTGTTGTCGTGGTCGAACGGCAGGTCATCCGGTGGAGGCAGCGCAGCGGGCCCCTCTTGCATGTACGTGCAGATATACGCCCACGCCGCTTCACCGTCCCCTTTCGCCCCCAACTGGAACCGATCAATTACCTCGTTCGTGCCGGACTTCACGATCGACAGCACCACACCCCACTTCATCGTATGACCGCCGTTGATCGCACCTTGTAGCTGCCAGGCTTCGGCTCGAACGTCGTCCCAGTCATAGGCAACCGCACGAATCGGCCAACGGATGAACGGGTTCCACCACATTACGTCGATTTCGTACACGTACATCTTCCGGCGCAAGCGGTTGAAGCGTAGTGGAAGATCACGCGGAGGAGAAATATCTAAACGAAGAGTGAAAAGCACCGTCCAAATTGCGACAAAAGCAGCAGCCAATCCGATAAAAAAAATCGCCAAATCGCCGTTGCAATCAGAAAACCCGCCACCCTCAAAAAACAAATATATGTAAGCCGGAACAGCAATAACATTCAACCAAAACATAACCCCTCGCACCGCCATAAAAGAACGCGGCAATTCAAGATAGACGCCGCCCAGATGATTGAACGCATAGCCATCCAGGCTTGGCTCCTCATTTGGAATATCATTCGGCTCAGGCAGATCGGCATGCCAGCCGCGCGTAGGTGGGTTCAGCTTGGGTCGAGTCGCCATTGCAATTGGTTCTAAGTTACTACTTCATAAAAACCGTATTCATCCATACGGTTCTTATCGAACAAGGTCATGATCGATAAATTGCCAATTTTTCTATCAGCATCAAGATGAATTTTCCCGCTCACGATTTTCGGATTGTCCCGCTTGCAGGTACAGGAGTGTTGGTCGCCAACGCGCTGAGTTCGCGGTCAGCTTTCCCACTAGGGGTGGCCGGGCGTACACCAGCAGCTCCATGTTTTTCTAATCTGCGGTCAATGCTTGCGCTCCACCACAGAGCAGTCTCCGTGTAGCGGATCGCGACAAGACGACTCCGTTAGCGCCGTCCGCGATTCAAGGTCCATCTCTGCGGGCCATTTCACCTTCGGAGCGAGGAGGTACGCAATATTGAGTGTGCGCTTGTTGTCGTGGTCGAACGGCAGATCATCCGATGGAGGCAGCGCAGCGGGCCCTTCTTGCATGTACGTGCAGATATACGCCCACGCCGCTTCACCGTCCCCTTTCGCCCCCAACTGGAACCGATCAATTACCTCGTTCGTGCCGGACTTCACGATCGACAGCACCACACCCCACTTCATCGTATGACCGCCGTTGATCGCACCTTGTTGCTGCCAGGCTTCGGCTCGAACGTCATCCCAGTCATAGGCGACCGCACGAATCGGCCAACGGATGAACGGGTTCCACCACACTACGTCGATTTCGTACGCGTACATCTTCCGGCGCAAGCGGTTGAAACGTAGTGGCAAATCACGCGGAGGAGAAATATCTAAACGAAGAGTTAAAATTACGCCCCAAATACAAAGAAAATCGATAACAATTATCACGACCAACATCAACCAATCGCCATCAAAATCAAAAACATCAATAGTCGATTCAATAAGCATTGGCACAAAAAATATATTAATCAGTAAAAATAACCCCCTAATCCCCATAAATGACCGCGGCAATTCAAGATAGATGTCGCCCAGATGATTGAACGCATAGCCATCCAGACTTGGCTCCTCATTTGGAATATCATTTGGCTCAGGCAGGTCGGCCTGCCAGCCGCGCGTAGGTGAGTTCAGCTTGGGTCGAGTCGTCATTGCAACTGGTCCTAAATCGTGAATTCAGCAAAACCGTATTCACCCATGCGGTCCTTATAGGCCAATACCGTGATCGAGACATTGCTGATTTTTCTATCAGCATCGAGATGAATTTTCCCGCTCACGATTCTCGGATCGTCCAGCTTGCAGGTACAGGAGTGTTGGCCGCCAACGCGCTGAGTTCGCAGTCCGCTTTTCCACTAGGGGGCTGGGCGTACACCAGCAGCTCCATGTTTTTCTAATCTGCGGTCAATGCTTGCGCTCCACCGCGGAGCAGTCTCCGTGTAGCGGATCGCGACAAGACGACTCCGTTGGCGCCGTCCGCGATTCAATGTCCATCTCTGCGGGCCATTTCACCTTCGGAGCAAGGAGGTACGCAATATTGAGTGTGCGCTCGTTGTCGTGGTCGAACGGCAGATCATCCGATGGAGGCAGCGCAGCGGGCCCCTCTTGCATGTACGTGCAGATATACGCCCACGCCGCTTCACCGTCCCCTTTCGCCCCCAACTGGAACCGATCAATTACCTCGTTCGTGCCGGACTTCACGATCGACAGCACCACACCCCACTTCATCGTATGACCGCCGTTGATCGCACCTTGTTGCTGCCAGGCTTCGGCTCGAACGTCATCCCAGTCATAGGCGACCGCACGAATCGGCCAACAGATGAACGGGTTCCACCACACTACGTCGATTTCGTACGCGTACATCTTCCGGCGCAAGCGGTTGAAGCGTAGTGGCAGATCACGCGGAGGGGATATATCTAAACGAATAATTAAAATCACGCACCAAACACACACAAAAGCAACAAAAATTATCACGGCGAATTCAAAATAGTCCCCATCGAAATAGAAAATATCAACAACCGATTTAATAACCAATGGAACAAAAAATACATTAACCCATAAAAATATTCCTCTAATTTTCATAAATGACCGCGGCAACTCCATGTAGATGTCATCTAGATGGTTCGGTTCGCAGCCGTCCAGGCCTGGCTCCTCATTTGGAATATCATTCGGCTCAGGCAGATCGGCCTGCCAGCCGCGCGTAGGTGGGTTCAGCTTGGGTCGAGTCGTCATTGCAATTGTTTCTGAGTTACCACTTCATAAAAACCACATTCATCCATACGGTTCTTATCGAACAACGTCGCGATCGATAAATTGCCATTTTTTCTATCAGCATCAAGATGAATTTTCCCGCTCACGATTTTCGGATTGTCCCGCTTGCAGGTACAGGAATGTTGGCCGCCAACGCGCTGAGTTCGCAGTCCGCTTTCCCACTAGGGGTGGCCGGGTGTACGCCAGCAGCTCCATATTTTCCAAATCTGCGGTCAATGCTTGCCCTCCACCACAGAGCAGTCTCCGTGTAGCGGATCGCGACAAGACGACTCCGTTGGCGCCGTCCGCGATTCAAGGTCCATCTCTGCGGGCCACTTCACCTTCGGAGCAAGGAGGTACGCGATATTGAGTGTGCGCTCGTTGTCGTGGTCGAACGGCAGATCATCCGATGGAGGCAGCGCAGCGGGCCCTTCTTGCATGTACGTGCAGATATACGTCCACGCCGCTTCGCCGTCCCCTTTCGCCCCTAACTGGAACCGATCAATTACCTCGTTCGTGCCGGACTTCACGATCGACAGCACCACACCCCACTTCATCGTATGACCGCCATTGATCGCACCTTGTAGCAGCCAGGCTTCGGCTCGAACGTCGTCCCAGTCATAGGCAACCGCACGAATCGGCCAACGGATGAACGGGTTCCACCACACTATGTCGATTTCGTACACGTACATCTTCCGGCGCAAGCGGTTGAAACGTAGAGGAAGATCGCGTGGAGGGGATATATCAGAGCGGAGCGTCACAAATACAGACCAAATGAAAATCAACCAACAAGCAATCCAAATAATAAAAGTTTCCGCCCCTCCTCCATATGGCACACCCCACAATAAAGAAACAGAAAATGGCACAAATACAACATTAAATGAAAACATTAGCCCTCTGACTTGAAATAAAGAGCGCGGCAACTCCAAATAAATATCACTCAAATGATTAATAGAACAGCCATCCAGACTTGGCTCCTCATTTTGAATATCGGTTGGCCCTGGTAGGTCTGCCTGCCAGCCGCACACGGGATGATTGAGTTTCGGTCGAATCGCCATCAGAGCTGGTCCCGAGACGTAATTTCGGCAAAACCATATTCATCCATACGGTCCTTATAGAATCGGGCCACGATCGATACGTCGTGGATTTTGCTGTCAGCGACCAAATGGATTTTCCCGCTCACGATTTTCAAGTCGTCTGCCTTGGCAAGCTCTGGGGTGTTAGCCGCCAATGTGCTGAGCTCGTAATCAAATTTCCCGTTAGGGGGCGGCTGGACGCGCGCAAGCGGCTCCGTATTTTTTTGGCCCGCGGTCAATACTTGCGCCCCGCCACCACGGCGGGTCACGGCTACGGTATATGCATACGCTGAACTCACAGGATCGAAGTTCGGCATCACAATGCGGTAGTGCAGCGTTTGGCGACTTGCTGTTACCGTGTCGATGCCCCCCATACTGCTTACCGTATCCCACTCAGGCTCGAAGCCCACATCGACACTGAACCCCAACAACGCCGCATTCAATGCAGCCACTGCATCGCCTGCTTGCTCCAGTGCTTTCCATGAGATTAGCTGTCCTTTATTTACCCCAAACACGCATCGCCGCGCCCATAGCTCAACAGGCGTTGCCTCAAGCGATTGTCCCAACTTGGTTGAACCATACGCCAGAAGTCCCAATGCGACCGCAATACCCAGTGGTCCCCAAAAAGCACTTCCTGCGGCAACGGCAGCGATGCCAAATAGCCCCGCTATGAACAAGGCAATTCCTGACCATCCGTAAGCAGTCTCGGCTCTACTGTCCCCCTGCTTCGCTGCCCGGCTCGCCATCATCACACTCTGAGCCGCATCCACAAACGACAGTGCCGCAAACACGAACCCTGCTCCCTTGACCAGCCTCCCACCAACATCCGCCACGTCCTTCAACATCGCCACCGTCGCGCGCGACGCTCCTCCCGCTCTCGCCGCCGTCCTTGCGCCACACGCAAACGCCTTCAGCGATACCCCGACCGTCTCCGTTACAGCCGCCAATACCCCGCCCGATGCCGACCACGCACCGATCGCCGCCTCCGGATACGTCGCCCCCACCTTCGTATTCACATCGTCCAGAGACTTTTTCAAACTGTCATAAGACAGATACAGAGCCACCGCCGAAATCAGCAAGCTCTGTGGCCCCGATCTCCGATGCATCGTTACCGCGGTGTTCCTCGTAAACTTCACCGCATCGACGCTTTTCATCTTCACTGTCCCGAGGAATTTCCTGGCAGCAGGATCAAACGCCTCCACGATCGACACTGATCGCATCGACAGGCTACCGATCGCCAGCGCTTCGCCGATCGGTTTGCTCGCCAGGACTTGCAAGGTCTTATGTACGGATTCGGCGCTGTCCATCGCCCACCCCGTGACCTTGATCACCGTGTTTCTAAGCTTGGGATCAGGGATCGAAATCAAGCCACCCAGCAGCAACGAACGCACTTTCTTGCCGCTGCTCTCTATTCCCTGATGCAGGGTCTCCGACAGCTTCGACATATATTCCGTCAACGTCAGTTCCACCAGGAACCGCGTCGGCAACGTGCGCTCATATAAAAACGTGCAGCCGATATTCAAGTTCCGAACCCGCAACGACACGTCGTCGGACAGATTCCTCGACAGGCCGATCGCAGCGCTGTTCACCGCCATCAGCAGTACTCCGGCCGCGTGCTGGATCTTCGCCTGCAGAAATGCTTCGCCGACATCCTTGCTCTCGAACGCGTGGCGAATTGCTGTATATACCTTGCCGGAGTCGTTCAGCCCGTCGGAATCCGGCAACAGATCGGCGAGGAAGTGTTTGTTCTTCGCCGCCAATGCCTTGTAGACCGGACTGTTCCGATCGTTCAGCCAGATTTCCCACCGCTTTTGCGTCTCGTCAATCAACTGCGGCGGCTTCTTCGGATCCTTCGGATCGAGCTTGGCAGGGGCGCCAGACGGGCCCCCTGCGACACAGTTGGCCAGCATGTTCGCGTATGCATGGCACGATCCCGACTTCAGGTTCTCACCGTCGTAATCGTGCTCGCACTGTCTCATCCAGCTCTCCGACCCGCACCAGACAGCCCAGCGCTTGCCGAACGCATCGATTTGCGCTTCGTAATGCTTGATCGCGTTGTCGTACTCGGTCTGAAACTTCTTGCGCTCCTTCTCGTCGTACACGTCTTCCAGCCGCTGGTGATAATTCTTCGTGTTCTGTCTCGTCACTTGCGCGGCGACCCGATCCACGTTGACAGGCGGTAACGCTGCCTTGCTCGCCAGCACCGGATTCGCATTCCAATCCTTGACCCGTTCTACTTCCGCCTGCGCGGCTGCCTTACCTTCCTGCTGCGCCCATCCCGCCTCTACCTTCTTCAGTTCCAGCAACGCCTGAGACGTAAAGAGCCTGTACTGCCTCATGGGATCGGCCGCGTACTCCTGGAGCGCCCGCATCCAGTAAGCGCGCAGGCTGTTGTATTCCTGCACCATCCCGACCGGATCCTGCAGGACCAACACCGGCACGCCTTTCTGGAATTGATACTTCGCAATGCTCGACGTGACGAACGCCTGCATCGCCGCCGCTCGATGCGCGCGCGCATAGAAGCCGTGCGCACTCTGGAAATCCACCGAATCCGGCACGAACTCCCAGACCTTCGAACTGAGCTCCGTCATCTGAGACAGTCCCATCGCCCTGCTGTCGGCGTCGCTCCCGGCACTCGAGGGATCCGCCTTCAGCTTTGCGATGTCATAAGTCGCAAAGCGCGACATCGGCGACTTGCCGGTTCGATATGCGTCCAGCACTTCCTTCGGCCAGCAATCGTTTGCGAATGCAACCTGCGCTTTCTTGTAGCCGCCCCCAATGTTCAGGAACGCAGCCGCCACTTCGTCGCCGTTGCCGATGCAGCTTTCCGGAAGCGGCGGGATAGCGCCATCCGCATCGAAAGGAGGCGCTTGCAGTGGGTCGAACTGACGCAGCGCGCCCTGATAGGTCACCTGGTATGCCTGCCAAACCTTCCCGTCGAGCAGCACATACACGTAACCCGCGCGCAGCATGCGCAACGCTTCGTTGAAAACGGACGCGTCCATCGACATCGGACGCTTGCCGAAAATCGGCGTCACCGCGCGGCGCAACGGCAGAACCGGGATACCCGTGCGCTTGCACGCCTTGCACGCGCCCGGATTGCATTGCGCAGTCTGCTTCGCGCATTCGTTCAGTTGAGGGGAAACGGCCACTACGAAATCTCCTTATGCCCGGGGCGGATACGATTCGCACCTTCGCCGTGTCGCCCATGCTTTCGAATTGATCCCACATCGGAGATCGGCTGTGCACGGCCCCATCGATCGCATCGCGCACGATCGGGGACCGCTCGAGTTTGGAGTGGACGATCGAACGATGTAGTTCGAAACAGCACATGCCCCGCGGAACCGAACCGTCGGCTAACGGGCACGGCGAACCATCGATCGCCGCGAGCCAGGCCATACCCCGCCAGGAAGCCGTTCCGTCACGCGCTCGTGACAAACACGCCTTCGCGTAGCGATCGAATACCTAGCGTTGCGTGAGAGCGCGGTAGCGCCGTGCAACGCGGAAGCCTGATACATCACGCCACGGGCGTGCCTTGATACCCCACTGCAAGAAAACGCCTCTCCATGAAGTATCCAAGTAATAAGTTCTTCGACATACTGACCGGCATCCACTGACAATTTGTCAGATGCTATCCGCAATAAACATCTCAAAATAGCCCTCTGATAGATCGTCGGAAAAAGGCACATTCAGTTTTGCCGACCTCGGTCGCCTCCACGCAATGGTCGGAAACGAGCATTCCACGGTGACGGCTTCCGTGGCTCCCCGGATCGTGACGCGACTGATTACTCGACGGATTGTTCGCAGACCACACACGCCAGCATGTACGCTCTTCCAATCGAGGAATAGTCGCTGCGCTTGTTCCGCGGATGCCAATGTTTGAGAGAATGGAACCGGGAAAGACCCAAAATCCGATGCCAATTTGAAGTGAAGGTGCGAGCGCGATCACCCGTCCCGCCGACAACGAGCATCCCGGGCGGAATGCGCGTCAAGGCATCGTGGTAACAACAGGACGACACATGGCGACACACGACACGCTATTCAGCATTTCGCTGACACAAGCCGAACAGACCTACCCGCTTAGAGCCGCGATCCTGCTGAACGGCAACTTGGACGCTTGCGAACTGCCCGGCGATCACGCGGCGACGACACTACATCTCGCGATACGCAATCCGGCGGGCATCATCGCCGTCGCGTCGTTATGCGAAGAGCGTCGCGACGACGATCCTGCTCACGCCGCGTGGCGACTCAGGGGCATGGCCGTACGGTCCGAGGTTCGCGGGTTGGGCTTCGGGAGCCTGCTGGTGCGGATTGCCGTCAGGCACGCGCAAGCGCACGGTGCGGAACTGGTGTGGTGCACCGCGCGCGAATCGGCTTACCGGTTCTATGAAAAGCTCGGCTTCGTGTCCGATGGGTCGCAGATGACGATGCCGGAGCGCACCGATACAGCATTCCATGTGATGCGCCTTCGCCTCGATCATCGGCCCACACAGACCTGACATAACCACACCCCTCGCCCGTCGAGATCAGGCTTCCTGCGCGCTCCGCAACACCGCGCGCAGCAGCACGTCGGCGCCCGCCGCCGACCATTCCGGCGTGATCGCCTCGGCCTCGTTATGGCTCAGGCCGTCGACGCACGGCACGAAGATCATGCCGGTCGGCGCGACGCGCGCGATGTAGCACGCGTCGTGACCCGCACCCGACACGATGTCCATGTGCGGCAGTCCGAGCGCCTGGGCCGCATCGCGCACCGCGTCGATGCAGCGCGGTGCGAACGGCACCGGCGGGTACGTGAAGATCTGCTCGATCCGCGCACCGAGGCCGGCTTCGGCCGCGACGCGCGCCAGTTCCGCACGCAGCGCCGTATCGAGTTCGTCGATCACCATATCGTCAGGATGACGAAACTCGACCGTGAAGAAGCAGCCGCCCGGCACCGTGTTGCGCGAATTCGGCCGCGCCTCGATCATCCCGACCGTCGCGCGCGCGTGCGGCGCATGGCGACGACCGAGCGCATCGACGAATTCGATCATCCGCGCGGCACCCACCAGCGTGTCGCGCCGGAATTCCATCGGCGTCGTGCCCGCGTGCGCGTCGACGCCCGTCAGCGTCACCTCGTACCAGCGCTGCCCCTGCCCGGCCGTCACGACGCCGATCGTCTTGCCGGCCCGTTCGAGAATCGCGCCCTGTTCGATATGCAGCTCGTACGCCGCATGCACCGGATAGCCGCCGACGGGCTCGGCACCCGCGTAGCCGATTCGCGCGAGTTCCTCGCCGATCGTCCTGCCTGCGCCGTCGGTGCGCGACAGCCCGTATTCGAGCGGATAGACGCCCGCGAACACGCCGGCCGATATCATCGCCGGCGCAAAGCGCGAACCTTCCTCGTTGGTCCAGATCACGACGTCGATCGGGCGCTCGGTCTCGATGCCCGCATCGTTCAGCGCGCGCACGACCTCGAGGCCGCCGAGCACGCCGTAGATGCCGTCGTAGCGGCCGCCGGTCGGCTGCGAATCGGCGTGCGATCCGGTCATGACCGGCGCGGCGTCGGGATTGCGGCCCGCGCGGCGCGCGAACACGTTGCCCATCTGGTCCACGCGCACCGTGCAGCCGGCGTCTTGCGCCCACTGCACGAACAGGTCGCGCGACTCGCGGTCGAGGTCGGTCAACGCGAGACGGCAGACGCCGCCTTTCGGCGTCGCGCCGATCTGCGCCATCCGCTCGAGCGACGCCCACAGCCGCGCGCCGTCGACGCGCGGCGCGTCCGCGAGATCGTCACGCATTGCCGGCCTCCGGGGCATCGTCGCGCGGCGCCGCCTGCAGCACATAACGGAAATCGCAGCGCTTGCCGCCCTGCATGATCGTGCTCGTGCGCGTGAGTGCGATGTCCGGCGCATAGCCCTGGATGAAATAGCTGTCGCGCGCGCAGCTCAGCAGGTGACCGATCTCGCCGAGCCCCATCGCGTGATACATCTCCGCGTAGCTGCAGCGATGCACGTCGTAGTCGTAGTGCGCATCGTCCGCGCGATGCACCTCGACCTCGAGCGCATCGTCCTTCTCCCACAGCACCTGCAGCGCGACGAACGATCGCACGCTCGTGCCGCCGGGCTCCTGCGCGGCGAACGTGCGGCCCGCGTCGACGGCCGCGCCGCGCACGGCTTCCGCGATCACGGCCTGCGCGCGCTCGGCGCCGAATTCGCGCTTCATGATCTCGTAGATCGGCTTGATGATTTCCGCTTCGATACGGCGCCGCGCGAGGATGCCGAGCCGCGTGTCCTCGGGTGCCGCCGTGGATGCATGTGTCGTGTTGGTCATGGGGTTCGTCTCCTTCGTCATTTCGTTGCGGGGTGCGCGCCGCCGAGCACGTCGACGACGGTCCACTTGCCGCCGCGCACCTGGTAGATCGTGAACGCAGGGTCCTTCAGATTGCCTTCGGCGTCGAACGCGACCCGGCCGGTCACGCCGGGCCGGTCGATCGCGTGCACGGCCGCGACCAGCTTCGCCGGCTGCGTCGTGCCGGCCTTCTGCGCGGCCGCGATCAGCGTGGCAGCCGCGTCGTACGCGAACGGGGCGTGCAGCTCGATCGGCGCGTGAAAGCGTGCGCGGTACTGCGTGTCGAACGCCTTGCCGCCCGGCATCCGGTCGAGCGGCAAGCCCGGTTCGAGTGCCGTCACGCCGTCGCCGTCCTTGCCCGCGAGCGACAGGAAGGTCTGGCTCACGAAGCCGCCCGCGCCGAGCAGCGGCGCGTTCACGCCGAGCTGGCGCATCCGGCGCGCGATCGGCGCGGCCTGCGCGTCGAGCCCGCCGAAGAACACGAGATCCGCGCGCTTGCTCTTGATCGCGGTCAGCACGCCGCTGAAGTCGGTCGTCTTGTCGTTCACGTACTGGCGATCGACGATCGTGCCGCCGTTCGCCTGCACGCCCTTGATGAACTGGTCGGCGAGCCCCGCGCCGAACGACGTGCGATCGTCGATCACCGCGATGCGTTTCGCCTTCAGCGTCTTCACCGCATAGGCGCCGGTGAAGTTGCCGCCCGCATCGTCGTGGCCCATGATCCGGAAGGCCGTCGCGTAGCCCTGCTGCGTGTACGGGTGGCCGGTGGACGCCGGCGCGATCTGCGGAATGCCCGCATCGCGGTAGATGCGCGACGCCGGCACGCTGCAGCCGGTGTTCCAGTGACCGACGACGCCGATCACGTGCTGGTCGACGAGCTGCTGCGCGACCGCGACGGCCGTGCGCGGATCGGATTGATCGTCCGCCGCGACGAGCTTGTAGACGACCGGCTTGCCGCCGATGCTCGGATGCTTCGCGTTCGCGTCGTCGATCGCAAGCTGCGCGCCGTTCTGCAAGTCCTTGCCGATCCGCGCGGACGGGCCGGTGAGCGGCGCGGCGAGACCGATCAGGATGGTCTGCGGCGCGGACTGCGCGTAGGCGGGAGCGGCGGCGATCAGCGCGGCCGCGGAGAATGCGAGGCCGGCGGGGAGAAAAGCGATTTTCATGTGCGGGGATCGGTGATGCGGCTCAAGACATGAAAAATATTAAATAATCATCATCAGCACCCCAAATACTCAATTGTTGGATGCTTATGCCATTCCCGACACAATAACGTAATCCCCTGTAAATACGGGATATTTTCGTGTTGTGGTTCACCCTGATTTTTCGATAAAATTCGACACATGAAAAATATCGAACAATTGCCTCACGATCCACCGCTACGCGCCGTCCGCGCGTTCGAGGCATTCGCGCGTCTCGGCTCGGTCACCGCGGCGGCGCACGAGCTCGACATCACGCCGTCCGCGGTGAGCCACCAGCTGCAGCTGCTCGAAGCGTTCATCCAGACGCCGCTGACGGTGCGCGAAGGCAGGCTGCTCGCGCTCACCGATGAGGGGCGCGACTACTACCGCTCGATCAGCGCCGCGTTCTCGGTGCTGCGCAGCGCGACGCGCTTCGTGCGCGACCGGTCGTCGCTGCGGCAGATCACGATCAGCCTGATTCCGCTGCTCGGTATCGGCTGGTTCATTCCGCGGCTGCACGCGTTCCTCGCCGACAACACCGATGTCGACGTGACCGTGCTGTATGCGCATCACCGCAACTATCGAAGCGACGCGTCCGACCTGTCGATCCGCTTCGGCACCGGCGACTGGCCCGGCTACCGCTGCGAGCGGCTGCTGCCGGGCGCGATGGTGCCAATGTGCAGCCCGTCGTTCCTGAAACGCCACGGGCCGTTCCGCACACCGGCCGATCTCGCGCGGGCGCCGCTCGTGCACGACGAGGATCGCAGCGCCTGGGTCAACTGGCTGCAGGGCGCCGGCGTGCGGCACGTGTCGCACGCGGTGGGACCGATGTTCGAGGACGGCCAACTGACGCTGAGCGCGGCACGCGCGGATCTCGGCGCGGCGCTGCTGCGCGCGCCGCTGGTCCAGCGCGAACTGGCGAACGGCGAACTCGTGAAGCTGTTCGACCACGCGCTCGACGACGGGCGCGACTACTACCTGTGCACGCGCGAGGATGCGGACATGCCGGACGGCGCGAGACGGCTGGCGGAATGGCTCAGGCGGATGGCTGCATAAGCGCGCGGGCCGCTCGCAGGCGGGCCTTCGCACGATTCACAAGGCGCGCCGCATCCGCTTGTCCGATGCGATCGTCCGGGCATCCACGCAAGTGAACCGCCTGCTGCGCGTATCGCGCGACATGTGGGCCATCCCCGTCATCGAACCCGACGTGCGCGCACCCTGACGGATCTGGCGGGCGCGGTGCGTCGCGCGTACCGCCGCCCGCCGTTGCGTCACACCGCACGCCCCCATCCGCGCTCGACCGCATGGGCGACCGTCGCGCGCGCCAGCTCCTGCGTGCTGTCGACCAGCGCGAACGGTGCATCGGGCAACGCGCGCGCCGCGATCGGAATTTCCGTGCAGCCCATCACCGCCACGCCCACGTCCCGTCTTGCCAGTGCATCGAGCGCGCCCGACAGGCACCGCACGGACGCAGCGATCTTCCCCGCCTTGACCGCCGCGATGCACGCGGCGATATCGCGCTGCGCGGCCACGCCCGGCATCACCGGCTCGAACCCGCGTGCACGCAGCGCCGCCTGGTAGAAGCCCGACACCAGCGTGCCGCCCGTAGCGAGCACCGCGACGCGCCGCACGCCTGCCGGCAACGCGGTCACCGACGCATCCACGATATGCAGAATCGGCGCCGCGCTGTGTTCGCGCAGCGGTGCATACCAGTGATGCGCCGAATTGCACGGAATCGCGATCACGTCGACGCCGCAGCGGTTCAGCAGCGCGATGCCGTCGAGCAGCGCCGGCAGCGGATCGGTCCCGCCGTCGATGATCGCGCGCGAGCGATCGGGCGTTCGCGTCAGGTTCGCGACGATCATCGGCAGGTGCTCCTGGTCGCAGCGCGCGCGTGTCAGGCAAATCACGCGATGCATGAAGTCGACCGTGGCCAGCGGCCCCATTCCGCCCAGTACGCCGACGAGTGCCATGACGCCTCCTTCACGCGCGCGGCGGCCGCGCGCAGATCGCGGATACGACGGCCGAGTTGCCGATCACCAGCAACAGCGTCCGAAATATTTCGCAGAACGGATCGATCGCCGCGAACAACACCAACGCGGCCTCGAACGGCAGGTGCAACGCCGCGCACACCATGCCGGCGAGCGACACCGTCACGACGCCCGACGTGCCGGTCGACGCGAATCCGGCGAGCACCGACGCGACCAGCACGACGCAAAGCTCGCCGGGGCCGAGCGACCGTTCGTACAGTTGTGCGACGAACAGCGTCGCGCTCGCGTAATAAACCATCGGCCCGACGCGCAGCAGCGACACGGCAAGTGGAACGACCAACTCGACGCGCGCGCGGGCAAAGCCGAAGCCGTCGGCCAGGCATTCGATCATGCTCGGCATGCACGCCACGCTGCTGCGCGTGGCGAGCGCCATCGCGAACGGCGTGCGCAACCCGGCGAGCGTCTCGGCCAGCGTCGCGCCCGAGCGCTTCCAGATCACGACGATCGAGGCCGCGATCAGCACGAGCGCGACGACGGCGAACGCGGCGACGAAGCGGACCATCGCCTCGAGCGGCCCGAATCCCGACGTGCCGATCTGTGCGGCGCCGCCGCAGAACAGCACGATCGGCGTCGGATACGCGAGCCAGTGCATGATCTTCTGGCACGTGAAATAGACGGTCTCCAGCGTCTGGCTCAGCGCCGCCGAGATGCTCGCCGGCACGCGTCCCGACGCGAAGCCGAAGAACAGCGAGAACACCAGCGCCTTCAGTGTGTCGCCGCTCGCGAGCGCCGCGAAGAAGTTGCCGGGCACCAGCGCGATCAGCATGTCGGCAAGGCCCGACGACTTCTCCGCGGGATCGGTGCCGTACAGCGTCATCACGGTGTCGCTCGCCGCACCGTCACTGCCGACCAGCGCGCCGAACGCCTTCAGCGTCGCGTTCGACAGATGCTCCCCCGGCCGCATCGCGACCAGAACGACCGCGCCGACCGCCACGACGAACACCGACGCGCAGCCGAAGATCGCGATCACGCGCATCACGAGATCCGACGCGCTGCCATCGCGCAGCAGTCGCTGCAGGCTGAAGATCACGGCGGCCGTCATGAATGGCAGCGCCGTCATCTTCAGCAGGCCGACGTACACCTGGCCCACGTAGTCGAACTTCGGCGCGGCGGCCGGCCACAGCACGCCCGCCATGATCCCGAGCGCGAGGCTGCCGAACACCGTCAGCGGATGGATCGCGAGCGCATGCAGCCGCGCGATGCGGGGCATGATCCTGATGTTCTCGTCCATGTTCATGTCAGCGGCCCATCGCGTCGAGCAAGGATTTCACGTCGAGCCGCCTGCTGCGCTCGGCCAGGAACTGATTGACGAACGCGAGCAGCGTCGGCGTGGACACCGGCACGCCGACGGCAAGCGCGTCGGTGAGGTCATCGAAGGTCGCGACGCGCAAGCGGATCGGCGCGGTCGGGTCGTCCTGCATCACGAGCTTGATCGCGAGTTCGTCGCGATACACGGCCGTGACCGCGCCGGCGTTCAGTGCGTCGAGCGTCGCCGGCCAGCTCGGGTAGGTACGCACCCGCGCAGCCGGGAAGTCGGTGCGCACGTATTCCGCGTAGGCCGACCCGGCGACGACGCCGATCGTGCCGCGGTAATCGCGCACGACTTCCGGCAGCGGGCGCCCTTTCGCGAGTTCCGCGAAGCTGACGCGGTTGATCAACAGCGCGCGCCGCAGGTTGATGTACGGCGTGCTGAAGCGGACCACCTGCGCACGCGGCAACGTGCGCGACAGCTTGCTGATCGCGACGTCGGCCTGCCCGGTCGCGATCAGCTGAACGACGTCGTCGAAGGTGCGCGCATCGCGGTCGAACTGCACGGACACGCCGAGCTTTTTCGCGAGTTCGTCGGCGAGATCGATGTCGACGCCCGCCAATGCGCCGTTGCGCGACATGAAGAACGGCGGCTGATCGACGCCGAGCACCGCGACGACGAGCGTGCCGCGCGTGACGATGCGGGCGAACTCGGGCGCGAGCAGCCGGCCGTCGGGCATCTGCACGAGCCCGGTCGACGTGGTGGCCGGCGTCGCCGTCGCGGCCGGCGCGGAGGCATCGAGGGCGAGCGCCGGCGCGGCGCACGACACGGTCACGAGTGCGCAGGCCGCACCGCGCAAGAGCCGATGCAGGCATCGCCCCTCGGGAACGATCTCGCGGAACCATGTGGGCAGTGCACGCATCGCGCGTCCGGAATAGAGATTCATGGCGGCAGTGGGACGGAGAGTGTCTGACGACCGCGCAACCGTTCGTGCCGAACGGGCGCCGGGCCCTTGCGCGGGGCGCGTCGCCGTCGCCCGGCGCCGCGCCCTCCCGCACGCCCAATGTGTCAGAAGCGCCGGCTGGCCGAAATCCGCCGGAAGGCCCGGCCCGGATGGCACGGGCCGACCGGACGGCCCGCCGCGACGGGGCCGGAAGCAGATAGAAATTCCCGATGCCGCGGATTAATACAAGCAATTTCACAAGCCAGGGGTGAACCCGGATACTGGCAACACTTCATCAACACCCAAGCAAAGGAACTCGCAAGATGCCGATCATCAACACCCAAATCAAACCGTTCAAGGCAACCGCATACCACAACGGCGATTTCGTGCCCGTGTCCGAAGAGAACTTCAAGGGCAAGTGGTCCGTCGTCGTGTTCTACCCGGCCGACTTCACGTTCGTCTGCCCGACCGAGCTGGGCGACCTCGCCGACCGCTACGCGGAATTCCAGAAGCTGGGTGTCGAAATCTACGGCGTGTCGACCGATACGCACTTCACGCACAAGGCATGGCATGACACGTCGGAGACGATCGGCAAGATCAAGTACCCGATGATCGGCGACCCGACGCTCACGCTGTCGCGCAACTTCGACGTGCTGATCGAGGAAGAAGGGATGGCGCTGCGCGGCACGTTCGTGATCAACCCGGAAGGCGAGATCAAGCTGTGCGAAATCCACGACAACGGCATCGGCCGCGACGCAGGCGAACTGCTGCGCAAGGTGCAGGCCGCGCAATACATCGCGGCGCACCCGGGTGAAGTGTGCCCGGCCAAGTGGACGCCGGGTGCGGAGACGCTGACCCCGTCGCTCGACCTGATCGGCAAGATCTGACGATCGCGCCGCGCGCCTCGCACGAGGCGCGCGCGTCACGCGAATGCGGGCCGTTTCGCGCGGCCCGCACCCTCCTCCGGCACGACGTGCCCGAACAGAATCATCAATACGGAATCCGAAACGCCATGCTCGACGCCAGTCTCAAGAACCAACTGAAGGCGTACCTCGAAAAGATCACGCGCCCGATCGAACTCGTCGCGTCGCTCGATGACAGTGCGAAATCGCAGGAACTGCTTGCGCTGCTGAACGAGATTGGGTCGCTGACGTCGCGCGTGACCGTAACCGAACGCCGCGACGATGCCGAGCGCAAGCCGTCGTTCTCGATCGGCGAACCCGGCAAACCGGCCGGCATCCGCTTCGCCGGCATCCCGATGGGCCATGAATTCACGTCGCTCGTGCTCGCGCTGCTGCAGACGGGCGGCCATCCGCTCAAGCTCGACGACGACGTGATCGAACAGATCCGCGCGCTCGACGGCGACTACGCGTTCGAGACGTATTTCTCGCTGTCGTGCCAGAACTGCCCGGAAGTCGTGCAGGCGCTGAATGTGATGTCGCTGATCAACCCGCGCATTCGCCACGTCGCGATCGACGGCGCATTGTTCCAGAACGAGGTCGAAGCGCGCCAGATCATGGCCGTGCCGAAGATGTTCCTGAATGGCGAATCGTTCGGCCAGGGCCGCAGCAGCGTGAAGGAAATCCTCGCGAAGCTCGACACGGGCGCGAGCGCCCGCGCCGCGAAGTCGCTCGAGAACAAGCCGGTGTTCGACACGCTGATCGTCGGTGGCGGCCCGGCCGGTGCGGCCGCCGCGATCTACTCGGCACGCAAGGGCATCGCGACGGGCGTCGTCGCCGAGCGCTTCGGCGGCCAGGTGCTCGACACGATGGCGATCGAGAACTTCGTGTCGGTGCAGGAAACGGAGGGACCGAAGTTCGCCACGGCGCTCGAACAGCACGTAAAGCAGTACGACGTCGACATCATGGACGTGCAACGTGCCGACGCGCTGATTCCGGGCGACGTGCACCAGATCCGCCTCGCGAACGGCGCGGTGCTGAAGGCGAAGACGATCATTCTCGCGACCGGCGCGCGCTGGCGCGAAATCAACGTGCCGGGCGAGCGCGAATACCGCAACCGTGGTGTCGCATACTGCCCCCACTGCGACGGCCCGTTGTTCAAGGGCAAGCGCGTCGCGGTGGTCGGCGGCGGCAACTCGGGCGTCGAGGCCGCGATCGATCTGGCCGGCATCGTGAAGGAAGTCACGCTGATCGAATACGGCGCGCAACTGCGCGCGGACGAAGTGCTGCAGCGCAAGCTGCGCAGCCTGCCGAACGTGACGATCGTCACGCAGGCACAGACGACCGAGCTGACTGGCGACGGCAGCAAGCTGAACGGGCTCGTCTACAAGGACCTGCGTTCGGGCGAAACGAAGCGCGTCGATCTCGAAGGCGTGTTCGTGCAGATCGGCCTCGTGCCCAACACCGAATGGCTGAAAGGCACGATCGAACTGTCGAAGCATGGCGAGATCGTCGTCGATGCGCGCGGTGCGACGTCGGTCCCGGGCGTGTTTGCCGCCGGCGACGTGACGACGGTGCCGTTCAAGCAGATCGTGATCGCGGTGGGCGAAGGCGCGAAGGCGTCGCTCGGCGCGTTCGATCACCTGATCCGGCAAGACGCGACGCCGGCTACCGCCGACGCGCCGCAGGCCGAAGAGGCGATCGCCGCGTAACGCGCGACGCACCGCACAGGTTCGTCTCTCTTGGCCCCGCATGCCCTGGTCGGCGTGCGGGGCCCTTTTTCATCCGGGGTCGAGCGGCGCTGCGCGAGCGCGGCCGCTCCGTTCTCACTGAGCCCCGCCGGGCCCGGCACTCGCCGGTGTAGTCGACTTCAAGCTGCTCGACTGCCTGACCAGTTGATCGGTCATCGCGGCGGCAACCGGATTCGCGCCCGTCGACGCGTGCTGTCGATCGGCGCTCGGCGTCGCCACGTATTGCGGCGGCGGCAACGACGGATCGAGCTTTGCCGATTCCCGCACGAGTGCGGCGGTTTCAGGCGTTTCGGATTTCATCGCGGGTGTCGCGGCCGCGTGCCGCTCGAGCCCGTCGCGCTTGCGCGCCGCGCGCTGGGTCGGCTGCTCCGCCTGCTGACTCGGCCGAGCCACCTGCGTCGCCTGGACCGGCGGTGTCGATTGCACGGGTTGCGCCGCTTGTACCGGTGCCTTCGCCGGCTGAGCGACCTGGGCTTTCGGCGGGGTCGCATCCTCCGGCTCGACGGTCACGACGTGGACGGTCGGCGGCGGCGCATTCGTCTTCGCCGGTGGCGCCGGCGCGGCGACGACCGGCGCGACGGCAGCGGATGCCGGCGCCGCGCTCGTGCGCGCAGAGGCCGCGGATGGCGGCCGTACGGCCGCTGGTTGCGGGACGGCCTCGTCCATATGCGCGGAAGGGACGGCGACCGCCGCAGGCGGCGCGATCGCGCCTTGCGCGGTGTGGCCGTCGTTCGCCGCCGTCACGGCGGCGGCAGGGGCCGCGGAGTCGCCGATGCCGGCCTCCGCGATCGCGCGGTGGTCCGCACGCAGGAGCATCACGTAGCCTGTGCCAGCCGCGGCAACCAGCAGGCCGCCGGCGATCATCAATGTCTTACGGGTACTAGTCATGCTTGCTCACCGATCTTATCGACGTGAACAAGCCATCATACGCGTGCGATCGCGGCTGATCCCGCACGAATACAATTGGTTTCATTGATGTCGACCCCAGAGCGGTGAGGCCTCGCAACACCGCGCTGCCCTATCGTCAGACGGTTCGACATCGCGAATCGCACACACGGGCACTTGAATGCACGATTGAGCCCGCCCGTGCGGTCGCCCGCGTCGTTGATGCGTAGCGCCTCGCGATATTTCATCGGACGGCACGGGGAAACTTCCTGCGCTGAAGTGCAGGCGGTGCGACGTGCGTCGGCAAGACGTCGCGAGGATGCCGCTCAGCCTGTGCCAACACGCCAAAAATCCCGTACAGACCGGCCTTTCGACGCAATCGGAACGCGCGCGCGGCAGGCCGCCGACGCACGCGCAAGCGGCGATTATTCCGGAAACGGTAGATCAGTTTGGCCATCCGCGCGCATACCGAAGGTGTTGAGCGTCATCGCCACGAGCGCGTAATAGCCGAGCAGCGCGACGAGGTTCACGACGGTCTCGTGGCCGAAACGCGCCTGCGCGCGCGCGAACGTCGCGTCGCTCACGCGCCGCGTGTCATACAGCTCGGTCGCGAACGCATGGATCAGCGCATCGTCGTCCGATTCGAACGCCGGCTCGACGCCACGGCGGATCGCGTCGGCCGTGGCGGCCGGCACACCGGCATCGAGCGCGATCGGATGGTGGATGTGCCACTCGGCCTGCGAGCGCCAGCGCGCGGCCGTCACGAGAATCGCGAGCTCCGACAGGCGCAACGGCAAACCCGTGCGATAGCGGCAAAACGCACCGAGCCGCTGCGCGTGCTGCGCGAGTTCGGGACTCGCGATCCAGCCGAGGAACGGCCCGTTCAGGTTGCCGCGCGGGCCGCTGAGAATGTCGGCGAGCACGGCCTTCTGCTCGTCGGTGGCCGATGCGGGATCGAAGGGAGGCAGTCTGTCGGTCATGGTGAGGATTGGGTGAGGTCGTGGTTCACGCGCCGGCCGATGCGAGCGCGGCATCGATCGCGCCGGACAGCCGTTCGACGATCGTGTCGATCTGCTGCGCGGTGCAGACGAACGGCGGTGCGATCAGGATGTGATCGCCGTGCACGCCGTCGATCGTACCGCCCATCGGATACACCATCAGGCCGCGCTGCATCGCCTCGCGCTTGACCGCCGCATGCAGCTTCAGCGCGGGATCGAACGTCGCCTTGCTGTCGCGATCGCGCACGAGCTCGACGCCGACGAACAGCCCGCGGCCGCGCACGTCGCCGACATGCGGATGCGCACCGTAATGCTCGCGCAGCGACGCACGCAGTTGCTCGCCGCGCGCCTTCACGTTGTCGAGCAGCTTCTCTTCGGCGATCACGCGCTGCACCTCGAGCGCGGCCGCGCAGGCCGTTGCATGACCGAGATACGTGTGGCCGTGCTGGAAGAAACCCGATCCGTCGACGATCGTCCGGTAGATGCGATCGCTCACCAGCGTCGCGCCGATCGGCTGATACCCTGCGCCGAGCCCTTTCGCGATCGTCAGCAGGTCGGGCGCGACGCCATCTTCGTCGCACGCGAACAGGTATCCGGTGCGCCCCATCCCCGACATGATTTCGTCGAGGATCAACAGCACGCCGTACTTGTCGCACACCGCGCGAATCTTCTTCAGGTAGGTACGCACCGGCGGCACCGCGCCGGCCGTCGCGCCGACCACCGTTTCCGCGACGAATGCCGCGACGTTTTCCGCACCGAGTTCGACGATCTTCTGCTCCAGCTCGTCAGCCAGGCGCTGCGCATAGGCTTCGTCGGTTTCGCCCGCCTGCTGGTCGCGATACGCGTAGCACGGGCTCACGTGATGGGCTTCGATCAGCAGCGGCAGGAACGGCTCGCGCCGCCATGCGTTGCCACCGATCGCGAGCGCGCCGAGCGTGTTGCCGTGATAGCTCTGGCGACGTGCGATGAAATGGCGACGCTGCGGCTCGCCCTTCTCGACGAAATACTGGCGCGCCAGCTTCAGTGCGGCTTCGATCGCCTCGGATCCGCCCGACACGAAATACACGTGTTCGAGACCGGCCGGCGCGGCCTCGACGAGCCTGTCGGCCAGCTCTTCCGCCACGTCGGTCGTGAAGAACGACGTATGCGCGTACGGCAGTTGCTGCACCTGCCGCTTGATCGCATCGATCACGCGCTGGTTGCTGTGGCCGAGACACGATACGGCCGCGCCGCCGCACGCGTCGATGTAGCGTTTGCCGGTCGAATCGATGATCTCGATGCCGTCGCCTGCGACGGCGACGGGCAAGGTGGCGCGTGGAGCGCGATGAAAAACGGTCGTCATGCGTTGCCTCATGGATCAGGACGCGCTGCGCGCGTGCGCGGGCGGCACGATGCACGTCGCGAAGCGCTGCGTGCCGTGCTGGTGAATGGCGAAGTCGATCGCGGTGTCGCGAATCGCGAACACGGCGGTCGCCAGCGTGTTTTCATCGTCGGGGTCGGCCGGATCGTCGCGATAGATCGGCAGCCCTTGCGGTGCGCGGTCGCCGAGCACGCGCAGCAGCGCGGCTTCGTCGATCGCGTCGATGCCCGGCGTCAGCGCATCGACACGCCGCTGACGATCACCGGACGATTGCGTGACGATCTGCGCTTCGTCCTCGCACCCCGGATGCACGAGATGATTCGCGTGACCGGCAAGACGCGCGACTTCGACGACCGAACAGCGCGCGACGCTCGCCTCGATGCTCAGGAGCCGCGTATCGCCGGTTGCGCCGAGCGTGTGGTGAAAGCCGCTTGCGCGCGCATGCGTGCGCAGCACGTCGGCGGCCGCATCGAGCGACGTCGCGTCGAGCACCGCGCGCGCGAGGATCATCCGCGGCACGCCGGCCGCCGGCGTGCGGATCCGCAGGTTGTTGATCGCCTGCGCGATGCCGGCGCGGTTCGCGGCGAACGTATGCCCGGGCAGCGAGCCCGGGTAATAGAAACTGATGAAGCCCGGCTTGCCCTGCGGCTGCACGTCGACCAGCAGACAGCGCTCGCGCAGGTACGGATCGCCGTCCTCGTTGTGCGCGATCCAGCGCGTGCCGTGCGCGTCGCGTCCGGCGAGCGTCGTGCAGCCGTCCGGCGCGTGATGGATCAGTTCGCCGCGGCAGTTCCACAGAAAGATGTCCTCGGCCGGCCAGCCGACGCCTGCCGCGATCCCGTCCAGCTCCGCGACGAGTTCCGGGTACGCGGCCAGCGCGGCCTGCCGCAGCGCGGCCACGAACGGATGGCTGCGCCAGCGGCGCACGGCCTGCCATGCGCTGCTCTGCTGCATGTACGCATCGAACACGGGGCGGGCAAGCTCGCCGAGGCGCACGCCGATGTCGAACGGCGCGCCGGCGATGACGGGAGACAGGGAAAGCGGCATGTCGGATGGTTCGGTTTCGTTCAGGATACGTGTTTCAGGAATTCCTTCAGGCGCGGGGTCGGCGGCCGGTCGATCAGGTCGACCGGATGGCCGTCCTCGGCGATGCCGCCCTGATCCATGAACAGCAACCGCGTGCCGACCCGCTTCGCGAAGCCGATCTCGTGCGTGACGACGATCATCGTCATCCCTTCGGTCGCGAGATCCTGCATCACTTTCAGCACTTCGTGGCGCAATTCCGGATCGAGCGCCGACGTCGGCTCGTCGAACAGCATCAGCCGCGGCCGGATCGCGAGCGCGCGTGCGATCGCGACGCGCTGCTGCTGGCCACCCGACAGCTCCGACGGGTAATGATTCGCGCGCGATTCGAGGCCGACCTTGTCGAGCAGCGCCATCGCCTGGTCGCGCGCATCGGCACGCGACGCGCCGCGCACCTGGATCGGCCCGAACATCACGTTCTCGAGCGCGGTCATCTGCGGAAACAGGTTGAACTGCTGGAACACCATGCCCGCTTCGAGCCGGATGTTGCGGATCGTCGTCGCGTTGCCGCGCACGCTCTGGCCGTCGACCAGGAGCTCGCCGCCGGTGATTTTCTCGAGCGCGTTGATACAGCGCAGCATCGTCGACTTGCCCGAGCCCGACGGACCGATCACGACGACCACCTCGCCCGCATCGATCTTCAGGTCGATATGCTTCAGCACCGGCACATGGCCGAAGCTCTTCGACACGTTCTGGAATTCGATCATGCTCATAAGATCCGCATCCTCTTTTCGACGAGCCGAAGCGTCAGCGTCATCGCGCCGGTCAGCAGCAGGTAGATGACAGCCACCGCGGTCCATATCTCGACCGCCTGGAAATTGCCGGCAATGATTTCCTGCCCCTTGCGCGTCAATTCGCCGACGCCGATGACGATGAACAGCGACGTGTCCTTGAGGCTCACGATGCACTGGTTGCCGAGCGGCGGAATCAGGCGCCGGAACGCGAGCGGCCCGACCACCTTCAGCAGCACGCGCGGCATCGACAGGCCCATCGCGAGCCCCGCTTCCGTCAGCCCCTTCGGGATCGACAGCAGCGCGCCGCGCACCACTTCCGCGAGATACGCGCCCGAATTCACCGTGATCGCGATGATCGCGGCCGTCAGGCCGTCGATCCGGATATGCGCGAGCAGCGGCAACGCGAAGTACAGGAACATCACCTGCACGACGATCGGCGTGCCGCGGATCAGTTCAATATAAACCTGTGCGAGCACGTTCATCGCCTTCGGTCCGTATGCGCGGAACATGCCCGCGATCATCCCGACGACGAATCCGCCCACCAGCCCGAAAAATGCGATGAACACCGTCAACCGGACCCCGTCCATCAGGTCCGGCAACGCCGCCCAGATCGCAGACCAATCGAAATTCACGTGTCGCTCCCCGTCCGATTCAAGACCGGCGCGGCCACCCGCGCCGCGCCATGCTGTGCCGTCACGCTCACATCTTCGGCGGCTCGGCGCCGAACCACTTCTTGTAGATCTGCGCGTAGCGGCCGTCGGCCCGGATCTTCACGAGCGACGCGTTGACCTTCGGCACGAGCGTGCTGCCCTTCGGGAAACCGATCCCGTACTTGTCGCCGCTGACCGGCTGGCCCGCGACCTTCACCTTGCCCTTGCCCTCGTTGTTCACGAAGAACAGCACGTTCGGCGTGTCGTGCATCGCCGCGTCGACGCGGCCGGCCTCGAGCGCGAGGTACGCCTGGTCGATGTTCGGGAACTGGCGGATCTCCTTCGGCTTCAGGTGCGCCTTGATCCAGTCGATCGTCGCGGTGCCCGTCTTCGCGGCGATCACCTTGCCGTTCAGGTCGTCGATCGACTTGATCGTCGTGTTGTCGGTCTGCACCATCGCTGCCAGGCCGCTGTCGTAGTACGGCGCGGAGAAGTCGATCGCCTTCTTCCGCTCTTCCTTGATGGTCATCCCCGACAGCGCGACGTCGATGTTCTGGGTCTGCAGCGCCGGGATCAGGCCGGCGAAATCCATCGGCTGGATCATGTATTTCCAGCCTTGGTCCTTTGCGATCTCCGCCCACAAGTCGAGATCGAAGCCGACGTACTTGTCGCCCTGCTTGAACTCGAACGGCATGAACGACGTATCGGTCCCGACGACGAGCGTCTTGGTATCCGCGTGCGCGATGCTGGCGCCGAGCGCGGCAACCACCGCGACGGCTTTCAGGAAGGAACGGCGACTCATGACTTTTCTCCGCATGGTTGAGCGATGTGACCGGCCGGCTGGCCGGGGAACGACGACATCAAGCCGCACCGCAACATGCGATGTTGAATTAAACCGTAGTGCAACAAGTGTTGTCAACACGGATACTACGACAACAAAAAAATACTCAACAGAAAAATGCATTCAGAGAAACCCGAGCCGGACGGACGGGATCGATCGGAGGAAAGGCGTGCGCGGACGGGCGTGCGGCAGCTGCGGCGGGAATGTGCTGCGGGATTGCGCCGCGCGGCGAGGGTGCAATGGCGTGGAAGCGGGGAACGTGTGGCGCGGCGGTCACCGCGGCGGGTGGACGTGTCGCCGTGCCGGCTCGCGCGCGACGACAACGATGGTGTGCGCCGCCGCATGATCGGACGGGCGCACGCCCGGTCATTCGGCGCGACCGGAAGGCCCCATGCGCCCCGGCACCGCGGCGATCGTGATGCCGGCCACCGCCGGCGAGGCTCAACGAACGGCGTGCACCGCGAGCGACACCGGCTCCTTCTCGAGCGCGCGCAGGCGCCGCGACGGCTAACCCGCCGTTCCCGCTCGCGAAGATCGTTGCGCCCGCATCCAACGACAGTCACGCGCGCGGCGCGGGCGGTGCAAAGCGAGCCCGCGCGCCAGGCCCGCGCGGGCGCCCCCGTTCATCCTCGCGTCACGGCGCGGCAAAGAACAGCGCGACGACGCAGGCCATCCCCGCGAACCACACGAGCGAGCGCAGCGACGCCCAGTTCAGCAGGTACATCAGCGCATAGACGACGCGAATCGCGACGAACCCCATCGCGAGCTGGTCGACGTGATGCGCATTCGCGCCGTTGTGCCATGCGACGACCAATGCGGCCGTAAACAGCGCCAGCGCTTCCCAGGCATTCTGGTGCGCGGCCTGCGCCCGCGCGCGCCAGCCTTCGAGCCTCGCCAGGTACTCGCGCGGCGCGTGGTTGTCGTAGCCTTTGCGGGCCTTGGCCAGGAACGTCATCGGGAACGGCAACAGCGCCACGATGAACAGGCAAATCTGGGACGTCGTCATCAAAGTCTCCTCCTTTATGATTACATTGATCAATGACAGGGTCGCGCAGAGCTTAGCATTGCGTCGGGCCGTTCGCGCACCGGTTTTCTAGACGGGAGTCTCGGCAAGGCAGCCTGCCGAACGCTGTGGCGGCAAGGATCCGACGCAACAATTTCCACCAAATCGCCGATAAAAACGTTAATTAAAACTGGTCGAACACCAATAAGATAGCGCTCAACACTGGCTCGGCGTGTTGCCGCGCCAGCCTGCTTACCCGCGCCGCGCCGCCGCGCGCGCCGAACGACTTTCGACCCGAGCCAGCCCATGCCCCGTCCCATCGTCGCCCATATCCGTCCCGACGCCATCCGCCACAACCTCGACTTCATCCGCCGCACCGCCGCGCAATCGCGCGTGTGGGCCGTGGTCAAGGCCAACGCATACGGTCACGGGATCGAGCGGATCTATCCGGGCCTCGCGGCCGCCGACGGCATCGCGCTGCTCGATCTCGACGAAGCCGTGCGCGTGCGGGAGCTCGGCTGGGACAAGCCGGTGCTGCTGCTCGAAGGGATCTTCGAGCCGGCCGACGTCGAACTGGCCGATCGCCACCGGCTGACGGTGGCCGTGCACTGCGACGCGCAGCTCGACCTGCTGATTGCCGCGAAGCCGCGGCAGCCAATCGACATCCAGCTGAAGATGAACTCCGGGATGAACCGGCTCGGCTACCGGCCCGACGCATTCCGCGCCGCGTGGGAACGCGCGGCGGCCGCGCCGTCGATCGGCAAGATCACGCTGATGATGCATTTCGCGAACGCCGACGAAGGCGAAGTCGACTGGCAGCTCGAGCAGTTCGATGCGGCCACGGCAGGGATTCCGGGCGAGCGCTCGACATCGAATTCGGCGGCCGTGCTCTGGCATCCGCGCGCGCATCGCGACTGGGTGCGGCCGGGCACGATCCTGTACGGCGCGTCGCCGACAGGCGCGGCGCGGCACATCGCCGACACGCCGCTGATGGCCGCGATGACGCTGACGAGCAAGATCATCGGTGTGCAGACGATCGCGCCGGAGGAAACGGTCGGTTACGGCCGTCGCTTCAAGGCAGACCAGCCGATGCGGATCGGCGTCGTCGCATGCGGCTACGCGGACGGCTATCCGCGCCACGCGCCGACCGGCACGCCGATCGCGGTGGACGGCGTAATGACGCGCGTCGTCGGTCGCGTGTCGATGGACATGCTGACCGTCGACCTGACGCCGTGCCCGAACGCGGGCATCGGCTCGAGCGTCGAGCTGTGGGGCGATCAGGTGAAGGTCGACGACGTCGCGGAAGCCAGCGGCACGATCGGCTACGAGCTGATGTGCGCACTCGCGCTGCGTGTGCCGGTCGTGACCGTGCCGCCCGGCGCGTCGGCGGTGCAGCCGGCGCTGCGCACGGGCAGCCACGGGCGTTGATCGACGCCGATGCCGCGGCGCACTAGCGCGCCGCCGCGCATGCCGCTTCACTTGCGGGCCGCCTCGGGCGGCCCGTTTGCGTTCCGGCGGACCGGAAACCCAAGCCGGAAAAAACGCGTTGGCTACGGCTCTTGCGCGCCGCTCGACATGCACATCCGGGGCGTGCGCCTACGAACGCCACACCGGCTCGCGCTTCTCCAGGAACGCATCGATCCCCTCGCCGGCGTCCTCTTCCATCATGTTGCGCGCCATCACGTCGCCCGCAAACGCGTACGCGTCGTCGAGCGGCAGTTCGCGCTGCCGGTAGAACATCTGCTTGCCGTAACGCACGGCCGCCGGACTCTTCTTGACGATCTCAGCGACCTTGCGCGCGACGGCCGCGTCGAGCGCGTCCTCGGGCACGGCCTCGTTGACGAGCCCCCAGGCAGCAGCCGTCGCCGCATCGACGAAACGCCCGGTGACGAGCATGTCGAACGCGCGCTTCGCCGACACGTTGCGGCTCAATGCGACGGCAGGCGTCGAACAGAACAGCCCCACGTTGATTCCGGATACCGCGAAGCGCGCGGTGTCGGCTGCGACGGCGAGATCGCACGCGGCGACGAGCTGGCAGCCGGCGGCCGTCGCGATGCCCTGTACGCGTGCGATCACCGGCACCGGCAGTGCGCGCATCGCGAGCATCACGCGGCTGCATTGCGCGAACAGCGCGCGGTAGTAATCGAGTTCGGGCCTGGCGCGCATCTGCCGCAGGTCGTGGCCCGCGCAGAACGCCTTGCCCGCCGCGGCGAGCACGACGCAACGCACGTGCGGATCGGCAGCCAGCGAATCGAACGCGTCCTGCAGGCTTGCCAGCATCGCCTCCGACAACGCGTTGAACTGTTGCGGCCGGTTCAGCCGCAGCGTGACGACGCCGTCGCGCACGTCGCGCAACAGGATCGGCTCGGGTGTTTCGTGACGGGATTCCATGATGCTCCGCTCGACGGGGTTCGATCGAGCGCGAACCGGTAGCACGGGCGGCACACACCCGGATTCGCGATCGACATGATCACGAATCGTCCTCCACATTGCGCGCGGCGTCCAGCGGAGCCGACCGGCCGGCCGGCGAAGCCGGCTTGCACGCCGCCTCACCGCGAAGCGAAGGCCGCGCCGGCTGCGCGTTGATTGCCGTTCGACGGCGACGCATCGCCCGCGTGCGCGCTCAGCCCGCGAGCTTCTTCAGCGCGTCGAGCACCGCGTCGCCCTTGAACGGCTTCACGATCCAGCCCTTCACGCCGGCCGCCTTGCCCCGCTCCTTCATCGCCGGACTGCTTTCGGTCGTCAGCATCACGATGTTGACCGACGTGTTCGCCAGTTCGCCGCGGATCTTCTCGACCATCGTCAGGCCGTCCATGTTCGGCATGTTCACGTCGCTGATCACGAGGCGCACGCCGGGCGTCGCCTTGAGCTTCGCGAGCCCGTCCTTGCCGTCCACCGCCGTCGCGACGTCGAGCCCGTGATTGCGCAGGAAACCCGCGACTTCGTCGCGCACCGTGCCCGAATCGTCGACCACCAGAATCTTTGCCATTATCTTTCCCTTTCGTTGTTGCCGACTTCAACAGTCGATATTCAAAACAGTTCGAGTTCGCCCGATTCGACCATCGGCCCGACGTCCTGCACCAATTCGCGGAAATCCTCCGGCGACCAGCTCAGGCTGAACACGAAGCGCTGGTCGAGCCGCACCGACCGCCCCGAGGCGGGATCGGTCATCCGGTACTTGAAGCAGAGTTGCGGACAGTCGCCGCCGAACGAGATGAACTTCTGCTTGTGATTGACGACGAGCGGCACCTGCACCGGATGGCGCGCGAGCGCCTCCGCGTCGCCGAGATAGCGGTTCTTGAACGCGCCCCACACGAGATTGGTCAACTCGCCGAGCACGCTGTTCACGTCGCGGAAATCGGGTGCCCGGCCGTCGTCGCGGGTGCCGCCGATCATGTCGAGCAGCGGCTGCTCGCTCGTCTGCAGCAGCATGTAGCCGCGGCACCACGCGCTTTCCAGCGCGATCAGGCTGAACACCTCGCCGAAGATGATCTGGTCGCGCACGATGCACGGCCTGTCGCACTCGATCGTCATGCCCGGGAACAGGCTGTCGAGCCGCGCCTCCGTGATCTCCGCGATGCCGCGCACGAGCGCATTCGGGTAGTCGCGTCCGAACAGGTATTCGTCGATCGCGCGCTTGAGCGGTGTCAGGTCGTCGGCGGCGTAGGCCGCGCACGCGACGCGCGCGAGCGCATCGGGCAGCCCGTCGCGCGACGCGTCCGGTGCATCCGACATGCGGCGCAGGATGATCGGCAGCTCGGGCCGCAGCGCATCGATCTGCGTCGCGATGATCGCGCTCTCGGCCGGCGAGCCGCCGTAGTCCTCGGCGAGCAGGATCGCGCCGAGATCGATGTTCGAGCGCAGCACCTTGAGCAGCCGGTTGCGCCGCACGGTCAGGCCGACCAGGTTGTGCTCGTCGCAGAAGCGCTTGATCGTCGCCGCATGCGCGCGGCTGTCGTCGAGCACGAGCACCTTGCTGACGGGTTGGTCTACGGTCATCTCGCGAAATCCTCTGAATCGGTCAAAACAGTTCGAGCTCGCCGCCCGTGTCCACGCTCGCCGCTTCGGGCACGTCGAAATCGACCGGCGCGTTCGCGCACACGCACAGCGTCGCGCCGATCCGCACGTCGCCGTCGAGCGTCACGTCGTACGCAGCCACGTGATCGGGGTTCAGCGCCGGCAGGTAATCGACGCTCGCGCCGCTCAGCAGGTAAGGCGTCGACATCCCGAGATCGGGGAACGGTGCGGTCAGCGCCTGGTTGATCGCGCCGCAGCACAGGTTCGCGACTTCCATGAACGCTTCGGTCAGCGGCCGCTGCGTGCTCGCGCCCGACGCTGCCGCGGCGAAATGGCGGCGCGTCGGATCGTCGTCGCGAAAGCGCAGCGCGAGCAGCAGCCGGAAGTGCAGCGCCGAGATCGTCAGTACGGCGACGTGCTCGGCGAGCTTCGGCATCGCCCGCGACCTCGCGCGTGACGAATCGTGCGACGCGTCGTGCGCATCGCCGGCGGCCGGCCGGATCTCGCACGCACCGCCGGACGCGAGCCGCGTGCGCGCCGCGTCGAAGAAGATCCGCTCGAAGCCGGCCCGGGCCTGCGCACTGATCACGCCATCGCTCCTTCCAGCCGCGCGTGCAACTGCCCAGCCAGCGTCTCGAGCGTCGCGAGCGCGGCCGTGATCATCTTGCCGCCGGCCTGGATGTCCTGGAACGTCGCGGCCGTCACGAGATCGTTGCGATTCAGGCTGTCGCGATAGCTGTTCGACAGTTGCTGCGAACGCGCGGCGAGCCCGCGCACCTCGCTCGCCACGATCGAGAAGCCGCGCCCTGCCGCGCCAGCGCGCGCGGCCTCGATCGACGCGTTCAGCGACACGATCGACACGTGCGCGACGATCGACGACAGCTCCTGGTTCTTCGCCCGCATGTCCTGGTTCTGCGTGGTCAGCGAGATCATCTGCTCGTGCCAGCGCTCGAACGTGCCGGCCAGCCCGCGCAGTCGCGCGGCTTCGTCGGCGAGCTTCGTCGCATGCTGCGACAGCGCGGCGCGCTCGGCCGCGAGCGCCTGCAGCGCGTCGCGCTGCTCGCCGGCGCCGGCCGCCTCGCGCGCCAGCGTTTGCTCGAGCTCCGCCTCGCGGCGTGCCCATGCGTCGGCCGCCTCGGCATGCGCCGCAAGTGCTTCAACGGCACGCGCGTCGGCTGCGCCGAGCGCATCGCGCAATGCGTCCGCTTCGCGCGTCATCGCGGCAACGAGCCGCGCGCGCGCAATGCGGCCCACGATCGCGGCGATCACAGCGGCGGCCACGCCGCCCGCCAGCGCGGCGCCGACCGGAATCATCCACGCTTGCACGATCACTCCGTTGCGTCGAGTTTCGCGATGCCGGCGCGGGCCGGCTGCCCCACGTCCTGCACCGCACCACCGTCCGCCGCGAAACGCGCCGGCAGCGACACGATCGTCTCGAACGCGCGATACGGCGAGCCTGTGCGATCGTCGGTGAAGCGCAGCGCAATGTCGCCGCCGTCGCGCTTCAGGAAGTTGCGCACCGCGTCCATCCCGACGCCGCGCCCCGACACTTCGGTCACCGCACGCGCGGTCGAGAACCCCGGACGGAAGATCAGCTCCGCCACCGCCTCATCGGTCAGCGCGGCTTCGGCGCCGGCGTCGATCCAGCCGCGCTCGCGCGCGATCCCGCGAATCCGGTCGAGCGCGAGGCCGCGGCCGTCGTCCCCGAGCACGAAACGCAACGTGTCATTCTCGACATCGACCGCGATGTCGATCTTGCCGGCCGGCGCCTTGCCGGCCGCGCGCCGCTCTTCCGACGTTTCGATCCCGTGGTCGATCGCGTTGCGCAGCAGATGCATGAACACGTTCTTCAGCGTCGCGCCGATCTCGCTGCGCACGCGGTGGCCGTTGCTGTCGATATGCACGACGGGCGCCGGCTTGCCGAGTTCGGCTGCGAGCGACGGCAGCGATTCGATCACGCCGCCCAGCGCATCGCCGATGCCCTGCGTGCCGAACTGGCTCAGCAGGCGGCGCACCGAATCGCGCGCCGCGCGCCAGTCGCTTGCGTTCGCGGGATCGGCGCCGTCGAGCATGCGCAGGCTCTCGCTGATGTGCGCGCGCTCGACCATCAGGTAGTCGGCACCGCCGTGCTGCGCCGCTTCGCCCTGGCGGCCGAGCGTGACCGCGTTGATCGTCGCGTAGTGCTCGACCGCCTCGCGCACGCGGGCCAGATCGTCCATCAGCGCATCGCGGTTCCACTCGGGGCCGCCGTCCGCGTGGCGCAGCGATTCGTACGCCTGCTCCGCCTCATGCACGATGTTGGTCAGGTGCTGCAGGCTGTACGTGCGCGCATTGCCCTTGATCGTGTGCATGTTGCGGAACAGCGCGGCGACGATCGAGTGATCCGCGCGTTCGTGCTGGCGGATCATCCGCTCGTTCTCGCTGAGGAAACCCTTCGCGCTGTGCACGAAGTCGTGGAACTTGTCCTGGCTGATCGACAAAATCTCGCCGATCATCTCGAGCCGGCGCTGCTGCTCGCCGGCCTGCGCGGTCAGCTCGCGGATCTCGGTCACGTCGCGCACGCACAGCATCAGCCGCACGACCGTGTCGGTCTCGTCGGTGATCGCCGACCAGCTCAGGTCGAGCCATTTCTCGCGGCCGTCCGGCATCCGCTTCGCGACTTCGTTGACGAGCAGGTGCTCATTGAACGCGAAGTTCATGCTGTCCTCGCCGAGGCACGCATGCACGGCCGCGTCGACCTGCGAACGCGCGTCCGAGCCGATGCTCGAATCGTCGAACACGAGCGCCATCAGGTCGCGGCCGGCGATGTCGCTCGTCTCGAAGATGGTCTCGAGGTAAGCCGAATACTCCGCATGCACGACGCCGCCTTCGACGACGGTCAGGATCCCTTGCTGCATGTTCTGCAGCATCGCCTGAATGTCGGCCGTCTTCTGCTTCAGTTGCGCGGCGTTCTCCTGGATCTTCTCGATCATCCCGTTGAACGCGACGATCGAATGACCAATCTCGTCCATCCGGCCCACCGGCACGCGCCGCGTGAAGTCCTGGCTCGTCGCGATCTCGCTCATCGCCGTCTGCATCCCGATCAGCGGGCGCGTGATCTGGCGATACAGCACGAAGCCGAGCGCGGTCAGCAGCACGACCACCGTGCCCGCGACGCCCGCGATCGCGGTCGCCGTCGTCGACAGCATGCCGTTCAGCGCGCGGATCGCGTCGTCCTTCTGCCGGTTCTTCTCGACGCGCAGCGTGTCGACGATGCTTTCGAGCTCGTCGCGATACTGCGCGACGTTCGCGAACAGGTACGCCTGCGCCATCTCGGGCTTGCCGTCGGCTTTCATCTTCACGGTGTCGCCGATCGCCGCGAAGTAGTTCGCCGCGCTGTCCTTGGCCTGCTCGACGAGCCCTTGCTGCGCCTGCCCGACCGCCGATTTCGCCTGCGCGTCGAGCGCCGCGCGCAGCGCGGCCTGCTTCGCCTTCAGCTCGTCGCCCGCCTGCGCGGCGGTGTTCGCGTCGGGCGCATACACCAGCGTCATCGTTGCGATCTGGATGTTCTTCACGTCGGCGACGAGATCCGCCGACGCGAGCGCGCTCGGCACGATTCCCTGGGTCACCTGACGCACCTCGGACGCGCTCTTGCGTGTCTGGTACACGGCGTACACGCCGATCGCGGACAGCGCAAAAAACGTCAGGACGACTAGCAGCGTAATGCGATGACGAATGGTCATGAGTACAGCTCCCCGCAGCGATCCGGCTTCAATCGCTCTTTTGTCTATTGAAAGAATGTGAGCGCCGAATTATCGGGGATGGTGTATGACCGTCCGATGACTGAAAATCAATCGGTCGTTGAGGAAATCGCAATGGTCAATTGCGACGAGAAAATCCTAAAGTTTTTCTCGAATCGGCCGTTAACCTCTGGCCTTGACGGCCCGACGGGCCTGCCTGGCGGCCTCGATAAATCGAATCCGGATATTCATTCTTTTATTTTCGATCCGTAATTCAATCCGGTTGAATACCGGTAAAACGTTTGCGCATTATCTGCGAATCGAATCGGTTATGCACCTTCTACAGCGCGACCGGATTCGCGCGCCGCGTCGACATGGGTGAATGGCAGCCGATTCATTCCAGCCAGGAAACAATCAATCGCCATCCGGCGATTCACCTTCCCTCCCGCGCGTTCTAGACTATCGGATCACTTCCCCACCGGACCCTTGCAATGACCGACGTCCTGCCGCTGACCACCGACTCCGAATCCGGCCTCCAGTACCTGCTGCGCACGGCCGCCGGCCGCCCGGCGGGCCGCCTGTTGCTACTGCATGGCGTCGGCGGGAACGAAACCAACCTGCTGAACCTGTCCGGCACGATCGACCCGCGCATCGAAATCGCGTTCGTGCGCGGCCCGCTGACGTTCGGCCCCGGCCAGCACGCGTGGTTTCCTGTGCGCTTCGGCCCGAACGGCCCCGAGATCGATGCGGCCCGCGCGGATGCGAGCCGTGTCCAGCTGATCGCGCTGCTGCGCGCGTTGCGCGCCCGGGGCACCGACAACGAACACGCCGCACCGCCCACCGTGATCGCCGGCTTCAGCCAGGGCGGCATCATGAGCGCGAGCGTCGCGCTCACGTCGCCGGCCGACGTCGCGGCGTTCGCGGTGCTGTGCGGCCGCATCCTGCCGGAGATCGATCCGCTGATCGCATCGCGCGATGCGTTGAGCGCGCTCCACGCGCTGGTGATGCACGGCCGCTTCGACGACAAGCTGCCGGTCGCGTGGGCCGAAACCGCCGACGCGAAGCTGACGGCGCTCGGCGTCGCGCACGATACGCGCCTCTACGACGCCGGCCACGAACTCACGGCGGAGATGGCCGGCGACTTCGGCCGCTGGGTCGGCGCACGCACCGGATTGAACTGAGCGCACGGGCGGTCGACCCGCCCGTGCGTATCGTCAGACGTTGCTCGCCGGATCAACGCCGAGCGGCGCGCCGGCGGCATTCTCAGCCGCCGCTTCCCGCGCGGCCCCGCGCTTCGCCAGCTTCCAGCCGACCACGAGCGCGAGCACGACGAGCGGGATCATCCCGACGGTCCACGTGCCGCCCGGGTAATCGAACGCCATCAGCACCAGCACGCTGACCAGGAACCCGAGCGTGAGCCACGACGTGAACGGCGCGCCGGGCATCCGGAACGACACGGGGCTCAGCTCGCCGCGATTGACCGCGCGGCGGAACAGGATCTGGCACATCACGATGAAGCCCCAGGTCGTGATGATCCCGAGCGACGCCATGTTCAGCACGATCTCGAACGCCTGCGCCGGCACGATGTAGTTCAGCGGCACGCCGATCGCATTGACCGCGACCGTGACGAGGATCCCGCCGTACGGCACGCCGCGCGCGTTCATCCGGGACACGAAGCGCGGCGCCGAGCCGCCCATTGCCAGCGAACGCAGCACGCGTCCGGTCGAATAGAGGCCGGAGTTCAGGCTCGACAGCGCGGCGGTCAACACCACGACGTTCATCACCGTGCCGACGTACGGCACGCCGAGCTTGCTGAAGAACGTGACGAACGGGCTTTCGTGCGCGCTGTAGGCGGTCCACGGCAGCAGCATCGTCAGCAGCACGACCGAGCCGACGTAGAACAGCGCGATGCGCCACATCACGCTATTGATCGCCTTCGGCAGCACCTTGCGCGCATCGGCAGTCTCGCCCGCCGCGACGCCGACGAGCTCGATGCTCGCATACGCGAACACGACGCCCTGCACGATCAGCACGGCCGGCAAGATGCCATGCGGAAAGATCCCGCCGTGGTCCGCGATCAGGTGCAGCCCCGGCATCTGCCCGGCGACCGGATGACCGCTCGCGAGAAACACGGCGCCGATCGCGAGGAACAGCGCGAGCGTCCCGACCTTGACGATCGAGAACCAGAACTCCATCTCGCCGAACACCTTCACGCCGATCATGTTCATCACCGACACGATCCCCAGGGCGCCGAGCGCGAACACCCATTGCGGCACGTCGGTGAACACGGCCCAGTACTTCATGTAGATCGCGACCGCGGTGATGTCGACGATGCCGGTGGTCGCCCAGTTCAGGTAGTACATCCAGCCCGCGACGAACGACGCGCGCTCGCCCATGAACTCCCGCGCGTACGACACGAACGAACCGCTGGTCGGCCGGTGCATCACGAGCTCGCCGAGCGCGCGCATGATCAGGAACGCGAACACGCCGCACACGAGATACACGACCGCGAGCGCAGGCCCCGCGCTCTGCAGGCGGCCGCCCGCGCCGAGAAAGAGGCCGGTGCCGATCGCACCGCCCATCGCGATCATCTGCACGTGTCGCGGCTTCAACTTCTGCTCGTAGCCGGACTCGTGGGACGCGAACATCGCATCGCGGTCGGCATGACGGGGATCGGCGCCGCCGGCCGGGTCGACCGGGCGCTCGCTGGCTTGCTTCATGGTATGTCTCCGTTTCTTGATGTGTGTTGATGTGTCGCGCCCGTCGGCAGGACGCTGCTGGAACGGCCGCGCGCGGCCCGCCGGCGGCTTGCGCCGGCGCCGCACGGCCGGAATCAGTACGTGCGCGGGCGGATCAGCGCTTCGGGCTGCAACGCTTCGTCCAGTTGTGCGGCGGTCATCAGCTGGTGATCCAGCACGACCTCGCGGATCGACTTGCCGCTCTCGTGTGCTTCGGCGGCCACGGCAGTCGCGCGCTTGTAGCCGATGTACGGGTTCAGCGCGGTCGCGAGCGCGACCGAGCGCTCCATCGTTTCGCGCAGCCGTTCGGGGTTCGCGGTGATGCCGCTCACGCAGCGGTCCGCGAGCGTCGTGCACGCGGCCGTCAGGTGGCTGAAGCTGCCGAACAGCGCGCTCGCGATCACCGGCTCGAACGCGTTGAGCTGGAGCTGTCCGGCCTCGGCCGCGAAAGTCACCGTCAGGTCATTGCCGAACACCTCGAACGCGACCTGGTTCACGACCTCCGGAATCACCGGGTTCACCTTGCCCGGCATGATCGACGAGCCGGCCTGCACCGGCGGCAGGTTGATTTCGCCGAACCCCGCGCGCGGGCCGCTCGACAGCAGCCGCAGGTCGTTGCAGATCTTCGACAGCTTGACCGCGATCCGCTTCAGCACGCCGGAGATCTGCACGAACGCGCCGCAGTCCTGCGTCGCCTCGATCAGGTTCGGGGCGGTGCTCAGGTCCAGGCCGGTGATGCGCCGCAACGCGGCCAGCGCCTTCTCCGCGTACTGCGGATGCGCGGTGATGCCGGTGCCGATTGCAGTCGCGCCGAGATTGATCTCGCGCATCAGCCAGCCGGCTTCCTGCAGGCGCGCGATGTCTTCCGTCACCATCACGGCGTAGGTCGAGAATTCCTGGCCGAGCGTCATCGGCACGGCGTCCTGCAATTGCGTGCGGCCGAGCTTCAGGAGGCCCGAGAACGCGTCGGCCTTCTCCGCGAACGCATCGCGCAGGTGCGCCATCGCGTCGAGCAGATGCTCGACCGCGAAGCAGGTCGCGATCCGGATCGCGGTCGGATAGACGTCGTTCGTGCTCTGAGCGAGATTGACGTGCTCGTTGGGATGCAGGTATTCGTACTGCCCGCGTGCATGCCCCATGATTTCGAGCGCGCGGTTGCAGATCACCTCGTTGGCGTTCATGTTGGTCGACGTGCCGGCACCACCCTGGATGATGTCGACCACGAACTGATCGTGCAGCCGGCCTTCGCGGATCTCGACACAGGCGGCGGCGATCGCGTCACGATACGCGTCCGGCAGCAGCCCGAGCTCGCAGTTCGCATCGGCTGCGGCTTCCTTCACCGTCGCGAGCGCCATGACGAGGTACGGCAGCGACGCGATCGTGCGCCCCGAAATATTGAAGTTCTCCTTCGCGCGCAGCGTATGGACGCCGTAATACGCCGAATCCGGAATGCTTCGTTTCCCTAAAAGATCTGCCTCGACGCGGAAGCCGTTTTCCGTCATGGTGCCCCTCCTGAATTGTCTCTGCCGTCGCAGGAAACCGGCTGCGTTCACCGCTTCCCCGTGCGACGGGATCGCATTCTATGCCTTTGCATAAAGAACCTCGCTTCTGTATTATCGAAAGCGGTTTTGCGTGTGACGCAACAGCGAGAGACGAATGAAAACAATGACGAGAGACACCGGCATCGATCACCTCGGCGCGATGCGCGCGTTCGTGCGGGTCGTCGAAATGGGAAGCTTTTCCGCGGTCGCGAAGGAGATGCACGTGTCGACGTCGACGGTCGCGCGCAAGATCACGGCGATCGAGGACGCCCTCGGCGTCGCGCTATTGCATCGCTCGACGCACAGCGTGACGCTGACCGAGGCCGGCCACATCTACCTGGAACGCGCGGTCACGCTGATCGCCGATCTCGACGACACGTTGCGCGTCGTCGCGGAGCTCAATTCACAACCGAGCGGCCCGCTGAAGCTCACCGCACCGGTCGCTTTCGGTCGCCGTCATCTCGCGCCGCTGATCGCACCGTTTCTCGCGCGCTACCCGACGATCCAGCTCGACGTGCGGCTCACCGACAACCACAACGACCTCGTCGCCGGCGGCTTCGACCTCGACATTCACGAAGGCGAGAACTACCTGGACAACCTGGTCGTGCACCGGCTGTCGCGCAACGACAGCATCCTGTGCGCGACGCCCGGCTACCTCGATCGCAGCGGGCGCCCCGCGACGCCGGACGACCTGCAGCATCACAACTGCCTGCGCTACGTGCACCCCGAGGGCGATCCGCGCTGGGAGCTCGTGCGCGGCGATGCACGGCACAGCGTGCTGCCGGCCGGCAACCTCGTCACCGATCATTCGGAACTGCTGCTGGACGCGACCTGCGCGGGCCTCGGCATCGCCGAATTCGAGATCTGGCTGGTGCGCGACCTGCTCGCGAGCGGCCGGCTCGAAGCCGTGCTGCCGCGCTACCGGCTGCAGAACAAGCTCACGGGCGACTACATCTACATCGCGTATCTGGCGAACCGGCGCAGCTCGGCAAAGCTGCGCGTGCTGAGGGACTTCCTCGCGGAGCATCTCGCGCACATCGGCGATCTGTCGGCGGTCGAGCTGACGAAGATTCGCGACGCGGGCGCGTAGCGGCTGCCGTCGCGCTGGCCGGCAAGCCAGCACCGATGCCGCACGCACGTCAGGCACGCGGCATCGGCACGACCGGCCCCGTCAGGCCGGCTGCAGTTCGAACGGGAATGTCGCGTGGCCGATCTCGACGCCCTGCGTGTTCAGCATCCGCGGCCGGTGGAACGCAGCGAGCCGCGCGCGCTGCGCGTCCGTGCCGATCCGCAGCCGTTCGAGCAGTTCGCTGACCATCATGTACAGCACGTCGATGTTGCCGTCCTCGATCTTCACCGAGATGCCGAGCGCGCCGTCGGCGCCGAGTTCCCGCGTGCGCGCCGATGCGCGTACGCCGATCCCGTAGCACGCATCCGCGCCGAGCTTGCCGACGACCTGCCCTTCGAAGGCCTCCATCAGCACCGTGCAGTAGCGCCCTTCTCCGGCAACCAGCTCGGGATGGGCCGTCATCGCATGATGAATGCGCGCCAGCGCGCGCACGCGATCGGTCGTCGCCGCGCCGCCGGCTTCAACCTTATCCGCACCGTCCGCCAGCGATGCATAAAGACGGGCGAGGCGGTCGAGCGGGAATGCCGGCGTCGGCAGGTTGCAGCCGTCGATCGCCCAGTCGACCTCGTCGTCGGGCAGGCCGCACGCGTCGGCGACCACCTGCTTTACACGCATCTGCATCGGATGCGCCGGCAGATGGTAGTCGGCAATCGCGGCGCCGATCGCCCGCGCGCCGGCCAGCATCCCGACGTGCTTGCCCGAGCAGTTGCTGCACACGCCGGTCGGCGTGTAGTCGCGCTTGATCCATGACCGGTACACCGCGTCCGACAACGGCGCATGGCCGCCGCACCGCAAATCCGACTCCTGCGCGTCGACCTTCGCCAGCATCGCCCGCGTGCGCGCGATGTGCCGCTCCTCGCTGCTGTGCGATGCGCACATCAGCGCGATGTCCGCTTCGTCGAAGCCGAACCGCTCGGGCGCGCCCGTCTCGATCACGGACAGCGCCTGGGCCGGCTTCGCTGCCGAGCGCGCGAGCGTCATCCGGAACGGATCGCCGAGCCGGAACAGCAGCCTGCCGCCTGCATCCACCACCGCCACATCGGCGACGTGCGTGTTCTCGATCGCATTGCCGCGGTACGTCACGACCGCTGCGCGTTGAGTGTCCATCTGTCCTGTCTCCTTCGTCGGGGCCTGATTGCCGGGGCCCGTGCAACCGGTACGGCAGTGTATCGATTCTGCCGCCGGGTCGAGCCGGACGCCCCGTGGAAAGCGGTATTGCGCAGCACGCAAAGCCATCGCGCCCGCCACGCAAGCCAGACCGGTTCAGTACAACGACCATTCGATTGTTTACATATCTCGTAATAATTCGTAGAATTGCGATCGCTAACGCGAATCATTTTCATTTACATTGACGTTTTCCGATGTCCCGGGCCTGCCCGCCGGCGTCGCGACGACGCATCCGATCACCGATACTTCCGCTGCCTCTCGCCATGCCTGCCCAGTTCAAGACGAGGCCCCGTGCCCTCGTGTCAGCACTGACCTGCTCCGTTTTCCTGACGCCGCTGCTCGCTTCCGCCGAAACCGCTCCCGCACCCGCCTCCCCTGCCGCCCAGCCGGCCGCCGCCGATACGCCGGCGACGCTGCCGACGATCGCGGTCCAGTCGTCCGCGCTGTCGGACTTGCAGGTGAAGCGCTCGCCGTCGTACAAGTTCACCGCGCCGCTGCTCGACACGCCGCGCTCGGTCACGGTGATCCCCGAACAGCTGATCAAGGAAAAGAACGTCACGTCGTTCGCGGATGCGCTGCGTTCGGTGCCGGGCATCACGTTCCTCGGCGGCGACGCCGCCGCGAACCCGTCGGCCGATCGCCCGGTGATCCGCGGCTTCGAATCGCGCAACTCGATCTTCGTCGACGGGATGCGCGACTCGGGGCTGCAGAACCGCGAGACCTTCGCGGTCGAGCAGATCAGCGTGATCAAGGGCCCCGATTCGGTCTATGCGGGCCGCGGCTCGGTCGGCGGCAGCATCGACATCGTCACGAAGACGCCGAAGAACGACGACTTCATCAACAGCAGCATTGGCTTCGGCACCGACGGCTACAAGCGCGCGACGGTCGACGCGAACCGCAAGATCAACGAAACGACGGCCGTGCGCCTGAACGTGATGGGTCACGACGCGAACCAGGCCGGCCGCAACGACGTGTACAACAAGCGCTGGGGCGTCGCGCCGTCGATCGTGTTCGGGCTGAACACGCCGACCACGGTCACGGTCAGCTACTACCACATGAACTCGTACGACATGCCGGATTTCAGCGTGCCGTTCCGTTCGACGGGCGGCACGCCGGTGCCGACCGATCGCGGGCAGTTCTTCGGGCTGAACACGCGCGACTACCGCTACGGGCAGACCGACACCGCCGAAGTGCGCGTCGAGCACAAGATCAACGACGACTGGAAGCTGAAGAACACGACGATGTTCGGGCGCTCGACGCTCGACTACGTCGCGACGAATCCGCAGATCCTCGCGTCGAACCCGAACATGCTCGCGCTGCAGGCGAAGAGCGGCAAGTACGCGCTCAACGGCTTCTCGAACCAGACCGAGGTGACCGGCAGCGCCAGCCTGTTCGGCATGAAGCACACGATGACGGCCGGCGTCGAGTTCAGCCACGAACAGGCGCGCTACGAGGGCTACCTCGTGTCGGATTCGGCCGGCCACAACATCCGCTCGGGCGGCCCCTGCTCGGTGGCCGGCAACTGCACGCCGCTCGCCGGCGGCTGGAACCCGAACATGCCGTGGACCGGCAGCATCGTCCTGAACGGCGACAAGAGCTTCCCCGGCCCGACGACGAACACGCGCACCGACACGGTATCCGCGTACATCTTCGATACCGTGAAGCTGTCCGAGCGCTGGCAGTTCAACACCGGGCTACGCTTCGACCGCTACGACACGACCGGCAAGCAGGCCGGCGTGGCCGACCTGTCGAACACGTCGAACCTGTTCAGCTACCAGTTCGGCCTCGTGTTCAAGCCGGTGACCAACGTGAGCCTGTATGCGTCGTACGGCACGTCGTCGAACCCGCCGGGGTCGAACGGCGGCCTGGGCGGCGGCACCGACCAGATCACCGCGACGAACCAGGACCTCGCACCCGAGCGCTCGCGCAACATCGAGATCGGCGCGAAGTGGGACGTGCTGCAGGACCAGCTGTCGCTGACGTCGGCCCTGTTCCAGACCGAGAAGACCAACGCGCGCGTCAGCGACGGCCTTGGTCACACGGTCAACGCGGGCAAGCAACGCGTGCGCGGTTTCGAATTCGGCTTCGCGGGCAACCTGACACGGAAGTGGCACGTGTTCGGCGGCTACTCGTACCTGAACGCGATCACGACCGACGCGGGCCCCGGCAGCCCGGGCGCATCGGGCCTGCCGATGGTGATGGTGCCGAAGCACAACTTCACGCTGTGGACGAGCTACGACGTGATGCCGAAGCTCACGCTCGGCGCCGGTGCGACGGTGATGAGCCAGACCTACGCGTCGGTATCCGCGACGACGAAGAAATGGACGCCCGGCTACGCGCGCTTCGACGCGGCCGCGACGTGGCGCGTGAACAAGACGATGGACGTGCAGCTCAACGTGCAGAACCTATTCGACAAGAAGTATTACGCGAGCGCGTATCCGATCTACGCGACGTGGGCGCCGGGCCGTTCGGCGATGGTCACGCTCAACTTCTATCAGTAACGCCATTGACGGCGGGAGGGCGTGGTACACCCCTCCCCGCCTCGCTCACCACGGCAGCGAATACGTCTTCACGTTCGTGAAGCTCTTCATCGCCTCCTGCACGCCTTCCTTGTAGCCGAGGCCCGAATCCTTCACGCCGCCGAACGGCGTCAGTTCGAGCCGGTAGCCCGGCACCTCGCGCACGTTCACGCTACCGACTTCCAGCTCGGTGATGAAGCGCGTGATGTTGTCGAAGCGGTTCGTGCAGACCGACGACGACAGCGCATAGTCGGTGCTGTTCGACATCCGGATTGCTTCGTCGATGTCGCGAAAGCGCATGATCGGCGACACCGGGCCGAACGTCTCGTATTTCACGAGCGGCATGTCGGGCGTCACGCGATCGATCACCGTCGGCGAATACAGCGCACCGTCGCGCACGTTGCCGACCAGCAGCCGCGCACCGCGCGCGATCGCGTCGTTCACCTGCTGCTCGCAGAACGTCGCGGCTGCCTCGTCGATCACCGTGCCCATGTCCACCGACGGATCGGACGGATTGCCGTACGACCACGCGCGCGTCTTCTCGACCACCAGCTCGGTAAAGCGATCGGCCACCGACTCGTGCACGAGCATGCGCTTGATCGCGGTGCAGCGCTGCCCCGAGTTCTTGTACGAGCCCGACACGGCGAGCGTGCTTGCTTCGTCGAGATCGGCGTCGTCCATCACGATGATCGGATCGTTGCCGCCGAGTTCGAGCACCGCGCGCCGGTAGCCCATTCGCGACGCGATCGACTTGCCGATCGATACGCCGCCGGTGAACGTGATCAGATCGATCGCCGGGTTCGTGATCAGCTCATCGGCGATCTCCTTCGGGTCACCGGTGATCACTTGCAGCATCTGCGGCGGCAGGCCGGCTTCGTACAGGATGTCCGCGAACAGATAGCACGATAGCGGCACCTTCTCCGACGGCTTCACGACGATCCGGTTGTTGGTCGCGACCGACGGCACGACCTTGTGCGCGACCTGGTTCATCGGATGGTTGAACGGCGTGATCGCGGAGATCACGCCGAGCAGCGGTTCGCGCTGCGTGTACACGCGGCGCTTCTTGCCGTGCGGCGTCAGATCGCACGAGAAGATCTGCCCGTCGTCCTTCAGCACTTCGCCAGCGCCGAACGTGAGCACGTCGGCAACGCGCCCGGCTTCGTACGTCGAATCCTTGATGCACAACCCGGCCTCGGCCGTGATCAGCGCCGCGATCTCGGCGGTGCGCGCGCGCACGATGTCGGCCGCGCGGCGCAGGATCGCCGCACGCTCGTGGCGCGTAAACGTCGGCCGGTATGCACGCGCGGCGGCGAATGCGCGCCGCACGTCGTCCAGCGTCGCCTTCGGCACGGTGCCGACGAGCGTTCCGTCGTACGGGTTGCGCACGTCGATGACTGCGTCGCGCCACACGCGCTGCCCGTCGATGCGCAACGCTTCGCGCCGCACGTCGGATGCGGGAATCGGCTTCAGGACCGTGCTCATGTCGTCTCCTTCCTGGTGCAGCGTGATCGTGGCCACGCTTTCGGTTAATGCAGCGCGGCATGGCGCACCACGACCAATCCTTCGTATTCGAGGCAGCGGCACAGCGTCGACCACGCCGGCGTAGCGGGCCATGCACGCGCGCCGGCGTCGATGCGAATCGGCTGCCCGAATTCACGCGCCGCGCACGCGAGAAGCGTGTGCGCGATGCCGCTGCGCCGGTAGGCGGGTTCGACGTATAGCCGCATGAGCGACGGCGATCGGCCATCACCGCCACCTGCGTCATCGATGTCGAGTTCTCCGATCGCGTCGCCGTCGCGATACGCGACGAACGTCTTGCCTGCATCGTCGAACACGATGCGGATCACGCGCTCGCAGCGATCCCTGAACACGACGACGTGCATGGCGTCCCTCTCCTTTTCATCACGCTGCAGGCGAACGCGATGCACGCACGCCCTCCTGGGCCCGCGTACCGGGGAGTTATCCGGATCGTCCGGGCGCGACGAGTTGAGTATCGTCTTGCCACGTCGGCGCGCAGTAGTGCCAGACAACACATTTCATTGAGTCCACATCCGCGGCGCGACGCGCGTATTCTCGCGAAACCGCGCCACTCGCGGGCCACGTGCACACCACGCGCACCGCCTCGCGTTTCCCGTACCGATCACAGGAGGAAGCATGTCGAGTCGTACCCCGACCGCCTTATGGGCCCAGCAGTTCCGGCGGTCGTCGGCGTCGAGCCTGCAGGACCAGATCCGGCGGATGCTCGTGGCCGCGATCCTCGACGGCCAGCTCGCCCCCGATGCCGCGCTGCCGTCGAGCCGCGAGCTTGCCGACCAGCTCGGCGTCGCGCGCAACACCGTCGTGCTCGCGTACCAGATGCTCGTCGAAGAGGGCTACCTGATCTCGCGCGAACGCAGCGGGCACTTCGTGAACCCGAAGATGCTCGAAGGCGTGCCCGGTTTCGCGCAGGCCCGGGCCGGCGCGCTGCCCGCCGGCGGCGACGACGTGCCCGGACGCCCCGCTTGGGAAAAGCGCATCACGCATCCGCCGTCGAGGCAGCGCAACATCGTGAAGCCCGCAAACTGGCAGCACTACGAATTTCCGTTCATCTACGGGCAGTTCGACCAGTCGCTGTTTCCGACCAACGACTGGCGCGAATGCTGCCTGAAGGCGCTGTCGGTGATGGAAATCCGCAACTGGGCCCCCGACCTGATCGAACGCGACGACGAATCGCTGATCCAGCAGATCCGCACGCGCGTGCTGCCGCGGCGCGGCGTGTTCGCGATGCCCGACGAGATCGTCGTCACGAACGGCTGCCAGCAGGCGCTTTACCTGATCGCGGACCTGCTGTGCGGCAAGCACACGACGGTCGGTTTCGAGAACCCCGGCTATCCGGATGCGCGCAACATCTTCGAGAACCGCGACGCGCGGCTGCTGCCGCTGCCGGTCGACGGCCACGGGATCGCACCCGATGCGCTCGGCGATACGCTCTCGCGCTGCGACTACGTGTACGTGACGCCGAGCCATCAGTGCCCGACCACCGCGACGATGCCGGTCGAACGCCGCCGCGCGCTGCTCGATTGCGCGCAGCAGCATGACTTCGTGATCATCGAGGACGACTACGAGAGCGAAAACACGTTCTCCGGCACGCCGCATCCGGCATTGAAGAGCCTCGACACGGCCGACCGCGTGATCTACGTCGGCAGCCTGTCGAAGACGTTCGCGCCGGGGCTGCGGCTCGGCTACGTGGTCGGGCCGCGCGAGCTGATCCGCGAGTTGCGGGCGCTGCGGCGGCTGATGGTGCGCCATCCGGTTGCGTATATCCAGCGGGCGTTCGCAACCTTTCTCGCGCTCGGCCATCACGACGCGTTGCTGCGCCGGCTCGCGCATGCGTACAGCGAGCGCTCGCAGGCGCTGATGGCCGCGCTCGACGCGCACTTGCCGGAAGCGCGCTACGTGCCGGTGACGGGCGGCGCGTCGTGCTGGGTCGAGGGGCCGCCATGGCTCGACGCGGCGCGGCTCGCGGTGGACGCCCAGGAGGCGGGAATTCTGATCGAGCCTGGCGGCGTGTTCTTCATGAACGACGACAGCAACGCGCGTCGATGCTTCCGGATGGGGTTTTCCGCGATTCCGCTGGAGCGAATCGAGCCGGGGGTGCGGGCACTCGCGCAATGTGTGCAGGCGCAGAAGCCGAGCGTCTGAACGCATCGCGCCAGCCGGTCACGCCCCCTGGCCCAAGCGAAACCTCCCGACTGGCGCTACCGCCAAAAACGAGCGCTCACTAACGTGTCGATACCGCGTGCCGCATGCGCGCCAGCGCCTTGCGCACCGCCCATCATTCGACAGGAGACACGTTATGTCCGACACGCTCGCCGCCCCCGTCACGGCCGCCACGCTCGCGGCATTTTCCGAAGCATTCAACCGGCACGACGCCAACGCGTTGATGGGCTTCATGACCGAGGACTGCGTATTCGACGCGGCCGGCGGCCCCGACATCCACGGCACGCGCTTCGTCGGCCGCGACGCGGTACGCGCCGCGTTCGAAGCCGTGTTCAAGACCTTCCCCGACGCGCACTGGGGTCACGGTCGCCACACCGTCGCCGGCGAGCGCGGCGTCTCCGAGTGGGTGTTCACGGGCACGCACGCCGAAGGCTGGCGCATCGAGGCCGAAGGCTGCGACCTGTTCGAATTCCGCGACGGGCTGATCGCCGTCAAGCGCGCGTTCCGCAAGGAGCGGCCGAAACAGCCGGCCTGAGCGTGCGCCTCGCGCGCCACTCGGGCCACCGCCCCCCGCGCGCATTTTGAAACGAATCATTTCATTTCATTCCACATTCGCCGACAGCGGGCGGAATGACTTGACCGGCCTTCCCCAGCAAATAGCATCTGGAACAAGACGTTCCGTTAATTGAACAATCGGAGACAACCCATGAGCGAGCAATCCACTTCCCTGCGTGCATCGGCGAACGGTCCGCAGGACATGACGCCGTCCGAAGCCTTCGTCGAAACCCTCGCGGCCAACGGCGTGACCGACATGTTCGGCATCATGGGCTCCGCGTTCATGGATGCGATGGACATCTTCGCGCCGGCCGGCATCCGCCTGATCCCGGTCGTGCACGAACAGGGCGCGGGCCACATGGCCGACGGCTACGCGCGCGTGTCGGGCCGCCACGGCGTCGTGATCGGCCAGAACGGCCCCGGCATCAGCAACTGCGTGACCGCGATCGCGGCCGCGTACTGGGCACACAGCCCGGTGGTGATCGTCACGCCGGAAGCCGGCACGATGGGCATCGGCCTCGGCGGCTTCCAGGAAGCGAACCAGCTGCCGATGTTCCAGGAATTCACGAAGTACCAGGGTCACGTCACGCACCCGGCACGGATGGCCGAATTCACCGCGCGCTGCTTCGACCGCGCGCAGGCCGAGATGGGCCCGACGCAGTTGAACATCCCGCGCGACTACTTCTACGGCAAGGTCAAGGTCGAGATTCCGCAACCGCGCCGGCTCGACCGCGGCGCCGGCGGCGAACAGAGCCTGGACGACGCGGCCGCGCTGATCGCGCAGGCGAAGTTCCCGGTCATCATCTCGGGCGGCGGCGTCGTGATGGCCGACGCGATCGAGGAATGCAAGGCGCTCGCTGAACGGCTCGGCGCGCCGGTCGTCAACAGCTACCTGCACAACGACTCGTTCCCGGCGAACCATCCGCTGTGGTGCGGCCCGCTCGGCTACCAGGGCTCGAAGGCCGCGATGAAACTGCTGTCGCGCGCCGACGTCGTGATCGCGCTCGGCTCGCGCCTCGGGCCGTTCGGCACGCTGCCGCAGCACGGGATGGACTACTGGCCGAAGGACGCGAAGATCATCCAGATCGACGCGGACCACAAGATGCTCGGCCTCGTGAAGAAGATCTCGGTCGGCATCTGCGGCGACGCGAAGGCCGCGGCGATCGCGCTCACGCAACGCCTCGAAGGCCGCACGCTCGTGTGCGATGGCTCGCGCGGCGAGCGCGCCGACCAGATCGCGACGGAAAAGGCCGCGTGGGAAAAGGAACTCGACGACTGGACGCACGAGCGCGACGCATTCAGCCTCGACATGATCGAGGAGCAGAAGCACGAGAAGCCGTTCAGCGGCGGCCAGTACCTGCATCCGCGCCAGGTGCTGCGCGAACTCGAGAAGGCGATGCCCGAGGACGTGATGGTGTCGACCGACATCGGCAACATCAACTCGGTCGCGAACAGCTACCTGCGCTTCAACAAGCCGCGCAGCTTCTTCGCGGCGATGAGCTGGGGCAACTGCGGCTACGCGTTCCCGACGATCATCGGCGCGAAGGTCGCCGCGCCGCACCGTCCGGCCGTGTCGTATGCGGGCGACGGCGCGTGGGGCATGAGCCTGATGGAAACGATGACCTGCGTGCGCCACAACATCCCGGTCACGGCCGTCGTGTTCCACAACCGCCAGTGGGGCGCGGAGAAGAAGAACCAGGTCGACTTCTACAACCGCCGCTTCGTCGCGGGCGAACTCGACAACCAGAGCTTCGCGGCGATCGCGCGTGCGATGGGCGCCGAAGGGATCACGGTCGACCGCCTCGAGGACGTGGGCCCGGCCCTCAAGCGTGCCATCGACATGCAGATGAACGAAGGCAAGACCACGATCATCGAGATCATGTGCACGCGTGAACTCGGCGATCCGTTCCGTCGCGATGCGCTGTCGAAGCCGGTTCGCATGCTCGACAAGTACAAGGACTACGTGTAATGCCGCGTCGCTGACGCACCCCGTTGCCGGTCGCGCGCCCCTCTCGCGCGGCCGGCCCTCCGGCCGGACGCCGTGCCCCGTGCGGGCCGCCGCATCCGGCCGTTTTTCCTTTCTTACCCGAGCGAACGATGAAAGCCCTCGACCGCATTCTCGAATCCGCGCGCCGCCAGCCGATGCGCATCGCGCTGTGCGAAGCCGACGATCCGCGCGTGCTGCAGGCCGCCGCGCGCGCAACGCGCGACGGCATCGCCCGCATCGTGCTCGTCGGCAACCGTGCGGCGATCCACGCCGCGGCCGCGCGCGACGCGATCGATCTCGACGGCATGACGCTCGTCGATCCGGCCAGCGCCGCGCAACGCGATGCCTATGCCGACGCGCTGCATGCGCTGCGCAAGCGCAAGGGCATGACGGCCGATGCCGCGCGCGACGCGGTGCTCGATCCGCTCTGCCATGCGAACCTGATGGTACGGCTCGGCGATGCGGACGGCTCGGTCGCGGGCGCCGTGCATGCAACGGCCGACGTCTTGCGCGCGGCGATCCAGCTGATCGGTGTCGATCCCGCGTTCCGGATCGTATCGAGTTTCTTCCTGATGATGCTGTGCGAACCGTTTCACACGATCAAGGGCGGACTGATCTTCTCCGACTGTGCGCTGGTCGTCGATCCGGATGCCAATCAGCTCGCCGAGATCGCGATGGCCGCCGCCGACAGCGCGCACGCGCTGCTCGGCGAGGAACCGCGTGTCGCGATGCTGTCGTTCTCGACGAGTGGCAGCGCGCATCACGCGGCGGTCGACAAGGTGACGGCCGCGACCGCGCAGGTACGCGAACTGCGCCCGGCGCTTGCGATCGACGGCGACGTACAGCTCGACGCGGCGATCGTCGCGGAAATCGCCGAGCGCAAGATCGCGCATTCGCAGGTGGGCGGCCACGCGAACGTGCTCGTGTTCCCGAGCCTCGAAGCCGGCAACATCGGCTACAAGCTCGCCGAGCGGATCGGTCGTGCAAAGGCCGTCGGCCCGCTGCTGCAAGGCTTGCGCCGGCCCGCGAACGACCTGTCGCGCGGCTGCAGCGCAGACGACGTGTATCACGTGATCGCCGCAACCACCGTGCAGGCGCAGGCGGCCGCGCAGCGCGCCGCGACGGGCGAGGCCGCACACGCATGACAGCCGACAAACTGGCGATCCTGATCGCGGTGATCGGCGCCGGCAGCTATTTCCAGACCGTCACCGGCTTCGGGCTCGGGATGATCGTGATGGGCGCGACGAGCGGCTTCGGTCTCGCGCCGCTCGCCACCGTCGCCACGCTGATGAGCGTCGTGTCGCTCGCGAACGGCGCGACCGCGCTGCCCGGCCGGCTGCATCACATCGACTGGCGCGCGGTGGGCGCGGCGACGCTCGGCATCCTGCCGTCGGTCGTCGCGGGCGTGCTGCTGCTCGAATGCCTGAGCCGCTCGGCGGCCGACCTGCTGCAGCTCATTCTCGGCGCAGTCGTGCTGTACGGCGGCCTGAGTGCGGCGCTGCGGCCGACGCCGCTCACCGAGCGCTCGGACAACCGCAGCTTCTTCGTCAGCGGCCTGTTCGGCGGCTTGCTGAGCGGGATGTTCGGCGTGTCGGGGCCGCCGCTGATCTTCCAGTTCTACCGGCAACCGCTGACGCTCGTGCAGATCCGCTGCGCGCTGATCGTGCTGTTTACGACGACCTCGGCCACCCGCGTGCTCTACAGCGCGTGCGAAGGCCAGCTCGATCGCGACATCTGGCTGCTGGCGGCGATCGCGACGCCGGTCGTGATGCTGACGACGGTCGCCGCGCGCCACTACCCGCCGCCGCTGTCGCCGGTCGCGCTGCGCCGGCTTGCGTTCGGCGTGCTGATGGCGATCGGCATCGGGCTGATCGCGACGTCGCTGCCGCCGCTGCTGCGCGGCGCGTGATGCCGCGCGGCGCGTGCCGCAGCGAACCGGCCTGCGTCCGGCATTGGGTCGCGACGCGTGCGTGTTGCCGCATCCGCCTTGCAGGCCGTCGCCTGCTTCATCGCCGCGCGCCGATCCAGTGCGCGATTTCGACGAGCCGCTTCATGTCCGGCGCTGATGCAAGGTCGATCGCGAGCCGGTGCCGGTAATACGGGCCGAGATCGAGCCCGACGCCGAGCCCGAGCACTTCGACGCGGCCGGCCGCCTCCTGGCGCGAGACCACCTGCTTCAGATGGTTGTCGAGGTAGAACGGATCGTTCGCGAGCGCCGTGGCGCCGTCCATCGGGCTACCGTCCGAGATCACGACGAGGATCCTGCGCGCCTCCGGCCGCGCCGCAAGCCGCGCGCACGCCCATTCGACCGCTTCGCCGTCGACACCCTCACGGAACAGGTCGGCCTTGAACAGCGCGGCGATACCCGTGCGCGCATGCCGCCAGCGCGTGTCCGCATCCTTGAACACCAGGTGGCCGGTTTCGTTGAGCCGGCCCGGATGGCGCGGCTTGCCGCGCGAGAACCAGTCCTGCCGCGCGCGGCCGCCGTTCCATGCGAGCGTCGTGAAGCCGAGCACTTCGGTCGCGAGACCGGCGGCATCGCCCGCGCGGGCCAGCGTGTCTACCATCAGCGCGACGCCGTCGATCCACGTCTTCATCGATCCCGAGCAGTCGATCAGAAACGCGAGCGCGCAATCGGCGTGCGGCCGCACGCGTTCGAGCCGGAACAGCCGCCGTTCGGCCGGCGAACTGACGAGCTGCGCGAGCCGGCGGCCGTCGAGGCGGCCATGCTCCTCGCCGAACGACCAGCCGTCGGCCTGCGGTACGACGAGCGCCGCACGCAGCACACGGGCGAGCCGCGTGACGTTGATCCGCTGCGCGGTGACCTGGCCGTCGAGCCGGTCGCGGTACTCGCGCAGCAGTGCCGCGCGGATCTGCGCGGCCGGCCGGAGCTCGCGATCGTAACGCGTCGTATACGCACGGTAGACGGCATCGCCGCCCTGCAGCACGGCGCTGTCGCCCGTCTCCACGAGGGCCGGCAGGTCGATGCCCGTGTCGTCGAAATCGACCCACAGCGAGAAATTCGTCAGCGCATCGTCCTGCTCGCGCGCGTCTTGCGTCTCCGTTTCCACGACGGCCGCGCGCGCATCGCGAATCATCGATGCAATGCGCTTCGCAAGTGTCAACGCATGTTCCGCGAATGCGCGCTGATCGTGCCGGCACCGCTTGAGCCCCGCAAGCTGCACGCCGATCTCGGGCACGATCGCCGCGCGCGACGCTTCGATCAGGTCTTCCGTCTCCTCGAGCACCGGCCACCCCGTCAGCCGCGACCATGCGATCTGCGCGACCGTGTAAACAAGGACTCCGACATGCGTATCGGCCTGTCCCGACCGGTGGAACGCGCGTGACCAGGTGTCGAAACGATGGCGCAGGTTCTGCACGACGCCGCGCATGGCGGGTGGCGCCAGCGATTCGCAGCGCAGTTGCTCGAGCATTTCGAACAGCACGCGTTCGACCGGATCGTCGCCGGACAACGCGCGATGCAGGTCCGCATCGGAATGCAGGATGCGCAGCGCGGCGCCGTCGGCCGCGCCGCGCCACGACGCGAGATCGTCGTCGGCCGCCTGCGCGCGCAGGTGCGGCGCATGGATCGGCAGTGGCCGCAGGTCGCGGCACACGCGGCCCGCACGGTAATGCAGCGCCCCGTCGCGTGTCAGTGCACGCACGGTCGACGCGCCCAGCGCTTCGCGCGCCGATGCACGGCGCGCGGCGTCGCGATCGGCGCTCACCGCCCCGCTCCCGGCTCGCCGCCGCCGGCACGCGACGCGACCGCCAGTTCCTCGCCGAAACAGCGCTGGTAATACTCGGCGACGACCGGCCGCTCGGCGTCGTCGCACTTGTTCAGGAACGTGAGCCGGAACGCGAGCGCCGGATCGCGGAAGATCTGGCAGTTCTCGGCCCAGTTGATCACCGCGCGCGGCGACATCAGCGTCGACAGGTCGCCGGTCGCGAAGCCGTTGCGCGTCAGCTCCGCGAGGCTCACCATCGATTCGAGCAGCGGGCGGCCGGCTTCGTCCGCGAGTTCCGGCACGCGCGCGCGCACGATGCCGATCTCTTCGTCGCGCGGCAGGTAGTCGAGCGTCGCGACCACGTTCCAGCGATCCATCTGCGCATGGTTGAGCATCTGCGTGCCGTGATAGAGCCCGTTCAGGTTGCCGAGACCCACCGTGTTCGCGGTCGCGAACAGCCGGAACGACGGATGCGGATGGATCACGCGGTTCTGGTCGAGCAGCGTGAACTTGCCGTCGCGCTCGAGAATCCGCTGGATCACGAACATCACGTCGGGCCGTCCCGCATCGTATTCGTCGAAGATCAGCGCGACCGGACGCTGCAGCGCCCACGGCACGATCCCTTCCTGGAATTCGGTCACCTGCACGTCGTCGCGCACGACGATCGCATCCTTGCCGACGAGATCGAGCCGGCTGATGTGGCCGTCGAGGTTCACGCGCACGCACGGCCAGTTCAGCCGTGCCGCGACCTGCTCGATATGCGTCGACTTGCCGGTGCCGTGCATCCCCTGCACGAGCACGCGGCGATTGCGCGCAAATCCCGCGAGGATCGCGAGCGTGACGTCCGGGTTGAAACGGTAGGCGTCGTCGATATCGGGCACGTGATCGTCGCGCGCGCTGAACGCCGGCACCATCAGGTCCGAATCGAACCCGAAGCGTTCGCGGACCGACACCATGCAGTCCGGCTTGTTCGCCACCCCATCCATGCGTTGCGCTCCTGTCGTTGCTGATCGCGCAGGCATCGATCGTCGCGCCCGCGCCAGCCGTGTTTACGGAACGATTCGTTCCGTTGCCGAAAGTTCGGACCGGTTCAACGGGCCCGCTGCCCCGCGCGGCCGGCCTGCCGGGCCGTTCGGTACAATGGCCGCAGTCCAGTTTCCGGAACGCCTGCCATGCTGCCCGCGGATACGCCCACGCTGCGCGCCTTCGCGCTGCTCGAACATCTCGTCCAGGCCGGCGATGCCGTGTCGCTCGCCGATCTCGCGCGCGACGTCGATATCCCGAAGGCATCGCTGCACCGGATGCTTGCGTCGCTCGAAGCCGGCGGCCTCGTGATCCGCGAGCCGGGCCGCAAGAACGCGTACGCGATCGGCCCGCGCCTCGCGCGGCTCGGCACCGGCGTGATGCTGCATGCGGGCGCGCGCCGGCTGCGCCACGCGATCCTCGAACGGCTCGTCGCCGATCTCGGCGAAACCTGCAACCTGACCGCGCTGCACGACACGGAAGTCGTCTATCTCGACCGCGTCGAGGCCGACTGGCCACTGCGGCTCGACCTGAAACCCGGCTCGCGCGTGCCCGCACACTGCAGCGCCAGCGGCAAGCTGCTGCTCGCGCTGCTGCCGCGCGACGAACGCGCCGCGCTGGTGCGCGCGCTGGCGCTGCCGCGCTACACCCCGAATACGATCTCGGATCCCGAACTGCTAGAAGCCGAACTCGACCGCACCGCACACAAGGGCGTCGCGATCGACAACGAGGAATTCGTCGCGGGCATCGTGTGTATCGCGGCGCCGATCGTCGGCGACGACGGCACGTGCATCGCCGCGGTCGCCGTGCATGCGCCCGTGTCGCGCGCGCCGCTGTCGCGGCTGCTCGACCACGTGCCGCGCCTGCAGGAAGCGGCCGGCGCGCTCGCTCAAACGTTCTAGTTCCCGCACGGCGTGGCGGCGCGCACGCAACGTCATGACGCGCGCTGGTAGTAGATGTTCTGCGGATGCCGCGCATCCGCGAAGAAGAACCAGCGTTCCGCGACCAGCCCCGCATACTGGATCACGAACGCGGCGCCGAGCGCGACGGCCGCCGCGACCGACGTCGGCGCGAGCGCGCCCGCGCCGGTCAGCGCGAACGGCACCGCGAACGCGCCGATCAGGAAGCCGGCCTTCACTGCCCGCAGCGTGCCGTTGCCTTGCCCGTGAAAGAACTCCCGCGTATTGAACGCGCTGGCCGTGAAGCCGCGCGACTTCTGTTCGACCTTCGCATGGCGGATCCCGGTCGCGCTCTGCACGGTCGACTTCGGCCGCAACCGGGCATTGCGCGCAAGCGACGCGAGCCGTGCCACGCCACCGGCGAGCGTCAGTGCGCACGCGGCCACGGCGAGCCGGCCGACCAGCGCCGGCGCGAGCCACGCGGCGCAAGCCGTCGCCAGCGTGCAGCCCGACGCGCAGCCGAGCAGCACGAAGTTCACGAGCGTCAGCGGGCTCGCCCATTCCTGCAGGAACCGCAGGCACGCGTAGATCATCGCGGTACACACGAACAGCACGACACTTGCGAGCGCGCCCGCAGCGCCGATCAGCAACGTGCCGGGCCAGCCGAACAGATGTGCCGCGCCATACGCGAACGCGCACGCGAGAAACATCGGCAGTGCGATACATTCGCGTGACAGCCACGATGTGCGCCACATCGCGATCGCGCGCCATGCGCGCTCGGGGTGGCCGAGATGGAAGAACGACGCGAACAGGCCGAGCACGCCGAGCACGACCGACAGCGCGGCACCCGTCACGTAGAACGACGCAGCGATATCGACGCCCGCCGCGCGCGCAAGTGCCTCGACGGTCACGAGCGTCAGCAGCAGGCCCTGTGCGGCACCGCACAGCGTGGTGAGAAAAACGACCGAAAAGGCTGGGCGCATGGAAACTCCGTTTTTTCGTATGAATGAAGGGCCTTGCGCTCAGCGCTGCGTCGCGAGCGACACGAGATCGATGTCGCCGCGCGCCGCGCGGGCTTCGAACGACGCGTCCTCGTCACGGCCGTTCGACGCGCTGCCGCACCCGCCGCTACTCCCGCAACCGCACGACGCTTCGGTCTTCACGCGCGGCAGATAATGGTTCGACGGTCGCGTGCCCCATTCGGGCATCAGCGCATAGCCGCCGCGTTCGCGGATCGCACGCGACACGTCGGATTCGGGATCGTGCACATCGCCGAACAGCCGCGCCGACGTCGGGCAGGCGAGCACGCAGGCCGGTTTCCGGTCGCGTTCGGGCAGCGCTTCGTTGTCGATGCGGTCCGCGCACAGCGTGCACTTCGTCATCTCCTTGCGGCCTTCGTCGAGCTCGCGCGCGCCATACGGGCACGCCCACGCGCAGTACTTGCAGCCGATGCACTTGTCGTAGTCGACCAGCACGATCCCGTCCGACTTGCGCTTGTAGCTCGCGCCGGTCGGGCATACCGGCACGCACGGCGGATCCTCGCAGTGCAGGCACGATTTCGGGAAGTGGATCGTGTCGGTCATCGGGAACACGCCCGCTTCGTAGGTCTGCACGCGGTTGAAGAACGTGCCGGACGGATCGTCGTCGTACGGGCGCAGATCGGCGAGACTGCCGGCTTCGCCCGACGTGTTCCATTCCTTGCAGCTCGTTACGCAGGCATGGCAGCCGACGCATACGTTCAGGTCGATGACGAGGGCCATCTGGGTCATGGTTGCGCTCCTTCGATCAGCGGTCGTCAGACTGAGGGCCGGCCGACGTCGCGCGCCGCAGCCGCGCGGCGAATGCGCCGGTTCCCGCGAAATATGCCTGCACGCGCTGCAGCACGCGCGGCGTGCCCGGCAGCGCCGGCATCGGCGCGAACTGCGGCAAGGTCGTGGCCGCATCGGCTTCGGCCGGAAAGATCCGGACCTGCACGTCGTACCAGCCGGCCTGCCCCGTGACCGGATCGGAGTTCGACAGGCGTGCGCCGTCGCGCGCCGCATCCGGCAACTCGTCGGTAATCACGTGGTTCAACAGGAAGCCGCGCTGCGACTCACCCGCTTGCGGCCCGAGGTTCCACGCGCCGGCTGCCTTGCCGATCGCGTTCCAGGTCCAGACGGTGCCGGGCTCGACGGCCTCGCTGTAGCGCGCGCGACAACGCACCTTGCCCCACGGCGATTCGACGTAGATCCACGCGCCGTCGTCGATCTGCTGCGCGGCGGCCGTCACGGGGTTCACGAACAGATGATTCTCGCCGTGGATCTGCCGCAGCCACGCGTTCTGCGAATCCCACGAGTGGTACATCGCCATCGGCCGCTGCGTGATCGCCGCGAGCGGATAGCGGCTCGCATCGGTCAGCCCGCTTTCGAGCGAACGATGCCAGAACGGCAGCGGATCGAAATAGCGTGCGATGCGCTCGCGCAGATGATCGGGCGGCTGGCGTCCCGACGTGCGGCCCTGCGCGGCGAGCCGGAATTTCTGCATCACGTCCGAGTAGAGCTGGATCACGATCGGCACGCCGAACTTGCGCATCCCGTTGTCGACCGCCCACTGCATGTACGGGCCATTGCAGTTGCGCATGTACTGCAGCGGCTCCGGCAACCGGTGGTGGTACACGCAGTTGTTCTCCGCGTAACGCTTCCACTGGTCGGGGTTCGGCTCGCCGACGACGGCCTTGTCGCCGTCCTTGCCGCGCCAGCCGATCAGGAAGCCGGTGCCCGAATCGGGCGCGGTCTGGAAGTTGACGACGAAATCCGGATAGTCGCGGTATTTGCGCTGCCCGTCCGCCGTCGTGAAGGCCGGAAACTTCAGCCGGCTCGCGAGCTCGATCAGCACTTCCTGGAACGGCTTGCATTCGCCGGTCGGCGGCACGACCGGCACGCGTACCGAGTCGACCGGCCCGTCGAATTCGGAGATCGGCCGATCGAGCACCGACATCACGTCATGCCGTTCGAGGTAAGTCGTGTCGGGCAGGATCAGGTCGGCGAACGCCGTCATTTCAGACGCGAACGCATCGCACACGACGAGGAACGGAATCCGGTATTCGCCGTCGTCGCGCTTGTCGACCAGCATCTTGCGCACTTCCGTCGTGTTCATCGACGAATTCCACGCCATGTTGGCCATGAAGATCAGCAGCGTGTCGATCGGATAGGGATCGCCGCGCCATGCATTGGTAATGACCGAATGCATGAGCCCGTGCACCGCGAGCGGGTATTCCCACGAGAACGCCTTGTCGAGCCGCGCGGGCGTGCCGTCCGGATGGACGAACAGGTCCTCGGGGCCAGCGGGCCAGCCGAGCGGGCCCGTGGCAAGCGGCGTGTTCGGCCTGATCTGCGCCGGGTCGTTCGGCGGTTTCGCCGACGGTGGCACCGCGCGCGGATACGGCGCCTTGTGCCGGAAGCCGCCCGGCCGGTCGATCGTGCCGAGCAGCGACATCAGCACGGCGAGCGCGCGAATCGTCTGGAAGCCGTTCGAATGCGCGGCGAGCCCGCGCATCGCATGGAACGCGATCGGCACGCCCTTCACCGACGCGTGCTCCTTGCCCCACGAATCGGTCCAGCGCACCGGCAGCTCGATCGCGTGCTCGCGCGCGACCGTCTCCATCTCGCGCGCGAGGCGGCGGATCGTGTCGGCCGCGATGCCGGTGATGTCGGCCGCCCATTCGGGCGTGCACTCGGCCACCTGTTCGCGCAGCAGCGTGAACGACGGCGCGACGGGCGTGCCGTCGTCGAGCGTATAGCGGCCGTCGAGCGCCGGCTCCGCGCCTTCCGTGTGATGCAGCACCGCGCGGTTCGTCTTCGTGTCCCACCACATCCGGTTCTGCGGATACAGCGCGTTGACCTCCGGCGCGCCGGCGTCGCGCACGAACAGCCCGAACGTGTCGGCGCCGTCGCGCTGGTCGACCAGCTCGGCCGCATTCGTGAAGCGCGACACGAATTCGAGGTCGAACGCGTTGCGCGCGATCAGTTCGTGCATCAACGCCATGAACAGCGCACCATCGGTGCCGGGACGAATCGGAATCCATTCATCGGCGATTGCCGCGTAGCCGGTGCGCACCGGATTGATCGCGATGAAGCGGCCGCCCGCGCGCTTGAACTTGCCGAGCGCGATCTTCAGCGGATTCGAATGGTGGTCTTCCGCGGTGCCGATCATGAAGAACAGCTTCGCGTGGTCGAGATCGGGGCCGCCGAATTCCCAGAACGAGCCGCCGATCGTGTAGATCATCCCGGCCGCCATGTTCGCCGAGCAGAATCCGCCATGCGCCGCATAGTTCGGCGTACCAAACTGTTTCGCGAACAGGCCGGTGAGCGCCTGCATCTGGTCGCGGCCGGTAAACAGCGCGAATCGCTTCGGGTCGGTAGCGCGCAGGTGCCCGAGGCGCTTTTCGAGCACGTCGAACGCGACGTCCCACGACACCGGCTCGAACTGCGCGTCGCCGCGCTCGGCGCCCGGCTTGCGCATCAGCGGCTGCGTGAGCCGCGCGGGCGAATACTGCTTCATGATGCCCGACGAACCTTTTGCGCAGATGACGCCCTGGTTCAGCGGATGCGCGGGATTCCCGTCGATATAGCGCACCTCGCCGTCGCGCAGGTGCACGCGGATGCCGCAGCGGCATGCGCACATGTAGCACGTCGTCGTCTTGATCTCGGCCTGCTCGTCGCGCTCGCGTGCCCGATGTTCCATCGTCTGTCCTCGTTCGCGAATGAGGGCGCGCCCTGCCGGGGCGCACCCGTGAATCGGTCATTCATGCTATGCCGGCACACGGCCGACATAAAGTCGCATCCTCTGATCGGTGCTATCGGCCGGCCCGATAGTTGCGCCAGCAATCCATCGGATCGGGCCGGCAGCCGCATGCGCGAAGGCCCGGCTTGCATGCCGGGCCTTCGGCGTCATGCGTGGCCGCGCATTACCGCGGCGGATAGGCGAGCAGTTCGCTGTCGTCGAGATGCTCGCGGCGGCTGCGGCGCGTCAGCCCGTAGGCGACGACCAGCACACCGAGGCTGGCGACGCCGAGCCACAGCGGCTTGCGCTGGTCGGGGATGAACGCCATCGCGACGAGGATGCCGACCATGCCGATGATCGCGACCCAGGTCAGGTACGGGTACGCCCACATCCTGACGCGCAGCTTGCTGGCGGCCACCGGGTCGAGACGCTTGCGCAGGCGCAGCTGCGAGAACGCGATCAGCACGTACACGAACAGCGCGACGGTGCCGTACGAATTGACGAGGAACGCGAACACGGTATCGGGCGACACGTACGACATCACCACCGACACGTAGCCGAACACCGTGCCGAGCAGGATCGCGCGCACCGGCACGCCGCGCTTGTTGACCTTCGCGAGCGCGGCCGGCGCGTCGCCGTGGCGGGTCAGCGCGAACAGCATCCGCGACGCCGCATAGAGGCCCGAGTTGAGCGCGGACAGCACCGCCGTCAGCACGATCGCGTTCATCACGTTGGCCGCGGCCGGCAGGCCCATCACTTCGAGTGCGCTCACGTACGGCGTGGCCATCTGATGCGAATTCCACGGTACCAGCGCGACGACGAGCGCGACCGAGCCGACGTAGAACACCAGCACGCGCGTGATCACCGAATTGGTGGCCTTCGCAACCGCTTTCGCCGGCTCCTTGGCCTCGGCCGCCGCGATCGTAACGATTTCAGCGCCGAAGTAGAACCCGGTGGCCGCGACCGCCCCGCTCATCACCGGCCCGATGCCGAGCGGCATGAAGCCGCCGTGGCCGAGCAGCGTCGGCAGCACGGCCGTCGTGTGCATCGACGCGGGCCACAGGCCGAGCACGTAGAGGCCGCCGAGGAACAGGAACACGATGATCGCGCCGACCTTGATCGACGAGAACCAGAATTCGAATTCGCCGTAGCTGCCGACCGAGATCAGGTTCGTGAGCGTCAGCACGACCAGCAGCGCCAGGCTGATGATCCACGCCGGTGTATCCGGCAGCCAGAACTGGATCAGCTTGGCGCCGGCCACCGCTTCGAGCGCGACGACGATCACCCAGAAATACCAGTACATCCAGCCGGTCAGGAAGCCCGCCATCTTGCCGGGCCCACGCCAGTTGCCGAACGCGAGCCGTGCGTATTCGTAGAACGAACCGACGGCCGGCATCGCGCAGGCCATCTCGCCGAGCATCCGCATCACGAGCACGACGAGCCCGCCCGTGATCAGGAACGACAGGATCGCGGCCGGCCCGGTCTGCTGAATCACCACACCGCTGCCGACGAACAGCCCGGCACCGATCACGCCGCCAAGCGCGATCATCGTCATGTGGCGCTGCTTGAGCCCACACTTCAGGTCACTCTGGTTCGAGGGTTGCATGTCTTCTCCATATCCAGTTGTCCGGACGCCGCCCGCTTGCCACCGTCGGGTGAGCGCGGGCGCCGCCGGCGACGGCGCGTGCAGGGGCGCCTGCAGCCCCGGCCGCACGGATTTCTGTTGCTTTTATTGTGTTGGACAGCCCGGCGCGGGTTACGTCACGCCCGGCGATGAGCACTGCGTTCAGGGCTTTTCGTCATTCCTGAAGTACGACAGGTAGAGCATCCGCTGCCCGATGCGCCGGAACGGCGCGAACGGGTGGCCAGGCAGCGGCGACGTGAAGATCGGCAGCGTCTGGCGTGCGCCCTTCCCCGCGATCTGCTCGGCCAGCCTGCGGCCGGCCTGCTGCGAGTACGACACGCCGTTGCCGCCGTAGCCGAGCGCGTAGTACACCGACTGCCGCGGGTCGGGCTGGCACACGCGCGGCATCATGTCGTGGCTGACGTCGACCCAGCCCCACCATGAATAATCGATCTCCACGCCGCGCAGCGCGGGAAACTTGCGCGCCATCCCTTCCTTCAGCAATTCCAGATGACGCGGGTTCGGCGCATCGTCGCCGGTGATCGCGCTGCGACTGCCGATCTGCAGACGGCGATCGGGCAGGAACCGGTAGTAAAAGCGCAGCGTACGCGTGTCGGTCAGCACCTGCGTCGTGCGGAAATTGCACGCGTCGATCTCCGCGTCGGTGAGCGGGCGCGTGACCATCGAGTTCGACAGGATCGGCATCACCTTGCTGCGCAGCGACGGATGCAGCGTTTGCGCGGTGTACGCGCCGGTCGCGATGCCGACCGCGCGGGCCCGCACGACGCCGCCGGGCGTGCGCAGGTGATGCACGCCGTCGATCGTCTCGAAGCCGAGCACAGGGCTGCTCGTATGCACCTTCGCGCCGGCTTCGCGCGCGAGGCGCAGGTAGCCGAACGCGAGCTTCAGCGCATGGATGCCGATGCCTTCCGGCTCGTGCAGCGCGCCGGCCGCCTCGTGGTCGTTGATGAATTCGCGGCGGAAGGTTTCCGCGCTCAGCAGCTCCGACGGATAGCCGAACACGTCCTTCCACACCTTCGCCTCGGCCGCGAGCTTCGCCATGATGCGCGGACGGTGCGCGATCAGGAAATGGCCGCCCGGCTGCGGGTCGCAGTCGATTTCCGACACGAGCGACTTGAAGTGCTCGAAGCCTTCGAGGATCTCGTCATGCATCTTCAGCGCGACGTCCTTGCCCCAGCGCTCGATCCACTGCGAGCGCGACAGCCGGCCCGACGCGTTCTGCCCCTGCCCGCCGTTGCGGCTGCTGCAGCCCCAGCTCGTGCGGTTGGCTTCGAGCACGACGGCCTTGATGCCGTGGTCCCGCGCGAGGCACAGCGCGGTCGCGAGGCCCGTATAGCCGGCGCCGATGATCGCGACGTCGACATCGAGATCGCGCGTGACGGGGCCGTCGTCGGGCGGCGGGGTGCCGGCCGTCGCGACCCAGTAGGTCGGCGCGTACTGCTTGCCGCACCCGGGCCCCGGCGACACGAGCGGATCGTAGGTCGGGTCGTAACGCGTATCGTTCGGCCGGCCGCCGGCGTAGGCGCTCGCGGTGCGTTCGATGGATGAGGTCGACATGGTCATACCTCCGACGCTGGCGTGCCCGCCGCGCCGCAACGGGCGCACGAGGCGATTCGACTGACTGATGCGGGGCGCGCGCTCGCCGCACGGGCGAATGCTGCCGACTGCGTGTTGGTCATGCCTGTCTCCTGATCGTTCTCTTCGGGTCGATCGTGTGCAGATGCTTCAATGCGGCGATCTGTCGAGGAAAGTGTAGGCAGGCCGATTTTTCACAGGTAGGGCCAGTGGACCGGATTCGCTTGGACCAGCGCGCGGGCGGCCGAGTGGCGGACAACAGCGGGCGACCGGCGGTGGGCGACGATCGGCTGCGATCGCGGCGCGGGCGCGGCACCGCGAGGCAACCGGGACGCCGAACGGCGCGCCGCATCGGACAACCGGCTGACCGGCTGACGGCAACGGTCAGCGGCACGGACGCGGCACCGACCGACGACCGCGCCGCCGATACGACCCCGCGCCGCACCCCACCCCATCCACCCTGCCAGCCATCACATCGCGCGCGCCGCGACGCCGGCCACGCCGCCGCGCTTCTCGATCGCCCGCGCGGACACGATCGACAGGAGTGCAGACAACATCACGTAAACCCCGACGAGCCACGGCGCCCCGCCGTTCACGCGCAGCAACGCGGTCGCGACGATCGGCGTCAGGCCGCTCGCGAAGATGCCCGACACCTGGTAGACGAACGAGATACCCGTATAACGCACGTTCGCGTCGAACAGCTCCGCGAACAGCGCGGCTTCGGGCCCGTAGGCCATCGCGTAGAAGATCCCGAACGGGATCACCAGCGCGAGCCACACGGCGAGCAGGTTCGTCGATTGCGTCTGCAGCAGCCAGAATGCGGGCAGCACCGACAGCCCGCACAGGGTCGCGCCCCACCGGTACACACGCGCGCGGCCGAGCCGGTCCGACAGGCTGCCGAACACGGGGATGAACACGCACATCACGACCGCCGCGCTCATCACGCCGAGCAGTGCGTCGCCGCGCGAGATCGACAGGTTGCGCGTCATGTAGCCGATCGAAAACACCGCGAACACGTTGAAGAACACGCCGTCGACATACCGCGCGCCCATCCCGAGCAGGATCGCCTGCCGATAATTTCCAAGCAGTTCGACGATCGGCAGCTTCGTATCACGCCGCTGGCGCTTGAGCGCGACGAATTCGGGCGTATCGGCCACGCGCATGCGGATGTAGAAGCCGACCGCGACGAGCAGCAGCGATGCCGCGAACGCGACGCGCCAGCCCCACGCGAGGAACGCGGCGTCCGGCAACGCACGCGACAGCGCCGCGACCACACCGGCCGCGAGACACAGCCCGATCGCGAGCCCGATCTGCGGCAGGCTCGCATACAGCCCGCGCCGGTGCGGCGGCGCGTACTCGTAGGCCATCAGCACCGCGCCGCCCCACTCGCCGCCCAGGCCGATGCCCTGCAGCACGCGCAGCGTCAGCAGCAGCACCGGCGCCCACATGCCGATCTGCGCGTAGGTCGGCAGGAACGCGACGCCGGCCGTCGACACACCCATGATCAGCATCGTCAGGATCAGCGCGGACTTGCGCCCGACGCGGTCGCCGAGATGGCCGAACAGCAGGCCGCCGAGCGGCCGCGTGACGAAGCCGACCGCGAACGTCGCATACGCGAGCATCGTCGACACGAACGCGTCGCCGGCCGGAAAGTACTGTTTGTCGAACACGATGCCGGCGACCACGCCGTACAGGAAAAAGTCGTACCACTCGACGGTCGCGCCGATCACGCTGGCTGCGGCCACGCGTCGGACGACCCGGGAATCGATTGCCATGCGAGCTTCTCCAGGTAAGGATGCGCCGCAACCTGCCCCGGCGCCGTGCCGGCGGGGGCATCGATAAACGCGCGGCGGCCGTCCGGGCGCAGGAGCACGGGCCGCGCGGGTGGATGAGCGGCGATGCCTTACGCGAGCGCCTCGGCGGCCGGTGCAGCGCTGCGGCCGCGATCGGCCGCGCGTGCATCCTCGAGGATCATGTCGGACGCCTTCTCGGCGACCATCACGATCGGCACGTTGGTATTGCCCGATACGAGGGTCGGCATGATCGAGCAGTCGACCACGCGCAACCCGCGCGTGCCGTACACGCGCAGCCGCTCGTCGACGACCGCGAGCGGATCGCTCGCGACGCCCATTTTCGCGGTGCCGGATGGATGGAAGATCGTCTGCCCGTATTCGCGGCAGAACTCGAGCAGTTCGTCGTCCGTCTGCGCGTCCGCGCCCGGCCGCACCTCGCGCTTCATCAGCGGCGCCATCGGCTCGGCCGCCGCGACGCGCCGCGCGAAGCGCACGCCGGCCACCGTCGTGCGGCGGTCGCGCTCGGTGTCGAGATAGTTCGGCTGGATCGACGGCGCGTCGCGCGCATCGTCGGTGCGGATTCGCACGGTGCCGCGCGATTCGGGCCGCAGCTGGCAGATCGAATACGTGCAGCCGGGAAACGCATGCACGCTGCCGCCCGCCGAATCAGCCGACAGCGTCGAGAAATGGAACTGGATGTCGGGCGTCGCCGATTCGTCCGGCAGCGCACGGCAGAACATGCCGCCCTGGTTGATGCCGATCGCGAGCGGGCCGCCGCGGAACAGCGCCCATTGCAGCCCCATCTTTGCGCGGCCGACCCACGAATGCAGTTCGTCGTTGGTCGTGATCGGCTTCGTTACTTCGTAGATCAGACGAATCTGCAGATGATCCTGCAGGTTCTCGCCAACGCCCGCGCGATCGGCGACGACCGGAATCCCGTGGCGGTTCAGCAGCGCGGCCGGCCCGACGCCCGACACCTGCAGCAGTTGCGGCGATTGCAGCGCGCCGGCCGCGAGGATCACCTCGCGCAACGCACGCACCTCGCGAACCTTGCCATGCTGGACATAGCGCACGCCGGACGCCTGCGCGCCGTCAAACAGCACCTTCAGCGCCTGCGCATCGGTTTCGACATGCAGGTTCGGCCGCCCGCGCGCGGGCTTCAGGTAGGCCACAGCCGTCGAGCAGCGCAGTCCGTTGCGCGTGGTGAGCTGGTAATAGCCGACGCCTTCCTGGTCGCCCGTGTTGAAATCGTCGACCGTGCGCACGCCGAGCCGGTTCGATGCGGCGACGAACGCGTCGACGAGTTCGTGCCGCTGCCGGATCACGGACGCCCAAAGCGGGCCGCCGGTGCCGCGTGTCGGCCCCTCTCCGAGCGTGTTGTGTTCGAGCTTGCGGAAATACGGCAAGCACTCGCGCCAGCTCCAGCCGCGATTGCCGAGCGCGGCCCAGTGGTCGTAGTCCTGCTGCTGCCCGCGCACGTAGATCAGCCCGTTGATCGAGCTGCAGCCGCCGAGCGTGCGGCCGCGCGGCCAGTACAGGCGGCGGTTGTGCATGTTCGGATCGGGATCGGTGTAGAAGCCCCAGTTGTACACGGGGTGGAACATCGTCTTGCCGTAGCCGATCGGCACGTGGATCCACATGTAGTTGTCGGCGGGGCCTGCTTCCAGCAGGCACACCGTATGGCGGCCGCCGTCGGACAGCCGGTTGGCGAGGACGCAACCGGCCGATCCCGCGCCAACCACCACATAGTCGAAGCTGCGTGTCATACGTGTCTCCGTCCCGGGGTATTGGAAAAATCCGGTATGTTTTGTCCAAATTTATTGAGCACACGGAACGCATACAAGCCGATTTATTGTCCACGGCGCGAATGTGGTACAAAAACCGTTCAATTCGTTTCATTTCCATCGCACACCATCCCGGGACGCACGCCGATCCCCACGGAGGAGACACATGCGCGAAACCGCCCCCGCGCCGCCCGATGGCGCGCTCGCCGACGACGCGCGCGTCCTGCGCGCCCTCGCCGTGCTCGAAGCGCTCGCGTCGGCCGGGCAGCCGTACACGCTGTCGCAGCTCGCCGCGCGGCTGCGCATTCCAAAGGCGACGCTGCTGCGCCTGATCGAGTCGCTCGAAACGCGCGGCTACGTGATCCACATGCCCGACTCGCGCGGCCACGACCGCGGCATCGCGCTCGGCCCGCGCGCCGCGCAGTTCGCGCTCGCGGCGCTGTCGAACAACACCTTCACGCGCGGCTGCCGCTCGGTGCTGCGTGCGCTCGTCGACGTGCTCGGCGAAACCTGCAACCTCACCGCGCTCGATGGCGACACGGTGCTGTATGTGGAACGCGTCGAGACGACCGAGCCGCTGCGGCTCGAGATGCGGCCCGGCATGCGCGTGCCGCTGCATTGCACGGCGAGCGGCAAGCTGTTCCTGTCGCAGATGAATGCGCTGGAGCGCAACGCGATGCTCGCGCGGCTCACGCTGAAGAAGATGACCTACCGGACGCTGACCGACGCGCAGTTGCTCGCGGCCGAGCTTGACCGGCTCGCGGCGCGCGGCGTCGGGATCGACAACGAGGAATTCGTGCGCGGAATGGTGGCAGTTGCAGTGCCGGTGAAGGACGCCGCAAGCGGTCGCGTGCTCGCGGCGCTCGCCGTGCATGCGCCGACCGCGCGCGCGACGCTCAACGATTTGCTGGAGAACGTGCCGAAGATGCGGGAGGCGGCTACGCGGCTCGCGCCGCTGTTGCATGCGAGCGATGGCGCGCCGCCAGGTTGACGAGGCTGTGCGCGGTCACGCGGTCACGCGGTCACGCGGTCACGCGGTCACGCAAGGTGATAACGCAGCCAGAAGGTTTCACGGCATGCGTTGTCGAACGTCATCCGCGTCGGGCCGATCGGTTGCGCATCGGGATGGCGGAGCACGTCGTAGTCGATCCAGCATTCGGCGCACAGCAGATCGGACGGCGCGCGGTCCTGCTCGACCGAGCGGCGCACGATCGCGCCGTTGTCGAAGCGGTATTCGGTTTCGTCGCGCGTGACCTCGACATCGTCGTCGGTCCAGCGCTCGTGCGACGTTGCATGCGACACGATCGACACCGGGCCCGCGAGCCCGTGGATCGCGGCGATATAGGAAATGAGCTTGTCCATGGCGAGGCGGCAGCGAATCGGATGGCCGCATCGCGCAACGCATGCCGCGCGATACGGCCCGAGCGGCGAGTATAGCCGCGCGCCGAAGACCTTGCCGCCGGCGGGGTTTCGCGCGCTACGCCTCCAGCGCGAGCACCGCGAACGTCGCGAGCCAGTGCTCGCCCATGTAGTCGCCGGCCACGTGCGCGAGCGCGCTCGCGAGATGCCGGTCGGCCGCATCGAGCAGCTTCGCGCGTCGCGCATCGCCTTCCGGCAGCGCGCCGGCGAGCGAACGCTGGCACCACGCGCGGCTCAGGTTCAGCCCGTCGAGGTGCGCGATCTTGCCGTCGCTGCGATCGCTGACCGTTGCCGGCTCGAACAGCGTCGCCGGCTCGCCGCGCGCAAGATCGGGCAGGAAACGCGCGAACCAGCCGTCGAATTCGGCGGCCGGCAACACGCGCCGCATCAGCTCGGCTTCCATCAGCGCCGGCGACAGGAATTCGTCGCCCGACGGCTCCCACGCCTGGCAGGCGACGTCGTTCAGGTGCCAGCGCTTCGCGGTATCGACGATCAGCGCCGCAAGCCCGTCGCGCTGCGTGTCGCGCGCGAAGTCGAGTGCGAGCGCCAGCGCGAACGCGGTGTTGAAGTGCGTGCCGACGCGCAGCGGATAGGTCGCTTTCGGCAGGAAGGTTTCGAAGCGCGCCACGAACAGGTCGGTGAGCGGCGCCATCGTCTTTGCCCAGCGCGCGGCCTGCGGCAGCGCGCCCTTCAGCGCGAGCCGCTCGAGCTGCGCGGCGAGCGCGAGCAGCCACGCCCAGCCGTACGGCCGCTCGAAGCCGGCGTTGTGCGGCAGCGCGAGATACGCGCGCTCGCCGGCGACGTTCGCATCGGTGAAGTGCGCATCGACGATCGCGATGATTCGCTCGGCCTCGGGCAAGGCCCGATAGCGTTCGAGCACGCGCAGCACGAGCCAGTAGCCGTGCACGCACGAGTGCCAGTCGTAGCTGCCGTAGAAGATCGGGTGCAGCGCGCGCGGCGCCTGCACGTCGTGCGGCCCTTCGAGCGAATGCGTGAGCTTGTTCGGGTATTCGCGGGTCAGGTGCGCGAGTGCGAGCGACGCGAATGTCGAGGCGAGTTCGGGTGTGAGTCGGTCGGTCATGAGCATCTCGTCCATCGGGTCAGAAGCGGAGTCACAAGCGGACTCAGAAGCGGAAAGCGAACGCGTACATCAGCAGCGTGTTCACGGCCAGCAGCAGCACGGCCGTCGGCCATTGCGCCTTGATCACACCGTTCTTGTCCTTCAGCTCGAGCAGCGCCGCCGGCACGATGTTGAAGTTCGCGGCCATCGGCGTCATCAGCGTACCGCAGAAGCCGCTCAGCATCCCGATCGCGCCGACGATCGCCGGGTTGCCGTGAAACTGGTGGACGATCAGAGGCAGGCCGATGCCGGCCGTCATCACCGGGAACGCAGCGAAGCCGTTGCCCATGATCATCGTGAACAGCGCCATGCCGACCGTGTAGGCCGCGACCACCGCGAACGGCGAATCGATCGGCACCCACTCCTTCACGAGCCCCGACACCACGCCGCCGACGCCCGCGACCGCGAACAGCGCGCCGAGCGCCGCGAGCATCTGCGGCAGGATCGCGGCCCAGCCGACCGCGTCCATCGTGTGGCGAGCCTCCTTCACCGCATGCACCGGCGAATCGCGCAGCATCGCGAGCGCGACGGCGAACGCGACGAGCGTGCCGAGCACGAGCGAGATCAGCGTCACGCTCTTCTGGTCGACGAACGGCACGTGCTTCAGCGCGAAGGTGCCGATCAGCGTGACGACCGGAATCAGCAGCGCGGGCAGGAACAGCTTGTTGCCGAAACGCTGTGCGAGCGTCTCGCGTCGCATGGCCGCGGCCTCCCCGGCTTCGTCGGACTTGCCGCGCCCGAGCTTGCCCGAGCCGGCAATGACCGCGAGCGCGATCGCGAGGCAGCCCGTCACGAAATGCGGCAGCAGCGCACCGAACAGGAAGGTGAGCGCGTAGATCGCCCAGAACGCGAAATTGACGACGCGGCGCGGGTTCGTGCGATCGGTCAGGTTGAAGCATGCAAATGCGGCGAACATCAGCCCCGCGAGCGTGTACAGCGATTCGAGGCCGATCATCGCGCGCCCTCCTGCGCCAGCAGGCCGCAGCCGCGCGCCAGCCGGCGGTCGAGCAGCGCGAGGCGCGCGCAGTGGATCAGCAGCGCGGCGATCGCGGTCGGAATCGCCCACACCGACAGGTGCAGCGGCTCGATGGAGATCCCGTTCTGCTCGAGAAAGCCCTTGATCAGCAGGATCGACTGGATCGCGATGAAGATGTCCTCGCCGAAGAACACGGCGACGTTGTCGGCGGCCGACGCGTGTGCGCGGATCTGCTGGCGCACCGACTCCGGTAGCTCGCCGTCCCGGTTGACGGCGGCGGCCTCGGCCATCGGCGCGATCAGCGGCCGCACCATCTGCGCATGGCCGCCGAGCGACGTGAGGCCGAGTGCGGCCGTCACCTGGCGCAGCACGAAGTACAGCATCAGCACGCGGCCCGTGGTGGCCGCCTGCACGCGCGAGATCATCCGCTTCGCCTGCTCCTTGAGCCCGTTGCGCTCGAGCAGCGCGATCACCGGCAGCGTGAGCCAGATCAGCCCCATGTAGCGGTTTTCGGTGAACGCCTTGCCGAACGCGCTGACGATGTCGACGAGATTCAGCCCGCCCGCCAGCCCTGTCGCAAGCCCCGCGATCGTGACCACCAGCAGCGCGTTGAAGCGCAGCGCGAAACCGATCACGACGATCGGCACCCCAATCAGCACCAGCATTGCCCCTCCTTGTGATGGATGCGCGGCGCCGTGAAGGCGCGCCGCCCGCCCGGTTTCGACCGGCTTCAGGCGGAAAAATCTAACACGAGACTTTATCGATAAAAAGTCGACAATTTGAGGCTTCGGGTAAACGTTGAAATCAACGCCACGTTGCGTCGCCCGTGTGTCCGGGGTGTTTCGGCGGGACGATTCGCGGCGGGTGGCGGGTGGCGGGTGGCGGGTGGCGGGTGGCGGGCGGCGGGCGGCGGCAACGCGCGCGCGGCACGCACGATTCCGGCCGGCGTGCCGGGGACGGCCCGCGCCCCGCCGCGCATGGCGGAGCGTCGGTGCGCCGACTACACTGGAAGGCATCGCAACGTTCGGGAGAGCCGCCATGATTGACGTATTCCAGACCATCGGCAGCCGCGCGTTCTCCGCTCATCTGGCGAAGGACGGGATGGTGACGCTGATGGAACAACGCCATGAAGTCGATCGCGTGACGCTCGCGACCGCCTATGCCGCGCTCGTCGAGGAATCGGAGCAGGAAGCCGACCTGCTCGACGCAACGGTCGAAGGGATGATGCGCGCGCTGATCCAGGGGTACGCCCGCAGCCATTGAACGACTGAACGCGCACCGGGCGCGGTGCGCCGGCCTGCTCGCGGCCGGCTCGCCGGTGCCTGCGCGTGCGCCCGTGCCGGGCGCCGCCCTTCCCGCCGTCACGAACGCGTCGGCGACGGATTGCCGCGCGGCCGCATCATCCGGCACATCGCTGTCCGGCCTCCCGGGCGGCAAGAAATGCCACCTGGCCATCGAGGAAAGGGTCGGAACCGACGCAATGCGCAATTTTTTCGATTGCCGCCGCTCGCGCCGCATGACAGCATTCGGGGCGTCGCCAGTCCAAAAGAATTCCGTGCCGTCCGCCCGCCGATGCCGTTCGGCGGCGCCGACCGGCGCTGCCTTTCATGAACCCGGCCCACATCCAACACTACGAACCGACCGGAGTATCCCGCTTGTGAACATCGGCATCGTCAACGACCTCCCGCTTGCCGTCGAGGCGATGCGCCGTGCGCTCGCGCGCCGGCCCGAGCATCGCGTGCTGTGGGTCGCGACCGACGGCGCGCAGGCCGTCGAACTGTGCGCCGCGCAACCGCCCGACGTCGTGCTGATGGACCTGATCATGCCGAAGTTCGACGGCGTCGAGGCGACGCGGCGGATCATGCGTTCCAGCCGCCCGTGCGCGATCCTGATCGTGACGAGCTGCATCGGCGCGAACGCGTGGCGCGTGTTCGAAGCGATGGGCGCCGGCGCGCTCGATGCGGTCGACACGCCGCGCCTCGGCGAAGCCACGGGCGGCGACACCGCGCAGCTGCTGCTCGCGAAGATCGACCAGATCGGCCGGCTGCTCGAGGCGCCCGGCGGTGTCCGCGCGGCCGGCACGGCCTCGCGCGCGAGCGGCGGCCCGCTGATCGCGATCGGCGCGTCCGCCGGCGGCCCTGGCGCGCTCGCGTCGATCCTCGGCAGCCTGCCGGCCGACTTCAGCGCGCCGATCGTGATCGTCCAGCACGTCGACCGCGCATTCGCCGAAGGAATGGCGCAATGGCTCGACGGCCAGACGCCGCTGACCGTGCGCGTCGCGCACGAAGGCGACCGCCCTCAGCCGGGCGTCGCGCTGCTCGCGGCGACCGACGATCACCTGCGCATCACGCGCACCGGCACGCTCGAATACACGCGCGAACCGGCCGCCACGCCGTACCGGCCGTCGGTCGACGTGTTCTTCAACAGCCTGACCGAGCGCTGGCCGGGCCGCGTGATCGGCGTGCTGCTCACTGGCATGGGACGCGACGGCGCGATCGGCCTGAAGGCACTGCGAATGAAGGGCTGTCACACGATCGCGCAGGACGAGGCGACCAGCGCCGTCTACGGCATGCCGAAGGCGGCCGCGACGCTCGGCGCCGCGCGCGCGATCCTGCCGCTCGAGCGCATCGCGGGCGAGCTGGTGGCACTCGCGCGGATCTGATCCCGATGAAACCCTGTCACACCCATCGCTGCCCTGGCGCAACCCTGCATCAATCATGACTAGCGACTTCACCCGCGCGCCCGGCGGCCTGCATGCGGCGTTCGACGCCGCGCACGCGACACCCTCGCCGCATGCCGACGCCCCCGCGATGGTCCTGCTGGTCGACGACCAGACGATCGTCGCGGAAGCCGTCCGGCGCGCGCTCGTCGACGAGGACGGCATCGACTTCCACTACTGCCCGCGCTCGGACGACGCGCTGGCGACCGCGATCGAGACGCGGCCGACCGTGATCCTGCAGGATCTCGTGATGCCCGGCACCGACGGGCTGAGCCTCGTGAAGGCGTACCGCGCGAATCCGGCGACGCGCGACGTGCCGATCATCGTGCTGTCGACGCAGGAAGAGCCGGTGATCAAGAGCGCCGCGTTCGCGGCCGGCGCGAACGACTACCTCGTGAAACTGCCAGACCGCATCGAGCTGATCGCGCGGATCCGCTATCACTCGCGCTCGTACATGAACCTGCTTCAGCGAGACGAGGCCTATCGCGCGCTGCGGCAATCGCAGCAGCAACTGCTGGAGGCCAATCTCGAGCTGCGGCGCCTCACGCATTCGGACGGCCTCACCGGGCTGTCGAACCGCCGCTATCTCGACGAATATCTGGCCGCCGAATGGCGGCGCGGCACGCGCGAGCGCAGCGAGCTGTCGCTGCTGATGATCGACGTCGACAACTTCAAGCTGTACAACGACACGTACGGCCACGTGTCGGGTGACGGCGTGCTCAAACAGGTCGCGACCACCATCGAACGCTGTCTCGGGCAGTCCGGCGATCTCGCCGCGCGTTTCGGCGGCGAGGAGTTCGCGGTCGTGATGCCGGCCACGTCGCCGGGCGCCGCGCGGCTGCTCGGCGAGAAGATCCGCCTCGCGGTCGAGTCGCTGCGGCTCGAGCACGCGCACTCGTCGACGGGACGCCACGTGACGATCAGCATCGGCGGCGCGAGTATCGTGCCGGCCGCCAGCCTGCCGACGACGTCGCTGATCGAGGCGGCCGATCGCGCGCTGTACCGCGCGAAGCACGACGGCAAGAATCGCGTCGAGGTCGATGCGCCGCCCGCACCGCCGGCTCCCGCTGCCCCACCGGACGGCGGCGGCTTCGCGTGAACCCCTAGACGGCGACGAGCCGGCGTGCGTAGTCGGCCGGATCGAGCGGCCTGCCGAACAGGTACCCCTGCTGCATGTCGCAGCCGATCTGCTGCAGGAACCACGACTGCGCCTCGGTCTCGACGCCTTCGGCCGTGACCTTCATCCCGAGCGAATGCGCCATCGCGACGACGGCCTGCGTGATCGCGACGGAGTCGCGATGATCGGGCACGCCCGACACGAACGAACGGTCGACCTTCAGGTTGTGCAGCGGAAAACGCTTCAGGTACGCAAGCGACGAATAACCGGTGCCGAAGTCGTCGACCGAGATCCGCACGTTCATGTCCGTGAGCGCCTCGAGCATCGGCAGCACCGTGTCCGTGTCGTTCATCAGCAGTCCTTCGGTAATCTCCAGTTCGAGCGCGCCCGGATCGAGCCGCGTCTGTTCGAGGCAGCGGTCGACCGATTCGACCAGCCCATCGTGGAACTGCCGCGGCGACAGGTTGACCGCCAGCATCAGGTCGGGTGCGATCGTGCGGCGCCATTCGGCGGCCTGCCGGCAGGCCGTTTCGAGCACCCACTGGCCGATCGCGACGATGAGCCCGCTATCTTCCGCGACCGGGATGAATTCCGCAGGCGACATCGGCCCGAGCTCCGGGCTCGTCCAGCGCAGCAGCGCTTCGGCACCGACCGTGCGGCCGCTGCGCGCATCGACGACCGGCTGGTAGACCAGCCGCAGCGCATCCGAGGCGATCGCGCGCCGCAGCGACTGCTCGATCGCGAAGCGTCGCTGCAGGCGCAGGTTCAACTGCGCGGTGAAGAACGTGAAGTGGTTGCGGCCGCGCTGCTTCGCGTCGTACATCGCGGAATCGGCGTTGCGCATCAGCGTGGCCGCATCGTCGCCGTCGCGCGGCGCGACGCTGATCCCGATCGACACGCCGAGCCAATACTCGTTGTTCGCGATCGCGAACGGCTTCGCGATCGTGTCGATCACCTCGCGCGCGAGCACGGCGAGCGCGTCGGGATCGTCGCAATCGTCGACGAGGATCACGAACTCGTCGCCGCCGACGCGCGTGAGCGAATGGCGCCCGCCCCCGCAGGCCGCGAGACGCGCCGCGACGCTGCGCAGCAGCGTGTCGCCGGCGTCGTGCCCGGCCGTGTCGTTGACCTTCTTGAAGCCGACGAGATCGATGAACAGGATCGCGACACGCGCGGACCCTGCCGCCGCATCGCGCGCGCCGAACAGCTCGCGCATCCGGTCGGAGAGCCAGCGCCGGTTGTAGAGGCCCGTCAGCGCGTCGCGCGTCGCCAGATAGCGCAGTTGCTGCTGCGCTTCGCGCACGGGGCCGATGTCGTGAAACGACACGAGCACCGATTCGGGCTCAGTCTCGCCCGGCTTCACGATCGGCACCGCGTTGCCGCGCACCCAGATGACGTCGCCGTCTGCGAGCCCGAAGCCGACCGTGTAGTCGAGCTGCGGCATGGCCGTGGTGAACGCGCGCCGGCTCGGCCAGTCGTCGGGCGCGACCGGCGTGCCGTCCTCGTACAGCTTGTACAGGATCACCGTCGACAGGCGGCGGCCGACGAGGTCGCCCTTCACGCGCATCATCCGGTTCGCGCTCGGATTGCTCGCGACCACCACGCCGTCGGGCGACACGACGAGAATCCCTTCGTTCAGGCTGTTGACGACCAGGCGGTGATGTTCCTCGCTGCGCACGAGCTGCCGCGCGATCGAGTCCTGATGCACCGCGAGGCCGACGCTGTTGCCGATATCGCGCAACAGGTCGGTTTCCGCGTCGGTGGGCCGCCGCGGCGTGCGGTGATAGACGGCGAACGCGCCGAGCACGGTGCCCGAGTCGTCCAGAAACGGCACCGACCAGCACGCACGCAGGCCGAGCGGCAACGCGAGCGAACGAAAGTCGGCCCACAACGGATCGGTTTCGATGTCTTCGACGGCGATCATCCGCCGCTCGTACATCGCCGTGCCGCACGAGCCCGCGGCGGGCCCGATCGATGCCCCGTCGATCGCCGCGCTGTACTGCGCGGGAAGCGACGGCGCGGCGCCGACGTGCACGTGCACGCCGTCCGTGTCGAGCAGCAGGATCGTGCACGAGGCGCCGTCGCCGAGCAGTGCCTCGGCGCGCCGGCATACTTCGACGAGCAGTTCCGGCAGCGGTGTGTTGCGCGTGATCAGCCTCAGCACGCTCTGCTCGGATGCGAGCACTTCCGCCGCGAGGCCGAGGCTGTACCGAGAACTTTGCGGTTCGGTATTCAAGCTGAATCCTGCCGTCAGTTCAACCGGGTCTGATGCGCCCGATTCGTGAGCGATGCTTCGTGCCGTTTTCCGCGCCGGGCTTAGCGACCCCGGTGCGTCCCCATTCCGGCGCGCCCCTGATGCGCACCAAAATACATTTAACACCAATCCGTGCAGCCCTGCGCGTCCCTGCGCATCAGGGCTAACGCGCGGTCGCGGCCGGCCTGCCGCCGGAATCCGTTTCGTCTGATGGTTGCGCCGCCGTCAGTCCTTGCGGATATGTTCGGCGAGGAAGTCGATCAGCAACCGCACGCGCGGCAGGAGCCCGCGCCGGGACGGAAACACCGCGTGAATCACGCCGCCCTTCGGCGCCCACCCCGGCAGCACGTCGATCAGCGTGCCGTCGCGCAGGGCGTCCTCGACGACCATGCACGGCAGCTGCACGATGCCGACGCCGTGCATCGCCGCGTCGCGCAACGCGTGCATGTCGTCGGAGATGTAGCGCGGGTGATGGCGCAGTTGCGCCTGCTCGCCGTTCGGCCCGATCAGTTGCCACACATGATGCCGCGGCGGCCCCCAATCGAGGCTCGGTTCGCCGGCCAGCTCGGCCGGTTCGGTCGGCACGGTGCGCCCGTTCAGCCACTTCGGCGCGGCTACCAGCCGCTGCGGGCTGTCGGCGAGGATCCGCATCACGAGGTCGCTGTCCTCCAGCGGCGGGAAACGCACGCGCAGCGCCAGGTCGAAGCCTTCGCTCAGCAGGTCGACGCGGCGGTTCGTCGCTTCGAGATGCACGTGCACCGCCGGATGGATCGCCATGAAGCGCGCGATGAGCTCGCTCACGCGATATTCGAGCAGCGCGGTCGGGCAGCTCACCCGGACGATCCCGCGCGGCTCCGCGTGCCGGCGCTCGATCACCTCGCGCGCCGCGTCGGCTTCGACCAGCACCGCGAGGCAGCGCTCGTAGAATTCGCGGCCGGTTTCCGTGACCGTGAAATGACGCGTCGTCCGCTGCAGCAGCCGCACGTCGTATTGCGCTTCCAGCGCGGCGATGCGCCGGCTCAGCGTCGACTTCGGGACATTCAGCACGCGCCCCGCCTGCGTGAATCCGCCGTGCTCGACCACCTTCACGAAATAGTAGAGGTCGTTCAGGTCATCCATGATTGTTCCACTCATAGAACACTGACGGCATTTTAAGGGGCTGGAAACCCGTTTGTTGCGCGAATAGCATCTTTATTCGATGGCCAAGCCGGCAGCATTCGCCCGCCGTGCAACCGCATCGGACGTCTGCGACGGCACGGGCGTACCGCCGCGACGACGATCCCGACGCCACAGCGGCACTCCCCCGAGCCGTCGGGATTTCTCCCACTTCCTGCTCTGTCTCTGGAGGCAACCATGGCAAGCGAACCGATTCGCGATCCCGCGAACGACCACCTGCTCACCCCGCAGAACGCGGCGTTCATCGTCATCGATTACCAGCCGGTCCAGGTGAACTCCATCGCGTCGATGGATCGCCAGCTGCTGATCAACAACATCGTCGGCGCATCGAAGGCCGCGGTCGCGTACAACCTGCCGATCGTCCACTCGACCGTCAACGTGAAGACCGGCCTGAACAAGCCGCCGATCCCGCAGTTGCGCGCCGCGCTCGAAGGCTACCCGACCTACGACCGCACCAGCATCAACTCGTGGGAAGACGTCGAGTTCCGCAAGGCCGTCGAGGCCACCGGCCGCAAGAAACTGATCATGACCGCGCTGTGGACCGAGGCATGCCTGACCTTCCCGGCACTCGACGCGCTGAAGGCCGGCTATGAAGTCTATGTGGTCGTCGACGCGGTCGGCGGCACGTCGGTCGCCGCGCACGAAGCCGCGCTGCGTCGCATCGAGCAGGCCGGCGGCCAGATGATCAGCGTCGCGCAGCTGTTCTGCGAGCTGCAGCGCGACTGGGCGCGCAGTGAAACCGTTCCCGCGTTCATGAAACTGTTCATCGAAACCGGCGGCACCGCGGGCATCCAGTTCGCGTACGACAAGAGCTGATTCCGGCGCGGACCCGATACGCGTCGCGGCCGCAAGCGCGCGCTGCGTGACTTGACCCGCCCGAGCCGGTCGGCCCGGGCGGGTAGCTCGCTGACGGGGAAGCCGTCTCCAGCGCGGCCCCGAGATCCGCGTCTGACGCCGTGCCCGCCCTCCCAGGCACCTTCGATGCCGCACCGCGCGCTTCACTCGCGACGACACGGCCAGCCGCGTTCGCGGATACGTGCTTCAATGTCGTTCGAACCGGCGTCGCGCGTTGCCACCCCGCCGCGCACCGCCTCCCCCGACCGACCTGCACGGAATCCCATGACGAACCCTGCCGACATCAAGGCGCTCGTTTTCGACGTGTTCGGAACGATCGTCGACTGGAGAAACGGCGTCGCGCGCGAAGCTGCCACGTTCCTGGCGCGCCATGCGCCGGATCGCGATCCGTTCGAATTCGCCGATACATGGCGCCGCGAATATTCGCCGTCGATGGAGGAAATCCGCAGCGGGCGCAGGCGCTACGTGCGGCTCGACGTACTGCATCGCGAGAACCTCGTGCGCACGCTCGACCGCTACGGGATCGACGGCGTGCCCGACGCGGAGATCGACGCGCTCAACCTCGCGTGGCACCGGCTCGATCCATGGCCCGATTCCGTCGCCGCGCTGCAGCGGCTGAAACAGCGCTACATGATCGCGCCGCTGTCGAACGGCAACATCCGGCTGATGGTCGACGTCGCGAAACACGGCGGCCTGCCGTGGGACGCGATTCTCGGCGCCGAAGTCGCGCACGCGTACAAGCCGTCGCCGAAGGTCTATACGGAAGCGGTCGAGATTCTCGGCGTCGCGCCGGCCGAGCTGTGCCTGGTCGCCGCGCACAACGGCGATCTGGCCGCCGCGCGGCAACTGGGGCTCGCGACCGCGTTCGTGCTGCGGCCGACCGAACACGGGCCGAACCAGACGACGGATCTGAAAGCCGACGGCGCGTGGGATTTCGACGTCAAGGACCTGCACGAACTCGCGGACCGGCTCGGTTGTCCGGGTTGACGCACGGCCACGTGCCCGGATGGCGTTCGCGACGTGAACGTGCAAGCGTCACCGCGGCCCGGTCAAGTTCGTCGTCGTAGCTGATCGACACGGGACGGTTGGCCCGTGACGCACCGCCGCGCTCAATCCCCGACGAATCGCAATTGCTCCGACTCTCCCATCAGCAATGCCCGATTCGCGTCCGCCGCCGCGCGCAGGTAATCCCACAGCGCCGTCACGCGGCGCAGCTTGCGCAGGTCCTCGCGACACGTCAGCCAGAAGCACCGCGTGACCACCACGTCGTCCGGCAGCACCGGCACCAGCGCCGGCTGCGTGGCCGCCATGAAGCACGGCAGGATCGCGAGCGCGCCGCCCTGCAACGCCGCGAACACCTGCGCGATCACGCTCGTCGTGCGCAATCCGGCGGTCGCGCCGGGCACCGCGCGCTCCAGGTACAGCAGCTCGCTGCTGAACGCGAGATCGTCGACGTAGCTGATGAACGCATGGTGCGCGAGATCGTCGGTGCAGGTAATCGACGCGTGGTTCGCCAGATAGTCGCGCGTCGCATAGAGCCGCAACTGGTAGTCGCACAGCTTCGTGACCACGTAAGGCCCGCGCTCGGGCCGCTCGAGCGTGATCGCCAGGTCGGCCTCGCGCTTCGGCAGGTTGACGAAATGCGGGACCGGCAGCAGATCGACCGTCACGTGCGGGTGCTCGACGCGAAACCGCGCAAGCTGCGGCGCAAGGAAAAAGCAGCCGAACCCTTCGGTCGACCCGATCCGCACGTGGCCCGACAGCGCCTCGCCGGTATTCGCGACCTGGTCGCACGCGGACTGCACGGTCGTCTCCATCGCATCCGCATACGCGACGAGCCGCTGCCCCTCGGCCGTCAGCGTGAAGCCACCGGAGCGTGACTTGTCGAACAGCAGCGTGCCCATTGCGGCCTCGAGCGCGCGAATGCGCCGCGCGACGGTCGTGTAGTCGACGCCGAGACGCTTCGCCGCCCCGCTCGCGCGCTGCGTGCGGGCGACTTCGAGGAAGAAGCGCAGGTCGTCCCAGTTCAGGTTGCCGGAAACCGGCTCGGTGGCGTGTCGCATCTGCGGGAAAAAGGGCAGGAATTTCCGGGCCGGCCGTCGATATGCATAAATGCACATCCAACCGGTTTTCTTGTCGGTACATTGTGGATCTGCGCATAACTATACTCGACCGTGACCTGCGGACCATGAGCCGCGGGCAAAAAATACGGAGACACCATGCAGACACGATCCACCCTCGATGAGCATGCAGCCGTCGCGACGCCGGCCCCCGCCCGCACCGCGAGGCACTACCTGCTGGCCGGCTGGGCCAGCATGGCCGGCACCACGATCGAGTGGTACGACTTCTTCCTCTACGGCACCGCCGCCGCGCTGGTGTTCAACCGCATCTTCTTCCCGTCGCTGGACCCCGTCGTCGGCACGCTCGCCGCGTTCGGCACGTTCGCGGTCGGCTTCATCGGGCGGCCGATGGGCGGCATCGTATTCGGCCACTTCGGCGACCGCATCGGCCGCAAGTCGATGCTCATGATCACGCTGCTGCTGATGGGCGTGCCGAGCATGATCATCGGGCTGATCCCGTCGTACGACCGCATCGGCTACTGGGCCGCCGCCTTGCTGATCGCGATGCGCTTCCTGCAGGGGATGGCGGTCGGCGGCGAATGGGGCGGCGCGGTGCTGATGGCCGTCGAACACGCGCCGAAGGGTCGCAAGGGGCTGTTCGGCAGCCTGCCGCAAACGGGCGTCGGACTCGGGCTGATCCTCTCGTCGGTCGCGATGGCCGCGGTGGCCGCGCTGCCGGAAGCCGACATGCTGTCGTGGGGCTGGCGCGTGCCGTTCCTCGCGAGCATCGCGCTCGTCGGCCTCGGCTGGTTCATCCGCGCGAAGGTGCCCGAGTCGCCGGACTTCGAGAAGATGCAGCGCCAGGGCAAGGCCGAGAAGTCGCCGGTGACGGCCGCGCTGCGTCGCCATCCGCGCGAGGTGCTGACGATCGTCGGCGCGCGCGCCGCCGAGAACACGTGGTTCTACATGGTCGTCACGTTCGCGCTCGCCTATGCAACGCAGCAGTTGCATCTGCCGAAGGCCGAAATGCTGCACGCGATCACGGCCGGCGCGGCGCTGTCGCTCGTCACGATGCCGCTGTGCGGGCATCTCAGCGACCGCATCGGCCAGCGCCGGATGTTCGCGATCGGCCTCGTGCTGATGTGCGCGTTCGCGGCACCGTTCTTCATGATGCTCGGCACGCAGCAGACGTCGTACGCATGGTGGGCGATCGTGCTCGGCCTCGGCGTCGTGTTCCCGATTCTTTATGCACCGGAGTCGCTGCTGTTCGCGCAGCAGTTCCCCGCGGAGATCCGCTACAGCGGCATCTCGCTGTCGGTGCAGCTCGCCGGCGTGATCGGGGGCGGCTTCGCGCCGATGATCGCGACGTCGCTGCTCAAGGCCGGCGGCGGCCAGCCGCACTACGTGATCGCGTACCTCGTCGGCTTCGGTGTGTTCGCGCTCGTGTGTACCGCGCTGATGCGGCCGGCACGTCCCTGACGCATCGACATACGCCGGCCCGTCTTTACCCGGTTTCCATTCGACTTGCCGTTCGTCGTGGCTGCACGCGCGACGGACGCAAGCCACCTCTTTTTCGTCGCACCATCGTTTTCCGGAGAGTTCCATGAACGCCGCAGTTCCCCAGACCACCCTCGCCCTGCCCACCGCCAAGCTGCTGATCGACGGCGCGTTCGTCGATTCGCAAAGCGCCGAATGGGGCGACATCGTCAACCCCGCGACGCAGGAAGTGATCGGCCGCGTGCCGTACGCGACGCTCGACGAGGTCGATGCCGCGATCGCGTCCGCGCAGCGCGCTTTCCAGACCTGGAAGACGACGCCGATCGGCGCGCGGCTGCGCATCATGCTGAAGTTCCAGGATCTGGTGCGCCGCAATCTCGAACGGATCGCGCACACGCTGACGGCCGAGCAGGGCAAGACGCTGCCCGATGCGCAGGGCGACATCTTCCGCGGCCTCGAAGTGGTCGAGCACGCATGCTCGATCGGCACGCTGCAGCAAGGCGAATTCGCGGAGAACGTCGCGGGCGGCGTCGATACCTACACGCTGCGCCAGCCGATCGGCGTGTGCGCGGGCATTACGCCGTTCAACTTCCCCGGCATGATCCCGCTGTGGATGTTCCCGATGGCGATCGTGTGCGGCAACACGTTCGTGCTGAAGCCGTCCGAACAGGATCCGCTGTCGACGATGCAGCTCGTCGAGCTCGCGATCGAGGCCGGCGTGCCGCAAGGTGTACTGAACGTCGTGCACGGCGGCAAGACGGTGGTCGATCGCCTCTGCACGCACCCGGACATCAAGGCGATCTCGTTCGTCGGCTCGACGCGCGTCGGCACGCACGTGTACAACCTCGGCAGCCAGCACGGCAAGCGCGTGCAGTCGATGATGGGCGCGAAGAACCACGCGGTCGTGTTGCCGGATGCGCATCGCGAGCAGTCGATCAACGCGCTGGTCGGCGCGGGCTTCGGCGCGGCCGGCCAGCGCTGCATGGCGACGTCGGTCGTCGTGCTGGTCGGCCGCGCGCGCGACTGGCTGCCCGATCTGGTCGAGAAGGCGAAGGCGCTGAAGGTCAACGCTGGCGCCGAAGCCGGCACGGACGTCGGCCCGGTCGTGTCGAAGGCGGCGAAGGCGCGCGTCCTGTCGCTGATCGACGCGGGCGTGAAGGAAGGCGCGACGCTGCTGCTCGACGGCCGCGACGTGAAGGTGCCCGGCTACGAGCAAGGCAACTTCGTCGGCCCGACGATCTTCTCGGGCGTGACGACCGACATGTCGATCTACACGGAAGAAATCTTCGGGCCGGTGGTGGTCGTGATGGAAGTCGACACGCTCGACGAAGCGATCGCGCTCGTGAACCGCAACCCGATGGGCAACGGCGTCGGCCTCTTCACGCAGAGCGGCGCGGCCGCGCGCAAGTTCCAGAGCGAGATCGACGTCGGCCAGGTCGGCATCAACATCCCGATCCCGGTGCCGGTCCCCTACTTCAGCTTCACCGGCTCGCGCGGCTCGAAGCTCGGCGATCTCGGCCCGTACGGCAAGCAGGTCGTGCAGTTCTATACGCAGACGAAGACGGTCACCGCGCGCTGGTTCGACGACGACGCGACGGCCGGCGGCGTGAACACGACGATCGCGCTGCGCTGATTGCGAAGCATGGGACCGGACTAGGCGCTGAAGCGCCAAGTCCGGTCGACACTGGAGCCTGTACATGGAAATTGCATTCATCGGACTCGGCAACATGGGCGGCCCCATGGCCGCCAACCTGCTCAAGGCCGGACACGCCCTGACGGTGTTCGACCTCGACGCGAACGCAGTCGACGCCGCGACGCGCGCGGGCGCGACGGCGGCCGCGTCGCCGCGTGAGGCGGCCGCCCGCGCGTCGCTGGTGATCACGATGCTGCCGGCCGCGCAGCACGTGCGCGCGGTTTATCTCGGCGACGACGGCGTCCTGGCCGGCGCGCGCGCCGGCGCAACGTTCGTCGACTGCAGCACGATCGACCCGGGCACCGTGCGCGCAGTGGCCGACGCCGCCGCGCAACGCGACTTCCCGCTCGCCGATGCGCCAGTGTCGGGCGGCACCGGCGGCGCGCAAGCCGGCACGCTGACCTTCATGGTCGGCGCGGAAGGCGCGCTGTTCGAGCGCATCCGCCCGGTACTGCTCGACATGGGAAAGAACGTCGTGCACTGCGGCGGCACCGGCACCGGGCAGATCGCGAAGATCTGCAACAACCTGCTGCTCGGGATCTCGATGATGGGCGTGTCGGAATCGATGGCGCTCGGCGCCGCGCTCGGCATCGATCCGGCCGTGCTGGCCGGCATCATCAACACGTCGACCGGCCGCTGCTGGAGCTCGGACGCATATAACCCTTACCCGGGCGTGAACGACGCGGCGCCCGCCGCGCGCGGCTACTCGGGCGGTTTCGCCGCGAACCTGATGCTGAAGGATCTCGGGCTCGCGACCGAAGCCGCGCGCAGCGCACGGCAGCCGGTGTGGATGGGCGCGCTCGCGCAGCAGCTTTATCAGTCGATGAGCCAGCAGGGGCTCGGCACGCTCGACTTCTCCGCTTGCGTGAAGCTGTACGAAGCGCACCCCGCGTAACGCGGCCGACGGACGTGCGCCGACCCGCGATGCCCATCAACGGCATCGCGGGTCGATTCACTTCCGGAGCAGCGCAGGCACGCAGGCCGCGGCCGCACGGGCGACGCAGCGTTTATCCGCGCGGGTTCGACGCCGTCTCGAAGGTCGGATGGCACTCGAACGCGAGTTCCGAGCGCGCGTCGACGCGGCGGCCGCCGGTCACGGACTCCTGCTTCAGGCTCGCGCGCATGCCGCGCTGCGTGCAATAGTTGGTCGCTTCGTTGACGGCTTTTTCATGGGCGTCGGCCCACGTCGTCGACACGCCGAGCGTGCGCGTCGTCACGGTGAAGACGTTCGGGTTCGACGTCGTGGTCACGTCGGAAGCGGTCGAACACGCGGCGAGCAAGCATGCAGCGGCCGCGATGGTCAACCCTCGCAGGGATCGAAAAGGTACAGGGATGGACATGGGAGGCAAGCGCACGTCGATTCGACGGCATTGAGCAACATAGGCGACAGTATGCCTGCCCGATTGCCGGAGATCATGCCCTTTTCGGTGAACACATTGTTTCGAATGGTTAAACGATAGGTGATCCAGGCAAGATTTACGGGCGGCGTCGCGCCTGGCGTTGCCCCGTGAGTCGCTTTTCCCGGCCGCCGTGCGCCTTCTTCACGTGCGCCGGTTAGTGCGAGCGCGCCTGCCGGATTCTCGCCGAGGCCTCCTCCAGGTTTTGCCACGCCGGTTGACCGGGCGCGTAGCGCGCGCGGATATATGCGGCGAGCTCGGCCATCTGCCGGTCGTCGAACGCGTCGCGGAAGCCCGGCATGTAGCCGAGCGCGTCGGTGGCCGGATGGTCGATCCCGTCGTGCAGCACACGCAGCAGGTTGTCGGGCGCCGCCTGGCTGACGCTCGTGTTGAGCCCCATCAGCGGACGCACGCCCAAATGCCCGACCCCGCCCGATTCCGCGTGACACACCGCGCACGCGGCATCGAACGCACGCCGGCCGCTCTCGAGGCCGAGCGTCGCGACGGCTTCCGCACCGTGCGCACGGCGGGTCGCCGCGTCGGCCGCCATGGCCGCATCGACGGGCGGTGACAGCGACGTCAGATAATGCGCGATCGCCCGAACGTCCGATTCGGGCAGCGCCGCGAGCCCCGCGACGACCGGCGCCATCGGCCCGGCCGCGACGCCGTGCTGGGCGGAGAAACCAGTGCGGAGGTAGTCGAACAGCGCGCCTTCGGTCCACGGCACCGGCGACGCAGGCGACGCGATGAGCGGCGGCGCGACCCATCCCTCGGCCTCGCCGCCGGCCAGGTACGCGCGCCCGCCCTGTTCCGCGCCGAGCGCGTTGCGCGGCGTGTGGCACGCGCCGCAGTGCCCGGCGCCGTCGACCAGATACTTGCCGCGATTCCACGTCGCGGAGCGCGCCGGGTCCGGTGCGAACGGCCGCGCATCGTGAAACAACCAGTTCCATCCGGCGACGAGGCGCCGCTGGTCGAGCGGGAACGGCAGCTTCGTCTTCGGCGGTGCATGCGTCACCGGCGGCTGCGACATCAGATAGGCATAGAGCGCGAGCAGGTCGGGCTCGCTCAGCTTCGCGAACGCGGTGTACGGAAATGCCGGATACAGATGCGATCCGTCGCGGCCGATGCCTTCGCGCATCGCACGCGCGAACGCCGGATACGACCATGCGCCGATACCGGTTTCCAGATCGGGCGTGATGTTGGTCGTGTAGATCGTGCCGAACGGCGTGTCGAGCGCGAGACCACCCGCGTTGGGCGCCCCGCCGGGCGCGGTATGACAGACCGCGCAATCGCCGGCGAGCGCAATCAGGCGGCCGCGTTCGAGCGTCGCCGCGCTCCACATCGCGCCGTCCGCACCGCCCGTCGCAATCGGCGCAATCGGCGCCGGGCCCGGCAGGATCGCGCACGCGAGCCCGATCAGCCCGCCGACCACCCCGCCCGCGCCGCCACCGGCCAGCCAGCGGCGCCAGCGCGATGACGCACGACGCGGCGTGCCGGAATGGCTCTCACCTGAATCGACCGGCACCGGCCGGGCCAGCGCCTCGCGAATGCGCGCCGCATCGAACGGCGGCGCGCGAAAACGCACGCCCGTCGCGTCATGCAGCGCGTTCGCGATCGCAGCCGCCGCCGGCGCAGCGGCCTGCTCGATCCGTTGCGCATCGTATGCCGACAGCGACCGGATGCGATCCGCGCCCGGTGCGGCGTCGTCGAACGCGACGAGTTCATGCGCGATCGCATCCGGCGCGACATCGCCGCCGGTCTCGTCATGCGCCGGCCGTGCGGACAGCCGCGCGCCCATCACGCGCGAAATCGCCGCCTCGATCTGCCATGCGGGCACGCCCGCCATCGACGCCTGCCCGGGTTCGCCCGCGCCCTGCCCGGCGACGACGCGGCGCACCGCGACGTCGCCCGTCGCGCGATCGACGTCGAGATCGACGACCCACGCGGACCAGTGGGGAGCGTTGTCACCGCCCGCATCGGCTTGCGGGTTTTCGTCCGCGGACAACGCATCGGACGCACCCGCACCGTCGAACGCGAAGCCGCGTCCGCTCAAGCGGTCAGGCATGCGCGCCGTCGCCGGTTCGCCCCACGCGGCGCGTTCGCTGACCATCCGGATAATCTCGCGCGGCCCTGCATCGCGCGACGCATCGAGATGCTGCAGACGCAATGCGACCGGATCGCGCTTCAGCGCACCGGCCAGCTCGTCGACGAACGATTCGCGCGCGAATGCGTGCGCGTGGCCGGGAATCGTGTGGTGGGTGTCGGCCATCTCGATCGACGTCTGCGCATGTCGATAGACGAACGGCGACGATGGCGTCGACGCCCCGCCCTCCGCCGTCGCGCGCCGCGCGTCCGCCACCGTGCCGGCCTGCGCGCGATAGCGCCACGTCGTCATCCTGCCGTCGGCGGCGGTCCGTGTTTCGACATCGAACGACGCCTGCGCGCGCGCATCGCCGATCGGCCACTCGTAACGCGCTCGATGCATGCGCGCCGCGTCGTCCGCACGCCGCGCCGAACCGGCCGCCACTTCATCGCATCGCACATCGCCTGCATCGGTTTCGGGCTGCGCGAGCACGCTCGGGTCATGCTTCATCGCCGTCGTCCCGCAGATAGCGCGCGGCCCGATGCACCGCGCGGATGATCTCCAGGTGCGTGCCGCAGCGGCAAAGATTGAAGCGCAGCGCATCGCGGATCGCTGCATCGTCCGGCGACGGATTGCGGTCGAGCAACGCTTTCGTGCTCATGATCATCCCGTTGAGGCAATAGCCGCACTGTGCGGCCTGCTCGTCGATGAAGGCGCGCTGGATCGGATGCGGCGCCTCGCGCGCACCGAGCCCTTCGAGCGTCGTCACGTCGCGCCCGTGCGCGGCGGCGGCCGGCACGACGCACGCGCGTGTGGCCTGCCCGTCGACCAGCACCGTGCACGCGCCGCACTGCCCGAATCCGCAGCCGTACTTCGGGCCGTTGAGCGCGCAGTCGTTGCGCAGGATCAGCAGCAGCGGCGCGTCGGGCGCGGCTGCGTCGAACATGTGCGGCATGCCGTTCACGCGAAAAGCGAGCGGCCGCGACGGGGAAGCGGGATGGGACATGAATGGGTCCGGAATGGGGGCGCGGGCCGGAAGACCGGTGGGCCGATGCCTGGGGCCGGCGGCGGGCACGGCCGCCGGCTCGCGATGGCCGGCGTCGCGCACAGCGCTCAGGTATAACACGCCGAAATGCGCGCGTATCGCCGCATCGATCGACGATACGGCGGCGTGGCATCCGGCTCGGACACGGCGCGTGTCAGGCGACGGCCGCCACGTTGCCACGCGACGGCGACGGCGACACGAGCGGCACGTCGAACACGTCGTAGCCGAACACCCACGACGGATCCTCGTTCGTGCGCAGCCACGTGTTGTTGTGCGACACGAGCTGCACCTTCGACGCGCGTGCCGCGCGATTCGCCTCGTACAGCGCGAACGCGCCTGCGTGATCGCCGATGCCGACTTCGTCGAGACAGCGCGCGAGCATCGCCGCATCCTCGATCGCCATCGCCGCGCCCTGCGCCATGTGCGGCTTCATCGGATGACACGCATCGCCGAGCAGCACGAGACGGCCTCGGCTCCACAACGGAAGCGGGTCGCGTTCGAGCAGCGGCCACTTGGTGATCGACGGCGACACGTCGATCAGATGCTGGATGTCGGCATGGAAACCCGCGAACGCTTCGCGCATTTCATCGCGGCTGCTGTCGACCATCGACACGCCTTCCGGCCACTCGGCCTGCGGCACGCCCGTCACGTAGTAGTACTCGTCGCGCTTCTCGGTCACGTAGTAGACCATCATGTGACGATCCTCCGACCACCACTTCACGCACATGTCGTACGGCTTGTTGCCGAGCAGCGATGCCGGGAACACCGCGCGATGCGCAACGTAGCCTGTATAGCGCGGCGGTTCCGCGCCAAGCAGATGCTCGCGGATCCGCGAATTCACGCCGTCCGCGCCAATGACGATGTCGGCCGTCTCGACGCTGCCGTCGGTGAATGTCAGGCGCACCGCGTCGCCGGTGTCCTCCACCGACGCGAGCCGCTTGCCGAAGCGGATCGTGCCGGGCGTCACCGCCTGCGTCATCAACGCATGGAAATCGCCGCGATGCACGGTCAGGTAGCTCGCGCCATAGGTCGTGCGCGCGTAGTCGCCGAGCGGAATTTTCGACAGCACGTCGGCCGTCCGCCAGTCGCGGCTGTACCAGCAATCCGGATGGGAACCCATCTTCTCCAGCGCGTCCTCGCAGCCGATGCGCCGCATGATCTTCATCACGTTCGGGCCGAGATGAATGCCCGCGCCGAGGCGCGAGAACGCCGGCGCCTGCTCGTAAAGCGCGACATCGTAGCCGCGGCGCTGCAGCAGCGCCGCGGCGGCCGTGCCGCCGAGACCGGCGCCGATGATTGCGATACGGGGTTTGCTCATGCGGATCTCCTGATCGTGAGCCCGTCGCCGAACGCGGTACGAGAACGGGCGGATTGAATGGCGTGTATGTAGCGTACACACTCAATTTATTCAGGACAAGCGGATTGTTTTTGGCAATCCAGTTATTCGGGAAAACACCAATAAATTCACGAATTCATACACTCATCAACGATGACGGCCGGACGGAAATCTTTTTGATCCATTGTCATTTTCAAATGTACACACTAGACTTTGCTCGAAACCAGGCGATCTCGCGCCAGCGTGCCGCCCCACTCTTACCGACACGGAGCCTCCCGTCATGAACAAGACCTACCGCATCGGCCAGATCGTGCCGAGTTCCAACACGACGATGGAAACCGAGATTCCCGCGATGTTGCGGTTGCGCGAGGCGATCCGGCCCGAGCGCTTCACGTATCACTCGAGCCGGATGCGGATGAAGAAGGTCGTCAAGGAAGAACTCGCGACGATGGATGCCGAATCCGACCGCTGCGCGGTGGAGCTGAGCGATGCGCGCGTCGACGTGCTCGGCTACGCGTGCCTCGTCGCGATCATGGCGATGGGCCACGGCTATCACCGCGTGTCTCAGGCGCGCCTCACGAAGCACACGGCGGACAACGGCGCGCAGGCGCCCGTGCTGACGAGCGCAGGCGCGCTCGTCGACGCATTGAAGGTGATCGGCGCGAAGCGCATCGTGGTGGTCGCACCGTACATGCTGCCGCTGACCGAACTCGTGGTCGACTACATCCGCAACGAAGGCTATGACGTGATCGCGTACCGCGCGCTCGAGATTCCCGACAACCTCGAAGTCGGCCGCCACGACCCGGCACGCCTGCCGGACATCGTGAAGACGCTGCCGTACCAGGAGGCCGATGCGATCGTCCTGTCCGCGTGCGTGCAGATGCCGTCGCTGCCGGCGGTCGCGAAGGTCGAGGCGATGACGGGCAAGCCCGTGATCACGGCGGCGATCGCGACGACCTACGCGATGCTGCGCGAACTCGATCTCGAACCGGTCGTACCCGGCGCCGGCGCGCTGCTGTCCGGCGCGTACTGAGCATCCCGCCACTTCGGAGCCTCTCCATGCCCTCGACTTTCCTGTACGGCGCGAACGTCCGCGCGAACGGCATCCGCCAGCACTATCTGCGCTACGGCGGCGCGACGGGCGCACGCGCGTCGCGCCCCGCGATCGTGCTGATTCCCGGCATCACGAGCCCCGCGATCACGTGGGGCTTCGTCGGCGACGTGTTCGGCGCGGCGTTCGACACCTATGTGCTCGACGTGCGCGGCCGCGGGCTGTCCGACGCGTCGCCGTCGCTCGACTACGGCCTCGACGCGCAGGCCGACGACGTCGCGGCGCTCGTCGCCGCGCTCGGCCTGCCGCGTACGAGCCTCGTCGGCCATTCGATGGGCGCGCGGATCGCCGCGCGCGCGGCGCTGCGCGGCATCGGCGGGCTAGAGTCGGTCGTACTCGTCGATCCCCCGGTGTCGGGCCCGAACCGCCGCGACTATCCGGGCAAGCTGCCGTGGTACATCGACTCGATGGCGCTCGCGCGCGCCGGCACCGACGCCGAAGGGATGCGCGCGTTCTGCCCGACCTGGACCGATGCCGAACTGCAACTGCGCGCCGAATGGCTGCATACCTGCGACGAGCGCGCGGTGCGCACGTCATACGAAGGCTTCCACACCGACGACTTCCACGCGGATGCCGCGCGACTGACCGTGCCGTCGCTGCTGATTACGGCCGAGCGCGGCGACGTGGTGCGCGACGACGACGTCGCCGAACTGCAGCGCGCGACGCCGTCGATGCGGCACATGCGCGTGCCCGACGCGGGCCACATGATTCCGTGGGACAACGCGGCGGGCTTCTACGCGGCGTTCGGCGATTTCCTCGGCGCGCCGCTCGCGGCCTGATCGCGCGGCGCCCGCCCCTTTCTTTCACGCCTTTACCGGAGCCGACGATGCCAGTCAGCGATACCCAACTGATCGACGCGTGGAAGCAGGTCCTCACGCTGTCGCGCCTCGAACCGGGCCAGACCGTCACGATCCTGACGAGCGCGGCCACCCATCCGCAGACGCTGTCGTGCGCGCTGATCGCGACGCAATCGATGGGCGCGATCGTCAACCGGCTCGACCTGCCGCCCGTCAATGGCGACAAAGCGTTCAGCCGGGACCCGCTCGCGTATCTCGGCACGACGCCGCTGACCGGCAACAAGGCCGCGATCGCCGCGCTGCGCGAGAGCGACCTCGTGCTCGACCTGATGACGCTGCTGTTCTCGCCCGAACAGCACGACATCCTGAAAGCGGGCACGAAGATCCTGCTCGCGGTCGAGCCGCCCGAGGTGCTGGTGCGCATGGTGCCGACGCTGGCCGACCGTACGCGCGTGCTCGCCGCTGCGAAAAAAATCGCTGCCGCGCGCGAGATGCGCGTGACGTCGGCCGCCGGCACCGCGCTGGTATGCCCGCTCGGCGAGTTTCCGCCGACGGCCGAATACGGCTTCGTCGACGCGCCGGGCCGCTGGGATCACTGGCCGAGCGGCTTCGCGCTGACCTACCCGAACGACCGCACCGCGCGCGGCACGATCGTGATCGACCGCGGCGACATCCTGCTGCCTCAGAAGCACTACGTGAGCGAGCCGATCGCGCTGACCGTCGAAGGTGGTTACGCAACGCGCATCGAAGGCGGCGTCGACGCCGACCTGCTGCGCGACTACATGGAAACCTTCGCCGACCCCGAAGGCTATGCGATCTCGCACATCGGCTGGGGGTTGCAGCCGCGCGCCCGCTGGTCGACGCTCGGCCTGTACGACCGCGAGGCGACGATCGGGATGGATGCGCGCGCGTTCGAAGGCAACTTCCTGTTCTCGCTCGGCCCGAACAACGAAGGCGGCGGCAGCCGCACGACGACCTGCCATATCGACATCCCGCTGCGCCGCTGCACGGTCGAGCTCGACGGCGAGACCGTCGTGCGCGAAGGCCGCGTGACCGACCAACCCGCCTGACAGACGAGTGCCCGACACCATGACCGATCTTTCCCACCACGCCGAAGCGAACGTCTACCGCCAGCAGGGTTTCGGCACGCCGCTGCCGCCGCACGGCAACATAGGGCTGCTGATCGTCGACTTCGTGGTCGGCTTCGCCGATCCCGCGACGTTCGGCGGCGGCAACATCGCGCCGGCGATCGCGCGCACGACGCGGGCGCTCGCGCTCGCGCGCGAACGCGGCTGGCCGGTCGCGCACAGCCGCATCGTGTATGCGGACGACGGCAGCGACGACAACGTGTTCTCGCTGAAGGTGCCGGGCATGGCGACGCTGACCGAGCACCATCCGAACAGCGCGATCGTGCCCGAACTCACGCCCGCCGCCGGCGAACTCGTCGTGCGCAAGACCGTGCCGTCGGCGTTCTTCGGCACGCAGCTCGCACCCTGGCTCGCGCAGCGTGCGGTACAAACGCTGCTCGTTGCCGGCGCGGTGACGAGCGGTTGCGTGCGCGCGAGCGTGGTCGACGCGATGTCGCACGGGTTCCGTCCGCTCGTGCTCGCAGATTGCGTCGGCGATCGCGCGATCGCGCCGCACGACGCGAACCTGTTCGACATGCAGCAGAAATACGCGGCCGTGATGCCGCTCGACGATGCGATCGCGGCAATCGATGCCGTGCACGCGCGCTGAGCCGCCGCGCCGCGCGGGCGGCGGCCCGGCCGTCGCCCGCACCCTCACCCGCCCGTGATTGACGCTGAGGTTTTGGCGACCTAGATTGACCGCGTGCGCCGTCGCGCAAGCCCAGGCCGTCACCCCGCGCGCGGCACGCCGCGTCCGCGCACCGAAGCCCGCGCGCCCGCCGACCGCCCCTCCCCGACAGGACACCTCGATCGTGAACCGCTCCGAACTGCTTGCGCGCGACGGCTGCCTGACCGTGATCCGGCCACCCACGCCGCCCGTCAAGCCGGCGCCCGGCCAACCGGGCAGCCTGTCGTCGTACGTGCCGGCGCTGCCCGAGGTGTTCGTCGCGATTCTCGACGACGGACGCATCCTCGCGTTCAACGGCCACGTCGATCTCGGCACCGGCATTCGCACGTCGCTCGCGCAGATCGTTGCCGAGGAACTCGACGTGCCGCCCGCGCGCGTGACGATGGTGCTCGGAGATACGGCCGCGACACCGAACCAGGGTCCGACCATCGCGAGCGCGACAATCCAGATTTCCGCAACGCCGCTGCGTTGCGCGGCCGCTCAGGCACGGCACGCATTGCTGGCGCTGGCCGCCGAGCGTTTCGGTGTCGACCTCGCGCAGTTGAGCATCGACGACGGAACGATCTCCGCGCCGGCACACGGGCACGCCGCGACGTTCGCCGCGCTCGTCGCGGGGCACCGCGTCACGCTGACGCTCGATCCGAGCGCCCGCACGAAGGACCCCGCCCACTACCGGATCGTCGGCCGATCGTCGCCGCGCGTCGACCTGCCCGCGAAAGCAACGGGCCAGCTCACGTTCGTGCATGACATGCGCGTGCCGGGCATGCTGCATGGCCGCGTCGTGCGGCCGCCGTATGCGGGCCACGACAGCGGCGCGTTCGTCGGCACGTCGCTGGTCGACGTCGATCGCGCGTCGGTCGCCGACGTGCCGGGGCTCGTCGCGGTCGTCGCGATCGGTGATTTCGTCGGCGTCGTCGCCGAGCGCGAGGAACACGCGATCCGCGCGGCGCGCCAGCTGCGCGTCACGTGGCGGCCGCATCCCGCGCTGCCGCCGCTCGATACGCCCGCGGCCGCGATCGCCGCCGCACCCGCGCAACGCCGCGTGCTGCTCGACGAAGGCGACGTCGACGCGGCACGCACGCAACCCGACACGATCACGGTGTCGCGCACCTATGCATGGCCGTTCCAGATGCACGGCTCGATCGGCCCGTCGTGCGCGCTCGCCGACTATCGCGCGCCGGGCGACGGCCGGATCACCGTATGGTCCGGCACGCAGAACCCCGTATCGCTGCGCTACGACCTCGCGACGCTCGTGGCGCGCGACGAGGCCGATTTCGACATCGTGCGAATGGAAGCAGCCGGCTGCTACGGCCGCAACGGCGCGGACGACGTATGCGGCGACGCGTTGCTGCTGTCGCGCGCGGTCGGCCGTCCGGTGCGCGTGCAACTGTCACGCGCGGACGAACATCTGTGGGAACCGAAGGGCGCCGGGCAATTGATGCGGGTGACGGGCACCGTGACGCGCGACGGCCGCCTGCTGGGCTACGACTTCACGACGCGCTATCCGTCGAACGACGCGCCGCTCCTCGCGACGCTCCTGACCGGCGCGATCGCGCCCGAGCCGCGCGTATTCGAGATGGGCGACCGCACGGCCGTGTCGCCGTATGAAAGCCCGAACCGTCGCATAGTCTGCGAGGATCTCGCGCCGCTCGTGCGCGCATCGTGGCTGCGTGGCGTGTCGGCGTTGCCGAACTCGTTCGCGCACGACGCGTTCGTCGACGAATGCGCGGCGCTGATGGACATCGATCCGCTCGCGTTCCGGCTTCGGCATCTCAAGGACACGCGCGCGAGCGAACTGCTGCAGGCCGTGGCCGATCGCGCGGGCTGGACGCCGCGCGCGGGCCGCAACCATGAACACGACGGATCGCGCGTCGTGCGCGGACGCGGTGTCGCGTATGCGCGCTACGTGCACAGTCGCTTCCCCGGTTTCGGCGCGGCATGGTCCGCATGGATCGTCGACCTGAGCGTCGATCGCGTGTCCGGCGAAATCCGCATCGAACGCGTGACGGTCGGCCAGGACACCGGCACGATGATCAACCCGGACGGCGTGCGCCACCAGATTCACGGCAACGTGATCCAGGTATTGAGCCGCACGCTGAAGGAGCGTGTGCGGTTTGCCGAAGGCAAGGTCGCGTCGCGGGAATGGGCAAGCTATCCGATTCTGACGTTCGACGAAGTGCCGGAGGTCGACGTGGTGCTGATGCCGCGGCAAGGCGAGCCGCCGCTCGGCGCGGGCGAATCGGCGTCGGTGCCGGGGCCCGCCGCCGTCGCGAACGCGCTGTTCGACGCGACCGGCGTGCGCTTCTACGCGCCGCCGTTCACGCCCGAGACGGTGCGCGCCGCGCTTCGCGAGGCCGGCCGGCTTCCCGGTATGAAAGCACCTGTCCCAGCACGCGCCGTGTAAGGGTGGTATGCGTCGAGGGCCCCGCCGCGCCGCGCGTCACGCGTCGCCGTCGGCCTCCATCATCTTGCGCAGCAGGTACTGCAATGCGACGCGCTCGCCCGGATTGAGCGGCCCGTACGTGCGCTCGGTCACCTGCCGCGCGAACGGCACCGTGCGGTCGATCAGCGCGAGGCCTGCCGCGGTCGCGCGCACGATCAGCTTGCGGCCGTCGTTCGGGTCGGGCAGCACCTCGATCAGCGCGCGCGTCTTCAACCGATCGACGACGCCGCGGATCGTCGCCTGGTCGATCGCGGTCGCCTTGACGATGTCGTTCAGCGAACACGCCTGCTTTTCCTTGACCGCGCACAGCGCGACGAACTGTGCGGCCGTCAGGTCCGAATCGGGGATCGCTTCCTGGAAGATCGCAACGTGCCGCTGGTAGGCGCGGCGCAGCAGGTGCCCGACCTGGTCGTGAAAGTCGTAGGAATCCTTGGAAGACGCCATGAAGATGAAGGCCCGCGCGGCATGAATGAGAAAGGCAAGCAGTGTACACCCTCGAATCGGCACGATCGTTCGCGCGCCCGCCGCTTCGTTGCGGTACGTCAGGTTCGTCGCGCCCTTTCCGTCTTTCACCTGACGATTGCCCGACCGTGCAGGCCCGCTCACGAACATCGCACCGCGGTGCCAGCCATTCGCGCCGTTCGGCGGGTCGCCGGATGCACGAAGCCGGGCGCACGTATGCGCAGCGCCGGAGCACTTGCGTGCATACACTTCACTTTTGAGTGCACACGCACGAATTTCGTGCATCCGGACCCGTTCATGACGCTCACGGAGATACGTGAATTTTTCCGAATAATTCCCCGAAAAACATGAGGTTTATCCGGCCCATCGAGCGATCTTCATCCATCCGTTTTCATGCCTGTGCGATTCCGTATTTTCTAGTGTGTACGCTATGTAATTGGCGTGCTATACAGACTCCAGCGCGCGGTGAATCTTCGCTCGCGTCGAACGGCCACCCACTTCATCCGTCACATTCGAACAGGGGCAATCCCATGTCTACCGCACACCCGAGCGCCGCCGTCTCCGCCGACGACACGCTGCACGGCGCGCTCTACCGCAAGGTCACGCTGCGCCTGATCACGCTGTTCTGCCTGTGCTATTTCGCGGCCTATCTCGACCGCATCAACATCGGGCTCGCGAAGCTGCAGATGCTCGACGCGCTGAAGTTCAGCGACACCGTGTACGGGCTCGGCGCCGGCCTGTTCTTCGGCGGCTACATCCTGTTCGAAGTCCCGAGCAACCTGGTGCTGCAGCGCGTCGGCGCGAAGATGTGGATCGCGCGGATCATGATCACGTGGGGCCTGCTGTCGGGCGCGACGATGTTCGTGCAGACGCCGATGCAGTTCTACGTCGTGCGCTTCCTGCTCGGTGCCGCCGAAGCCGGCTTCCTGCCCGGCGTGCTGTTGTACCTGACGCAGTGGTATCCCGATGCGCGCCGCGCGCGGATCGTCGCGCTGTTCATGGTCGGCCTGCCGCTGTCGAGCATGATCGGCAGCCCGATTTCCGGCTGGATCATGCGCGCGTTCGACGGCGCGCACGGGCTCGGCGGCTGGCAGTGGCTGTTCCTGCTCGAGGCATTGCCGTCGGTGCTGCTCGGCTTCGCGGTACTGCGCTGGCTGCCCAACGGCATCGAAACCGCGCACTGGCTGAACGCCGACGAAAAGCGCGCGCTGCGCGCGAACCTCGACGCCGACCCGTCCGGCAACAAGAGCCATGCGCTCGGCCGCGCGTTCACCGACCCGAAGGTGTGGGCGCTCGGCCTCATCGACCTGTGCGTGCTGCTCGGGCTGTATGCGGTGAGCTTCTGGCTGCCGACGATCCTGCGCGACACCGGTGTGAAGGACGCGTATCACATCGGCTGGCTGATGGTGATCCCCAATGCCGCGGCCGTTCTCGCGACGCTATATTGCGGCGCGAGCTCCGACCGTGCGCGTGAGCGCCGCTGGCATATCGTCGTGCCGTTCCTGGTGTCGGCCGTCGCGCTCGCACTTGCCGCCGCGTCGTCGCACGGCACGCTCGCGACCGTGCTGCTGTTCTCGTTGATCAACGCGGGCGCGGCCGCCGCGATGCCGGTCGTCTGGGCGTTGCCGTCCACGTTCCTGAAGGGCTCGGCCGCAGCCGGCGGGATCGCGTTCGCATGCTCGATCGCGAACCTCGGCGGCTTCGGCAGCACTTACTTCATCGGCTGGCTGCGCGACACGTTCCACTCGCAAAGCGCGGGACTGTATGCCTTCGCCGCATGCATGCTGGTCGGTTGCGCACTCGCGCTCGCGTATCCGGCGAAGCTCGTGAATCGCTGATGCACATCACGCGCGCGGCGCCGCCAGGTCGTCGCGCGACTGCACGATTCTCCTCATATCGATGCGCACGCAACGATATGCGCAAAAATCGTCACCCGCAGCGCACAACGGACGACGTTTGAAACGCCCTTGCGGCGCGCGTCACTCTCTCGCTGGTTGCATCGCCTTTTTACAAGCATGCAACCCGGACTCGCACGATCCGGCACGGCACGCAACGGCACTGCGTGCCGCACCTTCGCCATACGGGCGCCCGCGCCGATTCCGTCGCGCGGGCACGTCGCTTGCGACATCCGTGCGCCCGCCACCCCGGCGGACGGCAATTCCTTCCTTCAATCCGGCGCTGCGTACCGCGCGATGCCTCGCGCGGCGATACCGCATCGCAATCAGGCTCCCTGAACGAGAGGACGACAATGAAATCCATTCGAACGATAGTGGCCCTGTGCTCGGTCATTTCCGTGCTCGCGGCATGCGGCGGAGACGGCAACGACGTCGGCACCGAACTCGGCATCTCGAAACCGCAGGCGCGCTTCATCAACGCGGTGCCGGCTGGCCCGAATCTCGATTACTACCTGAATGCGAAGGTCGACGCGTCGGGTGTCGCGTACAAGGGCGTGACCCGCTATCACGACATCGACTCGGGAACGACGACCGCAAGCTACGACATCTCGGGCACGACCGCGACGGTCGCGTCGCAATCCTTCGGCGCGGCGAACGGCCATCACTACACCACGATCGCGTTGCCCAGCACGTCGTCGGCGATTTCGGTGATCGATGATCCGTTCGACAAGAAGCTCCTGTCCGACAAGGCGCGCGTGCGCAGCTTCAACGCGTCGCCGAACGCGCAGAACGTCGACGTGTACGTCGTGCCTCCCGGCACCGACATCAACGCGCAAAGCCCGACGCTGGCGGGCGCCGCGTATCAGAACGCCGTGCCGGCCTCCGGACAGGATTCGATCTACCTGAACGGTGGCAGCTACCAGGTGATCGTCACGACGGCCGGCAGCAAGACGCCGATCCTGAAGACCGCGCCCGTGAGCATCAACAACAACGCCGACTGGCTGCTGGTGACGATTCCGTCGGGTGGCATCGGCGACGTGACACCGAACGACGTCCACGTGCTCGTTGCGCAAGGCAACGATGCGGACACGTCCGCGCAGGAACTCGGCCCGCAGTAATGGCCATCGGCGGACCGCCGGCCGGCGGTCCGCCCGGCACCCGTCGATACGTCAGTCGGTCCGCTCGAGGCGGATCACGTGCTCGGCCCGCGTGCTGTCGCCATGCTCGACATCGACGTCGCCGACATACCGGACGCGCCAGCCCGGCCGCGTCGCGATCTGCGGCACGTTACCGCCCGGCCGGCTCTCGATCCCGCCGAGCCCTTCGTCGGGCGTGTCGACCGCGTCGTCGAGCGACGCGTTCGAATAGATCACGTTGTCGTGCCACTCGGTCGCGCCTGCGCGCGCCTCCAGGCCCTTGCCGTCGACGTCGACCGTGTTGTCCGTCATCGCCATGTTGGCGTTGTCGAGCGTGACGATCCGGCCGGCCGCGCGACGCACGGGGTCGCCGCTGTCGACCGCATGTGCGTCGACGTCGATCGGCGGCAGGCCGGTCGGCATTTTCGCCGCGACCGCCTCCGGCGTCAGCGGCCGCTTCGCGACCTCGGCAGCCTGGGTCGCCGCATCCGGCATGTCGCCGGCCGCCGGCGTCTTCACCGGGCTCTTCTCGATCTGTTCTCGCTGCTGTTCCGGGGTTGGATTCGATTCCGCGTTCTGCATCGCACCTCCTGCTCCCGACGGCGTGCGCCGGCATGACGCAACCGGCGCCGCGCCGGGAATCGCTACAACGGTCCTTGCAAATCTTTCACGCGCGGCGCACTGTCCGCGCGTCCTGTGACGCACGTACCGAGCCGCAATGCCGTCACGGCGGCACGGGCAACCTGCCCGCGCACGCCGCGCGCACCCGCCGATCAGCCGCCGCTTGCGCCCGTTGGCGCGGATGCCGCGCCCGGCATGCTCGCCTCGCCGCCGGCCGCGCCGCTGCCCGGCATGCCCGACGGTGCGGTGGACGGCGCCGGCGCCATGCCGCCGGTGGCGCTCGTGTCCGAACTCGCGCCGGTGCCCGTGTCGCTCTTTTTCTGACAACCCGCACCCGCTGCCAGACCGGCGATCAGGATGCCGGCGAAGACGGCCCGCGATACGTGACGAATGGAATATCGCTGCATGACACCTCCGCTGATGTCGATGTGGATGGAACCCGCCAATACGCAATTCGCATGCCTCGCCGACGATCCAGCCCCATTCATTTTTCAAATGACGCCTACCCGAATATTTAATTTCCCATCGCCGTGCCCGCCGCCCATACTCGCGAACAAATCCGAGACATAACGTCCACGGCGGCCGGGCCCGCGCTGCGTGCACACGCTGCCGGTTCGCGCCCCGCACATGGAAGGAGACAAGGCGTGCAACTGGAAGCCACCCACCGCGCGGGCATCGTGCCCGGCGCGGGCGACGCATTGCATCGAACCGATACGGCCACGCGCGGTCCCGCGCTGAGCCCGCGACTACACAATGCCGACCTTGCGCCCACCAAGGCCGAGGGCCGCACCTGGGGCCGCTACAGCATCTTCGCGCTGTGGACCAACGACGTGCACAACATCGCGAACTACTCGTTCGCGATCGGACTGTTCGCGCTCGGCCTGTCGGGCTGGCAGATGCTCGCGTCGCTCGCGATCGGCGCCGTGCTCGTGTATTGCTTCATGAACCTCACCGGCTACATGGGCCAGAAGACCGGCGTGCCGTTCCCGGTGATCAGCCGGATGAGCTTCGGCATCTACGGCGCGCTCTTGCCCGCGATGATCCGCGCGGTGATCGCGATCGCATGGTTCGGAATCCAGACCTATCTCGCATCGGTCGTGCTGCGCGTGCTGCTCACCGCGATCTGGCCAGGCCTCGCCGCCTTCGACCAGGATGCGATCCTCGGGCTGTCCACGCTCGGCTGGATCACGTTCGTCGCGATCTGGCTGGTGCAGATCGGCATCCTCGCTTACGGGATGGAGATGGTCCGCAAGTACGAGGGGCTCGCCGGCCCGGTCATTCTCGTCACGACGCTGTCGCTCGCCGCATGGATGTTCAGCCGCACCGGCGGCCATCTTGCAATGTCGATCGGCAAGCCGATGACCGGCCTGAAGATGTGGATCGAGGTGTTCGCGGGCGGCTCGCTGTGGCTCGCGATCTACGGCACGCTGGTGCTCAACTTCTGCGATTTCGCGCGCTCGTCGCCGAGTGCGAAGACGGTGCGGGTCGGCAACTTCTGGGGCCTGCCGGTGAACATCCTGGTGTTCGCGGCGATCAGCTTCGTGCTCGCGGGCGCGCAGTTCAAGCTGAACGGCCAGATCATCCACAGCCCGACGGAAATCATCGCGACGGTGCCGAACAAGCTGTTCCTCGTGCTCGGCTGCCTCGCCTTCCTGATCGTGACGGTCGCGGTAAACATCATGGCGAACTTCGTCGCACCGGCCTTCGTGCTGACGAGCCTCGCGCCCCACCGCCTGACGTTCCGCCGCGCGGGCCTGATCAGCGCGACGGTCGCGGTGCTGATCCTGCCGTGGAACCTGTACAACAGCCCGGTCGTGATCGTCTATTTCCTGTCCGGCCTCGGCGCGCTGCTCGGCCCGCTGTACGGCATCATCACGGTCGACTACTGGCTCGTGCGCAAGCAGCGCGTGAACGTGCCGGATCTCTATACCGAAGCGCCGACCGGCGCCTATTTCCATACGCGCGGCGTGAACCGCAAGGCGCTTGCGGCCCTCGTGCCGTCCGCGCTGATCTCGATCACGCTCGCCGTCGTGCCGGCCTTCAGCGCGATGACGCCGTTCTCCTGGCTGCTCGGCGCGGCCATCGCGGGCAGCGTGTACTGGCTGACGGCCGATCGCAAACGGCAATACGAGGAGCGCTCGGGCGAACACATCGCGGTCGCCTGCGCCCGACACTGAACGCAGCATACGGAGTGCACCGATGAGAATCCTGGTAGTCAACGTCAACACGACCGAATCGATCACCGACGCCATCGCCGCGCAAGCGCGCGCCGCCGCATCGCCCGGCACGGAGATCGTCGGGCTGACGCCGCGCTTCGGCGCGGAGTCGGTCGAGGGCAACTTCGAGAGCTACCTCGCGGCGATCGCCGTGATGGACCGCGTGTTGAGCTACGACGAGCCATACGACGCGGTGATCCAGGCCGGCTACGGCGAACACGGCCGCGAAGGGCTGCAGGAACTGCTGACGGTGCCCGTCGTCGACATCACCGAAGCGGCCGCGAGCGTCGCGATGCTGCTCGGCCACCGCTATTCGGTCGTCACGACGCTCGACCGCACGGTGCCGCTGATCGAGGATCGCCTGAAGCTCGCCGGACTCGATGCGCGTTGCGCATCGGTGCGCGCGAGCGGTCTCGCGGTGCTCGAACTCGAGGAGAACCCGGCCCGCGCGATCGAGTCGATCGTCGACCAGGCCGCGCGCGCGGTGAAGGACGATCACGCGGAAGTGATCTGCCTCGGCTGCGGCGGGATGGCCGGCCTCGACCGGCAGATCGAGGAATGCACGGGCGTGCCCGTCGTCGACGGCGTGTCGGCCGCGGTCGCCCTCGCCGAGTCGCTGGTGCGACTGAAGCTGAAGACGTCGAAGGTGCGCACGTATGCGCCGCCGCGTCCGAAGCGGATCGTCGGCTGGCCGGGCACCTTCGCCAGATGACGGGCCGCGCAAACGCGTAGCGACATGCGGGACGCACCGGAGCCGAACGGCCTTGCCCTCGACGCGTCCGACGCAACGGGCGCGCTCGACGTGCTGGACGCGCGGCTGATGCGCATCCTGCTCGTGCTGCTCACCGAGCGCACCGTGTCGCGCGCAGCCGTGCGGCTGAACATGTCGCAGCCGGCGACGAGCGCCGCGCTCAAGCGCCTGCGCACGCTGCTCGGCGATCCGCTGCTGGTGCGCAGCCGCTACGGGATGGTGCCGACCGAGTTCGGCGCGCGGCTGATCGAGCCGCTGCGCAACGCGCTGCGCGTGATCGACTTCATCCGCATCCAGCAGCCGACCTTCGACGCGCGCACGTCGGTGCGCACCTACCGGATCGGCTGCCCCGACTACCTGAACGTGCTGTTCGTGCCGAAGCTCGTCGCGCTGTTCCGCGAACGCGCACCGAACGCGCAGCTCGTGTTCCATCCGCTCGGCGACGGCTTCGACGACGAACGGGCACTCGCCGATGGCGAGCTCGACGTCGTGATCGACAACCGCCCCGCCCGCTCGTCGCGGTTCCGGCAGGACGACCTGTTCGACGATCGCGTCGTGTGCCTGATGCGCGCGACGCATCCGCTCGCGCGGCGCGGCGCGATGACGGCCGCCGAATTCGCGCAGGCGCCGCAGCTGTGCCCGACGCCGTCGTGGCTCGAAGCATCCGGCGCGATCGACCGGCAGCTCGAACGCGTCGGCCTGCAGCGGCGGATCGTCGTCACGCTGCCGCACTTCGAACTCGCCGCGCATGCGCTGGTGCGCTCCGACCTGATCCTGACCACCACGTACCGGCTCGCGCGCCACTACGCGAAGCTGCTGCCGCTCGGCGCGGTTGCGCTGCCGGCCGAGCCGCCCGACATCGTGTACCGGATGACGTGGAACGAAGCGGGATCATGCGCCGACGGCGTGCGCTGGCTGCGCGCACTGATCGCCGAAGCGACGCGCAGCTGGCTCGACGCGGAGGCCGCACAGCCGTCCGTTGCGGCGGTCGCCGCGAACGTGGACGCGGATGCGGACACGCGAACGAACGCGCCGATTGCCGATGCCCCGCCCGAAGCGACGCGGCGCACACGCCGCCGGCAGGCGACGCATTGCGGTTCATCGCGGCAATCGCGCGTCGCGCGCGCGGCGCGCATCCATCGCCTCGCGACGAAGCCGCGCTGAATCGCACGCTCGATGGCTCGGCGGCGTCGCGTGCAACGGGGGGGCGCGTATCGCAGCATCCGTCACGCGTCGCGCATCGGTTGCGCAAGCAACTTGCATGCAATGGCGGCGGCAGCGAGCGCGAGCACGCCGCTCGCCGTCAGCGCGGCGGCGAATCCGCGCGCAAAGGCCACGGGTGCCGCATTCGCGAGCGTGCGCGCGGCCGACGGCGGCACGTGCGCAAGCGCCTGCGCGAGATCGCCGGCCAGCAGGCTCGACATGAACGGCACCGTAGCGGCCGCGGCCGCGGCCTCGGCCTCTCCCCGCCGCCATGCACCGCACTCACGCGAATAAACGAATAAGCATTTCGCGATTCGATGTTTGCCGACGCGAAACCGATTCCGTAACCTGCCCGGCAGCCGCGCGGCGTGCGCGCGGATCACCGAGGACCCGCCGTCGATGACTTCTTCCCCCGCCCCGGCCCGCCGCCGCGCCCTGCTGCGCGTGGCCGCCCTGGCCGCCGCACCGCTGCTCGGCGGCGCCGCACTGCCCGTGCGTGCGGCCGACCCCGACCTGTCGAACGTCACCCTGGTGCTCGGCGATCAGGCCGGCGGCCTGCGCGCGCTGGCCGACGCCTCACGCGTGCTCGACGGCGTGCCGTACCGGTTTCGCTGGGCGAATTTCCAGGGCGCGGCACCGTTGTTCGAAGCGCAGCGCGCGGGCGCGATCGATCTCGCGCCGGCCGGCGACCTGCCCGTCCTGACGGCAGCGCTCGGCGATCCGGCGTTGCGGATCGTCGCGACGCGCGTCGGCTCACCGGCGTCGCTCGGCATCGTCGTGCAGCCCGATTCGCCGGTGCGCACCGTCGCCGACCTGAAGGGGCGCACCGTCGTCGTGTCGTCGGCGCGCGGCAGCATCTCGCAATACCAGCTGTACGGCGCGCTCCGCGAACATGGCCTGGCACCGGGCGACGTCGACGTGCGCTTCGTGCTGCCGGTCGATGCGTTCGCGGCGTTCGAGGCGAAGCAGATCGGCATCTGGGCGACCTTCGATCCGTATTACGGGCACGTGGTGCGGCGCGGTGCGCGCATCGTGCGCGACGGCAGCGGGATCAATTCGGGGCTCGCGTTCCTCACGTCGCCGGTCGACACGCTCGACGATCGATCGAAGCGCGCGGCGCTCTCGGACGTGCTTGCGCGGCTGACGCGCGCCGGCCAGTGGGCCTTGTCGCACCCTGTCGATTACGCGGCCGTCTATGCGTCGCTCACGCGCCTGCCGCGCGATGCGGCCGCCGACATCGTGCGCCGGGCGGCGCTCGCGCAGCGCGGCGTCACCGGCGCGGATATCGACGTGCTGCAGCGTGTCGCCGACCGCGCAACCGCGGACGCGATCCTGCCAAAGCGCGTCGACGTCGCGTCGATCGCGGTACGCAACCTGTCGGCCGCATGACCGGCTTCACGCGCGCTCAACGCGGCTTCGACATGTCGAGATCCGGCACGTCGTCGCCGAACGTCGACGCGACCAGCGTGCGCATCGCGGCGACCAGCAGCGTCGGCCCCGACTGGTTGAACGTGCAGCGCTCGCCCGCCGCCGGCACGGCCCGATGCAGCACCGCGCGCCACGCGCCGTGCCCGCCGTCGCGCTCGAACGCGCCGAACGGCAAGCGCTCGACCAGCGGGCCGCCGTCCGCCCACGACGACGACGGCGCATACGGCACCGGCATGCCACCCGGTTTGTGAATGACCGTGCACCCCGCGGCGTCGACGCGCGGCGCGCCGAGGTCTTCCGCCATCGCCACCCAGAAATCGAGCGACGCACCGGCCAGGTCCTGAACCTGCATCGCGCCCTCCAGCGGTCTCGAAAACGTCATTCTAGGGAAACACTGAATTATCCATCTCAGTGGTCATCGCTGACGCAGCCGAGGACGCCCTAGAAGATAGTTCGCGGAACGCACCCACGACGATGAAACGGCAAATGAGCTTTGCGGAAGTAGAAAGCGCGGGCAATTTACTAATCGAATTTAAATGATTTGGCGTCGGAGTGCATTTATGGGCGGAGCGCTTCAGCGATGAAATACGCGCACGTCATTTACCGCTTTTTTCATCGTGGCGCTGCAATCCTCTCGTGCACGCCGCCGATCGGATCGGCAGGCGGAATCCGCACCCCGAGGCTCGCGCGGATCGCCATTTCCAATCGGCGACGCCGCGGTTCGACGCCCCTCGGTCTTCCCGCTGCCGCCGCACACGCCGCGGTCGCACTGAACCGACCTCCGCGCCGACAGCCGGCGCACGCGCGCCGGCTTCCCTTCCTCAATCCAGCCAGACACCGTCGAACCGGTGCCCGCCGAGCGGCGAGAACGTCACCCCGTGCACGCGCTTCGAGATCGGCAGCGACACGATCGACGTCGCGATCGGCGTGAACGGCACCTGATTCTTGAACACGACCTGGGCCTGCTCGTAAAGCGACGTGCGTTTCGCGACGTCCGCGTTCGTGCGTGCCGCACCGACGAGCCGCTCGAAATCCGCATTGCACCACTTCGCGAGGTTGCTGCCGTGCACCGCGTCGCAGCCGAGCAGCGTGCCGAGCCAGTTGTCGGGGTCGCCGTTGTCGCCCGACCAGCCGTACAGGATCGCATCGTGCTGCCCGTCGCGTTTCGCGCGGCGGTTGTACTCGCCCCACTCGTAGCTGACGATCTTCGCGCGCACGCCGATCCTCGCCCAATCCTGCTGGATCAGTTGCGCCATCAGCTGCGCGTTCGGGTTGTACGGGCGCTGCACCGGCATCGCCCACAGCGTCAGGTCGAAACCGTTCGGGAATCCTGCTTGCGCAAGCAGCGCCTTCGCCGCGGCCGGATCGCGCGGCGCGTCCTTCAGGCGCGGGTTGTACGACCATTGCGCGGGCGGCATCGGGTTCGTCGCGATCGTCGCGTCGCCGTTGAATACGGTCTTGATGATCGCCGTCTTGTCGATCGCGATGTCGAGCGCGCGCCGCACGTCGACACGATCGAGCGGCGGATGCTGCGTGTTGTACGCGACGAAGCCGACGTTGAAGCCCGTCCCCGAAAACAGCGTCAGCTTCGGATCACGCCGCACCGTCTCGAGATCGGCCGGCCGCGGGAACACCGACACCTGGCACTCGCCCGCGGTGAGCTTCTGCAACCGCACGGCCGGATCGGGCGTGATCGCGAACACGAGATGCGCGAGCTTCACGTCGTCCGGCTTCCAGTAGTCGGGGTTCGCGTCGTAACGGATCGTCGCGTCCTTCTGGTATGCGCGCAACTGGAACGGCCCCGTCCCGACCGGGAACTGGTTGATGTCGGCCTCGCGATGGTGCGCCGTCAACTGCGACGCGTATTCGGCCGACAGAATCGACGCGAACGCCATCGCGAGATTGCGCACGAACACGACGTCGGGCGACTTCAGCACGAAGCGCACCGTATCGTCGTCGACTTTCTCGATGCGCTCGATGTTGCGGTCGAATCCGAGATCGCTGAAGTACGGGAAGCTGACCGGATAGGCCTTGCGGAACGGATCATCGGGGTCGAGCATGCGGCGGAACGTGAACACGACGTCGTCCGCCTGGAACGGCCGCGTCGGCTTGAACCACGCGGTCGTCTGGAACTTCACGCCGCGCCGCAGGTGAAACGTGTAGACGCGCTGGTCGGACGACACGTCCCAGCTCGTCGCGAGCGACGGCGCGAGCTCGAGCGTGCCGCGCTTGAACTGCACGAGCCCGTTGTAGACGGTGTACGTGCTCGCGTCGAAATCAGTGCTGGTCGTGTGCTGGCCGGGGTCGAAGCCGGCAGGGCTGCCTTCGCTGCAGAATGCGAGCGTCTTGCCGGCCGGCGCCGCGAACGCTTGCGCGACCGCGCCGGCGAGCAGCAGCGACGCGGCCATGCCGCGCAGCGCTCCAACCGCAACGGATGCGGGCCGCGCACGATGCGCGGCGAACGAGACGAATGGAATCTTCATGGTGGCGATCAAAGGACTGTCATGCGAATGACGACCGCCGATCTTCGCGCGCCGCCCGCCGATCGCTTACCAATTAATTCCGCGTTGCTTATCGCGGCGGATGCATCCCGCTGCCGCTGCATGAAGATGTCCGCGCGAGCGTCGAGGACATGCCGGCGAATTCCGGCTGCCATGCGCCGCCGTTGTGCGTCATGCAGCGACGCCATTCGCGCAATGCCTTCCGGCCCCCTGCAGGTTCTCCGGAATTGGCGCATCGTATCGGCTGGTCAACGCCAGCACCGGCGCGCGGGGATTCGCCCGCGTGCACGTTGCGGCACGGCGTGCCCGTCGGCGCGCCCCCTTCCTGGAGGCCCCACGATGTCGATCAGCCCCGATACGCCCTCTGGTCCGGTGAAGTCTCCGGGCCCCGATCACCCGATCACGATCGAACCGCATCCATCGCGCGTCGTGGTCAAGGTGGCCGGCAAGATCGTCGCCGATACGCGCCACGCGCTGGCGCTGCGCGAAGCCAGCTATCCGGTCGTGCTGTACGTTCCGCGCGAGGACGCCGACATGGCGCTGCTGCAACGCACCGACCATGCGACGTACTGCCCGTACAAGGGCGATTGCGCGTATTACTCGATTCCCGTCGGCGGCGAACGCGCGACCAACGCGGTGTGGACGTACGAGCATCCGAACCCGGCCGTCGAATCGATTCGCGCGCACCTCGCGTTTTACCCTGATCGCGTCGACTCGATCGAGGAAAGCCCGCTCGGCACCGATTGAGTGCGGCGACGCCCTGCCTGCTCGTCGTTCACGTATCGTCCGGCCGCTGATTTGCATATGCGGATTCATTGGTTGGCCGCCGATTCGCGCGGCCGTATCGTCGTGCATCCGGCGCGGGCCGGCCGGCCGCGCGCAGCGCACGCATCCGGCTGCATCCAGTGCCGGTAGCGCCTCAAGTGCGCTTCCGTGAACCCGTCAGCAGGACGCCTCGATGAACGACACACCGTACGCAGATCTTGAAACGACCCCGGCAAATCCGCGACGCCGCCAGTGGCTGCACGGCGCGGCCGCCGGACTGGCCGGGCTCGCGCTCGGCCCGCTCGCGGGCACGCCTGCACTGGCGCAGGGCAGCGACAAGCGGCTGCGCATCGGTTTTCAGAAATATGGCAACTTCGTCGTGCTCAAGGCGCGCGGCACGCTCGAGAAGCGGCTCGCGAGCCAGGGCGTGACGGTCCAATGGCTCGAGTTCCCGGCCGGCCCGCAGTTGCTCGAGGGGCTGAACGCCGGCGCGATCGACGTCGGCACGGTCGGCGAGACGCCGCCGATCTTCGCGCAGGCCGCGGGCGTCGATTTCGTCTATCTCGGCAACGAACCGCCCGCGCCGCACGGCGAGGCGATCGTCGTGCTGCCCGATTCGCCGATCCGAACCGTCGCGCAGCTGCGCGGCAAGAAGGTCGCGTTCAACAAGGGTTCGAACGTCCACTATCTGCTCGTGAAGGCCCTGGAGCATGCGGGCCTCACGTATGCCGACATCCAGCCGATCTATCTGACGCCCGCCGACGCACGCGCCGCGTTCGTGCAGCGCAGCGTCGACGCGTGGGTGATCTGGGATCCGTACCTGGCGGCCGCCGAACGGCAGCTCGGCGCACGCGTGGTCGCGAACGGCGACGGGCTCGTGCGCAACACACAGTACTACCTCGCCGCGCGCAAGTATGCCGTCGCGCAGCCGCAGGTGCTGCGCACGCTGCTCGACGAAGTCGACGCGGTCGATCGCTGGGGACGCGACCACGTTCAGGAAGTCGCCGCGCAACTGTCGCCGCTCGTCGGCCTCGACGCGCCGACGCTCGAAGTCGCGCTCAAGCGCACCGGCTATGGCGTGCAGCCCGTCACCGATGCGACGCTCGCGTATCAGCAGAACATCGCCGACGCGTTCAGCGCACTGAAGCTGATTCCCGGCAAGGTGACCGTGGCCAACGCACGCTGACGCTGCGTCGCGTCAGGGCGAACACGTCGCGCCGGTCCGCCGCCACTCGTCGTAATCGGTAACGAGGCCCGCATCGTCGACCGCGATATCGGCTGCATACGTGCCGCTCTCGTAGCGGTAAACGTGCTCCGCCGTGCGCGTATAGCGCTGCTCGCCGCGCACGATCTCGAACGCGGGAAATCGCAGCCAGGCCGTGTGGATGACGGCCGACGCGCCGACCGCCAGCCCGAGACGCCGGATCGGCAGCGTATTGGTCGACGGACTGAAGCCGAGATCGATGTCGGTCGCGCCCGCAAGGGCCGGCGCGTCGACGCCGTCGATCGTCCAGCGCCCCGCGTCGCGCTCGATTGCGAATCGCCGGGCCGGCGCTGCGCCGAGCCAGACCGTCACGTGCACCGATCGCGTCAGCCAGTCGGCGCCGCACGCGATCGTATAGTCGACGCGAAACGGCGTGCCGTCGATCGCGCCCGCCACCGCGCCCGACAGGTCGATGCCCGCGCGCGTCTCGACGAGCCGGCACCATTCCGCCGCGTGCCAGGTCTGCGTGATCTGCCACGCGACGCATCGCGTGCGCGCTGCTTCGTCCCGTTGCGTCATGTCGTCTCCCGTCGATTGCATGAACCGGATTTTCACTCACGGTATCGGTAGTCTCATGGGCCTTTGGCGCGTGCCGCCGAACCAATACCGAGTATCGGTTCGTCGCGCATCCGCTCGGCACAGTCGACCGCGTGCTCGTGGCCGCCCCCGCCAGTCCCGACCGCTTCGGCCCGATCGCAACGAAGGCCGATCTGGTGGAGCACCCGTTCATCCGCGTCAAGGGCATCCTCGCGAACGAGCAGTTGCCGCTGCAGAGCGAAGACAACAAGCTCGAATACGCGCGGACCCGGACGGTGACGACGACGAGCCATTGGCGCCCGATGTTCGACACGATCCGGGCCTGCGGTGGCATCGGCGTCGTGCAGGCACAGGCCTGCGTCAATGCGCTCGCGCGCGGCAAGTCACGCGCGCCGCATCACCACGCCTGCCGATAGATCGCCAGCGCATCGCCTTCCGTGACTTCGCGCGGATTGTTCACGAGCAGGCGCGTCTGCAGCATCGCGTCCGACGCCATCCTCGGCAGGTCGCCCTCGCCGATGCCGACCTCGCGCAGCGTGCGCGGAATGCCCGTCGCGACGATCAGGCGATCGATCTCGTCGATCAGCGCCTGCGTCCTCGCTTCGTCGCTACCGCTCGCCGACGGCGCGACGGTCGCCGCGAGCTCCGCATACAGCGGCGCGGCAGCCGGTGCGTTGAAGCGCAGCACATGCGGCAGCACGAGCGCGTTCGACAGCCCGTGCGGCACGTGGAAAATGCCGCCGACCGGATAGGCCAGCGCATGCACGGCCGCGACCGGCGCGTTCGCGAATGCCTGGCCGGCGAACATCGCGCCGACCAGCATCGCTTCGCGCGCGTGCCGATCGCGGCCGTCGTCACAGGCCTTCAGCAGGTTGCGCGACAGCAGCGTCAATCCCTGCACGGCCAGCATGTCGGACACCGGATTCTTGAGCCTCGACGACGTATAGGCCTCGATCGCATGCACCATCGCGTCGATGCCCGTCGCGGCCGTTGCCGCGCGCGGCAGCCCGAGTGTCAACTCGGCGTCGAGGATCGCGACGTCCGCGAACAAGTGCGGCGACACGACGCCCATCTTGCGCGCCTCGCCGACCGTGACGATCGACACGGCCGTCACTTCGGAGCCGGTGCCGGCCGTCGTCGGCATCTGCACGAGCGGCAGCCGCGATGTTGCAACCTTGTCGACGCCGTACATGTCGGCCAGCGCCTGCCGCCCCGGCGCGAGCACCGCGATCAGCTTCGCGACGTCCATCGACGAACCACCGCCGAGGCCGAGCACGATTTCCGCATCGGCCGCCACCGCCCGCGCGGTCGCCTCGAGCACGACGTGCTCGGGCGGATCGGCGATCACGTCGTCGATCACGGTCACCTGCCAGCCGTGCGCGGCGAGGCTCTCCAGCGCGGGCGCAAGCACGCCGCTGCGATGCAGGAACGCGTCCGTGACGACGCATAGCCGCGCGAGCGCCGGAAAGCGTTCGCGCAACAGCGGGCCGAGCCGGCGCGCGGCGCCGAATTCGACGATCTGCGTCGGAACGGTACGGAATTGAAACGGGTTCATCGGGCGTCTCCCGTTGGCGTCGCCGTGCCGGTGTCCGGCTGCACCATGTAGCGCGTCACGTCGCGGCGATCGAGCAGCGGAATGCTCGCGCCGACACCGATCCGCTGGAAATGCGGCGTTTCCCGATGGACGTCGAGGCCGTCGGCATCGCTGTAGCGCTCGAGGATCACGATGTGGTCGGGATCGACCGGCGACCGGAAGTACGCATAGTCGAGGTTTTTCGGCTCGGTGCGCGTGGCCGGCGCGAGTTCGGCCAGCAGTTCGATCACGCGGTCGCCGTTGCCGGGTTTCGCGAAGAAATGCGCGATGACCTGCAGGTAAGGTTCGTTCATGCTGCGCTCCGTATTCGCCAGCGCCCGTCATGACGGGTCGTCATTCCACAATGCGCGGTTGCTCGTCGAAGGTGGCGGTCGGCGGCCCGACACGATGCCGACGCCCAGACGTCGCATTGTATTGAATCGGCGCCGTGCGCGCAGCGCATCGTCACGCACGCGGCGGCAGCGCTCCGCGCGACCGGTTCGCGGTGGGTTCGCGGCAGGTTCGTCGCATGCCGGCGCGATGCCCTGGCCGGCCGGCTTTGCCCGCGTCACGCGCGCCGCTGCTCCGGCCGCTACCACGGCACGGTGCGCCCCTGGTAATCGAGGTATTCGAGCCCCGCGCGCCGTTGCTTCTCGATCAACACGTTCACGAGGCTCGGCACGCTTTCGTCGATCGTCAATCGCGCATCGGGCCCTCCGAGTTCCGTGCGGACCCAGCCCGGCGCCATCAGCACCATCGCGCGCGGCGTGCCGGCCTGGCGCGCCGCGAAACTGCGCATGAACTGGTTCAGCGCGGCCTTGCTGCCGCGGTAGACCTCGCGCATTCCGCTCACGTTGTTCGCGACACTTCCCTGCCCCGACGACATCGCGCCGATCAGGCCGTCCGCGGTCACGAGATCCTGCAGCGCCTCGATCACGCGCATCGGCGCCAGCGCATTCGTGATCATCACACGCACGAATTCGGCGGTCGTGACTTCGCCGATCGTTTCGTTCGGATCGTTGGTCGTGCCGGCGTTCACGAACAGCATGTCGAAGCGCCGGCCCGACAAGCGCGCGCGCAGCGCGGTCAGTTGTTCCGGCTCGCAGATGTCGAGCGTCTCGACCTCGAGCCGTCCGTCGAAGCGTTCGGCGAGCGCGTGCAGCTGCGTGCGCCCCGATGCCGCGCGCACGGTTCCGGTGACGTGCCAGCCCTTGTTCAGGAACTGTTCCGCCATCGCGAGCCCGAGGCCGCGCGAGGCTGCGACGAGCAGGATCGATGGTGTCCTCGGGTTCGATACGGTCGATTGCATGGATTTCACCTTTGCCGGCGTTCGTCATCCAGCCACTATAGGCGTGCACCTTCACATGCACCAGACGCACCGAACTCAATCAATAGTTGCATTAAACGCCCTGTCACGGCGTGCGATGCCGTATGCTGTCCGGATGGAAGACATCGACCTGAACCTCGTCACCGCGCTCGACTTGCTGCTGACCGAAGGGAGCGTGACCGGCGCCGCGCGCCGGCTCGGACTGAGCACCTCCGCGATGAGCCGCACGCTCACGCGGCTGCGCACCGCCACGGGCGACCCGCTGCTCGTGCGCGCCGGACGCCGGCTCGTGCCGACGCCGCACGCATCGGCGTTGCGCGATCGCGTGCATGCCATCGCGAGCGATGCCCGTGCCGTGCTTCGTCCGGCCACGGCCGATCTCGACATGGCCACGCTGTCGTCCACGTTCACCATTCGTGCGGCGGCGTCGTTCATGGACATGCTCGCCGGCCCGGTGGTCGCCGCGATCGGCGAAATCGCACCCGGCGTGCGCGTGCGTTTCGTCGCCAGGCTCGACCGCGATCCGGGGCCGCTGCGCGACGGCATGGTCGACCTGGAAATCGGCAAGCGCGGCGACGACGCGCCCGAACTGCACACGCGCGAGCTCTTTCACGACGGACACGTCGCGGTGGCACGCGCCGGGCATCCGCTGTTCGCGGCGGCCAGGATCACGCCTGCGCGCTACGCGGCCTGCCGTCACGTGATCGCATCGCAGCTCGGCGACTTCGGCGGGCCGGCGAACGATCCGGCAGGCACGCTCGCGCCCGCCCAAATCGTTCAGGTCGTGGTGCCCGGCTATCCCGATGCGATGCGCGTCGCGGCCGGCACCGACCTGATTGCGCTCGTGCCGCGCTCGAGCCTCGGCAACGCATTCACGCCGGGGCTCGTGGACGCGCTGGGGCTGCGCACCTTCGCGATACCGGTCCGGCTGCCCGAGATCCTGATCTCCGCGCTCTGGCATCCGCGGATGTAGCGCGACCCGGTGCATCGCCATCTGCGCGATGTCGTCATCGACGTGTGCAAACGCGCGTATCCGGCGGCCCGCGCACCGCGCGCACGGGCGCGCGGCACGAAAACGGGCGCCGCCGACTGAAGCATCACGATCCGCACGCAACGCCCGCGCCTCACACCAGCCGGCCGCCCCCGTCGATGTGCAGGATCTCGGCGTTCATGAAGCGGTTGCCCAGCAGGAACGCGATCGCTTCCCCGACTTCATCGACGCGACCGACGCGGCCGCCCGGCAACGACGACGCGGCCCCGCCGAGGATCGCGTCGCGCGCTTGCGGGCCGAATGCGTCGTACAGCGGCGTGTCGACGAAACCGGGCGCGACGACGTTCACGCGAATCGGCCTGAGCTCCAGCGCAAGCGACTGTGCCAGCGCCTCGACGCCGCGCACGGCGGCCGCGATGACCGACGTGCCCTGCCCGGACGGACGGTCCGCCAGTTGCCCGCCAGCTGTCCGCCGGAGCGCCCGCCGGGCCGCACGCGCCGACAAACCGGGGCGGCGCCGCGCACTCGACGACACGGATCCGGCACCGCTTTCCCGAATCCCGACCATTGCATCGCGCCGGGGGCGCCAGCCGGCCCTTCGGCTAAAATGCCGCACTTTCCATCCTGTCCGGCCCGCTCGCCATGCAACCCGCCTCCCCCGCCCGATCTGCCTCCCACGGCACCGACGACGCCGATTCGTCGCGCGACCTCGTCTATGGCCCCAACGACCGGCCCGCGCCGATGGTCGCCTTCGTCGCCGCGCTCCAGCACCTGCTGGCGATCATCGTGCCGATCGTCACGCCCGGCCTGCTGATCTGCCAGGCGCTCGGCGTATCGAGCCGCGATACGACCCTTATCGTGTCGATGTCGCTGGTGATTTCCGGTATCGCGACCTTCGTGCAGTGCAAGCGCTTTGGTCCGCTCGGCGCCGGCCTCCTGATCGTGCAGGGCACCAGCTTCAACTTCGTCGGCCCGCTGATCGCCGGCGGCAGCGTGATGGTCAAGCAGGGCACGCCGGTCGAGACCGTGATGGCCGCGATCTTCGGCGTCGTGATCGCCGGCTCGTTCGTCGAGATGGGCGTGTCGCGCATCCTGCCGTTCGTGAAGCGCCTGATCACGCCGCTCGTCACCGGCATCGTCGTGTTGCTGATCGGCCTCACGCTGATCAAGGTCGGCCTGATCAGCATGGGCGGCGGCTACGGCGCGATGGCCAACGGCACGTTCGCGAGCGCCCAGAACCTGACGCTGTCGTGCCTCGTGCTCGGCACGATCATCCTGCTGAACCGCGTGCCGATCGTGTGGGTGCGCAGCACCGCGCTCGTGATCGCGCTCGTGATCGGCTATGCCGCGGCTGCGGTGCTGGGCCGCCTCGACTTTACCGGCGTGCATCAGGCCGCGCTGTTCCAGGTCCCGACGCCGCTGCACTTCGGCATCGGTTTCTCGTGGTCGCTGTTCGTGCCGATGCTGATCATCTACCTCGTCACGTCGCTCGAGGCGATCGGCGACGTCACCGCCACCAGCAAGATCTCGAAGGAGCCGGTCGAGGGACCGGTGTGGATGCAACGGATCAAGGGCGGCGTGCTCGTAAACGGCGCGAACTCGCTGCTGGCCGGCGTGTTCAACACGTTCCCGAGCTCCGTGTTCGCGCAGAACAACGGCGTGATCCAGATTACCGGCGTGGCGAGCCGCTACGTCGGCATCTGGATCGCGGGCATGCTCGTGGTGCTCGGCCTGTTCCCGGTCGTCGCGGGCGCGCTGCAGGCCGTGCCCGAGCCCGTGCTCGGCGGTGCGGCGATGGTGATGTTCGGCGCGGTGGCCGCATCGGGCATCAACATCCTGTCCGGCGTCCATCTCGATCGCCGTGCGCTGCTGGTCATCGCGGTGTCGCTCGCGCTCGGCCTCGGCGTGTCGCAAGTGCCGGATATCCTGAACAGCCTGCCGCATGCACTGAAGAACGTGCTGGAATCGGGCGTCGCGACGGGCGGCATCTGCGCGCTCGTGATGAACTGGTTCTTGCCGGAACAGAAGTAACGCTACGGATTCCATCGCAACGCGGCCCGACCGACGGGCCGCGGCGCGCTCGGCGGCTCCCGCTTGGACGGGCGGCCGACTCTCGCTAGAATCGGATCATGCCTCAAGCTCCCGTCTCCACGAATACGCCGGAAGCCAGTGCGGTTCCCGTCAAGGAACGCGCAACCGTCGTCTGCTACCGCGAAGAACAGGTCTTGCTCGTTGCGCGCGTATCGTCGCGCTGGGCGTTGCCCGGCGGCACGATCAAGCGCAGCGAAACGCCGCTCGAGGCTGCACATCGGGAACTGCTGGAAGAAACCGGCATCGTCGGCCAGAATCTCGTCTATTCGATGCAGTTCACCGGGCTCGCGAAGGTGCACCATGTGTTCTTCGCGGAAGTCGGCCCGGAGCATACGGCCCAGGCCAGCAACGAGATCGAGACGTGCAAGTGGTTTCGTATCGACAACGTCGATGCGCTGCGCGCGAGCATCCCGACGAAGCGCATCGTCGAGCTCGTCTACCGGCACGAAATCCTCAAGTAGGTAGACACCCCATCCCCACCGGCTCGCACGAGCCGATATCATGCGCCCACGGTCCGTCGTCGCGTTCCCTTCCGAGCGAGCTGCAGATGAACAGTGCGTACACCTACCGCGGATACACCATCGATGTCCGCTGCGAATTCCGGCTAGACGAACCGCGCGACCACGCGCCGCCACCCGCCACGCTTCGGTTCGGGTTCGTGGCGGTCGTGCAGGTTCGCGCGGCCGGCTGCGCGCCGCGCCTGCTGGCGCCGGTCCGGCTCGGCGACGATGGCGGCCGCCTGTTCGACGACACCCTCAACGCGTTACGCGCGGGCCGGGCGGCCGGCGAAATCATCGTCGACGACCTGCTGGTCGATTCCGGCTCCACCGACGGGCGCGCGCATTCCTGAGCCGGCGGTCGGCCTGGAGCGTTCGGCGCGGAGACGGTGCCCCGACGCTCAGTTCAGGCGTTTTCGTCGTAGTTCGTGAGTGGAATAGACGACGAGGAAGATCCCCAGCATCGCGACGCCGGATGCCATGAAGTCGTTTACGGTTCCCATGCTGTTCAGCGATTTCGGGAAAATGCCGAGACTCAGTCCCGCGGCAGCGAGGATTACGCCTGCCGCCACACCCCACACCGGTCCGGTGGTCTTTTCGATTGTGTTTTTCATACAGCACCCGTCTACAGTCGTTACCTGAACGGTGGCGGCGCATGGCGCACGCGACTACCGTTCGTGCTTCGACTATAGCGGCGAAATAATCGGGGCGGATTCAGTGCTTTCACCGATCAAGTTTTCGCCGATCGCGAAACGGGCCGTGTTCCCGGACGTGATTCATTCGCCGCGAACCGCATTACCGGCCCTTGCATCGCGAATACCGATCGAGAACCGTCAGTCCTTACGCTCCGACGCAGAATTTACGGTTCGTTTCAAAACTGTCCATACTGTGGGCAATTCCCGACGCTATGCTTCGTTGCACCCACAATAACTTCGGAGGGGGACAAGACAATGAACAAGACGTTCTGGAAGGCCGCACTATGTGCGGCAGCGGTGCCGTTGGCGCTCGCAGGATGCGGTGGCGGCGATGACGGCAGCCCGCAAACCGGCACGCTGCATGTCGCGATGACCGATGCGCCTTCATGCGGCTTCGATCATGTCTTCATAACCGTCTCGCAGGTCCGCGTCAATGCGAATGGGAATGCCTCCGACAACGACGCCGGCTGGTCGACGATCACGCTGGCGACACCACAGAAGATCGACCTGCTGTCGCTGACCAACGGCGTGCTCGCCGATATCGGTCAGACCGCGCTGCCGGCGGGCCAGTATCAACAGGTCCGCCTGGTTCTCGCGCAGAACCAGGGCAATACCCTCGCGAACTCGGTCGTTCCGACCGGCGGCACGGAACAGGCGCTCGCGACGCCGAGCGCAACGCAAAGCGGCTACAAGATCATCCAGCCTTTCACGGTTCAGCCGAACACGCTCGTCGACCTCGTGCTCGACTTCAACGCGTGCAAGTCGATCGTCCAGCGCGGCAACGGCACGTACGCACTGAAGCCGGTCGTCACCGCGATCCCGACCGTCGTGAGCGGTGCGATCTCCGGTTACGTCGCATCGGCCGAAGCAGGCGCGACCGTGTATGCGGAACAAGGCGGCAAGGTGGTCCGCGGCACGGTTGCCGACGGTACCGGGAAGTTCGTGCTGTCGCCGCTGATCCAGAGCTCGACGCAAGGCAACTACGACGTCGTGATCGTGCAGAACAACTTCGCGTCAGGCATCGTGCGCTCGGTTCCTGTCGTCGTGAACACGACCACGGCGGTGTCGGCGTCGAACGCGCCGATCACGCTGCCGGCATCGACGATGAGCACGGTCAGCGGCACGGTGACGGCAAGCGCCGATGCGTTCGTGCGTGCATTGCAGACCGTCGATGCAAACGCGTACGAGATCACGTCGATCAACGCGAACATGGATACGGGCGCCTATGCGCTCAATGTACCCACGGCCGCGCCGATCGTCGGCACTTACTCGGGCTCGCTGCCGGTCGCGCTGGCTGCGTCGCCGGGTGCCGCGGCACAATATACGATCGAGGCGGACGCAGCGTCGGGCGCAACGCAATCGACGAACGTCAACGCAACGACCAGCCAGTCGAACGTCAATTTCAGCTTCTGACGCGTCGGCAGCATCATCGAAAGGGCCTCACGGCCCTTTCCTCAATAAACGGGAGAACGAAGTGAAGAAAGGGGTTATCGCATTGCTTGCAGCGGCGAGCGTGGTCGGCGCGCTCAGCGGGTGCGTCGCATACGTGCCGGGCCCACCGGTGGTTATTGCGCCGCAAGGCGGACCGGGGAACGGGTTCTGCCCGCCCGGACAGGCAAAGAAAGGCAATTGCTGATTGCACGAGGCCCGCGTATCGCGGGCCTTCTATTTTCAACGCTGCCGCAACGGGTACGCAGCGAGCCCGGTCAACGCCGCGCCTGCCACGATCGCCATCTCGGCGGCCGTGATCAACCGGCCGCTGACGGTCGCAATCCGGGCGATGTGGAGATCCATCGCGTCGATCTCGCGCCTGAGCCCGGGAAGGACCGTTCCGCCTACGGCCGGCTGCGATGAGACGATTTCCAAAGTGCTTGTCGTCTGGAGCAAGGACCATGCGCTTTGCTCGCTACGAGTCAGCGCGAATATCGACCGGATCGGCCAGACCGCCTGGACGCGCTCTTCGCCACGAACAACAACCCACCGTCGTGGCCCTTGCGTGTCGAGGAAGTCGCGCCGAATCGTCACGACAGCGCTGATGGGAGTATGGTCGCGAACGCGCGCCTGATCCTCTGGCTCAAAATCCTGGGCGTGCTCATCGTAGCGGAACTGGTCCTTGCCACGACGCTGCAATGGGACAGCGCACGACGCCCTATTCTGCAGCGATTGAATAATTCGCATCGCGGTGCGAGTTGAGTCCCGCCGTTGCTTCGCGTTGCAATACTTCCTATTCTTCAGCACATAGCATCGCTCGGGAGATCAGGAATGAAGCGCCCGAACTATCGGTTACTTACTGTGCCTCTCGTCGGGCAACGAAGAAATTCCGACGGTGAGTGGCTGACGCTCGACAAGGGCGACGGCAAAGGCCCGCAACCACATGGAGACATGGCTTGCTGGTACGCAGCCGCGTGCATGGTTTCATATTACTTTCGTCCAGGGCCACGGCTTGGCTTACCGGATGTATGGCGCAAGGATCAGGGGATGGCCCAAGCGTCCATCTCGAAGCTTATCCGTGTCGAGGGCCTCATGCCCCTCGATCCCCCGAAGCCATTCAAAACAGAAGTCACAACGGAGTGGTTGGAAGACGCTCTATGGAGATACGGTCCAATCTGGGCCGGCGGCGCCTTCCACATGGGGCAGCAGCATGCCATTGTCGTGACTGGAGTCAAGGATACAGTTGTCTTTTACAACGACCCTTGGGAGCCGGCCGCAAAGACCATGGATATCAAAATGTTCCGCAGCGCACTGGGCCCCCACGACAATTGCTTATTGGTGAAGGGCTCACTCAAGACGCACTATTAAGTACTCCATTCCGCGCAGTCGGGCAACGACGACCCCGTCCACGATACCGATAAATTCAATCGGCTGTTGTCGACTTTGGGTCGCGTGCATTGGAGCATCATCGCGCGCCTTCTATGAATAATCACCAACGCGCAATATCTCAAGACGAGTTCTGTCGAGGTACCGTCGTCGCTACCGTCAAACTCGATCCAGCGCAATCCGGGCGGAGCCAGCAAACGCCGTTGACCTGAACGCCGGCTGTCTCCTCGTGCCAGTCAGCATGCAACAGGTCCTGCTAACGTTCTGGGAGGAACACAGTGGCCTGCTTCACGCTACTTCCAGGGCAAATAGAAGCCGGTGCACCTCTGCCGCGCGTGGCTGCGGACAGTTCGCTCCTATACCGCTGCATCGCATCGGCCATTGTCTACCCCTGCATGAATGTCCGCATCAGCCGGAGCTGGCGTGCCGACCTGCCTGGGTGATTCACCAAGCATGGCAAGTGCCGTTTCAAAACATTGGCGGCCTCCCCACAGACGGCAATCGCGAATGGCGTACAGGTAGTGACTACACATGGCGTCGAAGCCCGCATTTGCCGATATGCATACCGCGTCCCCGATGGGTCAATTCAGCGTGGACATCAACAGCGTCGGTCGATTTAGGTGGCGCCGGACTGGATACCGAGTATGCTGGAAGCTCATCAGGAGCACTTCATGACTCCCCACGATGTGATCACTGTTTTCGAACAACTGAACGCCGAAGGAAGAGCGATGATCGACATGGACCATGCCTGCGCAGGCTTTGCTGGTTGGCTGGCAGGGGCATGGAACACATTGAGCGAGGAAGACATCGCCCTGCTGACGTCTATCGGTGCGACTCTGTATCGAGAAGGGTACGCGCGGCGATACTAGGCAAGCTCAAGGGCCAGACTTGAAAGTTCGCCCGGCAAGGATAAAGGGCGTATAAGGATCATATGGCCACCCCTCCCGTCAATGCCGAATCGATTCTAGCTCTGTTCCAGCTAGTTGCAGGGCATGAAGAGTGCCGAACGTCCGGCGAGCCGGGAACGATGACGGCGCTACTTGCTCTCGCCGAGCAACTGGCCACCAATCACCAGACGATGTCTGAGGCGAGCTGGGATGCGGCCGTTCGTGTCGGCGGTTTGCTGCTGCGAGCGGAGATGATGAACAACGATGCTGACATGGTAGCGCTCGAGCTTCTAAGTCGGCTGCGGCGCCGGAAATGAAGCGCCCAGCTTGCGGGCACTCCGTCAGTCGGATGTCGCTCGCAGTCGCATCATCATTCGGGAAGTGACCACGCGTCTTGATGATCTTGCGCAGTTGCGTGATCAGACTTTCAATCGCATTCGTAACCGGCATGATATCGCCAGTGCCTCGCGTTCCCTCCGCCTTCGCGCGCTTCGATTGGATCCACCGCCTCGACGTACCCCCACCTGAACGCTGAACACCGACGCACCCGAGTCATCGACGCGCATCTTCCGCGGTCGACGCTGCGCACGCGTGCGAGACCAGGATTTTCCGTCAACCGCGCAGTGAAATATCGGTGCCGTATCGAGAGCGCGCAACCTTGATGAGACATGTGCCGACACTATAATTCTTGAAGGTAGATACGCATTCGAACGATCATTCCGAACTCATCGAAAAAAAAGGACGCATTGCCCCCACCATCCTGTCCGGTCGTCGGATCGGTAAAGTATGATGGTTGCCCCGTCCCGCCAATTCCCGCTGCGCCCATATCGGCCGGATTCTCCATCGTCAGCCGCGCGCGAGCGCAGGAGCCACGCATGCTGGACAACCCGCCCATTACCGAAAATCACCTGCTTGCCGCGCTGCCAGAAGATGAACGAGATCACCTCGCCCCTCACCTGACCCTTGTCGACATGCCGTTGGGAAACGTGCTGTACGAGTCGGGTGGCCAGCTTCATCACGTCTATTTTCCGACCACGTCGATCGTTTCCCTGCTGTATGTGATGGAGGACGGCTCTTCCGCTGAAATCGCGATCGTCGGCCATGAGGGCATGATCGGCGTGGCGCTGTTCATGGGCGGCGAAACGACGCCGAGCCGCGCCGTGGTACAAAGCGCGGGGCAAGCCTACCGGCTCGACGCGCGCATCCTGAAAGAAGAATTCCGGCGCGGCAATTCGATGCAACGCCTGTTGTTGCGCTATACCCAGGCGCTCATCACGCAGATGGCCCAGACCGCGGTGTGCAACCGGCATCACTCGATCGATCAGCAACTGTGCCGCTGGCTGCTGCTCAGCCTCGACCGCCTGCCTTCGAACGAGCTGCGCATGACGCAGGAGCTGATCGCCAACATGCTGGGCGTGCGCAGGTCGGGAGTAACGGAAGCGGCATTGAAGCTGCAAGACGCAGGCCTCATCCGCTACAACTACGGCCATATCGAAGTGCTGGACCGCCCCGGACTCGAAAAGCGCGTGTGCGAATGCTATGGGGTGGTCAAACGCGAATTCGATCGCCTGCTTCCCGATCTGAAGCGACTCTAGCCGCTATCGCACCGCAGATTTCCGTGACGCTCCCGAAGGCGCGAAACAGGAGGATCGACACCTTCGCGCTCTCGACGAAACGGATTACCTACCTTCAGGCTTCCCAGTATTCCGGTCACGCAACGCGCCGATCAGCGCCGCGCAACCTGCGCTAACGGTGCTTGATGTGGTGCGACTTCCGGTGATGCTTTCGATGGGCCGGGCGGGAAATCATCCGGGTGACACCGCCGATCGACGGCGGATCACTCGCGGGGAACGTCCCCTCGACCGCCTCGTCGACATTGCGTTCGCTCTTGCCGCCGTTCGTATGCTGCTCTCGATACCTGCTGCGCATATCCACCTCCGTGGAGCTGAGTGCCGGATGAGGCTGGCCCGGATTCGACGGGCTGCGTGCTGGCGACACGCCAGCGTGGAATGCCGCCGGTCACAACGCCAGCATAGGCCCGATCTGAATATTCCGCCGGGCACGCGCGTGTTTCGCCGCAACACACCGGACACCGCGGGACGAACACGCTCGCGGCTTCGCATCGCCGTCGCATCGACCGGGACCTCGACTCAGCCGGACCGCACTGACAGCCACGCAGCCGGTCCGCGCACGCTCCGGAGCCGCTCCGGATCCGCTCCTCACGCGCACCGACAAACCGTCGGCATCGGACAGACTGAGCCCGCACGTAGAGCTATGCCACCTGACCGAATTCGCCGCTGCCCCAATGAGGCCCGGTAGCTCATCAACGTGTCAACCCTAACTTATTCGCCATCCTCATGATAGCGTCAGGTTGGATGTCGCGACATGCCTGCAGGAGGGCCGACCTAGTGCCTCCGTTCGCGCTTTGTACGGTCTCGTACCGCATCGGCCATTCGTCGCGTGTAGCGTTTCAAATATGCCGGCCATCCGAGGGGACGCGCTCGGCAAGAAACGCTCCGCATCAGCGGACGAACGGCTGGACGCCACCGCACGGCAGGCATGTCGGCCGGATCAGCAAAGCGCCGGGCATTGCTCTGGCGAGGACATCATGTTGCGAAGCATCCGAAAGCTGCACGGAGACACGGTTCGAGCGAAGGACGGCGATATCGGGCACATCCACCAAGCCTACTTCGACGATGACAACTGGTGCATCCGTTACCTCGTCGTCGAGACGGGCGACTGGCTGCACGACAGGCAGGTGCTGATCTCGCCGTATTCCGTCACGCATGCCGAGTTCCGCACGCTATATGTCAACCTGACGCAACAGCAAGTGAGAGACAGCCCGAATCTGGACACGCACAAGCCGGTATCCCGCCAGCACGAAATCGAGATCCTGCGTTACTACAACTACCCGACTTACTGGGGCGGGCCGAACCTTTGGGGAATGGGCGCGTACCCGGCTTTCGATCCCGCCGGGCCGTCGCAGGACCCTGAAGCGGGCGATCCGCTTTTCTCGGGCACCGCGCCGTCCAGCGCACCGGCGGATACGCATTTGCATAGCACCGGCGAGGTCGACAGATATCGGATCGAAGCCACGGACGGACATATCGGCCACGTGTCGGACTTCATTTACGACGACGAAGCGTGGGTGATCCGCTACCTGGCGATCGACACGTCGAGCTGGTGGTCGACCGGCAAGGAAGTGCTGATCGCGACCCACTGGCTCGACCACGTGGACTGGTCAACGAAAACGGTATCGACCACGCTCACGCGCGATGCAATCCGCCGGAGCCCTCTCTACGACAATTCGCAGCTCCTTCATCGAAGCTACGAAATCGAGTTGCATGAGTTCTACGGCAAGCATGGTTACTGGAACGCAGACCGATAACGCAGACCCGCGCGAGGGGCAGCCAACGCAACCCGACCCCGTGCAGGATATAGCGTAACCGGACGCCAGGGAGCACCCGTATGACCTCAACCCGTTTCCCGTCAACCGAAGATTCGCTACTCGATGCGCTCTGCATGAATACGCTGCGCTTCCTGTCGATCGATGCCGTGCAGAAAGCGGCGAGCGGCCATCCGGAGCGCGGCCTCACGCGCCGGGTGTCGAAAGGACGATCGGTCCACTCGCCAGCCTCGCAGTCGGCGAGGACGGCGCGACGCCGTGTTCCAGAATCGATTCCAGCCGTAATCGCCAGAGGGCCCATGGCGAAGGCGCACCGAGCGTGACGCGCGGCGAGCGCGACGCTATCCACGCAGGACATTCAAAGTGACCGAAACGATTGGATGCCTCATCTTCGGGGCCCTGCTGATTTTCATGGGACTCATCGGATCATCGCTCAAGCGCCTGCCGCTGAGCGCGGCCATGGTGTATCTCGGGATCGGCTTTCTGATCGGACCGGCCGGCACCGGCTTCCTGTCGCTGACATTGCCGGACGACGTCACGCATTTGCGCATCGCTGCCGAAATCGGCTTGCTGATCTCGCTGTTCGCGATCGGCCTGAGGCTGCGCGTTCCGCCCGCCGATCGCCGCTGGATGCTGCCGCTGCGGCTTGGCGTAGTCGCGATGATCTTCACCGTCACGGCGATCGCCGCGCTCGGCGTGCTGGCGCTGCATTTGAGTCTCGGCGTCGCGGTACTGCTGGGCGCGATGATCGCGCCGACGGATCCCGTGCTCGCTCATGACGTCGGTGTGCGCGACGCGGGTGACGTCGAACTGGTGCGTTTTTCCTTATCCGGCGAAGGCGGAATCAACGACGGCACCGCCTACCCTTGCGCGGTGATCGGCCTGCTTGTGTGCGGGTCTGGCACGATGTCGGAGCTTCACTTGAGCATGGTCGGCGGCATTGCATGGGGTGTCACCTCCGGCGTGGGCGCCGGCTGGCTGCTGGGCTTCGCCACCGCCCGGCTCGTCGCATTCCTGCGCAGCCGGCACGGCCAGGCCCTCGGCCTCGAAGGGTTCTTCGCGCTGGGCCTGATCATGCTGTCATATGGCGTGGCGCTCGCCATTCATGGCTACGGGTTCCTGGCCGTGTTCGCCGCGGGCGTCGCGATGCGGCGCGTCGAGCATCGCACGAGCGGCCGGAAGACGTCGAAAGAGACGGTCGGCGTCGTGGACAGCGAGGATGTCGAAGCCACCTCCACCGACCCCGACAAAGCTCATGCCTTCGTCGCTGAATCGGTCATGGGATTCACGATCGAGCTGGAACACATCGCCGAAGCCGTGCTGATCCTGCTGATCGGCGCGCTCGTCTCCCGCTATTGGACCGATATGCTCACCTGGACGGGCGCGGCCGTGGTTGCGTCGCTGCTGTTCGTCATCCGGCCGGCCGCCACCTGGCTTGCGCTGATCGGTTCCCGGGCGTCGCGCCACCAGCGCCGGCTGATTGGCTGGTTCGGCATCCGTGGCGTGGGTTCCCTGTATTACCTGATGCTGTCCCTCGAGCAAGGGCCGCGCGCGGAAGTGTTGCCGCTGGTTCCGCTGGTACTGGCCCTGATCGCCGTGTCGATCGTGCTGCACGGCATTTCAGCGACACCGCTCATGCGCCGCTATGCGTGAGATCCGGGCGGACGCCGCGGGGCGCTGCATGCCGGCGTCGAGCGATCCAGTGCGATGCCCCGGCGCCGGTTCGTCACGTGCATCGACTCTTTCGATCTCAAAATGGACGAGCGCGGGCGTGGAGTCTGTCCGGCAAAGTACCGGGCGCACGCGGGTCACGGCGGACATCGCCGAAAAGCATCTGCATGAAGATTTGAAGCGACGCTAACCGCCACTGCACGGCATCGTACCGACTCCCCCCTTTTTCTCGCCCATTCTGTGTCTGCACGCATTCGCGGCAGTGGTCGATATCGATACACGGCACGCTCCAGTCAGGAGGATCTATGAAACAACATTCAGGCACACCACTTGATCAACGCGATCAGGCGACCCGGCAGAAGCAGCGGGAGGATCTCGCCCGCGCCGACATCGAGCGGTCCGAAAGGCGCATCCGTCAGGATGCCGGCATCAATTCGAATGCGAGCAAGTGGCGCTATTTGCGCCCCGACAATCGGGCGAAATGAGCGGCACGTGCACGCGCCATGGCACGCCGGTGTCCTGTATCGCAGGTCGCGGGCGGCCCGGGATAATCACGCATACCGGCGCAGGCGCATCGAGAAATCGGCGATCGCCTTGATGCCGCTCCGCTCCGCGCAACGGCACCAATCCTGCAACTGAACCAGCAATTGCTCGTGCGACGCGTGTGACCACGTCCATAGCTCGAGCAACGCCTCGTACATATCGACGTACACACGCATTCGCCGGTTGGCATTGGGGCTCGTCAGCGCCCGCAGATCGGGCTTGCCCCGATGGCCCCAGGCCTGGCGCAGCCAGCGTTTCATGGCGAGCGCGAACGCGCGCTTGTCGTCGCGGCTCATGTCCTTGATGCGGCGCAGCTCCCGCCGGCAGGCGGGTTCGAGCATGCGCGCATAGGCGGCCATCACCGCATGCCGGTTGCGGATGACCGCTTGCAGCGTTGCGTCGTCGACCACTGCCTTGTTCGGGAGCAGGCGCGGCTTCGTTGCGACTCGCCGAACGGTCGCCAGTCTGAACGCCGCCAGCAGGCGGATGTACAGCCAGCCGATGTCGAACTCGAACCATCGGTTCGACAGCCTGGCGGACGTCACGTATGCATGGTGATTGTTATGCAGTTCTTCCCCGCCGATCAGGATGCCTAGCGGGAAGAGGTTGGTGCTCGCATCGGGCGTCGCAAAATTCCGGTAACCGCTGAAGTGGCCGCAACCGTTGATCACGCCGCCGGCCCAGAACGGAATCCACATCATCTGGATCGCCCATGCCGCCACGCCGGGGAGCCCGAACAGCCCGACGTCGATCACGGCGAGCAGCCCGACGCCGAGATTCGGATAGCGGGCATAGACGTGGCGTTCGAGCCAGTCGTCCGGCGTGCCCGATCCATACCGGCGCAGCGTTTCCTCGTTCCGCACTTCCTCCCGGTACAGTTCCGCGCCGCGAAGCAGCACGGTCGCGAGGCCACGGGTTCGCGGGCTATGCGGATCCTCCGGGGTCTCGCTCCTCGCGTGATGCTTGCGATGCACCGCGACCCACTGCATGGTCAGCATGCCGGTCGTCAACCACAGCCAGAACCGGAAGAAGTGGCTGACGCACGGGCGCAGATCCAGCGCCCGATGCGCCTGACAGCGGTGCAGGTACACGGTCACGCTGATGATGGTGACGTGCGTGAGCGCGAACACGACCCACGCAAGCTGCCACCAGGACAGCCTCAGCCCGCCGTTCAGGAGAAATGCCGACATATCGGTCGCACTCCGGGTCGCGCACGTATCCGCGCGCGCTTCGCCGTGACGGCGAGTGCGCGTGCCGATTCCCTACCGTTCGGCCGGCCTATTTCCCGACCTGGTTGCCGACAACGCCGCCGACGGCCGCGCCGCCCACCGTGCCCAACGCACTGCCGCCCGTCAGGACCGCGCCGGCGACGCCACCGACACCCGCCCCGATCACGGTATCCGTTCCGCGGCGAGACATACCGCCGCAACCCGCCAGCACGACAATCGTCAACGTGACTATCGCCATCTCGACTGCCACGGAATGTAGCTTTCTCATGATCATCCCCTCGGGTTGCCGCCGCGCCGTCCGATCCGGCACGACGCACGCAAACCCATGCGCTGACATCCCGATGAAATTCGGGACGTCGGTTCATGATGGGCGGTACATCGCGCGCAGTCCGTCCGCTAACGTACCGGCCCGGATGCCGACCTGTCGCCTCACAGAAGCACCGCTTGCGCCGCCCCCAGCGTCACGACCACGCGGTGGCGCCGGCCGTCGTCCACGAGTCGTACCGCCACTTCGCCGGCGGCGAGCCGCACACCATCCGCGACGAGGCTGGACACGCCGCTGCTGACGGCGTCGGGATTCTCGACCACGACGTCGTAGTGCGCCGCCCCGTGACGCAGCGTGGCCCTGAAGCCCGGCCAGGACCGCGGGATGCACGGTTGAACGGACAGCATGTCGCCATGCTTGCGCAGGCCGAGCAGGCCTTCGACGCCCGCGCGATACAGCCAGCCCGCCGAGCCGGTATACCAGGTCCACCCGCCCCGGCCGACATGCGGCGCGACCGAATAGACGTCGGCCGCAACCACGTATGGCTCCACCCGATAGCGATTCGCGCCGCTGCGCGTGCGACTGCGATTGATCGGATTGAGCAGTGCGAACAGATTCGCGGCACGATCGCCGTCGCCCATTTGCGCGAACGCGAGCACCGACCACGTGGCCGCATGCGTGTACTGGCCGCCGTTTTCCCGGATGCCCGGCGGATAGCCCTTGAGATAGCCGGGATCGACCGGCGAACGATCGAACGGCGGCGCGAACAGCAACGCCAGGCCATCGTCGCGGCGGATCAGTCGCGCGTCCAGCGCGCCCATCGCCTGCGCGGCGCGCGCCGGGTCCGCCGCGCCCGACAGCACGCTCCACGACTGCGCGATCGAGTCGATCGAACATTCGGCGTTGCCGGCCGAGCCGAGCGGCGTGCCGTCGTCGAAGTAGCCGCGCCGATACCACGCGCCATCCCACCCCGCATCGGCGAGTGCGTCGCGCAACGCGTCGGCGCGCGTCAGCCAGCGCGCAGCCAGTTCGCCCGAGCCGCGCGCCGTGGCGAGCGGGGCGAACGCCGTGAGCGTCGCATGCAGGAACCACCCGAGCCAGACGCTTTCGCCCCGCCCGGCCTCGCCGACCCGATTCATGCCGTCGTTCCAGTCGCCCGTGCCGATCAGAGGCAGACCATGCTCGCCGAAATGCGCCAGACTGGACTCCAACCCGCGCGCGCAATGCTCGAACAGCGACGCGCTCGTCTCCGAGATGCGCGGGATGAAGAACGCGTCGTGCTCGTCGGCGGCCAGCGGTCGTCCGTCGATGAACGGAATCGACGCATCGAGAATCGCCCGGTCGCCGGTGACGTCGACGTAGGACGCAACCGCATGGGCGAGCCAGACCCGGTCGTCGGAGATCCGCGTGCGGACGCCGCTGCCGCTTTCGGGCAGCCACCAGTGCTGCATGTCGCCCTCGGGAAACTGGCGCGCCGCCGCCCGCAGCAGATGCTCGCGCGTCAGGGCCGGGCGGGCGACCGCGAGCGCCATGCCATCCTGCAGCTGATCGCGAAAACCGTACGCGCCGCTCGCCTGATAGAAGCCCGCACGCGCCCAGATCCGGCACGACAGCGTCTGGTACAGCAGCCAGCGATTCAGCATCAGATCCATCGCACGATCAGGCGTTTCGACCTGAACGGCGCCGAGCGTCTCGTCCCAGAACGCCGTCACGGCGGCGAATATCGCGTCGAAATTCGCCTGACGGTAATGCGCGATCAACTGACGCGCCGTTGCCGCGTCGGCGCCTTCGCCGAGCAGCAAGACGATTTCGACGCTGCCGCCGGGGTCGAGATCGACCGTGGTCTGCAACGCGGCACACGGGTCGAGCCCGGCGCCGACGCGGCCCGACAACGGCGACGCGCCTGCCCTGCCCGGAAAACCGGCGGGATCGCTCAGGACGCCATTACGGCCGATGAACTCGCGCCGGTCGGCGCTCCACGAGGTTTGCAGGCCGCATAGATCGGCGAACGCCACTCTGCCGCGATACACCTGGCTCCAGTCGTTGCGGGCAAACAGCGCGCCGGTGGGCGGATCGATCTCGCTCGCGGTGTGCGGCGCCGAGGCGCTGCGCGACGCACCCATCGCCCACTCCGCATAGATTGCGACGGACAGCCGGCGGGGCCGGTCCGACAGGTTGCGCAGGCTCAGGCGGGAAATCTTGACAGGATCGTCCAGCGGCACGAACTGCAGCAACTCGACGGCGACATCGGCGGCGGAATGCGCAAACCGGCTGTAGCCCTGGCCATGACTCGCCACGAAAGCGCTCGCGCTCGGCGCGTCGTCGCCGATGGAACCCGCCTGCGGCCCCCAGCGCACGCCAGTCTCGTCGTCGCGGATGTAGAACACTTCGCTCGGCGGATCGGTGACCGGGTCGTTCGACCACGGCGTCAGCGGATGCTCGCGGCTGTTCGTCACCCAGGTATAGCCGCCCCCCTCCGCCGATGTCAGGAAGCCGCACGATGGATTCGCGACGACGTTGACCCACGGCATCGGCGTGCATTGACCGGGCTGCAGGATCACGACGTATTCGCGGCCGCCGCGCGCGAAACCGCCGATGCCGTTGAAGTATTCGAGACCGGCGCCGGCCTGTGCGCCCTTCGGTGGAGAAATCGCGGGCGGCGGCAACGGCGGGCTCGCGGCATCCGGGCGTGCGGGCAGCGGCGAAGCCGCGAGGCGCCGCAACTGGTCCACCAGCCGGCCGTTGCGCGCGGCGAGCACGGCCCGCGCAACGGCCGGAAACAGTGCGCGCGCCGCCACCGCCATCAGGTCCTCGCGCAGGACGAAAATATTGCCGCGTCCGGCTTCGCCCGGCGGCTGCCGGGGCCGCACCAGCCCTTCGAGCGCCGCCTGCAAATCCTGCACATACGACGCCGCGCGCTCGTTGATAATGACCAGATCGACCTCGAGCCGCTTCATCCGCCAGTACTCGTGCGCGCGAATCAACTGCCGCACCATGGCGATGTGCTCGATGTCGTCGATCCGGACAAGCAGTATCGGCAGATCCCCCGATACGCCATGCGTCCATAACGGCGACGCGCCCACGCCACCCGCCGCCGATATCGCCGCGGCATGGCGCAGCAGCGCGGCGGAGCCCGGCCGCATCGACGCATCGCTGTAGAGCATGTATCCGGCCAGCTGCTGGAACAACGCGGCCTCGTCGAGGCTCACCGCGCTGTGCCGCAGTTGCACCTGCGCCTGGGTCCACGCGAGCATCGCCGCACGCGCGAACGATTCACCGTCGCGATGCTTGTCGACCAGATCGAGCAACTGCGCGCGCGAATCCGCGACGATGGTCCAGTAGACGATGCTCGCCTTCGCGCCTGGCTCGATCCGCAACTGCCGCCGCAACGTGAACGCCGCGTCCAGCACCGCGCCTTCGGAAGCACTCAGCGCACGCCGTTCGGTCAGCGCAAGCGGCAAGCGAACGCTGCGTCCGCGTCCGATGACACGCAATCGGTCGGTGTCGAATTCTTCCGCGCCGACGGTTTCGCCGGAAGTCACCGCCAGATGAGCGGCCCACACCTCCGCCTCGTTCGGCGCGCGCTTGCGGCGCGTCGCCAGAATGGCGCCGGACGCCGGCATGTACTCGGTCTCGATGAACAGCTTCGAGAATGCGGGATGCGCGTGATCGGCGGCGGCTGGCGCGAGCACGATTTCCGCGTACGACGTGAATTCGATCACGCGCGGCCGGGTGCCCGTGTTGGCCACCGACACCCGGCGCACCTCTGCATCGTCCTCGGCTGATACCACCACCTCGAGCGACGTCGTCAAGGTGCCGTCGCGACGCACGAACTCGGCGCGATCCTCGGTGAACGTCACGTCGTAGCTGTCCGGTACCACGCCAGTGGGCTGCCACGTGGCCGACCAGACGTCGCCGTTCTCGGCGTCTCGCAGATACAGATAGCTGCCCCAATCGTCGCGCGTCGCGTCCTCCCGCCAGCGCGTAACGGCCAGATCGTCGCGACGGCTGTAGCCGGACCCCGCGGCCGTGAGCATCACGGCGTAACGGCCGTTGGACAGCAGATGCGTGACGGGGGTGGGATCGTTCGCGGACAGCAGGCGCCGCGCGACGCCGGCATCGATCCCATGCATCCTGCCGGCGGGGCGCGTGTCGACCCGCGGCCTCCCTGCCGCGACCCGGCCCGGCACCCGCTCCTGCAACAGCAGCTCGGTGGCTCGAACGGCCGGTTCCGCATGGAAGAAGGTGCGAATGCGCCCGCCCAGCAATGCATTGGCGATCGACACGATCGACATGCCCTGGTGATGCGCCATGAACGCCTGCACGATGGCAACCGGCATGCCTTCCGGAACGCGCGCGGGCGTATAGTCGAGCGCTTCGTAGAAGCCGAAGCGCCCGCACGCGCCGGCCGTACGCAGCCGTTCGAAGTTGCACGCGGCGGCATGCGGCGCGACCATCGCCGCAAGCGCGGTCGCATAGGGCGCGACCACCAGATTCTGGTCGAGATCGCGCTTGAGCCCCAGCTCCGGCACGCCGAAGCTCGAATACTGATAGGTCAGCTCGATGTCGCGCGTGTTGTATGCCGACTCGGACATGCCCCACGGCAGGCGCAGCCCGTCACCATAGGCGATCTGCTGTCGCACCACCAGGTGATTGGTGCGTGCAAGCAGGCTGCTGTCCGGCGCGCGCATCACGAGCGACGGCATCAGGTATTCGAACATCGATCCCGACCATGAGATCAACGCCGCGCCGTGCCCGATCGGCGTCGCCAGGCGGCCCAGCCGGAACCAGTGGCGCGCCGGAACATCGCCCTTCGCGATCGCGACGAAACTCGCCAGGCGAGCCTCCGACGCCAGCAGATCGTAGTTGCCCGGATCGAGCCGTCCATCGGCCACCGCGTAGCCGATCGACAGCAGGTTGCGCACCGGGTCGAGCAAAAAGCCGAACTCCATTGCATAGGCCATCTGCAACGCAGTATCGGCCAGCACCTGAAGACGCTTGTTCAGCACGTCCGCCTCGTCCGGCGTGCGCGTCGCATCACGGCAATGCCCTTGCACCACGTGCTCCAGCGCCTGCGCCCAGAACAACACGTCGTCGACGTCGCCGCCTCGCACCCGGCCGATCTCGTCCATCAGCGCGCGCGCGACATCGGCGACTGTCGCAGCGAGGATCGTGATCGCGTTCCATTCCGTCGCGGCGAGCATGTCCTCCAGTTCGGTCGCGGCCCGCTCGAATTCGCCGTGCAAGGTCGTCCGGGCGTCGCCATCCCGGCACACGGCCTTGCGCAACAGCGCCAGCGTATCGCCGATCCCTTCATGCGCGGCCTGCCGTCCCACGCCAGCGGGCTGATTCGCCCACGCCCGGCAACCGTTGCCGAGCGCGATCAGGTGCCCGGCGAGATTGCCGCTGTCGACCGTCGACACATACCGCGGCTCGAGAGGCCGCAGGTCGCGCGTGTCGTACCAGTTGTAGAAATGGCCACGATAGCGCGACATCAGCCGCATCGTCGCGAGCGTCGCCTCCAGACGCGACACCGCATCCAGCGTGCCAAGCCAGCCGAACTCGCGGGCACTGACGACGGACAACAGGTACAGCCCGATATTGGTGGGCGAAGTCCGGTGCGCACAAACGGGCTTCGGGTTCTCCTGGAAATTGTCCAGCGGCAGCATCTGATCGTCGGCCGTCACGAATGTTTCGAAATAACGCCAGGTCCGGCGCGCGTCGCACCGCAGTTGATGCGCATCGTGCGGCGTCACCGCCAACTCGCCCGCCGGCCGCGGTGCGCGGCTCAACCAGTAGGCGATCGCGGGCGCTGCAAGCCAGACTAGCGCGAACGGGGCGGTCAGCCAGCCCGCATGATGATCGACGCGCCAGCCCACCATCAGACTGGCTGCCGCGCCAAGCAGCGCGAGCATCAAGCCGCCGCGCATCTGCAGATAGGTGGACGCCAGGGTCCGGCGGTCGCGCGCGCCGGCTTCGGCCGCCGTGGTCCACTCGAGCAGGTGGCGATGGCTGATCCCCAAGCGAAACAGCGTGCGCGCGATCGCGTCGCCCATCGACCACGCCTGCTGCGGCAGCATGACGATCGACAGGCCGAACCGCGTCAGCGCGAACTGCAGCTCCGTCGACCACGCATGGAGCACGCTGCGCGTGGTCATCTTCACGTGCGTGCGGCGCCAGCGCGGCACCAGTCCGCTCATTACGGGCAACAGGAACGGCAGCGCGATCGTCACCAGCACGAAGGCACTCCAGCCGAGCGATACGGGGAGCGGCTGCATCCATCCGGCCAGTAGCGCGATCAGCATGGCAGGCGCCGTGAGCGTGCGGCGCAGGTTGTCCAGCATCTTCCAGCGGCCGACCGCCGTCAGCGGCTCGTGGCCGAAGATCAACCATGGCAGGAGTTGCCAATCGCCGCGCGCCCATCGGTGCAGGCGTCCCGCCGCGACGTCGTAGCGCGACGGCGACGCTTCGACGACCTCGACATCCGACGCCAGCCCGGCCCGCGCGAAAATGCCTTCGAACAGATCGTGACTGAGCACCGTGTTCTCCGGCACACGGCCGGCGAGCACCGCCTCGAACGCATCGACGTCGTAGATGCCCTTACCCGCATAGGAGCCTTCGTCGAACAGGTCCTGATAAATGTCCGACACGGCCGACACGTAAGGATCGATGCCGTGCGCGCTCGACGACACGCGCTGAAAAAGCGACCCCTCGTCGCCGTTCGCGAGGGACGACGCAACGCGCGGCTGAAGCACACCGTAGCCTTCGACGATGCACCGGCTCGCCGGGTCGAATACCGGCCGGTTGAGCGGGTGCGCCATCTTGCCGACCAGGCGCCGCACGGTATCGCGCAGCAGCCGCGTATCGGCATCGAGCGTGATCACGTAGCGCACGTCAGGCGGCACGCGCGGCGGTTGGCCTCCCGGCGCGACGAACGTCGTGTCCGACGCCCCGCGCAGCAACCGGTTCAGCTCGTGCAGCTTTCCGCGCTTGCGCTCCCAGCCCATCCAGCAGCGTTCGCCGTCGTTCCACACGCGCTTGCGGTGCAGCAGCAGAAAGCGTTCGCTCTCCCCCGGCGCCGCCGGATAAAGGCCATTCAACCGGTCGATACCCGCCACCGCGAATGCCAGCAGCCCGTCATCGCTGTCGGTGTGCGGGGTGGGCGCATCCACCCAGTCGGAGAGCAGTGCGAAGTAAAGCGTGCCATCGGGGCTCGCCAGGTGATGAATTTCCAGTTGCTCGATCTGCTCGGCGAGCGCCGCTTTCGTCGTCAGCAGCACCGGCACCGCGACCAGGGTGCGCAGGTCCGGCGGAATGCCGTCAAGCAACGCGAGGCCGGGCAGGATCTTCGCGCCGACATCGCGCATCACGCTGCGATTGACGAGCGCGACCGCGGCATCCAGCGCGGGTAGCAGGCCGGCGACGCCGAGCCAGATCAGCCAGTGACCGGGCGGCTCGATGCGAGTCAGCCACGCCAGCATGGCCGCCAGCAGCAGGGCCGCAATTAGCCCGATACGACCGAGATAGCCGGCGAGACCGGCGCGGCGCGTCAGGCGTCGCAACCATAACGCAACGGGCGGCCGATAGCCGATCTCCGCCTCGAATGCGGCGCGGCCGTCCGCCAGCAGGTAGTAACCCGGATCCGTCTCGCGACCCGGCACGGCACCGGCGGCCAGCGTGCCGCGCGTCCCCTGCGCCGCCGCATCGGCGACGACGCGGCGGGCAATCTCGAGTTCGCTGACGGGCGCGCCACGGGCAAGCACTTCAACCTCGTCTCGATACAGGTTACGCGTGGGGAAATCCATCTCCGCGAAGCCCGGGTGATTACGCAGCACTTGATCGACCAGACTGATGCGCTCGAACAAAACGGTCCAGTCCACTTCCGAAATCAGCCGCATGCTGGTGATCACGTTGCGCACGGTCAGACTGGCTGCGCCCTGCTGATGGTTGACGGAGGCGACGATCTGATCCGGCGTCGCGCCGCGTGCCGCCAGGTGCCGATGCAGCCACGCCAGTGCCGGCGCGACGGCCGGATCGGGATCGTGCAGCCGCTGAATCAGCTGCACCGCGAACGCATCGTGCAATACGGCCTGTTCGTAACGGGTGACGAGCGGCTCGGCCTCCACCCGCGCATGCCCGCGTTCGCCCAGCAGGCGATCCGCAAGTGCGTCGGCGTCGAGCCGCGCGCGCCGGTCGTCGATGATCTGATCTGCGAGTCGCCGCAGGTTTTCGATCAGCACGATCCGCAACGTGATCGCCACCGCCCACAGTTCGCCGATCGTCAATGGTTCCACCGCCTGATAGGCAAGCATGAACCGGCATAGCATATCGGGATCGAAACGGCTGTCCGTGTGGGCGACGAATGACCAGTTGATCTCGAACACGCGCGGATAACCGGCAAACGGCCCGTTGCCGAGCTTGGGCAGTTGCCGGTAATAGCGCGGGGAAAGATCGTCGCGGATCTGCCGCACCTGCTCCGCGACGAGATAGTAGTTGTCGAGCAGCCACTCCGCTGCCGGCGTGATTTCTTCGCCGCGCGCGTCTGCGGCCACGGTGTTCCGGTACGCCTTCAGCAGATGATCCGCGTTGTCCTTCAGCCGCGTCGCCAGAGACGGGCCAGAGGCCGCCCCGGGAACGACCTTCTGCGCACGCGCCAGAATTCCCGCATGCTGCGCCAGCCGTTCATCGCCGAGGAACTCCTCGCGAATCGGCCGTGCATTGCTCCATGGCGATGTCCGGCGTCGCGAAACACACGCAACGGGAATCTTCAAGGCCCCTTCTCCCGAATGACCACTCCATCCGCCCAGGCTTCACGCCCGAAGCGTCGCACCGTCAAACCGCTTCCGACAGCGATTTCACGTCGGGTTCGAAACGCACCGCGACGTGCGGTGCAGATCGGTCGGTGGCATTCGCACACGCCATCGACACGAATGCATCGCGAGTCGTGTGCAGCGCGCTCGCCTTCAGGTCGATGTCGCGCACAATGCATTTCGGTAGGCACAGCTCGATCCTCACGGAACTCGAGGTCATGCCGGTCAGGTCGATATCGAAGAACCGCCAGATTCCATCACCCACGTCTAAATCCGACGCCTGCAATATCGACATATCCGTGGTCGGCGGCGGTACAAGACGCTCGGAACGGTCATAGTAGGCCCTGACCTGTCGCGCCGCAGCCACCAGCAACTCGTCATACGAGTCACCCTCCACATCGATTTCCGGAAAATCCGGAAGCGCGCCGTGATAGCGAGGATTCCCGCGCCGCGTGATATAGACCGGATATTTCATGACGCGCTCCTGACGGAAAATGCACCGAAAGTCATCATGCATGGCGGGGCTCGACGAATCTGTACGCTGAAGAACAGTCTGCGCGGCGTGTTTGATCGCGCTTGAGGTGCGAGGGACGCGATCCCGCACGCCTGGCCTGTATACGCCGTCGTCCATGTACGGCAGCGTACCGACTGCCGAAGCGTGCAGACGCATGGTGGTAGTTCACGCGCAGATTGGCGATGGACAGTGGACTTCATGACGAGGGGGACGTCGTGATGGACGTAGGCCGTTGCGCCCCCGTTTCGCCCCATATCGTCTGCGCTGTTTGATTCGACTCAAGCAGTACAAGCCTGAACCATGACGCAACGCGATTCCCTGACGGAGCCGTTTGATGAAAGATCACCCGAAGCGAGAAAAAAATACCAAGGATAACCAACAAGAACAGGCTGAAGCGCGCGCAACCGACGACGGCATGCCGGTCGTGAGTCCGCAGCGAAAAAAGCGGTATCCCCTTTTGTGGAAAGCCGTCACGCCCAGACGATATATTTCCGACGCAAGGAAACGTCTCGGCATGGGTTTTCTATCGACCCTGTAACGTTTCCGTAGTCAACCTCCTCGCGCTCAAACAGAACGGGGAGCCGCCCCAGCAAGGCGGAATGGGAAGCCGGCCGAAACGCCGGCTTTTTACCTTTGCAAGTCGCCCGTCACGATGAACGGCGCTCGGTCGATTCTGATTCCGAGTTCGATGGTGGACAGCCTGAACCCGGTTCTGGCATTGGCAATTGCCGGGCACGACGTGACCGATTCGACTTCGGTGCCGACGCTCAAGACAGCAGCATAGAAGTGCGACGGCATGTCGACGGCCCTGGCTATCGGAAAACCAGTGGCCGCAGTCGTGTTGCGCCGGATCAATGCGCCGCAAAAAATCGGTAAAACAATTGTTTAATCCATTCCACCGCGACCAAATAGCAGAGCAGCATTGCCAGTAGAATCAGGAAGAACTGCGGTGGGGGTGCGACGAAGCCGAGAAGCGCTGCAACCGGCATGAAGGGCAATGCGCCGGCGATCAGCACGACCGCGAGCGAGGTAATTGTCAACACACGGCTTGGCCGACTCTTGAACGGACTGCCCTGCGTTCGAATGATAAATATGACCAGTACCTGAGTGGCAATCGATTCAATGAACCAGCCCGTGTGAAATAGTGCCTCGCCCGCATTGAACACCTTCAGCATGATGAAGAACATCAAGAAATCGAAGACCGAGCTCACTGGGCCGACCACCCACATGAAATTTCGAATGAACTTCGTATCCCAATGCTTGGGATGAGCAAGAAAATCGTCGTCTACGTTATCCATCGGAATAGGCAATTCCGAAACATCGTAAAGCAGATTGTTGAGGAGAATCTGCGCCGGCAGCATCGGCAAAAAGGCGAGAAACATCGTTGCGCCCGCCATGCTGAACATGTTGCCGAAATTCGAGCTGGTTCCCATCATGATGTACTTCATGATGTTGGCGAAGGTCCGTCGGCCCTCCAGCACGCCAGCACGCAATACGTTCAAGTCTTGCCGCAGCAAGATCATCGCTGCCGCCGCCTTGGCCACGTCTACCGCGCTATCGACCGAAATACCGATATCCGCGGAATGAAGCGAGGGTGCGTCATTGATCCCGTCGCCAAGATAACCGACGGTATGTCCTTGGGCTTTCAGGTTCAGGATGACGCGGTTTTTCTGCGCGGGCGTGACGCGGCAAAGCAGGTTGGCCTTCTTGATCTGCACCGCTAGCGCGGTATCGTCCATTTGCTGCATTTCGTTGCCGGTGAGTACCCCCGTGACTGGTACGCCAAGTTGTGTAAACACGTGTCGGGTGACCAGCTCACTGTCACCGGTGACGATCTTGACGTCCACGCCGATTTCCGCCAACTCCTTGAGCGCCTTGGACGCGCTGGGCTTGGGGGGATCGAGGAAGGCCGCAAAGCCGGCGAAGATCAGCTCGGTTTCGTCACTCAGACCCGCGTGCAAGCAGTCCGACGCGACCGATCGCCACGCGATGCCCAGCACTTTGAAGCCTTCTCGCTCAAGACTGTCGTGCAATGCCTGGATGGTCGCCAGCGTGGCTTCATCCAGAGGTTGCGTCCCCAGTGCTTCTCCACGCGCGTATTGTGTGGACAGTCTGAGAATATCCTCCGGCGCGCCCTTTACCACCAGCAACCGCTGCTGTGCATCATCGAGCAACACCGACACACGCCTGCGCTCGAAATCGAACGGCACTTCGTCGATCTTGCGCCAATGACCGACCTCGATCTCGGTGTGCTCAAGGATGGCGGCGTCCAGGGGGCTTTTGAGGCCGGTTTCAAAATAGCTATTGAGGTAAGCGAACTGCAGCACCTGCGCGCTGTCTCGCCCTTGCACATCCAGATGCCGTTCCAGATGGATGCGCGCCTCGGTCAGCGTGCCGGTCTTGTCGGTGCACAGCACGTCCATGCTGCCGAGGTTATGAATCGCAGCGAGCTGCTTTACGATGACATGCTGCCGGGCCATGCGCAGTGCGCCGCGCGAGAGCGTTACTGTAACCACCATCGGCAGGAGTTCCGGCGTCAGCCCGACCGCAAGCGCGATAGCGAACAGAAACGACTCCAGGAAGGGGCGATGGAAGAGCGCATTGACCAGAAACACAAAAAGCACCAGCAGCACGGTCAGGCGCATGATCAGCATGCCAAAACTATGCGTACCCAGCTCAAAAGCCGTGGGCGGAGCCTTTTCCACCAGCGAATCGGCGATGCTGCCAACGGCGGTATCCGAACCAATCTGGCACACCATCGCCCTTGCCATCCCGCTTATGGCGGACGTTCCCATGAAGACGGCGTTTTCGGCCTGACTGAGGTCGCCCGTCGGCTCAGCGAGGTCGGCTGCATGTTTCTCAACTGGGTAAGATTCGCCTGTCAGCAACGCCTGGTTGACAAAGAAATCCTTAGCCTCGATCAAGCGGCAATCGGCTGGCATGAGATCGCCAGCGGTAAGCAGAACCACATCGCCAGGAACCAGCGTGGCGATCGGCACGTCCTGTGGATGTCCATCGCGTATCACCGTTGCGCGAACGGCAACCGTTTGTTTGAGCTGTTCCGCAGCCTGCCCGGCCCGATACTCCTGAACGAAATCCAGGGTCACGCTGACAAGAACGATGACCCAAATGACCACGAATCCGGTGACCTCGCCAGTCAGCGCCGACACGGCACTGGCGGCGAGCAGGATCATCACGAGGGGATTCCTGAAGTGATTCAGATACTGTAGCAACAGGGACCGTTCACCGCGCGAGCGCAGTGTATTGGGGCCGAAGCGCACTGCCCTTTGGCGTGCTTCCGACTGGCTCAAGCCCTCACCCGATGATGCCAAACGGGCCTGGAGTGCAGCAGAAGGCTGGTTCCAAAAGTAAGATCCCGGCTGATCCATTGCGTACACCTTATGCGGAAACTGCGCGTTCGCGCCAGGCAACCGAAGACTGCTCGAGGTCCAAACGTCAGCACAAGAGTCTGTCACGGCCCCGAGGTTCGCCGTGAGCGGCAGCCCGCCTGTTGCGGTTCTTGTCGACGGATTCCCGGAAGTCTGCGCCATTTGAGTGATGAGCGCCTGGATGTAGCGCAACAACAGTCGCTGCACCGACGCGCCTTGGCGGAACTCGTCTTTCAGGACGCGTGCGAAATTTGCACAGGAACTACTTCCGGCAATGCTGCCAGAAAATGATTCTCGATGATGGATTGCTGACCAGACACACGTCACTCGTGATGCAGCGTCTACCACATGCTCCGGCGACGCGAGGCGTCGCGCTTAGGACTCGAGTTCGCGAAGCAGACGTTGCGCGAGGATCTTGGCGTCTTCCAGCGCGAGATCGTACTGCTCTCTGTCAGTATCAGTCTGGTATGGGGAATCATCGTTCGGCCCTTCAGCGGCGCGGCGCAGATACACATATCCCCGGAACGTACCGTGAGCAGATTCCATTACACGAATGCGTGCGCAATGTGTTGTTGTACTGAATATGAGATCGTCCATGATGGCCCTTCATTCATATTTTGTCATCCTATCACTCCGGGCGATCAGGAACATCACCTTGATTCCAGACAGATAGATGCCGAGTCGCTCTCGGCTTCTTTCAGGGCGGGGACCCGTGCGCAAATTTTGCGCCACAATTTATCCGGACGGCAGCCGGTCATTATCGCTGCGGTTTACTGCAGTCGAATTCTCGTCGACGTACTACTCCTGAAACCGGTACAACCGGATACGGCCCCATCAGTTCAACGACGGACTGCCGCCAGCTGTTGCGGAAGAAAAGCTTGACGCAGCGTCCGGGATGAGTCGACCGCTACACTTCCTCCGTGGCCCTGTGAAACCGCATGACCTTCGCCCCCCTCACCGCACTCCCATCGCCATTATCGAACTCAAGAACGATCGTGCATCGCATGGCGGCTACGCATCTCGACGTTAGCGAGCGATGCGCTTCCACGCGGACGATTCCCGGTCCTTTTAACGGCTTCCGTCAACACCAAGATCCAGCAACTGGTGGCGTAGCGCAAAGCGAACCATGTCTGATTCGTTATTCAGGTCCAGTTTTTCCAGAATGCGCGACTTGTATGTGCTGACTGTCTTGATGCTGAGGTCCAGGCTTCCGGCCATCTGCGAAATCGATTGTCCTGATGCCAGGCCGACCAGGATCTCGAACTCCCGCGCGGTCAGGCGATGATGTGCGAGCGCCTCACTGTCGCCGTTGGTGACTTGCGCCAGCAGATCGCCCACCATCGTGCTCACGTATACCCCACCGTCGGCAAGCTTTCGAACCGCGTCGATCAGGTCCGACCGCGAGCAAGTCTTCGAAAGATATCCCGAAGCCCCGGCCCTGAACGCCCGCACCGCATGGGTCTGTTCGGACTGCGCGGTCAGAACGAGCACCCGAACCTCCTGATGCTCCTTCTTGATTTTCCTGATGAGTTCGACCCCGTGAATACCGGACATTGCCAATCCGAGTGACAACACGCGCGGCTTCACAGCGCTCACGAGTTCCAGCGTGCCGGCCCCATCTGTGGCTTCACCGGCGACCTCGACGTCGTCAACCTCCGCGAGGACGCTACGCACACCTGCCCGCATGACGGCATGCGCATCGGAAATCACCATTTTGATCATGGCAAACACCCATTCATTCGGCAAGCGAACCAACCCGCGATGGCGGGCGATTTACTGGCACTGATTTGTTTTAAAGCATGGGATCGGGAATGCGTCTCGTCTGCACGCTGCCGTACAAAGTCCGGCGGCACGGACCGAGCGCCGCGACACGCGCACCTACGGCGAGGCAAGGGTCCTTCGAATCCGGTGCCGAATATCGAGCGATACCCCGAAGTGGCCCCCCCTTGATCCAGATCAGCACGCAAGACAGGCACGTGCCGATGCTGTTCATACGGCGTCAAGGGTATTCCAGCCTGCCGTACAACGTCATCTATACACACCAAAGGAGGTCGCCATGCGCACCGAACGGATAAATGAGCTATGGGCCGAATTTGATGACCTTGCTTCGAAAAGCGAAAGCGAGGATGTTCAATTTCTGATCCGGGCGATCAAGCTGCATGCAGAGCTGGTGAATGCCCGACTCGCCGCGCTCGAGGCGTTGGGCGGCGTCAACGTTCAAACCAAACCGACGTAATGTGCGACCGGTGTCGGGCGGCCGGGCCAGATTCATCCCGGCGCCTGTTTGCTCCGGCGGTGATCCCGCCGGGGCTTGTCGTACGGCCCCCTGCCCCTGGCCGCCACCGCTCGCCTAGCTGCGGCGGCTACCAAAGAGCCGCATCAGCATCAGGAAGAGGTTGAGAAAGTCGAGATAGAGCGCAAGCGCCCCCAGGATCGCCTTCTTGCCGGCGATCTCGTATTCTTCGTCCGCTATGTAGATGCGCTTGATGCGTTGCGTGTCGTACGCGGTGAGTCCCGTGAACACGAGCACGCCGATCACGGAAACGACAAACTGCAGCGCCGACGAAACCAGGAAGAGATTCACGACCCCCGCGATGATGATGCCGATCAGTCCCATGAACAGAAAGGAGCCGAAGCGCGAGAGATCGGCCCGTGTCGTGTAGCCGTAGAGGCTCGTTGCACCGAACGTGGCCGCGCTGATGAAGAAAACGCGCGCAATGCTCTCGCCCGTATACACAAGGAAGATGCCGGAAAGGGAGAGCCCGACCAGCGCGGCGTAGGCCCAGAAACTGATCTGCGCCGCGCCGAAGCTGATGTGCTCGATGCGGAAGCTCAGAAGCATGACCAGCGCCAGCGGTGCGAGCAGCAGCACCCAGAAGAGGGGTGTTCCGGCGATCGACCGGTAAAACCCGGTTGACGCGCCGAGGTACGCAACGGCACCCGTCAGCGCCAGACCCCCGGCCATATAGTTGTAGATGCGCCGCACATACTGCCGAAGGCCGACGTCGTCGCCGCCCAATACGCGCGGCGACTCTTCTGCTCGCGCCCCCTGTCGAAAGTCGTTTCCCATCGTCGATTCTCCTCGGATCGCAGTCGTGCGGCCGTGCTTCGTCCTGGCCACGCCCATACTCAATCTCGCCCCTCGGGCAACCGAGCACCTTGACTCACATCAAGCCCATCCGGCGCCGTACCCGCATTACAGGGCCTCGCACGCTTGCGAATTGCAGCTTCGCGCTACGGCCTCCTCGAACGTCGACAGAGGTTTCAACCAATCTTCCCAAGGGCTTTTCCATGCAACGCAGCACACAGGATTCGGATCGAGCCGCTCGCCGACGCGCGGCCGGCATCGATCGGGACAGCAGCCGGTTCTATCTGGTCGGCGGCGGCATCGCATCGATGGCAGCGGCAGCCTTTCTGATCCGGGACGGCGCCATGCCGCACGATGCGGCGCTCGAGCGTCATGCGATGCAGCACTCGCGGTTCGACGACCAGGACGGCATCTGACAGCCGACGGCAGGCGCTTACCCACGCTGGAGCACCCGGGCGACGCCAACGAGGGTTTTCAACCGCCGCAGCCGTTGTCAGCATCCTCCTACAGCCGTTCTCCAAACCCTACGTGACTTTCCATCCCTGCCGATTTCGGTCTGGCCGCGCGCGAACCATACTGATTCATAGGGAGGTCCGGGCGCCGATCATGCCGTCGCCAGCGTCGCGCGACAATGGCGCAGCACTGTTGTTCCGCGTACCGGATCGCGGCCGTCGCGCAGACTGGATCGCCAGATTCCGAGCTGTGCACGGCCTGCAAATGACCAGGAACGAATTTTTCGGCCAGATCGACCGCGCCACTGCATGACGCACCATCCATGCAGTGGCGCCGCACCCGACCGAGTGACGAGGAGCAGATCATGCCGACCGCCCAAGCCCACGAAAATGCCCGTCCCGCCGTCGCGTACGGGATGACGCTCGCACTTCATCCCGTCGATCGGGACGAGCGATTGAAGCACCCCGGCGCGCATTGCTCGACCTGCTCGGTCCGTTCGGCGTGCATGCCGGCGGAACTCGACGATGCAGACCTGGCCATCCTCGACGAGGTCGTCTGCACGACCCGCTCGGTCAAGCGGGGCGAGTCGCTGTTCCGCGCGCACGATACGTTCCAGAGCCTCTATTCGGTCCGCACCGGCTCATTCAAGACGATCGTCATGCATCGCGACGGCCAGGAGCAAGTGACCGGATTCCAGATCGTCGGGGAAACGCTCGGTCTCGACGGCGTGTGCAGCGGGCGTCACAACGGCGATGCGATCGCGCTGGAGGACAGCACGGTCTGCATCATCCCGTTCGGCCAGCTGGAGAAGGTTTGCGCCAAGGTGAAGTCGATGCAGCACCATCTCCACAAGATGATGAGCGGCGAGATCGTGCGCGAGTCGGGCCTGATGATGCTGCTTGGCACGATGTCGGCGGAACAGCGAGTCGCGGAGTTCCTGCTGAACCTGTCCGAACGCTTCAAGGCGCGCGGCTATTCGTCGGCGGATTTCAACCTGCGCATGACGCGCGAGGAGATCGGCTGCTACCTCGGCATCAAGCTCGAAACGGTCAGCCGGATGCTGTCGAAATTCCAGCGCGACGGACTGATCGCGCCGCACGGCAAGCAGATCCATATCATCGATCTGGCCGGGCTCGCGCGCGTCTGAGCGCTGGCCGCCGCCTATCCTCCCGGTTTCGGCCCCGGATACCGGCCTGCAGCGTCCGGCGACCGCATGCGCAGGCTCAGGCGACGGATCGCGAATATCCGCAGGTAATCATGCACGCGGGCATCTTTCGTCAGCGTCGCGATTTCGTCGTCGAGCATCCGTCGCAATGCGTCATCCGAAATCGACAGGTCGCGCGCCAAGGCCGCCAACGACGCGAACAACCGATCCTGGTTCATCACCGCCCTCCCGCAAGGCCAAGGCCTTCATCCACGGTCGTCCTGGCTGAATCCATTGATACGCGCGGCAGCGCCAACGCGCTTGACATGAGTCAACAAGCCCCGGATCGATACGCGGCCCTGACCGCGGATCCAGCCGGCCGGCGAGGGTGTTCCGGAGTTTGACTTGCGTCAATCGCCGACCTGGGACCACGCATAGACTGGATAACTTGCCGGACACCGCGCGATGGCGAGCGCTCGTGTGACACGCATGCCGGGAGACCTGCCCGCACTCGCGTGGCTCGCGGTTGGGACGGCGTCCGCCCGGGTGCCGGCGCCCGCCGCGCTCGTCGACCCGCATCAATGCATGTTCTGCCACACCGCCGACATGTCGTTCCTCGCACCGTCGTTACACCAGATCGCGGAACGGTATCGGGACACGCCGCGTGTCGAGGACTTGCTCGCGAACAAGCTGAGACTGGGCGGCCGCGCGCACTGGGGCGACACCGCGATGCGGCTGCCCGCCGAGCGTGGCGGCTCGCTGTCCTCCTGGCACGCGCATACGTTGACTCGCTGAGTCATGAGCCAGCAAAAACGTCAGCCGCCGGTGACGGCGGCCGCCCTCCTTCATCGATTCGGAGCCCATCGTGCGAATCACCCTGCATCTCGATACTTTCGCCTGCGACAACCCTTCGGCCTATGCCATTCTCTGGATCGACACGGCCATGGGCCGCTGGTCGCGCGAAGGTCATGCGGGGATGGACCTGCCCGCGTGGGGGACGCTCGTCCGCGACGGCAGCGCCACCGTGATGACGGGCCCCGACAGCGCCGGCGCCCTGTGCTGGCTCGACGATTTCAGCCTCGACACACCGTCCGCGCCGTTCGAAGGCCAGGCCGGCATCGCGCGCTGGCTGCGCGATGCCCGGCAGGCGCCCGTGCCTGGCGAATGGCGGGTGCAGTGTGTCGACGATACGGCGGAGATCCCGGAGCACGAGATATTCACGGGCGACGAAGAAGATTAGCCGGACCAGCGGCGCCGGCTGCGCCGCCCCCGTCGCCCTGGCGGATCGACTCACGCCAGGCGAACCGCGGCGGACCGAAGCGTCGTGCCACGGCGAATCGAGTCCGAAGCGCGGAACGTGTCAGCGCGGGTTCTCGTGGGTTTCGGCGGTGGCGGTCCCGGCGAGCTGCCACTCCGCAAGATCGAACGCCCGCTGCAGCGCGTCCAAGGGATCCGCGCCCGTCATATGCGGAACGGGACGGAATTCCCCGTTGCGTGTGATCAGATCGAGTCGTACGTCATACGTCGGCTCGCGGGCCGACATGCCCATGGCCTCGATCGCGAGATGGCAGCCGGCCAGTTGCGTACAGAACGGCTCGAGGCGCATCAGCTGGATGCTCGCTTCCGCCTCCAGCCGAGCCGACCCGGCGAAGCCGAAGTAGGCGATCTGCATCCCGATTCCCATGTTCCGCTCCTGTTGATCGCACCGATTGACGGCGAGAGCCGGTTCTTCATCTTCAGTGTGGTGCGTTCGCAATGCCCGATTTCGTGCATCCATCTTCCGTGGCGCTGGGTTTGCATCGTTGATATGAGTCAAGCGACGGACATCGCCGCACGCTGTCCGCCAACCCGCGCCGGTCTCGCGAAGTCGGTGCCGAGAATCCAGCCGGCCGGCAGCGCGGCGGCAACCCGCCGCCGGCTCGTTCCTCTGGAGACGGTGCCGGCATCGGCGATCCGCGCCGGCAACAGCCGCAGGCCCGATCGGTGCGCGGGTCGGACAACCGGACCTTCGGCAACACGCACGGCTGGACCCGCACGAAAGCCGGGGCGGTTTCATCCCGGGCGCCATCAGGCATCCGGCTACAGGCGATCGCGCCGGACCCGCACGACTCGCGGGATCGCCGGCCGCCGCATCGCGATCAATCCCCCGACGCCGGAACAACAGGACAGCATGCCGACATAGAGCGCCCAGCCGTCGTGGGCCAGCATGGCGTGCACCGTTGCGATGAGCCCGGCTTGCGACGCGAAGATCGCAACGTTGGCAAAACACTGGCGAAAATCGGTGGGAAACATGCCGCTCTCCTGGAAAGGGATGACGACTACGACGTTTAAGGCATCCTCATGGGTAGCCCGGGCCGCGGAAATCATCGGCACCGGACAGCCGGCCACGCGCGGGAACCGCACGGCCGCGCTGCCCGGCACTGCGCGCCGGATGCCGCGGCGGCGGCCTGCAAGACGGCAGACCGGGTTCTGCCCCCGCCCGCGCCGCCTGCCGCACGAAACCATCGAACGCGGCAGGCGTAGCCACACGTTCATCTTCGAAGCTTCGGAATCCGCAGCGTTGACTTTTATCAAGCGCTGACACCGTTCCGGCTGTCCGTAGAAAAAACGCGGTGCCGCCCGGATTGCCCGACTGCGCCGTCGACGACTCGCAGCGTCCCCCGTTCACGCCAGGCGATGCCGACCGCCTCGATCGCGCAGTCGACGCCGATCCCGTCGGTCAAGGTCAAGGTCATGATCTCGCCGGCCGTGTCGCCCGCGCGAGCGTCGATGCAGTCGGTTGCGCCGAACCGGCGCGCAACCTCGAGCCGGTTCCAGTCGGGATCGATCATGATGATCCACCCGCTTTGGTAAGCATGCCGAATTGACATACCGTGGATGAGGACTCGGTGAAAATCAACACGCGATCTGCATATAGAGGCCACCGCCTCCCCGACCCGCAGCGCGCTGAGTCGATGCAACCGTCGTCCAGCCATGTCGCCCCCCTACCCACCAACCCACATCGCTACCCGCACTTCGTGAGGAAATCGTGCGGGACGTCAACGGTAGCCGCGAGCACGCCGCCACCCGCAAAACGCTTTGAAATCAGCGATGCAGAGGACGTCACCGAAAGAGATCGGAACAGGCCGGAAGGCCAATGTGGCGGAAGGCAGCCGGAGTCGAACCGACCCGGGAGTGTCTGACACCCCCAACCGGGTTTGAAGCCCGGCCGTACCACCGGATACGAATGCCTTCCGTGGGAAAAACAAAAGAACGACGAGCGCCTACGCCTGTATACCCACCCAACCGCTATCAGGCCGCAGGAAGTGAAGATCGCGGTGGAAGCGAGTATACCCAACCCGATCGAAGAATTCGAGAATCTGGATCGCGCGCTTGCGGCCGAGCCCGGTCGCGTCACGAAACGTCGCCGCATCGAGCCCGCCGCCGCGCGTCGGGGCGAGAAGCGCCACCAGCCCGGCCAGCTCGCGCACGACATCCGCGTGATAGAACAGGTCGCGCACGACCTGGTGCACGTCGCCGCGTCGCGCGAGCTTGCGCAGCAGCGTGCGCACGGCATCCTCGGCCGCGCCCGTGTCGCGCGCCAGATCGCGGACCCACGGCGGATCGAAGCGCCCCGCACGAATCAGCGGCAGCAGTTGCCGCGCCAGCGCTTCCTCGCGCGCATCGAAACTCACCGAATGCGACGGCAGATGCAGCCACGGCCCGCTTCGCGCAACCTCCCCGCCATCCACCAGCGCATCGACCAGCGCACGCCACAGCGCATCGCCGACGAGCGGCGCCGCCATTCGCCGCAGGCGCGCCGCATCGAGCCCCTGCTCGTCCGGCATGCGCTCGTGATACCCGCGCAGCGTGTCGATCGCCCGCACCTGCAGCGTATTCCAGTGCGCGCGCGCGATCACCGCGCCGTCGTTCGACGCGCGCTCGCGCTGGCCGATCGCCAGGGCATCGTCCGGCAACGCGAGCGCGCCGGGCGCGAAGCCCGTCAGGTGCGTGAGCATCGTGCGTGCGATACCGAGCGGCGCCTGCGCAAGCAGTGCATCGAGCCGCCCTTCGTCGAGCCATGCCGCCAATGCGTCGAGCCATGCGCGACGCGCGGGCGTACGGCGTTTGCGTGCGGGACCGAACGGGTCGAGCACGCGGCCGCCGCCGACGGTGCGCGTCGCCTGCGGATTGCGGACGATGAAGCGATCGCCCGGCAGCGCGAATACGGGTTCGTCGAACACCAGTTGCACGCGCATCTGCTGGCCGGCCGCGAGCGTATCGCCGTCGAGCAGCGCGACGTGCGCGACGCGATGCAGCGTGCCGAGATGCACGTGCAGCGGCGCCCAGTGCGTCAGCGTGAGCCCCGCATCGGCCAGCAACTTCAGGTCGACGTCGAGACGCGGCGACGTCGCGACGAGCCGCGCGTCCGCGACGGTATCGCCACGCTCGACGTCCGCCTTGTCGATGCCGGCCAGGTTCAGCGCGCAGCGCTCGCCCGCGCGGCCCGCGTCGACCGACCGGTTCTGCGCATGGATGCTGCGCACGCGCGCGGCGGCGCCGGTGCGCACGACCGCGAGCGTGTCGCCGGTCGCCACGCGGCCCGCGAACGCGGTACCCGTCACGACGGTGCCCTGCCCGGCGAGCGTGAACACGCGGTCGACCGCGAGCCGGAACAGGCCGTCGTCGCGGCGTGCACGCCACGCGAGCGCCGCATCGGCGAGATGACGCTTCAATGCGGCGACACCCGGATCGTCCGCGCGCGTCGCACAGGTTTCGAAGATCGGCGCGCCGTCGAGCGTCGTGCCGTGCAGCCACGCGGCAATCTCGTCGCGCACCGCCGACAGGCGTGCGGCGTCGACGCGATCGCACTTCGTCAGCGCGACCGCGCCATGCGTGATGCCGAGCAGTTGCAGAATCGCGAGATGCTCGCGGGTCTGCGGCATCACGCCGTCGTCGGCGGCGATCACGAGCAGCGCGAAGTCGATTCCGCACGCGCCGGCCGCCATCGTATGAATCAGCTTCTCGTGGCCCGGCACGTCGATCAGGCCAAGCACGTCGCCATTCTCGAGCGGCGTATACGCATAACCGAGTTCGATCGAGATGCCGCGCGCCTTCTCTTCCTTCAAGCGATCGGTATCGACGCCCGTCAGCGCGCGCACCAGCGTCGTCTTGCCGTGGTCGATGTGCCCTGCGGTTCCGACGATCATGCAGCCGGCCCCGCGACCTGCACGCATTGCGCGACGAATGCCGCTTCATCGGCCGCTTCGAGGCAGCGCAGGTCGAGCCGCAGCGCATTGTCGGCGATGCGGCCGATCACCGGACGCGGCCATTCGCGCAGTTTCTTTTCGAGTTGCGCGAGCGCACGGCCGCCGCGCTTGCCGTCCGACGTGCGCACGACGAGCCCGGCGCTCGGCAACTGATCGACCGGCAGCGCACCGCTGCCGATCTGGCTGAACATCGGCTCGACCGTCACGTCGAAACCGCTGTCGAGGGCGGCCTGCAACGCCGGGCGCACACGTTCGGCGGCCTCGGCGATATCGCGCTGCGGCCGCGTCAGCAGGCGCAACGTGGTGAGCCGCTCGCGCAGGAACTCCGGCGCCCGGTAGAGCCGCAGCACGGGTTCGAGCGCGGCGAGCGTCAGCTTGCCGACGCGCAGCGCGCGCTTGAGCGGATGTTTCTTGATCTTCGCGACGAGCGCGCGATCGCCGACGATCAGGCCGGCCTGCGGCCCGCCGAGCAGCTTGTCACCGCTGAACGTGACGAGGTTCGCGCCGGCCGCGACGGTCTCCTGCACTGTCGTCTCGTGCGGCAGGCCCCATTGCGACAGATCGGCGAGCGTGCCGCTGCCAAGATCGACGGCGACGGGCAGCCCGTGCTCGCGCGCGAGCGGCGCGAGTTCGGCCAGCGTCACTTCCTTCGTGAAGCCGCTGATCGCGTAGTTGCTGCAGTGCACCTTCATCAGAAGCGCGGTGCGCGGGCCGATCGCGTCCGCGTAGTCGCGCAGATGGGTGCGGTTGGTGGTGCCGACCTCTCGCAGCCTTGCGCCCGCGCGACTCATGATGTCGGGGATGCGGAATGCGCCGCCGATCTCGACCAGCTCGCCGCGCGACACGACGACTTCCCGCTTCGTCGCGAGCGCGGACAGCGCCAGCAGCACGGCCGCCGCGTTGTTGTTGACGACGGTCGCGGCTTCCGCGCCCGTCAGTTCGCACAGCAGATCGTCGATCAGGTCGTCGCGATCGCCGCGACGGCCCGTGGCCAGATCGAATTCGAGGTTGACCGGCCGCGTGAGCACGTCGACCACCGCGCGCACCGCGTCGTCGGGCAACAGCGCGCGCCCGAGGTTCGTGTGCAGCACGGTGCCGGTCAGGTTGAACACGGTACGCACCGCGCCCGCGCTCTGCGCGGCCAGCGTGCGCGCGACGGCCGCGGCGATGCGCGGCTCGTCGAGCGGTTCGGCGGCCGCCGGATCGTGCTGCGCGGCGGTACGCCAGCGTTCGAGCTCGGCGCGCACTGCGTTCAGCACGCGCGTGCGGCCATAGTCGGCGAGCAGCGGTTGCAGCGGCGCCGACGACAGCACACGCTCGACTGACGGCACGCGCGCCAGCACGGCATTCAGTTCATTCAAACCCGGTTCGGTCACGTCGTGGTGGCTCCAGTCTCATGCTTCGCAGTCGGCCGGCGCGGGCGCTCGCGCACCGCCCCGGCGACTGCCGTCAATCCGCTTCCCGCGAGACGTCCGGCCACAGCAGCGGGTTCGGCGAACTGCGCTGGTAGCCGGCCTCGTTCATCAACAGGTCGAGCGTGAGACTCGCGAGGTCGTCCGCCAGCGGCTCGAACTCGTAGTCCTTGTCCTGATAGCCGATCTTGCGATAGGTCTTGCACTCGTCGCACGATTCGGCCTTGACGGCTTCGCTGCCACCCTCGATCCCGTGATACGCGATGCCCTTCGTCGAGTCGCAATGCGAGCACTTCGTGCGCACCATGTGCCACTCGGTCGTGCACAGCCCGCATTGCAGGAAGCGGTAGCCCTGGTACTGGCCGCCGACCCGCACGACGCTCGCGACCGGATGCGTGCCGCACACGGGGCACAGCCCCGGCTGGTCGAGGTACGGAACGTCGGCCGGCGAAACGCGGCTGGCGAGATCCGTCCAGACGACCTGTAGCGCCGCCATCAGGAACGGCGCGGTGGCCGGGTCGACTTCGGCGAAGCGCAGCGCGAGGACCGCGTCGGCCTGTGCGTCGAGTTCGGCGGGCGACATCAGGCGCAGCCGGTCGAGCAGCTTCGCGAGCTGCGGGTTGACCAGCCCGGCGCCTTCGACCCGGTCGAGCAGTTCGTACAGCACGGCGCGCCAGCGCGGGTCGCGCTCGCCGTCGAGCGCCGGCACGAGCGGCATCGAATGCTGCTGAGCACGTGCGATCGCTTCCTTCGACGGCAGCGGCAGCTCCAGCGTCTGCAGCGTCGCGTGCTGCGCATCGGCGACGGTGGCCATCAGCCGCAGGTAGCCGCTGATCGGGTTCAGGTCGGCCAGCTTGCGCAGCCGCGCGGCGCGGGCCGAGAACGCGGTGGCGCGCTCCGGCAGGCGAAAGCGCGGGATGGCCGAATGATCGAGTGCCGAGATCTCGGTCGGTTCGAGAATGCGTTGTGTCACAAAAATGTCTTCCAAATAAACAAGCGCCGACAGGTCGGCGCTTCGGGCGGTTCCGACGGCGGACGGGCCGGCCCGCCGCGATCGGCGAGCCGCCCCGCTCCGGTGCGTTATTTCACGCTTTCACGGAACCACTTCGGGTGATGCTTGCGAGCCCAGCCCAGCGTGACGGTGCCGCGCACCATCGCGCCGATCGAGCCCTTCACCCACAACGCCGCGTAAATGTGCACGATGATGCTCGCGATCAGCACGAAGGCCGCCACGGCATGCACGACAGCGGCCGCGCGGATCACCCCGATCGGGAAGTAGAACGAGAAGTAGCGCCGCCAGATCACCACTCCCGACAGCAGGAGCAGCAGCAGGCACGCCACCAACGTAAAGAATAGCAGCTTCTGCCCGGCGTTATAGCGCCCGACAGGCGGCAGCTTGTCTTCCTGGTTGGTCAGCACGTCGCCGATCTGCTTCAGCCACTGCCGGTCGTCCGCGTCGAGAGTGTTGTGGTGCCAGAAGCGCACCACCAGGATCGCGAACGACACGAACATCACGAGGCCGACGAACGGATGCAGGATCCGCGTCCACTGGCCGCCGCCGAACAGTGCGGTGAGCCAGAACATCGACGGATGGAACAGCGCGAGCCCGGACAGCGCGAGCAGCACGAACGTGATCGCGGTGATCCAGTGGTTCGTGCGCTCGTTCGCCGAGTAGCGGACGATCAGGTTGGGGTCGTCGTGCTTCATTTTCCGTCCTCCTTGATGCGTCGCGCCTCGTCGCGGGCGGCGGCTTCCTCGTCCTCGCTGACCTCGTTCGGACCGACCCGGGTGTAGTGGAAGAACCCGGCCAGCGCGGTGAGCGCGAGACCGGCGACCGCGAGCGGCTTCGCGATGCCCTTCCACAGCTTCACCATCGGGCTGATCGACGGATTGTCGGGCAGCCCGTGGTACAGCGACGGCTTGTCCGCGTGGTGCAGCACGTACATCACGTGCGTGCCGCCGACGCCCTGCGGGTCATACAGCCCCGCATGCTCGAAGCCGCGCTCTTTCAGGTCCTCGATCCGCTCGGCCGCGTGCTGCTTCATGTCCTCCTTGGTGCCGAACACGATCGCGCCCGTCGGGCAGGTCTTCACGCAGGCCGGTTCCTGGCCGACCGCGACACGGTCGGAACAGAGCGTGCACTTGTACGCGCGATGATCCTTCTTCGAGATCCGCGGAACGTTGAACGGGCAGCCGGTCACGCAATAGCCGCAACCGATGCAGTTCTCCTCGTGGAAATCGACGATCCCGTTGTTGTACTGCACGATCGCGCCCGGCGACGGACACGCCTTCAGGCAGCCCGGATCCTCGCAATGCATGCAGCCGTCCTTGCGGATCAGCCACTCGAGGTCGCCTGCCGGGTTCTCGTATTCGGAGAACCGCATCACCGTCCACGAGTGCTCGGACAGGTCGGCCGGGTTGTCGTACACGCCGACGTTGGTGCCGACCTCGTCGCGCAGGTCGTTCCACTCCATGCATGCCGTCTGGCATGCCTTGCAGCCGATGCACTTCGATACGTCGATCAGCTTCGCGACGCTCCCGGTCACCGGTTCGCGCACCGTGGGCGGTGGCGTCGTGGTGGCCGAGACGCGCTTGATATCCAGCGATTGCAATGCCATCTCGTCCCCCTTACGCCTTTTCGACCTTCACCAGGAACGACTTGAATTCCGGTGTGTACGAGTTGCCGTCGCCTACGGACGGAGTCAGGGTATTGGCGAGATAGCCAGGCTTCGTCAGCCCCTTGAAGCCCCAGTGCAACGGGATGCCGACCGTCTGGACCTTCTTGCCCTCGATCGTCAGCGGCTTGATCCGCTTCGTGACGAGCGCGACCGCGACGATGTAGCCGCGCTTCGACGAAACCTTCACGCGATCGCCGTGCGCGACGCCGACTTCCTTCGCGAGATCTTCGCCGATCTCGACGAATTGCTCGGGCTGGATGATCGCATTCAGCCGCGCATGCTTGGTCCAGTAGTGGAAATGCTCGGTCAGCCGGTAAGTCGTCGCGACGTGCGGGAACTCCGACACCTTGCCGAACGACGCGCGGTCGTCCGGGAACACGCGGGCAGCCGGGTTGTTCAGCGCCTGCGGGTTGTCAGGGTGCAGCGGATTCGCCGCGAGCGGCGTCTCGAACGGCTCGTAGTGCTCGGGGAAAGGACCTTCGTTCATCCCTGCGCGGGCGAAGAAGCGCGCGACGCCTTCCGGGTTCATGATGAACGGACCCATCCCGTTTTCGGGCGGCTCGTCCGCCTTGAAGTCCGGCACGTCGGCCCCCTTCCACGCACTGCCGTTCCAGCCGATCAGCTTGCGGGTCGGGTCGAACGGCTTGCCGGCGACGTCACACGACGCGCGGTTGTACAGGATCCGCCGGTTGGCCGGCCACGCCCACGCCCAGTTCAGCGTCTGGCCGATGCCGGTCGGGTCCGAGTTGTCGCGCCGCCCCATCTGGTTGCCGGCCTGCGTCCAGGCACCGCAGAAGATCCAGCAGCCGCTCGCGGTCGTGCCGTCGTCCTTCAGCTGCGCGAACGCGGCGAGCTGCTCGCCCTTCTTCACGAGCGTCTTGGTCGGATCCTTCGGGTCGGGCAGATCGGCGAGCGCCTTCCCGTTGAACTCCATCGCGAGCTCTTCGGGCGTCGGGCTTTCCGGGTTCGCATACGGCCAGGTCAGGTTCACGATCGGGTCCGGATACTTGCCGCCGTCCGTCTGGTACATCTTGCGCATGCGCAGGAACAGCCCCGCCATGATCTCGAGGTCGCTCCTCGCCTCGCCCGGCGGCTCCGCGCCCTTCCAGTGCCATTGCAGCACGCGGCTCGAACTGACGAGCGAGCCGTTTTCCTCCGCGAAGCACGTGGTCGGCAGACGGAACACCTCGGTCTGGATCTTCGACGCATCGACGTCGTTGTAGTCGCCGTGATGCTTCCAGAACTCGGAGGTCTCGGTCGCGAGCGGATCCATGATCACGAGCCATTTCAGCTTCGCGAGGCCTGCTGCCGTCTTCACCTTCGACGGCGCCGCCGCGAGCGGGTTGAAGCCCTGGCAGATGTAGCCGTTCATCTTGCCGGCATTCATCAGCTCGATCGCCTGCAGCAGGTCGTACTGCTTGTCCAGCTTCGGCAGGTAGTCGTAGGCCCAGTTGTTCTCGGCTGTCGCCGCATCGCCCCACCACGACTTCATGAAGCTGACGTGGAAAGCCTTGTAGTTCTTCCAGTAGCTGAGCTGGTTCGGCCGCAGCGGCAGTTGCACGCGCTTCTTGATGTAGCCGTCGAAATCCTGCTCGGCCTGCATCGGCAGCGTCATGTAGCCCGGCAGCAGGTTCGACATCAGCCCGAGGTCGGTCAACCCCTGGATGTTCGAGTGGCCGCGCAGCGCGTTCATGCCGCCGCCGGCGATGCCGATGTTGCCGAGCAGCAGCTGCACCATCGCGCCGGTGCGGATGATCTGCGAGCCGATCGAATGGTGGGTCCAGCCGAGCGCGTACAGCACCGTGCCGGCGCGGCCGGGAACGGCCGTCGTCGCGAGCATTTCGCACACCTTCAGGAATTTCTCCTTCGGCGTGCCGCACGTCTGCTGGACCATGTCCGGCGTATAGCGCGCGTAGTGCTGCTTCAACAGGTTGTACACGCAGCGCGGATGCTGCAGCGTCGGGTCGACCTTCACGAAGCCGTCGTCGCCGCGTTCGTAGTCCCAGGTCGATTTGTCCGGGTACGCGTGTTTCTCCGCGTCGTAGCCGGAATAGATGCCGTCGTTGAACGCGAAGTCCTCGCGCACGATGAACGAGAAGTCCGTGTAGTTCTTCACGTACTCATGCTGGATCTTGTCGTTCGTCAGCAGATAGTTGATCACGCCGCCCAGGAAGACGATGTCGGTGCCGGTGCGGATCGGCGCGTAGTAGTCGGCCACCGAGGCCGTACGCGTGAAGCGCGGGTCGACGACGATCAGCCGCGCCTTGCGGTGCGCCTTCGCCTCCGTTACCCACTTGAAACCGCACGGATGAGCCTCGGCTGCATTGCCGCCCATCACGAGAATCACGTCCGCGTTCTTGATGTCGACCCAATGGTTCGTCATCGCTCCACGGCCAAACGTCGGGGCAAGACCTGCCACCGTCGGGCCATGTCAGACACGCGCCTGATTGTCGAATGCGAGCATCCCCAGACTGCGGATGGTCTTGTGGGTCAGGTAACCGACTTCGTTGCTGCCCGCCGACGCGGCCAGCATGCCGGTCGTCAGCCAGCGGTTGACCTTCGCGCCGTCTTCGGTCGTCTCGACGAAGTTCGCGTCGCGGTCAGCTTTCATCAGCTTCGCGATCCGGTCGAGCGCGTCGTTCCACGAGATCGGCTCCCACTTGTCCGAGCCGGGCGCCCGGTATTCGGGATGCGTCAGGCGGCTCGGGCTATGGATGAAGTCGATCAGGCTCGCGCCCTTCGGGCACAGCGTGCCGCGATTGACGGGATGGTCGGGATCGCCTTCGATATGGATGATGCTCGGCTGTGCATTCTTCGCGCCGTCACCGAGGCTGTACATCAGGATGCCGCAACCCACCGAGCAATACGGGCAGGTGTTGCGCGTTTCGACTGTGCGCGCCAGCTTGTACTGTCGGACCTCGGCGAGCGCTTCCGTCGGAGAAAAGCCCATCAGGGCAAGACTCGATCCGGCAAGCGACGTGGCCGTCACCTTCAGGAACTGGCGCCTGGACATTTGTAGCATGATGGTCTCGGCGTTTTTGTGGGGTGGGGTGAAACTGAAAGGAATTATAGACAGTTCAGGCAACTATGATCGAATCCTCGGATCAATACCGATGTGTCGGATCCCGCCGATGTCCTTGCGTTAAACGCCCAACCGAACCGTCATGAAACGACAGATTACGTCCGAAGCCACCCGTCTCGCACAACAACAGGCCAACTGGGCACTCAACGCGTTCAAGCGCTTCTCGTCCGACCGCTGCTCGGCGATGGCCGCGAGCATCGCGTTCTTCTCCGCGTTTTCGCTCGCGCCGACGCTCGTGATGGTGATCGCCGTGGCCGGCTGGTTCTACGGCGACGACGCCGCACGCGGCCAGGTATTCGAGCAGGCGCATCAGTTGATCGGCGACGACGCGGCGGCCAGCATCCAGACGATCGTGCAGAACGCCCATCGCGCGGGCCAGCGCGGCGGAATCGCGACGCTGATCTCGTTCGCCGCGCTCGCGATCGGCGCGTCGGCGACGTTCGCGTCACTGAACACCGCGCTGAGCGTGATCTGGCCGAGCACGGAAAGCCGCTGGTCGAGCATGCTCGGGCTCGTGCGCGTGCGGCTGGTTTCGTTCGGGCTCGTGCTCGGCGTCGCGTTCCTGCTGATCGTGTCGCTGGTGCTCGACACCGCGATCACGTTCATCGGCACGTGGCTGCTCGGCGATTCGCCGTACGTCGCGATCACCAACCTGCTGCAGTTCTTCGTCGGCATCGCGGTGCTCGCGGGCGCGTTCGCCGCGCTGATGAAGTTCCTGCCCGATGCGCGCGTCGCATGGCGCGACGCGATGACCGGCGGGATCGTGTCCGCGATCCTGTTCTCGGGCGGCAAGAAGCTGTTCGCGCTGTATCTCGCGCGTGCGGGCACGGCAAGCGCATTCGGCGCGGCCGGATCGTTCGCGGTCCTGCTGATGTGGCTGTACTTCTCCGCGGCCGTGCTGCTGCTCGGCGCGGAATTCGCGGCCGCGCGCGGCGATGCGCATCGGCGCGGCGGCAGCGATGCGGCCGTGTCCGCACAGACGGATCGCGCAAGCGGCGACTGAATCCCCACGTATTGCTTCCCGCGCACCGCGCGCATCGTATCGCCGCCCTACGCGACCGCCGCCCTTTGCGCAACCACCCGGCCCCGCCGCGCATTTCTGCACGTTGATGCGCTCTTTACATAGGCAGGCGATGCGCGCTGCGAAGGCAAACGTTTGCATGCCTCGATTTCCGTGCGCGAACCCGCGAAACTTGCCCTTCTCCTGCCGGGCGCATCACCCGCTGCAACAATCGCAGCGCAGCAATTGTCAACTATTTCAAAAAGAGGAACAGTCCTTGATGTGCTTGATATATATGGACTTTTTCCCGCTGTTACCTTTTCGAGACACTTTATTTTTTAAGCTTTCTTGCATGTATGGCACTGAGCTATTCTCCAATCCGCAACAAATAACGAATGACGATTCATTTGCGTGGAGATACTCAACGATGAAGAAACTCGCACTCTCGACCCTCTCGCTCGCCCTGCTGGGCGCCGCTGGCGCTGCTCACGCTCAATCGAGCGTCACGCTGTATGGTGTGATCGATACGTCGATCACGTATGTTCACGGTAACGACGGCCAAGCCAACAACTCGTGGTCGATGGGCAGCGGCAACCTGCAAGGCAGCCGCTTCGGCCTGAAGGGTGCAGAAGACCTCGGCGGCGGCCTGAAGGCGATCTTCCAGTTGGAAAACGGCTTCAACTCTGCATCGGGTGCGCTGGGTCAGGGTAAGCGCATGTTCGGTCGCCAAGCTTACGTCGGTCTGGAAAGCAACCAGTACGGTACGCTGACGCTGGGTCGCCAGTACGACCCGATCGTCGACCTGGTTCAGGGCGTCACGGCTGACAACTATTTCGGCAGCGTCTTCGCAACGCCGGGCGACGTCGACAACAACGACAACAGCCTGCGCGTCAGCAACGCGATCAAGTACACGTCGCCGGTGTTCGCCGGGTTGCAGGTCGAAGGCATGTACGCCCTCGGCGGTGTTGCAGGCAAGACGGGCTCAGGCCAAACCTGGTCGGTCGCAGCCGCCTACAACAATGGCCCGATCGGCGTTGCTGCTGGTTACTTCTACGCAAACAACCCGACGCCGACCGCCGGCGCGCGCACCGACTGGACGTCGACGACGTCGGACAACATCGTCGACGGCCCGATCAACCAGGGCTACGTCTCGGCGAAGTCGATCGGCATCGCGCAAGTCGCCGGCCAGTACGCCATCGGCCCGGTGACGCTCGGCCTCGGCTACAGCAACGCACAGTACAAGCCGGACGCATCGTCGGGCTTCGGTTCGACCGAGAAGTACAACACGGGCCGCGCGTTCGTGACGTATCAGGTCACGCCGCCGGTGCTGCTGGGTGTCGGCTACTCGTACACGAAGGCGAGCGGCAACACGGACGCCAAGTACCATCAGGTTTCGCTGGGCGCGGATTACTCGCTGTCGAAGCGCACGGACATCTACCTGGTTGGCGCATACCAGCACGCAAGCGGCACGCAGCTCAACGCCGACGGCACGACGTCGCCGGCACAAGCTTCGGTCGGTTCGTATGGCATCGCCGGCACGAAGTCGCAGGAAATCGTTGCACTCGGCCTGCGCCACAAGTTCTAAGAAGTACGTTTCCGGTGTGCATGGCGTCTCCGACGCCATGTCGCCGAACTGCAAAACCAGTCACCGGCTTCGGCCATGGCTGGTTTTTTTTCGTCCGTTGCCGGCGGCGCCGTGGCGGGCGATGGCCGCGGTCGGCACTCTGGGTACGGCAACCGGCCGGGAGCGGTTCCTGAGCCGCCTGTCGCGCGCTGGAAGCCTGTCCAACGCATCCGGACACCCCTTGCTGTCCGAGATCTGCATACGGCCGGTCAGGCGCACACCGCCGCACGGGCCACGCCACATCCCTCTTGACGCCTGACAACGGGATCCGTCATCGCAACGGACGCGTGTCCGTGCGCCCTGCCGATTTCGATACCGTGACGCGAAGCACTATGCTTCGACGTGTCGATTTCGACGGCCTTCGCCCGTCGTATCGATGGCGGCACGCGGATTGCGCCGTCCCTCATCGACATCCGACAGGAGACGCTCCATGACGATTCAGAAGATCACGCCGTTCCTCTGGTACGCGACGGAAGCCGAAGAAGCCGCGGCCTTCTACGCCGGCATTTTCCCGAACTCGCGCGTCGTGCGCGTCACGGCGGTAGCCGGCACCAGCGGCACCCGGATGGTCGAATTCGAGCTGTTCGGCCAGCCGTTCATCGCGATGAGCCACCCGCGCACCGAGACGTTCAACCACGCGATCTCGCTGATGGTCAGTTGCGCCGACCAGACGGAACTCGACCGCTACTGGAGCGCGCTGCTCGACAACGGCGGCACGGCCGACGGTTGCGGCTGGCTGCGTGACCGCTTCGGCGTCTCATGGCAGATCGTGCCCGACGCGCTGATCCCGATGATGGCCGACCGCGACGAGGCCAAGGCGGCGCGCGTGGCCGCGACCATGATGCAGATGACGAAGTTCGACGTCGCCACGCTGAAGGCTGCCTACGCCGGCACGGCGGGCTGACGAAGCGCGGGCGCTGCGGCCTCCTTCGCGCGGGCATCGGCACGCCTGTGGAACGCGTGCGATACGCGCGTGATCGCGGTCGTCGACGCGGTTGCCTCGCGCCGCGATGCAACCGCGGGCTGCGGCCGTTCGCGCGCTGCTACGCCGACAACATGGCTTCGACGATCCGTCGCACGGAACGCACGAATGCGGCGACCGGTTCGCCCGACAACAGCGTGTCGGCACCCTCACCGCCGCCGCGCAGATAGACGGTACGCGCGGCCGACAGGACACGCCGGTACGTGTCGGGCAGGCGCGCCGGCGCTCACGTCGCGGCGACATCCTTCGGCGCGATGCCGTCGGTTGCGGCGCTGTACCGGATGCGTGCGAGCGCGAGCACGACGTTGCATTCGTCGCCGCGCCAGTCCGCCTCGGCATCCCACTGCGCAACCGTGAAGTCGCCTGCGGGCACCGCGTCGAACCATGCGGCCGCGCGCGGCCCGCGCAGCGCAACGTCGTGCTGCCGCACCTTGGTCAACAGAATCGCCAGATCGTGATCGACGCACGCCGGCTCGACGATACCCGCGCGACACACGCGCAACGCGTGGCGATGCACGGCCGCGCGCCAGCACGAACACGACGATCCGGCCATCCGTGCAAGCGGCCCGCAACACCGGATGCGCATCACGTCATGCCGTATCCGCGCCATGCGATGCCGACGCGGCCGCGCGATTTGCGCGGCGCAATAAAAATCCCCGCACGCTTTCGCGTACGGGGACCGTCGGACATCGCAACGGCCGCCGCATTCGGCGACCGTTACGCGGCATTACGCAGCCGCGTCCTTCAGCTTCTTCAGCGCACGTGCCTTCACGCGCACGCTGGCCGGCTTTGCCGGGAACCAGCGCTCTTCGCCCGTGAACGGATCCTTGCCGAAGCGCTTCTTCTTCGCCGGCACGACTTGCGCCGTGATCTTCAGCAGACCCGGCAGCGTGAACTCGCCTGCGCCCTTCTTGTGAACCGAGCCCAGCACGACGTTCTCGAGTGCGACGAGCACTGCCTTGACCGCCTTCACTTCGACAGCTGCGCGCTCAGCGATGTGCGTTGCGAGCGATGCCTTCGTGAACTTGTCCTTCAGCGGCGTCGGAGCAGCCGGTGCTGCCTTCGCGACAGCCTTCTTGGCCACTACTTTCTTCGCGGGCGCAGCCTTTTTGGCAGCCACTTTCTTGGTGGCCGGTGCGGCAGCCTTCTTGGCCACCTTTTTTGCGGAAGTCGCCATGTTTCTCCTACCAGGTGTGGTCGTTGGATACACGAAGCGTGCAACGCGCGCGCTTCAACGCCGGATTCTACAAGCGCCTTGACGCTTCGTGGAGTACTTTTATGCGTTTTCGCGGGGTTTCCCGCAGGTTTTGTTGCGCGCGACCGACTTCGACGGCACGCCAGCGTCTGTTTACGCCTGGAACGCGCATGCGCAAACAGACCCTGGCATCGAAAAACGCCTTCACGTATACGTCCAAACGCGTCCGATCGCGAATTACGTTCGATATTTGCGCACCTATACTGACTTCGCTCAGTGCCCCGGATGCCTTCATGCGCGAAGTCAGATACGTCAAAGGACTCGACGGCCTGCGAGCCATCGCCGTCATCCTCGTTTTCCTGTCCCACAAGGGCCACGTCCTCGCTGTCGACGTGGGCAAGCTCGGTGTGTGGACGTTCTTCTTCATCAGCGGATTCCTGATCGTCGGCGAACTGCATCGCAATCGTCAGGCGATCGAGTGCGGCGCGATGACGCGCCGCCATGCGCTGGCGCTGTTTCTCGCGAAGCGCGCGCTGCGGATCTTTCCCGTCTACTACCTGCTGCTCGCCGCGCTCGCGATCGCGCACGCGCTGTTCTACCAGCGCGGCGTCGATCTCGGGCTCGCGTGGCACGCCACGTTCCTGTCGAATTACTGGATCGGTGCCGTCAAGGACGGCTGGCCGGGCTCCACGTCGCACTTCTGGAGCCTCGCGGTTGAGCAGCAGTTCTATCTGATTGCGCCGCTCACGCTGCTCGCGGTGCCGGCCGCACGCCACGTCGTGCTCGGCGTCGCGGCCGTCGCGCTCTGCGCGTTCGCGCATCTCGCGCTCTACGCCCTCGACGCATCGCCGGTGCTGATCTACGCGTTTTCCCCGTGGAATTTCGCGCTGATCGCGCTGGGTGGCGTCGGTGCGATGGCGCTCGCCGATCGCGGCCAGGACGTCGTCCGCCGCATTCCGCCAGGCTGGCTCGGCGCCGCCGGCGTCGTGTTCTTCCTCGCACTGCCCGCGTTCACGATGCTGCCGGACGTCGTCACGGGGCTCGCGGATCTCGGCCTGTCCGCGTCACTCGGCGCGCTGATGCTGTGGATCGTCACCGAACCCGACCATCCGGCCGTGGCACTGCTCGACTGGGCACCGCTCGTCTATCTCGGCACGATCAGCTACGGCTTCTATCTGTTCCACAACCTGATTCCGGCACGTTTCGGGGAGATGCCCGCGCTGTTCGCGCACGTGCCGATGCCCGCAATCGTCCGGGACGTGCTGCCCGAACTGCTGCAGTTCGCGCTCGCCGTGCTGCTTGCCCATCTGTCGTGGCGCTATCTGGAAAAGCGCCTGCTCGACTTCAAGAAGCCGATCGCCGCGATGCTGGACCGGTACTTCGTCGCGCGGCCGAGCACGTCGCCGCGCTGAGCGCGATACCGGCTCGGACGCCACGCAGCCGGGAAGCAACCGTCGCTCGTCAGGCCGCAAGCGACCGGCGCGTCGGCACCGGTTTCATCGCCGCGATGTCCCGCATCCGGCGCACCATGCAACGCGCTCGAGCCGACGTCACCGTCTGGCGGCATACCAGAATCGTCGCGCACGCACCCGCTGGAATCCGCCCGAAATCAGCATCGCCGCTCACCCGCCGCCGCACGCCCGCGCTTCGTCCACACGCAAAAAAGCCCCGACGCACGAGGCAGCCGGGGCCAACGGAACAACCACCACCTGAAACAACGGAGCAGCGCGGCTGCTTATGCGACAGCAGCCAGCGCGGGCAGACAGGTACGCAGGTACGCCTCGAATTCGCGGCTCACTTCCGGATGCTGGAGCGCGAGTTCGACGGTCGCCTTGAGGTAGCCGATCTTGCTGCCGCAATCGAAACGCGTGCCGTAGTAGCGATACGCGAGCACCTGTTCGTTCGCGAGCAGCGTCTGGACCGCGTCGGTCAGCTGCAACTCGCCGCCGGCGCCCGGCTTGAGCTTGCGCAGGTGATCGAAGATCGTCGGCATGAACACGTAGCGGCCGACCACGCCGAGGTTCGACGGCGCGTCTTCCGGCGCCGGCTTCTCGATGATGCCCGACAGCTTGATGATGTCCTCTTCCCACTCGCGGCCTTCGACGACACCGTACGAGCGGCTGTCCTCGCGCGGGATCGTCTCGACCCCGATCACCGAGCTGTGATAGTGGTCGAACACGTCGACGAGCTGCTTGAGCACCGGCTGTTCGCCGTGCAGCAGGTCGTCGGCGAGAATCACCGCGAACGGCTCGCCGTGCACGAGCTTTTCCGCGCACAGCACCGCGTGGCCGAGACCGAGCGCTTCCGGTTGGCGCACGTAGAAGCAGTTCACATGGCTCGGCTTGATGCCGCGCACGAGTTCGAGCAGCTTTTCCTTGCCGCGCGCCTCGAGTTCAGCCTCGATCTCGTACGACTTGTCGAAGTGATCCTCGATCGCGCGCTTGCTGCGCCCGGTCACGAAGATCATCTCGGTGATACCGGCGTTGATCGCTTCCTCGACCGCGTACTGGATCAGCGGCTTGTCGACGACGGGCAGCATCTCCTTCGGGCTCGCCTTCGTTGCCGGGAGGAACCGCGTGCCGAGACCGGCGACGGGGAACACGGCCTTGGTGACTTTCAACATGTTCGCATCCTGGTTGCGTTGACTGCGCCGCGTCACTGGACGACCCGGCGCGATTGTTTTTCGAACGGCATATCGAGAACCGGCGGCACGGCCAATTCCACTCCGCTCATTTTCGATATGGACCTATTGCCCATGTTTCCGGAAAATGGATAATCCGCGCACCCGGTCGATATTGCCGAACCCAGTGCCGAAACATAAACAAATTACCGATTTTCCGGATACAAATTCTTACGATTCGAATTCCTCGATATACGGGACGCCGCCCCGCTCGAGGCCCGGGCGAATCGGCTCGTTCTTCAGCGCCTCGCGGTACGCCGACAGCACGGCCATGACCAGCAGTACTGCCGCGCTCGCGATCCAATGCATGTCCATCTTGCCGCTCCTTGCATCAATCAACTGGAGCTTCAAACTATCAGAAAAAAATCGGCAAATAATTGTGGCGGCGACGGAACCGCTTTCAGACCGGAATAAAACCACCATCTGAAACATCATTATTTCCCGGCGAGATTTTTTTATTCATTCGATCGAATTCTTGCGCATTACGATTGGACCATCCCCTTCATCCGTCGCAAGGAATCGAATCGCATGCAAGCTTTCAGCGGATCGTCTTTGACCGCGCCACCCGTCGCCGACCACAAGGAACACGTGATCGACGCGATGCGCGGGTTCGCGGCGCTGCTCGTCGCCTATTTCCACTGCCGCCAGGTCGTCTGGGTCGGCATGCAGAGCTTCCATCACGCTTACGGTCATGCGCTGAACCCGAGCGTGATCGCCGGCTACCTGACCTTCCCGTTCGCGTGGGGCTCCGCCGGCGTGCCGATCTTCTTCGTGATCAGCGGCTACTGCATCCATCGCAACGCGGCGCTCAAGCTCGCGGCCAACCCGGCGTACCGGCTCGACGCACCGAACTTCTGGGCGCGCCGCTTCGCGCGCATCTACCCGGTGCTGCTCGCCGCGCTGCTGTTCACGCTCGCGATGGACGCGGTCAGCCTGCAGATCGCGCCGGTCAGCCACAAGATCCGCGACGTCGGCCTCACCGCGTTCCTCGTGAACCTGTTCTCGCTGCAGGGCGTCGCCGGCTACACGTACGGGTCGAACGGCGCGCTCTGGACGCTGTCGCTCGAAGTGCAGTTCTATGCGATCTACCCGCTGCTGTTCGCGCTGCGCCGCCGGATCGGCATGCCGGCCATCGTGGCGGCCGTCGCGCTCGTCAACGTCGCGTCGGCGTGGCTGCTCGAACGGCACGACCTGCAGCTCTTCACGTCGTACTGGCTGTCCTGGACGGTCGGCGCGTGGATCGCCGACGTGCGCGCGCAGCCGGCGCGCGGCACGGCCGCCGTGCCGTCGCGCGCCTGGTATCTCGCGGCGGCCGCGCTGCTGGCCGCGGGCTGCGGCGCGTTCCATTTCGGCCAGTACGGCGCGTTCCAGCTGTGGGCTGCCGGCTTCGCGTGCTTCCTGTACCGCGCGCTCGCCTGCCCGCCGCGCCCGACGCCGCTCTTGCGCGTCCTCGGCTGGTTCGGCGACTTCAGCTACTCGCTGTACCTGATCCATCTGCCGCTGTTCGTCTGCCTCGGCTCGGTGCTGTTCCACTCCGAACTGCAACTGTCGATCTGGCCGTCGATCGCGTTCATGGCCGCCGCGATTCCGGTCGCCTACGTGTTCTACCGGCTGTTCGAACGCCCTGCGATGATGTGGTCGGCCAGCCTGAAGCCGACGCGCGCGGCCCGCGTCGTGGCACCGGCACCCGAACGGGCTGTCTGAGCGCGCCATTACCGGCGCTCCCTGCCCCCGCGCGGCCTCGAGTCGTGCGGGGGCATTTTCATGGGCGTGACGCGCGCGGGATGCATTTGCGCGGCAGGTGCGGCTGGTATGACGCACCGAAGTGCACATGCGGCGTCACACGCCGCCCGGGCGGCTGCACTACCGTCGCATCGCCCGCCCCCTCGCCGGCCTCACTGCATGGCCTCACGGCGTTCCGTGAAGCAATGCCGATCCAGACGGCGAGGGTTCCCGCAAGGCCCCGTGCGCGAACGCATCACCAGCTCGCCTCCGGCAACCCGCGCCTGACGCGTATCAGGCTCCCGCCCGCCCAAAAAGCGGAACCCTCATGCAGCACACCGCCGCATGAGGGCCCGTTTCCCGGCGCATGGCGTCGATTCGCGCCGCCGCACCGCACCTACCGCTTCTTGGCCTTCGCGGCCTTCGCCGTATCCGCGAGGATCTTCTCGACCCGCTCCACATAGGTCTCGGTGCCGAACCGGCGCACCGCGGTCGCCCGCCCGCTCGCGACGAGCCGCTCGCGCAGCGCGGCGTCGTGCCGCAGCCTGCCCAGCGCATCGGCCAGCGCGGCCGCATTGCCCGGCTCGCACAGCAGCCCGTTTTCGCCGTCCTCGATGATCTCGACGACTCCGCCCGCGCGGGCCGCGACCACCGGCCGCCGTGCAAGCATGCCCTCGACGATCACGCGCCCGAACGGCTCCGGCGTGATCGACGTATGCGCGACCACGTCGACCGCCTTCATGCACGCGGCCACGTCGCGCTGGAAGCCGAGGAAGTGCACGCGATCGTCCATCCCGTGACGCGCGACGATCTCGTGCAGCTGCGCCGCATATTCGTCCTCGCCGAACAGCGGTGCGCCGACCAGCACCACGTGCATCTCGGGATGACGAGCCGCGGCCTCCAGCAGCAGGTGCTGCCCCTTCCAGTGCGCGAGGCGGCTGAACGAGCCGACCAGCCATGCGTGCTCCGGCAACCCGAAGCGCGCGCGCAGCGCGGCCTGGCTGGTCGCGTCCAGCGCGTCGAACGGTTCGGCCGAAATGCCGTTGAACACGACGTCGACGTGCTGCGGCGTGAAGCCCGTCAGCGCACGGAATGCCTGCGCGGACGCGTCGGAGTTCGCGATCACGCGCGTGACGCCGAACCGCGCGCAGTACTTGATCGCCATCAGCTGCTTGCTGCCGAAATGGTCGCCGCTGACGATGTCGCGCAGGTGCCAGACCACCGGCTTGCGCGCGAGCCGCCCGGCCAGCGCCGCGACCACCATCGCGCGCTGCGTGTTCGCGTAGATCACCTCGGCCCGGCGTGCGCGCCGTGCGACGTCCCGCACGAGCGCGAAAAGCTGCTTCAACGCGCCGGCCGACACGCCGCCCTCCTTGCGTACCCCGGCGAGCGCGCCCTGGTCGAGCACGTCGACGCGCGCGCCGATCTCGTCGAGCGCCGCGCGGAACGGGCCGTCGTCGAACAGCACCACGTCGGCGTTCGCGCGCATGTGCTTCATGATCTCCAGCAGCGACAGCTCCGCGCCGCCGAGCACACCGCTCTGGTCCAGCACGAGCGTCGCCGGGCCGCGCGCGGGCGGCATCAGCGCGACGGCCGTGCCGCGCTGCGCGGTCGAGCCTGGCAGCGCCGCCTCCACGTAATCGAGAAAGCGCCGCCGGAACGTGTCGGCGGAGAAGCGCTCCGCATTCGCGCGGCACGCGTGCGGCGTGAAGCGCTGCGGCGCGCGTTCGAAATCGTCGACCGCCGCGACGATCGCGTGCGGCGTCTGTTCGTCGAAGAACAGCCCGGTCGGATTCGCGTGCGAGCACGGTTCGAGCACCGTCTCGAGCGCACCGCCCTTGCCGTATGCGATCACGGGGGTGCCGCATGCCTGCGCCTCGACCACCGAGATCCCGAAATCCTCCTCGGCGGCGAACACGAACGCCTTCGCGCGCCGCATCCGGTCGTGCAGCACCGCGAACGGCTGATAGCCCATGATCTCGACGTTCGGGCCGGCCTTCGCGCGGATCTTCTGCATCTCGGGGCCGTCGCCGATCACCACGAGCTTGCGCTCCGGCGTGCGCGAGAACGCTTCGACGATCAGGTCGATCTTCTTGTACGGCACCATCCGCGACGCGGTCAGGTAGAAATCGTCCTTTGCCTCGTTCAGCGAGAAGCCGTCGACGTCGACCGGCGGGAAGATCACCGCCGCGTCGCGGTGATACACCTTGCGGATGCGTCGCGCGATGAAGGCGGAGTTCGCGACGAAGCCGTCCACCGCATTCGCGGTGCGCGTGTCCCAGTTGCGGATGTAATGCAGGATCATCCGCGCGAGCAGCGACTTCGGCCCGTGCGTGAGGTTCGACTGTTCCAGATACTGGTGCTGCAAGTCCCACGCGTAGCGGATCGGCGAATGCACGTAGCTGATGTGCATCTGGTCCGGCCCGGTCAGCACGCCTTTCGCGACCGCATGGCTGCTGGAGATCACGAGATCGTAGTCCGACACGTCGAGCTGCTCGATCGCGAGCGGCATGAGCGGCAGGTAGCTGCGGTACTTGGTGCGCGCGAACGGCAGTTTCTGGATGAACGAGGTCGTCACCCGCTTGCCGCGCACGAATGCGCGATCGTCGAGAAAATCGACGAGGCTGAACAGGTCCGCGTCGGGAAAGCACGCGACGATCTGTTCGAGCACGCGCTCGGCGCCGGCGTACGTGACGAGCCAGTCGTGGACGATCGCCACGCGCAGCGGGCGCGACGCATCGCGTGCGCCCGCCGGTGCGGCCGGTTCGGCCCGGCGCAGCGCGGCGGTGTCGCCCGCTTCGGCCACGGCGGCACCGGCCGTGGCGAGGTTCAGGATGGCGTGTTCCGCCAGATCGCGATTCATACGGTTTTCCTCGCATTGAGACGGACGAACAGGTCGCGCACCAGCGCGCGCAGGGCCGGCGTCATCGTGAACGACCACGCAAGGTTCAGCACCAGCACGACCGCGCAGAGGCCGATCGACTCACCGAGCCCCGACCACGCTTGCGCGAGAAACAGGCTCGCGAGCAGGAAGGCGAGATGCGCGAGCATGTCGAGCACGATCGCGCGCATCCGGATCGCCGACAGGTAAAGCAGCACACCGTAATCGACCAGCGCGCGGGTCGCGACGACCACCGCCGCGCCGATCAGCCCGAAGTGATGAATGCCGAACCACAGGCCGCCGACGAAGAACGGCATCTCGACGAGCCCGGCGAACGCCGCCCGTGCCGGATTGACCTGCGACTGGATCAGGATCCGCGTGACGCTCGCCTGGCCGACGAGCCATACGCTGATCACCAGCACGCGCCCGACGGGCGCCGAATGCGCGGCGAGATCGGCGCCGACCCACAACGTGAGGAACGGCGCGAGCGCGAAGATCGCGATGATGCCGACCGGCGTGAACACGCCATTCAGGAATTCGAGCGACTGGCGCGCGAGCGCGTCGGCATGCTCGCGGCCGACCGCCGACAGGCGCGGAAACAACGTGCGCACCAGCGCGTTCGGCAGCATGTTCAGCCGCGTGACGAGGTTCTGCGGGACCGTGTAATAGGTGACGAACTTCGCGCCCATGCCGGCGCCGAGCATCACGCGATCGAGCGTGTCGGCGATCATGCTCGTCGTGCTCGCGATCAGCATCCAGCCGCCGAAGTTGAACAGCCCTTTCGCGGTGCCCCACTGCGGCGGATCGATGCGCCGGATCCCGAGCACCTTGATGCTTGCGTGACCGAGCATCACCGCCGCGATCAGCCGCGCGACGACGGCCGCGGCCAGCACCGTCTGCAGGTTCGGCGCGATCCACCATGCGGCGCCGAGCGGCAGCAACTGGAACAGGAACGTGCCGATCGTCTGGTTCGTGTTGAACACGCCGAACCGTTCGGCACCGTTGATCGCGCCGGCGAACACCCACGACACGTTCGCGAGCGGAATCGCGAGCGCGAGCCACGGCAACGCGAGATACACCTCGTGCTGCATCGCCGCCGACACCTTCGTGAAATACGCGGTGTAGACGAACGCGCCGAAATAGATCAGCAGGCCGCCAACGATACCGGTGCCCAGGTTCAGCCAGAACGCGCTCCAGAAGACCCGCGCGCTTTCGTCCGCGTTGCCGCTCGCGAGCGCCTTCGAGATGTGGTTCTGCGCGGCCATGCTCATCCCGAGATCGAGGATCCCGAAATAACCGATCAGCGTCCACACGAGGCTGACGACGCCGTAGCGTTCGACGCCCAGTGCGTGGATATACGCGGGCACCGTCACCAGCGACACGAAGGTCGGCAGGATCAGCCCGATGAAGTTGATCGAAACGTTCTTGAGTATGCCTTTGTCCATGCTTCTGCCTTGTGTGACGCCAACGACGACGGCGCGCCGCCCGTCACGGTTTCCAGCGATACATCAGCACCTTGCCGCGCGCGTCTTCCTCGACGAACACCAGGTATTCGCCGTTCTCGCGCCGGAACGCGCTGATGCCGAACGGCACGTCGACCCAGCCCGACGCCTTGCCGACCTCCGCGCCCGGGCTCATCACGCCGACTTCCTTGCCGGTTTCCTTGTCGTACACGTGGATCTTGCCGACCGGCTCCACCGTGAAGATGTAGCGGCCCTCGACCGTGATGCCGATCAGGTCGAGGATCGGCTTCGCGTCGAGCTGCCACGGCAGCGCGACCGTGTAGCGCACCACCGGCGAGCCGGTCGACCACTTGTCGAAGCGCACCAGCACGCGGCCGACTTCCTTGTTGATGCCCGGCTGCGGCGGCGCGTCGGCCGTGTAGCCCGTCACGTACAGCGTGTCCGTCTGCGGCTCGTAGATCGCGCGGCGCAGCTGCGTGAACGGCTGCGGCATCGGATAGGTCGTGACCTTGTCGTACGAGTAGATCGGGTTGCCGGCCTTGTCGATGCCGCCGTAACTGAAGCGGTATATGCCGCGCACGTCGCTCGTGCGCCAGATGTCGCCCTTCGTGTCGACCCACCAGCCCCAGCCGCCCGCCTTCGCCTTGCCCGTCGTGTTGGTCGTGAACTCGTCCTCGTCGAGCCGGCCGTTGCCGTTCGCGTCGCGCCAGATCCAGTCGCCACCCGGCGGCTTGTTCGGCACCTTGTCGACCGGCCGCGCGCGGCCCGCGATCAGGCCCGACGGAATCGCCACCTCGCCGTCGCGCTTCGCATCGAAGCGGTAGATCTTCAGGTGATCGGCGTACATGTCGGTCAGGTACAGGAACGTGCGGCCGTCGACGCGCCGCGCCATCGGCATGCCCGGATACTGGTCCGTGTGGAACACGGGGTCGTCCGGATACTTGAAGCGGTTCGACAGGAATCCGACATATTTCCAGTCCTGGCCCGGCGGCTTCGACAGGTCGAGCTCGAAGCGCTTGTTGCCCGTATACATGCTGTTCGGCCGCGCGGGGTCGAGCCACGCGCCGTCGACGAACAGCAGCCCCTGCACCTGCCAGCGGAGCTTGCCGTCCGGCGTGTAGCTTTCCAGCACCGCGCCGAGCCCCGCGCCGATCGTGTCGTGGCGCGGCCCGATCCCGTTCATCGACACATAGATGTTGCCGGCGCGATCGACGCCCACGCCCGTCAGCCCGTTGAAGCGCTGCGGCCCCGGACGGCCAGGCACCGGGCCCGCGAAGATTCCGCCGCGCTCGCCGAGCGTGCCCGACGGCGCATAGCCCTTGCCGCCTTTCGAGAAAATCAGGATCTGCTGGCGCGGCCCGTTGTCCGCGACTAGCACGCGCCCTTTCGCGTCGACCGCCACGTCCACCGCATCGGTACCTTCCGGCAGCGGCGGCGCGTCATCGAGCTTGCGGCCGTCCGCGCGCACGTGCACGAGATGCGCGGGCCCGCCGATCGTATCGGTGAGCAGCCACAGCGTGCCGTCGCCGGCGAGCGCGATGCGGCCCGGCTCGTGCGCACTCCACGTGGCCTTCTTCTGCATCGTCTCGGCGTCGTACACGTCCACCGCGTCGTGCGACGGATTCGTCGCGAACAGCGTCTTGTCGTCGGCCGCGAGGCCGCCGACTTCCGCCTTCGCCTCGCCCACTTCCGACCGGGCCGGGGCCGGCACCTCGTTGACCATCATGAAGCTGGCGGCCATCCGCGCGCGACCGGCATCGGCACGCCCGCCCGGCGCGACCTGCGGCGCCGCGCGGAACGGCGCCGGCTGCTTCATGTCGCCGATCGTGCGGCGCGAAATGCCGAACCACTGCTTGCCCTTGTCCGGCCAGATGCCGGGCGACTGCAGATGGCCGCGCTCGTTGCCCACGCCGATCGCGACGTACGCATACTTGCCGTTCACCGCGACCGCGTTGCCGCCGAGGTTGCCCCAGCCGTGCGTGCCGCCGGCGAAGCCGAGCATCTTCCCGTCCTGGTAGACGCTCGCCTCGGCGCCGCTCTCGTCCCACGGCGCGTTCGTATACACCTTGCCGTCGGGTGTCACCGCGATCGCGCGAATGTCGATCTGCGTCCAGCTGCCGTCGCCATAGCCGAACGTGTTGCCGATCCACGACGTGGTCGCGGGCAACACGGTTTCGGCCGGTGCGGCGCTCGCGGACAGCGCCGCGCATACCGTCATGCCAACCAGAATCAGACGTCGCAATGCGCTCTCCAGACTCGATACGGAAGCGACTGGCGCCGCGGCATGCTGCCTGGCCTGATGCCCTGTCGCTAAATAGGTTTCAAACGTCGCGATGCAGGTTACAAGCAAAAATAATCACAAGAAATTTGGAAATATTTGGGGATGTTTCGAGCTGAAATATCGAGCCGGAACAACGAGAAATTGGCCCGGCAAAGCGGAAATATCGACCGCCTTTCACGCGGCGATCCGTAGAAAATGCCGCTCCGGCCCGCGCGCCGGGGCGCGTAGCCTGCAAACCTTTCATGTCGCGATTGAAACAACCGGCATTCGAATGTTTTCAGCCGGATAAATGACATGCGTTTTTTTGCCGATTTCTTTTCCCTAGAATCGATTTCGATTCAATATTTCATTTAAACGCATGCATTACGTTCACGCATCGGATGCGCGGCGCGCCGCGGCATCGGCCGCGCGTCGCGAAGGAGCGGCGCGATGACGGGCATTTCGCGCACCACCGACCTCGCCCCGCCGCAACACGGCCGCATCGTGCAGCTCGACGGGCTGCGCGCGATCGCCGTCGGCGCCGTGTTCCTCCAGCACGCGCTGAAGGCGCCGCTATGGATGGGCGTCGACCTGTTCTTCGTGCTGAGCGGCCTGCTGATCACCGGCATCCTGCTCGATCGCAAGGCGCGCGGACAGTCGTACTTCAGCCACTTCTACGCGCGCCGAGTGCGCCGGATCCTGCCGCCGTACGTGCTGCTGCTGATCGTGTCGACGCTGCTGTTCGGCGCGAGCTGGCTGCCGCACTGGCCGTGGTTCGCGTTCTTCTCGACCAACATCGGACTGTCGCTCGGCAGCATCGGTCACGACAGCCTGAACGTGCTGTGGTCGCTCGCCGTCGAGGAGCAGTTCTACATCTTCTGGCCGTTCGTCGTGCTGTGGTGTTCGGAGCGAGCGCTGCTGTGGATCGCCGCCGCGCTGATCGTCGCGGCGCCCGTGCTGCGCGCGATCGCGACGCCGTGGTTCGATTCGTTCTGGCCGATTTACTACCTGACGCCGTTCCGCATGGACCTGCTCGCCGCGGGTGCGCTGCTCGCGATCGTGCTGCGCCGCGACCGGCGCGCGCTGGAGCCGTTCTATCCGCTCGCGATCGTCGGCGCGCTCGTGTCGCTCGCGATCCTCGGCTGGCTGCACCTGTCGTTCCCGCGTTTCCGCGCGGCGAACACGCCGCTGTCGAACGCCGCGCTTTACAGCATCTCGCTGCTGCTGTGCACGTCGATCGTCGTGATCGCGCTGCGCGGACGCGGCCTCGTGCAGCGCGTGCTGACGAACCCGCTGCTCGTGTACGTCGGCACCGTCAGCTACACCGTCTACCTGATTCACCTGAGCGTGCTGTACGCGCTGTGGCCGTTGCACCTGAACCGCTTCGTCACGGCCGCGCTCGCCCTCGCCATCACGCTCGCGTACGCCACCGTGAGCTGGTACGGCTTCGAGCGGCGCCTGACGCGCGGCCCCGCACGCGCCACGGTGCCCGCCGCCGCGCGCACGACAGCCTGACTTTCTCAATCCATCGATTCGACCAGGACATTGCCATGAGCCAAACTCGCAAGAAGGCCATCATCACGGGGATCACCGGACAGGACGGCGCCTACCTGACCAAGCTGCTGCTCGACAAGGGCTACGAAGTCACGGGCACCTACCGCCGCACCAGCTCGGTGAACTTCTGGCGTATCGCCGAGCTCGGCGTCGATACGCACCCGAACCTGTCGCTCGTCGAGCACGACCTGACGGATGCCGGCTCGAGCCTGCGGCTGCTCGAACGCACGCAGCCCGACGAGCTGTACAACCTGGCCGCGCAGAGCTTCGTCGGCGTGTCGTTCGATCAGCCGGCGACGACCGCCGAGGTCACCGGCATCGGCCCGCTGAACCTGCTCGAGGCGATCCGCGTGGTCAGCCCGAAGACGCGCTTCTACCAGGCATCGACGTCCGAGATGTTCGGCAAGGTGCAGGCGATTCCGCAAACGGAAACGACCGCGTTCTACCCGCGCAGCCCGTACGGCGTCGCGAAGCTGTACGCGCACTGGATGACCGTGAACTACCGCGAGTCCTACGACCTGTTCGGCTGCAGCGGCATCCTGTTCAACCACGAATCGCCGCTGCGCGGCCGCGAGTTCGTCACGCGCAAGATCACCGACACCGTCGCGAAGATCAAGCTCGGCAAGGCGACCAAACTCGAGCTCGGCAACCTCGACGCCAAGCGCGACTGGGGCTTCGCGCTCGAATACGTCGAAGGGATGTGGCGAATGCTGCAGGTCGACGAGCCCGACACCTACGTGCTCGCGACCAACCGCACCGAGACCGTCCGCGACTTCGTGCAGATGGCGTTCGCGGCGGCCGGCTACCAGATCGAATGGACCGGCAAGGGCGAACAGGAACGCGGCCTCGACGCGTCGAACGGCGACGTGCTCGTCGAAGTGAATCCGAAGTTCTACCGCCCTGCCGAAGTCGACCTGCTGATCGGCTGCGCGGACAAGGCCAAATCCAAGCTCGGCTGGGCGCCGGAAACGACGCTCGAGCAGCTTTGCCAGATGATGGTGGAAGCGGACCTGACGCGGAATCGTCACCATGACACGTACTGATGCCGGACGCTCGTCGCGCCGCGCATTCGTCACGGGCCTGACCGGCTTCACCGGCCGCTACATGGCGCAGCAGCTCGAGGCGGCCGGCTACGACGTGTGGGGCACCGTTGCGCCCGGCGCGGCGCGGCCGGACGATCCGGCGTTCGCGAACTGCACGCTGCTGCCGGTCGACCTGCTCGACGCGCAGGCGATGCGCGCGGCGGCCACCGATGCGCGACCCGATGCGGTCGTGCATCTGGCTGCGCGCGCACACGTCGCGCAGGACGAGCCGTCGCAGACTTACGCGGTCAACATCGTCGGCACGCGCAACCTGCTGGCCGCGCTCGCGGGTCTCGATCGCCGTCCGTCGGCGGTGCTGCTCGCCAGCAGCGCGAACATCTATGGCAATTCGACGGCCGGCGTGCTCGACGAAACCGTCTCACCCGCCCCCGCGAACGACTATGCGGTCAGCAAGCTCGCGATGGAATACGCGGCGAAGCTGTGGGCCGACCGCCTGCCAATCGTGATCGCGCGGCCGTTCAACTACACCGGCGTCGGCCAGGACGAGGCGTATCTGCTGCCGAAACTCGTGTCGCACTATGCGCGCAATGCGCCGCGCATCTCGCTCGGCAATCTCGACGTGAGCCGCGATTTCTCCGACGTGCGCGACGTGACGACCGCCTATCTGAAGCTGCTCGAAACCGCGCCGGCCGGCGAGACGTTCAACGTCTGCTCGGAGCGCGCGTATTCGCTGAAGGAAGTGCTGGCGATGCTGTCGCGGATCGCCGGCTACGTGATCGACGTGACGATCGATCCACGTTTCGTCCGGCACAACGAAGTGAAGCGCCTGAGCGGGTCGCGCGACAAGCTGCGGCGCGCGGTGGGCGAGCTTCCGGTGACGCCGCTCGACGACACGCTGCGCTGGATGATGGAAGCGATGCGTGACGTGCCTCGGCCCGCGCAGGCCGGGCACGCCGGCTGATTGCGTCAACGCGCGCGGCGCCGGCCAAAAAACGACGGGCCGCTCGATCAGATCGAGCGGCCCGTCGTCATGTCGGCCCTGTAACCTGCCGCCGCGCTCAGCCCGCGAGACCGCGCGCGAGATCGTTGCGCAGGTCGCCCGCGTTTTCCAGGCCGACCGCGAGGCGGATCAGCCCTTCGGTGATCCCCGCGGCCGCACGCGCTTCCGGCGTGATGCGGGCATGCGTCGTCGTCGCCGGATGCGTGATCGTCGTGCGCGTGTCACCGAGGTTGCCGGTGATCGAGATCAGCTTCGTGCTGTCGATCACGCGCCACGCATTCGCGCGCTGCTGCTCCGGCGTGTCGCCCTTCAGCTCGAACGACACGATCGCGCCGCCCGCCTTCTGCTGGCGCTTCGCGAGTTCGTGCTGCGGATGCGATTCGAGCCCGGGATAAAACACGCGCGCGACGGCCGGGTGCGAATCGAGCCAGCGCGCGATTTCCAGCGCGTTCGCCGACTGCTTCTCGACGCGCAGCGACAGCGTTTCCATCCCCTTCAGCAGCACCCACGCGTTGAACGCCGACAGCGTCGGCCCCGCGCTGCGCACGAACGGGAACACCTTGCCCATGATGAATTCCTTCGAGCCGACCAGCGCGCCGCCGAGCACGCGGCCCTGCCCGTCGAGGAACTTCGTCGCCGAGTGCATCACGACGTCCGCGCCGAGTTTCAGCGGCTGCTGCAGCACCGGGCTGCAGAAACAGTTGTCGACGACGAACAGCGCGTTCGCGGCCTTCGCGATCTTGCCGATCGCCTCGATATCGGCGAGTTCGGTCAACGGGTTCGACGGCGTTTCGAGGAAGAACATCTTCGTCTCGGGCCGTACCGCTTCCTGCCATGCGTTCAGGTCGGTCGGATCGACGAAGGTCGTCGTGATGCCGAACTTGCTGAAGATCTGCGAGAACATCCCGAGCGTCGAGCCGAACAGGCTGCGCGAGCTGACGAGGTGATCGCCCGCCTGCAGGGCGGACATCACGACCGACATGATCGCGGCCATGCCCGATGCCGTCGCGATGCAGGCCTCGCCGCCTTCGAGCGCGGCGAGACGATCCTGGAACATGGTGACGGTCGGGTTCGTGAAGCGCGAATAGGTGAAATAGTCTTCCGAATTCGCGAAGCGCTCGGCCGCCTCGGCCGCGCTCGTGAAGCAGAAGCTCGACGTGAGGAACAGCGCTTCCGAATGCTCGTTGAAGTTGCTGCGCAACGTGCCCGCGCGCACGGCGAGCGTGTCGAAGTTGAGGGAGTCGTCCATGTTCCGTTTTCCGTATTCGAGGGTCGCGCCGCAGGTCATGCGTCGGGCGCGAACCCAGCCACAAAATCAGGCCAAAACAAAAAGCCCGCTATGCGTCGGCATCAGCGGGCTTCGGTGCGGTACGACAGCGATCGACTCGGGCCGGCTGCCGCCGGCCTTCGCTTTAGCTGTTTTGGGAAGTCGCCCCGCGTCCGCAAGCTGAATCAAATCGACGCACGGCGACATCCTATCACGCTTCGTCGGAAGCGTGCGGCTGCATCACTCGACCGACAGTTGCAGGTTCATCTGCGAACGCGCGGCATCGCCGGCCGTGTCGCGATCAGCCTGCGACGCCGGTGCGAGACGCGCGCGCTCGATCGCATCGAGGTACTCGGGCGTCACGGCGCCGGTGATGTAGTTGCCGTCGAAGCACGACGCCTCGAATTGCTCGAGCTTCGGGTTGATGTCGCGCACCGCGCGGCGCAGGTCGTCGACGTCCTGGTAGATCAGGTGGTCGGCGCCGATGATCTTCGCGACTTCCTCGTCGGTGCGGCCGTGGGCAACCAGCTCGCCGCGCGTCGGCATGTCGATGCCGTACACGTTCGGGAACTTCACGGGCGGTGCCGCCGACGCGAAGATCACCGACTTCGCGCCCGCATCGCGCGCCATCTGCACGATCTCGTGCGAGGTCGTGCCGCGCACGATCGAGTCGTCGACGATCAGCACGTTCTTGTCCTTGAACTCGATGCTCATCGCATTGAGCTTCTGGCGCACCGACTTCTTGCGCACGGCCTGGCCCGGCATGATGAAGGTGCGGCCGACGTAGCGGTTCTTGAAGAAGCCTTCGCGATACTCGACGCCGAGCTTCGCGGCGACCTGCATCGCGGCCGGACGCGACGAATCGGGAATCGGCATCACGACGTCGATCGGCACGTTCGGCAGCTCGCGCTTGATCTTCTCGGCGAGGTAGTCGCCCATGCGCAGGCGCACGTTGTAGACGGGCACGCCGTCGAGGCACGAATCCGGACGCGCGAGATACACGTATTCGAACATGCACGGATTCAGCGTCGGGTTCTCCGCGCACTGCTGGCTGTGGAAGTTGCCGGCCTTGTCGATGAAGATCGCTTCGCCCGGCTGCACGTCGCGCACGAATTCGAACCCGATGCCTTCGACCGCCACCGACTCAGACGCCACCATCCACTCGGTGCCGTGTTCGGTCTCGAGCTTGCCGATGCAGAGCGGGCGAATGCCGAACGGATCGCGGAACGCGAGCAGGCCGTAGCCGGCGATCAGCGACACGATCGCGTACGAGCCCTGCAGGCGGCGATGCACGCCCGCGACCGCCTTGAACACCGCGGCCGGATCGAGTTCGAGGCCCGTCGTCGACAGCTGCAGCTCGTGCGCGAACACGTTGAGCAGCACTTCGCTGTCGGAATTGGTGTTGATGTGCCGGCGGTCGATCCGGAACATCTCGTCCTTCAGCTGTTCCCAGTTCGTCAGGTTGCCGTTGTGCGCGAGGATGATCCCGAACGGCGCGTTCACGTAGAACGGCTGCGCCTCGGCTTCGCTCGACGCCGAGCCGGCCGTCGGATAACGGACCTGGCCGATGCCGAAGGTGCCGGGCAGGCTGCGCATGTTGCGCGTGCGGAACACGTCGCGCACCATGCCGTTCGCCTTGTACATGTGGAAATTGCTGCCGTCCGCCGTCGCGATGCCCGCTGCGTCCTGACCGCGATGCTGCAGCAGCAGCAGGCTGTCATAGATCAGCTGATTGACCGGGGATTGGGAGATAACGCCTACGATGCCGCACATGGCATGTCCTTCAGAATGACAAAATCGGTTCCGTCCTGCCCGGCCGCGTCGTCACACGCGTACGTACTGGGCCATGCCGTCGGGCAGGAGCTGCTTCAGCTCATGCACGCCCTGTTCGGCGAAAGGACGCAATAGCGCATTGCGCCAGAAATCCTGTTTGGGCAATTCGGTCAGCCCGGCCGCCGCGACCAGCAGCACCACCAGCACGCAGCCGCGGACGAGCCCGAACATCATGCCCAGCGAGCGATCGACTCCGCCGAGGCCCGTCGCCTGCGCGATCCGCGACAACAGCGCGTTCGCGACACCCGCGACGAACACCACGCCGATCACGATCAGCGCGAACGCCAGCACCCACTGTGTCAGCGCGCCGCCCGGCCAGTTCGCCGGGATATATGGCACCACCAGTCCGACATAGCGGGCCGCGATCGCAATCGCCGCGATCCAGCCGATCAGCCCGAAAATCTCCGAGACGAAACCGCGCCACGCGCCACGCAGCGCGGACAACGCGATCACCGCCAATACAGCGTAGTCGAAAGCCGTCAGCATCGCACGTTACTGCGTGAGTCCGGCTTCGCGCACCTTCGCAATCGCGGCGGACGCCGCCGCGCGATCCGCGAACGGGCCGGCACGCAGCAGTGTAGCCGTGCTGCCGTCCGCCTGCTTGCGATGCTCGACATATGCGGGCACCCCCGCCGATTTCAACTTGGTGGCCCACGAACGGGCCGTCGTGTCGTCCTTGAACGAACCGAGCTGCACCGCGAAGCGCGCACCGGCCGACGATGCGTCGCCGCCGTCGGCCGCGGCGTCGGCGTTCGCGACCGTCGCGGGCGCCGGCTTCGGCGCGGGTGCGGCCGTGGCCGGCTTCGCAGCGGGCTTCGGCGGCGTCACATTCGCCGTGGTCGCCGGGGCCGTGGTATCGGGCTTCGCGGCCGGCTTGGCCGCATCCTTGGCCGCCGGCGCGGGCACGGCCGCCACGACGACATCGGATGCCGGCGGTTCGTCATGCGCGACACCTGCCTGCACGTCGGACGCGTCGTCGTCGCGCGGCGCGACCGCCTGATGCGCGGGCCGGTTCGGGATGTCGATCGCGATGTCGTCCGTCACCGGCTTCGGGTGCGAATCGAGCACCATCGGCAGCACGATCACCGCGGCGACGACGAGCGCGATCGCGCCGACGAGACGCCGGCGGGCGCGTTGCTTTTCTGGAAGGGTCGGATCGAGGAGCAGTGCGTCCGATTCCGGACGCTCGGTGCGGCGCGTGCGTCGCTCGACGCGTTCAGTGCGCTCCGTGCGCACATTCCGGGAGGCCCCGGTACGACCGCCGCGCCGCGGGGGCGCGTCGTCGTCTTTCTTGCCGAACGAGAAAATTCCCATGAATGGCTGAGTCCGAAACTGCCCGTCAGTCAGTGTTGCTGCGATTTCCGGTAGGCCATCACACCTGCCACCGTATGGAAACTGCCGAAAACCACGATTCTATCATTCTCGGATGCTCTTTTTAGTGCATCGCGAAATGCTTCGGCGGGCGACGCGAACCGCGTCACGCTCGAATCGGCCCCCTCCTCCACGCCGACCTTGCGCAGCGCGGCTTCGAGCTGCTCCGCGCTCGCCGCGCGCGGCAGCGGCAGGTCGGTCACGCACCAGTGGTCGACCTCGCCCTTCAGATGCCGCAACACGCCGTCGATGTCCTTGTCGTGCATCGCACCGAACACCGCGTACGTGTACGGGAAGAAGCCCATGTTGCCGAGATTTTGCTCGAGCACGGCCGCCGCATGCGGGTTGTGCGCGACGTCCAGCACGATCGCCGGCTTGCCGGGCAACACCTGGAAGCGGCCCGGCAGTTCGACGTTGGCGAGCCCGAGCCGGATGTCCTGCGCGGACACCGGCAGCACCGGGCGCAGCGCCTCGAGCGCGGCCAGCGCGGCCGATGCATTGATCAGCTGATTCGCACCGCGCAGCGCCGGATACGCGAGCGCCGGGTAGCGCTTCTCGCGACCGAGGTAGCTCCACTGCTGGCGCTCGGCGCCCGCCTGCGCCTCGTAGCGGAAATCGCGGCCGACGAGCCACAGGTCGGCGCCGATCGCTTCGGCGTGATCGATCAGCGTTTGCGGCGCGGCCGGATCGCCGCAGATCGCCGGCTTGCCGGCACGGAAGATCCCCGCCTTCTCGAAGGCGATCTTCTCGCGCGTGTCGCCGAGGTATTCGGTGTGATCGATGTCGATGCTCGTGACGATCGCGCAATCGGTATCGATGATGTTGACCGCATCGAGCCGGCCGCCGAGGCCGACTTCGAGGATCACCGCGTCGAGCCCGCGCGACGCGAACAGGTGCAGGATCGCGAGCGTCGTGAATTCGAAGTACGTGAGCGACACGGGCTCGGGCAGCGACGTGCGCGCTGCCTCGACGGCTTCGAAGTGCGGCAGCAGCTCGGCGTCGCTGACCTGCTGGCCGTTCACGCGCGCGCGCTCGCCGAATTCGAGCAGGTGCGGCGACGTATGGCAGCCGACCTTGTAGCCCGCGCGCACGAGGATCGTCTCGAGAAACGCGCAGGTCGAGCCCTTGCCGTTCGTGCCGCCGACGGTGATGACGGGGCACGCGAATTCGAGCTGCAGCGCCGCCTTGACCTGCCCGATGCGGGTCAGGCCCATGTCGATGCCGACCGGGTGCGCGCGTTCGAGATGCGAAAGCCACGCGTCGAGAGTGGGAAAAGTGCTCATCGGATCAAATCTGGATCGGGACCGCCACTACGCCAAAAAACGAAGCGCGCCGCCTGACGCTGAAGCCAGGCGACGCGCAGTGTTCACAACCTCGCGCCAATCAGGCCAGCGCGTCGGCCGGTTGCCGCTGCAGCAGCGCGAGCAGTTGCGCGATCTCGTCGCGCATCTTGCGGCGGTCGACGATCATGTCGATCGCGCCCGTCTTCAGCAGGAATTCCGCGCGCTGGAAGCCTTCCGGCAGTTTCTCGCGAACCGTCTGCTCGATCACGCGCGGGCCGGCGAAGCCGATCAGCGCCTTCGGCTCGGCGATCACGACGTCGCCGAGGAATGCGAAGCTCGCCGACACGCCGCCCATCGTCGGGTCGGTCAGCACCGAGATGAACGGCAGCTTGGCCTCCGCCAGCTTGGTCAGCATCGCGGTGGTCTTGGCCATCTGCATCAGCGACAGCAGGCTTTCCTGCATCCGTGCGCCGCCCGACGCCGTGAAGCAGATGAACGGCACTTGCTGCTCAAGCGCATTCTGCGCGCCGCGCGCGAAACGCTCGCCGACGACCGAGCCCATCGAGCCGCCCATGAACGAAAACTCGAAGCAGGCAGCGACGACGGGCAGCGTATGGATCGCGCCGCCCATCACGACCATCGCGTCGGTCTCGCCCGTTTCGTCCATCGCTTCCTTCAGACGATCGGGGTACTTGCGGCTGTCCTTGAACTTCAGCGAGTCGACCGGCACGATTTCCTGGCCGATTTCATAGCGGCCTTCCGGATCGAGCAGCCCGTCGAGACGCTCGCGCGCACCGATGCGCATGTGGTGATCGCACTTCGGGCACACGTGCAGGTTCGCGTCCACGTCGTTGCGGTACAGCACGGCCTCGCAGGACGGGCACTTGACCCACAGGCCTTCCGGAATGCCCTTGCGGCTTTTCGGGTCGGTCTGCTTGATCTTCGGCGGCAACAGTTTGTCGAGCCAGCTCATCGTATGGTTTCCTGTTCCGTGGCGGGGCGGGCCGACCGGCCCGTTCCCGCTTCCTGTGTTGTGTTTATCGCGCCGTCTTGCCGGCGCCGTCCAGGGCGGCGCGCAGCTCGGCGATGAAAGTCTTCAGCGCGGCGACGGCGCCTTCCGGCGCGGCGCTCTCGAGCAGTTGCACCAGCCGGCTGCCGATCACGACGGCGTCCGACACTTCGGCCACCGCGCGCGCCGTTTCGGCGTCGCGGATGCCGAAGCCGACGCCCACCGGAACCGGCACGCGCGACTTGATGGCCGGGATTTTACCCGCAATGCTCGAAACATCCAGATTTCCGGCGCCGGTCACGCCCTTGAGCGACACGTAGTACACGTAGCCGCTCGCGATCTTGCCCACGTCGGCGATGCGTTCGTCGGTCGACGTCGGCGCGAGCAGGAAGATCGGATCGATCTGCGCGGCGCGCATTTTCTCGGCGAACACGCCCGCTTCCTCGGGCGGATAGTCGACGACGAGCACGCCGTCGACGCCGGCCGCCTGCGCCTCGGTCGCGAACGTGTCGACACCCATCCGCTCGATCGGGTTCGCATAACCCATCAGCACGACGGGGGTTTTCTGGTCGGTCTCGCGGAAGCGCTTCACGTCGGCGAGCACGCTCTTGAGCGTGACGCCGCGCGCGAGCGCACGCTCCGACGAGCGCTGGATCACCGGGCCGTCGGCCATCGGGTCCGAGAACGGCACGCCGAGCTCGATGACGTCGGCGCCCCCTTCGGCGAGCGCGTGCATGAATTCGACGGTTTTCGCGGGATCGGGGTCGCCGGCCGTGATGAACGGGATCAGGCCCTTGCGGCCTTGTTCGGCGAGTGCGGCGAAGGTCTGCTGGATACGATTCATGGCAATTTTCCTTTGTCGACCGGAGTTCGCGCTTCAGCGCTTACTCCGGTCCCATGCAAAGCAGCGATCGGCACAGCGGCGGCGCGACTCACGCGCACGCCGGCGTGGCGAGCGCGTTCACGCGCTCGTGCGCGATCGCGCAATAACTTTCGTTGATCTCGTAGCCGACGAAGTCGCGCCCCTGCCGTGCGCAGGCCACCGCGGTCGTGCCGCTGCCCATGAACGGATCGAGCACGCGGCCGCCCGGCGGGCAGCTTGCGAGCACCATCCGCTCGATGATTTCCAGCGGCTTCTGGGTCGGATGATCGACGCGCTCCGCGTGCTGCCGGTGCAGGCGCGAGACCGACCAGACGTCCTTCGGGTTGTAGCCCATCTCCAACCACTTGCTGCCTTCGAACAGCTTGCGCGAGCGGGCCTTCTTCGTGTCGGCGTCGTACGGGATGCGGACCGGATCGAGATCGAAGTAATACGCCTTGGAAACCGCGAAAAAGCCGATGTTGTCGTGCACCGACGTGAAACGGCGCGTCGTGCCGCCCATGCTCGGCACGCGCCGGTCCCAGATGATCTCGTTGACCATCGTGAGCTTCGTCTTCAGGAAGCTGAAGATTTCCGGCGCGTACTGCCACGTGCAGAAGATGTACATCGACCCGCTCGGCTTGAGCTTCGGGATCGCGAGTTCGAGCCACTCGCGCGTCCACGCGAGAAAATCGTCGCCCGAGCGCTTGTCCGAGTCGTTGCCATAGTCCTTGCCGAGCCCGTACGGCGGATCGGCGACGATCAGGTCGATCGACGCATCCGGCAGGCGCGCGGCTTCGGACATGAAATCGCGGTTGTGCAGCTCGATCCCGGACGGCAACGCGCACGGCACGGCGACGGCAGACTGCACCGCCTCCGCTTCGCTCGCGGCGCCGCCGCCCGGTTGTTCGATCAGGTCACGCATCGGTCGGGGTCAGAGCGCGATGCCCGATCGCTCGGCGACCGTATGCATGTCCTTGTCGCCGCGGCCCGACAGGTTGACGAGGAGGATCTTGTCCTTGGACAACGTCGGCGCGAGCTTCACGGCGTACGCGATCGCGTGGCTCGACTCGAGCGCGGGGATGATCCCCTCGATCCTGCAGCAGTCGTGGAACGCCTTCAGTGCCTCTTCGTCGGTGATGCCGACATACTGCGCGCGGCCGCTGTCCTTCAGCCATGCGTGCTCGGGACCGACGCCCGGATAGTCGAGCCCGGCCGATACCGAATGCGTCTCGATGATCTGGCCGTTGTCGTCCTGCAGCAGGTACGTGCGGTTGCCGTGCAGCACGCCGGGGCTGCCGGCGATCAGCGACGCCGCGTGACGGCCCGTGTCGAGGCCGTCGCCGGCCGCTTCGACGCCGATCAGCTGCACCGACGTGTCGTCGATGTACGGATAGAAGATGCCCATCGCGTTCGAGCCGCCGCCGACGCACGCAATCACCGCGTCCGGCTGCCGGCCGGCGAGTTCCGGCATCTGCACCTTGCACTCGTCGCCGATCACGCGCTGGAAGTCGCGCACCATCGCCGGATACGGGTGCGGGCCCGCGACCGTGCCGATGATGTAGAACGTGCTTTCGATGTTCGTGACCCAGTCGCGCATCGCTTCGTTCAGCGCGTCCTTCAACGTGCGCGAACCCGATTCGACCGGCACGACCGTCGCGCCGAGCAGCTTCATCCGGTAGACGTTCGCGGCCTGGCGACGCACGTCCTCGGCGCCCATGTAGACGATGCACTCCATCCCGAAGCGCGCGCAGATCGTTGCCGTCGCGACGCCGTGCTGGCCCGCGCCCGTCTCGGCGATCACGCGCTTCTTGCCCATCCGCTTCGCGAGCAGCGCCTGGCCGATGACGTTGTTGATCTTGTGCGCGCCGGTGTGGTTCAGGTCCTCGCGCTTCAGGTAGATCTGCGCGCCGCCGAGCATCTCGCTCCACCGCTGCGCGTGATAGATCGGCGACGGACGACCGACGAAATACTTCAGTTCCCGCTCGTACTCGGCGACGAAATCGGGGTCATGACGGAATTTTTCATACGCCGCGCGCAGTTCGTCCAGCGCGTGAATCAGCGTTTCGGCGACGAACACGCCGCCATACGGGCCGAAGTGGCCGTGATCATCAGGAAGGTTGTACATGGTGTCACTCTCGATCGGTCGGCGCGCCCCGCTGTCGGGGCCGCACCGGCTTGCATCACCCGGCGTCCGCTTCGCGCACCGCGCGTACGAACGCCGCCATCCGGGCGTGATCCTTCACGCCCTTCGCGCCGTCCACTTCGATGCCGCTCGAGACATCGACAGCAAACGGACGCAACTGGCGGATCGCATCACCGACGTTTTGCGCGTTCAAGCCACCACTCAAAACGGCCCGATGCGCGAGCTCTGCGGGAATAAGTGACCAATCGAAGACCTTGCCGCTACCGCCGTAGTCCGGCACCAGGGTGTCGAACAGGAGGCCGCGCGCTTTCGAATAATGAAGAGCCAATTCTACCAAATCGGCCGGCTGCGTCGAGGGGCCGACGCGCACCGCGCGCAACCACGGCAGGCGTGCCGCGCGGCCGAGGGCGTCGCACTGCCCGGGCGTCTCGTCGCCGTGGAATTGCAGCATCGTGAGCGGCACGTCGCGCACGACCGCGTCGATCTCGGCTTCGGTCGCGTTCACGAACAGTCCGACCACCGACACGAACGGCGGCGCGAGGCGTGCAAGCTCGGCTGCCTGCGCGATCGACACCGCGCGCGGGCTCTTCGGATAGAACACGAGGCCGATCGCGTCGGCGCCGAGCGCGGCGGCATGCAGCACGTCCTCGGGCCGCGACAGGCCGCACAGCTTGATGCGCGTTCGCGGTGCGAGGCCGCCCGCGGCGGGAGTCGAAGAAGACACGGCGTGATTCGTCATGGTTGTGGGTCCAGGTCGGCCCAGACGCTGCTCCACGGCACGCTGCCGAGCTGCGCGGGCGGGACGGCGAATTCCGCCGGGTAGCCGACATGGGCGAGGTACAGCCCGTCGGCCATGAACGTGGGCGCGGCGAGATTGCGGTCGCGCCCGGCCAGCACGTCGGCGAGCCAGTCCGCCGGGTAGCGGCCGCGGCCGACCGCGACGAGGCAGCCCATCAGGTTGCGCACCATGTGGTGAAGGAACGCGTTCGCGCGGAAGCGGAAATGAATGAAGTGGCCCGCACGCCGCACGTCGATCTGGTACAGGTGTTTGACCGGCGTTTTCGACTGGCATTCCGACGACCGGAACGACGAGAAGTCATGCTCGCCGATCAGGTGCGCGGCGGCGGCGCGCATGGCGTCGTCGTCGAGCGGCGTGTGGATCCAGCCCGCCCGGCCAGCCAGCATCGGCGAGCGCACGGGATGTACGTACAGCGCGTAGTAGTAGGTGCGTTCGAACGCCGAGAAACGCGCATGGAACGTGTCCGGCATCGGCTTCGCCCACTGCACGGAAACGGTCGGCGGCAGGAACGCGTTGGTACCGCGCACCCACGAGAAATCCGCGCGGTCGAGGTCCGTGTCGAAATGCGCGACCTGCCCGAGCCCGTGCACGCCCGTATCGGTCCGTCCCGCGACCGTCGTATGCAGCGGCACGCACGCGAATTCGCCGAGCGCGCGCTCGAGCGCGTCCTGCACGGTCTTGCCGTGCGGCTGCGCCTGCCAGCCACAGAACGCGGCGCCGTCGTACTGAATCCCCAGCGCGATCCGCATCACGCCTCGTCCGCCAGTTTCGCGAGCAGCGCGCGCGCATCGTCGCGCGTCGCGGCGTCGTTCGCATCGACGACTTCCTGCAGCAGCGTGCGCGCGCCGGACAGGTCGCCCAGCTCGACGTACTCGGATGCGAGATCCAGCTTGTTGCGCGCGATGCGCGCAAGCTCTTCCGGTGTCAGCGCGGGCAGCACGGCGCCCGGCGCGGACGGCAAGTCGAGATCGAAATCCAGTTTCAACGCACCGAACTGCGCGCCGCCGAGCGGCGGCAGCGACGACGGCGCGGATGCGCCACCCGCGTGCGGCGCGGGCGTTGCCGCATCCGGATCCCAGTCGAACTCGTCGTCCTGGTCGGCCGGGTGTTCCGGTGCCGGATCGTTCGCACCAACGGGCGGGTGCGACGCGGGTTGACCGTTAGTTGCGATTCGATTGCTCTCGACTTGCTCTTCCCGGGCGGCCGGCTCTTCCGCCGCACGCGGCGGCAGCGGCATGTCGAGGCTGTTCAGCGCGCTGATCGCGTTCTGCAACAGCGCCGCGTGCTGCGCGTCGTGCGTCGCCGGCGCGGCAGGTGCTTCGATCGGCTCACCCGGGGGTGTCTCCGCGATGGGCTGCGCGTCGTGCGGTGCCGCCTCTGCGGCGCCCGCCAGCGCGGCAGGCGCTTGCTTTTGATCGTCTTGCGTCGTTGCCGCTTCCGGCGACGAAGGCACGTCGAGATCGCGCGTTTCGGCCACCTCTGCCGCTACCGCGGCGGCCGAAACGAGATTCACATCGGCGGCTGCGTCGCGTGCGACCGGCGTCTCGGGAAGAATCGGCGGCACGGGTTCGACGGACGACGAGGCGCTGGTATCCGAAGCAGCCGCCCCGCCGGATTCCGGAGTGAGCGCATCGGCGCGCCGCGCTTTCCGGCGCTTGCGCCACGCAAACCCGGCCGCGAGAACGACCACGGCCGCGCCGGCCGCCGCGGCCGGGCGCCAGTCGATCTGTTCGGAACCACGCACGGACGGCGTCGCCACCACGGGCACGGCCGGCTGCACGGATGCCGATGCCGGCTGCGCCGCACTGGCGGCCACGCCGGACGCCGCCTCGCTCGCGGCGGGCGACGACGCGGCAGCAGATGCGCCGTCATTCGCAGCGGGACGGGGGGCAGCAGGCGCCGGCGCGGGTGCAACGTTGTTCGTCGCGGCCGGCTTGCCAATGCCGTGTTTCTGCAGCTCCATCAGCACGCGGTTCTTCAGCGCGAGCAGTTGCTGCAGGCTCGACGGCCGCGGCTGCGATGCGCCCGCGATGGGTGCTGCCGCGGACGGTTCGTGCATGCCTTGAGCCGGGCCGCCCTGCGCGGGCGGGATGGCGGCATCGCTCGCGGACGACGGGGTCGCGGACTGAATCGCGCCGCTCCACACGTGCGGCCCGCTTGCACCGGCCGCAGGCGCGGCCGGCTGAACCGGTTCGACCGTCGACGCGCCATGCGCGGCGGATGCTGCGGACGCGCCGGTCGAAGCCGACGCCCCTGCCACGACCGCCGCCGCGACGCTTGCGCCGCTGACCGGTGCCGCGTGCGCAGCCGGTGCGGCCGGCGCCGTTTGCACGGCCGACCCCGGATGCGGCGCGGACGCACCATGCTGCGCAGCCGCGACCGTACCCGACGCGGCGGCCACCGCGGATACTGCCGATGCACCGGAAGCACCGGCCGCCGCGAGCGCCGCGCCCGTCGCGTCGAGCGCCGGCACCGTCAGCGTCGCGCCGACTTTCAGGCGGCTCGGATCGTGCTTCATGAATGCCTGCGGGTTGGCGTCGAACAATGCGCGTCCGGCGCGCGCGAGCACGCCCGGATCGTGCGACTGCGTGGCCGCCTTCGCGAGATCGTTCAACGACTGGCCCGGCTGGACCGTCACGGTAAGCGGCGCGGGACCGCCTGCGGCGGAAGCCGGCAGTTCGACGGCGCCGGTCGCCCAGGCCGACGCGGCCGCGCCGAGCGCCAGGATCGCCAGCGCGCCACGCACGGCGCGCGACAGACGGGACTGACGCGGAAACAAGGAAATTCGGGACATCGTAGACTCAATCGCCGCGCGCGGGCGCGGCTCGGATTCGCGTAGGGAAGCGTCAATAAAATCGCCGCAGAAATGCAAAAGCGTCGCGCTGAACGCGACGCTTTTGGCGACTCCGCGCGTCGTAACCGCATAGTTTACTTCACGCGATCGGGTTCCGGCCGAATTCGTCGCCGGCGGATGCGGCCGTCCATGCCGGCGCATCGGCGCGACCGTTACCCGCACCGCGCCGCCGGCGCGCAAATCGCGCGACGGCCACGCCGATCCTCACCATCAATCGCGCACGGCAGTTTTATCAAAAATGGATCATCAATCAATGAAAATTGTGGCAACCGCATCGCCCCCGACATGAATTCATGTCCGTATGGATCGCGTCCCGTCCCGCTCACAAGCGTCTCGGGGTTTTCGCGCGTATGCCGCGGCGCCAACCAATAAAAAAACGCCTGCCGCCCCGCGAAGGGCTGGCAGGCGTTTCGCGTCGCGCGCCGACGGGGCGCGCGCGGCGCAGCCCGATTCTTACTTGTCGAGCAGGATGCGCAGCATGCGGCGCAGCGGCTCGGCCGCGCCCCACAGCAGCTGGTCGCCGACCGTGAACGCCGACAGGTATTCGCCACCCATCGAGAGCTTGCGCAGACGACCGACCGGCACCGTCAGCGTGCCGGTGATCTTCGCCGGCGACAGGTCGCGCATCGACGCTTCGCGCTCGTTCGGCACGACCTTCACCCAGTCGTTCGCCGACGCGAGGATGCCGTTGATTTCGTCCAGCGGGACGTCCTTCTTCAGCTTGATCGTCAGCGCCTGCGAGTGGCAGCGCATCGCGCCGATCCGCACGCACAGCCCGTCGACCGGGATCGAACCCGGCTCGCCCATGGCCGGCTTGCCGAGGATCTTGTTGGTTTCCGCGCCGCCCTTCCACTCTTCCTTCGACATCCCGTTGCCGAGATCCTTGTCGATCCACGGAATCAGCGAACCCGCGAGCGGCACGCCGAACTGGCTCGTCGGCATTGCATCGCTGTTCATCGTCGCGAGCACGCGGCGGTCGATGTCGAGAATCGCGGAAGCCGGATCGGCGAGCTGTTCCTGCACCGAACCGTGCAGCGCGCCCATCTGCGACAGCAGTTCACGCATGTTCTGCGCGCCCGCGCCCGATGCGGCCTGGTAGGTCATCGCCGTCATCCAGTCAACGAGGTTCTCGCGGAACAGGCCGCCGAGCGCCATCAGCATCAGGCTGACCGTGCAATTGCCGCCGACGAAGTTCTTCGTGCCCTTGACGAGCGCGTCCTTGATCACGTCGAGGTTGACCGGATCGAGGATGATGACCGCGTCGTCCTGCATCCGCAGCGACGAGGCCGCGTCGATCCAGTAGCCGTTCCAGCCGGCCGCGCGCAGCTTCGGGAACACGTCGTTCGTGTAGTCGCCGCCCTGGCACGTGATGATCACGTCGCACTTCTTCAGCTCGTCGACGTTGGTCGCGTCCTTGAGCGTAGTCTCGTTTTTCGCGAACGACGGCGCCTTGCCGCCCGTATTGCTGGTGCTGAAAAACACCGGCTCGATCAGGTCGAAATCACCTTCTTCCTGCATGCGCTGCATCAGCACGCTGCCGACCATGCCGCGCCAACCTACGAGACCTACGTTCATGACTAACCCTTTGAATGGAGCTTCCCCGCCATTTCCGCCCCCGGCGTGACCGCGCGGGGAAACAGGCGGGCACGACGGACGATCAGCGTTTAATGATCGTTTTCGTGGTAATGGTGTTCGTGATGACGATGGCGCGCGTACCCGCACGGGCAGTGTTGCCGTGGAGTTTCAGGACCGGGGAGATCAGGGAAATCAGCGCCATCGTTCGAGTCTACACAAAGCCGGTTGGCCGCACAACGGCCAACCACGCGCGAACCGGCCGATTTCGCGGCCCGTTCGCGCCCTTTCCACAATTCACTGCATTACTGCATTGCCGTGCGCGTTACAGCGCAGCGACCACCGCGTCGCCCATCGCCGCCGTGCCGACCTGCTTGCAACCCGGCGTCGCGATGTCGCCCGTGCGATAGCCTTGTTCGAGCACCGTTTTCACCGCGTGCTCGATGCGATCGGCCTGCTCCGCGCGATTCAGCGAGTAGCGCAGCAGCATCGCGGCCGACAGGATCGTCGCCAGCGGGTTCGCGATGCCCTTGCCCGCGATGTCCGGCGCCGAACCGTGCGACGGCTCGTACAGGCCCTTGTTGTTCTTGTCGAGCGACGCCGACGGCAGCATGCCGATCGAGCCCGTCAGCATCGACGCTTCATCCGACAGGATGTCGCCGAACATGTTGCCGGTCACGATCACGTCGAACTGCTTCGGCGCCTTCGCGAGCTGCATCGCCGCGTTGTCGACGTACATGTGCGACAGCTCGACGTCAGCGTATTCCTTCGACACGTCGATCATGATGTCGCGCCAGAACTGCGACGTTTCGAGCACGTTCGACTTGTCGACCGACAGCAGCTTCTTCGCACGCTTTCGCGCGGCCTGGAACGCGACGTGCGCGATGCGGCGCACTTCCGGTTCCGAATAGCGCATCGTGTCGAAGCCTTCGCGCTCGCCGGCGAACGGGCCGTCGGGAGCAGCGCGCACGCCGCGCGGCTGGCCGAAGTAGATGTCGCCGTTGAGTTCGCGCACGATCAGGATGTCGAGGCCTGCGACCAGCTCGGGCTTCAGCGGCGACGCGTCGACGAGTTGCGGATAGCAGATCGCCGGACGGAAGTTCGCGAACAGCTCGAGATGCTTGCGCAGCCCGAGGATCGCCTGCTCGGGGCGCAACGCGCGCTCGAGCGAGTCGTACTTCCAGTCGCCGACCGAGCCGAACAGGATCGCGTCGGCTTCCTTCGCGAGTTTCAGCGTCGCGTCCGGCAGCGGGTGGCCGCTCGCCTCGTAGCCCGCGCCGCCGACCGGCGCCTGTTCGAGTTCGAACTTCTCGTCGAGGGCGTTCAGCACCTTGACCGCTTCGTTGACGATTTCCGGACCGATGCCGTCGCCGGGCAGCACTGCAATCTTCATGCGTTATTCCTGACTGGGTAGGTATGAATGGCAGGTCGGCGAGCGCGTCATGCACGCCCGCCCGGAGGCAATCTCAGCCGACCAGCTTGTTGTTGAGCCACGGCTGCTTCGCGAGCCGCTCGGCTTCGAACTGGCGGATCTTGTCCGCGTGACGCAGCGTCAGGCCGATGTCGTCGAAACCGTTCACCAGGCAGTACTTGCGGAACGCGGTGATGTCGAACGCATACTCGCGGCCGTCGCCCGTGCGCACGACCTGCGCGTCGAGGTCGATCGTCAGCTGATAGCCGTTGAACGCGTACGTCTCGTTGAACAGGTGATCGACCTGCTGCTCGGTCAGCACGATCGGCAGCAGCCCGTTCTTGTAGCAGTTGTTGAAGAAAATGTCGGCGAAGCTCGGCGCGATGATCGCGCGGAAGCCGTACTGCTGCAGCGCCCACGGCGCGTGCTCGCGCGAGCTGCCGCAGCCGAAGTTCTTGCGTGCGAGCAGCACCGATGCGCCCTGGTAGCGCGGCTGGTTCAGCACGAAATCCGGGTTCAGCGGGCGCTTCGAGTTGTCCTGGCCCGGCTCGCCGTGATCGAGGTAACGCCATTCGTCGAACGCGTTCGGACCGAAGCCCGTGCGCTTGATCGACTTCAGGAACTGCTTCGGGATGATCGCGTCGGTGTCGACGTTCTCGCGATCGAGCGGCGCCACGACGCCGGTATGCACATTGAATTTTTCCATGATCCGTCTATCCGGTTGAGGGGCCGGCATTCAGCCGGCGCACATCGACAAATTCTCGGCGGATGTCACTCCGCGGCGCGCTGCAGCGCGTTGCCGGCGGCATTGACGTCCTGGCCGAAGCCTCGGACGGTATTGCAGCCCGCAAGGCCGACGCCCAGCCCCGCAAGCGCCAGCGCGGCAACCAGCCGCGCGATGAGCTTCGATGCCGTCACGCGTTACCCCAGCTTGCGAATGTCGACGAAATGGCCTTCGATCGCCGCCGCCGCCGCCATCGCGGGGCTCACCAGGTGCGTGCGGCCGCCCGCGCCCTGCCGGCCTTCGAAATTGCGGTTCGACGTCGACGCGCAGCGCTCGCCCGGATCGAGCCGGTCGGCGTTCATCGCGAGGCACATCGAGCAGCCCGGCTCGCGCCATTCGAAGCCCGCATCCGTGAACACCTTGTCGAGGCCTTCGCGCTCGGCCTGCGCCTTCACGAGGCCCGAGCCCGGCACGACCATCGCGAGGCGCACGTTCGATGCGATGCGGCGATTCAGCTTCTTCACGACGTACGCGGCCGCGCGGATGTCCTCGATGCGCGCGTTCGTGCACGAACCGATGAAGATCTTGTCGACCTTGATCGACTCGATGGGCGTGTTCGGCTCGAGCGCCATGTAAGCCAGCGCGCGTTCCATCGCGTCGCGCTTGACCGGATCCTTCTCGCGCTCGGGATCGGGCACGCGACCGTCGATCGACGTGACCATTTCCGGCGACGTGCCCCACGTGACCTGCGGGACGATCTCGGCCGCGTTCAGCTCGACGACGCGGTCGAACTGCGCGCCTTCATCGGACTTGAATTCGCGCCAGTACTCGACGGCCTGATCCCATTCCGCGCCGGTCGGCACGAACGGACGGCCCTTCAGGTAATCGATCGTCGTGTCGTCGACGGCGACCATGCCCGCGCGCGCGCCGGCTTCGATCGCCATGTTGCAGACGGTCATCCGGCCTTCCATCGTCAGCGCACGGATCGTCGAGCCGCCGAATTCGATCGCGTAGCCCGTGCCGCCGGCCGTGCCGATCTTGCCGATGATCGCGAGCACGATGTCCTTCGCGGTACACCCGCGCGGCAGGGCACCCTCGACCTTCACGAGCATGTTCTTGCTCTTTTTCTGCAGCAAGGTTTGCGTCGCGAGCACGTGCTCGACTTCCGACGTGCCGATACCGTGCGCGAGCGCGCCGAATGCGCCGTGCGTCGACGTGTGCGAATCGCCGCAGACGATCGTCATGCCCGGCAGCGTCGCGCCCTGCTCCGGCCCGATGATGTGCACGATGCCCTGGCGTACGTCGTTCATCTTGAACTGCGTGATGCCGAAGGCGTCGCAGTTCGCGTCGAGCGTGTCGACCTGCAGCTTCGAGACCGGATCGGCAATGCCGTGGCTGCGATCCGTGGTCGGGACGTTGTGGTCCGACACGGCCAGGTTCGCGCTGATGCGCCACACCGGGCGGTGCGCGACGTTCAGCCCTTCGAACGCCTGCGGGCTCGTGACTTCGTGCAGCAGCTGACGGTCGATGTAGAGCAATGCCGTGCCGTCGTCCTCGGTGTGGACGACGTGGGTATTCCACAGTTTGTCGTAGAGAGTCTGTGCCATGGGTATGCGGGGTCGTTGTGACTACAAGCCTTGCGGATGCGGTCGATTATGCCACGCAGAACGCGCCACGGCGCAGGCCAGACGCGAAAAAACCCATTAAAAACAGTGGTTTGGCTGGTAGTGCCAATACCTGTATCGGCATTACCAGCCAAACGGCGGCATCGGACGCCGCGACGCCCCGCGCTCGCGATGTTCGCCTCGAGGCCGGTTCCGGCATACGATGGGACGACGTGCATTCGCACGTCCCAACGGTCCCGACCCGGAGCCCACGACGATGAAGCTCGGCATCACCCCATCGCTCGCCCGCCTGGACGACGAAGGCACGCTGTTCACGACGCTGTTTCGCCACGGCACGCTCGACGTCGAGCTGTACCGTCCGCGCGGCGAGGACCTGCAGACGCCGCATACGCGCGACGAGGTCTACGTGATCGCCGCCGGCACCTCCCGCTTCGTCGTCGACGGGCGCGAATGCAGCGTCGCGACGGGCGACGTGTTGTTCGTCCCCGCATTCGCGTCGCACCGTTTCGTCGGCTTCTCCGACGATTTCTCGACCTGGGTGTTCTTCTACGGCCCCGAAGGCGGCGAACGCGACGAGCGCGGTGCGTGACGCGCGGCAAGCGCCGCGCTTCCCGCACGATCTCCTAGACTGTCTATTCGCAACGGGCGGCGCGGCCGCCCTCCCCGCCATCACGATGCGCGCATCGCCCGGCGCATCGACCGGACAGGAGCACGGCATGCGATACGAACTTTATTACTGGCCAGAGATCCAGGGCCGCGGCGAATACGTGCGGCTCGCGCTCGAGGCGGCCGAGGCCGACTATGTCGATGTGGCGCGCGAATCGGGGCGCGGCATGGGCGTATCGGCAATGATGCGGCTGATGGACAGCACGAAGGCCGAATGCGTGCCGTTCGCGCCGCCGTTCCTGAAGGCCGGCGATGTGCTCGTCGGACAGACCGCGAACATCCTGCTGTTTCTCGGCGCGCGGCTCGGGCTCGCGCCCGACGACGAAGCCGGACGGCTGTGGGTGCATCAACTCCAGCTGACCGTCGCCGATTTCGTCACCGAGATCCACGACACGCATCACCCGATCGGCAGCGGCCTGTACTACGAGGACCAGAAAGCCGAGGCCGCCGAGCGCGCGGCCGATTTCCTCGCGCACCGCCTGCCGAAGTTCCTCGGCTACTTCGATCGCGTGCTCGAGCAGAATCCGCACAAAGGCGGCTATATCGCCGGCGGCGCGCTCAGTTATGCGGACCTGTCGATCTTCCAGCTGATCGAAGGGCTGCGCTACGCGTTCCCGAAGGCGATGCAGCGCGCGGAGCGCAAGGTCGAGGGGCTCGTCGGCCTGCACGACCGCGTTGCGCGGCATCCGCCCGTCGCGCGCTATCTGGCGTCGGCGCGCCGCATCCCGTTCAACGACATGGGGATCTTCCGGCACTATCCGGAGCTGGACCGGTAGCGCCGGACGCCACGTCAGTCGCCGTAGCGATAGCGGCTACGCATCGCGTCGAGCGGATTGCCGTCGGCGAGCGTCCCGCCGAGACTGCGGATCACCGCGCTCGCCGCGTTGATCGCGGTCTGCACCGCGCCCTCGATCCAGCCGCCCGTGAACGAGCAGCAGCAGCCGGCCAGGTAGATGCCTCGGTCCGACGACGGATCGGCGGCCGTCTGGAACTGATAGAACAGCGCCTGCGAGTGAATGTCCTCGCCCGGATAGTTCAACTTGAATGCCCCGAGCGCATAGCGGTCCGACAACCAGTCGTGGCTCGTGACATTGCGCGCGTAATCGTCGTCGAGCGGACGCAAGTGTGCGGCGAACGCCGGCGAAACAATGCCGATCTCGGCGACGAGACGCTTGAACCGCTCGACCTTGTCGGTGAGCGACAGGATCTTGTGCGAATCGTCCTCCCACGTGTAGCTGATCAGCACGACGCCGTGCGCGTCGGGATCGTCGGGCGCGTAGTCGAGACAGTAGATGCCGCGCGCCAGCGTGTCCGTCTGAATGTTGTGCGGCAGCCCGTGCTTGAGCCAGAACTTGTCGCGGGTCAGCACGAACAGCTTCGACGAGCTGACCATGTGCGTCTCGTTGATCGCGCGAACGACGTCCGGTGCGAACAGGTTCGCGATGCCGGTGATGCCCATGCCGACCTGCATCGCCCGCGTCGTGGTCGCGACGATCACGCGGTCGAATATGTGCGTCGCTCCGTCGTCGAGCGTGAGCGCAAAGGTGTCGTCCGGCTGCTTCGCCACGTGCCGCACGGCCGCATGGACGATGCAATCGCGTACCCGCACGCCGTCCCCGCCATCGTCGAGCAGTCCCTGCGCGAGCGCGAAGATGCCGGCCGGGATAAGCCGCTGGTCGACTTCGAGCTCGTTGACCACGATCCGCAGGATTTCGAGGAACGATGCGCGATAGACCGGCTGGAAGCCGCCCGAGCCGATACCGAGCGTGCCGAACAGGCGCAGGTCCTCGCCCTTGCGCCAGCGCGCGCCGCCCGGCGGCGTCGCGCCCGTGAAGATCTTGACGATCGCCGAGTAGAACGACTCGTCGCCGAATCGGTCGATGTACTGCTGCCAGCCATGCCGCGCCTCGTCGTAGCGATGCGCGCGCAGCAGCGCTGTCAGTTCGGCCGGGGCGGGCAGCTGCGTGCCGTCGTCGAGCCGCACGCCGTCGCGAATGAACGCGCGCCAGCCGCGGTCGACGCGATCGAACAGCGCGGGAGGCGCATCGCCCGCGGGCCAGCGGTACGCACGGCCCTGATAGTGGATCTCGGTGTCGACGATGCCCGGATCGGGAAACGCGGATGCACTGTCGACGCCGAATCGCTCGAGATAGTGGTAGAGCGCGGCCTGCGACGGCGGGAAACGCATCGCGCCCATTTCGGCGAGCAGGTGCGGATGGGCCGGATTGATCGACTGCGACAGCAGGCGCCCGCCCACGCGCGCGCGGTTCGCCTCGAACACGACGACCTGCCGTGCACCCGCGCGCAGCAACTCGCAGGCGGCGACGAGACCGCCGACGCCCGCGCCGACGATCGCGATCCGCGCGTCGCGTGCGCACTGCGCCGGCAGCGTGCCGAGGTGCCCGCCGGTGCGCGACAGGAAGGCGCCGTAGTCGTACAGCGTGTCGATGTACGGCAACGTGTGCGTCAGGAATTCAGGAGCATTCATGTGGTCGGGAACGAAAAAGGACGTGCTGGCCGCACGCGGTCAGACAGGCAGGTGGATGCTGCCGTGCGGCGCGTCGGCATTGACGAGATCGACACGCTTCACGCGGATGCGCAATGTGTCGTCGCATACCGCAAGTTCGTGCGTGTACCAGCCGGCGAACAGCGTCTGCTCGTCGCGTCGCGTTTCGACGTAGTGAAACGGCGTGCGCAGCACATAGGCGCCGCGCCCGTGGTCGGCCTGATCGACATGCGGCTGCTGGAGCAGATGATGACAGCGACTCGCCGGCTGCTGCGAGAACGTCCGGCGCCCGGCCAGCCGCTCGATGCGGATGCGCAGCAGCAGCCGGTCCTCGTCCATCAGCGCGCCGTGCAGCCCGGTGTCGGGCTGATCCGGCGACAGTGGCATCCAGTAACGCGCGTCGTCCGCGTAGAGCGCGAGCCATTCCTCATAGCGCCGCTCGTCGAGCAGGCGTGCCTCGCGATACACGAACGCGACGAGCTCATCGTTTGGAAATGCGCGCATCTGCGGCCTCCTGCGTCGATACGGGCGCGATGTACTGCAGCCATGCCCGGAACTGGTTGCGGATCTGCTGCTCGCTGGTGCCGTTCGTTTCCGACGTCGGCTGCGCGAATTCCTGGGGATCGAACAGCCGCCCGACATGCACCCAGTCGCGCGCCTGCGTGGCGAGGCCGCGCTGTGCCCGTTCGTACATTTCGAGATCGTCGTGCGCGACGATCGACGTCGGCGCGTTGATGAGGCGGTTGTAGGCGAGCGTGCGCTCGAACAGCGAATCGGGCGCGCCGACGAGACGAAACGACCACGACTCCACCAGCGTGCGGTCGACCGCCAGCGGCTTGAATACGCGCAGGATCTGGATCGGCCCTTTCACCATCGCATTCGGAAACAGCACCGTGTTGTGACGCACCTCGCCCAGAATCCGCGCGGCGCGCGCTTCGCCGTAGGCCGCGATCATCTTCTCGTGATAACCGGGAATCGGCGTGTAGCGCGCGTGAATCGAATCGGCGGTGCCGGTGTGACCATGTCCGTTGGGCCACACGCGCAACCCCATCTGCTCGAAGAACGCGTGCGGCTGGATGAACGGCTCCAGCAGCTCGACCGCCATCGGCTTCGCCTGCTGCGTGCCGTCACGCTCCCACACGCGCACGGCCGTGCCGGCCGACGACTCGTGCGCGACCATCGGATGACAGGTGTCGGTCTGATTCTCGACCAGCATCTTCCAGTTGCATCCGTGCACGTAGCGGAACACCCCGCCCGCGACTTCCACGCGCCCTTCCGGCGAACGATCGACGAGGTTGTCGAGCGACGACAGCGCGTTGCCGAAGTACGCATCGAAATCGACACCGGACTGACTGAGGCGGCAGAACACGAAACCGCGATGCTCATGGCTCGCGCCGACCGCCTGCATGCCCTTGCTCGCCTCGCACGATTCGAAGGCCGTGTTTTCGTAGCCGCGCCGCAGCGGAATCGCGTAGAGGCTGCCGTCGGTCCGGTACGACCATGCGTGGTATGGGCACCGGAAGAATGTGCCCGTGTTGCCGCAGGCATCCGTTACGAGCTGCGTGCCCTTGTGCGAGCAGCGGTTGTGCAGCACCCGCACCGAACCGTCGACGTGGCGCACCATCACGACCGGCTCGGCGCCGATCGTCGTCGTCACGTAGTCGCCCGTGGCCGGAATCTGGCTGACGTGGCCGACATAGACCCAGGTGTTCCAGAACAGATGGCGCATCTCCAGCTCGAAGATGCGCGGCGACAGATAAAGGTCCTTGTGCACCTCGGTATCGCGCACGAGCGAAGCCACCGCATCGGTGAACGATGGTGCCGTCATGCGCGCCCCCGACTGCGGACGCGATGCGGCCGCGCGTCCTCGCGACGCGCAATGTCGATTGCTTTTATTGTCATCTCTCAGGTTCTGGTTGGTATGCCGCTCGGAGGAGCGTGTGCCTGCCGCCGCGCGACGGGCGGCAGGCGTTACGGGTAACGGTCAGCCCGTCACCGGCGTCTCATGCAGGCGCAGCCAGCCGATGCGGCCATCCGTGTCGCGCTCGAACACGACGGTCGAACGGCGCACGGTTCGCCGCCCTGCTGCGTCGGTCTGCGTCTCGCGATAGGCGATCGTCGCGCCATCCTGCCACGCGCTCACTTCGTGCAGTTCGTCGATCGCGATCCGCAGGCCGGGCCGCGCGCCGAAGCCGCGCGAGAACAGGATGTCGATATCCGCGTAGTCGAGCGCATGGCCGTGCAGCGAGATCATCGAGAAGTCCCGCGAAAACCGCGCGAGCAGCGGCGCGAGCCCGTCGCGCGCCGCGCTGCCGGACAACCATTGCTCGATGTCGACGTGTGCGTCGACCACTTCCTGGAAAAACGGGTTTGACGAATTCATCTCGAAACTCACGAACGTTGAGAAGCCGCACGCCCGGCGGGCGCACGGTGCGCGGCGAGGCGCGCGACGAACGGCAGCGGCAGCAGCGTCGCCAGGGTGGCCAGGCCGAAACATTGCCGGTACGGCAGCGGCCCGTCGTCCCCGTGCATCGACAGCAGGAAGTTCAACGCGCTGCCCAGCACCGCGACGCCGAGGCAGAAGCTCAGTTGCCGGTTGATGTTCCAGAGCGCGCTCGCGTCGCCCATTCGCGCGGCGGGGACATCCAGAAACGCCGCGCTTTGCGACGTGCTCGTACACATGCTGGCGCCGAGCCCCATCGCGACGAACGCGAGTACGCGCCCGGCCTCGAAACCGGCAAGCGGGGTCGCGAGCAACACGATCCCAAGCGCGTCGATCGCGATCCCGCACATGAACAGCGGCTTCGGCCCCCACTTCGGGAAACAGCGGCGCGTCGTCGCGATCGCGACGAACGACGCGATCGCCCATGGCACCATCAGCGCGCCCGTGTGCGTCGCGCTGAGCCCGAGCGCGTTCTGCAGATACAGGGCGGCGACGAGGTTCACGCCGGTGAACACGCCCGGCACGCACAGGTAGACGATCAGCCCGATCCGCAGCAGCGGCTGCGCAACCAGGCGCAGGTCGAGCAGCGGCGCAGCAGCCCGGCGCGCGTGCGCGGCATACGCACTGCCGGCGACGAGCGCGATCGCGAGCGCAACGAACGCGTCGCGACCCGCGCCCGGCTGTCCCGCGAACGTCAGGCCGAGCAGCAGCGCAACGAGCGCAACGACGCTCAGCCCGAGGCCGCGCACGTCGAGCGCCGGCGGGCTGCCATCCGGTTCGTCGGCCGGCAACCACGCGAACGCGAGCATGCTCGTGACCGCGGCGAGCGGCAGCATGCCGAAGAAGATCGCCCGCCACGACACGCGATCCACGACCACGCCGCCCAGCGCCGGCGACAGCGCCGGCACGAGCAGCGCGACCATCATCACGATCGACGTCAGGTGCGCCCGCGCATCGGGCGGATACGCGCGATAGGCCATCGTCTGCCCGACCGGGATCAGCAGTCCGCCGCCGAGCCCCTGGATCAGCCGCCATGCCAGCAGTGCGCCGATCGACGCCGACAGGCCGACGCCGAGGCTGCCGAGCGCGAACAGCAGCAGCGACGCGATCAGCAGCCGGCGCTCGCCGAAGCGTCGCGCGAGCCACGTGCCGAGCGGGATCACGACCGTCAGCCCGAGCACGTATGTGTTGCCGATCCACGCCAGTTGCGCGATCGACGCGTGCAGCTCGCGCTGGATCGTCGGATAGGCGGCGTTGATGACGAACATGTTGGCGAGATCGATCGCGAACCCGAGCAGGTAGACGGCGGCGATTTTCGAGCGATCGGTCATGGCGGTGGAAAACGAACGAAACGCCGCAGTGTAAGGTTCGCCGCGCACGTCGATAAGCCCGGCCGGACGGCAAGACTGGTCGAAAAATTTTGACAATCAGGGCACCATGTCGGTTTTCCGTCTCGTATCCGACACGCCATGGTGAGTCTCGATCGTTTCGCCGTCTTCCGCGCCGTCGTGGAAGCAGGGTCGTTTACGGCCGCCGCTGCCCAGCTGAACCAGGCCCGGGCCGCGGTGAGCTTCAACATCAAGCAACTGGAGGCCGAACTCGGCGTCACCCTGCTCACGCGCACCACGCGGCGCGTCGAGCTGACCGACGCGGGCGAGCGCTTCCATGCGCGCTGCCTGCGCGTGCTGGAGGAAGCCGAAAGCGCGATCGAGGATGCGCGCAGCGAGCATGGCGGGATGCACGGCGTGCTGCGGGTGACGTCGACCGTCGAGTACGGGACGATGGTCGTCGCCCCCGCACTGCACTCGTTCATGCAGCGGCATCCCGCGCTGCGCGTGCGGCTCGAAACGCATGCGTCGCAGGTCGACCTGGTGCGCGAGCGCGTCGACGTGGCGATCCGGCTCGGTCGCCTCGAACAGTTCCAGGATCTGCCGTACCGCGGCGCGTGCCTCGCGACGTACGAAGTGCGACCCGTTATCGCGCCGTCACTGCTCGCCGCCGCCGGCCTGTCGCACATCGATTCGCCGGACACGCTCGCCCGGCTGCCGCAGCTCGGCCATACGCGGCTCGAGCGCATCGCCACGTGGCCGCTCGCCGATCGCGACGGCAACCCGCACGCGTTCCGGCCCGGCGCCAAGCCGCGCGTCGTGGTCGACAACGCGTCGGTCCTGCGCGTGCTCGCGCGGCGGGGCAGCGGTGTCGCACTGCTGCCCGAATGGCTCGTGCGCGACGATCTCGCGAGCGGCGCGCTGGTCGATGCGCTCCCCGGCTACCGGTTCCCGCCGCAGGCGGTCTATGCGCTGTACCCGTCAACCCCGCACGTACCGCAGAAAGTACGTGCGTGGGTCGACTTCATGAAGGCATATCTCGCCTGAACGCGGCGTGAACGCGGCAGGAGCGCGGCGACTCACGCGCGCGCCGTATCGTCCCGCAGCAGCGCGTCGATCCGCCGGGCGATCGCGAGCAGACGGCGATCACCGCCCCATGGCCCTTCCAGCATCAGCCCGACCGGCAGCGCCGTTTGCGCGGAGCGTCCGGCCGGGATCGAGACGGACGGCACGCCGGCGAGCGTCGCCGGCGAAGTCTGGCGTACGACACGCGCGAATAGCGCCGCATCCTGCGCAGCGGTCATCGCGGCCGTGTCGTCGAGCGACGGCGGCTCACCCGGCACCGTGGGCATCGCGATGCAGTCGACCGGCGTACCGAACGCGTCGTCGTACCAGCGCACGAGACGCTGACGGCACGCAATCGCGTCCGCATAGGTCTGCGCATCGACCGGCGCGGACACGAACGAACGGAAGATCGCGCGCACGTCGTCGCTCGCGATCCGCTCGACGAACGTGTCGAACGGGATGCCGAGCCGTTCCGTCGCGAAACGGCGCCAGTATCGGTTTGCCTCGTATCCCGCGAGCGGAAAGCCGCATGCTTCGCTGGCGTCGTGCAGCGGCATCGCCGGCAACGGCACGAGCGTCGCGCCGGCCGCCGCGAACGACGCGAGCGCACGCTCGATGCAAGTAGCGACGCCCGGATCGAGCTCGTCGAAGTACGGTGCACCCGGCACACCGATGCGCAACTGCGGCCATTCGGGTGCGGTCGCCGTGCTGTCGTCGCGCGTCAGCACCGCGTCGAGCAGCAGCAGATCGTCGATGCCATGACCGATCGGCCCCACCGTGTCGCGCGTGGGCGACAGCGACAGCACGCCGTGCGCCGAATAGCGCTGCGCGGACGGCCGCAATCCGTAGACACCGCAGAATGCGGCCGGAATCCGCACCGAGCCGCCCGTGTCGGTACCGAGACCGAACGGGATACCGGCCGCGACGGCCGCCGCCGTGCCGCCGCTCGACCCGCCGGCGATATGCCGCGGATCATGCGGATTGCCGACTGCGCCGAAGTGCCGGTTGCCGCTCGTGATGCCGAACGCGAGCTCATGCATGTTCGCCTTGCCGAGCGGCACCGCGCCGGCGTCAAGCAGGCGCCGCACGGTCAGCGCGTCCGCGGCCGCCCGGTAGCCTCGCACCGCCGGGCTCGCGCCGAGCGTCGGCATCCCGGCGGTATCGAGGTTGTCCTTGATCACGAAAGGCACGCCGGCAAGCGGCAGCGCGGCGCCTTCGGCGACGCGCGCGTCGACGTGCTCGGCCGTGCGGCGCGCGAGTTCGCCATTGACGTGCACCATCGCATTGAGCGGCGCGATCGCCGCGAGACGCGCGAGCGCGTCGTCGGCGAGGTCGACAGCGCGGCGCTCGGCCGTGCGCACGGCATCGGCAAGCTCGTGCACGCACGCGGCGGAAACGAATGAAGGGGAAGAAACGCGGGTCGGCTGTGTTGTCATGTTGTGTGCTGGACGCGGAATCGATCGGGAAACGCGCAACGTGCCGGAGGCCCTCTCCGACACGCAGCGCGAACGCGATGGTATCCCGGCCCGCGGCCGCACGCACACGATGCGCCGCGCGCCTACCGCTCGCGCGTTTCCTCCGCGTCGCCGACCGGGCGCGTCAGCCACGGCCCGATCTCCATCTCCTCGTACCGCACGAGCCGGCTCTTGCGCACGCGGCGATACGCCCACCAGATCGCGACGAACAGCGGGATCCATACATAGATCGACAACACTTCCATCCAGTCGATGCGGGCGGCGAAGAATGCCTGGTAATCCTGCCCGAGCGAGATCACGATGCAGATCGCGATCGCGAACAGCGGCCCGAACGGGAACCACTTCGCGCGATACGGCAGTTGATCGAGCCGGTAGCCCTGCTTCAGAAAGCCCTTGCGGAACCGGTAGTGGCAGACCGCGATGCCGAGCCACGCGATGAAGCCGGTGATGCCGACCGTATTGAGCAGCCACAGATAGATGCGCTGGTTGTTGGTCAGCGACGTGAGGAAGCACAGCCCGCCCACCGCCATCGTCGCGTAAAGCGCGTTGCGCGGCACGCCGCCCGGCGACAGCGTCGCGAACATCGCGGGCGCACGGCCTTCCGCCGCGAGGTTGTACAGCATCCGCGTGGCCGCATACGTGCCGGAGTTGCCTGCCGACAGCACGGCCGTCAGGATCACGAGGTTCATCGCGCCCGCGGCGAGCGGAAAGCCCGCATGGCTGAACACGAGCGTGAACGGGCTCACGCCGATGTCGGTCACGTCGCTCTTCAGCAGGTTCGGGTCGGTGTACGGCACCAGCAGGCCGATCACGAAGATCGCGAGCACGTAGAACAGCATGATCCGCCAGAAGATCTGCTTCACCGCGCGCGGGATCGTCTTGCGCGGGTTTTCCGATTCGCCGGCCGTGATGCCGACCAGCTCGGTGCCGAGAAACGAGAAGCCCGCGATCAGCGCGACGCTCATCATCGCGTGCACGCCGCCGACGAACGGCGCATCACCGGTCCTGAAGTTGCGCCAGCCGACCGGATGCCCGTTGCCGAGCAGGCCCGCCGCGATCAGCAACCCCGCCGCGATGAACGCGATCACGGTGACGACCTTGATCAGCGAGAACCAGTATTCGGATTCCCCGAAGCCGCGCACGGACAGCGTGTTCAGCAGGAAAATCAGCACCAGGAACCCCGCGCCCCACCACACGCCCGGCACGGCTGGAAACCAGTAGCGCATCACGATCTGCCCGGCGACGAGTTCGATCGCGATCGTCACTGCCCAGCTGTACCAGTAGGTCCAGCCGAGCGCGACGCCGAAGCCTTCGTCGACGTACTTCTCGCCGTAGATCGCGAACGAGCCCGACACCGGCATCAGCGCCGCCATTTCGCCGAGCCCGGTGACGACGAAGTAGACCATCAGCCCGATCGCGACATACGCGGCGATCGCGCCGCCCGGCCCCGCCTGCGCGACCGACGCGCCCGACGCGACGAACAGCCCCGTGCCGATCGAGCCGCCGATCGCGATCATCGCGATGTGGCGGCTCTGCAGCCGGCGCTTCAGCGCCGTCCCGGACGGCGCGGCCGTCTCCACTGCCGCTTGCAAAGCATCCATAGTGTTCACCCTGATTGGATTCGGGCCGCTCCGATTGATTCGGAATACCAATCGATTGGCCCGGTTATTCGCGTCGAAAACCGGTCCTGCACGCCGGGCCGCACGGCCGAGTCAGACGACGCTGCGCTTGATCGCCTGCAACTCGGCCGTCGTCACGATCTTCTCGATCCGGAACCGCTGACTCTCCAGCCACATGTTCGCGATCCGCCGGTATTCGTCGAGATCCTCGCATGCGAGCCGCACCAGAAAATCGAACGTGCCGCTGACGAGCCAGCAGTCGAGCACCGCCGGGTTGTTCCGCATCTCGTCCTCGAACGGCGCCTGCGAACGCCCGTGGTCGGCCAGCACGATCTGCGCGATCACGACGATCGGCTTGGTCGCACGCGGCGCCTTGATCACCGCGCGATAGCCTTCGATCACGCCAAGCGCCTCGAGCCGCTCCACGCGGGCCTGGCATGGACGCGGCGTGAGGTTCACGAGCTCCGACAGCTTCCGGTACGAGATCCGTCCGTCGGTGCGCAGGATGTCGAGGATCCGGAGGTCGATCTTGTCGAGCTGCATCTTCTTGTCGGTCATCGGCGTTCGCTCCGGTCGGGTCGTGGCTGGTGCGCGGAGCATCTCCTCCAGTTCCGCGCGGGGGCCACATTATCCGGCTGAAGCGGCCGCGCGCCAATCGGCTAGAAGCGCAGCGACAGGCAGGTCAGGCCGCCGTCCATCTTGCGGAACTCGCTCGTGTCGATCACATGCAGCGGCAGTCCGAGCGAGCCGATCGCGTCGTGCACGCGCGGATAGCCGGCCGGTGTGATCAGCGTGCCGTTCACGCGCAACGTGTTGCCCGCGTATTCATCGGCGGCCGAGACGGCGATCCGGCGGTAGTCGGCGAACGCCGGATGCTCGGCCAGCGCCTCGGTCACGAGCAGCGTGTCGTCGCCGAGCGCGTTGACCACCGATTTCAGATGCAGGCCGGCGCCGACCGGCACCGCGACAACGGCATAGCCGTAGCGCGACACCAGCGACTCGAACGCGGCGATGCCCTCGGCATCGGTGCGGCCCGTCAGGCCGATGTAGAAGCGCTTGCCGACCTGCATCACGTCGCCGCCGTCGAGGCGGCCCGCCTGCATCGGCAGCAGATCGCGATGCGCGCCGAGCGCTGCTTCGATGTGTGCCGTCTCGCCGCGCCGCGCGGGTGCTCCGGGGCGCGTGATCACCGCGAATTCGGGGGTGACGACGGCGACGTCCTCGACGAAGTGCGAATCGGGGAACGCTTCCAGCGGCGGCAGTTCGGTCAGTTCGACGCCGAGGCCGCGCAGCGCGTAGCAGTAAGCGTGGAACTGCGTGAGCGTCTTGTCGTAGTCGGGCGCGCCGAGCGCGGCGGTGGTGAGACCCGCGCCGCAGGACGGCGCGGGACGGCGAACGATCGCTTGCGTGAATTGCATCGACTCCTCCATGGTCACGCTGCCCCCGTGCGGCGCACGGGGCAGCTGCGTTGTGTCCGGACCATTATCGGAAGCCAAATTGCGCAATTCGCGTCGAATTCGGGCGTGCACGCAGCCGATCACGTCGAATTGCAAGCGGGACGCAGCGGATTCGGCAGACGGCTGGCGTGCGCGGCGCAAACGCGCCCTACGCGTGTAGCGGAGCGGCTGACTCGTCCGCTGCGTCCGTTATGCAGCGACAGGCACGAACCCCATTTGCGCACGCCCCAGCGCCGTCAGATTGCCCTCGCCGCCTCGTCCGTCGAAATCGACCTCGAAATGATCAGCCGGGAAATCGGGCGGGCTGTCGCCGCGCAGGAACGCGAGCCGCTGGCGCTGCAGGTACGCGTCGTTCTTCGCACAACCGGGCGCGGCCGCGATGTACATCACGTTGCTGTCGCCACTGCCGCGATGCGCATCCTCGACGGCATGCACGACGTCGCCGTGCCAGAACACCGCATCGCCCGGCTCCATGTGCGGGATCGGCACCTGCGCGTCGAGCAGCAGCGCATGCCATTCGGGCAAGATCGACAGCGCGCGCCCCGGACGCGCCCCGCACAGGTCGTCGTCGGCGACGTCGTCCTGCAGCGCACGCAGCACGACGTACGCCATTGCGTTCGAGACCGGGATCAGCTGCAGCGTGCCGTCGCCGGGCCCTTGCGGCGTCAGTGCGGTCCAACCCTGGAACGTGCGGAACATCGAGCACACGGCCGGCGACGGAATTTCCTCGACGTCGGGGCGGAACGCGGCGTCGAACGGATCGTAATCGCGCCAGCGGCCGGCCAGCACGTGGCGATAGACCTGCCGGAAATTCGCGCCGAGCCAGCGTTCGACCGAACCGCCGTCGACGTGCGGCGACAGTCCGAGCGACGTCGAGCCCGGCGGCCGGCGGCGGATCCGGTCCGCGTAGGCCGGCACCTGGTCGGGATCGAAATGCCTGCGCAGGCCGTCTGCATGACGCCACAGGCGGTTCAGGAACACGCGTGCCTGCGTGAGCGCCGGCGACTGGCGCGCCGCCACCTGCGGCTTCGACCAGTAGACGCCGTAGATCTGCGGCTTGCCCGACGCGAGATTGCCGAAATAACGGTCCTCGGCACGCGCATGCAGCCGCTCGGCGAAGCGGTTCGCATCGAGATAGGCGCCGATCTCGTCGTTCCAGTCGCGCGCCTGCTGCGCGTCGAACACACCGCGGATCACCGCCGCGCCATGCGTACGGATCGCGCCGACCGCCTGCGGATCGACGGTGCCGTTCGCGATATCCGCGAATCGCAGCACCGGAATCACGTCGCGGCCTTGCGCGTGCGCGCGGCGGATCGCGTCGACCTGCCGAGCGATGTCACCCTCCAGCTCGCGGAACGTGGCCGCGTAACCGGGCAAATCAGCGCGCAGCGCCCTTTTTGCCGTGCGGATCGCGGCCGGCAGATCGTCAATCGTCAGGTGCATCGTCGTCTCCTCGCTGAATCGTGTGTCGTGGTGAGCATTCAGCGTACGGCCGACACGTCGCCGTCATCGACACTATCCGGTCAACTATCGATACAATCCTGACAATGACTCGCTACTCGGGACGATGGCAGACCACGCACAGCTTGTTGCCGTCCGGGTCGCGGAAATACGCGCCGTAGTAGTCGGGGTGATAGTGTGGCCGCAGGCCCGGCGGCCCGTCGCAGGAGCCGCCCTGCTGCAACGCGAGCGCATGACAGCGGTCGACCTGCGCGCGCGTCGGAGCGGCGAACGCGATCGTATGGCCGTTGCCCGGTTCGGGCGCGAGGCCGTCGAGGGGCGGGCCGAAGAAGAACAGCGGCCGGTCGGTATCGGCCGGCATCCAGCCCGACCAGCCGTCCGGCTCGCTGAACTTCAGACGCAGCCCGAGTTCCGCGAACAGCGGCGCGTAGAAGTCGTACGCGCGCGCGGTATCGCTGACGCCTACGCAAACATGTGAAAACATGGCATCGCTCCCGTCGTGACGATCGATCACGATCATGCCACGGCGCGTTGCCTCGCTCGACCGGAGATCGCGATGAAGCCGCAATACGAGCATGTGACGTTCGCCACCGGCTGTTCGATCCGCGTGTATCACCGCCAGCTCGCGCGCATCCCGTTCGAATGGCATCGCCACCCGGAATACGAACTGACGCTGACGCTCAACAGCCGCGGCCAGCGCTTCATCGGCGATCATGTCGCGCGCTACGCGGACGACGATCTGGTGCTCGTGCCGCCGAACCTGCCGCACACCTGGTCGTCAAATGCGCGCATCGATCGCGATGCGCCCGAGGTCGCGCTCGTCGTCTGGTTCGACGGCGACTGGGTGCGACGGCTCGCCGACTGCTGCCCCGAATACGCGCCGCTGCGCTCGCTGCTACGGCGCGCGGCGCCGGGCCTGCGCTTCGACACCAACACGGCCCGCGCGATGCGCGCACGGCTGCCGCAGCTGCTCGATCCCGCTCCGCGTGTACGACTCGCAGCCGCGCTCGACACGCTCGCCGATCTCGCGGAAGCAGGCGGCGAGCCGCTCGCCACCGCGCATGCGTACGGCCGGCCCGACGGCACGACACCGCGCGCCGACGCGGCCGCGCCCGAAGCCGAGCGCCTTGATCGCGTGCTCGATGCGATCGACCGGCGCTTCCACGAACCGCTGCGCATCGATGCGCTCGCCGCTGCCGCGCACATGTCCGAGCGCACGTTGCAGCGCCTGTTTGTCCGGCATCTCGGCGAAAGCGTCGGCCGCTACGTTCAACGGCTCAGGCTTGCGCACGCGTGCCGTCATCTCGTCGGTACCGACTGGCCGATCGCGACAGTGGCCGCGCGCTGCGGCATTCCGAATGCCGCGAACTTCAACCGCCAGTTCCTCGCCGCGCGCGGAATGACGCCGGGCGCGTACCGGCAGTTCTTCCTGCAGCACGGCCACGCGCCCGACGAAGACGCGCCGGCGCTCGACACGCGGCCGCCGTCGCTGGAGCGTCGCGCGAATCCGGAGCACAAATGAAAACACCCCGGCGGGATAAACCCACCGGGGTGTCGGGGCGTTGCGATTGCCCGGCGCTAGCGGCCTTGCGGCCGTTCGCGCCGCGCACGACTTAACGTGCGTTGAGCGGCTTCGCTTCGCGCGGCGTGTCGCCGATGAACAGCTGACGCGGACGGCCGATCTTCTGTTCCGGATCCGCGATCATTTCGTTCCACTGTGCGATCCAGCCGACCGTACGTGCCATCGCGAAGATACACGTGAACATCGACGTCGGGATGCCCAGCGCGCGCTGGACGATACCCGAGTAGAAGTCGACGTTCGGGTACAGCTTGCGCGACACGAAGTATTCGTCTTCCAGCGCGATCTTCTCGAGCTGCATCGCGAGCTTGAACAGCGGGTCGTCGTGCAGGCCGAGTTCGTTCAGCACTTCGTAGCACGTTTCGCGCATCAGCTTCGCACGCGGGTCGTAGTTCTTGTACACGCGGTGGCCGAAGCCCATCAGCTTCACGCCCGAATTCTTGTCCTTCACCTGCTTGATGAATTCGGGGATGTTGTCCGGCGAACCGATCTGCTCGAGCATGTTCAGCGCGGCTTCGTTCGCACCACCGTGCGCCGGGCCCCACAGACATGCGATACCGGCAGCGATACATGCGAACGGGTTCGCGCCCGACGAGCCGGCCAGGCGGACCGTCGACGTCGATGCGTTCTGCTCGTGATCGGCGTGCAGGATCAGGATACGGTCGAGCGCGCGAACGAGCACGTCGTTGACCTTGTACTCTTCGCACGGGTTCGAGAACATCATGTGCATGAAGTTCGCGCTGTACGACAGTTCGTTCTTCGGATAAACGAACGGCTGACCAATGCTGAACTTGTACGCCATCGCGACGAGCGTCGGCAGCTTCGCGATCATGCGGATCGCCGACACTTCGCGGTGACGCGGATCGTTGATGTCGAGCGAGTCGTGATAGAACGCCGACAGCGCGCCGACGGCCGCCACCAGCACCGCCATCGGGTGCGCGTCGCGGCGGAAGCCACGGAAGAAGAAGTGCATCTGCTCGTGCACCATCGTGTGCTTCGTGACGGTGTCGACGAATTCCTTCTTCTGCGCCGCGTTCGGCAGTTCGCCCTTCAGCAGCAGGTAGCAGGACTCGAGGAAGTCTGCGTTCTGCGCGAGGTTGTCGATCGGGTAGCCGCGGTACAGCAGTTCGCCCTTGTCGCCGTCGATGTACGTGATCGCCGAATTACAAGCTGCCGTCGACATGAAGCCCGGGTCGTACGTGAACTTACCGGTCTGGCCGTACAGCTTGCGGATGTCGATCACGTCCGGGCCCATCGTACCCTTGTAGATCGGCATTTCGACGCTCGGCGAGTTGTCGCTGAACGATAGCGTGGCTTTAACATCAGACGGAGTCATGGCACATCCTCAATCGAAATAAAGAAACGGGATTCGATAACGGGCGTAACGCGTTACACGTTGCGCAGCATCTCCAACAGCCGGTGAATGTCCGGGCTGTCTAGGTCGCCTTCTGGTTCCTTGCGCGCGAGGAGCAAGTCCATCAGGTCGTTGTCGCTCAGATCGAGCAGGCGCGACAACGCGCCTACGTCTGCATCGGTGAGGTCATGCTCGTATCTGCTGAAGAAACGCTCAAAGATGATGTCGTTTTCCAGCAGACCCCGCCGCGCGCGCCAGCGGAGGCGCGCGCGACGGTGCGGGTCGGATTGATGCGAATCGTCGCTCATCACAAACGTCAAACCGCGCGACGAACCATCAGTTCCTTGATCTTGCCGATCGCCTTCGTCGGGTTCAAGCCCTTCGGGCAAACGTCGACGCAGTTCATGATCGTGTGGCAACGGAACAGACGGTACGGGTCTTCCAGGTTGTCGAGGCGCTCGCCGGTGGCCGTGTCGCGGCTATCCGCGATGAAGCGGTACGCCTGCAGCAGGCCGGCCGGGCCGACGAACTTGTCCGGGTTCCACCAGAAGCTCGGGCACGACGTCGAGCAGCTCGCGCACAGAATGCACTCGTACACGCCGTCAAGCTCGTCGCGCTCTTCCGGCGACTGGAGGCGTTCCTTCTCCGGCGGCGGCGCGTCGTTGATCAGGTACGGCTTGATCGAGTGATACTGGTTGAAGAAGTGCGTCATGTCGACGATCAGGTCGCGCACGACGGGCAGGCCCGGCAGCGGACGCAGCACGATCTTCTGCGGCAGGTCGTTCAGGTTCGTCAGGCACGCCAGACCGTTCTTGCCGTTGATGTTCATCGCGTCGGAGCCGCACACGCCTTCGCGGCACGAGCGGCGGAACGACAGCGTCTCGTCCACGGCCTTCAGCTTGACCAGTGCGTCGAGCAGCATGCGCTCATGCTGGATCTCGAGCTCGTACGTCTGCATGCGCGGCGCCGCGTCCTTGTCCGGATCGTAGCGGTAGACTTCAAAAATGCGTTTTGCCATTTCGGATTCCTTTGACTCGGCTTAGAACGTGCGCGGCTTCGGCGGCACGGAGTCGACCGTCAGCGGCTTCATTTGAACCGGCTTGTAGTCGAGGCGATCGCCTTCGCTGTACCACAGCGTGTGGCGCAGCCAGTTGTCGTCGTCGCGGTGTTCGTAATCGCTGTGTGCGTGCGCGCCACGGCTTTCCTTGCGCGCTTCCGCCGACACCATCGTCGCGCGCGCGACTTCGATCAGGTTCTCCAGCTCGAGCGCTTCGACGCGCGCGGTGTTGAACACCTTCGACTTGTCCTTCAGGTGGATGTTTTCCACGCGCGCCTTCAGGCCGGCCATCTGATCAACGCCTTCCTTCAGCAGTGCCGACGTGCGGAACACGCCTGCGTGCTTCTGCATCGTCGCGCGGATGTCGTTGGCGACGTCCTGCGTGTACTCGCCCGAGGCCGACTTGTCGAGCTTGTTCAGACGCGCCAGCGAGAATTCGCCTGCATCGGCCGGCAGCGGCTTGTGTTCCTTCTGGTTCTTCACGTGCTCGACGATGTGGTTGCCGGCCGCACGGCCGAACACCACGAGGTCCAGCAGCGAGTTCGTGCCGAGGCGGTTCGCGCCGTGCACGGACACGCACGAGCACTCGCCCACTGCGTAGAAGCCGTTGACCGGATCCTTGTGGCCACGCGACGTGCCGACGACCTGACCATGGATGTTGGTCGGGATGCCGCCCATCTGGTAGTGGATCGTCGGGACGACCGGGATCGGTTCCTTGATCGCATCGACGTTCGCGAACTTCAGCGCGATTTCGCGGATCGACGGCAGACGCTTCATGATCGTCTCGGCGCCGATGTGCGACAGGTCGAGCAGCACGTGGTCCTTGTTGGGACCGACGCCGCGGCCTTCCTTGATTTCCTGGTCCATCGAACGCGACACGAAGTCACGCGGCGCCAGATCCTTCAGCGTCGGGGCGTAGCGTTCCATGAAGCGCTCGCCGTTCGCGTTGCGCAGGATGCCGCCTTCGCCGCGCACGCCTTCGGTGATCAGCACGCCCGCGCCGGCCACGCCGGTCGGGTGGAACTGCCAGAACTCCATGTCCTGCAGCGCGATGCCCGAGCGTGCAGCCATGCCGAGGCCGTCGCCGGTGTTGATGAACGCGTTGGTCGATGCCGCGAAGATCCGGCCTGCGCCGCCCGTCGCGAACAGCGTCGTCTTGCCTTCCATGATGTAGACGTCGCCCGTCTCCATCTCGAGGGCCGTCACGCCGAGCACATCGCCTTCCGCGTCGCGGATCAGGTCGAGCGCCATCCATTCGACGAAGAACTGCGTCTTCGCCTCGACGTTCTGCTGGTACAGCGTGTGCAGCAGCGCGTGACCGGTACGGTCGGCGGCCGCGCACGCGCGCTGGACCGGCTTCTCGCCGTAGTTCGCGGTGTGGCCGCCGAACGGACGCTGGTAGATCGTGCCGTCCGCGTTACGGTCGAACGGCATGCCGAAGTGTTCCAGTTCGTACACGACGTTCGGTGCTTCGCGGCACATGAACTCGATCGCGTCCTGGTCGCCGAGCCAGTCGGAACCCTTGATCGTGTCGTAGAAGTGGAAGTGCCAGTTGTCTTCGCTCATGTTGCCGAGCGACGCGCCGATGCCGCCCTGTGCGGCCACCGTGTGCGAACGGGTCGGGAACACCTTCGACAGCACGCCGACCGACAGGCCCGCACGCGACAGTTGCAGCGCTGCGCGCAAGCCCGAGCCGCCCGCGCCGACGATCACCACGTCGAACTTGCGGCGCGGCAGGGAAGTTTTGATTGCAGCCATTCTTTACACTCTCCAGAGAATCTGCGCGGCGTAGCCCGCACATGCGAGCAGCCAGACGATGGTCAGCGATTGCAGCAGCAGGCGCACACCGACGGGCTTCACGTAGTCCATCCAGATGTCGCGCACGCCGACCCATGCGTGGTAGAAGAGGGAAAGCAGCGTCACGAAGGTCGCGAGCTTCATCCATTGCGCGGAGAAGATCGATGCCCAGCCTTCGTACGAGAAGTCGTGCGCGCCGAAGAACAGGACGAGCAGAATGACCGTGTAGACCGCCATGATCGTGGCGGTGACGCGCTGCGCGAGCCAGTCGCGCAGGCCGTAGTGAGCGCCGACGACGAGGCGCTTCGAGCCGATTCGGTTATTGGCTGCCATTTTCTTAGAATGCTCCGAACAGTTTGAGTGCCATGGCGATCGTCAGGGCGATCGAGACGACAAAGACGACGACGGCCGTCCGCTTGCCGCCTTCCTTCGAGACGGCGTCGTGGTTGACGTCCATCAGCAGGTGGCGAATGCCGGCGCAGAAATGGTGGAGGAACGCCCAGGACAGCGCGAGGACGATCAGCTTGACGACGATGTTGGAGAGGAAAGCCTTGAAGACTTCGAAGCTGAGCTCGGAGGTGAGACTCTGGTCGAAGAGGAACAGCAGGAACGGCAGGAACAGGAACAGCAGCGCGCCGCTGACTCGATGGAGGATCGACAATATCGCCGCCAAGGGCATGCGATATTTCATCGTGATATCGCCGAATCCGATGTTCCGGTATTCCGGCCTCGGCTTTCTTACTGCGTCAGTCATGCTAGACCCCTACTATGTTGTCACACTAATCCGCGATTTTAGCGCCTTTTTATATCGCGCTGCAGCGAAAGTCTGCTCTGGATCATTACGCGAACGGGAATAAAGGCGGCCCGAAACGTGCTACGCGAACATGGGGAGTACGCGCACACGCTGCTTGTGCCGATACGTCGTCAGCTCAAGTCATTCTGATAGTAATACCCGGTTGTGACATACCAGCCGCGTCGCACTTCCACCGGCCGGTCTCCGTATGTATAGGACACGCGCTCGACCGATAGCAAAGGAAAACCGGCCGGCACGTGCAGCAGGTCGGCCACCGCCGGCTCCGCCGCCACCGCGCGAATCTTCTCCGTCGCGCGGATCATCCGCGTGCCGAATTCCGTCTCGAACATCGCGTAGAGCGGCCCCTTGTACTCGCTCAGCCGCTCGAACGTGAGCCCGCGGAACATCGCGCCCGGCAGCCAGATCTCGTCCAGCACCGTCACTTCGTTCTCGAACTCCAGCAGGCGGCGCACCTGCACGACGGGGTCGGCCGGCTTCAGCTCGAGTTGCCGCGCGATCTCGGCCGGCGCGCGCAGGCGTCGGCATTCGAGCAGGCGGCTCACGTGCGGATGCTCGGCACCGTCGTCGGCCAGCAGACGCAGGAAGCGGAACTGCGCGCGATCTTCGTTGTGCGTCGCAACAAACGTGCCCTTGCCCTGCCGCCGGACCACGAGGTTTTCCGCAGCCAGTTCGTCGATCGCCTTGCGAACGGTGCCCTGGCTGACCTTGTAACGGGCCGCGAGCTCCACTTCGCTCGGAATGATTTCGCCCGGCTTCCACTCGCCGGACTCCAGGCTTTGCGTGATCAATGACTTGATCTGCTGGTATAACGGGCTGAAGGTCGGCGACGGCGACGCGACAGGCGCCGGCACGGAATCGGCCGCGCCCGGCTGCCCTGGGCCGCCTGCGCCGGTCGGATTCGCGTTGTTCGCCTGGTTCGATGTCATGGCGCGCATTTCATCACAAACCGCGCTTTTCCGTCCACTCAAATTCCGCAAAACATCTGTCTTATATAAGACATATGATACCGTTTGACTTTGGGCCCGTCGGCTCCTACACTCCGGGGCGAGCAAGGGTTCGCGGGTGCAAAACGCGTCCCCGGCTACGTGCCACGGCCGTCTCCAGGTTCACCGCGTCTGCCTTTCGCGAGTCCTCCGCCCTGCTTCAATGCAACGCTACGCGTAACGCGCATAGAATGGCGTTTTGCCTAGCGTCCACCGCTTCACCCGTCCTGGAGATTTTCAATGGCTAAGCCCGCAAAGCGCGTTGCCGTCACCGGCGCCGCAGGTCAAATCGCTTACTCCCTGCTGTTCCGCATCGCGAACGGCGACCTGCTCGGCAAGGACCAGCCGGTCATCCTGCAACTGCTCGACCTCCCGCAAGCCCAAGCCGCCGTCAAAGGCGTCGTGATGGAACTCGACGATTGCGCGTTCCCGCTGCTCGCGGGCGTCGTGATCACCGACGATCCGAAGGTTGCATTCAAGGATGCAGACGTCGCGCTGCTGGTCGGTGCACGTCCGCGCTCGAAGGGCATGGAGCGCAAGGACCTGCTGTCGGCGAACGCCGAGATCTTCACGGTCCAGGGCGCCGCGCTGAACGAAGTCGCGAGCCGCGACGTGAAGGTGCTGGTCGTCGGCAACCCGGCGAACACCAACGCGTACATCGCGATGAAGTCGGCACCGGATCTGCCGAAGAAGAACTTCACGGCCATGCTGCGCCTCGACCACAACCGCGCGCTGTCGCAACTCGCAGCGAAGTCGGGCAAGCCGGTCGCATCGATCGAGAAGCTCGCCGTGTGGGGCAACCACTCGCCGACGATGTACCCCGACTTCCGCTTCGCGACCGTCGAAGGCGAGTCGCTGCTGAAGCTGATCAACGACGACGTGTGGAACCGCGACACGTTCATCCCGACCGTCGGCAAGCGCGGCGCGGCGATCATCGAAGCGCGCGGCCTGTCGTCGGCAGCGTCGGCAGCGAACGCGGCGATCGACCACGTGCGTGACTGGGTCCTCGGCACGAACGGCAAGTGGGTCACGATGGGCATCCCGTCGGACGGCTCGTACGGCATCCCCGAAGACATCATCTACGGCGTGCCCGTCACGTGCGAAAACGGCGAGTACAAGCGCGTCGAAGGCCTGGAAATCGACGCGTTCTCGCGCGAGAAGATGGACGGCACGCTGGCCGAGCTGCTCGAAGAGCGCGATGGCGTCGCCCACCTGCTGAAGAACTAAGCAGACTGCACGGCCTGGCCGCCTCCGGGCGGCCCGGTCACGGCACGGGCGGCGGGCCGGCAGCCGGCCCCGCCGCCCGATCCGATCCGGGCACGTTTTGCCGCTCCAGGCGCCCCGCGCGCCGGCCCAGAACGCGCCCGAATCCGATTTTCTCCACGTTGCCCGCCTCCTTGACGTAGAAGAGATGTCCGCGCTCACTCCTGCACAAGTGCTGTACGACGGGGCGTCCCCGCCCGCGATCCTGCCCTGCTGCGATCACTACGCGGGCAGCGAGAAGCTGATGCGCAAGTCGCTCGCGCTCCAGGCCGAACTCGGCCCCGTGTTCGACATCACGCTCGACTGCGAGGACGGCGCGGCCGTCGGCCAGGAAGCCGCGCACGCGGAACTCGTCGCCGAATTCCTCGGCAGCGCCGAGAACCGCTTCGGGCGTGTCGGCGTCCGCATCCACGACTTTTCCCACCCCCACTGGCGCGACGACGTGCGCATCGTGCTGCGCGCCGCGCGCGCGCCGGCCTACGTCACGCTGCCGAAGATCGCGAGCGCCGCCGACGCGGCCGAGATGATCGCGTTCATCGAAGGCACGCGCCGCGAGCTCGGCCTCGCGCAGCCGATCCCGGTCGACGTGCTGGTCGAGACGCACGGCGCGCTTGCGCAGGCGGCCAGCCTCGCCGCGCTGCCGCTGGTCGGCACGCTCAGCTTCGGGCTGATGGACTTCGTGTCCGCGCATCACGGCGCGATTCCCGATGCGGCGATGCGCTCGCCCGGCCAGTTCGACCACCCGCTCGTGCGCCGCGCGAAGCTGGAAATCGCCGCGGCCTGCCACGCGCACGGCAAGACGCCGTCGCACAACGTGACGACGGAAGTGCGCGACATGGCCGTCGTCGCCGGCGACGCGGCCCGCGCGCGCGACGAGTTCGCGTTCACGCGGATGTGGAGCATCCATCCCGCGCAGATCCGCCCGATCGTCGACGCATTCGCGCCGCGCACCGATGAAGTCGCACTGGCCGCCGAGATCCTGCTGGCCGCGCAGGCCGCAAACTGGGGCCCGACGCGCCACGGCGATACACTGCACGACCGCGCGAGCTACCGCTATTACTGGTCGGTGCTGCGCCGCGCACGGGCGACCGGCCAGCCGGTGCCGGCCGAGGCTGCGCCGCTGTTCGGCCCGGCCGCGGGAGACGGGCGGTGAGCGCGCGCCGACACACGCATTTCATCGAATCACCGGAGCGTGAACCCGCGACAGGTTTGCGAAACGACAAAAAACGTAACGGAGCCCGAAAACCTGAAATATGCGCGGCCAAATAGGTGAAAATAGCGGCCGCTGCGCGCTTCCGGGGCGCGTGCAGTTTCAAACCGGCCGACGGTGTCTGCCGCCGGCCCTTGTCAACTGATTATCGAAAGGTTCTGACTCCATGAAGAAACTCCTGATCGCTACCGCCATCGGCGCGTTGTCCGCCACGATGCTGGTGTCGGCTCCGAGCGCGTTCGCCCAGGATACGGCGACGACCGCGAAGAAGACGGCCAAGCGCCCGGCGCCGGCCAAGCGCATCATCCCGCGCAGCAAGAAGGCGCAGGCGCGTGCCGCTGCCAAGGTCGATCCGGTACCGGACGGCGCGGTCAAGTGGGCCTGTAAGGAAGGTCTGTCGTTCGACCTCGCCGGCGACATGAAGCGCGACCAGGTCGTCACGGTTCACTGGGCGAAGAAGAACTACAAGCTGCCGCGTCAGGCCACGACGACGGGCGCCGACACGTTCTACGATCCGGCAGCTGGCTTCAAGCTGGTCGTGATTCCGAGCAAGGCGATGCTGTTCTCCGACGCGAACGGCGGCGAGCGCCTCGCGGACGAGTGCGTGACGTCGGAAATGGCGCAAGGCACGCCGGCACCGACGCAGTCGAACGAGCTGAAGCCGGCAACGAACTAAGCACGTTTCCCCCGGCCCCTCGATGTCCGCCCCGGTCTCCAACGTCCGCCCTGCTCCGGATACGGTACTCGTCGATATCGTCGACTACGTGCTGAACACCGGAATCGACAGCGCGCTCGCGCTGGAGACGGCGCGTCATTGCCTGATCGACACGCTCGGATGCGGACTCGAGGCGCTGTCCTACCCTGCCTGCACCAAGCTGCTCGGCCCCGTCGTGCCCGGCACGATCGTGCCGAACGGCGCGAAGGTGCCCGGCACGTCCTTCCAGCTCGATCCCGTCCAGGCCGCTTTCGACATCGGCGCGATGATCCGCTGGCTGGACTTCAACGACACCTGGCTCGCCGCCGAATGGGGGCATCCGTCGGACAACCTCGGCGGAATTCTGGCGACTGCCGACTGGCTGTCCCGCACGGCCGTCGCGGCCGGCAGGAAGCCGCTTGCCATGCGCGACGTGCTCGTCGCGATGATCCAGGCCCACGAGATCCAGGGCTGCCTCGCACTCGAAAATTCGTTCAACGCGGTCGGGCTCGACCACGTGCTGCTCGTCAAGGTCGCGTCGACGGCCGTCGTCGGCCGCCTGCTCGGACTCACGCGCGACGAGCTGATCAACGCGGTATCCAACGCATTCGTCGACGGCCAGGCGCTGCGCACGTACCGCCACGCGCCGAACACCGGTTCGCGCAAGTCGTGGGCAGCCGGCGACGCGACGTCCCGCGCGGTGCGCCTCGCGCTGATCGCGAAAACGGGTGAAATGGGCTACCCGTCGGCGCTCACCGCGAAAACCTGGGGCTTCTACGACGTGCTGTTCGACGGGCAGCCGTTCCGCTTCCAGCGCCCGTACGGCACGTACGTGATGGAGAACGTGCTGTTCAAGATCGCGTTCCCCGCCGAATTCCATGCGCAGACGGCCGCCGAGGCCGCGCTGAAGCTGCACGCGCAGCTCGCCGCGGCGGGCCGCACGACCGACGAGATCAGCCGGATCACGATCCGCACGCACGCGGCCGCGATCCGCATCATCGACAAGCAGGGTCCGCTCTCCAATCCGGCCGACCGCGACCACTGCATCCAGTACATGGTCGCCGTGCCGCTGCTGTTCGGCCGGCTGACCGCGGCCGATTACGAAGACACGGTCGCCGCCGATCCGCGCATCGACGCGCTGCGCGCAAAAACCGTGTGCGTCGAGGATCCGCAGTTCACGAAGGATTACCATGACCCGGCCAAACGATCGATCGCGAATGCGCTGACGATCGAATTCGCGGATGGGTCGAAGCTTGCCGAAGTGGCGGTCGAATACCCGATCGGTCATCAGCGACGCCGTGCGGACGGCATCCCGCTCCTGGTCGAGAAGTTCAGGACCAACCTCGCCCGGCGCTTCCCGGCAAAGCAGCAACAAGCGATTCTCGACGCGTCGCTGGACCAGGCAAAGCTCGAAGCGATGCCGGTCGATGAGTACGTCGACTTGTATGTGATATAGGGGGCTGTTTGCGGATGAAACGGACATGCGAATGCCCCAAATCGGCCGCAGGACAAGAAGTGATGAGCGCCGTTTGGCCGTGCCAAACAAGTGACGAACGACGCCGTCATGCGGCCGATTTGGGGCATTCCCGTGGAATAAAGTTTAAATTTGGGGTTGCCCCGAGACAGGCCGCTCGCTGCGTCACGCTCCTTGCGAATGCGTCCAGTGTTCGCTGCGTCGCAGTCCTCGCGAGCGGCCTTTCTCGGGGCAACGCATGTCCGTTTCATCCGCAAACAGCCCCCAGGTCATCTACAGGACTCTTTGTTTCCTAGCCTTAAACCCAGGAAAATCACCATGGCCCACAATCTCCACAAGACCCTCAAGGAATTCGACAGCGGTTCCGGCAAAGGCAAGTTCTACTCGCTGCCGCAGCTCGGCAAGGAACTGAAGACGAAGATCGAGCGCCTCCCGGTGTCGATCCGTATCGTGCTCGAGTCCGTGCTGCGCAACTACGACGGCAAGAAGATCACCGAAGAACACATCGAGCAGCTCGCGAACTGGAAGCCGACCGCGAAGCGCGTCGACGAGATTCCGTTCGTGGTGTCGCGCGTCGTGCTGCAGGACTTCACGGGCGTGCCGCTGCTCGCCGACATCGCGGCCATGCGTGGTGTGGCAGAGCGTTCGGGCAAGAACCCGAAGAAGATCGAGCCGCTGGTCCCGGTCGATCTCGTCGTCGATCACTCGGTCCAGATCGACTACTTCCGCCAGAAGGACGCGCTCGACCTGAACATGAAGCTGGAATTCCAGCGCAACAACGAGCGCTACCAGTTCATGAAGTGGGGCATGCAGGCGTTCGACACGTTCAAGGTCGTGCCGCCGGGCGTCGGCATCGTCCACCAGGTGAACCTCGAGTATCTCGCGCGCGGCGTCCACAAGAAGACGGACGGCGGCGACACCGTGTACTACCCGGACACGCTCGTCGGCACGGACAGCCACACGACGATGATCAACGGCATCGGCGTGGTTGGCTGGGGCGTGGGCGGCATCGAGGCGGAAGCCGGCATGCTCGGCCAGCCGGTGTACTTCCTGACGCCGGACGTCGTCGGCGTCGAGCTGAAGGGCAAGCTGCGCGAAGGCGTGACGGCCACCGACCTGGTGCTGACGATCACCGAAATGCTGCGCAAGGAGAAGGTCGTCGGCAAGTTCGTCGAGTTCTTCGGCGAAGGCACGAAGTCGCTGTCGCTGCCGGACCGCGCGACGATCGGCAACATGGCGCCGGAATACGGCGCGACGATGGGCTTCTTCCCGGTCGACGAAAAGACGATCGAGTACTTCGAAGGCACCGGTCGCACGAAGGCCGAAATCGCCGCGTTCGAAAACTACTTCAAGGCACAGAAGCTGTTCGGCATTCCGAAGGCCGGCGACATCGACTACACGAAGACGGTGACGCTCGACCTGGCAACGGTCGCCCCGTCGCTGGCCGGCCCGAAGCGCCCGCAGGACCGCATCGAGATCGGCAACGTCAAGTCGACGTTCACCGACCTGTTCTCGAAGCCGGTCGCGGAAAACGGCTTCGCGAAGAAGGCGGACGACCTGAACGCGCAGTACACGACGAGCAACGGCGTCGACGTGAAGAACGGCGACGTGCTGATCGCCGCGATCACGTCGTGCACGAACACGTCGAACCCGAGCGTGCTGCTGGCCGCCGGCCTGCTCGCGAAGAAGGCCGTCGAAGCCGGCCTGACCGTCGCGCCGCACATCAAGACGTCGCTCGCGCCGGGATCGCGCATCGTCACCGAATACCTGACGAAGACGGGCCTGCTGCCCTACCTCGCGAAGCTCGGCTTCGAAGTCGCCGCCTACGGCTGCACGACCTGTATCGGCAACGCGGGTGACCTGACGCCGGAACTGAACGAAGCGATCACGAAGAACGACATCGTCGCGGCTGCGGTGCTGTCGGGCAACCGCAACTTCGAAGCGCGTATCCACCCGAACATCCGCGCGAACTTCCTCGCGTCGCCGCCGCTGGTCGTCGCTTACGCGATCGCCGGCAACATCACGCGCGACCTGATGACCGAGCCGGTCGGCAAGGGCAAGGACGGCTACGACATCTACCTCGGCGACATCTGGCCGACGAGCGATGAAATCCACGCGCTGCTCAAGTTCGCGCTCGACCCGAAGAAGTTCGAGGACAACTACTCGAAGCTGACCAAGAAGGGCGACCTCTGGAGCAAGATCGAGGGCGAAACGGGCCAGGTCTACGACTGGCCGAAGTCGACCTACATCGCCGAGCCGCCGTTCTTCGGCAACGACTTCTCGATGGAGCCGGCGGATTCGATCCCGACGGTCAAGGGCGCGCGCGCACTGGGCATCTTCGGTGACTCGGTCACGACCGACCACATCAGCCCGGCAGGCTCGATCAAGGAAGACTCGCCGGCAGGCAAGTGGCTGAAGGAAAACGGCGTGCAGAAGGCCGACTTCAACAGCTACGGCTCGCGCCGCGGCAACCACGACGTGATGATGCGCGGCACGTTCGCGAACGTCCGGATCAAGAACCTGATGATCCCGGTGAAGGCCGACGGCACGCGCGTCGAAGGCGGCCTGACGATTCATCAACCGAGCGGCGAACAACTGTCGATCTACGATGCGGCGATGAAGTACGTCGCGGCCGACACGCCGACCGTCGTGTTCGCGGGCGAAGAGTACGGCACGGGCTCGTCGCGCGACTGGGCCGCGAAGGGCACGCAACTGCTCGGCGTGAAGGCCGTGATCGCACGCAGCTTCGAGCGGATCCACCGCTCGAACCTGGTCGGCATGGGCGTGCTGCCGCTGCAGTTCAAGGGCTCGGACAGCGTCCAGTCGCTCGGCATCACCGGCGAGGAGACCTATGACATCGAAGGCCTCGGCGACGACTTCAAGCCGCAGCAGGACGTCACGCTCGTGATCCACCGCAAGAACGGCGAAGCGACCCGCGTACCGGTGCTGCTGCGCATCGATACGCCGATCGAAGTCGACTACTACAAGCACGGCGGTATCCTGCCGTTCGTGCTGCGCTCGCTGCTCGCAGCGTAAGCGCCCTGCCGTTGCAGGTGCCGCAGCCGCCTCGCGGGCGGTTGCGGCCGATTTGGATGCCCGACCTCGTGTCGGGCTTTTTTTGCCTGCTCGCTACGCGATGCCGTCGCGTGTCCGGCGTGTCACGCCGCCTTGTCGCCGCGCGCCTTCGCTCCCGCTCCTCGCGTGTTCTTCTTCAGGTGGGTGCGGTTGTATTCGATCGCCGCGCGCACGAGGGCCTTCAGCGCCCGCTTGTCGATCCGGTCGCCTTCGAGAAAATCGATCGCGCGCCGTGCATTGCCTTCGAGGCCCGCATTGAACAGCCCGCCAGGATCGGGCAGCTGTGCGCCGTGCATGAACGTCAGCTTCACCTTGCCCTTGTGCGCATTCGCGACCGCGATCATCCCGTCGCACGACCACACCGGGCTGCCCATCCATTTCCATTCCTCGACGATGCCGTCTTCGGCAGCAAGGATCGTCTCGCGCAGCTCGGCGAACGTCTTGCCTCGCCAGTCGGTGATTCCCGCGATCAGCGCGTCGATGCGTGCCGACGGCTCCAGGTCCGATGCGCTCATGCCCCGGCCTCCGATTCGCCATCGGGCCGCGCCAGCAGCTGTTCGAGCGATTCGAAGAACCGCACCCAGCCGTGCTGCGCACCGCGATACGCCTGTTCCTGATCCGCGCGGAAGCCGGCCTGCTCCATGCGCAGCAGCGTGCCACCCGGCGTCGGCGTGAGCGTCCACGTGACGACACTTTCCAGGCCATACGCGGCCCATGTATAGGACAGTACGCGCTGCGGCTCGATCGTCAGCACCGTGCAGTCGACCGAACCCCAGTCCGCGCGGAAGCTGAACGCGCGGCCCGCGACGGGTTCGAAGTCGCTCTGCATCAGCCACGCCTCGATCAGGTGCGGTTGCGTGAGCGCACGCCAGATCTTCTCCGGCGGATGCGACAGCTCCCGTTCGACGACGACGGAGCGCGTTTCGGTAGTGGCCTGGTTCATTACTGATCCATCCTTTTGAGCAGATCTTCGAGGGCGTCGAACCGGGTCTGCCAGAAGCCGGCCATCTGGCTGGTCCAGTCGATCAACGGAGTCAGCGCCTGCGGCTGCGCGCTGTAGTGCGTCTGCCGGCCTTCGTGACGGTCGCTCACGAGCCCGGCCTGCTTCAGTACGCCCAGATGCTTCGATACCGCCGGCTGCGACACGCCTGCATGGGCCGTGAGCGCGGCGACCGTCAACTCGCCCTCCTCGCACAGCCGCTCGAAGAGCGCGCGGCGCGTCGGATCGGCAAGTGTCCTGAAAAGCAGGTCGTGAGCGCTTTGCATGTTCGAATCAATAACCCGATGGTTATGGATTGAAGAATAGCCGCCGAACGAAACGCGTCAAGGAGGCGTTTCGCGGCGACATCGTTCGATCCCGCAGCGCGCTCGTTCGCCGGAGCGAGCCGCGCGGCAACGAACCGGCTCGCGATGGACATCCGGCGCGCGCCGAGTCGGCGCCATCGCCCGCATTCGAGTATTTCCTCTAATCCGCTCACCTGACCCGCGAACCGAAAGCACGCTGCAAGACTCGGCTACGGGCTGTTCCACAGTTCGGGAAACGCTCGCGATCGACCGGCCCCTTTTTTGTGCATCCGCGCGTCGCGGCGGCGTCGCGTTGCCATCATGGCGACGCCTGACCACATAGTGCAACGCGCGGCGCACCCGCGCCCGATCGCACGCGAAGCGCTCTCGCGGCGATTCGCTCCGCAATCGCGCGCATTCCGATACCGCAACGTACGAGTCATGCGTGCAAACGTCGTCGACCGCAGCGCGATCGCGTCGCGAACCGGTTCCTTTTGCCGGCATCGATGCCGCGTGTACCGACGACGCCGGCGCATGCGCGCGAACACGCCGATGTCAGAACTGACAGCTATGGAAACTGGCAGCTACCGGAACCGCACCGACGCCCTACGCTCGTCACCGCTCGCGGCCCCACAAGGGCCGGGGGCTCCAGCAACGTCGCCTCTCCTAAAAAGGACTCCCGATGAAAAGGAACGCCCGGTTTGCCCTGCCCCTTCCGTCGCCCCGCCGCCTTGCATGCGTGTGGCCGCTCGTGCTCGCCGCCGGCGCCGCACACGCGACGACGGACTGGGTCGATACCCACACGAAGGCCTTTCTGACCGGCCCGCAGTTGATGGCGCGCAGCGCGGCGCCGTCGCTCGAACTCGCGGCCGGCGAGACGACCGACGTCGTCGTCAGCCTGAAGCTGCGCAATGCCGCGCAGCTCAAGCAGCTCGCGCACGACGTGAACCGGCCCGGCAACGCGCATTACCGCCAGTACCTGACGCACGAGCAGTTCCTCGCCAGCTACGCGCCGACCGACGCGCAGGTGAAGTCGGTCGTCGACTATCTGCGCAAGAGCGGCTTCGTGAACATCGAAGTGGCGCCGAACCGGCTGCTGGTGTCCGCGCGCGGCACGGCAGGAACGGTGAAGACCGCGTTCAACACGTCGCTCGTGCACTTCCAGTACGCGGGCCGCTCGGGCTTCGCGAACGCATCGACCGCACAGGTGCCACGCGCGCTCGGCGACGTCGTCGGTTCGGTGCTCGGGCTGCAGAACGTCGCGCGTGCGCATCCGATGCTGCGCATCGGCAACGTGGCGAAGCCGCAGGCGCTCGCGGCCGGCACGGCCACCGGCCACTATCCGAAGGAATTCCCGGGCCTCTACAACGCGACCGGCGTGCCGACCGCGGCCGGCGTGACCGTCGGCATCATCACGATCGGCGGCGTGTCGCAGACACTGCAGGACCTGAAGCAGTTCACGTCGAGCAACGGTTACGGCACGGTCACGACCCAGACCGTCAAGACCAACGGCACCGGCACGAGCGGCAGCTACAGCGACGACCAGGACGGCCAGGGCGAATGGGATCTCGACAGCCAGTCGATCGTGGGCTCGGCCGGCGGCCAGGTCGGCAAGCTGGTGTTCTACATGGCGGACCTGAACGCCTCAGGCAACACGGGCCTCACGCAAGCGTTCAACCGCGCGGTGTCGGACAACACCGCGAAGGTGATCAACGTGTCGCTCGGCTGGTGCGAAACCGACGCGAACGCGGACGGCACGATCGACGCCGAGGAGCAGATCTTCACGACGGCTGCCGCGCAGGGCCAGACGTTCTCGGTATCGTCGGGCGACGAAGGCGTGTACGAGTGCAACAACCGCGGCTATCCGGACGGCGCGAACTACACGGTGTCGTGGCCGGCCGCGTCGCCGCACGTGCTCGCGATCGGCGGCACGACGCTGTACAGCACGTCGGCGGGCGCATTCTCGAACGAAACGGTGTGGAACGAAGGCCTCGACGGGAACGGCAAGCTGTGGGCCACGGGCGGCGGCGTCAGCACGGTCCTGCCGGCACCGGCGTGGCAGTCGGGCAGCAATCGTCAGTTGCCCGACGTGTCGTTCGACGCCGCGCAAAGCACGGGCGCGTACATCTACAACTATGGCCAGCTGCAGCAGATCGGCGGCACGAGCCTCGCCGCGCCGATCTTCACCGGTTTCTGGGCGCGTCTGCTCGCGGCGAACGGCACGGGTCTCGGCTTCCCGGCCGGCAAGTTCTATGCGGACATTCCGTCGAACCCGTCGCTCGTGCGCTATGACGTCGTGTCGGGGAACAACGGCTATCAGGGGTACGGCTACAACGCAGGCACCGGCTGGGATCTGACGACCGGCTTCGGCAGCCTGAACATCGCGAACCTCAACAAGCTGATCCAGACGGGCGGCTTCTGAGCGTGATGCGAAGGCTGGCGCGCGGCGGTCGTTTGCCGTGTGCCGGCCGGGAAACTCTCGGGCAGCGAGCGCGCGCGGAGCGCTACTCCGTCGCCCGCTCCTTCGCCGGCGTCGCCGCGACCGATGCGACCGGCGCGCCGGCCCGATGCGACGGCGCGAAGAGCCGCAGCCCACTCGCGACGCTCGCGGCGCCGGCAAAGCCCGCACCGAGCATCAGCGCGAGCGTCGGCCCGTGACGCCCGGCGATCCCGAACGACAGCGCGACGAGCGCCGCGCCGGTCGCCTGCCCGATCAGCCGCGCGGTCGCGATGATGCCGCTCGCGCCGCCGCTGCGCTCGGGCGGCGCGCTCGACATCAACGCCTTCAGGTTCGGCGACTGGAAGAAGCCGAAGCCCGCGCCGCACAGCATCATCCGCCAGCCGATGTCGACGACGTTCGGCGCCGCCGGCAGCGCGGCGAGCGACACCATTCCCGCGCTCAGCAGTGCGAGCCCGATCGCGCCGAGCAATCCGGGAGGATAACGATCGGACAGCCGGCCCGCGATCGGTGCGGCGAGCGCGACGATCGCCGACCAGGGCGTCATCAGGAAGCCGGTCTCCACCGCATCGCGATGCAGCACGGTTTCGAAGTAGAACGGCAGCGATACGAACGCGAGCCCCTGCGCGGCGAACGCGCACACGGCCGTCAGCGCGGACAGCGTGAACACCGGCCGGCGGAACAGGTCCACCGGCAGCATCGGTGCCGGGTGCCCGGCCTGGCGGCGGATCAGCAGCGACCCGAACGCGAGCGCGACCGCGGCAGCCGCGAACACGACGGACAGCGGCCCGCGCTGCGCGAATTCGCCGAGCGCGAAGATCAGTGATGCGAACGTGATCACGTTGAACAGCGCGGCGAGCGGATCGAATGCATGCTTGCCGCGCGCCGTCTGCGGCAGCGACGGAATCGCCACGGCAAGCGCAAGCACGCCGAGCGGAACGTTCACCGCGAACAGCCACGGCCAGGCCGCCACCGACAGGATCAGCGACGCGATCGTCGGCCCCACGGCGAACGACACGCCGACGACCAGTGCGTTGAAGCCGACGCCGCGCCCGAGCCGGTGCGCGGGAAACAGGTTGCGGATCAGCGCGACGTTCACGCTCATGATCGCGCTCGCGCCGAAGCCCTGCACGATCCGCGCCGCTGTCAGCTGCGGCAGCGTCGCCGCGAGCGAGCAGCCGAGCGAGGCGAGCGTGAACACCGCGAGGCCCGCGACATACACGCGCTTGTGACCGACGATGTCGCCGAGCGACGCGAACGGCAGCAGCGTCGCGACCATCGCGAGCTGGTAGGCGTTGATGATCCAAACCGATGCGGCCGGCGACGCGTGCAGGTCGGTGGCGATCGCGGGCAGCGCGGTGTTCGCGATTGCCGTGTCGAGCGTCGCGAGCGCGACGGCCAGCAGCACGGCGGACATCGCGCGCCAGTTGACGGCCGGCTCCCGGGCGCCGGCAGGGGATACGAATTCGGACAAGATGAGGCTCGGCTGACGAGCGACGCGCGGCGTCGCGGATTGAGCGGCGCGGCACCGGGCGCCCCCTGCTGCAAGAACGGAACGCGCGATGTCGCGAGCCGTATTGTTGCAGAGCCTCATCGAGCGTGCAGGCAACCGCGTCGCCAGTCAGCGAAACGAAAGCTTCCGTGCGCCGCGTCGAGTGCGCGGCATCGTTGAGACCGCAACGATCGACGATACGGCGGCCGCTGCGGTTCCGGCCGTCAAGACACCGCGCGTCGCGCGTTGCGGCCGCGCAGCCATTCGAGCGCGAGCAGCAGGCTCGTCGAGAAGATGATCAGGATCGTTGCGAGCGCGGCGATCGTCGGGCTGATGTTCTCGCGAATGCCGGTGAACATCTGGCGCGGCAGCGTCGTCTGGTCCGCGCCCGCGAGGAACAGCGTGACGACGACTTCGTCAAACGACGTCGCGAACGCGAACAGCGCACCCGACATCACGCCCGGCGCGATCACCGGCAGCGTCACGCGGAAGAACGTCGTGACGGGATTCGCGCCGAGCGACAAGCTCGCGCGCACCAGGTTCTGGTTGAAGCCCTGCAGCGTCGCGGCCACCGTCGTCACGACGAACGGCACGCCGAGCGCCGCGTGCGCGGCGATCAGCCCCGTGTAGGTATTCGCGAGGCCGAGCGGCGCGAAGAACAGGTACATGCCGACGCCGACCACGACCACGGGTACGATCATCGGCGACAGCAGCACGGCCATCAGGAGCCCCTTGCCGCGGAAGTCCGCCTTCGTGAGGCCGATCGCGGCGAGCGTGCCGAGCACGGTCGCGACGACGGTCGCCGACGGCGCGACGATGAAACTGTTCTTCGCGGCCATCCGCCACTCGTCCGACGCGATCAGATTCTCGTACCAGCGCATCGAGAAGCCCGGAATCGGATAGACGAGGAACGTGCTCGACGAAAACGACAGCGGCACGATGGCAAGCACCGGCAGGATCAGGTACAGCAGCGTCAGCACGACGAGCACACGTAGCGCGACATACCACGCGCGCTCGACGAACGACATGTGCGGCGCGAACAGCGGCCTGGCGAGTTTCATGGTCGGTATCCCCTTCCCGTTTCGTTGCGTGTTGCTGCTCGACCGCTCAGCCGAGGCTCACGTTGGTGCGCGTGAAGCGCCCGTACACCGCATACAGCACCAGCGTCGCCGCGAGCAGCAGCCCGCCGAGCGCGCACGCCATGCCCCAGTTGATCGTCACGTTCGTGAAGTACGCGACATAGTAGCTGACCATCTGGTCGCTCGGCCCGCCGAGCAGCGCGGGTGTGATGTAGTAGCCGATCGCCAGGATGAACACGAGCAGCGCGCCGGCGCCGACGCCCGGATAGGTCTGCGGCACGTACACGCGCCAGAAGGCGGCGAACGGATGGCTGCCGAGCGACACGGCCGCGCGCTGGTATGTCGGCGGGATCGACTTCATCACACTGTAGAGCGGCAGGATCATGAACGGCAGCAGGATGTGCGTCATCGAGATGTACACGCCGACGCGATTGAACAGCAGCGTCAGCGGATGCGAGATCAGCCCGCTGCCGATCAGTGCCGTGTTGATGAGCCCTTCGCTCTGCAGCAGCACGATCCACGCGGCGACGCGCACGAGCACCGAGGTCCAGAACGGAATCAGCACGAGGATCATCACGAGGTTCGCGCGGCGCTCCGACAGCGTCGAGATCCAGTACGCGAGCGGATAGCCGAGCAACAGCGCGAACAGCGTGACCGCGACGCCGATCACGAACGTGCGGCCGAAGATCGAGAGATAGATCGACTGATCGGGATCGGCCTGCACGATCTGGCCGAAGCCGTCCTGCTTGTGGTCGAGCGCGGCGAGCAGGTAGAACGGCGACAGCTGGCTACCGTTCTTTGCGATCGACTGCCAGTACGCAACGTCGCCCCAGCGCGAATCGAGGTCGATCAGTTTCGCGCGCGTTTGCGCGGGCGTCAGTGCCGCGTCGTTGTCGCCTTTCAGCGGCATCGCGCGCGCCGTCTTCGCGACGAGCGAGCGGTAGCCGGGAATCTCGGTGTTCAGGCGCCTCGCGAGTGCGCCCATCGCCTCGCTGTCGGCAACCTTTGTCATGTCGGCCGCGAGCGCGACGTACGCGGCGTCGGCCGGCGGCGCCTTGCGGTCCCATCCCGACAGCGCGGCGATCGTGTTCGGCAGCGCGGTCGCGATCTCGGGGTTCTGCACCGCGCGCGTGAGCAGCGTGCCGATCGGCACGACGAAAATGAGCAGCAGGAAGATCGCGAGCGGCGCGATCAGCAGCAACGCCATCGTGCGCTTGCGGGCCTCGGCGGCCTTCAGCTCGCGCTTGAGCGCGGCTGACGACGGCGAGGAAGGAGCGATCGTCATCGTGTTCAACGGTTCTCTCCGGCCGGGCTCGATCCGGCGGAATGCCGCACGGCGCAATCGATGCGCCGCGCGGCAGGTTGCATCAGGACACCTGAGTAGCGGTTACTTCGTCGCCCACGCGGCGAAGCGCTGCTCGAGCTCGTCGCTGTGGTCGGTCCAGAAGCCGATGTCCTCCAGCACCGCGTTCTTGCCGTTGGCCGGCGAGTTCGGCAGGTTCGCGAGCGTCTTCGCGTCGAGCGACTTGATCGCCGCGACGTTCGCGGGGCCGTACGCGATGTGCTGCGCATATGCCTGCTGCGGCTTCGGCGTCAGCGTGTACGCGATGTACTGCTCGGCCAACGCCTTGTTCGGCGAGCCCTTCGGAATCGCCCAGTAGTCGAGGTCGTAGATGCTGCCGTTCCACACGACCTTCAGGTTCTTGCCTTCCTTCTGCGCGGCGTCAATACGGCCGTTGTACGCGGTCGACATCACGACGTCGCCGGCCACCAGGAACTGCGGCGGCTGCGCGCCCGCTTCCCACCACTGGATGTACGGCTTCAACTCGTCGAGCTTCTTGAACGCGCGGTCCTGGCCGGCCTTCGTGCCGAGCACCTTGTACACGTCCTTCGGCGCGACGCCGTCGGCCATCAGCGCAAACTCGAGGTTGTAGCGCGCGCCCTTGCGCATGCCGCGCTTGCCGGGGAATTTCTTCACGTTCCAGAAATCGGCCCAGCCGGTCGGCGCGGTCTTCAGCTTGTCCGCGTTGTACGACAGCGCGGTCGACCACACGAAGAAGCCGACGCCGCACACCTGCGGCGATTCGGGAATCAGATCGGACTTCTTCGCGATCTTCGACCAGTCGAGCTTCTCGTACAACCCTTCGTCGCAGCCGCGGTTCAGGTCGCCCGATTCGACTTCGACCACGTCCCAGTTGACGTGCTTCGCCTCGACCATCGCCTTCACTTTCGCCTGCTCGCCGTTGTACTCGACGGCCGTGACCTTGTTGCCGGTCGCCTTTTCGAACGGCTGGTTGAATGCGGCCTTCTGCGCGTCGCCGTTCGCGCCGCCGAAGTTGACGACCGTGAGTTCGGCCGCGGTGGCCGATGCGCCGACGACGGCGAGCGCCAGTGCGAGCGCGGTGCGACGCGCGGTAGAGCTTGCTCCGTTCATGATGGTTCCTCTCCTCTCGTGGTGGAAGTGGGCAGTTGTTGTTGACGACGTGCTGCGATAAAGCGGGAAAACCCTGCGTCAGGCGAATATGCGCAGATGCTCGGGCGCGAATGCGAGCGATACCGGCGCGCCGGGCGAGAACGCATCGAGCGCGCCCGTGCCGAGCGGCACCTTCACGAAGCATTCATCCTGGCCGGGCAGCGCGCAGCGCATGCGCACGTGATCGCCGAAATAGATGAGGCTGCGCGCTTCGCCGGTCACGCGGTTGGCGGTGCCGTTCGCGTGCCCGTTCGCGAGGCTCATGCGTTCGGGGCGGATGCACGCGACGGCCGGCGCGCCTTCAGCTGCGTCGCCGATGCGGCGACCGACGAGCTGCGTGCCGTCGTCGAGCCGGAATTCGCAGAATTCGCCGTCGACGCGCGCGATGGTGCCGCGCAGCCGGTTGCTGTCACCGATGAAGTTCGCGACGAATTCATTGCACGGCGATTCGTACAGGCGATCGACGGTATCGAGCTGCTGCACGATGCCCTTGTCGAACACGGCGACGCGATCGGACATCGTCAGCGCCTCGCCCTGGTCGTGCGTCACGTAGACGAAGGTCACGCCGAGCTTCTCGTGCAGCGCCTTCAGTTCGTACTGCATGTGTTCGCGCAACTGCTTGTCGAGCGCGCCGAGCGGCTCGTCCATCAGCACGAGCTTCGGCTCGAACACGAGCGCCCGCGCGAGCGCGATGCGCTGCTGCTGGCCGCCCGACAACTGCGCCGGATAGCGTTTCGCGAAACGCTCCATCTGCACCATCTTCAGCGCATGCGCGACGCGCTCCGCGCGCTCGGCCGCCGGCAGCTTGCGCACCGAGAGCGGATACGCGACGTTCTGCTCGACCGTCAGGTGCGGAAACAGCGCGTAGTTCTGGAACACCATGCCGATGTTGCGCTTGTGCGGCGGCACGGTGTTCAGCAGTTCGCCGTCGAGGCGGATCTCGCCGCCCGTCGGAAACTCGAAGCCCGCCAGCATCATGAGGCAGGTGGTCTTGCCCGAGCCGGACGGCCCGAGCAGCGTCAGGAATTCCCCTCGGTGGATATCGAGGTCGAGCGATTTGACGACCAGCGTCTCCCCGTCGTAGGTCTTCCGCACGCCGCGAAAGCTGACGATCACATCATCGGACTTCATCGTGGCTGTCCCCTTGCTGCGCGACAAACGTTTTTGAGATGGGCCCACTATACGGTGCGTACGGTTCTACAATAGGGAACCATTTCAATATTCCTAGTAGGACCACTTTGGATACCGTGATCCTGGCCGACTGGCTCTCCGCCCGTCTCGACCGCAGCTCGTCCGAGCCGATGTACCGGCAGTTGCTGCAACTGATGCAGCAAGCGATTCTTACCGGAGAATTAGGGCCAGGGACAAAGCTGCCCAGTTCGCGCACCCTTGCGGCAGACCTGTCGATCGCGCGCAATACCGTACTGCACGTGTACGACCAGCTGACGGCCGAAGGCTATGTGCTGACGACGACCGGGAGCGGCACCTACGTGGCCGACACGCGCCCGGACGCGGCCGCGATCCGCGTGCCGGGCGCCGCGCCGCCGTCCGACGCCGGTGAGGCGGCGCAGCAGGACGCGCAAGGCAGCCTGTCGATGCGGGGCCGGCAGTTGATCGAGCATGCGGGCGTGTCGCGGCGCCAGTGGGGCGCGTTCATGCCGGGCGTGCCGGATGTGTCGGAATTCCCGAGCCGGACATGGAGCCGCCTGCAGGCGCGCCTGTGGAAAGAAGCGAATCCCGAATTGCTGACCTATTCGCCGGGCGGCGGCTACCGGCCGCTGCGCCGTGCGCTCGCCGACTACCTGCGCGTCGCGCGCTCGGTCAAATGCTCGCCGGACCAGGTGATCATCACGACCGGCATCCACCAGTCGATCGACCTCGCGGTGCGGCTGCTATCCGACATCGGCGATCGTGCGTGGGTCGAGGAGCCGTGCTACTGGGGCGTGCGCAGCGTGCTGCAGGCGACCGGCCTCGCGCTCACGCCGGTGCCGGTCGACCAGGAAGGCATCGATCCGAGCGCGAGCGACATGCAGCATCCGCCGCGGCTCGTGCTTGTCACGCCGTCGCACCAGTATCCGCTCGGGATGGTGATGAGCCTCGCACGGCGCCGGATGCTGCTCGAGTACGCGCGCCAGCATCGCTGCTGGATCATCGAGGACGACTACGACAGCGAATTCCGCTACGGCAGCCGCCCGCTCGCGTCGCTGCAGGGGCTCGACGACGGCGGCCGCGTGATCTACGTCGGCAGCCTGGGCAAGATGCTGTTCCCGGGCCTGCGGATGGGTTACATGGTCGTGCCGGAGCATCTGGTCGACACGTTCCGCACCGGGTTGTCGGAACTGTATCGCGAGGGCCAGCTGATGCAGCAGGCCGTGCTCGCCGAATTCATCATGGACGGGCACCTGACTTCACACGTCAGGCGGATGCGCACGCTGTACGGCGAGCGCCGGCAATTGCTGATCGATGCGATCCATGCGCGCTTCGGCGATGCGCTGCCCGTGATGGGCGACGAGGCCGGCCTGCATCTGGTGCTCGGCCTGCCCGACACGTGCGACGATCGCGCGGTCACGCAAAGCGCATTCGACGCGGGTGTGATCGTGCGCCCGCTGACCAGCTACTACAGCAGCCTGGACACCGCGCGGCGCGGGCTGCTGCTCGGCTATGCGTGCGTCGCGCACGAAGGCATCGGCCCCGCGTTCGACACGCTCGCGGCTGCCATCGAACAGCATCTGCCGCGGCACTTCACGCGCGCGGCATGACCGCGTGCGTCACTGCGCGGCAGCCGTGCCGCGGTCGAGCGACGCCGCGCGCATCGCTTCGCCGGGCTTCGTGAACATGCGCCGCCGCAGTGCGGCGATCTGCGCGTCGCGATCCTGTGGCGACAATCCGGCGGCGCCGATCTGCGCACGCTGCGCCGCATAATCGGCGTAGCGGCTCTGCCACGATGCGTCGTCCTGCTGCATCTGCGCGACGCGCGCGGCGGCTTCGGGGCCGAGTGTCTGCGTCAGTTGCGCGCGCATCGCATCGGGCGTCGCCCCGCTCTTCTGCAACTGCGCGATCTGGTCGATCGCGGCCTGCTGCCGGTCGGCCTTCTGCCGCGCCGCGCGTTCGTCGGCGGGCATCTGCTGCGCGAGCGCCGCGAGCCGCTCCGCCTTCTGCGCATCCGTCAGCGTGCGGTCCTGCGCAATCTTCAGCCGCGCGAGATCGTAGCGCTGCCGCCACTGCTCCGCGCCGAAGAACGGCTGGCTCCAATCGCCGAGCGTGCGCGACGCGATCGACGCGCGCTGATCGAGCGCGAGCTGCAACGCACCGAGATCGGACTTGTCGACCGCGCCCGCCTCCGGCAGCTTCGCCAGCGCGTCGAGATACGCACGATATCGATGCCAGACGTCGAGCGCCTCGGGTTGCGCGGCCGCGCCGTCGAGCTGTGCGGCAATCTCGCGCACGACGAGTGCATCGAGCGCGGCCGCGTTCAGGTCGCTCCGCGCGGTGAGGCAGTAGTCGAAGAAATCGCGCACCGCGCGCGACTTCGCGAGACGGCCGCCGGCATCGAGCGGCAGCCTCGGCGCACTGGAACCGTCAAGCGGCGGCGGCAGTCCCGCGCTCGCGGGCAATGCGGCCTGCGGCGGTGCGGCGCTCGTGCCGCCGAGCACTGCCGCGCCGGCCGGTACATGCGCCGCGTCGGCGCCGCGCTGCGATGCCGTGCCGCTCCAGATCGCGACGCCGGCGATCGCCGCCAGCCCCACCGCGCCGTAGACCGCAACGCGTCGCGCGAGCGGCGCGCGTCCTTCACGTGCCGTCATCGATCACACGCCCGCGAGCTTCAGCCGATTCGCATGCGTGCGGATCACCGCGACCGGATCTTCCGCATTCGCGCCGCGCACGCCGAGCAACTGGTTGATCTCATCGAGATGGTTCCACTTGTAGCTCGTGCTCAGCACCTTCCCGTACAGCGCACTGCACTTCGACACGAGCCCGTCGTTCTGGCCCGAGGCGCGATTGATCATCACCGTGCCCGTGCCGAACAACGCAAGCGTCGACAGGTCCAGCGCGTTCGCCGGGTCGATCAGCGGAATCGTGCTGGTATCCGTCGCGCCCGTCACGCCGAACGCGGAGATGGTCGGCTGGATCGCCGTGCCTGCCCACGAATACAGCAGGTGCGTATTGCCTCCGACGGTTTCCGTCGGCGCACCCGTCTGGCAGCTGCCCGGCGCGCCGAGGCCCGCGCTCGGGTAATTCTGGTTGTACGTGGCGGCCTGGGAAGTCGTCAGCGTCTTCAGTGCGGCGAGCGCGTCCTGGTTGGTGTTGTTGCTGCTGCTCGTCAGGATCCCGAACACATTGACGAACGCTGCGATCACCGACGACGACAATCCGGTCGGATCGTAGGCGAGTACGCTCTGCACGAAGTCTGCGAACTCCGAGCCGCGATGCGGCGTGCCGATCGTCGTCACCGACGCGACGAGATCGGGTGCGACGGCCGCGACATAGCGCGACGTGAGGCCGCCCTGGCTGTGACCGACCAGGTTCACCTTGGTCGCACCGGTCGCGGCGAGCACCGTCTTGACGTAAGCGAGCAGTTGTTCACCGCGCCCGTTCGGCCCGTCGTCGCTCTGGAATCCCGACAGGTTCGCGACGTAGACGGTCGCGCCATGCTGCTGCAGGTCCTCCTGGATGCCGTACCAGTACTCGAGCACGCCCGCGTACTTGTCGGTGCCGGTGAGCCCGTGCACGAGGATGATCGGATAACGCGTCGTCGCATAGTCGTCCGCCGGCGCGGTTGCCGCCATCGCCGCGTGCGTCGTCGCGAGCGTCATCAGCGCGGTCGTCCCCGCGAACGGCGCGACGCTCATCGCGCAAGCCACTGCCCCTGCCACCACCCTGGAACGCATCGATCTGGCCATGCATGTTCTCCTGATTATTGTGTTGCCGGTGCGAATGAGATCGGATCGACGCGCACGGCAGGTCGCGAACGGTCGCGGGCAACGTGTGCGTCGAATGCGGGAGTGAATCACGAGTCGCGAACGTTTGCGCCCTGACTAGATACGGTTCTCTAATCGGTTGACGCGCCCCGCCCATTCGGGCGGGGCTGCGTTTGCGCGTGCGCATGCTGCATCGCACACGAGCGCCGCGCGTTACAGCTTCGCGCTCACACGCAACCATGCCGTGCGCCCCGGCTCCATCACCGGCGCGTTCGCCGGATAGCCGAAGCCCGCGTTGCCGGCGAGGTTCAGGTGCTCGGTGTAGGCCTTGTCCAGCACGTTGTCGATGCCGACCGAGATCTGCACCTTCTTGCTGACGTTGTACTGCGCATGCAGCGACAGCACGCCGAAGCCGGCGCTCGGACCGAAGTCCTTGCCCACCACATTGCCTTCGTTCAGGGCATAGCGATGCTGCGGCGCAACGACTCGCCACAGACCGCCGGCCGACCATGCGCCGCGGGTATATTCGAGCCCGAAGCGCGCCTCGAGCGGCGGCATCTGCGGCAGCGGATCGCCGCTCGTCGCGTTGCGCCCCCACGCATACGCGAGCGACGTCTCGACGCGCAGCGGTGCGACCGGCCGCCACGACACGCCGGCTTCGCCGCCCATGATCTGCGCGTTGACGTTGGTCGCCTGCGTGGTCGGCCCCATCATCCCTGCGGCGTAATTGAACAGGATGTAGTCCTGCACATATCCCGCGTAGGCCGACACCCACGCATCGAACCGGTCGCTCTTGTACTGCGCGCCGATGTCGAGCTGCGTGGTCTTCTCCGGCTGCACCGCCGAGAACGCGTTGATCGAACCGGCCGGCCCGCGTTTCGCGGAGAACAGCTCCCAGTAGTCCGGATAGCGTTCCGCGTGACCGATCCCCGCGTACCACGTGACCGGCAGCGCCGCGAGATCGCGCTCGTACCGCACGAAACCGCTCGGCAGCACGCGCGCGCGATCGTCGTCGAAGGTCGGGTTCGGCTTGCTCGCCATCATCCCGCTCGTCGTCGTACGCTTGTCGCGCGCGCTCGCGTAGTCGACCCGCGCGCCGCCGATCACGCGCGATGCATCGCTCGCATACCACGTCAGTTCGCCGAACGCGCCCGCGTTCCACATCGTCGCCTGCGCATCCCACGGCTGGTCGCCGTAGTTCTGTCGCCCCATCGCCGAGCGGGCATCGAGCCGGTTCGACTGCGCATCGACGCCGGTCACGAGCTTGAAGTCGTCGCCGAAACGGAACGTCGCGGCCGCCCGCGCACCGAGCGTGCGGCGCCGAACCTCGGATGCCATTCGCATCGGCATGCTGCTGGTCGGGTCGGGCTGCCGCAGCGTGTAGTTGTCCATCACGTGGTCGGCTTCGTTGTAGTACACGCGCGCTTCGATCCGGTCGAGCACGTCGCCGAGATGCCGCTTGTCGAACGAGAGGCCGAACGTCTCGCGACGAAAATGCGCGCCATCCATGCCGCGCCCCGCGTAGCGCGCATAACCGTCACCGGTGCCCGCCGTCAGCTCGACGCGCGTGTGATCGTCGGGTGTCCAGCCCAGCGCCGCGTCCGCGTTCCACTTGTCCCATTGCGACGGCACGGTGTTGCCGTTGCCATCCTCGTAGTCCTGCGCATGTGCATGGTTCGCGGTCACGCGGCCGTAGACATCCGGCGTGCCGGCCGTCACGTCGACGTTCTGGTCGTTGCGGCCGAACGATCCGCCGACCAGGCTGCCGTCGAAGCGCATGCCGGGGCGGTCGAAACGCGGCGTCACGCGTTCGAACAGCACGGTGCCGGCCGATGCGCCGGGGCCGTACAGCACGGTTTGCGGGCCCTTCACGACGGTGACCTTGTCATAGCTTTCCGGCGCGATATACGAGGTTGGCGCATCCATCCGGTTCGGGCACGCGCCGAGCGTCGGCATCCCGTTCGCGAGAATGTTCAGCCGCGACCCGAACATCCCGCGCAGCACGGGGTCGCCGTTCGTCCCGCCGCTGCGGATCGACGTAAAGCCGGGAATCGTCTTCAGGTAGTCCGCGCCGTCGCTCGCCGGCAACGGCTGGCGCGGCGTCTTCGGATCCGTGACGACGACGAGCGGCGTCGTCAGCGGCGACGCAACGACCTCGACGGGCGGCAGCAGCGCGGCCGCGTCGTTCGTCGGCGCACCGGCGGCCTGCGCGGATTCGGCCGCGGCCGCGGTCATCGCGCCGACGGCCAGCGCGGGAACAGTGAGTTTCAGCATGCGCGGCACGCGCCGCGCACGGGAATGGCGCGCCGCCCTCGGCGCGCGCAAGGAAAGAATGGTCATGATCGAAAGCCCGAGTGACGCCCTCCACGCGACCTCGACAGACCGCACGGATATCGGCGATGAATGGAACGGAAGACAGCGCGTCAGGCGCGCTCGGGCGGTGCGCGTGGGTACGCGCGCGGATAGCGGTCGGCGCGTGCCGCGACCGCATGCGGTGCGGTGGCGGAAACGGCATGAGGGGGGACGAAGGCGAACGATACGGCGGCCGCGCCGCCGATCGCGGGACTGTGCGCGAAGAAGCCGCAATAGCCGCACGCATCGAGATGCAGTGCATGGTCCTGCGCGCGGCCCGCATCGGGCGCGCGGTGTGCGCCATGTTCTGCACTGCAGACGATTGCGTCGGGGGTGGCTGCCTGCGCGATGCGCCACTGCGACACCAGCGGTGCCGCGATCGCGAGCCAGATCGCGAACACGCCGAGCCAGGCGGTCAGGTGACGATGTCGGTGCAGCATGCGCGGCGATGCGTAAGCGGAATGTAAAAGCAGCCGAGATGTTACAGAATGTTCGCCGCGATGGCCAGTCGCGCATTGCGGTAAACGGACCGGGGGCGCATGGTTGCCGATACAACCATGCGCCCCCGGCGGCTGCGCGGCTTCAGCGCGCGGCAATCACGGTGCCATGCGTCGCAGCACGTCGTCGCGCCGGATGAAGTGGTGGTAAAGCGCGGCCAGCGCATGCAGGCCGATCACGAAGTAGAACGCGTTACCGATCAGTTCGTGCGCTTCCTTGATCGTCGGCCGCAGCGCCTTGTCCGGGCCGAACAGCGTGAACGACACGCCGATCCAGTCGAGCGACACGGGCTTGCCGCCCATGTTGACCAGCATGATGCCGAGCAGCGGCTGCGCGATGATGAATACGTACAGCGCGAAATGCGCGAGCTTCGACATCCACTTGAGCAGCGTCGTCTGCGGAATGGCGTCCGGCACGCGGCTGATCATCCGCCATAGCACGCGCAGCACCGACAGCACGAGCACGAAGGTACCGGCCAGCAGGTGCACGTTCATCCAGAACACGCGACTGTCACTGCCTTTCGGTCCGCGAATCTCGATGGCCAGATAGGCCAGCGCCACCAGCAGGAAGATGGCCCAGTGGAAGAAGATCGCGGGTGAGCTGTAGCGCGTCTGTTTCGCGAGGATGTTTTTCATGCTGTGTCTCGAAATTTCTCGTGTGGTATGCGGGGCAGACACACGCCGCGGCTGACGGCACCCCGGCGGTTGCCCCGATTGTAGCCTCACGCGCGACCATCGTTGTGCGACCGGATCAAATATCCGAGGAATCCGCGCGGCCCGTCCACTGGCCCGCATATGGAAAGTCCGAATCGCGCGGGCCTGCGGCTGTGGCACGATGAAGCTTTGGTGCGACGTTGCGCGGGCATCATGAGCAAAGCGTTCTTCGTTGCGGCCTACCGGCTGATCGCCGCGTTGCTCGCGGTGTCGACCACGCTGCACAGCGTCGCAGGCTACTGGGGCATGCCTGCCGTCCATCTCGGCAACTACCTCAGCTACTTCACGCAACTGAGCAGCCTCTATGCCTCGGCCATGCTGGTCGTGGGGCTGTCGCGTGTCACGCGTCCCGGCTCGGCGCGCTACGAATCGATGCGCGGCGCCGCCGTACTCTACATGCTGATCACCGCGATCGTCTACGAGCTGCTGCTCGCCCGGCTCGATGCGTTGCGCCACGTCACGCCGGCCCTCAACAACTGGGTCCTGCACCGGATCGTGCCGCTCGTGGTGCTGTGCGACTGGCTGTACGTGGAACCGCGCTCGCCGATCGCGTGGCGCAGCGCGTTCGCGTGGCTCGGTTTTCCGGTCGTCTATCTCGGCTATACGCTCGTGCGCGGCGCGCTGGAGAACTGGTATCCCTATCCGTTCGTCGATCCGCGGCCGCACGGGTACCTGCCGGTCGCGATCCAGTGTTCGCTGATCGCGCTCGGCGCGGCGGGACTCGCGCTGGGCATTCGCTGGCTCGGCAATCGTGCGCGGCAGTCCGGCACCGCGGAGCTCAAGGAAGGGTGAAGACGGGAACGTGTGCGCCGCGCGGCGCACACGTCGTGACGCGGCGCGTCAGCCGCCGTTGCGCGGCAGGAAGTTCATCGGATCGACGACCTTGCCGTTCTGCCGGACTTCGAAGTCGAACGTCGCGCGACCGCTCGCGTCGGTGCCCATCTCGGCGACCGGCTGGCCCGTACGCACTGCATCGCCTTCGTTGACGAGCAGCTTGCCGTTGTGCCCGTAGGCCGTGATGAGCCCGTTATCGTGCTTCAGGATCACGAGCGGGCCGTATGCCTTGACGCCAGACCCGGCATAGACCACGCGCCCGTTTGCCGCGGCCCGCACCGAACGGTCGGGCCCGGTCGCGGCGATCACGATGCCGCGCGTCTTGCCGGCCAGGAATGGCGCGGCGACCATGCCCGTGGCCGGCCAGGCCAGCGAGCCCGGTTGCGCGGCCGCGGCGGGCGCCTGCCCGAGCGAGGTCGAGGCAGGCGGCGGCGCGACGCGCAGCACCTGGCCGGGCGACAGGGCATCATTCGGCGACATGTGGTTCCAGCTGGCCACGTCCTGAACGCGCTGCCCGTAGGCGGCGGCGACGCCGGCGAGCGTGTCGCCCGGATTCACGCGGTAATAGCCGGCAATCACGCCCGGCGTGGCGACCGACGCCGGCGTCGACGGTCGTACCGGCTGCCAGCTGTCGGTCCACGGCGTCATCGTACAGCCCGTCAGCACGGCGGCCGCGGCGACGAGCGCCGCCTGCGGCAACCAGCGCGCCAGCGCATCGTGGATCGGAATCGTTTTTCTCAAGGGTCCTCCCGGATTTGCGTCGTTGCGCCGCCCACCGCCCTCCGGCGTGCGACGCACGATGTCCGGCCAGGCGGCCGGACCAACCAGTATCCGACCGCTCTCGCGGCCGTCAGTTTCCACGGCGGGACGTCGGCGCGAACGGGCTCATCGGCCCCTTTTTCGCGCCATTTTCGTATCGCCCCGGCCGTCAAAGATACCATCTGTCGTGGACAGGACCGCGGCAGGCGCCCGATCCGGCAACAATCTTGCGGTATCGCCGACGCGTGTCGGCGGGCCGCGAGCCCCATCGCGCGCGGCGTCCGGAGGCTTCAGGCCACGGTTCCACGGCCGCCAGCCGTGTCGCACCGATGACTGCCGCCCCGCCGCCGGCCGCCTCCTATACTCGGAGGTGCACCGCACGATCCAGCGATAACGAGGAGAAAACCATGAACAATGCGACGTTTCTGTCCGTGCAGCTCAACGCCGAGGATTTCGCCGGTTCCAGCGGCCTCGTCGAATTGCTCAACCGGCACCTGTTGTTCGCGACGGACGTCGCCGAAGCAGCGGACGCACTCGTCCAACTGGCGAGCGTCGCGCACCTGAGCGGCGCCACCCGGCACAGCGTCGAGCTGCCGGTGCTCGCGATCGAGCGGCTGCGCGACGCGCTCGACACGCTGAGCGGCTACGACGAGGCCTGGCTGCAGGCGCTGGAGCCGGCCGACGCGCTGTTCCGGGACATCGGCCGCGGACCACGGCCGCTGCATTGACACGACGGGTGCCGCCAATGAAAACAGCCCGTCGTTCCGTGATGCGGAACGACGGGCTGCGGGTACTGCGTGGGGTCGCATCGGGCCGCACATGCGGCCGGCGATCGATGACGATCAACGACCCTTGTAGACCGGTGCGCCATCCGACACGCGCTTGACCTGCCAGCCGGTCTTGGCGGCCGCCGGAGCGCCCGATTCCTGCTGAGCGGCCGGTTGCGCACCGTAGCCGCTCGTATCGGCAGCGGCCACGTTCTGTTGCGGGTTCACACGGGCTTCAGCTGCCTGGATGCTTGCCGGGTAGTCGGTACGGTCGCTGCCCAGCTTGTAGCCGGCCTGTTGCAGTTGGGCCAGTTCGGCCTTCACCTGCGCACGGGTGACGGGGGCGTTCTGTTGGGCGAACGAGACGGCAGGAACGGCGAGGACAGCAGCAGCAGCGAACGTTGCGATCAGCGATTTCATGATTACCTCCGGGATTTTTTTGCTCCGCCGCACACACCATGTCTGCAGCGATTGAACAAAGTTTAGTCCCGAGATCACCTAGGGAAAACCATGAAAAAACGAAAACACTGTTTCCTCGGAGCCAACAATTCCGGGATCCGGGAACGAAAAACCCTACTCAAAGAATAGAATTTCGCAACAATACCGTCCTCGCCAGCCGGTCACGACCAGTTCGCGTGGAAGCTGCCCGGCCGGTCGGTACGCTCGAACGTATGGGCGCCGAAGAAGTCGCGCTGCGCCTGCACAAGGTTCGCCGGCAGCCGCTCCGAACGGTAGCTGTCGAAGTACGCGACCGCCGACGCGAACGCCGGCACCGGCACGCCTGCCTTTACGGCAGCCACCACGACGTCGCGCAGCGACGCCTGGTAATTCGCGGCGATGTCCTTGAAATACGGGTCGAGCAGCAGGTTCGCGAGCGCCGGATCCTTCGCGTACGCGTCGGTGATCTTCTGCAGGAATCGCGCGCGGATGATGCAGCCCGCGCGGAAGATCTTCGCGATCGTCCCGAGATCGAGGTTCCAGCCATACTCTTCGGACGCCATGCGCAGTTGCGCGAAGCCCTGCGCGTACGAGATCACCTTGCTCAGGTACAGCGCGCGGCGCACCGCTTCGACGAACGCGGCGCGATCGCCGTCGAACGACGCGGCGGCCGGGCCCGACAGGATCTTGCTGGCCGCGACGCGCTCGGTCTTCAACGACGACAGCACGCGCGCGAACACCGACTCGGTGATCAGCGGCAGCGGCACGCCCAGATCCAGGGCGTTCTGGCTCGTCCACTTGCCGGTGCCCTTCTGCGCGGCGCGATCGAGGATCACGTCGACGAGGTGCTTGCCGGTTTCTTCGTCCTTCTTGCCGAAGATCTTCGACGTGATCTCGATCAGATAGCTGTCGAGCTCGCCCTGATTCCACTCGGTGTATACCGCGCCGAGTTCGTCGTTGGTCAGGCCCGCGACGTCCTTCAGCACGGCATAGCTTTCGGCGATCAGCTGCATGTCGCCGTATTCGATGCCGTTGTGGACCATCTTCACGTAGTGGCCCGCACCGTCCGGACCCATGTACGCGACGCACGGCTCGCCGTCCGACGGGGCCTTCGCGGCGATCTGCTTGAGGATCGGCTCGACCAGGTCGTACGCGTCGCGCTGGCCGCCCGGCATGATCGACGGGCCGCGCAGCGCGCCCTCTTCGCCGCCGGACACGCCGGTGCCAATGAAGTGCAGGCCCGATTGCGCGAGTTCCTGGTTGCGGCGGATCGTGTCCGTGAAGTGCGTATTCCCGCCGTCGATCAGCACGTCGCCCTTCTCGAGCAGCGGCTTGAGCGATGCGATCGTCGCATCGGTCGCTTCGCCGGCCTTCACCATCATCAGGATCCGGCGCGGCGTCTCGAGCGACGCGACGAACTCTTCGAGCGTATAGGTCGGTACCAGATTACGGCCGGGGAATTCGGCGATCAGTTCGTCGGTTTTCTCGCGGCTGCGGTTATACACCGACACCGCGTAACCGCGGCTCTCGATATTGAGTGCGAGATTGCGGCCCATCACCGCGAGCCCGATCACACCGATTGCTTGTTTGCCCATTAGTCAATTCTCCGGAAAAAACAGGGCGCGACCGAACCGGGTCGCGCGCACAGGCGAAAGGATAGTGGAAACCCGGCTGCGATGCGCGCTTGCGTATCACTGCTCCGCGTGCGGCAGGCGCCTGAACACGACGCTCAGGTTGTTCGCCGGCATCTCGACGACCTCGATGCAGTCGAGCCCGCGGTCGAGGCCGAGCGCGACGACCGCCTCGAGATCGCGAACGCCCCACGACGGGTCGCGGCTGCGCAACTGCTGGTCGAACGCTTCGTTGGACGGCGCCGTGTGCCGGCCTTCGCGGCGATACGGGCCGTACAGGAACAGCACGCCGCCCGGACGCAGCACGCGCGACGCGCCGGCAAACAGTGCGTCGGTGCAGGCCCACGGCGAGATGTGGACCATGTTGATGCAGACGATCGCGTCGAACGCCGCGGCCGGCCACGACGCATCCCGCACGTCGAACGCCAGCGGCTCGGCCAGGTTCGCGAGGCCGGCATGCGCGACCCACGCGGCGATCGAGCGGCGCGCGTGTGCGTCAGGATCGCTCGGCTGCCAGCGCAGCGCCGGCAGCGCCTGCGCGAAATGGACCGCATGCTGCCCGGTGCCGCTCGCGATCTCGAGCACGTCGCCGCTGGCCGGCAGCACGCGACGCAGCACGTCGAGGATCGGCCCGCGATTGCGCTCGGCCGCCGGCGCCGACAGCCGCGCGGACGGATCGGGCGAGGACGTCGGCCCGGTCACGATGCGTGCTCCGGCGCGCCGCCGGCGACGCCCAGCCGCGCGTTCAGCGCGTCGAGCGCGGGCGCGCAACGCGCCTCGACCTTCAGCGTCAGCATCGGATCGGCGCGCGTATGGCCGAGGTTCAACGCGGCGACGGGCTTGTTCTGCGCCTGGGCCCACACGCAGAACCGGTAGCCGGAATACACCATCAGCGACGAGCCGACGACGAGCAGCGCATCGGCCGCATCGAGCGCCTGCGACGCCAGCGCGACGCGTTCGCGCGGCACGTTCTCGCCGAAGAACACCACCGCCGGCTTCAGCAGCCCGCCGCAGGCCGGGCAGGCCGGGATGCGGAACGTGTCGAGCGCGGCCCATTCGAGGTGCGCGTCACCGTCGGCGGCGGGTTCCGCCTGCGTGCCCAGCAGCTCGGGGTTGTCCGTTTCGAGCAAGGTCTGGATCGTCGCGCGCGCGTGATGCGCGCCGCAATCGAGGCACGTGACGCCGTTGATGCCGCCATGCAGTTCGATCACGTCGCCGCTGCCTGCACGCTGGTGCAGCCCGTCGACGTTCTGCGTGACGAGGCGCTCGATCCGGCCGGTGCCGCCGAGCCGCGCGAGCGCGACATGCGAGCGGTTCGGCCGCGCGCGGCCCACCACGGGCCAGCCGATCATGCTGCGCGCCCAATAGCGGCGGCGCGCGGTGTCGGACCCGAGGAATTCGTGGAGCTGGATCGGCGGCGAGCGCATCCATTGACCGTTGCGGTCGCGATAGCCGGGAATGCCGGAATCTGTGCTGATGCCTGCACCGGTCAGCACGAGCAGCCGCGGATGGCGCTCGACGAACGCGTGCAGCGCATCGAGCGCGGCCGGATCGAGGCTGGCGGATGAGGTGTCGGGCAAGGCGATGTCGTTCATGTTGGCGGCGCGTGATCGGGCGCGGTGGCAAGCCGTGCGGCCAGCGCGCCAGCACATGATACAGAACGCCGGGCGATCGGGCCGGCGGCGCGCGCGACACCGGCGCAGCAAAAAAAGACGCCCATCGACCACATGGCGATGGGCGCTCCAACAATTGATCCATCGGGGTAGTGGATCAACTGACAGCACAATGTCGTCGGATCCACCGCGGCGCCGCCGGCGGACCTTTCCCCTGGACTACACCTTCGATTTCCCGATGTCGGGCGGATCGCCGCGCGGCGGTGCGTGCGGCAGGCACACGCATGCGTCGCGCTCGGCACGCAGGCGTTTCGCGCGTCGGCATGACGATCCATATCTCATGATTGATTGCCCATCCACGTGCTCGGCGGTTCATCCCCGACGGCCGACTGGCACCGGTCGGCCTGGTGCGTCACGCCTGCACGTCGTCGTTCGGAACGAACCCGGATTGTTCGGATGGAACGAAAAGCCGCACGCTCATGTCACCGCAATCAACGGCGAAACGAATTCTCGGGCAGGTCGGCGATTCATTTTTGCAACACGACACGTTGCGATTCGGTCTGTTCTCATTCTCTTGTCCCCGTCTTCGATGCGTCCGACCCACTGAAGCGATGGCCGGCCCTCTACCGCGCCGGCGATCGCGCTCACGGCACACACAGATATGCAAGGAGCGCACCATGCTTCGCGGCGCAAGGCGGCGCGGCCGGTGAAGTGACCCCGATGCAGATCGGGCGGCGACAGAAATGCGTGAACGTTTCGAAAGTGAAACGACGGGAAACGGCGCGCGCGATCGGCGGACGGGCGCGGCGCCGGTGTTGCAGGAATGTGACGTGTGCGCCGGCGAGACGTCTGCACCTGCACGACGCCCGACGATCCGCTTACAATCGCCCGCCCCTGGCCGCGCATGCGTGGTCGAGCGCGCACGTGATCCGAGGCAACCCGTCCCGGAGGCCCGCGTGATGCCCGACTCCTCGGCGGTCCTGCATAGATCGGCGTGCGTCGCCTCAACCGTGCGAGCGCCGCCGAACACGAACAGCACCGTGCCCGCCACGAGACCGACCACCACTTGCCGAGGTCAGTTCATGCCGATTGATTGCCCGATAACCGAAGGCGCCGATCATGCCGGACCCGCCGATGCCGCCGTGTATCGCTCGCCGCGCGTCGCAAGCGTCGCGCAAACACGCTAGCATGCGAACACCCTACGGAGCGCGCCTGCTTCGCTCCGTCTTCAAGGAATGGACATGCCCCTGCCCGCCTCCGGCCGCGCCGACGTCGCGCAGCGCATCTTCTCGGCCGAGCGGCTGTCGATCGGCCTGACGCTGCCGCTGCTGCGCAGCGGCCGGACCGTCGCCGATTTCAACGAGCAGCTCGAACTCGCGGCGCGGGCCGATTCGCTCGGCTTTCGCGCACTGTGGATTCGCGACGTACCGCTGAACAGCGCCGACTATCCCGACCCGGTCGGGCACCTCGATCCGTGGGTGCTGCTCGGCGCGCTCGCGTCGCGCACGCGCCGGATCGTGCTCGCCAGCGGCGCGATCGTGCTGCCGCTGCGTCATCCGCTGCATATCGCGAAAGGCGCGCTGTCGGTCGCGACGCTGTCCGGCGGACGCTTCGTCCTCGGCCTCGGCTCCGGCGACCGGCCGCCCGAATATGCGGCGTTCGGCGTCGATGCTCAAACGCGGCGCGACCGGTATCGCCGGCATTGGGACATCGTTGCGGCCGCGCTCCGCGTGCCGTCCCGCGTGCTGCCCGACGAAACACCGCCGGACGCGCCCGACTTCACGCTGCTGCCGCGCGGCGATGCCGCGGTGCCGATGCTCGCGGTCGGTTCGGGCGGACAGAGCGTCGACTGGATCGCTCGGAACGCGATCGGCTGGATGACGTACCACCGCGATCCGGACACGCAGCGTTCTCGTTATTCGATGTGGCGCGCGGCCGTCGACCGGCTGGCTCAACCGGGCTTTCGCGCGTTCGGCGTATCGATGCGGCTCGATCTCGATGCGAATCGCGATGCGCCGGCCCGCGCGCTGTCGCTCGGCTACGCGACCGGACGGAATGCGTTGGTCGGCATCTTGCGGGACATGCGCGCAGCCGGCACGCACCACGTCACGCTGAATCCCGGCTCGGACCGGCCCGTGCGCGAGGTCATCGAGGAAATCGCCGAGCACGTGCTGCCGATCTTTCACGACGAGCAGGGCTGATTCATCAGGAATCCGGAGTTCGCCGCATGTAGCCGCAGTCGTGGTTTGCACCGAATCGATGTGCCGGCGAGCACGTTTCGTTCCCGACCCGCCACGTCGCAAGCGAATATTCGTCGGCGGAACTATTCGGGTCCGTTCGCGATCATGTTAACTTCCGTCCATCGTCCAGACCGGCGGGCCACATTTCGATGTGCGCCCGCATGCCTCCCCATGCGACATTTCCTGCTCGGCTGGCTGCTCGCCGCCGTCGTATCGATCGCCCACGCGGCTACCCCTGCACCAGCCGCCCCATCGGCGGCCTCCGGCGCCGTGCCGGCATTGACGCCGCAACAGGCGCAGCAGGCCCTCTCCGTCCTGCAAAATCCACGCGAGCGCGAGCAGGTCGAAACGACGTTGCGCGCGATCGCGGCCGTCGGCGTGCTGAGCACGCCCGCGCTTCCGGCGAGCGCCGCGACACCGGCCAGCGCGGCATCCGCCGCCCCAGCCGCGCTCACGACGAACGGGCTCGCGTCGATGCTCGTCCGGCAGGGGGCACATTGGGCCGGCGAAATCGGCGCCGCGCTGAACGAATCGCTGCGCTCGCTACTCGATGTCGGCTCCGTCGGCCGCTGGTGGCACGAGCGGCTGGTGCGAACCGACGAACGCGCGGACCTCACGCGCGCGATCCTGGTCATCCTCGCCGTGCTCGTGCCCGCGTTCGTCGTCGAATGGTTCGCGAAGCGGCTCCTGCGGCGCGCGCTGGCCGCCATGGGCACGCGTCGGGCCGAATCGTCGCGTCGGGCCGAGCCCGAGCCAGCCGGGACGGACGACGCCAGCGCCAGCGCCGGCGCCGACGCCAGCGCCGCGCCCGATACGTCGTCGCAAGGCCGTGGCCATGCGCGGCGCCACACCACGCTGCTGCGCCGGATGCCGCGCGCGCTGGTCAGCCTCGCGCTGCGCGTGGTGCCGCTGCTGGCGTTCGTCGGCGTCGCGAGCCTGACGATGTCGGTGCTCGACGGCGCCGGCACGCCGACCGAAACCGCACTCGAATCGCTGATCGACATCTACGTGATCTGCCGCCTCGTGACGATTGTCAGCCGGCTGTTCTTCCAGCCCGATGCGCCGCAATTGCGGCTGCTGCACGTCAGCGACGCATGGGCCGCGATCGCGCAGCGCTCGATCGCGCGGATCGCGATCGTCGTCGGCGTCTGCACGGCCGCGGTCGAGATCGCCGCGAGCTTCGGCCTCAGCGACGCCGGTCACGTAGCGCTGCTGAAAGCCGTCGCGCTCGTCGGCCACTTGATGATCTCGGCGCTGATTCTCCGGTGCCGCCAGCCGGTCGCCGCCCGCATCCGCGCGGCCGGCGACGATCGGCCGGCCTTCGCGATGATCGGCAACGCGCTCGCCGACGCGTGGGCGCCCGTTTCGGTATTCGTCGTGATGGCGCTGTGGTTCGTGTGGGCGCTCGACGTCCACAACGGCTACCGCGTGCTGATCACGCTCGGCGGCCGCTCGATCGCCGCGGTGATCGGCATGCGGATCGTGTCGATCGTCGTGTTCGGTGCGCTCGCTCGACTGTTCCAGCGCCGCGACGACGATCGCACGCTGGTCCACCTGCACGCGTACCGCTACTACCCGCTGGTGCGCCAGATCGTGTCGGCGGTGATCGCCGTCGCGACCGTCGTGGTGCTGCTGCAGATCTGGGGCGTGCCGATCTTCCACGCCTTCCAGACCAGCACGATCGGCCATCGGCTCGCGTCGGCGCTGATCACGATCGCGATCGCGGCCGTCGTCGCGCTGATCGTATGGGAAGCCGCGAACATCGCGATCGAGCGCCGCCTGCAGCAGTGGACACACGAAGGCAACCTCGTGCGCGCGGCGCGGTTACGCACGCTGCTGCCGATGCTGCGTTCGCTGCTGTTCATCATGATCGCGCTCGTCGTCGTGCTGACGGGCCTCAGCGAAATCGGCGTGAACATCGGTCCACTGCTCGCCGGCGCCAGCATCTTCGGCGTCGCGCTCGGCTTCGGCTCGCAGAAGCTCGTGCAGGATTTCATCACCGGGATCTTCCTGCTGATGGAGAACGCGATGCAGGTGGGAGACTGGGTCACGCTCGCCGGCGTGTCCGGCACGGTCGAATACCTGTCGATCCGCACCGTGCGGCTGCGCGCGGGCGACGGGTCGCTGTACACGATCCCGTTCAGCTCCGTTACGACCGTCAACAACACGAATCGCGGGCTCGGCAACGCAGCCGTCAAGGTCAGCATCGCGTACGGCCAGGACATCGATCGCGCGATCGAGACGCTGAAGGAGATCGGCGCCGCGTTGCGCGACGATCCGAATTACAAGGACGGCATCCTGTCGGATTTCAGCTACTGGGGCATCGACCAGGTCGACGGCGCGACGATCGCGCTGGCCGGACAGATCCAGTGCAAGGACTCTGCGCGCTGGGGTGTGCAGCGCGAATTCAACCGGCGTATCGCGGTGCTGTTCCGCGAACGCGGAATCCGGATCGCGAATCCGCAGCGCAGCCTCGTCGCGTATGACGACGGTTCGCGGCCCGTGGCGCCCGAGAACGATGAGAATGGTGGCCCTACCGCCGGCACCCCGGTCGCCGAGCCGCCACCGCGTGCTGCACCGGAGCGCAAGCCGGACTGATCGTGCGGATGCCGTTGACCCGGCCACCGCGCGTCGCGCCGTGCCTGTGCTCGTGCCATCGAACGACCGATAGCCGCGCTCGACGCGCGGCGGTTTTCATCGCGCGCTGAACGCGCTTCGCCGCATTCGCCGGGGCGGCCCGCTCGCCACCCGATGCGCCGCGCGGCACATGCCAGTGTTCGCGCAGAACCCGCGTCTGATCCGCAATGGTCGCCATCAGCAGCGCGCGGCACCTTCACCGCTAGAACGATCCCAATCGAGCAGTTGCAGCGTGGAACGCGGCACGAGGTGGAATACCGTCAACTGGCCGAACGGACTCATCGCGTGCAACTGGTTGCCGCCGTGCTGATCGTCAGCATCGCCGCACTAATCGTCGACACATTGTGTCATCCGGTCGCTTCGCCGCCCGATGCGATCCATCACGATGCGCCGACCCACCCCGCTCTCGAGACGCTGTCGCTGGCTGGACTGCTCGCGACGAGCCGTCGATCTGATCAGGTTGAGTCGCCGGACGCGGCCGACGCGCGTCGAACCTTGCGTTCCGGGACGGAAAACGGGCACGGGAGATTCGAATGATTTCTCGAATACGGTTCGTGCATTACGAATCGAATCGCGAATTATCCACAGGACGGACCCGCAATTGCACTCGGTTTATGGTTTGAAAATTACAAAATACCTAATGACTTTTCAAAAGCATTTCATCCAATTCCATTTAACTTTGTTTCATATAATCAAAAAAAGTTTGACACCGAACTTTCGTTCTTGATACCGTCCGATGCAAGCAATCCGATGAACTGCAGACCACGCAATCGTTCCCGCTCAACGCATCTCGCTTCCGCCGCACCGAAGTTCTCGCCGCCGACCGTCGCTTCTTCCGTTGGCGCATGCAACATCCCGATGCATTCATTGGGCAGCTGCCGTCCGGCAGCAGGCCGAAGGACCGAACCAGATGAGCAGGATACCGAAACTTTTGCTCTAGCTCGCCTGCATCAGGCCTGCCGGCGCGACCGGGCCGCATCGCGGCGGAGCGCCCCCGTTACCGAGCATTCCAGCATTTCGCCCCCGGAGGATCACCACCCATCCGGGTCGGGCGAAAGGCCCCGTCGCGTCCGCGCCATCCGCGCGAGCGCGGCGGATATCGGCGGCGCACGATCCGCGCCGCCGTCGACCGTTGTTGTTCGTGCAGTTCGATGTTCAACCGGAGGGGTAATTCAAAATGAATCAGGTTGCAGACAAGAAACTAAAGCACATCCGCATCGCCAAGCTCGCCTTCGCCGCAGCAGCAGCCGCTTCGTTCGGCATGACGGCCGCCCATGCCGCACCGGCCGCCGGCTGGACGGAAACGCGCACCAAGGGATTCCTGCCGCTCGTCCAGCAAGGTGAAAGCAGCAGTACCGCCGGCGCGCCGGCGGCCAGTACCGCCGCCGCTGCCGCGGCTGCCACCGAGATGGCGCCCGGCGAATCGGTCGACATCGTGCTCGGGCTGAACCTGCGCAGCGAAGCGCAACTCGACCAGTACCTGCACGATCTGCATACACCCGGCTCGCCGCACTACAAGCAGTTCCTCACGTCGGCGCAGTTCGCCGCGCAATACGCGCCGACCGACCAGCAGGTTGCCTCCGTCGTCGCGCACCTGCGCCAGGCCGGCTTCGTCAACATCGTCGTTGCGCCGAACCGCCTGCTCGTGTCCGCGTCGGGCACCGCGGCAACGGTCAAATCGGCGTTCCGCACGACGCTCAAGCGCTTCACGCGAAACGGCCGCAACGTTTACGCGAACACCGATGCCGCGCAGGTGCCGAACGCAATCTCAGGCATCGTCGGTGCCGTGCTGGGGCTGCAGAACGTCGAGCTCATGCATACCGGCGCGGGCAGCAAACCGCAAGGCAACACCAGCAACCTGACGATTCCGGCAGGCGCATCCGCGGTGCCGCACTACCCGACGGAATTCTCGTCGCTCTATGGCGGCGACGGCACGCCGACGGCCTCGCAAACCACCGTCGGCATCATCTCCGAAGGCGACCTGTCGCAGACGGTCAGCGACCTCAATACGTTCGCCGCCAACAACGGCCTCGGCACGATCAGCAGCAGCGTCGTGCAGACGGGTCCGTCAGGTAGTTCGTACACCGATACGTCCGGCACCGTCGAATGGAACCTCGACAGCCAGTCTATCGTCGGCGCCGCCGGCGGCAGCGTGAAGCAGGTCGTGTTCTACGTGGCGCCGTCGATGTCGCTCACCGCGATTACCGCCGCGTACAACAAGGCGGTGAGCGACAACGTCGCGAAGGTCATCAACGTGTCGCTCGGCGTGTGCGAATCGTCCGCGTACAGCACCGGCTCGCAGGCGACCGACGATACCATCTTCAAGCAAGCCATCGCGCAAGGTCAGACCTTCTCCGTATCGGCCGGCGACCACGGCGCGTACGAATGCGCGAGCGGCACGCCGTCGCGCTCGACCTACACGGTGAGCGAGCCAGCGACGTCGCCGTACGTGATCGCAGTGGGCGGCACGACGCTATTCACCAACACGTCGACCAACGCATACAACAGCGAAATCGTGTGGAACGATCCGAGCTGGCAGCCGGGCACCGTATGGTCGACGGGCGGCGGCTACAGCAAGTACGAAGCGGCGCCGTCGTGGCAATCGTCGAGCCTCACCGGGTCGACCAAGCGCGCACTGCCGGACGTCGGTTTCGACGCCGACCTGCGCACCGGCGCGATCCTCGTGGTGAACGGCCAGACGTCCGACACGCTGTGGGGCTCGGGCTACCTGAACAACGAAGGCGGCACGAGCCTCGCCGCACCGATCTTCACCGGCATCTGGGCGCGGTTGCAATCGGCCAACAACAACGCGCTCGGATTCCCGGCGTCGAGCATCTACAAGTACTTTCCGAGCAATGCGGCGCTGGTGCACGACGTGACGTCCGGCAACAACGGCAGCGGCACGTACGGCTACAAGGCGAAGGCCGGCTGGGACGCGACGACGGGCTTCGGCAGCGTGAACATCTCGAAGCTGAACACGTTCATCCAGAGCACGTCTGATTTCGCGCGCTGACCGCGCGATGAATGGTGCGGATTCCGGGTGCGGGTCGTTTTGCGCGCCCGGAGCCGCATCAGCGCCAGTGCGCGCACGGCCTCCGGATCGACGCTGCGCGTCGGCACACGCCGCCCGCGGTCGTCGCGGGCAAGCGAAATCACAGCTGCGATTCGATCGGAAACAAGCCCAGAAACCATACTTCCATGCGCCGCGCCGCCGATACTTCCGGTTCGTGATCGAGTTCGGTCACTTTCCCGTCCGCGTCAGTCTGAATCCACTTGAGCCGCCCCTTCCCGGCCGGGTCGGTCCTCGATTCGACTCGCCACGCGATTTGATCGAGCCGCGGCTCCAGGTCCGCCGCGACTTCCGACGCAATCGCCGCGCTCTCGCAGTAAACGCCGATCTCGGTATTGAGATTCAGCGAACGCGGATCGAGATTCATCGAACCGATGAAGATGCTCTTGCGATCGAACACATAGGTCTTCGCATGCAGCGAAGCACGCGACGAGCCGATGATGACCTGCTTCGAAATGCTCTTGTCGCCGGACGGCCGCCGTTCGTAAAGCCTCACGCCGGCTTCCAGCAGCGCACGCCGATAGCGCCGGTAGCCGGCATGCACGGCCGCGACGTCGGTCGATGCGAGCGAGTTGGTCAGGATCGTCACGCGCACGCCGCGTGTCGTGAGCGCGTGCAGGCGTTCGACCATGTCCTTGCCCGGCACGAAGTACGGCGACACGATCAGCAGCTCCTGCTCGGGCCGCAACGCGAGTGCGCGCAGTTGCGGCATGAGGTGCCCGTCGCTGTCCTTCGGCGAGCGTGCGATCTTCGCCGGATCGTCGTACAGGACCGTCGCCTGGCCCCAGGACAGCTCGGTGCCCTGCCCGTGCACGATCTGGTCGAGCCTGTGTCGCGCCTCGAGCACGTACGGATTGTCCTCCATCGCGCGCAGGTAATCGCGCAACCGTTCGCGCTCCCGGTCGAGGCCGCCCGGCGCCGCGTCGTGCCCGACCAGCGCATCGATCGGATACGCATACGGCGAATTCCAGAACGTATCGAATTCGGTCGAGATGTCGTTCACGACGGGGCCGTGCACGACCACATCGAGATCGCCGAACTCCAGCATCGACGACGCGCCGAAATATTCGTCTCCGATATTGCGGCCGCCGACGATCGCCGCCTGGTTGTCCGCGATCATCGCCTTGTTGTGCATGCGCCGGTTGACGCGGGAGAATTCGAGCACCGTGCCGATCTTCTTGAAGTGGCGTGTGGCGACTGGATTGAAGAGCCGGATCTCGATGTTCGGATGCGAACTGATCTCGAGCAGCTTTTGGTCGTCCGCATTCGTCCCGAGATCGTCGAGCAGCGCGCGCACGCGAACCCCGCGATCGGCCGCACGGATGATCGCATCCGCGAGCTCGTGCCCGGTCAGGTCGTCGTGCCAGATGTAGTACTGAAGGTCCAGTGAGCGGTCCGCGCGATCGGCGAGCAGCACGCGCGCATCGAGTGCATCGACGGGATCGCGCAGCAGATGAAACGCGTCCTGCCCCGGATGGGCGGCGGCCTGCTGGCGGAACGCGACGCCGAGGCGCGTGGTTTCCGTATCGGTAAATGCGTGCGTTGGCGCGCGACCGGCCTGCGGCGGCAGGCTGGCGCATGCGGCAAGCATCAGCAACGATAGAATCGCACTCCACGAACGCAACGTGATCATGATGGCCGCCCCCACTGTCGGGCGAAGTCTGTTTGTGTTTGTTCTGGCTGCCGGACGGAACGCGGCGCTGCCCTGCCGTTCGCGCACTCGACGATTCTCGATCGTGCGCGCCGACCGCGCTACAGCATACTTCGATTGATATCGGCACGGCACGCTCCGCGCGTTTTCCCGGTGGCGGCGATGCGACACGCGACGCCGGCGTGAACGCATTCAACACGCTCGACACATTCAGGCAGCGCGCAAAAGAAAAACCCGCGAAGCCTTGCGGCGTCGCGGGTTTCGAGACTTCCTTGGATAGCCTTGGAAGGGAATCTGGTGGGCCCCCCGGGAGTCGAACCCGGCACCAACGAATTATGAGTTCGCTGCTCTAACCAAGCATGAGCTAGGGGCCCAGACAAGAAGCAACGTGTGCTACACGCCACTCCGGCAACCAAGCCGGGCCGGCATTGTAACAACAAAGACGCTAAAGAGGACAAACGCCACCGGTATCACGCGGATACCGGCGGCGTTCGCAAGTAAGACGCTGGAAATCAGTTCCCTTCGAGGAACGACTTCAGCTTGTCGGAACGGCTCGGGTGACGCAGCTTGCGCAGCGCCTTGGCCTCGATCTGACGGATCCGCTCGCGGGTGACGTCGAACTGCTTGCCGACTTCCTCGAGCGTGTGATCGGTGCTCATCTCGATACCGAAGCGCATCCGCAGCACCTTCGCCTCGCGCGGCGTCAGCGAATCGAGCACGTCCTTCACGACGTCGCGCATGCTTGCATGCAGCGCGGCATCCGCCGGCGCGACCGTGTTGTTGTCCTCGATGAAGTCGCCGAGATGGGAATCGTCGTCGTCACCGATCGGCGTTTCCATCGAGATCGGCTCCTTCGCGATCTTCATGATCTTGCGGATCTTGTCTTCCGGCATCTCCATCTTCTCGGCGAGCGTTGCCGGATCCGGCTCGAGACCGGTTTCCTGCAGGATCTGCCGCGAGATGCGGTTCATCTTGTTGATCGTTTCGATCATGTGAACCGGAATACGGATCGTGCGCGCCTGGTCCGCGATCGAACGCGTGATGGCCTGGCGAATCCACCACGTTGCATAGGTCGAGAACTTGTAGCCGCGACGGTATTCGAACTTGTCCACCGCCTTCATCAGGCCGATGTTGCCTTCCTGGATCAGGTCGAGGAACTGCAGGCCGCGGTTCGTGTACTTCTTCGCGATCGAAATCACGAGACGCAGGTTCGCCTCGGTCATTTCACGCTTCGCCTGACGTGCCTTCAGTTCGCCGGCCGCCATCTGGCGGTTGGTTTCCTTCAGGTCCTTCAGCGGCAGCACGACGCGCGCCTGCAGGTCGAGCAGACGCTGCTGCTGTTCGCGGATCGCCGGGATATTGCGCGACAGGACCGCGCTGTACGAATGACCTTCGGCCGCGATCTTCTCGGCCCAGTCGAGATCCGTCTCGCTGCCGGGGAAGCGCGCGATGAATTCCGAACGCGGCATGCCGCACTTGTCGACGACGATGTGCAGAATCTGGCGCTCGACCTGACGCACTTCGTCCACTTGCGCACGCAGCGTGTCGCACAGACGCTCGACGGTACGCGCGGTGAAGCGGATCGTCATCAGTTCGGTCTGGATCGTTTCCTGCGCCTTCAGGTAGGACTTCGACTTGTAGCCTTCCTTCTCGAACGCGCGGCGCATCTTGTCGAACCACTCGCTGATCTGCGAGAACTTGTCGAGCGATGCGCGCTTGAGGGCTTCGAGCTGGGCGGCGTTGGCGGTTGCCTGGGCGGCACCGTCATCATCCTCCTCTTCCTCTTCTTCCTCTTCCTCTTCTGCTTCCTCGTCCTCGTTCTCGATCGCTTCGGCTTCCTTCGCCGAGAAACCGTCCGTATCGGCGGAGTCCGAAGCATTCGGATCGAGCAGGCCGTCGACGAGTTCGTCGACGCGGATCTCTTCGTTCGCGACGCGCTCGGCCATCGCGAGGATGTCGGCGATCGTCGTCGGGCACGCGGAAATCGCCATCACCATGTGGCGCAGGCCGTCCTCGATCCGCTTCGCGATCTCGATTTCGCCTTCGCGCGTGAGCAGCTCGACCGTGCCCATCTCGCGCATGTACATCCGGACCGGATCGGTCGTGCGACCGAATTCCGAATCGACGGTCGACAGCGCGACTTCCGCTTCTTCCTCGACTTCATCGTCCGACGACGCGGCCGGCGCGTTGTCGTTCAGGAGCAGCGTTTCCGCGTCCGGCGCCTGCTCGTAAACCGCCACGCCCATGTCGTTGAACGTGCCGATGATGCCTTCGAGGGCTTCGGTCTCGGTGAAGTTGTCCGGCAGGTGGTCGTTGATTTCGGCATACGTGAGGAAGCCACGCTCCTTGCCGAGCTTGATCAGCGCGCGCAGCTTCACGCGGCGCTCTTCGAGCTCCTCGGCCGTGCCGGGCGTGCTCGTCGCGAACGCTTCCTTCAGCAGCGCCTTTTCCTTGGCGCGACGATCGCGCACCTTGGATTTGCCCGGGGCAGCCGCGGCTGCGGGCTGCTCGTCGCTCTGATTTGCGTCGTCATCGACGGATACTTCGTTCAGCTTTTTGGTCATGGAGTTCGCCGTACCGGCTATATCGACTCGCGGCTGCTGGACGACAGCCGGTTGAACCGTGGGTGCATGAGTAGTACGTACTGCCGTTTCGTCCGCGGCGGCAGTCGTGTCCCTTGCGCTTTTCGCACTTGCCCGCTTCGCCGCCGGCTTGGCCGGCCCGGAGTCGGGTCTGGCGGCAGCCCGTGTTCTGGCTGCCGGCGCCGGCGCAGCCTGAGCAGTGCCGGCCGCGGTTTTCTTTCCTGCCGGGGCTGACGTGGCTGAAGACACTGTCCTGGTGGAAGAAGCAGACTTGGCCGCTGTGACCTTCGTGGTCGGCTCCGTCGAGCCCTTGCCTGTTGCTTTCTTTCCGCCTGTCGTCTTTGCCATCGCGAATCTCGCCTCTGCTTAGAAAACAAACCGCTGGAAACCTTATATTATAGCACGCTGGGGCGCCCTCTCTTGGCGCCCCGGCCGCCTACAGCCCGAGCCGACGCTTCATGTCGGTTCGCTGCTGGTTCAATTCCGTCAATTCCGCCAGTTCCTCGGGTGTGAAGGTGGACTGCCGCGCAAGCCGATCGAGCCGGTCGCAGCAGGCGTCATAGCGCATCTTGAGCACCGCGGCCTGCAGCTCCTCCCCCGCGATCCGTTCCTGTTCACGCTGCCGCTCGGGCACCGTCTCGTCTTCCGGATTCTGTAACAGCAAATCGCGGACGTTTTCATCATAGTCCAGAATTTCGCGGAAGATTTCCTCGTAAGTCGCGCCGTTCGAGGACGTCCGCAGGACATCCGACAGCAGCCGGAACTCCGCGCCGTCGCCCAGCGCACGCGCATGCTCGACGACTTCGGCGAACAGCTCGCCGATCCGCGGCAGCGCGCGCAGGGTCGCAAGCTGTTCGTCGTCGAGCTGCGACGCGATCCGCGGATGCATCACGAGCGTACGCAACGCGCGCTTTTCGCTGTCCGTCACACGCCGCCGCTCGCTGCGCGCGGGCGCCTGGCGCGCCGGCGCCGCGATGCGCGCATCGACATCCGACAGCGCCGCGACTTCCTCGAACGGGATATCGAGCCGGTCGGCGAACATGTGCATGATCTGCGCGCGCAACGCGTTCGCCGGCAGCGCCTGCAGCAGCGGCTTCGCGTCGAACAGCGCCTTCGCTCGACCTTCCGGCTGGTCGAGCGCCTTGCCGGCAATTGCTTCGTTCAACAGAAATTGTGACAGCGGCATCGCGCGCTCGACCTGCTCGGAAAACGCGTCCGCGCCGAATTCGCGTACGTAGCTGTCCGGATCGTGCTCGGACGGCAGGAAAAGGAATCGGATCGTCCGGTTGTCCGCCGCATGCGGCAGACACGCCTCGAGCGCGCGGCGCGCCGCACGCCGGCCGGCCGAGTCGCCGTCGAAGCTGAAAATGACCGTGTCCGTCTGACGCAGCAACTTCTGCACATGGATCGGCGTGCACGCCGTGCCGAGCGTCGCAACCGCGTTCGGGAAGCCGAGCTGCGCGAGCGCGACGACGTCCATGTAGCCTTCGACGACCAGCACGTACTTGCGCTCGCGGATCGCAAGGCGCGCCTCGAACAGCCCGTACAGCTCGCTGCCCTTGTTGAACAACGGCGTTTCGGGCGAATTCAGGTACTTCGGCTCACCGCTGCCGAGCACGCGGCCGCCGAACCCGATCACCTGCCCCTTCACGTTGCGGATCGGGAACATGATCCGCTCGCGGAACCGGTCGTAGCGTCGCGCGACGCCCTGCGCATCGGTTTTCTCGCTGACGATCACGAGCCCCGATTCGACGAGCGAGTCGTCGCGGTAGTCCGGGAACGCGGTTTCGAGGTTCTGCCAGCCGTCCGGCGCATAGCCCAGCCCGAAGCGCGCGGCAATCTCGCCGGTCAGGCCCCGGTTCTTCAGATACTGGATCGCGACGGTCGCGCCGCGCAATTGCTTGCGGTAGTAGTCGCACGCGGTGGACATCACGTCGGACAGCGCGGTCGCGACCGATTTCGACACGGGCGCCGGATAGTCACCGCCACCCGCACCGCCTCCGCCGCGCATGGACGGCTCGTGCGGCACGGTCAGTCCGACCGATTGCGCGAGCTCCTGCACGGCTTCCGGGAACGTGAGCCCCGCATGCTCCATCAGGAAACCGATCGCCGTGCCGTGCGCGCCGCAGCCGAAGCAGTGATAGAACTGCTTGGTCGGGCTGACGGTAAACGACGGGCTCTTCTCGTTATGGAACGGGCACAACCCCATGAAGTTGGCGCCGCCCTTCTTGAGCTGCACATACCGGCCCACCACGTCGACGATATCGACGCGGTTCAGCAAATCCTGCAGGAACGAATGCGGAATCACCGTGGGATCGAGCGAAAAAAAGACAATACGACGCCCCGGCGCACGCGCATGCGGCGCGCCGGGAAGCGGGTTTTACTTCGACAGCGCAGCCTTGACCTGCGCGGAAACGGCCGTCATGTCGGCCCGGCCGGCAAGCTTGCCCTTCAGCACGCCCATCACCTTGCCCATGTCCTGCGGGCCGGCCGCGCCCGTTGCCGCGACAGCGGCCTGGACTTCGGCAGCCACTTCGGCGTCCGAAAGCTGCGCGGGCATGTAGGCGCCCAGCACGGTCAGCTCGGCCTGTTCCTTCGCGACGAGATCGTCGCGGCCTGCGGCTTCGAACTGGCTGATCGAGTCCTTGCGCTGCTTGATCATCTTGTCGATCACGGCGGTGATGCCCGCGTCGTCGAGGGTCACCCGATCATCGACCTCGCGCTGCTTGATCGCGGCCATCAGCAGGCGAATCGTCGCCAGACGCTCGCTTTCCTTCGCGCGCATCGCGGCCTTCATGTCTTCGCTGATCTGCTCTTTCAAACTCATCTTGCACCCGGGATGGAAACGTGACTTCAACGCCCGCGAACGGGCGTCAACACAAAAACCCGCTTGGGACTAAGTCTCAAGCGGGTTGCTCGAATCCGGCATCGGCGACTCGCAGCCCCAGATCGAGGCCGATCGTGCGGAGGTCGCCGGTGCGCCGCTCGGTGAATCGCGCGGCGCTCAATCGTTCAGTACAGCTTCTTCGGCAGCGTCTGGCTGCGGATCCGCTTGTAATGACGCTTCACTGCGGCAGCCTTCTTGCGCTTGCGCTCGGCGGTCGGCTTCTCGTAAAACTCCCGCGCACGAAGCTCGGTCAGCAGACCGTTCTTCTCGATCGTGCGCTTGAAGCGGCGCATGGCGACTTCGAACGGCTCGTTTTCTTTAACGCGAATGATCGTCATGATCCGACACGAATAAAGGTTTGCAGGGAAGACTTGCAAGTATAGCAGAGCGCCGCGCAAAGACATAAGGGCCGGCCCCCGTCAATGGGGGGCCCGCGCAGCCGTGTCAGGCGCCCCGCGCAAACTCCGCCGCCGCCTGCCCGGCCGCCGTGCCGGATGCCCACGCCCACTGGAAGTTGTAGCCGCCGAGCCAGCCCGTCACGTCCACCGCCTCGCCGATGAAGAACAGCCCCGGCACCCGCGCGCTCATCATCGTCGCCGACGACAGTTCGCGCGTATCGACGCCGCCCTTCGTCACCTCGGCCTTCTTGTAGCCCTCGGTGCCGTTCGGCGTCAGCGTCCAGCCGGACAGCGCATCGCCGATCTGACGCAGCATCTTGTCGGGCAGGTCCGCGAGCCGCGCGTCCGCCGCGACGCGATGCGTGTCGAGCCAGACGTGAGCGAGGCGCGACGGCACCCAGTCCGCGAGCAGCGAACCGATCTGGCGCTTCGACGTGCGCTTCGCGTCGAGCAGGTCGGCCACCACGTCGCGCTGCGGCAGCAGGTCGATGCGGATCGGGTCGCCGGATTGCCAATAGCTGGAAATCTGCAGGATGCCGGGGCCCGACAAGCCCCGATGGGTCAGCAGCAGATCCTCGACGAATTCGCCGCCGTGCTTCTTGTCGCCGGTCGACACGCGCACTTCGAGCGACACGCCGGACAGCGCCGCGAACGGCTCCCAGTCCCGCTGCGCAAAGGTGAGCGGCACGAGCGCGGGCCGCGTATCGACGAGCTTGTGGCCGAACTGCTTCGCGAGCCGGTAGCCGAAGTCGGTCGCGCCGATCTTCGGGATCGACAGTCCGCCGGTGGCGACGATCAGCGCGCGTGCGCGGATCGACCCCGCCTGCTGCGTGTCGAGCGTGAAGCCGTCGGCCGGCGCGTGGCGCACCGCGTCGACGGCCACCGGCCGGCGCCAGGCAATCCCGCCCGCATCGCATTCGTGCTTCAGCATGTCGATGATCGCGTCGCTGCCGTGATCGCAAAAGAGCTGCCCCTTGTGCTTTTCGTGCCAGGTGACGTGATGGCGCTTGAGCAGCCCGAGGAAGTCGCGCGGCGTGTAGCGCGCAAGCGCCGAGCGCGCGAAATGCGGATTCGACGACAGATAATTGTCGGGGCCCGCATGGAGATTCGTGAAGTTGCAGCGGCCGCCGCCCGAGATGCGGATTTTCTCGGCGAGCCGCGGCGCGTGGTCGATCAGCACCACGCGGCGGCCGAGTTGCCCGGCGACTGCGGCGCTCATCATCCCGGCGGCGCCCGCGCCGATCACGGCGATATCGTAAGTTTCCATGGCGCGGATTGTACCTGCCTGGCCGCGCACCCGTGCCGCACCCCAGCGGCGGCGGGCCCTCGCCTGCTATAATTTGCGGTTACGTTTACCTTCGTGCGGCGCGCTCGACGCAGCTCGCACCGCCTCTACCCATGCTCGTTCTCGGCATCGAAAGCTCCTGCGACGAAACCGGCCTCGCGCTCTACGACACGCAGCGCGGCCTGCTCGCGCATGCGCTTCATTCGCAGATCGCGATGCACCGCGAATACGGCGGCGTCGTACCCGAGCTCGCATCGCGCGACCACATCCGCCGCGCGCTGCCGCTGCTCGAGGAAGTCATGGCGCAAAGCGGCACGCGCCGCGAGGACATCGACGCGATCGCATTCACTCAAGGCCCCGGCCTGGCCGGCGCGCTGCTGGTCGGCGCGAGCATCGCGAATGCGCTCGCGCTGGCATGGAACAAGCCGACCGTCGGCATCCATCACCTCGAAGGCCACCTGCTGTCCCCGCTGCTCGTCGACGAACCGCCGCCGTTCCCGTTCATCGCGCTGCTGGTGTCGGGCGGCCACACGCAGCTGATGCGCGTGACCGATGTCGGCGTGTACGAGACGCTCGGCGAGACGCTCGACGACGCGGCCGGCGAAGCATTCGACAAGACGGCGAAGCTGATCGGCCTCGGCTACCCGGGCGGCCCGGAAGTGTCGAAGCTCGCGGAAACGGGCACGCCGGGCGCCGTCGTGCTGCCGCGCCCGATGCTCCATTCGGGCGATCTCGACTTCAGCTTCAGCGGCCTGAAGACGGCCGTGCTCACGCAGATGAAGAAGTTCGAGGCGGCAAAACTCGAAGGCGAAGCGCTCGAACGCGCGAAGGCCGATCTCGCGCGCGGCTTCGTCGATGCGGCCGTCGACGTGCTCGTCGCGAAGTCGCTCGCCGCACTCAAGAAGACGAAGCTCAAGCGCCTCGTCGTGGCGGGTGGCGTCGGCGCGAACCGCCAGTTGCGGGCCGCGCTGTCGGCCGCCGCGACCAAGCGCGGCTTCGACGTGCACTATCCGGATCTTGCGCTCTGCACCGACAACGGCGCGATGATCGCGCTTGCCGGCGCATTGCGGCTCGGCCGCTGGCCCGAGCAGGCGAACGCCGACTACGCGTTCACGGTGAAACCGCGCTGGGATCTCGCGTCGCTCGCGCGCTGATTCGCACGACGCACCGGCACGCACCGGACATCACCAGCCAAAACACAAAGGCCGCTCGATCGAGCGGCCTTTTCCGTTACAGCGGCACAACGTCACGCAGCGTGCCGCTTGTCGCGTTCGATCAGCGCATACGCGCTGTGATTGTGGATCGACTCGAAGTTCTCGGCTTCGAGCACGTAGGCGACGACGCGGTCATCCGCATCGAGACGCTGCGCGACGTCGCGCACCAGATCCTCGACGAACTTCGGATTTTCGTACGCACGCTCCGTGACGAACTTCTCGTCCGGACGCTTCAGCAAGCCCCACAGCTCGCACGACGCTTCTTCTTCCGCGATGCGGATCAGCGCCTCGACCGGCAGGTCGGCCGCAAGCTCGGCGTCGATCGTCACGTGCGAGCGCTGGTTGTGCGCACCGTACTGCGAGATCTTCTTCGAGCACGGGCACAGGCTCGTCACCGGCACGAGCACCTTCAGGAACAGGCGCGCTTCGCCGTTGCGGCTTTCGCCCGCGAGCGTCACTTCATAGTCGAGCAGGCTCTGCACGCCCGACACCGGTGCCGTCTTGTTCACGAAGTACGGGAACGTGACCTCGATGCGGCCGGCCTCGGCTTCCAGCTTCTCGAGCATCGACGCGAGCATCGCACGGAAGCGCTCGACCGTCAGCGGCGCACGATTCTCCTCGAGCAGCGCGACGAAGCGCGACATGTGCGTGCCCTTCTGATCGGCAGGCAGGCGCACGTCGAGATTCCAGACGCCGATGGTCGGCTGCACGTCGCCGCTCTCGGTGCACACCGTCAACGGATGCCGGACCGCCTTCACGCCCACGCGCTGAATCGGAATCTGGCGGGTATCCACCGTGCTCTGCACGTCGGGCATCACGAAGGCGGGATTCATCTGGTTCATCTTTTTCAATCCTTGTAAGCCGCGCGTCCGACGACGCGCACGCCGCGTCATGCGGCAGCCGGAAAAGCAACATGGGCCCGCAGGCCCATGTTTTCCGCATCAATGTAGACCGGTTGCGCCAGTCGCACCGACGCCGCCCGCAGGCGGCGCCAGCTTATGCGACGCGCTTGGCCTGACCGGCGACATCGGCCGCCGCGTTGAGGAAGCGTTCGCGAATCGATTTCGCGATGCCCGCGCCGTCGAGGCCGCATTGCGACAACAGCTTTGCGTGGTCGCCGTGATCGACGAACTGGTCAGGGAGGCCCAATTGTAGTACGGGTCGGATAACCCCACTCTCCATCAGGGCTTCCACGCAGGCCGAGCCCGCGCCGCCCATCACACAACCTTCCTCGACCGTGACAAGGTAGTCGTGCGTCTCGGCGAGTTCGCGCACGAGCGCGGCATCGACCGGCTTCACGAAGCGCATGTTCGCGACCGTTGCATCGAGCTCCTCGCCTGCCACAAGCGACGGCGCAACCATCGTGCCGAACGCGAGGATCGCGACGCGCTTGCCTTCCGGCTGCGACGTGCGGCGACGCACTTCACCCTTGCCGAGCGGAATTTCGGTGAATTCCTTCACCGTCGCCACGCCCGTGCCCGCGCCGCGCGGATAACGCACCGCAGTCGGGTTCGGCTGCTGAAGCGCCGTGTGCAGCATCTGGCGGCACTCGTTCTCGTCGGACGCGGCCATGATCGTCATGTTCGGAATGCAGCGCATGAAGGCGAGATCGTACGCGCCCGCGTGCGTCGCACCGTCCGCGCCGACGAGGCCCGCGCGGTCGATCGCGAACACGACCGGCAGGTTCTGCAGCGCGACGTCGTGGATCAGCTGGTCGTACGCACGCTGCAGGAACGTCGAGTAGATCGCGACAACGGGCTTCAGCCCTTCGGTCGCGAGGCCGCCGGCGAACGTCACCGCGTGCTGCTCGGCGATGCCGACGTCGTAGTAGCGATCCTTGAAGCGCTTCTCGAACTCGACCATGCCCGACCCTTCGCGCATCGCGGGCGTGATGCCGACGACGCGCGAATCGCGCTCGGCTTCATCGCACAGCCATTCGCCGAACACCTGCGTGTATGTCTTCTTCGCGGGCGTGGCCGACGGCTTGATGCCTTCTGCCGGGTTGAACTTGCCGGGGCCGTGGTAGAGCACGGGATCGGCTTCGGCGAGCTTGTAGCCCTGGCCTTTCTTCGTCACCACGTGCAGGAATTGCGGGCCGCGCAGTTCGCGGATGTTCTGCAGCGTCGGGATCAGCGAATCGAGATCGTGACCGTCGATCGGGCCGATGTAGTTGAAGCCGAACTCTTCGAACAGCGTGGCCGGCACGACCATGCCCTTCGCGTGCTCCTCGAGCTTGCGCGCGAGTTCGAGCACCGGCGGCGCGACGCTCAGCACGCGCTCGACGCCCGCACGCGCGGCCGCGTAGAAGCGGCCCGACATCAGGCGTGCGAGATGGCGGTTCAGCGCGCCGACCGGCGGCGAAATCGACATGTCGTTGTCGTTGAGGATCACGAGCAGCTTCGCATCCTCCGACACGCCCGCGTTGTTCATCGCCTCGAATGCCATGCCAGCCGTCATCGCGCCGTCGCCGATCACCGCGATCGAGAAGCGGTCGTCGCCGTTCAGCTGGCTGCCGATCGCCATCCCGAGCGCCGCCGAGATCGACGTGCTCGAATGCGCGGTGCCGAACGTGTCGTATTCGGACTCGCTGCGGCGCGGGAAACCCGAGATGCCCCCGTACTGGCGCAGCGAATGCATCTGGTCGCGGCGGCCCGTCAGGATCTTGTGCGGGTAGGTCTGGTGACCCACGTCCCAGACGATCCGGTCGTTCGGCGTGTTGAACACGTAGTGCAACGCGATCGTCAGCTCGACCGTCCCGAGGTTGGACGACAGATGGCCGCCCGTCTTCGACACGCTGTCGAGCACGAACGCGCGCAGTTCATCCGCGAGCGGTTGGAGTTGGCGACGATCGAGGCGGCGCAGATCCGCCGGGTCGTCGATGGTTTTCAGCAAGTCGTACATCGTCGTTCCATTGTAGGAAATCAAACGCGCCCGCATTCTATTGCACGCACCGTAGCGTGTGCGCAGCGGCGGGCTTCGCGTCAGCTGACCCGGTTCACCACCAGGTCGGCAAGTTCGGCGAGACGCTGTGCGCGTGCGCCGAACGGTTTCAGCGCATCGTGCGCTTCGGCGCGCAGCTGGGCCGCGAGCTCACGCGATGCGTCGAGGCCGAGGATCGATACGTAGGTCGGCTTGTCGTTCGCCGCATCCTTGCCTGCCGTCTTGCCGAGCGTCGCCGAATCGGTCGTGACGTCGAGAATGTCGTCGACGACCTGGAAGGCCAGACCCACGGCGCCCGCGTAAACGTCGAGCGCGGCCATCGCTTCCGCCGACGGCGTGTCGCCGGCCAGCGCGCCCATCCGCACGGCGGCACGCAGCAGCGCGCCCGTCTTCATCCGGTGCATCGTCTCGAGCTGTTCGCGCGTCAGCTTGAGGCCGACGCTCGCCAGGTCGATCGCTTGCCCGCCGGCCATGCCGATCGAGCCGCTCGCCAGCGCCAGCTCGCGCACGAGCGCAGCCTGCTGCACCGGAGTCAGTGCCACGGCGTCGGTCAGCGCGACGAATGCCTGCGACTGCAGCGCATCGCCGACCAGCAACGCCGTCGGCTCGTCATACTGCACGTGCACGGTCGGCTTGCCGCGTCGCAGCGCGTCGTCGTCCATGCACGGCATGTCGTCGTGCACGAGCGAGTAAACGTGGATCATCTCCAGCGCCGCCGCCGCTGCGTTGCGCGCCGCTTCGGTCGCGCCGGTCAGTTCGCCTGCTGCATGGCACAGCAGCGGGCGAACGCGTTTGCCGCCGCCGAGGACCGCGTAACGCATCGCTTCGTGAAGCTGCGTGGGCACCACATTATCAGCCGGCAAATAGTGGCCGAGTGCGTCCTCGACGCGGTCGAGCACGGACCGCATCCATTGTTCGAATGTCATAGATCGTCGTCTTCGCCGTCCGTGGCGGCCGTGCCGGACGAAAGCGGCTTCAGGGTCGCGCCGTCCAGCACGCGAACCTGCTGCTCCACTTTCTCGAGCTGCTGTTGGCAAAACGCAACGAGGGTCGCACCGCGGCGATACGCCGCCAGCGAATCCTCGAGGCTCAACGCGCCGCCTTCCATCCGTGCAACCAGCGTCTCGAGTTCCGCGAGCGCCATCTCATAATTGTCCGGCAACGGTTCGGTGCCATTGCCGGGCGGCGTGGCGCCTGGGGATGCGGTTTTCGCCATGGACGAGGGTGTCAAATTTCAAAACAAGTCGGACATTCTACGGCAAAAGAGAATTCTCCGATCTGCCGACGTGGGCAGCCCGGCACATCTTCCGGCCCCATCTTCGACACACGGGGTGCGCACCCCGATTGTCTCCCGACAAAAAATTGACACAAATCAGGCACTTAATCCTAGCCTTGCGAGGCGAACCGGGTATAATTCCCCGTTTCCCTAAATCGATTTTTCGATGGTTGGGTTGTTCACTGCTTTCACGCTAACACCGGGAGTGGGAATGTCCAATCTGAGCGATGCGCTTCAGTTGAAGTCGGCCCACAGCCAGCTTCCAGTCACTGCATATTTCGATGAGGCGCTCCTTGAGCGCGAGATCGAAACCCTCTTCAAGAAAGGACCTCGTTACGTCGGGCACGAATTGATGGTGCCCGAGGCGGGGGATTATTTTGCGCTGCCGTCCGAGATGGAAGGTCGCGTGCTGGTCCGCAACCCGGCGAACCAGATCGAACTGCTGTCGAACGTGTGCCGTCATCGGCAGGCGATCATGCTGAACGGGCGCGGCCACACGCAGAACATCGTGTGTCCGCTGCACCGCTGGACGTACGATCTGGAAGGCCAGTTGCTCGGCGCGCCGCACTTCCCCGACAAGCCGTGCCTGAACCTCGGCAAGAGCCCGCTGCAGAACTGGCAGGGGCTGCTGTTCGAGGCCGAAGGCCGCAACGTCGCGCGCGATCTCGCGAACCTCGGCACGAAGCATCACTTCGACTTCTCCGAGTATCACTTCGATCACGTCGAAGTGCACGAGTGCGATTACAACTGGAAGACGTTCATCGAGGTCTACCTCGAGGATTATCACGTCGTCCCGTTCCACCCGGGCCTCGGCAGCTTCGTGTCGTGCGACGATCTCAAATGGGAGTTCGGCGACTGGTACAGCGTGCAGACGGTCGGCGTGCACAACGCCCTCGCGAAACCGGGCAGCGCGACCTACCAGAAGTGGCACGAGCAGGTGCTCAAGTTCCGCAACGGCGTGCCGCCGGAGTTCGGCGCGATCTGGATGGTCTACTACCCGGGCCTGATGATCGAGTGGTATCCGCACGTGCTCGTCGTGTCGTGGCTGATTCCGCGCGGGCCGCAGAAGACGACCAACATCGTCGAGTTCTATTACCCCGAGGAAATCGCGTTGTTCGAACGCGAGTTCGTCGAGGCCGAGCGCGCAGCCTATATGGAAACGGCCATCGAGGACGACGAAATTGCGATGCGGATGGACGCGGGTCGCCGCGCACTGATGGCGCGCGGCGAATCGCAGGTCGGGCCATACCAGAGCCCGATGGAAGACGGCATGCAGCACTTCCACGAGTTCCTGCGCCGCCACCTCGGCGACATCTGACCGCGCGCGGCGCGCCAGCGCCGCATGGCATTCGGCATATCAAAAGACGGGTTTCGGCCCGTCTTTTTTTGTTTAGACTTGGAGTATCAGGCCGTTTGCACTCCAGGGAGCCGTCATGCCACACACCCACTACACCACGCTCATCTCCGCAGCCAATCTCGCCGAGCGGCTGGCCGCGGCGCCGGGCAGCGTCGCCGTGTTCGACTGCCGCTTCGACCTCGTCGATCCGGGCGCAGGCGAAGCCGCCTATGCGGCCGGCCATATCCCCGGCGCGCAGTATCTCCATCTCGACCGCGACCTGTCCGGCCGCAAGACCGGCACCAACGGGCGCCATCCGCTGCCGACCCGCGACGCATTCGCGACGCTGATCGCCAGCCGCGGCGTCAAGCAGGGCCAGCAGGTCATCGCCTATGACGCACAAGGCGGCGCCTATGCGGCGCGGCTTTGGTGGCTGCTGCGCTGGCTCGGGCACGATTCCGTCGCGCTGCTCGACGGCGGCCTGCAGGCGTGGGAAGCGGCCGGCCAGCCGCTGACCACCGACGTGCCGCATCCGGCCGCCGGCGACTTCCGCGCGACGACCCCGCTCGAATCGACGGTCGACGCGGCAGCCGTGCTCGCGAACGTGACGTCGGCCACGCGCGTCGTGATCGATGCGCGCGCACCGGATCGCTATCGCGGCGAAAACGAAACGATCGATCGTGTCGGCGGCCACATTCCCGGCGCACGCAACCGGTTCTTCAAGGACAACCTGGCCGCCGACGGCCGCTTCAAGACCGGCCATGAGCTGCGCGAGACATTCACCACGCTGCTGGCCGGCACCGAACCGAACAGCGTGATCCTGCAATGCGGGTCCGGCGTGACCGCATGCCACAACGCGCTCGCGCTCGAAATCGCGGGGCTGCATGGCGCGTCGCTGTATCCGGGCTCGTGGAGCGAATGGAGCGCCGATCCGTCGCGTCCGATCGCGACCGGCCCGAACCCGTAAGCACCTGCGCGGCGCGACGACAAGGCGGCGGCATCTGCCGCCTTGTCGTTCACATCACGCCGTACTTGTGGAACCACTCGATCGCGCGCTTCCAGCCGTCCTCGGCGTCGCCCTTCACGTAACTCGGCCGATAATCGGCGAAGAACGCGTGGCCGGCATCCGGATACACGACGATCTCCGATTGACGCGCGAGCTTCGAATCGCTCGTCTGGATTGCCTTGCGCATGTCCGCGAGCGACGCCTGCGTGATGTTCGTGTCCTTCTCGCCGTACAGCCCGAGCACGGGTACCTTCAGCAACGACGCATGATCGACCGGATTGAACGGCGTCATCTCGTCGGTCGTGCCCTCGACGAACCCGTACCATGCGACGGCCGCGCGCACGTGCGGATTATGCTCCGCGTACAGCCACGCCTGGCGGCCGCCCCAGCAGAACCCCGTCACGCCGAGACGCGACAGGTCACCGCCGTTCTTGCCGGCCCACGCGACGGTCGCATCGAGATCCTCGGTGACCTGCCGGTCAGGCACCTTGCTGATGATGTTGTCGAAAAGCTCCTTCATCGTCGGATACTTCGACGCATTGCCCTGGCGCGCGAACAGGTCCGGCGTGATCGCCAGATAGCCGAGCTTCGCGAAGCGGCGGCAGACGTCGGCGATATGCGCATGCACGCCGAAGATCTCGTGGATCACGATGACGACCGGCAGGTTCGTCTTGTCGACCGGCTGCGCGCGATACGCGGGGATGCTCGCGTCGCCCGAGCGGATCTCGATGGTGTCGACGTCCAGCCCGGTGCTGTCGGTCGTGATCGTCTGCGCCGACACGGGCAGCACGGCCGCCGCGAAGGTGCCGCCCAGCGCGGCCTGCATGAACTTGCGGCGCGAGAACGGAACGTGGGGAACCAGGCTGTCGACTTCGGGTTTCAACATGAATGCACTCCTCGATTGGGCACCGCCGTCGCGGCCAGGGACTCGACCCGGCGTCATGCCGGCGGACGGCGCGGATGTCGCGGCGGTTGGCACCCCGCCGCAAGCGGAAACCCGGACAAGATGCCCAATAATCCGTTGTCGCGTCAACTGTCAGATGTGTAAGACTCGATTACGACGGTGTCATGCGGTGGCATCCAACGGTATCGACAACCGCGGCGCCCCGGCCCGGCAAGTCCATGCGGGGCACGCATGTGGCGAGCGCCGTCGCGCGCTCGAATGTCCACGGATTGAAACGAAACGATGCGCAATAAACAGGCCGGTGCGCGAATCCGGGGTCAACCGCACTTGAAACGACAACGGGCAGTAGACGCGCTCGATACGCGTTCCCTGCCCGTCGGAGCACGAACCGTGAGGTCAGTGCAGCTTGACGCGCGGCAGCGTCGTGCGGCGCAGCCAGTGCGCGAACGTATCGAGCATCATGCGCGGATAGCCGTGCAGCGCCGCGATGTGCAGGCGGTACAGCGACATATACATGAAGCGCGCGAACAGCCCTTCGATCAGCATGTTGCCGCCGATCAGGCCGCCCATCAGGTTGCCGACCGCGCTGAAGTGACCGAGCGACACGAGCGAACCGAAATCGCGATATGTGAACTCGGGCAGCTGACGTCCGTCGAGCCGGCAGCCGATCGCCTTCAGCAGAAAGCTCGCCTGCTGGTGCGCGGCCTGTGCACGCGGCGGCACGTTGCGCTCGTTGCCGGGCCATACGCATGCCGCGCAATCGCCGAGTGCGAAGACGTTGTCGTCGGTGAAGGTCTGCAGTGTGCGACGCACGTCGAGCTGGCCGAGCTTGTTGACCTGCAGGCCGTCAAGATTCGACAGCACGGACGGCGCCTTGATGCCGGCCGCCCAGACCGTGAGATCCGCGCGCACCGACTTGCCGCTCGCGGTATGCACGAAACCCGGCGCGACCTCGGTCACGCGCTCCGCAAGCATCAATCGCACGCCGAGCTTTTCGAGCAACTCGGCCGTTGCGGTCGATACGCGTTCCTGCAGCGCAGGCAGAATCCGCGGCCCCGATTCGATCAGCACGATGCCGACGTCGTGCTGCGGGTCGAGCTTGTGCAGCCCATAGACGGACAGCACCTGCGCGGTGTTGCGCAGTTCCGCGGACAGCTCGACGCCCGTCGCGCCACCGCCGACGATCACCACCTGGATGCGCGGCTCGTCCGGCGCTCCCGGTGCGGGCTGCGCCGGCGCCTGGTGCTCGGCGCGCATGCACGCGGCGATCAGGCGCTTGCGGAAGCGCTCGGCCTCGCCGACCGTATCGAGCGCAATCGCGTTTTCGGCCGCGCCCTGCACGCCGAAGAAATGCGTCGTGCTGCCGATCGCGATCACGAGCGTGTCGTATTCCAGGTCGCGCGCCGGCAGCAGCTCCTCGCCATCGCTGTCGTTGACGGGCGACAGTGTGATGCGCTTCGCCGCGCGATCGAGCGAGGTCAGCTCGCCCTGCTGAAACTCGAAGCCATGCCAGCGCGCCTGCGCCGCGTATTCGAGTTCCTGCGTGAACGGGTCCATGCTGCCGGCCGCGACCTCGTGCAGCAATGGCTTCCAGATGTGGGTCGGATTGCGGTCGACGAGCGTGACAAGCGCACGCGCGGGACGATTGCCGCGCGCGCTGTAACGATCGCCGAGCCGCGTCGCCAGTTCCAGGCCGCCCGCGCCTCCGCCTACGATGATGATCCGATGCATCCGATTCCCCCTTTGCGATTCGAAACTGCTGCCGCCGGACGATGCAGACGCAATGCGTTCGCGCCGCCCGCTGGATTAACCGGTTCGGACATCATCGATGTGCAGTTCGAAACACTTCGATGCGCCGATCCCGGAACGCGGGGCGCGCTGCCCCCGCGACAATGACCTGACTGACATGCATTGTCCGGGAGCTTGCGCGTTGACCACAAGCAAACCATCTCGATATTCAGCATCCCTGCAACAATATGCCGCGGGACGCGGGAATCACGCTGGGGTGCGTCAGTGTGCCTCTTCCCAGTTCGCGCCGGCACCCACTTCAGCGACCAGCGGCACCTTCAGCTTCGCCACGCCGCACATCATTTCCGGCAGTTTCTCGCGCACGAGCGACAGTTCGTCGTCGGGCACCTCGAGCACCAGTTCGTCGTGCACCTGCATGATCATCCGCGATGCGAGGTGGTCGCGCGTGAGCCAGTCGTCCACCGCGATCATCGACAGCTTGATCAGGTCGGCAGCCGTGCCCTGCATCGGTGCATTGATGGCCGCACGTTCAGCGGCCTGACGGCGCGGGCCGTTGCCGCCGTTGATCTCCGGCAGCCACAGGCGGCGGCCAAAAACGGTTTCGACGTAGCCCTTTTCCTTCGCGGCCGCACGCGTGTCCTCCATGTACTGCGCGACGCCCGGGTAGCGCGCGAAATAGCGGTCGATGTACAGCTTCGCCGCATCGCGCGTGATGCCGAGGTTCGACGCGAGGCCGAACGCGCTCATCCCGTAGATGAGCCCGAAGTTGATCACCTTCGCGATCCGGCGCTGGTCGGAGTTGACTTCCAGCGGCGTCACGCCGAACACTTCGGCGGCCGTTGCGCGGTGGATGTCCTCGCCCTGCGAGAACGCGCGCAGCAGCGACGCGTCGCCCGAAATGTGCGCCATGATCCGCAGTTCGATCTGTGAATAGTCGGCCGACACGATGCGGTGACCCGGCGATGCGATGAACGCCTCGCGGATCCGCCGGCCCTCGGCCGTGCGCACCGGAATGTTCTGAAGATTGGGATCGTTCGACGCAAGGCGACCCGTTACCGCGACGGCCTGCGCGTAGTTCGTGTGCACGCGGCCCGTTGCGGGATTCACCATGCGCGGCAGCTTGTCGGTGTAGGTCGACTTCAGCTTCGACAGCCCGCGATGCTCGAGCAGCAGCTTCGGCAGCGGGTAATCCTCGGCCAGCTTCTGCAGCACTTCTTCGTCGGTCGACGGGGCGCCGCTCGGCGTCTTCTTCACGACCGGCAACTGCAGCTTCTCGAAGAAGATCTGCCCGATCTGCTTCGGCGAGCCGAGATTGAATTCGCCGCCGGCCAGTTCGTACGCCTGCCCTTCGAGCTCGATGAGACGCGTCGCGATCTCGCTGCTTTGCGCCTGCAGCAGTGCGTCGTCGATGAGCACGCCGGTGCGCTCCATCTTGCGCAGCACGAGCGACACCGGCATCTCGATCTCGCGATACACACGCTCGAGGCCCGGTTCGCGCGCAACCTGCGGATACAGCGCATGATGAAGCTGCAGCGTGATGTCCGCATCTTCGGCGGCGTACGCGGCGGCCTGCTCGAGCGCCACTTCGTCGAAGCCGATCTGCTTCGCGCCCTTGCCGGCCACGTCTTCATACTTGATCGTCTTGACGCCCAGATGACGCAACGCGAGGCTGTCCATGTCGTGCGTGCGGTGCGATTCGAGCACGTACGATTCGAGCATCGTGTCGTGCTCGATACCGTTCAGCGCGATGTCGTAGTTCGCGAGCACCTGCGCGTCGTACTTCAGGTGTTGGCCCACCTTCTTGCGGTCGGCCGATTCGAGCCACGGCTTCAGGCGCGCGAGCACGTCGTCGATCGGCAACTGCTCGGGAAGATCGGGGCCGCGGTGCGCGACCGGAAGATACGCGGCCTTGCCCGGCTCGATCGAAAACGACAGGCCGACGAGCCGCGCGGTCATCGGATCAAGCGAGGTCGTTTCGGTGTCGAACGCGGTCAGTGCGGCCGCGTCGATCTTCGCGAACCATGCATCGAACTGTTCCCAGGTCTGGATCGTGTCGTATTCGCGGACGATGTCCGCCGCGACCACCTGTGCCGGCTCGCCTTCCGGCGCGTCGGCGCCGCCGCCTTCGGCGGGCGCGCTGTCGACTTCGCGCAGCCACGTCTTGAAGCCATAGCGCGCGAAGATGTCGCGCAGCAGGTCGCGTGCTTCGCCGTCGCTCTTCAGCGACGCTTCGATCGATTCGAGATGCGGTGCGAGATCGCAGGCCGTGTCGACGGTCACGAGCTTGCGGCCGAGCGGCAGGAAGTCGAGCGCGCGGCGCAGGTTGTCGCCGACCACGCCCTTGATCTCGCTCGCGTGTTCGATCACGCCGTCGAGGCTGTCGTATTGCGACAACCATTTCACGGCTGTCTTCGGCCCGCATTTCTCGACGCCGGGCACGTTGTCGACGGTGTCGCCGATCAACGCGAGATAGTCGATGATCCGCTCGGGCGGCACGCCGAACTTCTGGATCACGCCGCCGCGATCGAGCGTCTCGTTGGTCATCGTGTTGACGAGCGTGACGTGATCGGTGACGAGCTGCGCGAGGTCCTTGTCGCCGGTCGACACGATCACGTTCATCCCGTGCCGCTCGGCTTCGCGCGCGAGCGTGCCGATCACGTCGTCGGCCTCGACGCCCTCGACCATCAGCAGCGGCCAGCCGAGCGCACGTACCGCGCCGTGAATCGGCTCGACCTGCAGTGCAAGATCGGGCGGCATCGACGGACGGTTTGCCTTATAGTCGGCATAAAGGTCGTCACGGAACGTCTTGCCCTTTGCATCGAACACGCAAGCGCTATACTCTGCACTGACTTCCTTGCGCATACGGCGCAGCATGTTGATGATTCCGTAGAGCGCTCCGGTCGGCTCCCCGCCAGGGCCACGCAAATCAGGCATCGCATGGTAAGCCCGATACAGATAGCTCGAACCGTCAACCAATAGCAGGGTCTTACCTTCCAGATTTCGTTCTTCAGGCATTATGAACAAGAGAAAAGTGATTCCGAGTCTGCGTTCGCTCGCAGATCAAGAACGCGCGACGGCCAAGAAGGCGCGCGCATCGTGGCAGATGTTCACGATTATGGCAGAGTTTATCGAGGCGACCGAGTACCTGTCGGAGATCCGACCGGCCGTCAGCATCTACGGTTCTGCCCGTCTCAAGCCCGACACGCCGCACTACAAGCTGGCCGTGCAGATCGCGCGCAAGCTGTCCGACGCCGGCTTCGCCGTGATCTCCGGCGGCGGCCCCGGCATCATGGAAGCCGCGAACAAGGGTGCGCACGCCGGCAAGGCGCCGTCGGTCGGCTTGAACATCGAGTTGCCGCACGAGCAGGCGGGCAACCACTACCAGGACATCTCGCTGCGCTTCCGCCACTTCTTCACGCGCAAGGTAACGTTCGTGAAGAACTCCGACGCGGTGATCGTGATGCCGGGCGGCTTCGGCACGCTCGACGAACTGTCCGAGGTGCTCACGCTGATCCAGACGAAGAAGTCGCGCCTCGTGCCGATCATTCTCGTGGGTAGCACGTTCTGGCAGGGGCTGCTGCAATGGTTCCGCGACCAGCTGATTCCGATGGGCCTCATCAATCCGGAAGACATGGATCTGATGCAGGTGATCGACGATCCCGACCAGGTGCTCGACGCCGTGCTCGCGTTCTACGAGGACAGCGGCGAGGAAGAAGGCGCGGACGGCGAAGACCATCCGCCGCGGCCCGAAGAAGACCGCATGTTCTATCTGTAATTCGATCGGTGCGATGGCCGGCCTCGCGGCCGGCGTCGCGTCTCCCGCGCGGCAGGCACGGTAATTCCGCCACCCGTCGCGCGTCATTTTGTAACGCCGTATTAATCCCGCCGCGCAGCCGCGCGCCGGCGAATGTCAAATCCGGGCAGCCTGCATCGCGCAATGCGGTCGACGCCTCCCATGCGTGGCCCGCCATTGTCAAATCATGCAGCCTGTCATCGATCCGGCCGGCGCATCTGACGTCAATCCGACGTAACAAACCCGTCTCGCCTTTTTCGCGTGGCGCCTGCACACTGCATCTCGTCGGCGTGGCGTCCCCCGGTGGAACGATCCCCCCTCGCGTCCATCGCGTCGCGCCGGCCTTTTGACAACGACATCACGGAAAACAACATGAAACGCTCGCTGATCGCCCTCGCCTTCGCCGGCCTCGGTCTTTCGCTGTCCGGCCTCGCCCAAGCCGTCAACGTCGACGTCAACATCGGCACGCCCGCGCCGGTCGTCGTCGCGCCCGCGCCTGTCGTGGTCGCTCCGGGGCCTGCGGTCGTGATCGGCTGGCACGGCGATCGTTACTGGGACGGCCGCCGCTACTGGGAGCGTCGCGAGTGGGAAGATCATCAGCGCCATCGCGGTCACGGCGGCTACCATTGCCCGCCGGGACACGCGAAGAAGGGTGAGTGCTGAGCATCTGAGTGCGGGGTCGATCGGGGTCGCGCACCGCAGGACAAAGAACAAGGCCGCACGTGAACGAAAGTTCGCGTGCGGCCTTTGTCGTTACGCCCGCGGCTTGCGCGGCATTCACCCGCCGGTGCTCGGCGGTCTCCAGCCATTGGCCAGTTCAGCCATCAACCGAAGCCGATGCTGATGCTGATGCTGAAGCTGCGTGTACCAGCGTCACCGCCCGTTTGCGCGCAGCCTCTCTGCCCGCGTGATCGACTTCAGGTCCGAACAGCGTTTTCTCGACGATGATCGATTCAATGTCGGTGATACCGATGAAGCGCAGCCACGCTTCAAGAAACGGCCGCTGAAAATCGAACGACTCGGCAGGCGTGCTCGATTGCCTTGAATAGTCGAGGCCTCTCGCATAGATCACGACTGCTTTCTTGCCGTTCAGCAATCCCGCTAACCCACGCTCGTCGAATGAGAAGAGGACGTCGCGGTGGGACACGGCGTCGATGAAATGCTTGAGCTTGTATGGGATGGAAAAATTCCACAGCGGCACGGAGAACAGCAGCGTATCCGCGTCGTGCATCCGCTGCGCCAGCTGCCGGAAACCTGCCCACGCTTGCTGCTGGCCTTCGCTGAGCGGTGTACCGCTCAAGTCCGCGTATTTGGCATCGAGCGCATCGCCGTCGAGCTCCGGCAATGGCGTCGCCCACAGGTCGAGCACGTCGACCAGATGCTCCGGATGCGCGTTGCGCCAGGCTTCCAGATACGCGCGCGCAACGTCGAGTGATGCGGACCGCGACTTGCGCGGGGAGGATTCGATATGCAGCAAGGTCGACATGAAACGACTCCTGACGGGTTGACGGCCCTCATCAGAACATAGTTCGATTCAAAATATAAACGAAGTATCATCGCGGTACTCAGTAGCATTCGCACTGTATTTCGGGGCATGTCATGTTCGATACCGTTTTGCTGCGCTCTTTCGTGGCCGTCGTCCAGGAAGGCGGGTTCACGCATGCCGCGGCCCGTCTGAATCTGACGCAGTCCGCGGTCAGCGCGCATCTGCGACGCCTGGAAAAACAGACCGGCCGTGACCTGCTCGTGCGCACCACGCGCTCGGTCACGCTCACGGTGGACGGCGAGCTGCTGCTGGGTTACGCGCGCGCCATCCTCGCGCTTAATCAGGACGCGCGCGCGCAACTGCTGCGCGAACCGAGTGCAGGCACGATCCGCGTGGGGCTGTCGGAAGACCTCGCCAATGTCAGGCTGATGCATGTGATACAGGCGTTTGCCGTGCGGTACCCGCGCATCGCATTCAGCATCAGAGTCGGTATCCCGGGCGAATTGCTCCAGGCGCTGGATCACGGTGAACTGGATGTGGTGATGGGTGGACGCTGCCATGACGGGCCCACCGGACGCGTGCTCTGGCGCGAGCCGCTTGTGTGGGCCGGTGCGGATTGGATGACGCTCACGCCTGGCGTACCGGTGCCGATTGCGCTGCTGCCGGAACCCTGCCCGTATCGTGAGGCCTCGCTGGCAGCACTGGCCCGCGCGGGCGTGGATTACCGGATCGTGCTCGTGTGCCCGAGCGGCGCCGGCCTGTGCGCCGCCGCGCACGCGGGCTTTGCGGTGACACCGATCGTGCACACACAACTTGCGCACGGCTTGCGTGCGGTCCCGCCGGATGCCGGCCTGCCGGCCCTGCCCGATGTCGAGTTCACGATGTTCGCGGCGCCGGGCGCGTCGACCAGGGTTGTCGACGAACTGGGCAACGCGATCGTGCTGGCATTCGCGCACAAAGGATGACCACGGTCATCGCGGCGACACGGTTGGGATTTTCGCGGCCAGAAGCATACGCATCGTCATCGGTTCACGAAATTCCACGAAGAACCCTAAAAAAGCCGCCAGCACCGTAGTGTCTGGCGGCTTTCTTTCGCGGCTGACCGCGCGTCAGAAATCGAGCTGCGCGGCCGTGATGCCAAGCGCAGCGGCGATCTTCTCGCGCGTCGACTTGCGCAGCTTCTCGCTTCGCTCCTGCTGCGCGTAAGCGGACTGGCAGATGCCGAGTCGGGCCGCGATATCGGCCTGCGTCAGTTTCAGATGTTCGCGCCATGCGCGCAGCGGCGTCGCCCCGTCTACTGTGGCGCTGATCACTTCGTGCGGGGTCAGGTCGCGCTCCTCTTCGTGCTGCGCCATGTAGTCCGCGTAGGGGATCACCACAAAGGCCGGTGCTCCGTCCGGCCCGTTGATGAATTGGATGTTGGTACGTGCGTTCAGATCGGCATGCACTTCCACGACCTGCGGGCGAAAGCGCCGACCGATCTGAAGCGGCAGCGGGGGGCCGCGGCAGCGCAATCACTGGCCGGCCACACGACCGAAAGCATGACGGCGCACTACGCGAAATCACGTGAAGTAGAACGCGTTCAACCCGTTCCATTGACGCGTCCAAGTTAGACACCGCCGCCCATGTTGGACGCGAAGGCTCCCCGGATCATCCGGGGAGCCTTATACCGCAAGGGCTTGTTACTGAAACGCCACTTCCGCGAAGCTCCGAAGTTTGCGGCTATGAAGCTTGTCGAGCCCGTTCGTGCGCAGAATCTCCATCGCCTTCACGCCGATCTGCAGATGCTGGTCGACCTGGCCGCGATAGAACGTGTCGGCCATGCCCGGCAGCTTTAGCTCGCCATGCAGCGGCTTGTCCGAGACGCACAGCAGCGTGCCGTACGGCACGCGGAAACGGAAACCGTTGGCGGCGATCGTCGCACTTTCCATGTCGAGCGCGATCGCGCGGCTCTGCGACAGCCGCTGCACGGGCTCGCGGTGATCGCGCAGTTCCCAGTTGCGGTTGTCGACGCTCGCGACCGTGCCCGTGCGCATCACGCGCTTCAGTTCGGCGCCTTCGAGACGGGTGACCTCGGCCACGCCGCGTTCGAGCGCGAGCTGTACTTCGGCGAGCGCAGGGATCGGCACCCACAGCGGCAGGTCCGCATCCAGCACGTGATCCTCGCGCACGTAACCGTGCGCGAGCACGTAGTCGCCGAGGCGCTGCGTGTTGCGCAGGCCCGCGCAGTGACCGAGCATCACCCAGGCATGCGGACGCAGCACCGCGATGTGATCGGTGATCGTCTTCGCGTTCGACGGACCGACACCGATGTTGACCATCGTGATCCCGCTGCCATCCGCGCGCTTCAGGTGATACGCGGGCATCTGCGGCAGCCGCGGCGGCGCGGCGCCCTCGGCCGGCTCGCTGCCGAGGTTCGCGTTGTACGTGATGACGTCGCCCGGCTCGACGAACGAACTGTACTGGCTGCGGTACGCGCGCACGTCGGGATCGGTGCTTTCCGTCATCAGCGTGCGGCCGAGCTTCACGAATTCGTCGATATAGAACTGGTAGTTCGTGTAGAGCACGTAATTCTGGAAGTGCGTGGGCGATGTCGCCGTGTAGTGACGCAGCCGGTGCAGCGAGAAGTCGACGCGCGCCGCGGTAAACAGCGCGAGCGGATGCGGCTCGCCGGGTGCCGGCTCGAACGTGCCGTTGACGATGCGGTCGTCGAGGTACGACAGGTCGGGCGTGTCGAAGATGTCGCGCATCGCGAGCAGCCGGTCGCGGTCGAGCTCGCCTTCGAGGTGAATGCCTTCGGGAAACGCGAAGTGAACCGGAATCGGCTGCGACGACACGCCGATCTCGATCTTCACATGGTGGTTCTTCGACAGCAGGCGCAGCTGCTCGCGATAGTAGTTCGCGAACAGGTCGGGACGCGTGACGGTCGTCTCGAACACGCCGGGGCCCGCGACGAACCCGTACGAACGGCGCGAATCGACGTGCGTGTTGACGTCGGTGCGAATCCGCACGAACGGGTAGCACGCGCGCACGTGCTCGGTGATCGATTCATGGCGGCGATAACGCGCGAACGCGTCGCGCAGGAAGCCGGTATTGGTGTCGTAGATGGCCGACAGCCGCGCGACGGCGGCAACGGAATCGTCGAATGCTTCGACGGGCGGGCTCTCAGGCGTCAGCACCCGATGCCGGCGGCTCAAATCGTTCTTCATTTTCATCACCTCGTCTGATCGGACGACATTACCACGGAACCCGGTCACGCTCATGGCCGCCCGCTCGCACGCCGCTTGCACGCGAGGGCCGGGCCGCGCGCAGTATTTGCTAAAATCCAAAGGTTCACTGGAGACTCATCATGAAGCCGCTCATTCTCGTCGCCGCTGCCGGCGTGCTTGCTGGCACGTTTGCCGCCGCCTACGCCGCCGGCGGCACGCCCGACGCCGACACGCAGGCCCGGGCCGAGGCCAACGAAGCCGCCGGCCTGCCCGATCTCCGCAAGATCAACCGGCCCGGCGCGGAAGTCACGTCGAAAGTCGACTTCGCCGACATTCGTCGCACGCCGAGCTTCCATGAAAAGAGCAAGAACGGCACCGAGGTCACCGAGTATCGCGATCGCGGCAAGCCGGTCGAGATCGACGTGAAGTCGAACTTCGGCACGCGCTACCAGATGAGCTCGACGCTCGACACCTCGCCGAAGCCGCATGACGCGGGCGTCCCGATCACGCGCCTGCCGTCGGTCAACCTCCGCTACTGATTTCCTGCCGCGCCGCGTCGATCCCGACGCGGCGCACCGGCTTTCCCTTCACCTCCTGTCGCGCCGCACGCCGCGCGCGTGCCGACAACTGACCAGACGCATCTCGCATGGCCGTTTTCACCGCTGTTTCCGACTCCGATCTCGCGCAATGGATGCGCCACTACGAACTGGGCGACGTGCTGGCGTTCCGCGGCATTCCGTCCGGCATCGAAAACAGCAACTTCTTCCTGACGACGACGCGCGGCGAATACGTCCTGACGATCTTCGAAAAGCTGACGGCGGAACAGCTGCCGTTCTACCTGGACCTGATGCGCCATCTGGCCAGCCACGGCGTGCCGGTGCCGGATCCGGTCCCGCGCGACGACGGCGCGCTGTTCGGCGAACTGCACGGCAAGCCGGCGGCGATCGTCACGAAGCTCGACGGCGCCGCCGAACTCGCACCGGGGGTCGAACACTGCATCGAGGTCGGGCAGATGCTCGCGCGCCTGCATCTCGCGGGGCGCGACTATGCGCGCCACCAGCCGAACCTGCGCAGCCTGCCGTGGTGGCAGGAGAACGTGCCGGCGATCGTGCCGTTCATTTCCGACGCGCAGCGCACGCTGCTCGAGGACGAACTCGCGCATCAGGCCGCGTTCTTCTCGTCGGACGACTACGCGGCGCTGCCGAGCGGCCCGTGCCACTGCGACCTGTTCCGCGACAACGTGCTGTTCGCGCACGCGGCGCCCGGCACCGGTCACGACATCCGGCTCGGCGGCTTCTTCGATTTCTATTTCGCGGGCTGCGACAAATGGCTGTTCGACGTCGCAGTGACCGTCAACGACTGGTGCGTCGACCTCGCGACGGGCGTGCTCGACGTCGCGCGCGCGGACGCGCTGCTGCGCGCGTACCAGACGGTCCGGCCGTTCACGGCCGAAGAGCGCCGCCACTGGAGCAACATGCTGCGCGCGGGCGCGTACCGCTTCTGGGTGTCGCGCCTGTACGACTTCTACCTGCCGCGCGCGGCCGAAATGCTCAAACCGCACGACCCCGGTCATTTCGAACGCATCCTGCGTGAGCGTATCGCCCACACGCCCGCGCTTCCCGAGACCCATACCGCATGCAACTGATCGAAGTGCCCGCGAAAGCGGGCTATGTCTGGTTCCGTCAAGGTATCTGGCTGTTCCGCCGGAACCCGCTCGCGTTCATCACGCTGTTTTTCACGTACCTGCTGGCGATCACGCTGGTGTCGATGGTGCCTGTCATCGGCGCGGCGCTGCCGCTGCTGTTCATCCCCGGCATCGCCGTCGGCTTCATGGCCGCGTGCCGCGACACGGTGGCCGGCAAGCCGGTGATGCCGACGATCCTCATCGACGGCTTTCGCTCGTACGGCTCCGTGACGACGCAGCGGCTGCTCGTGCTCGGCGTGGTCTACGTCGCGCTGATGGTGCTGGTGTTCGCCGCGTCGTCCATCGTGGACGGCGGCGGGCTGCTCACCATGATGCTGGGCGCGACGAGCGAAACGAGTCCGACGCCGGAAGCGCTTGCCGCCCAAGGCACGCTCGGCGCGCTGCTGCTGGCGACGCTGCTCTACGCGCCGGTCGCGATGTTGTTCTGGTTCGCGCCGGTGCTCACCGCGTGGCACGACATCCCGCCCGCCAAGGCGCTGTTCTTCAGCATCGTCAGTTGCTGGCGCAATCGCGGCGCATTCGTGGTGTACGGGCTGCTGTGGTTCGGCGTTGCGCTCGGCACGTCGTTCGGCCTGTCGCTGCTGCTGCAGGCGCTCGGCGCCGGCGCCTACGTGCTGACGATCATGATGCCGGTGACGATCATCATCGTGACGATGATGTACTGCTCGTTCTATGCGACCTATCGCGGCTGCTTCGGCGTGCAGGAACCAGGGGCCGCAACGCCCGCCTCGGGCCGTTGACGCAGACTCGGCCGGCGCACGCCGCCGGCCGCCCCAACCTTCACGCTGCCCCCTGTTCAATCGAATCTGTTGCGCGCAAAATAATTTGCATGCAAATCATTAGCGCGTCCGCCGCGCCACCCGAATCATGGACCGCCTGCCCCCGCTGCCCCAGACGCTCGACGAGCAACTGTGCTTCGCGCTCTATTCGACTTCGCATGCGATGACGAAGGCGTACAAGCCGCTGCTCGACAAGCTGTCGCTGACCTATCCCCAATATCTGGCGATGCTCGTGCTGTGGGAACGTGACGATATCGCGGTGAAGGATATCGCCGCCCGCCTCGACCTCGACCCGGCCACCGTCACACCGCTGCTGAAGCGGCTCGAGGCGCTCGGCTACGTCGAACGCGTGCGCAGTGCGACCGACGAGCGCGTCGTGAACGTGCGCGTGACGACGGAAGGCCGAGCGCTGAAGCTCAAGGCGCGCTCGGTGCCCGCCGATCTCTTTTGCGCGATGCAGCAAACGCCCGAGTTCCTGGTCAGGCTGCGCGCGGATCTCCAGCAATTACGCAACGCGCTGTCGGCCGCCAACGAAGGCTGACGTCACGTCGATCTCAAACAGGCCCGGCACTGCCGGGCTTTTTCTTCAAATTTCATTTGCACACTAATCATTTGTGTTCTATATTTCCTTCGTGGCCGGCGACACCCCGTCCGACCGGACCGCTTCCTACCATTCTTCCGACAGGAGCTGCACCATGAACATTCTGTACAAGACCAGCGCCACGAGCACGGGCGGCCGCGACGGCCGTGCGGTATCGGCCGACAACAAGCTGGAAGTGAAGCTGGCCGCGCCGCGCGAGCTCGGCGGTACGGGCGCGGAAGGTACGAATCCGGAGCAGCTGTTTGCAGCAGGTTACTCGGCTTGTTTCCTGAGCGCGATGAAGTTCGTCGCCGGCCAGAACAAGCAGGCGCTGCCGGCCGACACGCAAGTGACCGCGGAAGTGGGCATCGGCCCGAACGACGCCGGCGGCTTCGGGCTCGACATCGAACTGCGCGTGTCGCTGCCGGGGCTCGACAAGGCCGACGCACAGGCGCTGGTGGACAAGGCGCACCACGTGTGCCCGTACTCGAACGCGACCCGCAACAACGTGCCGGTGCGCCTGACGGTCGTCTGACGCAACGCGCGGCACCGAATGCAAAAAGGGCGTGTGCGGCTGCTCGCCACACACGCCCTTTTGCGTGATTCGCCGGGCCGGCTGGTGAGCCGGCCCGCGCTGCGCTGCTTAACGCGAGCCGAACGAGAACGGACGGTTCATCGCCGCTTCGCGATCGATCTTGCGCATGCGGAATTCGAGATCGTAGATGTCGGTTGCTTCGGCCAGATAGGCATCGGCGCGCTCTTTCGCGGCCTTTTCAGCGTTCTTGGTCAACATCAGGAAGAGGTGGCTCAGCAGGTACATGTTTGATCTCGCAATCCAAAGGTTCTTTGACTAGGGTTTTCCCGAATTATAGGGAAAACCCTAGGCTTTGGCCAGCGTCGATCAGACGGCGCGTCGTTCGGTCGCCACAGTGCGCCGATTTTCTTCGAAAAATGACCAGATCATCGCGCTCGCATCGGGACCGACCGCCGCATGAAACGGCACCGCTTCGTCACCGCCCGCCCACGCATGATCGAGCCCTTTCACGTGACAGAGCCGCACGATCGACTCGCCATCGCGACGCACGTCGGTGATCTGCGCGCCAGCCTCGCGCGTTTCCACACGCTCGCCGCCGCGCAGTGCGCCGCGGCTGTCCGCGAGCCCGTTCAGGCGCATGAACTGCACCATCAACTGGTCCGCATTCTTCGGCGCGACGACATGGTCCCGGTCGCCCTGCACGATCAACACGGGCATGCCCGGATACGCCCCCGCATCGACCAGCGTGTCGACCACCGCGGCCGGGTTCTGCCGCAGGCCGCGCCGCATCACGTCCATCGCGCTGATCCCGGAATTCGCCTCGCCGAGCGCGGGGCCCGAGTGCAGCGCCACAGCCGCGAAGCGATCCGGGTGGTGCAGCGCGAGCAGTGCTGCCAGGCCCGCGCCGGCCGACAGCCCGGCGACGTAGACGCGCGATGCGTCGAAGCCGTGCTCGTCGACGAGGGCGTCGACGAGCGACGCGGCCGCGTCCGCCTCGCCGCGCCCCGCGCGGTCGGTGTCTTCGTACCAGTGCCAGCAGCCGTGCGCGTGCGCGCGCAGCGACTGCTCCGGATACAGCACCGCGAAGCCATGCTTGTCGGCCAGCAGGTTCATCCGGGTGCCCTGCGCGAACTCGTCGACCGATTGCTGGCAGCCGTGCAGCATCACCACGAGCGGTATCGCACCGCGCCGGCGGCCAGGTGGAACGTACAGCCCGTAGGCGAGCTGCTGGACCAGGCGACCGAGCGCGGGCGCCATCGGATGCTCGCCGCGCGTCCACTCGCCGGCCGCCCATGCAGCCGCGCGCGGCCGCACGCGCGACTCACGCGGCGGGGACAGATCGGTTGCGGCGGGCGACGCGGCGGCCTCGAGCGTATCGCGCGCGATACGCTGTGCATCACGTGCCGCTCGTTTGGCAGCCGGAGACAGCATACGTTTCATGCCGCCCAGCCATACCTTCGTCAGACTTTTGGTCATCGATCGGGCTCGCGTTCAGGAAAAATAGGGATACAACACTCGGTGGATCGTTCGACTTTGTGCAATGCACCATAGCATTGTTTATGGGATTTTTCCTGCACGCGGATAGTTCCCCCGCGGCGCAAAAAACGGGCCTCGAGCATACGCGGCGCTATACTGGGGTTTAGCCGCTTGTATCCGTTGTAGTCGTTCTCTCCGGCTCGTGCGTTGATTTAAGCATTCGTCCCGCCTCTGCTCGTTCCTCTCCCGATGTTCGACCTGTCCTCTCACCTGTGGATCACGATCACCGCGTTCGGTGGCGCCGGACTGACCTTGCCGCTCGCGATCACGATCGCCGTGTGGCTCGCGCTCGGCTACTCGTGGCAGCGCGCGGCCGCGTGGCTCGGCGTGCTCGCCGTCGCGATCGGGGTCGTCGCGCTCACCAAGATCGCATTCCTCGGCTGGGGCGTCGGCATCCGCGCATGGGACTTCACGGGATTCAGCGGCCACGCGATGCTGTCGACGTCGGTCTATCCCGTCGCGATCTTCCTCGCGCTGATCCGCACGCGCACGACGGTGCGGATCGCCGGCATCGCGCTCGGGCTCGCGGCCGGCATCGCGGTCGGCGTGTCGCGCGTCGCGCTCGACGCGCATTCGCCGTCCGAATCGATCACCGGCTGCATCGTCGGCGCGATCGCCGCGCTGGCATTCATCGCCGGCTCGTGGCACGCAGTGCCGCACCGCTGGTCGGTGCCGGCGGTCGTCGTGAGCCTCGCGCTCGTCACCGTCGCGCTGCACGGCGTCACGGTGCCGTCGCATCGCTGGGTCACCAGGGTGGCGCTGGAATTGTCGGGGCACGAGCGGCCGTTCGTCCGCGCCCGCTGGAAAGCCAATCCCAACTACCGGCCCGCATATCAGCCGTCGTCGCTGCACCGCACCGGATCGCCGCCGTTGCTGCACGCGTGACGGGCCGCGCGCACGTCATTCCCGTCGCCATTCAGGCCTGAAGATTTCATGCGCGCGGTCGCATGAACGGTATGTCGAGCGTTATAACCCGCCCTATATTACGATTACGGTTCCAACCATTCCATTCGAACGACCAGTCCATGCGCTCAACCGTCCGCCCGCTTCGCCGCACCCTGCTCCGCCTGCTGCCGCTCGCCGCGCTTGCCGCAGCCGTCTCGTTCAGCGGGCCGGCTTCCGCTGCCGACGAGCTGGTCGTGTCGGCGGCGGCAAGCCTGACGAATGCGTTCAAGGCCGTCGGCGATGCTTATCAGAAGCAGCATCCGGACACCAAGGTGCTGTTCAACTTTGGCGCGTCGGACGTGCTGATGCAGCAGATCGCCAAGGGCGCGCCGGCCGACGTGTTCGCATCGGCCGACCAGAAGGCGATGGATCGTGCGGTCGGCGAAAAGGTCATCGTGCCGGGTACGCGCCGCGATTTCGCGGCGAACTCGCTCGTGATGATCGTGCCGGCCGACAGCCACGTGGCCGCGCCGACGTCGCTGAACGACCTGACGGCGCCCGGCGTGAAGCGCATCGCGTACGGCGACCCGGCGTCGGTGCCGGTCGGCCGTTACACGGAAGGCGCGCTGCGTGCGGCAGGCGTATGGGACGCCGTCAGCGCGAAGGGCGTGCTGGCCGCCAACGTGCGCCAGAGCCTCGATTACGTCGCACGCGGCGAAGTCGACGCCGGCTTCGTATTCGGCACCGACGCGGCGATCATGCCGGGCCGCGTGAAGGTGGTGCTGACCGTGCCGACGCAGACGGCCATCACCTATCCGATCGCGGTGGTCAAGGACAGCCGCCATGCCGCACAGGCGCAGTCGTTCATCGACTTCGTCGCGTCGCCGCAGGGCCAGGCCGTGCTGGCCACGTTCGGCTTCAAGCCCGCGGGCAAGTGAGCAGAGCATGATGCAGGACGCCTGGGTGCCGCTGCTGTTGTCGCTGAAGGTCGCCGGCTGGGCGACCGCGCTCGACATCGTGCTCGGCGTCGCCGCCGCCTTCCTGCTCGCGCGCTGGCGCTCGCCGATGCGCGACGTGGTCGATTCGCTGCTGACGCTGCCGCTCGTGCTGCCGCCGACGGTGCTCGGCTATTACCTGCTCGTGCTGCTCGGCCGGCGCGGCGTGTTCGGCGCATGGCTCGACAAGCTCGGCATCGAACTCGTCTTCACGTGGCAGGGCGCGGTGATCGCATCGATGGTCGTCGCGTTCCCGCTGATCCTCAAATCGGCGCGCACGGCGTTCGAAAGCGTCGATCCGCATCTCGAGCGCGCGGCACGCACGCTCGGGCTCGGCGAAGCCGCGGTGTTCTTCCGCGTGACGCTGCCGCTCGCCACGCGCGGCATCCTGGCCGGTGCGCTGCTCGCCTTCGCGCGCGCGCTCGGCGAATTCGGCGCGACGCTGATGATCGCCGGCAACCTGCCCGGCCGCACGCAGACGCTTTCGGTCGCGATCTATGCGGCGGTGCAGGCCGGCGACGACAGCACGGCCAACTTCCTCGTGCTGGTGACGTCGATCACCTGCGTGCTCGTGCTGCTCGCGACCGGCTGGCTCGTGCCGTCGCGCGCCGGGCGGAGCCAGCTGACATGACGCGCCTGCCGCATCCGTACCGCCGCGCCTCACGGGTCGCGGCAAAACGCCTTGCCGTCGCGCGATCGGCTTCCCGCACGCGCGGCGCGGCACGACGGAGACCGGCATGAGCGTCGCCGTCGACATCCGCAAGACCTACGTGAATGCGGAGCGCCGCTTCACACTCGACGTGTCGTTCACGGCCGCCACGCAGCGCGTCGTGCTGTTCGGGCCGTCCGGCGCAGGCAAGAGCATGACGCTGCAGGCGATCGCCGGCCTGCTGTCGCCCGACGAAGGCACGATCGCGCTGAATGGCGAACCGCTGTTCGATTCCGCGCGCGGCATCGACGTGCCGACCCGTGCGCGCCGCGTCGCCTACCTGTTCCAGGACTATGCGCTGTTTCCGCACCTGAACGTGCGCCAGAACATCGCGTTCGGGCTCACGTCGGGCCTGCGCAATCCGCGTGCGAAGACCGTGCCGCCCGAAGTCGCGTACTGGCTGCATGCGTTCGAACTCGACACGCTCGCCGGGCAATTCCCGTCGCAGCTGTCGGGCGGACAGAAGCAGCGCGTCGCGCTTGCCCGCGCACTGGTCGCGCAGCCGCGCATCCTGCTGCTCGACGAACCGTTCGCGGCACTCGACGGCGCGATGCGCCAGCGCATGCGCCACGAGCTCGCCGAACTGCAGGCGCGGCTCGATATCCCGATGGTGCTCATCACGCACGACCCCGACGACGTCGCCGCATTCGGCGACCAGGTCGTGCAATTGAGCGAAGGACGCGTGCAGGCCGCCACGCCGCACGCCGAGTGGCCGACGCGCGTCACCTGATCGTGCGAAGGCGGTGGCCCAAGCGGCCACGTTTGACCTGAGAGAAGCCGCACTGGCGGCACAAGCTGAAAACGGGATCGAAGCCGGCGCCTCGCGTACGTTGGGCGGCGCCGGTTTCGCCTCGCCCGCCCATGGTCATCGCCGGAAACGGCTCACACCGCCGCCGCGCGCAATCAGCCCGTCACCGCGAGAATCACGCTCGATGCCTTGAACAGCGCGATCGCACACCGGCCGGCGTCGAGTTGCAGCGCCCCGACGCTGTCGTTCGTGACCACGGCCGTGAGCGTCCCGCCGCCGTCGAGCGCCAGCGTCACCTCGCTGTTCACCGCGCCCGCCGCGACGGTTTCGACCGTCCCGTGCAACTGGTTGCGTGCGGATACCTTCAGAGACGCTTCGGCTCCGCCTTCGTCGTCGACGGCCAGCACGACCCACGACGCCTTCACGAGCGCGCACGCATCCGCGCCCGGCCGCAGGCCGAGCGCATCGGCACTTTCGTGCGTCAGCACCGCGACGATCACCTGCCCGCCGGGCAGCACGAGCGTCACCTCGTCGTTCACCGTGCCGCGCACGATCGACTCGACCTTGCCGAACAACTGGTTGCGCGCGCTCGTCTTCATCCCGATCCGGCCGATCAGTGCCCAGTCGACGTCGAAACCGGACACCGCCGCGCTCGCGGCGTCGATGAAGCGGCGATGCTCGCGCTCGATCGTGCGGAACGCGGCGATCAGCGACGTTGCGCGCGGCGTCAGCGTCGTGCCGCCGCCGCCCTTGCCGCCCGTCGAGCGCGTCACGAGCGGCTCGCCGGCCAGGTTGTTCATCGTATCGATCGCATCCCACGCGGCCTTGTAGCTGAGGCCGACGGCCTTCGCCGCGCGCGTGATCGACCCGGTGTCGCCGATCGCGGCGAGCAGCGCGATGCGGGTGGCGCCGCCGAGCGTCTGCTCGCCCGCGCGCAGCCACAGTTCGCCGCCCAGCTCGAGCGGTCCGGCAGAAGAGGAAGGAGGCGACGCGTCGCTCATCGGTCTGTCTGAAGAAAACGGGGGGCCATTATAGTGAGCGCGCGCTGCTCAACGCGGCTTGCCATCCAGCTTCGGCGGGCGCAGGCTCGCGAGCAGCGTCTCGGCGTCCCTCGCCGCGCGTTGCTCGAGCGCGGCGCCGTAGCCGCGCACGAAACCCAGCTGGTAAGCGGGCGCCGCCAGTTGCTCGAGATGATGCAGCGCGACGATCGTGTCGTTCGCCTCGCCAAGCACGCTCTGCACGCGCGCGAGCGTCTTGACCGTTTCGTTGCGCGTGCGGCGCGATGCCAGCGACGCGAAGAATTCGAGCGCGTAGCGCAGCCGCTTCGTGTCGATCCGCACCTGGTGCCGCGCGGCCGTGTCGAGCGACGTGAGCGACGGCGATGCATACAGGTGACCGAACAGCCGCCGCACGCGCTTGGTTGCGTGACGCCGCAGCGACGGTGCATCGTCGTCGGCATCGGTCGGCGGTAGCGCAAGCCCGCTCAGCCACTCGAGCCACCCGAGCGTCAGTCGCGCATAGCGCGCCGAATGCAGCGCCTGGCGCAGTTCGACGCGCGCGGCCATCGCCTGTACGCGCGCGGCGTCGAGCGTGCCGTCCCAGTCCGCGCTGCCGCCGTCGGCCGCGATCAGCGCGGGCAGGCTCTCGGTCGAGAACACGTCCCAGTCGCGCACCGTGCCGAGCAGCGCCGCAAGCCAGCTCAAGTCGACGCCGAACGTGTCCTGCCATTGATCGTCCGCGAAACGCGGGAAGAAGCGCATCAGCGTACGCAGCCGCCGCAGCGCGACGCGCATCTGGTGCACGAATTCGGGATCGTCGCGGTCGAGCACACCGCCCTCGTTGCCGAGCCATTGCGCGGCGATGTCACCCGACAGCGCGAACAGCGCTGCCCGCTGCGTGCGGATGCCGGTCAGGTCGACGAGTTGCGCCTTGACCGGCCCGGCGACGGCAGGCTCGCCCGCGCACGCGCGATCGATCACGCTGGTCAGTTGCACGAACGCGGGCCATGCGCCGCTGAGCTCGCGCGCGGCGGCAAACAGCGCGCGCAGCGCGGCCATGCGTGCGGCGGCGGTTTCCCAGTCGGGTGCCGCGAGGCGCAGCTCGACATGGCGGCGCGGCGGCTCGGTGCCGCCGTGCAGGGTGATGTCGTCGAGCGTCATCTCGACCACCACGCCGCTGTCGTCCGCCCAGCGCCCGCGCCGCCGCTCGCTGACGAGCCGCGGCGGTGCCGGTGCCGACGATGCGGCAACCGCCGCTTCGTCGACGGCGCCGGCCGTCACGCGGTCGCCCTCGTCCGTGGCCTCCGCGGATTCCGAATCGGCGATCGGCACCGACACCGGCGTGGCCACGACGATGCCCGCATGCTCGGCATCGAACAACTCACGCGCCACGACACCGGGCGCGAATGCCTTCGTGCGCGACGCGACGACCCGCCGCCCCTGCGCGTTCGACTCGATCCACGTCCACCAGCACTCGCCGGGGTTCGTCTCGGCTTCCTCGACCTGGCACGGCTCGATCGTCACGCGCTCCTGGCCGCGCCGCATCCGCACCTGCGGGCAGATCCGCCACGCACGGACGAGTTCGGCACCGAAGTCGCGCTGCTCGCCACGGGCCCGGCTTCCCGTCTTGACCGGCCAACCTTCCAGCGACAGGCACAACACGATTTCCAGCACACGCGACATGGAGGCTCCTGCACATGAAGAATCGCCGGCGCATCGTCCGCGCCGGCGTCGCCCGTGAAGCAGCTTCCATAGTACACGCCGCAAAATCGCGCGGGAGACGACCTGGCCCTGTCGCGCCTGTCGCGCATCAAACGACGTATCAGACGACGTATTGCGCGATGCCGTTGCCGAACGACCAGTCCTCCTTCAGCACTTCGACGAGACTGATGAATACGTCCTGCGGCCGCACGCCGGGCTGCCGCGCGAGGTTTTCGGCGATGGTCCGGTACAGCGCCTGCTTCTGCTCGAGCGTGCGCGTGTTGTTCGCCGTGATCTGGATCATCACGAGATCGCCGCTGCGTTCGATGTCGAGGTAGTGGCGGCCGAATACAAAGTTCTCGGCCGAATGCTCGGTCACGACCATGAAGATGTCGTCCTCGGGCACGTTGAACGTGTGCATCAGCGCGCGATGCACGCCGTCGACGAGCGCCGCACGGTAGGCGGCCGGTTTGCCTTCGCGCACTGCGATACGGGTGAACGGCATGATCCTGCTCCTTTCGGTGACGTTGAAAAATGGAAACGCCACGTCAGGTTAGGCGCGCGTGACTATAATGAACAGTCATCAATCAATATTTCATCCATTTACGTTCGAAATGAAAGTCCTCGACCTCGATGCGGTGCGCGCGTTCGTGCTGGTCGCCGATCTCGCGAGCTTCACGCGTGCCGCCGACGCGCTCGGCACCACGCAATCGGCCGTCAGCCTGAAGCTGAAACGGCTCGAAGCGCACCTCGGCAAGCCGCTGCTCGCGCGCACGCCGCGTGTCGTCAAGCTGGCCGCTGACGGCGAGAACTTCCTGCCGGCCGCCCGCGTGCTGCTCGACGCGCACGATCAGGCGCTCGGCGCGATTTCGGCCGGAACGCACCGCCTGTCGCTCGGCGTCAGCGAGCACGTTGCGGTGCCGGACCTGCCGGCCGTGCTGACGAGCCTGCACCGGCAGGATCCCGGGCTGTCGCTGGAAATGCACCTGGGCACGTCGGCGAGCCTGATCGTGCAATACGACGAAAGGCGACTCGACGCGGCGATCGTGCGGCACGAACCAGGCGAGGATCCTCCGCGCGACGACGGCACGCTGCTGTTCACCGAACCGCTCGCGTGGCTCGCCGCGCCCGACTGGACGCCGCGCGCCGGCGAGCCGCTGCCGCTCGCGGTGCTGGCCGGGCCGTGCGGCGTGCGGGCCGCCGCGCTGCGCGCGCTCGAGCATGCCGGACGGCCGTGGCGCGAGCGCTTTACGGGCGGCGGCGTCGCAGCGGTCACGGCGGCCGCCGCAGCCGGGCTCGCGGTCTGTCCGCTGGCGCGGCGCGTCGCCCCGCGCACGCTGGTCGACGTCGGCGCGAAATTCGGCTTGCCACCGCTGCCGCACTCGCAGGTCGTGCTGTATTCGCGCGTGCGCGACGCCCGCGCGGCGGCCGCACTCCGAAGGTTTTCCGACAGTCTTGCAATCTCGGCGTAAACTGATCGGTTCCGCCGTTCGCAATATTCCGAAGAATTCCGATGAAGCCCGAAGCCCGCAAGCACCTCCGTGCCAACCTGCTGATGCTCGCCGCCGCCGCGATCTGGGGCTCGGCGTTCGTCGCGCAACGGCTGAGCCTCGACGTGATCGGGCCGTTTCTGTTCACGGGGCTGCGCTTCCTGCTCGGCGCACTGGTGTTGATCCCGCTGCTGACGTTCAACGCGGGCTCGCGCGCGCAGCTCGCGGCGATTCGGCGCGAGCCGGCGCTGCTCGCGCCGGGCCTCGCGCTCGGCGGGCTGCTCGCCGTATCGATCTCGCTGCAGCAGTTCGGCCTGCAGTACACACGGGTCGCGAACGCGGGCTTCATCAGCTCGCTGTACGTCGTGATCGTGCCGCTGATGGGCGTGTTCGCGCGCCACCGGATCGGCGCCGGCACGTGGTTCGGCGCGCTGCTCGCGGCGATCGGCCTGTACTTCCTCAGCATCGACGAGCATTTCTCGGTGCTCTACGGCGACTGGTTCCAGCTCGCGGGCGCCGTGATCATCGCCGCGCACGTGATGGCCGTCGGCCATTTCGCGAAGCGGCACGATCCGCTCGTGCTCGCGTTCCTGCAGTTCGTCGCGTGCGGCGCGCTGTGCCTCGCGGCCGGCCTCGTGATCGAGCCGGTCAGCGTCGCGATGCTGCGCAGCGCGCTGCCGACGCTGCTGTACGGCGGGCTGCTGTCGGTCGGCGTCGGCTATACGCTTCAGGTCGTCGCGCAGCGCGATGCGGCGCCCGCGCACGCGGCCGTGATCTTCAGCATGGAAGGCGTGTTCGCGGCCATCGCGGGCTGGGCCGCGCTCGGCGAGACGCTGACGCTGCGCGCGCTGGTCGGCTGCGCGCTCATGCTGGCCGGCCTGCTCGCCTGCCAGCTGCTGCCGAACGGCGACGCCCGGAAAAAGGACGAGGACGCGCTGCCGGCGTGACACGCGCGGTCCCTATAATGGCGGTTCGCGTGTTTTTCATGCCAACCGCTTCCGACAGGCCAGCTCCGTGACGTCCAATTCCGTCGATCCCGCCGCCGACCTCCTGCGCGAACGCGCAGCGCACTATGCCGCCGAGGCGGCGCTGTTCCTGCGCGACCAGGCGCTGTCCACCGCATCGCACGACCTGCGCAGCCCGCTGAACGCGATGCACAGCTGGGCGTACGTGCTCGAGCGCCAGCTCGCCGGTGCCGACCCGAACCTGCAACGCGCGCTCGCTGGCATCCGCGCAGGGATCGACCAGCAGGTCGCGCTGATCGACGACGTGCTCGACGCGCCGCGCGCCGCAACGCGCACACTCGCGATCGCCGTGCAGCCGTTCGCGCTGCGCCCGCTGCTCGACGACACGCTTGCGCTGGTGCGCTTCGCGCTCGCCGACGCGCGGCGGGTGACCATCGACGCGACGCTGCCCGACGGCGAACCGTCGCTGACCGCCGATCGCGAACGCATCGCGCAGGCGTTCTGGACGATGCTGACGACGGCCGTCGAAGCCAGCGCCGCCGGTAGTCGCGTGACCCTCACATGCACGCGCGACGGCGCGCTGTGCGTCGCGCACGTCACCTGCGACGTGAACGCCGACGCCCTCGTCGATCCCGCGCTGCCGCACGCATTCGAACCGTTCGCCCGCCACGAGATGCTGCGCGCGCGCGACGCGAAGCGCGTCGCCGGGACGCTCGCGCTGTGCCAGCGTGTCGCCCTCGCGCACGGCGGCACCTTCACCCACACCCCGTTCGCCGACAACTCCGCCGCCACCCTCTCGCTCTGCGTCCCCTGCGAGGCGCAGGTGTAAGCGATCGGCAGCCCGACTCATTACACTTCACTTTCAGGCCCTATACTGATGGGCCTTTCATGACTGGAGCGATTCTTTGTTACAGATCTTCGCGCTCATCGGCGCGTTGTTCCTGGTGGCCCTGAACGGGTTTTTCGTCGCAGCCGAATTCGGCCTCGTCAAACTGCGCGCGACGCGCGTCAAGACACTTGCCCGCAAGCACGGCCTGCGCGGGCGCATCCTCGCCATCGTGCACGGCCGGCTCGACGCCTATCTGTCCGCCTGCCAGCTCGGCATCACGCTCGCGTCGCTCGGCCTCGGCTGGGTCGGCGAGCCGGCGTTTGCGGAACTGATCGGCCCGCTGCTCGACCTGATCGGCGTGCAGTCCGAACGCATCGTCCACCTGATCTCGCTCGTGTTCGCGTTTTCGCTGATCTCGTTCCTGCACATCGTGGTTGGCGAGCTCGCCCCGAAATCGATGGCGATCCGCCAGTCGGAAAAGGTCGGCCTGTGGGTCGCGCTGCCGCTCTACGCGTTCTACTGGGCGATGTATCCGGCGATCTGGGTGCTCAACAGCAGCGCGAATGCGGTGCTGAAGCTCGCGGGGCTGTCGGCCGACCACGGCGGCGATGCGCACTACTCGACCGACGAGCTGAAGCTGATCCTGCGCAGCCGCCGCAGCGCGGGCAACGCGGCTCAGCCGGCCCGCGGCACGTACTCCAACGACGAGTGGAACACGCTCGCGCATTCGCTCGATTTCTCGTCGATGACGGTATCGGACCTGATGCGGCCGGCCCATGAAATGATCGGCCTGCGCCGCGACCTGCCGCTGCCCGACAACATGGAGATCGTCGCGCGGCATCGCTTCAGCCGCTATCCGCTGTTCGAGGATGCGTCGCGCGAAGAGGTGAGCGGGCTGATCCACCTGAAGGACCTGCTGCTCGCGCGTCATGCCGGGGCTGCGCTCGAGGACCTGTCCGACTACGTGCGCCCTGTGCAGTACGTGAAGCCCGACACGCCGGCACTCGACCTGTTCCGCCGCTTCCGCAAGGGCGCGCCGCACTTCGCGCTGGTCGGCAACAAGGGCGAGAAGCCGATCGGCTTCCTGACGCTCGACAACCTGCTCGGCGCGCTGGTCGGCCAGATCCACGACGAGTTCCGCCAGGGCGATGCGGACTGGAGCCGCCTCGACGACGGCACGCTGATGGGCAAGGGTAGCCTGCCCGTCGTGTCGCTCGAGCAGGCGCTCGGCATCGACATCGACGAAGGGCGCGCGGAATCGGTCGGCGGCCTCGTAATCCAGGCGCTCAACGATTTGCCGACCGAAGGGCAGCGCGTGTCGTTCGATCGCTTCGACGTCGTCGTGAAGAAGATGAACGGGCCGCGCATCGTGCTGGTGCGCGTCTACCCGAAGATCGCGAAGGAGGCGGACGAATGACGGCCGCCGCTCGCCGCGCGCGATGAGTCCGACGTTGCCGCGCTGCTACGTGATCACGCCGGAGCCGGCGTCCGCGTCGGCCGCCGATTGCCACGCATTCCTCGACAGGCTGTCGGCCGTGCTGGCGCGCGGCGGGACGCTCGTGCAGTTGCGCGTGAAGTCGTTCGATGCAGACGCGTTCGCGCGGCTGGCCGCCGATGCGCTCGCGCGCTGCGACGCGGCCGACGCGCAACTGATGCTCAACGGGCCGATCGATGTGGCGGGCGTGATGCAGCTCGACGGCGCGGGCTGGCACCTCGACGGCGCCGCGCTGCGCGCGGTCGCGCAACGGCCGCTGCCGGCCGCGCGCCTCATGTCGGCCGCATGCCACGGGGCCGACGATCTCGTGCTGGCCGCGCGCGCGGGCGTGGATTTCGTCACGCTGTCGCCCGTATTGCCGACACTCAGCCATCCGGGGGCGCCGACGCTCGGCTGGACGCGATTCGCCGCGTTGGCCGCGCAGGCCACGATGCCGGTCTATGCGCTCGGCGGCATGACACGCGCGCATCTCGACGAAGCGCGCCGCCACGGCGCGTACGGCGTCGCGGGCATTCGCAGCTTCTGGTAAGTGCGGCCGGGTGCGCCAGCATCCGGCCGGCCGCAGGCATCATGCGCCCGGAACGGGACGCATTGCGTGCCGTGCGCTGCCGTCGATCCGGCGCACGTCGTGCGTCAGCGCGTACCGGTTGACGTCGCCCGTCAGCCATGCGACGAGCGAATACGGCGGCAACTCCCCTTCATCGACCCGGTCGCGTGCGCGTGCCGGCGTCTCGAACACGACCTGCCCGCTCGGCGCCTCGAACGGCACCGCGTCGGGTGACAGGTTCAATGCGATGGTCAGCGTCTCGTCATCGGCGAGCCGCCATGATGCAAGCAGCGCATCGGCGTCCCCGTCACCGCTCGCCTTCAGCGCATGCGCGTCCTGCGGCCGGCAATCGGACAGCCGCGGCGCAATCAGCTTCGCGCGCACCGCGAGCGCCGACTGCACGAAATGCGCACGATCGACATCGCGCGCGGTTTCGTCGAAGATCAGCGGGATCTGCGGCGTGAGCAGCGATAGCGCAAGCGCCGCGAGGTCGGGAGTTTGCTCGTGGTCACCATGCTCGCTTTCGCGCCATGCGCCGTCGGACAGCACCAGCGACGTGAGCGACAACCCTTCGGCGCCTGGACCGTCGCCCGCCGTGGCCGGCTGGAATGCCGCGCCTGCCGCGGTCAGCGCGCGAGCAAGCGTGTGGATCGACTGGTTCGGCGAAATCCCTTCGTGCACCGACACGTCGCGCCCCGTCAGCCGATGCAGCGCACGTTCTCCGCAACCGTTCAACTGCGCATCGAAATGCGTATCGGCCAGATGCACCGGATGACGCTCGCTGCCGAGCACGAGGTGGATCATTCGGTCGGCCGGCACGGCCGCGCGCACGCGATCGGCGATCTCCCGCAGCCACGACGTGCCGATCCGGTCGGCCTCGCGCAGCCGCAAGCCGTCGCAACGGTATTCGTCGATCCAGTACAGCGCGTTGTCGCAGAAGAAGTCGCAAACCTCCGGATGGTCGAGCGCGAGCGGCGGCACCTGCAGCGGATCGTCGCGCGTATGAAAGAATGGTGCCGCGTAATGACGCAGCGCGTCGGTGCCGCTGCCGAAGCGCGCGTAATCGAGCTCCAGCAGCACCGCGAGACCGTAGCCGTGCGCATCGTCGATCAGCGCCTTCAGTGCGTCGGGGCCGCCCTCCGCCGCGAGCGGCGCGAATGGCAGGCTGTCGTGCGGCGACGCGAGCACCTCCAGCGCGGTCACGCCGAGACGGGCAAGCTGAGGCAACCGGCGGCGCACGCCCTCGAAGCCGCCGACCGCGTGCGGACGAATCGCGTACAGCGCAATGCCCTCCCACGGACGTCCGCGCCAGAACGTGTTGCGCCACGTGAATGCGCGCGGATCGACGACCTCGCTCGGGCCGTTGAGCCCGTCGGGTTGCGAACGCGATGCGGGATCCGGAATCGACGTGACGTCGTCGAGCCGATAACGGTAACGCGCGCCCGCACCGCATTCGACGAACGCCTCGAACCAGTGCGGACCGGCCGCCGTCATCGGGACGAGCGTCGGGCCCATACCGGTATCGAGTTCGAGCTGAACATGCGTGCTGCCCGGTGCCCATACGCGGAAATGCGTGCGCGGCGACGTGCCGAGCGCGCCGCAGGGCTGCGCGCCGGACGGCAGGCAGTGAATGTAGTGCTGCGCATACGGATCGTGCGGACAATCTGACATCATGCGCTCCTCGTGCGTGCCGAGCGGCATGGCCGCGCGGTCGACGCGGCGCATCGGGGCCCGGCATGCGACGGCCAGGCAGGGGGGAAGAAAAGTATGCGCCGGTTTCACGGCCGCGATGCATCGACTCCTCACATTTTTTAATGCGAATCGACCCCGTCAATCGTTGCGCATGTGGCGCGCCGAGTCGGGTAGTCCGCATACCGGAATGGCCGCTCGCCTTGTTGCGCGGCCGACCCGCGCTTACGCTCCGTGCGATGCGCGTGGGCACCCCGTCCGCGCCCGAACCCGAGGAATCCGCCATGTCGCTCCCCGCCAGCGCCGCGAAGTTCGATCCGGCACGCGCGCACGAATACGCCGAACAATCCCGCATCGCGCTCGCCGGCTACGACGCGTGCCACGAGCTGGCCGCGTGCATGCTCGCATCGGCGATCGGTGTGCCGCAGGCGCGGCTCCTCGTCGTGGGAGCAGGCGGCACCGGGCAGGAAATCTGCGTACCCGCGGCCCTGGAACCCGGCTGGCAGTTCACGGCCGTCGATCCGTCCGCGCCGATGCTCGCGCTCGCGCGTGCCAACGTCGAAGCGGCGGGGTTCGCCGCACGCACGCAATTCGTCGAGGCCGGCGTCGATGCGCTGCCCGATGCGCCGGCCTTCGACGGCGCGACGCTGATCGGCGTGCTGCATCACGTCCCCGGCGACGCGGCGAAGGCCGCGCTGCTGGATGCGATCGCGCGCCGCCTGAAGCCCGGCGCACCGCTCGTGATCGCGGGCAACTATCGCCGCTATGCGGACCACCCTCGCCTGCTCGACGCGTGGCAACAGCGCTGGCGGATGAAGGGCGCGACGCCCGACGCCGTGCGTGCGCAGCTGGCGAAAATCCTGCAGGGCGCCGATCCGCCGGCTGCCGAGGAAGCCGTGTTCGCGTTGCTGCACGATGCGGGCTTCGATGCGCCGCTGCGCTTTTTCTCGAGCCTGTTCTGGGGGGCGTGGATCGCGATGCGGCGCGGCGCGTGACCACGAGAAACGGCACGAGGCGGCACGCACACGGCAATCGCGTGCTTTCTCGAAGCGATCCTCGCGCGGCCCGCCGACCGCCGCACGCTCGAGCGTGGCAGTGCGTACGAACGGCTCAAGTCACCCGCGTCAGCTCAACAACCCTGCCGCGACGTTGATCGACAGCCCGAGCACGGCCATGTTGAAGTAGAACGACAAGATGGATTGCGCGAGCACCGCGCGCCGAGCAGAACGGTTCGCGAGCGACACGTCGGCCGTCTGCGACGCGACCGCGAGCGTAAACGCGAAATACAGGAAATCCCAGTAATCGGGCTCGGGGTTGCGGTCGGGGAACCGTAGCGCGCGATCGCCGCTCGGCGAGCCGTAATAGAGCCGCGCATAGTGCAACGTGAAGATCGTCGGAATCAGGAACCATGCACCGAACAGCGTCGCGCCCGTGACCGCGTAATGGCCGAGCCCGGCGCGAAAGCCCACGTTCTTCGCGGTCGCGAGTTCGATCGCGATCGCGGCGACGCTCGCGACTGTCGCGATGCAGATGACCGTCAGCACGGTCGTCGCGCTCTCGTCCTCGCGGATCGCGATCTCGCGCACCTGGTGATGATGCGCGGTGACCATGCGCACCCACATCAGCACGAGATACAGCCAGATCGTGCAATCCCAGCCGATCAGCGCGCGCGCGGTCGGCCTCAACTGCCACGGCAGCAGCACCGCGCACAGCACGCCGGCGGCGAAGGCGGCGACCATGCGCGGCCGATTGCGTAACACCTGCGGATAAAGCGTCATCGTACGATTCCGAAAGCGGATGGAAAGGGTTCAGCCGGCGTGCGAACGGCCCGCTGCGCCGTGCCGGGCGGTACCGCCCCGATTATCGCCATTCCTGCATGACGTTGCGATGGGCGTGAGCGCCTAAGATATCGGGATGACTCCCGTCCTCTGCCATCATCCCGCGAACGCGGCCGGCCGCGACTTCGTCGTCGGCGATCTGCACGGTTGCGTGGATGTGCTGCGCGCGCTGCTGCACGACATCGGCTTCGACTCGGCTCGCGACCGGCTGTTCTCGGTCGGCGATCTCGTCGATCGCGGCCCCGCGTCCGAAACCGCGCTCGAGCTGCTCGACCGCCCGTGGTGCCACGTGGTGCGCGGCAATCACGAAGAAGTGCTGAGCCTCGTGTCGCGCGGCAAGCTGTCGCCCGACGCGTGGCGCGGAATCGGCGGCGACTGGGGCGCCGATCTTCCGCCGGAACGGCTGCACGCGCATGCGGCACGCGTCGACGCGCTGCCGCTCGTGCGCGTGATCGGCGACGGCCCCGCGCGCTTCAACGTGCTGCATGCGGAATTCTTCGGTTCGGACGCCGAACTCGACACGGGCAGCTATTCGCCCGACGTGCGCGAGCGGCTGATCTGGGGGCGCGACCTGGTGCAGGGGCTCGCCGACCCGGCCCGGCAGGCCGGCCTGTCGCTGACCTGCACCGGCCACACGCCCGTGCGCGCGCCGCAGCGCATCGGCGCGCAATGGTTCATCGACACCGGCGCGTTCGCACCGTCCGGACGCCTGACGATCGTCGAGCCGCGCACGGGCGAGACGTGGTCGCTCACCCAGGCCGACGCGCGCGCACGTCATGCGGGCGACCTGCCGCTGCCTTAAAGCCTGTTCACGCCAATGACGGGGCTTGGGGCCGGCAGCGTTCATGCCATGCCCAACGCGCTGGCTAGCCGACCTGGTTCAGTTCGAACACCGCATCGATCGCGGAACCGTTCCAGTTGTATTCGAGATACGCCGCGTGATGGCAGTCGCGCAGCAACGTCGTGCGGAACGCCGCGAGACACTCGCCGCGCGGGTCGCGCACCGACGGATAGACGATCCCCGCGCCGCCCGCATTGCGCACCGTGCGACCGAGCGCCTGCCCGGCGCTGTAGTCGAGCGGATCGAGCAGCCCCGGGCTGCGCTGCGGCCACGTGCGCACGTCGGCGACGTCGCCCTGCGCGTACACCGTGTACAGCCGCATCTGCTGGCGCATCGGCGCCTCCTTCGTCGCGGCCAGGAACAGCCCGCTGTGATAGCGCGTCTCGGCGATCGCCGTATCGCGCGACCGTCCGCAGTAGAACACGCCGTAGCTGCCGTCGGAAAAGCGGCTGCCCTGCGGATTCAGGTGCGTGAACGCGGCCATGATCGGCCCCCAACCCGGGCCGTAGCGACGCTCGGCCGGCGGCACGAGGTCGAGCGTGCCGACTTCGTTGCGAATGCGGTCGTTGGTCAGCGATTCGAGCGCATAGAGCGCGTCGAAATCCTCGGCGGCCGCCACGCGGTCGAACAGGTTGATGGCCGGAAAACGGGTGGGAATCACGCGATAGGCAGGTGCCCAGTCGACGACGGTCGTGGGCCAGTGTTGTACTTCTTCAATCGGCATCGTCACGCCCAGCCACCCCGCATCGCGTCGAGATATTGACGGACGGCAACCAGGTCGCCGACGTTGCCGGCGAGCATGCGGTCGAGCGCGCGCTTGCCGCCGAACGGTGCGGCGTCGTTGGGCCGCTTGACCCAGGTGTCGGCCGCGGCCGGCTGCGGCAGCAGGATCTGCAGCGCCTTGTAGATGCCGAGCAGCAGCGATAGCCGCTCGAGCGTATCGCGCGGCAGGCGGGCCGATTCAGGCGCGGCCTTCCACTTGAAGAACGTCGAGCGGCCGGGCGACCCGAGTAGCACGATCTGTTCGTCGATCGTCAGCTCCCAGTCGCGCGCGATGTTGAAGAACGCACGCAGGCCGGCCGCCGACATCCGCGCGACCGAGGCCTGCCGCGGGGCGGAATGCGAATCGAAGGCGGGCTGTGACATGATCGTTAGTCTCGAAACGAATTTACTAACAAGATTAGTCCATTTTCGCATTTTTGCAAGGGTCGCCCCCCACGGCGTCGGCATTCCGTCCGAAGGATCGATATTTTTTGTCCATTCTGGACTGTAATTTTATTTTCTGCGTTAATGAGCGTGCGGACAGCGCACCGGGACGCGGAGCGTCCCCCGCAGCAACCGTGTCGCCCAGAACCGGATAGACCACGCCAAGGAACCACCATGAAGAGACTGATTGCCGCCGTTTCGATCGCCCTGCTCGCGGTATCGGCAGGCCCCGCCGTCGCGAAGGACTGGACCACGCTGCGCTTCGGCACCGATGCCAGCTACGCGCCGTTCGAATCGAAGGCGCCCGACGGCAAGCTCGTCGGCTTCGACATCGACCTCGGCAACGAGATCTGCGCACGGCTGAAGGCGAAGTGCGTGTGGCTCGAGAACGATTTCGACGGGATGATCCCGGCGCTGAAGGCGAAGAAGTTCGACGCGGTGCTGTCGTCGATGTCGATCACGCCGCAGCGCGCGGAACAGATCGGCTTCACGACGAAGATCTACAACCAGCCGACGCGGCTCGTCGTGAAGAAGGGTTCGCCGCTGCTGCCGACAGCCGAATCGCTGAAGGGCAAGTCGATCGGCGTCGAACAGGGCACGACGCAGGAAGCGTATGCGAAGGCGTACTGGGCGAAGCAGGGTGCGAACGTCGTGTCGTACCAGAACCAGGACGGCGTGTATGCGGACCTGACGTCGGGCCGCCTCGACGCCGCACTGCAGGACGAGGTGCAGGCCGCGATCGGGTTCCTGAAGTCGCCGCGCGGCGCGGGCTACCAGTTCGTCGGGCCCGAACTCGTCGACGAGAAGGTGCTCGGCATCGGCGCCGGCATCGGGCTGCGCAAGGAAGACACCGACCTGAAGGCGAAGATCGATCGCGCGATCCTCGACATGGTCAAGGACGGCACGTACAAGCGGCTCGCGTCGAAGTACTTCGACTTCGACATCTACGGCGGCTGAAGCGGCGCCGCGCGCGGACGGGTGCGATACCCGTCGCGCGCGGTCTGACCGCCCCTCCCCTGCTCGCCGGACGGCGACGCCTCCCTGACGTTCGCCGTCGCGCCGGTTCATCGTCCGTATCGCGCATCCGGACGCCGCACGTCATTCGCATTGCAAACGGATCACCTGCTCTGGCGACAGCAGGCGCTCGACGTCGTCAATAAGCCAAGATCGGGCGCCGGGGAACCGGTGCCCGCGTGCACATCCCCATGCGGATCGGGTTGGCGAGCGAGAAAGCGCCGGCCCGGCGCGGATGACCGGGTATCAGCCGGATCCGCCTCGCACCGGGCGCGGAGAGGTGGCCTGTCGACGCATGCCGGCCGGCAGCAAGATGCGCGGTCGACCGGCGATGGGTCGAATCACTGCGATCGCGGCCTGCCGGCCGCTGCGTGTGGCGATCGTTCGTCATTTTTCTACCCCGTATTCGATCCGTAGCTTGTACCGGCAACCGGACACAGCCGGCGCCCCGACGATCCGTCGATGACGGCCCATGCCGTTCGGAGCAGGGCTATGCTGCCCGTCCGTCAGGTCATCCCCGTGGACTGCGTTCTTGCCGGTCCTCGCATGATTCGCTGCCGGACCGGCCGGACGCCACGTCATCGACTTTCGCACCTCAAACTCCGCAAGGAGCGGGCCAGCTTCGTTCCGGGCCGGCCGCACAAGGCTTTCATCGGACAAGCCCGCGGCCGCAACGGGCGGGGCAGGCAGGACGTTGCGAAACTGAAACATGCGGGGCGCGGGCGGGCGCGCCCGTGTGGCGGCGATGCCTTGCCGGACAAGGCGCACGGACGATCCGGAATATTTTCCCGGCACGGGCGGCACGCCGCCGCGCACGTTTGCCGGGTCGATCCGGGTGGCCGCCGGCACGAAACGTTTCACGCTCTTTACATGGCGCCGGACGCCCGCGCACGGGACGGCCGTGGACGCTTCCCGCCGTCGTTCAGCCGACTCGCTGATGGTCGGCGTCGTCGGGCGGCACGCCGTCCTTTCCGCCGTTGTTGTCGTGGTCGTTGAGCCCGTGCTCGATCATCATCCGGTAAAGCGTGACGCGCGAGATGCCGAGTTCGGCGGCGGCCTTGTTGATCCGGTGATCGTTGCGCAGCAGCGCGTTTTCGATCGCGGTGCGCTCGGCGAGCGAACGCGCCTGCTCGAGCGTCACGGGCTCCGTTTCGCCCGGGACCTCGAGCCCGAGGTCGTGCGGCGTCAGCAGCCGGCTCTCGGCCATCACGATCGCGCGGCGCACCCGGTTGATCAACTCGCGCACGTTGCCGGGCCACTCGTAGCGGCGCATCGCGTCGAGCGCGGCCGAGGTGAAGCCGCTGATCTTGCGGCCGCTGTCGGCCTTGTATTTCTGCAGCACGTAATGCGCGAGGATGTCGATGTCCTTGCCGCGCGCACGCAGCGGCGGCTCGTGAATGCGCAGCACGCAGAGCCGGTGATAGAGGTCCGCGCGAAAGCGTCCGGCTTCGACCGCGCCGTCGAGATCCACGTGCGTCGCCGAGATGATCCGCACGTCGACCGGAATCGACTCCTGGCCGCCGAGCCGCTCGATCTTCCCTTCCTGCAGGAAGCGCAGCAGGCTCGCCTGGCTTTCGATCGGCATGTCGCCGATTTCGTCGAGAAACAGCGTGCCGCCGTTCGCGGATTCGATCCGGCCTGCGCGCCGCTGGTTCGCCCCGGTGAATGCGCCGCGCTCGTAGCCGAACAGTTCCGACTGCAGCAGGTGATGCGGAATCGCGCCGCAGTTGATCGCGACGAACGGCCCCTTGCCACGCACCGAGCGCTCGTGGATCGCGAGCGCCGTCAGCTCCTTGCCGGTACCCGACTCGCCGGAGATGAACACGCTCGCGTCGGTCTTCGCGACCTTGCGGATCGTGCTGAACAGCTGCTGCATCGCTTCGCAGTTGCCGATCATCCCGTGCTCGCCGATCGACGCCGCGTACGCCGCGCCGTCGACGCGATCGAGCGCGGCCATCCCGCGCGCATGGCCGAGCACGTGCGAAATCCATTCGTACGGCAACGGCAGCGTCACGTAATCGAAACAATAGCTGCGGATGAGTTCGCGCACGGCAACGCCGATCGTGACACCGGCCTGCGCGACGGAAATCCAGCCGATCGCCGGCTGGCTCAGGCACGCTTTCAGCGCGGGATAGTCGCGCGACGTGAAGCCCGAGAAATCGACGAGCCCGGCTGCGACATTCACGCCGGACGTCATGTTCTGCGCGGCGCCGGCCGTCTTCGCGACCGAGATGTCCCAGCCGAACTCCCGCAGTTGCGCCAGCAACGGCTCGTCCGGCGAACGCATGATGACGAACAGCTTGCGCCCAGCCTCGGGAGCGGTAACGGACACGGGCGGCATCTCGGACGCCGCCGTCCCGCTTGCGTCGGGTGACCTTGCAACCATCGTTGTTCCCCGCTTGGCGTTGGTATCGTGCGCCGGCTCGCCGCCGCATCCGAAGGACCTCGATCGAACCGACATATTGGCCGCATTTCCGTCCGAATAAAATCCCCCCGGGCAATAATCGCGCGCCGGGCGGATCCTTTCATGAACGGTATATCGGTGCCGCCGATGCGCGGCTAGATGGGTGATATCCCGGTGGCGAGGCGGCTGCGAAAACATGGCCGTACGGATATCGGGCGCGCGAAGCCGCGCCGGTGCGGGCGCGCGGGTGCGGCGCGCGGCGCCGGGCACGTGGAATCGGCCCGGCGGCAGGCGCCGGCGCGGCCCCGGCGGCCGCGCCGGCACGCGCTCGCGCAACCGTTTTCCGCTTGACGCCGGTCAATCGTCAGAAGAAGTGGGGATGATGCACGAACGCAACACGTGCCGCGCGGCGTGGCGGCGTCAGCGCCCCGATGCGAGCAGCGCGAGTGCGTGAGCGCGGCCGCGTCCGGCCGACGCGCCGTCGTGTTCTCCGTAGGCGGCGGCGAGCGTGTCGACGCGCGCGAGGTGGTGGCGATTGTCGTGGTCCCACGGATGGAAGCCGGGCCGGAAAAAGCTCAGCCATTCACCCGCGATGCGCGGGAACAGCCCGCGGCGCGGCCCGTACAGGAATGCAATCATGCGCAGCATGCCGCGCACACGATGCCTGATGTCGCGATCGCGCGACAGCAGCGTCAAGTGCATCAGGAACACGGTCGGCCAGAACGTCAGCGTCGTCACCAGGTACACGCCGACGCGGATCAGGTAGCGGCGCAGGCCCGGTTTCATCACGGCGTTCCACACGTCGTAGGACACGGCCTTGTGCTCGGTTTCCTCGAGCGCATGCCACAGCCACATCTGCCGGTAGCCTTCGACCGAACCGTCCAGGCGCGTCGGGTCGCGCAGGAGCCAGTCCGCGAGCATCGCCGTGTAGTGTTCGGCGGCGACCGTGTGCGCGAGCTGCACCGAATGCGGCAGCGTACGCTTCATGAAGCCGAGCACCGTCCATACTCGCTTGTCGAGCTTGCGCGCGGGCAGGCGGTTGGCCTGCATCAGCTCGTTGTATTCGACATGCTCGCGCGTATGCATCGCCTCCTGGCCGATGAAGCCGAGCACCTGCCGCTTGAGCACCGGGTCGTCGATCCGGTCGCGATAATTGCGCACCGAATCCATGAAAAAGCGTTCGCCGGCCGGAAACAGCAGCGACAGCGCGTTGAAGAAGTGGGTCACGTGCGGGCCGAGCCCATGCCAGTCCTTCGCGCGCTCGACCGGCAGGTCGAAGCGCAAGTCGCGGCGCACTGGCATCACCTCGGCTGCAATGGCTGAAGCGGCTGACTTCATGTTCGTCGTTCTCCTGGTTTTCGGGCGGCCCGTCAGCCGTCGCGGCCTTGTCGGCGCGGGCCCGGGCAGCGCATCGCGCAACGCCGAAATCTTGACATCGATAACTGTAAAGATAGGCGCCGGCCGGTACCGCGCGCAAGCCGCGCGGTAGACGCGCGCTTCCAAACAGGGCACGGTCGGCAGCGCGGAAAAAACGAGGTTCGAGCGGCATTCGGGCGCGCCGGGATTCGAACGCGCACGCCGGTACGCGACCGGCAGCCAGACGGCGCACGCACGCGCCGAAATCGGCACACACACCCCGCGCGACGGGCGTTTCGCGGGATCACGCGGTGCCGCCCGACGTGACGCCGAGCAGCCGGGTGGCACCGATTCATACGCGCGCCCCGTTCGCGCGGCGCAACCCCGTCGATCCGGTTCGCGAAAAATTCAAACGCGCGTTCCATTCGCGTTTCACGCGGAATGCAAGACCACCACCGCGGCCGGCGCGCGATCGGCATGCCGCGGGGCGCTTGTCGCGTAAGGCGGCCCCCTGCCCGCTCGCCTACAATAGCGGTTTTACCCAACCCCTTTCAGGAGAAGTCATGTCTGTCACCACGACCGCATCGGGCCTCAAAATCGAAGACCTGACCGAAGGCAGCGGCGCGGAAGCGCAAGCCGGCCAGACCGTCAGCGTCCACTACACGGGCTGGCTGACCGACGGTCAGAAATTCGATTCGAGCAAGGATCGCAACGACCCGTTCGCGTTCGTGCTCGGCGGCGGCATGGTCATCAAGGGCTGGGACGAAGGCGTGCAGGGCATGAAGGTCGGCGGCGTGCGTCGCCTGACGATCCCGCCGCAACTCGGCTACGGCCCGCGCGGCGCAGGCGGCGTGATCCCCCCGAACGCGACGCTCGTGTTCGAAGTCGAACTGCTCGCCGTCTGACGACGCCGTCGGCCGACGTCCTTCCGATGGAACGCATCCCGTCTCCGGCCATCGCGCTGCGCCGTTACGACACGTGCGAAGCATCCGACGTGCACGACTTTCATCAGGTCGTGATCGGCGTCGACGGCGCGATGGTGATGGCGGTGGACGGCGTCGGCCAGCGCATCGACCGGCACGCGGCGTGGCTGATTCCGGCCGGCGCGCGCCACGATTACTCGGGCCTCGGCGAGAATCGCCAGCTCGTGCTCGACTTGCCCGCCGCGTCGCTCGCGGTGCCCCAGCGGCTGTTCGACAGCGCGCGTGCCGTGTCGATCGACCCGGCGCTCACGTCGCTCGTCGCGCAGGTCGCGGCGGCGGCCGCGCAATTCGACGGGACAGCCGGCGACACGCAGCGCGCGCATCGCTTCCAGTGGCAGGCCGCCGCACGTCTGTGCGACGCGCTGCTCGACGATGCCGGCCTCGCCGCGCCCGCGGCGGGCCTGGATTTCGCGCGCATCGACCGCTGGCTGCGCGCGCGGCTCGCGGAACCGCTGCGCATCGCCGATCTTGCCGCGCACTGTGGTTACGGAATGCGCCGCTTTCATCAACTGTTCGTCGACGCGTTCGGCGAAACCCCGCATCGCTACCTGCAGCGGCTGCGGCTCGACGCCGCCGTCGTGCTGCTGGCGGACGGCCGCCATCCGCTCGTCGACATCGCCGGCATGGTCGGCTTCGCCGACCAGAGCACCTTCACGCACGCTTTCAAGAAGCGCTTCGGCGTCGCACCGGGGCGCTGGCGCGGCGAGCGGCACTGAGCCCTCACGCACGTCGCCCCGGCCTGCCGGAAAGCCGTGTCACGGCTCGCTTAGCCTCACGGCCTCCGTTCCCCTGTCGCGCTGCGGCCGGCAAGCCGGCCACATCGCGACGGTATCGACGCTTCACGCCTCCCTGAAACGTTGCCCGCCCGTCGCGTCCTACGATGGGTGCATGGACACGACCACCCGCTCCGCCGCCTTTCCGCCCGGGCTTGCCCGCATCGTCGCGACCGTCAGCATCGGCTTCGTCGTCACGCAACTCGACGTAACGATCGTCAACATCGCGCTCGCGCATCTGGCCGGCGATCTGCATCTGCCGGTCGCCGGCCTGCAGTGGGTCGTCGATGCGTATACGCTCGCGTTCGCGGTGCTGATGCTGTCGGGCGGCGCACTTGGCGACCGCTTCGGCGCACGCCGCATGTACGTCGTCGGCCTCGTGCTGTTCGCACTCGCGTCGCTTGCGTGCGGCGCCGCCATCGCGCCCGCGATGCTGATCGCGGCCCGCGCGCTGCAAGGCGTCGGCGCCGCGGCGATGCTGCCGAATTCGCTCGCACTGCTCAACGATGCGTGCCGGCATGATCCGCCTCTGCGCGCCCGTGCCGTCGGCTGGTGGACGGCCGCGGGCTCGATCTCGATCGCGGCCGGCCCGGTCGTGGGCGGCCTGCTGATCTCAGCATGGGGCTGGCGCGGCATCTTTCTCGTGAACCTGCCGCTGTGTGCGGCGGGGCTGGCGGCCACGCTCGCATGGGTGCCCGCGCGTCACATCGGCGCTACATCGAAGCAACCGACGACGCCCGTGCGCGCCGTGCGGGCACTCGACCTGCGCGGTCAGCTCATCGCGATCGCGATGCTGACCGCGCTGACCGCCGCCGTGATCGAATGGCAACCGCTCGGCTTCACGCATCCGGTCGTCGCCGGCGGCTTCGCGCTCGCGGCGCTGGCCGGGCTCGCGTTCGTCGCGGTCGAGTCGCACACCGCGATGCCGATGCTGCCGCTGTCGCTGTTCCGCCGCCGCACGTTCAGCGCGGCTGTCCTGTTCGGCATCTGCGTGAACCTCACGTACTACGGCACCGTGTTCGTGCTTGCGCTGTACCTGCAGCGCGTGCGCGGCGAATCGGCGTGGCAGGCGGGGCTCGCGTTCCTGCCGCTCACGGGCGGCTTCCTGCTGGCGAACCTCGCGAGCGGCCGCGCGGTCGCGCGTCACGGCCCGCGCGCGCCGATGCTCGCGGGCGCGCTGGTTGCCGCGCTCGGCTACGGCGCGCTGCATTTCATCGATGCGTCGACGCCGCTGCCGCTGCTGCTCGTGCCGTTCCTGCTGATTCCGGCCGGCATGGGCTTCGCGGTGCCGGCGATGACGACGGCCGTGCTCGCGTCGGTCGAGCATGAGTGCGCGGGTATCGCATCTGCGGTGCTGAACACCGCGCGACAGACCGGCGGCGCGATGGGCGTCGCCGCGTTCGGCGCGGTCGCGGGCAGCGGCGCCGCGTGGCAGACCGTCGAGGGCCTGCATGTCGAAACCGGCGTGTCGGCCGGGCTGCTGGTCGCGGCCGCGCTGCTCGCCACGCTGGTCAGGCCGGATGCGCATCGCGGTGCATCCGGTGCGCGTCGCGCGGCGTCGGCAGCCGATTGAACGGTGCGGTCGGCCGTCATCGGGCGCGTGACCGGTGCGTCGACGCCGCGAAGCGGAAACGATTGGTTCTTGCGTGCCGTGGCGAACGAACACTCACGCCCGCGTCCCGCCCCCCCTCGTCGCCCACCTTCCGCACGACCGTCTCCGCCGCCTTCAGCGGCCGGCCGTCGTCGTGCCGAAGCGCGAGCTTGCGGATCGCCCGGCCCGTCTTGCGCTCGACCAGCACCGAATGCGGCTCGCCGCGCTCGAACAGGTTTGCCTCGCCCCACTGCCGCAACATCACGATCACCGGAAACAGTCCCTCGCCCTTCTTCGTCAACGCGTACTCCTGATATGCGCTGCCGTCCGACGCGGGCACGACTTCGAATACGCCAGCGTCCACCAGCATCCTGAGCCGGTCCGACAGGATGTTGCTCGCGACGCCGAGGCTCGCGCGGAAATCGCCGAACCGGCGCACGCCGTCGAACGCATCGCGCACAATCAGCAATGCCCAGCGATCGCCGACGATATCGGTCGCACGCGCCACCGGGCACGGCGAATCCGCGAGACTTTTCTGCCTGGCCATATTGCTCTCCGCTGTCGCGCCGGCGCCTTCGCGGGCCGCCGGCCGTCCGTGCGCAGGCCCATCGCCCGCCGTCACACAGGTTGCATTTTAAAACCACTTTTCCTACACTCACACTAGTTTCAAATTGCAACCACTTGAGTGAGCGTGAGACACCCCATGGAATCACCCAGTTCAGGAACGGTCGCGTCGAACGCGACGTCGCGCACCGCTCGTCCGATCGCCGTCTCGCGGGTGTCGACGGCGCGCGTCGTGCTGCTCGCCGTCTGCTGCGCGGCGAGCGTCGCGAACGTGTACTACGCACAGCCGCTGCTCGACTCGATCGCACATGACTTCGGCGTATCGCAGGCAGCGATCGGCGGCGTCATCACCGCGACGCAACTCGGCTGCGCGCTCGCGCTGCTGTTCGTCGTGCCGCTCGGCGACCTGCTGAACCGCAAACGCCTGATCACCGTTCAACTTTTGCTGCTGACGGCGGCATGCATCGGCGTGGCCGCCTCGCCGACGCGCATCGCATTGCTGGCGGGCATGGTCGCGGTCGGGCTGCTCGGCACCGCGATGACGCAAGGGCTGATCGCCTGCTCGGCCGCGCTTGCAGGCGCCGGCGAGCGCGGCCGCGTGGTCGGCGCGGCGCAGGGCGGCGTCGTGATCGGCCTGCTCGCCGCGCGTGCGCTCGCGGGTGTCGTCACGGATGTCGCCGGCTGGCGTGCGGTTTATCTGGTGTCGGGCGCGCTCGCGATCGCGATGCTGGTCGCGCTGGCGCGGCTGTTGCCCGATGCGGACGCGCCGCGCGCGCGCATCGGCTACGCGGCGCTGCTCGGTTCGATGGTCACGCTGCTGCGCGACGAGCGCGTGCTGCGTGTGCGCGGGGCGATCGCACTGCTGCTGTTCGCGGCGTTCAGCATCTTCTGGAGCGCGCTCGTGCTGCCGCTGAGCGCGCCGCCGCATGCGATGTCGCATACGCAGATCGGCGCATTCGGTCTGGTCGGCGCGCTGGGTGCGGCAGCCGCCGCGCGCGCCGGCCGGCTCGCGGATCGCGGCCTCGGTGAAGCCGCGACCGGCACCGCGCTCGCACTGCTCGCGCTCTCGTGGCTGCCGCTCGCGTTCGCCGGTACGTCGATCGCGCTGCTGGTCGTCGGCATCGTGCTGCTCGACGTCGGTGGGCAGGCCGTCCACGTCGTGAACCAGAGCATGATCCTCGGCGCGCGGCCCGATGCGCATGCACGCCTTGTCGGGTGCTACATGCTGTTCTATTCAGTCGGCAGCGGGCTCGGCGCGATTGCGTCGACGATGATGTATGCGCACGCCGGATGGGTCGGCGTCTGCGGGCTCGGGGCGGCGGTCAGCGTGGGTGCATTCGCCGTATGGGCCGTGACGCTCCGGCGTGCATGACGCGTGTCGAAGTGTCGAACACCGAGCGCGAACCGCGGCCTGCCTCGCACGGAACGAAAAAAAACCGGCTCGCCCGGATCGAGCGGCCGGCATGCGGACCGGACGCGTGCGCGTGCGCGTGCGCCGGCCCGACCGTCGCGGCGGCGTGCCGCATTCGCTTACCCCGCCGCCTGGATCGCCTCTTCGTACACGCCGGCGACGCGTCGCGCGATCACCGCGTTGTCGAAATGGTCGCGCGCGTAGCGCTTGCACGCGGCCTCGTCCGGCAGCGTGATCGCGCCCGACAGCGCGCCGCCGAGCCCTTCCGCGATCGCATCCGCGCCCGTCGACGGCAGCACGAGATCGTCGGACAACCCGGCCACCGCCTCCGGCAGCCCGCCGACCGGCGTCACCAGCACCGGCGTGCCGGACGCCAGCGATTCGACCGTGATCAGCCCGAAGCCTTCGAGCGCGACCGTCGGCACGACGCTGACCGTCGCCGCGCGGTACAGCGCCGCGAGATGATGGTCGGGCACGAACCCGAGCAGCTTCACGTTGTCCTGCAGCCCCGCGTCGTCGATGCGCTGCTGCAGTTCCTCGCCGATCTTGCCTTTGCCGGCGATCAGCAGCAGCACGTCCGGATGACGGTGCTTGACGAGACCGATCGCGTCGATCAGGTCTTCCAGCCCCATGCGCCGCACGAGCCGGCGCACGGCCAGCACGATCGGCCGGTCCTGCGGCAGTTGCAGCTTGTGCCGCGCCTCGGCCGGCGTGAGCGGCGTATCGAACTGCGCGGTATCGACGCAGCCGGGAATCACGCGCACGCGCGACGGATCGATGCCGTAGCGGTTCGTCAGGATCTGGCCGAAGGCCTGCGACAGCACGATCAGGCGCGACGAGCGCGTATAGACGGCCTGTTCGAGATAGCGCTTCGCGCGCTGCCCGAGCGACGCGGCGCCCTCGACCTGGCTTTCGTCGGCCCACGGCCCCTGGAAATGCGACACCTGCGGAATCCCGCGCGTCACGTCGAGGCCCGGGAACGTGTACAGCGCGAAGTGCGACGAAATCACGTCCGGACGCTCGCTGCGGATCTCGTCGCGCAACGCGCGGCGCGCGGCGAGCATGCGGCGCGCAAGCGGCTGCGACGCGGGTCCGAAGCCCTGGATCGCACCGCCCGTGTCGTCGGCGACCTTCGGCGAGCCGGCAACGAGCCCGCGCACCTCGACGCCCGCACCGGGCAGCGCGCCGACGAGCGAGTAGTACATCCGGTCGAGGCCGCCCGCGCGTTCGGGGAACCAGTGCATGCCAATCTGCAACGATTTGATCGGCCGGGAAGATTGGGACATTACGACTGCTCCTGCGTAACCGCATGCTCGACCCGCTCGAAGGCGGACGGCTGCGAGGGTTGGCCGATGCGCCGGTAGAGCGCGACATACTGGGCGCCCATGTGGGCCCAGCCGAAACGGGTCATCAGTTCGCGGGCCGCGTCGCCCATCGCGCGACAGGTGTCGCGCGACGCCGCGAGCGAGCCGATCGCCTGCGCGAGCGCGGCCGGATCGTCGGGGTCCTCCAGCACGACCCCGCAGTCGCGCGTAATGATTTCGGCGCCGCCGGCGGTGCGCGCGGTGACGACCGGCAGCCCGGCCGCCATTGCTTCCAGCAGCGACAGGCTCATCGCTTCGTAGCGCGACGGAAACACGTAGGCGTCGACCGAGCGCATCAGCGTCGGCATGTTCTTCACGAGACCGAGGAAATGCACGCGCGAATCGATGCCGAGCGCGCGCGCCTCGTCCGGATACGGGCTGCCGGGCAGATAGCCCGCCACCGCGAGATGGACGTTCGCCGGCAGCTTCGTCAGCGCCTTCAGCACGGTGCCGAGGTTCTTGCGCGGCGTGCGCAGGTCGCCGACGAACAGCAGCAGGAACGCATCGTCCGGCAGCTTGAACGCCGCGCGATCGGCCTGCGCGCCGGCGAACGCGCTGCCGTCGACGCCGTTGTAGATCACGCTGATCTTGCCGCTGTCGATGCCGAGCCCGGCGATCTCGTCGGCCACCTTCTGCGACACGGCCGTGATCGCGCGCGAACGCCGGTACGCCCAGCGCTCGAGCGCCGTATTCACGCGCGTGTAGACGTACTGGTAGGCCGACCACAGCCCCTTCGTCAGCCCGAACGGGTAATACGGGCTCTTGAACCAGCCGCCGTGCACGAAGTGCGCGGTATTCACGTCGGCCTTGATCCACGAAATGAAGCCGTTTACGTGCAGCACGTCGTACTCGCTGCGATGCGCGCGCAGCCACCACGCGCTCTTCAGCGCGAACACCTGCTGCTTGACGAGATTCGACGGCCAGAAGCCGCCGACCTTCACCGGCACCCAGCGCACGCGCGGGTCGGCAAGCAGCTCGGGCGCGACATGCGACGCGACCAGCGTGACCTCGTAGTTCTCGGCCAGCGCCGCGCGCGCGATTTCGTAATTGACGCGGCCCTGCCCGTCGTTATGTCGCACGACGTGCGTGACGATCGCGATTCTCAATGGTCGCCTCCCCGTGAACGCGCGGCGGCCAGCAGGCGCTGTGCCTTCTGCCAGTGCGCCGCGGATAGTATTGAAAAAATGGCCGTGAACAGCAGCAGGCCGCCCGTGCCGATCAGCGAGTTCGTGAACACGAGCATCGCGAACACCGACAGGCACAGGCTCAGGCATGCGCCGACGAACTTGTCCTTGCGCAGCTTGAATGCCGCGCGCAGGGTGCGGGCGAGCAGCATCACGACGCCCGACAGGTACAGCAGCGTGCCGGGCCAGCCGAGCACGAACGGCACGTTCATCACGCCGCTGTCGAAGCTGCCGTACTTGCCGAGCTCGCCGCTGTCGCTCGACAGCTTGGTGGACGCGCCGGTCGCGCCCATCCCCTCGCCGGCGACGTCGGTGAACGCCGTTTGCGCGAAGGTCGCGTAGAACTTGTTGCGGTCGTCGTAGCTGCGGTCGTCCTTCAGGTTCGTGATCGATTGCAGGCGCGCGCCGAGGCGGTCGGCCACCGGGCCGACGGTCAGCAGCGGCACGCATAGCCCGACCAGCACGACACCGCTGATCAGGATCCGCATCCGCACGCGGTTGCTCGACTGCACGAGCTGGATCGCGAGCGCGATCACCCAGCCGCCCCAGGTCGAGCGCACGAGACACAGCGCGAACGACACGAAGCCGGCGGCGCCCGCGAACCAGCGGACCTTCTGCGGCGCGGCGAACACGAACACCAGCGCGCCCATGATCGCGAACGCGAACGGCCCCGACGAGTTCATCGTGCTGAAGACGCGGACACCGTACGGCACCGGCTCGCCCTGCGAACCCATGTCCGAGCCGATCATCCACAGCACGTCCCACTGCGGCATCACGAAGTACTGCACGACGCCGTACACGCCCATCACGAGCATGCCCCACATGAACGTGGACAGCAGCACGTCGCGGTACTCGGGATAGTCGCGCGAGTTGACCATGATGTGAAAGCCGATCAGCACCGGGTACACCCAGTTCGCGAGGTCGTAGGTCGCGGCCATCACGCCGCTCGACACGATCCCCACCAGATATGCATACGTCAGCCCGAACAGCATCAGCAGCACGGGAATCCCGCGCCGCTGCGCAAGCACGCGGTAATGCCTGAGCAGCCCGAACCCGGCGATCATCGTCACCGCGAGCGGCGCGACCTGGATCAGGCTCGTCGGCGTGAACGCGCCCTTCGACCAGTCGGCGAGACGTCGAACTTCGGGGCTCAGGAACCACACCCACCACATGAAGCCGACGTAGCGCGCCGGGCTCTTGAAATACAGCCAGATGCCGACCGCGATGGCCAGCACCGGAAACGCGAGCGTCAGCACCTTGCCCTGGTGAATGGCGATCAGCGCGGCGGTAAACGTCCACAGCCCCGCCTGCCCGACCCAGTGCTTCGGTTCGGGCAACCGGCTGCGGCTGCGCGACGGTGCGCGTTCGGCGGCAATCGTACTCATCGATCCGTTCTCACCGCGACGACGGGCGCGAATCCGCGAGCGGCATCGCGAGACCGGCCGCCGCCGGCGTGCGACGCCGGCGCAGCATGTCGCGCGTGATCCGCACGTGCTGTTCGGCGAATGCCTGCGTGGTCAGGTCGCGCTCGCGCAGGCACGCGGCCGCGGCACGCGCGCATTCGAGCGCGGCGGCCGGATCGGCCACGAAGCGATCGGCGGCCTGGCGCATCGCCGCTGCGTCGAACGCCGGCACGTAGGCGGCCGTATCGTGCGGGAAGTAGTCGCTGAGCCCGCCGACGTCGGACACGATCATCGGCTTGCCGACCGCCGCCGCCTCGAGCATCACGGTGATGCCCGACGCGTGGAAGTTCGGCCGCAGCGGCACGACGATCACGTCGGCCCACGCGTACAGTTCGTGCTGCTTCGCGAGGCCCGACGCCGAGCCGATCTTCACGTTCGGTGCATGCCACTCGCGCGGCACGCGGCGCCGCGTCGCGAGCCGCACGTCGTAGCGCTCGTCGCCGCCGAACGCGGCGAGGAACGTGCGCCAGTCGCGATCGCGGTCGTTGCCGATCGCGGCGATCCGCAGCGGCCGGTTCGGTTGCCACTGCTGCGGCTCGGTGAGCGGGAAGTCCTGCGTGTTCAGCCCGTAGTAGACGAACTCGGCCTCGCGCCCGAGAAAGCGGCGGCACAGCTCGGCGTTGTCGCGGGCGAGCGTCGTCAGCGCGTCGGCGCGCGCGAGCAGCTTGCGGTACAGCCAGCGGCGCGGGCCGCCGAACGTGTTCCACTTGTCGAACAGCCACACGCTCTGCGCGAGCAGCAGCGGGCGCTTGCCTTGTGCGCCGGCGAGCTTCAGGATCAGCGCGGCGGCGAGATGCTCCTGCTCGGTGTGCGTCCAGATCACGTCGGTGCCCAACAACGCCGCGCGATTGCGCCACGCATGCACGACGTCGAAGCCAAGCGCCGCCTTGAGCGCACGGCGCACGAGGCTCGCGACGCGGTTCTCGCGCCGGTCCTGCGAATAGGTCAGCCGGAATTCGTCGGATTCCGCGTGGTGATAGCCGTACAGGCAGCCGATGTTCTCGCCTTTCCGGTAAGTACGCGGATCGGCGCCGTAGAACAGGTGGACGTGAACCTTCGTGGAATTCATGCAAGCCCTCCGGGGATGGCCGCGCGTCGTGCGCGCAGCCCGTTCAAGACGTCACCGGCGGCATCGCCGCACGATGGGGGGCAAGGTCGGCGCGGCGCGCATCGCGTGCGCCGCGGCGCACCGCGCGCCAGTGCTCGCGCACACGGTCGCGCCGCGCGGTATGCAGCGACAGCAGCACGTGCGCGAAGCCCGGATAGACGCGCGTGCCGATCAGCGTCCACCACCACCAAGCGATTTCGCGCCGCACCGGCGGCAGATGCTCGCGCAGGATCAGGTGCAGGTTGTACGCGCCGTTGCTGATCGCATTCAGCGATGCCGCATCGCGCCGGTCGTCGTCGAAACGCTCGGCCGGAAAATGATCGACCGCGATCGCCGGGTCGTAGACGAGCTTCCAGCCGTCACGCTGCACCTGCATGCTGAAACCCATGTCGTTGTGCACCTGCGCGCCGGCGCCGCGCAGCCGCGTGTCGAAGCGCAGACGTTCGATCGCGGCGCGGCGGTAGCTCATGTTCGCGCCCTTGAGCATGTCGACTTCGCGCGCGCCGCCGACGCCCAGATGATGGTTGCCGACGATCTTGCCGGACAGCGTGAGCTGGCCGACGAGCTCGCGCGACTCGTCGAGCACGCGGCCCTTCTCGTGCACCCAGTCGCGGCCGCCGACCGCACCGACGCGCGGGTCGGCCAGGAACACGGCTTCGACGCGCGCGAGCCAGTCGGCGCGCGGCGCCGCGTCGTCGTCGGTGATCGCGACGATGTCGCCGCTCGCCGAGTCGAGCCCCTTGTTCAGCGCGGCGACCTGCCCCGGCACGTCCACCGGCACGATCCGCAGCGGCAGCATGCCGCCGACCGATGGATCGGCGAGGCGCTCGTGCGTGGCATCGTCCTCCGGGCGCGCGACGACGATCACCTCGTCGGGCAGCCGCTGCTGGCGCTGCAGCGCCAGCAGGCAGCGCGCGAGGTCGGCGGGACGCCTGTAGGTCGGAACGAGCACGGAAATTTTCATCGAGGGTTCTCCAGTCGGCCGGGCCGGCGCTGCGCACGCCGGCCCGGTTTCGTGCAATGCCGTCAGGCGCTCAGGTATTCGTGGACGGCCGCATAGCCGCGGCCGTAGCCGCGCGCCTTCGGCGGCACGCCGTTGAAGATCCCGCCTTCCAGATCGACGCCCGCGGTACGCAGGCGCTTGATCGCGTCGGCGATCTCGCCTTCGGTATGCATGCCCGAGCGCAGCACCAGGAAGGTCGCGCCGGCCATGCGGCCGATGATGGTCGCGTCGGTCACCGCCAGCACCGGCGGCGAGTCGATCAGCACGACGTCGTAGCGCTTGCCGAGCCCTTCGAGGTATTGCGGCAGGCGCGTCGACATCAGCAGCTCCGACGGGTTCGGCGGGCGCGTGCCGGCCGAGATGAACGACAGGCCCTGCACCGGCGTCTCGCGGATCGCCTCCTCGAGCGGCGACTGATCGCTCAGCAATTCGGACAGGCCCGGCTGCGCGGTGAGGCCGAAGTAGCGGTCGAGCATGCCGCGACGCATGTCGGCGTCGATCAGCAGCACGCGCTTTCCCGAATGCGCGAGCAGCACCGCGAGGTTGACCGTCAGGAAGCTCTTGCCGATGCCCGGCGTCGGGCCGGTCAGCACGATCACGCGGCTCTTCGCATCCATCATCGCGAACTGCATCGCGGTGCGCAGGCTGCGCATGCTTTCGACGCTCAGGTCCTTCGGACGCAGGCTCGCGAGGATCGGCCGCGCGCGGCCGCCGCCCTTCTCGGCCATGGCGTCGAGCTTCACCTGCTCGGTGCTTTGCGGCACCAGTCCGTAAAGCGGCAGGTTGAACGTGCGCTCGACGCGATCCGGATCCTCGATGCCCTGGAACAGGTTGCGGCGCAGGAACACGATGCCGGTACCGAGGATCAGCCCGAGGAATACCGCGGCCGACAGGATCAGCACCTTCTTCGGCTTGACCGGATCGCCCGGGCGCAGCGCGGAATCGACGAGGTGGATGTTGCCGCCCGTGCCGGCCTTCTGCACCGACAGCTCCTGCACGCGGTTCAGCAGCAGCACGTAGATGTCCTCGGCGACCTTCGCGTCGCGCTGGAGCTGGACGGCCTTCACTTCGGTCGCCGGCAGGCTGCGGAAGCGGTTGCTGAACTTGTCCTTCTCGCCCTGCAGTTCCGCGAGCTGCTGCTTCGCGGCGATCACCATCGGGTGCGAATCGGTGAAGCGCTGCGCGAGCGATGCGAGCTGCAGGCGCTGGGCCGCGATCTGCTGCTCGTACTGCACGCTGCCTTCGAGATAGACCTTCGCCTCGTCGCTCGCGTTGATCGAACCGGACGTGCGCTGATACTGCGTCAGCGCGGCTTCCGCCCGCTCGAGATCGGACTTCAGGCGCGGCTCCTCGCCCTTCAGGAAGTCGAGCATCTTGGTCGCTTCGGCCTGCTTCGCGATCACGTGCTGGTTCAGGTACGACTGCGCGAGCGCGTTCGCGATCGCGGCGGTCTGGTCCGGGTCCTTGCCTTCGAGCGAAATCTGCACGACGCCCGTCTGCTTGCCCTGCTCGGACACCTGGATGCCCGACTGGAAGCCGGTGATCGCATCGAGATCGTTGTAGCGGACCACCGTGAATTGCGTGCCCGGACGCGCGACCAGCTTCTGCACCAGCAGCGTCACGCCGCCGCCCTGCTCCGATTCGCCGACACGGCCCGACAGCAGGCGGCTGCCGTTCGCGTCGACGAGCGTGTAGGTGCCGTTCAGACCGGCCGTCAGCGTCAGCTTCTTGCCTTCGAGCGCGGGCACGACGTTGATCGTGTCGATGTCGGCGACTTCGCCGCCCCATGCGTACGACCGCAGGCCGAACCAGGCGCGCGACGGCACGCCGGGCGTCGCGACGCGTGCGGACAGGCTGCCGAGCAGCGGAATCGTCTTCGGCACGACCGAGAAGTTCAGCTTGAACTGCTCGACGACCGGCGTGACGACGCCGCGGCTCTTGATGATCTCGATTTCCGCGTCGGTCTGCGCTTGCTGCGGGCCGCTGTTGATCGTCGCACCCGTCTGCGTCTGCGTGAGCGCCTGCGACGTGTTGTCGTTGCTCTCGACCCGCACGTGCACGTCGGCCTGGTACACCGGTTTCGCGATGTAGCAGTAGAGGCCGGCGAGCGCGATGACGGTCACCGCGATGCCGAGCAGCAGCCAGATGTCGTCCATCAGCACCTGGAGCAGCTGGCCGAGGACGACGTCCTCTTCCTCGGTTTTCGCGGTCAGATCCGCGTAGGCGTGTTTTGCTTGCGTGTTCACCATTCGTTCCCGCTTGAGTGGTGCCGGGGGGCAGGCGCCGCCCCGGCGGGCTATCAGCGCGTGATTTGCCGCATGTAGAAGATCGTCTGGATCGTCGGCAGCACCTGCTGCAGCACACGGTTGAACTGCACCGAGCCGGCCGTGCTGACGTAGACGACGTCGAGCGGCTGGAGCGGGAAGCGGCTCGACAGCATCAGCGCATCCGGCTGCGTCATGTCGAGACGGAACACTTCCGGCTTCGTCGGGTTGTCACGCATCCCGCGCATCACGTAGATCTTGCGCGGGTTCGCATCGGTGTCGAGGATGCCGCCGCCAGCCGTCAGCGCGTCGGCGATGGTCAGCCTGCCCTTGAGCATCGGCACCGTGACCGGCGTCTTGACCTCGCCCATGATGAACACGCGGCTGTCGCTGCGGTCCGGCACGTTGACGATGTCGCCCTGCTGCAGCATCACGTTCTGCTTCACTTCGCCGCGGTCGAGCACGCCGTTCGCGTCGAGCGTGTAGAGCTTGCCGTCGCGCGTCAGGCGCACGCGCTGCAGGTCGGCCTCGGCGGTCGAGCCGCCCGAGCGCGAGATCGCGTCGACGAGCGTCAGCGGCACGTCGCTCATCGCGAGCGGGCCGGGCGTCTTCACCTCGCCCGTCACCTGTACCTTCTGGCTGCGGAACGACAGCACGCGCACATCGAGCTGCGGATTCTTCACGTAGCGCGCAAGGCGCGTGGCCAACTCGTCGCGCGTCTGCGCGATCGTCTTGCCCGCCACGTGGATGCGGCCGACGAACGGGAAGAAGATCGTGCCGTCGGCGGCCACGGTCTGGCCGTACGGATCGGCCTGGCCCGGCAGCGACGACGAATACGGCTGCTGCAGCGCGCCCGCGATCGTCTGCGTCGTGTTGCCGCCGCTCGAGAACGACTGGCCCTGCGGCGTCGTCAGCTCGGGGTGGTCCCACACGGTGACGCCGAGAATGTCCTGCGGGCCGATGCGGTAAACGTACTGCGACGGATCGGTGTAACGGCCCGGCGGCAGCGGGTGTTCGACCTGCTGCTTCTGCAGCTGATCCATCACCAGCTTCGCGTCGATGTAATGAACCGGATAGGTTTCGGCCTGACCTTGCCGGCCTTCGTCCTTCAGGTTCGACGAGTCGAGATAGTTGCCGGGCGCAGTCGCGCAGGCCGACAGGAAGGTCGTCATCGCGACGGCGAGCGCCAGCGGGCGCATGGGACGTTTCAGCATAGTTTTTGCAGCCATCCTTGAACCAGACGTTCGATCAATGAGTAGCTCTCGCGATAGTCGGCCTCGGGGCCGCCATGCGGATCCGCGATCTCGGCGTCCTCCCACTTGCCCAGCAGGTGAACCTTGCCGCGCGCGAACGGATCGACCGATTCGACGGCCTTGATCTGTTCGCGCTCGCTGACGAGAATCAGGTCGGCGTCGCGCACGATCCGGCGCGACAGCCGCCGCGACCGGTGCGTCGTCGCATCGACGCCGCGCTCGGCGAGCAGTTGCCGCATCACCGGATCGATGCCGTCGCCGTCGTTCGCACGCACGCCGGCGGAGTGGAACGTCACGCGCGGGCCGCCGCGCGACGCCGCGTGCGACTTGAACAGCAGTTCCGCCGCCGGGCTGCGGCAGACGTTCGCATGACAGACGATCAGGATGTTCCGGAACATGGCGTCTCGATTCGGGTTACGGGTAACGGCGACGCGCGGGTCACGCGTTCGCGCGCGCGGCGCCCGGCACGCGGGCGGCGACGGCCTGACGCGAGCCGGGGCGGCCGATCGGGTGGTATTCGATGCCCTGCTCGCTCATCGTCTCCGGCTCGTACAGGTTGCGGCCGTCGAAGATCACCGGCGATTTCCATTGACGGCCGAGCGCGACGAAATCCGGGCTCTTGAACGCCTTCCATTCGGTGACGATCACGAGCGCGTCGGCATCGCGCGCGGCCTGCGCCTCGTCGTCGACGAACGTGAGACGCTCGAGCCAGCTCGGGTGATCCGCGAGATCGAGCGCGAGCACGCGGCGCGCTTCCTGCTGCGCGACCGGGTCGTACGCCGCGATGCGCGCGCCGCGCGACAGCAGCTCGGCGATCAGCTCGCGGCTCGGTGCCTCGCGCATGTCGTCGGTGTTCGGCTTGAACGCGAGCCCCCAGATGGCGAACGTGCGGCCAGTCAGGTCCTCGCCGAAGCGCGCGACGATCTTGTCGGCAAGCACGCGCTTTTGCGTCGCGTTGACCGACGACACGGCCTTCAGGATCTGCAGCGACTGGCCGTGCTCGTCGGCCGTGCGGATCAGCGCCTCGACGTCCTTCGGGAAGCACGAGCCGCCGTAGCCGCAACCCGCATACAGGAAGTGATAGCCGATGCGCGGATCGGAACCGATCCCGCGGCGCACGGCCTCGATGTCCGCGCCGAAGCGGTCGGCCAGGTTCGCCAGTTCGTTCATGAACGAGATGCGCGTCGCGAGCATCGCGTTCGCCGCGTATTTCGTGAATTCGGCCGAGCGCACGTCCATGTACAGCGTGCGTTCGTGGTTGCGGTTGAACGGCGCGTAGAGCTTCTTCATCAGTTCGCGCGCGCGCTCGCCCGGCACGTCGTCGTCGCAGCCGATCACGATGCGGTCCGGCCGCGTGAAATCGTCGACCGCCGCGCCTTCCTTCAGGAATTCCGGATTCGACACGACGGAGAACATCGGGGCGTCGCCGCCGCGCTTCGAAAGTTCCTCGGCCACCGCCGCGCGCACGCGCTCGGCCGTGCCGACCGGCACCGTCGACTTGTCGACGATCACCTTGAAGCCCTTCATGTAGCGGCCGATGTTGCGCGCCGCCGCGAGCACGTACTGCAGGTCGGCCGAGCCGTCCTCGTCGGGCGGCGTGCCGACCGCGATGAACTGCACGTCGCCGTGCGCGACCGCGGCCTCGATGTCGGTCGAGAAGCGCAGGCGGCCGGCCGCGCGGTTGCGCGCGATGACTTCCTTGAGGCCCGGCTCGTGGATCGGCACGCCGCCGTTGTTCAGGACGTCGATCTTTGCCTGATCGACGTCGAGACAGAACACGTCGTGCCCGATGTCGGCGAGACAGGCGCCGGTGACAAGACCTACGTAACCGCTGCCGATGATAGTCAGATTCATGATGTGTCGGACCTCGTGACCAATGATTCGAAATTCGTGAAACCGGAGTGTCTGCGCGGGACGAAACCGCGTCAGTAAGCGTTGCTGCCGGTGAAGCCTTTCCAGAGCGTCAGCACGACGATCTTGATGTCGAGCCAGAACGACCAGTTCTGCATGTAGTACAGATCGAGCTTCACGCGTCCCATCATCTTCTCGATCTGGTCGGTCTCGCCGCGAAAGCCGTTGATCTGCGCCCAGCCGGTGATGCCCGGTTTGATCCGGTAGCGGAACATGTAGCCCTTCACCAGATCCTTGTAGATGTCGTCGTGCGCGAGCGCATGCGGACGCGGACCGACGACCGACATCTCGCCCTTCAGCACGTTGATGAACTGCGGCAGTTCGTCGAGGCTCGTGCGGCGCAGGAAGCGGCCGACCGGCGTCACACGCGTGTCGTTCTTGGTGGCCTGCGTGACCTGCCCCGCGACTTCCTGATGCACCTTCATCGAGCGGAACTTGTAGATCTCGAACTCGTGGCCATCGATGCCCTTGCGCTTCTGGCGGAAGAACACCGGCCCGCGCGACGTGAGCTTGATCAGACATGCGATCAGCAGCATCACCGGCGCGAGCGCGGTAAGCGCCGCCAGTGCGAACAGCCGGTCGAACACGAACTTCGGCAGGATCCGCACGTCGGTGATCGGCGACGCCGCGAGGTTGATCGCCGGCACGCCGAGCACCTCGACCACTTCCTGGTTGAAGAACGACAGCGTGCGCACGTCCGGAATGAAACGGATGTTCACGAAGTCGTGGCGGAACACCGTCACGATCTGATGAATCCGGCGCTCCTCCGTGATCGGCAGCGTGAGCCACAGCTCGCTGATCGCGCGGCTGCGCACCAGCCACACCAGCGATTCGAACTGCCGCTCGATACGCACGTCGTCGAGCGCGACTTCGCCCGGTACTTCGCTTTCGTCGTACACGCACACCGGGTTGAAGCCCGCTTCCGGACGCGCCCGCATCTGTGCGATCAGCCGCCGCGCCGCCGGCGTGCCGCCGACGATCGCCACTGCCTTCAGGTTGTAGCCGCCGCGGCGCAGTTGCCGGAGCACGACGTGCACGCAAGCCTTGGAGCCGGCGAGCAGCGCCATCGTCACCACCGCCCAGTAACCGAGCCACAGTCGCGACAGGTCGCCCGACTGGTGGAAGCTGAAACTCATCAGGATGCCCGCGAGCTCGACCACCAGCCACGCGAACGCGACGCGCCCCACCAGACCGACGAGACGCTTGCCGCGCCACGACTGGTAAATGCCGATGGCCGGAAAGAACACGACGACCAGCAGGCAGTCGAACAGCACCGTCGTGCGCTGCAGGTCGTTGAGCCAGATGCTGCCGCCGTGCAGCGCGGCGGCGATCAACGCCCCCAACACGACCATCGCAATATCGATGACTCTCGCCAGCACGCTCAACATGTCTGCTTCCTCTTTGAACAGGCGTTTGCCGAACAGCTCCTCGTGCAGCCCGTGCCGCACCTTCGATTCAAACGTTGCATGACGCTATTGAAGCGACAAGAAAATCGCTCCTCAAGCGCTCAAGTATTTCGAAAAATAATCGGAAATTCTTGCCGCGACATTTCCGAATTAAATCGGCACGTTTTCCCGAATCGATCGTGAATCGGGATTTTTTCGAGAACTTTACGGTTCCCACGAACCCTTTTCAGGACGGGGCTCCAGCCCGATTCGTCGAATTATTTTTTATTTTTTTATTTGCATCGCGTGCCATCGAAGAAAAATTTTCCTGATACGTGCGCGTCGAATATCGCGCAAATCGCCCCGGTTTTATTGTCGATTTACTTCATGCTACAAACAGGCACTGACTTCAATCGAGGAGAGTGTCATCATGAATGCTCCGGCCGTGGCAGCCGATACGCGCCCTTCTTCTTCCGCCGCAACCGACGCCGCGACGCGGGTCGCGGTGCAGCCGGTGATCCTTGCAGGCGGTTCGGGCACGCGTCTGTGGCCGATGTCGCGCGAACACTATCCGAAACAGCTGATCGGCCTGCTCGGCGATCATTCGCTGCTGCAATCCACCGCGCTGAGGCTCGACGGCCTCGCGACCGGTCATCCGCTGAACGACGACGTGCTGATCGTGTGCGGTGAGGATCACCGCTTCACGACTGCCGAGCAACTGCGCCTGACCGGCAAGCGTGCATCGATCATGCTCGAGCCGCTCGGCCGCGACACCGCGCCCGCGCTGACGCTCGCCGCGCTGCGAATCGTCGCCGGCGGCGGCGATGCCGTGATGACCGTGATGCCGGCCGACCACGCGGTGGCAGACCAGCCGCGCTTTCATGCGGCCGTCGCGGCCGGCGTGCACTGCGCGGCCCAGGGCAAGATCGCGACGATGGGCATCGTGCCGGGCCGTGCCGAAACGGGCTACGGCTACATCCGCGTCGGCGCGCCGCTCGGCGACGCCGCTACCGGCAACCTCGACGTGCGCCGTCTCGACCGCTTCGTCGAGAAGCCGCATCTCGAACTCGCGCAGCAGTACGTCGCGTCCGGCGAATACTGGTGGAACAGCGGGATCTTCATCGTGCGCGCGTCGGTGTGGCTGAACGCGATCCGCCAGCTCGAACCGGAGATCCTCGCAGCCTGCGAGCAGGCCGTCGCAGGCGGCAAGGACGACGGCGACTTCTTCCGCGTCGACCGCGACGCGTTCGCCGCGTCGCCGTCGAACTCGATCGACTACGCGGTGATGGAGCGGCTCGTGAACCTGCCGCAGCTGTGCGAAGGCGTCGTCGTGCCGCTCGACGCGGGTTGGTCGGACGTCGGTTCGTGGGACGCGATCTGGCAGATCCTGCCGAAGGACGAAGCCGAGAACGTCGGCCGCGGCCACGTGCTGTTCGAAAACGCCGAATCGACTTTCGCGCATTCGGAAAGCCGGCTCATCGCGTGTGTCGGCACGCGCAATCTCGTCGTCGTCGAAACGCCGGACGCCGTGCTCGTCGCCGACAAATCCTGCGTGCAGGACGTGAAGAAGATCGTCGGGCGCATCAAGGCCGAACGCGGCGCGGAAGCGACCGATCATCGCAAGGTCCATCGCCCGTGGGGGCATTACGACTCGGTCGACATGGGCGAGCGCTTCCAGGTGAAACGCATCGTCGTGAAGCCGGGCGCACGACTGTCGCTGCAGATGCACCATCACCGCGCCGAACACTGGATAGTCGTGCGCGGCACCGCGCGCATCACGCGCGGCGACGAAACCTTCCTGCTGTCGGAAAACGAATCGACGTACATCCCGCTCGGCGTGTCGCACCGTCTCGAGAACCCGGGCAAGATGCCCCTCGAGCTGATCGAAGTGCAGTCGGGCGCGTATCTCGGCGAGGACGACATCGTCCGCTTCGACGATACCTACGGTCGCCAGTGATGCCACGCCTGCCGGGCGCGCCGTCTCGACGGTGCACCCGGCATCACGGGCATGCCGAAGACAAAAAAACGCGCGGGCGTCGTGACGGACGACGACCCGCGCGTTTTCGTTCGGACGACGATCAACCTACGCGATACGCGTATTCGCGGCGGTCCGCCTGCACGGGATCGTTGCGGCTCTCGGACAACGCGCCCGCACGACGCTCGGCGATGAAGCGCTTGATGTCCGACTCGGCACGTGCCAGCTCGGACAGGCCGGCCAGCACCTCGCTTTGCGGCGCACGCACCGGTTCGTCGCTCGCCCCGTGGCGATCGATCCACTGACGCGCCCAGTCGAGCGCGTACTGCTCCGCTTCCTCCGCATCGGTGAAGCGCGGGCCGATCAGGCCCGAGCGCTCGACGCGCCGGTCGTCCTGAGTGATCTCGGCCCACGCGCGGTACATCAGGTTCTGCACCGGTTGCGCGCTGCCGCAGATCGTATAGCCACGGTATTCGTCGACTTGCGGCTCGGCCGCGGCGAAGCTCGCGGCGGACGGACGCCCGTGACGCAGCCCCGCGGGCTGCGCGCCCGGCACCGCGAACGATGCACCGCGCGACGCGTCGTCGGCGGCGTTCGGCATCGCGGTCAGCGTCGCGCCCTCGCCATCCCAAACGTTTGCCTGAGCGACCGGCAGTTGCCACGACTCGGGGTTCTGCCAGAACACGCCGCGCAGACGGTCGTTGTCGGGCACGGGCTCCGCGCGGCATGCCGGCGCGACCGGCACCGGCGGCGGCGGCACGTACGCGAACGTGCGCCCGCTGAACTGGGTGAGCACGTCGATCATCTGCAGCAGCGTGCCGTTCGCGAGCCACTCCTCGTAGCGGCGACGGCACGTCGGCCCGGACGGATAGCGCCCGGGCAGTTTGGACCACGCTTCACCGGTCGTCAGGATCCAGAGAACCGCGTTGGCGACAACGCGCGGTTCGGCTCGCGGACGGCCTCGACGGTTCAGCCGAATGGGTTCATCGGCGATCAGCGTTGAAAGTCGAAACCACTCTTCATCGTTAAGCTCATCGAAGAACATAGTCGATTTCTCCACGCAGCCAGGCCGGGGCTGCGATTGTCGGCGCCGTCGTCACGCATCGCGTCACGGGGCGGCCCGGTTGCACATTATGGTTATCCGGTCGTTGTGCATGCCGGTGCGACACCGCACTTTCACGGTGCCGCCATTCACGGCAATGGCGCACAAACTACGGTCTCACTCCAATGTGGGAATTTTTGTGCACGAAGCATACCATCCTCAGGGTTTATCTCAATATGACAATGACTTAATGTTACGCACTGAAACAACCTGCCATGGATGCGCAATCCATTTACGCTTGAATTTTTTTACGCGATCGTTATGCGGGGCGCTGGAAAGCCCCGTCTGGCGGGGCTCTGCGGGGTGCGGATGCGGCCCGTCCGGCAGGCCGCCCGACTTGTTCCGACCCTTGCCTGAAACAATTCCGGGAATTGCCGCCGAAAATCGGTAAATCAGGGAAAAAATCGTAACAAGATATTCACGGATCGGTAAATCGTTCAAACTCGATTGAACTGAATTTTCCCCGTGCACAATCTTTTTATTGTTTCTCTGCGAGTAGTGAAAGCGGTCGCGGGTCGATGCACATCGTCTCCCGGCATGCAAGCGTCGACGGGTCTGTTACATCCTCGGCGTAGCAGACAGCCGACAGTGGCGGGCGCAACGATCGGGCGCCGCGTTCCGGGTCGGAACGATGGGGGAATCCGCGCGATACGGAAAGCGGCACCCGGCCGCACGCATCAGCGCAGATCGCCGGCCAGCGACGCGGCAACGTCCGCGTCCACCCGTTGCGGCGGCACCGTATAGGCCGGGTGATCGCAGCCGATCGACAGCGTCGCGCCGCCCTTGAGCGCCGCGCGCATCGGCTCGCCCAGTTCGAAGCGCACGAAATGCACGGCCGAGGTCTTCTCCGCGTTGTCGCGGTCCAGATCCTCGTCGGCGATCGCATAGACGTCAGGGTGCCCGTCGACCCGCAGGTACACGCGATCCTCGACGCCGATCAGCCGCGCGAGCGCCGCCCGCCGTTCGGCCTCGTGCTCGTATTCGATCTGCAGCGTTGCCTTCAGGTTGGTGCCGTCGGGTACGAGCGGCAGATAGGCTTCCAGTTCACCTTCGATGCCGGCCTCGTCGAAGATCTTCTCGATGTGCAGCATTTCCTGGATCTGGTAGCGGATCGTGGTCTCGTCCTCGAACAGCAAACGCAGATGGTTGCCCAGCGCCACCGCGCGGCGGCGCTTGTACGCGACGAGCCGCGCGTGTTCGGTCTTGCGGATCTTCGCGTACGCTTCGAGCGTCAGCAGCGAGTCGCGGGTCAGCGTCATGGCGTGTCCTTGGATAGCGTCGAATGTCTTCGTGGAGCGGCCGGTTCAGATACCGTACGCGCGGCGCAGCAGCGTCAGCGGATGCGCGAGCGGCGCGGCGGGCAACCCTTTCTCGTCGATGCCCTGCACGATGTGATGCCCGGCGAGCGCGCAGTCCGACGACACGACATCCGGCTTCGGCTCGGCCATCGCCTTGAACACCGGCGCACCGATCCGCATCGCGTCCGCATGGAAGGCCTTTTTCACGCCGAACGTGCCCGCATGCCCCGAGCAGCGCTCGACGACGTTCACGCGCGTATCGGGCACGAGCGACAGCGTGTCGGCCGTCTTGCGGCCGATGTTCTGCACACGCGCGTGGCACGGCACGTGATACGACACGGTGCCGAGGCCCTGCTTGAAGTCGGTCTTCAGCAAACCGTCGCGATGCCGCGCGATCACGTATTCGAACGGATCCCAGAATGCATCGGCCACCGCGCGCACGGCGTCGTCGCCGGGAAACATCAGCGGCAGTTCGCTCTTGTACATCAGCACGCAGCTCGGGATGGCGCCGATCAGCGCATAGCCTTCGCGCGCATAACGCTCCAGCACCGGAATGTTCACGGCCTTCTTCGCGGCGACGCCCTCAAGGTTGCCCTGCTCGAGGAGCGGCATCCCGCAGCACGCTTCGCGCGTGACGAGCTCGTACGGGATCTCGTTGTGCGCGAGGATCGCCAGCAGGTCGTGGCCGATACCCGGCTCGTTGAAGTTCACGTAGCACGTCGCGTAGATCGCGACCTTGCCGGGCGTGCGTTCGCCGTCACGTACCGGCGGGCCGTCCGAGCGCTTCGCGGCACGCCGAAACTTGCGCGGTGCGAACTCCGGCAGCCATGCGTTGCGATCGACGCCGAGCGCCGCTTCGAGCGCGTGACGCGCGGGCGGCGTGCGATTCACCGCGTTCACCGTCTGCGTGACGATCGGAATGCCCGCGAAATGCCCGAGCGCGTCGGTGTTCGACAGCACCTTGTCGCGCAGCGGCGCCTCTCCGCGCTTGTAGCGCGCTGCCTTGCCGCGCAGCATCAGGTGCGGGAAGTCGACGTTCCATGCGTGCGGCGGCACGTACGGGCATTTCGTCATGTAGCAGAGGTCGCACAGGTAGCACTGGTCGACGACCTTGCCGAACGCGTCCTTCGGCACTTCCTCGATGTCGCCCATCGGCGTTTCGTCGACGAGATCGAACAGCGTGGGAAACGCGCCGCACAACGACACGCAGCGCCGGCACCCGGCGCAGATGTCGAACACGCGCGTCATTTCCGCATCGATCGCGGCCTGGTCGTAGAACGCTTCGGACTGCCAGTCGAGCGGATGCCGCGTCGGGGCTTCGAGACTGCCTTCCTTGTGTGGCATGGGGCGCTCCAGCGTGGCGCGCATGCGCGCGGACTCGCCGCCCGCGTGATGCGGGCAGCGATCGACGCACGGCCGGCCGCAGGATGTCCGGCCGGGCCGTGCTGCCTTGCTGCCGGACCCGCGTCAGTCGACGAGTGCGTCGAGCGCCTTCGTATAGCGGTTGGCGTGGCTGCGTTCTGCCTTCGCGAGCGTCTCGAACCAGTTCGCGATTTCGTCGAAGCCTTCGTCGCGCGCCGTCTTCGCCATGCCCGGATACATGTCGGTGTATTCGTGCGTCTCGCCGGCGATCGCCGATTCGAGGTTTAGCCGCGACGAGCCGAACGGCAGCCCCGTCGCCGGATCGCCGACTGCCTCCAGGTATTCGAGGTGGCCGTGCGCGTGGCCCGTTTCGCCTTCGGCAGTCGAGCGGAACAGCGCGGCGACGTCGTTCTGGCCTTCGACGTCGGCCTTCGAAGCGAAATACAGATAGCGCCGGTTCGCTTGCGATTCGCCCGCGAATGCGGCCTTCAGATTCTCTTCGGTCTTGCTGCCCTTGAGTTGAGCCATGTGTGCCTCCGTTCGAGCCGGCGCGGCCGCGTGCGAAGCCTGGCCGATGATGTATGTGGGGCACGAAGCGTATGCCGGACGCGCACGCTTCGTGCCTTTTAATCTAGGCGCTGGCGTTCGCATCCCCCAATAGGCTTTTTCAATCCGCGCGATAGCGGAGGGCGGGAATAAGGGACAAGTTGATGGGCGCGTCGCCGGGTGGGTCGGCGTTTCGCTCGAGATTCGGCTTCCGGGCTTCCGGCGCGACGCCCGGTGCACTCGCACCGGCGTCGCTCGTCATGCGTCACGCATCCGTCGCACGCTTCAGCAGCAATTCCCTTTCGCGTTCGTTCCGGGTCAATTCCGCCGCACGACGGAACTCGACCTTCGCTTCGTCGGCGCGGCCGAGCTTCGCGAGCAGGTCGCCGCGCACGCTCGGCAGCCAGTGATAGCGGGCGAGCGCCGGATCGTCGCGCAGCACGTCGACGATTTCCAGTGCCGCGGCGGGCCCGAACGCCATCCCCACCGCCACCGCGCGGTTCAGCTCGACGACCGGCGACGGCGCGACTTCCGCAAGCGCGTCGTAGAGCGCGACGATTTGCGCCCAGTCTGTTTCCGATGCGTGCCGCGCGCGCGCATGGCACGCCGCCAGCGCGGCCTGCAGCGCGTACGGGCCACGCATGCCCCCGAGCTTCGTCGCCCGCTCGAGCGCGGCGAGGCCGCGCCGGATCAGCAGCGGATCCCAGCGGCTGCGGTCCTGGTCGAGCAGCAGCACGGGCCGCCCCTGCGCATCGGTCCGCGCGTGCATGCGCGACGCCTGCAGTTCCATCAGCGCGACGAGCCCGAGCACTTCGCTTTCATCCGGCACGAGCCCCGCCAGGACGCGGCCGAGACGCAGCGCCTCGTCGCACAGCGCCGGGCGCGTCCAGTCGTCGCCCGCGGTCGCCGCATGGCCTTCGTTGAACACCAGGTAGATCACTTCGAGCACCGACGCGAGCCGCGCGGGCCGCGCATCGGCGGCCGGTACCTCGAACGGCACGCGCGCCGCCGCGAGCGTGCGCTTCGCGCGCACGATGCGCTGCGCGATCGTCGGCTCGGGCGACAGGAACGCGCGCGCGATCTCGCTCGTGGTCAACCCGCCGAGCAGCCGCAACGTCAGCGCAACGCGCGCATCGGTCGACAGCACCGGATGGCACGACGTGAAGATCAGCCGCAGCAGGTCGTCGCCGATATCGTCGGCGCTCGCATCGGCGAGTGCGTCCGCGATGTCGGGGACGACATGCGCTTCGAGCACGTCCATTTCATGCCCGAGCTGGTCCCGCTTCGCCGCATGCAGCGACTCCTGCCGGACCCGGTCGAGCGCGCGCCGCTTCACGGCCGTCATCAGCCACGCGGCCGGGTTGTCGGGCACACCGTCGAGGGGCCAGTGCTCGAGCGCCGCGACGAGCGTGTCCTGCGCGAGCTCCTCGGCCACGCCGACGTCGCGCACCACGCGCGCGGCGCGGGCAATGATCTTCGGCGCCTCGATCCGCCAGACCGCTTCGATCGCACGGTGAGTCGCCTCACGCATCACGACGCCTGCCCCTGGGCGGACGCATCCAGCGGCATGGCCATCAGCTCCCATGCGTGACCGTCCGGATCGTCGAATCCGTGGCCGTACATGTTCGGATACTCGCGCGGCGCTTGCGGCGCGGACCCGCCGGCCGCGAGCGCCTTCGCGACGATCGCGTCGACCTCGGCGCGGCTGTCGCACGACAGGCACGACAGCACCTGCACCTGCGTCGCCGGATCGACGATGGTCTTGCCGGTGAAGGTCTGGAAAAACGGCCGCACGAGCAGCATCGCGAAAATCGTGTCGCTGATCTTGATGCAGGCGGCCTGTTCGTTGGTATAGGCCGGCACGACCTCGAAGCCGAGTGCCTGGTAGAACGTCTTCGAGCGCGGCAGGTCGGCCACGGGCAAGTTGATGAAAACCATCTTGTGCATGACGGATGCTCCGGTGAGATTGGATTCGCGCAGAATCAGGCGTGGGTGCGGCCGACGTGGAGATCGCGAAACCGCTCGACCGCGTCGCTCGGTGTGAGGTCGTCGAGCTCGAACAACGGCCGCACCTCGATCTCGCAGTCCATTTCGGCACCGAACGGCGCGGGAAACCGGCGCGTCCATTCGAGCGCCTCGTCGCGCGAGCGCACCTGGATCAACGTGTAGCCGGCAATCAATTCCTTCGTCTCCGCGAACGGGCCGTCGACTACCGTGCCCTTGCCGCCGGTGTACCGCACGCGCCAGCCGCGCGCGCTCGGCCGCAAGCCGTTCGCATCGAGCAGCACGCCGGCCCTGGCCAGTTCCTCGTGGTAGACCGTCATCGCCTCGACCAGCCGGTTGTCCGGCAACGCATCGGATTCGCTGACGGCGTTCGCCCGGATCATGATCATGAATCGCATCGCTCACTCCTTGTCATCGGTGAAAAGGGCGTCCGCTCATCGGCGCCTTATCCGGACGACGGGCGGCAGACCGCCGGATCGACGTGCCGCGCGACGAATCAGGGTAAATACCGAGACGCAGCTGTCACAGGAAGCACGGGCCGACCGCGCGCACTTCGACCGTGCACCATTGCGCGGCCGGACACTGGCGCGCAATCTCGATCGCTTCGTCGCGCGTGTCGACGTCGACGATGAAGAAGCCGCCGACCATTTCCTTCGCCTCGGCAAACGGGCCGTCGACGAGGCGCGTCTCGCCTTCGCGCACCTGCACGCGCGTCGCGCGTTCGGAGCGCTCCAGCGACTCGACGCCGCGCAGCACGCCGCGCGCTTTCAGCGTCTCCGCGAAATCGACCATTCGCGCGTACAGCGCCTGCCCGTCTTCGAGCGTGCGTTCGGCGCGCTGGCCGGTCGGTTCGACAATCAACAGCATGTAGGACATGGAATTCTCCTGTGGGGGCCGTGCGCGCAAGCGTTCGGATCGCAGGCCGGAACGACGTGTCAGATGCGCAGCGTAGCAGCCTTGGCCGGCCCTGCCGTCGTCGTTGGCCGTTCGGCACTGGCCTGATGGCCAATTCGATCACAACACGCGATGTTGCCGTCAGAATGCTTGCACGAACCCTCGAATTTTCTTCTCGTGGAGCGCGCCTTGTCACGCCTGCCGCCGCTCATGCTTGCCGCCTCGCTCGTCGTCTCCGCTGCGCGCGCTCGAATCCAGTCGTCATCGACCTGGCGCTGGACGACAGTGCCGCCTGAGCCGTCGCGGGCACAAACCCTGCTCCACGAAGAAATGGACGACTAGTGCAATTGCATGGGTCTGGCAGATGCAACGGCACTATTTACCTGACGCATCGCGCGACGCCATATTTACCGGACTTTCATGTCGCGCAACGGCTCGCCACGCCGTTTTGCCCGATGCGCGAAATTTTTTCAACCACCGCCCCGCCCCGTCGCGCGGGGCTTCCCGGGAAACTTGCCGACGAATTGAAAATTTGTCTCGAAACTCAATTGGCTGATGTGAATCACATTGGTTGCTGGGATTGGTCTTATCTTCAAATTGGCCTGCAAATCCGGCCAGCAAATCAAATCGAAGGAGGATAAACATCATGGCGCTCACTGACTCGATCGAACACAAGCTGGACCGCGGCCTGTCCGATATCCGTCGTACCGGCCGGCGCGTGGGACGCTCGGCGCGCTCGGCCGCCCGCGATCTGCATGCGGACGTATCGGACGATCTGCGCGGGCTGGTCGATGAACTGGAAGACCTGCTGAAGAACGACGGCGACGGCGATATCGCCGCGCTGCGCAAGCGCGTGCAGTCACGGCTCGACGAAGCGCGCAGCACGCTCGACTACGCGTCGGGCTCAGCGGCCGCCCGGCTGCGCGATTCGGCCGAGCGCGTGTCGCAAGCCGTGCACGACAACCCATGGCAGACGGCGGGCGTCGTCGCGGGCCTCGCGTTCGTCGCGGGCCTGCTGCTTGCCCGCCGTTGAACGGGGCTGGCCGCCCATCCGTTCTCAACCCGACAACGAAGGAGAAACGCCATGCAGAAGTCTCTCGCCCTGAAAGCCGCCGCCGCCGTCATGCTCGGCAGTCTCGCCCTTGCCGGTTGCACCACCACGCCCGACAAACCCGACAACGCATCGGCCAGCGCGTCGAAACGCGAGTCGATCGATGCGAGCGTGAACGCGACGCTATCGCGCCTCTATTCGACGGTGCCGGGCTCGCGTGAGCTCGTTGCGAAATCGCGCGGCGTGCTCGTGTTCCCGAACGTGCTGCAGGCCGGCTTCATCGTCGGTGGCCAGTCCGGCAACGGTGCGCTGCGTGTCGGCGGCAGCACCGTCGGCTACTACAACACGTCGTCGCTGTCGGTGGGCCTGCAGGCCGGTGCGCAATCGAAGGCCATCGTGTTCCTGTTCATGACGCAGGATGCGCTCGACTCGTTCCGCAAGTCCGAAGGCTGGTCGGCCGGCGCCGACGCCTCCGTCGCGGTCGTGAAGGTCGGCGCGAACGGTGCGGTCGACTCCAATACGGCCACCGCTCCAGTCGAGGTGCTTATCCTGACCAACGCGGGCCTGATGGGCGACCTGTCGGTCAACGGCACCAAGATCACCCGGCTCCACATCTGACGTGTCGACACGGCCCCAGGGCCGATTTGCTTCCCGGCAACGCCGCGACTCCGGTCGCGGCGTTTTCGCGTGCGCCGCGCGCGGCGGCTATGATGGCGGCACCTTTGCGGGCATACTGCCGATCGGGCCGCCCTGCGCGCGCTTCACCGCGAACCCGTGACGTTCGCGAGCCGATCGCGCCCGAGGCAACGAGATTCAATCAAACCAGGCATCAATCTGCGCGAACCATCCATGGAAAGCGGACACGATCACCAAAAATTCTTCTATTTCCTGCTGTTCGCGGTCACCGTCGGACTGTGCTGGATACTCGCGCCGTTCTCCGGCGCCGTCTTCTGGGGCACCATTCTCGCGATCCTGTTCCAGCCGGTGCAGCGCTGGCTTGCCGCGCGCTTCGGCAAGCGGCGCAACCTCGCCGCGCTCGTGACGATGTCGCTGATCATTCTGATCGTGATCCTGCCGCTCGTATTCGTCGCGGCGACGCTCGTGCAGGAAATCGCGTACGTGTACCAGGAGCTGAAGAGCGCGCAACCGAATTATTCGCAGTACTTCCATGACATCATCCACGCGCTGCCGACGTCGATTCAGAACCTGCTGCAGAAATACGGGCTGACCAACATCCCCGGCATCCAGAAGAAGCTGACCGACGGTGCCGCGCAGATCAGCCAGTTCGCGGCAACCCAGGCGCTCAGCATCGGCCAGAACACGTTCCAGTTCGTCGTCAGCTTCGGCGTGATGCTGTACATGGTGTTCTTCCTGCTGCGCGACGGCGGCGAGATCGGCCGCCGCGTGCGCCGCGCGATGCCGCTCGACGAAGAGCACAAGAACCTGCTGCTCGCGAAGTTCACGACGGTGGTACGCGCAACCGTGAAGGGCAACATCGCGGTCGCGCTCGTGCAGGGCGCGCTCGGCGGCCTGATTTTCTGGATCCTCGGGATCGAGGGCGTCGTGCTGTGGGGCGCGCTGATGGCGTTCCTGTCGCTGCTGCCGGCGATCGGCGCGAGCCTCGTGTGGGTGCCCGCCGCGCTCTACTTCCTCGCGATCGGCGCGATCTGGAAATGCGTGATCCTCGTCGCGTTCTGCGTTGGCGTGATCGGCCTCGTCGACAACCTGCTGCGCCCGATCCTCGTCGGCAAGGACACGAAGATGCCTGACTGGGTCGTGCTGATCTCGACGCTCGGCGGGATGGCGCTGTTCGGCATCAACGGCTTCGTGATCGGACCGCTCGTCGCCGCGCTGTTCATGGCGAGCTGGGATATTTACGCGCGAGCCGAACAGGGCGAATGACGCAACGCGTCACGGATGTCGAATCCTGATCACGACGGGCGCCACGGCGCCCGTTTCCATGTCCGGCCCCGCGACCGTCAGCACGCCGCCATACGGGCCGACACGATGCGCGCGCCCCGGATCCAGCGGCACGATTCGATCGTCGCGCGCATCGCGCCATGTCGCGCGAACCTCCGCTCCCGCGGGCCGCGAAAGCGGCTGGCCATCCAGTTCCACGAGCGCCACATGCGCGCCGGGCAGGCGCCGGCCATGCGCATCGAACCGGAGTGTCGCCGCGGTCGCACTGCTTGACGCCGCGATCGACGGCGCGTCGAATCTCACGTCGTACAGATCGACGAGCGCACCGCTGAATCGCACGATGCCATTCGCGTGCACCGGCTCAGCCGCACCCGCGCCCGACATCGCGAATGCGATGCCGAACCCCGCTGCGACGCTCCGCAGTCTGGCGTCGATGCACCGCTTCGTTCGATCGCGCACCGCCGCCGGTGCTGCCTGCCCCGTCTTCGTTTGCATGTTTCGCCTCCCGTTTTGCCGTGCAAATGAAAGACGGCGGCGTGACGCGCATGTCACGCCGCCGTTTGCTGGCAATTACTTTAAGGAGAGCGGCCGGAACGATATATGGGATACGTCCTAAATTGATCCCGGACTATGCAGACTCAACCCGCGCGAGCGCGGCAGCTCATGCGTCCGGATCGACGCGCAGCACGAGCTTGCCGCGATGGTCGCCGTCGAACAGGCGATTCAGCACGTCGGGCGCATTCTCGAGCCCGTCGGCGACGGTTTCCTCGGCCTTGAGCCGGCCGTCGCGCAGCCATCCGGCGAGCGTCTGCACGGCTTCGCGGCTCTTGCGGTAGTCGAGGATCAGGAAGCCGCGCATCGTGATCCGCTTCGAGATCAGCACGCCGACGTCGTCCGCTGCGCGGCCGCTGTTGTAGTTCGAGATCACGCCGCACAGCGCCACGCGCCCGCCGATCACCATCCGCGACAGCACCGCGCGCATCACCTCGCCGCCGACGTTCTCGAAGTTCACGTGCACGCCGTCCGGCGTCGCTGCCTTGAGCTGCTGACGAAAATCGTCGGCCTTGTAGTCGACGGCCGCGTCGAAGCCGAGCGTCTCGGTCAGGTAGCGGCACTTGTCCGCGCCGCCCGCGATCCCCACCACGCGCGCGCCGTGGATCTTGCCGATCTGGCCGGCGATCGAACCGACCGAGCCGGCCGCCGCCGACACGACGAGCGTCTCGCCGGGCTGCACCGGCGCGATGTCGGTCAGCCCGTAATACGCGGTCAGGCCGCTCATCCCGCACGCGCCGAGCAGCGTCGGCAGCGGCAGGCCCGACTGCGCGGGCAGCTTCACGAGCTGCGCGGCCTGGTCGGCCGGCACGACCGCATAGTCCTGCCAGCCGACCAGCCCCTGAACGAGATCGCCTGGCGCGAAACCCGCATGGCGCGACGCGACCACGCGCCCGATGCCGAGCGCGCGCATCACTTCGCCGATCGCGACGGGCGGCAGGTATTGCGGCACGTCGCTCATCCATACGCGGTTGGTCGGATCCATCGACAGATACAGCACACGCACGAGCACTTCGCCGTCGGCGAGCGCCGGCACCGGTGTTTCGACGAGCGAAAAGTGTTCGCGGCCGACCCGCCCTTCCGGGCGCGTCTTCAGAAGCAGCTGGCGGTTCACGGGTGTCGACATGATGTTCTCCTCCGGTTGTTGTCGTCGATGCGCGTCAGACCGCGCACATGCCGCCGTCGATCACGAGTTCGGCGGCCGTCACGAAGCGGCTTTCGTCGGATGCCAGATAGACGGCCGCATGCGCGACGTCGTCCGGATCGCCGAGCCGGCGCAGTGGAATGCCGCGTGCGAGCTTGCGCGTCGCATCGCGTTCGCCGAGCGACTGGAACAGCGGCTCGACGATGCCCGTGCGAATGAATGCCGGGTGAATCGAGTTGCAGCGCACGTCGAGCTCGCGGCGCGCGCAGTCGATCGCGACCGACTTCGTCAGCGACGCGACCGCGGCCTTCGACGCGTTGTACGCCGTGAAATCCGGCTCGACCTTGAACGCGGCCACCGACGAGATGTTGATGATCGACGCAGGACGGCTTGCGCCCAGGTACGGCAGCGCGTGCTTGCAGCCGAGCACGATGCTCTCGACGTTGATCGCCATCACGCGCCGCCACTCGTCGAGCTGGATCTGCGCGGGCGCGCCGATCGACCCGACGCCGGCATTGTTGACGAGCACCGACACCCCGCCCATCGCCTCGTTCGCCTGCGCGAGCAGCGCCTGCCAGCGCGCCTCGTCGCGCACGTCCTGGGTGGCCGCGAACGCGACCGGCGCCGCGTGCCCCGTGTTGAGTTCATGCACGAACGCGTCGAGCACCGCCGCGTCGGCGATGTCGGTCAGGAACACGCGCGCGCCCTGCTCGACCATCCGGCGCGCGATCGCGCGGCCAAGGCCACCGGCCGCGCCAGTGATGTACGCGCACTTGCCTGCGAGGCGCGGGGAAACGACTGTCATGGGACCTGCTCCTATCGTGAATCGTCGAGGCGGACCGGTGCAGCGACGGCGGTTGCCGTGCGCCGGCCGACCGCCGCATGGTTTGCGCGAGTATAGCGAGCCGGCCGGACCGCGCCGGACAAATCGGGCAAGCCGCCGCTGCGGCCACGATCGAACGAACGCCAGCGTACGCGATTGCCGGCGATCGATGAAATGAATATTCGTAATGCCCGGTCATAGACGCAGTTCATGACCTGCGTATCGCCGGGCGACGGGACGAGCCTGTCGAGCGCGCCGGATCACCGCGAATATCGATTCAATGAAGGCAGAACGCCGGATTTTGACAATGACGAGGAAAGAACGGGATGAGAGTCGGAGGTGCCGCCACCGCGGGTGACCACCTCACCTGACACCGTGACACCGGGGGTGCTGACGCCCCGGAAAGAACGGCCATCAGGACCCGTTGCCGGACGTGCGCATGAATGCGCAGAACTGCGGGGAATGCGTATCGATCATCTGCTGGAACGGTGCGCGATTCCCGTACGCGATGCCGGACACGAGGAGCAGGCAGACGGCTGCGATGCGCGGCGAGACCGAGCGCTTGTGCGCCCGGTCGTAGATCCGCAGGAACACCAGCGCGACCAGCGCGCCGAGCAGCCAGCCGACGACGACTTCGGGAATCGTGTGCGAATGGTCGAACACGCGCGCGACGGCTGTCACCGCGCCGACGGCGAGGCCCGCCGCCACACCCGGCACCTTGCCGGCACGGAAGGCCTGCCACAGCATCGACAGCGCGACGGTCCACACGGACGTCGACAGCATCGTATGGCCGCTGATCACGCGGAAGTCGAACTGCGGAATTTCGACACCGCAGCCCGCATAGAGAATCTTGGTCGCCCCGACCAGGCTCATGCCGGCCGCGAGCAGCACGATCCAGCGCACCGCGAGCCGCCAGTCGGACAGGGCGAGCCAGACCGCGCAGGTCAGCGCGACCGGCAGGGTCAGCGCGGCGTCGCCGATGTTGCTGATTTCACTCCACATAACGGACGTCGAACGGCTGGCAAAACGCGCAGTTTAACGCACGCGCGCCACGCGCCTGTTTCAGCCTGTGACAGGCTGTATCAACCCGCGACACCCGTAATCAGCAGCAGGTTCGTGCCGGTGATGACGGCGAACAGCGTCCACGCGGCGACCTGCATCCTGCGGCCGATCGCATGCTCGCCCATCGTGTCGCGATCGCTCACCGAGCGGATCAGCGGCCACATCGCGAACGGCAACTGCAGGCTCAACAGCACCTGGCTCCAGACGAGCAGTTGCCCGACCGAGTTCTCGCCGAGCCACAGCACGCCGATCAGCGCGGGCATCAGCGCGAGCCCGCGCGTGATCAGCCGGCGCTGGTAGCACGGGATTTTCGTGTGCAGGAAGCCGTCCATGATCACCTGGCCGGCGATCGTGCCGGTCAGCGTCGAGCTTTGCCCCGACGCGAGCAGCGCGATGCCGAACAGCAGCGCGGCCGCGCCGCCCGCGATCGGCGTGATCAGCCGGTACGCCTGTTCGATGTCGGTCACGTCGTGCTGGCCGGTCGCATGAAACGCCGCACCCGCGACGACCAGGATCGCCGCATTGACGAGCATCGCGACGAACAGCGACACGCAGGTGTCGATCCGCACCAGCGCGAGCGTGTCGCGGATCAGGCCGCGCGCGCCGCCGACGACATGACGCGTCTGCACGACCGACGAATGCAGATACAGGTTGTGCGGCATGATCGTCGCGCCGACGATGCCGAGCGCGAGCACGATCGCGTCCTTGCGGTCATGGCCCGGATCGCCCGGCACGAGCCCCGCCGCGACCGCATGCCAGTCGGGAGGCGTGATCGCGACCTGCGCGACGAAGCAGAACGCCATCGTCGCGATCAGCCCGAGCACGATCGCCTCGATCTGCCGGACGCCCTTGCCCTGCAGCCCGAGGACGATCACCGTGTCGAGCGCCGTGAGCACGATTCCCCACGCGAGCGGCACGCCGAGCAGCAGCTTGAACGCGAGCGCGCAGCCGAGCACTTCGGCGATGTCGCACGCGATGATCGACACCTCGGCGGTCACCCACTGCACGATGCGGCCGAAGCGGCCATAGCGGTCGTAGCTGGCCTGCGCGAGATCCTTGCCCGCGACGAGGCCGAGCCGCGCGGCGAGCATCTGCAGAAAGATCGCGGCGAGGCTCGAGAACGCCACGACCCACAGCAGCGAATAGCCGAATTGCGAGCCGGCCTGAATGTCGGTGGCCCAGTTGCCGGGATCCATGTAGCCGATCGCGACCAGCAGGCCCGGGCCGAAGAAGCGCTTGAGCTTCATCCAGCGCGACGCGCCGGCGTCGATCGTGATGCTGCCCTTTACTTCCGACGGGCAGAAGGGGGCGGTGGCGGTAGTGGGGAGCAAGGGCATGGAAACCGGGGATCGTGATCGCGACACGGTGATTTTACGGTCATCCGCCCCGTTTTCTCCCGCGCATCGACACGCGCGCCCCGGCTCGCCCGCTCGCCGCCGGATTTCGCGGGCCGCGGCACGAGTTGCGGATCGGCCGCGCCGGCGCCGTTCGTCAGGATACGCTCGCGCTCGGCGACGCGAAATTCGGTCGGCGACACCTGCAGGCGCTGGCGAAACAGCTTCGCCAGACGCTCGCCGCTGCCGAAGCCCGTGCGCCGCGCGACCTTGTCGGCCGGCAGCGTCGTGTGGATCAGCATGTGGCATGCGCGCTCGAGCCGCACGTGCTGCACGAACTCGGTCGGCGTCACGCCGATTTCCTTCTTGAAGCGCCGCAGGAAATTGCGCTCGCTCATCGCGGCCGTCTGGGCGACTTCGGCGATCGAAATGCGGTTCGCGCTCTGCGCGCGCAGCCGTTGCGCCGACATCCGGATCGACGGGCTCGCGCTCAGCTCGCGAAACGCCCACATCGACTGCGCGTAGCGCTGCTCGACCGGCCGCATCAGGTTGCTGGCGATCTCCTGCGCGGCGCTGTCGCCGAGATCGGCGCGGAACATGTCGAGCACGGCCGCGAACACGTCAGCCTCGCCTGCCTGCAGTTCGATCGTGGCCGCCGCGCCGCGCGCGCGACCGGTTCGCGCGTGACCGGCATCCGTCTGCCGCTGCGACGCCGCGAGCGTCGACAGGTCCATCGCATCGACGATCCATCGCGCATGCCGGCGGATGTCGCTCAGGCGACGCCGCAATGCATCGTTCCAGTTGATCGACGCGCGGTCGCCATGAAGATGAATGAACGCGAGTGCACGAGGGCCGTGCTCATCGCCGAGCGGATCGGCGGCGATCTGCACGCCCGACGACGACTGCAGCAACCCCCCGCTTTCCGATACGTACTTCAACTCGTAATCCGCACTGAACGCGTGCAGGCGATTCGCCAGGTTGAAGGCCTCGCCAAGGCGCGCGGCCTGCGCCAAGGAAAACCCCGTACTCAAATAGATTACGACCCACCTCTGATCTGCTGCTTCCACTGCCAAGCCCCCGGACTTTTTCGACTTCTTGTAATACCGTCGAACTGTCAGGCTTATATTTGGTTTGAACTCGTGCGACAGCGACGGCTATTTCGAAATATGAAGCGACGGCATCTTAGCCGAACGGGTCGTGTCTTTGGCATGAAATGGCAGACCGGGACAGTATGATGGCGGATTTCAACAGGCTATCGCCGACCACTGGTGCGGCCGCGCGGAAATGCGCATGCCGATGGGCAGGCTCGCATCGTGCGCATGATTCGCGTCGCGCATCGGATGCGCGCACGCACGTATCGGCTCGATCGTCATCGACACGCATCGAACGGCATCGATCGTCGCTCTGATGCACGCACCCGCGTTCCGTTGTTCGCGCATCCCGTAGAATCGCTCCACCGTCCACCACGCCGACTTCGTCCGTGCCCGCCGATCATCGTCTCGACCTGAACCTGTTCCGCGTGCTCGATGCCGTCTACGTGCACGGCGGCATCGGCGCGGCCGCCCGTGCGCTGCACCTGACGCAGCCGGCAGTCACGCATGCGCTCAACCGTCTGCGCGCGCATTTCGACGACCCGCTGTTCGTCCGCCAGGGCAACCGCGTCGTGCCGACCGAGCGCACGCGCACGATCATCGCGGACGTGCAGCTTCACCTCGCCGGCCTGCAACGCGCCGTGCGCGCCCCGTCGGCATTCGACCCGGCGACGCTCGACCTGAGCATCGCGGTCGGCATTCGCGACGTGCTCGAATCGATCGCGCTGCCGCAGATCGTCGCCGCGTTCGCCGACGAAGCGCCGGGCCTGCGATTCGTGAGCCGCCGCATCGCGGTGCACGACATCGAACGCAAACTCGCGTCAGGCAATCTCGATCTGGTCGTCGATCGACGCGTGCAGACCGGTCCGCGCATCGCGACCGAACACCTGCTCGACGATTCGCTCGTCGTCGCGATGCGGCACGATCATCCGTTGACCGGCGGTCCGCTGCGGCGCGGCGACTATTTCGCCGCAGGGCATGTCGCGGTGTCGTCGCTCGGCGAACAGCAATCGCTCGACGTGCTGCTCGGCAACGACGGGCGCCTCCGTCACATCCAGCTCGTTTGCCAGCATTACTTCGCCGCCTGCCAGATCGCCGCGACGGGCGACCTGCTGCTGACGCTGCCGCGCACGTATGCGCTGCGCATGGCGGCGATGCTGCCGATCGCCGTGCAGCCGCTGCCGCTGCGGCTCAAGCCGTTTCCGCTGCTCGCGTACTGGCACGAGTCGCGCGAAACCGACCGCGCGCACCAGTGGGTGCGCGAACGCGTCGCCATGCTCGTGCGCCGGAGTGCCGGCGTCGCCGGCTGATCCTGGCGAGCCCCGCCGACGCGCGCAGCGCCCACGATTTTCCGCGAGACGGTATGCTGGCGGCTCGTACGCCGCATCGTCGCGGCCGCCTCTTTCCCCGCTTGCCGGAGTTCTTGCCATGCCGCTCATCCATGCTGCCGCCACCCTCGCCGCCGACGCACCCGACTACGTCGTCCAGCTGCAGGCCGGCACGCACGCGCTGACCGGCGACGAAGCGCCGCGCGAAGGCGGACAGGGCCTCGGGCCGGCGCCGTTCGAGTTCGTGCTGGCCGGCCTCGCGCAATGCACGGCCGCGACGCTGCGCATGTACATGCAGCGCAAGACGTGGCCGGCCGTGCGCATCGACGTGCGCACCGAACTGCACGCCGATCGCGAAGGGCAGCAATACGTGCGCCGCGTCGTGACGCTCGACGGCCCGCTCGACGATGCGCAGCGCCAGCGGCTCGCGGAAATCTGCGAGAAGACGCCGGTGACGCTGTTCATCAAGCGCGGCACGCGCATCGAAACGACGCTGAACTGACGGGACGACGCACCGCGCCGCACACGATCGATACGCAGCAAGTAAAACGGGCGGGCCGCGCACGATGCGCGGCCCGCCCGTTTGCGGATGTCGTCCGGCGTTTACAGTCCGAGCGCGGACAGGTCCAGCTTGCCGTCCTTCACCGGCGGGCACCAGAAATACGCGCCCGTCAGCGGTCGCGTGAAACGGAACAGGCCGTCGACGATGCCGTCGTCCGCGCCGCTCATCCGGCGCATCTGCACGTCGAACGCGCGGAACGAACGGCCGAACGCGACGAAGTAGAGCCCCGCGCGGCGCGCGTCGGACCACGGCGACGAACGGCGCAGCATGAACGCCTCCGGCTCGAAGCTCTCCTGCGCGGTGCGCTTCACGTGCGCGAACTCGGGCGCATCGTCGAGTTCCTCGTTGTCCGAGCGGCGGCGACCGATGATGTGATCCATGTCGCCGGACGCAATGCGCTCCATCTGGTCGAAGTCGTGCAGCCATTGCTGAACCGCGACGAAGCTCGAACCGTCGAGACCCGCGCCCTGCCCCGTGACGATCGCCGCGGCCAGCGCGTCGTCGCCGCTCGGGTTCTCGGTGCCGTCCTCATAACCCGACAGGTCGCGATCGTTCGAATAGCGGAACCCGTCGACCGCGTCCTGCAGCGCGAACGCCGGCGCAAGCGCCCGTTCGATCGTCCGCGCACGCAGCACGAGCTCGCCGCGATCGTCACCGCGCAGCCAGACCCAGACGTCGGCCGGCGTGATCGGCAGCGTGCGGTCGTTCACCGCGAACGCCGGATATTCGGTGAGGCCCGGGACCGGACGCCCGAGGTGTGCGGCCAGCGCCTGTCCGAAGCCCACGACCGTGTCGCGCCCGTCGACGAGCTCGCGCAAAGCTCTCAGCGCCGCTGCCACGTTACCGTTGTTCGAAATCGTGAAAGTGAGGTATCGGGCCGCCGTGTCGATCGGAGCCAGGATGCCTTGCTGAACGTCGCTCATCGTTTCCTCAGGAATGTATCGGGGTGAATCCGCGGGGCCGCAGCGGCCGACGCGCAACGGCAAAGTGTAATCGATGCGGCCCGCCGACCCGTGCGGCACCGCACCGCGGAATCCGCACCAAAAAGGGCCGAAACCCCGAATACTAACCGTATCGACGCTGCAACGCGGCATTCGTCAGACGTTGCAGCGACTCCGGCACTGCTGATAAAATCCCTTCACGTCTTTTCGGCGTCCTTTCAACCGTTCACTTCAGGGAGGTGCAGATGTTCCGAATGCCAGCAGCCTTCCCGAACGTGGTCCCACGGCGCGGCTGATCCAGCCCGTCGTCCGCGCCGGCTCCCGAGTGCTCCGCTAACTCGACGGCCCGCGCATTTTCCGACAGTCCGTTTCGTTTCGCCCGCGTCGTCCGCGCGGCCGGACTGTTGCGTTTTCGACGTTCTCCGAACCGGAAAGTCCCGTCGCGCGATGCGCCGGGCAACGATACATGACCAGAAAAACCACCCATCAGGGCGGCCGGGCATTCCAGGCCGTCTTCGGCTTCACGTTCCGCTACTGGCGCAAGCAGCCGGTACGCATCGCGACGATCACGACCTTGGCGCTGCTCGGCGCGCTTGCCGACGTGCTCACGCCGCTGTTCGCCGGCCGCCTCGTCGATGCGCTGTCGATCGGCCTGACCGACCGCGCCGCCGCGTGGCATTCGGCCGTCGTCGCGTTCGGCACGCTCGCCGCGCTCGGCATCGGCGCGACGCTGCTGCGGCAGGGCGTCTATCTGAACATCATTACGCTTACGCTGAAGATGATGAGCGAGATCGCCGCCGCGTCATTCCATCGCGTGCAGCGTTTCTCGACCGACTGGCACGCGAACAGCTTCGCGGGGTCGACCGTGCGCAAGATCACGCGCGGAATCTGGGCGCTCGACCTGTTGAACGACACCGTGCTGATCGCACTGCTGCCGTCGGTCACGATGCTCGTCGGGGCGACGGTGCTGCTCGGCACGCACTGGCCGGTGATGGGGTTCGTCGTCGGCGCGGGTTCGCTGCTGTACATCTCGGTGACGGTCACCGTGTCGCTCGGCATCGTCGCGCCGGCCGCGCGGCTCGGCAACATGTGGGACACGCGCATGGGCGGTGCACTCGCGGACGCGGTGAGCTGCAACGCGGTCGTCAAGGCGTTCGGCGCGGAAACGCGCGAGGAAGCGCGGCTCGCGCGCGTGATCGGCAAGTGGCGCCAGCGCACGCGCCGCACGTGGGTACGCGGCACGCTCAACGGCGGGCTGCAGGGTGCGATGCTCGTCGCGATGCAGGCGGCGATGATCGGCGTGGCGCTGCGGCTGTGGGCGAACGACGAAGCGAGCGTCGGCGACATCGCGTTCTCGCTGACGATGTTCTTCATGCTTCAGGGCTACCTGCGCGACGTCGGCATGCACATCCGCAACCTGCAGCGCTCGGTCAACGACATGGAAGAGCTCGTCGCGCTCGAGCGCCAGCCGCTCGGCATCGACGATCGTCCCGGCGCGCCGGCGATCCGGATCGGGCAAGGCGAGATCCGCTTCGAGCACGTGACGTTCCGTTACGGCAACCATCCCGTGCCGCTGTACGACGACTTCTCGATGCGCATCGCGCCCGGCGAGCGGGTCGGCCTCGTCGGCCATTCCGGGTCGGGCAAGACGACGTTCATCAAGCTGATCCAGCGTCTGTACGATGTGTCGGGCGGCCGCATCACGATCGACGGCCAGGATATCGCGCAGGTGCGGCAGGACTCGCTGCGCAGCCAGATCGCGATCGTCCAGCAGGAGCCCGTGCTGTTCCACCGCACGCTGGCGGAGAACATCGCGTATGCGCGCCCCGACGCGAGCCGTGCGGAGATCGAGCGCGCCGCGCGTCTCGCCAGCGCGCACGACTTCATCGCCGCGCTGCCGGACGGCTATGACACGCTCGTCGGCGAGCGCGGGATCAAGCTGTCCGGCGGCGAACGCCAGCGCGTCGCGATCGCGCGCGCGTTCCTCGCGGATGCACCGATCCTGATCCTCGACGAAGCGACGTCGAGCCTCGACAGCGAAAGCGAGGTGCTGATCCAGCAGGCGATGGAGCGGCTGATGGTCGGCCGCACGACGCTCGTCGTCGCGCACCGGCTGTCGACGGTGCGCTCGCTCGACCGCCTGCTCGTGCTCGATCGCGGCAAGGTGATCGAGGAAGGCAACCACGACGCGCTGATCCGCATCGACGGCGGGATTTATCGCCGGTTGTTCGAGCGGCAGGCGCTGGAGCTGGCGAAGGGCCTGATCGATTCGCCGCCGCGCGCGGTCAACGGCGATGCCGGCCCGCGGGGGCAGCCGGCGGAGGCTTGATGGCAACCCGGTTGCGGCCGGACGTGCGGTGCACTGCCGCCGCGCTTCCGGCCCCGACGCCACCCGCCGCGATCACTTATCATACCGGCCAGGCAATTTGCGACCAAAGGCGGATCATGTTTACAGGCATTGTTCAGGGTGTTGGCGTCATCAAGACCATCAAGGATCACGGCGAACTGAGAACGTTCAGCATCGAATTCCCCGAGCGGTTCACCACCGACATCGAGATCGGCGCGAGCGTCTCGGTCGACGGCGTCTGCCTGACGGTGACGACCATCCACTCGCCGCTGCTGATCGACTTCGACGTGATGTTGCCGAGCCTGAGAATCACCACGCTGGCCGACCTGACGACCGGCGCCCGGGTCAACGTGGAACGGGCCGCAAAGGACGGCGCGGAAATCGGCGGGCATCCGCTGTCCGGTCACGTCGACTTCATGGGGACCATCCTGCATATCGCGTCGTCCGAACACAACCGGATGATCCGCATCGGCGTGCCGGCCGATTTCAAACGCTATGTGTTCGCGAAGGGCTATATCGCCATCAACGGCTGCAGCCTCACCGTATCGGACGTCAATCGCGACGAAGGCTGGTTCGAAGTCTGGCTGATTCCCGAAACGCGACGCGCGACCACCTTCGACGCCAAAGGCGTCAACGACAAGGTCAATATCGAGATCGAGCGCAGCACCCAGGTCGTCGTGGATACGATCCGAGAGTCGGTCAAGGAAACGCTCGGGGAACTGACCGGTGTCGTGACGACCTTGCTCGCGGAGAAAGGCATCGACATCGAGGAACTGCTCGCGCGCAACGTCGCGAAACTGCCGAAGGCGTGACGGACGCCCCCCGTTCCCGGTGATCGGCGCGATCACCGGGTGTCCGTTTCCGTCGACACACGGCGGTCGGCCGCCCCGCCCGCGCCGTCAGTCCGCCTCCACCCGCGCCCCCTTCCCCACCGCCACCCGCTGCGATCGATAAATCCCCGCGTGTCCGGAAAACAGATAGGCGACCACGCAGGCGACGATCGCATAGACGCCGATATCCGCGCCGAACAGTTCGATCGCCATGATCGTCGACGCGACCGGCGTGTTGGCCGCGCCCGCGAACACCGCGACGAAGCCGAGCCCCGCGAGCACCGGCACCGGCAGCGCGAGAACCTGGCCGAGCGCGTTGCCGAGCGTCGCGCCGATATAGAACAGCGGCGTCACTTCGCCGCCCTTGAATCCCGACGCGAGCGTGACGACGGTAAACGCGAACTTGCCCGCGAAATCGTAAGCCGGCAGCGGCCCGTGAAACGCGGCCTCGATCGTCGGGATCCCGAGCCCGAGATACTGCGGCACCTTCAGCACGGTGGCGGCCACCGCCACCAGCGCGCCGCCGAGCACCGGCTGCAGCGGCGCGTAGCGCACGACGCGGCGAAACCATGCGCTCAGCGCATGCGTCGCGAACGCGAACAGCCGGCCGACGACGCCGAACGCGACACCCGCGACGACCGTCGCGATCAACCCCGAGGCCGACACGGCCGGCACGAACGGAATCGCATAAACGGTGTGATGCACGCCCCACGCGCGGCACACGATGTCCGCGACGATCGCCGACGCGACGCAGGTCAGCAGCGCGTCGTACCGCACGCGGCCGATCGCGAGCACCTCGAGCCCGAACACGGCGCCCGCGAGCGGCGTGCCGAATACCGACGAGAACCCGGCCGCGATGCCGCCCATCAGCAGCACGCGCCGATGCTCGCGATCGAGCCCGAACAGGTGCGTGACGCGATCGGCGAGCGCGCCGCCCATCTGCACGGCCGTGCCCTCGCGGCCCGCCGACCCGCCGAACAGGTGCGTGACGACGGTCGCGACGAGCACGAGCGGCGCCATCCGCTTCGGCACGAGCGCCTTCGGGTCGTGAATTTCGTCGATCAGCAGGTTGTTGCCGCGCGCGACCGACTGGCCGAACCGGTGGTAGACCCAGCCGGTCGCGAAACCGGCGCCCGGCAGTCCCCACAACAGCCACGGATGCGCGACACGCGTGCCGGTCGCCCACTCGAGCGCGATCAGGAACCACGCGGAAGCCGTGCCGGCCAGCGCACCAAGCAGGGCGGAGAGCGCGAGCCAGCGGCACACGTAGCGCACGGTCGCGAAAAAATCGGCAGAAGTCGAGAAAAACATGATTTCCAGATTCGACGGGACATCAAAACCTGGGCGGCAGAATACCGCATGGACGGCCTGCGACCTCCTGACAACCCAGGAACACGCAGGCATCATCAGCCGGGTCACCGGCGGTTGAGGGCCGAGCCGCGCGCGACGCGCCGGGATCGACCGCAGGGAGGCATGCCATCTCCGCAGGCGGCAATTGTACGCGACGCCGCGCGGCGCGCGCAATGCAGCCCCGCCGGGGCCGCCACGCGCCGTCAGTCGCGCGGCATGCGCGTCACGCGCGAGATCAGCTGCGGCGCGATTCGCTCGAGCGGCAGGATCGCCGATGCGGCACCGATCGCCGCGGCCGCCTTCGGCATCCCGTAGACGGCGCTCGTCGCCTCGTCCTGCGCGATCGTGTAGCAACCCTTCGCGCGCATCGCCTTCAGCCCCAGCGCCCCGTCGCGGCCCATTCCGGTCAGCAGCACGCCGAGCGCATCGCCCTGCCAGCCGTCGGCGACGCTGTTGAAGAACACGTCGATCGACGGCCGGTACGGCGTCTCGGCCGGATGCCGCGTATAGCCGAGCACGCCGCGCGGCGACATGTACAGGTGATCGTTGGTCGCCGCGAGCAGCACCTCGCCCGCCCGCGGCACACTGCCCTCCCCCGCGACACGCACGGGCAGCTGCGTATAGCCGTCGAGCCACTCCGCCATGCCGACCGCGAACGCCTGGTCGACGTGCTGCACGATCACGAGTGCAGCCGGAAAATCGGCCGGCAGCGCACGCAGCAGCGCGGTGAGCGCGGTCGGCCCGCCCGCCGACGCGCCGATCGCGACGAGCGTCGGCAGGCCGCGCGTGGGGGCCGGGCCGGGCGGCACGAGCGTCATGGTCCGGCTTTCGAGCAGCCGGCCGATCTGGTCGATCTTCGCGAGCAGCGCCTGCGGCGACGCGTCGGTCGACAGCCCGAGCGCGAGCGTCGGCGTGTCGACCGCATCGAGCGCGCCGGCACCCATCGCCTCGTAGACCGACGACGTGTTCGCGCTGACGCTGACCGTCACGATCAGGATCGCGCACGGCGCGCGCGCCATGATCTGCCGTGTCGCCTCCACGCCGTCGACCTTCGGCATCACGAGATCCATCAGCACGAGATCGGGCGGATGGGCAATGCAGAAATCCACGGCCTCGTCGCCGTCGGTCGCGACCCACAGCACGCGGTGGTCCGTGCGCAGCGCGAGCACGCGGCGCAGCGCCTCGACGGCCAGAGGCAGATCGTTGACGATGCCGATGTTCATCCGCGTGCGTCCCCGATCAGGTCGTGCACCGCATCGAGCAGCGCCTCGTCGTGGAAACTGCTCTTCGCGAGGTAGTAATCGGCGCCGGCATCGAGCCCGCGCCGGCGATCCTCGTCGCGATCCTTGTACGACACGATCATCACCGGCACGCGCTTGAGCATCGGGTCGTTCTTGATCAGCGTGACGAGTTCGATGCCGTCCATGCGCGGCATGTCGACGTCGGTGACGACGAGATCGAACGCGTCGCTGCGCACCGCGTTCCAGCCCTCCATCCCGTCGACCGCGACCGTCACGTCGTAGCCGCGCTTTTCCAGCAGCTTGCGCTCGAGCTCGCGCACCGTCAGCGAATCGTCGACGACGAGCACGCGGCGGCGGCGATCGACGAGCGCGAGTTGCGGATCACGCGTGAGCCGCGCGAGCTGCCCGCCACGCACGAGCTTGTCGACCGAGCGGATCAGGTCCTCGACGTCGACGATCAGCACCGGGTCGCCGTTCTCGAGCAGCGCGCCGGCCGCGATGTTCTGGATCTTGTGCAGGCGGCTGTCGAGCGGCTGCACGACGAGCATCCGCTCCCCGAGGAAGCGGTCGACCGCGACGCCATACAGCTCGGGTTCCCCGCCGACGACCACGACCGCCGTGCTCGTGCGCGCGACGTCGGGCTCGCCCGCGTCGAGCAACTGGTGTGCGGCGACGAGGCCTGCGCGCCGGCCGTCGAACGGGAAATGCGGCTGCCCTTCGAGCACGTCGATATCGTCGTGCGCGAGTTCGAGCGTGCGGCGCACGTGCGCAAGCGGAAACGCGTACGGCTCGCCGCCGACCTCGACCAGCAGGCTGCGGATCACCGACAGCGTGAGCGGCAGCTGCAGCACGAAGCGCATGCCCGCGCCGGGCTCGTTGAAGATGCGCACCGCGCCGCGCACGCCGCGCACCATTTCCTGCACGGCGTCGAGGCCGACGCCGCGCCCCGACACGTCGGTCACCGCATCGCGCATCGAGAAGCCCGGCAGCAGCAGGAATTCGAGCAGTTCGGGATCGGACAGCCGCGCGGCCGTCTCGTCGTCGGTCAGGCGCTGGCGCACGACCGACGCGCGCAACGCATCCATGTCCACGCCCGGCCCGTCGTCGATCACGCTGACGAGCAGCGAGCCGGCGCTGTGGCGCGCCTCGAGGGTGACGCTCGCCTCGGCCGCCTTGCCGCGCGCCCGACGCGCGTCGGGGGATTCGACACCGTGATCGATCGCGTTGCGCAGCAGGTGGCCGAGCGGCGCGTCGAGCAGATCGAGGATGTCGCGATCGACCTGCGTGCCTTCGCCGACGATCGAGAAGCGCACCTGCTTGCCGAGCGAGCGCGCGAGATCGCGCACGATGCGCGGATACGCGCGCGTCGCGTCGCCGAACGGCCGCATCCGGCATTGCAGCGCCTCGTCGTACAGCTGCTCGGCGATGTGCGTGCTGCGCCGCTCGAAGCGATCGAATTCGTCCATGCGCTCGGCGAGCGAGCGCTGCAGGTCGTTGAGCATGTGCCGCACTTCGTTCACCGACGCGAGCACGCCCGCGTCGAGATCGTCGGCAAACTGTTCGTACAACAGATCGAGCGACCGGGCCGCATCGCGCTGCGCGCGCTTCACGCGCAGCATCGACTCCGCGAACGGCTTGAGCCAGCGCGATTCGACGAGCGACTCGCCGGACAGGCTCAGCAGCCGGTTCAGCGTATCGGCCCGCACGCGGCGCATGGCACCCGCGCCGGCCGCGCGGCCCGCCTGGACCGGATCGGGCACGGCCGCCGACACCGCGAGCGGCGGCACCGCGGCGCCGGCCCCCACGGATTCGTTCGCGGCGCCGTCGTGCTCGCGAAGCGGCACGACGAACGGCGGTGCCGGCGGCGGCGCGAACGCCGGGGCCGAGGCCGGCATCGCGTGCGCGCCGTCGGCACCTGTCAGCGCCAGCGCGAACGCCTCGATCTCGGTCGACGACACGGGCTGCGCCTCCGGATCGGCGACGCGCACCAGCAGGTCGACGCCGGCGAGCAGCACATCGATGTGCGTGGCCGTCAGCGCGATCGTGCCGGCCTGCGCGGCGACGAAGCATTCTTCCATGCGCCCCGCGATGTCGACACCGAGCGGCACGCCGACGATGCGTGCGGCACCCTTCAGCGAATGCGCGGCGCGCATGCACGCCTCGAGCGCGACGGAGTCGGGCTCGCCCGATTCGAGCGCGAGCAGGCGTTCCGACAGCGCCTGGGTCTGCGTGCGCGTCTCCTCGCGATACAGCTCGAGCAGCGACAGGTGGCTCAGATCGTCATCGCCGCTCATCGCATGCTCCGTGTCACGGCGTCGAACAGCCGATCGTCGTCGAGCAGGCCTACCGACTTGCCACGCCACGACAGCACGCCGCGCGACAGGCCGGCGCTCGCGCGCCCGACCGTCGCCGGCACCGGCACCCATTCGGATGCGCCGAAGCGCAGCACGCCCTCGACTTCGTCGACCGGAAACACGACCGGCTCGCCCTGGTGCGCGGCGACCAGCAGCCGCGTGAAACGGCCGTCGCCACCGCCGTTGCCCCCCTTGCCCGCGTCGAGGCCGAGCAGCGCGCCGATCGAGATCGCGATGCGCAGCGTGCCGCGAATGTTGACCACGCCGCGCACGGCCGAATGCCGGCGATACGGCAGCGAATGGATCGGGCGCGTGCCGGCGATCTCGCGCAGCACACCGATCGGCAGCGCGAGCCATTCGTCGGCGACGCGAAACGCGAGCGCCGCCTGGTGTGTATCGTCTTCGCCGTGCGCGCGGGTCGCGTCGAACGCGCCGATCCGCTGCGTGGCGTCGGCCATCTCGGCGATGGCGAGCGGGCGTTCGAGCAGCTTCGCCGCGTGATACGCGTAGACCGGACAGTTCAGGCAGCGCAGGCAGTCGGCCAGCCGCTCGCACGAGCGATCGCCGCGTGTGCCAATCCGGTTCCAGCAATCGTCGACGCCGATCGTCGTGTCGTCAGTGGCAACGGCGTCGCGGTTCATTCTTTCCTCGGTCATCCCGATGTCGGCTCCCAACCCGTATTCTCGTTATCCGGCCGAGCGCCGCGCACGCTCGAGCAGCCATCGCGCGCCGGCGCCGTCGCCGCCGACGTCGAGCAAGGTCGCGAGATGCGTCAGCGCTTCGTGGTGCGTCGGCCGCAGATACAGCGCCTTCCGGTAGAAGTCGCCCGCTTCCGCGACGCGCCCGCGCGCATCCGCGATCAGCCCGTTCAGGTAAAACGCGTCGGCGTGCGGCCCGGCGTGCGCGGAGAACTGCGCGAGCACGCGCTCGGCCTCGTCGAATGCGCCCGCATTGGCCAGCGCCTGCGCTTCCTCGAGCGTCGGTGCGGCGCTGTCGGCGACCGGCGCCCCCTTCGCGGGCATCTCGGCCACGTTGGCCACATGCGCCGGCGAGTCGACGCGCCAGTCGGCCCGCGGCTCGGGCGCCGTCGGGCGCTCGGCCGGCGCGAACGCGGCGCGCGACGGCGCGGCATCGCTCCACGTCGGCGGCACGACGGCCAGCAGCGGGCGCGTCGCGGCCGGCGGCACCACCGCGAAGCGCTCGCCGCGCCAGTACGGCGCGATCGCGGGCATCGGTGCCGCATAGCCGTCCGCCGCGGCACCACCGCGCGCGCGATGAAACGCGAACGCCAGCGGCACGCGCGCCGAGCGCATCCCGTGCCGCATCGCGACGCCCGTTTCGGCGGGGCCGACGAACAGCATGCCGTCGTCGGCGAGCGAGCTGTCGAGCGAATCGATCACGCGGTCCTGGGCGTCGCGGTCGAAATAGATCAGCACGTTGCGGCAGAACACGAAGTCGTAGCGGATGCCCGTATCGAAGCCCGGCTCGACCAGGTTCGCCTGGCGAAACTGCACGCACGCGCGCACGCGCTCGTCGAGCAGCCAGCCGTCGGCGACCGGCGTGAAGTAGCGGCTGCGGAACTCGGTCGTCGTGCCGCGAAACGCATTGCGCCCGTAGCAGCCGAGCCGCGCCTGTTCGATCGCGCGCGCGCTCAGGTCGATCGCGTCGATCGTGAAGCTGGCCGGATCGAGCCCGGCGTCGAGCAGCGCCATCGCCGCCGAATACGGTTCCTCGCCGGTCGAGCACGGCGCGCTCAGCACGCGGATCACGCGCCCGGGCATCGCGGCAAGCCGCTCGGCCGCGAGCCGCGCGAGCGTCGCGAACGCCTCGCGATCGCGGAAGAACCACGTCTCCGGCACGATGAACAGTTCGATCAGCGCGCGCCGTTCGTCGGCCGACGCGTTGAGCTGCTGCCAGTAGGCGTCGAGCGCTTCCGGCGTGACGGGCGGCCGCGCCGCCGACGGCAGCCGCTCGCCGTCGCCCTGCAGCGCCTGCACGCGCTCCGTCAGCGCGCGGCTCAGGAAATCGTTGCCGAGCGAATCGGGGTCGATGCCGGTCTCGCGCAGCAGCCAGCCGCGAAATCGCGAATCGGACTCTTTCATGCGGATGCCCCTCCGTGGCCCGGCAGGTCGTCGAACAGATACAGGCGCGCCACGTCGTCGATCAGGTCGGACACCGAGACCTGCTGCACGATCCCGTCGGGCGTGTTCGCGACGCGCCCGAGCCAGCGCGTGCGCGCGGTCGATACGCCGCTGGCGCGGAACGCGGTGCGGTCGATCCGCAGCGTCTGGGTCGCGCGTTCGACGATCAAGCCGATCACGCGATCGCGGTCGAGCTGCCCGACGCGATAGCGAGCCATCACCAGCCGCGTCGAGCGCAGCGCATGCGCGCGCCGTCCGAGCGCCAGCATCGGCACGTCGATCACGGGCACGGGCTGACCGCCGCGCATCAGCAACCCGGCAATCCATTCGGGCGCGCCGGGTACGGCCTTGGTGGTTGCAAGCGGCAGCACCTCGTCGATGTCGGCCGCATCGAGCGCATAGCGCTCGCCGTCGAGCTCGAACATCAGGAACAGCGCGTGCGCGCCGCCGTGCGCCTCGGCGCGCATCACGCGTCGACCTTGAAGCGCGACACGCTGGTGCGCAACTGGTTCGCGACGAGCGTCAGGTCGTCGATCGCCTGCGACGACTGGCGCAGCGATTCGGCCGTCTGCTGCGCGGCTTCCGACAGTTGCGACAGCGCCTGCGTGATCTGCTCGGCGCCGTTCGCCTGGGTCTGCATCCCTTCGTTGACCATCTGGAAGCGCGGTGCGAGCGTCTGCACCTCTGCGATGATCTGCGACAGCTGCCCGCCGACCTGCTGCACGTCGAGCATCCCGCGGCGCACTTCCTCCGAGAACTTGTCCATCCCCATCACGCCCGCCGACACGGCCGACTGGATCTCCTTCACCGTCTGCTCGATGTCGTACGTCGCCACCGCCGTCTGGTCGGCGAGGCGGCGGATCTCGGTCGCGACGACCGCGAAGCCGCGGCCGTACTCGCCGGCCTTCTCGGCCTCGATCGCCGCGTTCAGCGACAGCAGGTTGGTCTGGTCGGCCACCTTGGTGATCGTCGCGACGACCTGGTTGATGTTCAGCGCCTTCTCGTTGAGGATCGCGAGCTTCGCGTTCACCGAACCGGCCGCGTCCATCACGCTGCGCATCGTCTCGCCCATCCGCGTGAGGCCGCTCTGGCTCACGCCCGCGAGCGTCGCCGACTGCTCGGCCACGCCGGCCACCTCGTTCATCGTGCGCAGCAGGTCGCGCGACGTCGCGAAGATCTCGCGCGAGGTCGCACCGATCTCCGTCGTCGTCGCCGCGGTTTCGTTCGCGGTCGCCTGCTGCTCGCGCGACGTCGCCGCGATTTCGGCGACCGACGTCGTCACCTGAAGCGACGACTGCTGCGCGCGCGCAACCAGCTCGGTCAGCTCGTCGGCCATCCGGTTGAAGCCCGACTCGAGCGTGCCGAACTCATCGCGGCGGCGCAGGTCGAGGCGGCGCGTCAGGTTGCCGGTGCGCATCACGTCGTGCACCTCGACGAGCCGCGCCATCGGCACGGTGACGGAACGGTACAGCCCGTAGCCCAGCCCCAGCGCGGACAGCAGCACGATCGCCAGCGCGGTCGCGAGGACGATCTCGGTGTCCTGCCCGGATTGGCGGATCAATTTCGCGGACTGGTCGGCGAACTTGCGGTTTTCCTGCACCAGGATATTCGCGTTGCGCACGACCTCGGCCCACGCAGGCTGCACCTTCGCATAAGCGGCGACGGCCTCCTCGCGCGACACGCGGCTCTTCTGCACCGCGTCGTTCAGCAGCGGCAGATAGCGGTCGAAGGCGCCGCGAAACGCCGCGAAGCGCTGGCGGTCGTCATCGCGGAACGTCGTGTTCTGGTAATCGACCGACAGCGACTCGACCTCCTTGAGCGTCTCGCCGATCCTCGCGAAATCACGCTGCACCAGTTCGGGATCGGTATCGACGAACGTCGCCTGCTGCAGCATCGCGAACGATTCATTGACCGTCCCGCGCAGCGACGCCGCCAGATACACGCCCGGCAGCGAGTCGTGTTCGATGCTGACGGCCTCGGCGTTGATCGCGCGCAGGCGCTCGTAGGACACGCCGGCCGTCACCAGCATCAGCACGAACAGCACGCCGAAGCTGAACAGGATACGGTTGCCGAGCGTCAGCCGGGCGGCGCCGATCGTCGGGTGCAGGCTTTCATTGGTCGCGCGGGGCGTCACGGTGGCCATGTTCGTTATGGGCTTTCTAGAATCAGCGTTGAAAAAAACCGCGCCCGCCCGCGCGCCGGACGGCGCGCCACGAGCGCATCGGGGTCTCTCGGGCAGCGCGGCACCGGGCCGCGCCGCGAAATCATCGGTCCGCTTGCGCCGGCAGCCGAAGCGCGACCATGAAGCCGCGCACCGTATTGCGCATCAGGATCTGGCCGCGATGCCGCGCGGCCGTCGCGCGGACGAACGCAAGCCCGAGGCCGAAGCCGCTGCGCGCCGCGCCATGCACGGATTCGAGCCGCACGAACGACTCGGTCGCGGCCGTGCGTTGCTCGGGCGCGATGCCGGAGCCGGCGTCCTCGACGCCGATCAGCCACGCACCGTCGTCGTCGCTCAGCGTGCAGTGCACGTCCGTGCCGGCCGGGCCGTACTTCAGCGCGTTGTCGATCAGGTTTGCGACCGCGCGCGTGAGCATCATGCGGTCGCCCATCGTCACGCACTCGGTGTCGGGCACGTGGGCAACGACCCGGCTGCCGAATCCGGCCGCCTTCTCCCACAGCTGGTCGACAGCGTCGAGCACGATCTCGTTCAGACTCAGGACCTCGTGCGCGCGGCGTTCCGACTGCGCGCGGGTCAGGTGGATGAAGCCGTCCGCGAGCGCGAGCGCGCGCCGTGCGTGGCCGGCAATGCGCTCCATGATCGGCGGCATGTCGCCGTGCTCGGTCCGGTAGACCTCGAGCAGCGCGAGGATCGACGTCTGCGGCGAACGCATGTCGTGCGACAGGAAATCCAGCGCTTCGTCGCGCTGGCGCGACATCAGGTACGAATTCGAGTGATAGCGGATGCGCGCGGTCAGCTCCATCGCGTCCGGGAGCTTCACGAGGTAGTCGTTCGCGCCGGCGATGAACGCCTCGCGCTTGACGATCGGCTCCTCCTTCGCCGACAGCACGATGATCGGCACGCGTGCGGTCTCGGTGTTCGCGCGCCACGCGCGAACGAGATCGAGGCCGTCGATTTCCGGCATCACGAGATCCTGCAGGATGACCGTCGGCTTCACGTCGCGCGCGACCGCCATCGCCCGATGTGCGTCGGTGCACACATGCAGGTCGATATCGTGCTCGCTGCGCAGCGCGCGGCGGATCACCTCGCCGACGAACGGCTGATCGTCGACGAGCAGAACCGATAGCCCGGACTCGAGACAATCCAGCGCATTTTCACCGCCGGATTCTTTCATAAATACCGTTTCAAACGCCAAATCTCCAATTGATTCTTTCATAGGAGTTGTTTATCCGACTTGGACGCCATCTTAAATATGGCGGCGAAGAAATCCGCCTATTGCTGCCGATCTGGCCTGTCGGCATTGCCTCGCGGGGATCCGAACGCCGATTTCACCCCGACGACGGTCGCATTACCTCCGCGCGCTTTCTCTCAATAAAGATAACCGGCTGATTCTAAATGAAATTAGAACACAGCATCTATCTCCTTCCGGTTTAGTTTTGCCAAATATGGTGAAAGAGCGGGATTCAGTTAAATCAGATCATTTCCGGACGCGAAAGACGATAACGTTTGCGCAGCCGGCGCCGCGAGGTTTGCATGCGCTGCAAGCCGTCGTATCGAACGTTTTGGGGCCGGATTCCGATGCGATGGAATCGGCAGAGATGGAGGGGGAAAATCGCGCGCCGCGACCGGATCGGCGCGACGCGACGCGAAGGCTCGCGGCACCGCGCGCCGAACCCGATTTGCGCGGCCAGTTACCCGCGCGCGTGCTGCGCGGACACTTCCTGCAGGTCGAGATCGCGCTCGAGCATGTGCAGCATCTCGTCGTGAATGCGGCCAGAACGATGCAGGCGCAACAATTCCACACGCCCGGCCTTGATCGCGGCCAGCACGACATCGTAGTGCGCGATGCGTACCTCCGCCGGATAAGCAGGCTCGTTCTTCGCCCGCTCGGTCAGTTCCGCGCGATACGTGTATTGCTCCAGCAGGCGCGGGTGAATCACCTTGCCGCTCTCGTCGCGCACCAGCGGCTGGATCGCCGCGAGCTGCGCAGCCTCGATATGCGCCCACGCCTGCGGCTCGGTCAGGTGATGCGCGGCGCGCTCTTCGCGCTGAGGCAGGCGCAGCAGCCGGATCAGCGGCCCGATGGTCGTGCCCTGCATGAGCACGGTGACGAGGATCACCGCGAACGACGCGACCAGGATCACGTCGCGGCCCGGCATCGCCTCCGGCAATGACAGCGCGATCGCCAGCGTCACGACCCCGCGCATCCCGGCCCAGCTCATGATCGTCGCGGCCTTCCAGTCGGGTGCGACACCACGCCGAATGATCCCGCGCACCGGCATCTTCAGCGCCTCGACCGCATAGATCCACACGAAGCGCGACACGACCACCGCCACCAGCACCGCGAGCACCGGCGGGACCATCGTCGCGAGCACCTGCTCGAAGCCGCCGAGCCGGTGGATCGCACCGCGCAGCGACAACCCGATCAGCACGAACACCAGCGCTTCGAGCAGGAACACGATGACCTGCCAGAACGCGGTGCCGCGCGTGCGCACGGCCGCCGAGAACACCTCGTGCTGATGCCAGCCGACGATCATGCCGGCCGTGACCGTCGCGATCACGCCCGACACCTCGACCATCTCGCCCGCGATGTACGCGATCCAGCCGGCGATCACCGCGACGGTGATCACCAGATAGTCGTCATCGAGCAGCTTCAGGAACCACACGACGAGCTTTCCGACCAGGAAACCGACCACGACGCCGCCGAGCCCGAGTTCCGCGAAGCGCACGACCGCGTGCTCGAGGCTGAACGCACCCGTCAGCGCGGCGGCGACCGCGAAGCGGAACAGCACCAGGCCCGCCGCGTCGTTCAACAGGCTTTCCCCTTCGAGCAGCACCATCAGTCGGCGCGGCAGCGCGACGCGTTCGAGCACCGCCTTCGCGGCCACCGCGTCGGGCGGCGACACGATCGCGCCGAGCGCGAAGCACGCGGCCCACGGCAGCGACGGCACGACCCAGTGCACGGCGAAACCGACCGCGAACGTCGTGAACACCACCGCGCCGATCGCGAGCATCAGGATGCCGCCGACGTTGTGCTTGAACTCCTCCCACACCGAGAAATACGCGCCGTCCATCAGCAGCGGCGGCAGGAACACGAGCAGCACGAGCTCCGGATCGAGGTTGATCGGCGGCAGGCCGGGAATGAACGCGATGCCGATGCCGCCGATCAGCAGCGCGGCCGCGGGCGGCAATCGCAGCCGCTTGGCGATGCATTCGAGCGCGACGATCGCGAGGAATGACAACAGAACCAGTTTGAATGCCGAGACAGGAGACATGAATCGATCTCGTGAAGAATGAATGCGCACGCCAGCCGATGTCGTACCCCGGTTGGCCAATTCGCGCGATTACATCACGATGCGATGCGCGCAGTCGAGCGCGTTCGGCGAGCACGGCACGCGGTGCCGTCACGATGGCGCACCGCGCGGGCGGCGCCGCGCCCGTCGGTACGCGCCGAAACGAAAACGGCACGCGGGCCTGCGTGATCGCCTGCCCGCGTGCCGTCATGCCGCGTCCCTTCGCGCTAGCGGCGCCTCACGACCATCAGGCGCGGCTCGGTCATGTCCTCGATCGCGTAACGGATCCCTTCCCGGCCGAGCCCCGAATCCTTCACGCCGCCATACGGCATGTTGTCGACGCGGAACGACGGGACGTCGTTGATCACGACGCCGCCCACCTCCAGCTCGTCCCACGCGCGCTGTGCATGCGCGAGCGAATCGGTGAACACGCCGGCCTGCAGCCCGAAATCGCTGTCGTTGACGCGCGCGAGCGCATCGTCGAAGCGCTCGAACTTCTCGAGGATCGCGACGGGACCGAATGCCTCCTTGCGGTACAGGTCCTGTTCGCGACCGACGTCTTCCAGCAGCGTCGCCTCGAACATCGCGCCGTCGACCTTGCCGCCCGCGACGATCTTCGCGCCCGCCGCGACGGCCGCCTCCATCCAGCCGGACAGCCGGCGCGATTCGGATTCGGAGATCATCGGGCCGACGAACGTCGACGGATCCTTCGGATCGCCCATCTTCAGCGAACGCGTCTTCGCGATCAGCTTGTCGCGCAGCGCGTCGTACAGATCCGCATGCACGAGGATCCGCTGCACGCCGATACAGCTCTGGCCCGACTGGTAATACGCGCCGAACGCGAGACGCTCGACCACGTAGTCGAGCTGCTCGCGCTGGTCCGCGTCGACGATCGCCGCCGCGTTGCCGCCGAGCTCCAGCACGACCTTCTTCTTCCCGGCCTTCTCCTTCAGCGCCCAGCCCACGGCCGGCGAACCCGTGAACGACAGCAGCTTGAAGCGCTCGTCGGTCGTGAACAGGTCCGCGCCGTCGCGATGTGCGGGCAGCACCGAGAATGCCCCCTTCGGCAGGTCGGTTTCGGCGAGCACCTCGCCGATGATCAGCGCGCCGATCGGCGTGCGGCTCGCGGGTTTCAGCACGAACGGACAGCCTGCGGCCAGCGCGGGTGCGACCTTGTGCGCGGCGAGGTTCAGCGGGAAGTTGAACGGCGAGATGAACGAGCACGGGCCGATCGGCACGCGCCGCGTATAGCCGGTGTAGCCTTGCGCACGTGCCGAGATCTCGAGGTTGATCACCTCGCCGTCGATGCGCACCGACTCCTCGGACGCGACGCGGAATGTATCGATCAGCCGCGTCACCTCGCCCTTCGAATCGTTGATCGGCTTGCCGGCCTCGATGCACAGCGCCTCCGCCAGCTCGTCGAAGCGCTCGCGAAAGCGCGCGACGCAGTGGTCGAGCACCGCCTGTCGCTTGTAGGCCGGCAACTCGCGCATCGGCTTCGCGGCGCCGACCGCCGCGCCGATGGCCGCATCGATCGCCTTCGCGTCGGCGAGCGCGACGCGCGTCGCGACCTTGCCGCTGAACTTGTCGGTCACTTCCAGATCGGTGTTCGCGTAGACGGCTTCGTTGGCGAGGTAATACGGATAGGTTTCCTTCAGCATGGAACGACTCCTTCCTGTGAACGGGGAATTCAGAGTTGCGCGGACAACCGCTTGATCTCGCGGTTCAGCACGCGCTCGTTGTCCGAATAGTCGATCGGCACGTCGATCACGTGCACGCCAGGCGACGAGAAGCACTCGCGCAGCAGCGGCTCGAGATCGTCGGCCGCTTCGACGCGATGCCCGTGCGCGCCGTAGCTTTGCGCATACGACACGAAATCGGGGTTCTGCAGCGTCATCGCGAAATCGGGGAAGTTCATGTTCTCCTGCTTCCAGCGGATCATCCCGAAGGCATCGTCGCGCAGAATCATCACGACGATGTCGAGCTTCAGCCGCACGGCGGTTTCGAGTTCCTGCGAATTCATCATGAAGCCGCCGTCGCCGCACACGGCGATCACCTTTCGCTGCGGATGCACGATCTTCGTCGCGATCGCCGACGGCAGGCCCGCGCCCATCGACGCGAGCGCGTTGTCGAGCAGCAGCGAGTTCGGTTCGTGCGCACGCCAGTAGCGCGCGAACCAGATCTTGTACATCCCGTTGTCGAGGCAGACGATCCCGTCGGTCGGCAGCGCGTTGTACAGGTCGTTCACGATCCGCACCGGGTACATCGGGAAGCGCGGGTCGTGCTGGCCCTTCGCCAGATGCGCGTCGAAATGCTCCTTGATCATCGCGAAGCGGGCGAAATCCCAATGCGGCTGCGGCGCGATCGCCTCCTTCATCTGCCACACCGCGTTCGCGATGTCGCCGACCACCTCGATCTGCGGGAAGTAGACGGGATCGACCTGCGCACCGAGGAAGTTCACGTGGATCACGGTCTTGTCGTCCGTGCGCATGAAGAACGGCGGCTTCTCGATCACGTCGTGGCCGACGTTGATGATGCAGTCCGCATGCTCGATCGCGCGGTGCACGAAGTCGCCGTCGGACAGCGTCGCGTTGCCGAGCCACAGCGGATGCGTTTCGTCGATCACGCCCTTGCCCATCTGGGTCGTGAAGAACGGGATGCCCGTCTTGTCGACGAATTCGAGCAGCATCTTGCAGGTCGTCTTGCGATTGCCGCCCGCGCCGATCATCAACAGCGGGTGGCGCGCGGCCTGGATCGCGTCGACCGCATGCGCGACAGCCTTCTCCTCGGCCACCGGCCGCCGGCTGTAGCTGCGCGGAATCGGCTTGCCGTCGCCCTCCTCGTGCGCGATGTCCTCCGGGAGTTCGAGGTGCGCGGCGCCCGGGCGCTCCTCCTCCGCGCGACGGAACGCCTCGCGTACCGCCGACGGAATGTTGCCGATCGACACGATCTGCCGCGTGAACTTCGTGAGCGGCTGCATCATGCCGACGACGTCGACGATCTGGAAGTGACCCTGCTTGCTGGACTTGATCGGCTTCTGCCCGGTGATCATCAGCATCGGCATGCCGCCGAGCTGCGCATAGGCGGCAGCCGTCACGAAGTTGGTCGCGCCCGGCCCGAGCGTCGCGAGACACACGCCGGTGCGGCCCGTCAGGCGGCCGTAGGTGGCAGCCATGAACCCGGCCGCCTGCTCGTGCCGGGTCAGCACGAGCTTGATCTTCGATCGCCGCAGCGATTCGAGCAGATCGAGGTTTTCCTCGCCGGGGATGCCGAACACGTACTCGACACCTTCGGCTTCCAGCGCCTTCACGAACAGATCCGATGCTTTCATGGGGGACTCTCGGTTGATGCCGCCTGCCCGGCTTACGGGCGCGCGACGTTCAGAACGCGCGCCGGCCTACGGCACGCGGACGCTTTACCTACTGGACACTGACCACGGCACTGCCCGCCGCGCAACGCACGGCGGCGCCTCCCTGTGCAGGAGGACAAACGGATTCGCCCGCGCGCGGCAAGCACGCACGGGCGGCAAGGACGTTTTTGATTGTAGACGGATTCGCGGAATTCCGACTTCGGCCGAATGGCCGGGTCCGGCCGCGCGAAAGGATCGGCCTGACGGTCAATTCGACGTCAAACGGCGCGCGCGGCCGTACCGTATTGTCGGAGGCACGCCGATTTCATTCACCCAACATGTAAACCATGGCTTACATACTGCGACCCATGCCCTGCCGTGCGCCACGTTCAGTGTCCGGACAACCGACCGGCCGCGCCCGCATCAATGCAGCCACGCCGTCGCCCAGCGCGGCACCAGCGAGACCAGATACAGCCCGAGCCCGATCAGCCCGCCGACCAGCGTGCCGTTGATGCGGATGTACTGCAGGTCCTTGCCGATGTTCAACTCGATCTGCCGCGACATCTCGCGCGCATCCCAGTTGCGCACCGTATCGCGGATGTGACGCATCAGGAAATCCGCGAAATCCGGCGCCATCTCGTGCACGGCCTTCTCGATGTGCTCGTTCAGCGACGCACGCAGCGCCGGGCTCTGCGCGAGCCGCGCGCCGAGCCAGCCGCCGAGCGTCGCGGCCTGCCGGTGCAGCGTCGAATCGGGCCGCGCGAGATCGGCCTTCAGCCAAGCGCGCAACTGGTCCCACAGATCGCGCACATAGTCATTGAACGCGTCGCCGTCGCGAATGTAGCGCTTGATCTCGTCACCCTTCGCGATGAACGCAGGGTCATGCTTCAGCCGCTCGGTGAGCCGCACGACCGTGCGGTCGAAGCGCTGCCGCAACTCGTGCTCCGGATCGGCCGCCACGCCCTCGAGCACGCGGCTCACCGCGCTCGCCAGCATGCGCGCGCCGTTCTCGCCGAACCACTGCGTCGGCATGATCTTCTCGACCTTCGGGTATTGTGTCTTCAGCCATTCGACGATGAAGCCCGCGATCACCTCACGGTTCTCCTCCTTGTCGAGCACGTCGACCACCTGCTCGATCGCATCGTCGAGCAACGCCTGGTGGCGGCCGTCCTTCGTCAGCGTGTCGAGGATCGCGCCCAGCGATTGCGACAGGTCGATGCGGTCGATCACCGCGCGGAACGCGTCGTGGACGAACGACTGGATCCGCGCATCGTCGGTCATGTCGAGCGCGAAGCTCATCAGCTTCGTCACGTAGCCGCCGAGCGCGTCGGTGTTCGCGGGCTCGCCGAGCCATGCGCCGAGTTTCCGTGCGGGATCGTGCTGGCGGATCTGCGCGACGAGTGCGTCGGGACCGAGGAATTTCTCGCGCACGAACACCGCGAGGTTGTCGGCGATCTTGTCCTTGTTCTTCGGGATGATTTCGGTGTGGCGCGATACGAACGGAATCGGCACGCGGCGAAACAGCGCGACGACCGCGAACCAGTCGGCGAGCGCGCCAACCATCGCGGCCTCGGCCACCGCCTTGAAACCGTCGACCCACGGGCCGCGCGGCAGCAGGATCGTCGTGACGAATACAGCGACCGCGGCCAGCAGCAGCCATAGCGCGCGGCGCTTGCTGCGTTTCAGTTCGAGGGCTTTGTCTGGCGTCATGGGCGACCGGTGAAACGGCAATGCCGCTAATATGCACCGATCGCCGGCCCGCGACAAACCCGCGCGCGTTGCCCGAGCCGGAAAGGTTGTCCGGAACAGGTTGCGCTCGACGTTTCAGCTACCCCGGCGCGAACACGGCCGCGCTGGCCGCGTTCGCGCACTGCCTCAGAGAAAGGTCTTCAGGTTCACCGCCGGATCGGCGAGCTTCACCGGATCGGGCACGGCGCCTGCCGCGATCAGGCGCCGCGATGCACCGATGTCGCGCCCCAGGTTCGCCGCAGCCACCGCAGCGATCTTCCCGGTGTCGTCCAGCCCGAACACCGTGAACGGCCCGCTCGCGGGATCGCCACGCACGACGATCGTTCGCTCGCCGCCGAACAGCCCGAGCATCTGCAGGTTGCAATCGTACTGATCGGACCACAGCCAGGGCAGCTCGGCATACGTTTCGTCCGCACCCAGCAGGTTCGCGGCCGCGACCGCCGGCTGATTCTCCGCGACCTGCCACGACTCGATCCGCACGTGACGCCCGAGCAGCGGATTGAAGTGCATCGTCACCTCGCCCGCCGCGAAGATCGCGCGATCGGCCGTCCGGCATCCCGCATCGACACGGATACCGTTGTCGACCTCGAGGCCGGCCGCCTGCGCGAGTTCGACGTTGGGCACGACGCCGATGCCGACCACGACGATATCGGCCTGCACGTCGCCGCGATCGGTCTCGACGATCGCGCCGCCGCCCGGTGCGCGGCGAATCGCGCGCGGCAGCGTCGCCGTCTGGAAGATCACGCCGCGCGCGTCATGCAGTTGCCGCGCATATGCGCCGACGACTTCCGGCAACGCACGCTGCAGCAAGCGCGCAGCCGGGTCGATCACCGTCACGTCGCAACCGAGCTGGCGTGCCGCGGCCGCCACCTCGAGGCCGATGAAGCCGCCGCCGAGCACCGCCACGCGGCGCCCCGGCGCGAGCTGCGCGCGCAACGCACGCGCGTCGGCAACGGTGCGCACGTAATGCGGGACGATGCCTTCGTCGACCGGCCCGCCGAACGCACGCACGCGCGAACCCGTCGCGAGCACGAGGCGGGCGAACGGCAACGTCGCGCCGTCGTCGAGCCGCACACGCTGCGCATCGCGCTCGATCGCATCGACGCGCGTGCCGAGCCGCAGCTCGATGCGCTGCGCGTCGTACCATGCCGCATCGCGGATGAACGCACGCTGCTCGCCGCCGTCGCCCAGCAGCGCGTCCTTCGACAGCGCGGGCCGGTCGTACGGCAGTTCGCGCTCCGCGCCGATCATCACGATGCGTGCGTCGGCGTCGCGCGCGCGCAGCGCCTCGGCGGTGCGCCGCGCCGCATGGCCGGCACCGACGATCACGAACGGGTCAGCCGACATTGACTTCCACCTGACCGTCGACGATCCGGATCGGATAAGTCCGTACCGGCTCGGTGATCGGCGCGCACTTCGGCGCACCCGTGCGAATGTCGATCAGCCCCTGGTGAAGCGGGCATTCGACGCAACCGTCTTCCACATAGCCTTCGGACAGCCGCGCGTGACCATGCGAACAGAGGTCGTGCATCGCGAACAGTTCGTCGCCGATCCGGAACACCGCGATCGGCTTCTGGCCGGCGACGCGCGCCGCCGGTTCGTCTTCGGAGAATTCGTCGAATGCGCCCAGCGGATGCCATTCGGCGAGCGTTGCTTCGGTCATGTCATTTCCTTGGCTGTCAGATCGGGGTGGCGAGCAGCGTCTGCACGCGCGACGTGTCGTAGATCACGCGCTTGGTCTTGTAGCGCAGCCCGTCGGGCGTGCGCACGACCGTGTCGTAATACTTGCCGGCCTGGTACACGTTCGATTCGCCGTTGCTGCGCGTCTGCACGACCACGTAGTTGCTCTCCGTGTCGATCTCGCCGTCGCGCTCCGCAACGATCGTGAGCCCCGACGTCATGTGCCGGTACGTGTGCTCTTCGAAGATGTTCGCGTGCCGCAGCGACACCACGCGGTCGCGCAGCATGCGCTGGTTCGTGCAGTGGACGATCCCGACCGGCAGCCCGAGATCCGCGTTCTCCTTCGGCACGATCTCGTACGTGCAGTCCTCGGTGAACATTTCCGGCCAGTGTTCGAGCCGGTCGTTGTCGAGGTGGCCGATGTAGCGGTTCTGGAGCATGTAAATCTCGAACCACGTCTTCATGTCTTCCGTCAGGTTTTCCATCATTGCGCGCTCCCGCTTCGATAGCCCATCAGCTTCTGGTACCCGACCCAGAACTTGCGGATCAGGCTTTCGGTGATCACCGTGTCCTGCTGATCCGGGTTGCCGCGCGACATCTCGATCACCGACGTCGCGTCGGCGTCGCGCACCGTGCCGCGCTGCACGAGCTCGGTCGCTTCCGTGTCTTCCATCGAGATGTAGCCGGCCGGCCCGACCAGGTTCGCCTGCTTGATGCGCAGCGCGCGCAGTTCGGGCGTGTCGTCCGCGTAGCCGAAGAAGTGGAAGATCAGCTCGAAGTTGTCCGGCCCCTTCGGCAGGATCTGGCGCGCGACCAGCGTGTTGTGGATCTGCTGGATCACGAGCTGCGGAAAGATCGGCTGGATATGGTTCGTGCAGTCCTCGTCGTATTCCGACACGAGATCGAGGATCGATTCGTCTTCCAGATGGAAGCCCTCGTCGAACGAGCGGATGTTCTGCTGCTTGTACGCGGCCGACGTGTCGTCGTTCGTCTTCGTCACCGTGATGATGCTGTGCAGCCCGTGGTTCGCATCCGGAATCGAGCGCGCCTTCATCCCGACGCGGAAGATGTTGAAGGTCGTATGGAACAGGTGCAGCATGCTCGCGTGATACGGATCCTTCACGTTCTCCATGTACAGCTTCCAGTTCGACTTCGAATACTGGCGCGTGCAGCCGAGATACTCGATCGGCTTGTGGAAGATCCGGTCGATCCACGGACGCATCTGCTCGCCGAGATAGTCGGGCAGCGGCGCCACTTCATCGCTGAAGGTCGCGAACACGAGCCCGCGATAGCTGTCGACGCGCAGCTTGCGCAGCCCGTGCTGCTTCGGGTCGAAGTCGGCCGGCATCCCGGTCATCCCCTTCTGGCCGCGCCGGAACGGCACGCCGAGCAGGTTGCCCTGGTTGTCGAAGCTCCACTGGTGATAGACGCACGTGTGCGAGCTCGCGTTGCCGCGCGACTTGCGGCACACCTGCGCGCCGCGGTGCGCGCAGCGGTTCACCCATGCGGACAGCGTGCCGTCCTCGGTGCGCGTGACGACGACCGGCGTGTCGCCGACGAACGTGCTCTTGAAGTCGCCGGCGTTCGGGATTTCCGCTTCCAGCGCGACGAAGTTCCATGTCGGCCCGCGGAAGATGCGTTCCTGCTCGCGATCGTAGACGGCGCGCGAGCTGAACACCTTGTACGGCACGCGCGAGCCGTCGTCGTGCGGAAAGCGCACATCGGACGCGTCGTCGCGCGCGGCGAATACGACGGGCGATTCTGTCTGCTCCATGTCGGACTCCTTCTGGTTCCGTTTCGTTGATTGCATGGAGCCGATTTTTGAAAAGCTAAAATTCGGCGTCTATCCGGAAAGTGCGATTGCGGCGGCGCAATATCCACTTTCGGCGGATTTCTGCGCTAGCATGGCGACACACGCGACCCGAGCGCGATCCCGACCCATTCGTCGGATCGAAGCGCCCGTCGTTCATACCAAGGCTGATGCCCATGTCCCCAACGTCGTTCGAGCCGCTTGCGCTGCGTGCGCACCGGCTGTTCGAATCCCGCGATCTCGACGAGACGCGCGAGCGGATCTCGCGCGTGATGCAGCCGCACGCGCTGCTGCCGAGCGGCCGCGTGCAAGGCGCATCGCATATGGATTTCGTGCGGCTCGGCGGGCTCGGCATCGGCACCATCGCGTTCGGCGACGCGATGCGCGTGCAGGTCGACGCCGTCGACGGTTATTACCTGCTGATGTTCTGCCTGTCCGGGCAGGCGGAAGTCCACGCGATGGGGCGCCGGCTCGGCGTCGACGGGCAGACCGGCGTGCTGTGCGCGCCCGGCGAGCGCTTCGACGCGGTGCTGTCCGCCGATTGCGAGCAGTTCGTGCTGCGCATCGATGCCGCGACCGTCGGTTCGCTGACCGGCGACCCGCGCGCGATGCTCGATCCCGTGCTGCACATCAGCGATGCCGCGCTCACCGCGTGGCGCCAGCAGCTGATGCTCGTCGCCCGCTCGCCGGCGCTGCTCGAACGGGCGAACGCGAACCCGCGCGTCGCGTCGCAGCTCGAGCATCTGCTGATCGATTTGCTGATCGAAGGCCACCCGCCGTCGGTACCGAGCGCGCGCCAGGATCCCGCGCCGGGCTTCGTGCGGCGCGCGCAGGAGTTCGTGAACGCACACTACGCGCAGCCGTTGCAGCTCATCGATATCGTCCAGGCCGCCAACGTACCGGAGCGGACGCTGCGCGACGCCTTCCTGCAGTTCCGCGGAATGAGCCCGATGCAATACCTGCGCGCGACGCGACTCGAGCATGCGCGGGAGTTGCTGCGCGGGTCGGTGTCCGAGCGACGGATCGCCGATATCGCGCTCGATTGCGGGTTCACGCACCTCGGGCGATTCGCGATCGCGTACCGGGAGAAGTTCGGCGAATCGCCTTCGGAGACGCTCGACGGGAAGCGGTAAGTGGTAAGTGGAAGCGGGGACGCCGGCTTGCCGGTTGCCGGCCGGCCCGGCTTGCCGGCTCGCTGTCCGCCAGCATCAGCGGCAGATGACATCGCATCGCGACACCCGCTCCGCATTCGGCCTGGCACGCCGAATTTGACCGTTAGTTGCGGTCAATACGGAAATACCGCCCCTACGCTGCCGGCGCAATCATCTCCCGCGCGATCGCGCAGAACGCGGTCGTCGCGGCGCTTTCGCCGTGCAGCCGGCGGCTCATGATGATCGGCGACGTCGCCGTGGGTTCCGGCAGCCGCCGATAGACGACGCCCTTCACGCGCACGCCTTCCACGCTTTCCGGCACCAGCGACACGCCCACCTGCGCGGCGACGAGCCCGAGCGCCGTCTGCAGTTCGCGCACCTCGTGCACGGCCGCCGGCACGAGCGCGCCGTCGCGCAGCGCGGACAGCTGCTGGTCCGCGAAGCTCGGCCGCGGCGTGCTCGGATAGACGATCAGCGTCTCGTTCGCGATGTCCGCGAGCGTCAACGGCCGGCCAGGATCGGCGAGCGGATGCCCGACCGGCAGCGCCGCGATCAGCTTTTCCTCGATCAGCGCCTCGCGCACGAGCTGGTCGTCGTCGAAGCGCAGGCGGCCGAACCCGACGTCGATCCGCCCGCCCTTCAGTGCCCCCAGCTGCTCGAGCGTGAACATTTCGATCAGCGACAGCTCGACGCCCGGGTGCGCCTCGCGAAACGCGCGGATCACGTCCGGCAGCGCGCCATAGAGCGTCGACGGCACGAAGCCGATCACGATCCGCTCCGACAACTGCGCGAGCCGGCGCGTCAGCGGGCCGAGCTCGTCGGCCTGTTCGACGACGCGCGTCGCCTGCGCATAGAACACGCGGCCCGCGTCGGTCAGCTTCAGCGGCCGCGCGCCGCGCTCGAACAGCGGCAGCCCGACCTCGTCCTCGATCGCCTGGAGCTGACGGCTCAGCGGCGGCTGCGTCATGTGCAGGCGCTCGGCCGCCCGCGTGATGTTCATTTCCTCCGCGACGGCGATGAAATACCGGAGCTGGCGCAATTCCATTTCATGCCTCAAAGGTATGGAAGTAGTCGGAAAGAGTGTTGGACGCCGCTCGGCGGAAATTCCTACCATGTGCACCAACAGGAGGAATCGCATGATAGCAACTACCGCCACCATCGAACGCGTCGAGACGCTGCTCGTCGACGTGCCGACGATCAGACCCCACAAACTGTCGGTCGCCACGATGAATTGCCAGACCCTCGTGCTGGTCCGCGTTCGATGCACGGACGGTATCGAGGGCGTCGGCGAGGCGACCACGATCGGCGGTCTCGCGTATGGCGAGGAAAGCCCCGAGAGCATCAAGGTCAACATCGACACCTACTTCGCACCGCTGCTGCAAGGCATGGACGCGACGCGACCGGGCGCCGCGATGGCGCGTGCGCGCAAGCTGTTCCAGGGCAACCGGTTCGCGAAATGCGCGCTCGAGACCGCACTGTTCGACGCGCAGGCGCGCCGCCTCGGCGTGCCGCTGTCCGAGCTGTTCGGCGGCCGCACGACCGATGCGGTCGACGTGGCGTGGACGCTCGCGAGCGGCGACACGCAGCGCGACATCGCGGAAGCCGAGGCGATGCTCGACGCGCGCCGCCATCGCGCGTTCAAGCTGAAGATCGGCTCGAATGCGGTCGACGATGACGTCGCGCACGTGATCGCGATCAAGCGCGCGCTCGGCGAGCGCGGCGACGTCCGCGTCGACGTGAATCAGGCATGGACCGAAACCGACGCGATCCGCGCGGGCGCCCGACTTGCGGAGGCCGGCGTGAGCCTCGTCGAACAACCGATCGCGGCGACCAACCGTGCGGGGCTGAAGCGCCTCACGCAACTCGCGCAGATTCCGATCATGGCCGACGAGGCGCTGCACGGCCCCGTCGATGCATTCGCGCTCGCGCAGGACCGCGCGGCCGACGTGTTCGCGGTGAAGATCGCGCAATCGGGCGGCCTGCTCGGTGCGGCGAGCGTCGCATCGATCGCGTCGGCCGCCGGCATCGACCTGTACGGCGGCACGATGCTCGAAGGCGCGGCCGGCACGATGGCGTCCGCGCAGCTGTTCAGCACGTTCGGCTCGCTGAAATGGGGCACCGAGCTGTTCGGCCCGCTGCTGCTCACCGAGGAAATCCTCGTCGAGCCGCTGCGTTACCAGGATTTCAAGCTGCACCTGCCGGCGACGCCCGGCCTCGGCATCACCTTCGACTGGGCCCGCATCGAACGGATGCGACGCGACGCCCGCTGATCCCGCATGACACGACAACCGAAACCGGAGACACAGATGAACAAGCAAGCCATCGACGCCCTGCTGAAAACCTTCGACGACGCCGCGGAAAAGCCCGGCAACCCGCGCGTGCGCGCGATCGTCAACCGGATCGTGAAGGACATCTGCTACACGATCGAGGACTTCGACGTGCAGCCGAGCGAGTTCTGGACCGCGCTCAACTACCTGAACGAAGCCGGCCGTGAATTCGGGCTGATCGCCGCGGGCCTCGGCCTCGAGCGCTTCCTCGACGTGCGGATGGACGAGGCCGAGGAGAAAGCCGGCTTCCAGGGCGGCACGCCGCGCACGATCGAAGGGCCGCTGTACGTCGCGGGCGCGCCGGAATCGGTCGGCCATGCGCGTCTCGACGACGGCACCGATCCGGGCCAGACGCTGATCATGCGCGGTCAGGTACTCGGTCAGGACGGCGCGCCGATCCCGAATGCGCTCGTCGAAGTGTGGCACGCGAACCATCTGGGCAACTATTCGTACTTCGATCAGTCGCAGCCGGCGTTCAACCTGCGCCGCTCGATCCGAACCGATGCCGAGGGCCGCTACAGCTTCCGCAGCGTGCTGCCGGTCGGCTACAGCGTGCCGCCGGGCAGCAAGACCGAACAGCTGCTCGACCAGCTCGGCCGCCACGGCCATCGTCCGGCGCACATCCACTTCTTCGTTTCCGCGGACGGATATCGTAAGCTGACGACGCAGATCAACATCGAAGGCGACCCGCACATCTGGGACGACTTCGCATTCGCGACCCGCGAAGGGCTGATCCCGAAGGTCAAGCAGGCCGAGGGCGCGCAAGGCAAGCCGTATGGCATCGACGGGCCGTTCGCGCTGATCGACTTCGATTTCTCGCTGCTCAAGGACAAGCAGGACGTGCCGGCGAGCGAAGTCGCGCGGGCGCGGGCGCAGGCCTGAGCGGCCGTCCCGTTCGACGAATCGACAACGCAAGGAGCACAGGATGCTGTTTCATGTGGAAATGACCGTCCGTCTGCCGACGGACATGGATCCGGTCAAGGCGGCCACGTTGAAGGCCGAAGAGAAGGCGATGTGCCAGCGGCTCATGAACGAAGGGACCTGGCGGCATCTGTGGCGTATCGCGGGGCAGTATGCGAACGTGAGTATTTTCGATGTGGAAAGCGTGCAGCAGCTGCATGACCTGTTGAGCCAGCTGCCGTTGTTTCCGTATATGGAGATGGAGGTGCGGGCGCTGTGCCGGCATCCTTCTTCGGTGCGGGAGGATGATCGGTAACCAGGCGGTCGAGCACTGACAAAACGGGCGGCCTGCGATCACATTGCGGGCCGCCCGTTTCATTTCGACATCCGGAGCGTCGGATCAGGTTGCCGCACGGCTACTTCTGCGCCCCCATCTTGTCGGCGACATTGTCGCCACACACCCTCCGTCGCGACGGATTCGCTGCGCGGTCCGTGCGGGCCTATTGCGCAGACGCGTCGCGTCGATCTCCGGAAACGACTCGATTTGATTGCAGGCGCCGATAGGCCCACACCGCACTTTCCCGCGACGGCCTCTCACGCGCAATCAATACGCATGCGCAAGATGAGCGGCAAATCCCTCTTTGCCCGGCGCGATCTCCGCCTTCAGCGTCAGCGCCGGAATCTCGTAATCGCCCGCATTCTGCCGCCGGAACAGAATCGGCTGCGCGGTCCACAGTTCGTCCAGACGCTTGCCGAGCGCAGCACGCGTTTCGTCGAAGCGCACGTCGTTCATCCGCCCCGTCCGGTAAATCACGAACGGCGGCAGCACGTCGAACCCCGGGTAATACAGGATCCCGTGCTGGATCGGAAACAGCACGTCGTCGATCGGCCCGTTGATGCCGCGTGCGCTGTAGTGCGACTCCCAGCCGCCCGTCGTGACGATCACCATCGCCCGCTTGCCCGCCAGCGAGCCCTCGCCGTAACGGTCGCCCCAATGCTGGTCGGAATGCTCGCCGACGCCGTACGCAAAACCATACGCATACACGCGCTCGACCCAGCCCTTCATGATCGCCGGCATCGAGAACCACCACAGCGGAAACTGCAGGATCACCGCGTCGGCCCACTTCAGCTTGGCCTGTTCGCGCGCGATGTCGTCGCGCTGCGTGCCCGTTTCGAACGCGCGCTTCGAATCGAGCGCGGGATCGAAGCGCGCGTCGGGCGCACGGTCGGTCACGTCATGCGCATCGAACGCGGCCTTCCAGTTCATCGCGTACAGATCGGTCACCTGCACGGCATGGCCCGCGGCTTCGAGATGCTCGACCGCGAAGTCGCGCAACGCGCCGTTCAGCGAACGTGGTTCCGGATGGGCATAAACGATCAGCACATTCATGTTCGTCACTCCGTTGATTGAATGACTGCAGGATGCCGTCGCCGACGGTATATTGGAAATGAATTCCCGACATTCCAGGTATAGCCATGAACAATCTCAGACGACTGGATCTGAACCTGCTGGTCACGCTCGACGTGCTGCTCGCCGAGCACAACGTCACGCGGGCGGCCGAGAAACTGAACATGTCGCAGCCGTCGGTCAGCGTGCAGTTGCAGAAACTGCGCGATCTGTTCGGCGATCCACTGCTGCTGCCGGGGCCGCGCGGGATGCGGCCGACCGCGCGCGCGGAAACGCTGCGCGCGCCGCTACGGGATGCACTCGAAGCAGTCGAACGCGCGGTGCTGACGGCCACGCCGTTCGATCCCGCGACCGCGACGAACACGTGGCGCGTGGCCGCGACCGACTATGGCGAATCGACGATCGTCCTGCCCGCGCTGAACACGCTGCGATCGGCCGCCCCCGCGACGCGACTCGCCGTCGTCGAGCTCGTGCCGCCGCGCATCGAGCAGGACGCGGAGCGAAACGGCATCGACCTGGCCTTCCACACGACAGAAGGTTCGCCGGAGGGGATGCGGCGCCTGCCGCTGTTCGTCGAGCGCTACGTGCTCGTCGGCCGCGCCGGGCATCCGAAGCTGAAGCGGCGCCCGACGCTCGCGCAGTTCGGCGCGCTGGAACACGTGATCGTGTCGCCCGACGGGGGCGGCTTCTTCGGCGTGACCGACGAAACGCTCGCGAAGGCGGGCGCCGCACGGCGTGTCGTGCTGTCCGTTCCGCATTTCCTGTTCGTGATGTCGGCCGTCGCCAGCACGGATCTCGTCGCGATGCTGCCCGAGCGGCTGGTGCGCGACGTGCCCGCGCTGCGCGTGGTGGAAGCGCCGGTCGAGGTGCCGGGCTACGAAATGTCGATGCTCTGGCACGAGCGCGTGCATCGCGATCCCGCGCATCGGTGGTTGCGGGAGACGATCGCGGCGTCGGTGTAAATCGTTCGCGAAAGCCGCGCGGTGCGCGCGTCGGCCAGCGTCGCCGCCGCGCTCGCCCCCATGCCGGCAAACAGACATGCATTCAGGACTTGAAACCGCCTTGAACACTGTATATATTTACAGTGCTTTTGCACCATTTGACCCGAATTCCGTCACCCATGACGGACGGACTTTTGTGAGGCGACCATGTTCCAGTCATCCGCATTCGATCCCGAGCAACCCGGCTTCAACCCCGCGCACTTCGAGCGTGCCGCGCAGCGGGCAGTCGTCGACCTGCAGCGTGTCGTCGGCGGCCCCGCGCAACGCGCGCTCGGCCTGCGACGCCGCACGCATCCGGCCGCCGTCCGCACAATGAGCTGGCAGGCGCTGCTGAACGTCGAGGAACTCGCGTTCTCGAATACCGGTTTCCTGAGCCGCAACGATCCGACCGTCGTCGATGCGTTCATCCGCCTGCGCGATAGCCGGCTGGTCGCGGCGGATGTCGAGGAGCCGGTCGACTGGCGTCGCGACGACGACGACCTGCCGGCCGTCTACCTGATCGTCAAGGCGATGCTGGAAGCGGAAGAGGAAGAGCGGGCCGAAGCGGCCTGACGTCCGCCGGCCGGTGGCGAATGGCGTTCTGCCAGAATCGCGTCGCCACGTTGCATGGCGACGCGGTGCATCCTTTCCAGGTCGTCCGCATGCCCCGGCACGTCGAATGAATCACCGCGCGGGAAGTCGCGAGGCGTCGCGCAGGCGGGCCATCGCCGCGTGACGCACTCCGCCGCTTCGCAACCCGGAACGACACCCGTTACAGCCGCGCCGCGAGCCGCGAGCCCTGATCGATCGCCCGCTTCGCATCGAGCTCGGCGGCCAGTTCCGCACCACCGATCAGATGCACCGAGCGTCCGGCCGCCTGCAACGGCGCAAGCAGCGCGCGCTGCGGTTCCTGCCCCGTGCACAGCACGATCGTGTCGGCTTCGATCAGTTCATGATCGGTGCGCTGCTCGCCGTACGACACGTGCAGCCCGCGCGCATCGATCATTTCGTAGTTCACGCCGCCGATCATCTTCACCTGCTTCATCTTCAGCGTCGCGCGGTGAATCCAGCCGGTCGTCTTGCCGAGCCCCTTGCCGAGCGGCGCGGCCTTGCGCTGCAGCAGCGTCACTTCGCGAGCCGGCGCCGCGACCTGCGCGCGCGTCACGCCGCCGCGCGTCGCGGCCGGATCGGTCACGCCCCACTCCGCTTTCCACTCTTCCAGATCGAGCGTCGGCGACTCGCCGCCTTGCACCAGATATTCGGCGACGTCGAAGCCGATGCCGCCCGCGCCGACCACCGCGACACGCCGGCCGACCGGCTGCCCGCCGGCCAGCACGTCGATGTAGCTGAGCACGTTCGGCCCATCCTGGCCGGGAATCTTCGGGTCGCGCGGCGCCACACCGGTCGCGAGCACAATCTCGTCGTAGCCGCCAGCGATCAGGTCGCTCGCGTCGACGCGACGATTCAGGTGCAGGTTCACGCCGGTCAGCTCGACCTGACGGCCGAAGTAACGCAGCGCTTCGTCGAACTCCTCCTTGCCCGGAATCCGCTTCGCCATGTTGAACTGGCCGCCGATCTCCGGCGCCGCGTCGAACAGGTCGACGTGGTGGCCGCGCTGCGCGAGCACGGTCGAGCACGCGAGCCCGGCCGGCCCGGCGCCGACCACCGCGATGCGCTTCGGCTGCTGCACGCGCGTATAAACCAGCTCGGTCTCGTGGCATGCGCGCGGGTTCAGCAGGCATGACGCGATCTTGTTCTTGAACGCGTGATCGAGACACGCCTGGTTGCAGCCGATGCAGGTGTTGATCTCGTCTGCCCGGCCTTGCGCGGCCTTGACGACGAACTCGGCATCCGCGAGCAGCGGGCGCGCCATCGACACCATGTCCGCGCAGCCGTCCGCGAGAATCTGCTCGGCCACCTCGGGCCGGTTGATCCGGTTGGTCGTCACGAGCGGAATGCCGACCTCGCCCTTCATCTTCTTCGTCACCCACGCGAACGCGCCGCGCGGCACGGAGGTCGCGATCGTCGGCACGCGCGCCTCGTGCCAGCCGATCCCGGTATTGATGATGGTCGCGCCCGCGCGCTCGACGGCCTTCGCGAGCTGCACGGTCTCGCTCCAGTCGCTGCCGTCCGGAATCAGGTCGAGCATCGACAGCCGGTAGATCAGGATGAAGTCGCGGCCGACCGCCTCGCGCGTGCGCTCGACGATCTCGATCGGCAGCCGGATCCGGTTCTCGTACGAACCGCCCCACTGGTCGCTGCGCTTGTTCGTATGCATCGAGATGAACTGGTTGATCAGGTAGCCCTCGGAGCCCATGATCTCGACGCCGTCGTAGCCGCCCTCGCGCGCAAGCTGCGCGCAGCGGACGAACGCGCGGATCTGCCGCTCGACGCCGCGCGCGCTGAGTTCATGCGGTGCGAACGGCGAAATCGGCGACTTGATCTTCGAAGGCGCGACCGCGAACGGGTGGTAGCCGTAGCGGCCGGTATGCAGGATCTGCAGCGCGATCTTGCCGTCGTCCGCATGCACGGCATCGGTGATCACGCGATGGCGCCGCGCGCCGGCCGACGTCATCAGCGTGCCGCCGAACGGCTTGGTCCAGCCGGCCACGTTCGGCGCGAAGCCGCCGGTCACGATCAGGCCCACGCCGCCGCGCGCGCGTTCGGCGAAATAGTCGGCGAGCCGCGGCAGCGTCTTGCGGCTGTCCTCGAGGCCCGTGTGCATCGAGCCCATCAGCACCCGATTCTTCAGCGTGGTGAAGCCCAGGTCGAGCGGCGCGAGCAGGTGGGGAAAGGAAGTCGTCATGGTGAGTCTGCCGATAATCGATACGTGCCATCGTAGGCCGCGCGCCGCCTTGAACGTGAGGGGGCAAACAGCCATAATGCTTGTCATTTCCGGCCAAATCGACATGACCTCCCCGTCACGCAAGGACCACCTCGGGCTACGCCGGCCGACGATTCCGGTCGCCTATACGCGCCTGCTGCTGCAGGCGCTCGCCGAGCGCGGCGTCGATCCGGCCGCCGTGCGCGCGGGAACCGGGCTGCGCGACGCCGTGCTGGCCGAACCGGACGCGCGCGTCGCGCCGTCGCAATGGGGCCGGCTCGTGCTCAACGCGATCGAGATCGGCGGCGATCCGGGCATCGGGCTCGCGTTCGGGCTGCTGCTGAAGCCGACCGTGCACGGCTTCCTCGGTTATGCGACGCTGACCGCGCGGGACATCCGCGAAGCGCTGGTCGTCACGCAGCGCTACTTCCGGATGCGCAACCGCCAGTATCGGCTGACCTATGCGGAGGACGAACACGGCGCGACGCTCGAACTGCACGGCGTGCAGGCAAGCCCGGTGCTGCAACATCACGTGATGTTCGAGTTCGTGCTGACGGGGCTCGCGCAGAACATCTCGCAGTGGTCCGGGCGCGCATCGCCGCCGATCGCGCTGCGCTTCGCATGGCCGCAGCCCGATTACTTCGCACGCTATCGCGACCAGCTGCCGCCGGTCGAATTCGGCTGTGCGGCGAACGCGCTGTGGATCGCCCGCGACGTACTCGACTGGCCGCTGCCGCTCGCCGACGAAGTCGCGCACCGGCAAGCGCTCGTGCAGGTCGAGCGCGAGTATGCGCAGGTGCGTCAGGAGGAAGGCGATCTCGTCGAGCGCGTGCGCGCGGAACTGGCGCGAACGGCCGGCAACTATTCAAGTCCGGAGGCGCTCGCCGACGCGCTGCTCGTATCGACGCGCACGTTGCGGCGCCGGCTCGAGGAAGCCGGGTCGAGCTACCGGCAACTGCTCGACGAAGCGCGGTTTCGCGACGCGAAGCAGTTGCTGTCCGCGTCGGATCTCGACCTGAAGACGATCGCCGAGCGGCTGCAGTTCACCGATCCGGCGAATTTCACGCGGGCATTCCGGCGCTGGGCCGGGCAGACGCCGAGCGCCTATCGGGAAGCCGCCGCCGCGACCACGCGCGAATGACCGGCGAACGCAGGCGGCACCACGCGCCCGGTCGGGATTTCATCGTTCGGTCGAACGGCAATCGGCCGCTTCGCGCCGAGCACGATCCTGCGTTCGGCGTTCGGCGTTCGGCGTTCGGCGTTCGGCGTTCGGCGTTCGGCCTAATTGTATGGTCCGAAATCCGGCGGCCCGCACGACCGGGCGGCAAGCGCGAGATGGCCGGCAAGAAATGCGCTGTCGCTCGTGCGGGAAGACACGCCGCACACCCGCTTCCTCCGAGCCGGCGAGCGCGTGACGCGTCAGCTGCCGACGTCGATCCGCGCGCAGCCGTCACCCTGGCCTGCCTCGATCCGCACGTCGCCCGTCGCGGCGACGATCGCGTCGTACACCGCATCGGTCACGCACACCACCGGCACCGCGATCGCATACAGTTCGGCGGCGACGATCGCGCCGATCGAGATGATCAGGTCGCGCTCCTTCAGCACGATCCCGACCGGCCCCGTGCCATTGCGCACCGCTTCCGCGAGCACGCTGCTGCTCGAACTCGATCCCTTCGCGTGCGGCATCACCATGATCCGGCCGGCCAGGCTCGCGCCCGCCTGCGGATGCCCGCGATCGACGATCCGCCCCGCGCCCGAGTCGTAGCCGCCCCAGAAGCTGAGCGGCTTGTCGAGCACGATCGTCTTCGCGCATGCGCTGCCCGGCACGAGCGTATCGCCCGTCAGTTTCCGAACCATTGCTTCAGTCATCGAATCGCACCTTTCCCTCGAACGCGGAGCGCACGCACTCGCGCATGCTGCCGTACGCCACCGTGACGCCAATGTTCGCGGGCGCGTACGACGCCCACTTCCCCGAGTTCGTCATCACCAGGCCCGACAGCTGTTTCATCACCGGCGTGATGTACGTGCAGGTGTCGACGACGATCTGGATGCCGCGCGCGTCGAACTTGCCGGCAAGCCCGAGCTCGTCCAGTTCCCACAGGATGAAGCGGCTCGTGTTCACGTAGAAATCGCACTTGGGCTTGCCGTCGAACTGGTCGAGCAGCGCGTCGAGCGTGCGGAATTCGGCCAGCGAGAAGTGCGGCGTGCCGAGCGCGACCGCGACGAGCGCATCGCCGGCCGCACCGTGGTTCAGCGTGCGGCGGATCTCGTCGAGATCGGCCATCGCGACATCGACGGTTCGCTGCGACGCCTGCCCGTGCAGCGCGGCGTCGAGCGTCGGCGCCTCGGGCGTGACGCCCACCGCATGGAACAGCGCGACCGCGCCGCTCGATGCGGCGGCCGCGCCGAGCGCCTTGAGTTCGTCTTCGGTGGTGTCGGCCGGCAGCCCGACGATCGCCGGCACGGTTGCACCGGCGATCCGGCCGATCAGCAATCCGAGCGCCGCGAAGTAGATGTCGCGCGACGGCCGGTTGCCGAAGTCCGGCGCGTTGAACACGATCCGTGCCGCGCGATTCGATTCGACGTGCAGCCCCGCATACGGCGCGCGCCCGGTGATCGCGGCGGCCAGATCGAGAAAGTCGCCGTAGCGGCTGGTGCGCGCGCCGAGCACCGAGTTGGCGAACACGATCGCATTGGATTCGGCCCACGCGATCTGCTCGCCCAGGCGCGGACGATTCTTCAGTTGATACGGCGCGCACGTGAAGCTCGACTCGCAGCCGAGCTGGAGATGCGCGTCCATCAGGCGTTGCGCATCTCGCTGGATCGTGCGGTCGCCGTGATACAGCTCGGGATGGATCAGGTCGAGCGACCCGACGTTCAGCGTGGTCGGCACCGCGACCTGCGCGCCGGTGTCGACGAAATATTCGACGAAGTCGAGGCTGGTCTGGCCGTGGTAAAGACAGCCGTCGATATGCGCGGACGTGATGTCGATCAGGTGCGGCGCCGACATGACGTCGGCCGTGCGCGCGACGATCCGCATCGCGCGCGCGACGCCGTCGCCGAATGCGCCGCGCAACATCGCATCGTCGCGCTCGCTCAACTGCAGCATGGGGGACTCCTCGTGTCTCGTCCGGTGGATCCGGATCGCTTTTGTCATACTACCGCGCGCGTTGCGCCTATCGCTGCGCCGTCAGGCTGAACAGCTCGTCGCGCAGCGCCTTGGCGCGGCCGCGGCCGAACTGCGTCTCGAACTCGTCCTGCGCGGCCTGCCACGCGACTTTCGCCTGCGCGTAGGTGCGCTCGCCGAGCTTCGTCAGGCTGAGCGCGTGCGCGCGCGCGTCATGCTCGGATGCGGCCGCGGCAACGAAGCCGTCGCGCTGCAGCGGCTTCAGCGCGCGCAACAGCGTCGTGCGATCCATCACCAGCGTGTCGGCGAGTTCGCTCATCACCAGGCCGGGCCGGTGCGACAGATTCGCCATGATCGAGAACTGCGCGGGCGTGACACCGACCGGGGCCAGATGTCGCTCGTAAAGTTGCGTGACGAAGCGCGCCGCCTGACGCAGCGCGAGGCAATTGCAGGCCTGGGCGATCTGGATATCGTTCATGAACGGCAATTTATATGTGCATATGCATAAAGTCAATGTACACTCCGCCGTAACATGGCCGGGCCGGCCGCGTGCATCAGGCGCCCCGCCATCGCCTCGAGGAGACGGACATGGACTACATCGACAAGCTGCGGATCTTCCGGTCGGTGGTGGAAATGCGCAGCTTCACGCGCGCCGCCGACATGCACGGCCTCGCGCGGCCGGTCGTGTCGCGGGCGGTCGCGGATCTGGAGGCGCGCTTCGGCAGTCGCCTGCTGCACCGGACCACGCGCCAGGTCTCGCTGACCGAGACCGCCGAGCGCATCTACGAACGCTGCGCGGCCGTGCTCGACGAACTCGATTCGCTGGAAGCGCAGGCGCAGTCGCACACGCGCGAGCCCGAGGGGCTGCTGCGCCTCGTCGCGCACACGACGGCCGCGCTCAACCGGCTCGTGCCGCTGATCGCCGGCTTCAAGGCCGCGCATCCGAAGGTGCGCCTCGACGTCACGCTGACCGAGCGCCCGGTCGACCTCGTCGGCGAAGGCTACGACATAGGCATCGTCGTGCCGTACATGCTGACGAGCGAGACGACCGTCGTGCGGCTGGTCGAACGCATACCCGTCGTGATCGTCGCGACGCCCGCGTATCTGCGCACGCATCCGCGTCCCGAAACGCCGACCGACCTCGCCGGTCATGCGTTCATCCCGATGTCGCCGTCGCTGCGCCGGCCCGCGCTGTCGTTCCGCGTCGACGGTGACACGCTGGTCGTGCCGTTGAGCTTCGACATCTCGTCGAACAGCCCCGTCTTCAACCGCGAAATGGTGATGCACGACTTCGGTATCGGCGTCGTGCCGAGAACGCTCGTCGAAGCAGAGCTCGCGTCGGGCGCGCTCGTGCAGTTGCTCGACGATGCCGACCTCGTCGACGCGTTCGTCGAAATCAAGCTCGCTTACGCGAACCGCGCGCTGCTGCCGGCGAAGGTCAAGGCGTTCATCGACTACACGGCCGCGTACTGCGACCGCCAAGGCGGGATTGTTCCGGCCGCTGCCTGATCCGGCGCGAAAACGCGCCGTTCCATCGTCGATTGGTACAGCCACGGCACCAATCTGATCCCGCACCGCCACTCGCTTCAGGCCGCTCTGCCACCTAACATGTGCACATGCACAAGACCACGCTTACCGATGACGATTGCTTCGCGGTCCGGCAAGCCGCCCGGCGGATCTCGCAGTTCTACGAGCGCTACCTGTCGCGGGCGGGCGTCACGCCGTCGCAGTACAGCATTCTCGCGCTGCTGAGGGAGCGCCCGGGCGTAACGATGGCGATGCTGTCGGCGGTGCTGGTGATCGAGCGCACCGCGCTGTTGCGCGCGCTCAAGCCGCTGGTCGGCGCGGCGCTGGTCACGGGCAGGATCGAGCCGCGTTGCCGCCGCCAGACGTTCGCGCTGACCGCGCAAGGCGAAACGAAGATCGCCGAAGCGCAGGTGCACTGGCTCGCCGCGCAGGAGGCGTTCGAGCAGCGGTTCGGGTCGGCGCAGGCCGCCCGCCTCAGAGACGAATTGTTCCGGATCACGCACAACCTCCCGGAACGCTAACCCCCTCCCCGATCGGCGACGCATCGTCGGTCGCTTCAGTAAGTGCATATACATAGGTGATTCGATGGAAACGACCCAAGCCGCCGCCTCCCGCGAGGCAGCCACAACCGACCGGCCGGCAAGGCAGCAGCGCCGCGTACCGTGGATGCGCATCGCGGTGGCCGCCGTCGTCGTCGCGGTCGCGGCCGCGACGCTCGACTGGCTGTTCGTGCTGCGCTTCCAGGAAAGCACCGACGATGCGTACGTCGGCGGCGACGTCACGGTGCTCGCGCCGAAGGTAAACGGCTTCGTCGACAGGATTCTCGTGACCGACAACCAGCGCGTGAAGGCCGGCGACGTGCTCGTGCAGCTCGATGCGCGCGACTACGATGCGAAGCTCGCGCAGGCGACCGCCGAAGTCGACAGCGCGCGCGCCGCGGTGGCCGAACTCGAAGCGAAGCAACAGCTTCAATACGCCGTGATCGGCCAGCATGCCGCGGACAGGAATGCGTCGTCCGCCGAGCTCACGCGTGCGTCGTCCGACCGTGTGCGCTACCGCGAGCTCGTGAAATCCGATGCGGTGTCGAACCAGATCGTCGAACGCGCGGATGCCGATTATTCGAAGGCGGATGCGGCCGTCGCGCGCAGCGACGCCGCGCTGCTCGCATCGAAGCGGCAGCTGGACGTGCTCGGCGCGCAGCTCACCGATGCGCGGGCCCGCGTGAACACGGCACTCGCTGCGCAACGCGTCGCGGCGCTCAACGTCGAGTACACGACGATCCGCTCGCCCGTCGACGGTTACGTCGGCAACCGCACGGGCCGCGTCGGGATGCTCGCCAACGTCGGCGTGCCGCTGCTGACGGTGGTGCCCGTGTCCGGGCTGTGGATCGACGCGAACTTCAAGGAAGACCAGCTGCGCAAGATGCGCGCCGGCGATCGCGTCGACGTCGCGCTCGACGCGTCGAGCACGCGCCTGCACGGCCGCGTCGACAGCCTGGCGCCCGCGACCGGCGCGACCTTCAGCGTGCTGCCGCCCGAGAACGCGACCGGCAACTTCACGAAGATCGTCCAGCGCGTGCCGGTGCGCGTGCATCTCGATCCGCAGCCGGGCATCGAGCATGTGCTGCGTCCAGGCCTCTCCGCGGTCGTGACCGTGCATACCGACCACGCGAACTGAACGGGAGCCTGCGATGACCACCGCCTTTTCCGGCGACCCCGCGTCGCAACCGACGAAGCAGCGCGTCTTCGCGTTCGCGCTGATGTGCGTCGGCTTCTTCATGGCGACGCTCGACATCCAGATCGTCGCGTCGTCGCTGCGCGACATCGGCGGCGGCCTGTCCGCGAGCCAGGACGAGTTGTCCTGGGTGCAGACGGCCTACCTGATCGCCGAGATCATCGTGATCCCGATGTCGGGCTGGCTGTCGAAGGTGATGTCGACGCGCTGGTTGTTCGTCGCGTCGGCCGTCGGCTTCACGATCACGAGCATGCTGTGCGGGCTCGCGTGGGACATCAACTCGATGATCCTGTTCCGCGGGCTGCAGGGCGCGCTCGGCGCCGCGATGATCCCGACCGTGTTCACGACCGCGTTCGTGCTGTTTCCAGGCAAGCAGCGGCTGATCGCGTCGACGACGATCGGCGCGCTCGCGTCGCTCGCGCCGGCGATCGGGCCGGTGATCGGCGGCTGGATCACCGATCAATGGTCGTGGCACTGGCTGTTCTACCTGAATCTCGTACCGGGCATCGCAGTGGCCGCGCTGGTGCCGCGCTACGTGCACATCGACGAACCCGATCTCAGCCTCATCAAGCGCGGCGACTATCTCGGCATCGCGCTGATGTCGGGCTTCCTCGGCTGCCTCGAATACGTGCTGGAAGAAGGCCCGCGCAAGAACTGGTTCAGCGACGATGCGATCGTCATCTGCGCGTGGATCTCCGGCATCTGCGGCTTCCTGTTCATCGTGCACGCACTGACCGCGGAAGACCCGATCGTCGACCTGCGCGCGCTCGCCGTGCGCAACTTCGGGATCGGCAGCCTGCTGTCGTTCGTGACGGGCATCGGGATATTCGTCACCGTGTTCCTGACACCGCTGTTTCTCGCGCAGGTGCGCGCGTTCAGCTCGCTGCAGATCGGCATCGCGCTGCTGTCGGTCGGTGCGTTCCAGCTGCTCGCGCTCTGCGCGTATGCATTCGCCGCACGCTACCTCAGCATGCGCGTGCTGCTCGTGTTCGGGCTGATCTGCTTCGGCCTCGGCTGCTACCTGTACACGCCGATCACGCATGACTGGGGCTGGCGGGAGCTGCTGCTGCCGCAGGCGCTGCGCGGCATCGGCCAGCAATTCAGCGTGCCGCCGATCGTCACGATGGCACTGGGCTCGCTGCCGCAGTCGCGGCTGAAGTCGGCGAGCGGCCTGTTCAACCTGATGCGCAACCTCGGCGGTGCGATCGGCATCGCGGTGAGCGCGACGATGCTCAACGACCGGCTCAACTTCCACTACCTGCGCCTGAACGAACACGTGAGCGCGGGCGAGCCGCAGGTCGCGTCGCTGCTCGACCGCCAGGCCGCGTACTGGACCTCGGTGGCCGGCAACACGCTCGATACCGCGCAGGCCGGCCTCGCGAACCTGCATCGCCTGATCTATCGCGAAGCGCTGACGCTCACCTACGCGGATGCGTACTACACGCTGTCGCTGTGCTTCGTGGTCGCGCTGCTTGCCGTCGCGTTTTCCCGTCCCATCACCCTGAACGCGCCGCCGCCGGACGCGCACTGAAGCCAAGGTCGTCATCATGAAAAAGCTACTCGTCGCGCTGGCCGTCAGCGCATTCGCCGCGGGGTGTGCGGTGCAGCCCGCGCAGCACCCGGCGCTGCAGGATTCCGCGCAATCGCTCGCGCCCGCCGCGTGGGACACCGACGTGCCGCGTGCGGACATCGACGCCGCCGCATGGTGGGCGCAGTTCAACGACCCCGAGCTCGACCGGCTGATCGCGACCGTGCTCGACGGCAACCTCGATCTGCAGGCCGCGGCCGAACGCGTGAAGCAGGCGCAGGCGCTGACCGTGCAGAAGCGCGCGGTGCTGCTGCCCGAACTCGACGCGACCGCGCGGGCGGCCGACACGCGCCAGAACACGCCGCCGCCGCTCGGCTACGTGCGGCAGGCCGGCGCGGGACTCGCGCTGAGCTGGTCGCCGGACGTGTTCGGCGGCGAACGGCTCGACCTGCTGGCCGCGCAGGCCGAGCTGGTCGGGCAAAAGCACGCGGAAGACGCGATGCGGCTCGCGCTCGCGGCCGATGCGGCCTCGGCCTATGTCGACCTGCGCTGGGCGCAACAGGAGCTGAAGATCCTCCAGGACAACGCGGCGATCCGCCGGCATGCGCTCGAACTCACGCGCAAGCGGCAGGCGTTCGGGCTGTCGACGGAGCTCGACGTCACGCGCGCGCAGAACCAGCTCGATGCGCTCGAAGCGCGGATTCCGCCGACGCGCGCGCAGATCGCGCATCAGCTCAACCTGATCGCCGTGTATTCGGGCCGCACGCCCGAGTCGAACGACCGGATCATGCTCGCGCAGGCCGGCGCGATTCCGGCGCCGCCTGCCGGGTCGCCCGCCACGCTGCCATCGCAGGCGCTGCTGCGCCGGCCGGACGTGCTCACCGCCTACGCACAGGTCGAGCGGCGCGCGGCGCAGGTCGGTGTCGCGAAGGCCGAGCGGTATCCGAAGTTCTCGCTGAACCTGACGGACGGGATTCTGGCCGCGTCGTATCTCGGGTTGCCGACGCTGACCGATAACCTGTTCAGCGCGGCGTTGAGCGCGACGAGCCCGATCTTCAACGCGGGGCGAATCACCGCCGACATCACGCAAAGCGAAAGCCGAATGCGCGAGTCGGAACTCGGGTTGCGGCAGACGATGCTGCAGGCGCTGCGGGAAGTCGAGGATGCGCGTGCGAACCTCGTCAGCAGCGATGAAGCGACGCGGCGCCTCGACAGCGCGCTCTCGGCGTCGGACAAGGCGCTCGGGCTGGCGAACCAGCTCTATAAGGGCGGCGCGACGGATTTTCTGGACGTGCTGTCGGCGCAGGAAGTGTATCTGCGGGATTCGGATGCGCTCAATCAGGTCCGGCGAGAGCATGCGCTGGCGGCGGTCGCGTTGTATCGATCGCTCGGCGGCGGGTGGAGCAGGAACGAGGCGGCGGGTGAACCGCAGGCCGTGGCCGCCGCTGCCACCGCCGCACAGGATTGACCACGGCCGCCGTGCGACGCCGGCGCCGTCGTCCGTGCGCGGGAGGCCGGGCGTGCGGCGCGATCAGCCTGCGTCCGGCCACCGGTATCCGATCACCTCGCTCACCGGATACGCAAGTTCGCGCACCTCTTCGAGCTGATTGCCGCCGAACAGGTGGACACGCTCGTCGTCGTGACGTAGATAGAACCCGACGTGCCCCTTCCAGCTCACGGGGTCGTCGCGCGTCAGAATCGCGACGCAACCGTACACCGGGCGCTCCAGCGGCCGCCCCCATTCGAGCCACGAACGCGCGAGCGCCGACCCCGTGCCGCGGATGCCGGCATGCGTCATGCACCAGTTGACGAACGACGAACACCACGAAATCTTGTCGTCGTAGCCGACGAGGTTCGTGTGGTTGTTGTACTCGACGATGCGCGGATTGATGCTGCCGGGCGGGAAGCGGCGAATGCCCAGCTCGGCCAGTGCGACGGCCATCCACGGCGGATGGCCGGCTTGCGGGTTGCCCTCGGGGTTCGATCGGATCACGACGGTCTCGGGTTCGGTTGCCGGAACGGATCGTGAATCTTCGCACGAATGCGTCGGTATGACAGCGCCGGTTCGGGCCGCCTCGGTTGCGAGGTCGGACGGAATGCGTGACTGCCACACGCGTCTTCGACTCCCTTGCGCTACTCCACCGTCACCGATTTCGCCAGGTTCCTCGGCTTGTCGATATCCGCGCCGCGCAGGCAAGCGGCGTGATACGCGAGCAGCTGAAGCGGCACGACGTGCAGGATCGGCGACAGCAGCCCGTAGTAATCCGGCATTCGCAGCACCGACACGCCTTCGCTGTTATCGATCCGCGTATCGGCATCGGCGAATACGTAAAGCTGCCCGCCCCTCGCCCGCACTTCCTGCATGTTCGACTTGAGCTTCTCGAGCAGCGCGTCGTTCGGCGCAATCGTCGCGACCGGCATTGCGTGCGTCACGAGCGCAAGCGGCCCGTGCTTCAGTTCGCCGGCCGGATACGCTTCCGCGTGAATGTACGAAATCTCCTTCAACTTCAGCGCCCCTTCGAGCGCGATCGGGTAATGCAGCCCGCGCCCGAGGAACAACGCGTTCTCGTGCCGCGAGAACTCCGCGGCCCAGCGCTCGATCTGCTGTTCGAGCGTGAGCACATCCTCGAGCGCGCTCGGCAGCCGTCGCAACTGCGTCGTATAACGTGCGAGTTGCGCATCGTCGACGTAGCCGCGCAGCCGGCCGAGCGTCACCGCGAGTATGAACAGCGCGACGAGCTGCGTCGTGAACGCCTTGGTCGACGCGACGCCGATTTCCGGGCCCGCGCGCGTGAGGAACCGCAGGCCGGTCTGACGCATCATCGCGCTGGTCGGCACGTTGCAGATCGCCAGCGTATCGATGTGGCCGAGCGCCTGTGCAAACTTGAGCGCGGCGAGCGTGTCGGCAGTCTCGCCGGATTGCGACACGCTGACCACCAGCGTATTCGGCAGCGCGAGCGCGTCGCTGTAACGGTATTCGCTCGCGATCTCGACCTGCGCGGGCAGGCGCGCGATCGTCTCGAGCCAGCGGCGCGCGGTCAGGCCGGAATAGTGACTCGTGCCGCACGCGAGAATCAGCACGTTGTCGATCTGTTCGAACGCGCGCGCGGCATCCGGGCCGAATATCGCCGGATCGAACAGCCCCGCATCGGGAATCGTCGCGGCCACGGCCTGAGGTTGCTCGAAAATCTCCTTCTGCATGAAATGCCGGTACGGCCCGAGCTCGACCGCGGCCTGCGCCGACGAGACAGTCTGGATCGGGCGATCGACCGGCGTGCCGCCGCGTTCGAGAATTCGCACACCGCCCGGCGTCAGTTCGACGATGTCGCCTTCCTCGAGAAAGATGAAGCGATCGGTGATGCCGGCGAGCGCGAGCGCGTCGGACGCGAGAAAGCATTCGTCATCCTTCAGGCCGACGACGAGCGGCGATCCCACCCGCGCGCCGATCAGCCGCTCCGGCTCATGCTTGCTGAACACCGCGATCGCGTAGGCGCCGTGCAGCTGCGACGTCGCATCGCGCACGGCGGCGAGCAGATCGCCGCGGTACTTGCTGTGGATCAGATGGGCGACGACCTCCGTATCGGTCTGGCCATCGAACTGATAGTTCTCGTCAGACAGTTGCCTGCGCAACGTTTCATGATTCTCGATGATGCCGTTGTGCACGAGCGCGATTTCGTCGCGCGAGAAGATCGGATGCGCATTGCAGGTCGCGGGCGCGCCATGCGTCGCCCACCGGGTGTGCGCGATGCCGGTGCTGCCGGACAGCCCGGCACTGCGCACGTGTGCGTCGAGATCGGCGACGCGCGACACGCTGCGCTCTCGGCGCGCCTGCCCGTCGACGACAGTCGCCACGCCGCATGAATCGTAGCCGCGATATTCGAGGCGGCGCAAACCTTCAATCAGAATCGGAACGATGTTCCGTTGCGCGACCGCGCCGACGATGCCACACATGACACGTCTCCTTCCCTGTTTCCGTTCATCGACCGTGCGCCGTCGTGTCAGCGCGATCCGGTCACCGTTACCTCCGCCGTCGTGAACCCGCATTTGGCGGGTGCGAGCGGATCGGTCATCCGGCTTTCGAATGCCAGGTACAGCGCCTCCTCCAGTACGTTCCAGTGCGCGCCATGACGGTACGGGCCCGAGCGCGCATACCAGCAGGCGACGGTGCTCCAGTCGTTCATCTTGTAGGCGACCAGCGCGATCAGCCCCCACGGAAAATCGGAGCCGGCGAGTTGCATCCAGGTCTTGCCGTACTTCTGCATCCACTGCGCATAGATCGTCTCGTTCGACTGGTCAGGCACCTGGATGCCGGACAGGATCGGAAAGATCTGCGCGACTTTCGCCGGATAGAAGCTCGTGTCGCTGATCTTCTGCGTGCTCGCGCGAAAGCCGGATTGCGTGCCGCGCCAGAACACCTTGACGATCGCGGACGACAGCCGGTCGGCACGCTGGCTCCACGGCCCCGCATGCACGTAATCGGCGCGGCGCACGTAATACGCGGCGAGTGCCTGGAACGCACTGTGCACCTCGACGTTATCCATCAGCAGCGCGACATGCAGCGACGACGAAATCTGATAGACGCCGCTCGCCTTGTCGAGCAGCGTGTCCAGGTGCGCGCCCGCGCGGTTCAGGCTGAGTTCCCAGGCCGCCGGCATCCCGTCGGGCGGCGCAAAGCGCGCGAGCAGCTCGATCCAGGTCGCCATCATCGCGTCGTCCGCGTCGGCTTCCGCGCACGGGCTGGTCAGTCCGCTCTTCACGCAGAAGCGGTCGAATCCCCCGTCCAGACGCTGGCGTGGCAACACCCATGCGATCCATGCGAGTGCCGCCTGGCGGGCATCCATGCGGGTGTCGGCGGCGGCAAGCAGCGCCTTCGCCGCGAAATATGGATCGATGCCGGCGCCGTTCAGGCGCACTGTGATCGCACCGTCCGGGCGTTGATACAGCCCGTTCAGCTGAAGTTCGGCGGCGCCGACGTGCAGCACGGAGCAGCACGCGGCGACGCAACAGGCAACGCGCCACGCATGGCACTGCCTGACGAAGGCCGCCACGCACGCGCGTGCGGCCGGGAAAAGCGCGGGCCGGTTCATGATGGGGGGGGCTCCTGCGCGGTAGTCCTGCGCAATTCGCCGGGCGCGGCGTTGGCCGCGTCGCGCGCCGGCGAGTGTATCGACGTTGCGGCTCAGTGCACCTTGGCGCTGGTGAACTTGAGGCTGGTGCCGCTATTCGCGGTTACGAGCCAGTACGTCGAGTCGGTGATATTCACGCTGCCGCTACCTTGCGTGATGATCGGTAACGCATACGCAGCCTTCGGCAGCAGCCACGTCATGTTCGTCAGGCTCGTCGGGTGGCTGGCCGAGAATGCCCAGCCGCTGCCCGTGTCGGTGGCCGACCACGTGACGTTCAGGCGCGCCCGGTCGAAGATCGTGATGTCGCTCATCGTGTACCACCGGAACTGCCCCGCGAACTTCAGCGTATTGGCTTGCGTGAAGATCGCGGACAACGTCGACGTATAAGACGACGCGCCGATCGGGTGCGCGTAAATCATCCGGCTGGTATGGTTTGCGGCGACGAAATTCAGCAGGCTCGCGTACCAGTTGTTCACGTCGGATGTCGGCACCCCGTATTGCTGGAATTCTTCAAAGGTCGCGTACTTGCCGAAAGGCGACACCGGATAAGCCCACAGTCCGGGATTCAGTAGCGCACCATTTCTATATGCGCGGGTCGGCGCCGAGCCGGTGTGACCGGTGAAGTAATATCCGTTGAAACCGTTGCTTTCCAGCCAGTTTACGGACCAGGTGGGCGTATTGCCTTCAGGCGCCGCATACTCCACGTCCGGCACGCCGGTCGCGGCCTGGACCGCCTGATGGTTCATCACCAGATACTGCTGGAACGTGCTCTGGTTCGTTTCGCTGGCATACGCCCCCCAGTAGTCGTGAATCCATCCGCCTTGGCTGCCGACGCGATGTCCCTTGTTCACCAGATACTTGAGGAGATTCTGTGCCGTCGGGTTGTTGGCGAGGTTGATGCCATTGCCGTCGCCGAACGTTGCCTCGTCGGGCCCCGCCGTCACCGAAAATGTAAACGGACCGTTGTTCCATACGCCGAGACTCTTCAGGTAAAGCGCCGGTTGGATCTGGTCCTCAGCGCAGAAGTGCCAGTCGAACACGATCCCTCCCACCGCCTTCGGCAGCGGCGATAGCGACGGCAGGTTCAGCATCTGCGTGCCGAAATAATGCAGGTAACCGTGGATCAGCATCCCGTCGGTCTGGCCGTCGAGGTAGGCGAGCGGCAGGTTGACGAACAGCACGCCGCCGTTGCCGTACGGGTTGTAGCCGGACACCAGCCCGAAGTTCGGCGACGTCAGGATCGTCGTGCCCGAATACGTGCCCTGCGTCACGAAGCTCGGATAGGTCAGAAAGCCGTACACGTAGCCGGAGATGCCTTCGAGCGTGTCGGTGGTGGCCAGCGTGGACGCAAGCGCGGTCGACGTCGTGCCGGTCGAGGTGCTCAGCAGCGAACCGGCGCTATACGTGGTGGTCTTCTTCAGCTTGCCGGTCACGGTGCCGGTCAGCTTCGGCAGCGTCTGGGTCAGCAGGCCGCTGCCGGTGGGCGACGTGGTGTACTGGAACCATGCCTGGTGGTTGTAATTGGCGAGGCCGCCCGGGTTCGACGGGCTGGCGGGCAGGAACAGCGCGTTGGTGCCCGACGTCGACGCAGACGTCTTCGACGAGCCGGAGCTGCTCGTCGATGCGAACGACGTCGTGGGGCTGGCGGCCGTGGTCGCCGAAGTCGTCGTCGTCCATGCCATCGACTTGCCGGGGGGCACCTGCAGCGTGCGCAGCCAGCTGCTCATGCCGGTCACGTTGCCGAGGCCGATCATGTTGCCGCCGTATTGGTCATACAACACGTAGTCGACGCCGACCATGTTGCTGAAACGAGACTTCGGGCTCACGTAGAATCCGGCCGAATTCAGTACGCCGAAATCGTAGACGAGCATCACCTTGCCGCCGTTCAGCGCGTAGTTCTGGATCGCCGTCACGAGCGTGTCGTCGGCCGTCGTATGAACCTGGTCCGGCAGGATCAGGCCGGGATACTGCGACAGCGACGACCCGGCGGCCATGAACTGGCTGTCGGTCATCACCGTGATCTGCAACCCTTCCTCCTGCGCGGTATCGAGCCATGCGGACACGCGAGGATCAGGCAGCGTCAGCGTGTCGGGCACCAACAGGAGAAGCTGGTTGGTGGCCGCCCGAACGCCGCCCGGACTGAATGCGAACGCCAGCGCGAACAGCGCGAATAGTATCCGCAAGAACTTGCCTGACTTTGCCAACATGGTGTGCTCCTCGCTCAAGGAATGGGTGGCGCCACAGCAGCGAAGCGCGTGCCGCCAGCTCGGCCCACCTTGCCCGGTAGATGTGTGCGGCTGCCCAGTTCGTCGAACATCGAGAGACGTCGGCCGTCGGCGGCCGGGCCGTCTTCTCCGTTGGAAAGGAATCGATGCGACGCAGGAAGAGAAGCGAACAACGTGCCATTGGCTCCGGAAGCCCTGTCGTGCTCGCTCCGTGCGTCGCGTGCCGTGCGGTGCGGCAAAAAACGCGGCCGATTCGTTTCATCACTGATACGGCGGCGTTTTCACGCGCCATCAGCGCGAATCGTCGGACGGATTCGTCAGCGAGCCGGGCCAGCTCGCGCAGTAGGTGTAGAGCGTGACGAGCAGGCCGATCAGCAGCGGGCCGCCGAGGAGGAAATAGCAGAACGGCAGGAACAGCAACGAGCCATGGTGGATGACGACCGCGTGCAGCAGCATCACGAACGGCAGCGCAAACACGAAGTAGCCGACCACGAGAAGCGATGCGGCGATCTTCTGCAGCGGCGTGAAATCGAGCGGATAGTACAGCGCCGCCATCACCAGCGGAATCAGCGTGATCGCCGCGCCGTGCAGCACGAACATGTCACGCAGATGCAGCATCGGCACATACGGGAACGCGCCCGGTGCGAGCCAGAAATACGCGCAGATCAGCAGCTGCGTGAAGCTCGCGATACGTAACAGATATGCAACGGGCAACCAGTTCGCACGCCGGAAGAACGACGCGCCGAAGCCGATCGCGCATAGCACGGCGGTCACGGCAAGCTGCGTGCCGCTCGGCATTCTCGCGGCGAGATCGATCGACAGCAGCAGTACGCGCGGCGCATCGGGCGGGTAGCCGATCACGATCACGTGCAATGCCGGGTCGATCTCGTGCGCCCCCCACGTCATGACCGCGCGCCAGTAGCGCCACGCGAGCGGCAGACCGAGCCACAGCAACGCATAGAGCGTCGGGGTCAGCAGCACGATCGACATCAGCCAGCGCTGCGGATGCGGGTGGATCCGCAGCGAACGGTCGACGGAAGGACGGACGGGATGCGTCTGCACGGCGTCCGCTCCCGCTACCAGCGATAGAACACGCTCAGCTCGCCGCCGATCCGTGAATAGTAGGGGTTATGGTAGTAGTCGAACTCGACTTGCGTACCCCACTTGCGCGTGAACCAGTAGCGCCATTTCGCGCTCATTTCATGACTGCGGAAATCGGCGATCTGCGAACCGGATCCGGTGACCTGGTACGCCTCGCGCCCGAACCCGCCACGCAGCGTGATCACGCTCTTGCCGACCTCGCCGTAGGTGACCGCGCCGTAGTATTGCGGCGCCTTCACCGACCCCGGCGAATCGACCGTGTAGTTGGTACCCGCCTCGAAGATCCACTTCGGCAGCGCATACCAGATCAGGCCCGCGTGATACAGCTGATCCCTGTGGCCGCTGCGGTTCCATGCATAGCCCGCGCCCAGCGACACGATCAGCGACCGGTTGGACAGCAGCTTGCGGTTGATCGAGAGGTCGACGCGCGCGCTCGGCAGGATCGTCCCGGACGTGGTGCCGGAAAAACCGATGCCGCCGAACCAGTCCGGTCCCAGGTCCTGCACATACGTCAATGCGCCCAGCTGCGTGCTCTCGCCGAAGCGATGCAACTGCGCCAGCTCGCCGAGTATCGTGCGACCACCGTCCTGATAGACGCCGCGCACGTGCACGCCGTACCAGTCGCCATACCCGTGCGTCAGGTGTGCGCTGGACACGCCGAGCGACATCTCGGCATGCCGTTCGCTCGGCGCCTGCACGTGCGCGATCACGGCGTCTGGCAACGGCGGCCGGTTCGTATCGTCAGGCGAGAATTCCGCGAGCGACGTGCCGTCCGGCAGGCCATCGGCGGACACGCGCACGAACGCGGGCGTGTCGAGCATGCGCGGCACGATGACGGGCACGGCGGCGTCGGGCGACTGCGCGGGTGCCGGCGCGCCGGCATCATCCGGCTGCGCCGCGAGCACCGGCAGCGGGCCGACGGCAACGCCGCACAGCACCGCCAGTGCGGCGACCGGTGCGCGCGAGCGGCGACGGCGGGATCGATCGGACATGGAGGTGCTCCTTAACGGGATGCATGGAACCAGCCGCTGCGGCATGCGACGAGGTCGCCGTGCACGCATGCATGGCCGACGACCGAGACGTCGCGCGCACAGGCGCTGACAGGATGACCGGTGACGCCGATGCGCGCGCCGGTCAGACGCAGCAGCCCACCGGCCGACACGACGCCGTCGATGCAGCTGCCGCTGGCGAGCAGCACGTCGTCCCGCGCGAACACCGAGCCGTGCAGGAATGCATGGCGCTCGAGCTCGACGCGATGCGCCTTGACGCTGCCGCGCAGCACGCAGCCGTCACCGAGCACCAGCGTGCCGTCCACGACGAGGTTGCCCTGCACGACCGTATGTGCGGGCAGACGCACGTCGCAGGAGAGCAGGTAGCGGCCGTGCACGTAGCGATGCGGCAGCCTGGAAAAGTGGCGCGTCAGCGAGACCGCACGGCGCGGCGCGACGGCCGTATCGTCGGCCGGTAGCACCGGCACCTTGCCGAAGACGATCGGCTCGCCGTACAGGCACGCGAAGCCGCCGGCACCATGCAGGTATACCGTCCCGCCCACCACGACGCCGCGCAGCACCGCGCTATCGACGTCGATATGCGGCGCGTGTGCGAGCATGCCGATCGTCGCGCCGGCATGAACGTCGATGCGCTGCTCGGCGAACGCATACGTGGCCCGCGCGCCGCGGTCGAGCGTGATCGCGCGATCGGCGTACAGCACGTCCTCGCAATGCTCGTCGTGCACGACGCGGATCTCGTCGTCATGCCGGACCAGGAGCCCGAGCGCGTGCCACGGCGCCGTTGCGGACGAATCGGCCGGCCGCGCACCGCCCACGTGCACGCGCAGCGCATCGCGCCAGCGCGCGGCGAGCAGCGCCTGATCGACGAACGGCCCGTCGCCGATCGGCAGTGCCGCCACGTCGCTGCGCCGGATCAGCTCGTGCAGCAGCGGCAGGAACGGCAGGCTCAGCACGCCTGCCACCGGCACCATCACATTGAAGGTCGTCATCGTTCACCGCCCCGGTTTCAATTGCCGGCGAAAACGCTCGGTCTTGTCCCATTTCAGTTCGCGCCGCAACGCGGCATCGAGCACGAGCCCCCATAGCGCGGAGACCACGGCCGCGATCGTCACGCAAAAACCGACCACGTTGACCGGCACGAGCCGCAGGCGCGTCGCGCGACCGTCGAGCCGCGCGGCGACGACGATCTCGAAGAACACGCCGAAGTTGCCGAAGGTGCTGAACGCGAACAGCGCGAACAACGACACGAGCAGGCCGAGCGCGGTCGAGTTGACGCCATTGAGCAGATAAAGCGTGATCGCGGTGCCCCACGCGATCGCGAGCAGCGCGGGCATCAGGAACACGCCGAGCAGCAGCGCGCCGTCCAGCCGGCAGCGTCGCGAGATCAGCGGATTGCGCAACACCGGACCGAAATAGCGCAGCAGCGTCTGGTTGTGCCCCTTCGCCCAGCGCGTCAGTTGCCGCGCGCGCACTGCCCAGCGCTCGGGCACTTCCTCATAGCATTCGGCGTGATTCAGGTAGACCGTGCGCCAGTCGCTCAGCAGCAGGCGATAGGTCATGTCGGTATCCTCGGCGAGCATGTCGTCGCACCATCCGCCGACCGCATCGAGCGCACCCTTGCGGATGCCGCCGACCGTGCCGCCGTACTGCGGCACCAGGTTCAGGTTGTTGCGCGCCTGCTGGTTGACCTGATAGCCGCCCGCGCGCTCGAGATCGAGCAGCCGCGCGAGCAGGTTGCTGTCGGCGTTCTGCGGCACGACGCGGCCCATTACCGCGCCGACTTCCGGATCGAAGAACGGCGCGACGAGTTCCTTCAACAACCCGGGACGCGGCAGGTAGTCGGCATCGAACACCACCATGATGTCGCCGCGGATGAAGCGCAGCGCGTCCTTCAGCGCGGCCGCCTTGCCCGGCTTGCCGCTCTCGCGGTGAAACGGCTTGATGAGCTCGGGCGCCAGCGCTTGCACCTCGTCGATCAGCGCGCGCGTGTTGTCGGTCGAGCGGTCGTTGACCGGGATGATCGTCAGCCGGTCGTGCGGATAGGTCGTCGCGAGCAGCGCCATCAGGCAATCGACGACGACGGCTTCTTCGTTGTGCGCGGCGACGAACACCGTGAGCCGCGGCCATTCGCCGTGGGTCACCGCCTGATAAGGTGCGTGTTGTGGCTTGAACAGACGGTCGAGACTGAACACGTAATGCCGCGCCGCGTAGACGCAGGTCAGAAGCGTGAACAGCCACAGGTAGGCGACACCGGGGATCAATAGCCAGTCGGGATCGAACGTGACCGGCTCGGTATGGGCTGGCGCCGGTTCGAGCAACGCGTCCGCGTCGGTCGACGCGCGCACCGCGAACGGCGCGGCACCGACATACGCGGTGCTGCGCTCTGCCGCGCCTGCGGCTGGCATGCCGATGCGCACCGCGTCGACGAACGGCCGCGATGCGGTGTCGTGCACGACCTGCGAGCAGGCCAGCACGATCAGCAGCAGGATGCCTTCGACGCAGAGCGACACCGTCCGACGGTTCTTCATGTCCTGGCCCCCGTGCCGGCGACGGCGGCAGCCGAGCGCTTGCGCCCGGGCCGTGAATCGCGCGGATGTCAATGGGAAGCGGCCGCACGTTCGTCGTGCAAGCGCGGGCGTCTTCCGCGCCGGACGAAAGTGTCGTGCCGCTTTCCGGATTCGTTGCTTTGGCGTCCCTGTCCGTCTGCTGTCGTTGGAACACGTCGGAACGCACCTGTCCGCCCAGAACAAGCAAGCGGCGAGCCATCGTCCGCCGGGCCCCGTGCGGCAAGGACCGGCGATCAGGCAGCGGGCGCGGCCGGGACGGCGGCCGAGTGTTTTTGATTCACCGGCGAATCAGCTTTTGGCACGGCATGTGCGGTCGGCATCGCGATCCGTTCGCGTTGCGCGGCGAATTGTCTGTTCATCGCACGTGCATCGCCTCGAACGATGCCGCTTCGCGACGCGGTCAGTCGCGAAGCGCCGGCGCACGGACCACGGCCGGAAAGCGTGCGCGCTACCACTGGCGCGCGCGCCGGAAGGCCGTCATGCGGGCACGCCAGCCGCATTCCGGCCACGCGTTACAGATACGCAACATTTCGCGCCTGTCGACTCGGGCAGCGCGAGCGATGCGGCGCGACGGGCAAGTCATTGGTCCATGCCCCGATCCGGATGATCCGCGTCGCGCCTTTCATTGCCCAGACAAAATTCGCATATCGAATCGATTCAATGCGCTTCGAAAGACGGGTACCGTTCGAGCGGCAGTCGACGCTCGAGCCACGCCGCCATTCTTCGAATGACGCGACCGGACCGCTCGCGCGCACGGTCGACCGTTTATCTGCACCGTGGCCGTCCACCGATGTGACCTTCGTAGCAGTTGTGAAACGTTCCGTAGCGAACCGCGAGTGCCGCGCGAATTGGAACCGGACGCAGGGGCCGCTGGTTTGAATATTGCTGTATGGAAAGCGGGATCACCTTACCGGCGCGTCGGCGCGCGGCAACGCGAATCGTGTGACGGAAGGACGTGGCGATCGACACAGTGAGGAACGCTCATGACGTGATTGACGAGGTGCAAGGGTGCCTCCGTAGTCCGACGATTGCGTGGCGGAGACCGCGCGGACAAGAACGGTGCGCTCGCCCCGCCACATCGCTGAATGTCGCGCGGCCGATGCCGGCCGGCGTGGCCGCACGCGGGGACGGGACGGGTCGCCTGCAACCAAGCTTGGCGCCAGATGCCGGGGCTTCCAGCGCGAAGATGCTCAACGAGGAAAACGATGAAGAAGATCTTGCTTGTATTCGGGACCCGGCCGGAAGCCATCAAGATGGCGCCGCTCGTCCGCGCGCTGAAGTCGCGCAAGGATGTCGACGCCCGTGTGTGCGTTACCGCCCAGCATCGGGAAATGCTGGATCAGGTCCTCACCTTGTTCGACATCAAGCCAGACTACGATCTCAACCTGATGCGCCAGAGCCAGACGCTGACCGACGTCACGACCGGCATTCTTCAGGCGATCGGGATCGTCTTCGACGACTTTCGCCCCGACGTCGTCCTGGTGCACGGCGACACGACGACGACGCTGGCCGTCAGTCTCGCGGCGTTCTACCGCTATCTGCCGGTCGGACACGTCGAAGCGGGACTGCGCAGCGGCGACATCTGGTCGCCGTGGCCGGAGGAATTGAATCGCCGCGTAACCGATGCGGTGTCGTCATGGCATTTCGCGCCGACCGGTCAGGCACGCGACAACCTGTTCAGCGAAGGCGTGCCGGTCGGCGCGGTCGTGATGACGGGCAACACCGTGATCGATGCGCTGCACGACGTCAAACGCATGCTCGACCACGATTCCGTGCTCAATGACAAGGTCGCCGCGCACTTTCCTTTTCTCGATCCGTCCCGTCGCGTCGTGCTGATCACCGGCCATCGCCGCGAGAGCTTCGGGGAGCCATTCCGGCATTTCTGCGAGGCACTCTGCACGCTCGCGAACCGCTATCGCGATGCGCAGTTCGTCTATCCGCTGCACCTGAATCCGCACGTGCGCGAGCCGGCGCGTGCGCTGCTCGGCAGCGTGCCGAATATTTACCTGATCGAGCCGCAGGAATACCTTTCGTTCGTATTCCTGATGTCTCGCTCGTACTTCATCATCACCGATTCAGGCGGCATCCAGGAGGAAGGGCCTGCGCTCGGCAAGCCGGTGCTCGTCACGCGCGAGACGACCGAGCGGCCCGAAGCGATCCAGGCCGGTACCGCGCGGCTCGTCGGCACGGACCAGGACCGAATCGTCTGGGAGGCGTCGCGGCTGTTCGACAGCGAAAGCGCGTACGAGGAAATGGCGCGCGCGAGCAATCCGTATGGCGACGGCCATGCGAGCGAGCGGATCGTTCACGCGCTGATGCATTCGCCGGGCGCGACTGCGAAGGCGACGAGCTTTTCGCTGGGGGCCGCCGAGATGCCGTTCAACGCGCTCACGCTGGGGTTGCAGGCGTTGCGGTCGCCTTGAATCCGGTCATCGGACGATATGCCGACGGGCGACGACGCGCGATGTCGCCGTCCGTCGTTGGTCGGATGCGAACCGCTGTCCCTCGCCATCGAATCGCGCCGTGCGAGCGCCGACCGCTACCGGACCACGGCATCGGCCATCGATTGCGCCAGTGCGACGAGCCGCGGGTAGATCCGCTGTGACACCACCTGCCTGGCGAAACACGCCTGCCGCGCGTCCTCGGGCACGCGCCCCACGCTGCACGCCACGATCGGGCGCAGCGTCACGCTCTTCCACTGGATATAAACCCGTTCGCCCTGCCGGACCGACACGGCCAGCGTGTTCGGCCCGTCCGGCACGCCGTCCTGGCTTTCACCCAGCAGCCATGCCTTCACCACGCCGTCGGCCGGCTGCCGCTTGACGGGCAACTCGGCGAAGCGAAACGCAGCGGCGTCGTCGCTGAATACGTCCGTGTAAAGCGTTTCATTGTCGAGAATCGCGGCCACGTCGTCCGTCGGCTTGATGCCCGCATCCGCCGTGCTCGCCCATGCCTTCAGCAACGGAACCATCGTCACGACGAGATTCGTCTTGCCGTCGGCCGACTTGAAGGCCAGCCCGTCCGGCCCCGGCCGCACCCCGTCGACGGGGCCGACGCTCTGCACCGTGCCCGCCGCCTTCGCGGCAAACCCTTTCGCCCGCACCGTGCCGATGAGCCGGGCGAGCCGTGCATTCACGTCGGCCGTGTACTGTCGGTCGACACTCGGCCGATCTTCCGTTCGCGCCGCCGCCACGGCCGCCGCGGCGTTCTTCCGATAAGCAAGATACGAATCCGCCGGTGATGCGATCACCTTCGCCCCGACTGCGGCGAGCACCGCCGCGACCACCACCGCCCCTACCCCGACCTTCAGTCTTGAAATGCGCTTCATTTTTATGACGTACCGAATCCCGCGCCGACAGCGAAAACGTCTGCCGTGATCCCGCGGCCGACGTCCCTGAGAAGCGCACCATTCTAACGTCGTGCGCGCTTCATTCATCAACCTTGAATGCCGATACCAGCCGCGTCAGTTCCGCCGCCTGCTGCTTCAGGCTTTCCGCTGCCGCCGCGCTTTCCTCCACCAGCGCCGCATTCTGCTGCGTCATCTGATCGAGCGACTGCACCGCGTCGCCGATCTGGTCGATGCCGGCGCTCTGTTCAAGGCTCGCCTCGGCGATCTCGCTCATCATCGCGCTGACGCCCTGCACCTGCGATACGACGTCGCTCATCACCTTCCCGGCCTCGCTGACGAGCCGCGACCCGGCGTTCACCGTCCCCGCGCTGTGCTCGATCAGCGCCTTGATCTCCTTCGCCGCCTGCGCGCTGCGCTGCGCGAGGTTGCGCACCTCCGACGCAACGACCGCGAACCCGCGTCCCTGCTCGCCGGCGCGTGCGGCCTCGACCGCCGCATTCAGCGCGAGGATGTTCGTCTGGAACGAGATGCTGTCGATCATCACGATGATCTCGGAGATCCGCTGCGACGCATCGCTGATCTGCTCCATCGTCGTCACGACTTCACTCACGACGTGCCCGCCGCGCGTCGCCGTATCGGACGCGCCGGTGATCAGCTTCGCGGCCGTCGTCGCGGTTTCGGTGTTGTTGCGCACGACCGCCGTGATTTCCTCCATCGACGAAGCCGTCCGCTCGAGGTTGCTCGACTGCCCTTCGGTCCGCTCGCTGAGGTCCGCATTGCCCGACGCGATCTGCGCGGATCCGGTCGCGATCGACGCGGACGCAGCGCGAATGCGGTGGACGAGCGTCGACAACGACGACACGAAGCGGTTGAACGCGTCCGACAGCTGGCCGATCTCGTCCTCGCTCTCGACCGTCATCCGGCGCGTCAGGTCGCCCTGGCCGCTCGCGATCTCCGACAGCAGCGTCGCCGCGCGGCGGATCGGCGCGGCGATCGCGCGTCCGACCAGCCAGATCACGATCAGCGCGACAGCGAGGCCCGCGACCGCAGCGACCAGCGCCGCGCTGCGAATCGCACGCGTCACCGGGCCGAGCAGTTCAGCCTGCGGCACTTCGACGACCACATACGCATTCAGCTCCGGAATGAACGACGTCGCGATGAAGCGCGCACCGCCGTCGCCGTCGTAGCTCAGGTACGCATACGGCTTGCCGGCCAGCAGCGTCGACGACGCATCACCGGGCAGCCCCGGTTCGTCCTTCAGGAAGTGCTTGCCGTCGATCAGCGACGTATCGCGATGCATCATGATCGCGCCGTCGGGCCGCACGAGGAACGCGAACCCGGTATCGCCGATCCGGTACGCGGCGATCCCCTTCGCGAGCGCATCGACGGACAGGCTCATGCCGGTCGCGCCGACCGGCGTGCCGTCGAGTTCCACGCGGCTGTTGATGAACATCATGTAGCCGCCGGCCGTGACCTCGCGATCCATGTTCACTTCGTAGGTCTTGCCCGACGCGAGGAAGGTCGCGAGCCACCGATCGTTGTCGGTGACCTTCCGCTGCAGGCCGGCCTCGTTGTAGTAGTTGCCACTCTTCATCGACACCCACTGCACGGACGCCGCCTTCTGCTCGTCCTTCACGTTCCTCGCCAGCTCGGTCCAGCTGCGCGTGCCGGCGTCGGGCCCGCCGTCGGCTTCCCATTGCAGCAGGAACGCATCGCGCGCGAGGACGCGCGACGCGGCGATCGGCCCGGCCATCTGCCGCTGCACGTCGGCGCGGATGCCGCTCACGGCCGTCGGCAGCTCTTCGTGGACGACGCGATCGCGCACGGCGTTGCCGATCAGGCGGACACTCAACCCGCTCGAGATCGCGACGAACACGAGCAGGCAGCTCGTCATGCTGAGAACCAGCTTGTTCTGAATGGACAGCGTGCGCCAGAAATGCATGGGGAACCCTCGATAACCGCTCGGTCTGAGCCAGCTTGGGTTATCGGCAGGCGCGCGCGGAATCGCATCGCCGGGTTCACATGTTCGTCATGCGGGATCCGATATGTCGTTGACGGATGACCGTCGCGCGCCTGTCGAGGCTCGCACGCTCAATACGCGACGAAGATCGTCACGCGCCGGTTGCGCGCCCGCGCGGCCGCATCGTCGCCCGCGACGAGCGGCTGCGTATCGGCCCGCCCGATCGCGGCGAGCCGGTGAGGTGCGACGCCGCGATCGGCCAGATAGCGCACCACGCTGCCCGCCCGCGCGGACGACAGCTCCCAGTTCGATTCGTATTTCGCATTCGCGATCGGCACGCTGTCGGTGTGCCCTTCGACGAGAATGTCGCCGGTCGCATGCTCGCTCAGCGCCCGCGCGATCTGGCTCAGCACCGGCGTCGCATCGGCCAGCAAACGTGCATCGCCGACGTTGAACAGGACCTTCGCGTCGATGCCGATCTCGATGCCGTGCGGCGCGCGCACAAGCGAGATGCGCCCGTTCGACTTCAGCGCGTCGAGCGATGCCAGCCATGCGGGGGCACGCTCGGGCATCGCTGCGCCCGGCGCGCTCGCGGTCCCGTTGTCGTGCCGCGCGAGCGTCTGATAGCGCGCGTCGAGCGCGTTGTATTTCGCGAGCTGCAGCACGTACAGCGCGAGAAACAGAACCATCAGGGTCGTGATGAGATCCGCGTAGGAAATCAGCCAGCGTCCGGACTGCGTGCCTTCGGCTTCGTCGTCGCGATCGGCGGCGGCCGAGCCCGCCCGCGCGCCGTCAGTTCGAGCGGTCATGTCGAAGCTCCCGGTGCGTCATGCGAGAGACTCAGCCGCGCGGCCGCGCACGTCGCCGGTCAGCCGCGTCTCGATCGTATGCGGCGATTCCTTGCGCGAGATCGCGAGCAGGCCGTCGAGATAGAGCTTGCGGAAACGCAATTCGCTGTCGATCTGCGCGCGCAGCTTGCCGTAGAGCGGCAGAAACACGAGGTTCGCAAACGCGAGGCCGTAGAGCGTCGCGATGAACGCGACCGCGATGCCCGGCCCGAGCTGCGCCGGTTCGAGAATGTGGCTCGTCACCTGAACCAGCCCGAGCACCGAGCCGAGAATGCCGAATGTCGGCGCATAGCCGCCGGCCTGCTGCCACACGCGCGCGGCCGCGAGCCGGCTGCGCTCGTATGCGTCGAGCTCGCGGTGCAGCGCGTCCTCGAGCACGGCGGTCGACACGCCGTTCGCGAGCAGTTCGAGCCCGCGCCGCGCGAACGGATGGATGCCGCTCACGTCCATCGATTCGAAGGCGAGCAACCCGTCGAGCTTCGCGCGATCGCCCCACTCCAGCAGGTCGGTCAGGTGCTTGCGGTCGACTTCCTGCGCACGCACGAACGCGAGTCGCAACTGTTTCACCGCATCGAAGAACCGCGCCCACGTGTTCTGGATCATCACCGCGCCGAGCGTACCGCCGAGCACGATCACGAGCGCCTCGAACTGGAACAGCGTCGAAAAATGCCCGCCTTCCAGTGCGAAGCCGAATACGATGGCCGCGCCGCCGAGCAGCACGCCGGCCAGGGTCAACAAGTCCATAGATGTCTCCGTCGGTCGCGCGTCACACGTCGGATGAAGCCAGCGGCATGGGTGCCGCACCTGCCGCCGGCGCCTTGGCCGCGCGCACGGCATCGAGCACGCGCCGTTCGATCTCCTCGATCTCGATCGGGTCGAGCTTCAGCTCACGGCGCATCACCCACGACACCTCGTTGCGCCGCGCTTCCGTCATCACGGAGAACAACTTGTCGGCCACCGCGCGATCGTCGAGGCTCGCGATCAGCTTTGCGAGATCGTAGGTATCGAATGCACTGATCACATCGAACAGCGTACGCTGATCGACCCACACGATATCCTCGAGCGCACGCACGTCGCCGCCGGCGCGCGGGCTGCGCCGCGAGAAATACGCAACGCCTTTCTGCTCGACGTAACCGAGCACTTTCGACTTGCGGAACGCGAACACCTCGTCGGCGATCTCGCCGTGCGACAGCTTGTTGAGCAGCAACTTCCGGTCGACGCCGATCAGCGCCTCGAGATCGGCCAGTTCGATCAGTTCAAGCTCGCTGTTGATCGACAGGTCGAGATCGTGATCGGCGACCTGCTGCGCGCGATCGACCACGCGCGCGGCATCGAACGTGACGACCTGGCGCGCATCCGATGACGCCGAGTAATCGACCGCGCCGCCGGCATGGTCGGCCTGCGCGGCTTCGATCGTGACGAGATTGAGCTTCTCCATGCGGCGCAGCATCGCAAGCACGTGCGGGCGCGAATGCCCGGCGATCGCGCGACAGCGGCGAATCACGTCCGCGAGCGGCACCGATGCCTCGGCCGCTTGCGCCTGCATCGGCCGCCGCGACCACGCGTCGTCCGATCCGCGCGTGTCGGCACCCGCCATCAGCGACAGCACATGCGCATACGACAGCACGCCCGGCATGAAGTCCGCGTGCGTATAGGTCGCGAGCTGGTCGTCCTTGCGCTTCACGCGCCGGATCATCGTGCGCACGACATGACGGAGCAGCGCCGACACGTGCTCGATTTCCTCGTCGAGCAGCGCGGCCGGCACGACCGTGAGCTGACAGAACGACAGCGCCTTCGCCGTATGCGCGCGCGGCTCGGATGAGAGCAGCGCGGATTCGCCGAAGAACTCGCCGCGCCCGAGCGTCGCGACGACGACACGCTTGTCTTCGCAGCGCGTCGACAGCTCGACCTTGCCGTCGGCGATCAGAAAGATGACGGGCTCGCCGGCGAAGCCCTCCGAGTAGATGATCTCGCCGGGCGCGGCCGTACGCGTCCAAGATTGCTGACGATTCAAGTTGGTTCCCCTGCTGCGCTGGTTGTTGCGGACTGCGCGTCGCATGTCACATGCATGCGATCGACAGTCGTCCCCGTGCCCGCTTAACGTCATCCGGACCGGCATCCTTTAGGGAATTCGTGCTTGTTTCCAGCGAAAATCAACGTGAAACGTTTGCGAGCTGCACGGCCGCAGCGGTGATTCGTTTCGATGGACGTGCCTGCGTCCGATTCAGGGAACGAAGGTGCGTCGCGCGTCAGAACTCCATGTCCAGTTCGTCGATGTCTTCCTGCTCTGCTTTTGCGGCATCGATCCACTCCGCGACGAACGGATGCGCGAGGATGCGCATGCAGTATTCGGCGATATCGGGTTCGAGTTTCACGTCGTAGGTCAGGAATCGCGTGACGACCGGCGCGTACATCGCATCGGCGACACCGATCCGCTCGCCGAACAGCCAGGGGCCGCCGTATGCGGCCAGACAATCGCGCCAGATCGTCACGATGCGTTCGATGTCGTGCTGCGCACGCGACCAGATCCGGAAACCGGGAAAATGCGCGCGCAGGTTCATCGGCAGCGCGGAGCGCAGCGCGCTGAAACCGGAATGCATCTCGCCGCAGATCGACCGGCAATGCGCGCGCGCATGCCGGTCGTCGGGCAACAGTTGCGCCTGCGGCCGGATCTCGTTCAGATATTCGGCGATCGCAAGCGTGTCCCACACCCTGCTGCCGTCGTGCGTCAGGCACGGCACGAGGATCGACGGCGACAGCAGCAGCAGTTCCGCGCGCGATGCCGCGTCGATCGGCGCGCTGACGGTCTCGAACACGAGCCCGCTCAACCTTGCGAGCAGCCAGCCGCGCATCGACCACGACGAGTAGTTGCGGCTGCTGATGGTCAACGTCGTCTGTCCGGTAGCTTCCATGTCGCTCTCCTGCTGATTGCCGTTCGTGCCCCTGCACCGAAAGCGCGCCGCGCCACGCGAACCGCACCACGCCAGTGCGGCGCGTTCGCCGAACTGGCGCGCCGCCGCACGGTGTGGCGGCACGGCCGTTACCCCGAACCGCTGCAGTTGCGCGTGGCGTTCGGTCGTCCGGCTGCACGGAGCCACATGGGTCGCCGTGTGAGTCGCCGTGTTCGCGAACCGCGTGCAACGCGCGTGCCAGCCGCATGCTGGCATACGGCTTGCCTCGCTCCATGCAACGTGACGCAACGAGCGACGACCATGAACCTGCTTGCCTACCCGTTCTACCAATGGTCTGCCGAATGCCTGCGTCCGGCGCGCGCATGGGCGGCCGCCACACGCGCGACGATGTCGATGTGGCCGCCCGCCACGTCGACGCCGACGGGCCGCATGGTCGACGCGCTGTGCGAACTGCTCGAATGCTGCGCGTTCTCGCACCGGCGCCCGCCGTTCGGCATCGCGTCGGTGGTCGTCGACGGCGAATCGGTGCCGATCGTCGAGGAAGCCGCGGCGGCCACGCCGTTCGGCACGCTGCTGCATTTCCGCAAGGCGCGGCCGGTTGCGCGCCAGCCGCGCGTGCTGATCGTCGCGCCGATGTCCGGGCATTTCGCGACGCTGCTGCGCGGCACCGTCGGCACGATGCTGGCCGATCACGACGTGTACATCACCGACTGGCACAACCCGCGAGACATCCCGCTTTCGGCCGGGCGTTTCGGCTTCGACGAATACGTCGGGCACGTGATCGATTTCATTCACCAGATCGGCCCGGACGCGCACGTGCTCGCGATCTGCCAGCCGACCGTCGCCGCGCTGTCGGCCGTCGCGCTGATGGCCGCCGGCGGAGATCCGACCCAACCCGCGAGCCTGACGCTGATGGCGGGGCCGATCGACTGCCGCGTGAATCCGACGAAAGTCAATGCGCTCGCCACGAGCCGGCCGATCGAATGGTTCGCGCGCAACCTGATCAGTGTCGTGCCGCCGGGCTTCGTCGGCGCGCAGCGTTGCGTGTATCCGGGCTTCGTGCAGGTCGGCGCGTTCATGTCGATGAATCCCGATCGCCATGCCGCTTCGTTTGCCGACCTCTACTACGAGCGTGCGAAAGGCGACTTGGCGAAAGCCGACACGCTGCGCCACTTCTACGACGAATACTTCGCGACGGCCGATCTCACCGCGGAGTTCTATCTGGAAACGGTCGAGAAAGTATTCCAGCAATACGCGCTCGCGCGCGGCGAGCTGATGGTCGGCGACCGGCTGGTGGAACCGGCGGCGATCCACCGCACCGCGCTGCTGACGATCGAGGGCGAGAAGGACGACATCTGCGCCGTGGGCCAGACGGTGGCCGCGCAGGAGCTGTGTTCCGGATTGCCGCCTTACCTGAAAACGCACCACGTGCAGACGGGCGTGGGTCACTATGGCGTGTTCAACGGCAGCCGTTGGGAAACGCAGATCTATCCGATCGTACGTGCGACGATCCATGACAACGAACCGTACGATCGCAGCGCCGATACGGACGGCGGAGCGAGCGGCGCGCACTACGTGACGCTGCGGTCATTGCTCGACGCGCGCGCGGCCGATCACGATGCGGCGGCGACCGCGACGCAATCCGATCGCGTGCACTGAACGCGCGCGGTACGGCAGCGATGTACGCGGCACATCGGCGCTGCAAACGAATCGCCCCGCACGGATGGCGGGGCGCGATGTCGGTCAGTGCGCGAGCGGCAAGGCTCGCGCACGCCGTCGATATTACGAACAGGCCTTGCCGTGCGATGCGTGGTAACCCTTCGCCTTCGCATCGGCTTCCGACATGTAGCTGCCGTGCTTCGTCTTGCCGTAGTACTTGTCGGTCGAGCAGTGGTAGACCTTCGTGCTGTCGTTGGCCCACACCTTGCCCGCGCCGCCGCCGGGCGCCGCTGCCGCGGTCGTCGCGGGCGCGCTCTTCGCCGGTGCCGCGCCCGATGCGGCGGAAGCGGAAGCCGCGGTCGCGGGGGCTGCGGCCGGTGCGCTGGCCGCGGCTGCCGACGATGCGCCGTACCACGTCTTCACGCCCTTGTGACCGGCGCATGCGCCCTTCTTCGACGCGCCCGAGTAGAACGAACCGTCCTTGCACAGCCCGGTCGTGCCGGCCGGCGCGCTGGCCGGAACCTGTGCGAACGCACCGATCGACATGCCCATGCCCGCGACGAGCGCGGCGATCAACATCGTCTTTTTCATAGTCCTCTCCTGATTTGCCTGAATGGGAAAAACGTCCCGACGCGATGCGGGGAATACCGCGCCACGGGTCAACGGACCCAGCGGCACACGCGGTGATGGTGGTGATCGAAATGGCACACGCGGTGCGAATGGGCTTCGGCCAGCGCCGGCACGAGCGCGGCGCAGGCGACGGCCGTTACGGTCAGGATCTTCGCGATGCGGGTCATGACATTCTCCTGGGTAAGCCAGCCGGCGCTCCGGCTGTTATCCCCTTAACGCCGGCCGACGATGCGCCGTGCACCGCACCCGTGTCGAATTGACCATCTTTGACAGCGTGTAACGAAACGTCACGCGTGACTGACAAACAACCGTCAGTTCTTTCCATTTCATTACATGGCGAATGCTTTGGATATCGAATGACCGAAGCAGGACGACGTGTCCGGACAAGATCAATAAAAAAACCGCCCGAAGGCGGTCTTTCACAGGCACGTGGATGCCTCGCGTGCGAAACAACGGAGGCTACGCGCCCGCGTCGCCCCACGGCGTCGGCGCAGGCACTTCGCATGGCCCGTCGACGTCGATCGACTTGAAATCGGCCGGCCCGACGATCTCCAGATACTCCATGTCGGGCGAATAGTCGAACAGGTAATGCACGATTCCCGGTGCCTGGTGCACGCAGTCGCCGGCGTTCACCAGCGTCTCGCGGTCGCCGTACATGAAGCGCGCCCAGCCCTTCAGCATGATCACGATGTGGAACTCGGCCTCGTGACGGTGCCAGCCGGTGCCCGCCGCCGGTGCATGATTCGCCCTGACGAGTTGCGCGACGACCTTGCCGTTCGTCGCGGCCGCGATGCCAAGATCGCGATACAGGAAGAAGTCGCGCAGGCCTTCGCCTTGATACGCGGTGTCCTGCGGCCTCACGTGGGAAAACGCGGCAGGGGTCGGCGTGCTCATCGCGGTGCTCCTCGATCGAAAGAGTCATCCGGGACAAGCATTTAGCGTTCCAGGCCGCAGCAGCGCCCGCTTACTTGAGCCGCCCCGACAGGAACTGCCCGAGCCGCTCGCTCTTCGGATTGACGAGAATCTCCCGCGGATCGCCCTCTTCCTCGATCTTCCCCTGGTGCAGGAAGATCACGTGGTTCGACACGTTGCGCGCGAAGCCCATCTCGTGCGTAACGACGACCATCGTGCGGCCCTCCTCGGCCAGCTTCTGCATCACCTTCAGCACTTCGCCGACGAGTTCCGGGTCGAGCGCCGACGTGGGTTCGTCGAACAGCATCACCTCCGGTTCCATCGCGAGCGCACGCGCGATCGCGACACGCTGCTGCTGTCCGCCCGACAGGTGCGACGGATACATGCCTTCGACGCGCGGCGCGAGGCCGACCTTCTCCAGATACTTGCGCGCCCGCGCGACGGCCTCTTCCTTGCCGATCCCGAGCACGGCCATCGGCGCCTCGATCACGTTCTCGAGCACCGTCATGTGCGCCCACAGGTTGAAGTGCTGGAACACCATCGACAGCTTCGTGCGCATGCGCTGCAGCTGCTTCTGGTCGACCACGCGCAGCGAGCCGTTGCGGTCGCGCGTGGTCTCGATCGGCTCGCTGCCGATCGTGATCTGCCCCGAGCACGGCTGCTCGAGGAAGTTGATGCAGCGCAGGAACGTGCTCTTGCCGGAGCCGCTCGAGCCGATGATGCTGATCACGTCGCCGGCCTTCGCCTTCATCGACACGCCCTTCAACACCTCGTTGTCGCCGAATTTCTTGTGCAGGTTGTCAACGGTGAGCTTGTACATGCTTGGTCCTTCCTTGCGAATCTTGCGAATGCGTTAATGGCCGCGCGGCGACAGGTACGCGAGCCAGCGCGTCTCGAGCTTGCGGAACGCCCAGATGAGCGCGAACACGACGATGGCGTACAGCACGGCCGCGATGCCATAGGCCTGGAACGACATGTACGTCGCGGAGTTGACATCGCGCGTGACCTTCAGGATGTCGGGCACGGTCGCGGTGAACGCGAGCGTCGTCGCGTGCAGCATCAGGATCACTTCGTTGCTGTAGCTCGGCAGCGAACGGCGCAGCGCGGACGGCAGGATGATGCGCGTATAGAGCTTGAAGCGCGACATCCCGTAGGCCATCCCGGCCTCGATCTCGCCGGCCGACGTCGCCTTGATCGCGCCCGCGAAGATCTCGGTCGCATACGCGCATTCGTTCAACACGAACGCGAGCAGCGTGCAGTTCATCGCGTTGCGGAAGAACGTGTCGAGCAGCACGTGGTTGTGCACGACCTGCAGGCTGTAGATGCCGGTGTAGCACATCAGCAGCTGCACGTAGAGCGGCGTGCCGCGAAACACGTACGTATAGAGCCACACCGGGCCGGAAATCCAGCGGTTCGACGACGCGCGCGCGATCGCGAGCGGCACGGCCAGCGCGAAGCCGAGCGCGATCGACACGACCAGCAGCCACAGCGTGATCGCCAGGCCGCTGAAGCGGTAGCCGTCGGTGTAGAGATAGCTTTGCCAGTACTGGCTGATGAGTTCGATCACAGTGCAAGCCTCCGGACGCCCACGGAATAACGCTTCTCGAGGTGGTGCAGCACGACGTTCGACACCGTCGTGATCGCGAGGTAGATCGCACCTGCCGCGAGCGTGAAGAAGAAGAAGTCGAGCGTGCTCTTGCCGGCGTCCTGCGACGCCTTCACGACATCGGCGAGGCCGATGATCGACACGAGCGCGGTGGCCTTCACGAGCACCTGCCAGTTGTTGCCGATGCCCGGCAGCGCGAAGCGCATCATTTGCGGGAACATGATCCGGTGGAACACGCGCCAGCCGCTCATCCCGTATGCGAAGCCGGCTTCGAGCTGGCCGCGCGGCACCGCGAGGAACGCGCCGCGGAACGTTTCGGTGAAGTACGCGCCGTAGATGAAGCCGAGCGTCACGACGCCGGCCACGAACGGATCGATGTCGATCTGGTCCCAGCCGAGCAGGTCGGTCGCGTCGTTCAGCAGGATCTGGATCCCGTAGAACAGCAGCAGCATCAGCACGAGATCGGGCACCGCACGGATCAGCGTCGTATAGAACGTGCCGACCGACCTGAGCACGCGGTTGGTCGACAGTTTCGCGCCCGCGCCCGCGAGGCCCAGTATGAGCGACGCGGCGAGCGACAGCACCGCGAGCTTCACGGTCTCGACCGTGCCGGCCCACAACAGCGGGCCAAATCCTTGGAAGATCATGTTTGGGATCCAGAACGATGTGGCTGGATTGTCAATAGCCATTACCCGCGCATCAAACGATATCTGCGCATTACCTGATGTCGTCCGCTCATCAAGCCGGACGCGTCATGCGAAGCAAGCGGCACCCGGGAACCGACACGACACGGCGCGCCGCAGCGGATGCGCGCCGCATCGACGGTCAGCCGCCGTAGACGTCGAATGCGAAGTACTTCTTCTCGAGCTTCTTGTACGTGCCGTCCTTGATCATGTCGGCGATCGCGTGGTCGATTTTCGCCTTCAGGTCGGCGTCGTCCTTGCGCAGCCCGATGCCGGCGCCGTTGCCGAGCGTCTTCGGATCGTCGATGTCCTTGCCGGCGAATTCGAAGTTCGCGCCGCGCGGCGTCTTCAGGAAGCCGAGGTCGGCCTGCACCGCGTCCTGCAGCGCGGCGTCGAGGCGGCCGGACATCAGGTCCTGGTACACGCCGTCCTGGTTCTGGTAAGGCACGACCTGCACGCCCTTCGGCGCCCAGTAGGCCTTCGCGTAGGTTTCCTGGATCGTGCCCTGCTCGACGCCGACCGTCTTGCCCTTCAGCGATTCGGCCGTCGGCTGCAGGTTCGCGCCTTTCTTCGCGACCAGGCGCGTCGGTGTGTTGAACAGCTTGTCGGAGAACGCGATCTGCTCGGCGCGCGCCGGCGTCATCGACATCGACGACAGCACGCCGTCGAACTTCTTCGCCTTCAGCGCCGGGATCATCCCGTCGAAGTCGTTCTCGATCCACACGCATTTCGCCTTCAGCCGTGCGCAGATCTCGTTGCCGAGATCGACGTCGAAGCCGACGACCTTGCCGCTTGCGTCCTTCGATTCGAACGGCGGATAGCTGGCGTCGACGCCAAACCGGATCGTCGACCAATCCTTGGCGTGGGCACCGACCGCGAGGCAGGCAAGGGCAATACTGAGCGCGAGTTTCTTCATGGCGTTCCTGTCATAGGCGAACTGGGCACGGGTCCGGTCGGGCGTCGCCGCCGCGAACCGTTCCAACCCGGAAGCCACCCGTCCGGTGACTTCCGAAGTTGTACATACAACTTTGCCTTTTTCAGGTCACCGCCAGCAATCCGTGTTTATCTCTAATTGTCGGCGGATTGTTTCCATGAGCGAATTTCCCTTATATTTCAATTCGCTACAGATTACATGCAGATGAAATCCAGCTTTCTGTGCGGCTTCGGCACGTCGTCGTCGCGTCTGCATTTGTCTATACTTTTCCGCCTGTCGCGCTCGCCGACGCGGTGGCCGCGGTCCGTGCGGCCCCGGCGGGCCCCCGATGGGCGCTCCGGATGCAGGCCGGAATAACCCGAATCCCGGGCCCACAGTCGGGCCCGCACCGCGTCGAACCCGGTACACTCCGCCCGAACACCGCACGAAGGCCGGCCCGCGACGGCACGCGGCCGCCGTCTCTTGAACAGCAATGCAATGACCACACCGATCTATCAGGAAATCAAGGACTTCATCCTCGCGCGCATTCATGCGGGCGAGTGGGCGGAAGGCGACCAGGTGCCGTCGGAGAACGAGCTCGCGCGCGAATTCAACGTCGCGCGGATGACGGTCAACCGCGCGCTGCGCGAGCTGACGGCCGAACAGGTGCTCACGCGCACGCGCGGCTCGGGCACGTATGTCGCGTCGCCGAAATACGAATCGACACTGGTCGCGATCCGCAGCATCTCGGATGAAGTCGCCGCGCGCGGCCATGCGTATCGTGCGCAGGTGCTGGAGGTCGGCGCGGCCGTCGCCGACGCGAAGCTCGCCGACGAGTTGCAGCTCGACACCGGCAGCCCGATCTTCCATTCGCGCGTGCTGCACTTCGAGAACGACACGCCCGTGCAGCTCGAGGAGCGCTGGGTCAACCCGGCCTGCGCACCCGAATACGCGCTGCAGGACTTCACGACGACGACGCCGAACCAGTACCTGACGCGCGTCGCGCCGCTGCAGCGGGTCGAATACCGGATCGAGGCTGCGATGCCCGATGCGGCAACGCGCCGGCACCTGACGACGGACGAACGCGAGCCGTGCCTGCTGCTGCATCGGCGCACGTGGTCGCAAGGGATGGTCGCGTCGGTGGCCAATCTGTGGCATCCGGGCAGTCGCTACCGGTTCACCGGGCATTTCTGACGCGAGGCGGACGCGTTCAGCGCACGCCGGGGCGCCCCCAGCGCTCGATCGCGCCAACCGCCAGCCCCACCCCGTCCTCCCGCGCGATCCGCGCACCGAGTTCGGCGGCACGCGCTTGCGTGTCGGCTCGTGCAGCGAACGCGATCGCGCGTGCAAGCGCCGCGGCGTCCACACGCCGCCCCGCCACCGGCGCATCGGCCACACCGGCGCGTTGCAGCCGGCTCGCCCAGAAGAACTGATCGCCCGCGAACGGCACGACGACCGACGGAATGCCCGCCCGCGCGGCCGAATGCGTGGTACCCGATCCGCCGTGATGGATCGCCATCGATACATGCGGAAACAACCGGTCGTGCGGCGTCTCGCCGATCACGCACACATGCGCCGGCAGCATCGACACATCGATGCCGCTCCAGCCCGGATAAAACAACGCGCGCCGGCCGTCGAGCGCCTGCAACAGCGCGTCGACCATCGCGGCCCGGTCGAACCCGGCCATGCTGCCGAAGCCGATATACACGGGCGGATCGCCCGCGTCGAGAAAGCTCGACAGCGCGGGCGGCGGCGTCCACGCCGGCGCGTCGACGCGCCACTGACCGCATGCCAGCACATGCGACGGCCAGTCGGCCGGATCGGCGAGCAGCGCGGGCGACAAGCCGTACAGCATCGGATGATCGGTCCATACGGCCCGGCGCGGCGGCAGTCCGCACACGCTGGCGCGCGCCGCATTGGTCGCCCGCCTGAACGCGTGCCACAGCAGCGCGTTCACGAACCGGTGGCTCGCGCGATTCAACCAGCGCGGCACCTTGCCGGGTGGCAGAAACGGCGACGCGAACGTCGCGGTCGGCGTGATCGGGATCATCCCCGTACCGATCGCCGGCACGCCGCGATACTCGGCAACCGATAGCCCGACGAACGACGCCAGCCCCGACACCAGGATCGCATCGCAACCGGCCGATGCGGCCGCGACTTCGCGCATCCATGCCGCCGTGTTCGCATTCGCGATCGCCGCGAGCGCCTTCGACGTGTCGTTGAAACCGCCGCGCCCGCGCACCGCTTCGGACAACGCACCATCCGGCGCGATCGCCGAGCGGATGTCGCCGGACAGCGGCTCGCAAGGCACGCCGAGCGCGGCGGCCGAACCGAGCGTCGCGACGTCGGCCAGCAACCGGACCTCATGGCCGGCATCCAGCAGCGCGCGGCCGAGCGCCGCGAGCGGGCGCGTGTCGCCTTCGGTGCCGTAAGTGGCGATGACGAGCTTCATGCGTGGCTCCTCCTGCATGATGCAGGCGAGTGGATTCATAAAAATGCACGTCGTATACTAATGCAATTCGTGCACTTTCAGTCGATACCGAACCATGCCAACGACGACCGACGATCCGGGGCGCCGCGCACGCAAGCGCATCCAGATGCTCGCGCATCTCGCCGACACCGGCGCACGCCTGTTCGATGCGCACGGCTACGACGCAGTGACGATGGAACAGATCGCCGCGCAGGCCGATGTCGCGAAACGTACGCTGTACAACCACTTTCCGACGAAGGAGGCCGTGCTCGCGCACTGGCTCGAAGGCGAACTCGCGCGCGACCTCGCGCACCTGCAGCGCGACGTCGCGCGACGGAAGACCTTCGCGTCGCGGATCGCCTGCGTGCTCGACGCGTCGGCCGCATGGTGCGAACAGCATCCGGTGTATCTGCTCGCATACCTGCGGCATCGGTTCCTGAGCATCGGCGTGGCGCAAGCGGAAAGCGGGGAGAATGGCGGCGGCGACATCGCGCTCGTGTGGCAGCAGCTGATCGCGGCCGGACAGCAGGCGGGCGAACTGAACCCGGCGCTAGCCGCCGACCAGCTCGCCACGTGGTTCCATCACCTGTATCTCGCGGCGATGCTGCGCTGGCTGACCGTGCCGGGGTTGTCGCTGAAGCGGGAATTCCGGTCGGTCGCGAAGCTGTTCGTCGAAGGCGCGCACGCGAAAGCGTGAGCGCCCGCGCAGGCGACGCACGGCCGGGAAGGTGCGTCCGCATCGGACGTGCACCGCGCTCACGCCATTCGCGCGCACGTCGAGCGCACCGCGCGCCGGCCGGCGATCCGGAACGCCATCGGGAACGGCAGGTGCCCGGCACTGCCGGCGACACGCAGCCGGCGGACACACCGCGCACCGCGAGCGGCGACCGTTGAAGGCATCGCGTGATGCGGAGGGATTTTTACAACGATCGCACGGACGGGATGCCAAATTTCCCGCGCAGCAGTATGCTGGTGCCGTACGACCGCGCACGATGCCTCGGGCAATCCCTTAGTCCGCACGTCGTCGCGCCGCCGTCGCGACCGCAATCATGCGTTGCAAGGAGGGCTTCCTGATGGCTACCACGCATCCGCACTTCCACCTCGAACTACGGCACGCCACCGCGCCGACGTATTTCATCAGCTACCTGTTTCCCGCCTTGCTGTTCGTCTACGAACTGCTGCGCGTCGGCCAATGGATCCGCGATCACGGGATGCAATTCGCCGTGTTCAAGCAGATGGGTTACGAGTATCTGCTGATGCTGCTGTTCGTCGGGCTGCAGATCGTCGTCGAGGCGGTCTTCCTGCTCGGTGCCGCGATGCGCCGTGACAATCGCGACTTCGAACACCGGCTGCCGAACGTGGTTCTCGGCATCGGCTGCTCGATCGCGATTCTCGCCGTCGACCTCGCAATCCAGCTGTCGTTCTGAGCACCGGCGGGCCGGGCCCGCCGGTTGCATCGCACGCCCGCGCCCGGGCGTTCAGGCGAGCGCGTCGCGCAGGAACGTCGCCACGGCCGCGAGTACGTCGTCGGTCCGCTCGCGATGCGGCATGTGTCCGCATCCGTCGAGCAGCAGGAACGACGACGGCCCCGCGACGCGCGCGGCGATCCGTTTCGGATGCACGTCCGACCCGTATTCGTCCTGCTCGCCGTGAATCGCGAGCGTCGCGCAATGCACGCGCGGCAGTTCGTCGTCGAGACTCCAGTCGCGAAACGCCGGCGACAACCACGTGTCGACCCACGCACGCAGCACCCATTCGGCCTTGTCGCCGTGATAACGCGCGAGCCGGTCGAGCTGGCCGGGCGCGTCGAACTGCTGCCCCGCCTCGCGAATGCCGTCGCGCGTGCGATCCTCGACGAACGCCTGCGCGGAGACCGTCACCAGTGCGCGGCAACGCGCCGGATACGCCGCCGCGCATCCGACCGCCATGCCGCCGCCGACGCTGTGCCCGAACGCCACGAACGCATCGATACCGAACCGCTCGAGCAGCGCATGGAATCCGTGATCGGCCTCGTCGCGCACGAACGTCATGCCGAGTTGCCCCGGATGACGATCGGACCGCCCGAAGCCCAGCCGGTCGTATGCGATCACGTCGCGCCGGGTGGCGCGCGCGAGTTGCGCGGGGAAGTCGCGCCATAGTTCGACGCAGCCGAGCGAATCGTGCAGCAGCACGATCGGTGCGACCGGCGCAGGTGCGGCCGGCTCAGGTGCGACGGGCGTAGGTGCGGCCGGTGCCCGCGCGGGCACGCCGCGCCAGCGCTTCGCGAAGAGACGCCCTTGCGGCGTCTCGACCCAGGTCTCCTCGGTCACGATTTCAGTCATGTGTGTCGTCGTCTGCATGAAGGCGGCCGCACGCGGGCGGGCCGCATCGAATGCCGACGATGGTGGCCCGGCGACCCGCGCGGCGTCAAGCAAGGCCCCACCGCCCGCACGCTCATTCGGGCTGCGGCGGCAGATACTCCATCTGCGCTTCGTCGTACAGCCGGTAGATCAGCGCCTGCATCGCGCGGATGTCCTCCGATTCGTCGAGCATCCGCATGCTCATGATGATCGGCGACACGAGGTTCGGGTCGTCGAGCGGCTTGTAGCTGATATCGTCGCGCTTCAGGCCGTACACGCTGTGCGGCACGACCGACACGCCCTCGCCCATCGCGACGAGTCCGAGCGCGATCTGCAGTTCGCGCGTCTCGTAGATCTTGCGCGGCTGCAACGCGCGATCGTGAAAGGCGGCGAGCACCTGGTCCGCATAGCTGGGCCGCGGCGCCTTCGGGAAGATGATCAGCGTGTCGTTCACGAGATCGTGCAGCGACAGCACGGGCTTCGCGCCGTCGAGCACGTGACCGACCGGCAGCGCGACGATCATCCGCTCCTCGCGCAGCACGACGCGCCGCACGCTCGGATCCTCGTGACGGATGCGCCCGAACCCGACGTCGATGCGCCCTTCCTTCAGCGCCTTGATCTGGTCCATCGTCGACATCTCGTGCAGGCTCAGCTCGACGGCCGGATACTCGCTGCGAAAGCGCCGGATGATCTTCGGCAGCATCCCGTACAGCGTCGAACCGACGAACCCGACCGACATGCTGCGCTCGATCTTGCCGACCCGCTTCGTCATCGATTCGAGCTCGGTCGTCTGCGCGAGCAGCTGCACCGCATGCGAATAGAAGAACCGCCCCGCGTCGGTCAGCTTCAGCGGCCGCGCGTTGCGCTCGAACAGCGGCACGCCGAGCGCGTCCTCGAGCTGCTGGATCTGCCGGCTGAGCGGCGGCTGCGCGATGTGCAGGCGCTCGGCCGCACGCGTGAAATTCCGCTCCTCGGCAACCGCGACGAAGTAGCGGAGATGTCTCAACTCCATTTTTCGATCCCTCCCGGACCGGCAACGGACGTTCATTCGGCCCCGCGCAGACGCGTGCCGAGCCGGTCGTCCCGTGATCGCCCGATCCCGATGCCATGACGATACCTCAGCCCGCGCCGAAACCGGCGCGAGCAGCGTCGTGCCGCCCTCGCGTCCGGCACCGCGCAAAGCAAAACGGGAAGCCGCCAGGCTTCCCGTTTCTTCATCGACGCCGCGTCGCGGCAGCGTCTCGACCGCGCATCACGCCTCGGTCGCGTACAGCGCATCGCGCTGCGCGTCGCTCAACGAGTCGAGCGGCACGTCCGGCAGCCGATAGCAGATCATCGCGCCGTACAGCTCGGCCAGGCAGTTGCTGCCGGCGTCGAGCGCGTAGCCGTCCTCGCCGTCCGGCGCCGGCGGATACACTTCGCGCCACGCGTTGATCGCGGCTTCGATTCGCACGATGGAAACGGGTCCGGCCTTCCGCTCGGCGGGTGATGCACTCATGGATTCCTCTGGGTTGCGCGCTCCGCGGGCCGTGCCGGCGCGGCGGAACGATGGAAACGCCGGGCGCCGCCGGCCGCCGCGAGAGGCACGCGCCGGATGCCCGATCCGCGCCGCGCTCGTCGCGCCGGCCGGGCCGTGTGGCCCGGTAGGGTCGGGCAATATAACCGGCTTTGACCCCGTGCAGGGGAAAGCGGACAAAAAAAACGGGAAGCGTGCGGCTTCCCGTTTCGTTGCGCCATCGCGCGGCCGCGTGCCGCGCCGGCATCAGCCCGCGGTTTCGCGGTTCTCCACGCGCTGCAGCTGCGCGCCGCGGCTCGCGGCGACCCACGGTGCGATCTCCATGTCCTCGTAACGCACGAAGCGGCTCTTGTTCAGGAGCCGGTAGCCGAGCCACACGACGAGGAACAGCGGAATGCCGACGTAGGTCGCGGCCACACCCGCCCAGTCGATCCGGTTCGCGAGAAACGCCTGATAGTCCTGGCCGAGCGCGATCACGAGACACAGCACGAACGCGAACAGCGGGCCGAACGGGAACCACTTCGACTGGTACGGCAGCTGGTCGACCGCGTAGCCTTGCGTCACGTAGCCCTTGCGGAACCGGTAGTGGCTGATCGCGATGCCGAGCCACGCGATGAAACCCGTCATCCCCGACGTGTTCAGCAGCCACAGGTACACCGTCTTGTCGCCGTACAGCGACGTAAAGAAACACAGCGCGCCGACGGCGGTCGTCGCGTACAGCGCGTTGCGCGGCACGCCGCCCGGCGACAGCTTCGCGAACAGCTTCGGCGCGCGGCCTTCCGTCGCGAGGTTGTAGAGCATCCGCGTCGACGCGTACATGCCCGAGTTGCCGGCCGACAGCACGGCCGTCAGGATCACCGCGTTCATCACGCCGGCCGCGAACGCGAGGCCCGCGTGGCGGAACACGAGCGTAAACGGACTCACGCCGATGTCGGTCACGTCGCTCTTCAGCAGGTTCGGATCGGTATAGGGAATCAGCACGCCGATCACGAAGATCGCCAGCACGTAGAACAGCAGGATGCGCCAGAACACCTGACGCACGGCGCGCGGGATCGTCGTGCGCGGGTTCTCCGATTCGCCGGCCGCGACGCCGATCAGCTCGGTGCCCTGGAACGAGAAGCCCGCGATCATCGCGACGCCCATCAGCGCCGGCAGGCCGCCCGCGAACGGCGCGTCGCCGATCATCAGGTTGCCCCAGCCGTTGCCCGGCGCACCTTTCAGAATGCCGAAGATCATCAGCAGGCCGACGCCGATGAACGCAACCACGGTGACGACCTTGATCAGCGCGAACCAGTATTCGGCTTCTCCGAAGCCGCGCACGGTCAGCGCATTGAGCAGGAACATCACGCCGAGGAACGCGGCACTCCACCAGACGCCCGGCACGTCCGGGAACCAGTAGTGCATCACGAGCTGCGCGGCGACGAGTTCGACCGCGATCGTCACGGCCCAGTTGTACCAGTAGTTCCAGCCGAGCGCGAAGCCGAAGCCTTCGTCGACGTATTTCGCGCCGTAGGTCGCGAACGAGCCCGACACCGGCATGAACGCAGCCATTTCGCCGAGGCTCGTCATCAGGAAGTAGACCATCAGGCCGATCAGCATGTAAGCGACCATCGCGCCGCCAGGGCCGGCCTGCGAGATCGACGCGCCGGACGCGACGAACAGGCCCGTGCCGATCGAGCCGCCGATGGCGATCATCGTCAGATGGCGCGCCTTCAGCGCGCGATGAAGCTTGGGTGGGTTCGCGGACGAACCGGGTTGGTCGGAATTCGGAATTGCGGACATAAACGAGACGAACGTTGAGCGGGCCGGCATCCGGAGCCGGCGCATGCGGGATCGGGGCGCGGCGCGCCGCCTGCTGCGATGCATTCGATGCGGCCCCGATACGCGTTGCGCGCCGGGCGCCTGCGGCGAAGCGCGGATTCTACCTGATTCGCCGCGGGGGCAGCTGAGCGCCGAACGCCCCGCCGCCGCATGCAGACGCAGCAGAATCAACAAGTTGGACACGGCGGGGCGACCAGACGGCGGCACGGCTGCGGGTTGCGCGGTACGGGTCATGCCATTCGAGTGGTCATCCGCGATGGCGAACCGTGCAAGGCGTAATCGTTCCGGCGCAAACGCCCGATCCTGTATTAAAACGACAAATCGATCCGCAAGCGCCGCTAATAATCAGACAAAATACCGGCCACTCACAATTGATTCAAATCAAACCGACACCCGGCTCACAGTAATGGTGTGTAATCGTTCCGAATCGCGGTCGGCGCATGCATGTTTTGCATCGCGCGGCGAAATTCCGGGATTCGCGAGATAATGCCGATTAATGCGAATTAATCACTGCGCGGAATCGTCTACGACGCAAATTTCCGCCGCCCACCCCCGAGGATGAAGCCACACACGCCGCTCGCCACGGCGCGCCGTCATACCGCGTCGGCCGTGGCACGCATTCTGTCGCCCCGCGGCGTACTCGTCGCGGGCATCATGCTGCTCCTGTTCAGCTGGGGACTCTCGACGTCGCTTTTAATCGAGGCACGCCACGACGCGTACGATCATGCGGTCGAAAATGCGCGCAACCTGATGCTGCTGATCGAGCGCGATATTTCCCGCAATATCGAACTGTATGATCTGTCGCTGCAAAACGTCGTCGACGGCCTCGCCGATCCGGAACTGATGGCTTTGCCGCCGCACCAGCGTCACCGGCTGCTGTTCGACCGCGCCGCGAGCGGCGCGTATCTCGGCGCCATTTTCGTGATGGATCCGCACGGCAATATCGTGATCGATTCGGCCGAATCGCCGCCGCGACAAGGCAATTTCGCCGACCGCGAATATTTCGCCGTGCATCGCGACCGGCTCGCGCAGGGCCTCTTCATCAGCCGGCCCTATGCGTCCCGGCTGCGCGGCGGCGCATTGACGATCGCGCTCAGCCGACGGATCACGCTGGCCGATGGCCGCTTCGGAGGGATCGTCGTCGGCACGCTCAGCATCGACTACTTCCGCGCGCTGCTCGACGGTCTCGCGGTCGGCAAGCACGGCAGCGCGGCAATCGTCGAGGACAACGGCGCGCTCGTGTCCCGCCTGCCGTTCGATGCGCGCGTGGTCGGCCTCGACCTTCACAACGCCCCGCTCTTCATCGAGGCGCAGCGCAGCAGCGAAGGCGCGTTGACTGGCGTCGGCGCGATCGACGGCGTGCGGCGCATCTATGTTTACAAGCATCTCGCGAATCTGCCGCTGGTCGTCGACGTCGCGCCCGCCGAGATCGACATCTATGCGTCGTGGCGCCATCGCACGATCTGGACCGCCGTGCTGATGGCCCTGTTTACCGTGTTCATCGCGTGGGGCTCGCTCGCGCTGTCGCGCGAACTCAAGCGCCGGCAGATCGCCGAGTCGAAGCTGTACCGGCTCGCGCACACCGATTCACTGACCGGGCTCGACAACCGCGGCACGTTCGACACGGTGCTCGCGAAGGAAGCACTGCGCGCGTCGCGCAGCGGCCGCCCGCTGTCGGTGCTGTTCGTCGACGTCGATCATTTCAAGGCGTTCAACGACTACTACGGCCACCTCGCCGGCGACGATGTGCTGCGCCGCGTCGCGCAATCGGCGTCGCGCTGCCTGCGCCGCGACAGCGACCACGTCGCGCGCTACGGCGGCGAGGAATTCGTCGTCACGCTGCCGGACACCGATGCGCGGGGCGCGGCGACCGTCGCCGAAGGGATCCGCCGCGCGATCGCCGGGCTCGACATCGCGCACGGCCGCAGCCCGTACGGGCACGTGACAGCGAGCATCGGCGCCGCGACCGCCGCCGGCGGGCGCATCGACGCCGCGACGCTGCTGCGGCAGGCCGACGAGGCGCTGTACCGCGCGAAGTCCGGCGGACGCAATCGCGTATCGAACGCCGAGGCGAACACCGCCGACGCGTAACGCGGCGGCCGGCGGCGCCCGCACCGCGTCGCCGTGGACAGCCCGCGCGCGTTCGGCTAGCGTTACGTCAGCTGCGCGTGCGGCGCGGCGCCGGCCCGCGCGGGCCGCCCGCGCGTATTCCGGCCACCCCGCCGGCCATCTCCGCTCCGTCATGAACGCCCAGCTTCCTGCCCGACTGCCGTCGCTCCTGCGCCACGCCCTCCGTCCCCTGCTGGACCCTTACCGCCGCTACCGGCACGCGAAGCTGATCCATGCGGCGCGCGTCGCGCTTGCGATCCTCGTGTCGATCGCCTTGTCCACCGGGCTGCGCGTGCCGCACGGCGAATGGTCGACGATCACCGTGCTGATCGTCGTCGGCGGGCTGCAGCACCACGGGAACATCCGCAAGAAGGCGGCCGAGCGCGCGCTCGGCACGTCGATCGGCGCGCTCGCGGGGCTCGGGTTGATCCTGCTCTACTCCATGCTGCACGCGCCGTTCGCGATCTACTTGCTGATGGCGATCGCGTGCGGATTCTGCGCGTATCACGCGATCGGCAAGGCCGGCTACATCGCGCTGCTGTCGGCGATCACGATGGTGATCGTCGCCGGGCATGGCGACAACGAGATCGTCGACGGCCTGTGGCGCGCGGTAAACGTCCTGACCGGCATCGCGATCGCGCTGGCGTTCTCGTTCGCGCTGCCGCTCTACGCGACCTACTCGTGGCGCTACAAGCTCGCCGATGCGCTGCGCGCGTGCGCGGCCGTGCATACGCGGCTCGCGGGCGACCGCCGCGTGAGCGACGACGCGCACCTGAAGGAAATGGCCGCGCTGAGCGCGCTGCTGGTGCAGCTGCGTTCGCTGATGCCGTCGGTGTCGAAGGAATGCGAGATCTCGGTCACGCACCTCGAAGCGATCCAGCGCAGCCTGCGCCTGTGCATCGGCTACCTGGAGATCCTGTCGAGCACGGTGCCGGCCCGCGACGACGTGACTGCCCGCGAATACATGCGCTACGAAATGAAGGCCGTGAACCGGCGCATCCGCGACACGCTCGTCGGCGCGAGCCGCGCGCTCAAGGTCGGCACGCCGAGCCGGCTCGCGGCGCGCCGCCGGCCGGCCGAGCCGCCGCACGACATGCCTCCGCCGCAGTTGTCGGGCTACGTGTCGATCACGGCCAAGCTGGCCGGCGAAGTGGATCAGTTGCGTGAGAAACTGCTCGATACCGCGCAGGCGTGGAATATCTGAAGGTCGCGGGACGCCGGGCTTCACGCCAAAATCTTTCATAATCCTTTCGGCGCGGCGGGCTCGCATCCCGACGGCGGCTGCCCCGCCCTTCAGCCGATCCGGCCCCGGAAGCACGGCAAGCGACGGCGCTCGGCCGCGACCGTTTCGGCCGCCGCTCGGCGCCGGTTTGCGCGGCGTTCTCCGCCTGATTCGCCGCCCGCCGGGCCCGCCGCGACAGGCCCGACAACGTATTGGCGCGAAAATCAGGTCTTGCCCCAACTTCCCGGACAGCCGATACTCGCATATTCCGCGAAATACGATCCCACCGGCTTCAATCCACGGTAATTCCTATGAGCACGATTCTCGAAAGCCTCCCGACCGGCCAGAAGGTCGGTATCGCCTTCTCCGGCGGCCTGGACACCAGCGCCGCGCTGCACTGGATGAAACTGAAGGGCGCCGTCCCGTACGCATATACGGCGAACCTCGGCCAGCCCGACGAAGACGATTACGACGCGATCCCGAAACGCGCGATCGAATACGGCGCAGCGGGCGCCCGCCTGATCGACTGCCGTGCGCAGCTCGTCGCCGAAGGCATCGCCGCGCTGCAAAGCGGCGCGTTCCACATCACGACGGCCGGCGTCACGTACTTCAACACGACGCCGATCGGCCGCGCCGTGACGGGCACGATGCTCGTCGCCGCGATGAAGGAAGACGGCGTCAACATCTGGGGTGACGGCAGCACGTACAAGGGCAACGACATCGAGCGCTTCTACCGCTACGGCCTGCTCGTGAACCCGGATCTGAAGATCTACAAGCCGTGGCTCGACCAGACGTTCATCGACGAACTCGGCGGCCGCGCCGAAATGTCCGAGTTCATGAACCAGGCCGGTTTCGCGTACAAGATGTCGGCCGAGAAGGCGTATTCGACCGACTCGAACCTGCTCGGCGCGACGCACGAGGCGAAGGATCTGGAAAGCCTCGAGAGCGGCATCAAGATCGTGAACCCGATCATGGGTGTCGCGTTCTGGCGCGACGACGTGAAGATCGCCGCCGAGGAAGTGACGGTGCGCTTCGAAGCGGGCCAGCCGGTCGCGCTGAACGGCGTCGAGTTCAAGGACCCGGTCGAGCTGTTGCTGGAAGCGAACCGCATCGGCGGCCGCCACGGCCTCGGCATGAGCGACCAGATCGAGAACCGCATCATCGAGGCGAAGAGCCGCGGCATCTATGAAGCCCCGGGCCTCGCGCTGCTGTACATCGCGTACGAGCGTCTCGTCACCGGCATTCACAACGAAGACACGATCGAACAGTATCGCGAGAACGGCCGCCGTCTCGGCCGCCTGCTGTACCAAGGCCGCTGGTTCGACCCGCAGGCGATCATGCTGCGCGAAACGGCGCAGCGCTGGGTCGCGCGCGCGATCACCGGCGAAGTGAAGATCGAACTGCGCCGCGGCAACGACTACTCGATCCTGAGCACGAAGTCGCCGAACCTCACGTATCAGCCGGAACGCCTGTCGATGGAGAAGGTGGCGTCGACGTTCTCGCCGCGCGACCGGATCGGCCAGCTGACGATGCGCAACCTCGACATCACCGATACGCGCGACAAGCTGCGCGTTTATACGCAGGTCGGTTTGCTCACGCCGGGTGAATCGTCGGCGTTGCCGCAGATCAAGGGCGATAGCGGCGAGTAAGCAAGCCGTTTTCGCGAGCGGCCGGGCGGCATAAGAACCGCCCGGCCGCATGCAGCACTCCCCTCCCGCCTTTCTTCAGGCACTGCCGGATTCGGAACGCGCATCACGACGATCCTGCAGTCGCATCAGGATCATTTCGATGCCGTGGCCGTCCCGGTCGCAGTCGCAGTCGCAATCGTCGTCGCAGCTGAAGTGAGTGGCGTTTTGTCGTTGACGGAACGTTTTCGCCGAGCCGCCTCACGTGGCGCGCTTCATCGAACAAATCGTTCTCATCGCTTCGGCATTACAAACAGATTGCATGTCGAGGCACAATGCAGGCGTTCCGATCCAGCACGCCTTCATGATTCCTCCAGCAAACCCGCCTCTCACCGTCATTCACCTGAACGGCCCGATCAACAGCGGGAAGACGACGATCGGTCGCGCGCTCGCCCGCGTGCTGCCGGATGCGCGCTTCATCGACGGCGACGATCACGCTGCCCCCGAAGACGCACCGTTCGACGTGCAGTGGGCGATCGCGCTGGAGCGCCTCGTCACGCAGATCGCGCAGGCCGGAGAACGTCATCTGGTGATCGCCTATCCGATCGGCGAAGCCGAATTCGTACGGCTGCGCGCGGCCTGCGATGCGCGTGATGCACGGTTGATCGTCGTCACGCTCGCGCCGCCCGAGGCGATCGCGGCGTCGGATCGCGGCACGCGGGTGCTGACGGAATGGGAGCGTCAACGTATCGCCGAGATGTATCGGGAAGGGTATGCGGCGCGCGCATTCAGCGATTGCGTGATCGATACGTCGAAGGCATCGGTGGATGCATGCGCGCGAGAGATTGCGCAACGCGTCCACGCGTCGCGCGCATAGCGGCAACGCCCCGGCGAACGATTCGCGGCCACCGCCTCACGCCGCGTAGTGGGCGAATGCCTCGTTCACGCGATTGCCGGCTCCGAAGCGGAACACCTCGACCGCGCCGCGTCCGTTTGCGCCGCGATAGTGAATGGCGACGCTGTCTACGCCCGCCAGCACCGCAATGAACTCGAAACGCAGGTCCGGAATGAGTTGCAGCGCCTTCGCCCAGTACGCACGCACCGCCGCCTTGCCATGCAGGCATCCGCTCGGCTCGCCTGCGATCCGCGCGATCATCGGCGAATGCATGACGAAGGCGTCATCGTAGTGCGACAGGATGCGGTCGAGATCGTGCGCGTTCCATGCGTCGATCCATTCCTGCGCGAAGTGCCGCGCGAATGCCTCGGTGATGGGTTCCATGCGGCTCGTCGTCTCCATATCGGGCGCGGCGTGAATGCCGGCCCGTGCGCCCCAGTGTATCAGCGGCCGCACGGCTTCCGCGCACTCGCCGCGGCTGGCATGTGCGCGCTCAATGATGGTGCCGCACCCCCGACACAACCTGCTCGCGCGCCCCCTTGCGACTGAGCAGCAGCGTGACGACCGCCGACACCGCGAGCGTGCCCGCCACCAGGTACAGCCCGGCCGCATACCCGCCCGTCAACTGCTTGAGCCAGCCGATCGCGAATGGCCCGACGAACCCGCCGAGGTTGCCGATCGAGTTGATCATCGCGATCCCCGCGGCCGCGCCGGCGCCTGACAGGAACGCGCTCGGCATCGCCCACAGCGGCGCCTTCGCGGCGCTGATCCCGATGTTGACGACGACCAGCGCGAGCACGGTCAGGAGCGCGGTGTTCGCCTGACCCGCGAACACGAAGCCGATACAGGCAAGCACGCACGGAATCACGACGTGCCAGGTGCGCTCGCCGGTGCGATCCGAATGTCGTGCCCATCCGATCATCGCGACCACTGCGGCAATGCTCGGGATGCCGGTCAGCAAGCCCGTCTGCAACGCGGTGAAGCCGAACTGCTTGACCATCAGCGGCGCCCACAGGCCGAGCGTATAGAGGCCCGCCGACGTGCCGAAGTAGATCAGCGCGAGCGCCAGCACGCGCGGGTCGCGCAGCGCCTGCCATGCGCCGGCCGTGTGTCCGGCATGCGTGTGCCGCGCGTCGGCCTCGGACTTCAGCTTCGCGATCAGCCAGTCGCGCTCGTCCGGCTGCAGCCACGCGGCCTTCGACGGCGCATCGGTCAGGCACTTCAGCACGACGAAGCCGAGCGCGACCGCGGGCAGCGCCTCGACGATGTAGAGCATCTGCCAGTCGGCGAGGCCGAACATCGGTGGCATCTGCATGATCGCGCCCGACAGCGGCGAGCCGATCGCGGTCGAGATCGGCGCGGCCGCCATGAACCACGCGGCGGCCACTGCGCGCTGCTTCGCGGGAAACCACAGGCTCAGGTACAGGATGATGCCGGGAAAGAAACCGGCTTCCGCAACGCCGAGCAGGAAGCGCAGCACGTAGAAGCTCGTCGGCCCGGCCGCGAACGCGGACACCGCCGACACGATGCCCCACGTGATCATCACGCGCGCGATCCAGATGCGGGCGCCGACACGATGGAGAATCAGGTTGCTCGGCACTTCGAAGAGAAAGTAGCCGATGAAGAACAGGCCGCCGCCGAGTCCGAACGCGGTGGGCGACAGGCCGATCGCCTTGTTCATCGTCATCGCCGCGAAGCCGACGTTGACGCGATCGAGAAAGCTGACGAAGTAAAGCAGCATCACGAACGGAATGATGCGCCACATCAGTTTCCGCGCGACGCGGGTTTCCAGATCCGCTTGCATGTGTCTCCTCCTTCGAGGTCGGGCCGCACGCTGTCCGCACGAGCCCCGTGGGTGCTTGCCGGCGTCACGACGAATCGTGTGCGCCGGCGCCCGGCTCACGTCGAATGCGCGAGTCGCGGGCAGGAAAATCCGGTGAGCGGTGAACGGAAGGCGGCCGGCTGCGCACGCGCGCTGCCGGCGCAGTCCGTGCTGCCGTCAGGCTGCGACCGCCGCGTGCGCGACGCGCTCGCAGACGGCCGCCGTCACCTGCGCGGTCGTCGCGCTGCCGCCGAGATCGCGCGTATGCAGCGACGGATCGGCCGTCACCGCCTCGATCGCCTGCATCACGCGCGCCGCGGCTTCCGTTTCGCCGAGATGCTCGAGCAGCATCACGACCGACCAGAACGTGCCGACCGGATTCGCGAGGCCCTTGCCCATGATGTCGAACGCGGAGCCGTGGATCGGCTCGAACATCGACGGATAGCGGCGCTCGGGATCGATGTTGCCGGTCGGCGCGATGCCGAGGCTCCCGGCCAGCGCGGCGGCGAGATCGCTGAGGATGTCGGCGTGCAGGTTGGTCGCGACGATCGTGTCGAGCGACGCCGGGCGGTTCACCATGCGCGCGGTCGCGGCATCGACGAGTTCCTTGTCCCACGTGACGTCGGGGAATTCCTGCGCGACCTGCTTCGCGATCTCGTCCCACATCACCATCGCATGACGCTGCGCGTTGCTCTTCGTGATGACGGTCAGCAGCTTGCGCGGACGCGACTGCGCAAGCCGGAATGCGAAGCGCATGATGCGTTCGACGCCGGCACGCGTGAGGATCGACACGTCGGTCGCGGCCTCGATCGGATGCCCCTGATGCACGCGGCCGCCGACGCCCGCGTATTCGCCCTCCGAGTTCTCGCGCACGATCACCCAGTTCAGGTCGTCCGGCCCGCAGCGCTTCAACGGCGCATCGATGCCGGGCAGGATGCGCGTCGGGCGCACGTTCGCGTACTGGTCGAAGCCCTGGCAGATCTTCAGGCGCAGGCCCCACAGCGTCACGTGATCGGGCACGTCGGGGTCGCCCGCCGAGCCGAACAGGATCGCGTCCTTGCCGCGCAGCGCATCGAGGCCGTCGGCCGGCATCATCGCGCCGTGCCGGCGATAGTAATCGGCGCCCCAGTCGAAATCCTCGAACTCGAACGCAAAGCGGTCGCTGCCGCTAGCCAGCGCTTCCAGCACCTGTTTGCCGGCCGGCACCACTTCCTTGCCGATGCCGTCGCCGGGAATGGTCGCGATACGGTAGGTCTTCATGCCAACATCCTCGATTGATCGTGAGCGTGAACGCACTTTACCCAACTGGAAGTGCGGGAACCGGTGCTAGACTCAAAGCATCTTTAACTTCAATTCACGAATCCCGTCATGACGGATACCGTCCAGCCGGCCGATCTCGCCTTCTTCTCGACGCTGGCCGCGTCCGGCAGCCTGAGCGCGGCCGCGCGCGAACTCGGATTGACGGCGGCCGCCGTCAGCAAGCGGCTCACGCAAATGGAACGGCGCGCGGGCGTGACGCTCGTCAACCGCACGACGCGGCGCATGATGCTGACCCCCGAGGGCGACGTGTATCTCGACTACGCGCGCCGGATCCTCGATCAGATGGACGAGCTGGGCGAACTGCTCGGCAGCGCGAAGCAGCGGCCGAAGGGGCTGCTGCGCGTGAACGCGACGCTCGGCTTCGGACGCAGCCACGTCGGCCCGGCGATCTCGCGCTTCGTCGCGCGCTATCCGGAGGTGTCGGTGCAGCTGCAGTTGTCGGTGATGCCGCCGCCGCTCACCGACGACGCGTTCGACGTGTGCATCCGGTTCGGCGAGCCGCCCGATACGCGCGTCGTCGCGCGGCGGCTCGCGCCGAACCGGCGGCTGCTGTGCGCGGCGCCCGCGTACATCGCGCGACACGGGACACCGGGCACGCCGCACGAGCTGACGCGGCACAACTGCATCGGCATCCGGCAGGGCGACGAAGGCTACGGGGTCTGGCGGCTGACGAGCGGACGCGGCGCGGCGCGCAACACGGAAGCCGTGCGGATCAACGGCAACCTGACGACGAACGACGGCGAGATCGCGGTGAAGTGGGCGCTCGACGGACACGGGATCCTGATGCGCGCCGAGTGGGATATTCGCGACTATCTGGCCGACGGGCGTCTCGTCGTCGTCCTGCCGGACTACGAGACCCCGAGCGCGGATATCTATGCGGTGTATGCGCAGCGGCATCAGATGTCCGCGCGGATACGGGCCTTTGTGGACTTTCTGGCGGAGGCGCTTGGCGGGTGACGGGCGGCGGGCGGAGTGGGCATGGGTGCCGGAAACGCTGATATTCTGGCAAATCGACCACTGAATGATCGGGAAATTTGCGCCGCCGCATCATCGCTCGCCGCTGCGCCAACCTTGCCGGAGCCGCCATGTTCGACCTGACCACGCTGACCACCTTCACCGCCGTCGTACTGGGTCTGTTCCTGATTCCCGGCCCCGCCGTGCTGCTCGTGCTGAGCCGCACCGTGCAGGGCGGCCGCAAGACCGGCATCCTGACCGGGCTCGGCGTCGCGAGCGGCGACTTCGTGCATACGCTGTTCGCGGCGGTCGGGCTGTCGGCGCTGCTGATGACGTCGGCGCTCGCGTTCAACGTCGTGAAGCTGGTCGGCGCCGCGTACCTGATCTACCTCGGCGTGCGCGCGCTGCTCGACAGGCCGTCCGATCCGTCGCTGCCGAAGGTGTCGCCCGTCACGCCGCTGAAGGCGTACCTGCAGGCGATTCCCGCCGAAGTCCTGAACCCGAAGACCGCGCTGTTCTTCCTCGCGTTCATGCCGCAGTTCGTGCATCCGGAACGCGGCTCGACGTTCGTGCAGTTCGCGGTGCTCGGGCTGATCTTCGTCGTGCTCAGCTCGCTCTACACGACGCTGATCGCGTGCTCGATCCGCCCGCTCGGCCGCCTCGTGAAGCGGCTTGCGTGGCTCACGCGCTGGCAGGGGAAGATCATCGGCTCGATCTTCATCGCGCTCGGGCTGCGCGTCGCGGTTCAGCAGCGCTGACGTGCGCGCCGGCGCGGCCGGCTGGCTCGCGCGCGATCTCGACGGCCTGCCGCGCGTGAGCGGTTGAATGCGGCGCCCGCCTGACTACCTCGCGCCCAGCGCGTCCCGCACGCCGTCCCAATCGAGCCCGAACCGCGCCAGATACTTGCGCAACCGGTCCGCGTCGTTCGGCTGCTTCTTGTTCTGCCGCGACACCGCGAACAGCGCGCGGCCGGCCTCCGACAAGCTCGCCGATGCACGGCACACGTCGAGCACGCGTTCGAGCTGCGCGCGGTCGAACAGGTCGAGTTCCGCCGCACGCGCGCCGAATACCGCGTCGACGCATCCGTCCGACGCACTTGCGCCGCCCGGCTGCGACCACGTGCGCGTCAGTCGCTCGACCTCCTGCTCGGCAATCGTCTCGGTAATCCGCCCCGCATCGGCGAGCGTCGCCATCCGCGTGACCGATGCGGACAACTCGCGGAAGTTGCCGGCCCATGCCGCGCGCGGCGATGCCGCGAACGCGAGATAGCGCCGCTTCGCTTCCACGTTGAACCGCACCTGCTCGCCCTGCTCGCGGCCGAAGCGATCGAGCTCGAATTCGAGGTTCGGCTCGATGTCCTCGCGCCGTTGCGCCAACCCCGGCAAGTCGTACGTCCACAGATTGATCCGCGCATACAGATCCTCGCGGAACGTGCCGGCCGCCACCATCTGCCGCAAATCGCGGTGCGTGCCGGCGATCAGCTCGAAATCGCTGGCCACCTCGACGTCCGCGCCGACCGGCAGGAAGCGCTTCTCCTCGATCGCCTTCAGCAGCATCGCCTGCTCGTCGAGCCCGAGTTCGCCGATTTCGTCGAGAAACAGCAGGCCGCCGTCCGCCGCGCGCAGCAAGCCCGCACGTGCGGACTGCGCGCCGGTGAACGCGCCCTTCACGTGACCGAACAGCGTCGACATCGCCGCGTCGCCGCGCAGCGTCGCGCAGTTGATCTCGATGAACGGCCCCGCGAGCCGATGGCGGCCGCGCTTCAGTTCGTACACGCGTTTCGCGAGAAACGACTTGCCGGCGCCCGTCGGACCGACGAGCAGCATCGGCGCGCGTGAGCGCACGGCCACGCGCTCCAGTTGCTCGATCAGCGCGTTGAAGCGCGCGTTGCGCGTCGCGATGCCCGCCTTCAGGAACGACACCGTCTCGTCGCGCTCGCGCGTGAAGCGCTGTGCGATGCGGTTGTAGCGCGACAGGTCGAGATCGATCACCGACACCGTGCCCGGCCCGCTCGGCCCCTCGTCGGTCTGCTTCGGCGGCCCCGTCTGCACGAGGCGCGCGGGCAGGTAGCGCGCCTCCGCCAGCAGGAACCAGCAGATCTGCGCGACGTGCGTGCCAGTCGTGATATGGACCAGGTAGTCCTCGCGGTCGAGGTCGAACGGATAGGCGCGCGCAAAGTCGTGCAGCGTCGCGTAGACCTCCTCGAAATCCCACGGGTCGTGGATCGTGACCGGCGTGAGCCGCACCTCGGTATGCGGCGACAGGTTCGCAAGATCGTCGCGCACCTGATTGGCGAGGCGCGCGTAGTCAGGCGGATGCAGCAACTCGAGCCGGTCGATCGCGAAGTCCGGCTGCATGCAGAGCGACACCGTCGGCCGCCACTTGCGGTAGCGGCGCGGCGCACGGCCGCCCTGGTCGAGCACGGTGCCGAGAAAGCCGATGGCGACGGTCTTGCGCATGTTTATCTCATGGGATAAAGAACGATCCGATTGTATCGGAACTCAGCGACGACGCGATACGGCGGCCTTCCCTCCGCAATCATCGGAAATCATGAATTGTCCTTTCTCTTCAAAGGCTTGATCGCCTTCCCCGCGGCCTGCCCCGCCCGCTGGCACGCTCCTCGCTAAATAGAAGACGCCGGATGTCCCGCTGGCCCGCGAGCCAGGGTTCACAAAGCCCTGCTGGTGCGCCGCCGCCGAACCTGGTTCGTCGCGGCAGCGCATGCCGCCATGGACAGATGAAGGCAAAGGGGCGCGCGAGGCAGCCTTGTCCGGGTTCGAATCCCGGAGCGCCCACTGTTCGGAAGCTCATTCAGGTGGAGCAGCCGGCGCGAGCCGGTGTGTGGCGGGTTCGAATCCCGTCCGAACCCCGTCCGCAAGGACGGTCTGTCGATAGAAGCAGTACCCGCCGGTGCGGGCCGACAGGCCCGCCGCGCGTCGGACCGGTTGCGGTTCCGCGCGATCGGCCGGGCGGCCGGACGGCCCGCGCGAATGCGCTCGACGACGCGATGCAGGATGCGTCGCCGCGTGCAGCCGCGCCGGACCCACGCGCCGCCCGCCCGATCGCGTCGCACCCCGATCCGTGCGATGCGTGTCGCCCGGCGGCCATTGAAGAAAAGGACAAGAATATGTGGAAGCGTCATGTGGTGAAAAAGAACGAACGCGCGCTGCTGATGAATGAGGGCGATTTCGTGAAGGTGCTGGAACCGGGCGTGTTCAAGGCCTTCGATCCGTTCAAGCGTCTGTCGGTGCAGACCACGCGTCTCGACGCGCCGCTCGCCGACGCGGCATTGGCCGACTACCTGCGTCACGACGCACAGGACGTGCTCGCGCAACACTTCGTCGCGATGGATCTGGCCGACGACGAAGCGGGGCTACGTTACGAAGACGACGTGCTCGTCGAGATCCTGCCGCCCGGCACGCGCCGGCTGTACTGGCGCGGCCTCATCGCCCATCGGCTGGAGCGCGTCGACCTCGCGCAGGACAGCATGCTGCCGGCCGCGCTCGCGAAGCGCATCGCGCAACCGGCGCTGCGTGCTCGCGGCGTGGCGGGCCTGACGGGCGTGCTGCTGGCGCAGGTGCCGGCGTATCACGTCGGTGTGCTGAAGATCGACGGCAAGATCGAGCGGCTGCTGGATGCGGGTGTCGCAGCGTTCTGGCGCTTCAACCGCGATGTCGCGGTCGAGCTCGTCGACCTGCGCCTGCAGGCGCTCGAAGTCGCCGGCCAGGAAATCCTGACGCGCGACAAGGTCGCGCTGCGGCTGAACCTGTCGGCAACGTGGCGCTATGCGGACGTGCTGCATGCGTTCGGCCAGTTGCAGAAGCCGGTCGAACATCTGTATCGCGAACTGCAGTTCGCGCTGCGCGCGGCGGTCGGCACGCGCTCGCTCGACGAGCTGCTGGAGGACAAGCAGGCGATCGACGACATCGTGATTGCCCAGGTGCGCCCGCGGCTCGAGCAATCGGGCGTGGACGTGCGCAGCGTCGGCGTGAAGGATATCGTGCTGCCGGGCGACATGAAGACGATCCTCGCGCAGGTGGTCGAGGCCGAAAAGGCCGCGCAGGCGAACGTGATCCGACGCCGTGAGGAAACGGCGGCGACGCGTTCGCTGCTGAACACCGCGAAGGTGATGGAAGAAAACCCGACCGCGCTGCGGCTCAAGGAGCTGGAAACGCTCGAGCGCGTCGCGGAACGGATCGACCGCATCTCGGTGTTCGGCGGCCTCGACCAGGTGCTGAACGGACTCGTCAGCATCAAGGGCGCGTGATGCTCGAAGCAAACGGCGCGGCGCATGGGTGCCGCGCCGCACGAATGAATCAGGTGAAGCAAATGACTGACATGGATTATCAGGTGATGGAACTGGCGAACGGAAAGCCGGTGAAGATGTGGACGCAAGGCGTCGCGGTCGAGGACGACGCGCGCGCGCAATTGCGCAACACCGCGCAGATGCCGTTCATCTTCAGGCACGTCGCGGTGATGCCGGACGTCCACCTCGGCAAGGGCTCGACGATCGGCAGCGTGATCCCGACGAAGGGCGCGATCATTCCGGCCGCGGTCGGCGTCGACATCGGCTGCGGGATGATGGCCGCGCGCACGACGCTCACGGCGTCCGACCTGCCGGACTCGCTCGGCGGGCTGCGCAGCGCGATCGAACGCGCGGTGCCGCACGGCCGCGTGCCGGGGCGCCGCGATCCGGGTGCATGGGGCGATCGCACGCCGGCCGCCGTGACCGAGTCGTGGAAGTCGCTGCTGCCGGGCTTTCAGCGGATCGTCGACAAGTATCCGAAGCTGGAGAAGACGAACCACTATGCGCATCTGGGCACGCTCGGCACGGGCAATCACTTCATCGAGGTTTGCATCGACGAAGCCGATCGCGTGTGGTTCATGCTGCACAGCGGCTCGCGCGGCGTCGGCAACGCGATCGGCAGCCTGTTCATCGAGCTCGCGCAGGCCGACATGCGGCAGCACATCGGGAACCTGCCGGATCGCAACCTCGCGTATTTCACCGAGGGCAGCCGCCACTTCGACGATTACGTCGAAGCGGTCGGCTGGGCGCAGGACTACGCGCGCCGCAACCGGCAGGCGATGATGGAAGCGGTGATCGGTGCGGCGCGCGGCGTGATCGCGAAACCGTTCGCGGTCGACGCGCACGCGGTGAACTGCCACCACAACTACGTGCAGCGCGAACGCCACTTCGGCGAGGACGTGCTCGTGACCCGCAAGGGCGCGGTGTCCGCGCAGAAGGGGCAGCTCGGGATCATTCCGGGCTCGATGGGCGCAAAGAGCTTCATCGTGCGCGGGCTCGGCAATCCGGAGAGCTTCTGTTCGTGCAGCCACGGCGCCGGACGCTCGATGAGCCGGACCGAGGCGAAGCGCCGCTTCACGGTCGACGACCAGGTGAGAGCGACGCGCGGCGTCGAATGCCGGAAGGACGCGGGTGTCGTCGACGAGATTCCGATGGCCTACAAGGACATCGATGCGGTGATGGCGGCACAGCGCAGCCTCGTCGAAGTGGTGCACACGCTGCGCCAGGTGGTGTGCGTGAAAGGATAGCGCGGCGCGCGGCCGAAGGCCGGGCGGCCGCGCGCAATGAAAGGGAAACGACAAGAATGAAAACGGAAAAGGCAATGACAACCGTGCGCAGCGCACATCCGGTCGACCCGGCCGTGCGTGCGCGCGTGATGGCGGAACTCGCGGAAGTCGAGCGCCGCCACGACGTGAGCGTGCTGTTCGCATGCGAATCGGGTAGCCGCGGCTGGGGCTTCGCATCGCCGGACAGCGATTACGACGTGCGCTTCGTGTACGTGCACCGGCGCGACTGGTACCTGAGTGTCGAACCGCAACGCGACGTGATCGAGCGGCCACTCGACGACGAGCTCGACGTCAGCGGCTGGGAGTTGCGCAAGGCGCTGCAACTGTTGCGCCGGTCGAACCCGACGCTGCTCGAATGGCTCGACTCGCCTGTCGTGTATCGCGAAGACGCGCGCTGGGCGCCGCGGCTCAGGTCGCTGGCGTCGGCGTTCTTCTCGCCGGTGCGCGGGCGCCATCACTACCTCGCGATGGCGAAGAAGAACTTTCGCGGCTACCTGCAAGGCGACACGGTGCGTTACAAGAAGTACCTGTACGTGCTTCGGCCGCTGCTCGCGGTGCGCTGGATCGACATGGGGCTCGGCATGCCGCCGATGCGCTTCGCGGCGCTCGTCGAAGGCACCGTGCACGAACCGGCGGTGCGCGCGGAACTCGATGCGTTGCTCGCGTTGAAGATGAGCGCGAACGAAAGCGAATACGGGCCATGCCGACCCGCGATCCACGCGCTCGTCGAGACGATGCTCGCGGATGCCGAACACGATCGCGAATACAAGCGACCGTGGGGCGACGTCGCGATGCTCGACAGGTTCCTGCGCGACGTGGTCGACGGTCGGTGAAAAACGAACGGCGCGATGCCTGAGGGCATCGCGCCGTTTCCGCATCGGGACGCGCCCGGCCGTGGCCGGTGAGCAGTGTGCGCGCCGCACACGCGCGCCGCCGTCACCTCACTCGCCGACGATCGAAATCGAGAACCCGTCCCAGCCCTTCTGCCCGACCGTCTGCACGGCCGTCGTCGTGAGCTTCGGCTCGGCCACGAGACGCGCGAACCCTTCCCTCACGCCGACCGCATCGGGCTCGCGATTGTCCGGATCGGCCACGCGCCCGCCGCGCACCACATTGTCGACGACGATCACCGTGCCCGGCCGCGACAGCTTCAACGCCGCGTCGAGATACACGGCGTTGTTGTCCTTGTCCGCATCGATGAAGATGAAATCGAACGGCGCCTCGCCCGCATCGACGAGCCGCGCGAGGCTGTCTTTCGCGCTGCCGACGATCACCGACACCACGTCCGCGAACCCGGCGCGCGCGATGTTCCGCGTCGCGACCTTCGCGTGCTCGGGGTTCAGTTCGAGCGTCACGAGCGTGCCGCCCGGCGGCAACGCTCGCGCGAGCCAGATCGTGCTGTAGCCGCCGAGCGTGCCGACTTCGAGGATGCGCCGCGCGCCCCGAATCGTCGCGAGCAGTTGCAGCAGCTTGCCCTGGTTCGGCGCGACGTTGATCGCGGGCAGCCCGGCCGCGTCGCTGGCCGCAAGCGCGGCGTCGAGCACGTCGTCGGACGGCACGAGCGTCGCGGAGAAATACGCATCCACCCTGTTCCACTGATCCTGATCCATCGCGCACCCTTCGTCCGCGGAAAAATGCATTCTATGCGCGACGGCCCCATAAGCAACCAACCATTCGTTCTAAGGGCAGCCGCGCACCTGCTCCTATAATCGCTCGACCACGACAACAACAGACGGAGCACCCATGACCGATCAGGCCTCTTCGAACTGGCGCCTCGAAACCATCGCCGTGCACGGCGGCTATCGCCCCGACCCGACCACGCGCGCGGTCGCGGTGCCGATCTACCAGACCGTTGCGTACGCATTCGACGACACGCAGCACGGCGCGGACCTGTTCGACCTGAAGGTCCAGGGCAACATCTACACGCGAATCATGAACCCGACGACGGACGTGCTCGAGCAGCGGATCGCCGCGCTCGAGGGCGGCATCGGCGCGCTCGCGCTGGCGTCGGGCCAGGCTGCCGTCACGTACGCGATCCAGACGATCGCCGAAGCTGGCGACAACATCGTGTCCGCCAGTTCGCTGTACGGCGGCACCTACAACCTGTTCGCGCATACGCTGCCGCAATACGGCATCACGACGCGCTTCGCCGATCCGCGCGACCCGGCGTCGTTCGAGCCGCTGATCGACGCGCGCACGAAGGCGATCTTCGCGGAATCGGTCGGCAACCCGCTCGGCAACGTAACCGATATCGCCGCGCTCGCGGAAGTCGCGCATCGCCACGGGATCCCGCTGATCGTCGACAACACGGTGCCGTCGCCATACCTGCTGCGCCCGTTCGAACACGGTGCGGACATCGTCGTGCACTCGTTGACGAAGTATCTCGGCGGCCACGGCACGAGCCTCGGCGGCGCGATCGTCGATTCGGGCAAGTTCCCGTGGGCGCAGCACGCGGACCGCTTCAAGCGGCTCAACGAGCCCGACGTCAGCTATCACGGCGTCGTGTACACGGAAGCGTTCGGGCCGGCCGCCTATATCGGGCGCGCGCGGGTCGTGCCGCTGCGCAACATGGGCGCAGCGATCTCGCCGTTCAACGCGTTCCAGATCCTGCAGGGCATCGAGACGCTCGCGCTGCGCGTCGAGCGCATCAGCGACAACGCGCTGAAGATCGCGCAGCATCTCGCGCGCCACGAACACGTCGAGTGGGTGAACTACGCGGGGCTGCCCGATCACCCGGATCATCCGCTCGTCGCGCGCTACCTGTCGGGCCGTGCGCCCGGCATCCTGACGTTCGGCGTGAAGGGCGGCCGCGACGGCGGCGCGAAGTTCCAGGACGCGCTGCAGCTGTTTACGCGGCTCGTCAACATCGGCGACACGAAATCGCTCGCGACGCATCCGGCCTCGACTACGCACCGCCAGCTGTCGCCGGCCGAACTCGCGAAGGCCGGCGTGAAGGAGGAAACGGTGCGGCTGTCGATCGGCATCGAGCACATCGACGACCTGCTCGCCGATCTCGACCAGGCGCTCGCGCAGCTGTGACCCGACGCGGGCGTGCCGACACGCCCGCTTCAGATGTCTTGACCTTGAAGCGGCTTCAAGGTGTTCAATCCCCGGTTGATGCCGGGGCGACGCCCGGCACGAAACCGTCGTGCGCTGCAGCGACCGCTGCGGCGCGCTCCACTGCCGAGGCCCCATGACACCGACCGCGAAGCTCGCGCTGCTCACGCTCCCGCCGCTGCTGGCGGCCTGCTTCGGCGCCCTCGCCGCCGCATGGCGCGCACCGGGCCCGAAAACGTCGAGCGTCATCCAGCATTTCACCGGCGGCATCGTGTTCGCGGCGGCGGCGCTCGAGTTGCTGCCGCAGGATCGCGCGCACGCGCTGTTTCCGGTCGTCGTCGGCTTCGTGTTCGGCCTCGCGCTGATGCTCGCGATCCGCGCGCTGTCCGGCGCGGTCGAAACGCGCTTCGAGGACGCGCGGCTACCGGTCAGCCTGATCCTCATCACCGCGATCGATCTCGTCGTCGACGGCCTCGTGCTAGGCATCGCGTTCTCCGCGAGCGACGAAAGCGGCATCATCCTGACCATCGCGCTGACGCTCGAAGTGCTGTTCCTCGCGCTGTCGGTCAGTGCGGCGCTGGCGTCGGCAGGCGTCGGCCGCTTGCTCGCGATCGTCGTGCCCGTTGCGCTGGCGGCGCTGCTGAGTATCGCTGCCGTCGCCGGCAATGCGGTGTTCGCGGGGTTGCCGGCGAATCTCTACGCGGCGTTGCTCGGGCTCGGCACGGTCGCGCTGCTCTACCTCGTCACCGAGGAACTGCTGGTCGAAGCACACGAAGTGCCGGAGACGCCATTTGCAACCGCCGCATTCTTCATCGGCTTCATCGTGTTCTTCCTGATCGAAGGTTCGGTGAAGGCCGGCTGAAGCGCGAGCGTCACCAGGTCGTCGCGGCCGTCGGATACGTATCGACGATGCGCGTGCCGTTGACGGGCGTCACGCCCTCGTTGCGCAATGCGGCCCACAGGTCGATCGCATGTTCGCGCGACTTGCGGCTGCCGTCGTCGGTCAGCACGTTCAGCGCGATCACTTCGTCGCGCGCGGTCAGTTGCAGTTGCTCCTTCAGTTTGCGCGACTGATGCGACACGGTACGGACCTCCCGGAGCGCGATCCGCTGCTCGGTGAGCGGAGCCGGCGCAGCGCCCGCAGCGGCGGGCAGCAACGTCAGCTGCCCGTTCCCGACTTCGCATTGCCCGCGCGTGAACGTCGCGCTCCACTCGCCCGCCGGCACGGCCGCGAACTCGCAGCGCATCCGTTCGCTGGCGCGGCGGCCAACGTCGTGCTCCGGCGCATGCGACAGCGCGCGTTCCGGCCAGCCGGCCGCCATCGCGCCCGTCGTCGTCAGGCACGCGGCCAGTAGGATCGCTTTCATCATGTTGCGCATCGTCCACTCCTCCTCGCAAAAATATCAACGCACCGCGAAGCTGTCGTCATGCGCATCGACGACCGGCGCCGATTCGCCGCGATGCACCGTCGAGCGATGGATTTCCTGATTGCGGTCGATGGTGGCCGGGCTCGGCGGATAGTCGTGCTTCGGACTCGGGATCACGCCGTCGTGGCGGGCGCGCAGCATTTCCTGGCGCACTTCCTGCCGGGTCCTGGACTGCGCGGTGGCCGACTGCGAGAAAGCGGCGATCGACAGCGTGGCAATGGCGATCGAAATCAGGGGTCGTCGCATGTTCATGAAATTGGCTCCTTGTCCGGAATGGGTAACGTGAGTTCCAAGATTGATCCGGCGTCGGTGCGCGATCATGAACACGGGATGACGATTTCGTCATCGCGCGCTTCTCTATTGATCGCAGTGCGAAGCAAATCAACGGGATGCCTCGGCACACATAATGAAGCGCGGACGACAGCGGATTCTTCAACTATCAGGCGAGCGCGAGCCTGCTCATCGGCGTCGGCTACCGCTACACGAAAGCCCGTGGCGATACGAGCGCTACCAATCACCAGGTGTCGGCTGGCGCGGACTACGTGCTGTCGACACGCGCCACTCTCTATGCGGTCGGCGCGTGGCAACGCGCGAACGTCGAGCAACGCACGTTCGACGACGGCACGCAGACGGCGCAGGCGTCGACCGGCTCCTACGGCTACGACGGCACGTGCACGCAATGGATCGTCAATCGCGGGCTGCGCCATCGCTTCTGATCGGGGCAGCGGCAACGCGCGGGCTCGCGCGTGACGAAAATTTCATCTTCCGATCAGGTTTGCGATGGACCCTGTCGCTACGATCGAATGCGCGACGGGCGATGCCCGTTGCAATCCACGCAAGCGGATCGCTGTCACACGGCACGATTACGCGTTCGGCCCGGACACAGCGTGTGCCGGGCCTTTTTTCGTACGCGTGACGGATCAACGCGTGACGTTGCGTTTCGGGAACAGGCACGGATGGGTCTTCACGTAGAAGTTCGGATTGCCGCAGCGATGCCCCGCATAGTCGATCTGCTCGCCAGGCATCAGGCCGGTGGGCACTGAATTGCGCGCGGCCTTCGGTGCGGACGATCCGGCCATTCCGATATCGGGACGGGATGAAGCGCAACCGGCGACCAACGGGGCAATCAGCAGGGCAAACAACGACAGGCGAATGGCGAGGCGATCCACGGTTGGGTCCGGAACGAAAGTTGAAACGAGACCGCCCGCCTTCCATGCCGGCGCGGCGAACGGTGCGCATGCCGTCGACACCGTCGGCGGTCGGCAAGCGCCATGCTCCGCTTTCCGCTCATCGCACGCATGACCCGAACATGACGATTGCGTCATGTCGGCGCGGCCCGCACGTTGCACACGCCGCCACGCAATGTGACGGATTTTTCATCTGCCGATCACCGTCACGCTCGGCTGTTTTCGCATACTGGGTCCATGGATCGCCACCCGGCGGCCCCACCAAGGAGAACTCCATGAAAACGGTCAAACTCGCTGCCCTGTTCGTCACCGCGACGCTGTCGCTCGGCATCGCCTCGCAAGCCGCGTTCGCCCAAACTCAAACGCAGGGCAAGACCCGCGCGGAAGTCATCAACGAACTGAAGCAGGCGCAGCACGATGGCGTGGTGCCGACGAGCAAGACGCAGTACCCGCCGGCCAGCGAGATCGTCGCGCGCAACAAGGAGCTTCACGGGCTTTCGGTACATGCCGGCGAGAAGGCGCCGCAGGCCGACAATCACGACAGCCTCGCGACCCGCTGATGGCGGTCAGGCGCGGGCGCTGCCGCGCGATCGCGGGCAGCGTGCCGCGCACCGCCGTATCGCAGCGAACGCGCGGCCGTGCCGGCGTGCGATCTCAAGCATGGGCCGCCGGCACCGTGTTCGGCGCGACCGGCGGCCGCTGCGGAAAGCGCAGCCAGAATGTCGTGCGCCGGCCGGGATCGCTGTCGACGCCGCATTCGCCGCCATGATTGTTCATGATCGACCGGACGATCGCGAGGCCGAGGCCCGTCCCCGACGCCGAGTTGTGCCGCGACGGATCGACGCGATAGAAGCGCTCGAAAATCCGCGCGACATGCTGCGCATCGATGCCCGGCCCCGTATCCGATACGGCGATCGTCGTCGCGCCGGCCTGTTCCGAACAATCGATCGTCACGACGCTGCCGCGCGGCGCGTACGCCAGCGCATTGGACAGCAGGTTGCTCAACGCGCGCTGGTACAGCGTGAGATCCGCATCGACCCATGCGTAACCGTCGACCTTCACCGACACGCCCGCATCCTCCGCAAGCGGCTCGTAATAGCCGGCGACACGCGAGGCTTCCTCGGCCGCATCGAGCCGCCGCACGTCGATCGACGTGCCGGCCTGCTCCGAGCGCGCGAGGAACAGCATGTCTTCGATCATCCTCGACAGCCGCTGATACTCGTCAATGCTCGACTCGATCACGCTCCGGTATTCGTCCGCGCTACGCGGCTGCGACAGCACGACCTGCGCGGCCGCCTGCAGGTTCGTGAGCGGCGTGCGCATGTCGTGCGCGAGATTCGACGAGAACTGGCTCAACCGCGTAAACGATTCGTCCAGGCGAGCAAGCATCCCGTTGAACGCATGCTCCAGCTCCTTCAGCTCGCCTGACGTATCGAGTTCCGGCAGCGGATGGGCCAGGCGGCTCGTCGACATCTGCTCGGCCCGCGCCGCGAAGCGCCGGAGCGGGCTCAGCCCGAGCGCGGCGATGCCGTATGCGATCGCGGCCGCCAGCACGACGCCGAACACCTCGATCACGACGATCGTATAGGCATGCGTGCGCAGCAGCAGCATGTCGGCGCTGCGGTCGTACTGCACCGCGACGCGCACGACGGGCGCGCCCGCGCCGGCGAGCGGCACGGTCATCACCAGATACTGGTGCCGCACGCCGGGCGGCGCGACGAATACCGGGAGGCGGCCCGCATCCGTCGACAGCAGTGGCGCGTAGGTCCGGAATCCCGGCGTGCCGACGATGCGCGTGCCGGCCGCATCGTAGATCGCCAGGTCCATGTTCGGATGCCCATGCAACTGGTCGACCCACATATCGGGGTTGCGCGCGACGTCGGCCGTCGAACGCGCCTCCGCCAGGTGCGTGCCCAGCGCGGCCGAAATACCGGCCATCTGCTCGGCCGCCGTCGTCTCGATGCGATTGCTCAACGCCTCGTACAGCGCGACGCCGCTCGATGCGAGGATCACCGACGTCGACAGGATGATCAGCGCGGTCAGGCGTCCGCGCAGCGTGCGCGGCAGCAGGCGCGCGATCATTTCGCCGCGCCGTTGCGCACTTCGAGCACGTAGCCCATCCCGCGCACGGTGTGGATCAGCTTCGGTTCATAGGCGTCGTCGATCTTCGAGCGCAGTCGCCGGATCGCGGAATCGACGACGTTCGTATCGCTGTTGAAGTTCATGTCCCACACCTGCGACGCGATCGTCGCGCGCGGCAGGATCTCGCCTTCGCGACGCATCAGCAGCCACAGCAGCGCGAATTCCTTCGCGGTCAGCAGGATCGTGTCGCGCTGCCGCATGGCCTTGCGGCGCGTCAGGTCGAGTTCGAGATCGGCCACGCGCAGCGTGTTCGAATCGCGCGGCTGGCCGCGCCGCAAGATCGACTTGATGCGCGCGGTGAGTTCGACGAAGTCGAAAGGCTTGGCCAGGTAATCATCGGCACCGAGTTCGAGCCCCTTCACGCGATCGCCGACGTCGTCACGCGCGGTGAGGAACAACACGGGCGTCGACTTGCTGCGGCGCAGGTTCTGCAGCAGCGTCCAGCCGTCCTGCCCCGGCAGCATTACGTCGAGCACGAGCAGGTCGTACTCCTCGGTCTCGGCCTGGTGCTGGCCCGTGATGCCGTCCTCCACCCAGTCGACGACATAGCCGGCTTCGGTCAGGCCCTTGCGCAGATAGGCGCCCGTTTTCGGTTCATCCTCGACAATCAGAATTCGCATCACGCATTACCCTTGAAGAAACCCAGCCGCCGCAGCACGCCCGCGCCGAACCCGCCGCGCAAGATCGCGCGCCACGACACCGCGTGGCTCACGCGGTACAGCACCGGCAGCACCAGCAGCGTCAGCGCCGTGGACGACAGGATACCGCCGATCACGACCGTCGCGAGCGGGCGCTGCACCTCGGCGCCGGTGCCGCTCGCGAACGCCATCGGCAGGAAGCCGAGCGACGCGACGAGCGCGGTCATCAGCACGGGCCGCAGCCGCGTGAGCGCGCCTTCGCGCACGGCCGCGTCGAGCGGCATCCCTTCGTCGCGCAGGTTGCGGATGAACGAGATCATCACGAGCCCGTTGAGCACCGCGACGCCCGACAGCGCGATGAAGCCGACCGCCGCCGTGATCGACAGCGGAATCCCGCGCAGCCACAGCGACACCACGCCGCCGCTCAGCGCGAACGGAATGCCGGTGAACACCAGCAGCCCGTCCTTCACGTTGTTGAACATCACGAACAGCAGCACGAACACCATGAACAGCGCGAGCGGCACGACGAGCTTCAGCCGCTCGCTCGCACTCTGCAACTGCTCGAACTGGCCGCCCCACGACACCCAGTAGCCGGCCGGCACGCGCACGTCCTGCTGCAGCTGCTCGCGCGCGTCGGCGACGAACGAGCCGACGTCGCGGCCACGCACGTTCGCGCTGACGACGACGCGCCGCTTGCCGTCCTCGCGGCTGATCTGGTTCGGGCCCGGCGCGACCTCGATCGTCGCGAGTTCGGCAAGCGGCACGTACGGCGCCTGCGCGAGCGGCGCGCTGGCGCCCGCGGCCGGCGCGGGCAGCGCGATCGGCAGCCGCTTGATCGCCTCGATGTCGGAGCGCAGCTCGTCCGGCAGCCGCACGACGATGTCGAAGCGCCGGTCGCCCTGGAACAGCGTCCCCGCCTTCTGCCCGCCGACGGCCGCGGCCACCGTATCCTGCAGGTCGGCGACCGTCACGCCGTAGCGCGCGAGCTTGTCGCGGTCCAGGTTGACGGTCAGCACGGGCAGGCCGGTGGTCTGCTCGACTTTCACTTCGGAAGCGCCCGGCACCTTCTGCAGCGCGGCCGCGATCTGCTCGCCGGTCTGGTTCAGCACCGCCATGTCGTCGCCGAAGATCTTCACCGCGACGTCGCTGCGCACGCCCGAGATCAGCTCGTTGAAGCGCAGCTGGATCGGCTGCGAGAACTCGTACGCGTTGCCCGGCAGTTCCGCGAGCGCCGCCTCGATCTCGCGCACGAGCTGATCGCGCGGCTTCTTCGGGTCGGGCCACCGGTCGGCCGGTTTCAGCATGATGTAGCCGTCAGACAGGTTCGGCGGCATCGGATCTGCCGCGATCTCGGCCGTGCCGGTGCGCGCGAACACGCGCTCGATTTCCGGGAAGCGCGCCTTCAACGTCTTCTCGATCGCCTTCTGCATCTCGACCGACTGCGACAGGCTCGTGCCGGGAATCCGCAGCGCGGCGACCGCGAGATCGCCCTCGTTCAGGCTCGGGATGAACTCGCTGCCGAGCCGCGTCGCGAGCCCGAGCGTTGCCAGCACGATCGCACCGGCGCCGAGCATCACGCGCGCGGGGCGCGTCATGAACGCGGCGAGCACCGGCTCGTACGCGCGCCGCGCCCAGCCCATCAGCCGGTTCTCCTTCTCCTCGACCCGCTCGCCGATGAACAACGCGACGGCCGCCGGAATGAACGTGACGGTCAGCACCATCGCGGCCGCGAGCGCCATCACGACGGTCACGGCCATCGGATGGAACATCTTGCCTTCGACGCCGGTTAGCGCAAAGATCGGCAGGTACACCACCATGATGATCAGTTGCCCGAATATCAACGCGCGCCGCGCTTCCTGCGACGCGCCGAACACTTCCGCAAAGCGCTCGTCGCGCGTGAGCGGCCGCCCGGCCGCCGACTGAGCATGCGCGAGCCGCCGCACGCAGTTCTCGACGATCACCACCGCGCCGTCGACGATGATCCCGAAATCGAGCGCACCGAGACTCATCAGGTTCGCGCTCACCTTCGCGTTGACCATGCCGGTGAAAGTCATCAGCATCGACAGCGGAATCACGAGCGCGGTGATCAGCGCCGCGCGGATGTTGCCGAGGAACAGGAACAGCACGGCAATCACCAGCACCGCGCCTTCGAGCAGGTTCTTCTTCACCGTCGCGACGGCTTTCTCGACGAGCACCGTGCGGTCGTACACGGGAATCGCCTTCACGCCGGCCGGCAGCGTGCGGTTCACGTCCTCCATCTTCGCGGCGACGGCCTTCGCAACGGAGCGGCTGTTCTCGCCCATCAGCATGAACACCGTGCCGAGCACGACCTCCTCGCCGTTCGACGTCGCGGCGCCAGTACGCAGCTCGCGGCCGATGTCGACCTGCCCGACCTCCTTCATCCGCACCGGCACGCCGCCGACGTTGGTCAGCACGATGTTCGCGATGTCGTCGACGGTGCGCGCCTGGCCCGGCACGCGCACGAGATACTGTTCGCCGCGCTTTTCGATGTAGCCGGCGCCGACGTTGTCGTTGTTGCGCTCCAGCGCGCGCACGACGTCGGCGAGCGTCAGCCCGTACGACATCAGCTTCGCCGGATTGGGCGCGACGCGGTATTCCTTCACGTAGCCGCCGATCGAGTTCACCTCGGTCACGCCGCGCACGTTGCGCAGCTGCGGCCGGATGACCCAGTCCTGCAGCTCGCGCAGGTCGGCCGCCGTATAGCGCGTGCCGTCGGGCTTGCGTGCGTTGGCGTCGGCCTCGACCGTCCACAGGTAGATCTCGCCGAGGCCGGTCGACGTCGGTCCCATCGCGGGTGCGATGCCGGCCGGCAGCTTGTCCTTCGCTTCCTGGATGCGCTCGTTGACGAGCTGCCGCGCGAAATAGATGTCGGTGCCGTCCTTGAAGATCACCGTGACCTGCGACAGCCCGTAGCGCGAAATCGAGCGCGTCTGTTCGAGGCCCGGCAGCCCGGCCATCACCGTCTCGACCGGGTAGGTGATGCGCTGCTCGGCCTCGAGCGGCGAGTAGCCGGGCGCGGCCGTGTTGATCTGCACCTGCACGTTGGTGATGTCGGGCACCGCATCGATCGGCAGCTTCTGGTAGCTGAACACGCCCAGCGCGGCCACGGCCGCGATCGCCAGCATCACGAGCCAGCGGTGCGCAATCGCAAAGCGGATCAGGCGTTCAAACATGGCAGGATTCCTTGAGGCGGGGACCGGCCACTGCGTGGGCCGTCGGTGCGTGACGTTCATTCATGTTCCGCACTCCCCTTGCCGAGCTCGGCCTTCAGCACGAAGCTGTTCGAGGCCACATATTCCTGGCCCGGCTTGAGCCCCTTCAGCACTTCGGTCGCGCGTTCGTCGCGCCGCCCCGTCTCGACGGCCTGTGCGACGAAGCCCTTCGGCGAGCGCACGAATACCGACGGCACGCCGTCGACGTCTTGCAGCGCGTCGCTCGTGATCGCGAGCGCAACGGCCTGCTTGCCCGCGTCGACCGACACGTTCACGAACATCCCCGGCCGCCACACGCCGTCCGGGTTCGGCAGCACGACGCGCGCGGGCGCGGTGCGCGTCTGTTCGCCGAGCAGCGAGCCCACGTAAGCGATCGGGCCGCTCGAGCGCGATTCGAATGCGGTCGCGCTGACGGTCGCGTCGCGGCCGACACGCACGTCGTTCAGCCGCTGCGCGGGCACGGCCATCTCGGCCCACACCGTCGACAGGTCGGAGATCACGAACATGCTCGCGTCGGCCGCGATCGCTTCGCCGGGCGTCGCATGCTTCTCGACGATCGTGCCCGCAAACGGCGCGCGCAACTCGTAGCGATTCAGCGCGCCCGCGCCCGCCGGCGCGTTCAGTGCGGCCAGTTTCTGCCGCGCGTTCTGCACGGCGATCTCGGCCTCGCGCAACTGAACCTGCGCCTGCTGATAGTCCTGTTCCGCCGAGATGCGCTCCTGCCACAGCGTGCGTTCGCGTTCATAGGTCGCGCGCGCACCCGACAACCGGCGTTCGGCGGTCAGTAGTTCGCTGCGACGGTCCGCGAGATCGGTGCTCGCGATCACGGCCAGCACCTGCCCCTTCGCGATGTTCTGCCCGAGCGACACCGACACCTGTTCGACGATGCCGGCCACGCGCGGCACGACGTGCGCGGTGCGATCCTCGTTGAATTTGATCTCGCCCGGGAGCTGGAACGGCGTGGCGATCTGCGCGGGGCCGGCCTTCGCGAGCGCGATCTTCGACGTCCGCAATTGCGCGTTGGTCAGCGCGATCGCGCCGTCCGCGCGGGCGAACGGGAACGACGCGGCCTGGTTGCCCGCCTTGATGTCGATCGTCGCGTCGAACACGTGCGGCTTCGCGATCGACTGCGCCGAAACGAACTTCTGGCCTGCCGCGTCGAAACGCATGGGTTCGTGTGAGCGGTCGTACCGCACCAGCGTGCCGGACACCGCAACGCCCTTATCGACCGGCTTGCCGTCGACGAACGGATAGACGACGAGCCGCGCGTCGCCGGGCTTTTCCGTCATCACGATCTCGACGGACAGTTTGCCGCGCGTGAGCACGACGCCACCGTGCGAGCCGGTGCCAACGCCGTCGGCCGCCTGTGCGGCTTCGGTGCCCGCGGGGGCGGACACACTGCCTCGCGTGACGGCGAGCGCGCCGAGCACGATCCCGACGCCGCCGAGCACGGCCGCCGCAATGATGAAGATTCTGCTGCGTGACATGATGATCCTTCAGGTAAGAAGCGCGGCTATTGCGCGACGGCCGCGAGCGGCGTCCCGACGAGCCGGCCGATGTCGGCGCGGGCCGCATGCGCGTCGGCGAGCGCGCGCACGTATTGCGATTGCCCCTGGAACAGCGTGCGCTGCGCGTCGAGCACGTCGAGGAAGCTGAACTTGCCGAGCTCGTAGCCGCGCGACATCGCGTCGAGCGCGCGCCGCGCGCCGGGCAGGATGTCGGTCTTCAGCCGCCGCGCTTCCTGCGCCGCCGCGTCGAAATTCGCATACGCCTGTGCAAGTTCGAGCCGCAGCCGCGTACGTTCGCGGTCGAGATCGGCATTCGCGCGCTCGGCCTTGTGCGTCGCTTCGAGCAGCGCGCCACGGTTCGTGTCGAACAGCGGAATCGGAATCGACACGCCGACGACCGCCTGGTTGTCGGGCACGCCGCCGGTCGTCACCCGCTTCACGCCCGCGCTGACCGTCACGTCGGGAATACGCCGCGCGCGTTCGAGCGACACGGCCGCGTTCGAGCGCAGCATCTCCGCACGCGCGACGCGGGCGAGCGGCGCGTCTTCGAGCTGCGCGGTCAGCGCCGACAGCGGCTCGACCGCAGGCACCGTTTCCAGATCGCCGAGCGCGACGCGCCGGTCGCCGCGCGCTTCACCCATCGCCGCATTCAGCTTCTCGCGCGCGACGTCGACACGGCCGCGCGCGGTCGTCACCTCGATCTGCACGCCGGCCGCCGCCACCTGCGCCTTGGTCGCCTCGACCGGCGACACCTTGCCGGCCTGCGCGCGGCGCCCCGCGAGGTGCGCCAAGCGCGCGGCGATCGCGGCCGACTCTTCGGTAACCTGAAGTTGCCGCTGCGCGGCAAGCAATCCGTAGAACGCCGCGATCACATCGGCGCGCACAGCGGCAACCTGCTCGTCGAGCGACGCGTTCGCGGCCTCCCGGCCGTACGATGCGACGTCGAGCCGCGCGCGACGCTTGCCCCCGAGCTCGAGGGTCTGGTTGATCAGCGCGGTCGACGTGCGTTCCGCGCGGCTGAAGCCTTCCTGCAGGAACGACACTTCCGGATTGGGACGTGCACCGGCCTGCATCAGCGCGCCGGCCGATGCATCGACGTCCGCACGCGCGCCGCGCAGTGCCGGGTTGTTGCTGGCTGCCGCCGCGAGCGCGTCGGACAGCGTCAGCGACGGGGAAGAAGATATGTCGGACGGCGACGCGGCACCGGAAGCCGTCGGGGCCAAGGCCTGGACCGGTGCCGTGACCTGCAGCGACTGCGCATGGGCCGTCGCGGCCGTCGCGAAGACGACGGCCACGGCGAGGGTGAGCTTGAGCATGTTCGGTTCTGCGATAACGGTTCGCACCGATGCTACGGATCGGGTGCAGTGCGAACATGAGCCGAAGATGACAATTCCGTCATGTTGAATGCGACGGAGTGCGGACGTGCGGCGTCCTGCGGCAGCAGGATCCGCTTCGTAGATCAGAGGATTTCAGTGAATGTGCGGTGCGATTGCCGCGCGGAAGAAAAATGAGGCCCGGCCAGCCGACACTGCCGGCTCGTCAATGTCCGGCACGCAGCGTTACACGCTGCCCCGCTTCGCGCGCCGGCGTTGCACCAGCCAGTCGAGCAGGTCACGTCCGTCGCGTTCGCCGAACCAGCGCGCGTGCCCGAGCAGGTAGCCGTCGTACGCGATGTCGACGATCGCCGGGGCGTCGATGATGCACCCGAAATACGCGACCTCCGACAGCGCGAACTCCACATGCACGATCGGCAGCATCGCGACCAGCGCCGCGTACGCATCGTCGCTCAGCGGTTCGAGCGATTCGTAGCCGTCGAGCAGCGCATCGATGTGCGCGTATTCGATGCGGCGCGCATCGGCCGGCGCCATCCAGTCGATCGCATTGCGCTCGATCGCCAGCGCGACGTCCATCACCGCGCACGTGCGATCGGACAGACCGAAGTCGAGCACCGTGCGCACCCGCGCGCCGGGGCCGGCATCGGTCCACAGCAGGTTCGACGCATGCCAGTCGCCGTGCGTCCACAGCGGCGGCAGCGCGGGCAGCAGCGGCACGAGGCGCGCATGATACGGGCCGATCGCATCCGCCACAGCGCCACGCCAGTCGCGCGTGCCGAGCGCGCGCACCAGCAGCGGCTGCGCATCGACCCAGCGTTCGAGCGCGCCCGCCAGATCGGTGGACGACAGCACCCGGAAACTCGACAACAGCGTGCGCACGGGCCGCGCCGGCGCATCGTAGCCGGCCGACGCGCGATGCAGTTCGGCCAGTGCGCGGCCGGCCGCGTACGCATGCGAAGCATGGGTGAACGGCTGCCACGACATCACGCCGCGATACGCGTCGACACCGGGCGCGACCGCGTGCACTTCGTAGGTCCAGTCGCCGGATGCAAACGCGGTCGCACCGTCGCGACCGGCGAGCACGTCGGCAACCGGAATGCCGCGTTCACGCAGATGCGCGATGAAGCGATGCTCTTCCTCGAGCCCGGCGACATCACGCAGGCTCACGTGATGACGCTTGACGAACAGCGTGCGCTCGTCTGTCGTGCGCACCAGCACGGCCGCCGAGAACGGCCGCGGGCTGTGCCACGCAAGCCGCGCCGGCGCGCCGACGCCATCGATCCGCGCGAGCACGCCCGCGACTTCGTCGTGCGTCATCAGCGGCCAGTCGCGTTCGGCCTGCTCGCCGTCGACGCCGAATTGCGGCGGGGCGACGTCCCGCGCGTCGGCAGCGTCACGCGACGCAGGCGCGTTCGGCTCGAGAGGAAATGTCATGGACGACGCAGCTCCGTAGTTGAATCGGCCCGTGAATCAGCCCGCCGGGCTCGCCGTTGCACGCAGCGCGTCGGCCGTCCGGCTCCAGTCGCGCCAGCCGATGACGGCGAGCGCGATGAACAGCGCATAGAGTCCGGCCGTCAGATACAGTTCCTTGAACACGAACATCCCGACGTACACGACGTTCACGACGATCCACAACCCCCACGACGCGATGTAGCGCCGCGCGGTCCAGTATTGCGCGACGAGGCTGAACGCGGTCAGCGACGCGTCCACGAACGGCAGCGCCGCATCGGTCCAGCGCGCCATCATTCCGCCGAGCAACGCGCTGCCGACAACGGCCGCGATCAGGTCGGGCAACATCTGCCGGGGCCGCACGCCGGTGACGGGCGCGACGTCGCCTGCCGGCGCCGCGCCGCCGCTCGCCTCGAGCGTACGCTGCGCGATCCAGCGGCGCCAGCCGTACACCTGCAGCACCGCGAACGCACCCTGCAGCAGCATGTCGGAATACAGCTTCGCGTCGAAGAAGATCCAGCCGTACAGCGCGACCGACGCGAGCCCGACCGGCCAGCACAGCATGCGCCGCTTCGCGGTCAGCCAGATCGCGAGCGCGCTGACGATCACGCCGGCGATTTCGAGTGGGGACATCGTCTGTACTCTCCTGGTTGGCTGCCGGGGCCGCGCATCATGCGGCCGGGTCCGGACGATCAGAAATCATAGGTCAACGATACGCGGGCGGTGCGCGGCGCGCCCGGGAACAGGTACGCGTCGCCCTGCTGCTCGCCCGCGTCGCGCCAGTAGAACTTGTTGAACAGGTTGTCCACCGACACGCGCAGCACCGTGCGATGGCCCGCGATCTTCGTCGTGTAGCGCGCGCCGAGATTGAACACGAACCACGACGGCACGCGCGCGGTGCCCTCTTCGTTCGCGTTGCGGCCCGCGCTGTATTCGACGCCGCCGAGCATGTTCAGTCCCGCGACGCCCGGTACCGCGTAGTCCGCATACAGCGACGCGCGCAGCGCCGGCACGTTGATGATCTGGTGCCCTTCGTACGCCGGCGAACCCGAATCGTACGCGCGCGCGCGAATCGCCGCGACGCTCGCCGTCAGCGACAGCCGCTCCGTGAGCCGCCCGGCCGCGCCGAGCTCGATCCCCTGGTGGCGCTGCGTGCCGCGCTGCACGAAGGTATAGCTCGTGCCGGACGCATCGGGATCGGCGAACTGGAACGGCTTGCTGATCGAGAACACGGCGGCCGTCAGACTCAGCCGGTCGAGCCAGTCGTATTTCGCGCCGAGCTCGAACTGGTGCGATTCGACCGGCGGCAGGAACGCATACGCGTTGGTCGCGCGCACCGGCGCCTGGTCGCCGAGCGACAGCGCCTTGCTGTACGACGCGTAAAGCGACAGCACGTTCACCGGCTTGTAGACGAGCGCGACCTGCGGCAGGAACACCGAGCGATCGGTGTGCGTCGCCTCGCCGTCGAGGCTGCTCCAGCTGCGCTGGCGCAGCAGCACTTCCTTGCCGCCGGCGAGCACCTGCCAGTGTTCGCCGATGCTGATGCGGTCGAGCCCGAACACACCGTACTGCCATGAATCGAGCTGCGGATACGACGGCCCGGCCGTATTCGGCGACGGCGCAAACGCGACGTCGGGCCCATAGACGTTCTCGCTGCCCACATAGTCGTACACGGCGTTCGCCATGTGCACGACGCGGCGCTGCACGCTCACGCCGAGCGTCAGCTCATGGCGCAGCGGGCCCGTTGCGAACTTGCCCGTCGTCACCGCGCGCAAGTCGTCGTTGCGACGGTATTCGCCTGGGCTGCGGAAGTCGTAGACGTCGTAGTCGCCGTTCGCGCCGAAGAAGAACGGCGACGTCGTGCCGGCCGCGCAGCTCGCCGCGTAATAGCAGCCGTACGCGAACGCGCTGTTGTCGTCGATCATCGTGCGGCTGCGGCCCGCCGCGACATACGCCTTCCAGTCGTCGTTGAACTGGTAGTCGAAGCGCGCGTTCAGGTTCAGCGCATCGGTCGTCACCGGCTTCGCCCACGGCTGCGTGCCGAGCGCCTTCGACGTCGTCTTGACCGACGGCACGACGGTGCCGCCGAGCAACTGGTAGCCGGGCGCGGAGCGCTGGATCCACTGCTGGAATTCGGCGTTGAGCTGCAGGCTCGCGCGCGGGCTGATGTCCCAGTCGGCGGCGATCGAGCCGAACGTGCGCCGTCCGTTCGTGCCGTCGATGTACGAGTGCATGTTCTCCTTCGCGGCATTGATCCGGAAGCCGAACTGATGGTCGGGGCCGAAGCGGCGGCCGAGATCGACGGCCGCCGACGTCGAGCCGCGGCTGTCGACGCCGCCCGTCACGCTCGCGACGTTCGCCGAGCGCTTCGTCACGAAGTTGATCACGCCGCCCGGCGCGACCACGCCGCTGTCGATGCCGGCCAGCCCTTTCAGGATCTCGACGCGCTCCTTGTTCTCGAGCGGCACGTTCTGCTCGCCGGACACCGTCAGACCGTCGATCCGGATCGCACTCGCGAGATCGACCGGGAAGCCGCGGATCGCGAAGCCTTCGAAATAGCCGACCGGCGCGTAGTCGTTGACGACCGATGCGTCGTTGCGCACCACGTCGCTCAGGCGCTTCGCCTGCTGGTCGTCGATCTGCGCGCGCGTGACGACGTTGACGGACGCCGGCGTGTCGCGCAGCGGCGCATCGTCGAGCCCCGTGACCGATGCTTCGCGCGCACGAAACGTGTTCCCGCGCGCGCCGGTAACCGTGATCGTCGGTAGCGCTGCGCTGCCGGCCGCATCGGCGTCCGGCGCCAGTGCGTCGCCCTGTGCCGCAGCGGCCTGCGCCGCGAAAAGCGTGATGCCGAGACCGACGCCAAGCCCGGCCTTCGTGCGCCGCCGCCGTGCGGGCGCCGCTGTTGTTCTATTCACCGTCATTGTTCTGGATGGAAAACTCGCCACTCGACCCTGTCGAAACACTCGAAACTCGTTATGCAGCCGCGAAGCGCGACCTCGCGCAAGAATCCGCGACCGTGCCCGGCAACCACCGGGCACGAACGTCGACACGATTCGCCAGACGATCGGGCCGCATGCGTGCCGATCGATTTGGAAAGCGCGGGAAGGGGCATCGGATACCGGTGACGCGCCCGGCACCGACGCGGCCGCCGGTCCATGGATCGGGTTCGGGTCGGGCAGCCAGCCGCATCGCGCGGTCTTGTCACGCGGGGGGACGCTTCGAAAGCCCCGGTGCGGGCGCCGGGCGTTGCGCCGTTCGTCGGAACGCCGCAATGCCCGTCGCGCGCGACATCGCGGCGTGGCGCGCATTTTACCCCGGGCGGAAGGGGCGGCAGGGAAAACCGCCGCTCGGGCGGTCATGACAGGCGTGGCGGGCGGCAACACGCCCGCCCGTGCGCTACTACGCGGTATCGGCGGCTTTCAGCCCCCAAGCGTCGATCATCTGCTGGCGCATCACGAACTTCTGCACCTTGCCTGTCACCGTCATCGGCAGCTCGTCGACGAAGCAGACGTACTTCGGGATCTTGTAGTGCGCGATCTGACCGGTGCAGAACGCGCGCACGTCGTCTTCCGTCATCTGCTCGCCCGCACGCAGCACGATCCACGCGCACAGCTCCTCGCCGTATTTCGCGTCGGGCACGCCGAACACCTGCGCGCTCTGAATCTTCGGATGCCTGAACAGGAATTCCTCGATCTCGCGCGGATACACGTTCTCGCCGCCGCGAATCACCATGTCCTTCAGCCGGCCGACGATGTTGCAGTAGCCGTCGGCGTCGAGCGTCGCGAGGTCGCCCGTATGCATCCAGCCGTCGACCAGCACCTCGCGCGTCTTCGCTTCGTCGTCCCAGTAGCCGAGCATCACCGAGTAACCCTTCGTGCACAGCTCGCCCGTCGCGCCGACCGGCACGATCTCGCCGGTTGGGTCGACGATCTTCACCTCCAGGTGCGGCTGGATGCGGCCGACCGTCGTCGTGCGCTTCTCGAGCGGGTCGTCGGTCGAGCTCTGGAACGACACGGGGCTCGTCTCCGTCATTCCGTACGCGATCGTGATCTCGGACAGATGCATCTGCGACACGACGCGCTTCATCGTCTCGATCGGGCACGGCGAGCCGGCCATGATCCCGGTGCGCAGCGTCGACAGGTCGAACTTCGCGAAGTCCGGATGATCGAGCTCCGCGATGAACATCGTCGGCACGCCGTGCAGCGCGGTGCAGCGCTCCTCGGCGACGGCCGCGAGCGTCGCGACCGGATCGAACGCCTCGCCGGGGAACACCATCGCGGCCCCCGTCGACACGCACGCGAGCACGGCCAGCACCATCCCGAAGCAGTGATACAGCGGCACCGGGATGCAGAGCGAATCCTGTTCGGTGAAGCGCATCGCGAGCGCGATGAAGCGCGCGTTGTTGACGACGTTGCGATGCGTGAGCGTCGCGCCCTTCGGGCTGCCTGTCGTGCCGCTCGTGAACTGGATGTTGATCGGATCGGTGGCCGCGAGTGTCGCGCCGATCGCGTCGAGCCGCGCGACATCGAGCGTGTCGCGGCCGCGCGCCATCACGTCCGCGAAGCGGAACATGCCGGCCGGCGCCGCCTCGCCCATCGATACGATCGTGCGCAGCGTCGGCAGCCGCGCCGCATGCAATTCACCCGGCACGCAATGCGCGAGTTCCGGTGCGAGCGCCTGCAGCATCTCCAGGTACTTCGACGACTTGAACTGCTCGGCCGCGATCAGCGCGCGGCAGCCGACCTTGTTCAACGCATAGTCGAGTTCCGCAAGCCGGTAGGCCGGGTTGATGTTGACGAGCACCGCGCCGATGCGCGCGGTCGCGAATTGCGTGAGCAGCCATTCGCTACGGTTCGGCGACCAGATGCCGACGCGGTCGCCCTTCACGATCCCGAGCGCGGCGAGGCCGGCCGCGAGCACGTCGACCTCGTGCGCGAACGCGCGCCAGTCCCTGCAAATGCCCTGCTCGCGGAACACGACGGCCGGCCGCGCCGGAAAGCGCGACGCGGTGTCGTGCAGCAGCGCGGCGACGGTCGCATCCGACAGCGGCACATCGGTGCGGCCCCGCACGATCGACAGGCCGTCGCACGGCACGCCGGTGGCGATGGCGGTGGTCATGGAGTCTCCTGATTTACGGCGCCGGCGCGCGGCCGGCGCATCCATCATCGTGTGAAAATCTGCGCGGTGGTGATCGCCATGTCGCCGCCCGGCACGCGAATGTCCTTCAGCTTCTTCAGTGTGTCGGCATCGTATACGGCGACCGTGTTGAAGGTGCCCGCGAGATAGAGCTTGCTGCCCTCACGATTGAACGACAGGCAGTAGTACGAGTGATCGAGCGGCGCGGCCTCGACCAGTTTCTCGTTCTTCACGTCGTACTTCGCGAGCCGGTTCAGCACCCCGTACATCGCATTCGGATCCCTCGGCGACAGCCCGCCCGTGAAATACACCTCGGTGAGCGGCGCGAAATCCTTGACCGTCGCGTTGCCCGTCCTCAGGTCGATGTCGACGTAGCCGTACATCGTCTGCGCGGAGGCCGGATCCTTCTTCTCGTCCTTGAAGCGGTCGGCCGTATAGAGCAGGTTGAGCGTGTGCTGCGGACGCTGCTGCGGCCACACGTACAACACGTCCGGCTGGCCATGCAGCGGCCGCTTCCAGTTGCGCAGCGGCACCGCGACGTCGTACTTGCCGGTCTGCACGTTCATCCGGTAAATGTCCGCGCCGACGATGAACAGCGATCCGTCGTCGGCGGCCTGCAGCATCGTCGTCTGGCGCGGCGCCGGGAATGTGCGCACCGGCTTCGCGTCGGCCCCGGCGTCGGTACGGTAAACCTGCAGGCGCGGCGATTGCACTTCGTAGCTGTCGCGGTTCAGCTTCGTCGGATTGACGACGCTGTAGATCTCCTTGCCGTCCGGGCTCAGCGCGACCGAGAACATCGCGCGCGCCCGCTCGTTGCCCGCTTCCGCCAGCTCCGCATGGAACACGGTCTTGCACGAATCGAGATCGACGCCGTACAGGTCGCCGTAGTGGTTGTTCAGCACGTACGCGCGCGTGCGGTCCGGGCTGATCTGGATCGTGCCGGGGCCGAACGCGTCGGGCAGCGCACAGGTCTTGACGATGCTGTCGGTGCCCGTATCGATCACCGTCAGGTTGTTCGGGTAGTTCGTGACGGCGAGGTATTCGTGGCCGGTCTGCAGCGGACCGTCGGCCGCGGCCGACAGCGACGCGGCCGAGACCAGCGCGGCGGCGAGGAGCGCGCGGCTCAGGGGTGTCGTGAATCGCATGGAGAATCCTTGATCGGTGCCGGGTGGATCACTTGTCTTTGGGGAACACGCTGCCGAGCTGGCGCCAGTCCGCGCCGGAATCGGCCGCGTGCTTGTTCCAGTCGGGATAGGTGCTCATCATGTCGGGCACCTGCGCGGGCCACCAGCATGGGTCGGAGCAGCCGTACAGGTCGGCCTCCATCGGCTGGCACAGCGACGCGACCCCGCCGAACACGTCCGTTTCCCAGCCGGGGTCGGTGGTCGACGTGCAGCCCGCGACGGACGTCATCGCGACGACTTCCTCGAGTCGATCCTGCTGCACGGCCTCCTCGAGCTTTTTCGCCTTGTTGTTGAGCGGCTTCAGATGTTTCATGTCAGTTCGCCTTGCGCGGAGTGATGTGGTTGCCGATGAACGCCGGGTTGCCGGCGAGGATCCGGCTGTAGACCTCGATGCCGAAATCGATCCAGTCGCGCATCAGCTCGCAGTAGTGGTAGGTCGGATGCGCGGGATCGCCGTAGCGCGCGTAGCTCTCGTGATAGCAGCCGCCCGAGCACAGGTTGCGGATCCGGCAGGTTTCGCAGCCCGTGCCGCTGCGCTCGAGGCGTTGCGACAGGAAGTCGTTGAGCTCCGCCTGCGCGACGCCTTCATGCACGTTGCCGAAGGTCGGCAGCGCCGAGCCGGTGAAGCGGTGGCACAGGTTCAGGTCGCCCTTGTGGTCGACCGCGAGCATCTTGAGCCCCGCGCCGCACGGCAGCGACTTCTTGTGCCCCTCGTGCAGGTCGGTGATCAGCTGGTGCAGGTTCGAGAAGCCGATGTTGCGGTTCTCGAGCGCGGCGGCGAGATAACGGCGACCGAGCGCCTTCATGTTCGCGAACACCTGTGCGAGCTCAGCGGGCTGCAGGTTGAACGTGTCGAGCTGCCCCGACGTGACCGGCGCGAAGCCGACTTCCGCGAACCCGAGTTCGTTGAACAGGTGATCCCAGATGCCTTCGATGTCGGTCACGCCGCTCGTCAGCGTCACGCGCGCGCCGACCGGGCGGCTGCGGTAGCGCGCGAGCAGCATCTCGACCTTGCGACGCACGACGTCGTAGGTGCCCGCGCCCCCGACCGTGCGGCGGTTCAGATCGTGGATCGATCGCGGTCCGTCGATGCTGACCGACAGCCCGAAGCGATGCGCGTCGAGCCACTCGACGATCTCCTCGGTCAAGAGCGTCGCATTGGTCGTCATCACGAATTCGACCTGCTTGCCGAGCGCGCCGAAGCGCAGCTCGCAATACTCGACCATGCACTCGATCAGCTTGCGATTGCTGAGCGGTTCGCCGCCGAAGAACACGACCGTGTAGCGCGGCAGGTCGGGCGACTCCTTCAGCAGCATCTCGACCGATGCCTTCGCGGTGTCGATGTCCATCCGTCGCCCGGCGGACGGCGTGTCGAGGTCTTCCTTGTAGCAATAGGTGCAGCTCAGGTTGCAGCCGGTGTTCACGTTCAGCACGACCGTGTCGATCGCGGTGCGCTCGACGCGCTTCACCGCGATCTCGGGGGTGAGCGGCGAGCCGTCGCTGACGACCTCGAGGGCCATCAGCTCGCCGAGCGTCTCGGCGAGTTCGCTGTGCGGCGAGCGGCCGGCCAGCCGCGCGAACAGCTCGTCGGCCGTGCAGCTGCTCGCACGCAATGCGTCGATGATGTCGGCCGTCACGCGATCGGCCGCGAACAGCGAGCTGCTCGGCACATGGAACATCAGGCGCTCGTCGTCGACGCGCACTTCGTGCACGTTGCGTTCGACCACGTTCAGCAGGGCGCTCATCGGATTCTCCTTGCGTTCGTCGATTCGAACCGGGCCGCGTCGCGGCCCGGCGCCAGTGGATGGGCGGCCGGTCAGGGCAGCGGCGGATTGTTCCAGCGCTGCACCGCGACGATCATGTGCCCGGTGCCCGTCACCGTGCGCGAGCCGTCCGTCACCGTCGCGACGACGTTCAGGTTGCCCGTGTTGTTGGTGCCCATCCGGCGTGCGGGATTCGGGCCCGCGTCGCCCGGCGTGAAGATCCCCGTCGACGCCTGCATCACGCCCGCGAACTGCGTGTCGCGATCGCCCTTCGACTGATCGTCGAACGGCGCGACCGACCATTGCGCGGGCACGACGCCGATGCGGAACGGCTTGCCCGCCCCGTCGACGCCCCACGCGACCGCGTCGAACCGCCCTTCGACCTTCGGCGTCGAGCCGCCGTTGCCGCCGATGCGCGCAACCGCGAAGTCGGGCTCGACCTTCACGTCGTGGATCTCGCGATACACGGCAAACCCGTCCGCATGCGCGGCGCCGACGCTCACGCGGCGCACGCCGGCCGCGCTGCCGTCGGCCGCCTTCACCCGCACCCGCACGTATCCCGGCGTGCGCTCGAGCACCGATGCGACCGTGACACCCGCGCCGAACGCGGGTGTGCCCTGCAGGTTCGCGCCGACGATCGTCACGTCGGTCTCGCTACCCGCCTTCACGTACGCCGGCTGCACCGCGACGATCCGTGCGTTGCCGAGCTTCGCCGCGTTGAAGTCGAGGCCGCGCTCGTCATGCGCATCGTCGAACATGCGGCCGCGCAGCGTGCCGTCGCGCGCCATCAGCACCTGACGCATCGTCGTGTCGCCGACCTTCACGCTCGCGCGCCATTCGTAGCCGGTATAAAGCGTCGCGGTGCCGGTGCCGACGAGCGGGCTGCCGTCCGCGAAGCGGCCCTTCAGCTCGACGTCGAAGCGCTCGCCCGTGCCGCCCTTCACGGTCATCGTGCCGTACGCGTCGCCCTTGCCCGGCATGTGGCCGCCGAAGCTCCAGGTGCCGGCGAGCGCGGTGGCAGGCGGATGGTGCTGCTTCCACGCAGTCCATGCCTTGCTGTCGTACGGGTAGTCCTTCGCGAGCATCGGCGCCATCTCGGTGAGCGCGACTTTCAGCCAGTCACGGTCGCGGCCCATCGCCGAATACTCGATCGACGGCCACTGCCCGAGGTGAAAGTTCACGAGCTTGTCCCATTCGGCGACGGGGCGGCGCTGCAGCAGCGGGCGCGCGGCCGAGTGGCAACGCGCGCACATCTGCTTGAATTCCTCGTTGTTGACGGTCTCCTGCGTGTTCAGGCGACGCTCGGGTGCATAGCGGAAATCCTTCGTCTCCGACGGCGCGAGGCCCTGCGTATCCGACAGGTACTTCACGAGAATGCGCCGCTCGTCGTCGCTGATCGTGAGGCCGTGCATCGTCTGCATCCGCGCGATCGTCATCAGCCAGCCTTCCGGCGTTTTGCGCTGATGGCTGATGCGGCTCCACGAATCCTTCGACTCGGCCGCGTGACAGGCCGCGCATGTCTGGCTCAGGATCGCGTGAGCGTCGCGCGGTGCCTGGGCCTGGGCGTGCACGGCACCCGCGGCCAGCGCCAGCGCGCCGGCGGCAGCGACGGTCGCGGCCGCACGGGGCGGCCTGCTGCGTCGAATGAAAGTCTTGAACAAGGCTCTGCTCCTTTACGTGGGGTCTCGAATCGTCCGGCATGCAGCGCTGCGGCGCTTGTCTCTCGCTCTTCAAGCACAGCCCGTGCCAATTGCCGACGTCGGGTTTGCCACAAGGAAAACACGCGCTTTTATCGCCGAACGCTCGGGAAAATCCCGATTCAAAGCGGCGCGCGAAACCGGCACTCGCGCGCCTCTGCGGCGGTGTCGCTGGAGCGGCCGGCGGCGCGCGTGCCGCATGTCGCATCTCACATTGCATCCGGATTCTCAAATTGAGACGCCGCACCGCGAACGCGGCGCGATGCCGGTCGTGTATGCCGACGACGGGCGTCACGCCGCACGCCCCGCGCCGCATGGCGCATGCGGCGTGCACGCACGCCGCCGCCCGGCCGTTGGTATGGAAGCTGCTTTTCGCCTCGACACCCGAACCCCGATGAGCGAGGAGCTTCCATGCAGGCAACGTTGTCGTTACTTCCGCAAACCCAGTCGTTCATCGCACGCACGCCGTCGATGCTGATCGGCGATACGTGGCGCAGCGCCGAAAGCGGCGCCACCCTTGCCGTCCACAACCCCGCGACCGGCGACGAACTGTGCCGCGTGCCGGCGTCCGGCGCGGCCGACGTCGACCGTGCGGTGCGCGCCGCGCGCCAGGCGTTCGACGATTCCGCGTGGAGCCGCATGCGGCCCCGCGAAAGACAGAACCTGCTGTGGCGTCTCGCGGATCTGCTCGAACGCGACGCCCAGCAGCTCGCCGAGCTCGAATGCGTGAACAACGGCAAGAGCGCGCAGATCGCGCGCGTGATGGACGTGCAGCTGGCGATCGACTTCCTGCGCTACATGGCCGGCTGGGCAACCAAGATCGAAGGCGCGACCGTCGACGTGTCGATGCCGCTGATGCCCGACAGCCAGTTCCACGGCTTCATCCGGCGCGAGGCCGTCGGCGTGGTCGGTGCGATCGTCGCGTGGAATTTCCCGCTACTGCTCGCGTGCTGGAAGCTCGGCCCCGCCCTCGCGACCGGCTGCACGATGGTGCTGAAGCCCGCCGACGAAACGCCCCTCACCGCGCTGCGGCTCGCCGAACTCGTGCAGGAAGCCGGCTACCCGGCCGGCGTGTTCAACGTCGTGACCGGCACCGGCGTCGAAGCGGGTGCCGCGCTCGCGCATCACCCGGACGTCGACAAGCTGACCTTCACCGGCTCGACCGAAGTCGGCAAGCTGATCGGCAAGGCCGCGATGGAATCGATGACGCGCGTGACGCTCGAACTCGGCGGCAAGTCGCCGACGATCGTGTTCGACGATGCGGACCCGGCCGTCGCGGCCTCGGGCGCGGCCACCGCGATCTTCTTCAATCATGGCCAGGTGTGCTGCGCGGGCTCGCGCCTCTACGTGCAACGCAAGCACTTCGATCGCGTGGTAGGCGACATCGCGGGCATCGCGAGCAACATGAAGCTCGGCAACGCGCTCGACCCGTCGGTCGACATGGGCCCGCTGATCTCGGCGAAGCAGCAAAAGCGCGTGGCCGGCTACATCGAGCGCGGCCGCGAACTGGGCGCCCAGCTCGCGTGCGGCGGCGAAGCGTTCGGCCCAGGCTACTTCGTGAAGCCCACCGTGCTCGTGGACGTCGACCAGAAGGGCCCGCTCGTGCAAGAGGAAATCTTCGGGCCGGTGCTGGTCGCGATGCCGTTCGACACGATCGACGATGCGATCCGCCTCGCGAACGACACGCGCTACGGGCTCGGCGCGAGCATCTGGACCAACAACCTGTCGGCCGCGCACCGGATGATCCCGAAGATCCGTTCGGGCTCGGTCTGGGTCAATTGCCACAGCGCGCTCGATCCCGCACTGCCGTTCGGCGGTTACCGGATGTCGGGCTTCGGCCGCGAGATGGGCGCGGCTGCGATCGAACACTACACGGAACTGAAATCGGTGCTGATGAACGTGTGATCGCGTCGCGGATGTGAGCGATGCATGCGCCGCGCGACGATGTCGCGCGGCGCGCCAGTTCCGCCCGCGTGCGTATCTCCCGCGCCTTTCCCCGATCCATCACGTCAACGAGACACCCGATGCCGCGCCTTCCCGCTTCCCGCCGCGCGTTCACGGTCGCGGCCGCCGGCCTGATGTCGGCTGCCGCGCTGCCGCGCGCCGCCTGCGCCGCGTCACCGCTGCTGGACGAAACCGATCCGAACGCACCGAGCGCGATATTCGCCGGAAAACGGGTCGCGAACGGCGGCCGGTGCAACGCGTACAAGCCGCGGACGTAAGCGCCGCCGTCGCGCGAAGCTCGCCCGCCCTGGAGCCATGCACGCCACTCCGTCACGCACGCCGAATGCGGCCCGCACGCGTGCGCCAATCGCCCGCACGGCCGCGCCCCGCCTGGGTTTTAGGTTTTTGACCGGATGGATTTATGCCCGGGCTTGTGCCAGACTCGGCGGGCCTTTTTGCGAGCGGCCGCGCCGGATCGGACGGCCCGACATTCTCCTGAGGAGGGGCGACGTGCAAGACTACTTCCCTTCCGGCCAACGCCTGCCGGACCGGCTGCAGGCAACCCGCCTGATTCGCGAACGCCTCACGGCCGACGGCGTGCTGCCACAAGGCTGCCTGCGCCTCGAAATCGATCAGTCGTGGCGGCGCAGTCTCGATCACGGCGTGCGCTGGGACGACGACACGCGGCTGAACCTGCACGAATTCTGCAATCTCGACGAGCTGCGCGACGCGAACCGCCTGCTGCTCGACGCGGCCGCCCCCGAACTCGCCTTCCTCGCCGAGCGCTGCGGACACGACGGGATGATCCTGCTGGCCGATGCACGTGCGACCATCCTGTCGGTCGACGGCAACGCGAGCCAGCTCGCCGCGCTCGGCATCGGCGACATCCGCGCCGGCGCGAACTGGTGCGAATCGCTGCGCGGCACGAACGCGCTCGGCACCGCGCTCGTCGAAGGCTGTGCGGTCGCGATCGACAGCGGCGAGCATTTCCTCGGCCGATTGAGCCGCTTCTCGTGCCGCTCGCTGCCGCTATGCGATCCGCACGGCCAGCCGATCGGCGTGCTGGACCTCACGCGCGAAGGCGATCTGCCGCTCACGCTCGACGGCATGTCGATGCTGATGAGCGCCGCGGCCACGCACATCGAGACGCGCCTGTTCGACGCGTATTTCCCCGAACATGTCGTGCTCGTGTTTCACCCGCGCCATGCGTATCTCGGTTCAAGCTGGAGCGGCGTGCTGGCCGTGTCGGAAGCCGGCCACATCGTCGCCGCGAACGCGCATGCGTGCGAGCTGCTCGGCGCGGCGCGCGACGCACTCGTCGGTCGCCGCTGCGAAAGCGCGGCGGTTGCGCGCACGCCGTCGTTCGTCGCATTCGCCGAGCAAGGCGGAATGCTGCGCGTCGAAGGCGTGGACGCCGCGTTCCATTGCAAGGCGCTGCGCCTGCCGCGCGCAACCGTCGTGCCGGCCTCGCGCGAACGCGCGCCGGCACCGGCCGCCGCTGCCCGCGACGATGCTGGCACTCAGGCGCTCGCGGCCCTCGCCGGCCGCCAGCCGCGCCTGCTGCGCGCGCTCACGATGGCGCGTCAAGGGCTCAACAACGGGCTGCCCGTGCTCGTGCAGGGCGAGACGGGCACCGGCAAGGAAGTCGTTGCACGCGCGCTGCACGATGCGAGCGCACGCGCCGGCAAGCCGTTCGTCGCGGTGAACTGCGCGTCGATTCCCGAAGGGCTGATCGAGTCGGAGCTGTTCGGCTATCGCGACGGCGCGTTCACGGGCGCCCGCAAGGGCGGGATGACCGGCCGGCTGATGCAGGCGCACGGCGGCACGCTGTTTCTCGACGAGATCGGCGACATGCCGCTGCACCTGCAAGCGCGCCTGCTGCGCGTGCTGCAGGAACGCAAGGTCGCGCCGCTCGGCGCGGGCGACGAGCAGTCGATCGACATCGCGGTGATCTGCGCGACGCACCGCGACTTGCAGACGATGGTGCGCGACAAGTCGTTCCGCGAAGACCTCTACTACCGCATTCACGGCGTGAACGTGCTGCTGCCCGCGCTGCGCGAACGCGACGACGTCGACCTGATCGTCGCGGCGCTGCTCGCGCGGCTCGGCGCGCCGCACGTCAGCGTAAACGCCGAACTCGCCGACGTGTTCCGCCAGCATCGCTGGCCCGGCAACATCCGCCAGCTCGAGATGGTGCTGCGCACCGCGCTCGCGGTGCGCGACGAGCATGACGACGTGCTCGGCCTCGATCATCTGTGTGACCGCTTCATCGACGGCGTTTGCCCGGCGCCGGACGCGTCGTTCGGGCTGATCCGCCGCCACGAGGACGACCTGATCCGTGAATCGCTCGTGCGCCACGACGGTAACGTCGCGGCCGCCGCGCAGACGCTCGGCATCAGCCGCGCGACGCTGTACCGCCGCCTCAAGCGGCTGCAGTCATGATGTCGCCCGCGCGTTCGTCCACTGCATTCGTCACGGACCGATCGCGCCGATGCTGAAACTCGTCCTGCGTTTCGTGAAGACTGACGACCGCGCGCAGCTCGCGCGCGCGTTCGGCTGGCTGTACGGTTTCGTCCGGCCGCACCGGCTCGCGATCGCCAGGCTGCTCGCGCTGTCGGCCTGCGCGTCACTGCTCGCGCTCGCGCAACCGTGGCTCACGAAGGAACTGATCGACCGCGGGCTGGTCGGCAAGGATTTCCGGATGCTCGTCGCGATCGCATTCGCGATGGTGTTCGCGGGCTTCATCGGCACGCTGCTCGGCGGCGTCAACCGCTACCTGCACACGCGGCTGTCCGGCCGCGTGCTGTTCTCGCTGCGCGGCGCCGTCTATGCGCACCTGCAGCGGCTGTCGCCGTCGTTCTACGGCCAGCGCCGCCTCGGCGACCTGCTGTCGCGCCTCGACGGCGACGTCGCCGAGATCCAGCGCTTCGCGCTCGACGCGCTGTTCTCCGCCGTGTCGAACGTGATCGGGCTGGCCGGCACGCTGGCGCTGCTCGTCATGCTGTCGTGGAAGCTGTCGCTGCTCGCGCTGCTGCTGATTCCGTTCGAGATTCTGTGGCTGCGCACGATGCGCCGCAAGGTCGAGCGCGATGCGCGCTCGGTGCGCGAAGGCGCGGCCGACGTGTCGTCGTTCCTCGTCGAGACGCTGCCCGCGATGAAGTTCATCCAGGCCGCCGGACGCCAGCGTGCGGAACAGGCGCGGCTCGACGGCCTCGGCGACCGCTACATGGAACGCCTGCTGAAGCTGCAGGTCACCGAGTTCATCACGCAGTCGGTGCCCGGCACGCTGACGTCGCTGTCGCGCGCGGGCGCATTCATCGTCGGCGGCTACTGGGTAATCCGCGGCGACTGGCCGCTCGGCTCCCTGATCGCGTTCTCGAGCTATCTCGGCATGGCGATCGGCCCCGTGAAGAGCCTGCTCGGCCTCTATGTCGCGCTGCAGCGGATGACGGTCAGCCTCGGCCGCGTGATGGAACTGCAGCGCGCGCCGGTGGCCGTGCAGCCGCCGACCGACGCGCGCGAACTGCCACCGCGCGGCGATCTCGAATTCGTCGACGTGTGGTTCGCGCACGACGAGCGCGCGCGGCCGGTGCTGCGCGGTGCCGGCGCGCGCGTGCCGGCCGGCAGCAAGGTCGCGCTGTCCGGACTGTCGGGCAGCGGGAAATCGACGCTGATCGACCTGTTGCAGCGCTTCTACGACCCGCAGCGGGGCAGCGTGCGGATCGACGGCATCGACCTGCGCGACGTCGATCTCGACGCGCTGCGCCGCCACATCGCGGTCGTCAGCCAGGACATCGTGCTGTTTCGCGGCAGCCTCGCCGACAATATCCGCTACGCGGCGCCGTTCGCGACACACGACGACGTCGTGCATGCCGCTCGCGCCGCACAGCTCGACGAACTGATCGCAACGCTGCCGGGCGGCCTCGACGGGCCCATCGGCGAACGCGGACAGCAACTGTCCGGCGGCCAGAAGCAGCGCATCGCGATCGCGCGCGCACTGCTGCAGGCGCCGGCAATCCTCGTGCTCGACGAAGCGACGTCCGCCGTCGACGAAGCCACCGAGCGACAGGTCATCGCGCAGATCGACACGCTGTTCGGCGACCGCACGCGCATCCTCGTCAGCCACCGTGCATCGACGCTCGTCGGCGTCGACCTGCATTTCGAACTCGCGGACGGACGACTCGCACGACGCGCGCACCGCGATGTGGCCCATGCCTGACGACCGGGCCGTGCGCGTGGGGATCGTCGACAGCGGCTATCCGCCGTCGCTGAGCGCACGTGTCGTCGACGCGCGGCGCTTCGCGTTCGACGATGCTTCGACGGTACAGGCGCGTGCCGTCGAACCCGATCGCGTCGGTCACGGCAGCGCGATCTGCGGGACGCTCGCGGCCGTCGCGCCCGATGCGGGATTGGTCGTCGCGCAGGTGTTCGAGGCACGCGGCGTGACGAGCGCCGCGCAGATCGCGCATGCAATCGACTGGCTGCTCACGCAACGCGTTCGCCTGATCAACCTGAGTCTCGGTGTGCGCGCCGATCGCGACACGCTGCGCGACGCATGCGCGGCAGCCGTCGCGCAACGCGTGACCGTCTTCGCTTCGTGCCCCGCGCAAGGCGCGCCTGTGTTTCCGGCGAGCTATCCGGGGATCGTGCGCGTCACGGGCGATGCGCGCTGCGCGCCGGGGCAATGGTCGTGGCTCGACAGCGCGCAGGCCGATTTCGGTGCGGTCGTGTCGAGCGGCGCACCGCGCGCACCAGCCGGTGCGAGCATCGCGTGCGCGGCGCTCAGCGGGTATGCGGCGGACTGGTTCGCGCGGCATCCGGATGCCGACACGGCAGCGCTGCTCGAGCACCTGCGCGCGAATGCCACGTACATCGGCGTCGAGCGACGCACCCAGGCATCGTGAGCCGTCCATCGATCGTCGTGCTCGGCGCGGGGCCGGCGGGCGCCGCCACCGCGCTCGGACTCGCGCGGCTCGGCTATCCGGTCACGGTCGTCAGCGAATGGCGGCACTTCGACGCGGTGGAAGGCGTGTCCGATCGCGTGCTGCAAGGACTGCGCCATGCCGGGCTCGCGCAGGCCGCCGCATGCGCATTGCCGCCTTGTGCGCGCACGACGCGCTGGAACGGCGACACGCGCACGCTCAACCACGAACACCTGATCGACCGCCGCCGTTTCGACACGGCGCTGCGCCGCGATCTCGCCGATGCAGGCATTGCGGTGCGTGAAGCGACGGTCCGCGCGGTGCAGGCCGACGGCGACGCGCATGCGATCCGCATCGACACGCCGGACGGTGAGCACACGCTGCACGCGGCGTTCGTCGTCGAGGCGCGCGGTCGCCTTGCACCGCGCACGCGCGACGCGATCCGCGGCCCGCAGACGCTCAGCCTCCTGAACGTGTGGCAAGGCACGCCCGGCGACGCGGCGTCGGCGATCGAGAGCGTGCCGGACGGCTGGGCGTGGATGGCACGCCTGCCCGACGGCTGCTGCTACTGGCAGGTGACGCTCGACGTCGCGACCACTACGCTCCCGCCGCGCGACGCGCTGCCCGCGTGGTGCGCGACGCTGCGGCAAACGCCGCTCGCGCGCGGCTTCTTCGGTGCGGGTGGCGCGGATACCGACGCCGATGCGCGCGTGTTCGCGCGCACCAGCAGCGCGACGCTGTGCGGCGACACCGGCGGCGCGAACTGGCTGCGCGTCGGCGACGCGGCGATGGCCGTCGATCCGCTGTCCGGCAACGGCATCTTCCAGTCGCTGTCTTCCGCGCTGCAGGCGCCGGCCGTCATCCATACGCTGCTCACGCATCCCGAACGCGCGGCACTCGCGCTGCGCTTTCATGAACGGCGCATCGGCGCACTCTTCATGCGCTTCGCGCGGATCGGCCGCGACTTCTACGCGCTCGACACGCAATGGGCCGACCGTCCGTTCTGGCACGCGCGCCGCGCATGGCCCGACGATGCGCCGTCGCATCGTGCGCCCGATTTCGACGCGCTCGCGATCGAGCGGGCGCCCGTGATCGACGGTGACACCATCGCCGAAGCCGATGTCGTCACGAGCCCCGACCAGCCGCTCGGGATCTGGCATCTGCAAGGCATCCCGCTCGCGCCGATCGTCGCGGCGCTGCGCGAACGGCCAGTTGCGCAAGTACTCGCGGAATTCACGCCGCCGCAGGCCGCGCTGGTACGGCGCTGGCTCGAGACGCAGGGTTATCCGTTCGTACGCGCGTGACACGCGCGCGCGCTCCCCTTCCTCCGTTCCACCATGCCGCGACTCACGCATCCCGGCATGCGCCTGTTCGCCCGCGCCATTCAATTTCGGCGCTCGTCTCAATCTGAGACGCAACATGCGACACGCGATGCGAGTTGCTACGCGACTTGCGCGCGGTCGAACCCGATTCGACGGCCACATCCCGATGAAACGGAACGCAGCCGGCGCATCGCGGTCTTGAAACGGGTGATGGCATGCCATCTGCTTATCGAAGGTCACGCGCCGCTCACGCCGCGCGCCGGACCATCGACCGTTTCATCTTTCGAGCCCGCATCCCACATGAAAAAAGCACGCTTCATCCTGTCTGCAGGATTCCTGATCGGTTGCGCGAACGCGCATGCACAAAGTTCCGTCCTGCTGTTCGGCGTCCTCGACGAGGGCATCAACTACACGAGCAATGTCGGCGGCAAGTCGTCATGGCAGATGGCGAGCGGCGATCTCGCGACGAGCCGCTGGGGCATCAAGGGCAACGAGGATCTCGGCGGCGGACTGCACGCGATCTTCGACCTGGAGAGCGGCTTCGCGGTCGAAAGCGGCCAGCTCGGCTACGGCGGCCGCCTGTTCGGCTTCCAGTCGTACGTCGGGCTGCAGTCGGACCGACTCGGCACACTGACGCTCGGCCGCCAGTTCGATACCGTCTCCGACACGATCGGGCCGCTGACCGCCAACGGCAGCTGGGCGGGCTTTCTGTTCTCCCATCCGCTCGACAACGACAACACCGATGCGTCGTTCCACGCGAACAACGCGGTGAAGTACACGAGCCCCGCATTCGGCGGCTTTTCCGGCACTGTGATGTACGGACTGAGCAACCTGGCCGGCAGCTTCGCGCGGAATCGGATGCTTGGCGTCGGCCTGAACTACACATACCAGACGTTGTCGGTCGCCGCGGTCTATGAAAACATGTCGAACCCCGGCACGACGACGGGCGGGGCGCTCACGCCGGACGACACGGATTTCGTCGCGGGCAACCAGAAGATCTACGGCATCGGCGTGAACTACGGAATCGGACCCGCGACGCTCGGCGCGGTCTATTCGCATGTGAACGTCGGCGAGCCCGATGCGTCGCTGTATGCAGGCAGCCTCGGTCTCGCGAATGCGCGGCTCACGTTCGACAACTTCGAAGTCAACGCGAAGTACAACGTCACGCCGGCCGTTCTCGTCGGCGGCATGTACACGTATACGCGCGGCGGGCTCGACCAGGCCGGCGCGAAGTCGTCGCTGCACTGGCACCAGTTCGGCGCGATGGCGCAGTACGTGCTGTCGAAGCGTACGTCGGTCTATACGCAGGTCGCGTATCAACTGGTCGGCGGCAGCGCGACCGGCACGCCGCTCGACGGCGGGCTCGTGCCCGGCTCGCCCGGTGCGTCGTCGAACGGGCACCAGCTCGTCGCGCGCGTCGCGGTGAATCATACGTTCTGATCGACGGTGTCGCGTGCCGCAACGGGAATGCGCGGCACGCGCGCCGCTCAGAACCCCTGCATCGTCGCGGTCGGATCGACGACCAGATGCACGACACCGTAGATGACCGCGCCGACGAGCAGCGCGAGCACGATCGCCACGAACGGCAACAACGTGTAGTTGACGTTCGCGAGATCGGCGGCGTGCGCCTTGCTGTTGCGTACGCCGAAGAAACTCCATAGGACCAGCTTGATCATGCCGAGCAGTTTCATGGTTATGCTCCTTTCATCGAATCGGTTGACGCTATCGTCGATCCGACCGGCATCCGAAAAAAGAAGCAGTTGCGCGCGCTTTTCACGCAGCAGGCCGTCTGCGGCGGCATGTCGCATGGGTTGTTCAGCGGTCGAGCACGAGCGGCTCCGTGGCACCTTCCGCCGGCCGCGCGACGCACAGCAGCGCGCAGCCGGGTTCGACCGTCGCATCGGGCGGCTGCACGTAATCGACCGCACCGGACAGCACGCGCGTCGCGCACGTACCGCACGCCCCCGACCGGCATTCGGACGGCACCGCCACCCCCTGGTCTTCGGCGAATTCGAGCAGCGTACCGTCCGCGGGGGTCCAGGCGGCGTCGCGCGCCGAGCGGCGGAACACGACGGGCATGCTTGCCACCGCCGCCCCTGCCGTGCGGGCCACGCTGCGCACGACGCTCGACGGCCCGAACGCCTCGAAGCGGATCCGCTCGTCCGGCACGTTCAGCGCGCGCAATCCGTCGTACAAATCGCGCATGAACGCGGACGGCCCGCACAAGTAGAAGTCGTAGTCGTCGAACGGCAGGATGCGCTTCAGTTGCGCGACGTCGATGCGGCCCGGTCGCGCCGCGCCGTCGCGCTGCGGCCGGCTGTCGAACCAGTGCAGCGATACGCGGGCGTCGGCGTCCGCGATGCGCGTCAGTTCCGTCGCGAACGGCCGGTCGGCCGTATCACGCGCGCCGTGCACGAACACCACGCGGCGCGACGGTGCGTCGTCGGCCAGCGCGCGGCGCAATATCGCGATCATCGGCGTGATGCCGATGCCGGCCGACACCAGCACGGCCGGACGCGGGCTCGCGACGTCGAACGTGAAGCGGCCGCGCGGCATCTGCGCGTCGAGCGTCATCCCGGCGCGCGCATGGTCGTGCAACCAGGCCGATACACGTCCTTCGCGCTTCACGGTGATCCGGTAATGCGACGCGCCGGGCGCATCGGACAGCGTGTAGCTGCGGATCGTCGGTACATCGCCGTCCGGCAGCGCGACGCGCAGCGTCAGATGCTGACCGGCTTCGTAGGCCGGCAACGCGCCGCCATCCGCCGGTTCGAAATGAAACGAGCGGATCGCGCGCGCTTCGTCGACGATCTTCGCGACGCGCAGCGGGCGCCAGGTGGAGGGCGATGCCGATGCCGACGATGAGACAGACGCCGCCACCGCCCCGCCCGCGCTCGCCGCCCCCGCCATCCCCGCAAACTGCGGCGCCCGCTCGACCGCCGACCACCGGAACGGCAGCACGCCGCGCGTGCGCCGCACTTCCCGCACATGAAACCGCACGACCCGTTGCGCGCCGTCGAACGACGCGACGAGCGGCCCGTCCCACACGATCTCCGCCCGCGCGGCGACATACAGCAGGTCGCCGCTGTCGAAGTCGACGAACAGCAGCCCCGCGCGCGGATCGTGCTGCAGGTTGCCGAGCGTGTTGAAGAAGCGATTGCCGCTGAAATCGGGCGTCGTCAGCGTCTGCGCGTCGTCGACGCGCACGAAGCCCGGCATGCCGCCGCGATGCGACACGTCCGCGCCGCGCGCGGCGCCCGCACCGGCCGACGTGTTCGCACTCGCGACGAAGAACGTATCGGCCTGCGCGAGCAGCGCGCGGTCGGCATCGGTCAACCGGTCCGACACGTCGGCCTCGCCGAGTGCATCGCCTTCACGCGCCACGAACGTCGACTTGCGCCCCTGGATGTACTTCGCACAGTTGCCGAAGCTCTGCTCGACCGCGATCGTCAGCGCACCGTCGTCTACCGCGCGCACGATGCCGTTCACGCGATTGCGTCGGCGCGTGTCGAACTCGATCCCGAGCCCGCCGAACGGCGCGCCCGGCTGCCACGCGCCCGCCAGCGGATCGCCGGGCAGCGCATCGCCGTCGATGCGCAGCGTGCGCGCGTCCGGCGTCGTCACGAAGCCCGGCGTCCCGACCCGCAGCGTCGCCCACGGCTGCCCGCCCGCATCGACGCCGCCGAGCACGAAGAACGGCAACTGCGCAAAGAACGTCCGGTGCTGGTCCGGCATGAAGCGGCGAATTCCGCGCCGGCCGGCCGTGCCCGCGACCTCCGTCACGCCCGCGCGCTGCTGCACGGCAAGTTCGCCCGCATGAAACGGCGCAACGTCGAGTTCCCAGCCCGGTACGGCGGCGGTCGGCGTGGTCATCGCGTTCTCCCGGTAAAGGCGCGGCTTCGCGTCAGGCGGCAAGCAGGCCGGCGCGGGTCGGCGGCATCGCGACGAAACCCGGCAGGGCCTCGACGCGGGCGAGCCACGCGCGCACGTGCGGATACGGTTCCAGCGACACGCCGCCTTCCGGCGCGTGCGCGATGTACGTGTAGGCGGCAATGTCGGCGATCGTCGGCTGCGCGCCGGCGGCGAACGGCTTGCCGGCGAGTTCGCCGTCGATCACCGCGAGTACCTTCGCGGCCGTGCGCTTGGCGGCGTCGTGATCGAGCGGCGCGCTGAACACGGTGACGAGCCGCGCGGCGGCCGGCCCGGACGCGATCGGCCCGGCCGCGTACGACAGCCAGCGCTGCACGGTCGCGGCGCCGGCGGCATCGTCGGGCAGCCAGTGCGCGTCGCCGTAGCGCTTCGCGAGATAGACGAGGATCGCGTTCGAATCAGCGAGCACGGTGCCGTCGTCGTCGATCACCGGCACCTGGCCGAGCGGATTGAGCGCGAGGAACGCGGGTTCGCGCTGCGCGCCGGCCGCGAGGTCGACGTCGATCGTCTCGAACGGCAACCCGAGCAGCGACAGGAACAGCCGGACGCGATGCGCGTGCCCCGACAACGGAAACGAATAGACACGAACCGGACGGGCGGGCTTGCTGGCGGCGGGCATGGAAAGGCTCCTGGATCTCGCGCCGCCGGGAATCGGCGACGAACGGCCCCAGCGTAGCGCTCGCCGTTCACGCCCAGAAGACGGATAATCGCTGAAACATTATCCTCTCCCATAGGACAATCGACGATGGCCGATCTGCGCGACGTGAACCTGAACCGGCTGGCGATCTTCGTCGCGGTAGTCGATGCCGGCTCGCTGACGGCCGCGGCCGAACGGCTCGGTCTCGCGAAAACGGTCGTCAGCACGCACATGCAGCGCCTCGAATCAGAGGTCGGCGCGAACCTGCTGGTACGCACCACGCGGCGGCTGAGCGTGACCGATGCGGGGCGCGCGTTCTACGATGCGTGCCGCGACATCGTGCGCGCGACCGAAAGCGCGCTCGACGCGGTATCGTCCGACACGGGGCCGCTGCGCGGCACGCTGCGGGTGAGCGTGCCGATCGACTATGGCTCGCTGGTCGTCGCGCCGGCCATCGTCGCGCTGCGCGACGTGCATCCGGGCCTCGACGTCGAGCTGATCGCGAACGACCGCATCGTCGATCTGGTCGCAGACAATCTCGACGTCGCGATCCGCATCGGCCGCCTCGCGGATTCGAACTATCGCGCGGTGCAGCTCGGCGAGTACGAGAAGTGGCTGGTCGCAAGCCCCGCGTTCGTCGCGCGTCACGGCCTGCCGCGCGATCCGGACGCGCTCGCCGCGCTGCCGTTCGTGATGCTGTCGACGCTGTCGCGCCCGCATACGCTCGAACTTCACGACCCGAGCGGCAGCCACGCGTCGGTACGCTGCATCGCACCGATCGTGTCGAACACGGCGACGGCCTGCCGTGCAATCGCGCTCGCGGGCGGTGGCTTCGGCCTCCTGACGGATTTCTCGATCGCGGAGGACGTCGCGACCGGCCGGCTCGTCCGGCTGCTGCCCGCATGGCGCTCGGCGCCGGCCGGGATTCACGCGGTGTATCCGTCGACGCGGTTGCCTTCGCCGAAGGTGCGTGCGTTCATCGATGCGATGAAGGCGAGGATCGGGGACGCGCGGTCAGTGATGGCGGCACGATCGAAACGCTCGAGGGGGTGACGCGTCGGATGGCTTTGCGACGCAACCGGATGCGAATCGCGCAAGTCCGTTCGTCGCCGCATCCTAGCCCGCTTCCCGCAACGTCCCCAGCAGCACCTTCCTGCAACTCGCGACCATCTGCGCCTCCGGGTCGCGATAGCCGGTGAGCAGCCACGCCGCGCCGACGTTCGTCATCGCGCCGACCAGCGCGAGCCCGACCAGCCGCTGCTCGGTGCGCTCGGCGGGCGTCACGGCCTCGCCCGTCGCGCCGATCGCCATGATCAGCTTGCCGAAGTCGATCAGCATCCGCTGATACGTCATGTCGGTGTCCGCGCTCACGCCCATCACCTCGAGCAGCAGCACGCGCGCCGCGCACGGGTCGCGCAGGAACCCGAAGAATGCGGCGAGCCCCGCGTCGATGCGCTCGCGCAAATCGCCGCCGCGCTCGGCCACCGCCCGCTCGACCGCGTCGTGCAACTGCTGCGCGTGATGCAGGTAGGTGCAGCGCAGCAGATCCTCGGTGCTGTCGAACGCCGCATAGAAATAGCGGTCGTTGAGCTTCGCTTCCTGGCAGATCGACCGCACGGTCGCCTTGCGGAAGCCGACCGTGCCGAACACGCGCGTCGCCGCACGGATCAGCGCATCGCGCCGCTCGGCCGCCCGCACCTCGGGCGCCACGCCGCCGTATGCCCGGCCCCGTTTTTCCGTTTCGAGTGCTTTCTCCATTTCGCTATTTGACATCAGGACACCCGAAAACTAAAGTGGTGACGAACAACACCACAATAAGCGCGCCGCCGACGCAGCGCAAGCGGAACGGGAGGAACGACGGATGAAGGGTTTTTCCGGCAAGGTCGCCGCGATCACGGGCGCCGGTTCGGGCATGGGCCGCAGCCTCGCGGTCGAGCTTGCGCGGCGCGGCTGCGACGTCGCGCTCGCCGACGTCAACGAGGTCGGGCTCGCCGGCACGGCGGCCGCGTGCGCGACGCACGGCGTGCGCACGAGCACGCGTCGGCTCGACGTCGCCGATCGCGATGCGGTGTTCGCGTGGGCCGATTTCGTGCGCGCCGAACACGGCAAGGTCAACCTGATCTTCAACAACGCGGGCGTGTCGCTGGCCGCGAGCGCGGAGACCGCGCGCATCGCCGATCTCGAATGGATCGTCGGCATCAACTTCTGGGGTGTCGTGCACGGCACGCAGGCGTTCCTGCCGCATCTGCGCGCGTCGGGCGACGGGCACGTGATCAACACGTCGAGCCTGTTCGGGCTCGTCGCGATGCCGACGCAAAGCGCGTACAACGCAACCAAGTTCGCCGTGCGCGGCTTCACCGAGGCGCTGCGGATGGAGCTCGAACTCGATGGCGCGCCGGTCAGCGCGACCTGCGTGCATCCGGGCGGCGTCGCGACCAACATCGTCGACGCGAGCCGTGTCGACACCAGCATCCGCGGGCTCACGGGCCAGGACGAAGCAACCCACCGCCGTCAGGCGAATCGCCTGATCAACGCGACGACGGCCGACGATGCCGCTCGGCAGATCCTCGCCGGCGTCGAGCGCAACGCGCGCCGCGTGCTGGTCGGCGCCGACGCCCGCCGCCTCGACAAGCTCGCGCGCCTGCTCGGCGCCGGCTACCAGCGGCTGGTGCTGCGCCACGTGCGCCGTGCCCGCGCACGCAATCTCGAGCGCACCCATGCACCGGCCGCGCTCCCGACCACACCGACCAAGGATCCCGCATGACCTCGACGACGACCGACCGGCGCGATGCGCCGTCCGCCTGCGGCGACAACCGCGACCTCGACGTGCTGATCGTCGGCGCCGGCCTGTCCGGCATCGGTGCCGCCTATCACCTGAAGCAGCGCTGCCCGTATGCGAGCGTGGCGATCGTCGAGGCGCGCGACGCGATCGGCGGCACCTGGGATCTGTTCCGCTATCCCGGCGTCCGTTCGGATTCCGACATGTTCACGCTCGGCTACAGCTTCCGCCCGTGGCACAGCGACAAGGCGATCTCGGACGGCCAGACGATCCTCGACTACATCCGCGACACCGCGCGCGCACACGGCATCGACAAGATGATCCGCTACGGCCAGAAGGTGGTCGCGGCCGACTGGGATTCGAATCGCGCACGCTGGACGGTACGCATCGAGCGCACGCGCGACGGCACGGTCGACACGCTCGCCTACACGTGCCGCTTCCTCTACATGTGCAGCGGCTATTACGACTACAACGGCGGCTACCTGCCCGACTGGGCCGGCATGGACTCGTTCGAAGGCCGAATCGTGCATCCGCAGCAATGGCCGAAGGACCTGTCGTATGCAAACCGGCGCGTCGTCGTGATCGGCAGCGGCGCGACGGCCGTCACGCTCGTGCCGTCGATGGCGGCCGATGCGAAGCACGTGACGATGCTGCAGCGCTCGCCGACCTACATCGTGTCGCTGCCTGCGCGCGACAAGATCGCGAACGCGTTGCGCCGCGTGCTGCCGTCCAGGCTCGCGCACCGGATCGTGCGCATGAAGAACGTACTGCTGACGATGTACCTGTACAACGTGTCGCGCCGCAAGCCCGAGCAGACCAAACGGTTCATCATCCGCGCGGCCGGCAAGCAGCTCGGCCCCGACTTCGACGTCGCGAAGCATCTGACGCCGCGCTACATGCCGTGGGACCAGCGCGTGTGCCTCGTGCCGAACGGCGACCTGTTCAAGTCGATCCGTGCGGGCCGCGCCTCGATCGTCACCGACGAGATCGAGCGCTTCACGCCGACCGGCCTGAAGCTGAAGAGCGGCCAGCAGCTCGACGCGGACGTGATCGTCACCGCGACCGGGCTGAAGGTGAAGATGCTCGGCGGCGCGCGCGTCACGGTCGACGGCCGCACGGTCGATCTGCCGCAGACCGTGTCTTATAAGGGAATGATGTACAGCGACGTGCCGAACCTCGCGTCGTCGTTCGGCTACACGAACGCGTCGTGGACGCTGAAGGCCGAGCTGATCGCGCGCTACGTGTGCCGGCTGCTGAACCACATGCGCGCGAACGGCTACGACACCTGCGTGCCGCGGCTCGGCGCCGGCGACCTCGGCGACATGCCGGCCGTGAACCTGAGCTCGGGCTACATCCAGCGCGCGGCCGGCATCCTGCCGAAGCAGGGGCATCGCAAGCCCTGGAAATTCCATCAGAACTACGTGCTCGATCTCGCGTCGCTGAAATTCAGCGGGCTCGCCGATTCGGCGATGCAGTTCGAACGCCGCGCGAAAGCCGGCCCGGCCGCCGCGCCGGTTGCCGAACCCGTACTCGAATCCCGTTGAGGCCGACATGACCCATACGCTCCACCTGATCCAGAACGTGCTGCTCGGCGTCGTCGCGGTGCTCGCCGCGCTTGCGCTGTTTTCCGGCTACGTCGCGCGCCGCGTGACGCGCGCGTTTCCGCCCGAAGGCCGCTTCGTCGACATCGGCGGCGACCACATCCATTACGTCGAATACGGCAGCGGCCCGCCGCTCGTGTTCGTGCACGGGCTCGCCGGGCAGTGGCGCAACTTCGCGTACCTGCCGCTCACGCGGCTCGCGCAGCACCATCGCGTGATCCTCGTCGACCGGCCCGGCGCCGGCCGCTCGCTGCGCGGCGCCAGTTCGCAGGCGAACGTGTTCGCGCAGGCCCGCACGGTCGCCGCGTTCATCGACGCGCTGAAGCTCGACCGGCCCGTGCTCGTCGGCCACTCGCTCGGCGGCGCGATCGCGCTCGCGGTCGGGCTCAACCATCCGGAACGCGTCAGCCGGCTCGCGCTGATCGCGCCGCTGTCGCACGAGCAGACCGAGCCGCCGGCGCCGTTCAAGCCGCTGATGCTGCCGTCGCCGCTGGTGCGCCGCTTCGTGTCGTGGACCTTCGCGATCCCGCTGACGATCCTGACCGGCCGCAAGGCCGTGAGCCAGGTGTTCGCGCCGGAAGCCGTGCCGCGCGACTTCCCGGTGAAGGGCGGCGGATTGCTCGGGCTGCGGCCGCACGTGTTCTACGCGACGGCAACGGACCTGCTGTCGGCGCCCGTCGACCTCCCTGCGATGGAGCGCCGCTACGCGGACCTCTCGTTGCCGGTCGACGTGCTGTATGGCCGCGCCGATCCGATCCTGAACTGGCGTACGCACGGCGAAGCGCTGGCGCGGAAGTCGGCGCGCGTGCGGCTGAAGGTCGTCGAGGGCGGGCACATGCTGCCGGTCACGATTCCGGACGCGACGGCCGACTGGCTGCTCGAAGTCGCCGCCGCGCCGGTCGAGGCGCCGACGCAAGGCGCGCACGTCGAGCATTGATCGTCGGCGGGCCTGACGGCTGGCATGCGCCGTGTGCCGGTCAGGCTTCGTCGTCGGGCAGCGACAGCCCGAGCTCCGTCATGACCTCACGCGCGCTGCGGAACGCCTCGACCGCCGCCGGCGCGCCCGCGTACAGCGCGCTATGCAGCAGCACCTCGCGAATCTCGACGAGGCTCGCGCCGTTGTTGAGGGCGCCACGCACGTGGCCCTTCAGCTCCGCGCTGCGGCCGAGCGCGGCCAGCATCGCGCAGGTACAGAGGCTGCGCGTCTTCAGGTCGATCCCGCCGCGCTGCCACGTACTGCCCCACGCGTGCTCGTTCAGCCAGTTCTGCAACGGACGCGAAAAACCGTCGAGGTCGCGCATCGCGCGCTCGACGAACGCCTCGCCCATCACCTCGGTGCGGCGCGCCTTGCCCTGCTCCATGTCCTGTTCGCTCATGTCGTGTCCCTGTCTTGAGTCGTGGCCGCTTCGGCGTCGCCCGCGGCCGGGTTGGTTCACGTCATGTTCCCGGCGCACGGGCGTTTCGTCAAAGACGCCGGCCTCGGGTCGCGGCCGGCCACGTCACACACGGAACGTCGGGTCGAACGCTACGTAACATCCGGCCCGGCGTTACGGTTCCTTACGGGAACATCACGGCGAGCGCGTCGGCGCGTCTGGCGTCTCCGTCGCGCGAAACCGCCATTCCTCCGTTTAAATCGCGCCGATATTCCCGATTCCCACAACAATGCGCTGACGCATTGCGCGAAAGGTGTCATGGCGCGGAATTTGCAGTGATGGCCCGGACACAACTTCCAATGTCGAGGCCACCATGCACCATTACTTGAAAAAGACGGCGGTATCGCTGGCCGTCCTGTCGCTGCTCACACTGTACGGCTGCGGCTCGGTCGACGGACCGGTCACACCGTCGATCAAGCCGAGCTCGTCGGGTACGTCCGGCGGTGGTACCTCGGGCACCTCCGGTACGTCGGGTAGCTCCGGTACGTCGGGCACCTCCGGTACGTCGGGCACTTCCGGTACGTCGGGCACTTCCGGCACGTCGGGCACTTCCGGCACGTCGGGCACTTCCGGCACGTCGGGCACTTCCGGCACGTCGGGCACTTCCGGCACGTCGGGCACTTCCGGTACGTCGGGCACCTCCGGTACGTCGGGCACTTCCGGCACGTCGGGCACTTCCGGTACGTCGGGCACTTCCGGTACGTCGGGCACCTCCGGTACGTCGGGCACTTCCGGCACGTCGGGCACTTCCGGTACGTCAGGCACTTCCGGCACGTCGGGCACTTCCGGTACGTCGGGCACTTCCGGCACGTCGGGCACTTCCGGCACGTCGGGCACCTCCGGTACGTCGGGCACTTCCGGCACGTCGGGCACCTCCGGTACTTCCGGCACGTCGGGCACCTCTGGTACGTCGGGCACCTCCGGTACGTCGGGTACCTCCGGCACGTCGGGCACCTCCGGCACGTCGGGCACTTCCGGCACGTCGGGCACCTCCGGTACCTCCGGCACGTCGGGCACGTCGGGCACGTCGGGCACGTCGGGCACGTCGGGCACCTCCGGCACCTCCGGCACCAACGTCACCCCGCTCGGCAACGTCCTCCAGCAAACCGGCACGCTCGTCACGGCACTCGGCACGACGGTCGCGAACGGCGGTTCGCAGATCGGCGGCGTGCAAGTTCCGGGCACGAACCCGACGACGGCCACCAGCATCGGCAACGCGGTCACCAGCCTTGGCAACGGCGTGCAGTCGCTCGGAAACGGCGTCGCGGCCGGCCTCGGCTCGATCGGCGTGTCGCCGAACCCGCTCGGCCCGACGCTCACGTCGACCACCGGTCTGCTGACCGGCGCCGGCAGCGCGGTCAACAATCTCGGCAACGCGGTGACGAGCCTCGGCACCGGCCCGCTGTCGCCGCTCGCGCCGGCCACGACCCTGGTCGGCAGCCTCGTCAACACGGTCGGCACGGCCGTCAACTCGACCGCATCGGCGCTGAACACGGCGCTGAACAGCGCGCCGGTCCAGCAACTCGAGACGCAGCTCGGCAGCGTGATCAACCCGATCACGAATACGCTGACCGGCGGCGTCACGACGCCTGGCGCGACGCAGACCCTCGGCGGTGTCACCCTGCTCGGCGCCCCGCTCAACGGCCTGCTGAGCACGCTCGGCAGCGGCCTCGGCCTCGCCGGTTCGCAGATCGGCAGCGCGACCGGCAACCCGGTCGGCACGAGCGCCGGCAACAGCGTGTCACAGCTCGGCAACACTGTGGCATCGGCCGGCGGCCTGTTGTCCGGCGGCAGCTCCAGCAGCGGCACCAATCCGCTCGCGCCGATCACGGGCCTGCTCGGTTCGCTGACGGGTGCGCTCGGCGGCGGCAGTAGCTCGAGCGGCTCGGGTGGCACGAGCGGCACCAGCGGCGGCCCGCTCGCGCCGATCACCGGCCTGCTCGGCTCGGTGACGGGCGCGCTCGGCGGCCTCGGTTCGAGCGGCACGGGCGGTACCAGCGGTACCAGCGGCACCAGCGGCTCGGGCGTCGGCGGCCTGCTCGCGCCGATCACCGGCCTCGTCAACTCGCTGACGCCGCTCGGCGCAAGCCTCACCGGCACGGTCACGACGCCGGGCGGCGGCCTGACCGGCAACCTCGGCGGTGCGTTGACGAACGGCCCGGTCGGCACGCTGACGGGTTCGCTGACCTCTGCAGCCGGCACGCTCGGCGCAGTCGGCACGGCCAGCCCGAGCGGCGCGGCGGGCACGGTGACGACGCCGTCCGGCAGCGGCACCGTCACCGCCGGCCTGACCGGCAGTTCGAACGGCGGCAGCACGGCTGGCGCGACCAACCTGCTGGCGCCGGTGACGAACCTGCTCGGCGGTCTGCTCGGCGGCACCACCCCCAAGAAGTAACGCTTCACGTATCAGAACCACAGGCCAATGGCCGGGCAGATACCAAACCAAAGCCCGGCCGATGGCCGGCGTCACCCGCCAGGCGGGGGCGCCGGCCGTCATCCCGACGAGGATCCGATCATGAACTCCACCATCGACGGCATCGCCGCGGTCCAGGACCGCCCGCCCCGTTCCGCCACGCCATTCCGCGCGGGCCTGCTCGGCATCGCGGCCGGCCTGTTCGCGCTGTGGACAACGCGCGACCAGCCGGGCCTCGACGCGGCCGCCCGTGCGGTCATCGCGAGCCTCGCGATCATCGGCACGATCGCGCTGCACGAAATCTTCATCTCGCGCGTCTACCTGCGCCCGAGCGCGGGACTGTCGCGGCAGGCCGTGCGCCCGCTCGGGCTCGCCCGCGTCGCGACGCGGCTCGGCGCGCTGACGTCGATCTACGCAGGCATCGGCGTCATCTACTGGCTCCTGCCCGAATATCACGGCGCGTTCTACCTGCCGTTCTGGTCGCTGCTGCGCTCGCTCGCGCCGTACGTGATCGTCGCCGCGCCGTTCTACTTCGCGTGGATGGATCGCCACCAGCGCGAAACCGACGACGCGTACCTGCTGTGGGGCCGCTTCCTGTTCCGTCACGAGCAGCCCGCGAGCTGGCAGCCCGTGCGCGAGATGCTTGCCGGCTGGGGCGTGAAGGCGTTCTTCCTGCCGCTGATGACCGTCTACCTGTCGAAGGACGCCGATCACCTGAGCGCGTCGCTCGCGCACGCCGTGAACGCGCCGATGACGATCGCGACCTTCGTGTTCCTGTACGACCTGTCGTTCACGATGGACCTGATGTTCGGCACGGTCGGCTACCTTTGCACGTTCCGCATCCTCGACAGCCACGTGCGCACCGTCGAGCCGACCACGCTCGGCTGGGTCGCCGCGCTGATGTGCTACCAGCCGTTCTGGTCGCTGATCTCGAACAACTACATCCGCTACGAAGGTTCGCTGTTCTGGGACAACTGGCTGCTGTCCGCGCCGACGCTGCGCGTGATCTGGGGTGCGGTGATCATCCTGCTGCTGATGACCTATGCGCTATCGACGATCTCGTTCGGATTGCGGTTCTCGAACCTCACGAACCGCGGGATCATCACATCGGGCCCGTACCGCTTCACGAAGCATCCCGCATACATCACGAAGAACCTGTCGTACTGGATGGTGTCGGTGCCGTTCGTCGAGCCGCTCGGCTGGCAGGTCGGGCTGATGCATTGCGCGGGGCTCGTCGCGGTCAACCTGATCTACTACACGCGGGCGAAGACGGAGGAGAGGCATTTGATGCGCGATCCTGACTATCGCGCGTATGCCGAGTGGATCGCGCAGCATGGGCTGTTCGCGCGGATCAGGCAGGCGTTCGGGGGGCGGCGGGCGGGATGAGGCGGTCTCGCGATCATCGGTTCGATGAGCGCCTCGATCATGGTAGCCCGGCGGAACGCGTGCGAAACAAAGAGGCGATTTCGCACGTGTTCCTGAGCGGATACACCTGAAGTCGAACGGCGACGCGCAAGCTCAGGACCGCACCGAGCCCCCTTGCGACCAATTGTCGCGAAACACCCCGATTCCCCGCGTTTCGTCGCTTTTCTCCCGCAGTCCGGTTGCCCGCCCTGTGCCCGTCGCGTATGGTGCTGACCGTCTGCGCGCGGGCCATGCCCGCTGTCACCGTCTCCGCGGCACCGCCCTTCGGCGCCGCGCGTTCATGAGGAGAGAGGCGTGATCCACAAAGTCCTGATCCTGTTCACACTCTGCATCGCGGGCCTCGCCGCGATCGCCGCCGGTTTCCAGCACATCCCCAGCTGATTCGCGGCCCCGGCTCGCTCGCCGAGCCCGGGGGCCGCTGCCATTTCCTTTCCCATTGCGATGAACCTCTTTCCCGATGCGCCCGGGACGGGCGCCTTTTGCCATGCGTATCGACGTACAGCATTCCCAGCACGACATCGACGATGAACTCGACACGCTCTACGCGCGTCTGCACCAGCCGGGCCATCGCCTGCACGGCCTGCCGGCCGTCGCGCTCGGCGACTCGGGCCTGGTCGTCCGCCACCGCGAGGCCGACGGCGAATACTTCCTTTACGTCGAGGATCCGTCGGCCCGGCAGCTCGCCGGCTACACGATCTTCAACCGGCTCCCCGAACTGCCGCGCCGCGCGGACCGCTACCTGCGCGCGCCGCATACGCGGCTGCGCGGGTCCGCGCAACGCAAGGGGCTCGCGACGACGCTGTATCGATGGGGGCTCGACGCGGGCCTGTGCCTGATCAGCGGCGCACGTCAGTCGATCGGCGCGGCGCAGTTGTGGACCGCGCTCGCGCACGACTACCGGCACGGCTTCGTCGACGTCGAAGGCCGCGCGCTGCGCTATCTCGGCGAAGCCGTCGCGGACGACGTGTACGGTGCGCTGCATACGCGCCGGCTGTTGCTCGGCAACGGATGGACACTTGGCGACCTGGCACGCGCAACCGGGATGATCGATACGCTCGCCGCGGCGTGTCAGGACGTGAAGTTTCCGCAGGAAGATCGTGAATGGCAGCACCTGCGCCGCGTCGCGAACGCGCGCCACGTCGCTCACGCACCGATGCGATAATCCGTCGGATCCGCGCGGCGTCGCCGCGCAAGCCACCATTCCCTACGCTCCTCGATGGCCACCGAACCCCGAGCCGATTCCGAGCGCCGCATCGACATCGTCGCGCTGTGCGGCAGCCTTCGCGCGCAGTCGTACAACGCGGCGCTGCTGGATGCAGCCGCACGCGTCGCGCCGCGCGGGATGCGCATCACGCGTTTCGATCGTCTCGGCGAGTTTCCGCTGTTCAATCCCGATACCGAATATCCATCGCCGGCCGCGGTGCGCGACCTGATCGAGCGGCTGAACGCCGCGGACGGCGTGCTGATCGCGAGCCCGGAATACGCGCACGGCATGACGAGCGTGATGAAGAACGCGCTGGACTGGGTCGTGGGATGCGAAGCCGTGGTGTACAAGCCGGTCGCGGTATTGAACGCGTCGCCGCGCGCGACGCATGCGGACGCGGCGCTGCGCGAAACGCTGTTCGTCATGTCGGCGCGCATCGTCGAGCGCGCGTCGATCACGCTGCCGATCCTCGGCAGCCAGCTCGACGCTGCGGGCATCGCCGCGCATCCGCCGTTCGCGTCGGCGCTGACCGACGCGTTGCATGCACTGCGCGCGGCGATCGACGCGCAGTCGCCGGGTCGCTAGGCGACGACCGACGTGGCTGAAAGCGTGTGTTATCGCGCCTTGGTGCGCGTGGTCTTCCTCGCGGGTTTCGCCGGCTTCGCGGCCTTCGCGCGCGGCGCTTCCTTCTCGAGCTGCGCGCCGCCGCCGGCGAGATCCTCGAGCCACGCCAGCGCATCGATGTACGACAGGAATTGCTGCAGGTATTCCGGCGACAACTCGCGCATCGTCGCGAGCGACCGATGCACGAGGCTGTTCGAATTGAGCGGTCCCGCGTTGCGCGGCACCTGGTCGAGCGACTGGCGATACTGCTGTTCGGTGCGGACCTTCGACCACATCGTGCGGAAGTAATCGATCAGCGCGGGATCGATCCCGCGCCTGTCGGCCTGCGCATCGCGCGCGAGCTGCTCGACGAGCCCGCCGAGCAGGCTGCGCGCGGGCGCCGGTGCGGTTGCTTGCGCCGTCCCGCTCGCGGCTGACGTTTCGCCGGCTCGCGAGACAATCTCCGCAAACGCTTCCAGCAGCGTCGCGAGCCGTGCATCGAGCAGGGCGCGCGCGTCGCCGTCGAGCGCGGCCGCGCGTCTCTCCAGCGCGTCGAGCCGATGAAAGCGCACCGGATCGAGCCGGTCGGCGCCCTGCTCGCGCCACGCGTCGAGCGTCGCGCGCACGTGCGTCGCGTCGTCCGTCACTTCGCCCGCCCTCCGTTCGATGCGGTCTTGCGCGGCACCGGCGCGATCTCCACGCGGCGGTTCTTCGCGCGGCCTTCGTCGTCCGCATTCGAACTGACCGGCTGCTCGGAGCCGAACGCAGCCGCAAACACCGACGGCGCCGGCACGCCGGCGTCAATCAGTGCACGCGTGACCGTCAGCGCGCGCTTGGCCGACAGTTCCCAGTTGTCCGCGAACTGGCGGTTGCCGGCGCGCACCTGCTGGTCGTCGGCGAAGCCGCTGATCATCAGGATCTCGTCGCGCGTCTTCAGGTACGCGGCCAGCGGCGTGGCGAGCGTCTTCAGCAGATCGCGGCCCTCGGGCTGCAGCTGATCGGAATTCAGCGCGAACAGCACGCTGCCGCTGATGCCGATCCGACCGTTCACGAGCGTCACGCGGCCGGCCGCGAGCGGCCCGGCGAGCGCTTCCTCGAGCGATTTGCGCTGCTGCGCCTCCTGCTGGCGCGCACGCACGGCTTCCTCGAGCTTCGACGTGAGCTGCAGCTGCATGCCGATCACGCCGACGAGGACGAGCACGAACGCGCCGAGCAGCACCGACATCAGGTCGGCGAACGCGGGCCACACCGGCGCGGACGGCGCGCCGTCGTCGATTTCGTCGTGCATGCGTTACGCTCCGACCGATGCCCGCCGACCGGCGATCTGCTGCAGGTCCTCGACGATCTGCTTCTGCGACATCATGCTCAGGTCGATCACCTCGCGCGCCTGCGCGACGTAATACTCGAGCTGCTCGTCGCTGCGCGCGAGCGATTTCTCGAGCGCGGCCTCGATGCGCTGCAGGTGGTTCAGCAGCTTGTCGTTCGATTCGCCGAACACCTGCACGGCCGCACCGAACGCATCGCCGAGGCTCGCGACCTCGACCGCTCCCGCCGTGACCTGTGCGGCCACCGAATCGAGCTTGCGCGTTTCGGCATCGACGGTGTCGTTGAAGCGCGCGCCGACGCGGTCGAGCAGGTCGGCCGACGTGCTGACGAGCGCGTCGATCGCGGTGCGCTGTTCGGTCGACGCGTGGTTGACCGCGCCGAGCAGCGTCTCGAGCGTCGCGAGCAGGCGGCTGCGCTCGTCGAGCATCGCGGTGTCGCGCACCATGCTGTCGGACAGGCGCTGGCGCAGTTCGGCGACGACGTCGGCCGCGGCCTTCGGCGCTTCCGACGCGGCCTGCACGAGGCGCGAAATTTCGTTGATCGTGTCGCTCGCGTGCACCTGCGCCTGGGCGGTGATGTCGTTCGCGGTGCGGGTCAGCGTGTCGCAGATGTCCTGCTGGCGCGCCGCGGCCTGTGCGCTCGTCTGCGCCCATTCGTCGCGCAGCGTGGCGGCCATCACGGCCAACGAGTCGTTCCATGCGGACAGGCGTGCTTCGTCGCGTGCGGCCAGCTGCGTTTGCAAGCTCGCGTGCGATTCGCGAATCGTCGACAGCAGGTCGGTCGAGCGTTGTTCGAACGTGGACGCTTGCGCGGTCAGATCGCGTGTGGTTTGTGCAAGCGCGTCGCAGATTTCCTGCTGACGGCCTGCGCTGTGCACGCCCGCACGCTGCCATTCGTCGCCGAGCTTCGCTGCCATCGCGGCCAGCGAATCGTTCCATGCCGCCAGACGTGCTTCGTCGCGCGCGGCCAGTTGCGTTTGCAGGCCCGTGTGCGATTCGCGAATCGTCGACAGCAGGTCGGTCGAGCGTCGTTCGAACGTCGACGCTTGTGCCGTGAGATCGCGCGTCGTTTGTGCGAGCGCATCACAGATTTCCTGCTGACGGCCCGCGCTGTGCACGCCCGCACGCTGCCATTCGTCGCCGAGCTTCGCTGCCATCGCGGCCAGCGAATCGTTCCATGCCGCCAGACGTGCTTCGTCGCGCGCGGCCAGTTGCGTTTGCAGCCCCGTGTGCGATTCGCGAATCGTCGACAGCAGGTCGGCCGAGCGTTGTTCGAACGTGGACGCTTGCGCGGTGAGATCGCGTGTGGTTTGTGCAAGCGCGTCGCAGATTTCCTGCTGACGGCCTGCGCTGTGCACGCCGGCGCGCTGCCATTCGTCGCCGAGCTTCGCTGCCATCGCGGCCAGCGAATCGCTCCATGCCGCCAGACGTTCTTCGTCGCGCGCGGCCAGTTGCGTTTGCAGGCCCGTGTGCGATTCGCGAATCGTCGACAGCAGGTCGGCCGAGCGTTGTTCGAACGTGGACGCTTGCGCGGTGAGATCGCGCGTCGTTTGCGCCAGCGCATCGCAGATTTCCTGCTGGCGGCCTGCACTATGCACGCCCGCGCGCTGCCATTCGTCGCCGAGCTTCGCTGCCATCGCGGCCAGCGACGCATTCCACGCAGACAGGCGTTCCTCGTCACGCGCGGCCAGTTGCGTTTGCAGCCCCGCATGCGACTCGCGCATCGCGGCGAGCGCCGCGCTCGAATGCCGCTCGAACGTCGCGGCGGCTTCGCCGAGCGCGTGCGCATGCTGGCCGGCCAGCGTCTCGCCGACCTGTTCCTGGCGCGCGAGCGCATCGCGCCACGCGTCGGACAGCCGGCTTTCGGTCGATTCGAGGCGCGTCGCGACGCCGTCGAGCAGGTCCGTCGAACGCTGCGCGAAGGTGTCCGTGAACTGGCCGAGCGTCGTTTGCAACTGCTGCGCGACTGCATCGCCCGCGCGGCGCTGCTCGTCGAGCGCGCGGTTCCACACGGCCGTCACGTTCCCGGTGGTCTTCTCGAAACCGTCGGTCAGCCCGTCGAGCTGACGCTGCACGGCGCTCGTCACGGTGTCGCGCAGCGCGGCCATCTCCTGCGCAAGCCCCGTCATCGTCGCCGCGACGACCGGCTGCAGCGCGGCCCCGGCCACGCGCGCGCTCTCGGCGGCGCTTTCCTTCAGTGCGTCGCCGACGTTCGATGCCAGGCCGGCATACGCGCGCTCGGTCCGATCGAAGAACGTCTGCTGACTTTCGATCTGGCGATCGTGCAGCGCGACGCTGCGCGCCTCGAGCGTCGTCATCATCGTCTGCAACCGGTCGACCAGCGCCGGCATCACGTCGGCCTGGCGCTGCAGCAGCCGGAACGATTCGTCGCGCTGGTGCGCGGACGAATGCACGCGCAGCGTCGTCGCGATCTTCGCGTCGAGCTGCTGGCCCGCGTCGAGCCGTTCGCGGCGCACGAGCGCGGACAGCAGCCCGAGCATCGCGGACGTCGCGACACCCGCGATCGACGTGCCGAACGCGAAGCCGAGACCCTTCACCGGCGCGATCAGCGAGGCCCGGATCGCGTCGAGGTCGGTCGCGCTTTCGAGCGCGGCGCCCGTGCCCTTCAGCGTCACGACCATCCCGAGCAGCGTGCCGAGCATGCCGAGCAGCACGAGCAGGCCGACCAGATACGGCGTGAGCGACGGGCCCGGCAGCGCGACGCGCGCACCTTCGACGCGTGCCCGCACGGCACCGCGCAGGCCCGGGGGCAGCGTATCGAGCCACGTGTCGAGCTTCGCCGGGGGTTCGGTCAGGCCGGCCACCGCGCGCGACAGCGTGGCGGTGGCCTGCCGGTAGCGCCGCAGTTCCCACGCACCGGCGACGTAGCACGCGCCGATCAGCAGCGTGACGGCCGTCGCGAGCGGGTTCGACGCGACATAGCCGATGCCGATCCAGCACACTGCGAGCAGACCGGCGATGAAGACAACGAGATCAAGACGAATTCTGGACATAGCGTAGGGATTAGCAGGTACGAAGGGCCGCGAGCAGCCCGTCTACCGTTTGAAACCGGACTTCGAGTTCGGCGAGCAGGATGCTTTGCATCTCGTTGCGGAACGTGTCGAGCCACGTGCCGGGCACGATCGCCGCGGCGGGCGGGGCGTCGCCCTCGGCATCGGCCGCCGCTTGCGCGTCGGCCAGTGCCTGCCGTTCCGCGTCGCGCAGCCGCTCGAAGCGCGTACCGAGCAGCGCGGGCACGGCGGACAGCAGGCTGCGCTCGCGCGCGCCGAGCACGCGCTCCATGATCGCGTCGAGCGTCGCGAGCCGCGCCATCCCGGACGAGCGCGCGGCGACCGCGACCCGCAAGCGGCCGCGCAACTGTCCGATCGCGGTCTCCATTTCCTGCTGGAGCGACAGACAGCTCTGGCGGAAATCCGCGAAGTCGGCCGTGTCGGCGGACGGCGGCGGCAACTCGCCGGGACGCCGCCGCGTGCGCGGGCGGAGGGCGGCCGTGATCGCCTGCGCGAGGTCGTGGCGCACGCGCGCGCAGTCACGCTCCGCGTCGTAACCACGCACGCCGGCCGCGACGCCGGGCGGGCTCGCATTCAGCGCGGACGACAGCGTGATCGCGTCGGTCCAGCCGAGCCACTGGCTCAGGCGGTCCGACAGCGTCAGCCGGGATTCCGCGACGTCGGCATCGGTCAGGCGCGCGAGCAGCCGGACGAGCGTCGGGCCGCTCAGTGCCGGGCGCGGGGGTGCTTGCACCATGCTGCAAACCGTCAAAAAAGGCAGCAGTTTACACGTCGTCGGGAGGTCGACCGCCAGAATCGCGGAAGCGGCTCGGCCCGGTACGCCGCGCAACCGGCGCGAACGCCCGCAGCACAAGGCTCGCAGGCCGATCGCCGGGGTTTCCCGGTGCGCCGGTGCGGCGCCGGCCACGCATCCGGACGCCTTCCGAAGCCCCGGCGGGCGCCGGTTCACGCCAGACATCCTGTTCGCCCGCATACGATTCCGTCACGGACGTGCGGTACCATCGCGACACCCGCCGCGCGATTCGCACCCGATTCGTGCCCGATGCGGGCCCGCGCCGCCCTGCAGCCGGCGCGCGGGCCGCCCGCACCATGGATATCCGGCCGATATCCGCGGGACGCAGGCGGCGCCCCGGGAGACCGGCGCCGCTGCCCATGACAACGACTGATAACAGACGGGCCTGCCCGACCGCTCACGATGCTTTCCGACTTCGTCGCGCGCCTGCGCGAGCGCTTCAGCAAACCGCCTAGCCGGCAGGACTTCGCCGACCGCCTGATCGCCGCGCTGCGCGCGACCGGCGACACGCGCGAGTGGCTTCACGAGGACGACAAGGGCCGTCTCGTGCAAGCGGATGTCCCGTCGAACATCATCAACCTGCACAACCTGTTCCGCGACTATGCGGACGCGAAGCCGGCCGAGCGCGAAGCGACGCTGCAGCGCCAGGCGAGCGCGATGATGCAGCACGAGATTCCGGCGAACTTCGCGGACGTCCGCGCACGGCTGCGCCCCGTGATCCGCAGCGCGACCGAGCGCGGCACGGTCGCGCTGCAGCTCGCCGGACAGCCCGCCGCGTCGGAAGTCGCGTTCCGGACGCTGTGCGAGAACCTCGAGATCGGCATCGCGTACGACGGCGAATTCAGCGTCGCGCGGCTGACGAGCGCGCGGCTCGCCGAATGGGGCGTCAGCTTCGACGACGCATGCGACATCGCGATCGACAACCTGCGCGGTGCGTCGTCGGCGCCGTGGGCCGCGTTGCGCGACGGCGTGTTCGTTTCGCAGTTCGGCGACTACTACGACGCGGCGCGGCTCCTGCTGACCGACTTGCTGCACCGCCAGCCGATCTCCGGCGCGCCGGTGGTGATGGCGCCGAACCGGGCCGTGCTGCTGCTCACCGGCGACCGCAACGCGGCCGGGCTCGCGACGATGGTCGAACTCGCGGAACAGGCGCGCGCGCAGCCGCGTCCGCTGCCGCCGCTGATGCTGCGCTGGGACGGCGCCGCGTGGCGGAATTTCGTCCCGGCAGGGCTGGAAGCCAAGCTGCACGCGCTGCGCGTGGACGAACTCGCGGGCGACTATCAGGATCAGCGGACGCTGCTGGACGATCTGCACAAGCGGGACGGCACCGACGTCTTCGTGGCGTCGTACACCGTGTACCGGCGGCAGAACGGCGAGCTGTTCAGCGTCGGCGTGTGGAGCGACGGCGTGCCGACGCTGCTGCCCGAGACGGATATCGTCGTGCTCTATCGTGAAGCGACGCGGCAGTCGGCCCACGTGCCGATGGCCGCGCTGCGGGACGCATGCGGCGACCTGATGACGGCCACCGCGCACCGGCCGGTGCGGTATGAAGTGACGGCGTTTCCGGATGACGCGCGGTTCGCGGCGCTGCTCGAACGATTTCCGGCGGTGTGACGCGCGCTTGGCGCGCGCAGGGCGCGGTGAGTCGGGGCCGGGGCTGCGCCCGCCACGCCATGTGCCGGAATGAGCGGCCGTGGCGGCATGCCTGTCAGGAATGCAACGGCGGCGCGCCCCCCGGCGACACCGCCTGCCGTCAGATCCCCGCCTTCGGCGCGTTCAGGATCAGCCGCAGGCCGAGCAGCGTGATCGCGCCGGCCGCGACGCGGTCGACCCACTTCTTCGCGCGCAGGTAGAGTTCGCGCGGCCGGCGGGTCGAGAAGCACAGCGCGACGATCGTGTACCAGCCGAATTCGACGCCGAACACGAGCGGCGGCAGCGCCAGGTAGCACCAGAGCGGCGGATGCTGCGGCAACAGCGCCGCGAAGATGCTGCCGTACCAGATTGCCGTCTTCGGGTTGCTGAGCTGGGTCGTGAGGCCGATCCAGAACGACTTGCGCGCGCTGCCGGCGACGACGGCCTGCGCATCTTCCATCGCGATCGGCCTGTCGGCGCCGCGCCAGATCTTCGACGCCATGTAGATCAGGTAGGCGCCGCCCGCCAGCTTGAGTCCCACGTACAGCCATTCGACGGCCTGCAGCAGCGTGTAGAGCCCGGCCAGCGCGACGCCGCCGAACGCGATCCCGCCGACGCCCATGCCGAGCGCGGTCGCCAGCCCGTCGCGGCGCGACAGCCCGATCGAATTGCGGGCGACCAGCACGAAACTCGGGCCCGGAATCATCGCGCCAAGCCACAGCGCGGCCAGAATGGCGAGTACAGCAGCCGATGCAGTCATCGAAGTCTCCTTGATCAGCGACGCCGAAGCGCCGGCGCCTGCGTGTCGATTCCCAACGGTGAAGTCGACGATTCTGGCACGCTTCGCGGGCCGCCGGAAGCATCCGCGCACTGCTATGCTGGATGCCGCTCCCGCCATCGCGCCACGCCCCCATGATCGAGATTCGCGCCGCCCGCTATCCCGACGATGCCGCCGTCGTCGAAGCGATTTTCCGCGAGTACATCGCGAGCCCCACGGTCAGCCTCGCGTTCCAGGACTATGAGCCGGAACTCGCCGCGCTGCCGGGCAAATACGCGGCGCCGCGCGGGCAATTGCTGCTCGCGTGGCGCGCCGGGCGCGTGGTCGGCTGCGCGGCGTTTCGCGAAATCGACGCGACGACGTGCGAGATGAAGCGCGTATACGTGCGTCCCGAGGCGCGCGGGCTGAACGTCGGCCGCCAGCTCGTCGAGCGGCGGCTGTGCGACGCGAAGGCGGCCGGTTATGCGCGGATGTGTCTCGACGTGCTGCCGGAATTCGTCGCCGCAAGGCAACTGTATGGTTCGCTCGACTTCACGCCGGCACCGCCCGTTGCGTTCAATCCGGTGCCCGGCACCGAGTTTCTCGGGCGGGATCTGTGATGGGCACGACCGCGCACCGTGCCCTCCTTGCGCTGCTCGCCGCGCTGTCGTCCGGCGCACGGGCCGACGGCCTGCCGCAATCCATCGCGACGCAACTGCCGTCCGGCTACCAGCCGTTCGTCGCGCAGGAAGGGCCGGACCTCGGCGACGGACGGCGCAGTTTTCTCGTCGTCGTGCATCGCGCGGCCGATTCGCGCGGGCAGCCGTCGCCCCGCCCGCTGCTGATCTTCGAGGAGCGGCCCGATCACGCGTACCGGCTCGCCGCGCGCAACGACCACGTGGTCCTGCGCGCGAACGAAGGCGGCCAGTGCGATCCGTTCGATCCCGAAGACGCCGCCGACAGCGGCCTCTCGGTGAAAGGCCGCTATTTCACCGTGCAGAACTTCGTCGCGTGCGGGCAGCACTGGAGCGACTACGTGACGTTCCGCTACGACCCGCGCACCCACGGCTGGCTGTTCTCCAGCGAGATCTACACCGAATCGTTTCCGCTCGACGACAAGCCCGACGAAGTCACCGTCATGCGCGCCGATGCGCACCGGCCGGTGACGTTCGGCCAATGGCGGCGCAAGGACTGAAAAACCGTGGGCGAACGAGGCTCCGCCGCTTGCATCGACGCAACTCGCCTCCCCCCGCCAACCGGTCTACCATAAGCGCTCGTCGCCGTTCGGGCGCGCGCCGACGCGGCATGCGTCTTGCGCGCCACCGTTCCCACGTTGAACCAGCGCAGGAGGACGTCATGACGCAACACTTCGACGCGATCGTCATCGGCACGGGCCAGGCCGGTCCACCGCTCGCCGCGCGGCTCGCGGGCGCCGGCATGAAAGTCGCGGTCGTCGAGCGCGGCCGCTTCGGCGGCACCTGCGTGAACACCGGCTGCATTCCGACCAAGACGCTGATCGCGAGCGCGTACGCGGCGCAGCTTGCGCGTCGTGCGGCCGAATACGGCGTGTCGGTCGGCACCGTCAGCGTCGACATGAAGGCCGTGAAGGCGCGCAAGGACCAGATTTCCGGCCGCTCGAACCACGGCGTCGAGCAATGGGTGCGGGGGCTCGACAACACCACCGTGTTTCAGGGTCATGCCCGATTCGAGCGGGCGAACGCGGTACGCGTCGGCGACGAAGTGCTCGAAGCCGGCCGCATCTTCATCAACGTCGGCGGGCGCGCGCAAATCCCGCCGATGCCGGGCCTCGACTCGGTGCCGTACCTGACCAACTCGACGATGATGGACGTCGACTTCCTGCCCGAGCATCTCGTGATCGTCGGCGGCAGCTACGTCGGGCTCGAATTCGGTCAGATGTACCGCCGCTTCGGCGCGCAGGTCACGATCGTCGAGAAAGGGTCGCGCCTGATCCGTCGCGAGGACGAGGACGTCTCGCAGGCCGTGCACGAGATTCTCGCGAACGAAGGCATCGACGTGCAGCTCGATGCGAACTGCCTGACCGCGCGGCGCGACGGCGACGGCGTCGTGGTCGTCCTCGACTGCACGGGCGGCCGCCGCGAGGTCGCGGGCTCGCACCTGCTGCTCGCGGTCGGCCGCGTGCCGAACACCGACGATCTCGGGCTCGAGCAGGCAGGCGTCGCGGTCGACGCGCGCGGCTACATCACGGTCGACGACCAGCTGCGCACCAATGTGCCCGGCATCTGGGCGCTCGGCGACTGCAACGGACGCGGCGCATTCACGCACACCGCGTACAACGACTATGAAATCGTCGCGGCCAACCTGCTCGACGACGATCCGCGCAAGGTGTCCGACCGCATCACCGCGTACGCGATGTACATCGACCCGCCGCTCGGCCGCGTCGGCATGACGCTCGCGGAAGCGAGGCAGACCGGCCGCCGGCTGCTGGTGGGCACGCGGCCGATGACGCGGGTCGGCCGCGCGGTCGAAAAAGGCGAGAGCCAGGGCTTCATGAAGGTGATCGTCGACGCGGACAACCACGCGATCCTCGGCGCGTCGATCCTCGGCGTGACGGGCGACGAAGTCGTGCACGGGTTGCTGGACGTGATGGCCGCCGGCGCGCCGTACACGACGATCAGCCGCGCGATGCACATTCACCCGACCGTGTCGGAGCTCGTGCCGACGCTGCTGCAGGACCTGCATCCGGTCGAATGAGGCGCGACCGGCGGGCGCGCATCCGCTGCATCCCGCGCGTCCGGTTCGCGCTTGCGTTGCGTACGTTGCGTACGTTGCGTGCGCTGCGTGCGTTGCGCGCGGCGCCCCGGCGTCGAACCGTGTGCGAAGAGGGCCGTTCGCGTTCGACGACATCACCCAGGCCCGTCGGTGCATGGAAGCCGGCGCGCAGGTCGGCAGGATCGTCGTGACCGTCTGAACGTTGCGCCGCCGGGCGTGCCGGTCGGAAACGACGGCACGCCTCGCGCATTCGCGCATCAGGTCTCGAAGTACCGCGGCCGGTCGATGTCGGCCAGCAACCGCGGCTGCACCGGCGCCCAGTCGAGCGACGCCCGCGTGCGCTCGCTCGTTGCGGGCGCATCCATTCCAGCGAACATCGCGAACCAGCCGAAGTGCTCGCCGGCTTGCGCGGCCGATTTCGACACGACCGGCACGTTCAGCCGGCGGCCGATCACCTCCGCGATCTCGCGGAACGGCACGCCCGTATCGTCGACCGCGTGATAGCGCGCGCCGGGCGCGCCGCGTTCGACCGCGAGCCGGTACACGCGCGCCGCATCGAGCCGATGCACGGCCGGCCAGCGGTTGCCGCCGTCGCCGAGATACGCCGAGGCGCCCTTCTCCCTCGCGAACGCGATCAGGCGCGGCACGAAGCCATGATCGCCGTCGCCGTGCACGGACGGCGGCAGGCGCACGACCGACGCGCATACGCCGCGCGCGTCCAGCGCCGCCGCCGTCGCTTCCGACGCGCGCGGATAGGTCGCCGACACCGGCACATGTGGATCGTCCTCCGTCGCCGCGCGGCCGGGTGCGACGAGCGCGAGGCCCGACGTGACGACCAGCGGCCGCGCCGACCCCGCGAGCACCGCACCGATCGTCTCGATCGCGCGGCGGTCGAGCTCGCAGTTTTCCGCGAAGCGCGAGAAGTCGTGATTGAATCCCGTGTGGATCACCGCGTCGACGGCCTCGGCACCGCGCGTCAGGCTGTCGAGATCCTCCAGCGACCCGCGATGGACATCGGCGCCCGCGGCCGCGACCGCCGCGGCGGCCGCGTCGGACCGCGCGAGACCGAGCACCGCATGCCCGGCGGCCACGAGTTCGGCAACGACCGCGGAGCCGACGAAGCCCGACGCTCCCGTAACAAAGACACGCATTTCGACACCTCCGAATGAACGAGAGGCTTACTATCTGTCGACCGTCGCGCGCGGTGAAGACGTGACGGTTTACCGGTAAACGAACTAACAGGCTATGGCTGACGCATCCGACAACCTGCTCGGCGCGTACCTTCGGGACCGCCGCGAGAAACTCGATCCGGCCGCGCTCGGGCTGCCCGTCGCGCGCCGCCGCACGCCGGGCCTGCGGCGCGAGGAAGTCGCGCAGCGCGCGCACGTGAGCGCCGCGTGGTACACGTGGCTCGAACAGGGCCGCGGCGGCGCGCCGTCGGCCGACGTGCTCGACCGGCTCGCCCGCGCGCTGCTGCTCAACGACGCCGAACGCGAGCATCTGTTCCTGATCGGCCTCGGCCATCCGCCCGAGGTGCGGTATCACGCGAGCAGCGATGTCACGCCGCGCCTGCAGCACGTGCTCGATTCGCTCGACGCCAGCCCCGCGATCGTGCGCACGGCGACGTGGGACGTCGTCGCGTGGAACGACGCGGCCGCCGCGACGCTGACCGACTATGCGACGCTGCTGCCGCCCGCGCGCAACATCCTGCGGCTGATCTTCGTCGATGCCGGGGTGCGCTACGCGCAGCAGAACTGGGAACGCGTCGCGCGGTTCGCGGTGGGCGCGTTTCGCGCCGACATCGCGCGCGGCGGGGCGACGCAGGCCGTGCAGACGTTCGTCGACGAGATGCGCGCGACGAGCGCCGAGTTCGACGCGATGTGGCGCGACCACGACATTCATTCGCATGACGAAGGGACGAAGGAGATTCGTCACCCGCGAGCCGGCCGGATCGCGCTCGAATACTCGGCGTTCTCGGTGACCGGCCGCCCGGACCTGAGTCTCGTGATCTTCACGCCGGCGACGCCGGCCGATCGTGCGCGCATCCGGACACTCGTCGCCGCGCGTGAAAAGGCCCGCGAACGGGACGACGGACCGCACGTGCCGGCCGCCTAGCGTGTCGAATCTGCGCCCGGAGCCGCTCCCGGATTCGCACCCGGCGCCGCGCCCGAAACGGCCACGCCGCCCGCCCCGACGGCGTCGCCCATCGGGCCCCGTCACGCCGCGCCCCGCCATCACATTCCGCACTGACACCCAGTCGAATATTTAATTTTCACCTGGGTAAGCACGCCTTTACCCTTTCGGCATCGCATCACAAGGCCACTGGCCCCTGGAGCATTCCGATGACCGACCCCGGCACCGCACACGCCGTTTCCCGCCCGCACGCGGCCTCCGTATCCTGCGGCGCACTCGCGTTGCTGGTGCTCGCCGGCCTCAACCTGCGTCCGTTCCTGACCGCATTCGGCCCCGTGCTCGACATCGTGCGTGCCGACACGGGCCTCGGTTTCCGCGCGGCCGCGCTGCTGACCACGCTGCCGTTCGTGCTGATGGGCGTCGTCGCCGGCGTCGGCGTCGGGCTTGCACGACACGTCGGCGAGCAGCGCGCGCTCGCCACCGCGCTGGCGCTGATCGCCGCGGGCTGCATCGCGCGGCTGTGGACCGGAAACAGCACCGGGCTGGTCGTCACGGCGGTCGTCGCGGGCGCGGGCGTCGCGGTGGTCCAGTCGCTCGCGCCGGGCCTCGCCAAGCGCTGGTTCGCCGACCGGCTGCCGCTCGCGATGGGGCTCTATTCGGCGGCGCTCGTCGGCGGCGGCGCATTCGGCGCGGTCGCGAGCCCGTGGCTCGCCGCGCACGGCGGCTGGCATCTGTCGCTCGCCGTCTGGGCCGTGCCCGCGCTCGTGACGCTCGCGCTATGGCGCGCGAAGGCGCCGCGCGACGCGGTGCATGCCGCGACGGTATCGGCGCCCGTCACCGCGTTCGCCCGGATTCCGCGCGCATGGCAACTCGCGCTGTTCTTCGGCCTCAGCAACAGCGGCTACGCAAGCCTCGTCGCGTGGCTGCCCGCGTTCTATCACAGCGTCGGCATGAGCTCGCAGGCGAGCGGCAACCTGCTCGCTTGGATGGCGCTGTTCCAGGCGGCAGGCGCGCTCGCGATGCCGCTGCTCGCGAAACGCTCGCACGATCGCCGCCCCGTGCTGTGGCTCACGCTCGCGTTGCAGGCGGTCGGCTTCGTCGGCTTCGCGACGGTGCCTGCGCTCGCGCCGTGGCTGTCGGTCGCGAGCGTCGGCGTCGGGCTCGGCGGATTCTTCTCGATGAGCCTGATCGTCACGCTCGACCACTTGCCCGATGCGCGGCTCGCGGGCGCGCTCGCCGCGTTCGTGCAGGGCATCGGCTTCCTGATCGTCGCCGCGAGCCCCTGGCTGATCGGCTGGCTGCGCGACGCGGGCGGCGGCTTCGCGATCGCGTGGTGGCTGCATGTCGGCGTGATCGCATTGATGGCCGCGTTGAACGCCGCGTTCTCTCCCGACGGCTACCGGCGCAGCATGGCGTGCATCGCCAGCGCGGCGCACTGACACCGAGCCACCGGATTCCCCGATCCGGACGATCGCCGGCATCCGCCGGCGCTCGTCCAGCCGCCCGCGCATGGCCGGGCGCGGGCCGTCACGCCCACCGGCCGCACATTCGCTTCACCGCACACGACATCAATCGATCATGGAGACAATCATGAAAAAGCTCGTCATCGCCGTCGCGCTTGCGCTGACGGCAGGCGCCGCCGCCGCGAAAGACCCGGCCGTCCTGCGCCTCGGCGTCGATCCCAGCTACGCGCCGTTCGAATCGCTCGCACCGGACGGCAAGCTCGTCGGCTTCGACATCGATCTCGGCAACGCGATCTGCGAACGCATGAAGGTGCGCTGCGTGTGGGTCGAAAACGCCTTCGACGGGATGATCCCCGCGCTGAAGGCGCGCAAATTCGACGGCGTGCTGTCGTCGATGAGCGTGACCGAGAAGCGCCTCGCTCAGATCGCGTTCACCGACAAGATCAACAACGTGCCGCCGCGCCTCGTCGCGCGACGCGGCTCGAACCTGCAACCGACGGCCGGGTCGCTGGCCGGCAAGAGCGTCGGCGTCGAGCAGGGGTCGACGCAGGAAACCTATGCGCGCACGTACTGGGAACCGAAGGGCGTAATCGTGCGCACGTACCAGACGCAGGATCTCGTCTATCAGGATTTGATTGCGGGCCGCCTCGACGCGTCGCTGCAATCGTCGGTGCAGGCCGATCTCGGCTTCCTGAAGACGGCGAAGGGGGCGAACTTCGAATTCGCGGGGCCGCCATTGCACGATCCGAAGACGCTCGGCGTCGGCTCCGCGATCGGCGTACGCAAGGATGACGACGCGCTGCGCACGCAGATCAACCAGGCGCTCGCGAGCCTGATTCAGGACGGCACGTATCAGCGAATCGCGAAGAAGTATTTCTCGTTCGATATCTACAACTGACGGATGCGACCGGCTGCGGCCGCCTGCCGATGCGAAGGGGCGTCGCGCGCGAGCGCGATGCCCCGTTCCTGCTTTCGGCAACCGGTCCGCGAAGTTCTCTTTGACCAGCCGCCTGTGCAATTGCGCCGCTCGATCGTCTGACGACCACCGCGCGATCGACATGTGGCGCGAACGATGCCCCGCGATGACCGCAACGGCCGACGGCGAACGCACGACGGCCATGCCCGGCGCCTCCCGCCCGCTCGCGATCGCCAACGGCGAGTGCGCGTCGCTTCGCGGTGGCGATGCGTGCCTCGGCCGTCGGCACGCCGTTCACCACGGCAACGTATCCGCCCTCCACCGCCGCCCTTCTGTCGCATTCGTCCAGATTCGCGTCGCGTGCAGATAAAACCTCCGCGCCGCGCCTGCCGTTAACCCGTTCGCAACCCTGGCGCCCCGCATTTCGACGCGGCGCGCCGTCGTCGTTCGTGATCCGGAATCCACATCCGCCGTCGGCCGCCCGTCGGGCCGCCGGCAAGGGAACGTCATGCGAAAACTCACCATCCGCGGCGGACTCGTCGCGACCATCGCCGGCTATACGGCGCTGCTCGTGCTGGTCGTCGGCGCGTGCATCGCCGCCCTCTACGCGGGCAACGGCTCGCTCGAAGCGATGTACCGCGACGACACCGCGTCGCTGCTGCACCTGAAAACCAGCTCGGAGCGCATGCTCGTGCTGCGCGAACGCGTGAGCGACGTCGCGCAGATCATCAGCGCCGGCCAGCCCGCGAAGGCGGAAATCGCGCAACTGCACACGCTCCTCAAGCAGAGCGACGACGAACTGGACGCGTACACGCGCCTGCACACGCGCGACGCCGACGAGCAAGCGCTGTTCGACACACTGCGCAATCGCCGTCGCACGCTGCTCGACCAGGTGTTCCTGAAGGCGATGTCGCAACTCGATCACGACAACGCATTCGACTTCCTCGACACGCACCGCACCGCGCCGCCGGCACTCTTCACCGCCTACCAGGAAGCGATCGACGCGCTCGAATCGTTCCAGGTCGCCCGCCAGAAGGCGCGCTACGATGCAGCCGGCGAGCGCTTCCACCGGATCGTGTGGGCCATGGTGGCGGTCGCCCTGTTCGCGCTGATCGTCGGCTTCCTGGCGCAGCGCGTGCTCGCGACGGCGATCATCGCGCCGATCCATCTCGCCGTCGCGCATTTCGACAGGATTTCGAAAGGCGACCTGACCGGCACGGTCGTCATTCCCGGCGAAAACGAAATGGCGTATTTGCTGAATGCATTGAAGCGGATGCAGGACGGCCTCGTCGAAACCGTGAATCAGGTGCGCTCGAGCACGGAGACGATCGTCGGCGACGTCCGCACGATCGCGAGCGGCAACGTCGACCTGTCCGCGCGCACGGAGCAGCAGGCCGTGTCGCTGCAGCAGGCGGCGGCGAGCGTGGAACAGCTGACGGCGACCGTCCGGCAGAACGCGGACAACGCGCGCGATGCGCGCACTTACGCGCAAGGCGCGGCCGGCATCGCATCGAAAGGCGGCGACGCGATGCAGCGCGTCGTCGAAACGATGTCGGCGATCTCGCACAGCTCCACGCGGATCTCCGGCATCGTCGGCGTGATCGAAAGCATCGCATTCCAGACGAACATCCTTGCGTTGAATGCCGCGGTCGAAGCGGCACGCGCGGGCGAACAGGGGCGTGGCTTCGCCGTGGTGGCAACCGAGGTGCGCGGGCTCGCGCAGCGCTGCGCGTCGGCGGCGAAGGAGATTCGCGAACTCATCGGCCACTCGGCGCAGCGCGTCGAAGACGGCAGCGGCCTCGTCGCACTCGCCGGCTCGGCGATGAACGATCTCGTCGCCGCGGTCGAGCGCGTGAATGCGATCATGGGCGAAACGAGCATCGCATTCGACGAGCAATCGGCCGGCATCGAGCAGGTGAATGCCGCGGTCATCCAGATGGAGCAGACGATGCAGCGCAATGCCGCGCTGGTGGAAGAAGCAGCCGCCGCGGCGCTGTCGCTCGAGGATCAGAGCGCACGACTGAGCGATGCCGTCGCGCAATTCCGTCTTCGAGATGTGGCGGTCGCGTGATGTGACCGGCCCGACCGGTGTCGGGCCTGCCGGCGCGGCACGACACCCGAGCCGCGGCCCGGTGTCGTTGCCGGCAAAATGTGGATCGTCCGGCGGGCCGCTCGCGCCTAGGCCGCCCGTGCCAGCAGGTCCATCGCGAAGGACTTCGCGTGCGCGACGGCCTCCTGTGCGTCGGGGAATACGCCGAGCTGCTCCCAGCGCTCTTCGGCCGCGTAGGTTCCTTTCACGGCGAGCGCCCGCTGAACGCGCAGCTGGGCTGCGAACCCGCCGTCTTCCAGCGGGCGCGCCGTCGCGACGACCTTGTGCGGGGGACTGGCTCTCTCCGGCTGATGCCACTCGACAGGACCGTCCGGCACGCCGGCAATCGTCAACTCGTTCCTGGCCTTGCAGTCCGGGCAGTAGAAACACCACCCCGCTTCTTCGCGACTGGGCTTGACCTGACCGCGAGCCAGCACGGCGCGGCATTCAACGTTTTCGCAGATGAACGGCATAGCAGTCTCCGGAGTTGTTTGACGGAAATCCTAGCATGTCCGTCGGCGGCGAAACCAGAAAAAAACCCGGCCCGAACCGGGCCGACCTCGCCGTCATTGCACCGCGCAAACCACTGCCGCCACGGCGGCGTTCAGTAGCGACTGCGCCCCCACAGCGTCTTCGGCTCGTCGAGCAGGTGCCGCAACCCGCTGCGCGCGATCATCGTCTCCGCGACCGTCGTCACGCGCTCGAGAATCTCGTTCTCGTCGACCGACAACACACGGCGATCGTCCATCAGCACGCGTCCTCCGACCATCGTCATGCACACGTCGGCCGCGTTCGCGAAACACGTCACGCGATACACGGGCATGTTCATCGGCATCATGTGCGGGCGGAACAGATCGACGAGGATGACGTCGGCGAGTTTGCCGGCTTCGAGCGAACCGATTTCGCGATCGAGCGACAGCGCCTTCGCCGCGTCGATCGTCACCATCTCCAGCACCTTGCCGTGCGGCAGCACGTCCGGGTCGCGGAAGTGGCGGCGATGGTAGTGCATGCACTGCCACATGTGTCGGAACATGTCGTACCCGCGATCTGGCGCCGCGCCGTCGGACGCGATCGCGACGGTCACCCCCGCATCGATCAGCTCGGGCACCGGGCAGCGGCCGATGATCGACATGATCGCGCTCGGATTGTGGACGATCGCGGTGCCGGTTTCCACGCACGCCGCGATGTCGTCGTCGGTCAGGTCGATGCTGTGCGACATGAACGCCGTCGGACCGAGCAGCCCGAGTTCGCGATGCGCGAACGCGAGCGTGCCCGCGCGATGCCCGTCCTGCGTGAACGTCAGGCCGCGTGCGCGCGCCAGCGCGCCGTAGCGCGCCGCCTGGTCGCGGAAGTCGCGCTCGTACCGCGCGACTTCGGGGTCGTGCTCGGGACCGTACACCGGCAGCGTGAGCGCGATCCGGATCCGGCCGCCGGCATCGCCATGGCATGCGTCGACGATGCGCTCGCACACGTCGTACATCGTGTCGAAATCGACGTCGCGCGTCTCGCTGCCGTCAGGCCCGTGGCGCGTGTACGCGCGCGGCGCGGGTGGGCGCGACGGGCCAACCGCCACGATCGAGCGCGTGCCGGTACGCACGACCGCATCGCAATGGCGCCGCGCGTAGACGGGATCGTCGACGCGCATGATCGAGTTGCCGCCGCCGAGCAGCGACACGCCCGTCGTCACGCCGGCCTTCAGCCGTTCGAGCGCCGCGAGGTGTGATTCGGTTTCCCAGAACGCCTCGTCCGACGCGCGCGTATAGATCGTCTCGGCCGCGGCCGACCACGCGTCGCCGTCCGCGCCGCCGATCGTGCGCAGCATCGCGTGGCCGGCGTGCGCATGCGAATCGATCAGGCCCGGCAGCACGGCCTTGCGGCGCGCGTCGATCGTGCGCGCGGCGCGGAAACGCGCCTGCAACCCAGTGGTGTCGCCAACGGCGACGATGCGATCGCCCTTCACGGCAACCGCGCCGTTCTCGATCACGCGCCGCTGCGGGTCCATCGTGATCACGCAGCCGTTCGCGATCAGCGTATCGATTGCTTCGCGCCGGTCGTCGGCTTTGTCCTCGGTCGTCATCGCCTGGTGTCCTGTTGGAATGCGAAATGGTTAGGGGGCCGCCGAACGGAAAAACCGCCGGGCGGCTGCCCGGCGGCTCGACGGCGGCATGTCGATCGTGACGTCATGCGGAGCGGACGGGTGCCGCCACTCGCGCCTTCAGCTTGCGCTGCGCCGCGCTGATCGCGATGAACACGACGGCGTTCACGGCGAGCGCGACCAGCCCGGGGTTGATCGACGTCAACGTGCTCGATGCGCCGGGGAACAGCGAGGCGAGCGTCACGCCGTAGTAGTTCGTCATCGCGATTACGATCGCACCGGCGACGATCCCGGCGAATGCCCCTTCCCGCGTGCCGAACGGCCGCTTCAGGAAGCTCGACGCGAGCATCGGCACGAGCTGGGTGAGCAGGCTCGACGAGAAGATCGCGAGCGTGACGAAGGTGGCACCGCCGCGCAGCACGAAGTAGACGACGACCAGCGTGAAGATCGGCAGCGCGATTCGCGCGACGCTCGTCACCTCGCGATCGGTCGCATTCGGCGCGAAGCCATCGCGGTAGATGTTGCGCGCGATCGTCGTCGATGCGTTCAGCATGATCAGCGAGCCCGGCACCAGCGCGGTCAGCAGGCCCGTGCCGCCGACGATGCCGACGAACCACGCGGGGAACGTCTGCTTCACGAGGCGCAGCAGCGCGAGGTCGGTCTGCGCGCCTTCGAGCCCGTGCACGGTCATCACGGCCGCGAAGCCGACGAGGAACAGGAACGCGATCAGCACCTGGTACAGCGGCATCAGGATCACGTTGCGGCGCAGCGCGCGTTCGTCCTTCGCGACGTAGATCGCGGTGAAGCCGTGCGGATACAGGTAATAGCCGAGCGACGTGAGCAGGATCGTCGAGTTGTACCAGCTCAGGTTGAAGCCGTGCTCGGGCATGCGCAGCAGTTCGGGATGCGCGGCGTCGATCTTCGCGAACATCTCGCCGAGCCCGCCGTAATAGTGCATCGGCAGGTACAGGCCGAGGAAGATCGCGATCGCGAGGATCAGCACGTCCTTGAAGATCGCGATGCTCGCGGAGCCGTGAATGCCCGACACGACCATGTAGACCGCCATCAGCGACGCGGCGATCCAGATCGCGGCCGATTGCGGAATCAGCCCGTACGACATCTCCGACACGATCACGCCGAGGCCACGCAGCTGGATCATCAGGAGCGACACCATGGCGAACACGGCCACCACCGACACCAGTACGCCGATCGCGCGGCTGTCGTACTTCGACGCGAAGTAATCGGCGAACGACACGAGCCCGCGTTCCTTCGCGTAGCGCCACACCGCGGGCAGCATCCAGTAGCCGATCACGAACGCGAGGCAGCCGTACGACAGGATGTAGAACGCAGGCACGCCCTTGCTGTAGGTCCAGCCGCTCGCGCCGAGGAACGAGAACGTCGAGAACGCCTCGCCGGCCATCAGCAGGAACGTGAGCAGCGAGCCGAAGCCGCGCCCGCCGACCGCCCACTGTTCGAGCGTGAGCTTGCGGCCGCGCCGTGCCATCACGCCGATCGCGAGCGCGAACACGGCGAACGCCGCGATGATGAGGATCGATGCGTTCATCGCGCGTCTCCCGTGCGGCCGTCGCGGGCCTTGTGGCCCTCGCCGCGCTCGTCGAGGTGGAACAGGATCGCGAGGATCGCGGCGGTCGCCGCCATCCAGATCAGGTTCCATACGAGCAGGAACGGCAGGCCGAACAGCAGCGGCCGCACCTCGGCGATCGAGCCGCCGGTGTACATCCCGACGAACGGCAACGCCGCCAGCAATAGTTTGAATTTCATCTATGTCTCCTCCGGAAGACGCGCGAACGCGTCAGGGCATCAGAACTTCTGGCGGATGCCGACCACCGCCGCCACCTGCGACGTCGTCGACGACGGGCCGTCGGTGCCGTCGATCCACGCATGGCCCACACCCGACGACGCCTTCTGGTAGAAGCCGTTCACGTACACGTCGGTGCGCTTGGACAGCAGGTACTGAACGCCGGCCGACACCTGCTGGTAGTGACCGTCGTCGCCACCGCGCGCGACCTTCGTATACGTGTAGCCGGCCGCGGCCATCAACGCGGGCGTGATCAGGTAGCGCACGCTGCCTTCGTAATTGCTGAAACGCAGCGCGCCGCCCGTCGCCTGGCCGAAGTTCGAGCCCGTGTACAGCAGCCCGAGCGTCGCCTGCCCGATCGCATAGCTGCCGCCCGCGCCCCAGATCTGCTGGCGCACCGCGTTCGACAGGCCGGCGCCGAACACCGACGCCGAGCCCGGGTAATAGTTGTCGGACGCGACGGCGCCCGTCGCGCTGGCCGCCGGATGGTTCACGCGCGCATAGGCGGCACCCGCGTTCAGCGGCCCGTTCGCATACGTGACGCCCGCGCTCCACGTGTTGTCGTTCGAGAAGCCCGTCGAGTTCGAAAACCCGACCATCAAATTCGCCTGCAGGCCCGCGATCGTCGGCGACACGTACTTGACCGCGTTGTTGGTGCGGAACATGTTGTTGATGTCGTCGTTGTCGAACGGATGCGTCGAGTACTGCGCGAGGAAACTGCTCATCTGCAGCGAACCGAGGATGTCCTGCGTCGAGTTGTACTGGCGGCCGAGCGTCACCGCACCCCAGCTCGCGCCGCTCAGGCCGACCCATGCCGAGCGGCCGAACATCCGGCCGCCCTGCCCGAGCGCGCCGTTCGCGACGTTGAAGCCGTTCTCGAGCCGGAAGTTCGCCTTCAGGCCGCCGCCGAGATCCTCGGTGCCGATCAAGCCCCAGCGCGGGCCCGATTCGTTGCCGCCCGTGAACTGCCACAGCGCATGGCCCTTCGCGTTGTTCGTGTAGGTCACGCCGGCGTCGACGATCCCGTACAGCGTCACCGTCGACTGCGCATGCGCGGCGCCGGCGAACATCATCGCAATGGCCGCGCTCATGCACGCGACGCCCGTCTTCCTGCCCATCGTTCGCACCATCTCCGTCTTCTCCTCTCCAAACCGTCTTGTCGATGTTGTGTTGTGTTTTCTCGATGCTGGCCATACGCGCCGGTCGGCTTGTATGGACAGTGGCTGGATGGTATCCAGCCGCAATCGCATCAAGAAATGAAATGTTCAACTGGCCGGCAGTTGAAAATCGAATGGAGACGAATGAAGCGGAGGTGGGCGGGAAAAGCGCGCGCCTGCAAGCAAACAGAAAGCCTTGAGGCCCGCGTGACGTGGCGCACTTTGCTCAGACGTGAATGGCGCGTGCAAGCAAGCTGACGAAACGGCGACGCGTGATGCGGCTATGCGGCGGCTACGCGGTTTTCCCGGATAGCCCGTGCATCGGCCGCCGCAATGCGGCATCGAACGGGTTCGTGCGCGGGCCGATCGCGTCGGCCTGGCGCCGCAGCAGTTCGACGACCATCGGCATCCGGTCGTCACCGAGGCGCGACGCCAGCGTGCCGACGCTCAGCGCACCGACCGGATAACCGGTGCGGTCGAGGATCGGCACCGCGACGCCGGCCATCCCGTCGAGCACGCCGCTGTTGCGCCCTGCATAGCCGAGCTGGCGCACGCGTTCGATCTCGGTGCGCAGGTACACCTCGTCGAGCACGCCGTAGCCGCGAATGCGCGGCACGTTGAAGCGGATCACTTCCTCGCGCTCGGCTTCCGGCAGGAACGCGAGGATCGCGAGGCTGCCCTGCCCGACGCCGAGCGCGATGCGCCCGCCGATGTCGCCGGTAAACGAGCGGATCGGGAACGGCCCTTCGCACAGATCGAGACACACGGCGTCGAAGCCGCTCTTCACGAGCAGGAAGATCGTCTCGCCGAGACTCGCGCACAGCCGCAGCAGCGCGGGCCGGCACAGCGTACGCATGCTGCTCGGGTTGCCGGCCAGCGCGGCGAGCGCGAAGAAGTCGACACTCAACCGGTACAGCTTCGACTGCTCGTCCTGTTCGACCATCCCTTCCGCGATCAGCGATTGCAGGATCCGGTGCGCCGTGCCTTGCGTGAGGCCGACGGCCCTCGCGAGGTGCGTGACGCGCACGCCGTCCTGCTGCATGCCGGCCAGCGCGCGCAGGATCGCGAACGCGCGCTGCAGCATGCCGGTGCCCGGCGCGCCGGCCGCATCGGCGGCATCGGCAGCGGCGTCCTCGTCCGGGGACGGCATGCGTGCGGCACGCGACGTTCCGCGCGAATGCGGTTCCTGCATGCGAGTTCTCCTCGATGATTTCATTGAACGGAATATGCCAGACGCCATTGTCGTGCCGCCGAAATGCGTCGGGCATCCGGGTGTGCACGGGATTGACGCGTGCTTTTCACCCCCTGGCCAGCCTTCATTCAACGGAACGATTTTTCTTCCATGTCCAAAAGTATTCCGCCAACCGGAATTTTTCAGAAATTCATCCCGCTGAGCAGAATTCGAAATTGACGCTCCCCAATATGGCTGGCTAGAGTCCGCGTCAATGACGCACCGGCCATCCGGTGTGCGAACCCGGAGCTCCCCATGTCGTTTCTCACGCTTACGGATCTGACGAAATCGTTCGGCGAGCTCACCGCCGTCGCCGACGTCAACCTGTCGGTCGAACAAGGCGAATTCGTGTCGCTGCTCGGGCCGTCGGGCTGCGGCAAGACCACGACGCTGCAGATGATCGCCGGCTTCGTCGACGTCACGCGCGGCCGCATCGCGCTCGACGGTCAGGACATCACGCACATGAAGCCGAACCGCCGCGGGCTCGGCATCGTGTTCCAGAGCTATGCGCTGTTTCCCCACATGAGCGTCGCGGAAAACGTCGGCTTCGGCCTCGACATGCGCGGCGTCGACAAGGCGGAGCGCGCCGAGCGCATCCGCGCGGCGCTCGCGCTCGTGCGTCTCGATGCGCTCGCGCACCGCTTTCCGCGCGAGCTGTCCGGCGGCCAGCGGCAGCGTGTCGCGATCGCGCGTGCGGTCGTGATCGAACCGCCGGTGCTGCTGCTCGACGAGCCGATGTCGAACCTCGACGCGAAGCTGCGCGAAGAGATGCAGTTCGAACTGCGCGCCATCCAGCGCAAGATCGGCACGACGACGATCATGGTCACGCACGATCAATCGGAAGCGCTGTCGATCAGCGATCGCGTGGTCGTGATGGAAGCCGGCCGCATCACGCAGACCGATACGCCGTACCGCGCGTACGAGCGCCCGGAGAACCACTTCGTGTCGCAGTTCATCGGCAAGGCGAACCTGCTGCCCGGCACCGTCGTCGCGCACGACGGCGACGCAATCCGCATCGACCTCGGCCACGATCTCGCGGAGACGGGCCGCACCGCGCACCTGCCGGCGCGTGAGCGCGACGTGCGCATCGGCGACGCCGTGTCGGTGTGCATCCGCCCTGAAAAACTGCGACTGTGCGCGCCGGGCGCGGGCCGTTTCGCCGCGACGGTCACGAGCCGCTTCTTCCTCGGCAGCCAGTGGCTGTACCGCGTCGACAGCGCGCTCGGAGAAGTGCTCGTGTGTTGCCAGAACGAAGGCGCGGAGCCGCTCGCGGAAGGTGCGCCGGTCGGCGTCGACTGGCACAGCGATGCGGTGCGCGTGATGCGGCGGGAGGCCTGAATGGGACAACCTGCCCGACCGCTCCCGACCGACGGCACGCCGGCCGCGCTCGCGCAATCGGCCGGAGCCGCTGCGTCGGTCGATGCGGCGCCGCTCCGCGCCACCAGTGGCCGCACGCTGCGTGCGTCATGGCGCGCCCATGCGCCGCTGTGGCTGATGTGCGCGCCCGCGTTCCTGCTCTTCGCCGCGCTCGTGCTCGTGCCGCTCGCGATGACCTTCGCGCTCACGTTCTACCGCTACGATCCGGCCACGGGCCCGATCGCCGCGTTCCAGTTCGGCAACTACGCGGAGGTGCTCGGCTCGTCGTACTTCCACACGATCTTCGCGCGCACGTTCGGCATCGCCGCGCTGACCACCGCGATCTGCGTCGCGATCGGCACGCCCGAAGCGTACGTGCTGTCGAAAATGCGCGACCCGTGGCGCTCGCTGTTCCTGCTCGCGATCCTCGCGCCGCTGCTCGTGTCGGTCGTCGTGCGCGCGTTCGGCTGGAGCATGCTGCTCAACACGAGCGGGCTCGTGAACCAGGCGCTCGGGCTCGTCGGTCTCGGGCCGTACAAGCTCGAATACACGACGTTCGCGATCGTGATCGCGCTGGTGCACGTGATGCTGCCGTTCATGGTGATCCCCGTGTGGACCGCGCTGCAGCGGCTCGATCCGCAGACCGAGCACGCGGCGCTGTCGCTCGGCGCGTCGCCGTTCACGACGCTGCGTCGCATCGTGGTGCCGCAGCTGATGCCCGGCGTGCTGTCCGGCAGCCTGATGGTGTTCGGGCTGTCGGCGAGCGCGTTCGCGATTCCGGGCCTGCTCGGCGGACGCCGGTTGAAGGTCGCCGCGACCGCCGTCTACGACGAATTCCTCGGCTCGCTGAACTGGCCGCTGGGCGCGACGATCGCGGTGCTGCTGCTGGTCGCGAACCTCGTCGTGATGCTCACTTACTACCGCGTGCTCGAACGCCGCTATGCGCGCAGCCTCGGAGGCGCTTCCCGATGAGAAAGAACGGCCCGTTCGCCCTGGCGTTCCACACGCTCGTGATCCTGTTCGTGCTCGCGCCGCTCGTGATCGTCGTGCTCGTCGCGTTCACGCCCGACGAAACACTGACGCTGCCGACGCACGGCCTGTCGCTGCGCTGGTTCCGCGCGATCCTCGACTATCCGGACTTCGTCACCGCATTTGCCAACAGCGTGAAGCTCGCGTTCGCGTCGGCGATGCTGTCGCTCGCGATCGCGTTGCCCGCCGGGCTCGCGATCGGCCGTGCGGCGTTTCCCGGCCGCGCGTTCCTGAACGGCCTGCTGCTGTCGCCGCTCGTGATCCCCGGCCTCGTGCTCGGCATCGCGCTGCTGCGGTTCTTCGCGCTGATCGGCGCGACCGGCTCGTTCGCGTGGCTGGTGCTCGCGCACATGATCGTCATCACGCCGTTCGTGATGCGGCTCGTGCTCGCATCCGTCGCCGGCCTCGATCGCAGCGTCGAACAGGCTGCGTGCTCGCTCGGCGCCGATCCGTGGACGACGTTCCGCCGCATCACGCTGCCGATGATCGTGCCCGGCATCACCGGCGGCTGGCTGCTCGCGTTCATCAACAGCTTCGATGAACTGACGATGTCGATCTTCGTCACGTCGCCGCAGACGGTCACGCTGCCGGTGCGCATGTACATGTACGCGACCGAATCGATCGACCCGATGATGGCGTCGGTGTCGGCGCTCGTCATCTTCATCACCGCCGGCGCGATGCTGCTGCTCGATCGCGTGTACGGCCTGAACCGCATCCTGATCGGCCAACACTGATGACGACTTCCGTTTCCCGTTCCACCGGCATCGCGGACGACGGCGCGCAGTTCGTGCGCATCGCCGAATGCGAGCGCGCCGCCGTCGCGTTCACGCTCGACGGCCGTCCCGCGCACGCGCTCGCCGGCGACACCGTGCTCACCGCGATCCTCGTCGCGCAGCGCCGTGTGCGCGTGAGCGAATTCAGCGGCAAGCCGCGCGCGGGCTTCTGCCTGATCGGCGCGTGCCAGGACTGCTGGGTGCGCACCGAGGCCGGCACACGCGTGCGCGCATGCTCGACACCGATCGCCGACGGCATGCGGATTCTCACCGGCGCGCAGCCCGCCGCAGCCGGAGATGCATCATGAACGACGCATTGCGACCGGTGATCGTCGGCGCGGGACCGGCCGGCGTGCGCGCGGCCGAGGCGCTGGTCGACGCGGGGCTGCGCCCCGTCGTGATCGACGAGAACGCGCGTTGGGGCGGACAGATCTATCGTCAGCCGCCGGCCGACGGTGCGTTCGCGCGCGGCAAGCGCGTGCTGTACGGCTTCGAGGCCGCGAAGGCCGATGCCGTGCACCGGACCATGGCCGCGCTGCTGCCGCACGTCGATTACCGGCCGGACACGCTCGCATGGGCGTGCGGCGCGGGCCGCGTCGACGCACTCCAGGACGGCCGCGAGACGACCGTGCCGTTCTCGCACCTGATCGTCGCGAGCGGTGCGACCGATCGCATGCTGCCGGTGCCGGGGTGGACGCTCGCCGGCGTCTACACGCTCGGCGGCGCACAGGTCGCGCTGAAGGCACAGGGCTGCGCGATCGGCAGCCGCATCGTGTTCGCGGGCACGGGACCATTGCTGTACCTCGTCGCCTACCAGTACGCGAAGGCCGGCGCGCAGGTCGCGGCGGTGCTCGACACGAGCCCGCTGCGCCAGCAGGCGGCGGCCGCTCCCGCGCTGCTGCGCATGCCGTCCACGTTCGCGAAGGGGCTCTACTACATCGGCTGGCTGCGCGCGCACGGCGTCGCGATCGAAACGGGCGTCACGCTCGAGCGCGTGCTCGGCGAGCGGCACGTGACGGGACTCGCTTGGCGCGCGGCCGGCGGTGACGCGCCGCCGCGGCTGCTCGACTGCGATGCGCTCGGCCTCGGCTTCGGTCTGCGTTCGGAAACGCAGCTTGCGGATCTCGCCGGCTGCCGGTTCCGTTTCGATCCGCTCAACCGCGCATGGCTGCCAGAACGCGACGCGGCCGGCCGCACGTCGGTGCGCGGCATCTACGTCGCGGGCGACGGTGCCGGCATCGCAGGCGCCGACGCGGCCGAGGCGTCCGGGCGACGCGCGGCACTGGCGCTACTCGACGATGCGGGCATCGAGACGCCGTCGCCCGCGCGTTCCGGCAAACCCGACGCGGCGATGCTGGAACGCACGCTCGCCCGGCTCGGCACGTTCCGCGCGGGCCTCGAAGCAGCGTTCGCGCCGCCCGCCGCACTCGCCGCGCGCTGCCCGGACGACACGATCGTGTGCCGCTGCGAGGAAATCGACGCGGGCACGCTGCGACGCTGCATTCGCGGCGGCGAAGCGACCGAGCTGAATCGGTTGAAGGCGCTGACACGCGCCGGGATGGGCCGCTGCCAGGGCCGCATGTGCGGCGACGCGACCGCACTCGTGCTCGCCGCGGAAACCGGCCGCTCGCTCGCGGACGTCGGTCGGTTGCGCGCGCAACCGCCGGTGAAGCCGTTTCCGATCTCCGCCGCGCTCGCGGGTGACGATGTCGCGGCGATTCCCGACGAGGCGCGCGATGAGTGACCTTCGCCACTACGACGTCGCGATCGTCGGCGGCGGGCTCGTCGGTGCATCGGCCGCGCTGGCGCTGACGCGGCGCGGCTTGCGCGTCGCCCTGTTCGAGCGCCGCGACTGTGGCGCACAGGCGAGCGGCGTGAACTACGGCGGCGTGCGCTGCCAGGGCCGCCCGGCCGAACAGCTGCCGCTCGCGCTGCGCGCACGCCGCATCTGGGATCGCCTGCCGGAGCTGATCGGCATCGACGGCGAGTTCGTCGTGTCGGGCCATTTGCGCCTCGCGCGCAGCGACGCCGATCTCGATGCACTCGACGCCTATGCGGCGCTCGCCGGCGAGCACGGCCTGCCGCTGCAGGTGATGCGCGGCGATGCGTTCCGTCGCCGCTATCCATGGCTCGGCCGCGCGGCGGTCGGCGGCTCGCTGTGCGCGACCGACGGACACGCGAACCCGCGCGTCGTGTCGCCCGCGTTCGCGCGTGCAGCCCGCGCGGCAGGCGCCGACGTATTCGAGCACGCGCCGGTCGACGATGTCCGTCACGACGGCACGCGCTTTCACGTTCATGTCGGCGACCGCGTATGCACCGCAACGTGGCTGATCAATTCGGCCGGCGCATGGGCGAACGCGATCGCAGAACGCTTCGGCGAAGCCGTGCCGATGGAGCCGATCTATCCGAACATGTGGGTGACCGAACCGCTGCCGCCGTTCATCACGCACAACCTCGGCGTGTACGGCGGCGGCGTGTACGCGCGGCAGGTCGCGCGCGGCAACTGCGTGATCGGCGGCGGGCGCGGCAGGGGCGACTGCGAGTTCGGCCAGCCGTCGGTCGATACGACACGCTCGGTGATGCGCGATGCGTGCGCGCTGCTGCCCGCCTTGCGCGACGCGCTGCTGATCCGCACGTGGAGCGGCGTCGAAGGCTGCACGCCGGACCACAACCCGATCATCGGCGCGAGCCGCACCACGCCGAACCTGCTGCATGCGTTCGGCTTTTCCGGCGGCGGCTTCCTGCTCGCGCCGGGCGTCGGCGAGGTGCTCGCCGATCTCGTCACGACCGGCGAAACCGCCACGCCACTCGATGCATTCTCGATCGGCCGCTTCGCTCCGCGAACCATGCCGACCGCCCCTTTCCGTCAAGAGGAGACCCAACGATGAAACTGCTCGGAACGATCGCGGCGGCTGCCGCCCTCTGCATCGCAGGCGCCGGCGCGCCCGCGTTCGCGCAAACGAAGACGATCTACGTCGGCATGAACGGCGGGCCGATGGAAAAGGCCTACACGAGCCAGGTGCTGCCTGACTTCGAGAAGGCGAACAACGTGAAGGTCGTCGTGGTACCCGGCACGTCATCGGACGTGCTCGCGAAGCTGCTCGCGAACCGCAACAAGCCGCAGATCCACGTCGCCTTCCTCGACGACGGCGTGATGGCGCGCGCGGTCAGCCTCGGCGTGTGCCAGAAGCTCGACGATTCGCCGGTGCTGAAGGAGCTGTACCCGTTCGCGCGGATGAAGGATGACGTCGGCGCGGGCGTGCAGCTCGGGATGACCGGCATCGCGTACAACAGGAAACTGTTCGCGGAAAAAGGCTGGGCGCCGCCGACGTCGTGGATGGATTTCGCCGATCCGAAATACAAGGGCAAGGTCGTGTTCCAGTCGGCGTCGAGCAGTACCTTCGGGCTGCACGGCTTCCTCGCGATCAACCGGCTGCTCGGCGGCAACGAACAGAACGTCGAGCCCGGCTTCAGCAAGTGGGCGAGCACGGTCGGGCCGAACGTCGTCGAGTACATCCCTAACTCGGCGAAGATCTCCGAGATGGTGCAGACCGGCGAGGCCGGCCTGTTCCCGCTGACGCCGACCGGCGTCGGCGACCTGCAGGACAAGGGCATTCCGGTCGCGTATGCGAACCCGAAGGAAGGCCCGGTGCTGCTGCTCGTCGACCTGTGCGTGGTCGCGAACAACCCGGATCCGCAACTGGCCCAGAAGCTCGCGCAGTTCCTGCTGTCCGCGCCGGCGCAGACGAAGGCGGCCGAGGCCGGCAAGCAGATCCCGACCAACCGTCTCGCGAAGATGCCCGCCGCGATGCAGCAAAGCCTCGGCAACGTCGACGATCTGGTGCGCAAGGTGACGGTGGTGGACTGGACGGCGATCAACGCGCGCCGCGCGCAGTGGGACACGCGCTGGAACCGGCAGATCGAGCGTTAACAGGCGCCGGCGCGCGCGGGCACGGCCGTGCGCGCCGCGACCATCATTTGCGGGAGTGATGACACTCCCCTTTTTCTGCGGATTTGACCGGGGCGGCAGTGCCGACAACACTAGCCCGCAGTGCCGCATGCGTTCCAGAGACGGCACGCACCCGCCCCCTTCAGAGTCCGCCATGTACCCGACCGACACCGTGCAGTCCCCGAGCGCCGCCCGGCCGCTCGCCGACCGGCAGCTTCGCCGAATCGTCATCGCCTCCGTCGCCGGCAACGCGATGGAATGGTATGACTTCTTTGTCTACGGAACGGCCGCCGCGCTCGTGTTCGGCCACGTGTTCTTTCCACCGGGCGCGTCGCCGCTCGCCGGCAGCCTCGCCGCGTTCGCGGCGTTCGCGCTCGGCTTCGTCGCGCGGCCGCTCGGCGGGATCGTGTTCGGCCATGTCGGCGACCGTTACGGCCGCAAGGCGTCACTCGTGTGGACGCTGCTGATCATGGGCGCGTCGACGTTCGCGATCGGCTTGCTGCCGACCTACGCGCAGGTCGGCCTGTGGGCACCGGCCGCGCTCGTCGTGCTGCGGCTGTTGCAAGGCATCGCGTCCGGCGGCGAATGGGGCGGCGGTGTGCTGATGATCAGCGAGAACGCACCGCCCGAGCAGCGCGGCTACTACGCGGCGTGGAGCCAGCTCGGCGTCGGCGGCGGCTTCGTGTTGTCGTCGGCCGCGTTTCTCGCCGCACAGGCACTGCCCGACGACGCGTTCCGCACCTGGGGCTGGCGGCTGCCGTTCCTCGCGAGCATCGCGATCTTCGCGATCGGCATCTATATCCGCCGTCACCTTCCGGAAAGCCGCGACTACGAGCAGGCCGGCAAGCGCGGCGCGCACACGCATTTACCGGTCGTCGAATGCCTCCGCCGCCATCCGAAGGAAATCCTGCTCGCGATGGGGCTCCGTGTCGCCGAAAACGGCGGCGCGTACATCTTCCTCGCGTTCTCGCTCGTCTACGGCAGATATGTCGGCATCCCGAACGGCGTGATGCTGACCGGCGTGATGATCGCGATGGTCGTCGAGATGGCCGCGATGCTCGCGTGGGGCCGCCTGTCCGACCGGATCGGCCGCAAGCCCGTGTACCTGATCGGCGCGCTGAGCCTCATCGCGTGTGCATTCCCGTTCTTCTGGCTGCTCGACACGCGCGCGACGCCGCTCGTGTGGCTCGCGCTGACGGTCGGAACCGCGGTGAGCCACGGCGCGATGATCGGCACGCTGCCCGCGCTGGTCGGCGAGCTGTTCAGCACCGAGGTGCGCTATTCGGGCGTCGCGCTCGGTCATGAAGTCGCGTCGATCTTCGCGGGCGGGATGTCGCCGTTGATCGCGACCGCGCTGCTCGCGCGCTACCAGGCTTCGTGGCCTGTGTCGCTGTTCCTCGTTGCGCTCGGCCTCGTGACCGTCGTGACGCTATGCGCGATGCGCGAGACGCGCGTCGTGCGGGCTGGCGATTCGCACGGCGACGGGGCGTGAGCGTGCGGCGCGCCCGCACGCAGGTCGGGCCACGTGCGCCAGCCGGCCGTGGCCGATGCAGCAGCGCGTCGTGCGGCGCAGGCATCCCCACCCTGCCAGCACCGTCCGACGCCCACGCGGCCCTGCCGCGACGGCTACATGCCCGATGCCCGCCCCGCGCCGTCGAACACCGGCGCCAGCCCCAGATGATCGAGCAAGCGCCCGAACTCGCCAAGCCGCTGCCGCATGTACGCGGCGACGTCGACGTCCGCATAGTCGTGGAAGCCAGCCCCCGTGCGCACGCCGTCGCGCCCGGCTTCCATGTTGCGCACGACGCTGTCGGCCGGCGCAAAGCGCGGGCCGATTTCGCCGGCGAGATACGTCGACGCGTAGTACAGGATGTCGCAACCGCCCCAGTCGATGAACTCGAGCAGCCCGAGCACCGCGAAGCGCGGGCCGAAGCCGGTGCGGATCGCGGTGTCGATGTCCTCGGCGCTCGCGACACCCTCTTCCACCATGCGCACGGCCTCGTTCATCGCGAGCGCCTGGATGCGCGGCACGATGTAGCCCGGCGCCGGCCCGCAGATCACCGGCTTCTTCCCGACGCGCTCGAGCAGCGCGGCCAGTGCATCGACGACCCGTTGATCGGTCGCGCCGCTGCGGCTGATCTCGACGAGCGGCATCAGCAACGCCGGGTTCAGCCAGTGCGCGTTCAGCATCCGTTCAGGGTGTGCAACATGGCGCTGCAGCTCGGTGACGACGAACGTCGACGTCGTCGACGCAATCGTTGCGCACGCATCGACATGCTCGCCCAGCCAGCGCAGCGCGTCGACCTTTGCATCGAGCACTTCGGGCAGCGATTCGAACACGATGCCGGCGCCGCGCACGGCGTCTGCTGCGCCGTCTTGCGCGACCAGTGCGATACGCGCGACCACGGCCCTGGCGTGCGTGTCGTCGATACGCCCGAGCGCGACCTGCGCATGCAGCGGCCGCAGGATCTCGCCTCGCGTGCGATCCTCGAACACACGCCATCCTTGCGCGTCGCGCGGCTTGAAGTCGATCAGCGTCACGTCGAGGCCCGCGAATGCGAAGACGAGCGCTATCCCCTGCCCCATGCGTCCGGCGCCGAGCACGTGCACGCGCGTCACGTCGGTGGCGGGCGTCATGCGGCGTATCCCGCATCGAGCAGCGCGCGCATCGCATCGCGCGACAGGGCGGCAAGGCCGAACCCGTCCAGCGTACGGCCTTGCGCATACAGGTCGCGCTCGGTCACCGCCGACGCGACGCTCAGCAGCCCCTGCGCAACGGGCGTCGGCACGTTCGCCCAACGCCCGCACGACACGATGAACGACAGCCCGAGCCGGGTGTCCTCGAGCATGTAGCGATGCGTGCACAGATCGATCTTCTCGCGCCAGTCGCCGCTGTCGGTCAGCTTGCCGTGCGCGCCTCGCCCGTACATCCATTCGTCGCCGTCGGTCGCATAGTGGTCCGCGAGCGGGAAATGCGGCGCGCGATAGCCGAGTGCTTCGCGCACGGCGATGCGTTCTGCGTCGAGCGCGTTCGTCACGCGGCGGATCGACTGTTGCGTGCCTTCGTTGTGGATGTCCCACGCGTCGAAGTGTTCGAGCGGCCCGGCGTTCATCAGGATCAGCGGCGGGTGGATCACCGGGCCCGCATTCATCAGCGCGCCCGACAGCGCATCCTCGACCGGCTCGACCGGCGGATAGCCCGCGCGCAGCACGTCGAACGCCCAGCCGGCCGCGTTCGCAGGAAACACGCCGGTCGGCAGGCGCGTCGCATACGCGCTGATCACGACCGCGTTCTCGCCGTGCTTGCGCACCAGATACGGCAGCGTGCCCGTCTCCGCATACGCAACGCGCGCACGGTTGCCGGCGTCGGCCGCCGCGCGCGCGAACACGAAGCTGCCGAACGTGCCGGGCGGCAGGAACACGACCTGGCCGTCCTCGAGCAGCGGCGCGACCTGCGCGGCGAGCGCGTCGTGCGAAACGGCCGGCAGCGGCACCACGACGAGCCGCGCGCCGCGCAGCGCGGCCGCGAGATCGTCGGTCAGGCGGATCGCGCCAGGCGCGTCGCCGAGCGGCACCGCGCGCTTGCCGCGATAGTCGGTCACGTGCAACGCGCCGAGCTCGCGCAGCCGCGCATGCGGTTCGCGGTCGCGCCGCCACCACGTCACGTCGTGGCCCTTCTCAAACAGGTCGATCGCGGCCGCATGGCAGCCGTGGCCTCCGCCCAGTACACATACCTTCATCGTTGTCTCCCGGTGAGTGAATGGTTCCGAGACTACGCGGTGGCGCATATCGCGTCGCTTCGAAACGCGCAACGGCACGCCCGTTCGCGCAACGCAATCGCAACAACACGCACGCCGCCGCGCTCACGCATCCAATACGAGGCCACCATATGGATATCGCGCTCTCCCGACATGCGCCGAACCGGCTCGGCACGCTGCATGCGCCCGACGAAGTCGAACGCGCGGTCGCGCACCGGCTCGGGCCGCACCGGATGGCCGCGCGCGGCCGCGATCCGTTTCATGCGGAGCTGTATGAGGTGCCGCTGCATCACGGCGCGCTGCTCGAACTCTGCTACGGCCGCGAAACGCGCATCGATTTCGGCGACGATGCCGATCATTTCCTGTTCCGGCTGACGCTGTCGGGCGCGTGCGAACTGCGGGCCGGCGATGGCGTCGCGCGGGCGGGCCCGGGCCAGCTGACCGTGTCGTCGCCGGCGCGCGCGAGCCGCCTGTGCACAAGTCCCGATTGCCGCAACCTGGTGCTGCGACTCGAACGCGGCGCACTCGAACGCAAGCTGCGGGACATGCTGCACGCGACGCTCACGCGGCCGCTGCAGTTCGATCTTGCCGCCGGCGGCAACGGCACGGGCGTCGCGCTCGTGCTGCCGACCTTCGAATACCTGTGCCGGCTCGGCGCACAGCCGCACATCGGCGCGTCGACGACGACGTTCGGCGCCGATCTCACCGCTTGGCTGATGTCGCTGCTGCTCACGCACCTGCCGCATTCGTACAGCGCTGCGCTGGCGCGCGGCACGCCGCCGCTGCCGGCGCACGTGCGCCGCGCATGCGACCACGTCGACGCGCATCTGGGGGATCCGCTCGCGCTCACCGCGCTGGCAGCCGTCGCGGGCGTCGCGCCGCGCACGCTGCAGCACGCATTTCGCGCGTTCCTGAACACCACGCCGGCCGCATACGTGCGCGAGCGCCGGCTGGCCGCGGTGCACGCCACGCTGGAACGCGGCGACGCACGCAGCGTGACCGACGTGCTGCTCGCGCACGGCATTCATGGCTTCGGCCATTTCGCGAAGGCCTACGCGCGGCGTTACGGCCACGCACCTTCCGTCACCGCGAGGCAAGCACGATGACGCATTCCGCCACCGGCCGGCCGCCAGCCCGCCATGAAGCCGCGCCGCACGACGCGGACGCGCCCGACGGCCTGCGCGTGCAGGACCTCGACCTGAATCTGCTGAAGACGTTTCGCGCGGTCTATACGGAGCGGCATGTCGGCCGTGCGGCGTTGCGGCTCGGCGTCACGCAGCCGTCGGTCAGCTACGCGCTCGGCCGGTTGCGGCTGATGTTTCGCGACGCGCTGTTCGTGCGCACCGGCACCGGCGTCGAGCCGACGCCGCGCGCGCAACGGCTCGCCGTGTCGGTCGACAAGGCCCTCGCGATCCTGCAAGACGTGCTCGACGAAGGCTCGCGGTTCGTGCCAGACAGCACGCAGCGCGTGTTCCGGCTACACATGAGCGACTTCGCGGCGAGCGCGTTCCTGCCGACGCTGCTCGCGGAATTCGACCGGCGCGCACCGGGCGCGGTGATCGAGACGCTGCACGTCGACGAATGCCAGCTCAACGTCGCGCTCGAATCGGGCCGCATCGATTTCGCGCTCGGACATTTCGCGGACGCGTCGAGCCACTTCCAGCGCACCGCGCTGCTGCACGAGCGCTGCGTGCTGCTGATGCCGCGCCGCACCGCGCAGCGCGTCGCGATGCCCGACGATTTCGTGCTCGACGGCGACGCGCCGGACACGCTGCGCTTCGTCGCGGTGTCCACGCATCCGCAGTCGATGCAGTTGCTCGTGCGGCACGGACTGATGCCGCGCGTGCGTGCGGCGCTCCCCGACTTCATGGTGGTGCCTGCGTTGCTCGAACAGGGCGACTATGCGCTGATCCTGCCGGAAACGATCGCGATCACGTTCGCCGCGCGGCAGCCGTGCGCACTGTACGAGATCGCCGGTGCCGGCGAGTGGGCGGTCAATGCGTACTGGCACCGGCGCTTCGATGCGGACCCGGGCCATCGGTGGCTGCGTGCGCTGCTGCTGGAGTTGTTCGATATCGGCCGGCAGGCGCCGTTCGATGCATGGCTCGCGCCGCAACCACCCGCCTGCGCGTAGCGGCGCAGGCGGACAGGGCCAGCCGTCGGCGGTCAGAACGACGTGAGGATGCCCGCGACGATCGAGCTGGCGGTCGCGCCGGGCTTGGCGACCGCGACGCCGCCGCCCGCCGCGCCGTTCACGACGAAGCGCGCATGTGCGCCGTTGCGCACCATCGCGGCACCCGTGTACAGCACCGTGCGTTTCGACAACGGATAGTCGAAGCGGATGCCGTACGAATCGGCGTTGCCATCGCTGTCGGCCACCTTCCGGTAGTGGCCGATGCTCAGCAGCAGCGACGCGTGCCCGATCGGCACCGTCGCGCTGAGTTCCATCGTGTCGCTGTGAGGATACGCGCTCTGACTGTCGATCGCGGCCGCGACATCCGGGCCGCCGCGATGCCGCATGTACAGCGCAGCGACCTTCACGACGTCGAAGTCGTACGAGATCGCGCCGACCGTGTAGTTGCCGTTCGCGGCCGGGCTCGTGTCGCCGAGCGCGGGTGCGGCGACCGGGCTGAACTTCTGCTGCATGTAGTCGACGTCGACCGACAACCCGCCGCGCACGTAGTTGAGGCCCGCGCCGTACGTGTCGCCGAGCGATGCCGGCCGGCCGGCCGCGCCGTTGGTGCCGCGCGCGGCCATCGCGCGCAGCATGAAGCCCGCATAACGCGGCGACGTGTAGCGCATCGCGTTGCGCACGCGCAGGAACGCGGGTCCGACGAAGTTGTTCGTCGCGTTGCCCCATGCGAGGCCCGCGCCGAGGCCGGGCAGGCTGTACGTGACGAGCGTGGTATGCACGATCGTGTAGAGCTCGCCGAGCTGCACGCCACCGAACGGCCCCGTGATGCCGACCCAGGCCTCGCGGCCGAACAGCGCGCTGCTGTTCGACAATGCGCCACTCGCCGCGTTGAAGCCGTCCTCGAGCTTGAAGATCGTCGCGTAGCCGCCGCCGAGGTCCTCGACACCCTTCAATCCCCACTGCGATGCCCACAGGTTGCCGCTGCCCATGCGTGCAACGTGGTTCGGCCCGGCGTTCGCGTACTCGATCGCGGTATCGACGCGGCCGTAGAGCGTCACGCTCGATTGTGCGACAGCCGGCAGCGATACGCATGCAAGCAGCGCGGCAGCCAGCATGGCAAGCGGTGCGGCAAGCCGGTCGGCTCGCCCGTTCGGATGGTTCATCTTGGTCGTCCCGTGGAGATTGCGGCGCCTGTCGGCATCGCGCCGCTTGATGTGAAGCGCATTCGCCGCGAAGGGCCAACGCTGCCGATCAAAAACGGGCCGAGTCTAGGAACGACAATTTCGGACGTCGACGCAATCCGCTCTATAACGCTTATAGATGTGCCGCATGATGCGCACGCGCCCCGCCGCACGCGCGCTGCGCGGCGCCCCGTGCGCACGGCCTCGGTGTTTTCTTTATCCGGGTCGGTAGATGTCCGTGTGGCGCGGCTGTCACTCCGGCTATGGCGGCCGAATTTGGCCGACTACGCTGCCTCTCCAATCGTGTCACCCGCACGCTTTCGCGCCGCGACGGCACCCGGCCCGCGAGGCCGGCGCCGCGCTTTTCCACCGCCCGCTCCTGGAGAATCCGCATGTCTGCACCCACGGCCCGCGCTGCCGACGGCAAGCGCTATACGTACGAATGGTATGTCGTCGTCATCTGCATGCTCGCGTATGTCTTTTCGTTCGTCGATCGCCAGGTGCTCGTCCTGATGATCGAACCGATCAAGCGCGACCTGCATCTCACCGACACGCAGTTCAGCCTGCTCAACGGGTTCGCGTTCTCGCTGTTCTACGCGGTGATGGGGTTGCCCGTCGCGTATCTCGCCGACCGCTACGCACGTCCGCGCATCATCTCGCTCGGCATCGCGCTGTGGAGCGTCGCGACCGCCGCCTGCGGGTTCAGCCAGCACTTCGTGCAGATGTTCGTCGCGCGGATGGGCGTCGGCGTCGGCGAGGCCGCGCTGTCGCCCGGCGCGTATTCGATGCTCGCCGACTATTTCCCGAAGGAGAGGCTCGGCCGCGCGATCGCCGTGTATTCGCTCGGCTCGTTCATCGGCGGCGGCGTCGCGTTCCTGATCGGCGGCTACGTGATCGCGCTGCTCAAGCACGCGAGCGCGTTCACGCTGCCGGTCGTCGGGCAGGTGCATGCGTGGCAGGTCACGTTCCTGATCGTCGGGCTGCCGGGGATTCTCGTCGCGCTGCTGTTCGCGGCCACCGTGCGCGACCCGCAGCGCAAGGGGCTCGCGCAGGATCGCTCGGGCGCCGTGCGACGCGTGTCCATGCGCGACTCGCTGCGCTTCGTCGGCACGCATCGCACAACCTTCGCGTGCCATTACCTCGGCTTTTCGTTCTACGCGATGACGCTGTACTGCCTGCTGAGCTGGACGCCCGCGTTCTACATCCGCCGCTTCGGCATGACGGCCGTCGAAGCCGGCTACACGCTCGGCATCGTGCTGCTCGTCGCGAATACGGCCGGCGTGTTCTGCGGCGGCTGGCTCAACGACTGGCTGCTGCGGCGCGGCCGCACCGATGCGCCGATGCGTGCCGGCGCGATCGGTGCCGCATGCATGGCGATTCCCGCGACGCTGTTCACGCAGCTCGACAGCCTGCCGGCGTCGCTCGCGATGCTCGTCGTCGCGATGTTCTTCGCGTCGTTTCCGATGCCGACGTCGACCGCCGCGATGCAGACGCTCGCGCCGAACCAGATGCGTGCGCAGATCTCCGCGCTGTTCCTGCTCGTGTCGAACCTGATCGCGCTCGGTATCGGCACGACCGTGGTCGCGCTGTTTACCGATCGCGTATTCGGCGCGCCGGCCGCGGTCGGCCATTCGATGTCGATCGTCAACGTAGCGGCGGCCACGCTCGCCGCGCTGCTGCTGGCAGCCGGGTGCCGGCACTATCGCCGCAGCCTCGATCGCGAACGCGGCCATGCATCGGCAGCCGCGCCGCAGGCGGCCGAGGCTGCCAACGCGATCGCCGCCCGCTGAACATCGAGCGCAATCGGTCGCCTGGCCATCATCCATCTCACTGATTCAGGCATCGCTTTTTAATCGATTTGATTTATGCGATGCCTCTCCCTATTCTCGATCGCATGACGGCGCGGTGTCTGCCGCGCCGCGTTCCTCCTCCCCCACGGATTTACCCATGCAAGCGAACCGCCACCAAGTCCGGATCGACGCGCTGATCGACGCGGCGCAGGATATCCGCTGTTTCCGGGTTTCGCGCGTCGACGGCCAGCCGTTCGACGCATACGAACCAGGCGCCCATATCGACGTCACCGCGCCGTCCGGCATCACGCGGCAGTACTCGCTGTGCGGCAACCCCGACGAGCGCGGCAGCTTCCTGTTCGCGGTGAAGAAGGAAGCGCAGTCGCGCGGCGGCTCGCGTTCGCTGCACGACGACGTGACCGTCGGCGCCGAGCTGTCGATCGGCGCGCCGCGCAACCTGTTTCGTCTGACGGATGACGCAAGCGAGCACGTGCTGATCGCGGCCGGCATCGGCATCACGCCGCTGCTGTCGATGGCCTATGCGCTGCACAAGCGCGGCGCGCGCTACCGGTTGCATTACTTCGCGCGCAGCCGCGATCACGCGGCATTCGTCGAAGAACTGTCGGCCGAACCGTTCGCGTCGCACGTGACGTTTCACTACGGCATCGAGCCCGATGCGCTCGCGGCCGAGCTGGGCCGCTGCGTCGAATCGGTCGATGCGCACGCACACGTCTATACGTGCGGCCCGGGGCCGTTCATGGATGCAGTCGTCGCGGCAGCCGCGACGCGCTTGCCCGACGATTCGATTCATCTCGAACGCTTCGCTGCCGAACCGGCCGCCATCGGTGCGGACCATGCCGGCGCCGGCCCCGCACACGGCTTCGAAGTGCGCCTGCAGCGCAGCGGGCAGTCGGTACGCGTCACGCCCGACACGTCGATCGTCGACGCACTCGCGCGGATCGGCATCGAGGTCGATACCTCATGCGGCGAAGGCGTATGCGGCACCTGCATGGTGCCGGTGCTCGACGGCGAGCCCGATCATCGCGACCACTGCCTCAGCAAGGCCGAGCGTGCGAGCAATACGGTGATCTGCTGCTGCGTGTCGCGTGCGCGATCGGCGGTGCTCGTCCTCGATCTCTGATGCCTTGATGCATGGAAGAACCGACATGCGGGCGCGCACGCGCCGCGCAGCCGTCACGCGTCGAACCGCTCGACTATCTCGGCGAGCAGCGCACGCATCCACGCGTTGCCCTCGTCTTCGTGGAAATGCTCGTGCCAGTGCATCGTCACCGGCGCGGGCGGCAGCGTGACGGGCAGGTCGTACAGCCGGAACGCGTTATCGCGGTTCAGGATCTGCGCGAGCCGCTTCGGCAGCGTCGCATAGAGATCGGTGACCGACAGCACGCTCGGCAGCGCGACGAAATGCGGCACTTCGAGCGCGATGTTGCGGCCCACGCCCTGCGCGCGCAATGCGTCGTCGAGCGCGTGATGGCTGTGCTCGACCGATTTCACGTTGACGTGCGCGGCGCGCACGAACTGGTCGAGGCTCAGCACGGCGCCACCTGGCAGCCCGCGCCGACGGCCCGTCATGCAAACGTAGGTCTCCTCGAACAGCACCTGGTGACGAGTGCGCGGCATCAGCTCCGGCAGGTTGCCGATCGCGAAATCCAGCCGGCTCGCGCGCAACGCTTCCTCGATCTCCTCCACCGGCAGCGGCTGCACGCTCAGCGTCACGCGCGGTGCACGCTCGCGCAGCGCCTGGCAGATCGCCGGCAGGTACGCCATCTCGCCCGCGTCCGACAGCGACAGCCGGAACGTGCGCGTGCTGGTGGCCGGATCGAAGCGCTCAGCGTAGCGCAGCGCCACACGCACCATGTCGAGCGCCTTGCCGACGATGCCCGCGAGTTCGAGCGCGACCGGCGTCGGCTGCATGCCCGCGCGCGTGCGCACGAACAGCGGATCGTCGAACAGCGTACGCAACCGGCCGAGCGAATAGCTGACGGCCGGCTGCGACAGCGCGAGCCGCTCGCCGGCCTTCGTCAGGCTGCGCTCCTCGACGATCGCCTGGAATACGCGCAGCAGGTTCAGATCGAGATGATCGACCGATGTCATGACCGCCTCCACTATTCGTCCAATTGATGCGTGAACGCATTCTAAATCAGTGAAGCGGATTATTACGCGGGCGGCGAGAATTCGCCGTCAGGTTTCCGGCCGATGGAACATCTCGTGGATGACACCGCGCAGCCATGCGATGCCGGGGTCCGCCGCGAACTGCACGTGCGTGTGCATCTGGATCTCGATCGGCGGCAGCACGAACGGCAGCGGAAAGATCCGGAACGCGCGACCGCGATTGAAACGCTCGGCGACGCTGCGCGGAAAGATGATCGCCAGATCGGTGTGCTGAACGATCTCCGGCGCGACGATGAAATGTGGCAACCGCAGCACGACGGTGCGCTCGACGTGCAGCTCGTCGAGCCACTTTTCGACCATGCGGTGGCCGGTCGCATTGCTGCTCGCGTAGACGTAGCGCAGCGCGGTCAGGTCTTCCTGCGTCGGCGCGCGCTTGCGCAGCGGGTGGCCCGCTCGAACCATGCATACATGCTCGTCCGAGAACAGCGTCTCGCTCACGCAGCCGAGGCCCGGGTCGGGCACATAGCCGAGCGCGAGATCGATCTCGCCGCTGCGCATCGCGGCGCCGACCGCCTCGACCGCCGCGCTCGCGATCTCGACGTGAATGCCCGGCGCGACTTCCGCGAGCTTCGCGAGCAGCGGCGGCAGGAAATAGAACTCCGACATGTCGGACATCGAGAGGCGGAACGTGCGGCTGGCCGTGGCCGGATCGAAATGCGCGACCTGTTGCACCGCGAGATCGATGATTCCGAATGCCCGCGTCAGCGGGCCGTGCAGCTGGCGCGCCACGTCGGTCGGCGCCATGCCGGCCGGCGTGCGCACGAACAGCGGATCGTCGAAGAGATTGCGCAAGCGCCGCAGCGCGTGGCTGACGGCCGGCTGTGTGAGCCCGAGCCGCTCGCCGGCCACGGTGAGGCTGCGCAGCTCCGAAATCGCGAGGAACACCCGCAACAGGTTGAGGTCGGTGACGACCGGATGGGATTTGGTCATGGCGCTCGCAAGCCGCGGCGGGGGCGCGTCGGCACGACCGGCAAGCGGTCGCGCGACGCGGCGCAGACTACTCGGCCGATGTTATCTCAAAACTTTCGCTCGCCATCGGGAAATGCGGCGTCGCGCCCGAAAACGGCGGCAGCGCATCGAAATCGCTGCGCATCAGCAGGCGGACCGGCGACGCCAGCGCGTGCGCCAGTGCATCGGCATCGTCGAACACGACCTTGTTGCGTTGCATCGCGTGCGCGCGCGGCGCCGGCAGCGCGCTCCGGTAATCGACGCGCGTGTAGATCTCGATCGCGCGGATGCCCGGCAATTGCGCCATCAGCGGCGGATGACGATCGAGGTAGTGCGACAGCCACGCGTTCGGATCCTCGGCCTCGCCTTCATAGCTGACGAGGAAGGTACAGCTTCGCGCGCCCGGGCCCACACCCGGGCCCGCCACCTGAATCCGGCGCACGGCCATCGCCTGCTGCGCGACGCGCCAAGCTGCCGCCTGCCATCGCACCATGCAGGCGTATGCGGCGCCCGTCGGCGCAAGCGTCGCTTCGAGCGCGTCGAGCTCGGCGAAATAGCCTTGCAGCACGCATGCGGGCGATGGCGGCCGCGCCACGGGGTCGGCACGGTCGGCGGCCAATGCGACGGGCCGATGGACGACCAGCCGCTCCAGCCCGGGCGTGGCGCGCAACGCCGCCACGGCATCGCCGATGCCGGCCAGCGGCACGTCAGCGGCGGCATCGGCGCCATGCTCGACGATCAGGAACAGGCAGACTTCCATCCGTCACCCCGCCCGCGCGGCCAGCGGATGCGCGAGCCGGTGGAACGCGCGGCCGAAGTAGATCAGCCCGTCGGCCGCCGCATGCAGCGCGATGTGATCGACCTCGACGAACATCACCGAATGCGAACCGACCGACTTGCTGTCGATGATGCGCCCTTCGAGGCTGACGTTCGCATCGGCCAGCACCGGCACGCCGGTTTTGCCGTCCAGCCAGCGCGTGTCGTCGAAGCGCGTATCGCCCGGCGCCGGCGTCATGCCGGCGAACGTCCTCGCGACCTCCTGGCACGCGGACGGCAACAGGTTGATCGCGACGCGCCCGTTGCCGCGCATGATGTCGTGCGCGCGGCTGCCGCGGTTGATGCACACCAGCATCGTCGGAGGCATATCGGTCACCGAGCAGACCGCGCTCGCGGTGATGCCCCAGCGGCCGTGCGCACCGTCGGTGGTGACGACATTGACGCCGGCCGGCAGGCGCGACATCGCCTCGCGAAAATCCTGGCGGACGTCGCATTGGATCGTTGCTTCGTTCATCTTGTGCTCCTGCTGCGAAGAATCGGCGTGGTGCCGATCACGGGTACGGCGTAACGGGTACGATGCCGGCAAACACGGCGCCGGAGCCGTCGTAGGTCGCCTCGCCGAGAAACGCGTGCTGCGTGACCACGATCGAATCGCGCACCAGCTGCTGCAGCCGGTTCTCGCGATAGATCGCGGCCGTGCCGGCAAGCTGGTAGGCCTGCATCACGACCTTCGCGCACACCTGCGCGGCATGCGTCGCGCTCAGGCGCAGCAGGTTCGCCTGCTGCGGCGATACGGGCCGGCCAGCGGCCAGCGACGCCCACGCGGCTTCCGCCGTCTCGTAGAAAAACGCCCGCGCACTGCGCCAGTCGGCCTCGGCCTTCGCAAGCCCTTCGCGGTAATACGGACGATCGGCGAGGCGCGGCGCGCCGGTGGTCGTCTTCGTCGCGCCCGACATCGCGGTGAGCAGGTCCAGCGCGGCGCGCGCGATGCCGACGTTCACGGCCGCATGCACTTGCGCCTGGTACGCGACCGCCGGATAGCGGTACAGCGGTTCGTCGACGGTCGGCTCGCCGCCGCGCACGAACGTCCAGGCTGCGTCGACGAACCGGTCGTTCAGCGCCAGGTCGTGACTGCCGGTGCCCTGCATGCCGACCACGTGCCAGTTCTCGATGATCTCGACGTCCTCGGCGCGAAACACGGCCGTGAACGGCTTGCCCGGCGCGCCGCCGTCGGCCGGCGCACCGCCGATGCCGACACCGATCCAGTCCGCCCCCTTGCAGCCGCTCGCGAAGCGCCAGCGGCCCGTCACGCGGTAGCCGCCCGGTGCGGGCCGGGCCGGCTGCAGCGGGTAAAGCCCGCCCGCGAACACCTGGTCGGGGCCGTCCGCGTAGATCGCGCGCTGCGTGTCGAGCGGCAGCGCGGCGAGATACGTGTTGGCCGAGCCGAATGCCGCGACCCACGCGGCCGAACCGTCGGCGATCGCGATCCGTTCGAGCATCGCGAGAAATACGTGCGGCGGCAGCGCGTCGCCGCCGAAGCGCGCCGGCGTGCCGGCGCGGAAGATACCCGCGCGTTTCATCATCGCGATCACGTCGCGCGGCACGTGCGACAGCCGGTCGAATTCGTCGCGCCGGCGTTCGACCTCGGCGATCACCGTATCGAGAGGCAAAGGTGACCGGTCGGCCGGTTGCGGCGGCACGGGCACGTCGGGCACGACGGCACGGATGGCGGAATGAGCTTGCATGGTGATGTCCTGAAAAGGCGAAAGGTATGGAGGAAAGACGGTGCGACGGTCAGCGCGATCGGGCAGCATCGCGCATCGCCTTCGGATGGGTTTCCGGTGCGATGCAGGTTGCGACGACCGTGATTGCGCCGAGCAGCACGAGATAGATGACGATCGGCGTCGCGCTGCGGTAGTGCGCGAGCAGCGCGGTCGCGATTGCCGGCGACAGCCCGCCGCCGAGCACCGACGCGATCTCGCGACCGATTCCGAGCCCCGAGAACCGCAGGTGCACAGGCAGCAGTTCGCTGATGAACGCCGGCTGCGCGCCTTCGAGAATGCCGATCGCGATGCTGTTGGCCAGGAGCAGGGCGACGATCACGTGCGAGAAGCGGCCCGACTGCAGCAACGTGAAGTACGGATACGCGATCAGCACTACGGCGACGGCGCCGAGCAAGTAGACGGGCTTGCGGCCGATCCGGTCGGTCAGGCGGCCCGCGAGCAGCGTCACGGGAATCATCAGCAGCATCGAGATCACGAGCCCGCTCAGTAGCCACGATGCATCGAGACCGATGAACTTGCCGTACGCGAGCGAGAACGCGAAGAACAGGTACGACACCGCGCCTTCGCCGAACCGCAGCCCGAACACGGTCAGCACTTCGCGCGGGCATTCGCGCAGCACGTCGACGAGCGGCGTCGCGCTGGACTTCCGTGTCGACCGCGCATCGGCGAATTCCGCGCTCTCGCCGATCGAGCGGCGCATCCACAGGCCGAACCCGACGAGCACGATGCTCGCGAGGAACGGGATGCGCCAGCCCCAGCGCTCGACGTCGGCTGCCGGCAACTGCTGCACGAGCAGGAACGCGGCAGTCGACAGCACGAAGCCGAACGCCGCGCCGCACGGGCTCCATGCGGCGAGCGCACCGCGCCGGTCGACCGGCGCGTTCTCGTGGATCAGCAGGATGCTGCCGCTCCACTCGCCGCCGGCGGCGAGCCCCTGCAGCACGCGGAGCAATACCAGCGCGACCGGCGCGGCGACGCCGATCTCGCGATAGGTCGGCAACAGCCCCATACCGACCGTCGCCGCGCCCATCGTCAACATCGTCAGCATCATCACGGTCTTGCGCCCGTAGCGATCGCCGATGTGCCCGCACAGCAGCCCGCCGATCGGACGCGCGACGAAGCCGACCGTGAAGCCGCCGAACGCCGCGATCGTGCCGGTCAGCGGATCGCTGCCGACCGGAAAGAACAGCTTGCCGAACAGCAGCGCGGCGGCCGTCCCGTACAGGAAGAAGTCGTACCATTCGAGTGCCTGCCCGAGCACGGCGGTCGCGACCGCGCGTCGGACCGAACTCGTGCTGCGGGAAACGGGCAACGAAACCGCTGACAGGGGCGCTGGTGAGTTCATGGTGTGTTGGGGGATAAGTTCAGTTGTCCTGCCTGTCCCGCATCGGGCGGCAGGTCCGCGATCGAATCTGTTCACTGCGTCCGAATCACGATAAGAGCGCAGCGGAATACGGTCAAATTCCCGCCAAAAATGATGAACATGAATCGCATGCATGGGCATGCCGTGCCGCGAGTCGCCCATCTAATTATCCATCGCGCTTATTTGATCGCCTTTTTTAGATCAATTTGACGGATGAAAACGCGGCGACGAAACTGGTCCCGCTATCCGTGCGAGGTCCGCCCGACCGGACCCGCACTTCCTCGCGACTCTTTCCCCACGACGACGATGAGCGACATTTCCTACCAGACGATCGACACCCGCGCGCTGCACGGCTTCGCGCAGCCCGACCGCATCGCACCCGCGATGTATCACGATCCCGCGCTGTTCGAAGCCGAGCTCGACCGCATCTTCTACCGCACCTGGATCTGGGTTGCGCACGAAAGCGAGCTGCCGAACCCGGGCGACTTCATCACGACGACGATCGGCCGCCAGCCAGTGATCGTCGTGCGCGACAAGACCGGCGAGATCAACGTGCTGCAGAATCGCTGCCGCCATCGCGGCGCGACCGTGTGCGAATCGCACAAGGGCAACGCGAAAGGCTTCACGTGCCCATATCACAGCTGGTCGTACTCGCTCGACGGCACGCTGCGCGCGCTGCCGTATGGCGACGGCTACGAAGGCGTGTGCGAGAAGGGCGACCTGCCGCTCGTGAAGCTGCGCGTCGGCGTGTACCAGGGGCTGATCTTCGCGAGCTTCAACGACGCCATCGAACCGCTCGAGGATTTCCTCGGCGGCGCGAAACCGTGGATCGACCTGTTCATGAAGCAGGGTGCAGGCTACCCAATCAAGGCGAACGGCGAGCACAAGTTCAAGTTCAAGGGCAACTGGAAGATCCAGCTCGAGAACACGACGGACCTCTATCACTTCCCCGTCGTGCACAAGTCGTGGATGAAGTCGATCGACGACGAGACGGCCGCCGCGATCACGAGCTTCATGACGAGCGAGGACGCGTTTTGCCGCGCGCTGGGCAACGGCCACAGCCTCGCGGTGCTCATGCCCGAACTGATCGATCTCGACGAAGACGACGGCGCGCCGCTGCCCGAGCGCTTCGCGCCGCTCGCGGCGAAGCTCGCCGAGCGCCACGCGCCGGACGAAGTGCGCCGCATCGTGCGCTCGCTGATGGGCGTCGGCTTCAACCTGAACCTGTTTCCGAACCTCGCGCTATCGATGGCGTTCTTCCGCGTGCTGCGGCCGATCTCGGCGAACGAGACCGAGATCCGCCACGTCGCGCTCGCGATGGACGGCGGCCCGGACGAGGCGAACCGCGAGCGGCTGCGCATCCACGAGCACTTCCAGGGCCCGTTCGGCTTCGGCAGCCCCGACGACGCGGAAGCCTGGGAGCGCGTACAGCGCGGCGCGCATGCGGGCCCCGACGTGCCGATCCTCGTGAACCGCGGGCTGAACCGCGAGACGACGGCCGCGAACGGCGAAAAGACCGCGCATGCCACCGACGAGACGGGCATGCGCGAGGCCTACCAGCAATGGCGAAAAATGATGGAGCAACAGTGATGGATGACCGCAACGCCCTTTTTTCCGAGCAGACCTTCGCCCGCGCGGTCGAATTCGTGTGGCGCGAAGCCGAGATGCTCGACCGTCGCGACTATCGCGCATGGCTCGACCTGTGGGATCCGGCCGGCCATTACGTGGTGCCGATCGATCCCGATGCGACCGACTTCGCGGCGACGCTGAACTACGTGTTCGACGACCATGACATGCGCGAGAAGCGCGTGCAGCGGATGCTGTCCGGCTATTCGGCGTCGGCGTCCGACGCGGCGCGCACGGTGCGCACCGTGTCGCGCTTCACGCTGGAAAGCGGCAGCGCCGACACCGTCGAGCTGAAATCCGCGCAGGTTGTCGTCGCATACAAGCGTGGCGTCGCGACCCTGTTCGCGGCCAATGTCACGCACAAGCTGCGTGTCGATGCGGACGGCGAGATGCGGATCGCGGAGAAGGTCGTGCGCCTGATCGACTCGACCGAAGCGCTCAGCGCGATCGGCTTCCTGCTGTAAGCCGCCGCCGGTTCACCGCCGAATCCGCAACGGTGAACCGGTCACCTTCACCTTTACGGACGACCATGCCCACACTCGAAGTTTTCCTGCCGGCCGGCCACGACGACGCCTGCAAGGCCGAGCTGATTGCGCGGCTCAGCAGCGCGACCGTCGACGCGACAAGCGCGCCGATCGGATCGGTGCGCGTGCTGCTCACCGAATTGCCCGCGACGCATATCGGCCTCGGCGGGTGCACGGCCGCCGACGGCGCGCCGCCGTCGCTGCCGGTGATCGTCGCGATCCTGATCGCCGGCCGCACCGATGCGCAGAAACGCGCGCTGATCGCCGCGCTGTCCGACGCTGCCGCGAACGTGCTCGATGCGCCGTTGCAGGCAACGCGCGTGATGATCAAGGACATCCCGAACACCGACTTCGGGATCGGCGGCCAGACCGCGCGGGCGCTGGGGCGCTGACCGTGTGCCGCGCGTCGCTGCCCTGCCGTGACGCATGTGATGCACGCGATGCAGCGCAGCGGCTACGCGTGCGCTCCGGCGAGCGGCAGCGTCACGCGGCAGTCGAGCCCACCGCCTTCGGCCGGGCTCGCGCCGATGCGCCCGCCGTGGCGCGTGACGATGCTCTTGCACAGCGACAGCCCGATCCCGTTGCCGCCGGCCTTCGACGACGAGAAGCCGTCGAACAGCCGATCGTGCGCACCTTCGGCGATACCGGGTCCGTTGTCGATCGCGCGCAGCTCGGCGTGCCCGTCGACGTTCGCGGTGCCGAGCGTCAGCATGCACGGTGCGCGCTCGCAGCCGGCGAACGCCTCGATCGCGTTGAAGGCGAGGTTGAGCATCACCTGCCCGATCAGCACGCGCTCGCAGCGGATCGGCAGCGGCACATCGGCCTGCACGATCGTCACCGTCACGCCCGCCTCCTTCGCGCGCAGCTCGATGAAATACGCGACGTCAGCGAGGATCTCGCGCAAATCGGCGAGCGCGACGACCGGCTCGCGCTTCACGATGAACTCGCGCACGCTCTTGATGATCAGCGCCGCATGCTCGGCCTGCCGGTCCGCGCTGCGCAGGCCCCAGATCGCGTCGTCGACGGCCCCGCGCGCGTTCAGCCGCTGCACTGCGCCCTCGATGAAGTTGCGCACGGCCGCGAGCGGCTGGCTCAGCTCGTGCGCGATCACGCTCGCCATCTCGCCCATCGCGTTGTAGCGGCTCGCGTATTCGAGCATCCGCGCTTGCGCGCGCCGCGCATCCTCGATCGCCACTTCGTCGCTCACGTCGCGAAACTGCACGAGCAGCCCGTCGAGATCGCCTTCGATCTCGACCTGCCGGCACTGGATGCGCAGCCAACACGCCGAGCCGTCGCGCCGCACGATCCGGTAACGCTGCGGCTCGGACGGGCACGCGGACGGCGCATCGCGCAGCTGCGCGACGAGCCGGTCGCGGTCGGCCGCGCTGCAATAGTCGAGCACCTCGCCGAGCGCTTCGTCCGGCGCGAGCCCGAGCACGCGGCGGCCCGACTCGCTGATGAACTGCACGCCGCCGTGCGGCGTCACGACCGCGATCCCTTCATCGAGGTCCTGCATGAACTCGCGCAGCCGTGCTTCGTAGCGGCGCAGTTGCTGGCGCACCGCTTCTTCCGCGCTGATGTCGCGGAACTGCACCATCACGACGTCGCGACCGCGCAGCGGCACGTATGTGGCGGTCGCCTCCGACAGCATGTCGACGCCCGTGCGCGAGCGGTAACACCACTCGTACACCTGCGGCCCGTCGACGAGCGCGCGATCCCACGCACTCACGGCGATCTCGCGCTGGTATTTCGGTTCGGGACGCGTCATGTCCGGCGCCTTCAGCGGCAGCAGTTCCTCGACGGAAAAGCCGAGCGCGATGCACGCGGCGCGATTCGCCCACACGATCGCCTTGGTATGCGCGTCGTGCAGCAGCACGCAGGTGGTCAATGCGTCGAGCAGCCGGTGGAAATCGTCTTCGTCGGGAAAACTCATGATCGGATCCGGATGAAGGCACGCGGCGTCGCGCGGCCGGATGTCCAACATAGCACCGGCGTGCGCGGCCCGCATCTGAAGATTTCTTTAGCCCGGCACGGAGCGACACCAGTCACGCAGCCCTACGCACCAATTGCTGCGTGTTTTCGGCGTTTCTAGACTAGGTCCATGCCGTGTCCATCCCCGCAATCGAACCCCATCCCCAGGAGACAGCCATGCCCAACGCCGCCCTCGCCATCGACGCCGCGCCCCCCTCGCCGCATGCGGTCCGCGAAGCGGCCGCACGTATGTCGCCGCTCGACGCGGTGATCGAGACCGTCGCCGCGCGCCGCGACGAGTTCGACCGCCTGTCGCATGTGCCGCGCGACGTGATCGCGCTGTTCAAGGAGGCCGGCATCTATCGCGCGGGCACGCCGCGCCGCTTCGGCGGCGATGCGCTCGCGCCCACCGCGTTCCTCGGCATGATCGAGCGGATCGCGACCGCCGACGGGTCGGCCGCGTGGGTCGCGAGCTTCGGCTCGGCCAACGCCTATCTCGCCGCGCTGCCGCTCGCCACGCAGGCCGAGCTGTACGCGAGCGGCCCCGACCAGGTGTTCGCGGGCGGGCTGTTCCCCGTGCAGCCGGCGCAGGCGGCACCCGGCGGCTGGCGCGTAACGGGCACGTGGAAGTTCGCGAGCGGCTGCAAGGGCGCCGACTGGCTCGGCGTCGGCATCGCGGTGCCCGGCGCGCAGGATGCCGCGCCGAACAAGCCCCGCACGGCCGTGTTCCGTGCCACCGAAGTCGAGATCGTCGAGAACTGGAGCGTGGTCGGCATGCAGGGCACGGGCAGCCACGACCTGCGCGTCGACGACCGCTTCGTGCCCGAAGCGTGGACCTTCGTGCGCGGCGGCGAGGCGACCGTCGACGAGCCGCTGTACCGCTATCCGACCGTCGCATATGCGGCGCAGGTGCTCGCCGTGGTCAACCTCGGGCTGGCCCGCGCGGCGCTCGACGTCGCGAACCGCATGTCGGGCGGCCGCCAGACGACCACCGGCGCGCCGCGCCTCGCCGATCGCGCGTATTTCCGCATCGAACTCGCGAAGGCCGAGGCACAGCTGCGCTCGGCGCGCGCGTTCTTCTACGACGCGACCGACTCGGTCTGGCAATCGATTCTGGCCGGCAACCCGGTCACGCCCGAGCAGGTCAGCCTGCTGAGACTCGCCGCCACGCATATCGCACGCGAAGGCGCGAGCGTCGTCGAGCGCGCGTACCGCCTCGGCGGCACGGCCGCGATCTATCGCACGCATCCACTGCAGCGCCTCTTGCGCGACGCGATGGTCGTCACGCAGCACGCGTTTCTCGGCGAAGGCAACTTCGACGGCGCGGGCGCGGTGTTCACCGGCGTCACGCCGTTTCCCGGCTATCTGTAATCCGCGTCGATTCGCATCGATTCGCTTCAACGCCGCTCAACGCATTCTTCAGGAGAACCTGTCATGTCCGATTCGAATCCGCTGCCGCTGCGCGTGCTGTTCTGCTGCGGCGTGTCGCAAAACTTCTTTGACCTGCCGCGCGAGAAGATCGGCGAAGTGTGGCAAGCGTATGGCGCGATGCTCGCCGCCGTCGAGGCGATGCCCGGCGTGCGCGTGCTCGGCGTGATGGATGACGACCGCCTCGTGGTCGGCCAGGCCGACGGCGCGCCGTGGACGTTCTACATCATGGCCGACGTCGCCGACTTCGACACGACGGTCGCGGTCTGCAACCTGTACCGCACGACGCCGGTCGGCGAATACAACCTGTGGCGCTATGGCAAGATCGAGGCGCGGGTCGGCCGCGCGCTGACCGTGCCGCCGGCCGCGAAACCCGCAGCGTGAGGCGCGCGATGACCGGCCCCGATTCTTCGCGCTCGATCGCGGCGCTCGAAGCGCTTGAACGGCGCGTAGCGGCGCTCGACGCCGAACGCGCGGTGCGCGCGACGATCACGCGCTACATGGCGCTGTGCGACGTGCCCGAGGACGCCGGCGACGGCCCGGCGCTCGCTGCGCTGTTCACGTCCGACGCGGTGTGGGAAGGCATCGGCCCGCAGTACGCGCGCAAGTTCGGCCGCCTCGAAGGCACGGATGCGATCGTCGCGATGCTGCGTCGCTATCTGCCGCCCGATCCGCATTTCGCGGCGAACCTGCATTTCCTGACGTCGGAGTCGATCGACGTCGGCGCCGACCATGCGAGCGCACGGGGCCGCTGGATCATGCTGCAGGCGTCGCGCTACGCGGACGGCACGGCGGAGCTGATCGCCGCGCGGCTGAGCGTCGACTTCGCGCCGGCCGGAGGCGGCGCGACCTGGCTGATCCGCCATTTCCGCACCGAGCGCGTGCTCGACGGCCCGTGGCCACTCGCCGCCGCGCCGCAATCCTGAACCCTTTCACTCCGCTCCCACGCCATCGCACCATGACAGGCTTCATCGATACCTTCACGCTGGGCGGCCCGGGTCCGACGATCGCGATCAAGGACACGATCGACATCGCAGGCCATCCGACCCGCGCGGCCAGCCGCGCACTCGCCGACGCGCCGCCCGCCGCGCAGCACGCGGACGTGGTCCGCCTGCTGCTCGACGCCGGCTGGCAGATCGCCGGCAAGGCGAACATGCACGAGCTCGCGTTCGGCATGACCGGCATCAACGACACCACCGGCACGCCGGTCAATCCGCAGGACCCGACGCGCATTCCCGGCGGCTCGTCGAGCGGATCGGCGTCGCTCGTCGGGCTCGGTGTCGTCGACGCCGCGCTCGGCACCGACACCGGCGGCTCGATTCGCGGGCCGGCCGCCTGCTGCGGCGTGGTCGGGTTGAAGCCGACGTTCGGCCGCGTGTCGCGGCGCGGCGTCGCACCCACCGACACCACGCTCGATTGCGTCGGACCGTTCGCGCGCGACGTCCGCACGCTCGCAGCCGTGATGGCCGCCATTGCACCGGACTTCGATCCGACGCGCGCGACAGCGCCCGTTGCCGGCTGCACGATCGCGCACGTGATCGCCGATGCCGATCCGGCCATCGCCGCCGCGCTCGATGCGGCGGTGCGCGCATCGGGCCTGCGCACGCACGATGTCGCGCTCGACGAACTGCCTGCCGCGTTCGCCGCGGGGCTCGCCGTCATCAACGCGGAAACGTCGCGCGCATTCGGGCATCTCGTCGACACCGGCAAGCTCGGCGCGGATCTCGATGCGCGGCTGCGCATGGCCGCGCAGACGACACCGGCCGCGCTCGTGCAAGCCGAAGCCGTACGCGCGCGCTTCACCGCTCAGGTCGATGCCGCGCTCGAACGCGCGGACGTGCTGGTGCTGCCGACGCTGCCCGCGTTGCCGATCACGCTTCAACAGGCGCGCGAGGGCGTATCGGTCATCGCGATGTCGTCGCTGATCCGGCCGTTCAACCTGAGCGGCCATCCGGCGCTCAGCCTGCCGCTGCCGCTCGCCGGAACACCGCTGAAGGCCGGGTTGCAGATCGTCGGCCGCAAGGGCGCGGACGAACAGGTGTGCGCGATTGCGGCACAATTCGAAACGGCGCTTGCCGCATGAACCACGATGCGGGTGCCGCTTCGGCCACGCGCCCGCGAACCAGGGAATCACGCACCATGTCAGACCGAGTCGTCCTCGTCACCGGCGCCGCGCGCGGGCTCGGCGCCGTCATCGCCGAACGCTTCCTCGCGGCCGGCTATCGCGTCGCGCTGGCCGACATCGCCGCCGACGCCATTCATGCGCACGCGCGCGAAATCGACCCGAGCGGCGAACGCGCGATCGCGCTGCCGCTCGACGTCACGTCGAAACGCGATTTCGAAGCCGCGCGCGATGCGCTCGTCGTGCGCTGGGGCGCAATCGACGTGCTCGTCAACAATGCCGGCGCATCGAAGGTCGTGCCCGCGATGGAGATCACGGCCGAGCAGTTCGACCAGGTGATCGACGTGAACCTGCGCAGCGTGCTGTTCGGCTGCCAGGTGTTCGGCCACTACTTCGCGACACGCGGCGCGGGCCGCATCGTCAACATCGCGTCGCTCGCCGGGCAGAACGGCGGCTCGGCGACGGGCGCGCACTATGCGGCCGCGAAAGGCGGCACGCTGACGCTGACCAAGGTGTTCGCGCGCGACCTCGCCGCGCAGGGCGTGACCGTCAACGCGATCTCGCCGGGCCCGCTCGACCTGCCGATCGTCTACGAGAGCGTCGCGCCGGAAAAGCTGCGGCAGGTGCTCGCGAGCCTGCCGGGCGGCAAGCTCGGATCGGCCGGTTTCGTCGCGGATGCGGCGGTGCTGCTTGCGTCGGGCGACGCGCATTTCGCGAACGGCGCGTGCTGGGACATCAACGGCGGGTTATACATGCGTTGAACGCGGCGCGCGCGACGGCGCGCATTCGTGCATCTAGCGCGGCGTGTCGCCGTCGCCCCCCCACACGACCATCACGTCGCGCACCAGCGCGGCGATCGACGTCGCACCGAGCTTCTCCTTGATGCTCGCGCGATGCACGTCGACGGTCTTCACGCTGATCGACAGATCCGACGCGATCTGCTTGCTGCCCTTGCCGTCGACGACGCCGCGCAGCACCTCCTTCTCGCGTGCGGTCAGCGCGTCGAGCCGCTGGCGCAGCTCGCGATGCCGCTGGCCGACCGCGTGCCGCTGCTGCGCGAGCCGCAACGCGCGCTGCACGCGCTCGAGCATCTGCTGCGAGTTGTACGGCTTCTCGACGAAATCGATCGCGCCGTTCTGCAGCGCGCGCACGGACATCGGGATATCGCCGTGTCCGCTCACGAAGATCACCGGCAGCGTCGCGCCGCGCGCGTTCAGTTCCGCCTGGACGTCGAAACCGCTTTTCTCCGGCATCCGCACGTCTAGCACCAGGCACGCGACCAGGTTCACGTCGAAGCGCGCGAGAAAATCGGCGGCATTCGCGAAGCCTTCGGACGCGATGCCGACCGACTCGAGCAGCCAGGCGAGCGACGTCCGCATGCCGCTGTCGTCGTCGACGATGTATACGATCGGAGCGGGTGACGTCATCGGGGTGTCTCGCAAGATATCGGTATCGGCATCGCACGCGCCGCGGGTGAGGCAGGCGTCGTTCGTCGGGGTGTGCGGCACATCATAACGAGCAGAAAATGCGCTGAATACCCCTTCACGTGCCGCATCAATGCTCCATCGCACTTTTTTCCGCGCGCCGTGCCGCGCATCTAGGTAGAACCTTTAGATGCGTTGGCGGGAACGCCATCTTCATCGTCACTCGTGCGAATGTTCGCCGGCTTTTTCGCGACGTACGCTTGCTGCATCGTCGACGATTCGATGCCGCATCGACGGCTCGCACGATCGCCACCTCATTCACCCAGGAGCGCCCATGTCAGCACCGACCGATACCCCGCAACCGGCGCGCGCCGAACCCACCGCCGCGCAACAGGCCTTCCGGCAAGCGATGGCCCACCTCGGCGCGGCCGTCAACGTGATCACCACCGCGGGGCCGCACGGCCGCTGCGGGATCACGGCGAGCGCCGTCTGTTCCGTCACCGACGCGCCGCCGACGCTGCTCGTGTGCCTGAACCGGTCGAGCGCGATGCATGCGACCTTCGAGCGCAATCGTCATGTGTGCATCAACGTGCTGCCGGCCGAGCACGAACTGCTCGCGCGGCATTTCGCAGGACTCACCGAGTTGCCGATGGAGCGCCGCTTCGAGCTGCCGGTGTGGGATCGCGGCGAGCAGGATGTGCCCGTGCTGCGCGATGCGCTCGCGAGCCTGCAAGGCACGATCGCCGACATGAAGGAAGTCGGCTCGCATTCGGTGATGTTCATCGAGGCGACGTCGATTCGCGTGCGCAACGACGGCGACAGCCTCATCTACTTCAGCCGCGCGTTCCATCGCGTATCGCGTACCGCCTGCGTGCGGTAACGGTCGGGGTAACGAAATGGTGCCGCGCTCGCCGATCGCGCAGGGCTACGCCGCCCGCAACGCGCGCTGTCCCGCCGCGAGCGCCGCGCCCGCGAACAGCGTCAGCGCCGAATACACGAGCCCGCGCGCGAGCCCCGCGCTGTCGGATACCCAGCCGATCGCGACGGGCCCGGCGATCTGCCCGAACGCGAAGATCGTCGTGAACGCGCTGATGCCCTTCGCCCAGCCTTCCGGCGACAGATTGTGGCGCACGAACGCGGTCGTCGACGCGACCGCCGACAGGAACGTCGCGCCGAACAGCACGCCCGACGCGAACGCGGCCGCCGGATGCGCGAACAGCGCCGGCATCAGCGTCGCCACGCCGAGCAACGCATTGAGCACGGCCAGCGCCTGGCCGCCGCGCATCCGGTCGAGCAACCCCGACCACAGCCGCGCCGACACGATGGTCGCAACGCCGAGCATCACGTAGAACGCGGACACGACCGTGCCGCTCATCCCCGTGCCGCGCAGCAGCGCGACGATGAACGTCATGTAGCCGATATAGCCGACGCCGAACAGTCCGTAGCCCGCGAGCGCGAGCGCGAAGCGCGCGGGGCTCGCGCTCGCCGCCGGCGCGGCGCCGTCGCGCCGCACGGCCGGTGCCGCGTGCGCATGCTCGATGCGACGCGCCGCCGCCACGGCGATCGCCGAGAACAGCACGCACGCGACCGCGAGCGCGAACCACGCGGGTTGCCATCCGTGTGCGCGATGTACGAGCGTCGCGGGCACGAGCAGCGACGACGCGACGATGCCCCACCCCGTGCCGCCGTAATAGAGCCCGAGCAGCAGCCCCGCATCGCGCGGCGACGCGGACGCGAGCCGCGCCGCCAGCACGCCGCCGCTGATGAAGATCAGCGCGCTGCCGACGCCTGTCGCGAGCCGCTCGACGAGCAGCGCGTTCATGCCGGACGAGAACCCGCATGCGGCCATCAGCACCGCGGTCAGCGCGCAGCCGGCCGCCAGCAGCGTGCCGGTGCGCCAGCGCCGAGACAGGAACGGGAAGACGAGCGCGCCGATCAGGTAGCCGGCCGCGTTCGCGGTGTTCAATGCGCCGGCCTGCGCGAAGCTCCAGCCGAGATCGACCTTCATCGGCGGAAGCAGCAACGCATACGAAAAGCGCGCGAGGCCGAGCGCGATCGCGCTGCCGAGCGACAGGCAGATCGCGAGCCGCCATGCTGCCATCCGGTCGGATTCGGCGGCGCCGGCATGCGGCCCTGCTCGGCCGGCGTGCTCCGGTTGCGGCGCTGTGCGCATCGCGTGTCTCCATCGTGGTTCGAATCGTGCCGCCGGGACGGCGGTGCGCGCGCGGCTGCGGCCCGCACGCGAAGTCGTCAGATGGTGCCAGAAAATCGTGGCAGCCGCCGGAGCCGGCTCGTCGACTGCTTGCGGACAATTCACATGAACGCCAGCCGCGTGCGCATCATTCGTGAATGATGAAACCCGAAACGATCGCCGCGATTGCACTCGCAATTTAAATGAATCACATGAATGAATTCATCATTGACGGCCTCGATATTCAAAAAAATAATCCACGGCCTTCACGATCCGATTCATTCGCCTTCATCGCACGATACGCAGCGAATCCGCTTGTTTAGCACACCACAGCTAAAAACGATGCAACGCGTTGCATTCGCTAAATCATCAGACTAATATCGACGCCACTCGCCCGGTATTCAAAAAATTCCGGACGAGCGGCGGTAATCCCTTTACCGCGCTTTCATGTTGAATCGCTCATGTTCACCACAGGAGAATTGACATGCAGGAAACCCGGCAGATCGAATTGCTTGACTGGATGCAGGAAGACACGCACCCCGAGGCCGTCGACATGATGGTCGAGGATGCCGTGGTGCCGTTCGGCACCGCGCTCTGGCCAGTCTGAGCGGCCAGCCCGTTCCCGCGGAAGGGCCGCGGCCCTTCCGCCGCTTCCGGAGACACGCATGCTGAACCTGCACCGCGCGCTCGGCTGCCACCCGGCGCTGCGCGACAAGCTCGCACGCGGCGAAACGGGCAAACTCCTGGTCGGTTACGACACCCGCAACCGCGACGTCGCGTTGCGCGCGTTTTCCGCCCTGCCCGACTCGTTCGACGCGACGACCCTCTGCCTCGAAACCACCCCGCCCGCCGACATCGCCGCCGCGCTCGCGCGCGCGGATCTGTTCGTGCTGCTGTACGACTCGTCGTGCCTGCCGACACCGTCGCCGAGCGGCCCGCCGTTCCTGGCCGCGATCCGTCCCGCGATCGTCGAGCACTGGAGCAAGTCGGTACTGTTCAAGGATTACGGCCCACATCTCGACGAAGCGTTCGCGGAATCGCTCGACGACATCGCCGCGCGCAACGGCCGGCTGATCGAAGCGGCCGCGCGCGCATCGCGGATCCACTTCATCGACGAAGCCGGCAACACGCTGACCGGCTCGCTTTCACCGGACCAGAAATGGACGAGCGTGGACGGGATGGGCAATCTCGACGTCGTGCCCGGCGAGATCGCGACGCACGTCACCGACCTGCACGGCTCGATCGTATTCAGCGGCACGTTCCTCGGCACCGTGCCGTTCGCGATCAAGTACCGCGTGACGGAGCGGCTCGCGACGCTGCACGTCGAAGACAGCCTGATCGTCGATTTCGACAGCGACGACGCGGGCTTCCGGCGCGACTTCGCGTCGTACCTCGACCGGCATGACAATCACCGGCGCATCGAAGAATTCGGCATCGGCACGAATCTGGGCATCCGCGCGCTGTACGGCCGCAACGCCGGGTTCGAGGAACGCCATCCGGGGCTGCATCTCGGCCTCGGCGGCGGCGCGAACGGCAGCCACCACCTCGACCTGATCTTCGCGCGCGGCACGCTCGCGTTCGACGAGCGGATCGTGTTCGACGGCGCGTTCGCCGTCTGACTGTCGAATCAGGCTTGGGCGGCCGCCGTGTCGCCGAGCCACTTGTACATCACCAGGCAATCGACGAAGCCGAGCCGCGCGTGGCGATACGCGCGCGGCAAGCGGCCGACGATCTCGAAGCCGAGCTTCTGCCACAGCGCCACCGCCACCTCGTTGGTCGCGACCACCGAATTGAACTGCATTGCAAGAAAGCCGCGTTCGCGCGCCACCTGCTGCGAGTGCTCGCACATCAGGCGGGCGACGCCCTTGCCGCGCGCGGCCTCGCCAACCATATACCCGCAGTTGCACACATGATTGCCGGGCCCGGCCGCGTTCGCCTTCAGGTAGTACGAGCCGAGCAGCACGCCATCCTCCTCGGCGACCCACGTGCAGAGCGGCGCGTCGAGCCACTGCGCGCGAGCGGCCTCCCGCGTCGCCGCCGGATCGAATGCATAGGTTTCCTGCGCGGTGACGATCGCGTGGTACGTGGGCCAGAAGCGGAGGAAATCGTCTTCGGTCATCGGGCGAAGCGTGATCATGCGGGTTCTCTCGTGAAGGGATCGGGGAATGCGCGTGTGCGAGTCGACGCGCGTGGCGCGACATGGCGTCGAAGCGTCATTGCGGGCCGCCGTCGCGCAACAGGCCGCTGCGATAAGCGCCCGGCGGGACACCATACCAGCGCTTGAACGCCTGCGAGAAACTCGACAGGTCGCTGAAGCCGAGCCGCTCGGCCACCTCCGTCAGCGACAAGTGCGCATCGCCGAGCAGCGTCTCGGCCATCATGCCGCGCGCCTGCGCGAGCAGCACCCGGAACGTCGTGCCTTCTTCCTGCAGACGGCGCTTCAGCGTGCGCGGGCTCGTGCTCATCAGCCGCGCCATGTCCTCGAGCGAGAACGGCACGTTACCGGGCGCCGCCGTCAAATATTGCCGCACCATCTCCGACGTGCCGACCCGCGCGCGCCGCGCGTCGACCAACTGGCTGCACATCTGCTCGCACATCGAAACCGTCAGCGGGTTCGCATGCGGCAGCGGCCGATCGAGAAACGCGCGATCGAATGCAAGGCTGTTCGCGCGCGCGCCGAACGCAGGCTCGACGCCGGCGATGCGCAGCACGGGCGTGGAAGCGGACGCGCTCGTCGCACGAGCAGCCTGCATGGTGAAGCGCGACAACGCGAAATCGCCCCCGCCGATCTCCTGCAGCAGCACGGCAGCGGCCGCCATGTCGCGCTCGACGAGGAACCGGCTCAGGCTGGCATCGAGCTCGGGCGCGCCGAAATTCAGCACACCCGTCTCCGGCTCCTCGCGGTACGTGATCACCGTGAACGCATACGTGAGGGGCAGGAAGCGCATCGCGAGCGCCAGCGCGTCGCGCGCGGTCGCGCTCGCGATCAGCCCGTAGCCCCACACGCCGTACGCGGAGAAGTGATAGCGCTGTCCGACCTCGAACCCGAGGCCCGGCGCGCGCCCGAGCGCGCGCAGCAGGTTGCCGGTCAACCGCAGTTCCTGCGCGGCCGTCACCTCGACCTTCGGATCGTCGAGCTGCGCGTCCACGAGGCCCGTGCCGGCCAGCAACTTCGTGCGCGGCACGCCGCGTTCGTCGCCGAAATCGACCAGCAGCCGCGCGCTGGCCGGACTCCGGGTGAAGTCCCAGAAGCTCATGCGGAGAAACCCTCGAAGCGCCGACTTGGCCCAAATACTAAAACAATTGTCCCGAAGCAGCATTGGTGTTTTCCCATGCGGCCCGCACCATCGGCGTCATCAGTCGTCGCGTGAACGACGCCAACGCCCCCCGGAGGAGACACCATGCGACCGAGTCGCCCATCCGACCTCGCCGCCCGCTTCGAACTCCCGCGCAACGCATTCGACCGCTGGCATCGCGGACCACGCTCGCGCGCGCGGCACGAGTCCCGCAACGACACCGGGCGCTGCAGCTGCAGCTGCAGCGCGCCGTCCGACAGGCGCTTCGACCCGCCGCTGCACGCACAGGCGTGCAGCGCGTGAACCATCGACCATCGGGAGACGATTTCATGAGCACAACGTTCGATTACATCGTCGTCGGCGGCGGTTCGGGCGGCTGCGTCGTCGCGGGGCGCCTCACCGAGGACCCGGCCGTCACCGTCTGCATGCTCGAGGCCGGCGGCCGCGGCGACAACGCGATCGTCAACGCGCCGACCGGCGCGGTCGTGATGCTGCCGACCCGCGTGAACAACTGGGCTTTTGACACGGTGCCGCAGCCGGGGCTCGGCGGGCGCATCGGCTATCAGCCGCGCGGCAAGGCGCTCGGCGGTTCGTCCGCGATCAACGCGATGGTCTACATTCGCGGCCATCGCGTCGATTACGACGGCTGGGCCGCGCTCGGCAACGAAGGCTGGTCCTACGACGACGTGCTGCCGTACTTCCGCCTGAGCGAGCACAACGAGCGCTTCGACGACGCCTTTCACGGCCGCGACGGCCCGTTGTGGGTCAGCGACCTGCGCACCGGCAACCCGTTCCATGCGCGCTACCTGGAAGCGGCGCGACAGGCCGGCCTGCCGCTCACCGACGACTTCAACGGCGCGCAACAGGAAGGCGTCGGCCTGTACCAGGTCACGCAGAAGCACGGCGAGCGGTGGAGCGCAGCGCGCGCATACCTGCTGCCGCACATCGGCCGCCGCGACAACCTGACGGTCGAAACGCACGCGCAGGTGCTGCGCATCCTGTTCGACGGCACGCGCGCGACGGGTGTCGAGGTGCGGCAGCGCGGCGAGGTTCGCACGCTGCGCGCGCGGCGCGAAATCGTGCTCGCGGCGGGCGCGCTGCAGACGCCGCAGCTGCTGATGCTGTCGGGCGTCGGTCCGGCCCGCGAACTGCAGCGGCTCGGCATTCCGGTGCGCACCGACCTGCCCGGCGTCGGCCGCAACCTGCAGGATCATCCGGACTTCATCCTCGGCTACCGCGTGCGCGGCGTCGACACGATGGGCGTGTCCGCGCGCGGCGGCCTGCGCATGCTGCGCGAGTTCGCGCGTTTTCGCCGCGAACGGCGCGGGATGCTGACGTCGAATTTCGCGGAAGGCGGCGGCTTCCTCAAGACGCGGCCCGGCCTCGATGCGCCCGACATCCAGTTGCACTTCGTCGTCGCGCTCGTCGACGATCATGCGCGCCGGCTGCATGCCGGCCACGGGCTGTCGTGCCACGTGTGCCTGCTGCGGCCGCGCAGCCGCGGCTCGGTCACGCTGCACAGCGCCGATCCGCTCGCCGCGCCGCGCATCGACCCCGCGTTCTTCGACGATCCGCGCGACCTCGACGACATGGTCGCCGGCTTCCGGCTCACGCGCACGCTGATGGAAGCACCGGCGCTCGCCGAATGGATCACGCGCGACATGTTCACCGCGAACGTGACGACCGACGACGAGATCCGCGACGTGCTGCGCCGGCGCACCGACACCGTGTATCACCCGGTCGGCACGTGCCGGATGGGACACGACGCGCTCGCGGTCGTCGATCCGCAATTGCGCGTGCATGGCGTCACGGGGCTGCGCATCGTCGATGCGTCCGTCATGCCGACGCTGATCGGCGGCAATACCAATGCGCCGACGATCATGATCGCCGAGAAGGCCGTCGACCTGATTCGAGACGTGCGACGCGTGCCGGCACGATCATCCGCCAACGCGGAATGCGAAGCGGCGCTTGCGCCAGCGCATCGCGACGCCGTTCCTGCATCGTGTGATTCGCACGATGCGATTCATACCGAGGAGACCCGCCATGTCGTCGCCTGAAGCCTCCCGTTCCGCCGAACCGGCCGCGCCGCTGTCGGCGATCATCATCGGCGCCGGCTTCGCCGGCATCGGCATGGCAATCGCACTGCAACGCGCCGGCATTCGCGACTTCGTGATCGTCGAACGCTCGCACGACGTCGGCGGCGTATGGCGCGACAACCGCTACCCGGGCGCCGCGTGCGACGTGCCCTCGCATCTGTACTCGTTCTCTTTCGAGCCCAACCCGGACTGGTCGCGCGTATTCGCGCCGCAGCCCGAAATCCATGCGTACTTGCAGCATTGCGCGCGCAAGTACGGCCTCGCGCGCCATCTGCGTTTCGGCGCCGACGTCCAGCGCGCGCAGTATGACGAGGCCCGTGCGTTGTGGCACGTCACGCTCGCCGACGGCACGACGCTCAGCACCGCCATGCTCGTCAGCGGCACGGGACAATTGAGCCGCCCGGCGATGCCCGACCTGCCCGGCATCGACACGTTTCGCGGCCGCGCTTTCCACTCCGCGCACTGGGATCACGACTATCCGCTCGCGGGCAAGCGCGTCGCCGTGGTCGGCACCGGCGCATCGGCGATCCAGTTCGTGCCTGCGATCGCCGGCGACGTCGAGCGCCTCGTCGTGTTCCAGCGTTCGCCGGCCTACGTGATGCCGCGTCCGGACCGCGCGTATCGTCCGTGGGAGCGGGCGCTGTTCCGCCGGCTGCCGTGGGCAATGAAGCTGCATCGCGCGTCGATCTACGTGCGCTATGAATCGCGTGCGATCGCGTTCACGCGGCTGCACGGGCTGATGGATGTCGCGGTCGGCCGGCCGTTTCTCAAGCTGCTCGCGCGCGACGTGCGCGACCCTGCGCTGCGCGAACGGCTGACGCCCGACTATCCGATCGGCTGCAAGCGGATCCTGCTGTCGAGCGACTACCTCGCCGCGATCGACCGCGACAATGTCGAGCTCGTCACGCAGCGCATCCGGCGCGTGACCGAGACCGGCATCGAGACCGACGACGGCGTGCATCATCCGGTCGACGCGATCGTCTACGGCACCGGTTTCGCGGCGACTGCGTTCCTGTCGCCGATGCGCATCACCGGCCGCGACGGCCTCGACCTGAACGACGCCTGGCGACGCGGCGCGCAGGCGTATCTCGGGCTCACGGTGCCGGGCTTCCCGAACTTCTTCATGCTGTACGGCCCGAACACCAACCTCGGCCACAACTCGATCGTCTACATGCTCGAAAGCCAGATCGCGCACGTGATGCGCTGCGTGCGCGCGCTGCGGCGCGACGGCGCACGCGCGATCGACGTCGATCCGCGCCGCTACCGGCGCTACAACACGCACGTGCAGCAGCGGCTCGACGGCTCGGTGTGGAGCGGCTGCAAGAGCTGGTACGTCGATGCGTCCGGCCACAACAGCACGAACTGGCCCGGCTTCACGCTGACCTATCGATGGATCACGCGCTTCACGGGACTGTCCGCGTACCGCTTCACGCAGCCGCTGCCCGACACCGCCACGCCGGCACACGGCGCCGTCACGCCGACGCACGGCACCGTTATCACGCCGCCCGCCGGCCGCGTGGAAGCGCTTGCCGCCGCGTCGTTGCGCGGTTTCCTGCGCGTCGCGTTCCGGCCGCTGATCGGGCCGCCGTTCGGCGCGCGCATGCAGCGCCGCGTCGTCGCGTTGCTGTCGCCGCTGATGCCGGGTGCGAGCGGCACGCTGCGCTACCGGACGTCCGCCGCCGGCGTGCCGGTCGAAGTGATCGCGCCGAAGCACGGCGACGCGGGCGGCGCGATCCTCTACCTGCACGGCGGCGCGTTCTGTCTCGGCGGCCCCCATACCCATCGCGGCGTGACGACCCGGCTCGCGGCCGAAGCCGGCCTGCCGGTGTGGGTACCCGACTATCGGCTCGCGCCCGAGCATCCGAGCCCGGCGGCGTTGAACGACGCGCTGGCCGCATACGACGCGTTGCGGGTGCAGGGCTACGCGCCGCACCGGATCGTGATTGCGGGCGATTCGGCCGGCGGCGCGCTCTCGCTGGCACTGGCCATCGCGCTGCGCGAGCGCGGCGAGCCGGCCGCGGCCGCGCTGCTGCTGATCTCGCCCGTGACCGACCCGACGCTGGGTGGCGAAACGCTCGCATCGCGCCGCCACGACGATCCGATGATCCGGCGCGGCTGGCTCGAGCAGGGGTTGCGCTGGTATCACGGCGCAGGCTCGGCTGCGGCGCGCGGCCCGCTCGACACCGATTTGCGCGGCTTGCCGCCGATGCTGGTGCAGGCCGGCGATCAGGAAGTGCTGCTGTCGGATGCGCAGCGACTCGCGACGCATGCGCTCGCCTGCGGCGTGCCGTGCCGGCTCGAGATTCATACCGCGCGCTGGCACGTATTTCATCTGCAGGCGTTTTACCTGCGCTCGGCGCGGGACGCGTTGCGCACGCTGGCAGGGTTTGCTGCGCAGCGGGTAGCGGCGACGGCGACGACGCCGTGAAGTTCCGGCGTTGCCGGCAAGTGCTTCACGCTTGGCGAATACACGACCGGCGTGCACATGGACATGCCCGTTGCGTGGGGCAAGCCGATCGACTTCTGCTCGCGGCACTCAAGACGGTCCGCCTGCACCTGTCCGTCGTCCCCGCGCAACCGGCGCACGCCCGATGCGCCGCACGCGCTTCAAGGCTGCACCATCCACACGAGCAGCATCGCGGCCGGCGCCGCGCTCATCCCCGCAGGCGGCTGCTCGATCGTCGGCTCGATCTTCAGCGCCTGCGCGATCGTCGCCGCATCGTCGACGGTCGTCGTGCGCACGATCGTCATCAGTCGCGCGGGCCGATGCAGCGTCTCGCGATACAGCGCGCCGTACCACAGCGGCCGCGTGCCGAGCGCGTCCTGCAGCACATACGGATAACGCCACAGCCGCAGTACGAGGCGGCTGTCCGGACGGGCCGGATCGACACGCACGAACACCCGGCGCGTGCTTTGGCCATGCGTGTAGCGCGGCAGCACGGGCAGCGCATCGGCCGGCGCCTGCGGCAGCAGCCAGCGCAGTGTCGTGGCGGGCGACCACGGCGTCGCGCGCTGCCAGCCGGCCAGCGACAGATGGCGATCGAGCGTGTCCGACGTCGCGCACCATTGCAGCGGCAGATATTCCTCGCGATCGCCGCCGATCTCGGAGCGCCGCGTCGGCACGCGCTGCCACCCGCCCCGCAGCCACTGATCCACGGTCATCGCGACGACGTCGCCCACGTGCGGACGCGCCGCCCGATCGAGCTGCCATTGCGCGGGCACGGTCCAGACGCCGGTCGTCGCGAGCACGACGAGCACCGCGACGAGTGCGCCCCGCGGCTGCACGTGCTCGCGCACGCGCCAGTACGAATAGGCGCCCGCCAGCATCGCGAACCACGCGAGCCCGAGGCTCCAGCCGCCGAGCAAGCCCGACAACCACGTATCGCCGACGTACAGCCGCGCGAAACCACCGAGCACGATCCACAGCACGACCGCCGTCACGACCGGGATGCGCCACAGCGCCGGCCGGTCGCGCGTGAGCACCCAGCCGATGCCGCTGCTCGCGAGCATCGCGAACGCCGCATCGGCGTCGGGCAGCGGCATGTGCAGCGCGCCGGGCGGCAGGTTCGCGGGCATCGTGCCGGGCAAGCCGGCGCCGAACGCCGGCACGAGCACGACCGCGATGCCGACCGTCGCGAGCCACCATGCTGACGTCACCCAGCAGCGATGGATCATCAGCCAGACGAGAAATGCGGCCGCGACGATCAGCCCGGTATCGTGCCCGTGCAGCACCGCGAGCGCGCGCATCGCGGCATCCACGGGCGGCGTGCGCAGGTTCTGCAGGAACGCATACAGCGCGATGTCGGCGTGCATCAGCGGATCGTTCGCGACGACGTCCTGAACGATGCCGGCAAACAGCCACACGCAGCCGACGAACAGCAGCGCGAACACAGGCACCGCGCCCGGCAGGCGGCGCACGCGCACGAACATGTCGTGCACCCGCGCGCCGAACCGCGGCCAGCGGCGTATGCACGCGTACATGGCCGCGACGAGCGCGTGGTGCAGCAGCGGCCAGCCGCGCCGCAGCGCGACACGCACGCCGATCCACACGAGCGCGACCAGCGCGGCAACCACCAGCAGAATCGCGGCGACCCGCACGCTGATCGCCGCGGCCAGCAGCGCCGACGCGCCGAACAGGATGCCCGGCGCGATGTGCACCGGCGCCCAGATCAGCGCCGACACGACGTTGACCGGATAGAACGACCGGCGCGGCAGCGTCGCGCACCCCACGACCACCGGCACGACCGCGCGCACCGGCGCCAGGAAGCGCGCGAGCACGATGCTCTTCGTGCCGTGGCGCAGCACGAACTGCTCGCCGCGCGCATACGCATCCGCGTAGCCCAGCCGGACCCATCCATTCCGGATCGCACCGCCGTAGTGGCGTCCGAGCTCGTAGCTGATCCCGTCGCCGACGATCGCGCCGGCGGCCGCGACGCCGACGACCGTCCAGCCGTCGAGCGCGCCCGCGCCAATCAGCGTGCCGGCCGCGAACATCACGGCACCGGCCGGCACGACCGTGCCGATCAACGCGATCGCCTCGGCACAGGCCGTGGCGAACACGATCGCCAGCACCAGCGCCGGGTGCGCGCCAATCGCACTGAGCCACGCGTGGATCGTGGCGCTCATCGCGGGCCGCGCGGCGTGGCGGCGCGACGGTTCCGCATCGGGCCGGCGATGGCGTGAGGAAGGTTCATGGGCGTGTGTGCGCGTTCGCGCCGGCCGGTGGCGTCAGTCGAACTCGTGCTGCCGCGCGTCGGCCTCGAGCGGCGCGTCGTGGTAGCCGACGGTCGCGATCTCGTGCAGATAGCGCGCGAGAAACGCGCCGATCGACCCGGCTTCCTCGTACTGATGCACATGGCGGAATTCGTGCGTGAGCAGGCGTCGCGTGTCGTGGCCGCGCAGCACGAACACCGCATGGCCGAGCGTGAGGCCGATCGTCCCCGGCGACAGCAGACCGGTGTCGCGCGCGATCGCGCCCAGCGCCGGCGTGTCGGGGAACGGCAGCCGGTCGGCGACCACGACGCGGATTCGCTCCGGTTGCGCGACGCCCACGGTACGCGCGTCGTCGGCCTGCGCGGGCGTCAGCGGCACGCCCCGTGCGAGCCCGTGAGCCGCCTGCGCGTCGGCCCACGCGACGGCGGCGGGCAACGCGGACGGCAGGATGTCGGCAAGATCGATCATCGTGGCGGCTCCTCGGGTCTGGACGATGCAATCGGGCACCAGTTTATCCCTGAATCAGGGTGGGCCGCGAGGCACGCCGTCTGCCCGGCCGTGACGATTCCTCGGGAATACCCTCCCCGTCTGCCCCTACCGCCCGAGCCATTTCACGACGATTATTTCGCTTCAAGACACATTCGACCCCCAGATGTCTCAAAAATGTCCCGCGGGAGCACCACTTCCCGATTCGGCGGCATATATTGATCAGAAGAACCGCCGCCGAATCATCCAAAAGAGGGCCGCTAGATGATCAGGGTAATTCTGGCTGACGATCACGCAGTCATGCGAGACGGACTGCGTCACATCCTGGAAACGGCCGGCGGTTTCGAGATCGTCGGCGAGGCGAGCGACGGCGCGGCCACGCTCGCGCTGGCCGAGCGTTGCGCCGCTGACGTGCTGCTGCTCGACCTGTCGATGCCCGCGCCGACCGGTATCGAGCTGATCCGGCTGGTCAAGACGCAGGTGCCATCGCTGCGCATGCTGGTGCTGACGATGCATGCGGAAACCCAGTACGCGGCGCGCACGTTCAAGGCCGGCGCGACCGGCTACCTGACGAAGGACAGCGCGACCGCCGAACTCGTCCAGGCCGTCACCAAGGTCGCGGCCGGCGGCGTGTACGTGAGCGCGTCGGCGGCCGAGAGCCTCGCGCGCACGATGCGCGCGCCGTCCGAAATCCTGCCGCACGAGCGGTTGTCCGATCGCGAACTCGACGTGATGCGCCGCATCGTCGCGGGCCAGACGGTCACGCGGATCGCGGCGGACCTCACGCTGAGCGCGAAGACGGTCAGCACCTACAAGACGCGCATCCTCGAGAAGATGGAGCTGCCGCACGAAGCCGCGCTGGTGCGCTACGCGATGCGCCACGATCTCGATCTCGGCATCGACGACGCATGATGCCCGCATTGCGCTTCCGCCCGGCCGCGGCCGATGACGACGACACGTCGGAGCCGTCGCGCCTGTTCATGTCGTCGCTGCCGCCCGACCGGCGGGAGCGGTGCCTCGCGATTGCGACAGTCGTCGTGTCGGCCATGATCTTCGTCGCCCTCGCGCCGTTCGCCGGCGTGCCGCTTGCCCACGTGTTGGGCTTCATCCCCGTGTACCAGTCGGCGATCGTCGTCAACGACATGGTGACGGCTGGCCTGCTGCTCGGCCAGTACGCGATCCTGCGCGAGAAATCGCTGCTCGCGCTCGCCGGCGGCTACCTGTTCACGGGCTTCATGGCCGGCACGCACATGCTGACCTTTCCGGGGCTGTTCGCGCCGACGGGCCTGCTCGGCGCGGGTGAACAGACCACCGCGTGGCTTTATCTGTTCTGGCACGGTGGCTTTCCGCTGGCAGTCGCCGCATACGCGCTGCTGCGCGCGGCCCCGCGCGCGCATCCGCCGTCGCTCGAGCAGCGCCGCGCGGCGATTCCGCTGCTGCTTTGCATCGCCCTGACGGCCGGCGCGACCGGCGCGCTCGCACTGCTCGCGACCGCCGGCCACGACCTGCTGCCCCGCATCATGCAGGGCAACCGGATGGCCTCGACGATGACGAACGCGATCGCGGTCGTCTGGGCGCTGAATCTTGCCGCGCTCGTGCTGATGTGGCGGCAGCGGCGCCATCATTCCGTGCTCGACCTGTGGGTGATGATCGTGCTCGTCGCATGGCTGTTCGACATCGCGCTGTCGTCGATGCTGAACCACGGACGCTTCGACCTCGGCTTCTACGCCGGGCGGACCTACGGGCTCGTCGCGTCCGGTGTCGTGCTGTTCGCGCTGCTGTTCGAGAACGGCCGGCTGCATGCGCAGACGGTGCGCGCGCTGGCCGGCGCGCGCTATCAGCACCTGCTCGTCGTGCAGAAGAGCGCGCAGCTCAACGAGGCGAACGAACGGCTCGAGCAGCGCGTCGCGGCCCGCACCGCGCAGTTGAGCGCGTCGAACCGTGACCTGCGGCGCGAAGTCGAGGAGCGCGTGCGCGCGGAGCGGGCGCTGCAGGCGTCGCGCGAGGAGCTGCGCGAGATCGCGGCGATCAGCGCGAGCGCACGTGAGGCCGAACAGCGCCGCATCGCACGCGAACTGCACGACGAACTCGCGCAGACCCTCGCGACGCTGAAGAACGATCTCGAATGGCTGCTCGACCGCGTGCCGCAGGACGATGCGACGCTGGCGCGCAAGATCGCGGCGATGCATGCGCTCGCCCGCGGCGCGGTGACGGCCACGCGGCGCATCGCGACGGACCTGCGCCCGCTGATGCTCGACGACCTCGGGTTTGCGGCCGCGATGCAATGGCTCGTGGAGGATTTCCGGCACCGACACGGCATGGCGTGCGCGCTGCACGTCGAGCCGGGCGAATTGCACCTCGACGAACCGTATGCGACGGCCGTGTTCCGCATCGCGCAGGAAGCGCTCGCGAACGTCGCGCGGCACGCGGCTGCGTCGAGCGCGACCGTGGCGCTCGTTTATCGTGACGAGACGATCACGCTGACGATTCGAGACGACGGTGCGGGATTCGATCCCGGTGCGCCGCGCAAGTCGGGATCGTTCGGGCTGGTCGGCTTGCGCGAGCGCGCGTATCTCGTCGGCGGCACGCTGCGGATCGATACGACGCTCGGCGAGGGAACGACGGTGGAGGTGGACATCCCGGTGGCGTCGGCGCATGTGGCGATCGCGCATGAAGCACCGGGGGCGTCGCGGACGCACGGGTAAGGGTGAGGATGCAGCGGCGGAATGCCGCTGCGGGGGTCAGTCGTCGTCCCTTCCCGCTGATGACGAACGGTCAGGATGGTGAGTTGTTCGAACGTTTTCGCCGATCGCTGCCATTCGCCTGATCGGTCTCCATCGCTGCGCGTGCGGCTTTCAGCATCGTCCCAGGTTGGATCTGGACATCGCCCGCTCCGAGCGCGACCACGCGACCAGCGCGCCGATCCCGAGCAGCGCGAGGCACACGATCGGCACGATCATCGGGCCGAACGCGGTGCCCGTCACCTTGCCCGCGAACGGCATCAGGTTCTGGCTGAAGAAGCCGCCGAGGTTGCCGATCGAGTTGATCGCCGCGACGCTCGCCGCCGCACGCGCGCCGGTGAAGTAGCGCGGCGGCATCGACCAGAAGCACGGATACAGCAGCGGGATGCACGCACCGCCGAGCACGAGCGCGATGAAGCGCAACGGCGTCGACGGCAGCACGAGGCTCAGCAGGAAGCCGAGCGCACCGAGCGCCGCGACGATCGCGATCGTGCGCAGGATGCTCTTCGCGCGGCGCAGCTTCGACGGCAGCCACAGCAGCAGCAATACCGCGAGCGCCCACGGCAGCATGCTCAACAAGCCGTTCGTGCTGCTCGACACGCCGAACGACTTGACGATCGTCGGCAGCCAGTACGTGACGCCGTACAACGACGTCGACATCAGCATGTAGGTCGCCGCGAACAGCATCACGCGCGGATCGAGTAGCGCCTTCCACGGCTGGGCATGTTCTGCCTGCACCGGCTTCTCGCGTTCGAGCGCGGCCGCGACGATCTGCTTCTCGCGTTCGTCGAGGAACGGCGCATCGCGGAACGACGCCGGCAGCACGCGAAACACGACGATCGCGACGATCACCGCCGGGATGCCCGTCGCCACGAACACCCACTGCCAGCCCGCGAGCCCCCACACGCCGTTCAGGCCCAGCAGCACGCCGCCGACCAGCGAGCCGAGCATGTTCGCGAGCGCGCTGCCCAGCGTGAAGATGCCGAGCACCTTCGCGCGGTAGCTCTGCGGAAACCACAGCGTCAGGTAATAGATCACGCCCGGATAGAAGCCGGCCTCCGCGATCCCGAGCAGGAAGCGCAGCGAACAGAACGCGGGCATCGACGTCGTGAAGCCCATCAGCACGGTGATGAGGCCCCACGTCAGCATGATCCGCGCAAGCCACACGCGTGCGCCATAGCGATGCAGCGCGAGCGTGCTCGGCACCTCGAACAGCAGGTAGCCGATGAAGAACAGCGACGACGCGAGACCGAACGCGGCCTCGGTCATCCCGAGGCTGTGCACCATCTGCAATTTCGCGAAGCCGACGTTCTGCCGGTCGATGAATGCGATCAGGAACATCACGACGAGGATGGGCAGCAGGCGCCGCGCCATCTTCGACATGATGCGCTGCTCTTCGGCGGACGCGGGGTCCAGGGTTTCGGTGGTATTCACTGCGGGCTCCTCCGTGAATCGGTTGCTTGTCGGTTGAATCGGCGCCGCGCGCGATGCACGCGCGGGCGTGGGAGTGTTCGATGAAATCGGGATCCGGCGACGGACGGCGGCGATCAGCCGGTCCGGTAGTCGTCGAGCATCGGCGCGAACATCTCGTGCCACGCGCGCGGCTTCGCCTTGATCGTGCCGGCGAGATACAGGAATTCGACGTAGTCCATCAGCTGGTTCGGCCGCACCGAGAACCGCGTGTCCGGCGCGGCGAGCATCTGCATCACGTCGTCGTGCGACACGCCGACACCCGACGAGGCCGCATACAGCGCGGCCGCCGCGCGCGGGTCCTGCGCGATCAGGCGGTTCGCTTCGTCGAGCGCGCCGAGAAATGCCGAGGCCAGCGCGGGCTCGGTATCGACGAGCCGCTTCGGCGCGAACACGACGTCGAGCGTCAGCGGGCCGAGCACGTCGACCGAATTCACGACGCGATGAATGCCCGGCTGCCGCAACTCGAGGGTCGAGAACGGCGGTGACGTGAAGTGCGCCGTGACGCCGTTCTCGCGGCGGATCAGCGCCTGCATCGCTTGCGGATGCGGCAGGTTCACGGTGATCGAATCGAGTTGCGCGAAATGCTTCGCGCCGAGCTGGCGGCTCGCGACCATCTGCAGCACGACCGCCGACAGCGACGTGCGGATGCCCGGTACGGCGATCCGGTCGGACGGCGTGAAGTCGCGCAGCGACGCGAGACCCGGCCGATTCGCATTGAGCGACAGCGACGTCGTGGACAATCCGCTGATGCCGATCACCTCGACGTTCGGAATCCCCCGTGCCCGCGCCCACAGCTCGATGAAGCCCGGCGCGCCGGCGCCCGCGAAATCGAGCGTGCCGGCCATCATCGCGTCGTTGACGGAATTGCCGCCGTCGAGCAGCACCCAGTCGACCGCGACCTCGCGCACGCCGTGCCGCGCCGCGTGCTGCTCGAACAAGCGCTGCTTCTCCATCACGAGCAGCGGCAGGTACAGCACGCCGTAGCCTTTCGAGATCCGCACCGTGCGCGGCTTCGCGCGCACCAGCGACGGTGCGGCAAGCATGCCGAGGCCGGCGGCGAGCAACGCGCGGCGGCGGGGCGACGTCGTCATGCGCACGCCTGCGTACCGCGGGCGGCAAGCGACGACGCGGCAGCCCGCGTCAGGCTTCGCCGTGCATTCGGCCGCGCCTTCGTCGTGCCCGTGACATGCTGCATGTTGCCGTCTCCTCTGGTATTAATGCCGTCATCGCTCGTTCCGGCTGAACACAGGTTATCGAGCGAGTCTGAGAAAATGCTGACATCCCGGCCCCGGGAAAACCCCTAACTCATCTACCTGCAAACGGCACCATGCGCATTCTTGTCGTGGAGGACGATGCCGAAATCGGCGCGGCGATCCGCAGCCGCCTCGCGCGGCTCGGCCATGCCGTCGATCTCGAAACCGACGGCTCGACCGCGAACGGATTGCTGCGCGTCGAGCGCTTCGACCTCGTCGTGCTCGATGCGAACCTGCCCGGCCTCGACGGCTTCTCGGTGCTGCGCAACCTGCGCGCGTCGGGCAGCACGACGCCGGTGCTGCTCGTTACCGCACGTTCCGCGATCGACGACCGGGTGAGCGGCCTGGGCCTCGGCGCCGACGACTATCTCGTGAAGCCGTTCGACTACCGCGAGCTCGATGCGCGCGTGCAGGCGCTGCTGCGCCGCAACAGCGGCCATGCGAATGACGTGCTGACGCTCGGCGGCCTCGTGATCGACCGCAGCAGCCGGCTTGCCGAACTCGACGGCCAGCCGCTGTCGCTGTCGCGCCAGGAATTCGCGCTGCTCGAGATTCTCGCAAGCCGCCCGCAGCGGATCTTCTCCAAGGACGAACTGCTGAACCAGCTGTTCAGCTTCGGCAACGAGCCGACCGCGAACGCGGTCGAGCAGTACGTGACACGCGTGCGCAGGAAGCTGCAGGGCAGCTCGGTCGAGATCCGCACCGCGCGCGGGATGGGGTATCAGATTGCCGCGCATTGACTGGTTCCCGAAGACCCTGTTCGGGCGCACGCTGCTGTTCATCGCGCTCGTCGTCGCGACCGGCGCGCTCGCGCTCGCGGCGATCGCGCGCTACTACGCGGGCGTCGCCGCCGAACGCGCGTACGACCAGTTGCTCGCCGGCGCGTCGATCCAGGTCGCGGAGAACCTCTACGTGCAAGGCGGCGTGCTCGCGCTGAACCCGCCCGTCGCCGCGCTGTCGACGCTGTCGCGCTACGACCTCGTCTACTACAAGGTCGTCGATTCGCGCGGTGTCGTCGTGGCCGGCTACAACGATCTCGCGAGCCCCGCGACGCTCGCCGCCGCGAAACAGGGCCCCGCGTTCGCGAACGCCGTCTACCAGGGGCACCGGATCCGCACGGCGACCATCGCGCGCTACATGCCCGAGGAAAGCACGCCCGGCTGGGCGCTCGTGACCGTTGCGCAAACCACCAACGCGCGCCAGCAGCTCACGAACGACATGAGCATCAAGGTGTGGACGCTGATCCTGCTGATGAGCGTGCTCGCGATCGGCGCGAGCGGCCTCGCGATCCGGCGCGGCCTGCGCCCGCTCGCGCAGATCGGCACGCTCATCGCCGCGCGCGACCCGGCCGACCTGCGGCCCGTGGCCGTCGACACGCCGAGCGAGATCGACGCGATCATCGGCTCGATCAACGGGTTGATACACCGCCTGGCCGAGCGCATCAACGCAATGCAGCGCTTCATCGCCGACGCAGCACACCAGATGCGCACGCCGCTCGCGCGGCTCGACGCGCAGATCGAATTGCTCGACGGCGAATCCGATCCCGCGCGCCATGCGGCACGGCTCGACGCGCTGCGCGCGACCAGCGCGGACGTCGGCCGCCTCACCGGGCAGTTGCTCAATCATGCGATGGTGATTCATCGTACCGAGGTCGTGCCGCTGCAACCCGTCGAACTCGTCGCGCTCGCGAAGGACGTGCTCGGCCGCACGATTCCGCTCGCGGACACGCGCGATGTGGCCGTCGCGTTCGCGAGCGACGCCCCGCATGCGTGGATCGACGGCGATGCGATCAGTCTGCAAGAGGCGTTGTCGAACGTGCTGCACAACGCGCTGCTGCATGGACATGCAGACGATATCGTCGTGTCGGTCGCCAGCGCGGGCAACGCGGATCAAGCGGTGACGCTGACCGTCACCGACAACGGGCGGGGGATTCCGCGCGAGCATTGGGAGGCGGCATTGCAGCCGTTCGTCCGGATCGCGCCGGACGGCGGCGAGCGTCGAACCGGGTCGGGGCTCGGGCTCGCGATCGTGCAGGAAGTGATGAAGGCGCACGGCGGGCGCATCGGGTTCGCGTTTCCGGATGCCGGCGGGTTCGCGGTGGTGATGACGTTTCCGAGGGCGGCGACGCAGCGCGCAGGCAAAGCTTAGGTTACCGTATGATCTGACATACGACCGATCGAACGCCACATGGCGACAGACGCTCAGTCGTCGCTGTCGCGATCGTCGTCGGCATTGTGCCCCTCATGTCGCGCCACCAGCCGGTTCATACTGGCGGCCGCAGAACGGCCACCACAACGTGTCGACGTCGGCGCGTTTCCTGACATCCGCAGCATCGCAACTTCAGCAATAGCAATGCAACTGGATAGCTACGCCTTGTGCGTCGACAGCAGAATGCTCGTCTCGGTACTCGCGATGCCGTCGATCAGCCGGATCGCGCCGAGCACGCGATCGAAATGCTCGAGCGAATCGGCATGCAGCTCGGCGACGAGATCCCAGCGGCCGTTGGTGCTGTGGATCGACGCGACATTCGGATGCCCGCGCAGCACCTTCACCACCTCGGCGCCGCGATTGCCCTGCACCGCGATCGACATCAGCGCGCGGATCCGGTGCCGTTCGGCCGCCGGCTTGAGCCGTACCGTGTAACCGACGATCACGCCGTTTTTCTCCAGCCGCGTCAGCCGGTTCTGCACGGTCGCGCGCGCGACGCGCAATTCCTTCGCCAGGGTGACGACGGGCAGTCGCGCGTTGTCGCGCAGCAGCGCGATCAGCTGCCGGTCGACGTCGTCGAGCGTGATCATGAAGGGGCCTTCCTGTTGAGCGTGAACCGGCCGCCAGCGTGCCGGAGGCTGCGCATTCCGACCAGCGCGAACCGGGCAAACTGCCGGATATGGCTGGCATTTTGACAAGTCTATCGATAAATCTGCCACTTTTGCCGTCTTTTTGTTGGCTCGACTCCCGGAAATAATGACTCCATCGACCGGCCGAATACGCCGTGCCGCCGCTTTTCAGCAAGCCCGCGCCCGCACCGAAGCATCGCCCGGTCGACCGGAATGCCAGGACACCCGTACCGGCAAAGACAATGGAGACAGACCGATGACTCGCTTCCTCGACGTTCCCGCCACCGCCCGCCTGATCGCCAAAACCGGCGTCACGACGTTCCTGCGCGAACTCGTCGACACGCTGCGCGCCGATTACCTGCAGTGGGCCGATTTCGACAAGTCGCCGCGCGTCGCATGCCACTCGCGCGACGGCGTGATCGAACTGATGCCCGTCGCGAACGCGTCGCTGTTCGCGTTCAAATATGTGAACGGCCACCCCGTCAACGCGACGCGCGGGATGCACACGGTGATGGCATTCGGCGCGCTCGCCGAAGTCGATACCGGCTACCCGCTGCTGCTCGCCGAACTCACGCTGACGACCGCGCTGCGCACGGCCGCCACGTCGGTGCTCGCCGCGCAGGGTCTCGCACGCCCCGACTCGCGCACGATGGCACTGATCGGCAACGGCGCGCAGAGCGAATTCCAGGCGATCGCGTTCCACACGCTGCTCGGCATCGACGAAATCCGCGTGTTCGACGTCGATCCGCTCGCGACCGACAAGCTCGTGCAGAACCTCGCCGCATACCCTGAATTGCGCGTCGTGCGCGCCGCATCGACCGCCGACGCCGTGCGCGGCGCCGACATCGTGACGACCGTCACCGCCGACAAGGCGTACGCGACGATCGTCACGGCCGACATGATCGAGCCCGGCATGCACCTGAACGCGGTCGGCGGCGATTGCCCCGGCAAGACCGAGCTTGAAGCGGGCGTGCTGCAGGCGGGCCGCGTGTTCGTCGAATTCGAGCCGCAGTCGCGCATCGAAGGCGAGATCCAGCAGATGCCGGCCGACTTCCCTGTCACCGAACTGTGGCGCGTGCTGCAACGCGAAACGACCGGCCGCGAACGCGCGGACGAAGTCACCGTGTTCGACTCGGTCGGCTTCGCGCTGGAGGACTACTCGGCGCTGCGCTACCTGTACGCGCTCGCGCAGCAGCACAACGCGGGGGTCGAGATCGCGCTGATTCCGCCGGCCGTCGACCCGAAGAACCTGTTCGCGCTGATCGAAGACCCGGCCGCGATCGCGCAGGGTCACGCGGCGTTCGTCACCGAAGCCGTCGCCGCATTCGCGCGCTGACCGTCAACGCCGGGCGGCCCGTGCGCAGCCCGGCTCCCTGCCTTTCGCTCCTGCCTTCCATGAATCTCGTATCGATCCAGGCGCCGGCCGCCGTCGTGATGATCCGGCCGCACCGTTTCCTGCCGAACCCGCAGACCGCGGCCGACAACGCGTTCCAGCGCACGAGCGGCGGCGGCTCGACCGACACGTCGTCGGTGTCCGCCGCCGCACGCGACGAAGTCACGGCCGCCGCGCAGACGCTCGCCGATGCGGGCGTGCGCATGCACGTGTTCGACGACCACGGCGAGCGCGACACGCCCGATTCCGTGTTCCCGAACAACTGGTTCTCGACGCATCCGGGCGGCCACGTCGCGCTGTATCCGATGCACAGCCCGAACCGCCGCCGCGAGCGGCGTGCGGACATCGTCGAGATGCTGAAGGCCGAGTATCGCGTGCAGGACGTGATCGACTATTCGGGTCTCGAATACGACGACGTGTTCCTGGAAGGCACCGGCGCAATGGTGCTCGACCACGTCGCGCGGATCGCCTATACCGCGCGGTCGCGCCGTGCCGATCCGGTCGCGCTCGAACGCTTCTGCACGCATTTCAATTTCGAGCCGATCTGCTTCGATACGGCCGACGCCGACGGGCGCCCGATCTATCACACGAACGTGATGATGAGCGTCGCGACGGAGTTCGCGATGGTCGGCCTCGACCTGATCGCCGACGGCCGGCGCCGCGTCGAGATCGCGCAACGCCTGACCGAAACGGGACGTGCGGTGATCGCCCTCGATCAGTCGCAGATCGCGAATTTCGCAGGCAATACGCTGGAATTGTCGGGAAGCAACGGGCGCGTGCTTGCGCTGTCGCGACGTGCGTTCGATTGCCTCACACCTGACCAGCGTGCGGTGATCGAGCGCTCCGCGCGGCTGCTGCCGCTCGACGTGCCGACGATCGAACTGGCCGGCGGATCGGTGCGCTGCATGCTCGCGGGGATTCATCTCGCGCGGCGGGCGGCCGTGCCGGATGCGATCGCCGCGGAGTCGGCCGCATTGCCACGCGAGACGACGCCGCCTATCTGACCGACAGGCTCACAAAGCGCAAACGGCTGCCGATGCAATGCAACGGCAGCCGTTTTTTGTTCGAAGGGCATTGAATCGGCGCGCGTCACCCCGCATCGGCAACGCCGCGAAATGCTCCGGTATCCGAACGATACCGGAGCACATCGCGCCACTCACCCGGCCAGCAGCTTCAACCCGGCCGGCAGCGTTTCGCCGAACACGCGCGCCGTGTCGGCTTCGTCGAACGCGATCGCTTCGCGCACCATGTCGATCCATGCGGCCGACGCATTCGCGGCCGACAGACGCTTGATCACCGCGTCGCGCGTATCGTCCGGCAGGTCGCGTGAACGGTCGCCCGTCATCCGGGCAATCTGCGCGGCCGCGAACGCGGCCGGCTCGACCTGCTTCCAGTCGAGCGCGAACAGCGCGTCGAGCCAGCCATTGACGACTTCCGCAGGCACGACGCTATGCGCGCTGCCGTAGAACGGCCGGCGCGCACCGATGCGCCCGAGCGCCCACGCACACAGCGCACGCTCGGCCGGCTTCTGCAATTGCGCGATCAGGCGCTCGGCCAGCTCGACCTTGCGCTCGACGGGCAATCGTTCGAGCGACGCGGACAGCCGCGTCATGTCGGCCGGGCCGACCTTGCCCGGATCGAACGGCAGCTTGCGCCGCTTGTCGTCGGACGGTTCGAGGAACGCGATCGCGTCGCGCACCTGCGTCTGCGCATCGTCGTCGAGGCCGCCGGCCACGCGCCGCCACAGCGTCCACCACTCGGACCACACCTGCCCGTCGTTCACGTATTGAATGCCGTCGTCGAACAGCGGCCACAGCTGCTCGATGCGCCATGCGTCGAGCGGATGGCCGAAGCCCGGGCGCAGGCAATAACCGGCGAGGTTCAGCCACGCGCGTTCGTGATCGGCCGAGCGACGGCGGCGCCGCGCCCGCGCAAGCAGCGCGTCGAACAGTTCGCGCGCGAGCGCGACGTCCCACTCTTCGCGCGGGCCGAGCACCTGTTCGAGCTGCGCGCGCAACCGGCGCGTGTCCTTCGGCGTGACGTCCGCGGCCTTGCTGCCGAACGAGCGCTCGATCAGTTCGATCGCGTGGTCGAGACGCGGATGCCGCGCGGATGCATCGTCGCCGCCGTGCGCCGGCGCGTCGCCGCGCAACTGGAATTCGAGCCGCCAGCGGCGTGCCGCGTCGTCGGTCGCGATGCAATGCATTTCGAGCGTGCCGACCTCGGTCAGCGACGCGGTGAGCTTCACCGGCGTTTCGCGCGCATCGCTGCCCGCCTGCCGCTCGACGACCGTCGCGATCGGCGGCAGCCGCACGAAATCGCCGCCGTCGAGTGCGACGAGATCGCCGGGCCGGTACGCGGTGTCGGCCACCGTCGACACGAGGTGGAAACGCACCGGCTGCCCGAGCTGCAGCGCGAAGGTACGATCCTCCAGCCGGATCTCGCGGCCCTCTTCCGCTCCGCGCGGCAGCAGGCAGACACCGCGCGCGGCTGCGTCGCCGGCGCCGTCGTCCAGCACGAGGAAATAGCTGCGCGCGGAACCGCCGCCGATGCGCGGCGCATGCCCGGCGCGCGCGAGGCCATACGCCACCGCGCCGCGCGCGACGGCCACGTCCGGATGCGCGTTGTGCAGCACGTCGAGCGGCGCGCCGCGCCACGCGCCGAGCGTCTGCGCGAGACGGCCCGCGAGCGCGCCCGCACGGAACACGCCGCCGTTGAGCAGCAGCGTGTCGGGCAGCGGGCCTTCCGCGTGACGGTTCAGGAACGCGGCGACGTGCCGCGTGACGGCAGGGTCGCTCGCATACGGCAACCCGAATTCGACGATCGCCGCCCGCGCGCGGCGCGGCAGTTCGCCGGCCTCGACCTGCGGAAAGAAACCGTCGACGACGATCTGTTCGACTTCCTGCCGTGTCAGTTCGGCCGAACGTGCACCGCCGACGAGCTTGCTGCCCGCGCCGAGCAGCGTGACGGTGACGGACGCCGGTGCATCGTCGCCGAGCAGCCGCTCCTTCGCGGCACGGCAGCGCTCGACGAGCTGCGACAGGCTCGCGGCCGACAGCCGCGTGCCGGGCTCGGTCAGCCGCGTTTCGACCAGGCGCGCAAGCGCGAGGTCCATGTTGTCGCCGCCGAGCATCAGGTGATTGCCGACGCCGACGCGCGTAAAGGTCGGCTCGCCGCCGTCGCCCGGTGCGACATCGACGAGCGTGAGATCGGTCGTGCCGCCGCCGACGTCGCAGATCAGCACGCGCCGCGCGTCGGCGAACGTGTCGCGCAGCGTTTCGCGCCGGCCGTACAGCCAGTCGTAGAACGCGGCCTGCGGCTCTTCCAGCAGCCGCAGCGCGGGCAGCTTCGCGCGCCGCGCGGCCTCGACCGTCAACGCGCGCGCGCCGTCGTCGAACGACGCGGGCACCGTCAGGATCACGTCCTGCTTCGCGAGCGGCGCATCGGGAAAACGGGCATCCCACGCGTCGCGCACATGCGCGAGATAGCTGGCGCTCGCGTCGACCGGCGACACCTTGTCGACGCCGTCGGCCGCGCCCCATGGCAGGATCGCGGCGAGCCGGTCGACCGATGCGTGCGACAGCCAGCTCTTCGCGCTCGTCACGAGCCGGCCCGGCACCTGCGCGCCGAGCGTGCGCGCATAGCGGCCGATCACGGGCGGCAGCGCGTCACCAGCGGCGCCGTCACGGCCGCCACCCGAACGGGCGGCCGCGTCGCGCGCGCCGGCCGCCTGCCACGGCAACCTCAGCGCGTCCGCCGCGAGCTCACCGGCCGCCGGGTGATAGCGCACCGACGGCAGCAGCGGCTGCGCGGCCACCGCGCCGGGGCCGACCAGTTGCTCGACGTCGAACACGCGGATCGCGTCGGAGCCGGCTTCGACGTACGCGACGACCGTATTGCTCGTGCCGAGGTCGATGCCGACCGTATAGCGCTTCATCGTGCTCAGGCGGCGCCGCGCACGTCGAACTCGACCTTCCAGCGCTCGTCCGTGCCGCTCGGGATCGCCTCGAGTTCGAGCGTGCCGGCTTCGGTCACGCGCGCATGCAGCTTCACGGGCACGATCTCGCCGACCGTGCGCCCTTCGGCGGGCAGCGTCGCCTGGATTTCCTCGAGTTCCTGAAGTTCTTCCGGCGACCAGTAATCGAGCAGCGTGCCGACCTGGTCCTGGCGGCGCACCGACGATCCGAAGAAGCGGAACTGCACCGGCTCGCCGACGACGAGGCCGAACTCCTGCGGCGGCAGCGCCGCGTCCGAGCCTTCCTCCATCCCGAACGGCGCGACGCACAGCGCCTGCACCGGCGGCTCCAGCCCCGGCACCGCGGGCATCGCCGACTCGATCGCGACGTAGTACGCACGCGCCGTGCCGCCGCGAATACGCACGCCACGGCCGCGCTTCACGTAACCGTAGTAAGCCGCGCCGCGCGCGACCGCCAGATCGAGATCGGCGCCTTCGAGCAGGCGGGCGGGCGGCGCGCCTTCGGCGGCGAGCCAGCTGTTGAGCGTATCGAGCACGCGTTGCGTGAGCAGCGTCGACTTGAACACGCCGCCGTTGAACAGCACGGCCGTCGGATGCAGGAACGTCGCGCCTTGCGGCAGCGTGCGCTGCACGCCTTCGAGCGTGTCGAGCGCCGCGACCTGGCGGCCGAGGAACGCCGCGAGATGGCGCGTGATGCCCGCGTCCTGCGCATACGGCAGGCCGAGTTGCGTCAGGCCGACGCGCGCGCGGCTCACCGGGCGCGCGGCCGCATCGACCTGCGGGAAGAAGCCTTCGAGGATCGTCTGCGTGAGTTCAGCGCGCGTCAGTTCCGTGCGGATCGAGCCGCCGATCAGCTTCGAGCCGCGACTCGGCACGACGAGCGGCACCGCATCGGTCGTCGGGTCGGACAGCAGCGTTTCCTTCGCGGAGCGGCATGCGTAGGTCAGCGCACGCAGTTGCCACGGATCGGCCTGCGTGCCCTGCTGCGCGAGCTTGCGCGCGACCACGTGCGCGAGCGCGAGGTCCATGTTGTCGCCGCCGAGCAGGATGTGCTCGCCGACCGCCACGCGATGCAGTTCCAGGTTGCCTTCGCGCTCGACCACCGCGATCAGCGACAGGTCGGTCGTGCCGCCGCCGACGTCCACGCACAGGATCAGGTCGCCGACCTGCACCTGCTTGCGCCAGCCGCCTTCGCTCTTCTGGATCCAGCTGTAGAGCGCCGCCTGCGGCTCCTCGAGAAGCGTCATCCGCGAATAGCCGGCGGCACGCGCGGCTTCCGCCGTCAGTTCGCGCGCGGCCGGGTCGAACGACGCGGGGATCGTGACCGTCACGTCCTGGTCGGCGAACGGCGCGTCGGGATGCGCGTGATCCCACGCTTCGCGCAGGTGCGTCAGATAACGGATCGAGCTTTCCAGCGGCGACACGCGCGACACCTCGGGCGGCGCATCGCTCGGCAGAATCGCCGCGCGGCGGTCGACGCCCGGGTGGCACAGCCAGCTCTTCGCGCTCGAGACGAGGCGGATTGGCGTGCCCGCGCCGCGCGTGCGCGCCATTTCGCCGACCGCGAAGCCGCGCGAGGCCGTCCACGGCAGCGTCAGGTCGCCCTGCGTCAGCTCGCTTTCATGCGGAAGATAGAGGAACGACGGCAGCAGGTCGCGCGACTCCAGCGCGCCGGGCGCGGTCAGCTGCGCGATCGGCAGCACCTGCTGCGTGATCTTTTCGCCGTCGCTCGCGGCGCTGTCGACGTACGACAGCGCGCAATGGGTCGTACCGAGGTCGATACCGATCGAATAGCGCGGATCGCTCACAGTTCCACCTCCGCCGGTGCAACCACCGATGCGTCGTGACTGCCCGTCAGCTTCGGCAGGCGCACGTCGGCCACGCGCCAGCCGCGATGGCTGACCGTACCCGTGAACGGCGCGGAACCGACCACGTTGCCCGTCACGCGCACGGCCGTCGCGTCGAAGCCGGCCGGCAGCGTCACGCGGCTGCCTTCGGCTTCATCGCGCACCGGCACGATCGTGAAGTGCTCGCGCAGCGCAGCGCGGCAGCCGTCGTGCACGAGGCGTGCGGCAGCGCCGATGTCGGCGTCCGCATAGCCGGCGATGTCTTCCTCGACGAAGTCGATGAAGCGCGCATCGCGCTGCAACAGGCCGAGCAGTTGCAGCGCGGCTTGCGGGCTCGCTTCGCGCAGCTCGGGGGCCGGGGCCTTCACGGGCGCGGGCGCCGGAGCCGCGGCGGGGGCCGGCGCAACCGGCGCCGGGGCGACCGGTGCCGGCGCGCCGTCGCGCACGCGCAGCACGCCGGCCGCGAACTCGCGGTTGCCGAGCACGGAGAAGAACGTGCCGACGGCCAGCGACAGCCGGCCGAAGAAGGACAGGTTGGATTCGGGCATGGGGTCTGGACTCCTGTGGGCTCGCGACACGGCGAGCATCTTGCCTGGGCGCCCGGTGGCGGCGTGCGATTGCGCACTGCCACCGCCCGGCGCATGATTCGGGCGCGCCCTCTCGGGTGCGGAAAACCCGTATTTTGCCCTGTGGCGGGCAAACCGGGCAGAAGTTGGGGGACAGAACGCGGCGGCGCGCGGGTTTCGCGCCGCGCCGGATTGCGTCGGACTGCCGGCTACAGGGTGACGGTCGGGTGACGGTCGCGATGTTGCGGCGCGTCAGCGCGGCTTGCGGCGGCGCGCCGCCTTCGCCTCGAAATCGCGCGACAGCATGCCGAGCGTGACCTCCCCGAAGCGCGCAAGCAGCACCGCTTCGGCCTCCTTCAGCGTGGCCGACAGATGCGCGTTGACCGCCTGTTCGACCAGGCATTCGGGTGCATCCTCGGCCACCAGATCGGAAAATACCGGCGGCTCGCCCACCGCGCGATAGACGTCGAGCAGCGTGATGTCGTCGAGCGCGACGCTGAGCGCCCACCCGCCGCCATGCCCTTTCTCCGACTGCACGTAGCCGCAGTCGCGCAGCCCGCCGAGCAATCGCCGCACGACGACCGGATTCGTGCACAGCATCGCCGCGATCGCCTCCGACGTCAGCGGGCCGTCGGCCTGGTCCATGTGGATCAGCGCATGCAGCATGCGCGACAAACGGCTATCGGTTCTCACGGACGGTTGGCTCCCACTCTCGAAACTTATGAAGTTGCATGAATGATACCATCGGCCTATCATGCAACTTCTCGTGTTTCATGAGTTGGCCGCCATCGGAGCACGTTCTTCGCTTGATACGGATTCAGGAAAGGAGTGAACACATGCAGAGCCATCATGAAGTGATCGTGATCGGCGGCAGCTTTGCCGGGCTGTCGGCCGCGATGCAGCTCGCACGCGCACGGCGCCGCGTGCTCGTGATCGATGCCGGGCGGCCGCGTAATCGTTTTGCCGAACATGCGCACGGATTTTTCGGGCAGGACGGCAAGCCGCCTGCGCAGATCGTCGCGGAAGCCGCCGCGCAACTCGCGACCTATCCGACCGTGCAGCGGATCGCCGGCGAGGCGCGCACCGCCGAGCGCGATGCGAACGGCCGCTTTCACGTGACACTGGCGGACGGCAGCCGTGCAAGCGCCGAGCGGCTGATCCTCGCGACCGGCATCCGCGACGAACTGCCCGCGCTGCCGGGGCTCGCGGAACGCTGGGGCGTCACCGTGCTGCATTGTCCGTATTGCCATGGCTACGAGGTGTCGGGCCGGCAACTCGGCGTGCTGGCGACGCATCCGCTTTCCGTGCATCAGGCGATCCTGATTCCTGACTGGGGACCGACGACGTGGTTCACGCAACGCGTAGTCGAAGCGAACGAGGAGGAAGCCGCATTGCTCGCCGCGCGAGGCGTGCGTATCGAACGGTCGCCGGTCGTCGAGATCCTCGGCGAAGCGCCGCGGATCGACGCGCTGCGGCTCGCCGACGGGAAAGTCGTGCCGATCGATGCGTTGTTCATCGGCGCGCGCACGGAGATGGCGAGCGATCTCGCCCGACAGCTCGGCTGTGCGTTCGACGACGGGCCGCTGGGCACGGCGATTCGCGTCGATACGTGGAAGCAGACGAGCGTTCCCGGTGTGTTCGCGGCCGGCGATGCGTCGAGCCTGATGACGAATGCGACGTTCGCGTCGGCATCCGGCGTCGCGGCCGGCGTGGGCGCGCATCGGTCGTTGATTTTCGGGCTCGACGCGTGAAGTGAACGAAGCGGCGTGCGGGGTGACGCAGCGTCATCCCGCTTTCCCTGCGCGATGGCCCGGTCAACGCCAATCCCGTTCGCCGGGCAGGCATTCCCGCACGTCGATCCTCACAAACGCTTGTCGATATCCGAACATGCGTCGATGGATTCATCATGCGATGTGGTGTTTAATGCTCGGCAACATCAGCATTAAAAGATACGAAATGCTCGACCTCGACGATCTTCGACTCGTGCGCGCGATCGGCGCGTCGCACTCGTTGGCATCCGCCGCGCGCCTGCTCGACCTCACCCCGCCCGCGGTCACGATCCGCCTGCAGCGGATGGAGGCGCGACTCAATGTCCGGCTCGCCGTGCGGCGGCCGAAAGGGATCGCGTTGACCGACGAGGGTCAGCGGCTGTACCAGGAAGCCGTCGGGATTCTCGAGCGTGTCGAGGCACTGTCGGCCAACATCTCCGGCGATCACGGCGACGTGCAGGGCACGCTGCGCGTCGTCGCGCCGTTCGGCTTCGGGCGCAAGTACGTCGCGCGGATCGTGCGTGACGTCCAACGCGCGCATCCGAAGCTCGAAATCTCGCTGCACCTGTCGGAGAGTCCGCTGACCAGCGCGTCGGGGGCCGACGTGGTCGTCCATGTCGGCAGCCTGAAGTCGTCGTCGTGGATCGGCTATCCGCTCGCGCCCAACGAGCGCTTCCTGTGCGCGAGCCCCGGTTACGCGCGGCGCATCAACGAACTGGACCATCCGTCCGATCTCGCCCGCTACGACTGCCTGTGCCTGCGCGAAAACGACGAGGACGTTCCGCGCTGGCGCTTCTCGCAAGCCGGCGATGGCAAGGGCGAATCCAGGCGATCGGCGGTGATTCGCGTCACGGGCGCGCTTTCGTCGAACGACGGCACCGTCATCACCGACTGGGCACTGGGCGGGCTCGGCATCGTCGAACGCTCCGAGTGGGACGTCGCGCCGCTGCTGGCCAGCGGCAAGCTGGTCAGGTTGCTGCCCGACTGGCATCTGCCGCCCGCGCCAGTGACCGCGCTGCTGCCGTCGCGCACCGGCCGCTCCGCGCGACAACGGGTCTTCCTCGAAGCCGCGACGCGATTTTTCGATCCGCCGCCGTGGCGCGGCAAGGCATGAGCGGCTTCCCGCGATTAAATCGCGCTTAATGATCGATTTGGCACACGTTAAACACGCTGCTGGCCAAACACCCTACAGTGTTCGCTGTCGGCAAACCACCGAGGCAACGCACCATGGGCATCCCGCTTCCGAATACCCCCGCCGCATTGATCGACGTCGGTCGCATGCGTCATAACATCGCGCGCATGCAGGCGCATCTGGACGCGCTCGGCGTCAGGTTCCGGCCGCACGTGAAGACCACCAAATGCCAGCATGTCGTCGACGCGCAGATCGCGGCCGGTGCGCAGGGCATCACGGTGTCGACGCTTAAGGAGGCCGAACAATTCTTCGCGGGCGGCGTACGCGACATCGTCTATGCGGTCGGGATGATTCCCGCCAGGCTCGGCCAGGCGCTCGCGCTGCGCCGGCAGGGCTGCGACCTGAAGATCGTCGCCGACAGCCTGCAGACCGCGCACGCCATCGCCGAATTCGGGCGCGAGCACGGCGAGCGTTTCGAAGTCTGGATCGAAGTCGACGTCGACGGTCACCGCTCGGGGATCGTGCCCGACGACGACCTGCTGATCGACGTCGGCCGCGCGCTGGTCGACGGCGGGATGACGCTCGGCGGCGTGCTCGCGCATGCCGGCTCCAGCTACGACTACGACACCCGCGACGCGCTGGTCGCGATCGCCGAACAGGAGCGCAGCCGGACCGTGCGCGCCGCGGAACGCCTCAGGGCCGCGGGGTTGCCCTGCCCGATCGTGAGCATCGGTTCGACGCCGACCGCGTTGTCCGCGGAGCACCTCGACGGCGTGACGGAAGTCCGCGCGGGCGTGTACGTGCTGTTCGACCTCGTGATGCACAACGTCGGAGTGTGCGCGCTGTCCGACATCGCGCTGTCGGTGCTGACCACCGTCATCGGACACCAGGAAGAAAAAGGCTGGGCCATCGTCGACGCGGGCTGGATGGCGATGAGCCGCGATCGCGGCACGCAGCGGCAGGCGCGGGATTTCGGCTACGGGCAGGTGTGTACCGAAGACGGTGAAGTGCTCGGCGAGTACGTGATGAGCGCGGCCAACCAGGAGCACGGCATCGTGTCTCGCGCGGGAATGGCCGACACCGCGATCGCAAAGCGGTTTCCGATCGGCACCCGTTTGCGGATCCTCCCGAACCACGCATGCGCGACCGGTGCGCAGCACCCGGAATACCACGCGCTGGGCAGCGACGGCACCGTGCAGACCTGGCCGCGCTTCTACGGATGGTAGGACACCTGAAGGCGACGACCGGTGCAGCGGCGGATGTCGAACGAAGAAACCGGCCACCGCACCGTCGCCCGATCGGAATTGACTATTTTTCCAAAACTATACAAACTTTAAAGATCGCGATTCGCATCGCATCCGACAGGCTCTCCCACCATGCCGACTGACGCCCACCTCCTTCTTCTCGACCGGGATGTCGTCGAACCGGCCCTTCAAGCCGAACCGGTGATGGCGGCGGTGCGCGAAGCCTTCGTGCTGCACAGTCGACGTGCGGGGCGCGTGTTCCCGGTCGTGCGCGAAAGATTGCACACCGGCGGCGTGTTCGGCATCAAGTCCGGCGACGTCGCGGGCCAGGATCTGCTCGGCTTCAAGGCAGCCGGTTTCTGGCCCGGTAATCGAACCCGGGGCGGCGAGCCGCATCAGGCGACGATCGCGCTGTTCGATCCGGCCACCGGCCGTCCGCTCTGCATCATGGACGGCAATGCGATCACCACCGCCCGGACCGGTGCGGCCGGCGGCCTCGGCCTGCAGGCGCTGGCACGCCGCGACAGTACCCGCATCTGCGTGTTCGGCACCGGCGTGCAGGCGCGCGTCCAGCTCGACTACGCGCTCAGTCTGCTGCCGCAACGATGCTCGGTGCAGTATGTGAACGTCAGCGGCGAACCGGACGCGGTGTTCGAATCGGCATTTCGCGAACGTTGCGACATCCGTGTCGCACGGGACCGGAACGATGCCGTGGCCGACAGCGATGTGGTCATCACGGCAACGCCGGGCGGCGGCCCGCTGTTCGACGCGGACGCGGTTCAGCCCGGCACCCACCTGACCTGCGTCGGCGCGGACACCGCGGGCAAGCGCGAGCTTCCCGAAGGCGTATTGGCGCGCGCGCGCATTTTCGTGGACGATCGCGAGCAGGCGCGCAGCATCGGCGAATGCCAATGGGCGCCCGATCTGCCGCGTGCTGAAATCGGCGACGTGCTGGCCGGCACCGTGCCCGTTGATCGATCGCCGGACGAGATCACCGTGTTCGACATGACGGGACTCGCGCTGCAAGACCTGACCGTTGCGCGTTTCCTGTACCGGCAGGCCCTCGAAAACGACGCGGGACGTTCGATCCCGTGGCCGTGGTGAACGGCACTGCGTGGTATCTTCCATCGCCATGCGCCTATCCAGAGTTTCCGCCCTCTCGTTCGATCTCGACGACACGCTTTGGCCGTTCGGACCGTCCGTCGAACGGGCCGAGGCGTCGCTGCATGCGTGGCTGATCGCGCACGCGCCTGCTACCGCGAGCGTCGTGCCCACGTCGCAGGCACTGGGCCAGCTGCGCATCGAATACGAACGCTCGCGGCCGGACCTCGTCAGCGACTTTCGCGCGTTGCGCATCGGATCGATCCGGCTTGCGCTCGAACGCGCGAACGAAGACCTCACGCTGACCGACCGCGCGTACGACGTGTTCTATTCCATGCGAAACCAGGTCGAGTTCTTCGACGATGCATTGCCGGCGCTCGAGTGGTTGAGCGCGCGATTTCCGCTGATCGCGGTGACGAACGGCAATGCGGACCTTCGGCTGACCGGCGGCGGCGAGTTCTTCCGCGAAACGCTCAGCGCGCGTGCGTGCGGGTTCGCGAAACCCGAGCCGGAAATCTTCCATGCGGCCGCCGCGAAACTCGGCGTGCCTGCGGCGGAACTGCTCCACGTCGGCGACGACTTTCACCTCGATATCGTCGGCGCGTTGAATGCGGGGCTGCAGGCAGCATGGGTCGTGCGCCACCCGGGGACGGAAGCGGAGCACGCCGCGCGACGTGCCCCGTCCCCGCATCTGACCGTTCGCGACTTGTCGGCGCTGTGCCGTGCGCTCGGCGGCCCCGTCGACGCGTCGTAACCGCGAGCCCGCAAGACTGCGAGTTCGCGCGGTCGAGGTCGATCGCCCCCATCGGCACGACCGACTACCGTTTCACGCCGCCTTGCGCGCGTCCGCGATCCGTTGCGGCGCCATCGGTCGCGCATAAAGCCGCTCGAGATACGCGCGCAATTGCGGGAACGGTTCGATCAGGTGGCATTCGCTCGCCCAGTCGATCAGGTAGACCGTCACGCAATCGGCCACCGTCAACGCGTCGCCGACGATGAATTCGCGTCCTTCGAGATGCTTGTCGAGGATCGCGGCCATCGTCGCGAAATCCTCACGCGCCAGCTCGATATCGGCCGGCGAGCGCTTTTCGGGCGGATAGAGGAACGAATGGCGCGTAATCCGCCACAGCGGCTGTTCAAGCTCCGTCACCGCGAACATCACCCACCGATAGGCCTGCGCGCGCAGCGCCAGATCGACGGGCAACAGCGCCTTCTCCGGGTACTTGTCCGCGAGATACAGCACGATCGCGGCCGACTCGGGAATCACCAGGTCGCCGTCCACGAGCACGGGCACCTTGCCGGCGGGATTGAGGCGCAGGAAATCGGGCCGCTTGTGCTCGCCCTCGAGCAGGTTGACCGACACGAACTCGAAATCCGCATCCAGTTCCTTGAGCCCCCAGAGCGCGCGTTGCGAGCGCGTGCCGGCGAATCCGTAAAGCTTCATCGCAATGTCTCCATCGATAATGTCGGGGAAAATCGCCGCGCGCAGGCGACGGCCCATCGGCCGCGACGACCGCGCACGCAGCGCCTGTCGCCGCTCACATGCCCGGCACCGCGAGCACCGGCATCACGTCGATCGCGTCGCCAGGGAACAGCGTGAAATGCGGATGGCCTTCGAACAGCGCGGCGGCCGCGTCGTGCGATGCGGCGCGCACGACGGTGAAGCCGCTCATCGCATTGGTGGTGTCCGTCACGCCGCCCGCGCCGATGGTCTTGGTCTTGCCGAGCGGCCCGCCGAGCTCGACGATCGCATCGCGATGCCGGTCGACCCACGCGTGCCACGCGGCGATCCCCTCGCGCTCCCGCGCACGCCGCTCGTCCTCGGGCAGCGCCATCCACGCCTTCATGCCCGGGCTATCCTTGCTGCCGAGGAATACCGCGAGATACAACTGTTGTTGCGCACTCATGCTTCCTCCGTCCGATGGCGGGAACGACGGGCTGCCGCTCCCCGCCCTTGACACAATAGGTTGATATCAACACAATTGCAACATGGCACGCAAAGAACAGCTCCCCTTCGAAACGACGCTGATGGTGCGCGATTGCTGCCTGTGCCTGCACATGCAGCGCGCGGCGCGTAATCTCGCGCGCATCTTCGACGATGTGCTGCGTCCGCTGGATCTCACCAACGGCCAGTTTTCGCTGTTGATGTCGCTGAACCGGCCGCAGCCGGCCGCGATGAAATCGGTCGCGTCATTGCTCGCGATGGACCGCACCACGCTAACCGCCGCGCTCAAGCCGCTCGAGCGGCGCGGGCTGCTCAAAATCACGCAGGATCCGAACGACAAGCGCAGCCGCCTGCTCGAACTCACGCCGGCCGGCCATCAGTTGCTGGCCGAAGCATTCCCGCGATGGCAGCAAACGCACGCCGAGATCGAACGGCCGTTCGCAGCGGGCGAAGTCGATGTGTTGCGCGGGCAGTTGCGCGCGCTGTCGGAGGATCCGGCTACGCGCGGCTGACGCGGCGCGCACGCGGTGACAGCGGGCGCGCCGCAACGTGCAGCGTGCCCGCGCGGGTCACTTCATCCAGACACGCCGGTTTCTCCCCGGTCCGAACAGCAGGCCGATCCGCGCTCGCGTCGATCGCCCGCATGCATCTCACTCGGCGAGCGCCGGCGCCACGCCCACCCGCTTCGGCACGCCGGTCACGATCGTCGCGACCGCCACGGCCAGCACCGCGGCCGCGCCCAGGAACACGCCGCCCGCGCCGTTCGCGTCGAACACGACGCCGCCTGCCGCCGCGCCCGTCGCGATCGCGAGCTGGATCGCCGCGACGATCAGCCCGCCCGCGCTTTCGGCCTCATCGGGCACGGTGCGCGTGACCCACGTCGACCAAGCGACCGGCACGCCGCCGAACGCCATCCCCCACAACGCCACGAGCACCGCGTCGATCATCGGTGCGCGGCCGAGCGCAACGAGCGCGACGCCGAGCACGACCATCAGCGCGGGCATCCCGATCAGCATCGGCCGCAGCCGGTGTTCGAGCACGCGGCCCGCGAGCGACGTGCCGACGAAATTGGCAATGCCGTAGCCGAGCAGGATCGCCGACAGCCCGTTCACGCCAACGCCGGCGACCTGTTCGAGGAACGGCCGCAGATACGTGAAGAACGCGAAATGACCGGTGAACACGAGGATCGTCGCGAACATCCCGAGGCCGACGGTCGGCCGGCGCAGCACGTCGACGAGCGTGCGCAGCCGCGTCGTGCCGCTCGGCGGCATCGACGGCAGCGTCATCACCTGCGACGCGAACGCGAGACCGCCGAGCCCGGCCGCGATCAGGAACACGTTGCGCCAGCCGATCAGGTGCCCGAAATAACTGCCCATCGGCGCGGAGGCGATCGTCGCGACCGCCACGCCGCTGAAGATGATCGACAGCGCGCGCGGCACCATCGCCGTCGGCACGAGCCGCATCGCGGTGGCGGTCGCCATCGTCCAGAAGCCGCCGAGCGCGACGCCGAGCACGACGCGGCCGATCAGCAGCGTCGTCAGGTTGGGCGCGAACGCGACCGCGAGATTGGACGCGACGAGCAGCAGCGAGAATGCGAGCAGCACGCGCCGGCGGTCGATCGTGCGCGTCAGCGCCGAGATCAGCAGGCTCGTGACGAGCGCGACCGTCGCGGTGGCCGTGACGGCCTGGCCGGCCACGCCTTCGGTCACGCCGAGGCTGTCGGCCATCGGCGTGAGCAGGCTCGCGGGCAGGAATTCGGCGGTGACGAGACCGAACACGCCAAGCGTCATCGCGAAGACCGCGCCCCAGGCCGGCTCGCGGGGGGCCGCCGTGCTGGCGGCAGAGGAGATTCCGGGATTCATGCGTCGTTCCGAGTCGTGTAGGGAAAATACTGATGACGGCGTATCGTAAGGAACGACGACAGGACGGTCTATGACATACAATCCGTTCTTATTGATCGATCGTCCGAATTTCGCGATGTCCGAGCCCCTGCTTCCTCCCGTCCCCGACGTGCACGACCTCGTCAGCGAGCTGCTGCTGGGGATGCGCCTGAGCGGCGTCCAGTACCGCCGCATCCAGGTCGCACGGCCGTTCGGGCTGAGCTTCGGCCAGGCGCCGGGCCGCGCGCAGTTCCATTTCGTCGGGCGCGGGCCCGTGCTGCTGCGCGACGAAGCCGGCGCAACGATGCGGCTCGAGGCCGGCGATGCAATCCTGCTGCCGCACGGGCGCATGCATGCGCTGGTGTCCGATCCGGATGCGCCGTGCCGCGAGATCCACGGCTTCGAAGCCGCGAAGATCTGCGATACGGTCGCATCGGTGGCATCGGCCGGCACGTCGCCCGCGGCCTGCGCAACGACGGAGCCGGGCGCCGGCGACGCGCTGATCTTCAGCGCATGCATGGAGCTCGACCTCGGCGGCATGCAGCCGCTGGTCGGCGCGATGCCCGAGTTCATGCACGTCGGCACGCTGCTCGCGCGCTACCCGGAAATCCGCCCGATGCTCGACGCGATGGAACGTGAATCGTGCTCCGAGCGCGCGGGCTTCGCGGGCATCCTCGCGCGGCTCGCGGACGTGGTCGCGGCGTTCATCGTGCGCGGCTGGGTCGAGTGCGGATGCGGCGACGCGGCGGGCTGGGTGCAGGCGCTGCGCGAGCCGAAGCTGGGCCGCGCGATCGTCGCGCTGCATCGCGACCCGGGCCGCAACTGGAGCGTCGCGGAGCTGGCCGCCGAAGCGGGCGTGTCGCGCTCGGTGTTCGCCGAGCGCTTTCTCGCGGCGACCGGGATGACGCCCGTGCGCTACCTGACCGAGCTGCGGATGCGGCTCGCCGCGCAGTGGATCGCGCGCGAGGGCGAGACGATCGAAGCCGTCGCGTACCGGCTCGGCTATGGTTCGCTGGCCGCGTTCAGCCGTGCGTTCAAGCGCGTGGTCGGCAGGCCGCCGGGCGCCGTGCGTGCCGAAGGCGACACGCACGCCGACGTGTGACGTGTAACGCTTCGCGTGCAGCGCGGGGCCAAGCGAACGCCTGCCGAGTCACGCCGGCATCGCTCGATGCGCCGTCGCCCGTGACGATTGCGTTCAACCGCTGTGCGCGTCGAGCGTGTCCACCAGCGCCGTCGCGCACTCCACGGCCAATGCCGCGCACTGTTGCGCATCGACCGGCTCGCCGTTCGTCATCGCGCCCTGCACGATCCGGCCCAGCAATTCCTTCGCCAGGTCGGCGATCTCGTGTTCCCGTTCCGTCATGATGTCGCTCCTGCGCGCCGGCCGATGACGGCGACGCGCTCATTGCCGCTGCCCGCTCAATGCCCTTTCGCCCGCACGACGATCTGCGCCTGCGTGTCGCGTTCGATGCGTTCGAGCGACGCGCGCAGCGCCGTGAATTCGTCGGACGTGCAGACCTGGCGGCCGAATTCGGCCGTCATCCGCCGCGTGACCTGCACGATGCGCGTGGCCGCATCGAACACGTAATGCGACGCGAAGTCGACGAAGCGGTCGTGCACGGCCGCATCGGTCGGCAGGTCGCTCACCGCAACGTCGGCCGGCAGCGCGATCTGGCCGGTCTCCTCGAAACGGCCGCCGATGCACGTCCACGGCTGCGTGCGTACGGGTTCGGCCAGCCAGCCCTCGACCTGCGTCGCGATGCCGCCCGTGAGGCTCGACAGCACGGGCACGGCGGTCGTGCCGTCCGGCCACACGAAGTGATCGAGCGTGCCGTCATACGTCACATCGAACGGGCCGCCCGTCGCACGGCGATCGCTCGTCGTGATCCGCGCGCTACCGCGCAGCCCGCTTTGCCGCAGGCGTTCGTTCGCGAGCTGCCGGATGCGGTCGGGCGCTGCGCGGCGAAACAGCGTGCGTTCGAGCTCGGCGGTCCAGCCGTCGTCCTCGACGAGCGCGTGAAACCGCGCGGCGCCCGGTTGCGCGGCATCGATCGCCACGCGCGCGGTGCGGCGCTTCGGCTGCATGGCGGGCGTGCGCGACAGCACGCCGGTGTCGACGAGTAGCGCCGGCCGATCCATCACGATCGGCGGCAGGTAGCCGAACGCGATGCCGGCCGTCGTCGTGTCGGCGTAGAGGCCGAGATCGGGCAGCCACGTGATCGCGTGATTGATCGCGCCGCCGCCGTAACCGGGCACCGACGGCAGCGTGTACACGGAGCCGAGATTGATCAGCACCGGTTCGCTGCGGATGCCGACCGCCGCGAGCAACGCGCCGAACAGCGCGACGTGGTCCTTGCAGTCGCCGTAGCGGTTGCGCAGGATGTCGGTCACGCGATGCGGCGCGGCGGCCGTCTCGCCGAGAAAGAGCGCGACGTAGCGCACGTTCGCCTGCACCCAGTCGTACAGGATGCGCGCCTTGTCGTGCGGATCGGCGGCGTCGGCGGTGAGCGCGCGTGCGAGTTGCACGACGGCCGGATCGTTTGCGCTCGGGTCGACGGCCGCGTTGCGGTAGCGCGCGGCGAACGCCGCGTGGTCGGGCAGGGTGGACACCATGAGCCGGTCGCCGTAGGTCGGGTAGCCGACCGCGCCGCTCTCGATGCGCTCGTAAGGGCCGTGCCGGTAGTCGAATTCGTAGCGCGTGCGGCCGTTCGCGGTCACGGGCGGTAGCGCGACGTAGCCGCGCGCGTCCGCATACAGCGGCATGTCGGCTGGTACGTCGAAGATCAACCGCTGATTGTCGACCGGTTCGCGCGACGGCTCGACGTAATAGCCGAAGTAGCCGCGATTGACAGGCTTCGTGCGCGTCTTGCGGAACGCCACGCGCGTGCTCGAACCGGCTTCGATGCCCGGAAACACGACAGTGCGCAGCAACCCGTCCTGGAACGTCGGCGCGCCGGCCGAGCGCGGCTCCTGGACGTCGCGGATGCCGTCGGGGCCGACCGGATGCGCGACGCCGTCGCGATCGATCGTCTCGGCCGCGAGCAGGTCGACCTTCTCCAGGTTCTTGTCGAACCACACGTAGCGCTGCGCGACCGCATCGATGCCGTTCGCGTTGTTCGCGCGCAAGGTCGAATCGTCGTGCTCGTCGAGCGAACCGTCGTGCTGAATTACGAATTCGTGGACATCGCTGACGAGCGTGACGGGCGCTTCGTCGGCCACGTCGTTCGCTGCGTCCACGGCCGGGCCCGCGCCCGGCGTCGCACCGACGGCATTCGATGCGCCGAACGCGGCGGCGCATGCCAGCATCCAGCCGGCCAGGCCGACAGAAAAGCGCACCACATCGCACCTCGTCGCGGTTCAAGGAAAGCGCGGTCACGCAGCGGACAGGGCTGACCGCGCACCCCTCGTGTCGGCCAGTGTGGGCGCCGCATCCGCACGCGTCAAGCCGTTGCGCGCCGACCTACAATGAGACATGGAAGCGTCATCGCGTGCGTCCGCGCGCGACGAGGAGGCACCATGGAAAACGGGATCGTGGAAATCGTCGTGCTGCTGGCGTTCGTCGCGCTCGCCGTGCTGTTCTTCGTCAAGCGTCCGGGGCGCGACCGGCTGAGAGCCAAATTCCGTCATCCGCCGCTGCGGCGGCCCAACCGCCCGCATCGGCATCATCAACCCTGACGGCTGCCACCGGCAGTCGCTCACGCGCTTGCCGCGCCACCGCTACCCGACGTTCATCGGCAGCAGCACCATCTGCTTGCCCTCGACATGCAGGCGCGCCTGCAACTCGACCGGTGTCTGGTTGTGCAACCACGCGGTCAGGAAATTCACGCGCCTGAAGATCAGCTTGCTCGCGAAGCACACGGCGTTCGGATAGTCGTCGAGCGTCGACGATGCGAGGTTCATGAATTCCACGACGGGATTCGTACCGAACGCGATCCGGTAGTCGGCGGCGATGCCGTGGCGGCGACAGTGCGCGACGTAGTATTCGAGCGCTTCGGTGATCGAGTGACGCAGCCGTTCGAGATGTTCGTGCCCGTCGTACGCCTTCGCATCGACCTCGCCGACCGCGAGGAAGATCACGTTGCGGAAGTGCCCGGGAAACAGCCGGTTGACCCAAAGCAGCGCATGCATGCTCGCGCCGCGATGCTTGCCGACCAGCAGCACGGCCGTCGGTTGCGATGGATCGGGCTTGCCGGGCGCGGTCGCTTCGTCGACTTCCGGCGGCGCCCCCGAGAACAGCGCGTCCTCCTTCGCGAGCTGCGCGCGCGTGTACGCGTAGTGGCGGTTGATCATGAAGCACAGCGCGATCACCGCGCTCGTCACGAGCACCGTGAGCCAGCCGCCGGCCGTGAATTTCTCGACCAGCGTGATGACGAGCACGGTCGCCGCGGTGGCACACGCGAGAAACAGCGCGAGCGGCGTGTGGTGCGCGAGCGCGAGGAACGCCTCCTCCGGGCCGTAGCACGACGACGACAACCCGTCGGCGCCGAGCCCGACCCAGGCCAGCAACGGCGTCACGGCGATCGCGTGGCGCGTGCGCGGATCGAGCGGGTCCAGCGGCTTTCCGACGAGCAGCTGCCACATCTTCTGGAATGCGGTCATGGTCCCCTCCCGGAACGCCGGGCGCGGCGGCGTCATCCTCTAACGCTAGCCGACGCCCGGCCGCCGCACCAGTCCGCACATTCCATGAGACGCGACCGACGGCGCGGCGCCGCTTTCAACGCGTAAGCGACCGACATGTCGCGCCGCCCCTCGGCCGCGTAACCGCACCGGCCGACGGCCCGGTCGCGCGAACGCTCACCGCATCGTCACACCGACCACCCTCACCGCCGCGCGCCCCGGACCCCGCGCCCAATCCCGGCCTTCCTCGTCGTCGTTTTCCCGCCGAACGATCACATCGATTGCGTCATTCGCATGGCTCGCACGGTTCGCGCCGAACGCGCTGCCCACTCGCGTCCCGTTCATGCGTTGCTCCGCGCAATTCGACATTTGTGCGCGCGCAACAATGGCGGTGCCTCGCGGCCGGCGCCGCCCGGGGGCATGTTTCCACGACGCCGGCCGCGGCGGTTCTTGAAAACCACATCTCACGAGGACATACCATGCAACTCCAATCCCATCCGGCGTGCCGTCCGTTTTACGAAGCCGGCGAACTCACGCAACTGACCGCGTTCTACGAAGAAGGCCGCAACGTCATGTGGATGATGCTGCGATCGGAGCCGCGGCCGTGTTTCAACCAGCAACTCGTCACCGACATCATCCATCTCGCGCGCGTCGCACGCGACTCGGGCCTGCCGTTCGACTTCTGGGTGACGGGCTCGCTCGTCCCCGAGCTGTTCAACGTCGGCGGCGACCTGAGCTTCTTCGTCGACGCGATCCGCAGCGGCCGCCGCGACCAGCTGATGGCCTACGCGCGCTCGTGCATCGACGGCGTGTACGAGATCTACACGGGCTTCGGCACCGGTTCGATCTCGATCGCGATGGTCGAGGGCAGCGCGCTGGGCGGCGGCTTCGAGGCCGCCCTCGCGCACCACTACATGCTCGCGCAGAAGGGCGTGAAACTCGGCTTTCCCGAGATCGCGTTCAACCTGTTCCCGGGCATGGGCGGTTATTCGCTGGTCGCACGGAAGGCGGACCGAGGGGTCGCGGAATCGCTGATCTCGTCCGGCGAGGCGCATGCGGCCGAGTGGTACGAGGATCGCGGGCTGATCGACCAGACGTTCGACGCGGGCGACGCGTATCTCGCAACGCGCACCTTCATCGACGTGATGAAGCCGAAGCTGAACGGCATCCGCGCGATGCTGCGCGCACGCGAGCGCGTGTTCAATCTCACGCGTTCAGAGCTGATGGACATCACCGAGCAATGGGTTCACGCGGCGTTCACGATCGAGCCGAAGGATCTCGCTTACATGGAACGTCTGGTGATGCTGCAGAACCGGCGCGTGTCGAAGCTGCGCACGGTGTGATGTGAGCGAAGCGCCGCCGCGAAAGCAGCGGCGCCCGTCATGCGGTGGAGCTCAGGCGATCAGCCTGAGCTTTCTCGTTTCCGCGAGCCAGGCCTCGAACGCCTGGGCCGGCATCGGCCGCGCGAAGTAGAACCCCTGCGCGTGATCGACGTTGATCTGTTTCAGGAATTCGGCTTCCGCGTGCGTCTCGACACCTTCGGCGACCACCGAGAAACTGAGCGCCTTCGCGAGCGACACGACCGAGCGCACCAGCGCCTGCGAGCGCGGGTTGCGGTCGATGCCCGTGATGAAGGTGCGATCGAGCTTGATCGAATCGAGCGGCAGCCGCGACAACTGCGACAGCGACGAATAGCCGGTGCCGAAATCGTCGAGGTGAATCTCCGCGCCGAGCTGGCGGAACTGCTTCATCAGCTCGTGCGCCGATTCCTCGTCCTCGATGAAGCTGCTTTCGGTGAGCTCGATGTCGACGAGGCTCGGCTTCAGCCCCGCGCCGTCGAGGATCGACGCGAACTGGTCGACGATGTTCATGTCCTGCAACTGCCGCGCCGACACGTTCACCGCGATCCGCACGCCGAGCCCCTTCGCCTTCCACGCGGCGGCCTGCGCGGCCGCGGTGCGCATCACCCAGCGGCCGAGCGGCCCGATCAGCCCCGACTCCTCCGCGAAACGGATGAACTCGATCGGCGCGACGAGCCCGCGATCCGGCGACTGCCAGCGGATCAGCGCCTCGACGCTGTGCACGTCGCCGGTTGCGATGTCGACGACCGGCTGGTAGTGCAGCACGAACTGCTCTTCCTCGAGCGCCTTGCGCAGGTTCGTGTCGAGCCACATGTACTTCGCGACCTTCTGGTTCATCTCCAGCGAGAACACGCGGTACGTATGCTTGCCCTCTTCCTTCGCGACGTACATCGCGGTGTCGGCGCTGCGGATCAGCGTTTCGAGCGAATCGCCATGCTGCGGATACATCGCGATGCCGATCGAGCAGCTCGTGTAGACCTCCACCAGCCCGAGGTGGATCGGCGTACGCAGCCGCTCGAGGATGATCTGCGCGGTCGCCTCGAGCAGCGGCCGCGTGCCGTGCTCGAACAGCACCAGGAATTCGTCGCCGCCGAGCCGCGCGAGCGTCGCGCCGGACGGCAGGCAGCCGCCGATGACCGCGGACACGTCCTGCAGCAGGCGATCGCCGGTGATGTGCCCGTAGTGGTCGTTGACGCGCTTGAAGTTGTCGAGATCGAGGAACAGTATGCCGACCTGGCCGCGCACGTCGGTGCGGTCCGCGGCCAGCGCGACACGAATGCGCTCGCTGATTGCATGACGGTTCGGCAAGCCGGTCAGCACGTCGGTATTCGCGAGCTCGGTGAGCCGCTGCTGCGCTTTGCGCTCCTCGGTGACATCGATGCCCGAGCAGATCAGATATTGCTCGTCGACACCGCTGCCGCTCTGCACGAACTTGTTGCGGAACTGGAACAGGCGCGGGCCGTTGACCGTGTTGATGTAGCGCTCGACCGCGAACGAGCGGTTGCTCTCGAAAAAGCCGGTGATGTTGCTGCGTGACTGCGCCCCCTGCTCGGGACTCATGAACAGCTCGAACGCGCTGCGGCCGATCACGTCGACCTCGCGCTTGCCCGTCACTTCCTCGCACAGGCGGTTGAAGCGCTGCACCATGCCGTTGCGGTCGAGGATCACGACGAGCGAATTCACTTCGGACACGACCTGCTCGGCGAACGCGAGCCCGTGCGCGAGGTCGCTCGCGACGGACGCGGTATCGGAATAGGCGGAGGCCGTGCCGGCCCAATTGGCGGTATCGACCTTCCGGCCGACCAGATGGAGGCTGACCGGATCGCCGAACAGCGCGAGTTCGAGCACGAGGTGCGACGTGACGCCGGTCAGCACGCGGATCCGCGCAGCCTGCTCGCCGGTCAGTGCCACCGCGACATTGGTCATGCCGCGAACGGCGGCCAGTTCGAGCGCATTGCTGTCGCTGCCGAGACGCCAGCATGGGCTACGCGTACCGAGATGCGCTTCGAGCACGGCGCTATCGTTTTCGTCATCCATGGACACGCCCCGATCCAGAAAAAACGCACAGTGTAGACGGAGGCGAGCCGGCCGCCACCGATCCCCGGGCGCGCTGCGCGGGTACCCGGCGGGGCAGTCGTGATGACTGTGCCAGCGGCCCTCGTTCCGTACTTGTTTCCAACCAATGCGAACCGGCGTTCGCGCATGTCGCGCGCAGGTTTCCAAGCGAATGATGGAAGCCATCTTATCAAATGACGACAAGGATTGGCACTCACATTTGACACGGGGTGTCAAGGAATCGGCACTCGATTGGCACGCGGGATTTTTCGTGATCGGCGACCGGCGCGCGGGTGCTCGCAGCGGCCCTGAGCGGGGCCGGCGGATCCCTCGGCGCGCCTTGCCAGGCGGGCGTTTTCGGGGAATCGCCATCGCCCGTCAACGATCTGCCCCCAATTGCCTTCTGGCGGGGTCGGATCGCGTTGGGCGGCACGCGGAATGGGGAATTTCCATTTCCGCTCATGCGGGAATGCGCGTCATTATTCCCATGACTCGTGCAATAGCGGGCCGATCAGTGCGAGCGACTATATCGCCGCCTCGCGCAGGCACGGCGGCGGCATGTGATGGAACCGGTGCGATTACCCGGCCGCGACGCGCAAAAACCGTCCGGCGGGCGCGCCGCCGCACCGCTTCCGCGCGTTGCATTGCCTCGCCGCGCCGCTCAGCCCGCCACGCCGTAACCGCCGCCGCCCGGCGTTTCGACGACGAACACGTCACCCGGCGCCATCTGCGCGCGGCCGACGTGCTCGAGCGTCTCGACCGTGCCGTCCGCCCGCTCGATCGTGTTGCGGCCGAGCGCGCCGGCCTCGCCCCCCGCCGCGCCGAACGGTGCGTGGATCCGGTTGTTCGACAGGATCGACGCGGTCATCGGCTCGAGGAAGCGGATCCGCCGCACCGCGCCGTCGCCGCCGCGCCAGCGTCCGCCGCCGCCGGAGCCCGCGCGCAGCCGATGCGAGTCGAGCCGCACCGGGAAGCGCCATTCGAGCACCTCCGGGTCGGTCAGCCGCGAGTTCGTCATGTGCGTCTGCACCGCGCCGACGCCCGCGAAACCGTCGCCCGCGCCGCTGCCGCCGGCGATGGTCTCGTAGTACTGGTAGCGATCGTTGCCGAACGTGAAGTTGTTCATCGTTCCCTGGCTCGATGCGACGCAGCCGAGCGCGCCGTACAGCGCATTGGTGATCGCCGACGACGTCTCGACGTTGCCCGACACGACCGCCGCCGGATACTCGGGGTTCAGCATCGATCGCGCCGGCACGATCACCGTCAGCGGCTTCAGGCAGCCGGCGTTCAGCGGGATGTCGTCGCCGACCAGCGTACGGAACACGTACAGCACCGCGGCCATGCAGACGGCCTTCGGCGCGTTGAAGTTGTTGTCGAGCTGCGCGGACGTGCCGGTGAAGTCGATCTCCGCACGGCGCGCCGTGCGATCGACGCGGATCGCGACATGGATTTCCGCGCCGTTGTCGAGCGGATAGCGGTACGCGCCGTCCTGCAGCGCACCGATCACGCGCCGCACCGCCTCCTCCGCGTTGTCCTGCACGTGTCGCATGAACGCGAGCACGACGTCGCGGCCGAACTGCTCGACCATCCGCCGCAGTTCGTCGACGCCCTTCTGGTTCGCCGCGATCTGCGCGCGCAGGTCGGCCATGTTCTGCTCGACGTTGCGCGCCGGATAGCGGCCCGACGCGAGCAGCGCGCGTGTGTCGGCATCGCGCAGCGCGCCCGCCGACACGAGCTGCCAGTTGTCGATCAGAACACCCTCTTCGTCGATGTGCGTCGAATCGGGCGGCATCGAGCCCGGCGTGGTGCCGCCGATGTCCGCGTGGTGGCCGCGCGAGCCGACGTAGAACAGCGGTGTGTCCGAGCCGTCCGCGAACACCGGCGTGATGACGGTCACGTCCGGCAGATGCGTGCCGCCGTGATACGGGTCGTTCAGCATGAACACGTCGCCGTCGCGCATGCGGCCGCGGTTGCGCTCGATCACCGTGCGGATGCTCTCGCCCATCGAGCCCAGGTGCACGGGCATGTGCGGCGCGTTCGCGATCAGGTTGCCGTCGCCGTCGAAGATCGCGCACGAGAAGTCGAGCCGCTCCTTGATGTTCACCGAATACGCGGTGTTCTGCAGCCGCAGCCCCATCTGCTCGGCGATCGACATGAACAGGTTGTTGAAGATCTCGAGCCGCACCGGGTCGGCGTCGGTGCCGAGCGAGCGGCGCGTCGGCAGCGGCGTCGTGCGCGTCAGCACGAGATTGCCCTGCGCGGTCATCCGCGCGCGCCAGCCGGGTTCGACGACGGTCGTGCCGTTCTTCTCCGCGACGATCGCGGGGCCATCGATCGCGTCGCCGGCGAGCAGCGTGTCGCGCACGTACAGCGCCGCGTCATGCCATTGGCCGCCGGAATAGAAACGCACGGCGCCGTGCGCGTGCGGCGCCGCGCCCTCGTCGCGCGGCACGAGCGGTGCGATCTCGACCGGCGCATCGGAGCGGCCGATCGCCTCGACCGATGCCAGTTCGGCGACCAGCGGCGTGCCGGGCATCAGGAACGCGTAACGCTGCCGGTAAGCGGCTTCGAACGCCCGCTGCATCGCCGCGACGCTGCCGGCCGGCACGTCGAGCGCGGAATCGGTGCCCTGATAGCGCAGGTGCACGCGACGCTCGGTCGCGATGCGCTCCGGCGGCACGCCCTGTTCGAGCAGCGCGCCGACGGCTTCGTCGGTCAGCCGGTCGAGCGCGGCATTCAGCGCCGGCAACGATTCATCGGACAGCACGGCCTCCACCGCGCGCTCGCGCATCGCGGTCTGGTCGGCAAGCCCCATCCCGTAGGCGGACAGCACGCCCGCGAGCGGATGTGCGAACACCTGCGTCATCCCGAGCGCGTCGGCCACGCCGCACGCGTGCTGGCCGCCCGCGCCGCCGAACGTCATCAGCACGTAGCGCGACACGTCGTGGCCGCGCTGCACCGAGATCTTCTTGATCGCGTTCGCCATGCTGCCGATCGCGATTTCCAGGAACCCTTCGGCCAGCGCCTCGGGCGTGTCGCGCCGCCCGGTCGCCGCGTGGATCTCGTCGGCGAGCGCGGCGAATTTCGCGACCACGGCGTCGCGGTCGAGCGGTTCGTCCGCATGCGGGCCGAATACGCGCGGGAAGTGATCGGGCTGGATCTTGCCGAGCATCACGTTGCAGTCGGTCACCGTCAGCGGGCCGCCGCGCCGGTACGCGGCCGGCCCCGGGTTCGCGCCGGCCGATTCGGGCCCGACGCGCAGGCGCGCGCCGTCGAAACCGAGCACCGAGCCGCCGCCGGCCGCGACCGTGTGGATGCTCATCATCGGCGCGCGCATCCGCACGCCGGCCACCTGCGTCTCGAACACGCGCTCGAATTCGCCGTTGTAGTGCGACACGTCGGTCGACGTGCCGCCCATGTCGAAGCCGATCACGCGGTCGAAGCCGGCCGCGCGCGCGGCGCGCACCATTCCGACGATGCCGCCGGCCGGGCCGGACAGGATCGCGTCCTTGCCCTGGAACGCATCGGCGCGCGTCAGGCCGCCGCTGCTCTGCATGAACTGCAGGTTCACGCCGGGCATCTCGTGCGCGACCTGCTCGACGTAGCGGCGCAGGATGGGCGACAGGTACGCGTCGACCACGGTCGTATCGCCGCGCGACACCATCTTCATCAGCGGCGACACCTCGTGCGACACCGACACTTGCGTGAAGCCGATCCGGCGCGCGAGGTCGGCCAGCGCGCGTTCGTGCGCCGTGTAGCGATAGCCGTGGATGAGCACGATGGCCAGTGCCTGCACGCCCGAGTCGAACACGCGGCGCAACGCTGCTTGCGCACCCTGCACGTCGAGCGGCACGACGACGTCGCCGTGCGCGCCGATCCGCTCGTCGATTTCGACGACGGTCTCGTACAGCGCATCGGGCAGCACGATGTCGAGGTCGAACAGGCGCGGGCGGTTCTGGTACGCGATGCGCAGCACGTCGCGAAAGCCGCGCGTCGTCGCGAGCGCAATGCGTTCGCCCTTGCGTTCGAGCAGCGCATTGGTCGCCACCGTCGTGCCCATCTTCACCATGTCGACGCGTTCGGGCGTAATCGGCTCGCCGTCGGCGAGGCCGAGCAGGTGGCGGATGCCGGCCACGGCCGCATCGCGATACTGCTCGGGGTTCTCCGACAGCAGCTTGTGCGTGACGAGCGAGCCGTCGGGCCGGCGCGCGACGATGTCGGTGAAGGTGCCGCCGCGGTCGATCCAGAATTGCCAGCGCGCGGCGTCGGAGGAAACGGGGAAGATGTGTCGATCAGTCATGGCGATGAACTCGATGCGTCGTTGATTCGAAAGACGAGCGCCGCCGCACGGCGCGCGTCGCGCGCCGTGTCACGGTGTCGATCGAGGGGGAAGAAAAACGAAGGGCCGGCGGCCCTGCCGCCGGGGTTGGTCAGGCAGCGTCGAGTTCGCGGCCGCGCGTCTCAGGCAGCGTCAGCGCGGCGACGATCACCACGCCGTACGCGGCGACCGCGAAGATGCCGATGCTCATGCCGAGCCCGTACTGTTTGGACAGCGCGCCGATCAGGAACGGGAACAGTGCGCCGATCGCGCGGCCGACGTTGTAGCAGAAGCCTTGCCCTGAGCCGCGCACGCGAGTCGGGAACAGTTCGGTGAGGAACGCCCCCATCCCGGAGAAGATGCCCGATGCGAAGAAGCCGAGCGGGAAGCCGAGCCACAGCATCGACGCGTTGGTCAGGTTCAGCGACGTGTACGAGAACGCGATCACCATCGAGCCGACCGCGAACAGGATGAAGTTCGGCTTGCGGCCGAGGCGGTCGGTCAGGTATGCGCTCGTCAGGTAGCCGACCCACGAGCCGAGGATGATCATCGCGAGATAGCCGCCGGTGCCCATCACGGTCAGGTGCCGCTCGGTCTTGAGGAACGTCGGCAGCCAGGTCGTGATCGCGTAGTAGCCGCCTTGCGCGCCGGTCGTCAGCAGCGCCGCGCGCAGCGTCGTCGACAGCAGCTTCGGCGCGAAGATCTCGGTGAGGCGCGGCGCGTCCGCCACCTTCGCCTGCGTGGCTTTCTCCTTCTCGTAGACGTCGGGCTCCTTCACGTAGCGACGGATCACGACCACCAGCAGCGCGGGCGCGAGGCCGACGAGGAACAGCGCGCGCCAGGCCTGCTCGGCCGGCAGCACCGAAAACAGCAGCGCATACAGCAGCGCGGACAGCCCCCAGCCGATCGCCCAGCCCGACTGCACGAGGCCGACCGCCTTGCCGCGATCGCGCGCGCGGATCACTTCGCCGATCAGTACCGCACCGGCCGTCCATTCGCCGCCGAAGCCGAAGCCCATCAGCGCGCGCGCCGCGAGCAGCTGGTGGTAGTTCTGCGCGAGCCCGCACAGCGCGGTGAACACCGCGAACCACAGCACCGTCAGCTGCAGCGTGCGCACGCGGCCGATCCGGTCGGACAGGATGCCCGCCATCCAGCCGCCCGCCGCCGACGCGAGCAGCGTCATCGTGCCGATGAAGCCGGCGTCCGCGAGCGAGATGCCCCAGGTCGCGACGAGCGTCGGGATCACGAACGACAGCATCTGCGTGTCCATCCCGTCGAGCATGTAGCCAACCTTGCAGCTCCAGAACGCGCGTCGCTCGCGCGGCTGCGCGTCCGCATACCATCCGAACAGGCCGTTGCGCGCGGGGCCCGAGGGGTCGGCGGCGGGCGCCGCGAGGGTCTTGCTTTCCATGGTGAAGCTCCTGTCGAAATGTGCGGTCGAAACCGTGCGTGTCGTGCGTGTCGTGCGTGTCGTGCGTGTCGTGCGTGGTGCGTGGTGCGTGGTGCGTGGTGTGTCGTACGTCGTGCTAGCGATCGCCGGGCTGCGGCTGCGCGCCGCCCTCCGGTCGGCCGGATCGTCTGCGGTCGCGGCGCGCCGCCCCGTCGGGGCCAGACCAGCAACCGTGCGGGCCGCCGGCGCCAGCCGGATCAGAACACGGCCAGCGACGCGTTCGTGATGTCCGTCATCAGCATGTAGCCGGGCGTATGCGCGATCGCGAGCGGCAGCTTCGCCTCCATCAGCGCGGTTTGCGGCGTCACGCCGCACGCCCAGAACACCGGCAGTTCGTCGTCGCGCACCGTCACCGCGTCGCCGAAATCGGGGGCGCCGAGATCGGCGATGCCGAGCTCACCCGGATGGCCGATATGGACCGGCGCGCCGTGCACGCCCGGGAACCGGCTCGTGATCTGCACCGCGCGGACCGCGTCAGCGCCGCGCAGCGGGCGCATCGACACGACCAGTTGGCCGCCGAAGATCCCCGCGCGGCGATTCGGAATCGACGTGCGGTACATCGGCACGTTGCGCCCCTCCTCGATGTGGCGCAGCCCGATCCCTTCGCGCGCCAGCATGTCCTCGAACGAGAACGAGCAACCGATCGCGAACACGACGAAATCGTCGCGCCACAGCGCTTCGATCGATTCGACCCGCTCGGTCAGGCGGCCGTCGCGGTATACGTTGTAGCTCGGCACGTCGGTGCGGATGTCGAGATCCTCGCCGAGCACGTCGAGCCGGAACGCACCCGGTTCGCCCACGCCCAGCAGCGGGCACGCCTTCGGGTTCGCCTGGCAGAAGCGCAGGAAATCGTGCGCGTACGCGTCCGGCAGGATCGCGAGGTTCGCTTGCGCGAACGGGCCGCATTGGCCGGCCGTCGGGCTGCGGAATGCGCCGTTGCGTACGGACTGGCGGAATTCGGTAGGCGTCATGATGGTCGTTGGCAGATCGATATGTCGTCGGGATGACGGTTGCGTCAGCGGATACGGCGAAGAATAGAAAAGAAAAAATTTCGTCGCCAACGAGTTTTTTTGCACCGCGTGTATAGAATTTCTTAACGGATCTCGGGGTTTTCCCCGGTCCCGTTCACTTTTCTTCACCGGCAAGCTGCGCATCCACCGTCCGCCCGATCGCCATGAACACGCGTTTCCTCGAAACCTTCGTCACGCTCGCGAAGCTGCGCAACTTCCGCACGACGGCCGCCGCACTGCACGCGACACCGGCCGCGATCTCGCAGCGCCTGAAGGCGCTCGAGGACGAATTGCAGACCGTGCTCGTCGATCGCGACAGCCGCGAGTTCCGGCTCACGCCGAACGGCGAATATCTGCTCGGCTATGCGAAGGCCGTCGTCGAGGCCACGCACGAGCTGCAGGCCGCCGCTGCCGGCGAAAGCGCGCTGCGCGGCAAGCTGCGGCTCGGCGTGATCGAGACGGTCGTGCACAGCTGGCTGCCGCATTACCTGCGCCGCCTCGCCGCCGACTATCCGCAGCTGGAGATCGACCTGACCGTCGACGTCAGCGTCGTGCTGCAGCGCCGGCTGATGGCCGGCGAACTCGACCTGATCATTCGCGTGGAAGGCAGCGACGAGGCATCGGTCGTCTGCGACGCGCTCGCGAACTATCCGGTGCGCTGGATCGCGCGCGCGGGGCTGCTACCGACCACGCGCACGGGCCTCGCACGGCAGGTGCTGCGCCAGCCGATCCTGACCTACGGTCGCGGCACCGCGCCCCACCGCGCGCTCGAGGACATCGTGCGCACGCTGGCGCACGCGCATGGCGTGCCGCTGTCGGAGACGCGCATCACCGGCTCGCCGTCGATCTCGGTGATCGTGCAGCTCGTGCGCGACGGCTACGGCGTGGCGGCAATTCCGGTGCTGTTCGTCGATGCGTTGATCGCCAGCGGCGAGGTCGTCGAGCTACCGCTGCAGCCGTCGCCGCCGTCGATCGTCGTGTCGATGTCGCGGCGGGCGGACGCGCCGAAGTTCGTGCACGGGGCGTCGATCGCGGCGCGGGCCGCTTGTCACGAGTATTGCGAGAAGAGCAACCGGTTGCTGGTCGAGGCGCTTTGAGGTGGTTCGACATCGCCGCGCGAATCGCACACAATCGCACTCGACACTTGTGACACCCGCTTCGCTTTGTGAATGCCGGCATGGCCGTCAGGCATTCATCGTTTCGCACGCCCCTGCACGACAAGAAACAAGAAGGCAGACATGCAGACCCGCACCGCTTCACCTCCTTCCCTGAAACGCGCGCGCATCGTCGTCATCGCCGTGTATGTCGCGTCGCTGCTGCTGCCCGCGTTCGCCGAGCCGCCCAATGGGGCCGGTGCGGTGAGCTGGTGGCACGGCTACACGGTGCTCGCGCTCGGCTGGCTCGGGATGCTCGACCTGCAGTTCGCCTGGCTCGGCAATCCGCTGCTCGTCGCCGCGCTGGTCAAGCCGAACCGGACGGTGTCGGGGCTGCTCGGCATCGTCGTGGTGCTCGCGCTCGCGTGGCACACGCTGCCGACCGACGCACGGGTCGAAACGATCAGCGATTTCGGATTCGGGTACTACCTGTGGATCGCGGCGATGGTCGGCGCGGCGGCATTGCCGTGGGTCGGTGAGCGCAAGATGAGAGGCGCTGTCGCGGCGGGCGAGGTTTCCGCCGCGGCCGAAAACGGCGCCGCCGATGCGTCGAATGCCGGCACGGTGCCGATCCGCTCGATCGGCAAGCCGGGCGGATGGACCGTCACCGCGACCGACACGCAGATCAGCGCAATCGACCCGCAAGGCGCGATACGCGGAATCGCGCTGTCCGCACTCGGCGCGGTGGCGATCGAGACCAACGACCAGGGGCCGTTCGTGTCGGACGTGTGGTGGATGCTGTTCGACACGCGCAAGCAGCTTGCCTGCGCGTTCCCGCAGGACGCGGAAGGCGCGAAGGCGGCGGTCGACCGGCTGCTCGACCTGCCCGGCATCGATCATCGCAAGGTGATCGACGCGCAGACGTCGGTACAGAACGCGATGTTCCCGATCTGGGAGCGCGCGACGCAGACGGACGCGCCGCGCGACGTCGCCCAGCAACGCGAAAACTGAACGGTGCGTCGTTCACGCGAACGTCCGGGAAGTGTGCCTGCTTCGCCTTCGCTTCCAGATGCGCGGGATGCCGAATCAACCGTTGCAGCGCGGCTTCCGATTCCCGGTAGCAAACGTTCCGGATCGGCCCCGCCTCGGTGTTCTCCCATGCCTCCTCGCCGAGGTAGCCGGGTGTCGAGCGATGCGTCGTCGCGACCGGCCTTGCCCGCGCATGCCCATTCGGCTTCGGTCGGCAGGTCGCGGCCGAACCTGTGCGCAAACGCGCGCGCGTGCGTCGTGGCTACGAAGCGTGGACGATGCGCTGCGGCACGCGCTCGCCGTCCGCGTCGTCCGACGCCAGCATGCGCGGAATCTCGTCAACGAGCGCATCGATGACGACGCGCACCTTCATCGGCACGTTGCGCGACGCCGGCCGCACCGCGAACACTTCGGCGCCCGACACGCTGTCGCTGTCCATCACGAGCGCGAGACGGCCGTCGCGCACGTAGGGCGCCATCAGCCAGCACGGCAGCCACGCGAGGCCCGCGCCGGATGCCGCCGCGTCTGCGATCGCCTGCAGGTCGTCGAATCGCAGGCGGCCTGCCGGGCGATGGTCGTGCACCGCGCCGTCCGCGCCGATGATGCGCCGCGGCGTCGGCTGCCCGCCGCGCGAATAGGCGATGCCGTCGTGCAGTGCGAGTTCGTCGAGCCCCGACGGCCGGCCATGACGATCGAGATAGGTCGGCGACGCGCAGATGCCCATGCGCTGCACCCCAAGCTTGCGGCCGACCAGCGCGCTCGTGTCGGCCAGCGGGCCGATACGCACCGCGATGTCGAAGCCGTCGTTGACGAGATCGGCGACGCGATCACTGAACGACACGTCGATTTCAAGCCGCGGATGGCGCTCGATGAGGCGGCGCACGACGGGCGCCACGCATTGCCGGCCGAACAGCACGGGCACGCTGACCCGCACGCGCCCCGTCGGCTCGCGCCGGCCCGCGTCGAGCGCGGCTTCCGTCTCGCCGAGTTCGGCCAGCAACCGCCGACACTGTTCGTAATAGACGAGCCCTTCGTCGGTCAAGCCGATCTGGCGCGTCGTGCGCTGCAAGAGCCGCGCGCCGAGCCGCTGTTCGAGCCGCGCGACGATCTTCGCAACAGCCGAGCGCGTCATGCCGAGGCGCAGCGCCGCCGCCGCGAAGCTGCCCGACTCCACGACGTCGACAAATTCGGCGATGCCTCTCAGCCGCTCGTCCATGCAATTCCGCTCCAGTGAGATGACAAGTTTGTGTCCGCTATGGCGACAATCGTTGGCCGAATTCTCGCCAATGCGTCCCGCTGTGCAACACTATGATAGTCCGGTCCATCTCGAAAAAGGAGTCGACATGCATGCATGGCAAATCAAACCGGGGGACGGCATTGCCGGGCTCCGCCGCGTCGACGCGACGCTTCGCCCGGTCGGGCCGACCGACGTCGTCGTGAAGATCCACTCGGCCGCACTGAACTATCGAGACCTGATGTTCGCGCGCGGCGACTATCTCGGCATCGGCACCGAAGCGCTGATACCCGTCGCCGACGGCGCCGGCGAAGTCGTCGAAACCGGTCGTGACGTCACGCGGTTCAAGCCGGGCGATCGCGTGATCAACACGTATTTCCCACGCTGGATCGACGGGCCGCCCACGCCGCGGAAGGTCTCGGGGTCACCCGGCTCGCATTTCGACGGCGTGCTCGCGGAACGCTTCGTCTCCGACGAAACCGCGCTCGTCGCGATTCCCGCGCATCTCGACTACGACGAGGCGGCAACGCTGTCGTGCGCGGGCATCACCGCGTGGAATGCGCTGTTCGTCGACGGCGGGCTGGGACCGGGTGCGACGGTCGTGCTGCTCGGCACGGGCGGTGTATCGATCATCGCGCTGCAGCTTGCGCATGCGGCCGGACTGCGCACGATCGTGACCTCGTCGAGCGATGCAAAGCTCGAACGCGCTCGCGCACTCGGTGCGGACGCAACGATCAACTACCGCACGACACCCGAATGGCAGCATGAAGTGCTGCGGCTCACCGACGGTGCGGGCGCGGATCTCGTCATCGAAGTCGGCGGACGCGATACGCTCGCGCGCTCGGTCGCCGCGACGAAAATGGGCGGCATCGTATCGGTCATCGGCGGCCTCAGCAGCTTCGGCGGCCCGGAACTCGGGCTGCTTTCGCTGATCGGCGGCTTCCGGAAGCTGCACGGCTTCATGGTCGGCAGCCGCGCGATGCTCGACGACGTCGTGCGGCTCGTCGACGCGAAACGGATCAAGCCGGTGGTCGATCGCGTGTTCGGTTTCGACGAAGCGCCGCAGGCCTATGCCTGCCTGCAGTCGGGACAGCATTTCGGCAAGGTCGTGATTCGCGTCGCGTCGTGACGGATGAAGGCGGCGCACGCCGCCTTCTCCTCGCCGCACGCTTCGCGCCAGCCGCGCGCGCCGTCGTCAGAACATCTGGCGCAGGCCGATCGCGGCCCCGACGTTGTTGGTTCTGCCGATCTGGTCGACCTTGCCGGTGAGCCGGTTGGTGGCACCCGGATAGTCGGCCGCGAACGCGCCGTTGCCGCGTGCGAAATCGACCGTGCCGTACACCTCGGTGTGCTTCGACAGCGCATATTCGGCCAGCACGGTCGCCGAGTAGTTGATCCCGGAGCCGAGCGTGCCGTCGAGCCGCTCCGCATTGCGCGCATGGCCGTAATAGCCGGCCACCGTGATCAGCAGCGGTGCGGTGGCCTGCCAGTTCGCGCCGACGTAGAACGTATCGTCGATGCGATTCGGGCTGCCGCCGCCGAGCGTGGGCGCGCCGGCCTGCTGCATGTTGAAGTCCGTCGTGCCCGTCTTGTCCTGACCGTGCAGCCAGCCGGCCAGCAGGCGCACGGACGGCGTGACCTGATACGCGCCGCTCACGTGCACGAAGCTCACCTTCGCGCCGTTGACCGAACTGCCGTTCACCGACGACACCGAGGTCTGCTGGTAGCCGGCGTTGATCGACGCGGGCCCTTGCGCGTAGGTCAGCTCGACGCCGTACGTGCTGTCGAGGCCCATCGCGCCGGCATGATTGCCGAACCCGTAGATCGCATCGACGCTGAAGCCGCTGTACGAGAACTTGTACTTCACCGAGTTCGGCACCGTCAGGTAATTGCCGATGCCGTTGTACGCCCAGCTGTCCTGCCAGTAGTCGCCGACGGTCATCGGATCGAACACGTCGCCCATCGTGTCGTAAAGCGGGGCGTACTGGTTGCCGAAGGTCAGCGAGCCGTACCGGTCGCTCGACAGGCCGACGTATGCCTGCCGGCTGAACAGCGTGTTCGCGACGTGCAGCTTGCCGTCGCCGAGCTCGAAACCGTTCTCCAGACGAAAGATCGCCGACAGGCCGCCGCCGAGATCCTCGCTGCCGCGCAAGCCCCAGCGGCTGTGCGTTTCGGGACCGACCGTCATTCCGATCAGGTCCTTCCCGTCGGGGCCGGCATTCGTCTGATAACGGATCGCCGTATCGACGAGGCCATACAACGTGACGGAACTCTGCGCAAATGCGGACGATGCCGCGGTCAAGACGAATACCGCGCCGACACCACCGGATACGACGATGCGTTTCATGAAAGGCCTCCCTGAGCGATTGATTTTGTAAGCAGTCCGACAGCATTCGTGTCCGCCTGCCGGTATAGCGCTCGGGAGAATAATCGGTCATATTCGCGGCACCTATTGCTCTTTCTGGATTGGACCTTTCCAACGCCGTCAACAATCGCGGTAACAGCCGTGCGACGGCCGGAGCGTCGCGCTCGGGTAAGATGAACGCTCCTTCCGTCGCTTCGCCGCCCAAGCCATGTCGACCACCATCGCCCTCCTGCTGCCGCTCGCCGGCGTCCTGTTCCTGAGCGTGGCCAGCCCTGGCCCGAACTTCGTGATCGTCACGTCGACCGCGGTCGCGCAGCGCCGCGCCGGCGTGATGACCGGGCTCGGCCTCGCAGCCGCATCGGGCACCTGGGCCGCGATCGCGGTTGCCGGCCTCGGCCTGCTCGTCACCCACGTCGCCTGGGTGCACAGCGCGCTGCGGCTCGCGGGCGCCACGTACCTGATCTGGCTCGGCCTGAAAATGGTGCTGACCGCGCGCCAGCCGCTCGCCGTTTCCGCTCCGGCCGCGTCCTCCGATTGGCATGCCGCGAAGAAGGGTTACGTGGTCAGCATGACGAACCCGAAATCCGTCGCGTTCTACGGCAGCATCTTCGCGTTGATGGTGCCGGCCCATGCGCCGGCGTGGTTCGATCTCGCGGTCGTCGCGCTGTCGATCGGAATTTCGGGCGCGTGGTACTGCACGATGGCGCTACTCGCGTCGCACCCGTCGGTGCGCCGGCTGCTGATCCGGCGCAAGGCCGTGCTCGACACGACGGCCGGGCTGCTGCTGATGGGGCTCGGCGGGCGGATGCTGGCAGGGCGCTGAGCGCCATTGCGGCCCCGCATCGCCACGGAAAATGGCAACTTGCGACACCTTGCACGCGATGCGCCACACGTTGAAACGGAATCCGAAATGAAATCGCGCGCCGGGTCGAATGGCGCGCTTCGATGGATCGATGGCCGACGGGCGTGACGCATCGTCGACGCACCACGCCCGTCACCGCATCAGCGTACCGGATCGACGGCTACGATCGGCGCGCCGCGCCCCTCGATGTCACGCCCCGCGAGCAAGCACAGATCCTCGCGATGATGCGCGGCAACCACCTGCACCCCCACCGGCACGTTGTTCACGATCCCGGTCGTCACCGCGAGCCCCGGCAGCCCCATCGCCGGCAGCGCCCGCAGCGTGAGCTGCGCTTCCCATACGCGCTCGAACGCTTCCGGCCCTTTCCGATCGAGATCGTCGGGAAACGGAAGCTCGGACGACACCGGCAACAACAACACCGCATATTCGTCGAGAAACAGGCGCCACTGCCGCGTCAGCGTCGTACGCCGCACGAGCGCACGGCTGATCACGTCGGCCGGCAGATCGCGCACCTTGCCGCGCACGGCGGCGATCACCGCGGCCGCGCCCGGATCGCCGTCGCTTGCCACCGCGTTTGCCAGCGCATCGAATCCGTCGCCGAGCCAGAGTTGCTCCTGCAACAGCGCGGCCTCGCGCATCGGCGGCGTATCGTCGATTTCTTCGACCGCCCATCCCGCGTCGACGAGCCGTCGCGCGGCATCGCGCAGCGCGGCCTCGACCCCGGGCACGACTTCCAGACCGCGCGGACGCACGCACAGCGCCGCGCGCTTCGGCACGGGGCGACCGTCGATCGGCACCGGCACGTGCCACGGGTCGCGCGGGTCCGGTGCGGCGAGCGCACGCAGCGCCAGCGCGAGATCGTCGATCGAGCGTGCGATCGGCCCCGTCGTCGACATCAGTTGCGCGCCGATCGCACGCTCCGGCGATGACGCATTGAATGCCGGCACACGCCCGAGCGACGGCCGGATGCCATGCACGCCACACGCATAGGCCGGATAACGCACCGAGCCGCCGATGTCGGTGCCGAGCGCGATCGGGCCGATCCCGGCGGCCACGGCAGCCGCCGCGCCGCCGCTCGAACCACCCGGCGTCAGCGAACGGTTGCGTGGATTGTACGTATGGCCGTGCACGAGGTTCGACGTGAACCAGCGCAGCGCGAACGTCGGCGAATTGGTGCGGCCGAGCAGCACGGCGCCGGCCTTTCTCAGGTTCGACACCGACGGGCTGTCGGCGCTCGCGATCAGGTTTTCCTGCAACCGCGTGCCGTTGGTCGTCGCGAACGCCGCGACGTCGACGTTGATCTTCACGGTCACGGGCACCCCGGCAAGCGGGCCCGGATCGTCGCCGCGGGCGATCGCGCGATCGACGTCGTCGGCCTGCCGCCGCACGTCGTCGGGGCGATGCTCGACCACCGCGTTGATCGCCGGGTTCACCGCGTCGAGGCGGGCCAGTGCGGCATCCGCCACTTCCCGCGCGGACACTTCACGTTGCCGCACGCGTTTCGCAATTTCAGTCGCCGACAGTTGCCAGAGTTGCTGCGTCATGACTTCTCCTCGTGAAAGGACATCACAATCACCGACGGCGCCACGTCATCCGCCACGCGGCGCCGCATTCACTCACTGCGCATCCTGCTTCGCACGTTCCGCGGCCGCGATGATCGCGTCGGCCACGGCCTTGGGCTGGCTCAGCATCGCGACGTGGCTGCCGTTCACGCGCGTGACCGTCGCGCCGATCCGCTTCGCCATCGCCTCTTGCAGCTTCGGATCGATCATCCGGTCCTGCGTCGTGACGACGAACGACGACGGCTTGGCATGCCACGCGGCCTGCGCGACCTTCTCCGAGATGCAGCCACCGTACCACGGCCCTTGCGTCGCCGCGACGACGCGTTGCTGCGCGGGCGGAAGGTCCGGTGCGAAATCCTGCGCGATCGCCTTGTCCGACAGCGTCGCGAAACCGCCTCCGTCCTTGCGCAGTTCGCCGGCCCACGACGGGGCCGGCAACCCCTGCGTGACGTCGGCGATCGACTGGCCGTTGTCCGGCGCGAATGCCGCGACGTAGACGAGCGACTTCACCTTGTCGTCGTTGCCGGCGTCGCTGATCACGACGCCGGCCCACGAATGGCCGACCAGCACGACGGGACCCTTCTGTTCGTCGATTGCGCGCTTCGTCGCGGCTGCGTCGTCGGCCAGCGAGCTCAGCGGGTTCTGCACCGACACGACGTGCAGGCCGCGCGCTTCGAGCAGCGGAATCACGCGGTTCCAGCTCGACCCGTCGGCGAATGCGCCGTGCACGAGCACGACGTTCGTGCCCTTCAGGTCTTCCTTCGGCGCGGCCTGCGCCGCGACCGCACCGAACAGCCCGCCGAGCACCGCCGCGGACACCAGAACCCGTTTCGTCAAACCGATCATCTTCATGCTCCTTTCCGTCGTGTCGTTCATCTGAAGTGTTTCCGATGCGGCCGCGCCCGCGCGCGGCAGGCGCGGCGATTGCATCACGAATGCGCGTACAGATCGTCGGTGTCCGTCCGCGCGTTCCGTGCGGCGCGCTTGTCGGCCGCGGCGTAGCCGGTGGCAGGCGCCGACACGGCAGCCACGTTGTCGTCCTGCGACTTCGACGGGCCGTTCTGGTCCGAGCGTGCCACCTGCTGCGCCGCGGCGACGGCGCTCTCTGCGGCGGCGATATCGTCCGGGTAATGCGCTTCACTGCCGGCGGGGTTGTAGCCGGCCTTCTCGAGCCGGATGAGGTCGGCGCGCACGTCGGCACGCGTGAGGCCGTGGCCGGTATCGGCGAACGACAATGCGGGGATCGAAACGAGCACGGCAACTGCGAGGATTCGAGCGGCTTTCATGAGATTTCTCCTTGGAGGAAGTTGGGGTATCGATCACTCGGCATCCGGTGCGAACGTCTCGCACCGAACGTTTGCTGCATGTCGACAGTAGAACCCGCTCACGTATCCGGCATGTTTCCGAAACAGGGGCGTTGTGCAATCCGATGTTTCCGCAGCGGTTCCCGATACAGTGCGATACAAACCCGGTAACCAACACATCGCCCGCCCCCACCATGAAAAAAGGCGTGCCACGCGCGGCACGCCTTTCCGTCAGACCGATCCGGTCAGGTCACATCAGGGCGCAAGCCGCGTGAACACAAAATCGTGATTCTTCACGCGCGCCTGATGACACGCGAAGCAGGTCTGGTGCTGACCGATATCAGCCGGCACGCCGTTGATGAAGCGCCCGAAGCCCCAGCCGCCCGTCGACGCGTAACGGCGCGAATCCTTCACCATCACCTGCACGGTCGTCGCCTGGCCGGGCACCGTCGCCGGCGCGAACTCTTCGGACTGCTTGCGCTTGTACGCGAGCTTCACGAGGATCGTGCCGTCCGGAAACGGCAGCGTCGACCGTTCGAGCGCGCGGATCGCGACGGGATTGCCGAGGACCACGCGCAATTCGTCGAGCGGCGCCGCTTCCTCGGCCGGCGCGACCATTTCCCACTTCCGGTAGCCGGGCGGGATCGTCACGCCGTAGATCGGCGATGCCGCCGGCTTCGGCGGCTCCGCGAACACGGCCGGACCGCTCGCCGACCACGCGCCCGCCAGCAGCGCGCCCGCGACGAGCGCACGGCGCGCGCCGCGGCGCAACGCACCCGTATCTGCCCGCATCACAGGTGTTCCACTTGCAGGATCGCATCCGCGAATGCCTGCGGCGCTTCCTGCGGCAGGTTGTGGCCGATGCCGCCGGTGATGGTCCGGTGCTGATACTTGCCCGTGAACTTCTTCGCATAAGCGGCAGGCTCCGGATGCGGCGCGCCGTTCGCGTCGCCCTCCATCGTGATCGTCGGCACGGTGATGGCCGGGCCGGTGGCGAGCCGCCGCTCGATGTCGTCGTATTGGGCTTCGCCCTTCGCAAGCCCGAGGCGCCAGCGATAGTTGTGGATCACGACGGCCACGTGGTCGGGGTTCTGGAACGATGCGGCGCTGCGCGCGTAGGTTTCGTCGGAGAACTGCCACTTCGGCGACGCGAGCTGCCAGATCAGCTTGTTGAATGCGTCGCGATTCGCCGCGTAGCCGAGCGCGCCGCGCTCGGTCGTGAAGTAGAACTGATACCACCACTGGAATTCCGCCTGCGGCGGCAGCGGCTTGCGGTTCGCCTCCTGGCTGCCGATCAGGTAGCCGCTCACCGACACCAGCGCCTTCACGCGCTGCGGCCAGAGTGCCGCGATGATGTCGGCCGTGCGCGCGCCCCAGTCGTAGCCGCCGAACACCGCGCGATCGATCTTCAGCGCATCCATCAGCGCGACGATGTCGACGGCCGTCACAGCCTGCTGGCCGTTGCGCACGGTGTCGGCCGAGCGGAACGTCGTCGACCCGTAGCCGCGCAGGTACGGCACGATCACGCGATAGCCGGCCGCCGTGAGCAGCGGCGCGACTTCCGCGTAGCTGTAGATGTCATACGGCCAGCCGTGCAGCAGGAACACGACGGGGCCGTTCTTCGGTCCGAGATCCGCATACCCGACGTTCAGCACGCCCGCGTCGATCTGGTGGATCTTGCCGAGCGAGGCCGCGCCGGCCGCGCGCTTCGGCGTCGACGCATCGGGCGCCGACTGCGCGCGTGCCAGCGAGCCGAACCCGAGGTCGGCGAGGCTCAGGCTGGCGAGTGTCGTGCCCAGAATCAGGCGGCGGCGGGTATTCACGGTATCAGGCATGACGCGTTCTCCATTGTCGATCGCTAAGGAAGTGGCCCGCGGCACGTGCGGGCGTTCAGGTATCGCCGTTCACGGCGGCGGCACGTGGCACCGCGCCGCCCTTGTGAATCGCTTCACCGGTTTTATATCCGAACCATCCGGAGGCTTTGTATCCCAACGTATCTGTGTTCCGGTACGACATACAGCGATTCAAAAATCGCCTGCGAAACGGCGCGTCCCGGGGCCGCGCGGCACACGCGACCCCGTGCGCCGGCGCTTCAGAACAGCTTGACGATCGCCGGCACGCTGAGCACCGCGACGTAATACCCCATGAACTGCACGCCCGTGTTGAATGCGAACAGGCGCGACAGCATCCCGCCGAACAGGCCGACCGTGACGATCACCGCGAGCCCCGGCAACTGCCCTTCCCACACGCCGATCACGACGATCAGCCCCGCGAATGTCGCGATGATCGCCTCGTGGCTCAGCTTGCGCGCGACGAACGCCGCCGCGCGGTGCGCGTGGTGCATCGCGAGCGGATACGCGATCAGCGCGGCCAGCAGGATCGACAGCAGGCCGTAGCCGAGGAACTCCGGCCAGCTCATCAGCGTATGCAGGTTGTGAATTTGCCCGCTCGCCGCGTCGACCGTGAAGCGCGGCGGCGCATTGAACAGCGGCGCGGCCGGCCCTGCCGCCACCGGGCTCAGCGGCAACCCGAACGCGATCAGCGGAATCAGCGCCTCCGCGATGTAGGTCGCCTCGGTCACGCCGTTGCGCGCGGCGATCACGGTCGTCAGGCGCTGATACGCATGCCGCACGCGCGCGCCGACGATCTCGCCCATCAGCACCGTCATCGCGACCGGGCTGAACACGAAGGTCGCGCTCGACACGACGGCCGTCCCGACCGTCCATCCGACCTGTTCGCGGTCGAGCACCTTCAGCGGATTCGGGAAGTAACCGCGCCAGCCCTTCACGTCCGGCGCGAGCACGAACGTCGACGGCCCGTCGCGGCGCATGCGCCGCCGCTCGGCCGGGGACAGGATCGAGAACAGGTCGGCGACCAACGGACCGATCGCGATCCCGAGGAAGTAGCTGACGCTCAGCTTCACGCCGTAACGACCGGTCAGCGCCTGCAGCCCGACCACCAGCATCACGAACGGCACGAGCAGCAGCACCGACGCCCAGCGCCCCGCCGAAAAATATGCGATGCCGACCGCTGCCGCGAGGAACACCCACGGTGCGGCCTTCGCGATCGCCGTGCCGAACGGCGCGAGCAGCGACGCGAACAGCACCGCGAGCGGCAGCGCGACGAACGCGGCGACGATCGCGCCGGAAATCATCTTGCGCAGCGCGATGTGCGGTACGCCGAGCGCGCGCAGCAGCGTCGCCTGCTGCAACAGCGGCGCGGCCATCGTATCGCCGGGAATGCCGAGCAGGGCCGTCGGGATCGAATGCGTGATGTGCTTGGCCACCGCGCCCGCGAGAAAGAACGTGAACACACCGGCGGGCGGCACGCCGAGCAGCGCGACGAGCAGCGTAAGCGGTGCGATCGTCGTCGTTTCGTCCGTGCCGGAGATCAGGCCGATGCCCGAGAACACGATCGCGCCGAGCAGCCCCATCGCCAGCGCGGACGGCAACGCATGCACGAATGCGTCCATCAGCGGCCTCCCGTGCGCGCCCGCGCGGACGACGCTTCGTAGGAAGCGAACAGGTCGAGCAGCCCGAGTTCTTCCATTTCGGCACGCGCACTCGGTGACAAGTCGCTTGCCGAGCCGAGGCCGCCCGATGCTTCGGCAAGTTGCCGGAGCGCTTCGTCGCGCTCGGGGCCGCCGGCCGCGTGCTCGATCACCGTGCGCTTCGGCTTGAACAGCAACGCGCACAGCACGCCGCCCAGCAGGCAGCCGCCGAGGCCGATCAGCATTGCATAAGCCCGCGCGATGGCCGCATCCTGCACGAACGACGCGAGTGCGAACCGGCCGGCCTCGAAGGCGCCGAGGCTGATCGCGACGCCGAGCAGGACCGACCATGCCAGGTGTTTCGTGGCGACCGTGTCGCCCCACACCTCGACGAGCGTGTCGGCCGACGCATCGACATGCGCGGACGGCCGTCCGCGATGCGGCACCGCCGATACGGCGCTTGAACCGGTCTGTTCCATGTGTCTCCTCCTTGATTGATATGTCGCCGGCCGTACCGGCGCGTCATGCGGCATGCCGCACGAGGGCCGCGGATCAGCCGTCGCTGCGCCCTGCCAGCAACGCGACCGCGAAATCCGTGCGCACGTCGTTCGCCGCGACCATCCGTTGCGCGATCCGGTCGATGTCCGCGCCGGTTGCGCCGGCCGCCACCGCGATGTTGCGCGCATGCAGCGCCATGTGGCCGCGCTGGATCCCTTCGGTCGCGAGCGCGCGCAGCGCCCCGAGATTCTGCGCAAGCCCGACCGCGACCGCAATCTCGCCGAGTTCCTGCGCCGACGTCACGTTCATGATCTTCAGCGCGAGACGCGCGAGCGGGTGCGTCTTCGTCGCGCCGCCGACGAGCCCGACCGGCATCGGCATCTCGATCGTGCCCACGAGGTCGCCGTTGTCGGCCTTCTCCCACGTCGTCAGCGACGTGTAGCGGCCGTTGCGGCTCGCATACGCGTGCGCGCCGGCTTCCACCGCGCGCCAGTCGTTGCCGGTCGCGACCACCACCGGATCGATGCCGTTCATGATTCCTTTGTTGTGTGTCGCGGCGCGGTATGGGTCGGTCGCCGCGAATACGTATGCATCGATCACCCGATCGATCACCGCTTCGCCCGAATAGTCGCCGGTCGCGAGCGTCTGCGCCGAGTACCGTACCTCTGCGCGCGCCAGGCGAAGATCGGCGAGGTTGGACAGTATCCGCAACCGTACCTGCCCGCCGGTGATCGCTTCGATGCGGGTCGCGACGGCTTCGGCCATCGTGTTGACCGTATTCGCGCCCATCGCGTCGCGCACGTCGACGATCAGGTGCGCGACCACCATCGCACCGCGCGGCGTGTCGGGAAACACGTGTACCTCGATGTCGCGACAACCGCCGCCGAGGCCGACGAGCACCTTGTCGCGACCGTTCGCCAGTTCGATCAGTTCGGCCGCGTGCCGCAGGATCGCGAGCCGCGCGCCGTACGGGTCGCCGACGCCGATCACCTGCACCTGCGCGCGCATCAGCGGGCCGCTGCTCGACGTGCGAAAGCCGCCGGCCGCGCGGGACAGCTTCGCCATATACGATGCGGCCGCCACGATCGACGGCTCCTCGACGGCCATCGGCACGATCACGTCGCGATCGTTGATCCGGAAGTACCCGGCCACGGCCATCGGCAGCTCGAACGTGCCGATCACGTTCTCGATCATCCCGTTCGCGGTATCGAGCGGCAGCGCGCCCGGCGAAGCGAACAGCGCGTGCTCGGCTTCGCCGAGCCCGACGACGCGGGCGAGGTGGGACAAACGTTGTGCGGGCGTCAGCGCACGGAAATTCGGCAACGCGGAATCGATGGACATGATGTCGTTCTGTCTCGGGGTGGCGGTGTGGCCTGCCACGGTTGCGGCGGGCAGCGGATAGCCGAATAATAGTCACGCTGTACCCATTGAAAAGGTACAGACCGACCAGACAGCCGGACATCCGTACCCATGACAGTGAATCCGCCCGACGGAACATCGCGATGAAACAGCGTGCAAGAGCCAGCCTGTCTGGCGCCATGGCGGACAATCTCGCCAGACAGATCGAGGAAGGCGTGTTGCCGGCCGGCGCGAAACTGCCTTCCATCAGGGAATACGCCGAGGCGTCCGGGTGTTCGAAGAACACCGTGATCAGCGCGTTCGAGCTGCTCGCCGCCGATGGCCTGATCGAGCCGCGCCGCGGCTCCGGCTTCTTCGTCACGCGGCGCGCGGCGGCCGCGCCCACCATCGACGAGCCGAGCTCGCTCGACCGCGCGATGGACATCGTGTGGCTGATGCGCGAGCAGCTTCACGAGAAGCCCGACGTGCTCAATCTGGGCGAAGGCTTCCCGCCGATCGAATGGCTCGAGGAGACGCGGCTGAACCAGTACCAGCAGCGCATCATGCGTACCGGCTCCACGTCGCTGTTCCGCTACGGCAGCCGCTTCGGGTATCTGCCGCTGCGCCAGTCGCTGCAGCAGAAGCTCGCCGGCTACGAAATCGAGGCATCGCCCGCGCAGATCGTACTCACGCACGGCGCGAACCAGGCGATGGATCTCGTGCTGCGCTACTTCGTGCGCCCCGGCGACACCGTGCTCGTCGACGACCCGGGCTACTACCCGCTGTTCGGCAAGCTCAAGCTGAGCGGCGCGAACGTCGTGGGCGTGCCGCGCGAGATCGACGGCCCCGATGTCGCGAAGCTGGCCGAGCATATCGCCGCCTACCGGCCGAAGCTGTTCTTCACGCAATCGGTCGGGCACAACCCGACCGCGACCGATACCAGTGCGGCCAAGGCGCACCGCATCCTGCAGCTCGCTGAGGCGCACGACCTGATCATCGTCGAGGACGACGCGCTGGCCGACCTTCGGCCACGCTCGCTCACGCGCATCTCGACACTCGATCAGTTGCGCCGCACGATCTATATCGGCAGTTTCTCGAAGTCGGTATCGGCAGCGCTGCGCGTGGGTTTCCTCGCGTGCAATGCGGCACTCGCGAGCGACCTCGCCGACGTGAAGATGCTGACCCATGTGAGCAGCTCCGAGTATTGCGAGCGCACGCTCGACGCAATCGTCAGCGACGGGCATTTTCTCCGGCATACGAATCATCTTCAGGAGAAGCTGCGACGTGCGACCGGCACCGCCCTCGACGCGCTCGACCGGCTCGGCGCACAGGTCTATCGGCCGTGCGAGCAGAACCTGTATCTGTGGGCCGCGATGCCCGGCTGGCCGGATTCGATGGCACTGGCGCAGGCGATGCTGGAGCGCGGCGTGATCCTCGCGCCGGGCGCGGTGTTCTCGCCGCAGGCCGATCAGCCGTCCGCGTATTGCCGGTTCAACGTCGCGTATCTGGCGGACAAGCGGTTTGCGCACGCGTTGAAGACGCTCACGTCGCAATGAACGCGGGCCGGCATCGCAACCGGCCCGCGTTTTCCCGTCAAACCCCGCTTACGCGCGACGCAACGGCCGGAACCCGGCACGCACTTCCCGGGCGAACAGCTCCGGCTCCTCCCAGGCCGCGAAATGCCCGCCCTTGTCGACTTCGTTGAAGTAGATCAGGTTGTGATAGCTGCGCTCGGCCCAGCTGCGCGGCGCCTGGTAGATCTCGCCGGGAAACACCGTGATCGCCGCCGGCAGCGAGATGTCCACCGCGTTGAAGTTGTTCGAGTGATCCTCCCAGTAGATCTGCGCGGCGGACGTCGCCGTGTCGGTCAGCCAGTACAACGAAATGTCGTCGAGAATCTCGTCGCGCGGGATCGAGCGTTCGGGCACGCCGCCGCTGTAGGTCCACTGCGAGATCTTGTCGTACATCCACGCGGCCTGACCCGACGGCGAATCGGCGAGCGCATAGCCGACCGTCTGCGGGCGCGTGACCATCATCGCCGAGTAGCCGCAGTTGTCGCGGTAGAACGTCGCGAGCTTCTCGTACGCGGCCTTCTCCTTCGGCGACAACGATGCCGGTGCCGGCGCGTCGGTCTGGAGCAGCGTCGCGATATCCGGCGGCACCGTCGCCGGCATGTTCACGTGAATCCCGGCCAGGCCCTGCACGCGCTGCATCGCCATCCGGTGCGAGATCACCGAGCCGCAGTCGCCGCCCTGCGACACGAAGCGCGTATAGCCGAGGCGCGCCATCAGCTCGCCCCATGCACGCGCGATGTGATCGGAGCCCCAGCCCGTCTTCGTCGGGCGGCCCGAAAAACCGAAACCCGGCAGCGACGGCACGACGACGTGGAACGCATCGTCGGCACTCGCGCCGTGTGCGGTCGGATCCGTCAGCGGGCCGATCGCCTTCAGCAGCTCGAAGATCGAACCCGGCCAGCCGTGCGTCATGATCATCGGCATCGCGTTCGCGTGCGGCGAACGCACGTGGATGAAGTGAATGTCGAGCCCGTCGATTTCGGTGATGAACATCGGGAAACCGTTCAGGCGCGCCTCGCCCTTGCGCCAGTCGTAGTCGGTGCCCCAGTAACGGAGCAGCGCCTGCATGCGCGCGAGCCGCACGCCCTGCGACTCGTCGGCGACGGTCTCGCGGCCCGGCCAGCGCGTCGCTGCAATGCGGCGGCGCAGGTCGGCCAGCGCTTCATCGGGGATATGGGCGGTAAACGGACGTATGCCGTCGCCGCCGGTTGCCGCCTGCAGCGCGGTGGGCAGCATCGCGGATACGCCGGCGGCCACGGAAGTGGCCAGCAGGTGGCGACGCATCGGGGAAAACTGTGTGGAAGACATCGTTCGGCATCTCCTTTCGTGAAGTGGAAAGTGAACATGCCGCGCGGCGGGGCGCGCCTTCGCTTTCATTCGGGCGGGCGCCGGTTGCGCGGCGTTGCCCATTTGAAAGGTCTGACGTATCGGGGATGTGTCTGGTTTGTACGCGTTTGTAGCCGGGACGCGACCCGCGCCGTCAGGGCGCGATCCAGCGGCCTTCGTAGCCGTCGTCGCTCACGTCGAACACCGCGCGACGATGGCCGTCGCGGGCGAGGTCGAGCCAGTCGATGCGCGTCACCGTGACGTGGAGCAGGCAGAAGTTCCGGTAGCCGTCGTCGGTGGTCGCCGTGCCCGTGCCCGTGCCCGGGTTTGCGGTGACGTGCGCTTCTTCCGGCGACTCGATCCGCGTGCCCGGGCGCAGCGGTGCACGATACAGCAGCAGCGTATGCGGACGGCTCGATTGCCAGACCGCGCGACGTTGCGCTTCGTCGTCGCACATCGTCGCAACGCCTTCCGCGCGAATCTGCACGAGTGAATCGAGATCGTACGCGACGATCGCGATACGCGGATCGCGGCGCAGCTCCACGACCTTCTCCGAGCGCGCATCGGTATGGAACGACAGCCGATGATCGGCGCGGCTCACCTGCCGCAGCACGATCGTGCGCACCTTCGGCGCGCCGTCGAGGCCGAGCGTCGCGGCCTGCACCATGGTGAACGGCGAGCGCTGTGCGCCGACGCCCGACTCGAGGCACGACCAGAGGCGGTCGTACGTTTCCGTGAGCGATTCGATATCGATGTCGGACATGATGATCTGGCGATCCTGCGTGGTTCGATCACGCCAGCTTAATCGTTTCGGCGGCGGGGTTGCGTTGCAGGCCCCCGCCATGCGGTTCAGTTGTAGCCGAGGACGACCGCTGAGGCGTCGCGCGTGTCGGTCGAATCCGCGCCGAAGCGGCCGAGCACGTCGGCGACGTACTGCGGCCCCGCGCCGATCTGCGACGACTTGTGTTCGACGGGACGGATACCGGCCATGCGCGGCGCTTCGTCCATCCGTGCGGTGTCGTTGACGACGATGCTCATGTGTCTCTCCTCCTCACGCGGCCAGCGCCGCACCATACGCGCGCACGAGGCGCGCCACGCCTTCCCGGATCGCGTCGACGTCGGGCGCGGCGAACGACAGCCGAAGCGAAGCGGCGTCGACGTTGTCCGCGAAGAACGCCTTGCCCGGCACGAACACGACCTTGTTCGCGATCGCCTGTTGCAGCAGCACGTCCGACGACACCGCGCCGATCCGCGCCCACACGAACATCCCGCCTTCGGGACGATGGAACGTGATCGCATTGCCGAAGCCGTCGCGCAGCGCGTCGCACATCGCATCGCACTTGCGCTTGTAGGCCGCCGTGATGCGCGGCAGATGACGCTCGAGCGCGCCGGCGGCGAGATATTCGGCGGCGGTGGCTTGCGTCCACGGCGCGCTGCACAGGTCGACCGTCTGCTTCGCGATCACGCAGCGCCGCGCGATTTCGGCCGGCGCGATCGTCCAGCCCACGCGCAGCCCCGGCGCGACGATTTTCGACAGGCTTGCGAAGTGCACGATCCAGTCACGTGCGCCTTCGACTTCGTTCGCGAGCGCCAGCATCGACGGCACCGGTTCTCCCGCGAAACGCAGGTCGCCGTAGGGATCGTCCTCGACGATCAGGAAACGGTATTGCACCGCGAGACGCAGCAGCTTCAGGCGGCGTTCGCGCGCAAGCGTCGCGCCGGTCGGATTCGCGAAGGTCGGCACCGTGTAGAGCAGCTTCGGCTGCACGATCGCGCCGGAGGCAAGTTGCGACGCGAGGCGGTCGACGTCGAGGCCATCGCCATCGACAGGGATCGTCACGATGCGCGCCTGCTGCAGGCGCATCGCCGACAGCGTCGCAGGATACGCCGGCTGTTCGGTCAACACGACGTCGCCCGGGGCGACCATCACGCGCAGCAGCAGATCGAGGCCCTGTTGCGAACCGGTCGTGACGAGCAGTTCGGCCGGCGTGCACGTCACGTTGCGGCGCGCCATCAACGCGATCAGTTGCTGCTTCAGTTCAGCGAGGCCGTCGGTCGGGCCGTATTGCAGGCAGCGGACCGGCTGCGCGTACGCGTGTTCGGCAGCCGTGTTCAGGCCGTCGACGTCGAACAGGTCGCTGGCCGGGTAGCCGCCGGCGAACGAAATCATCCCCGGCTCGGAGAGGTACTTGAACAGCTCGCGGATCGGCGAACCGGCGGGATTCTGGAATGAGGGCGTGAACGCGTACATGTCGTCGTGATCTGGGTGGCGGCGACGGCCGGGATAGCCGACAGGGGCCGCCCGCCAACGCGCGCTTCTGGCGCAACGGCGGGAATTCGAGCCACGATTGTCGATAGTCATTAACGCCGCGGCAAACGATATCTATGCACTAGGTCTTGCGGTTTGGTCATCAATTGGCGGCAGCAGGCCGGTGCTTGCCGGCGGTGCGAAAGCACGCGACCGGGTGGACCGTGTGGTCGAGATGACCGGCGGTTCTCGACCCGTTGCCGACTTTCGGCCCAGCGTGATCGCAAGGGCATTTTCCAAAGCAACGTTTCAAATCTGAAACATTGCGCACGTTCCGGTTGTCCGGGCGCACCCCATGCGCAGATGCGCCGACACGACCGCTGATTCCCGCCATGCTCGCGGTCGGCGAGTGCCTGGTTGCCTGCCCGACACCGAGGACTCGCTCGCCGGGGGAGGGTCTCGCCATCGCTCGCCGGCCTCTGCTTCAAGATTAAAACCGATCGTGATGTGCCCGCCGTCCACGTTCAACCGCGCCGCGATGGACTGCCGAGCCGATCCGGTGGTTTCAAGACTGACACATTTCGCACGACAACCGGGACTTCGGCTCGCATCGATGCCGCCTCATCAGCCTGGAACGCACGCTCCGAACGCCGTGGCACGCTCCGTGCGTTCGCGTCAAACGCGCTGGGCCAGCCGTCCCGGCGCTTAACCAAAAATTTCTACAGAGTCCGCGTCCGACGCACCAGTAAAAGCGCTTTTTCGGTGCAGGACGCATCGGGGGACACGATGAGAACAAGCATCATCATTTCGATCGCGGCGTCGTCGGGGATGAGCAGCGGCGCAGCAACGATCGCACCGGGAGCGGTCTCCGGCAGTTGCCGGACATTCCGACAGGCATCCGCGCGGAATCAGAAACCGCGGAAGTCTGTGCGCGCACGACCGCACCATGCCACCTCTCACTTCGTCGGCATGAGCACCCGCGTATCGCGGGCTATGGACTGCAAGCCGCAACGCACGCCCTGAGCGCCGCCCGGCCTTTCACCGAAAGGCCCGGACCGTCAGGATGTACCCGCCGCCGTCAGCGAAGCCTGAACCCCACGGTTCGCTCCGCCGCGTACGGATTGCCGGGCTCATGAAATATCGTCGATAAAAGTCTTCCATTCAATCATGAATCGGACTCAGAAACGACCTTATTCGGTCATCGCACTTGCGCTTTCGCTGGTCGTTCTGTTCCTGATAACTCACCCTTATACAGGCATTCGACACGACGCGATCCTGTATACCGCGCAGGCGCTATATAACGCTCATCCCGAGAATTTTTCGCACGACCTGTTCTTTGAATATGGCTCCCAGGATCGCTGGACGATTTATGGCCGAATCTTCGCGAAGCTCGTCTCAGCGTTCGGGCTCCGCGCGAGCAATCTCGCGTGCCTGATCGCAGCGCAGGCACTCTGGTGGAGCGGCATGTGGCGGCTGACAAAGAAACTGCTGCCCGAACCATGGCATTGGCTCGCATTGTTCTTCGTTGCCTGCATGCCGTCCGATTACGGCGCAGGGTTGATCTTCTCGTACGACGAAGGCTTTCTCACCGCCCGGCTTCCCGCCGAAGCGCTTGGCCTGTGGGCGCTTGCGTCGATGCTCGAGCGTCGGTATCGCATTGCCATTGCGCTGACAATCGTCGCAACTGCCGTTCATCCGCTGATCGGCGGCGCTTCGTTTGTCTTCGTCGTACTCGGCCGGATGCCACGGGCGAAGTGGTGGCGGCTATTGCCGCTCGCGCTGATCGCTTTCGCCGTCGTCCAGATGCCGCCGTTCAAGGCGCTGCACCTGTATCCGTTCGATCCGGAATGGCGGTCAATCGCGCGCTACAACGCGCCATTCCTGTTTCCGACCTTATGGTCGCTCACTGAGTGGAGCAAGGTGTGTTGGGCTATCGCACTTCCTGCGACGCTATGTGCGACCCAAGTTCAGGATTACCGGACGCTGTGGTCGAACCTCACGCTGATCAGTGTTGCCGGTGTCGCGCTAACCACGATCGCGGACTTGACCGGACAGGACGCGGTCTGGATACAGCTGCAACCTTGGCGCGCGCTGTGGCTGCTGACGTTGATGCAATGGCCTGCGGCGATATTGCTCGTGCGACGCGAGTGTCACACGCAACCGACGCTGATCTGGTTGTTCGCGATTTGCTGGCTACTGCTCGACGTCGGCGGTGGAATCATCGCGCTGGCAATCTCCGTGGCGCACAACGCGACGGCCGGACGGCCGGCACCCGGCGCTCCGAGGGCACTTCTCAGCGACCTCGCCCCGGCACTTCGCTATACGTGGATCGGCACGACGCTCGTTGCCGCGACGGTCTGGATCGTCTTCCAGTGCGCGTATCAGGTCGGTCGCGCCGCATACCCGACCGGCAGCGTGATGCTGGACATCCCGTGGCTCGAAACGCTCATTCACACGCACCTGGCCGTCACACTGGTCGCGTTGTTCGTCATGCTCAATCTGTCGCGAAAACGCATCGCGGTCATCGGCCTGCCCGTCATGCTGGCCGCATTCGCGGGCTACGGACTTGTCAATATCGACCAGCGCTCGGAACCGGCCAAGATCATGGAAGCCGGCGCCGACCGCGCGGACCTCGCGCCATTCGAAGGTACGGTCGCACGCGGCGACATCGTCTATTGGGACGGCCCGGAGGACGAAGTCGTCTATCCGTGGCTAATGATGAAGACGTCGAGCTATTACTCGTCGACACAGGCTGCGGGTCTGATCTTCCACCGCCGGACTACCTTCGAGGCCGTACGGCGGGTCGAACTGATCAAACAAGACCCGTATGCCGCGCGACCACGCGGCGACAACGGCACGGAAAAAAAGTCGACCGTTTTCGTGTCCAAGTATGAATACGTTCCGCTGACCCGAGCGGGCATCCAGCACATCTGTGCAGACCCGGTGCTGGATTTCATCGTGTCGCATCAGCGCTACCCGGAGCTGGTGACCCGCTACGCCTGGTCACCCGAACCCAACAACACTGTCTGGCTGTACGACTGCCGCAGCATCAGGACGACTGCCGCATCTCGGAACGCGTCATTCGTGAGCACGCAACAAGCCAACAAGATCAACGCGGTGCCCGCGCGACCACCAACTGCCGCTCGAGGCGATGCATCCCGATCTCGCTCCGCGCCAGCACACGACGTTTGAACGCGAAATCCCAATCATCGATTCGACATGGCAGTTTGCCGTCCAGCTGGCGCGGCCGATACGAAAGTCAATGGACCAGCGACCTAAGACTCGGGGTGACAACATGGATCAATCGGTTGACGTACTCATCATCGGCGCGGGGCCGGGCGGCCTCACCGCCGGCTATCTGCTGACCAAGCAGACCGAGCTGTCGGTCGCACTCGTCGAGAAGGATCCTCACTATGTCGGCGGCATCAGTCGTACCGAACGGTTCAACGGCCACTGCTTCGACATCGGGGGACACCGCTTCTTCTCCAAATCCGCGGACGTGGTCGCGCTGTGGCATGAACTGCTGCCGGACGACTTCATCGAGCGCCCGCGCAGCTCGCGCATCTTTTACCGAAACAAGTTCTACCGCTACCCACTCGACGGAATCGAGGCCCTGCTAAACCTCGGCATCATCGAAAGTACTCGCTGCGTGCTTTCGTACCTTGCAGCCCGCGTCAAGCCTTGCCCTAACCCGAAGTCTTTTCATCAATGGGTCGCCAATCAATTCGGAGAACGACTTTTCTCGATCTTCTTCAAGACGTATACCGAAAAGGTCTGGGGCATGTCGTGCGACGAGATTTCGGCCGACTGGGCCGCGCAACGCATCAAGGGCCTGAGCCTGTCTACCGCCATCGTCAGTGCAGTGAAGCGCTCACTCGGCATCCGGTCGCGCAAGACCCAGGTCAAGACCCTGATCGAATCCTTCCATTACCCGCGCCGCGGCCCCGGCATGTTGTGGGAAGCCGCCGCCCGGAAATTCCAGGATCAGGGCGGACGACTGATGATGGGACAGGCTGCCGGCGCGATGCAATACGACTGCCGCGCGCGGCGCTGGCTCGTCGAAACCCTCGGCCAGGACGGCCAGATAAATCGCATCAGCGCGCGTGACGTGGTGTGCACCGCGCCGCTGCGTGAAACGCTTAACGCAATTTCCCCCGCTCCGTCATCCGCGGCTGCGGCGTCGAAGCTGCAGTATCGAGACTTCATCACGGTCGCACTGATACTCGATCGACCCGCCACATTCACGGACAACTGGATCTACATCCACGACCCGTCCGTCAAGGTCGGGCGCATCCAGAATTTCGCGTCGTGGTCGCCCGAGATGGTGCCGGACGCGGCGACGGGCGGTTGCCTCGGACTCGAATACTTTTGCTTCGACGGCGATTCGATGTGGGAAAGCAGCGACGCCGATATCACCGAACTCGCGATCGTTGAACTCGAGAAAATCGGTCTTGCAACGCGCGACCAGATTCGCGGATCGCGCGTCGTTCGTCAGCCGAAAGCATATCCCGTGTACGACGACGAATATCGCGACATCGTGGATCAGGTCCGCACGGATCTGGCCGAGCACTATCCGAACCTGCATCTCGTCGGCCGTAACGGAATGCACAAGTACAACAATCAGGATCACGCGATGATGACCGCGATGTTGACCGTCGAGAACATCGTCGCCGGGCACAAGCTTCGCGACGTCTGGGCCGTCAATGAGGACGCGGAATATCACGAGAGTGGCAGCGAACCGCAAGCCGGCGCATCGGGATTGCGCGCGGTCCCGGCCCGCACTGTTCAGTGGGGGCGGACATGATGTTTTCCAGCTATTTCGTCGTGAGCGCACTGTCGCTCGTCGCCGACTGGTCTCTGTTCCTCGCGCTGACCTCGACCATGCAGATCGATGCCGGAATGTCGGCGTGGATGGCGTACCTGATCGGCGGCGTCGTGAATTACATGCTTTCGCGCCGCTTCGTATTCCGCTCGGAGACGACAGGCCGCCGGCAGCTCGGCGAAGCGCTGCTGTTCGCGGCGAGCTGCGGGTTCGGTTCGCTGCTAACTGGGGGCATCGTGCACGTTGCTTCGGCACTGCTCGGCAATAACGTCGCGAAGTGCATCGCGGTGACGGTCAGCTTTATCACGCTGTATCTGATTCGCAGGGTCGCCGTATTCCGGGTGCCGGGACCGCATGTACCGGCCACCGTATTGGCGACTGAGCGCCGGGAAGTCGGCGGAGATGCGCGCGTCGAGGCGACGGTTCGTTGAGGGCTGTGTGCGAGGCGGGTGGCCAGGGTCTGCGCAGAATTCCCAGCACGCCCGCGGCGTCCGCGCTTGAGGCAGAGCCGCGTTTCGTCCACGTCCGTCCGGCCCGCACACGCCGCGACACCATCAACGCCATGACGCCGGGCGACACGCCTGCGTGCGATCGGATCGAGCCAGGCCAGGGGCAAGCTGCGCCGCGCTTGCGCCCTTGGCCCGGCCGGTCACGCGCGCCGGACACGCAATGGGCGCACGTGAATCGCGAGCTATTCGCCCGGAGGAGAGACTCCCTTCCTGACGTAGCAGGCAATCGCCTCGAGCATACCGACGTCGAGGTCCTGCACGCGGTCGGCACCGAAGTGCGTCAACCACTTGCGCGCGAGCTCCGTCTGCGTCGTCGTGTGCCCGGTCGCGGCAGGGGCACACAGGTCTTCGAGTGCTGAACGCTGGTCCATGTCTTCTCCGTGATTGCTGATGGTCGGGACGTTGCCGGCTCCTGTCGCGATCGAGACGCCGTCAGACGGCCTCCAGGGCGAGGGCGATGCCTTGACCGCCGCCGATGCACAACGTCACCATGCCGCGTTTCACACCATCGCGGCGCATCGAATGCGCAAGGCGGGTCGTCAAGACGGCACCGGTTGCGCCGATTGCATGACCGTGCGCAATCGCCCCGCCTTCGACATTCACCCGTTCCTCGTCGATGCCGAGCTCCCGGACGACCGCGATCGGCACGGCGGCAAACGCCTCATTGATCTCGAAACGCTCCACGTCGTTCAACGACCATCCGGCACGCGCGAGCGCCATCCTGACTGCCGGCACGGGCCCCAGTCCGAACATGCCTGGCTCGACCGCACCCACGCCATACGACACGAGCGTCGCGATCGGCTCGATACCGCGCGCCTCGGCATACTCCCGCTCCGCCACGATCATCGCCGCCGCACCGCTGTTCAATCCGGGCGCATTGCCCGCGGTGATGGTGCCGTCGGAGCGAAACGCGGGCTTCAATCCGGCGAGCGACTCGACCGTCGTGCGGGTGGACTGCGTCATCGTCGGGTGCTTGCCCGGCGAACGAACGTGAGCAGGCGCGTCGAATGAAGCCACCGAGAAGCCTAGGTTCTGCATCGGCTTCACGAAGCTCAGCATGCTGCTACTGTCGATGCCCCAGCCGTGCACGAGCAGCACGCGCGACGCGCCGCCCTCCCAGCAATAAGCCCGGTCGATATCTGCATTGCCATCGATCGGCGTCTCCATGGGGCCGAGTGGCACCAGATCGCTGACAGGGAGCCCGTAGCCGCGCGTGAAGCCGAGCGCGTCTGCCGCCCGCCTCCCGTCAATGCGCGGCGCGAAGGCATTCAGCATCCAGAACGCGCTTGCCGGCGCGCGCCAGATGAATCGCGAGCGTGGCGCCCGCGCAGCGGGCGCCAACGATGAGGGTGTCTAACACGGAGAATTTCCTTAGGATGACGACAAGAACCGGAATTGGACGTGACGCGACCTCGCCATCGCCGTCACCAGCGAGTCGATGAAGAATCAGCGGATACTGACGATGCGACGTATTTGCGAAATCGGACGCGTGCGCGCAGCCGGTGCGCGTCGCTCAATGCGTTTCTGCAGCCCGATCCGGCGGGTATCGCTTGAACAGCACCGACGCATTCACGCCACCAAATCCGAAACCGTTGGACAGCGCAATTTCGACGGGAACGTGCCGGGCCGAGGGTCCGATCAGATCGAGTCCGGCGGCAGCCTCGTCGGGGTGCTCGAGATTCAGCGTGCCGGGCATCACGCCATCCCGCAGCGCGAGAATGGAGAATGCCGCTTCGATCGCGCCGGCCGCCCCGAGCAAATGCCCCGTCGCCGACTTGGTCGACGAAATCGCCGGGCCGGCACCCACGCCGAAGACAGTCTTCAGCGCCTCGATTTCTCCGGAATCGCCGACTGGCGTCGATGTCGCATGCGCGTTGACGTAGTCGACCTGCTCCGGGGCGATGTCGCCCATCGCGAGGGCCAGTTTCATCGCGCGCATTGCGCCGGATCCGTCGTCGGGCCCGGCGGTCATGTGGTAGGCGTCCGCCGTGGTTCCGTACCCGATGATCTCCGCGATGGGGCGGGCGCCACGCGCGATGGCATGGTCGAGAGACTCGACGACCAGCATTGCAGCCCCCTCACCCATGACGAATCCGTCCCGATCGCGGTCGAATGGCCGCGAGGCGCGAACCGGCTGATCGCCGAAGCCGGTCGACAGCGCTCGCGCCGCGGCGAATCCGCCCAGACTCACCTTGTCGAATGCCGCTTCTGCGCCGCCGGCCAGCACGACATCGGCCTCGCCGTTCCGGATCAGGCGCAGCGCATCGCCGATTGCCTGCACGCTCGCCGCACAGGCAGTCACGGGACAGCCCAGCGGCCCGCGAAACTGATGCTTGATCGAAATCTGGCCGGCGGCCAGGTTCGACAGAAAGTACGGAATGGTGAATGGCGACAACCGCCGCACGCCGCGCGTCTCGCCGATTCTCACCGCCTCGGCCAGACCCGGGAATCCGCCGATGCCCGACGCCACGACGGTGGCCGTCCGCTCGCGTTGATGTTCCGCTTGCGGCGCCCACCCCGCTTCCGCGAGCGCCTCATCCGCGGCAACCATCGCCATCTGGATGAAACGGTCCATCTTCCTCAGCTCCTTGTTCGGCACCGAGCACTCCGGATCGAAACCACCGTCAGGATCGTCGGCCTTCGCCGGTACGGTCCCGCCGACCTTGGCGGGCAGGTCGCCGACGATATCGTCACCGAGCCGGCGAAGCCCCGAGGATCCGCCGATCAGGCGCTGCCACACCAATTCCTTGCCGCAACCCAGCGGAGACACAATGCCCATACCGGTTACTACCACTCGAAGCGTCATTTCACATTCCTCTCGCGGACCGGGACTTGCCGAGCCACATCATTAAAGCTGTTCATCTTCATGCGCACCTTTGAAACACTGCATGCACGCGCCACTCCGGAAGCGCCCGGGCCCGCCGGATGCATGGCGGAGCGCAGACGTTCACAATGCGCGTCGCGCACTCACACCGCTTGCCCCGAACGCATGCGACGCACGCGGAGCGCGCGGCATGCTCATCGCGAAGCGGGACAACTCCCAAACATCACGCGCACGGGGGAGAGAAGCGTCGCCCATCAAATCCGAGAAAACCTCACCGAGCAGATAGGGCTCGTCGGTCGGCAGCAATCGACCGCAACCGACAATTTCACTGTTGCGATCGAAAGCGACAACGTAAAGGGTGTCCGCGTGATCAAAATCGTCAAATTCGATGCCGTTGTCGGTCGGTAATGACCAACCGAGTTCCTGTATGAAGACCTTATGCCGAAACTTCGCAAGTCGATACATCACCTCGCGACTCAAATCAGCGCTTCGCCCCGACAACAAAGTCAGCATCTGAAAGCCCTCTCTCTCATCTCAGAATCGTTAGCGCGATTGAACCCGAAATTGCCGCGACAACATAGCTGCCCGAATGGGCAGGGTGGGCACTTTGGACGAGACTCATCACGCCGAGTGCGCTGAAACACTCCGGCGGGAAAGCGGATTCTGGATTTAGCTGGCGACGGCCAGTGGGGCGGTCGAACGAACCATCGCGAGCACGCCTGTCATGAACGGCTCGAAGCGAGCCTCGCGTGGTGCCGCGTCACGGTATGGATAATCGTGCCCGCCATCGAATCATCGCTGAAGCCGATGAGGACGATCGGCGGAAACGGGCGGTTGCGCGGCACGAAACTTTAATGCCAAAGCATTATTTACTCGCCGAGAAATAATGAAGCGCCTTGAACACGAAATCAGTGATCGGCAAAAATAGCCGATTCAAGTTCGCGTTGGCGCGCTCCCGAGCACAGCCAGTTCTGGATTAACGCTTGGCTGTATCGCGCGCCGTAATCGTCGCCGTCCGTATCGAGAAGCATGACATTGCTGCTGATGTCGTCCGCCCCGACGTTCACATCGGGCCGCCCCACCTCCACGTACCATACGCAGCCGACGCTCGCGGCCGGTTGCGTCTCGGTGCAGACCAGTTCGTAGTAGCCGGCATTGACGGCGCTGATCCACTCACCCCATAAGTCGTGTAACAAATCCGGGGCTTGCTGACACATATGCTGACGGAAACGCAGCGCGTAGAACGCCGGCAGGGTCAATCGCACGTATCCATCATTCAGCTTTTTTGGCATGTTCGTTCTCTCAACGTGGCACCTGTTAAAATTGGCACGGCATAGCCTGGCAAGATTAGCAGTGGAAACGGGCCGCGAGGCCTTTCGACACGCGTAGCGCTCGCGTTGTGGCTTGTGAATATCCACTGCGATCACGCGCAGGTTATTTACGATTATTACAGACCATCCGGGAAATGCCATTGCATCATCGAGATCACGCACGATCACGAAGCAATTCCAGGATTTTCGAACTTGCGATTTGCGGAATCTGAACTCCGTTCGGTCAAAATATATACATACCCACATGCAAAATCGCGCAATTCAATCGACGGCAAGTCCCGACACTATCCCGAAATCGATTCGATAGAAAATTGCATTCGACGTCATGTTTGACACTTGAAACGTCGAAGCGCAAGACCAGCCCTGAATGACTTTTGAAGGACCGGCCAACGCCCCCGGGAACACGATCCCTTGGGGCAAGATTGACCGCAAAGGTAACGATATGCATGCATGGGAAGAGAAGTATCTGAATGGATACGCCGCGGCAAAATCCGAGGCCGACGTGTTTTTGGAATTGACGGCGGATGTGTGAGCACTTGGATTCGAGTATTGTTCGTTCGGCCTGCGCATTCCGTTCCCGGTGACCAATCCGCAGTCCATGCTGCAGCCCAATTATCCGGAGCCCTGGGTCAAGCGCTATGTGAGTCAAAACTACTTTGCCGTCGAGTTGACAGCTCGCGAGCGCGAGTCGCTGCAATGGTCTGCTGCGGGGAAAACCTACGTCGAGATCGGCAAGATCATGCATGTCGACGAGCGCACCGTGAAATTTCACCTCGTCAATGCGATGCGCAAGCTGAATGCGACCAACAAGACCGAAGCCGCGGTCAAGGCGGCCATTCTGGGACTCCTGTTCTGACGCCCTTCTCTTCATCGGCCGCGCGCCGACTTTTACAACGCAGCGCCATGCTCGCGGGACGGTAACACCGTCAAAACGGCAACCCCGGTTGCCCTGTTCAATGGTCGGCAGCCTCGCAGCCCGCCCTGATTACCTAGGTAATTGACACGTATAGACCTAGGTAATTGTCCTCCTTACCATGGTTTTCGACGCGAATCCAAGCGCCCACATAAAGAGGACACGACCATGACCACCCAGGACGTCGATACCAGCACGCTACGACGCGTGATCGCCGCAGCCTCGATCGGAAATTTCGTCGAATGGTTCGATTTCGCCGCATACGGCTTTCTCGCCACCATCCTGACGCGCGAATTCTTCCCCAGCGGCGACCCAACGATCGGGCTCCTGAAGACTTTCGCGGTGTTCGCGGTGGCCTTCGCATTCCGCCCGCTGGGCGGCCTCGTCTTCGGCGTGATCGGCGACCGGATCGGACGCAAGCGCACCCTCGCGCTGACGATCCTGATGATGGCCGGCTCGACGACGTTGATCGGCCTGCTCCCGACCTACGCGAGCATCGGCTACTGGGCACCGTTGCTGCTCACGATCATTCGCTGCATCCAGGGGTTCTCCGCAGGCGGCGAATACGCCGGCGCATGCGCGTACGTGATGGAACATGCACCGCGCCGCCGCCGCGCCTTCTTCGGCAGTTTCGTGCCGGTATCGACCTTCTCGTCGTTCGCTTGTGCGGCGGTGGTGGCCTATCTGCTCGAATCGTCGCTGTCGTCGCAGGCCATGGTCGAATGGGGCTGGCGCGTGCCGTTCCTGATCGCGGCACCGGTCGGCCTCATCGGCGTCTACCTGCGTGTGAACCTGAATGAAACGCCCGCGTTCCAGGCGCTCGAAGGCAAGCACGACATCGCGCATGCCCCGCTGATGGAAACGCTGCATTCGCAGTCGTTGAATATCCTGAAGCTCGGCGCGTTCGTGTCCGTGACGGCGCTGTCGTTCTATACGTTCACGACGTATTTCGCGACCTACCTTCAAGTGGCCGGGCACTTGTCTCGCGGCACGTCGCTTCTCGTGACGGTGCTCGCGCTCGTCTTCGCCGCGACCCTGTGCCCGGTCGCCGGCTTGTTCTCCGACCTCGTCGGCCGCCGCGCGACGATCGCCACGACCGGCATCTTCATCATCGTGTCGGTTTATCCGGCGTTCTCGCTCGGCGGCTCGGGCGTGCTGTCGCAATCGCTGATCGGCGTCGCGCTGCTTGCGATCGGCGCGGTGTTCTCGGGCGTGGTGACGGCACCGCTGATGTCGGAAGTGTTCGCGACGAAAACGCGCTACACGGCATCGGCGATCACGTACAACCTCGCCTACACGATCTTCGGCGGTACCGCGCCGCTCGTCGCCACGTGGCTGATCTCAGCGACCGGCACGAACCTGTCGCCCGCGTACTACCTGATCGCCGTGTCGCTCTTCGCGATGATCGGCGGCCTGTCCCTGCCGGAAACGTCGAAGACGGCACTCGAGGAAGCCGGTCCGGCGATCGCGGGCGCCGCCCGGTCCGCCAAGCGCGGCGTCGAAGGCGCCGTTTGAGCACGGGCGCCGCTTCCGCAGCCTGTCCGCAAGCATCCAACGCATCGACAGACACCATGACCAGCCTTCACGACTCCAGCATCATCATCGACGGCCTGAACATTTCCCGATTCGAGCGTTCGGTGTTCGAAGACATGCGCGCGGGCGGCGTCACGGCCGTCAACTGCACGGTCTCCGTGTGGGAAGACTTCCAGAAGACGATCGACAACATCGCGGAAATGAAGCAGCAGATCCGCGAATACAGCGAAATCCTCACGCTCGTGCGCACGACGGACGATATCGTGCGCGCGAAGCGGGAGAACAAGACCGGCATCATTCTCGGCTTCCAGAACTCGTATGCGTTCGAGGACAACCTCGGCTATATCGAGGTATTCAAGGAACTCGGCGTGAATGTGGTGCAGCTCTGCTACAACACGCAGAACCTCGTCGGCACGGGTTCCTACGAACCCGACGGCGGGCTGTCCGGATACGGCCGCGAAGTGATTCAGGAGATGAACCGGGTCGGCATCATGGTGGATCTCTCGCACGTCGGCGCGAAGACGTCGTCCGACGCGATCGCCTGTTCGAAGAAGCCCGTCACCTATTCGCACTGCTGCCCGTCCGCGCTGAAGGCGCATCCGCGCAACAAGACGGACGATCAGCTGCGCGAGATCGCGGAAGCAAACGGCTTCGTGGGCGTGACGATGTTCATGCCGTTCCTGCGACGCGGCGCCGACGCGACCATCGACGATTATCTGGAAGCGATCGAATATGTGATCGACTTGATCGGCGAGGACAAGGTCGGTATCGGCACGGACTTCACGCAGGGCTACAGCACCGAGTTCTTCGACTGGATCACGCACGACAAGGGCCGCTATCGTCGCCTGACGGATTTCGGCAAGGTCGTCAATCCGGAAGGCATCCGAACGATCGGCGAATTCCCGAACCTCACGGCCGCGATGCAACGCGCCGGCTGGAGCGAATCGCGCATCCGCAAAGTGATGGGCGAGAACTGGCTGCGGGTGTTCGGCGAAGTCTGGAACGGCTGAATCGCACGACGCATACACACCCGCCATGCAACCGCAATTGCCCATCGACGTCGATCCGGACACCGGTGTCTGGACCACCGACGCGCTGCCGATGCTGTACGTGCCGCGTCACTTCTTCACGAACAATCATGTCGCCGTCGAGGAAGCGCTCGGCCGCGCAGCCTACGCGTCGATTCTCTACACGGCCGGCTACAAGTCCGCCCATCACTGGTGCGACAAGGAAGCGAAGCAGCACGGCATCGGCGGCATGGCCGTGTTCGAACATTATCTGAAACGGCTGTCGCAGCGCGGCTGGGGCGTGTTCAGCATCGCCGAAGCCGATCCGGCGACGTCGCATGCGCGCATCCATCTGCACCACTCGTCGTTCGTGCTGGCGCAGCCCGACAAGCACGGCAAGCTCTGCTACATGTTCGCGGGCTGGTTCGCCGGCGCGATGGACTGGGTCAACGACACCGCGCTCGACACGGCGAGCAAGGGCCCGCGCGCGCATGCTTCGGAGGTCCGGTGCGCGGGAGAAGGACACGACTGCTGTGTCTTTCATGTCGGGCGCAAACCGTTGCAAGCGCTACAATCCGACGGGAGCGAACCCGCCCGATAGCCTTGGTCCGAACACGGTTCGGACCCGTCGACAAGATGCCGACCATGACCGACACGATGCCAAGCCTCGACTACGAAGATCTCTTCAGGCATCTGCCCGTCGCGGCCATCGTCGCCAGGGAACGCATCATGGTCGACTGCAACGAGAAGGCGCTGCAACTGTTCCGGGCGACCCGCGACGACATCATCGACCAGTCGTTCGCGAAGCTGTATCCGCAGCAGAAGGACTTCGCGACGACGGGCCGCCGCCTCGCGCCGCTGCTCGCGAAACATGCGGGGTTCAGCGACGACCGCATCATGCGTCGCGTCGACGGCAGTCATTTCTGGGTCACCGTGTGCGGCTTCGGCTACAACCCGAAGCGGCCCTTCGAGCTGGCCATCTGGACCTTCACCGACCTGTCGGAGAACGCAAAGCATCCCGACGTCACCAGCACCTTGACCGATCGCGAGCGCGACGTCGCGGCATTCCTGGTTCACGGGCTCACCAGCAAGGAAATCGGCAAGGAACTGAGCATCAGCCCGCGCACGGTCGATATTCATCGCGCGAGCTTGTTGAGGAAATACGAGGTGCGCACGACCCACGAACTGATCGCGTGCCTGCTGGCGTGAGTTGCGCGCGAGAGAGCGGCGCATCCTGTATCCCCGCTCCGAAAAAAAGGGGCATCGCGGGAAACCGTGGAGCGTTTGAGGGCGATTGCGGCCTCCGCTGTCGCACGGGTGATGGCAACCGACTACCCGACACCCGCGCCGACAGCGGCACGGGATTCAGACCGTCGCCAGCACCAGACGTGTGGGTGTCTCTCCGAGAAGCAGCGCATCGGTGCGGTTCGCGAAATAAAGCTGATTCAAATCGCTCGGCGCCCATGTGGTGCAGTTGCCGAAACCCAGCGAGACCAACGTTCCGGCAAGCACCTCGGACTCGAAGAAGCTCTTCCATGGCTCCCCGCGCTCGGCGAATTGCACCGTCATCTGCTCCATCGCGATACGCAGGATCGGAGGCAGGCTCGACAGCGGTCGCGCATAGTCGAACAGCACCGCGCTGCCTTCGGCACGGTCGGCGATGAAGCGCAACGTATCGATGACGGCCGCCTCGTCGAGATACATCGTCACCCCGAGCCAACTGAATAAGGTCGGTGCATCCGCATCGAAACCGGCACGCGCAAGACCTTCGGCCAAGCAGACGCGCTCGAAATCGACCGGCACGAAATGCAGCGACGGCGGCACCGCGATGCCGGCCTCGCGCAAGCGCGCCTGCTTCCACGCCTGCGTCGCCGGCAGATCGACTTCGAAGATACGCCCTGGCGCGTCGGGATGCCGGTATGCGCTGGTGTCCAGCCCCGCGCCGAGCACCACATACTGGCGAATACCCCGTTCAAGCGCCGCTGCCCACACGTCGTCGGCCAGCCGGCTACGCACGATCACCGAGCTGCGCAGCCCGACCGAAGCCGGATGCCGGAACCGGTCGATGTCGTCGCGCACGGCCTGAGCTTCAGCCGCGCCGAGGACAGCCAGGGCAACCGGATCGTCCAGCACCAGCGGCCGATCGAGCAACTGGTGCGCAGCACGCTGCGTGGCCACCATCAACGCGCTCGGCTTGGGCGCGGCGTTGGCCGAGATCACGTCATGGCCGGCGAAATTCGCCTTGTGCAGATAGGCGAGCAACGCATCGTCGATGCCGACGCCGAGTTGCAGATCCGGTTCACGCATCATCACATCGAGTACGCGCGTCTCGAGCACCGTGTCCTCTCCGCAGAAGCTGTCGCGAAATAGTTGCTGCCAGCGCTTGACGACCGACTGTACCGGTGCCGCACCCGCATCGACTCCGGCTTCCATCAGAGCGCGCAAATCGCCTACCAGCGTGGGCCACGCGCGACTTTTCATCATCGCGAACTGGCGACACCGCACCTCGTCCATCTGCGACGCGCCGAGATACTTCGCGAACAGCGCGCAGCGCGCGTGCACGAATGCTTCATCGATCCACGCGAGCATCTGCGCCGTGATGCCGACGAGTTGCGGTGCACGCGGCTCGTCGAGCTGCATCGTCATCAGCTTGGCGGCGAGCGTCGGGTCGTTGCGGGTCATCCGGACCACGAGCCGGATCCAGCGCCACGCGAGCGCAATGGCCGCGTCGCCGTCGGTCGACAACGGCCGCTGCACGGCCTCGCGAACTTCGTCGATGAGCGCCGACCATGCCGGATCGGTCGACGGCATCGACGCCGGCCCGGCTGCCAGCAGCGCATCGAATTCGTCGTCATCGAGGTGTTTTTGAACCATGTTCATTAGCTCCAGAGCATTCAGCCAGTCGGTCGTCGTGGTCTCGCCGTCGGTGGCGATCATGTCCACGATGTATCGCAGGTGACGACCGAGGCGATGCGCGCGTGCCGCCCGTGCGTCGAGCTCCGCGATCTGGCGCTGCAGAAGCTGAAGCGGCGCATCTGCGTACTGACCATCGAGGCTGGCCTTGATGTCCGGAAGCGAATACCCAAATTGCTTCAATGCCTCGATCCGATGCAGCCGGATGAGATCGTCCCGCCCGTACAGGCGCGCGCCACCGTCGGTGCGCTGCGACGGCGACAGCAGTCCGATTGCATCGTAGTGATGCAACGCACGGACGCTCAATCCCGCCTTCTTCGCCAGATCGCCGATTTTCAGTCGCATTTTTCCCAGTCGTCGGTATCGACCATAAAAGCTGACATCACGTCAGTTGCAAGCGAAATCGCAAAGGTTGCGTGGGCAACGCTCGACACGGAAATAGTTTTCGCTATGATCTGCGATCGTTGCTCTACGACAAGCGCATGCACCCTGACAAATGGTCCGTGCTGCGAGTTTGCATTCGTCATCGTGTCGCCGTCGATGCGTTAGTACCCACTCATGATCTCGATGATCGCTTCGATTTCCACCGACATCCCATTGGGTAGCGAACCCATCCCAACCGCCGACCTGGCGTGTCGACCGCGGTCGCCCAGAACCTCCACAAACAGGTCTGAACAGCCATTAATGACCTTTGGATGATCGCAAAAATCCGGCTCGGCGTTCACCATGCCGAAGATTTTCAAAACGCCCGCCACGTGATCAAGGGACCCTGCCGCCTGCCGAATTGTCGACAACAGCTGCAGACCCACTTGACGGGCATCGGCATAGCCACGATCGACACTGTAGTTCCGGCCTAATTTCCCCTTGATAACCGCACCAGAAGCATCGCGAGGCCCCTGACCGGACAAATAAAGAATCTGGCCGGATCGTCGCCAACTCATGAAGTTGGCGATTGGTGAAGGAATTGGAGGCAGCACTAACCCTAAACTTTTGAGTCGCTCTTCGGTAGTCATAGCAGTCTTGGTTTTAGTGGTCGGTTTGAACCGGAAAGGCGCAACGGCTTCGGTTATCAGTTTGGCACATCTGTCGACGTCGTCTTCACAATCACTTCCGTGTGAGTGAGGCGATCTTCCTCGTATGACGACGTTCGACTTGCTCACAACGGTCCGTGAATCTGGGTAATCGGTTCAAGACCGCTGCCAGTCTGACGCCGTCGATGTCAAACGGAACGAGTGTCCCGTGCGTTGTCTTGTGGTACGCGCCGAGTCATGGCTGCGTCGAACGTTCGGCGTGCGGGGCGGCAGTTTGGACCGCGACGTGAACGCGCTTCGCCGCGTGCCGGGCATGGCGGTTCGCGGCCAGCGTGATGAGCAGCGCGGCGAACTCGCACAGTCCACCGATCGCGCCGATGTCCGTCACAGAGCGGTACGCAACGATGAACGACCCGAGCGCCGCGCCGAGCGCGAAGCCCAGATACGTGAACGATGAATTGAGCGACAGCGAGACTGGCGCGACGTCAAGGCCGGCGATGCCGATCAGATTGGTTTGCTGGGCCGGGTTGAACGCCCAGCCCGCCGCGCCCCACGCGGCGATCGCGATGAGGATCGCGATTCGCGCATGCGCGGGTTCCAGGTGCAGCGCACTGGCGGTCAGGCTCCCATACGACAGCATCATCACGATCAGGCAGACGATCAGCACCCTCCCGCTGCCGAAGCGATCGGTTGCACGGCCGCTGATGAACACGCCGACGCCGGCAAACACGCCGTACAACAGCAGCACGGCGCCCACTTGCGCGCAGCTGAAGCCGGGGCGGCCCGTCAGGAACGGCGCCAGATAGGGATAGATGGACCAGATGCCCGCGGCCCATAGGATCGTAATGAGCAGCGTGACCAGCACGGCAGGCTGCCGCCCGACGGCCACACGTTGCGCGAGCGACGGTACCGACAGGTACGTGCCGATCCCGCGCGGCAAGCCGACCATCACCCCGAGCGTCACGACCGCGGACAGCACACCGATGCCGGCGAACGTCGCTCGCCAGCCGAATTGACCGCCGATCCACGCGCCGAGCGGCACGCCGAGTGCGACGGCGACTGTAACCCCGCCATGGACGGTCGCGAGCGCGCGCCCCCTACGCTCCGGCGTAACGAGCGAGCCGGCGAGCGCATTCGCGCTGGGCATATACAGGCCCGCCGACACGGCCAGCAGGACGCGCGCGGCCAGCAGCGACAGATAGCCGGGCGATGCACAAGCCGCGAAATTGGCGGCGGTGAAGCACAGCAGCGCGACGATCAGGAAGCGCCGCCGGTTGACGCCTGCACTAACCGTCGTCAGGATCGGCGAGCTGATCGCATAGGATAGGGAAAAGACGGTGACGAGCTGCCCCGCCACCGCGACGGTGATGGACAGATCCGTCGCGATGATCGGCAGCAGCCCCGCGAGCATGAATCCTTCGGTTCCAATCGCAAAGGCGCCCAACGCCAGGAAATACAGCGAAGCGTTCTGTTTCAGTTCGGCGGCTGACGCCATGAAATCGTCTCCCTACTGATGAATCCGGAAAGTGGACGCATTCGCGCGCGCCGGTCGCGCTGCGCCAGCGCGCGGTCGACGGGCGGAGCACGTGGTGGCCATGCACATACGCGTCGTTCGGATCACGAGCCTGCTCCAGCGCCAAGCCATGCCCGGACCGCCTCGTCGGTATCGAACATAAAAGCTGACGTAACGTCAGGTGCAAGCGAAATCGGAAAGAGTGCGTGAGCAACGCTTGACAAAGGCTGCCGCGCGACCGGCAAATCCGGCAGGATCGACTACGTGCTCGCGACAAGAAGATCGGGAACGCGGATCAAGGGCCGTATCCGAGGAACCAGTCAATCCAGGCGCCAGCATCGACGGCTGGGGGTGCTCGACGCCATCAGCGTTTATTTCCGCCACGGTACGCCCGGGCTGGGCCGCGACGTCGAGACGTATCAAAACCCGGAGTGGGGGTTTCGTCGACGCGAAGGCGCTACGAGGCATGCGCTATGTCGATGCCGTGCCGCAACGACAACAGGATGTCGAGGGCGACAAGTTCTCGATGGCCGACATCACCGTCATCGGTGGTTTAATCTTTGCGATGCTGGTGAAGCTGCCGGTGCATGACGAATGCGAGGCGACTCGAGCCTGGTGCGCGAGAATGCCGGAGCGCGAGAGCGTGCGGGATCCGCCCGTATTCGCTACCCGTTGACCCGAGCCGGTTGCAGGCGGTCACATGAGGAATCTCGAACGCACTCGTGAGAATGGTTGCAGGTGGCCGGTCACCGACGTCCTTATCGGGCATCTCCCCGGAAATCCGCGATGAGCAAAAAAAGCCCGGCGAAGCCGGGCCAATCAGATTGAGACACAAGGAGAATCCCGCCCACCCCACACCGGGCGGTCACGCCGCGCTACACGACGTTCTTTTCGACGATCGGCCGGTTTTCGAGCACACGCTCCCAGCCGAGCGACGACAGGTCGAGCGATTCATACCGCCCGCCCAGGATCAGTTCACTCACTCCACGCCCCGTCGCGGGCCCTTGCTGCAGCCCGTGCCCGCTATACCCGTTCGCGAACACCACGTTGTCGAGTTCGGGGTGATATCCGATGATCGCGTTGTGATCGAACACGTTGTACTCGTAGTATCCGGACCAGCAGTTCTCCACGCGCAGCGCTTCGAACTCCGGCACGCGATTGGCGAGCGTCGGCCAGATCACCTCGTCGAACAGGTCGTGATCGACCTCGTCGAGCGGCAGGTCGTCGGGATCGCGATCCGGGCTCGGCGATGTTCCGCAGATGTACGTGCGCCCTTCCGGCCGGAAATACACGCCCGTCGGATCGATCAGCAGCGGGCAATCGGTCAGCTTCGCCGGCGACGACACGTTGAAGATGCTGCGACGCCGCGCATACACGGGGATGTCGATGCCCATCATCGACGACAGCGTGCGCGTCCACGCACCGGCCGCGTTGACGAGCGTGTCGCATGCGTAGCGCTCGCCGTCGTTCGTCATCACGTGCGTGACCTTGCGACCGTCGCGAATGACGCCGGTCACATCGGCCGGAACATACCGCGCGCCCAGTGCTTGCGCCTTCTTGCGCAGCGCCTGCACGAGCCCGTAACCGTCGAACCACCCTTCGCCGCTCACGCCATAGCAGCCCGACACGAGATCGTCGACGTTCAGCCAGGGAAACTTCGCGCGCAGCGCATCGCGATCCATCAGCAGGATATCCGCGCCGAGCTTCGTCTGCAGCGCATGGTTCTCGCGCAGCGTCGCATCGCCCGCCGGCGTCGCGAGAAACAGATAACCGCCTTCGTGCAGATCGATCGACGGCCGCGTACCGTCGACCTCGAGCCGTTCGCCGATCGTGCGCAGGAAGTCGATCCCGAACAGCGACATCTCGATCGACAGCGGCGTCGAGAACTGCTGGCGAATCGACGCGGCCGACAGCGCCGACGACGACCTCGCATAGGTGGGATCGCGTTCGATGACGGTCACGGACACCGTCGGATCGGTAGCACGCAGAAAATAGGCGATCGAGCTGCCGATCACACCACCGCCGACGATGACGACTTGAGAACTCACGACTGACTCCAGTTGCACGTGAAAGGCGCGGCCGGCCGGCCGCGCCGAAGGTTGTTCGTGCCGCGTCGCGCGCGGCGCCGTGCGAGCGGACCACCCGGCGAATCGCCCCGACGTGCGCCGCGACCGCATCCGATCGCTTCGGCTATTTCAGCACGTCCTGCATCGCCGCGAAAGTCCGCGCGCGTTCGGGTATTCAGTCCGCCGTTTGCGTGGTGACGGGCTGCCACGCGGCGTTCTTCACTTCATACAGCGTCGAGCTCGGGTTCTTCAGGTCGCCCGTGTTCGTGAACGCGATCGTGCCGGTGATGCCGTCGTAGCGCGTGCCCTTCAGCGCGCCGTTGAAATCGGCCGGCTTCGTCGAGTTCGCCTTCTGCATCGCGTTGATCGCGATCCACGTCGCGTCGTACGCGAACGGCGCATAAGCGAGCATGTCGACGCCGTACTTCTGCCGGAACTTCGTTTCGAACTGCTTGCCCTTCGCGAGACGCGCGAGCGGCTGCCCGTATTCCCACACGGCCGCGCCTTCGGCCGCGTTGCCGGCGAGCTTGATGAAATTCGCGTTCATCACGCCGCCACCGGCCAGGAACTGCGCGCGGATGCCGAGCTGGCGCATGCGCTTGACCAGCATCGCGGACTGCGCGTCGAGGCCGCCGAAGAACACCAGGTCGGCATTCGTGCTCTTGATCTTCGTGAGCTGCGCGCTGAAGTCGACGGCCTTGTCGTTCGTGAATTCGCGCGCGACGATCGTGCCGCCGTTCGCCTTCGCGGCCTTCTCGAACTCGTCCGCTTCGCCCTGGCCGAACGCGGTGCGGTCGTCGATGATCGCGATGCGCTTCGCCTTGGTCACACTCGCCGCATACGAACCGGCGTTGCCGGCGTTCTGCGCGTCGGTCGCGATCACGCGATACACGGTGCCGAGCCCGGCGCGCGTGATGTCCGGATTGGTCGCCGACGGCGTGATCATCGGAATGCCGGCCTTCGCGTAGATCTTCGACGCGGGCAGCGTCGTGCCGGAATTGAAGTGGCCGATCACGACGGCCACCTGCGCGTCGGTCAACTGCTGCGCGGCCTGCACGCCGATGCGCGGATCGCTCTGGTCGTCCTGCGACGCGACGACGAACTTCACCGGCTTGCCGCCGATCGTCGTGTGCGCGGCGTTCGCTTCATCCACGGCCATGCGCACGCCGTTCTCGATGTCCTTGCCGTACGCGGCGCCGCCGCCGGTCAGCGGCACGGCCACGCCGACCTTGACGACCGTCTCCTGCGCGTGGGCCGCGCCCGTCTGGAACGCGAGGATCGCGGCGGTCAGTGCAATACCGGAAAGCGAACGAATGCGGAACGTCATCAGCCAATCCTTCTTCTGTGGGTCGGGATGCGACGCGCGATCATCGCGCGCCGGCGACCTCCCGCGTGCCGGTGATTGTTCTGTCGCCGGCCTGGCGCCGATGGCGCGTCACTTGCCGGTCGATCTTCGCGGTTCCTTCTCCGGGAAACCTGTCGGCGCGAAAGAGGTGAACCGATTGTGGGTAGCCAATACGCGTGCAGCAAACGAAATATCGGAACTACGTTGTGAGGAATTGTCATCAAGTGCCGACGCTACCGACGGCACGCGGCCCGCGCGACGGCGGGCCGGGGAGAAGAAACATCAGCGGCGTGCGCGCATGCCCCGTTGCACCGAGGCTGAGCGGGGGTAATGCCGATGAAGAATCATCACCGAATCAGGCAGCGGCAACGCTCGGCACATCGCGCGATTCGGTCGATGACGCGGGGCCGGTCAATGCCTGTCGGTGCCCGTCTGCTTGCGCACGGCATCGGCCGCCTCGCCGGCCTTCTCCTGGACCTCGCCGGCCTGCTGTTCCGCCACGCCTTCCGCTTCCGTCTCGCGGTCGCCCGTCACCTTGCCGAGCGCTTCCTTGACCGAACCCTTCACTTGTTTGAGTTTGCCTTCGATGCGATTCCTGTCCATGGTCGTCTCCTGCGATGAGTTGGGGAGAGAGAGCCGACGGCACGGCAGCCTGCGCCGCACCGCCGAGTGGACAGGATCGCAGCCGCGCGCCGCGCGCGGCAGATGCGGATGCACCAGCCTGCATGGTGCATTCGCACCGATGGCCCGACGCCTGGCGTCAGTCCTTGCCGCTCGTGCCGCCCTTCTCGGCGCCCTTCTCGCCCCGCACGCCGTTCGTGTCGGACGCGCCGACGATCCCCCGCTCGCGCGCCCACACGATCGCCTCGCCGCGGCTATGCACGTCGAGCTTCGCGTAGATCGTCGCGACGTGATTGCGCACCGTGTTCGGGGCGAGCCCGAGGCGAGCGGCGATCTCCTTGTCGGCGAGGCCGTGACACAGCAGGTCGAACACGTCGCGCTCGCGCGCGGTGAGGTCCGACAACTGCGCGCCCGCGTCCGGCGCATTCGCGCGCCGCACGTTCGCCAGTTTTTCGATCAGCGTGCGGCTGAACCACGACGCGTCCTGCATCGCGGTCTCGATCGCATAGACGAGTTCCATCTCGGTCCGCTTGCGGTCGCTGATGTCGAGCAGCGCGATCAGCACGCAATCCTGCCCGTGAATCGCGACCGGTTCGGCCGACACGACGCAATCGCGCACATCGCCGTCGCGCGTGCGGATCTGCACGTCCGCGTTGCGCACGTTGCCGTCGCGCGCGAGCTGGCTGTCGATGCGCTGCCGGGCCCCGCGGTCGGCCCACAGCCCGATCTCGTCCGCCGACTTGCCGAGCAGATCGTCGCGCGCATGGCCGGCCATTCCGACGAAGGCATCGTTCACGTCGAGCAGCTCGAAGCGGCCGGCCGTGACGATCGCGGTCGCGACCGGCGCCATCCGGAACGCCTTCGCGAAACGCTCTTCGCTCTGCCGCAGCGCGAGCTCGGCCTGCTTGCGCGGCTCGAGATCCATGAACGTGAACAGCATGCATGCCTCGCCGTTCATGTCGATCGGCTGCCCGGCAACCACCACCGCCTTCGTGCCGCCGTCCGCGCACTTGAGCACGGCCTCCATCTGCGGGATCGTCGCGCCGTCACCCAGCCGCTCGATCGCGAGTTCGCGCCGCTCGGCCTGTTCGAGCACGTCGACTTCGTAGACGGAGCGGCCGAGCACGTCGTCGCGCGCATGGCCCGTCATCTCGAGGAAGCCTTGATTGACCTTCACGTAGCGCAGGTCGTCGAGCCGGCAGATCACGGCCGGCGCCGGGTTCGCGTTGAACGTGCGCTCGAAGCGGTCCTCGGCGCTCGCCCATTCGGTCGCATCGTGCAGCACGAGCGCGAGGCAGTCGGGCTCGCCGGCCGCGTTCGTCAGCACGAGGCTGCGGATGCGGTGGACCCAGCTCACGTTCTCGTCGGCGGCCGATTCGACTTCGACGGTCACGTCGCTGAATTCCTCGCCCGCGATCACGCGATCCATCGGATAGTGGCCGTCGCGCACCGGATGATTGTTCCGGTAGCGAAGCCGGAAGCGCTCGCGATACTCGGTGACGTCCGCGCCGAGCGCGTCGAGCTCGGTGACGCCGTGCATCGCGAGCGCGGCCTCGTTCGCCCACACGATGCGCTGGTCGGGCTCGATCAGGATCACGCCCTCGGCGAGCCCCGCGATGATCTGGTGCAGCTGGCGCCTGTCGGTATGCGACTTCAGCGCCTGTTCGTTTACGCGTTCGTCCATTGATCGGTGGTCCACATGGTCGACATGGTTGACGGGCCGGTCGCCTCCGCGCCAACCTGCGCCGGCTGGCGCGTGCACGCGATGATCGCGTGCGGCCGATGCAATCGACAGGCGCGGATGCACCATGCGCAATAGTACATTCGCACGCCGCGCCGCCTGCGTGCGCTATCCCGCCGAGCTGCGCGCGGCACGACTGGCGCGCCGATCATCCCGCATCGCGCGCATCACGACGCACGTCCCGTTCCCGCTCCTTCGTTCCGTCCCCGTGCAAACGCACTAGCCGATCCGGTGAATTTGCGCGATGTCCGCGTGCATTCGCGCCGGTACGCTGGTAGTGCATCGGCGCCCATGCGCCGCCCTTTCATACCGCAGAGGAGGATCCCCTGATGAAGCTGCATCAGACACCCGATCCGACGCGACCCGAGCCGGCCCCGGACCATCCGCCCGAACCGTCGCCCGGCACCGATCCGCCGGTGCCGTTGCCGCCCGACGTGCCGCGCCCCGACATGCCGCCGCGCGAGCCCGGCTACGACACGCCGATCGCACGGTAACGCACGGCGCGCCTGCGCCGATTCCCATCCACCACGTCAATCGAAGGAGCACATCCATGAACAAGACCTCGAACCTGTCGGCGCTGCTCGCCGTCAGCGCGGCGTTCCTGCTTTGCGCCGCCCCGCTCACGAACGCACAGGCATCGTCGTCGACCGACGACGGCATGAAGGCGGAATCGAACCAGCCCGTCACCGACACGTGGATCACGACCAAGGTGAAGAGCGAACTCGCGACCACGGATGGCGTGAAAAGCGTCCACGTCAACGTGAAGACGGTCGATGGCGTCGTCACGCTGACGGGCGTGCTGCCGTCGAAGACCGCGGTGAAGAAGGCCGTCGCCGTGACGCGCTCGATCAAGGGCGTGAAGCACGTCGACGCATCCGGCCTGAAGGCGAAGGCCTGAACCGTCGCGCGGCCGAGCGTCGCGCTTTTTTCCCCTTATTCCAGGAGCACACGATGAACGAAGACAAGATCAAGGGTCAATGGAAGCAGTTGACCGGCAAGCTGAAGGCCAAGTGGGGCAAGCTGACCGACGACGATCTCGCGGTCGCCGAAGGCAACCGCGACTATCTGGCCGGCAGGATCCAGGAGCGTTACGGGATCGCACGCGACGAAGCCGAGAAGCAGTTGAAGGAGTTCGATCGCGACCTTTGACGCGACGTCGCCTCACCCCGCCGCGATGCGTCCTGCATCGCGGCCACGCGGAGGACCACGACATGGGCAAATATCTGATCGCATGGCTGCTCGGCGTACCGCTCGGCGTGCTGGTGCTGTTCTATCTGGTCACGCACCTGTTCTGACGATCGCGCCGCCCATCCAATGCAAACGGGCCGGCGGCTGTTGACAGCCGTCGGCCCGTTTGTCTGCGTGCGTGGCGTCTACTTCGCCGCGTTCGCCGTCATCTTGAAGATGCCCTGCGCGTTGCCCGCGTCGAAACGCAGGTCCGTCACCCAGCGGCGCTCCGCCTGGTCGAACGTGCGGCGGCGCGTGATGAACTCGTAGAACGAGCCCGGCACGTTGCGTTTCACGGTCCCGCCGTCGCGCGTGCGGAATTCGCGCTCGACGATGTCCGCGCGATAGGCGGTCTGGAACACGCGGCCCGAACGCGAGCGCTCGACTTCCGGCTTCATCGGCCGGCCCTTCGCCTTCTCGTCGTCGGATAGCTTGAACACGTCGGCCACGCGATCGGTCGCATGGTTGAACGCATTGCCTTCGGTCGCGATCCACGCCATCTCGGCCGATTCGAGCAGCAGCGTCTCGTAGTCGAGTTCGTTCGGCAGGTCGTGCTGGCGAGCGAATGCGCCGACGATCTCCGGCAGCAGCGCATGCGCGGCGTCGAGCGGGAGCCAGCCTTCGCGCTCGATCTCCCACAGCAGCGCGACGGACGCCGGCGACAGCGGATCGCGCGACGAGCTCACGACGTTCGTCACGGCCTGCTGAAATTCCCTGGAGAAGCGCTCCGGATGCAGTTCGCTGACGAAGAACTGCGCAATCTCGTCCGGTGCGTCTTCATGCGCATACGCGCGGCCCGTCATGCCGAGCTTGTCGAGCGGATAACGGCCGTTCAGGCGGAAGCCGAGCGGACGCAGGATGCGCGTGAACGCGGCTTCGCCCGGCGGCAGCGCGCCCGTGTGCGGCCAGCGCACCGTTCGCAGCGCGCCGTGGTCGAAGTAGACCGAGCCGCCGTTTTCGATCGCATCGGCCGTGTACGCGCGGCCGTTCGCCGAACGTTCGAGCAGCCCTTCGAACAGCGCCATGTTCATCGCCTGCGCGATTTCCGCGCGCGTGACGACGTCGGTTTCCCATTCGTCGAGGATGGCCGGCATGTTCAGGGTCGCGAACAGGGCGTCGGTCTTCGCCTGTCCCAGCAGCTTCGTCAGCAGGCTCTCGATATTCGGATTGCGCATCAGGATTCTCGTGTTTCGGGGGACCGCCGGCAAGCGTGCCGGCAACTCGATTGGCCGGCCGCCCAGCGGGCGCCTGGCCTTGCGTGGGATGCATTATTCAAAGGGTTGCAGCGGGGCGTAAAGCGAGATTAAATTGAGACGTGATGAGTTTTTGGAATTATCGGCCGTCTCCGCACTCGTCCTCCGGCCCGCCGCGGGCGGGTCCGTTCGTCAGACAAAACGAGCATCATGCGCAAATTCAAGATCCCCAACATGGGTGCGCTCGTGGCTTTCGAAGCCGCGGCGCGCCACGAGAGCTTCACGCACGCGGCCAAGGAACTGTTCCTGACCGAAAGCGCGGTATCGCGGCAGATCGCGACGCTCGAGGCAAGCCTCGGCGTGCGGCTGTTCGCGCGCGTGAAACAGCGCGTCGTGCTGACGCGCGCCGGCAAACTGTACGGCACGCAGGTGCGGCGCGCGCTGGAGGCGCTCGATCGCGACACGCTGTCGATCATCGCGCACGGCAGCGGCGGCGGCTACCTGGAGCTCGCGGTGCTGCCGACCTTCGCGTCGCACTGGCTGATCCCGCGCATCAAGAGCTTCTATGACCGCACGCCGGACGTGCGCGTGAACATGGGCAGCCGCACCGACCTGTTCTCGTTCGAGGACACGCACTTCGAAGCCGCGATCCACTACGGCAAGCCGACCTGGCCCGGCACGTCGTCCGATTACCTGTTCGGCGAGGAAGTCGTGCCGATCTGCTCGCCCGCGCTACTCGACGGGCCGGTCGAACGCGTGGAGGATATGCTCGCCTATCCGCTGCTGCACTCGACCACGCGTCCCGGCGCCTGGGCGCAATGGTTCGAGACGCACGGCATCGAGGACATCCGCACGATGCAGGGCGTGCGCTACGAGTTGCACACGATGCTGATCAGCGCGGCCGCGGCCGGGCTCGGGATCGCGCTGGTGCCGAAGTTCTTCGTCGAGGAGCAGTTGCAGCAGCTCGGCCTCGTCGTGCCGTGCGACGCGGCCACGGTTGGCGATTCGGCGTACTACCTCGTTTATCCGACGGAGCTCAGTCACAGCAAGCCGCTGGAGTCGTTTCGTGCATGGTTGCTGGAGCAGGCGAGCGCGTATGCGGCGCCGGGGCGGGACGAGAACGAAATGGAGGACGATGAAGACGACGAGGACGTCGAATAACGCGAGGCATCGCGAGGTCGGGCGACGCGGGTGGCCGGCTGCGAAAGTCCGGTGCGCGCCGGGCGGGCAACCCCGACCCGGCGCTCCGGGCAGCCGACCTCGCTTCGGCAGCGCGGCGGACCTTCTCTCATTTCTTCACTGCGTGTGTTTTCTCTCAGGTTCCGGGGCAATTTTTGCTTCGCCGCGCCGGGCCATTATCCGCCCAATCCGGCCGAAGTGAAACGTTTGCGCATGCGCCGGGCGACTTATACCCGCCATTCGGACACATTCCTTCAAATAGCTTACGTATCGTGCGATCGCGTTCGGCAAATCTTGCAATCGGTTCGGCGTTCCTTTTAAATGGAACTGGTTCCAGTCCGCGTTTCGGCCATGCCGCCGCGTGACGCCGCTTCGTCCGCGCGTCATGATGCCGATTCAGGTTCGAGGATCGTTCAGCTCAGGATTCCGCATCGCCCGTCCTTCCCGGACACCCCGTCAAACGAGACCGTCATGCCCGATTCCGCCTCCCTGCAGCAGCTGTTTCCCGCCTATCAAGACATCCCCGCCGAGTTCCGGCTCGCCGCGCCGATCCACCAGCGCGTGTCGCTGGTCGACGGCGAGTTGCGCCCGTGGGACGGCGCGACCAAGACCGTGCTGTCGCCCGTGTGCGTGCGCCAGCCGGACGGCAGCGTCGCGCAGACGGAGATCGGCAGTTATCCGGTGATGAGCGAGACGGAAAGCGATGCGGCGCTCGACGCCGCGGTGCGCGCGTACGACTCGGGCCGCGGCGAGTGGCCGACGATGAAGGTCGAGCAGCGCATCGCGTGCATGCAGGACTTCATCAAGCGGATGGTCGCGCAGCGCGAGCTGGTCGTGAACCTGATCATGTGGGAGATCGGCAAGAGCCTCGCCGATTCGCAGAAGGAGTTCGACCGCACCGTCACGTACATGACGCAGACGATCGACGCGCTGAAGGAGCTCGACAACGCGAACTCGCGCTTCGTGATCGCGGAAGGCACGATCGGCCAGATCCGCCGCACGCCGCTCGGCGTCGTGCTGTGCATGGGGCCGTACAACTATCCGCTGAACGAGACCTTCGCGACGCTGATCCCCGCGCTGCTGATGGGCAACACCGTGGTGTTCAAGCCGCCGCAGTACGGCACGCTGCTGTTCGAGCCGCTGCTCGAGGCGTTCCGCGACGCGTTCCCGAAAGGCGTGATCAATACGATCTACGCGCCGGGCGCGGTGGTCGTGCCGCACATGCTCGCGTCGGGCAAGATCAACGTGCTCGCGCTGATCGGCTCGAGCAAGGTCGCCGATCACCTGAAGAAGCAGCATCCGAAGTCGCACCGCCTGCGCGCGATCCTCGGCCTCGATGCGAAGAACGCGGCGATCGTGCTGCCCGACGCCGATCTCGATCTCACCGTGAAGGAGTGCCTGCTCGGCGCGCTGTCGTTCAATGGCCAGCGCTGTACCGCGCTGAAGATGCTGCTCGTGCATCGTTCGATCGTCGACGAATTCCTGAAGCGCTTCACCGCCGCGCTCGAGCAGCTGAAGATCGGCATGCCGTGGGAAAAAGGCGTCAGCATCACGCCGCTGCCGGGCATGCATCGCACCGCGTACATGACCGACGCGATCGACGACGCGAAGGCCAGGGGCGCGCAGGTCGTCAACCATTCGGGCGGCGAATTCAGCAAGACGCTGTTCTACCCGGCCGTCGTGTATCCGGTGTCCGAAGGGATGAAGCTGTATCGCGAGGAACAGTTCGGGCCGATCATTCCGGTCGCGCCGTTCGACGACGTGGAAACCGCGCTCGACTACGTGACGACGTCGGAGCACGGCCAGCAGGTCAGCATCTTCGGTTCCGATCCGGCGCAGATCGGCGCGCTCGTCGATCCGCTCGTCAACCAGGTGTGCCGCGTGAACATCAACTGCCAGTGCCAGCGCGGGCCGGACGTGTTCCCGTTCGCGGGGCGCAAGGATTCGGCGGAAGGCACGCTGTCGGTGACCGACGCGCTGCGTGCGTTCTCGATCCGCTCGATGGTCGCGGCGAAGCAGACCGACGGCAGCAAGCAGCTGCTCGATTCGATCGTGTCGGATCACTACTCGAAGTTCATCAACACGGGCTTCATTTTCTGAATCTGAAGCGCCGAAGCCGATCCGCCGCGTGTTCGCGCGGCGGATCGTTCGTCTGGCTGGACGCGTGCGGGTTGTCCGTTCACACGTTCGACGCCAGCAACCGGATCCCCGCCACGCCGAACACCACGGCAAGACACGCTTCCATCGCGCGGCGTCCGCGCACGTACAGCCGGCGTGCACCGTCCGTCGAGAACACCAGCGCATAGCCGCCGAACACCAGGCATCCAATCGCGATGCAGCCCGGCACGACGGCGCCGTGCGACGCGCCCGCGCCGTTCGACGACAGCGCGACGATCGACACCCACACCAGGATCGCTTTCGGATTCGTCAGATGCAGCATCGCGCCGCGTGCGTAGAAGCGCGACAGCTTCCGATCGGCCGTCGCCTTCGGCGTGGCGGCCGCCTTGGCCGACCACGCGGTGCGGCCCGACTTGAACGCGAGCCACAGCAGGTACACGCCGCCGAACAGCTTGATCGCGACCAGCAACTGCGACCAGGCGAGCAGCGCGGCCGACACGCCCAGCGCGGCCACCGCCGCCCAGAACATCGAGCCCGAGATGACGCCGAGCGCGAACGCGAGCGCCGCCTTGCGGCCGTGGTTCGCGGCGACCGACATGATCGCGAGATTGCTCGGGCCGGGGCTGACCGTACCGACGAAATAGGCCGTGTAGGCCAGCAGCAGATTCGCCGAGAAGAAGGCGTGGGCGCTCATGTCGAACCTCGCGGAGATGATGCGATGATTGTTCGCAAACACGACGCGGCTGCCCATGGACAGTTGTCCGGTTATTCGCTGGGCCAGTTGGGCGCCGCGCGTCCACAGGTTGCGCATGCATCCGGCGGGCCGCGAACGAGACGTCTCGGATATGAAACATCCGGCGCATCCATCGTGCGCTTTCATCGTGAGGCGGGTGACGCCGCGGCTCGCCGCGCGAGAGCGTCCCGACCTCGTGCCGACGCCGGGAGCGGCACCGGCACGCGCGAGACACGACATTCCCCGATTCGTCGACCGAAACACACGGCCGGTTTCAGCCCGGCGTTACGTTACATCGCTGAAGCATTTCATTCATCCGGCCCCTGTCGCGCTGCCGCTCGCGCTCGCGCGCAGCGTATGGATTCCCTTCTCGATTTTCCGTGCAAGCCAGTATCGGCGGGACGCGACGACCGCTGCCGCGCCCGGCGTCAACATTGCTCAACACTTGGATCGCGGGGCTGGTACGGAACGTGCATTCCCGTCGGATGACAGTCGCGCCACCGATCGGCGCGGACATGAACCCGGATCGGGACCCTCCATCGGACACGCCCGAACGATCCACGCAAGTTACGAGGCTCTTCATGGATGCGCTGCCCAACTCATCCGATACGTCGTTCCAGATCTTTCTCGCGAAACTGCTCGACCAGCCGCAGCCCGAGTGGACGGAAAAACAGCAGATGGAACTCGAGATGGCACGCACGCTGTCGACCCAGATGGTCCACTTCGCCGAAGGCATGCGCGGCGGCAACGCGGATCTCGCGCGCTGCCTCGTGCTGCTGCGCTACGCGAAGGTCCTCGACTTCATGCTGACGTCGCTCGCCGCGCACCGCGACATTCATCCGCAGACGCTGCGCACGCTGTTCCGGCTCGCGAACCTGAAGGTCGACGATGCGTATCCGGTGTGAGCGGGCATCGGGCAGTCCAACGCGGCGCCTTCGCGGCTAGCGCGCCGCCCGCCCGGCCATCCACTTGCGGTAACGCCGCGTCTGGCACTGCGCGGCGAGTTGCTGCGCCACCAGCGCGCGCAGCGGCGACACGCCCGGGTGCGTGCGCCGCCCGACACTCAACCTCGCGAGCTGGAACTTCACGACGGCCATGTTGGCCAGCGCACCCAGTGCCTTGTTCTTCCAGCGGATCGGCTGCAGCGCCGGCGCGCTGTCCTTGCCGGCCTGCCAGTCGCGCGGCAGGTTCGGCTCGATCGACAGCGCGGTCGCGATGCCGACCATCGCCACGCCGCTGGCGACCACCTGCTCGGCCACCGCGCGGCGCCGGATTCCGCCCGTGACCATCAGCGGCATGGCCGCGACGGCCGTGATGTCCCGTGCGAATTCGAGGAAATACGCTTCGCGGGCCAGCGTGCGCCCGTCGCGCGCCTCGCCCTGCATCGCCGGCACTTCGTAGCTGCCGCCCGACAGCTCGACGAGATCGACGCCGAGCGGATTCAACAGTTCGACGACGCGCTTCGCATCGTCCGCGCTGAAGCCGCCGCGCTGGAAGTCGGCCGAATTCAGCTTGACCGACACGACGAACGCCGGCGACACCGTCGCGCGCACGTCGCGCACGATGTCGAGCAGCAGCCGCGCGCGGTGCTCGATGCTGCCGCCCCACGCGTCCTGCCGGCGGTTCGTCAGCGGCGACAGGAACTGGCTCAGCAGATAACCATGCGCCGCATGGATCTGCACGCCGGTGAAGCCGCTTTGCTCGGCGAGCTGCGCGGCGCGCACGAAGCGCTGCCGCACGTCGACGATGTCGGCTTCCGTCATCTCCTTCGGCACCGGGAACTGCTTCGACAGTGCGCCGAGCGCGAGCGGCACGGCCGACGGCGCGAGCGTCGTCTGGCCGAGCGCCGCCTGCATCTGGCGCCCCGGATGGTTGATCTGCATCCACACGTGCGCGCCGCCGGAGCGCGCGACCTGCGCCCACCGCCGAAAGCGGTCGAGATGCGCGTCGCTGTCGAGCACGACGCCGTTCGGCCCCGTCATCGCGCGGCCGTCCACCATCACGTTGCCGGTCAGGATCAGGCCCGCCCGGCCGTCCGCCCACGCCTGGTACAGGCGCAGCAACGCGTCGGACGGCGCGTGGTCCGCATCGGCCATGTTCTCTTCCATCGCGGCCTTGGCGAGCCGGTTCGGGATCACCGCGCCATTGGGCAGTGTGAGGGGCGCAAACAGGTTCATGGTGAACATCCTCGATTGACGATGCCCAACCATAACTTTAAAGTCAGCTTCAAGGTCAAGCCCCCCCCCCTGGAGCACAAAGATGAAGATCGGCGAACTGGCGCGAACCAGCGGCATCGCGGCATCGCGCATCCGGTTCTACGAAGCGAGCGGCTTGCTCGAGCCGGCGCGCCGGCAGGCGAACGGCTATCGGGAATACGGGCCGGAAGCGCTGACGCGGCTCGCGATCATCGACCGCGCGCAGCGCGCGGGCTTCGCGCTCGACGAGATCCGCGCGGTGCTGCCGCCCGATCTCGGCGCGTGGCCGCGCGACGAACTGCTGCAGGCGTTGCGGAACAAGGTCGACGAAATCGCGCTGCTCGAACAGCGGCTCGCGCAGAACCGGCGCAACCTGCAGGCGCTGATCGACGAGATCGCGAACAAGCCCGCCGGCGAGGACTGCGCGGGCGCCGCGCAACGCATGCTCGACAAGCTGTGCAAGGAAGCCGCCGAGTCGGAGCCGGAACCTGTGCCGCACCCGCGGCCGATCCGCAAGCACGCGTGAGTGCGTCGCGCGCCCGATGTCCGTGACGTGCCGCACGCGGTGTGCGGCACGCGACACGCGACACGCGACACGCGACACGCGACACGCGACACGCGACACGCGACACGCGACACGCGGTATGCAGTATGCGCGGCCCACGCGCGGCCGGCATCGCGCACGGCCACATGAATGTGCTTACGTCGCAGGTAATCGACGCGCGCCGCCCGCGCGCCGATCATGGCTTCACCGATCGACGCATCGCGTCGACGCCACGGAGCCCGCCATGACCGCCTACGCCATCGCCCACCTGCACGACGTTGAAATGTGCGACGACATCGTCGAATACCTCGAACGCATCGACGGCACGCTCGCGCCGTTCGACGGTCATTTCGTGATTCACGGCGCGCGGCCCGACGTGCGCGAAGGCGTGTGGCGCGGCGACCTGATCGCGATCGCGTTTCCCGATCTCGATACAGCGCGCACGTGGTACGAATCGGATGCTTACCGGCAGATCCAGCCGCTGCGCGCGCGGCACGCGAGCGGCCCGTTGATCCTGATCGACGGCGTGGACGAACGGCACAAGGCGACGGACATCCTGCGCTGATCCGCGACGCCGGCGGCGCCTGCGATCCTTACTTCGCGTTGCGCTCCATCGGCTCGCCCACGACGAACCCGCCGCCCTGGAACCGCTGCGCGGGATCGTCGTAGTCGGCGGTCGGCGCCGTCACCGGGAACAACCCGGCGAACTGCTCGGAGCTGTCGCGCGGGCGGAAGCCGAGGAAGCCGGCCTTCGTGTTGTCCCACCATTTCACCGGGTTGTCCGACGCGCCGTACACGATCGCATGGCCGACGCGGTTCGTCAGCAGCGAACAGCGCACCAGCTCGATGAAGTCGCGATAGCTGAGGAACGTCACGAGCATGCGCGGATTCTTCGGCACTTCGAACGACGAACCGATCCGCAGGCACACCGTCTCGATCCCGAAGCGATCGAAGTAGTAGCGCGACAGCGATTCGCCGAAGCACTTCGTCACGCCATACAGGCTGTCGGGGCGCAGCGGCGAATCGGCGTCGAGCACTTCCGTGACCGGATGAAAACCGATCGCATGGTTCGAGCTCGCGAACACGACGCGCTTCACACCATGCTTGCGCGCGGCTTCGTACAGGTTGTACGTGCCGGTGATGTTCGCATCGACGAGATCGTCGAACGGCGCGTCGACCGAAATGCCGCCGAGGTGGACGATCGCGTCGACACCGTCGACGAGCGCCATCACCGCCGGCCGGTCCGCCAGATCGACGACCCGGATTTCCTCGTGCGGGGCCGCGTCGTCCAGCGCGGCAATGTCGCTCACGCGCACGATGTCGGCCCAGCTCGCCAGCGCGCCGCGCACCTGACGGCCAAGGTTGCCGGCCGCGCCGGTCAGCAGCAGGCGCCCGAACGGCTTGCGTGCGCCGGTGGATGTGGCGTTCATCGAATCTCCTTGAATCTGTTCTGAAGTGTCCTGGACGTCGTCCGAATCCGACGGAATCGGAAAACGTTTTCCAACTATACGCGGGACAAAAGCCGAACGTCAATGGTCGAATCTGCCCGCAGCTATCCGCACTTTCCCGATATCGGTCGGTGGCCGGACGCCGGCTTTTTCTGCCACAATCCGGTGCAAGCGAACGAAAACGTTACCCTTCCGATGAAAAAAGTTTCCCCGACGATCCGCGACGTGGCGGCGGAAGCCGGTGTGTCGGTCGCGACGGTATCCAAGTACGTAAACGGCACGCAACGCTTTTCGCCAACCGTCGAAGCGCGGCTGAAGGAAGCGATCGAGCGGCTCGGCTACCGTTCGAACCCGCTCGCGCGCTCGATGATCACCGGGCGCACGCGCACCATCGGCCTCGTGATCCTCGACATCAGCAACCCGCACTTCACGAACGTCGTCAAGGGCGCGAACCGCGTCGCGCTCCAGCACGACTACACGCTGCTGCTCGTCGATACCGAAGAGAACCAGGCGCGCGAACGCTCGCTGATCGAGGCGCTCGCGCAGCGCGTCGACGGGCTGATCGTCAGCACGCGGATGCCCGACGACCAGGCCGGCTGGATGCTCGACCTGCACAAGCCGCTCGTGCTGCTCAGGCGCAGCCCCGGCCTGCCGATTCCGAGCGTCGGCATCGACAACCGGCTCGCGACCTACATGCTCGCGCGCCACCTGCTCAATCTCGGCCATACGCGCATCGCGTACCTCGGTTTCGGCCCCGCGCGCGTCAACGACGAACGGATCCAGGGCGCGCGCGACTGTCTCGCCGAAGCGGGGCTCACGCTCGACGTGCACGATGCGCATGCGCCGACCGCCGAAGCCGGCGAGCGCGCATGCTCGCGCGTGATGCTCGGCCCGAACCGTCCGCAAGCCGTGATCTGCTACAACGACCTGATCGCGCTCGGCTTCATGAAGGAAGCCGCGTCGCTCGGGTTCCGGCTGCCGCAGGACGTGTCCGTCGCCGGCGTCGACAACGTGCCGTACGGCGAATACGCGGCACCCGCGCTCACCACCATCGACATCCAGAGCGAGAACATGGGCGAGCTCGCGATGCAGAAACTGATCGACGCGCTCGCCGGGCGCACCGACGCCAGCTATTCGACGTTCGAGCCGCGACTGATCATGCGTGCGTCGACGGCCGCGGCCGGTTGAATTGCGCAGTCGCATCCGCCGCCTGCCGCCTCTTCGTCGTCACTTCGTCGCTGTGCATCTCAAATAAAAACGCGCCGCCTCCGGGCGGCGCGTTCGTTTGCCGGCACGCGATCAAGCGTCGAGCTTCGCTGGCTTCATCTTCGGCGTGAGCACGTGCATGACCGCCAGCGCGAGCAGGTAGGCCAGCGCGCCGATCGCGAACAGCACCCAGTAGTGGCCCGTGCGTTGCAGCACCTGGCCGATCACTTCCGAGAACAGCACGCCGCCGATCGAACCGGCCATCCCGCCGATGCCGACAACCGACGCGACCGCGCGGCGCGGGAACAGGTCGGACGCCGTCGTGAACAGGTTCGCCGACCAGCCCTGGTGCGCGGCGGCCGCGAGGCCGACGATCAGCACCGCGCCCCACAGGCTCTGCACCTGCGACACGAACGCGATCGGCAGCACGCAGCAGGCGCAGATCAGCATCGCCGTCTTGCGCGCGCCGTTCACGCTCCAGCCCGCGCGCAACAGCATCGACGACAGCCAGCCACCGCCGATGCTGCCGACCGTCGTCAGCGCATAGATGCACACGAGCGGCAGGCCGATGTGCTGCATGTCCATCCCGCGCGACTCGTTGAGCCACTTCGGCAGCCAGAACAGGTAGAACCACCACACGGGGTCGGTCAGGAACTTGCCGATCAGGAACGCCCACGTCTCGCGCTTGCGGATCAGTTCGCCCCAGCGCGGCGCACCGGCATCCGCGTTCGCCGCGTCGAGCGCTTCGGCTTCGTCGCGCGGCTCGTCGTATTCCGCGGCGAGCGCGCGCGTGTCGGCCGTGCGATACATCACCAGCCAGACCGCGAGCCACACGATGCCGATCGCGCCGATGATCACGAATGCCGCGCGCCATCCGTAAGCCACCGCGATCGCCGGGATGATCGCCGGCGCGAACACCGCGCCGATGTTCGCGCCCGAGTTGAAGATACCGGTGGCAAGCGCGCGCTCGCGACGCGGAAACCATTCGGCCGTCGTCTTGATCGCGGCCGGGAAGTTGCCGCCCTCGCCGATCCCGAGCAGCGCGCGCACGGCCGCGAAGCCCATCACCGAACCGACCGCCGCGTGCAGCATCGCCGCGATGCTCCACACCAGCATCGCGACCGCATACGAGATGCGCGTGCCGAGCCAGTCGACGATGCGCCCGAAGCCGAGCAGGCCGATCGCGTAGAACGCGGAAAACGCCATCACGATGCGGCCGTACTGCACCTGGCTCCAGCCGATGTCGTGCTGAAGCATCGGCGCGAGCAGGCCGAGGATCTGTCGATCCATGTAGTTGATGACGGTCGCGAAGAACAGCAGCGCACAGACGGTCCAGCGGTAGCGGCTGGCGGCCGCGCGCACCGCGCCGACGACGGCAGATTGCATGAGTGTCTCCGATGCGCGGCCGCGCCCGTCGCGCCGCTGGATGTTGTCTGTCCGTGACCGGCGACGGGCGCCGGACCGGACGGCGGCCCGCCCCTTGCGTGGCACGGCCGCTCGTCCGTCGAGTTCTGGAAAACGTTTTTCAAAGGATAGGGCTTGGCCCGGTACCGTGTCAGTCGGGGATTTCGATGAGTCATCTCAAATCCGGCCGCGCAAAAAAGACGACTGTTTCGCAAAGTGGCATTAACCGTTTTTTCGGGAATTCCCCGTGTGCGAAAGGGGGCCATGACGCGAGCCGGCGCGTCGATACACATGTCCGATTCCAGCCGGAATCGGCAGCACGGATGGTTTACAGTCGTCTCATGCACCTCGATCCAGACACCTGCTACGACGCCCTGCTTTCGCGGAACCGCCGCTTCGACGGCTGGTTCTTCGTCGGTGTGTCGACGACTGGCGTGTATTGCCGCCCCGTTTGCCCGGTGAAACCACCGAAGGCGCGGAACTGCAGTTATTACCCGACCGCCGCCGCCGCGGAGAAAGCCGGCTTTCGGCCGTGCATGCGGTGCCGCCCCGAGCTCGCACCGGGCCACGGGCTGCTCGACCTGTCCGGCAATCTCGCCGACGCAGCCGCCTCGCTGATCGAGGACGGTTTCCTGAACGCGCATTCCGTCGATGCGCTCGCGCGGCGAGTCGGCGTGACCGAGCGCCATCTGCGCCGAATCTTCGCCGCGCAGTTCGGCGTGTCGCCGGTCGAATTCGCGCAGACGCACCGTCTGCTGATGGCCAAGCGCCTCCTGACCGACACCGCGCTGCCGGTGGCCGTGGTTGCCTCGACTGCCGGGTTCGGCAGCGTACGACGCTTCAACGATTTGTTCCGCCAGCGCTACGGTCTCAATCCGCTGCGCCTGCGCAAGGGCGCCGGCGCATCCGCCAGCGGCGACATGACCTTCCCGCTACCATACCGGCCGCCGTTCGCTTGGGCCGAATTGATGCGCTTCCTCGCGCAGCGGCAGGTCGACGGCGTCGAGCGTATCGATGCGCACGGCTATGCCCGCGTCGTCGCCCTGCCGAACGGGCACGGCGACGCTCAGGTGACAGGCTGGCTGTCCGTCACGCACGTGCCGCAGCGGTTCGCGCTCGCGGTGACCGTGTCGCCCGCGCTGACGCCCGTCGTCCCGGCCGTGCTCGCGCGCGTGCGGCGGCTGTTCGATCTCGACAGCCGCCCCGACGTGATCGACGCGCATCTGGGCGAACTCGCGGACGGCTCGCCCGGCCTGCGCGTGCCCGGCGCGTTCGACGGGCTCGAGATCGCGATTCGTGCGATCGCGGGCGAACGATTGGCTGCGATGCAGGCAGGCGCCGTGCTGGCGCGTGTGGCCGAACGCTTCGGCACGCCGGTGGACCACGCACCGCCGGGGCTCACGCATGCGTTGCCTTCCGCCGCGACGCTGGCGAGGGTGCCGCCGGCGGCGCTCGAAGCAATCGGCGCGACGCGTGATGCGGCGCGGGCGATCGTGTCGCTCGCACGTGCAGTCGCCGACGGCACGCTCGCGCTCGAACCGATGGCGCCGCTCGATGCGACGCTCGCTGCGTTGCGCGCGCTGCCCGGCTTCGACGAACGCGCGGTGCAGTATGTCGCGATGCGTGCGATGGCCTGGCCGAACGCGTTCCCCGCAGACGACGCGTGGCTTGCGCCGCGCGCCGCCGCCACCGAGCGTCCGCGCAGCATCGCATCATCGGCGCCGCAAGCGGTGCGCTGGGCGCCATGGCGCGCGTATGCCGCACTGCATGTGTGGCGCCTTCATGGAGAAGCTTCGCGATGACTCCCGCTCATCTGATTCCGAGCCCGCTGGGCGACATCGCCATCCGTATCGAAGACGATGCCCTGACGGGCCTCTTCTTCGTCGGCCAGAAATACTATCCATCGCTCGGGATCGCACCGGATGCGGACGTACGCAACGCGTCGCCGCTCGCGCGCAAGGTTGCCGAAGAAGTCGCCGAATATTTCGCCGGCACGCGCGAAACCTTCTCGGTGCCCATTCATCTGCGCGGCACCGCGTTTCAGCGCAGCGTGTGGAAGGAACTGCTCGCGATTCCGTTCGGCAAGCTCGTGTCGTACGGCGACATCACCGAACGCGTCGGGCTGCCGATGAGTGCCGCGCGCGCCGTCGGCGGCGCGGTCGGCCGCAACCCGGTATCGATCATGGTGCCGTGCCATCGCGTGATCGGCGCGTCGGGCAGCCTGACCGGTTATGCAGGCGGCATCGATCGGAAACGCGCATTGTTGTCGCTCGAAGGCGCCGGGTTCGCGCGCGGCGAGCACCATCCGATGCAGCAGACGTTCGCGTTCTGATACCGCGCGTGTGCCGTTCGACGTGTGTCGTGCGGTCTAGGCGTCGCCGCGCTTGCGCATCGCATGCGTGACCCGCGCGTTCGCCTCGAACTTCGCGCGATGCGTCGAGAAGAACGTCCGCACGTTGCGGATATTCGATGCGCCGGTGAACAGCCGCCGCGCGAACGCGTCGTATTCGGCGACGTCGGCCAGATCGGCCACCACCACGAAATCCGGCCCCGGTGACACGCGATAGCACTGCGTGACCGCCGGCTCCGCGCACACGTAGGCCTCGAACGCGTCGTAGTCTTCCGCCGTCTGCCGGTCGAGGCTGATCTCGATCAACGCCGTGACGGCCGTGCCGATCGCGACCGGGTCAAGCACCGCAACCTGGCGGCGGATCACGCCCGCTTCCGTCAGCCGCCGCACGCGGCGCATGCACGTCGGCGGCGACGACAGCGCGCGCTCGGCGAGTTGCAGGTTCGACACCGATGCGTCGTCCTGCAGGATCGCGAGAATGCGCAGGTCGAGATCGTCGAGCGTGATGCCAGCCATCGGCGGCTCCTTCCGGTCAGGTTCGTGAAATTTAATTTCAACATGATAGCCGACGTCTCGTCTGCTTCATTTTCTTGTGTATTTTGAAATTTAATTCCACTCGACCGCTTCTACCATCGCTGTCACGGGTCCAGACAGGACATTTACGGAGCGCGATATGTGTGGAATTGTCGGGGCGGTGGCCCAGCGGGACATCCTGCCGAACCTCGTCGACGGGCTGAAGCGGCTCGAATACCGCGGCTACGACTCGTGCGGCGTCGTGGTCTATCGCGACCGTGCGCTGGCACGGGCGCGCAGCGTCGACCGCGTCGCCAACCTGCAGCGCGAGATCGCCGCGCACGCGCTGTCCGGCTACACCGGCATCGCGCATACGCGCTGGGCAACGCATGGCGCGCCCGTCACGCTCAACGCGCATCCGCACTTCTCGCCGAGCGACGACAACGCGCGCATCGCGCTGTCGCACAACGGCATCATCGAGAACTGCGATCAACTGCGCGCGGAATTGCAGACGCACGGTTACGTGTTCGCGAGCCAGACCGACAGCGAAGCGATCGCGCACCTGATCGACCACCTGTACGACGGCGACCTGTTCGACGCGGTGCGCCGCGCGGTCGCGCGGCTGCGCGGCAGCTATGCGATCGCGGTGATGTGCCGCGACGAACCGCACCGGATCGTCGGCGCGCGCGACGGGATGCCGCTCGTCGTCGGTGTCGGCGATGGCGAGAATTTCCTGGCGTCGGATGCGATCGCGTTGTCGGGCATCACCGATCGCATCGCTTACCTCGAGAATGGCGATGTCGCCGATATTCAGCTGCATCGCTACTGGATCGTCGATGCGGCCGGCCAGCGCGTCGAGCGCGCGGTGCAGCGGGTGGCCGCGCACAGCGGCGCGGCGGACCTCGGCTCGTATCGCTATTACATGCAGAAGGAAATCTTCGAGCAGCCGCAGGCGGTGGCCGATACGTTGCTCGATGTCGGGTCGATCATGCCCGAGCTGTTCGGCGACGGCGCGTGGCGCGTGTTCAACGACATCGACTCGGTGTTGCTGCTCGCGTGCGGCGGCAGTTATCACGCGGCGCTGACCGCGAAATACTGGATCGAGAGCATCGCGAAGCTGCCGGCGAGCGTCGAGATCGCGAGCGAGTTTCGCTATCGCGACAGCGTGCCGAATCCGCGCACGCTGGTCGTCGCGGTGTCGCAGAGCGGCGAGACGGCCGACGTGCTCGGCGCCGTGCATGTCGCGAAGCAGCGCGGGATGACGCATACGCTCGCGATCTGCAACGTCGCGACGAGTGCGCTGATGCGCGAATGCGTGCTGCAGTTCGTCACGCGCGCGGGGATCGAGATCGGGGTGGCTTCGACAAAGGCCTTTACGACGCAGCTCGTGGCGCTGTTCTTGCTGACTTTGTCACTGGCGCAGGTGCACGGGCGGTTGAGCGATGACGACGAGAAGGCGCATCTGCGTGCGCTGCGGCATCTGCCCGATGCGATGTCGAAGGTGCTCGCGCTGGAGCCGCAGATCATGGGCTGGTCGGAGCTGCTCGCGCGACGCGACAACATGCTGTTTCTCGGACGCGGGATGCACTATCCGATCGCGCTCGAAGGCGCGCTGAAGATGAAGGAGATTTCGTATATCCACGCGGAGGCTTATCCCGCAGGGGAGTTGAAGCATGGGCCGCTGGCGTTGGTCAGTAACGAAATGCCCGTCATTGCCGTGGCGCCGAATGACGTGCTTCTGGAAAAGCTCCGGTCGAACATGCACGAGGTCAGCGCGCGCAACGGCAGGCTTTTCGTGTTCGCGGATGTGGACTGCGGGTTGGTGCCGAGTGAGGGAATCGAGGTGATTCGGCTTAACGAGTACTACGGGCCGCTTTCGCCAATCCTGCATACGGTGCCGATGCAGTTGCTGGCCTATCACGCGGCGTTGGCGCGCGGGACGGATATCGATAAGCCGAGGAATCTTGCCAAGTCGGTGACGGTGGAGTGAGGGTGGCCGTGCGGTTTTTTTCGTTGGCAAGATGGATTAGAAGTCGTTACACAACGCCGAAATCTCGCCGAAGAAGCCGTTACACGCATCCAAGCAGTTGATTTTGCAACGTAAACACTTCTAATCCGTCGACACTGAAACGCCTGCTTTCGAAGGGGAAATCTCCGGAAAAGTGTCAGCGAATGAATTCGCCAAATGGGCGGACTGGGGCTTCGGCCCTAGTCCCTCGTTCCCGCTCCCACTGCTGTACGTCCTGTAGTCTCCGGCTTATAGCTATCCGCCAAATAAGCGGTCCCCCTCAGAAGTCCTCTCATCATCCCCTTCAATAGGAATCGCGCGTTGGAGCCCGAGCCCGCCGCATGGTGACGGCCTTGTGTATGGCAGTCGCCGACCTATTGCCTGCTCCTACTACCGCCTGCAGATAAGCTTCCCGACGAATCCGACTGCCGTTATGGGCCGAATGCGGAAGTCGCCTCCGCGCCTGAGCGTCACCCAATCGCAGTGCCTTCGGGCTGGTCCGTTTGCAGGTCGCCACCCATCAGGGTGACAAAAGTTTCATAAAAGATTCACATCGCAGCTAAAAGTATGCACTATGCCCAGATTGAGATACATTAACGGCTCCCTGTGTATGGAGGTAGTGATGACGACGAAACAGCTTCCACCGGTTACCGACCCGAGCTTCCGGTCTGCGTTGAAAGCAGCGAGGGAAAATATGCGTTTTTCGTATCGTGAGCTCGCACGACGTGCTGGCATTCATGCGGTGATGCCCTCTCGATATGAAAACGCGGATAGCGCAGATGCCACCCTGCCAAGTTTCGCCACATGGGAGAAGCTCAATGCGGCACTGTTCCCGACCGACCCCGAAGCGGCAGAGTCAATCACGTCGCCGGACGATGTGCGCCTGAAGGATGCCCCTGTAGAGGAAATCGTCGCCGAGCTAAAGCGTCGCGGCGCCGAGTCGGTCGCAATCAACTGGTAACCGCGAGGAGATAGTCAGATGAACAGCTTTGAGAACCTTAGTCCTGAGGACCGCAAACGCATGTCATTTCTGAAATCTCGCGATGACTGTACGCAGTTTGCGAAAAACGTCCACGATAAATACCCGCATCTCGTGCCTGCGGCACGTCAACGGTCGGTTGAAGTGCAGGTGAACGCCATGAGTCTCGACTCAGCATTGCTTCGCGATGTCTGGAGCGTCGTCTACGCGCAGGAAGAGGCTCTTTTCGTGAAGCACGGTAGACGCCTACGCGCGGGCAATACTCGCAAGGCCATCACGAATCGAGGCGAGCTTGGTGCTATCGCGTACATCGTGATGCAGCCCGGTAGCGAGAGCTTTGAGCTTTTGCGTTCTCTTGGATTGGGCGACTACACCTTCGAGGCAGTTGTGCTGCGACATCAGGAGCAATTCTCTTCCGACATTGTGGAAGCAGCCCGCCGCAAGCTTGATGGTCGGAGAGGCTCGGAACCGTGGACCACATCCGGAACAGTTCCGAATTCGGTGCCCCCTTCGGCACGTGCGACGACATAACTCTCGGCTGCGCGCGGCTGGGCGAGGGGGCGTGGAAGCTCGCGGCCACGGTCCGAGAGCGTTGGGGGCTCCCGCCCGCGCAAGTGCATCAGCATGGGGAAAACTCATTGAAAACACTACGAAACCGCATTTGGGAAGATGACCAATACGTCCAAAGTCGTCAGTCAGCTCCATCCGTCTGGTCCACGGCTACAGCAGCGAGCCCACCGCCGCCAGAATCGGGCAGCGCAACCACCTGACTCACGTGCGCTGAATCTTCGCGCGGAGCACCGACAGTGAGCACGCGGCACGCTTGCCATTGTTGCGGGCGCGCGAATACCACTGAAGCAAACTGCACTAACAGGTAGATTTTTCGATTAAGCGCACACATAATCGCCCGAAAGGTCAGACTTGCCTGCGCCAGTGTACGATGAGTGAACAGAATCGGGGTTCTCCAAGAACGTCTCAATAAGCCCGGTTCCACGGTCAAGCAGACCGCACGAGAACAGTCGTATCTGGACGATACATGTAGATTGGGGGCTTCGTGATACAAACCGATTTCGGGACTTTCGATGGCACGAGCTGGGAGCGCTTGTGCCAGTCGGCGTTCAAATTGAAATACGGACCGTCATATCAGCACATGCCAGCTTCGCCTGGTGACTTTGGAATCGAAGGTTGGACGACGGACGGTCTTGCGTTCCAATGCTACTGTCCAGAACGGCACTACACGCAGGAAGAGCTCTACGACAACATCCGCGACAAGATTACGCGCGACGTTGGCAAGCTCAAATCCTATGCGCAACAGATAGCCGACCGCATCGGCTCCACGAGGATTCGCAACTGGCTGTTTGTGACGCCGACGATAAACGACAACGAGCTCCACAAGCACGCCCGGAAGAAGGAAAAGGATGCCCGCAAATGGGAGCTCACCATCCTCACCGAAGACTTCAACATCTCGCTTCTGGACGCCGACTACTACTCCAGCGAGTTCGAGCAATGCCGGCGCAACGCGGGGACTGCTTTGCAGCTTGGCCCGGCGGTAGACAAGTCGATTGCCCTGCCGGAAGCTCCCGAAGAGTACGACAAGCTCATCGCTCGAAAGAACCGTATGCGCCTCAAATCGCGGCAGGCCAGCCCGACGTTTGAAGCCGAGCTGTCGGAATTCAACAAGCTTGTCCAAGGCAAATTCTTACGCTGCGACCACCACCTCGCCACGATTGAGCGGACGTCACCTCAGGCCTTTGCACAAGTCATTCGCGTCATTGGCCTCTACGCTGACGAGATGCAGGAACTCAAGTATTTCTGGACCGGCGAGCCCAACGAGCTGGTGGAATCGGTCAGAGCTGAACTTGGCACCCGACTGGAGAAAGAGCTCGGAGGTGTTGTCGGCTTCAGCGAAACGCGCACCCTTGCAGACCTCGTCGTCGCGCGCTGGCTCGCCGTATGCCAGCTCGACTTCTCGGAGCCGGTCCAATAATGGCAACCCTCGAGTTCAACGTTCGCCCGTCATCCGTACTTCCTGACCATCGACCGCTCTTCAAGATTACGCAGCTTCTGCTCGTCCTGTTGCTCGCGTCGCGCGGGCGCAAGTCCAGCCTCGTCAGGCTGCAGTTGTTCAACTGGGTCTTGAAAGACGACGCTCGAAGGGAAAAGCTCATTCGTGCCGCCAAGAGCCAGGAAATCGATTTTCCAGCTTGGGGCCTCGACCCGACCGTACAGACGGCGATGACTTTGGCCGCAGCAGATGGGCTCATCGACGCGACCGCCAAGACGGTGGTGCTGACGGACAAGGGCAGTTCATTCTGCCAGCGGGCTTTGGACGAACAGCTTTACGACGATGACGCCGCCTTCCTGCGCGGCCTCAAGACGTCTATTACCGAAAAAATGGTCGACAGTATCGTGGAGAAGTGGGTCTAGTATGCTCATCCGTGGAATTGAAATTCGAATCATCAGCGACGGTGAGACCTTCGGCTTTCGTACACCGTTCAAGCAAGGCCTAAACATCATCAAAGGTCGTAACTCATCGGGGAAAAGTACCCTGGTGAACACCTTGATGTACGGTCTCGGGTTTGAAGAACTGGTTGGCGTAAAAGGTGAGCGCGCCCTGACATCGGCCGTGCGCGACAGCTTTCAGTTCGACGGCAAGACGCGAGTCATCAGCCAGTCCGCAGTCCTGGTAGAGGTCGAAAATGACTCGGGGAAAGTCGTCACGTTCCGGCGCCCTATCCGGAACGAAAGCAAACAGACCAGACTCGTCGAAGCATTTGACGGCGCTCTGATCACGAAGCCCGATGATGTTGTCGGCGAGCCCACGCCGCTCTTCCTGCACGACCCGGGCGCCGCGCAGTACGAGCGCGGGTTTCTGCGCTACCTCGAGACCTTCCTTGGCATGCAGTTGCCTCGCGTGCAATCCTCGGTGGGCGGTCTCACCCGGCTCTATCCGCAAGTCGTGGCCGCCGCGTTGTTCATCGAACAGAAACGCGGCTGGACCGACTACATAGCGAACATCCCGTTCTACCAAATCCTGGGTGCGCCGACTCGAGTTGTTCAGTACCTCTTGGGCCTCGACAACTTCAAGCTCGAGGAAGAGCGAGCGCTCAACGAGCAGCTCCTCAATCAACTGCAGGCTCGATGGACGGACAATCTCGCTGAGCTGCAGGCTGCTCTGCGCATGGTGGGCGTAACGGCTCAAGGCATTCCCAAGACGCTCCACAGGTCGTTTGAACCCGGCCACGCGACTCTCTGGGTGAGAATCGAATCGGAAGACGTTGCTGTATCGCAAGCTGTGTCGAATAAGACGGAGCAGTGGCACGTAATCGAGCGCCGCCGCAAAATCGGCCCGGCCTCGGCGACCCCGGATGTTATCGACCTGTTGAATGAGCAGACCGCCAAGCTGGACATGCTCATGGCGCGATATGAGACGCTATCTAGCGAAACCCGCCTGCGACAGAACACCTTGGTCGAGTTTCGGCAGCTCCTCCAACAGGCGGAGTCCGACCTTCGCAAAAACAAGACGACCCGGAAGCTGCACGACTTGGGCGCCAGTCTCCAGCTTCAATCTGCCGAAGGAAAGTGCCCCACTTGCGGCGCCAACATCGAGAACACTCTGCTCCCTCATACGGACGGCGTGACACCAATGGATTTGCAGCACAACATCGATTACCTCGAAGCTCAGCTGCGCATGCTCAAGGGGCAGATTGCTGGTCTGGAGAATATGGGCGAGCAATCCGCCGGCCACATCGCCGCGTTGGAGAGGGAGATAGCGCAGCAGCGAGCCTACGTCGTAAATCTTAGGAAGAACATCTCGCAATCGGACGCAACACTCGAAGCCGACGTCAGAAAGCAGATAACTCTCGAGCACGACATCCGCTCGATGCAGAGTGCGGAGTCCCGGCTGTCGACCTTTCTTGAGCGTGCTGAAGAGCTCGTGGACAAGCTTGTCGGCGCTGAGGAAGAGCGTGCGAAGTTCCCAAGCGACCTATACAGCAAGAGAGACCGCATCAAGATTTCGGTTCTCGAAAAGAACTTTCGCGCAAACGCATCGGCATTCAACTACACGAGCGCCGACATCCCGGAAGTCCAAATCAATGCAGGGACCTTGCTTCCGGCACTGGGTGACATCACGCTGCGTGAAGTTCTGAAGCGCAACGTGAAGTCCGAATCATCGGCGAGTGACTTTGTCCGGCTTATCTGGGCATTCCTGCTCGCGGTTTATCAAACGTCGGCGACACGGGACTATGCAGGGAATCACCCAAGCGTGTTGATGTTCGATGAGCCGGGTCAGCATTCGATGAGCGAGACGAGCCAGAAGGCGCTTGTGAACCTCATGAGCGGACTGAAGCAGTTGCAGAGCATTCTCGCCGCCTCATTCGATGAAAGCGTTGCAGTTTTCGACCGCGTGACAGAAGGCAGCCACTTTCACCTTATCGAGTTGCCCGAGAAGTTCATTAGCCCGATGCGACACAACGGTGCCATGTAGCCATACTGAGCGGCGGTGCCGGTGCCGGGGAGCAATGGCGCAAACTTGCGCCGGCGTGGCGCCGAGGCGCGATAGTGGGAGCCAATTTAGATGTCCATTGACTTGTTCGCCGACTTGGGCAAGCCTGATAGCGAGCTGCATCCGCAGTTTCTGTCATTGCGGGATGCACCCGGCTACGCTCCGGCACGTCAACTCATCAGACAGCTTCAGGAAGAGTTCTCCGACCCTGACGGCAACTTCGTCGAGCAGTTTCAGACCTTCGGCCTGGATGCCCGCACCTTCGAGTTCTTCCTTTCGGTGATGCTAAAGGACGCTGGCCACGAGTTGGACAGGAGCTTCGACCGCCCCGATTTCCTCATCACCAAGGATGGCGTGACTGCGGCCGTCGAGGCAGTGACCGCGAATCCGCAGGGGAACGGCGCCATCCGGCCGTATGAAGCAGTCCCCGACTTTAAGACGCTCCAACAGGCCACTGAGAGTCTTGAGCACACGACTCCCATCCGACTGGGAAGCCCGCTCTTCTCGAAGCTCAAGAAGAAATATTGGGAGCTTCCTCAGGTCGCGAACAAGCCACTGATTTTGGCCATTCAGGATTTCCACACGGCCGGCGCGCTGGCGACCTCCGACGTACCTTTGGTGCGATACCTGTACGGTCTCGGTCAAACTTGGCGGCACGACGAAGAAGGAAATCTTGTCATCGAAGGCCATCAACTCGAAGAGCACCAGCATGGCGACAAGCGCATACCGTCTGGCTTTTTCCGGCAGCCCGATGCGGAGCACATATCGGCCGTTTTGTTTTGCAACACGGGAACCATCCCCAAGTTCAACCGCATGGGTCATCAAGGCGCGTTCGTGGCGAAGGGTGTTCGGATGCTTCGATGGGGCTCCTGCTACCGGCACGACCCCAACGCGGCCGCTCCCCGGCCATTTGTCTACGAGGTAGGCGATGATGAGTGGCCCGCTGAGACCTGGCGGCAAGGAACCGTCCTGATTCGCAATCCGAATGCGCTTCAACCACTGCCCGAGAACTGGTTCGGCGCAGCGCTCGAGCACAAATTAGTAGATGGTGAAGTAAGGACTACGCTCTCCGAGCCTTTCTTGCCGTTCTTTTCGACCACGAACATCTTGATGAACGCTTCGCGTGGTGCCGTGAGAAAAATGGCGGAAGGAATTTATCGTTCGCTCACCTCTGTCCTACCGCCGTGAGCATTTGCCGGAAGGCCACGATGCGTGCGCCAAAACCGCTGGATTTGGTTGTGTGCAGTTGGCCCACGCTATCCGTGCGGGTCGACCCAAGCGCGTGCCCAGGACAGACCGGCTTCTTGCGCTTCTTCCTCGGTATCGAAGACGCCAAGAATTCCCAAGGCATCTACGAATTTCCGCTCCCGAGTAGTCGTTCCGCTCGCCGCATACCGCTCGGGCGCTAGAACCTCCTCTTGCTGCTCGATGGCGTGGCCCCATAGCACGTAACCTTTATAGGTAGCCTGCTGCATCGTCGTCGTGTTCCTATCGAGGTGTTTCGACCGGTTTCGCGCGAAACATGGTCGAAATGAATCGTTTCGCTTCTTCGCGGCTCTTCCTTCCTCGTAGGCCAAACAGCCGGGCCGCGAAGCTTGCATTCCGTCTCTTTCTGCTTCATTCCGAGGCTTCCCAAAATGATGCACTGCGTGCCAATGCGCACAAAATGCTAGGTTTCAAGAGCAAGGCACTATTGAGGATTTCAGGCCAGGATGTGCTTTTCCTGGCGCCATGTCGATGCCGGCTAGTGCTGCTCCATGTACACCATGAGGTCCTGCATCGACGTTGCCGAACTCAGATGCTCATGCCTCTCGTAGCGCGCTATTGCAGCGACCGTGCGAGGCCCAATGTTTCCATCCGCTTGCCCACGCAGATATCCACGGGTAATCAATTGGCGTTGGACCGCGCGACGGACCTCGACTTCGCTCAGTGTTGCAGGCGCCACGGGGGCCGAGGTCGCGAATTTTGCGAGAAGAACATGCGCTTGCGAATCGGTAGCGGTATGCGTCATTACATATGCAATCGCCGGAGTCGCTGCTTCACGCACCGTGGGCATCCAGTGCATCGTACTAGCTGCACCATACAGCGCCCCACCAAAGGCCGAAACAGCTGAGAACAGGCACGCTCCTTTCAATGGCGCCCAATTGCGCCCGCGCTGGCGGTATTCGATTGGTATCTTGTGTCGCAGAAGCGAGCTTGTCGCGGAACTGAGCATCCAGCCCGCTGGCGATACCAATATCATGGTTAGCACTGTAACGACGACAGCGAATATCAGGGGCAGCAGAGCGCCCCACGGATTCACTATCGAAAAGTTCGCGAAATTGTTAGCTGTAAGGATAAAACCGGCTACCGCAGGGAAGGCAGCAACAAGGGCCCAAGCCGCCCGCGAATTTGGCGGCGAAACCTTGTCAAGCACGTGGAGAAATGCTCCGCCAATGGACTCCGCTGCCTCCTTCGTGATGAAACCCTCCGCCGCGCGCGTGACCGCATGCTCGGGATTCGCTCGGGCCAGCTTGTCGAGCTTCGCCAGCCCGCGCATCGCGCGGTCGAGGACCGGCAATTCACATAGTGATGAGAAAAGCTTCTTAGCTTGTCGCCGGACCTTTGAGCGCCCCCGCTTACTATTGCTCAAGGACGCAATCTGCTCCAACTCGGCGCGTAGCAGTTGGTCGAATACCGGGGGCGTCACGATAGGGACGATGTTGCTGCCGACAGCTGCTACTTTGTACAGCTTCTGCACAACATTGAGGCTGAGTTCGACAACGTCGGCTGTGCCTTCATAGCGCGCAACCCAGTTGTCATTGTCGTTGTATTCCGTGCCAGCAAGTTCGAACGGGACCAATCTTCGGGCACCGGTAGACCCTCCTCGCTCGAGAGTTCGAACAAGCGAATCGGCCGCAAGTCCCAGATGGGGCGGCACGTACCATGCCGGGCGTGACAACGCTCGAACGCGAGCAATGTCGGTGAAGAATCCATGTCCGGCGCATGCCCCGCATGTCTGCTTACCCGAACCCCCGCAACGCGCACAAACAACACGCCCACTCCCAATACAGAAGCCGCAAGTTTCTCGAACTGTTTGTGTGTAAGTCTCGTTACGGCTGCCGTTCCACCGGGTATGCGTGACCGTTCTATTCTTCGAGCCAACACCTCCGCAGCTAGAACAGCTGCTCCGTCCCCTGCCCGAGCAGCCTCCACACGATACTCTGCCGCTACCACTGCAACTCCCGCATTGACGGAAGACCGAGTATGAGCCGAAATCGTGAACCGGCTGGACCACTGCCGAGGACTCGAGCCCATTCGCGCCTGCGACATCGATGCGCTGCATGAACGGAACGCGAATGTCACGGTTCCGTACTGCCTTCTCGCACAGTACCCGCAAGTGATTCTGGAAGTCGACGGTGTTATAGCCGAAGTGTCCGCCGGATATTGCGGCATTACCTTTCGACGTGGTCGTCGTGACATCATGCTCGAATCGCCAGACAACGAACGCAGTCGCGAGATAGCTCGCAGTAGACTCGCTCGTGGGTACTACGTCTTCTTCTCGAGCATGATTACCGACAAAGAGATGCCGGAGGTTTTTCAGTAGGCCGCGCCCTTGATGGCTCAGTTCCACGTCGCTTGTTCCCGGTTTGCCTATTCCCGCTGTCCAATTCGAAATCTTTCACATCAAGGTATCGGCAAATCGAACGGATACTTGAGTGGTCAGCGCGCATCATCGGTGACGCCGGCCACAAGAATCACACACATTCTATTCGAATTCCCCTAATACGAATTTCGAGCGGTAAGCCCCGGTCTTGTGAGGCACAAACGCCTCGGGCGTGCGCTCGCCTGCTAAACCAGCACGCGAGGTATGTCGTACCTATGCACCGCTCACGTGCCGTTTTCCGGACAGACAGACCAATACACACCGTCTACTGGACGACAGCTGTAAGCGAAGCAGAGGTGGGGTTCTTAAGTGCGCCGTTATGTCTTTATCGAGCCCAAAGTCTGCGACGCAACCAGCTTTGGTAGCGGTTCGCATTTGCATTGGCACAAATCGTTATCCAATGCGACTTGCTTGCCCATCATCGTCATTGTCCGTGGTGAGCCGTCGCTTATGATGACGCCCGTCGTGCCACAGGCGGGACACTGAACTGTGGCGCCCAGATAAGCGAAAGGTTGACCTTGAAACGAGGTCCCGGCGATACCGTCAATCACAACCCCATTGCGGTCAGTCTTATCGCCCTGACGAATGAACCGGCGACTCATGCTCTAAGGCCGTTGGACGGCGTTGCAGCATTGCACGCCCGCTCGATATCCTCCGGCCACACCGGTTCGCGGCAAGTCAGTTGGGCGAACCAATGCAATAGGGATTGAGAGAATGCGGGAAGTGCACCGACCGCCACCACCAGCCACACTATCGGATTGCCCGACTTAAGTAGGCCCGAGGTGCCGTCGAAATTCAACCTCAGCGAATTGCGCAGGGAGGCTCCCTTCGGCAGGAACTCGGTCACCGGCGGCACCGAAGCGGGGCCTTCTTCCATAAATCGCCGGTAGAACTCGAAGTCCTGGTAGAGGACTTTCATGACCTCCTGTCCCCCGACACTTCCCTCATCGGACGACAGGACAACTCGCGTTCCCATCGAGAATGTATCCTTGACCATCCCCTTCTCGTCAAGAACCAGGCAACGGACCACGCGCGGCGCCGTGCGCGTGGGGCCGCTTCTGGGCTTGCGTTCGACGTACAGGAAGGCGCTATCCCAGGGTACCGATACAACGCCGCCAGGACCATTGTGCTTGAACGCGTAAATCATCCGGTCACGCCGGTTAAACCGGACTGGCTTGCAGGTGTAATTGAAACAGTCGCGTGTCAATGCCCAAATGCCAATTCCCGAGAAACCGAGCGCGACAAACAAGAAAAACGCAAGCACTCCATAAATGAGCCCCAGTTGTCCCCGCTGCTCGTAGATAGGAGGTACATGAGTCAGCATCCAAAGAAGGGCCGCCGTGAATGCCAACGAACCGAGCCCTGGTAACATAAACGCAAAGAGCCCCCAGCCCTTCTCCGAATAGTTTCCGTCTCGGACCTCTAGGCAAGTATCACTCATCGAGAATACTGAACGCTCATCCTTAGGCGTGTCAGACGCAGGCCGTCCGATTGCGAGGCGGGCAGCCTGCTCTTCCTCGCTGACCGGCCGGTTCAGGCGGTACCACGAGAGTCCGTCAAATGCCATCTCTTTTCTCCATCACGAAAGCATTGCCGAAAATGCCTTTTGGTCTTCGGCCAGAGTGGGAAACCGCTCTTTGGCCTCTTTCAGCCCAAAAAAGCATCGTTCAAGCCACTCATCCACTTCCTTACCCTTGAAGTAGTTGATAAGGATACCAATAAGGGCAGCAATAAGCAGAAGCGGCAGGGCCACGACCGCTGCAGCGGATGCCGAAAGGAATATGACAGAGTAAGCAAGAGCAAGACCGACAACCGCTGATGCGGCATCCAGGATAAACATCGTCACATTACCTTCCTTGAAATCCTGCACGGCATGATAGATGTCAATCGCAGCAGACACGAGCCCAACTACCGCGCCGCCGTACTTCCCTGCGACGTTGAGGAAACGTTCTAGTCGAAGCCAGCCTGTACCCAACTGAACCCCAGCCTTTCCGAAGGTGTCAATTGCAGCCGAGCCATATTGCGCAACACTCGCCACGAGTCCACCAATGGCGTTGTTGAACTTGATGCCGGCCTCCGATTGATTGAACCGGTTCGCCTTCTTCAATTCCTCCCGAGCAAAGCGAAGATTGATGGCACTGAATATCGCTCCGATGCCCGCAAACCCAGGTTCCCCCTTCGTCATGAGCCGAAATTTCGGTATGTAAATCGTTTCGACCACGTCGGGCGTCAGCGTCGCGCTGGCCAACTTCTCGAAGCCAGGTTTGGCCTTGACGCTCGCCAGGGCAGCGGCCTCTGTCGCCGGGCTTTCGACTGGCACGAACTGCTTCGCCTTGATTTCCGGGTCGGCGCCGCCACCTACGGTGGCCTTGTCCTGAAGCTGCTTTTTCAGGTCCTGCACGCTGATTTTCTGCCGGCCCGGCATCATTTCTTGCATCTGACGGGCGATGTAGTTCACCCACTGGTTTGCCGAACCGTATACGGCCTTAAACTCGTACAACTGTTTCGTGCGCATGCACAGAGTCGCATACAGCACTTTGGCCGCAGCCGTATCTACACTCGCGCTGATAGCTTCAGCCACGGGCCCGCCTGTCTCATGGAGAAGCCACGCTAACGCCTTCGCAACAGCAACCTTGATACCCTTTTCCTTCGACTCCTCCACCTGCTCTATCTTGCTGTATGACTCGATGAGCTTCGCCACAAACTCCCTCAGCTCCATATACGGATAACTGGAGACTTCTTTGACCTTCTCGACCAGTACTGGACTATTCAGAACGAACGCCCGCAACAGCGGATTGCGGGTATCGGATACGTTGCCCTTAGCCCATTTGACGAGCACATCGACAGTTTCCTTGCGGTCGGCCGAGCCTTCGATGCATCGCGTAAACGTGTTGATATAGTTCAGCCCGCATCGCCAGCTTCCCGACTCGTAATCCGACTCGAAAACATTCAGCAACGCTGGACTGGACAGCCACGCCTGATGGTCTTGAGACAGTGGTATCAGCGTGCTCGTCTGCTCCGACTTCATCGCCTGCGCCATCTTTTGTCGAAAGTCGACGATGGCCTGCTGCCGATAGTGGGTCGTATAGGGCTTCCACGCCTCCGGCCCGGCGGTTGCAAACCCGGCCTCTTTCATTGCCTCAATGCTCTTGAGCTGCTTCTCCAGCGCCTTGCCACCGTCGAAAAGTGCACCGAGACCCATGCCCTCATAGGTATTCGCTTCCAGCATGCTGGCACCACGTTCCACGTCCTCTTTCGCCGATGCAATAACGGCCTTGTGCAACGCGTCAATGGCACTGGCAGCCCAAATGCCATGTTCATGCGGCGCAAGCGCAGCGCCGAAAGCGACGCGCTGCTCGAAATTGAGTTCCTGCGTGATACCAACCGGGTCCCACAACGCAAAGAACAAACCCTTGTCCGGCAGGATGGAATCCATCGCCTTTTTCAGGGCCGGCTGCTGCCCAGCACGGTCATGGTACGGAAAGCAACCGGTGAGGAGCGCATCGGGACTACCTCCCTTGTATTCGCCCAGCAGCCCCTCGAGATGGTCCAGGCTATCCGCGTGCGGCTGGTTCATGCTTCCGTTGTACCAGGCGGTCGCATCGAACTTCTGCATCCGCTTGTCACGACAACCCATGAAGTTCTTCGCGTAGGTGTCGCGGACTTTCTGCGTCCAAAGCTCGTCGCTGAACGCCAGACACACGGTCCCGGCATGTTCGGCGTCTTCGATGGTGATGCACTGGGCCAGTTGCGCGTGCCCGGGTTGATGGCAGCTAAACGGTTTCTCGAAGCTACGGTCGAGCTTGATGCCGACCGGATAGTCGTACAAGTATCCTTCCGCCGTAACGGCATATATCTGCCACCGCTGTGTTTTTGGATAGAAGATATACACGTAACCGTAGCGCAGAGTGCGCAGCACGTACTTCGCCTTCTTAAGCGCAATGCCGACGACGCCGTCGCCAAACTTGCCGCCCATGAGCGACATCGCGCCAGCAGAGCTGTGAGCCTTCGAGTTGGCCACGACCCCGTAGCGGACGGGCAGAATCGGCAATCCCTTCTTCTTGCACATGTTGCATGAATTCGGCGCACGCGAGCTTGTCTGCATCGCGGACTGCGTGAGCTGGGAAATGCTCGCAAAATTTGTGTCGAGTGCCATTCTCTATCTCTCTCGTGCCGCCACTCGGGCTTGTTTATTGATATTGGATGCTCTCGCGCGCAATCGTTTCCCAGTCTGCTGCGCTCCAGTTCGCGACCGCTTCAGCATACGGGCCTTTCTGCGGCGCCTGCAGAACGGCCCGAATACGCGGGTGACGGTCGAAGTAGGGGGAAACGAGTGTGCCATGAAGTGCAAAAGCAAGCAGGTCCCCGCCGGCGAGTCCATGGGCTTCGCCTTTTGCAAGCTGCGCATCGAGCAACGCCGGCATATCGGGACGAGGCACCGTACCGTTGCCCCGGAGCACATCAAGCGCGCGCTGAACCAGTTCGATGCGCGCGATTCGTGCGTGCTGGTCTGCCGTAACGACGAAGGCTGCTTCCGGTTCGGTTACGCCGTTGACCACCGTCCAGCCGCTTATGAGGTCGAGGTACGTCCAGGATGCAACCGGCCCCAGAAGCGCGCCCATCTGCTCGGCCTTCAGGATGCGGCGCAGGTGGGGAAACACGCGCGGGTCGTAGTAGCGGAAAACCGCATCGCCCGAAGTCGGCGCCTGCAGTATCAACCGGCCTGCCAGATGTTGCTGCAGCCGGCCCGTTGCCTTGCCGCATTCGACAATGGCGCAAACGACCGGCGGCAAGCCGCTCTCCAGGTCCGACTCGGCACGCTCCCTCAACGCGGGCAATTGCAGTTCGGGATGCTCGGCACAGTACAGTATGGGAGCCACACCCTCGAGCTCGGGACGCGCTGCGGGAACCAACTCACCGACTCCATAGACCGGGGGCACTCCGGACAGCTCGAGCTTCCCGTTGACAGCCTCAACGATGACGTAATGAACCATACCAACCGCCCTACACGAGCGCCGAGCCGGCCTGCGCGGCGGCGGCAAACTGCTGGGCGCACGACTTCGAAGACGCGAGCTGTGCCGACGCATTGTCGCCCGCCGGGCCATCGAAGACGAGGGGACTGCCCTTGACCTCGACCGTACCCGGTGCATGGACGTAGATATTGCCCCCGGCGATACGAATGGTGGCACCGCCGGCGCTCAGCGTGATTTCCTTCTCGGCCAGCACGTTGACGGCATCTGCGGTGGAAACGACCTTCACCGTCTTGTCAGCCGTGATTTCGATGTTGTCCGACTGTGCCTGCACTTCGACCTTGCCCTTGCCGGCAAACAGCTTGATACCGGCGTTCTGCACGAAGAAGCTCAATTTCTCGCCCACGCTGGCAATCCACGACCTGGCCGCCGAAACGTAAGTGCTCTCGCCGCTGACCAGATTGACGTGCTGGGTCGCTGCTGCGTGGAACGACTTCTGCGTCGACAGGCCCATGTCTGCCGGACTCGCGAGCAGCATGACAGGCTGCGAAAACGCGTTGGCGCTTCCAGTGCCTCCGCCCGCTGTCCGCCCCCCCGCCATATTGCCCTGCACATCGCTCTGCGTGGCCGCGGCGAAGTCCTTAATCGCATCCTGGGCGTCGTCCAGGGTCTCAGCCTTGCCGTCGGCTGCTGCAAGCGAGCGATGCTGAATCACGCCGCTCGAATCGATAAGGTGTTGCGTGGCTTCCTTCACATCCAGCGGCTGACTCGATGCACCGCCACGGGCATAGGTCGACACGTAGAGCCCGTGTCCGGCCCGCAGAGCGCCTGACGCCTCAGTCTTCAGCTCGAAGCCCGTCCCAAGGTAGTTGCCGCGCGTATTGCCGTTGTGGTCGATGAGATAGCCGACGTGCAGATACGAATTCGCTGTCGAGCTATAGAGCTGCGCCCGGTTCTGCGAGGTGGAATCGTCGAAAACGAGTTGATTGAAGCCTTGACCGCTGTACTCCTGGGACTTGAAACCGGACAGCAGGCCGTTCGAATGCCAATGCGGCGCGTTGACGGAGTGAAAGAGCACACCGCTCACGACCGGGCGGTCGCAATCCCCGTCGAGGTAGTTGACCGCCACCTCCTGACCGATTCGCGGCACAAAAACACCACCGAACCCTTTGCCTGCGTGCGGCAGTATCACTCGCATCCAGCACGATGATGTCTCGTTGTTGCCGCCCAGACGGTCCCAGTGCATTTGAACCTTCACGCGGTTCAACTCGTCCGTGTACACCTCCTCGCTCGCCGGTCCGACGACAGTGGCCGTCTGCATGTGCATGACCGGCTTTGCGTGCTCGAACGGACTGCGGAAAGGCACGGAGCGACGCTGTGCCTCAATCTCGACTAGCACGAAGCTTTCATTGCCCAATCGGTCTTTGGACACGAATGCGGCTTGCTGGTCCTTGTACTCTGCACGCAGACGTGACAGGCGCCGCTGCAGGCTACCCGGAAATGGACGGCTGTTGCCCAGCGGCAGATTGTTCTGGATAGCCCAACGCACACCGAGAATCGCGAACTCGCGGTCTTCTGGCTTGTCGCCATCGTGTTCGGGGTGGTCTTCCAGTGCGAACCACCGGCCAGCGTCCATGCACGACACGCTGCCCGCTCCATGAAAACGTTTGCTGCGTGAGGCCAATTCTTCGAGACGGACCCGCACCGCGCGCTCTCCACGGTCATATGATTCGCCAGTAACCGGGAAGCTGTAGTGGCCGGCGTATTCGTACATCTCTAGCTGCTGAGGGATATCGCCTTGGTCGGCCGGGGAACGGCCCGCCCGCTGCAAAGCGCGCGACGGACGCTTGTAATCGGCCGTGCTGAACGCGTAGCCGACGCTTTGCGTCGTGCGCTCGCTGCTCCATTCGACGAGCGTACCAGCTTGACCATCCCGGTCGCCGCGATAGAACGATACCTGCTGGGTAGCAAGCGCCTTGCACTTGAAGAGGTCATCGGTCACAACGACCGTATGCGACTTGCCGTCCTCAGCATGCTCGATATATGTGAACCAACCCTCCGACTCCATCAACCGATGGGCAAAATTGTGGTCAGTTTCGTACTGGGTGCAATACGACCGAACCGCACCCGGGTCTTTCACATCGACCCGGAAGTGCCCCCGTGCCTGCGAATGGCCGTTGAACACTTCAGCCAGGATGTCGGCGGTCGTCAGGTCCTGAAAGATGCGTGCGTCCTTCCGGTACTGCAGAAAGCGCATCCATGATGAAAACGAGAGCTGATAGTAAGTGAGCCCCCCATCCGCTCCGAGGCGCCGCGTCGCATAGACGTAGCCGTGCCACGGAAGATACGACTCGTCGGCTTGACGTACCCATAGCGTGACGGGTTGCGCCATCAGCTTCTTCAGCTGGAGCGCAGACTCCCTGGAGACAACGTCGACCGCGAGGTCGAAATCGCGGCCCATACGCGATTCGCCGATAACGCGCTGCGGCAACAGCACTTTCGCCCCGAGGGGAGTGTCCAGGATGAGCGTCCGGTTCGTCTGCTCGATACCTGCGTCGAGCATCAACGAATTGGGCAACCTACCCATATCGAATATCTCCTCAGGAAATGAAAATGAATATAAATTGAGAGAGGTGGAATTGCCTGACGAGATTTTGCCACAGTGACCAACCTTGTTTCATAACAAACGTTAAAACAGAAGCCCAGAGACCCGGCAAGATTTCCCGATTCTGCGGATTCGAATCTGGCCATGGCAGTTCTGGTATTTTTTGCCTCGCTCAAAGCTAGAACAAACAGCGGTCCGATTCTGGCGCCGTTCGGGATGACACTGTCTGACCGGCCCGCAAGGCACCTGTATGGCATGAGCAATATCCCACGTGCACGATTCTACAAAATGCTTCCCAAATCGACCTCCCCACAACCATGCTGAGTTACTCGATTTTTTATGGCAAACATTACCGTCAAGAGAAGAAGACTGTCAGAAATAACAGACTATTTAACTTTTTTCCCCGCGTCGCGGCCCAGCTCCGTCGGCGTACTTGAACTCCGCCGAAATTGTTGACAGTCTGCGTTATATCGCCCCGGGGAATGCGGCTTGAGGCCGCGGCGGCGGAAGCGGACTTGCCGCACAAGCCGGGCCGCATCGAGCAGCTGGTGCTGCTGGACCTCGGGCTGACCGAGCGCGCGCAGTATTGACGGCAGCTCAGCTTGGCGCCGGGCGGTCTTCTCGCTTCTCCGGCGCGACCCGAATGGTGAAGTCCCGCGTGGTGGGTCACTCCAGCCGGTGCTACGTTAGCTTCACCCGCTACGGGGAATCGGGGAGCATCATGAAACGAACAATCGCCATCGTCTTGCTGGCGGGCGCCAGCATCGTCGCACACGCCCAATGGAGCGGTCAGGCGCAGACCGTCGAGACATACAACTGGGGCACTCCGGTGCCGCCCAAGCCGAAAAAGCATCGACGCGTCCGCCAAGCGTACGGCAACCCGCCGCCGGCATACGTGAACGCGCCACCTCCCATCCCGCAAGGGGCCATCGACGTGCAGACCGGGCAGTACCTGTCGCCGGCCGCCGGCGGCGTTATCAATCCGCAAAACGGTGAGTTCTACCCGCGGGTCGCCGGCGGCTACGTCAACCCGCAAAACGGCGCGTTCATGCCGGCGCAGTAGCCTCGCCCAGCCACATGAAATTTGAAGGTCTGCCGCTCGTCTGCGAGCCCGCTTTGCGGCAAGGTTAACCGCTATGGCAATGAACACGAATCTCATGCGTGTGTGGGCAGCCTGGCTTACGGCCAGCGTGCTGCTGTCGTTGTATTGCGCTCTATGGGTAGTCGCAACCGAGCCTAGCAAGGTCACAATCGTCTTGCAGCCGCACAGCAATATCCACTTCGAAGTGACGAGCCTCCGGGGCCATTCGGAAAGTTTCGAAATGTGGTTTCGCCGTAATCCACTCGACCACCGGGAAGATGCTCTGGGCCGCTACCGAACACTCAACGGACACCCTGGGGAACTGATATTTCCCAATCCAGGCAAGCACATCTCCGCCACGGTTTCTATTAACGGAGGGCCCGCAGTCGAACTGGAGGCAATGCCGGCAAGCGGTTATACGGAAACTGAAATCAGACGAGAACTGACAACAAATCGGTCCACTGCCGAAGGGGGCGTGGAATTGGCCGGCACCAGGAGCGCCGAGAATCAGGGCAGTTCCGGGCAAAAACGATATCTCTTTCACGATTGCGGACGTCGACCCGTCATTGACAGGGGAACGTGTAACCCTGATTGCGTTACCTCCGCTATCGTTCAAGAGCGGGCAGGAGCACTACGCTTGGCTTTGGTAGGCGTGGTTTTTGTGTCCTGCCGGGGGCTTGGTCCTTGGCATTATCGGACTCATTCTGCTTTGGAAGACACTGCGTGCATGGCGGTAGCGAACACGCATACGTGTCGTTCAGGCGCGCAGTAGCCGGCAGTCCTCGATGACGACGTACGCATCGTTGCGAGCGGCAACAAACCCGTCGTTGATATAACGTCCCGGACCATTGCCCACGACGCGAAATGGAGCGGGCAGTGACGCGCAGTCGTCCGTAACTCGGAGCACCGGCAATGCTTTGAACGTATCGACAGGAGCGGTTTCGTGTAACCCGAACGTTGCAGCATCGCATCCTCGATGCATCACTTCGGCGTTAAAAAGTTTCAACAGTAACGGCCTAGTGTGGTCCGAATGTCGCAGCGTCGCGTCCTTGGCGCTTCGCTTCGACGTTGAGACGACGCTGCCGCTATTCGACTGTTTGCCTCCCTAATCAATAAACGTCGCTTCGGCTGGCCGTGTAACGCACGGCAGGTGTGCGATTGCGTCGAAATTGTCGATGAAAACGGCCTCGGCTCGTTTCAGCAACTGCCCCTTCGCATTCACGAGCGGCCCGCTGAGTATCAGCGAAGTGACCTCCAAGGTCGTAACCTTATTGGGCTCCCGCAGCGCAATTTCATCGAGATGCACGCGCGCGACATAGCCGGTTCTTTCGTAAGTCTGCTCGAACACGTCCCCGCGCTTGAGACCCGTTTCCTCGGTCAGAACATTCCATAGAGCCACATCCATCCGCTCCTTTAGTACCCCTGCCGCACGGTGCGTGCTCGCGGCGACCGCAGCGAGGAGCTGGTCCACCTCGCGCAGTTCGGCAGCATACGGTTGCAGTGCCTCGGCACTGTCTCCGGACGACAGCGCTTCCTGCAACTTACAACCCGGTATCGCACAGCTAACCCTTTGTTTGCTCGCGCCGGCTTGATTGCATACACGCTCCGCCCGCGTGCCGCTCAGTTGTTAAAGGAGTGGATGGAAGCGGCTTCGAGCGTCGCAAATGAAACGACTGTGAAGCTGGAAAATTTCAGGGTGGAGGATTGCAAACGCCGGCCCGGACTCGCCTTCAACTCATTCCACACGCACGTGGCGAGTGGTTTGGAGTGTGAGCTTCGACATGTCGCCGTAGTGCTTTTCCACCTACCTGACGACAAGAGCGGCCGCACCGCAAGGAAGTATCGAGGCGCCAGAGACGCCGCGTCAGGCGTGGACGTCGATGCGCCTTCAGAAAGCAACGATGGTAAGGCAGCAGCGGCCTGAGAAATGTAATCGAGGTCGGATTGAGCACGAACTATTCGACCAACGCTGGACGATGTTCGGGAGCGCATCCAGCAACAGGCGGCGGCCCGACGCGAGGCTTAGGGCTCACCGGCCCGTTGCTTACTGACACGGGGAACACATGCTACAACCGAATGAGTTCGCTTACTTTGCGTACGGGTCGAACATGAGCGAGCCGCGCTTGGCCGTGCGCGTTAAGTCCTTCCGGCGCATTGCAAACGGGTATCTCGATGGTTACCGGCAGACGTTCGATAAGGTGTCCATCGATGGCTCGAGCAAATGCGATTGCGAGCACACTGGGGTAGCCAACCATCGTGTCTGGGGCGTGGTCTTCGCGATAGATGTCGGCGAGCAACCTGCCTTGGACGATGCTGAGGCCGCCGGGAAAGGTTACGACCGCCATGAGATTGAGTTGCCGACTGACCTCGGCGTCATGCGGGCGGCCACCTAGTTCGTGACCAAGAAGAGCCCCGGGCTGAGTCCTTACCACTGGTACAAGTATCACGTGCTGTTCGGCGCTCGCGCAGTTCAGCTCCCACCCGAGTACATTGCAGACATCGAGTCCGTTACTTCAGTTAAAGACCCAAAGCCAGCTCGAGAAGCAGAGCAGCTCAAAATCTACGACAACATCCCCGCCTAGCGCTACCCACCCACTTCGGGCCGCCGAGCACGGCAACCACAAAATAACAGAGGTGGCCGAGAAGCCTTGCCAGACACGCGTAAGCGCTTCTAATCCAGACGTTGAAAATTTCTGCACTTCCCTCATTCGCATGACAGTTTTCGCCGTTCAACGAGCAGCCAGAAGCGCTTACGCTTGAGCCAACTCGTTGATGTGGCTGAGAATTTTTCGTCGTGACGGACTACCAACCAATGTGTAACGACTTCTAATCCGAATTGCCACCGCTACGGCCACGCCGGCGCCCATTCGGAATCATCGCCTCGCAAAAAAAAATCGCTACTTCGACAAACTCAGCTTCTTCGACAGCACGACACCGCTCGACGGGCTCACCAGCCGGATGGACTGGAGATCCATGTGCAACGTGGAGATCCGGGTCGTAATGTCGGTGGGCTCCTCGAAGCTCGGTTCGGCATGTTCGACTTGTTCGGTCAGGTAAGGCCGAACCAGGCGCCCGGAAAACACGAGCGCAAAGTCGCCATGCGCTTGGGCGTACACCGCGGGCGAAAGCCGCATGCGGCTGCGAACCGTGGTCTTTTTCCCTTGCCCGGACTCGAGTTCGATGATGTCGACCTGCTGGATATACCCTTTTGCCTTCGCTTCGGGTGCAATCACGAGCCCTCGTCCTCGCGGCCCCGTCGTGAGCTTTCTGAGCAGGATGCTCGTCCGGTCGTCGCGCTCCGCGTCGAACAGGTCGACGTCCAGCGTCAGCAGGCGCTGCTGCGACCGGTACCTCAGCCCGTACCGCACCGGCACCACGAACGTTACGTCACGATCGAGATCGACGGCTGCAAGGTCGGGGTTCGGGCCATGCCGATCGGTGGCGCTGGAGACCAGGCCGCGAACCCGTGCACTCAAGGACGGCGTGGCGGCGCTGACGTGCTGCTTCTTCAGCGCATCCCGGATTGCAACCGGATCGTCGCCGACAATCGGCCGGCTGGGCGAGGTCTCGTGATCGGCAACGGGCGCGATGCGCGCCGTGCCGTCGACAGCCTCCGCCTCCGCATGCGCCGCCACTGGCGCCAGCATCATCGCCAAGGCGACGACCCACGCGAAGTTCGAACGACGCAACTCGGATTTGATGTGAAGCACGGCGAACTCCTGATTTTTTCGCAGATCGGTCAACGACGAGCACTATAGGGTGGAATGACCGGCAGCGCATCCACGGTTCGAAATTACCCATGGTGCGGTCGCCGATCAAGAGCCTGCCCCTCATCCCCGCCCATCCCCCCGCCGATACTCCGCCGGCGCCTTCCCCACCATTTTCCGAAAATCGCGCGTGAAATGCGCCTGGTCGAAATACCCCAACGCCTGAGCCAGTTCCGCGAGATCGACCGGCTCGCCGCCGGCGAGTTTGTCCGCAGCCTCATGCAGGCGATAACGACAAATCACCCACTTCGGCGACACGCCCACATAGTTGGAAAACAGTTGCTGCAGCGTGCGCTCGCTCAACCCCGCGCGCTCGGCCAGATCGCGCACCTGCGTGAGCCCGAGGTCCTGCTGCAGCATCTGCAAAATGGCATGAATGCGCTCGACCTGCGGATCGGCCGGCGGCAGCACCCGCAACAGCAACGCCTCCGCGGCGGCCACCATCCCGGCATCCGCTTCGGCACCGAGCACGGCGTCTTCGGCTTGCGCATCGCCACAATCGAGCAGCGTCGACACGGGAAGCACCTTGTCTGTCGACAAATGCACGGGCTTGCCGAAGAACGCCCGGAACGCCCCCGGCCGAAACCTCGAGCCCATCACCCTCCCGGCGCCGGCCAGCGTCGTCTCGAACGCCCCCGACACCACACCGAAGATCCCCGTCTGCCGCCGGTCGAACACCAGATTGACGCACGGATACGGCAGCGTGCGCTGCACATACGGCGGCTGGTCGCGCAGATCCCATTCGACGATCCAGTGGTGATCCAGCACCCCGGCCAGTTCGGCACACGGGTAATAGCGATTCAGCCGGAAGCGCTGATTGAAGGCTTTCGGGCCGACGACGCCTTTGGGCGTCTCGGTCACGTTACGCAAGTCGGCCATGGTGACGAACCGTTGAGGTGACGGCGTGATGATGCACCGCCACAGCGGATTTTTCCAAGACGAAGCCGCGCGGCCGTCCTACATTGGAATACTTGTCCCGAACGCACACCGGAGCCCGCGATGCCGCAAGACCGTCACCTGACCCTGTACCACTCGCCGCGCAGCCGATCGGCCGGCGCGCGGATGCTGCTCGAGGAACTGAGCGCCGACTACGAACTGCACGCGTTCGACCTCTCCGCAGGCAAACATCACGACGCCGAATACCTCCGCATCAACCCGATGGGCAAGGTGCCCGCACTGCGTCACGGCGACGTGATCGTGACCGAGCAGGCCGCCGTCTACATGTACGCGGCGGAACTGTATCCGGAAGCCGGCCTGTCGCCGGCGCCGGGCGATTCACTGCGCGGCCCGTACCTGCGCTGGATGACGTTCTATGGCTCGTGCTTCGAGCCGGCCATCGTCGACCGCTCGATGAATCGTCCGCCCGCGGCTTACTCGACGTCACCCTACGGCGACTTCGATGCCGTCATCAACGCGATCGACGCGCAACTGGCACAGGGGCCCTGGCTGCTGGGCGAGCGCTTCACGGCGGCAGATGTGCTGTGGGGCTCTGCGCTGAACTGGACCACGATGTTCAAGCTGGTGCCCGAGACGCCGCGCATTCGCGCCTATATCGATCGCGTGCTGGCTCGCCCGGCCATCCAGCGCGCGCAGGCGGCAGATGCGGCACTCGCGGCGGAGCAGGACAAAGCCAAGGAGGCGGCGTCCGCTGCGAGATAGTCCGGTGCGGGGCGGACCTCGATGCGTGTTCCGCCCCGCAACCCGTCAAAACATCGTATGCACCCCGACGCGCGCCACGGCCTGACTCGCTGAACTCGACGCCCCGTTCGGATCGAGCACGCCGTTGATCTGCGCGTTCGCCCCACTGTTCGCGCGCTGATAATCCGCGGACACATAAACCATCGTCCGTTTCGTCAACAGGTATTGAAACGCGACGCTGACCTGATGCGCGTGGTTGTCGTTCACAGCTTCGTTGCCCTTCATGTACATGTACTTCGCGCCGAGAAAGACATCCGGCCGGATGCGCCACACCCCACCCGCTTCGGCCATCCACACGCCTGCGTCGTTGAACGAATTGCGTACGGTGGTCAGCAGCGCCTTCGCGGTGACCGCGCCGAAGTCATAGTGCATCCCGACGCCCCAGTTGCGCACACTGGTCGACGGTGTGCCGGGCGCCGGACCATACTTCTCGTTCGTATAGGCCGCACCGACACCGAACGCCCCGGCTTCGTAGTTCAGCCCGGCACTCACGGTATTGTCCGCGCCGACGGAACCGGCCACACCGCCGAACGCATACATCACGCCCCCGGAAAACCCGGCAATCGTCGGCGAGCTGTATTTGACCGAATTCGCGACCGGCTTGCTGCCCGCAGTGCGGTCCCAGTCGAATGCGCCGGTCGGATTACCCGGCAGCGCGAGACGCTGGAACGGGCCATTCCTGAACCCGTACAGCCCCGTAAGATCCATCGAGATCGCGTTCCCCTTCGCAAACAGGGAATCCACCATGAAGTCATACTGATTACCCAGCCTGACGCCGCCGAACCGGTCGCTCTCGATGCCCACGTATGCGTTACGCCCGAAGAGTCCGGTCCCGACGATGCTGCCGTTCGCCATCGAGAACTGGTTCACGAGCGCGAACGTTGCGTGATATCCGCCACCGAGATCCTCCGTGCCGCGCAAGCCGAACAGGTTCGGCGTGAAGATGCCGTCGTCGAACTTGACGTTCTTTCCACCAGCCTCGTTGCTGACATACGAGATGCCGCTGTCGATCAGACCGAACATGGTCACGCTGCTCTGCGCGTATGCACCCTGCGCGATGACAAGCATCGCGACTGCTCCAAACCTCAGTTTCATTGTGTCTCCGTCTTTTTCTATCAATGCGAACCGGTCGCCCACTGTCTCGCGGGTACTCGCCCGATGCTTCGTGAAACAACGACTTCCCCGGCCCGGCTTCGCATTCATCCAGGTCGGAAAAACTGGTATTCGATTAGCTTTACTGATTGAATTGAACGAATGAAGTCCCGCTCATTCTCCATTTCATCCCGCGTGATGCGATTACCGCACGGACCGATTTCCGCTGGGCAATCCGACCTTCCGGATCAAGCGCCCCGACAGATCACCCACGCCGCCGAATCCACCTCGACAGCCACGGCTTCCAGCCCGGCACCCGAACACGGTCCGTCGATACACACGCCATCGTCGAACCTGAACAGCGCGCTGTGATGCGCACACATCAGCACCTGGGATCGGTAACAGGAAACGTTGCCCGGCACGAAGTCGAGCGGAACCGAGAAATGTGGGCAACGGTTCACGTAAGCCCACACCTGTTCTCCACGCCGCACGACGATGACAGGACGCCCGATGCACGCTTCGTCGACGACCCGTGCCCCGCCATCCGGCACATCGGAAAAGCGGCAGAGTTGCGCACCACCCATGACTCACGCTCTCCGCTCGGGATTGCCAAGGCTCCAGTCCCACGGTCGAACCTCCACCCGCGAGAACAGCCCTTCTTTCACGTACGGATCGTTGCCGACGAACTGCATCACCGCATCGATGTCGTCCGCCTCGACGACGAGCAGCGTGCCGTTCATCGCATCGCCCTGCGGATCGAGCGTCGGCCCGCCGAGCCGCACATACACGCCGTGCTGCGCGGCGGCGCGAAGATAGGTCCGATGCGTGGACCGCACGCGGTCGCGCACTTCGCGCATCCCGGGCTGGTCCGTCGCAAACACTGCAAAGAATCGCGCCATGTTGGTCAGTTCCGGTCGAGCACGAAGTCGTACGTCGCTTCGCGGTATGCGCCGCTCAATCCGACCCGGCGCGCGAGTTCATCGCCCGCCGCACGCGGACGATAGGCAACCATCAGCGACGGCTTCACGCCGAAGACGGCATCCGAGTTCAGATACGCGTCCTCCTCGTCGAACAGATGCGTGACGAGCTTGCGGTAGCCGGGCGCGTCGATCATGAAGTGCAGATGCGCGGGCCGCCACGGATGACGGCCGGTGGCATCGAGCATCTTCCCGACCGGGCCGTCGGTCGGAATCGGGTAGCTGACCGGCAGAATCGTCGTGATCGCATAACGGCCTTCGGCATCGGTCCGGTAGCGGCCGCGCAGATTGCCGTGCGGCTGCGCCTTGTCCTGCCCGGAATACATGCCGTTCTCCGCGGTCTGCCACACGTCGAGCACGGCGTCGCGCACCGGCGCGCCGTCGGTGTTGCGCACGCGGCCATGCACGACGACGGGCGTGCCGGGCGTGAACGCCATGTTCTCGCCATACGCGCGCTCGGGCATGCCTTCTATGTAGAACGGGCCGAATACGGTCGTTTCCGTCGCGCCGGTGGCGAAGCGATGATTGATCGCATCGACCAGCATCGACACGCCCAGCGTGTCCGACAGCAGGATGAATTCCTGGCGCACGACGTCGTCGCACATCTGCCCGGTTTCGGTCATGAAGCGAATCGCGGCCATCCACTCGGCCTCGGTCAGCTCCGTCTCGCGCACGAACGCGTGCAGATGCCGCACGAGGCTCTGCATCAGCACGCGCAAGCGCGGGTTCGACGTACCGTCGAAGCTGGCGACGACCTGCTCGGTCAGCCGCGTATCGCCGTCATCATGATGGTCATTCGTCACGTTCGTCTCCTGTGATGCAGCCGGCCGCTCAATGCGGCTCGCGCCCTTCCCACGCATGCTGAAGCAATTCGCGAATCGGCGCACGTTCGATCGGCCGCGGGTTCGCATACGGATTCCGGCACGCGAGGTCGGCGGCTTCGTCGAGGCCCGCTTCCGGCATCCCGATGTCTGCAAGCGCCGCCGACAGGCCCAGTTGCCGATTCAACCGGAACAACAGCGGGCCGGCGTCGGCCGCGTCGGTGCCGCCCAGCGCCCGCGCGACACGGCGCAGCGCGTCGGGCGCCGCGGCATGGTTGTAGTGGGCGGTATGCGGCAACATCGCGGCGTGCGTCTGCGCATGCGGCAGGTTGAAGGTGCCGCCGAGCGTATGACACAGCTTGTGGTGCAACGCCATGCCGACCGCGCCGAGACACGTGCCGGCGAGCCAAGCGCCATACAACGCGCGGCTGCGCATCTCGCGGTCGTCGGGCGCGCGAACGATCGCGGGCAGTGCCTCTCCGAGCGCACGGATCGACTCCTCGGCCATCAGGCTGATCACCGGGTTCGCATCTTCCGCGTAGAGCGCTTCGACCGCGTGCGCCATCGCATTGACGCCCGACGCCGCCGAAATCCCCGGCGGCAGCGACAGCGTCAGGGACGGATCATAGAGCACCGTCCGCGGCAGCACGCGCGGATCGCGCCCGGTGCGCTTCAGCCGGCCTTCCGTGAGCCCGAAGATCGGCGTCATCTCCGAGCCCGCGTAAGTCGTCGGCACGGCGAGGATCGGCAGCGACGACTCGAGCGCGATCGCCTTGCCGAGCCCGATCGTCGAGCCGCCGCCAATCGCGATGCAGCAGTCCGCGCCCAGTTCGGCGGCCATCTCGCGTGCGGCACGCGCGACTTCGACCGGCACGTGCATCACGGCCTGCGCGCATACGCCGGCCGCGCGCTCGCCGAGCACGCCCCTGACCCGTTCGGCGAGCGGCTGCTGTTCCGGCGTCGACAGAATCAGCGCCCGCTGCGCGCCGAGCGCGGACAACTCGTCCGGCAACCGTTCGAGCGCGCCCCATTCGAACACGACGCGGGACGGCGTTCCCTGATAGACGAAGCGCTCCATCCCGGCCTCAACGCTTGAAGTGCGGCGGCACCTTGCCGTCGACGTTGACCCACACCGAGCGCGCTTCCGTGTAGTCGTGCATCGCCTCGAAGCCCATCTCGCGGCCGTAGCCCGACTTGCCGACACCGCCGAACGGGCTGCCCGGATTGACGCGCTTGTAGCAGTTGATCCAGCACATGCCCGCGTCGATCTGCGACGCCATCTTGTGTGCGCGGGAAAGATCGTTGGTCCACAGGCCGCTGCCGAGCCCGTATTCGGTTGCGTTGGCGATCGACAGCGCTTCCTCGTCGGTGCCGAAGCGCAGCACGGTGACGAACGGGCCGAACACTTCCTCCTGCGCGACGCGATCGGTGGCATGCTTCGCTTCGATGACGGTCGGGCGCACGTAGTAGCCGTTGGCGAGTGCGGCATCCTGCGGCGCACTGCCGCCCGCGAGCACGTGGCCGCCCTGCTCGCGCGCGACGTCGACGAACGACAGCACGCGATCGAGGTGCTGCTTCGACGTCAGCGGGCCCATCTCGGTGTCCGGGTCCAGCGGGTTGCCGACGCGGATCGACGAAGCCAGCGACACGAAGCGCTCGAGGAATTCGTCGGCGATGCGCTCATGCAACACGAGGCGCGAACCCGCGATGCACGCCTGCCCCTGGTTGTGGAAGATCGCCCACGCGGCGCCGTTGATGGCGGCATCGAGGTTCGCATCGTCGAAGACGATGTTCGCGCCCTTGCCGCCCAGTTCCAGCTGCACGCGCTTCAGGTTGCCCTGCGAGGCGTCGACGATCCGGCGGCCCGTTGCCGTCGAACCGGTGAACGCGATCTTCCCGACCCCGGGGTGCTCGGCGAGCCGCTGGCCGGCCGTATGACCGTAGCCGGGGACGATATTGACGACACCTGCGGGGAACCCGACTTCGGCCATCAGTTCGACGATGCGCAGCGTCGACAGCGGCGTGATCTCCGATGGCTTGAGCACGACCGTGTTGCCTGCCGCCAGCGCCGGCCCCATCTTCCAGCTCGTGAACATCAGCGGGAAATTCCACGGCACGATCTGGCCGACGACGCCGACCGGCGCGCGCTGCACATAGTTCAGGAAGCCGGTTTCGACGGGAATCACCGAGCCCTGCAGCTTGTCGGCCATGCCGCCGAAGTAGCGGAAGCAGGCTGCCGTGCGCGGCACGTCGAGCGCGCGCGAATCGCGGATCGGGTGGCCGGTGTCCAGCGATTCCAGCTGCGCGAGTTCCTCGGCGTTGGCTTCGATCGCGTCGGCGAGGCGCAGCAGCAACCGGCCGCGCTCGGCCGCCGCCATGGCCGACCACGCCGGGAACGCCCGGGTCGCGGCTTCGACCGCCAGATCCACGTCCACCGCGGTGGCGGCGGCGATCTTCGTGATCAGCGAGCCGTCGTGCGGATTGAGCACGTCGATCGTGCCGCGCTCGACGGCGTCAACGAAGCGGCCGTCGATGAAGAGTTGGGTTTGCATGAATCGTCCTCGATTTTTTGCTGAAGTGCGGCTTAAAACTCGATCGGATACGGCGCCAGCTCGCCGCTCTCGTATCGCTGCGGCAGGTCCGGCGTCGCGTTTTCCCAGACCAGCAGCATCGAGCGCTTCGTCGAATAGCCCTGGTGGCGGATGTCGGCGGGCATCGCGCAGATGTCGCCGGCCCGCATCGTGATGCGCGCGCGCGGCGCGCCGGTGTTCTTGTCGCCGATGTCCCATACGATTTCGTCGGACAACTGAAGGAACCATTCGACGCGGTCGTTGCCGTGGAACACCGGCAGGATGAATTCCTCGGTGGTCGGGCAGAACAGGCTGCGCCCGCACACGGACGTGACCGACGGATTCCACGTCACGTCCGAACGCGACAGGTACTTGAACAGGTTGAACGCGTGCAGTTCGCCTTCGAAGCCCGGCTTCACGTGCACTTCAGGCTCGTCCTGGCCGACGTCGAGGAACGCGCGGTTGACCGGCAGATCGTCGCGCAGCGGCGAGTCGCCTTCGAGGCCCGGCATGCGGCGCGTCGCGATGCGCGTGCGTTCGATCGCCGCGCCGTTCTCGCCGTGCTTGCGGCCGAATGCCGTGCCGGTTTCCTCGGGTGCGGCGAACGGATCGAAGCCTTCGTTGGTCCAGTCGTGCAGCATGGCCTTGAAGGTCGCCATGATCGTCGGTGTTTCGAACGTCTCGGTGTAGTCGACGCCGGCTTCCTTCAGGATCCCGTTGAACGTGCCCGCATAGACGTCGACCTTGCCGTAGTGATTGCGCGTGCCGAACACGTGATCGAAGTTCACCCAGCCGTAGAAGAAACCCCATGCGACGTCACGCATCATCGCGCGCAGGAACGCGTCCGCGGGCATCGCATGCGTGCGCGTGCGGCCTTTCGCAGGCCAGCTGATTTTCACGAAGTACTCGTCGCGCTGGAACGCGAACTCGCCGAGCCGGAAGCGGCGGTAACCGGTGACGGCATCGGGTTCCGTGGCCTGCACCAGATCGGCGGCAAAGCCAGCGGAAAGATCGAGGGTCTCGAGGGTGGCCATAACGTGTCTCCTGGAATGTTTGAATGGGGCAGTCGGATGGATCAGCGCAGGCAGATGTCGGCCCACTTCTCGACGGACAGCTCGCCGAGCACGGTCTGCACGAGCGCGACGCCCGGCTTGCCGGCGGCGAAGCGATACGCGCAGCCGGCCGGCAGCAGTGCCTGATGCCCCTTGCGCAGGACGACGTAGCCCATCTCGCGGCCCGCCGGCTGCGTGCCGGCGCTCACGGTGCCGCGGCCGGTGGTCGGCGGGTTGTCGAGCTTGATGAATTCGATGCGGACTTCGCCATCCATCTGGATCGCGAACTCGTCGTGCGCGCACGCGAACCAAGGCGACTGGCCGTCGGTCCGCAGCACTTCGATCACGTATTCGAGGTTCTTGCCGGCGACGACCTTTTCGTAGGGAGCCGACTTCGATGCGATCTCGAATACGTTCGAGAAGGCGTAGTGTTTTGCGCTGCCGCTGGTGATTTCGATCTCGCCCTTGGTATGGCTGTCGAACGAGCCAAAGACGGTATGGAATGCCGCGTCGGTCATTGCTGTCTCCTGAGTTGAACCGCTTGTTGGATTCAACTCTAGGGGCAAGGGCGCCCCTCAACAAGGCAACGGAGCGCGACTACGGCATTTGCGATTCGCGAATAATCGCTTCGTTCAGCGAACCCAGCCGCGCTCCAGCAGTGGACGGTCCCACGGCGACTCGTCGCCGATGTATTCGACGAGGAATTCGACCAGCGCCTTTACCTTCAACGCCTGTCGCTGCGTTGCGGGATAAACGGCGGCAAAGCTCAGCGGCGCGATCTGGAAATCGGTGAGGATGGGCACCAGCCGGCCCGCGACGAGCGCGTCGCTCGCAACCAGCGTGGGCAGGCAGACGACACCGCCGCCCGTCAGCGCATACTCGCGCAGCAGATGCACGGAGTTCGAGCGGATCATGCCGGGCAACTCCATCTCGACGACCTCGTCGCCGCGCGTCAGGGTCCAGCGGTTGCGCGACGGATAGCCGGAATACAGCGCCGTGGTGTGCTGCAGCAATTCGCGCGGATGTTGTGGCGCACCATGCGCTTCGAGATAGGCCGGCGACGCGCAGAAAAGGCGTCGCACCACGAACAGGCGCCGCTCGATCAGCGACTCGGATATCGGCGGGAAGATCTGGAACGCGATGTCGAACCCTTCTTCGACAGGGTCCACGACACGGTCATTGACGATGATGTCGAGCTGAATGCCCGGGTAGCGGCGATTGAATTCGGCGAGCGGCACGCCGAAGTGATCGAGCGCGAAACCGGGCAGCATCTGGATACGCAGCCGCCCAGTCGGCGTCGCGCGCAGTTCGCGCATCTGGTCGGTCAGCTCGTTGACGCGCCCGACCACCTCGGCGCATTCGCGGTAGAAGGTCTCGCCGACTTCGGACAGGCGCACGTGGCGCGTGCTGCGATGGAACAGCGGCGCGTTGACGAACTTCTCCAGCTGCTGGATGCGGTTCGTCACGACCGAACTGGTGACCCCAAGCTGTCGCGCCGCTTCCGCAAAACTGCTCGCCTCCGCAACCCTGACGAATGCTTCGATGCTCAGAAACCGGTCCATACCGCGCCCTTTCCGAAAGCGAAACCGGCAGTCTAACCGCACCTGCCGGCCGGTTGGGTCATGCCGAACGCGTCACACTGTCACCTGGCGGGTGTCAATCCCGCCGACAGCCTGGCACGAGCATGACCGAGGGTACGTTACGGCTGCTTGCCTGCCGACAGCTCCGGCTGCAAGCCCACGCGACGCTGCAGCACGGCCGGCGCGGTTTCCCGCAGCAGCAAGCTGACCACGATGCCGAGCAGCACTGCCCCCATCGGCAGCCACAGAATATTCTGGATCCCGAAGTGTGCGGCAACGTAGCCGCCCATCGCCGGTGCGATGCCGCCGCCGAAGATCTCGCCGCAACCGACCACCACGCCGATCGACGTCGAAACGAGGCCGACGGGCGCGGCTTCGGTCGCCACGGGGCCCGACAGCAGCGACACCAGCCCGAGCGTGAAGAACGATGCGACGAACAGCACCGCGAACAGCACGAGCGGTTGCGGACCCAGCCCGCGGAACAGGTAGAGCATCACCGCCGTGCCGGCGAAACCGACGATGCTCGCGAGGCGACGGCCCACGAGGTCGGACAGGCCCGGCAGCCCGAACTGCCCGAGAAAGCCGCCGAAGCCGATCGCCGACACCACGAGGCCCATCTTCTGCGTGCCGAGCCCAAGGTAATCCGTCAGGTACAGCGGCAGCAGCGCGCCGAGCACGAACACGCCGGTCATCGCACAGCACAGCGCACCCATCGCGACGAGGATGTTGCGGCTCTTCAGCACATGGCCGAGCGACGCCGGCGCGTGTTCCGACACCACCTCCCTCGCGCGCTTCGGTTCGCGGATCACGAAGAACATGATCGCGCCGAGGATCAGCCCGGGAATCGCCACGAGCGCGAACACCCAGCGCCACGACACGACGTTGAGCAGCTGCGTCGCGATGATCGGCGACAGCGCGAGCCCGAACAGCGCGAAGCCGCTTTGCTGCAGCCCGAGGTTCAGGCCGCGCCGCCGCGGATGCGACGCGTCGGCGGTGGCCGCGAAGCTGGTCGGGCAGAACGAGCCTTCGGCGACGCCCATCAGCCCGCGAATCGCGATCAGGCCGAGCAGCCCGCCCGCGAGCCCCGAGAAGCCCGACAGCAGCGAGAACGCGATGATCGCCGGGATCAGGACCTTGCGGCGGCCGACCTTGTCGGAAACGCCGCCCATCAGCGCCGCGAAGATGCCCCACGACAGGCCGAGCACGCCGATGCAGTTGCCGACGTCCTGCGCGGTCAGGTGCAGGTCCTTCATGATCGAAGGGAACAGCGGCGCGATGAGCCAGCGGTCGAGGCCGACCAGCCCGAAACCGAGCGCCAGCAGCGTCACCGCCTTCCACTCATAGGAGGTATCCCACTCGTTTGCTTTCATGTCCGTCTCCGTGGACCGGTCCGCCTGCACGCGCCGGGGGCGTCCGTGCATGAGCCAGGTCCGTTGTCTTGTGTGTGCGATGCGACGTGCGTCGCGAGGAAGTGGCGGCCGCCTTTCCGGTTGCAGGCGTCGAATTCAATCAGCCGACGCCCGAACGATAGGTGCGCGCACGCAGATCGGGTATGGAACATCCGGCGAACGCGCCATTCGCGAAACGCAAATAATCGGGGCATCGGTGCGGGAGGCGTCAGCCGGAGGCGCGGAACGTGCGGCGGCACGGACGAAACGGCGCGAATGCGTGCGTCACCGGGGGAATCCCTCATGGACATCGGCGGATCGTTGCCGGGTGCCACCAGGAGACAACAGGAGACGATTCCACTTAAATCAACGTCGATGGAATATTTTTCCACGCATCAGCGAAGAGCCAACCCATTTTGGATCCTTTTTCCCCGCTCCTCCTCGTATCATTTCTCCCGTTACGAAAAGAAAGAGCCAGAGAAGGACATGAGCGATACCACCCCGCTGCACTACCTCGACTACGCGGCCACCACCCCCGCGGATCCCCGCGTGATCGAAGCGATGACGGCCTGCCTGGGCGCCGACGGCATCTTCGGCAATCCCGCGTCGAGTTCGCACGCTGCCGGCCGGCTGGCGAAGGAAAAGGTCGAGCACGCACGCGCGCAGGTCGCCGCGCTGATCGGCGCGGATGCCGACGAGATCGTCTGGACGTCGGGCGCCACCGAATCGAACAACCTCGCGCTGAAAGGCTATGCGGAGACCGCGACCGACAAGCGCCACCTGATCACGAGCCGCATCGAACACAAGGCCATCCTCGACACGATGGCGAACCTGTCGAAGCGCGGCATGACCGCGACCTACCTGTCGCCCACCGCCGACGGCGAAATCACCGTCGACGCCGTGGCCGCGGCGATCGGCCCCGACACGGGCCTGGTGTCGCTGATGCTCGTCAACAACGAACTCGGCACGCTGACCGACATCGGCGCGATCTCGCGCATCGTGCATGCGGCCGGCGCGCTGCTGCACGTCGACGCCGCGCAGGCGCTCGGCAAGACACCGATCGACGTGCGCGCGCTCGGCATCGATCTGCTGTCGATGTCCGCGCACAAGGTGTATGGCCCCAAGGGCATCGGCGCGCTGTTCGTCCGCCGCGAGATCGCCGACCTTATCGCGCCGCAGATCCACGGCGGCAGACACGAGCGCGGCCTGCGCTCGGGCACGCTCGCGACGCACCAGATCGTCGGCATGGGCACCGCCTGCGAGCTGGCCGCGGAAAAACTCGAGCGCGAAGCCGTGCGGATCGCGGCGCTCAGCGCACGCCTGAAGGACGCGCTGCTCGCGCTCGGCGGCATCACGCACAACGCGGCGGCGGCACGCCGCATCCCGCACACGTTGAGCCTCACGGTCAACGTGCCGGGCTTCTTCCCGTTCATGCTCGGCGATTCGCTCGCCGTGTCGTCGACCTCCGCGTGCAACTCGACCAGCGGCGCGCCGTCCCACGTGTTGACCGCGATCGGCCTCGACGCCGAAGCCGCGGGCCGCACGGTGCGCATCAGCTTTGGCCGCTTCACGACGGAGCAGGACGTCGATTTCGCGATCGCGTGTTTCGCGCGCGCGCTCGAGCAATGCCGTGACGCGGCGGCGACCGGGTTCACCGCATCGCGACAGATCACGCCGGCGGACCTGAAGGCGATTCGCAACGCAGGCTTTCGCGCGGTGATCTGCAACCGGCCGGACGGCGAAAGCGCCGATCAGCCGGCATTCGAGGAAATCGCCGCCGCCGCGCGCGAACTCGGCCTCGACGCGCGCTATCTGCCGGTCGAACGCGACCGGATCGGCGATGCGGAAGTCGATGCGTTCGGCGCGCTGGTCGATGCGCTGCCGAAGCCGGTGCTCGCGTATTGCCGCAGCGGGAGCCGCGCCGGGATGCTGTGGAATCGCCTGACGGCGCGGCGGACCGCAACGGTCTGAGCGCAACCCGTATGTAACCGGGCATCGCCCGCGTTCGCGCACGAAGCCGACGGCACGGTGCGCGATCGCGCGGGCACGAGCACCGTCACCTGAATGTTCACGCTGAACAGGATCGTGAAGCGTCGCGCGGGCGTCCCGTACCATTCGGTGACCGGGATGAATTCGATACTGCGCCGTTCCGCATCCATCGGCCCGTCTCCTGAAGCCGCATCTTCCGTCAACCCGCTTCGCCACGCGGGTTGACGCCACTCCAGCGGGCGCTTTTTCCCCTGGTATCGAGGTTCGACAAGCGCGGACCATCCGCGATCCGTACGGATTTCTTACAAAACTTCAACCCGGCATGCGATGCCTCCGAACGGTGCATCCGCCCGGAGTTTCAGGTGCATTGCCGAAATCCGATAGCGCCGCGAGATTTGGCTTCATAACGTTCCCGCATCGGACCGGAAAGCGACTCGTCATTCACCCATGACGTCGCGTGCCGCCGACGAATTCCAGGAGCGGGCCGCCGTGCCGGGCCCGGGCAGCGATGACGGTCCTGCCATGCAGGACATTCGTGACGGAGCGAACATGGACGCGAAAATCCAGCCTGACTTGGGCACCGACAGTGACGTAAGCCTTCTCCACAAGATGGGATACGCGCAGGAGCTGTCGAGACGCATGAACGGCTTCTCGAACTTCGCCGTGTCGTTTTCGGTGATCTGCATTCTGTCGGGCGGCATCACGGCGTTTCAGCTGGCGTTTTCCGCGGCCGGCGGCGCATCGATCGGCCTCGGCTGGCCGCTCGGCTCGCTGTTCGCGCTGATCGTGGCGGTATCGATGTCGCAGATCGCGTCCGCGTTTCCGACCGCCGGCGGCCTCTATCACTGGGGCGCCATCCTCGGCGGGAAGAAATGGGGGTGGATGACGGCATGGCTCAACCTGATCGGCCTGATCTTCGTGATCGCAGCGATCAACTTCGGCACCTACGATCCGTTCTTCAAGACGCTGATCGCACCGATGTTCGGCGTCAGTCCGGACAGCCTGACATGGTGGCATCAGACCGCGTTCATCGCGGTCATCACCCTGTCGCAGGCGATCCTGAACGCACGCGGCATCAGGATCGCGAGCAAGATCACCGACCTGTCCGGCTACCTGATCTTCGTCGTGACGATCGCGCTGGTCGTGTCGCTCCTGGTCTACTCACCGGTCGCGTTCGACCTGCATCGGCTCGTCACCTTCACCAATTACACGCACGTCGACGGCAGCGCCTGGCCGAAACAGAGCATGCCGCTCGCGTTCCTGTCCGGCCTGCTGCTGGTGACCTACACGATCACGGGTTTCGACGCATCCGCGCACACGTCGGAAGAAACGCACGACGCGGCGAAGAACGTGCCGCGCGGCATCATCGGCTCGGTGTTCTGGTCCGCGGCGTTCGGCTACGTGATGGTGTGCACGTTCGTGCTGGTCATGCCGGACCTGACCGCCGCGATGAAGCAGGGCACCGGCTTCTTCGAAGCCATCCTCGCGCCGATTCCGAAGACGTTGCGCGTGTGCCTCGAGCTCGCGATGTTCTTCATCAACTACGTGTGCGGGCTCGCCGCGATCATGTCGACCTCGCGCATGATGTATGCGTTCGCGCGCGACGGCGGGCTGCCGGCGTCGAAGCTGCTGCGCAGCGTGAATCACAATCATCGGACGCCCGGGCCCGCGATCTGGACCTGCGCGGTGCTTGCAATCGTCGTCACGCTGTACGGCGACGCGTTCTCGGTGTTGAGCGCGGGCAGTGCCGTGTTCCTGTTCATCTCGTATGCGATGCCGATCGGCTCGGGGATGCTCGCCGAAGGGCGCACGTGGACCGAAATGGGCCCGTTCCGGCTGGGCATCTGGTCGAAGCCGTGCGCGCTGCTCGCGCTGGTGGGCGCCTGCGTGCTCGCGTACGTCGGCATCCAGCCGCCGAACGAGAAGGTGCTCTACGTGCTCGTCGCGTTCGTGGCAGTACTGATGGTCATCTGGTACGGCTTCGGTGTGCGCACGACCTTCGCCGGGCCGCCGATGCTCAAGGACACGCGCAATGACGCGCGCATTCGCGAACTCGAGGCGAATGTCGATCCGAGCGTGTGACGCGACACCGATTCGCGCACAGCACAAAAATCCGGCTCGCGGTTTGCGAGCCGGATTGTTTTACGTCGCGTCGCAGCGAACGAGGTTCAACCGCGTTGGCGGTCGAACCCGATAGCCGCGTCTTAGCCGTAGACCGGGAAACGCTTGGTCAGCTCCGCGACCAGGCCACGAACGCGCTCGATCGTCGCCGCATCTTCCGGCGCTTCCAGCACGTCGGCGATCAGGTTGCCGACCGTCTCCGCTTCCGCCGGGCCGAAGCCGCGCGTCGTCATCGCCGGCGAGCCCAGACGGATCCCGCTCGTCACGAACGGCTTTTCCGGATCGTTCGGGATCGCGTTCTTGTTCACCGTGATGTGTGCCGCGCCCAACGCCGCTTCCGCCGCCTTGCCCGTGATCTTCTTCGCGCGCAGGTCCACCAGCATCACGTGGCTTTCCGTACGGCCCGACACGATCCGCAGCCCGCGCTTGACCAGCGTCTCAGCCAGCACGCGTGCGTTCTCGACCACCTTCTCCTGGTAGGCCTTGAACTCCGGCGACAGCGCTTCCTTGAACGCCACCGCCTTCGCCGCGATCACGTGCATCAGCGGGCCACCCTGGATGCCCGGGAAGATCGCCGAGTTGATCTGCTTCTCGTATTCCGACTTCATCAGGATCACGCCGCCGCGCGGGCCGCGCAGGCTCTTGTGCGTCGTCGTCGTCACGAAGTCCGCGTGCGGCACCGGGTTCGGGTACACGCCCGCCGCGATCAGCCCTGCGTAGTGCGCCATGTCGACCATCAGGTACGCACCGACCGACTTCGCGATCTTCGCCAGACGCTCGAAGTCGATCTTCAGCGCGAATGCCGACGCGCCCGCGACGATCAGCTTCGGCTTGTGTTCGTTCGCCAGTTGCTCGGCTGCGTCGTAGTCGATGTCTTCGTTTTCGTTCAGGCCGTAGCTCACGACGTTGAACCACTTGCCCGACATGTTCACCGGCGAGCCGTGCGTCAGGTGGCCGCCGTGCGCGAGGCTCAGCCCCATGATCGTGTCGCCCGGCTTGAGCATCGCGAAGAACACGCCCTGGTTCGCCTGCGAACCCGAGTTCGGCTGCACGTTCGCCGCTTCCGCGCCGAACAGCTGCTTCACGCGGTCGATCGCCAGCTGCTCGACCACGTCGACGTATTCACAGCCGCCGTAGTAGCGCTTGCCCGGATACCCTTCCGCGTACTTGTTCGTGAGCTGCGAGCCCTGTGCGGCCATCACGGCCGGGCTTGTGTAGTTTTCCGACGCGATCAGCTCGATGTGCTCTTCCTGGCGGCGGTTCTCGTCCTGAATGGCAGTCCAGAGTTCCGGATCGACGTTGGCGACGGTGCTGGTAGTGCGATTGAACATGATGATTGATCAAAAGAAAGTGATGGATTGACCCTGGTATGCCGGACTTGCCCGGACCCGCGAAGCCGAGCGCCGGACCGGCGCTCGATGACGTCATCAACCATGCCGCCCCGCGATGCCGGCTGAACGGTGATTCGGCATTGCCATTCCAACAGACGCAAATTCGTTCAGATAGAAGGATTACGACAATCCGCTAGGACGCATCGCGCGGCGAACCCGCAAAAAAAATCGAAGGCCCGCATCGCTGCGGAACCTTCGACGGGACCTGCCGCTCCTGGAGAATTCGTGCCTGCCCTTCGGCCTCCTGCGAATATCGGGGCCTAAACAGCGGAAAAACAGTTGTCGACGAACAGATGGGTACCGTTGACGAAGCTCGATTCGTCTGACGCCAGGAACAGCGCGGCCGCGGCCACTTCCGACGGCTCGCACAGCCGGCCTTGCTGCACCGCGATAGCCGCTTCGGTCGCGTCCACGCCCATCGCCTGCAGATCCTTGAGCTCGCGCATCCCGTGCGGCGTGCGGATGAACCCGGGCGCCAGCGCGTTGCAGCGGATGCCGCGGTCGCGGTATTCGACTGCGATCGCCCGCGCGAACATGTGGCACGCGCCCTTGGTCGCGTCATACAGCACCTCGCCGGGCGTCGCGCAGACGGCCGAGATCGACGACGTGCAGACGATGCTGCCGCGCCCCTTTTCCAGCATCTGCGGCAGGACCGCCTTCGTCATCAGGAACATGCTCTTCACGTTCACGCCCATCAGCCAGTCCCATTCCGACTCCTCGATGTCGAGGAACGGTTTGACGATCAGCGTGCCCGCGTGATTGAACAGGATGTCCGCATTGCCATATTGCCGGCGCACCGCGTCGACCGCCGCCTGCACCTCCGACTGCTTCGACACGTCGGCGCCGACGCCCAACGCCTGCAAGCCGGCATCGCGCAGCCGCGACGCGAGCGTTTCGGCCGCGTCGCCGTCGCGGTCGATGATCGCCACCTTCGCGCCCTGCGCGGCGAACAGTTCGGACGCGGCGCCGCCGCATCCGCCCGCGCCGCCGCTCACGATGGCGACCTTGCCGGCCAGGCGTCCGTCAATCTTGGCATTCATTCGTCGCTCTCCAGTCTGGTTCGTTCGGACCGCTCAGCTGAACAGCGTCCGAAGATGATCGTTGAGGAAACGGCCTTCCGGGTCCACGCTGCGGCGCAGTTCGCGGAATGCTTCGGCCTTCGGGAACCAGCGATCCACGTCATCGCGGTTCGTGAAGTGCAGCTTGCCCCAGTGCGGACGCGACCCGTAATCGCGCAGGATGTCGTCGACGTCCTTCAGGAACGGCCAGTAGTCGACGCCGTTCGGCCCGCCCGAGCACGAAATGGTTACGCTGTCCTGATTGTTGAACGGGCTGATCCACGCCGGATCGCCCTTCGTGAAGCGGTACTAGACCGGGAAGATGCAGTCGCGATACTTCGTGAGGATCAGGTCGCGCACGCGGCGCAGCGCTTCCTTGCCGTGTTCGGCGGGCACGGCGTATTCGAGTTCGTGGAAGTTCGCGACGTAGTGAATCGCATAGACCTCGGCGCTGTACGCGATCTTCTCGTGCTCGCCTTCGAAGAACGTGCGTTCGTCGGTGATGTCCATCACCTTGATTTCGCACACGTCGTAGTCTTTCTTCGCGTTCGACACCTTCGCGGTGTCGGGCAGGCAGTACAGGTGGCGGCTTTCGGACGTCGGGCACCAGAAGAAACCGAAATGCCGGTGCGTGGCCGCGAGGTCGTCGTACTTTTCCATCAGCGCCTCGAAGTCCTCGCGCCACACGCGGTCGTGCAGCCAGAACGCGTCGGTCACCTGCAGCGTCAGCTCCGACACCACGCCGAACAGGCCGATGTTCACCTGCGTCGCATGCAGCAGGTCGAGGTCCTGCCTGTCGCTCACCTCCATGATCGAGCCGTCGGGACGAACGATCCGCATCCCGACGACCTGCGACGACAGATTGCTCAACGTCACCCCCGTGCCGTGCGTGCCGGTTGCGAGCGCACCGGCAATGGCCTGCGAATCGATGTCGCCCTGGTTGACGAGCGAGAAGCCGATGTCCTTCAGATGCCGCGTCACCGCGTTGATCCGCGTGCCGGCCTTCACCGTGACGCGCTTTCGCTGCTCGTCGACCGCGACGATGCCCTGGTGGTCCTTCAGCGACAGCAACAGGCCGCTCGTCGCGACGACCGGCGTGAACGAATGTCCCGATCCCGAGCATCGGACGTTCTTGCCCTGGCTCGTCGCCGCATGCACCAGCTCGGCGATCTCCGCCTCGCTGGTCGGCGACGCGATGTGCGCGGCAACGCACGACTGATTGCCCACCCAGTTCCGCCAGAATCCGCCACGTGGAAGCTCCATCGACGTCTCTCCAGAAGTGTGCCGCCGGTCCCACGCCGGCAGCCGTGTTCGGTTCGTCCGGCAACGAAGCGGGATGCTCCCGGCGCCGGCGCGATGCGATGCGTTGTGTTCCGTTCGTGCCAAAGGTATTGCGCCAGCCGGCTTTTCACTATCGGATTTCGGCAAGCGAGGGTTTCTTCGGGGAATCGGGCCATCGGGGTTTTTGACCGGCTCGTGCAGCGGCTACAATGCATCGATCCGGCCCGCCCCTTCCCGACTCCGATGACGCCGTCCGCCGATCCGAGCGATTTTTCTGGCGCCCCGCCGTTTGCGCGAACGGTGGCGTTCTGCGCGTTCACCGACGTGGAGGAACAGGCGCGGATCTTCGACGGCTGGGATCTCAACTACACGCAGATCTCGGGCGGCCTGTTTCATGGCTCGTCGTCCATCGTGTCGCTCGGCGGCATCCGGCTCCTGGTCGAGGACCTCGACAAGGTGATCCTGCAGCAGGGCGCGGTGCCGTCCGACCGCATCGCGGTGGCCGTGCCGCTGGAACTCGAAGGCCATGCACGCATGTGCGGGGAGAAGAGCGGGCGCGACAGCCTGCACGTGTTCTCGAGCCAGCCCGTGTTCGAGTTCTATTCGCCCGACCGGCACGTGCTCGTGAACGTCGAGATCGAACCCGACAAGCTGTCGACGGAGGCGATGCGCACGCTCGCCGCGTCGCTGCGCGCGCGTACCTTCGCGCCGCTGATCCCGATAACGCCCCAGGTCGCGGACCGCTTGCGCGACCTGCTGCGCCACACGATGGCCGCGGCCGCGAAAAGCACGCCGGTCGAGGACGTGACGACGCAGGAGCGGATCGAACTGCTCGAGCGGACCGTGCTGTATGCGATTTCCGAAGCGATGACGATGCCCGCGCCGGACGCGGACGCCCTCGCGACGCGGCGGACGAAGTACTGGTCGCTCGTGAACGCGGTACAGGAGCGGCTGCAGGATGCGTCGACGTGCCCGCTGTCGATCGCCGAACTGTGCGTGCAGCTCGGCATCAGCCGGCGTACCGCGCAATACGCGTTCAACGACACGCTCAACCTGAATCCGATCGCCTATCTGCGCGCCGTCCGGCTGAATCACGTTCGCCGCGAGCTGCGGCTCGGCGGGTCCGTGACGTCGGCCGCGACGAAGTGGGGCTTCTGGCACCTGAGCAGCTTTGCGCAGGACTACCGAGCGATGTTCGGCGAGTTGCCGTCGGCGACGGCGCGGCGTTACGCGCACCGGGAAGCCGAACACCGATCACGTGATACGTGACGCGGCTTCGCGTTGCCTGCGCATGAACCGAGCTTCCATGAAGAAAGCCGCGGCCGGACTTGCGCCGCGGCGGGCTGAAAGCAGGCCGCCTCAGCAGGGAGCGGCCGGCACCGGCCACCACCCTGCGCACGACCTCGCTACGCCGTCACTCCTGCTGTTCCTGCTCCGCCTGCACCTGCCGCTGCTGGATGAACTGCCGCACATCGCTCATCGTCACGCGACCGGTGTGTTTCGCATCGATCTCGTCGAAGTGCTTCGCGACGAAGCCCAGCCCGCTGCTCTGCGCCTGCGCTTTCGTCACCGCCGCGCCGTTGCTCAGCACCGTGTTGCCGCCGAGCCGGGCGTCGACGCGCCGCTGCGCCTGCTGCTGCAGCGTCGCGCCGGTCGACGGCAATACCGGCGCCACGCGGGTCGAAGGAAAGAACGGACCGTCGACACCGTGCCCGCCGTGCGGCAGCTTCACCGGTGCCACCGCCTGCGGCGGCAGTGCATGGGCGCTGCTCATCACGGCACCGAGGACGATCAACGCAGACATACGCCGCATCAAGTTGATTAGGGACATGATCACTCGCATTCAATGGATGAATAGAGGGTTCCTTTTCGCAAGGAGTCCGTCGTTTACGGTGCCACCGCCAGCGTCGTCGCGGCCGTCGCGCCCGGCACGCTGCCGGTCGGCGTGCCGGCCGGATTCTCGTCCGGCCACGGCGGCGGCAGCGTGCGCAGCGTCAGCGCCGTCGGAATCCGCCTGCCTTGATAGAAGATCTTCAGGTCGCGCTTCATCTGCGGACGGGCCACGTCATCCAGATACGTCATGTGCCCGCCCTGGAAGAAGTTCACCTGCAGCTTCGGGTTCAGGCCCTTCACGGTCTGCAGCCGCGCGAGTTGCTTCTCGGTGTTGAAGAACGGCGTCGCCAGATCGTGAAGGCCGTTTTCCGCGAGCACCCGGAGCTTCGGATTGAGCTGCAGCGCGCCGAGCAGATCGGGGATCGAGTCGGGCATCGGCTGGCCGTCATGCGAGAAGTCCCACACCTGGATGATGTTGTCGTTCAGCGGCAGGTAGGTCGCGTTCGGCGCGGTGTAGCCGAGGTAGTCGGGCATCTGCGTCGCGAGCGCGTTCGTGAACGGCTGCGAGATCAGGATGTCCGACGGATCGCCGTCCGCTTGCAGTCGCGGATCCGAGTTCGGCAACGACACACGTCCGTCGTAGCGGCCGATCGTCGTGCCGGGCAGCAGGCTCGTGCCGAACGGATTCGCGTTGAAGTAGCCGCGCAGCGCCTGCTGCGTGAGGCTCGACGGCAGCGACCACAGCTTCAGCGTCGCATCGCTCGGGAACACCGGCGTGCCGAGCGCATCCGGAATGCCGAGCTGGCTCAGCACCCACGACTGCGAATACTGCTGCAACTGGTTGTAGATCAGCGTCGTGAACAACTCGGTCTGCAGTGCATACAGATACGGGTTGACCGGCGCCGGCGACACCTGGTTGAAGTACGCCGCTACCGCTGCATAGCCGGGCAGGTAGCCGGCCACGGTATCGGTCTCGAGCAGCAGCCCTTCGGTCGACTGCGTGATCGCCACCGCTTCCACCGCATCGGCGAAGTAGTTCAGGATCGACGACTGCAGCACGATCCCGGTCAGGTGCACGCCGGCCGATTCGAGCGCCAGCGCGAGCATGTCGGTACGCGGCGTGCCGTATGACTCGCCGTACAGGTAGATCGGCGACGTGCCGCGGCTGTTGACGGTCAGGTAGCGCTGGATGAAATCGCGCATGATGTTGACGTCCGCGTCCGAACCCCAGTACTTCTGGTTGGTGTTCGGCAGCACGGCTTCCGACAGCCCGGTTCCTGGCGGGTCGATGAACACGAGGTCGGTCGTGTCGATCAGGCTTTCCGCGTTGTCGACGAGCGGATAGTTCGGCCAGTTGTTGCCGAACAGCGGATCGGGCGTGGCGACGCGCGTCGGCGCGAAGGAGCCGAGGCGCAGCCAGATCGACGACGATCCGGGGCCGCCGTTATAGACGAACGTGACGGGGCGCGGCTTGCCGTTCGTGCTCGGCGCGGTGTACGCGACGTATGACATCGACGCTTCCGCGTTGCCGTTCGCGTCCTGCGCGGTCAGGTGGCCCGTGGTCGTCGTGTAGCTGACCGTCGTGCCGCCGGATTTCCACTGGTAATGCATCACCGCCGCCTTCTCCGAGACCTGCGCGGCCGCGAGGCCGTCGGTCGCGTTCATCGAATAGGCGACGGGGTCGACGTAAGGCTGGTTCGCCGCCGGCGACTGGCTGTCGGCCGCCGCTTGCGCGCTGGCCTGCTGGCTGGCGGTGGCCTGCGCGAGGCTCGACGCGCCGACCGACGACGAATCGTCGCCGCCGCAGCCCGCGAGCACGAGCGTCACGACGGTCAATGCGCCTAGCCCGGCCGGCCAGCCGCGACGCGCGCGGCGGCTGCCGGTACTGCTCCTGTCTGGTTTCATCTCTGTCCTTGGGTCGGATACCGCTTCACACGGGCCGCCATCGCCGGCGAAAAACGCGCAGGCATACCCGCCACTCGCGTTGCACGGTCGGCAGACGGCGGTTGGGGACTGGATTTCTTCGAGAGACTGAACTTGATACAGACACAGCAAACTGCTGGCGGAGAATGATGCGGGTAACGCCGCCCCCTTTGCAGTTTCAACGACTTATCGTATGACCAAAATTTACGACATCACAAAAATAGGTGGTGCTGCGCTGCGTTGTCAAAGATCATTCCGATATTAAAAAATCTCTTATGATGCAAACGGCGATCAGTGTCTGGCATTTGAAAGAAAACACGATTGTTCGCACCCGGCTTGTTATATGAGTCGTTTTTATTGGAATGCGGCTGCGTTTCCGCATGTTGGGCAACGCTTCCAGACTTCGCATTGCGCATGGACGCCCTTCAAATCGACAGGATTTTTCTTTCATTTTAATTATCCCGAATCGATTGGCGCGATTCAATGAATAAAAATCGGCATTGTCCAAAAAATACCGATTCCGATTATCTCCCGGACACGCCATGGAATTATTTACCCGGCATTGGAATTAAACCGCGGAGTGCGCCAAGCGGCATTGATGCGTAATGCGAAGGCATTCGCAATGAAGAAGCCGTCATTCGCGCCACGCATTCCGGATCGCATGACAGCGATCGCGAATCGGGCACCTGACGGCCGAGGGGGAGAGAGGCAGCGCGAGCGGCACAAGCACCGCCCGCGCGACGACGTGCGCCAACGTCGCACGCCGTACTTCAGACATTCGAATAAGCGATCAGCGCCCGTTGCCCGGCAACGCGATATCGATCAGCACCGGATCGTGGTCCGATGAACGATACGCATCCGGCGCGTAGAACGTCTTCTGCTGCTCGGCCGACTTGTACGCGAGCGTGTATTGCAGCGCGAGCGGCTCGTCCGCGTTGATGTGCCATTCGTGCACGGCCTTCACGTGCGATGCGAGCGGCAGCGACGCGAGCGCGTGATCGAGGTAGCCGGCTTCGCCGTTGTACACGTAGCTGTACGCATTGGCGCCGATCCAGCGCGACACGAGGTTGCGGTAGCCGCGCGATTCGAGCAGGCGGATCGGGTCTTCATACGTGTAGCTGTTGAAGTCGCCGATCAGCAGCGTGCCCTGCCCTGCGACACCCGTCGGGTTGCCGGCGAGCCAGTCGGCCAGCTTCGCGGCCGCGCGCGTGCGCGTCGGATTCCAGCAGCCCTGGCCGTCGCCCTGGTCGAGGTCGTCGTTCGCGGCATCCGGGCAGTTCTTCGACTTCAGGTGATTGACCGCGATCGTCAACGCCTGCTTGCCGCCGATCCGGCGGAACGACTGCGCGAGCGGCTGGCGGTTCTTGTCGTCGATCGCGAGCGTCGACGCGCGGCCGACGGGTTCGACCGCGCGGCTGTCGTAGATCATCGCGACCGTGATCGCGTCGCCGCCGAGGCGCGACGTGCCCGGATCGACGACGCGCCAGTTGCTGCCGAGCTTCGCCGCGAGCTGACGCACCGCGCTCAGTTCGCCGTAGCCGTTGTTCTGGATTTCCATCAGGCCGATCACGTCGGCGTCGAGCGCCTTCAGCGCGCTGACGATCTTCGCTTCCTGGCGCTGGAATTCCTGGTAGTTCTTCGCGCCGCGGTTGTTCGGATCATCGAAGCCGCCGCCGAGACCGTTGCCGTTGAAGTAGTTGAGGACGTTGAACGACGCGACGCGCAGGTTCGATTTCGGATCGCGCGCCGGTGCGTTGGTGCGCGGGTTCGAACGCGTGTCGAAAGCAGGCGCGGCCGCGCCGGGCAGCGGCTGCACGCGCCATGCGCCGTAGCGCACCTCGAGCACGCCTTCGACGTCGCGCACGGTGTAGCCCGAGCGCAACGTGTTCGCGGCCGACAGTTCCGGCGCCGGATACGGCACGGTCGCCGGGTTCTGCTTGTTCGAGCCGTCGTCGAGGACCAGCCGGTTGCGTGCGTTCGCATCGATCTGCGTCTGCGCCTGCGACGGCGGCACCACGCTCGTCGGTGTGCGCAGGCGGCCGTTGCTCAGCAACACGCTGCCGTAGCGACCGAGTTCGTAATTTTCGGCGACGGTGAGCGTCTGTGGCAGGCGCACGCGCATCCCTTCATATGCGGCGAACGCGTTCGGGTTGTCGACCGGCAGCGAGAGCGTCGCCGGCGTGACCGTCTGGTTGTTCGCGCACACCGCGATCGCGCCCGACAGCGTGAGCTGCGTCTGCCCGTATTTTTCCTCGACCTTGCCGGTCACGTGCACGAGATCGCCGGCCTTCGCGCGCACTTTCGGCGCATAGACGAACAGGCCTTCGGATACGCCCGGCTGGTTGCGGCGCTGCGCGTCGGCCTGCTGGACGAAGAAGCCGCCGAAGCCGTCCGTGCCGCCGAAATCGGCGGTGACGACCGCTTCGATCGACACGTTCTGGCCGGCGAGCGGCGACGGCGCGCCGGGCCCCTGGATGTCGGCGATCGGCGTCGTGCTGCCGCCGCAGTTCGGACTGACGGGAGCGGCGGTGGCGGCGAAGACCGGTGCGGCAAGCGTGGGCAGCAGCAATAGCGGGGCAAACAGGCGGATTGTCGAGCGCATGACGGGGAATCCCGGTTGTGAGGATCGCGAAAGCTTAGCGGCGCTCGATGACAGTTGTTAGTAACCAGAAGATAGATAGATGTAATAATCCGACATCGCGCTCACGGTCGGAAAGCGGGAAATCGTCTGACCCAAACCGCCGCGGTTGCGACGACTTCCCGATACCGGCTTCGCCTGCCGACCGTGGCGCTAAACCGTCCCCGGCAACGCGCTCGACACGAGCACGGCGGCCACCATCAGCGCGCCGGCCAGCACAACCGCCTCGATCCGCAACACCGCGCCGAACCGTCGCAACAGGTCGGCCGGCGTCGCGGCCGCCGGGTCCTTCAGCGCGGCCAGCAGCTTCGGCATCTCGAAGAACCGGTTGTGTCCGCCGAGCGCCGCCGCGATCAGCACGAGCGCGAGCTTGAACAGCAGGATCTGCCCGTACGTCGACCCGAGCAGGTTCGCGGGCGTATCGACACCGCGCCAGCCGTTGTAAGCGCCGGTCGCGAACAGCACGATCAACGCGTACGTCGACGCATCGGACAGCGACTGCACGAACGATGCGCCGGTCGTGCGTTCGCTCGCGGGCATGCCGGCAAGACGCGGCATCACGCCGAACGCCGTCACGAACACGAGCCCGACCCACGCGCTGATTGCCAGCAGATGCAGCCAGTCGACCCACACCGGTACGCTGAACAGGCCCGCGTCGACCGGATGCCCGCCGTTGCTGCGCGCGAGTGCGACACCTGCGAGCGCGGCCCACATCGCGAACGGAAAGCGCGTGTCGTTCGCACGCCGGAGCAACGACAGCAGCACGACGACGGCCGTGAACACCGCGCCGGCCAGCCACGCGTGGCCGAAGCCGGTGCCGGCGAGCATCGCGCGGACGGCCGGCCAGGCGTCGCGCATCGACACGTCGCTCATCAGCGCGCAGTGCGCCCAGAACGCGGTGATGCTCGCGAGCAGCGACACGATGGACGCGATGCGCAGCGTCGCGACGAGACGCCGCGCGATGCCGTGCTGCCACGCCGACTCGCCGCGCGCGAGCCAGTGGCTGCCGAGCAGCGCGCCGACGATGACGGTGAACCCGGTGTTCTGGATCGCCACCGACACGAGCCGCAGAAGGCCGACGAGGCCCTCGTTCACCCCTTCACCCTGAACGAATAGGTGCCCTTGGTGCGATGCGCGTCGGCCGTCATCGCCACCCACTGCACCGTGTACGCACCGGGCGCAAGCTTCGGTATCCCGACGGTCATCACGCGCGGATTCGACGCATCGACTTTCGCCTTTTCGTGCGCGACGGCATTGCCGTTCGCGTCCGACACCTTCACCGAGCTGAACGCCGGTTCGAGGTCTTCGTTGAACGTCAGCCGCAACGTGTCGGGCGCGGTGTCGACCGCGCTGCCCATCGCCGGTGCGGCGCTTTCCAGCTTGCCGTGCGCGAATGCCGCGGCCGGCACGGCGGCGGCGATCGCGCCGGCCGCGGCGAGGGCGGCCAGCCGCCCGAGCGTGGTGATTTTCATGGTCATGCCCGGCGTCACGGCTTCTTCAGCTCGACGACGGTCAACGTGCCGCCCTCGTCCTCGGCGACGAAGTCGACCTGGTCGCCCACCTTCACCTGCGACAGCATCGCCGGGTCCTTCACCTTGAACGTCATCGTCATCGCGTCCATCCCGAGGTTGTCCAGCGGGCCGTGCTTGATCGTCAGCTTGCCCGTGCCCGTGTCGATCTTGCGAATCTCGCCATGCGACATCTCGTGCTTTGCGGCGGCGCCCCGCATCGCGCCGCCGCTCATATCCATGCCGGCCATGTCGCCGGCCGCGTATGACGCGGCGGAAAACGCCAGCATGCAACCCGTTGTAATCGAAACCAGTTCCTTCTTCATCGTGCGTTCTCCTGAGTGAATGAAACGAAAACCGGCGGCCGCATCCTCACGGCCGCCGCATGCTGCCCGCGGCTCAACCGTCCGGCAATTCGCCGGTGTATTCGTACGCGACGGTGCCTTTCGGATGCCGGAACCAGCCCGGATCGCGATAGTCGTTGCGGCCGAGCCCCTGCCGGACCTTCAGCACCGTGAACATGCCGCCCATCTCCAGCGGCCCGAACGGGCCGGTGCCCGTCATCATCGGCAGCGTGTTGTCGGGCAGCGGCATTTCCATGCCGCCCATCGCGCCGCCCGTGCTGCCCATCGCCATGTAGTCGGGCACGAGCTTGCCGATCTTCTTCGCGAGGTCCTTCTGCGGCACGCCGATCAGGTTCGGCACCTGATGCCCCATCGCATTCATCGTGTGATGCGACTTGTGGCAATGGAACGCCCAGTCGCCCGGGCGATCGGCGGTGAACTCGATCGCGCGCATCTGGCCGACGGCGACATCCGCCGTCACCTCCGGCCAGCGCGCCGCCGGCGGAATCCAGCCACCATCGGTGCCGGCCACCTCGAAGCTGTAGCCGTGCAGGTGGATCGGATGGTTCGTCATCGTCAGGTTGCCGAAACGAATCCGCACGCGGTCGCCCGCCCGCACCGGCAGCGGGTCGATGCCCGGGAACACGCGCGAGTTGAACGTCCACATGTTGAAGTCCGTCATCTCGTTCACGCGCGGCGTGTAGCTGCCCGGATCGATGTCGTACGCGGCGAGCAGAAAGACGAAATCGCGATCGACCGGCATCGTCGCGCGATCCTTCGGGTGCACGATGAACATGCCCATCATCCCCATCGCCATCTGCACCATTTCGTCGGCATGCGGGTGATACATGAACGTGCCGTGCGCCTCCAGCTGGAACTCGTAGACGAAGGTCTTGCCCGGCGGAATGTGCGGCTGCGTGAGGCCCCCGACACCATCCATCCCGTTGGGCAGCCGCAGCCCGTGCCAGTGGATCGTCGTGTGCTCGGGCAGCCGGTTCGTCACGAAGATCCGGACCTTGTCGCCTTCGACGGCCTCGATCGTCGGGCCTGGCGACTGGCCGTTGTAGCCCCACAGGTTCGCGTTCATCCCGGGCGCCATCTCGCGCACGACGGGCTCGGCCGTCAGGTGGAATTCCTTCCAGCCGTTCGTCATTCGCCACGGCAGCGTCCAGCCGTTCAGCGTCGCGACGGGCGTGTACGGGCGGCCGTTGGGCGGCACGAGCGGCGGCTGCGTGCCGGCCTTCGCCATCGTGGGCGCTTCGGGCAGCGACGCCGCGCCGGCCTTGCTGACCATCGCCGCACCGAGCAACGCGGCGCCCGAGCCGCTGAGAAATTGTCGACGGGACACCATGTCAATGACCTTCCGGATGCGTTGCGGGCGCCGGTTGCGCCACGGGTGAAGAAGCCGGCTGCGGTGCAGCGTCGGTCGTGGGTGCGACGGGCGCGTCCGCGGGCTGCGTCGGCTGCGTCGGCTGCGTTGGCTGCGTTGGCTGCGTCGGCTGCGTTGGCTCCGTTGGCTCCGTTGGCTGCATCGACTGCATCGGCTGCATCGGCTGCATCGGCTGCGTCGGCTGCATCGGCTGCGTCGGCTGCGTCGGCTGCATCGGCTGCGTCGGCTGCGCGGTCGGCAGCCGGCCGCCAACGGCCGCCTGCAGATCGGTTTCGGCGAGCCAGTAGTCCTTCAGCGCATCGATGTAGCCGTTGACCGCGCCGACCTGTTCGCGCGCATCGGCCAGCAGCTCGAACACGCTCGCGAGCATCCCGTTGTAGCGCAGCAGCAACTCGTCCGAGATCGTCTTGCGCAGCGGCACGACTTCGTCGCGATAGTGCTTCGCGACGTCGTAGCTCGTCGTGTATGCCGCGTACGATTCGCGCACTTCCGAGCGCGCGTCGATCGCCGTCTGAGCGAGCCGGTTCGCCGACTGCATGTAGACGGCCTCGGCCCGCGCGACCTTCGCGCCGCCCCAGTCGAACAGCGGAATCTCGACGCTGATCTCGTAGCCGTGCTCGTGCCCCTTGGATGTCTCGTAGTTGTTCACGTAGCCGAGATCGACCGCGTTGACGAAGCGCGTCGCCTTGCTGAGCCCGAGCGACGACGCGACGCCCCGCGTCTGCAGCTTCGCGGCCTGGATGTCGAGGCGGTTGCTCATCGCATAGCGTTCGAGATCGGGCAGATCGGGGCGTGCCTTCGGCAGGTCGGGCAAGCGCTCGGGCAGCGCGTACCGCGTGCGCTCGCCCCACAGCCCCATCGCGCGCGTGAGCTTCTCGCGCGCGGCCACGGCCTGCTGCCGCGCCTTCGCCTGCTGCGCGACAGCATCCGCATGGAACGCCTGTTCGCGTGCGTAGTCGAGCCGGCTGAAGTTGCCGGCCTGGCGCATGCGCAGCGCGAGTTCGGCTCCGGCGCTCGCGGCGTCGCGAACCTGCTGCGCATAATTCGCGGCCTGTTCGGCCGCGACGGCTTCGACATATGCGCGGCGCGCGTCGGCCGCGACCCTCAGCATCGCGTCGGCGGTTTCGAGCCGAGTCTGCTCGAAACGGCGGCGTTCGATGTTCGTCGCGAGCGGCAGCGTCAGCAGCGCGAACACGTTGGCCGAGAACGTGCGGCCGAGGCTCAGTTCGCCGTCACCGGCCCGCGTGCGGCTGAACGAGAAGCGCGGGTTCGGCAGCCGGCCGGCCTGCACGAGATCGGCCTCCGACAGCCCGAGTTCCGCGTACGACGCCTGCAGGCCACGGTTGTTCAGCAGCGCGAGCTGCACCGCGTCGTCCATCGACAGCGGTTTCTCGAGCAGTTCCTTCGTCCGCTTGTCGACGGCTGCACGGTCGGCGTCGGTCCTGACGATGACGGCGACCTTCCCGATGCGCTCCGATGCGACGGACGACACGGCGTCGAAGCCGCCGTCCTTCGAGAATGTCGTGCAGCCGGCGAGGAATGCCAGCACGAGCACGGTTGCGCCGAACCGCGGTGAAATCGCAAGTCTCGTCATTGCGCGGCCCCTCCATGCATCGAATGGGCCGCGCCGGCTGCCGCATTTTCGGGTTTCGCGTGTCCGGTGGTACCGCCCTTCCCGGGCCGCGCCATCACGTCCCGGTTCAGTTGCTTCCAGCCCGGGCCTGCGTCGTCCTGATACGGCACGTAGCCGTCGAACGCGGACGTCACCGTGACGTCCGGCACCGGCGCAGCCGCGTCGGCCGGATCGGGAAAGGCGGTTTGCGCGGGCGCGAGCGACGGCACGAGCGCCGCCGCGCCAAGCAGCGCCGCAGTAATCAATCGCATGGATGTTTCTCGTCGTGAGTCGTGCGGCGGATGTCGAGCGTTCGCCGGCACGGTTTGCGGATCGCGGCCGGTCGGCCGCGGACACGGACTAGACGGGAATCCGGCGCGGCGGCCGATCGATACCGCCGGTCAAGAACGACACGACGACCGTCGACGGCGCGAACGTGACGACCGCGAGGCCGACGTCCGACGTAACGGACACGGCAGGCACCTCCGCCATGCCCGAGCCCAAACAGCAGGACCCGCAGGCGGAACAAGGCGCCTCGTGCCGTGCGTGGTCGCCGTGCTCATGCCGCTCGCCGTGCGCGCTCGGCATCGCATGCGACGCAGCCTGGGCCTCGGCACCGGCCCCCGCATGCGGCGCGGCGGCACCCGCGCACTGCGTCGACACGGTCGCGAACGACTGGATCGGCACGCACAGCGCCAGCAGCACAACGAGGATGAATTTGCGCCAATACGACATGGATGCGGAATCAGGCAGACGGTGACCGGATGAACGGGAGCGGCGCCGCGACGACGCGCGCCGGATACGAGACGGCCGCAGCTTATCGCCGCCGGCGTGACGACGACATGGCCGAAACATGACGGAATTTTCATGAAGTACGGCGACGCATCGCACGCGCGCTTCATGAAAATTCCGTCATCCGGCGGTCATCTTTCGCGCACGCGCTGCGCCGTAAGCTCACGCGTTACACTGACCGGCTGGAATCACGAACGCCTGCTCCACCATGCGGATACTGATAGTCGAAGACGAACCCAAGATGGCGTCGTACCTCCGCAAGGGGCTGACGGAGGCAAGCTACACGGTCGACGTGGCCGAGAACGGCCAGGACGGGCTGTTCCTCGCGCTGCACGAGGATTTCGATCTCGTCGTGCTCGACGTGATGCTGCCGGAACTGGACGGCTTCGAGGTGCTCCGGCGGCTGCGCGCGCAGAAGCAGACGCCGGTGCTGCTGCTGACGGCCCGGGAAGCGATCGAGGACAAGGTCACGGGGCTCGAACTGGGTGCCGACGACTACCTGCTCAAACCGTTCGCGTACGCGGAGTTCCTTGCCCGCATCCGTTCGCTGCTGCGGCGCGTGCCGCGCAATTCCCGAGAGATCCTGCACATCGCCGATCTCGAAGTCGACCTGATCAAGCGCCGCGTGCGGCGCGCCGACGCCCGCATCGACCTGACCGCGCAGGAGTTCGCTCTGCTGCAGCTGCTCGCGGAACGCGAGGGCGAGGTGTTGACGCGCACCTTCATCACGTCGCAGATCTGGGACATGAATTTCGACAGCGACACGAACGTCGTCGATGCGGCGATCAAGCGCCTGCGCGCGAAGATCGACAACGCGTACGAGAAGAAGCTGATCCACACGATCCGCGGGATGGGCTACGTGCTCGAGGATCGCGCATGAAAGGCGGCCCCGCGCCCTATTCGCTGCTCCGGCGCCTGACGCTCGCGTTCGCGGTCGTGGCCGCGCTCGTGTTCGCGCTGACCGGCGCGTACCTGTATCGCTCGCTGTCCGCCGAGTTGACCCGGCGCGACGATATCGAGATCGCCGGCAAGCTCAACCAGTTCCTGCAGCTCGCGCGGGCGAGCGGTTCGACCGCCGCCGTGCGCGCCGATCCGGCCGTTTTCCATGAAGTGCTGCTGTCGCATCCGGGCGTCTATCTCGGCATCTACGACGGCGCGAACCGCCCGCTCGTCGAACACACCGACGAAGCCGGCCATACGCTCGCGTCGGTGATCGCGCGGCCGCAGCCGGCCGGTGCAGCGGGCGCGGCGGCCAGCCCATTCACGTGCTCGCCGCCCGGCATCGGCACGTCGCGCTGCGTCCGTGCGCGCGCCACGCTGCCGTCGGGCGAAACCATTCAGGTTGCGCTGGCGCGCACGGCGGCGGATCGCCAGTCGCTGCTGGAAAGCTATCGCGTCGACATCTGGCTCGCGGCCGCGCTCGGCGCGCTCCTGGTCGGCGCGCTCGGCTACGCGGTCGCGTCCCGCGGTCTGCGTCCGGTCGAGAGCCTCGGCCGGCAGACGTCGCGCATCGAGGCGCACAACCTGGCCGCGCGCCTCGATGCGCGCGGCGGCCCGATCGAGCTGCGCGAGCTCGCCACGTCCGTCAACCGGATGCTCGACCGGCTCGAGCGCGCGTTCGTGCGGCTGTCCCAGTTCTCGTCCGATCTCGCGCACGACATGCGCACGCCGCTCGCGAACGTGATCAGCGCGTCGCAGGTCACGCTGTCGCGTGCCCGCACCACCGAGGAATACGAAGCGCTGATCGATTCGAACATCGAGGAATGCGAACGGCTGCAGCGGATGATCGAGAACATGCTGTTTCTCGCGCGCACGGACAATGCGCGGCAGCACCTGAAGACCGCCGAACTCGACGCCGGCAACGAGCTGCGCCGGCTCGCGTCGTATTTCCAGGCGCTGGCCGACGAGGCCGGCGTGCGCCTCGACGTACACGGCGCAGCGCCGGTCGTCGCGGACGCGACACTGTTCCGGCGCGCCGTCAGCAACCTCGTCTCGAACGCGCTCGAACACGCGGAAGCCGGATCGACGATCGAGCTGGCCGTATCGCCCCGGCCCGGCTACGCGGTCGTCGAGGTCACGAACCGCGGCGTCGCGATTGCGCCCGAACAGATCGAGCGGATCTTCGAGCGCTTCTACCGGATCGATTCGTCGCGGCACGGCGCGGCGCGCAACACCGGGCTCGGGCTCGCGATCGTCAAGTCGATCGTCGAGCTGCATCGCGGCAAGGTCGAGGTCGTGAGCCGCGACGGACGGACGACCTTCGCGCTTCACTTCCCGGCCCGCGTTTCGTGACACGCGGATGACGCCGCCGCGCGAGCATGCCGATTGCTTCCCGATACTGCATGGGCATCCGTCACAAGACGGCTTGACCGCACGCATGAATGGATATGGCCGCACGCGCTTGCCGAAAGCGGCCAGCTCGGCTAGACTGCCCTTCGTCTTTGGGGAGTAGCCTGCTTTCCATCCCCCGGAAAGCGAACGCGTCAACACACTCGGCCTGCGGCCGTGGCGCGTTCGGCCTAATCGGTCTGGCGAGACCATCGACGCATCGCGTCGTTCCTGGTCGGACGTCGGCAGATGCGTCATGGTTCGTCCACGTCCGACCACGGAGTCCCCATGTTCCTTCCAGACTTCCCCCTGCGTTTCGTTCGCCGCGTCCGTTCCGCCACTGCCTGCGTGCCTGCCTGCGGAGGTGCCGCATGACGTTGATGCTCGTCGAACTGGCGGTCATGCTGATCGTCATCCTGATCGCCGCCGAACTCTTCACGAATGCGCTCGAACATCTCGGCGAGCGGCTGAAGATTTCGGAAGGTGTGACCGGCTCGCTGTTCGCCGCCGTCGGCACCGCGCTTCCCGAAACGATGGTGCCGCTGCTCGCGCTCGCGGGCGGCACGTCGAACGCGGCCGTGAACGAGGAAATCGGCGTCGGCGCGATTCTCGGCGCGCCGCTGATGCTCGCGACGCTGACGACCTTCCTGATGACGATCGCCGTGATCCGCTCACGCGGACTGACCGGCACGATCGCGCCCGAGCGCACCGGCTTCGTGCGCGACCTCAATTACTTCATCGCCGCATTCGCACTCGCCACCATTGCCATGTTCGTTCCGCATCACGTGTGGGCGGTCCGCGCGCTGCTCGCCGCGATGCTGGTCGGCATCTACGTGACGTACGTCCTGATGACGTTCCGCGCGTCGACGCAACTCGTCGATGCCGGGCACGGCACCGAGGCGCCGCACGCGATGTTCCTGTCGCGCGTCGGGCTGCCGACCAACCTGGCGACCATCGCGCTGCAACTCGCGCTCGGTGTCGCGCTGCTCGCCGGCGGGGCGAAGGGCTTCATTCACGGCGTCGAGGGTGTGTCGCACCTGCTCGGCATCTCCGCGCTGCTACTGTCGCTGATCATCGTGCCGATCGCGACGGAATTGCCGGAAAAGGTCAACAGCGTGCTGTGGATCCGTCGCAAGAAGGACACGCTCGCGTTCGGCAACATCACCGGCGCGATGGTGTTCCAGGGCACGCTGCTGCCGGCGATCGGCATCATGCTGACGCCGTGGGAACCGCGCCCCGAAGTGCTGACCGGCGTGATCATCACGCTCGCGGCGGCGGTGTGGCTGCGCGTCAATGCCCGCGCGCGCGGGCTCGCGATCTGGGCGTTACTGGCAAACGGGGCCGGGTATGTCGGCTATCTGTTCGTGACGCTGACGCGCTGAACGCGCGACGCGCTTCAATCACGACACATCGGGCCGGGCGTCGGCCTGCAGCACCTGCTGCACGGCCGGCCGCGCCCGCACCCGCTCGTACCACGCGCGCAGGTTCGTGTACCGGCTCAAGTCGATGTCGGCGTTGTACACCGAACGCATCCAGTCAGCCTTGCCCCAACCCGTCAGCGCGAACAGGTACGCATCGGCGATCGTGAACGTGTCGCCCGTGACGAAGGTCTTGCCGTCGAGCTGGCGGTCGATCCATGCGAAGCGGCTGTCGAGCTTCTGCCGCGCCGGGTCGACGTATTTCCCCGCCTGCACCGCGTACAGCAGCGGGATGAAGCCCTTGTGGATCTCGGTGCCGAGAAAGTTCAGCCATTCCATCAGCCGGTAGCGCGCGAGCGTGCCGTACGCGGGTGCGAGCCCCGCGTCGGGGCGCAGGTCGGCGAGATACTGCGCGATCACCGGTCCTTCGCGCAGCATCGTGCCGTCGTCGAGTTCGAGCAGCGGCACGTAGCCGAGTTCGTTGACGTCGTAATAGTCGCGACCGTCTTCGATCCGGTGCTTGCGCGCGTCGACCGTGACGATCTTCGCGTCGATGCCCGCTTCGCGCAGCACGATGCGAATCGCCTGCGAGCAACTGCCGGGAGCGTGATAGAGCTTCATGTGTTTCCTTGGTTGGGTGGTTCGACTCTCGATTCGCCGCGACGCGGGCGCTAATATCTCGCATCGGCGCAGCGCTGAGAAGAAGGCAGTCGTTTGTGCCGTAGTCACAAAAAAGTTACCAACTGGGGTTCAGCAGGATGAAAACGAGTGCGACAGGATGTTCCGTGGAAGAAGCGATGCGCCTGCTCGGCGGCCGCTGGCGGCTGCTGCTCGTGTCGTATCTGCTCGACGGCCCGAAGCGCTTCAGCGACCTGCGCCGCGACATGCCGGGCATCTCGCAGCGCATGCTGACGCTCGATCTGCGCGCGCTCGAGGACGCCGGGTTCGTGCGGCGCACCGTGTATCCGGAAGTGCCGGTGCGCGTCGAGTACGATCTGACTGCGGACGGCGACCGGCTGCGGCCCGTCGTCGACGTCATGCGCGAGTTCGGGTTGTGGCTGAAGGCGCGCGATGCGCACTGCGAGGTTGAAGCGGAAGCCGCGCTGCCCCGATAACCCCTCATCGAGAGAAACATCATGGAACTACATGCCACCGTCGGCGCGGCAACGTCCGACATCGACGACGACGAAAGTTGCGCGAACATCTATTGCCACGACGCGGCGCAGAATTATTGCTTCTCGCTGCTGCGCTTTCCGGAGGAAACGTCGATCGAGGTGATGGTGCTCGACCAGCTCACCGCGCACGTGAAGGATCTGACGGTGCGCCTCACGGGCGACACGATCGAAGTCGAGCTCGATGAGAGCACGGCCGCGCGTCTCGACGGCAACACGCATTACGTGATTCATCTCGCGCCCGGCGAGCACGATCCGGTCGTGCTGCGTGCCGCGCTCAAGGAAATCTTCGACGGCAAGAGCGGATATCGCGACGACAGCGCAAGCACGTAACCCGCCCTGCCCGGCACGCGTTCACATCTCGCGCGTTCGCGCTTCGCACATGACGCGTGCTACGCGATTCCAACCGCTTCTCCTGCGCTGCGCGCTGCTGGTCGCGTGCTGCGCATCGATAGCCGCCGCGCATGTGGCCAGGATCTCGACCTGCATCATCTGCGCGAACTACGTCACGTCGACGGGTTGGGCGCTCGCGGGCAGCCTGTCGTACGGGCTGCTGGTCGGCAAGGTCGAACGCATCGATGCCTGAGCAGGTGCCGCGCTACGCGGCCAGCGCGACCGCCTTGATGTTGAACGCGCGCAGCAAATCCTCGCAGAACGCGTCGACGATCGGCCTGTCGCTCGCGCTGCGCTTCATCGCGAGATGCAGCGGCACGTCGAAGCTGAGCGTCGCGCGGCCGATGGCCTTCACGAGCCCGCGCTGCTCGAACGGCTCCGCGTAATGCGCGGGCAGATAGCCGAGATGGCCGCCCGACAGGATCAGGATCGTCGCGGCCTCGATGCTGTCCGCGCTCGCGGTCACGCGCCGCTCCGGCAGCGGATACTGCTCCTCCGGCACCGGATAAGTGCGCCATACCCAGTCGTGCGCCTGCAGGTCGTCGGCCGACACCGGCCATGACGCATGAAACAGCGGATGGCCGCGCCCGCAGTAGATCACCTGTTCCTCGGTAAACAACGGCGTGTAGTCGAGCCCCGGCACGCGGTGCCAGAAATACCCGATCGCGAGATCGAGCTGGTTGTTGACGAGACTTTCCTCGAGTTCCTGCGGCGACGCGACCTTCATCGAAAACGTGACGGCCTGGTCGCGCTTGCGGAACGCGCCGATGGCATCGGCCAGGCGCGCGTTTTCGACGAGCGGCGCCTGCCCGATCAGGCCGATCGACAGTGTGCCGACCAGCTTGCGGTCGATGTCGCGCACACGCGCGACGAACTCGGACGTCGCCGCGACCAGCGTACGTGCCGTGGCCGCGAAGCGTTCACCCTTCGACGTCAGCCGAAAGCCGCCGCGGCCGCGATCGCACAGCTTGAAACCGACGCGCGCTTCCAGTGCGGACAGCTGCGTGCTGATCGTCGACTGCCGCACGCCGAGCGATGCCTCGGCGGCCGTGATGCCGCGTGCGTCGACGACGGCGAGAAAGACCCTGATGAGCCGGAGATCGAGATCGGTGGTATTCGAAAACATGCTTCGAGCCGCTGCGCCTGAGCGCGTTGTCGGGCCGGCGCGACACCGGCCGTCTTTGCCGATGAACCTTGCCGGACGCGCGCCGCCATCGGCAACGGCACGCGCCATACGCGTCGCTCGCGGACATCGCGCGTCGCCTACATCGGGAAGCCCATCGCCTTGATCCCGTTTATCCACGCGCGCTTCCAGCCGCCTTCGGCATCCGCGCCGTCGAACGCATGGAACGTGATCTTCGCGGCGACCCAGCGCATCGGCTCGGGCGGGATGTAGCTCGGGCTCTGGTTCGCGATGTCGAGCTTGCGTTCCGGGCTGTCGCGATCGAACAGGATGTTCAGCCCCATGAACGCGCCGAACCGGCTCGCCGCGACGCCGAAACCCGTGTAGCCGGCGACGAACACGGCCTTGTCGCCCAGATAGCGCTTCGCGAACACCGAGCCGCGCGAGCAGTAGTCGATCGGGCCGCCCCACGCGTGCGAGAAGCGCACGTCGGCGAGCTGCGGGAACGTGCGGTAGAACGCCTCCGCGAGCCGGTAGTAGGTTTCGCGCTCGCCGTCCTGGTGCGGCTCGGGATCGCCGTCGAAGTGATAGCTGACCAGCCCGCCGAAGATGATGTTGTTGTTCTTCGTCAGCCGGAAATAGTTCAGCTGTGTGCGCGTGTCGTACACGCCCTGGCGATTCTTCCAGCCGATGCGCGCGAGCTGTTCGTCGGTGAGCGGCTCGGTCGCGAGCACGTGGTCGCGCACCTGCATCACCCGGCGGTTGATGTCGGGAATGCCGACCTTCGCCGTGCCGCTGCCGAACACGACGCGCGGCGCGCGCACGCTGCCCTTCGGCGTCTTCACGTACACCGTGCCGCCTTCGTCGGTCACCTTCGTGAGCGGCGTGTGTTCGTACAGCTTCACGCCGAGCGACAGCGCCGCGCGCTTGAGCCCCCACGCGAGCTTCGCCGGATGCACGATGCCGCTGCGGTTGCGCGACCACAGTGCGCCCGCGAACAGCGGCGAGTTCAACTGTTCGAGCGTTTCGTCGCGATTCAGCAGCACGACGTCGTGTCCGTATTCGCGATGCAGGTCGTAGTCGCCCTTCAGGTGCGCGATGTGCTCGGGGTCGACCGCCACCGTCATCTCGCCGTTCCACTCGACGTCGGCGTCGATGTCGTAGCGCTTCAGCGTTTCCTCGAAGCCGTCGAGGTTGCGATGGCCGAAAGCCTCGAGCTGCGCGATGTCGTTCGGGAACACGCGCACCGCGTTCGGCAGCCCGTGCATCACCGACGTCGAGATGATCCCGCCCGCGCGGCCCGATGCGCCGTGCGCGACCTTGCCGGCCTCGATCAGCACCACGTTCAGGTGCGGCATCTGCTCCTTCGCCTGCACGGCCGCCCACAGCCCCGTGAAGCCGCCGCCGACGATCAGCAGGTCGGCCGTCGCGTCGCCGACGAGTTCCGGCTCGGTGGCCGGTGCGGCCGGGTTGTCGAGCCAGTACGGGAACAGCTTCGTATTCGCGAGCGCCTCGGCGGCGCTCAGTGCGACCGGTGCGCGACGCGCGGCGTGTGCGTGCGCCGGTGCGGCCCGTGTTGCTTCGTTGACTTCCATTTCCATGATCCCAGCCATTCCACGTGATCGCAGCCCGCACGGGTCGAGCGTGCGCGGCGTGCCGCATTCGCCGATTTCGCCGATGGCGACTTGCGGCGCACGCACCGCAAGTCGCAATATGTCCTGTCGGCAAAAGCGCGACGGACTTCGCTTGCGGTCGATCGAAAACGCAACCGCCGGCGGGCCCGCGTCAATCCGACGACGACACCCCGGCGGCGGTCGCTCACATCACGACTTCTCGAGCAGCACGTAGAACTTCTTCGCGTCCTCGATCGTCTCCCAGCGGCCCGCGAAACCGGCCGGCAGCAGGTACCCCTGGCCCGGCGTGAATTCCTTCCGGTTGCCTTCCACGTCGGTCAGCGCGATCCGGCCCTCGACGAGCCACACCGCCTCGTCCGCCGCCGTTTCCGGAAACTCCACCGAGCCGACCTTGCCTTCCCACCAGCCGATGAGGTAGCTGCCGCTCTTGCCTTCGGCCGCGCGCCAGTCGCTTTCGTCCATCCCGAAGTCGAGCTTCGTGAATTCGCCAATGCCTGCGCCGAGCGGCAGGATGTCCTTGATCAGTTTGGTCATCTGAATCTTTCGTCTCTGGATTGAAAAAGCAGAGACAAAGTTACTCATTTACACTGCCCCGGTATGCCCCCCTTCGGGGGGGACAAGTCGCGTTTTCCGGGGTGCGCCAGGTCGCAGGACGCCATACCGCATTTCCCCCTAATGACGTTTCGGACTTCGGACGCTAAAATCGCGGCCGCTTTTCACCGGGGAACCGCATGCTGCTCAACGTGAACCCCTCAGACCGCGACACCGACCGCTTCGTCGTGTCGTTCAAGGCGCTGGGCGAGCTGATCGAGACGGTCGGCACGCCGCACTTCGTGCCGCGTCTCACGCAATTGCTGAACGACGTGGTACCGCTGGACGTGGCGCACGTCGAACGTTCGCGCGTCGACGGCACGATGCCCACCGGCTACCGCTGCGAATGGATCGGCAGCAGCGGCATCGGCACCGCGACTGCCGCGATCTCCGACGTGATGACGCTCTACTACGAGCGCTTTCTCGACAGCGACCCGCTGTTCGCGGGGCTGCGCGGCAAGACGGGCACGATGCTGGTCGTGCGCGATATCGCAGCGATTCCGCCCGGCGAATTCCGCCAGCGGCTGTTCGACGACGTGCGAATCGGCCACGAATGCGTGCTCGCGCGCGGCACCCGCTACGCGCAGCATTCGATCGCGCTGGAACGCGGCCGTGACCGCCCGCCGTTCACGCTCGCCGAGATGAACCGCTTTCGCAACGTCAGCGACGTGCTGTTCCCGCTGCTCGAGCTGCACGCGTCGACCACCGCCGCGCGGCGCGTCGCGCATCCGACACCCGAAGTGCATCCGCTCGCGCAGTTCGATGCGCGGATCGCGGCCGACGGCGTGAAGCTGTCGAAGCGCGAATACGAAACCTGCAAGCATCTGATCTCCGGCAAGACCGTGCCGGAAACCGCCGACATCCTCGGCGTGCGAGTCGCGTCGGCCGAGTCGTACGTGAAGCGCGCGTTCGCGAAGCTCGGTGTGCGCACGAAGCGCGAGCTTGCTGCATGGGGCTCGGCCGCGCCGGCGTTTCGTGCGGCCGCGGCCCACGATGGCGACCGCGCGCCGCCGCCCGCGATCGCGCGCTGATCCGACCCGACGCCGACGGTCCGCCGACGGTCACGCCGCGTCGATGCGGCAGCGCCACTCGCATCGAGCGCCGTCGATGTAAACGTTGCGACTTCAAGATCTTCGCGTGCGCGTTCTCCTCTACCATCGGCCGATCGCTTTTCACCAGAAAGAGGAGACGGCCCGATGCAACGCGAACTGAACCAACCCATGGGCGGCAACGAGATGCCGCGCTTTGGCGGCATCGCCACGATGATGCGCCTGCCGCAGGCCGACACGACCGACGGCCTCGACGTGTGCTTCGTCGGCGTGCCGCTGGACCTCGGCACGTCGAACCGCTCGGGTTCGCGCTTCGGCCCGCGCCAGATCCGCACCGAATCCGTGCTGCTTCGCCCGTACAACATGGCCACGCGCGCGGCGCCGTTCGATTCGCTGCAGGTCGCCGACATCGGCGACGTCGCGACCAATCCGTACGACCTGAAGGATTCGGTGCGCCGCATCGAGCAAGCGTATGACGAGATCGTCGCGAACGGCTGCCGGCCGATCACGCTCGGCGGCGACCACACGATCGCATGGCCGATCCTGCGCGCGCTGCACAAGAAGTACGGCAAGGTCGCCGTGGTGCACGTCGACGCGCACGCGGACGTGAACGACACGATGTTCGGCGAGAAGATCGCGCACGGCACGCCGTTCCGCCGCGCGGTGGAGGACGGCCTGCTGCAATGCGACAAGGTCACGCAGATCGGCTTGCGCGGCACCGGCTACCACGCGGACGATTTCGACTGGTGCCGCCAGCAGGGCTTCACGGTCGTGCAGGCGGAGGCATGCTGGAACACGTCGCTCGCGCCGCTGATGACGCAGGTGCGCGAACGCATCGGCGACACGCCGGTCTATCTCAGCTTCGACATCGACGGTCTCGATCCGTCGTTCGCACCCGGCACCGGCACGCCGGAAATCGGCGGGCTGTCGGTGCAGCAGGGTCTCGAGATCATTCGCGGGATGAAGGGGCTGAACATCGTCGGCGCGGATCTCGTCGAAGTGTCGCCGCCGTATGATCCGACCGGCACCACCGCGCTCGTCGGCGCGAACCTCGCGTTCGAGATGCTCTGCGTGATGCCGGGCGTCGCCTGCCGCTAACCCGATCGACAGGAAAACGTTCATGTCCACCGCTGAGCTTTCCCCTTCCGCCACCGCCATCGTGCTGCCCGCCGCGCGCATCGCCGGCCGATCCGTGCACACGCATTCCGCTGAAGCCGGCGCGCCGATCTTCAATGCGTCGACCGGCGAGACGATCGGCTGGCAGGAATTCGCGACGGCCGCGCACGTCGACGCCGCGGTCCGCGCCGCGCGCGACGCGTTCGCCGCGTGGCGCGACACGCCGCCCGCCGAGCGCGGCCGCCTGCTCGCGACGATCGCCGCGCGCGTCGACGCCAACCGCGAACGCCTTGCGGCGCTGCAGATGCAGGTGAGCGGCAAGCCGCCGTTCGAGGCCGACGCCGACGTCGGCGACGTCGCCGCGACGTTCGCGTACTACGCGCAGCTGTGCGAGAACCCTGCGCTGTTCGCGGCCGAGCCGGTCGCGCTGCCCAGCGACACCGTTGCGGCCGAACGCTTTCACGATGCGGTCGGCGTGGCCGCGCTGATCATGCCGTGGAATTTCCCGATGGTCACGACCGCGTGGAAGCTCGCGCCCGCGCTGGCGGCAGGCTGCACGGTCGTGATGAAGCCGTCCGAACTGACGTCGCCGACCGAGCACGCACTGCTCGACCTGATCGCCGAAGCCGGCGTGCCCGACGGCGTCGTCAACGTCGTCAACGGCGGCGCGGAAGTCGGCGCGGCGCTGACCGAGCATCCGCTGGTCGACAAGATCTCGTTTACCGGCAGCACGGCCGCCGGCCGCAAGGTCATGCAGGCCGCGGCCGAGGACATGAAGCGCGTGACGCTCGAACTCGGCGGCAAGTCGTCGCTGATCGTGCGCGACGACGCCGATCTTGACGTCGCGGTGTCGCTGGCGGTGGCCGGTGCGTTCACGAACGCGGGCCAGATGTGCTCGGCCACCGCGCGCATCCTTGTGCACGACAGCGTGTACCGCCGCTTCATGGCCGCGTTCGAGACGGCCGTTCGCGCGCTCGTCGTCGCGCCGCCTTCCGCCGAACACGTCGCGATGGGGCCGCTGATCTCGGCCGCGCAGCGCACGCGCGTGGAGGCGATGCTCGAGCAAGGCATCGCGGCCGGCGCCCGCGTCGCGTTCAGCGGGTGCGTCGCCGAGGGGGGCGGCAACGGCTTCTTCATGGCGCCGGTCGTGGTCGCCGAACCGACCGTCGACAACCTGCTGTGGACTGACGAGGTGTTCGGCCCGGTCGCGTGCGTGAAGTCGTTCCGCACCGACGACGAGGCGATCGCGCTCGCGAACGACACGCGCTACGGGCTCGTCGCGACCGTCGTGACGCGCGACGCGGAAATCGCGAAGCAGTTCCAGGCACGCTTGCGCGCCGGGCTCGTGTGGATCAACGCACCGCAGCTCATCTACCCGCACGTGTGCTGGGGCGGTTTCGGGCTCAGCGGGATCGGACGCGAACTCGGCGTGACGGGCCTGCGCAGCTACCAGGAACTGCGCCACGCGATGCGCGCGATCGATTGACCGGGGCGGCCGGCCGAAGCATGCGATGCACGCTTCCGATGATGACGATGTCCGTGCGCGAATACGGCGTCGTCACGGTCGATGTGCCGCCGCTTCGGCCTCGGTATCGTGATATTCGACAAACGTCGCGATCTTCCCGCTTTCGATCGTGAACAGATGCATCCAGTCGTCGTCGTACGTGCGGCCTGTGGCATGGACATGCCAGCGTTGCGTGCCGAGCACGACGACCCGGTTGCGCTGCACACGAGCCGCCGCGAGGCGGCGGAACAGGCAAGCGCGCGTGCGATGCGCGCGCGGCTCGATGACTTGATGGCGATGGTGAAAGCGCTGCGCGCCGAGGCGAGCGCGATCGAACGGACGGTGCAGGCATCGACCGACGATCCGGCCGCACCCGCGGCGCAGTCACTGTCGATGCTGCGGCGCAAGCGCGTCGTGCCAGCCGCTTCACATGACGCGGCGCGCCGCCGCGCGCATCACGACAGCACGATGTTCCGGATGACCTTCTTGATGCTCGGGTAGCTGTCGACCGACTCCGCCTTCTGGTCCGTCACGAGCGTGCCGATCCGCGCGGGTTCGCAAAAGCCGATCCGGCTATTCGTGCCGAGCTTGCTGAAGTCGGCCAGGATCGCGACGTCCGCCGCGTTGGCGACCATCGCGCGCGCGACTTCCGTTTCCATCCGGTCGTAGTTCGTCGCGCCGCGCACGTGGTCGACGCCGACCGGCGACAGCAACGCGAGATCGGCGCGATAGCGGAAGATCTCGGCGATCGTCCCGTCGCCGACCGTCGCGGCCGCGCGGCTGCCGATCATCCCGCCGAGCAGAATCGTTTCGTTCTTCGCCTGCCCGGGGTCGCTCGAGCGCATCTTCAATGCGACGTCGATCGAATTCGTGACGACCGTGAGGCCGGACAGCTTCGCCAGTTCCTCGGCCAGCAGCGTGGTGGTCGTGCCCGCGTCGATGAACAGCGTCTGCGAGCCCGTGACGAGCCGCGCCGCGGCGCGCGCGATCGCCTGCTTCGCCTTCACGTGCGTCTGCGCGCGTTCGGCGATCGGCGCTTCGTCGCCCACCTGCACCGCGCCGCCGTGCACGCGCTTCAGCTCCCCCATCGCTTCCAGATCGACGAGATCGCGGCGCACGGTTTCCCGCGACACGTTCAGATCGGCCATGATCCGGTCGGTGGAGACACGCTGCATCTTCGATAACAGAAGCCGGATCCTCTGATATCGCTCTTCTTGCCACATGAAATGTCCTTGGAAATGAACGTCAATGGTATTCGAACCGCGGCTACGCGGCGCTCTCCTCCATCTTTTTGACCCCGCCGAGGGTCTGCAGGGATTGACGGACCACCTGGAATTCGCGGCTCGTCATCTTCGAGAACACCACATGGATCCGGTCGTCGTCCGGTGTCGCGTCGTCCTGTTCGATGACGAACTGGACGATGCGCGCCTGGTCGATCCCGGGCATCGCCTGCAGCGACGTCAGCTTCACCGCGCCGCGGCTCGCGAGGATACGCACGCCCCAGCGCTGCCTCGCGGCGAAGAAGCGCTTCTCGATCGGCTTCAGGCCGGCGAGGATCGTCAGCACGATCGCCGTTGCAGCGATCGCGGCGATGTACATGCCGCCGCCCACCGCCAGCCCGACCGCCGCGACGACCCACAGGCTCGCCGCCGTCGTCAGCCCTCGGATGATCTCGCCGCGCAGCATGATCGACCCGGCGCCGAGAAAGCCGATGCCCGATACGACCTGCGCGGCGACCCGCGACGGGTCGAGCGACACGTTCTTCGCGTTCTGGATGTCCGCGAAGCCGAACGCCGACACGACCATCACGAGCGCCGCGCCGACGGCTACCAGCATGTGCGTGCGCAACCCGGCCGCCCACGACAGCCGTTCGCGCTCGATGCCGATGATGCTGCCGAGCAGCGCGGCCAGCAACAGGCGGGAGATGATTTCCATCTGACTGATCATGCGATGCCTCCATTCTTCGACCGACTTGATGAAACGCGACCCGCCCGAACCGCCGCCCGGCATGTTCTGCTTTCGTCCGGCTGACGGTTCGCACGCGCCGCAGGTTGTATTTTTGTGCGAACTTGCGAATTTGTGCTTTCTAATATACGTTACGAAAAACCGCACGGCTAGACCCAAGTTCGTTCGTTTCATCCGATCAATACGATCGATCGTCGGACCACTCACGCAACCCGATCCGGAACACTTGCTTAGGAGACCAACATGATGAAGAAGGCATGGATGCTGGCCGCAATGCTGCTCGCGTCGATCGCGACGGCGCCCGTTCACGCATCCGAAGGCGACGTCTGCAGGAAGGTGACGCTCGGTGATGTCGGCTGGAGCGACATCGCGGCCACGACCGGCGTCGCGATGATGCTGCTCGACGGGCTCGGCTACGAAGCCAGCAAGACGATCGCGTCGCCGCCGATCGTGCTGGCCGGCGTGAAGAAGGCGCAGATCGATGCGTTCCTCGGCTATTGGGATCCGAGCATGACGCCGACGGTGAAGCCGTTCGTCGACGCCGGCGCCGTGCACCTGCTGCCGCAGCCGAACCTGGTCGGCGCGCGTTACACGCTGGCCGTGCCGCAATACGCATCGGACAAGGGCCTGAAGAGCTTCGCCGACATCGCGAAGTTCCGCGACCAGCTCGACGGCAAGATCTACGGGATCGGCGCCGGCAACAACGGTAACGCGCTGATCCAGCGGATGATCGACAGGAACGAATTCGGGCTCGGCGGCTTCAAGCTCGTCGAGTCCAGCGAGGCCGGGATGCTGGTGCAGGTGACGCGTGCGGTGCAGGAACACCGGATGATCGTGTTCCTGGCGTGGGAGCCGCATCCGATGAACATCAACTACAAGATCGCGTACCTGGAAGGCGGCGACGCCGTGTTCGGCCCGAACTACGGCTCGGCGAAGGTCTACACGCTCGTCACGCCCGGCTACCTCGAACGCTGCCCGAACGTCGGCCGCCTGCTGACCAACCTGAAATTCACGACCGACGAAGAGAACCAGCTGATGGTGCCGATCATGAATCACGCGGATCCGGTCGCGGTCGCGAAGGAATGGGCGAGGAAGAACCCGGGCGTGCTGTCGAAGTGGCTCGACGGCGTCACAACCATCGACGGGAAGAACGCGAAGGACGCGATCGAGAAACTCATCGGCGCATGAGCACGCCAGCAGCCACGCAATACAAGGACTTTCACATGCACAGGAATCTCGCGCTGTTCGATCTCGATCACACGCTGTTGCCGCTCGACAGCGATCAGGCCTGGGGCCGCTTCATCACTCGGGTCGGCTCGCTGGAAGACGACACGCATGCGGCGCTGATCGACGAGCACTACGGCCGCTACGCGGCCGGCACGCTCGACATGGACGCGTATCTCGCGGTGACGCTGGCGCCGCTCACCCGCTATCCACGGGCGCAGCTCGAACGCTGGCACGCGCAGTTCATGGACGAGGTGATTCGGCCGGCCATCACGCCGCAGGCGCGCGCGCTCGTCGATCGTCATCGCGAGAGCGGCGATCTCTGCTGCATCGTCACCGCAACCAACGTATTCGTGACGGGGCCGATCGCCGCCGAGTTTGGAATCGAGCATCTACTCGGCATCGAGCTCGATACCGACGACGGCACGCCGGGCGGACGGTTCACCGGACGCAGCACCGGCGTGCCGAGTTTTCGCGAAGGGAAGGTCGTGCGCACGAACGCGTGGCTCGATTCGCTCGGCTACGCACCGTCGGATTTCGAACGAACCTACTTCTACAGCGATTCGATCAACGACGTGCCGTTGCTCGACTACGTCACGCATCCGGTCGCGACCAATCCCGATGCAAGGCTGTCGCATGTCGCCGGCGCGCGCGGATGGCCTGTCATGAAGTTGTTCTGATACGGGCGCTATTCTCCGCTGTTCATTTCATTTCTGGAGGGGCAATGAAAGCAGGAACAGGAACGACGCACGTCAATCACTCAGGAATCCGACTTGAATCGAGTCACGACAACCCCGCTCCGCCCGCCGGCAAGGAAAGTCATTTTCCGCACTGGCGCGGCGCTTTGATGATCGCACTCCTCTGCACGCTGGCCGGTTGCGGCGATGGCGATTCCGGCGCGACCGGCAACCTCGCCGCGAACCGCGCATCGGCATCGGGCCCGGCCGCCGCGCCGGTCCTGCATTGCGCCACGGCTTGCCACTGACGGGCACCTGCCCTTGTCCGGCGCGACTGCCATTGCAACGCGCGGCGTTTGAAGCGCGGCGGCGTCCGGCCATTCATGACAGAGAGCGAACATGCAAAACAAATCCACGACACGACGTCAGTTCCTGGCCGATGCGCTGAAGCTCGCGGGCGCCACGGCAGTCACCGGCATGCTGCCCGAGAGCATCCTGCGCGCGCAGTCGATTCCGGCGGCAACCGTCACCGGCACGATCCAGGATGTGAAGCACGTCGTGATCCTGATGCAGGAAAACAGGTCGTTCGACCACTACCTCGGCACGCTGCGCAGTGCGCGCGGCTTCGGCGATCCGCGCCCCGTCGTGATCTCGAGCGGGTATCCGGTCTGGCGCCAGCCGTGGCTGCTGTCGTACGTGTTCCCGTTCAACCCGTCGCCGCCGGCCGGCAGCGCGAACGGCGACACCTATTACGGAGACCTCGACCACAGCTGGAACGGCACGCACAGCGCATGGAACAACGGCCGCTACGACAACTGGGCCGGCGCGAAGACCAGCGGCACAATGTACTACTTCACGCAGAACGACATCCCGTTCTATTACGCGCTGGCGAGCGCCTTCACCGTGTGCGACAGCTACCACTGCTCGATGCTCGGGCCGACCGACCCGAACCGCCTGTATCTGTGGACCGGTTGCTGCGGCAACGTGCCCGGCTACTCACCGTACACGACCAACACGATGACCGGCACGGGCTGGACCACGATGCCGGAACGGCTGAATGAAGCCGGCGTCACGTGGAAGTTCTATCAGGACAAGGGCAACGGGCTCGATGCCGCTCACGGTTACGGCGAATACAACGGCTCCAGCAAGGATCTCTGGTGGAACGGCAACTACGGTGACAACGTCATCCTCAACTTCAGGCAGTACCAGAACCTCGGCGCGAACGATCCGCTTGCGCCGGCGCTCAACGGCACGCAAATCGACCCGACGGGTGGCGGCACCGAATACGACACGCGCCTGTTCAGCCAGTTGCAGGCGGACGTCGCGAACGACACGCTGCCGCAGGTATCGTGGATCGCCGCGCCCTACGCGTACTGCGAACATCCGTCGTGGGCCGCGAGCGGCGGCGAATGGTATGTGAGCAACGTCCTCAACGTGCTGACGTCGAATCCGAAGGTATGGGCCAGCACGGTGCTGCTCGTGATGTACGACGAGAACGACGGCCTGTTCGATCACGTGCCGCCCGCCGTGCCATCCAGCGCATACGCGGGCACAGGCCTGTCGACGGTCTCGACCGCGGCCGAATTCGTCGGCAGCAGCGGCGCGGCGTCCGACGGCTCGGCCAGCGGCGACGTGCCGATCGGCCTCGGCCCGCGTGTGCCGATGTTCGTGATCTCGCCGTGGTCGAAAGGCGGCAAGGTCAACTCGCAGGTGTTCGATCACACGTCGGTGATCCGCTTTCTGGAAACGCGCTTCGGGCTGCAGGAAACGAACATCACGCCGTGGCGGCGCACCGTGTGCGGGGACCTCACGTCGGCGTTCGACTTCACGAATCCCGACCAGACGGTGCCCGCGATCCCGAGCCCGGCCAGCAACATGGACCCGAACGGCTGGACGGTCATCATCCCGCCGGCGACCACCACCGCGGTGCCGGCACAAACGACCGGCCGCAATGCGGCATGCCGGCTGCCGTACGAGTTCTTCGTGCAGGGCAAGGTCAACCGGTCCGGCAAGACGCTCGCGCTGACGATGACCAATACCGGCACGGCGGGCGTGCATCTGCAGGCGTGGGTCGACGGCACCAGCACGATCCCGCGGCAATACACGATCGGCGCCGGCGCGAACGCGTGCACGACCCTGTCCGATTCGCTCGCGCTGAGTTCGGCCGGTGGCTACGACTATTCGGTCTACGGGCCGAACGGATTCCTGCAGACGTTCCGTGGCAACGTCGGCGCGTCGGGAAATACCGGTTCGTCGGCCGAAGTGAGCCTCTGTTATGACGTGCAGAACGGCAACGTGCAGATCACGCTCGACAACACCGCCGGATCGAGCCCGACGACGTTCCAGCTCGTCGACAACGCGTACGGCATGAACACGCCGCAGTCGGTCAGCGTGCCGGCCGGCGCGACGCAGGCCGTCACGTGGTACGGCGACGCAGGCTGGTACGACGCGAGCATCCGCGACGCGAACGATCCGAACTTCCTGCGCCGCGTGGCCGGCTGCGTGCAGACGCAAGCGGGCGCGCTGCTGACCGATTCGGCGATTGGCAATACGAACGGGAAGTTCGTGCCCGCGCTGTCGTCGCAGGGGTCGTCGTACGGCACGCTGCGGTTCGACTACGTCGTGCCGCCCTGGCGCCACAGCCCGAAGAACTGGGTCGGCATCTACCCGCGCGGCGCGCAGCCGACCAAGGGCGGCTACAAGTCGTGGGCGTATCTGCCGAAGAGCACGGGCTCGCTGCTCTTCTCGTCCACGGCGAACAGCGCGCTGGCGTCGGGCCAGTACGATGCGTGGTTCCTCTTCGACGACGGCTACACGCCGCTGGCAGGCCCGGTCGCGATCAGCATCTGACGAGCGGCCGGCGACGCGCGCTCACGGCGCGCGTCGCTCGGCTGGGGCTCGCATCAGCCAGTCTTCGTAGAGCGCGCCGAACGGCCGTGTCGGATGCGCGTTCTCGGGTTTCCAGGATCCACAGCCCGGTGGCCGGCGCGCCGTCGAAGTCGCCGAAGTCGCCGAGATTGCCCGCCTTGTCGATCGCGTGCGGAAAATCGCTGACGCGATGCCCCGTATCCGCGATCGCGTCGACGGCGTGCCACGTCATCGTTCTTGCGTGCCGCTTCGCGTCGAGCGAAAACGCTTCGCCGACGGCTTCCCGCTGCGTCGAATTCAACATGGTGTTCCCGTGCCGGTGAATGTCGGTCGGTGCAGTCGATCATCATTTCGATACGCACCGCCGACTATCTCGCGTTCCGCGCCGATGCATGGCGTGGTTGCATACCCGTTCCAGGTGCGGCGTCGCCGCCGATATCCCGCATAATCGAGCGTTGAACCGCGCCGCGAAGGGAAGCATTGTGCGAGCGCAGCAATTCGAATCAGGAACGGGCGCGATCCGGCTCGCCGCAAGGCGGCGGCGCTCGCCCCGGGGGAATACCCGGCAATCCCGCTGAAGACAGGACACCGACACATGGACCGAGCCGAGCACATCAGCATCGAACAGGCGGGCGATCTGCCCGCCGACGAACTGAACGGATGCGACTTTTCGTTCGAGATCGCGTGGGAGCTGAATGCGCCGTACCAGGATCTGCTCGATTTGCGCGCGCTGCCCGTGCGGCGCAAGGACTACGGATTCGACCCGGCCGGCTGGGCGCGCGAGGCGTCCGGCGGCACCGCGCTGTTCCGCGCCAGCGCGGGCGGGCGCCTCGCGGGATTCGTCGCGATCACCGAAAGCTGGAACGGGATGGCCGAGATCGCGGAACTCGCGGTCGACCGCGGTTGCCGGCGGCAAGGTATCGGCCAGTTCCTGCTGGCGGCCGCGGAAGCATGGGCGCGCAACCGCGGGTTCGGCTTCATGCGGCTGGAAACGCAGGCGAACAACGTCGCGGCCTGCTGCACGTACGCGCGCGCCGGCTTCGTCATCGGCGGCCACGACCGCTTCCTGTACGCCGACGGCGCGAATGACGGGGAAGTCGCCCTCTTCTGGTACAAGGATCTGCGTGACGGGCAGTCCGCAAAGAGCCGGACGGTCGATCCGGAATCGATGCGGCCGCTGTCCTGACCGACGACCGGCCGCCGCACCGCCCCGGTCCTGCTTTCGCCTCACTTCCGCGTCGCGACGATGAACAGGCGCGGGAACGGCAGCAGCACGGTGCCGTCGTCGAGCAGCGGATAGCCGTCCGGACCAGCGAGCGCATCACGATAGCGCGCGACGAATGCGTCGCGTTCGCTTTCGTCCAGCGCCGCGAGAAACGGCCGCAGCGCGCTGCCCTTGAACCATTCGACGACCGCATCGGCCCCGCCGCGCAACGGATGGTAGTAAGTCGTGCGCCAGACATCCACCCGCGAACACAACGGCGACAGCAGCGCGTAGTAATACCGTGCGTCGAACCGTTCGGTGCGCGCCGCGCCCTTGAGCTTGTCCGCCCATCGCCCGCCCGCGGCGACCTCGCGCATCAGCCGGTGCGCGGGTTCGCCGAGGTTGTCGGGCATCTGCACCGCGAGATGGCCCCCCGGCGCGAGCCGGCCGACGAGCGACGGAAACAGCGTGTCGTGCGCGGGCACCCATTGCAGCACCGCGTTCGACAGAATCAGGTCGTAGCCGCCCGGATCGTCCCAGACCGAGACATCCGCGAGATCGAAACGCAGCGCGGGCAGGCGCTTGCGCGCGGCCGCGATCATGTCCGGCGACGCGTCGATCCCGCGAACCGTCGCGTCGGGTGCGCGCGCGATCAGCGCTTCGGTCGAATTGCCGGGCCCGCAGCCGATGTCGATCGCGGTATGGATCCGCGTATCCGGCACGGCGGCCAGCAGGTCGCGCACGGGCCGCGTGCGTTCGTCTTCGAATCGCACGTACTGGTTGGCGTATTGATCGAGTGGGGTCGTCACGGTATGCCTCCTGGTCGGCGTGGACGGTGCCGGAATACCGACAGCCATCGATGCAGCGCATTCTGCGATCTCGCCGTTCTTCAGTAAAATGAATTTAATATCGTTATTGATTCATGTTTCTGATGAAAATCGATACGCTCGGTGTCCAGGCTTTCGTCGCGATCGCCGACGGCGGCAGCTTCAGGCAGGCGGCCGACACGCTGCACGTCACGCAAACGGCGATCACGCAACGGCTGCGCAAGCTCGAGTCGTTTCTCGGCGTCGCGCTGATCGAGCGCACGACACGCCGCACCACCCTCACCGAAATCGGCCGGCGTTTCCTGCCGCAGGCGCGCCGGCTGCTGAACGAGCTGTCGGATGCGCTGACCGAAATCCGCGAAACGGGCCTGAGCCAGCGCGGCGACGTGACGATCGCGTGCGTGCCGACGGTCGGCGTTCAGTATCTCCCCCGTATTCTGCGTGCGTTTTCCGGGCACCGGCCGCACGATCGCGTGAAGATCCTCGACCACGCGTCGGCGTCGGTATTGCAGGCCGTGCTGCGCCGCGAAGCGGAATTCGGGATCAGCATCGCGGGCGACCAGCACCCCGAACTCGTCAGCGTGCCCCTCACGCATGATCCGTACGTGCTCGTCTGCCGCGACGATCACCCGCTCGCGAGGCGTCGGCGGATCCGCTGGGCCGCGCTGCAGCCGCATCCGCTGATCTTCGCTGGCGAAGTGAGCGGCAATCGCGGGCTGCTCGAAGGTGCGCTGAAGACGAGCGGCGTGACGCTGCATTCGTTCTACGAAGTGCAGCGCAGTTCGACCGCGCTCGGACTCGTCGCCGAAGGCCTCGGCGCGGCCGTGGTGCCGAAGCTCGCGATCCAGAAGAACGCATATCCGATGATCCGCACGATCGAACTCGTCGAGCCGTCGGTGTCGCGCACGCTCGTGCTGGTCAAGCGCCGGGCCGCGCAGTTGTCGCCCGCGGCGCAGGCGCTATACGACATGATCGTCGAGCGCGCGACGCCGGCGCGGTGACGTCAGGCAACGTCGTTCATAGCGTCTTGACCATGAACACACGCGCCGCCCCTTCCGGCTCGCACGGCACTTCGCCGAACACCTCGTACCCGTGCTTCCGGTAGAAATCCGGCGCCTGGAACGTAATCGTGTACAGCACCGCGCGGGCACATCCGCGCCGCTTCGCCTCCGTTTCAGCCTCGCGCAGCAGCCGGCTGCCGACGCCGCCGCCACGCAGCGATTCCGGCAGATAAAAGAGGTCGACGAAGAAGAGACCGAGCGAGGTTCGGCCGGTGAGCCCGCCCAGGACCTCGCCGGTCGCGGGATCGGTCACGTAGACGTCGAGCGCCGCCGTGTCGCTGCGGCCCGTCATCGCGTGGTTGAATTCGCCGAGCTTGCGGCTGATGAAATCGCGGGCAGCCGGTTGTTCGGCGTCGGTGAGCTGAAGGGAAACGGCGGGATGCGCGGTCATGGAATGGAGACGTGCGTGAATGAGCCGCCGAACGTGCAGGGTTCGCGGCGGGCGTCGCACGACTATAGCGCGTTCGCCCGCAGCGCGAGACTGTGCCGATCTTGACGAACATACAAACGACGGGCACATCCGGAACCCGCCGTTTCGTGACGCCGGGAGCCACTGCTTCTCGGGGCCGAACAGCCTCGACTATCCGCTGCCACGCCTGCCCGAAGGCGTATGTTCGGAATGCTGCCGCAGCGCCGCGAAAATGAAGTCCGCACTGACACCCCGTACATGAGCGACGCTGCCTCCATGAAGCTGTTTCGCGATTTGGCGCGCGCGTTGCCGCTGCCAACGCAATGGCCACGCACGACCGCGGAGCAGCGGCACGACGATCTGCGCGACTGGCATCGCGCGCGGCGGATCGAGCACACGGGCCCGTTGCGCCTCATCGCGCTCGTCGACGGCGCGCTGGACGATACGATGCTCGTTCGCAACCCGATCGTGGTCGCCGTGCCGCTGCTTGTCGGGGCATGGCGGGTTCATGCGGTGACTGCTGGCTACGGTCCTTATCGATAGATTTGCCGAACGATGTAGATGAAAGTGACATCCCCGTCCCTTCGTTGCCCAACAAACACGACGGATCTATCGAATTCCATTTCCTGCCCGACCGCAAGATCGAAGCCAAATGGGTCGAGTACCCGACCGGTCCGCGCAACCCGAATACCACGAGTAACGCGTCGCGCGCGACGAACTGACTGACAGGAACATCGACATGCTGAATTTTCTTCGCCGTCTCATTCGCAACCCGATCGCGATCGCCGTGATGCTGCTCGGTGGTGCGTGGTGGGTGCATGCGCAGACAGGAGGATACGGACCGTATCGGGTCATTAGCTATAACCACACGGATCGAAGCATCTACAGCTTTCAGATCGACGATTTCGGCGCAGGGGGATCATATGCGCACGAATCCCAAGGAGGCGGTGGCATCGTATGCTGCATGGATGTCCCTCGAGGGAAAAAGACCTGGCATATCAAGATCATCTATGACTTGACCAAAGAGCAGGCTCAAAAGAATGTGCCGAATGAGGTTTACGAAACCGACATTCCCGTTCCCCCTCTGCCAAACAAGCATGGCGGGTATATCGCATTTCATTTTCTGCCCGATCGAAAGATTGAGGCGCAGTGGGTCGAACGTCGAATCAAGGCAAACATCCCGAACGCAAACTAAGATAGCGAGCGCAGCATGTCGAACGAAACCAGTCCTGCCCAAAGCGCCAACTCAAGCCAATCCGATTCCGCCTCCGGTGCCTCCCGTGCATCGCGCGCAGCGAGCGTCAGCGCGCAGTTTCCCCCCGAACCACCAAGCCCTTGCTTTCGCTGCCATCAGGAAATCTACCAATCCTTCCTTTTTTGATGGATTTGCGCAAGGGCTAAAGGATGTCGATCACCCGTCGAATATCCTTCGACTGTTCAATGCACACGAGGAAACAAACGATGAGCGCGGCATCTACAAGATGTACTACGACGGGATGGGCCGCGACCTTGCCAACCAGACGGTCGGCACCGGCAAGAAGGTGGCAAGCGACATCGCGTCCACCGCCGAGAAGATGGCGAACGACAAGTTTCTGAAAGGGCCTGCCAAGGCCGTCGCCGACGATATCCGAAAACGGGCAATGAACGACGCCGGCGACAAAGGTCTACTGACCCGAGCCAGATCCGCGATTCTCGAAGGTACCGCTGCCGCTGGCACTACAGCGAAAAACAATATAAAAGACTCGTTTTCTCTGAAAAGATGGGCATCCGCTGGCGGGTTATGCGGCCGAGCGGCAGCAGGCAATGACGGCGGCGGTGGATGCGCAGCCCGAAGCCGGTTGAGTGGCGGGAGAGGCGAATGTTGAGGGGAATGCGTCGGGTGGCTGCAATAGGGATCGCGATCGCTGGCGGCTTGTGGGGTATGCAGGCACATGCCGAGCGCGACGGGCCGTATCGCGTCGCGGGTTTCAACTACACCGACCGGGATGTGTACAACTTCGTAGTCGACGGTTTCGGTGACGGCAGTGTGCACGCCCGTCAATTCGGCGGCGGTGGAGGCATGGCCTGTTGCATGGAGGTGCTGCGCGACAAGAACACCTGGCACCTCAAGGTCACATACGACCTGACGCCTGAAGAAGATGCCAGGAATCTGTCGCCGGAAATCTACGAGACGGACATTGCCGTCCCGAAGCTGCCAACCAAACGCGACGGCTATATCGCGTTCCATTTCCTGCCCGACCGCAAGATCGAAGCCCAATGGGTCGAATACCCGACCGGTCCGCGCAACCCGAATACCACGAGCAACGCGTCGTCCACGACGAACCGAATGACAGGAACATCGACATGCTGAATTTTCTTCGCCGTCTCATTCGCAACCCGATCGTCGTCGCGGTGCTCCTGCTCGGCGGGGCGTGGTGGGTGCATGCGCAGACAACGAGCTACGGTCCTTATCGCGTTACGGGCTACAACTATACAGATCGAAGCATTGCGCTTTTCACGATCGATGGCTTTGGTGCCGGCGGTTCCAACGCACATGAATCCGGCGGAGGCGGAGGAACGGTATGTTGCATGAGCGTGCCACGAAACAGAAAGACATGGCATATCAAGATCGTCTACGAACTGACCCAGGAGCAGTACAAAAAAGATTTGCCGAACGACGTATACGAAACAGATAGCCCGGTTCCCTCTTTGCCAAACAAACACGACGGATACATCGAATTTCATTTCTTGCCGGACAGAAAAATCGACGCCAAGTGGGTCGAACTGCCGACGAAGCCGCATATTCCGAATACCAACTAGGATAGCGAGGGAAGGATGTCGAACGAAACTGCGTATGCGCAAAGCGCTGCACCCGGTCAGCCTGACTCCGCATCCGGTGCATCACGCGTTGCCCGAGCCGCCAGTGTCAGCAATCAACTTCCGCCTGAACCGCCGACACCATGTTTTCGTTGTGTTCAAGAAATCTACCTGAGCTTCTTTTTTGATGGATTCGGACAAAGCCTTGACGACCTCGATCATCTTTCGAATATTGGTCGACTCTATAACGCCCACGCAAAAAGCAGCGATGAGCTAGGCATCTACGCGACGTACTACGAGGGAATGGGTCATGTTGCGGCAACGGAATTGCGGTTTTACAAGAACCTAGATTCTCCGAGGAAATCGCCAGATCATAAGAACTTGCTCGAAATCGTCTATCCAGGCAGCCAGTCGGATGTCGGTGGCGGCTTTCGAGAAGGCGACGATCAAAAGTCGGCCGAATTGGCATGCATATCCGCACTCAACATGCTCGATCGGGCATGGGCTGCCGGCGTGCCACTTCAACCGCTAGCCAAACTTCGCCAGGTCAATCCCACGTTCGCGAGAGAATTCGAGTTTCGAAAAACCGTCAACGTCAACGGCAAGAATCTCACGGTTAATGACCTCTTCGCGGCCTACACCGCGATGCTGCCGAAATCTAGTAGCCCGCTCGAAACGCATTTTCTCGAGCACCAGAAGCTGTTCGTATCATGGGCACGTTACGTCCACGATCGCACCGCGCACGAAAGCACCGGCAACAGCCTGTTCATCAACACCGTGGACGCCGACGTCTACAACACGGTCTTCCCACACGGCCGCGGCTTGCCCGACTACAAGGGCCGAGACTGGTACTACAAGAGCCAGGATCCGAATTCCAAGGTCCCGCAGTTCACCTTCGGCGAACGCCGGACAGTCGACGACATCTCGGACAAGACCGTGCGCGCATTGGCCACCGCATGGGTGCACCCGCCAAAACTGTCACCGGAAGTCATCGCGTTCTTCGACAACTTCGTACACAACACGATCACGCCATTCAACAACGTGTCGCTCGGCGACGGGGTATTCATGCAACTGCGCGAAATCGAAGAAAAAGGCTGGGTCGCACGCCAGACCGACGCCGCGAAGGATTACGTGAAAAAAGTCCTCGGCAACGTGTCGAAGAACATCAAGGATGCGCAGGACGAATACGTCAGGCAGGTCACATCCGGCCAGATTCCGCACGGCGCGTCGATCGGCGACCTCTCCGGCGACTGAGCAGTACACACCACGCCAATCAGCAAGCCCGCCCGGCCGCACACGCGACCGGGCGCCAACCGCATCCGGCCCCGCGTCAGTTGTACCCGAGAATCGCCACCGCCGCGACGTCCGGCCGGTCGAGCGTATTCCCGACGAGCGACGTCATCGGCTCCTGCAGCACGGCCTGATACGAGGTCACGCGCGGCGCTTCCGGCGCGCCCGGCTCATCCGGTGCCGGTTCGTCGAACGCGGCATCGAAACCGCTGTAAAACCCCGGTTGCCTCTGCGAAAAAGTCATCTCCACTCCTTTACCTGTTTTACCTGTTTATGTTTTCGATGTTCTAACCAACTTGCTTCAATGCCGCCGACTGCACCGGCATGCCGTCGTGCGCCGCCTCCGATCGCGCCAGCTGCGCACGCGTGCGCCGCGTGATGTGAATCACCGCGAAGACGACCGGCGCGATCAGCAGGCCTTCCGCCAGTTCGGGATCGACCGGCAGGTTCATCACGTGCAGTGCCTTGAACGCCGCCGTCGCGAGCGACAGCACGTAGTACGAAATGGCCGCCACCGACAGCCCTTCGACCGCGTGCTGCAAGTGAAGCTGATTGCGCGCGGTGCGCTCCATGCCGGCCAGCAAGCGCGTCACGTCCTTTTCCTGCGCGAGATTCACGCGCGTGCGCAGCAGGTCGACCGCTCGCGCGATCCGCGCGGCGATCTGCTCGTGACGCGCCCACACGCTGCGGCAGGTTTCCATCGCCGGCGCGAAGCGCCGCTCCATGAACTCGGCGATCGTCGGCATCCCTTCGATGCGTTCCTCGCGCAATTCGTGGATGCGCGCCAGCACGAGCTTTTCGTACGCACGCGACGCGCTGAAACGTGCGCCCGATCCCGACAGCGATTCGACCCGCACCGCGAGATGCGTGAGCTTGACGAGCAGCGCCGTGTCGTCGCCGTCTGCGCCGCTCGCGTCCATCCGCTGCATCAATGCGTGCAGCGCCGCGTGGATCTCGTCGAGCTCGCGGCTCATCCGGCGCGCGACGGGCAACGCGAGCAGCGCCATCATCCGGTACGTCTCGATTTCATACAGGCGCTGCAGCAGTCGGCCGCCCTGCTCCTCGCGAAAATCCTCGTCGACGACGAGAAAGCGCATGAAGCCGTCGTCGCGCACGTGCCAGTCGCAAAACACCTTGCCACCGCCGAGCACGTTGCTGCCGACAAGCGCGGGCCCGTCGATCCAGCGGCGCATGTCACCGCACACGAGCCGCGCGGCGTCGCCCGTCAGCAGCTCCATGCGCACCGCGACGAAGCGGATGCCCGCGAGCCGCGCGAACCACGCAGCCGGAATGCCTTCGATCGCGAGATCGTCGAAATAGCCCGTGTCGCGACGCGGCGCGACGAACGTGAACGTCGAGAATTCGGTGTGCCGCTCCCACTTAAGATGCCAGCCGCACGGCGACTGCACCGCATAGTGGGTCGCACCGTCCTGCGGCACGGCAATGCCGGTGTCACGGCACAGTGCGTGCAGCAGCGTTTCGTGGATATCGGGCTGGCCGTCCGCGTAGATCGCGTAGTGCGTGAGCGACACGGCTTCGGCGAGCCGCAGGAACGGCCGGGCATGCAATTCCGCGGCCAGCGCGGCGCGCAACGGATGATCCATCATTGGTACACCACTCTTCCTGTTCAACGCTGCGTGCCGGGCTCGCCGGCGTGTTGGCCGCACCGCATCGAACGATACGGCAGGCTCGATGTCACTATGGCAGACACACAGCAACAATAAAAACGCATAATGCTGATCGTTACGTTCAGTTTTCCTGATACCCATGAAGATGCTCGATCACGACGTGCTGGCCACCGTCGTCGCCGTCGCGGAAACCGGCAACATGACCCGCGCCGCCGAAGCGGTGAACCGCTCGCAGTCGGCCGTGAGCATGCAGATCAAGAGCCTGGAAGACGCGATCGGCCGGCCGCTGTTCGTGCGCAAACCGCGCAGCATCGTGTTGACGCGCGAAGGCGAGGTGCTGCTGGGATTCGCCAGACGAATGCTGGCGCTGCGCGACGAGGCGTGGGCGGCCGTGGTGCGGCCGGAAGTGACCGGCAAGGTCGTGATCGGCGTGCCGGACGACTATGCGTCGTCGCTGCTGCCGTCGGTCCTGAAGAAATTCTCGGCGACCTACCCGAAGGTCGAGATCCAGGTGATGGGGCTGCCGAGCAGCGCGCTCGCGCCGCTGATCAAGGAAGGCACCGTCGATCTCGTGTGCGGCACGCGCATCAAGGGGCTGACCGGCGACTTCATCCGCCACGAGCCGATGGCATGGGCCGCGATGACGAACGGGCCGCGCGTGTGGGAAGAACGGCCGCTGCCGATCGCGGTGTTCATGCCGGGCAGCGTTGCGCGCGAGAACGCGATCCGCAGCCTCGAACGCGCGAAGGTGCCGTACCGCACCTCCTATGAAAGCCCGAGCCTGCTCGGGCTGCTCAGCATGGTCGAAGCCGGCCTCGCGGTCGCGCCGCTCGCGCGCTGCGCGATCCCCGCGCAGCTGTCGATGCTCGGCCGCTCACACGGGCTGCCCGATCTGCCACCGCTCGAGCTGATCCTCGCGCGCAGCACGAAATCGAAGCGCCCGCCGTGCGACTTTCTCGCGGAGCAGTTGATGGAAGACCTGCAGCGGCAAACCGGGCAGACCGCCGACGCCTGAACCGCGGTCGGGCGCGCGCCGCCTGCGCCGTCACGAACCGCCGGGCCGTGGATGGCCGGCCGCGAGCAGCGCCGCGTTGACGATGCCCGCCACCGTGTCGACGAGCGCTTCCAGCGTGTCGCCATGCACATGCCGGCCGGCAGGCGGAATGCATTCGATACGCCGGCCGCCCCATTGCGACCCGGCCGTCACCGACAGCGTCGCCCCGAACCGGTTGCCGTGCCGCCGGCCGAAGATGCCGACGCGCTGCTCGCCCAGGTACGCCTGCTCCGGAAGAAACAGCCGAATGTCGACCGCAACCTGGTCGGGATCGCCGGCGCGCGTGTTCGCATCGGCCGACGGCGCGAACGTCTTCGCGATGCGCAGCGTCACGTGCGAATCCCAGGCGGCCAGCGGTCCGCCGGCCGCGTCGACACGTTCGAGGTCGACCGACCACTGATGGCGATCCGGCAGCCGGATCGCCTGACGCAGCAGCACCTCCGCCGCGCGCACGGTCACCCGCAGCTGCATGGCAAGCTGCGTGCCCGACGGCAACGCCGCCACGCGCACGCGGCCGCTTGCCGGACGCGTAGTCTGCACTTCTTCCATGAGGTGCATGGATCCTCCCTGTCGAGGGCCGGCGCCGCGTGCGACGCGGCGCACAAACGCTCGCCGCGACCGGCCCGCGGACAGCACGACGGCCGGCGAATCGGCGGCAAACCGTAACGTACGAGCAATCAGCGTTCCCCGGCCTGACGATCCTGCGTCGCCACGCGCAGACGGCGGGCAACGGGACCGATCACGGCATCGACCTGCTGCGCGATCAGCATGTGCAGCGTGAAGTCGAGATTCTCCGGCGCGATGTCGAATTCCACATGGATCACGTCGCGCACGGTACGCGCGCTGACCACATACACGCCGAGCGGGGAATGCAGCAGCGCCGCGAGCCGGGCGTGCGCGAGCGCGAGCGCGCCGGTGTCGGCCGTCAGCGTGACGGGCAACCGCAGGCGCGGACGCGGCGGCGGGAGCGGGACGACGGTAGTGCGCGCGCCGGCACGCAGCTGGCGGCCGGCGATGTCGCACCCGGGTACGGGATGGATGAAGGTCATGGTGCGGACGGAGGGCGTCCTGGCTGTTGGACACATCCCGAGCTTAGAAGGCGCCGCATAAATTCCGTGCAAAAAAACGGCTTTGCAGTGCAAAAAACGGCATGCCGGAAGAGCAGCACATACCGGTCGGGTTGCGCGGCGTGCGCCCCGTCAACGCTGACAGGACAATCGCCAACGATCCACCGATACACTTGTGCCACCGTGACGTCCGGCGTCCTCGATGCCGGACGGCGCTTTAATTGCACGCACGCTCCACCGCTTCCGGTTGTCCAGCCTGCATCGCACATGTCGCCCCGATCCCGATCCGATGGAGTCCTGCTTGAACCCCTGGCGCCCCACGCTGCCCGACGCCCAATCCGACACCGTGCGGCATTCACGCGACACGTTCCCGGCCGCGCGGCCGGCTCGCGCGCAACCGGGCCGGCCGCAATGAGCGCCGGGCCGCGCAATGCCCGGATCGACGTGCTGCGCGGCGTGTCGATCCTGCTCGTCCTGCTGCATCACTTCAACATCCCGTATTCGCTGCGCGACACGTCCGTCGCGCGCATGTTCGGCTGGGACGCGGTGCACGCGGTGGTCCGCAACGGCAACTATGGCGTGACGATGTTCTTCGTGATCTCCGGCTACCTGATCACGTCGAATGCGCGCCGCCGCTGGGGCAGCCTCGGCGCGGTGGACGTGCGCGCGTTCTACGTGTCGCGCATCGCGCGCATCGTCCCGTGCCTGCTCCTGCTGCTCGCGCTTGTCAACGGGCTGGCGGCGACCGGCGTGCCGATCTTCTTGAACCACGCGCCGCAGGGTGTCGCCGTGTCGTTCTGGCTCGTCAATCTCGCGTCGCTGACGTTCTGGATGAACGTGCTGATCGGCACGTATGGATGGGTCAATTACGCGCTCGGCGTGCTGTGGTCGCTGTCGGTCGAAGAGATGTTCTACCTGTCGTTTCCGCTGCTGTGCATCGCCCTGCGCCGCGACGCGCGACTGTTCGCGTTCTGGCTGGCGGTCGTCGCGATCGGGCCCGTGTACCGCTTCACGCATGCGAGCGACGAAGGCGGGTTTCTGTATGCGTATTTCGCGTGCTTCGACGGAATCGCGATCGGCTGCTGCACCGCGGTGCTGGCCGGACGCGCCGGCTGGCAGCGGCTCGCGGCCGCGCCCGTGCAATGGCTGACCGCGATCGCGATGACCGTGCTCTATCTCGCGTGGCCGATCGCCCAGAGCCATGTGATCGGCGTATCCGCGATGGCGCTCGGCACAGCCGTGCTGCTGATCGGCGCGCATGCCCGCGGCGAGCGAGCACCGGGCCGCGCGCTCGCGCCGCTGCGCTGGAGCGGCCGGCTCAGCTACGAGTTGTACCTGTTTCACCTGATCGCGCTCGGCGCGCTGCGCACGGTGTGGCCGCCCGCCACCATGCACGGCAACGGCAAGCTCGTGCTGCTCGTCGCGTATCTGGTGTTGTCGGCCGGATTGAGCGCGTCCGTCGCGCGCGGCTACGCGACGCCGCTCGACCGCATCATCCGGCGGGCCGCGTCGCGGCCCGCGCCGCGCGTGCCGGACGCCGCGACATGAGCCGCGGCCGACGGCATCCGCAGGGTCGATGAAAGGAAGCGCGGCACGATGTGGGCATCACGCCGCCTGTCCGATCGCGGCCCGGCGCATCGTGACGATGCGCGCGGGCGGAATATTTGCCCACACGATCCGGCTGGCGTCGGCAACAAATGCCGGATCGCGCAGCGGGTGACGCTCGGGCACGCGCAAATCGTAGGTGAACTGGATCATCACGCCGTCGACTGACAGCACGCGCTCGCACTGCCCGACGATCGCCGTCACGTCCTGGCGCGGCAGCGTGCGCAGCGGCAAGCAGGACACGATCGCATCGACCGCCGCGTCGGACGGCAGCAGCCGCTCGAGCTGTCGCGCGTCGCCCGACACGATCGAGATACCGGGGAAGCGGCGTCGCAGGTGCTGCACGAACGCCGGCGACCGCTCGACCACCACGAGGCGCCGTGGCGCGACGCGGCGTTCGAGCAACGCGGCGGTGATCGCGCCGGTGCCACCGCCGAGCTCGACGACGAGGCCGTCGCCGTCCGGCACGGCATCGGCCATCTCGCGCGCCAGATGCCGCGAACTCGGGCACAACGCGCCCACCGCGGCCGGGCGGCCGACCCACTCGCGCACGAACAGTGCCGAGACACGCAACGCGTTCGGCCAGATCATCGGCCAACCTTGCGCGGTTGCGCTTTCAGCTTCGACGTGCCAATGACTGCCTGCAACAGGGCTACGACGACACGAGGTTCTTTCACGTGCATCCTCCTGAACAAATCGGTCCGCCGCGCTCGCGCGGCGATCAATCGATTCTAGGAAATGCAAACTTAAGGCGACGTGAAGATTGTCCCTGATTGCGTCATCGATGCGGGCCGTGCAACCGACGGCTGCCCGATCAGCGGTCGACGCGCTGCTGAAGCTGCGCGGGATACCGCTCGCCGACGATCGTGATCTGGCGCAGCGCCGTCTCGATCGCCGACAGTTCGTCGGTCGTCAGCACCACCGCGGCCGCGCCCACGTTTTCGTCGAGCCGATGCAGCTTCGTCGTGCCCGGAATCGGCACGATCCACGACTTGCGGGCCAGCAGCCACGCCAGCGCGATCTGCGCGCGCGTCACGCCCTTGTCGGCCGCGATCCGGCCGAGCAGGTCGACGAGGCCCGCGTTGGCCCTGCGGTTTTCTTCCGAGAAGCGCGGCACGATATTGCGGAAGTCGGTCACATCGAACGTCGTGCTCGCATCGATCGCCCCCGTCAGGAAACCCTTGCCGAGCGGGCTGAACGCCACGAAGCCGATGCCGAGCTCCTCGAGCGTCGGCAGGATGCGCTCCTCCGGCTCGCGCCACCACAGCGAATATTCGCTTTGTAGCGCCGCGACGGGCTGCACCGCGTGCGCGCGGCGAATCGTCTGCTCACCGGCTTCCGACAGCCCGAAGTGCGCGACCTTGCCTTCGCCGATCAGATCCTTGACGGTGCCCGCGACGTCCTCGATCGGCACGTTCGGATCGACGCGATGCTGATAGAACAGATCGATGCGGTCGACCTTCAGCCGCTTGAGCGCTGCGTCGGCCACCGCGCGGATCTGCGACGGCCGGCTGTCGACGCCCTTCATCGGCTCGCCATTCTCGAAACCGAACTTGGTGGCGATCACGACCTGATCGCGAAACGGCGCCACCGCCTCGCCCACCAGCTCCTCGTTGACGAACGGGCCGTACGCTTCGGCCGTATCGAAGAAGGTCACGCCACGTTCGAACGCCGCGCGAATCAGCGCGACGCCGCTCGCCTTGTCGGTGGCCGGACCGTAGCCGTAACTCAATCCCATGCAGCCGAGCCCGATTGCCGAGACTTCGAGGCCGCTCTTTCCAAGCATGCGCTTTTGCATGACTTTCTCCTGCTGAAAGGTGAAGACGATTGACGGGATGCCCGAGGAAGCGAGTGTAGGTTGATGGATACGTCTCAACAATCGGCGTAACATTTCATGCATTATTGAGGGAATTTCATTAATGCTGCGCACTGGCCTCGGCGAACTCACGACCTTCATCACGATCGCGGAACAGCGCAGCTTCAGCGGCGCGGCCCGCATCCTCGGCGTGTCGCCGTCGGCGCTGAGCCATGCGATCCGTCATCTCGAGGCGCGGCTCGGCGTGCGCCTGTTCAACCGCACGACCCGCTCCGTCGCGCTGACCCAAGCCGGCGAACAGTTGCTGCTGCGCGTGCGGCCCGCCGTCGCCGATCTCGAGGACGCGATGAACGACGCCGCGACCGCCCGCAACCGGCCGTCCGGCCAGATCCGGATCAGCGCGTCGGAATCCGCGTCGCGCCCGCTGATCCGGCATGTGCTGCCCGGCTTCGTCGCGCGCTATCCGGACATCCACGTGGAGTTCGTCGTCGATTCGCGGCTGATCGACATCGTCGAACACGGCTTCGACGCCGGCATCCGCGTGCGGGAGGACGTGCCGCGCGACATGATCGCCGTGCGGTTCGGCGACGCTGTCCGCTTCGTCGCGGTGGCGTCGCCCGACTACCTGGCGCGGCACCCCGCGCCGGACACGCCACAGGACCTCACGCGCCACCGGTGCATCCGGTTCCGCTTCGAAAGCGGCGCGCTCTATCGATGGGACCTGATGCGCGACGGCAAGCGCGTGAGCGTCGACGTCGACGGGCCGATGACGCTCGGCAACCTGGGGCTGATGGTCGACGCGGCGCTCGCCGGCATCGGCATCGCATGGGTCACGCACGCGCGGGTCGCCGAGCATCTGGCCGACGGCCGGCTCGTGCGCGTGTTGCCCGAATGGGCGCAGACATTCGACAGCCTGTGCCTCTACTATCCGGCGAACCGGCATCCGCCAGCCGCCCTGCGGCTGTTCGTCGAAGCCGTGCGCGAATGGACGGCTGCGGGAGGTAACGCGTCGGACGACTGACGGTTCGCCCCGCTCCGCCACTTCACCGCAGGTTGGTCCTCGCCAGCTCGACGATCTCGTCGCCGCGCCCGCTCAGGATCGCGCGCAGCATGAACAGGCTGAAGCCCTTCGCATGCGCGAGCTCGATCTTCGGCGGCATCGCCAGTTCGTACTTCGACGTGACGACGTCGACGACCGCCGGCCCGTCATGCGCGAACGCCGTGCGCAATGCCTGCTCGACGTTCTCCGAATGTTCGACGCGCACGCTGAAGATGCCCGCGCCCTTCGCGATCGCCGCGAAGTCGGTCGGGCTCAGGTCGACGTTCGTGTCGAGATAGCCGGCCGCCTTCAGCTCCATCGACACGAAGCCGAGCAGGCTGTTGTTGTAGACGACGATCTTGATCGGCAGGTTGAGCTGGCGCGCGGTCAGCAGATCGCCGAGCAGCATCGACAGCCCGCCGTCGCCCGACAGCGACACGACCTGCCGCCCCGGATGCGCGCCCTGCGCGCCGAGCGCCTGCGGCATCGCGTTCGCCATCGAGCCGTGGTTGAAGGAGCCGTGCAGCTGGCGCTTGCCGTTCATCGTCAGGTAGCGCGCGGCCCACAGCGTCGGCGTGCCGACGTCGGCCGTGAAGATCGCGTCGTCGGCCGCGACGTCGTCGACGATCTTCGTCAGGTATTGCGGATGAATCGCGCGGCCCGGCGGCTCGGCCACCGCGAGATCGTCGAGCCCCTTGCGCGCAGCCGCGTAGTGCTTCAGCGCGTTCTCGAGGAAGCGCCGCTGCGTCTTGCGCGTGAGGCGCGGCAGCAGCGCAGCGATCGTTTCCTTCACCGTGCCGACGAGCCCCAACGCAAGCGGCGCACGGTGCCCGAGCTGCGAGCCTTTGCAGTCGATCTGCGCGATCTTTGCGTTGGTCGGATAGAACGGCCGGTAAGGGAAGTCCGTGCCGAGCATCAGCAGCGTGTCGCACGATTCCATCGCGTGATAGCCCGAGCTGAAGCCGATCAACCCCGTCATCCCGACGTCGAACGGGTTGTCCCATTCGACGAACTGCTTGCCGCGCAGCGCATGCACGACCGGCGCGCCGAGCGTGTCGGCCAGCGCGACCACTTCGTCGTGCGCGCCCTGCGTGCCGCTGCCGCACAGCAGCGTGACCGCGTCCGACGCGTCGAGCAGCGCCGCGAGCCGGTCGAGATCGGCGTCGGCCGGCAGGATCGACGGCGGCGCCGAGCCGCTCCACGCAGGCGCCTCTTCCGGGCCGTCGCCGAGCGCGATGTCGCCCGGCAGCACGATCACCGCGACGCCGCGCTCCTCGATCGCGGTGCGCATCGCGCGCGCGAGCACGCGCGGGAACTGCGATGCGTTGGTCACGAGTTCCGCGAAATGACTGCACTCGCGGAACAGCTCCTGCGGATGGGTTTCCTGGAAGTAGCCGAGGCCGATCTCGGTCGACGGGATGTGCGCGGCGATCGCCAGCACCGGCTGGTGATTGCGATGGCAGTCGTAGAGGCCGTTGATCAGGTGCAGGTTGCCGGGGCCGCAGCTGCCCGCGCACACCGCGAGCCGGCCGGTCGACGCGGCATCGGCGCCGGCCGCGAACGCGGCGCTTTCCTCGTGCCGCGTATGCATCCAGCGGATCGAGCCGATCTGGCTCAGGCTGAACGACAGCCCGTTCAGGCTGTCGCCCGTCACACCCCAGATGCGCTCGACGCCCGCTGCCGCCAGCGTCTTCGCCAGGTATTCCGCCATCGTCTGTCTAGCCATCATGCCCTCGCTCATTGATCGGTCGTTACACGATTGATCCGGCTACGGCAGCCGCCGTCGCCGCTGACGGGACGAGCATACGCGATCGTGCCGCGCGGCGTCGTGACGATGCGAGCATCACGCGCGGCAACGCGGCGACGCAGCGACGCGGCGGCGGACGGGCGCGGCGACGCGGCAACGCAGAGCGCGGCACGCCAGTCGTTTTCTCGACGGAGCTGCCCTGCGAGGCGGCGCGTTCCCGGCCCGCATGCCGTCAACGCAGCCTGCGCGGCCGACCACATCGCGATGCGCTACACCGGCAGTGCGTGCGTGGACAGAATCTCCTTGAGCACCATGAACGAACGCACCTGCCGCACACCGGGCAGGTACAGCAGTTGTTCCGCGTGCAAGCGGTTGAAGCTCTCGTTGTCGCGCGTGCGGACCAGCATGAAGTAGTCGAATTCGCCGGTTACCACGTGACATTCGACACACCCCGACACCTTCTGCGCGGCCTTCTCGAATTCGGCGAACGCCTCCGGCGTCGAACGATCGAGTACGAAGCCGATCACGACCAGCATCCCGGCACCCAGCGGCTTCGGGTCGAGCAGCGCGACGATACTGCGAATCAGCCCCATCTCCTTCAACCGTTCGACGCGCCGCAGGCACGCCGGCGCGCTCAGCTTCACCTTCGCGGCGAGGCTCACGTTCGAGATCGACGCGTCCTGCTGCAACTGCCGCAGGATCGCGCGGTCGATGCGGTCGAGCACCGGCGCGGCGGCGGCCGGCAAGGCATTGCCGCGATCTAATTTCATTGCGTCTCCTGGACTTTTTACGAACAAAAATTATCCATCTGATCCTCATCTCATCGACAACGTAGGCCCTCGTTATTAATTTCGCAAGCTCATTTCGCGCCGTCCTGCCTATCATTTTTCCATTGGGACACGGCGCGCCGGCCGCCCCCGTCCGATGCGAATTCCCGCCCACAGCCTTTCGGAGCTTGTCGATGAACCTGCAACGTTTCCCCCGCTATCCGCTCACGTTCGGCCCGACGCCGATCCAGCCGCTCAGGCGTCTGAGCGCGCACCTCGGCGGCAAGGTCGAGCTGTATGCGAAGCGCGAGGACTGCAACAGCGGCCTCGCTTTCGGCGGCAACAAGACGCGCAAGCTCGAATACCTCGTCCCCGACGCGCTCGCGCAAGGCGCCGACACGCTCGTGTCGATCGGCGGCATTCAATCGAACCAGACACGCCAGGTCGCGGCCGTCGCCGCGCATCTCGGGATGAAGTGCGTGCTCGTGCAGGAGCACTGGGTCAACTACGAGGATCCGGTGTACGACCGTGTCGGAAACATCCAGCTGTCACGAATGATGGGCGCCGACGTGCGGCTCGTTGCCGACGGTTTCGACATCGGCATTCGCCGCAGCTGGGAAGAAGCGATGGAGAGCGTGCGGCAGGCGGGCGGCAAGCCGTATCCGATTCCGGCCGGGTGTTCCGAGCATCCGCTCGGCGGACTCGGGTTCGTCGGCTTCGCGGAAGAAGTGCGCGAGCAGGAAGCACAACTTGGCTTCAAGTTCGATTACATCGTGGTCTGCTCGGTCACGGGCAGCACGCAGGCGGGGATGGTCGTCGGCTTCGCGGCCGACGGACGCGCGGACCGCGTGATCGGCATCGACGCGTCGGCAACGCCCGAGCGCACACATGAACAGATCACGCGCATCGCGCGGCACACGGCCGAGCTGGTCGGGCTGGGGCGCGATATCGAGGAGAAGGACGTGGTGCTCGACACGCGCTATGCCGGGCCGGAATACGGACTGCCGAACGATGGCACGCTGGAGGCGATTCGTCTGTGTGCGCGGCTGGAAGGCATGCTGACCGATCCCGTCTATGAAGGGAAATCGATGCACGGGATGATCGACCACGTGCGGCGCGGGGAATTCGAGCCAGGGTCGAAGGTGCTGTATGCGCACCTTGGCGGGGTGCCGGCGTTGAGTGCATATAGCGGGATTTTTCGGGAAGGTTGATCGCGCGATGCGGCACGCCGGCGAGGCATGCGCGAAGTCGGCGCCGCCTCGCCGGTGTGCCGCCTCTTGCCGATTCCCACTGGACGGCCGCTTCGATCCGACCAGGCCGTCGTTCTCACGCGCGTGCCGCACAGACTGGCACGCACGCCGCGATGCACCGGATGCACCCAGTTCGACCAGTGCTGCACGTCAGGACATGCAGCGCCGGCCCGGAACGTCAGTTGACCTGCAATTGACCACCGCGGCCAAGGCCGCCCTTGACGTCCTGCGCCTTGTAGCTGCGCAGCGCGACGACCATCTTGTTCCACGCGTCGATAAACGCGACGACCGTCGCCTTGCCTTCCGGCGTCGTCGAGAAGCCGGCGAGACCGCCGCCCACGCCACCGCCCAGGCCGCCCAGCGCCGCGCCGTAGTTGGTCGCCGTCGAGCTGCCTTCCGACGCCGCGATCTGCACGGCCGAGCGCACGTCGAACAGCGTCAGCGTCACGACCGACGCCTTCGTCTGCAGATGCCCGGCCACCGCCGCGATCGCGCTGTTGCCGATCAGCCCGCCGATCATGCTGCCGATGCCGCCGATCGGCGAATCGTTGATCACGATCTGCGGTTCCATGTAGTAGTCGGCCGCGACGCGCTGGCCCTTGTGCTGCTTCGAACCCGCACGGTATTCGCCCGAGTTGCGCTGCAGCTGCGTGATGCGCGACAGGCGCGCATCGCTCTTCTGGTTGCCGATCGACGTGATCACGAAGCAGTTCGACTGCTGGACGGCCAGGCGCAACAGCGGGTCGATGCTCGTCACCTTGGTCGCACTGCCGAACGGGCCCCACCAGTCGGCATTGCGGCCGTCGTCGACCGCGATCGTGCCGAGCGGCGACGCGCAGCGCTGCAGTTGCGAATCCGCACCGGCGCTCGCGCCGCCCGCGGCAGCGCCCGTGACGCCGGCGTTCTGGCCGCCGGGCGTCACCATGCCGCCGCAGCCGGCGACGGACGCGCAAAGCGCTGCAACCAGCGCACCTTGAGTGAGACGTTGGGAAAGGATGGTCTTCATGTCGTTGTCGATCGATAGAGTCGTTGTTCGGCTTATGTGTTCGTGCGAACTTTGATAAGCCCCCCGGCGTGGCGCGCGATGGTGGTCTCCCCGCAGCCGCCTCCGTTGCTTTCGGCCCGGTCAGTAGTACCAGTACGTCTGATGCCAGACGCCGTAGTACGGATAGCCCGAGTACCAGTAGCCGTAATAGACGTCACGCCATTGCGTGCGCCATTTCCAGTCGTCCTCGTCGTCCTTCTTCGCCTTGCGGGCGAGCTCGAGCAGCTTTTTCGATTCCTTGTCGCCGCGGCCCGCGGCGATCGACAGCCACTTGTCCGCTTCGCGCGGATCGGAGCCCATCTCCTCGAGGCCGAACAGGTAGAAACTGCCGAGCGCCTTCTGCGCGTTCAGGTCGCCGCGCTCGGCGGCATCGCGCATCCACTTGAGTGCCTGGTAGCTGTCCTGGCGCACGCCATCGCCGCGGAAATAACGCAGGCCGAGGTCGTAGGCGGCCTTCGGCTGCGTCTTCGCGGCCTGCTTCAATGAAACGATGCGAGGATCCTCGCGATCGTCGGAATCGTCCCTTTTTTGATAGGAGACCTGATCTTTAGGGCGATAGGAACACCCGGTGTCATCGCAGATCCGCACCGTGTTGCCGGTGACGGACGGATCCTGCGCGCACGCGGCCAACAGCAACAACAGCAGCCCCGGTGCCAGAAAACGGCGAACCATTTTTACTTTTCCCTCGATTTATTTGCGCCGCACTGCTTCGCGCTATCTCACCCCGCGAGCGCGTACCCGGCTCGCGCGCGGCGGGGCGAATACAATTCACCCACGCCGACACGCGGTCCACGGCTCTCTCAGGCTCTCTTCGTATCGTTCAGTCACGCGCGGGCTGCCGCTTTTCGCTGGGCCGACCGTTGTCGACACCGGCGCCTCAACCTGACGCGGCAAACAATAGTGACGTGGTGAGCAATAATAATGGAGAAAAATGGCATGTCAAGGTGATTCGCGATTTCAAAGTTTGCGTATCGCGTCACTTTTGAATATGCTCTTCGTCGCTAAAACCAGGAGACCCCGTCGAGATGTCCAATAGCGAGCAGGCCAATGTCGATCTCATTACCGCAACCAAGGTGCGCGATCTGCTGACGCGCAACGGGATTCCGCCGCGCAGTCACAACACGACGATCGCGAACGTGCTGGGCCTCAGTTTCTCGGTCGTCACGCGCAAGATGAAAGGCCTGATCCCGTGGAACCTGTCGCAGTTGCAGGACATCGCGACGCACTTCGGCGTGCCGCCCGCGATCCTGCTCGACGACAAGGGTACACAGCCGGCCGCCGCCGAGATGATCGACGCGACGCTCGTGATCGAGTCGCGCCGTTTCCGCTGCCGCGCGGCGATCTCGGCGAAGGCCAGCAGCCAGGCCGAAACGGATTTCGTCGCGTTGCAGTGGCAGGGCGAATGGATCGTCACCGAACGCCAGCACGCGCGCGAAGGCCGCCTCTATCCGGTCGACGTCATCGAACTGCGCTCGAGCCAGCCGACCGTGTACGCGGCGCGGATCGCGGTGGTCGACGATTCGCGGGACGTCGCCGAGACCGTGTGCGAATACTTCATCGAAAAAGGCGTGAACGCGATTCCGTACCATGACGGCGCGTCGTTCCGCAAGGCGCTGGAAGTCGAGGATTTCGACGGCTACATCCTCGACTGGATGCTCGGCGACCAGACGGCCGCCGAGCTCGTGCGCGGCATCCGCTCGAGCGAGAACGGCGGCGCGCCGATCTTCCTGCTGACCGGCAAGATCTCCACCGGCGAAGCGAGCGAGGACGAGATCGCGCACATCGTGTCGCACTACAACGCGCGCTGCGAGGAAAAGCCGGTGCGCCTGCCGATCCTGTTCGCCGAAGTCGCGCGCGAACTGAAGATCACGCAGCCGGTGGCCACGGCCGCCGCCGCGAGCTGAGACCACGACGAGAACCGGCCACCACACGAACACGAAAAAGGGAAACACATGCGAATTTCGACCCTCTGGATCAAGACCCTGATCACGGCCGGCCTGCTCGGCATGGCCGCCGCGAGCTGGGCCGCGTCGTTCACGTTCACCGTCGACGGCAAGATCGGCCGCAGCAACCAGCCCGGCAAGACGACGTTCGTCTTTACCGAGCAGGCGCTGATGGCACTGCCGCAGCACACGATCGTCACGTCGACGAGCTGGACACCGAAAGCGACCTTCACCGGCCCGCGCCTGTCCGACGTGCTGAAGACCGTCGACGCGCACGGCACGCAGATCGAGTTCCGCTGCATCGACGAATACACGTTCACGATCCCCGTGTCGGACGCCGACAAGTACGGCGTGATCCTCGCACGCACGATGAACGGCAAGGTGCTCGGCAACGACAACTACGGCCCGCTGTGGATCATGTATCCGCGCGACCAGTATCCCGACGAGCTGAAGACGCCGCTCGGCGAAGCCAAGTTCGCATGGCAGATCATCGGCCTGACCGTGAAGTAAACGCGCGACATGATGCGCGGGCGGTGGAAGAACAGAAAGATCATCCTCATCCTGGGATCGTTGTGGATCCTGGGATTCGCCGCATGGGCATTCCTGCTGTGGGACCTGCTCGCGACCTCGGTCAACGAGGGCGTGCTGGAAGGACCGCGCGAAGGCGTGTTCTGGACGGCCGCGCAATACCGGAACGCCTACACGCGCTTCGACCGCCAGCTGATCCTCTACTCGACGCACGTGGACGACGACTTCGACCACGTGCAGATCCAGCTCGACAGCCTGTCGGTGTCGTTCGGGTTCCTGCAGCGGCCGTCTGAAGTGTCCGAATACTGGCTGCGCATCCCGCGCGCGCGCGCGGAAATCGCGGTGCTCGGCGCATTCATGGCGCGCCTGAAGCACGACGTGCCGCTGCTGCGCGACGCACCGAACGTTGCGCCGCACGTGATCGACGACGTCAACGCGTACTGGCCGAAGGTCAACGGCCTTGCGAACTACTTCCGCGCGATCGAGATGGCGCAGCGCGATTTCACGTTCCATCAGCTGAAGGAAAAGCAGCGGGCGATCGTGTCGCTCGGCATCATCCTCGGCGTGATCCTGTGCGCGCTGTTCCTGCTGCTGTTCTATACGATGCGCACGCGCGACGCCCTGCTCGAACGACAGGACGCCGCGCTCGATGCGGAGCGCAAGGCATCCGATCGCGCGTTCGAGATGATCGAGGCGAAGAACGCGTTCCTCGGAATGGTCAGCCATGAACTGCGCACGCCGCTGCAGGCGATCTGCGGTTCGATCGAGATCCTGCTCGCGCGGCCGCAGTCCGACGCCAACCTGAAGACGATCCGGCGGCTGCAGAATTCCGCGTCGTCGCTCGAAGCGCTGGTCAAGGACCTCACCGATTACATCAAGCTGCGCTCGACCAAGCGCCTCGCCGAAACCGAAACGGTCGGCATGGCGTCGCTGCTCGCCGAGGTGCTCGATCCGCTGCGCGCGAAGATCGCGACCAAGCGGATCGCCGTCGCGCAGCGCGTCGAGCCGCACGACCTCGCGATCCGCTCCGATCGCAAGCTGTTGCGTCAGGTGCTGTCGAACCTGATCGAGAATTCGGTGAAATACACCGTCGACGGATCGATCGACGTATCGATCATGCTCGTCGACGCGCCGGCCGGCCGGCAACTGAAACTCGCCGTGCGGGACACGGGCGCCGGTATCGCGAAGCAGCATCTGTCGAAGATCTTCGAGCCGTTCTACCGCGCGAACGACGCGGTCGGCCTGCACGTGGACGGAATCGGGATGGGGCTCGCGGTCGTGCGCGAGATCGTGACGACGCTGCGCGGCCACGTGGACGTGCGCAGCGTCGTCGGCGAAGGCAGCGAGTTCGTCGTGACGCTGCCGGCCGAGGTGCCGGATGCCAGCGAAACGACCGGCGACGCACCCGCGTGGCCGGCCGCCGCCGCGCATCGCAACCGCCGCGCGCTCGTGGTCGACGACAACGACAACGCGCGCGAAACGCTCGGCGCGATGCTCTCGGCGCTCGGCCTCGACGTCGACCTGTGCGGCACCGGGCAGGAAGGCATCGCCCGTTTCGGCGAGATGCATTACGACCTCGTCGTGCTCGATCTCGAACTGCCGGACGTGAGTGGCTTCGAAGTCGCGCGCCGCATCCGGATGGTCGCGCAACCGGACGACGACGGAAAGTTTCCGTCGATTCTCGGTGTCAGCGCATACGAATCGGCCGCGCTGCGCGAGAACCAGCGGGTGTTCGACGCATTCCTGCCGAAGCCCGTTCACCTGCGCGAACTTGGCGCGCTCCTCGAGAAGCTGCTCGGCTGAGCGTGGCCGCGGTGCGTGACGGGCAGGCCTTCCAGCGGCCCATTGCGCGTTTCCCGCTTACTCGCCGATCAAATGCAGCACGATGTCACGCCGATGCGCGGCGCGACGATGCTCGAACAGATAGATGCCCTGCCACGTGCCGAGCACCATGCGTCCGTGCTCGACCGGGATCGACAGCTGCACTTGCGTAAGCGCCGTGCGCAGATGGGCGGGCATGTCGTCGGGGCCTTCCGTGTCGTGCTCGTAGCGCGTGTCGTCTTCGGGTGCGAGCGTCGCGAAGTAACGTTCGAGATCGCGCTGCACGGACGGATCCGCATTCTCCTGGATCAGCAGCGACGCGGACGTATGGCGGCAGAACACGGTCAGCAGCCCGGTGCGGATGGCCTGCTGATCGACGAATGCGCGCACTTGCGGCGTGAACTCGACGAGGCCGCTGCCGCGCGCGTCGACACCGATATGCGTGATGGCCTGTTGCATGACGACGACCTCAGGCGAGCGCGGCGAAGCCGTCGGCCTCGATCTGCCTGGCATCGGCGGGGCGCACGACGCGCGCGACTTCGACCCCGTCGCGCAGGAATACCAGCGTCGGCCACAGCTTCACGCCGAACGAACGGCCGAGCGGCCGACCCGGGCCATCCTCGATCTTCAGGTGCCGCACGGCCGGATGCGCGGAGAACGACGCGACGATCGCAGGCTGCGCGCCCGCGCAGATTCCGCACCAGTTCGTGCCGAATTCGATGACGGTCGCACCGGCCAGTGCGTCGACTTCCGCGCGCGTCGGCGCGTTGGCGGTGTAGCGTTGCTCGATGTCCATCGGGCCCCTCGTGTGCAATTGCGGAACGTGGCCGCGGCGCGCCGGCGTGGGCGGCACATGCGACCTTCGATTTCCTACTCTAGCGGAAAAGCACGCGCGATGCCGAGGGCGCCCGCGCCGTGCGGATGACATGACAAGAATCGGAGCGCCGCGCGGCGGCGACGCGATCAGCATGCGAACTGATCCCGTCAACGAAGGACCGACCATGAACGCTGCGCATCGCATCACTGAACCGAACATCCTCTATTTCGGCACGCCCGTCGTGCTGATCAGCACGTTGAATCCGGACGGCACGGCCAATCTTGCGCCGATGTCGTCCGCGTTCTGGCTCGGCTGGCGCTGCATGCTCGGGCTCGCCGCCAGCTCGCAGACCACGCACAACCTGATGCGCACCGGCGAATGCGTGCTGAACCTGCCGTCGGCGGCGCAGGCGCAGGCCGTCGACCGCATCGCGCGCACGACGGGCACGCATCCGGTGCCCGAGTCGAAGCAGGCACGCGGCTACGTGTACGAACCGGACAAGTTCGGCACCGCCGGGCTCACCGAAACGGCCTCGCAGACCATCGCACCGCCGCGCGCGCTCGAATGTCCGGTGCATCTGGAAGCGGTGGTCGCCGCCACGCACGGCATCGGCGACGAAGCACCCGACCTGCGCGGCCACATCCGCGTGTTCGAGGTGCGCATCCAGCGCGTTCACGTACATCCCGACCTGCTGATGGACGGTCATGCGGACCGCATCGATCCGGACAAATGGTCGCCGCTGATCATGAGTTTTCAGAAGTTCTATGGCCTCGCGCCGCATCAGGTGCATGCGTCACGGCTCGCCGAGATTCCGGAGCGCGCCTATCGCAGCCCCGACATCGACCGCGCGCGCGAAGCGGGCATGTCGATCGGATAAGATACTGGCCGATTGACCCATGACCGAACCGACGGAGTGTTTCAGTGATTCAACCGACCCAAGTATTCAAGGACAACCTCGCGCAACTGCCGGCCATCGAAGGTGTCGCGCGCATCGATCTCGTCGGCGCGAACGGCGACGTGGTCGCCAGCATCGAGAATCAGCCGGGCAAGCAGGGCTCGCTCGCGGTGTACAACTACCTGAAGCAGGTATTCGGCACGCTCGACGCGAAGGCCGCCGAGCACGGCCTCGCCGTGTTCGCGGAGCACACCGCCGACGCGCGTAACCGCCCGGGCGCACACCCGAACGTCGATCGTCTGCTGGCGATCGTCGACGGCGGCGAGGCGCTGCGGATCGACGTGGTCGCGAAGGCTTGAATGCCCGGCGACGGGCACGCACGCAAACGGTCGATGCCCGTTCTTTCCCGAAGACCCTCCACATGCGTCGCATGACTGTCCAGCCGATTGCCCGTCGCGTCGCATCGATCGCCGCCCTCGCGTGTGTCGCGCTCGGCGGCGCGGCGTCCGCCGAGACGCTGCGCACGGCTTCCGATATCGCCGGCGCGTCTCTGGTTCCGCTCGGCGCGCTGCCGCACTCGCCGGAGAACGGCACGCTCGACGCGTTCTGTGCGCAATATCGTGCGAAGACCGCAACCGCGGCCGGCCGCGACGTAGCGAAGCTCGGCTGGATCGTGACGTCGGAAGCGCCGCTCGGCCGCTACACGGTCGTCACGTTCGCGAGCGGTTTCAAGCCGGGCACAAGCGCGATCTGTTACGCGCGCAACGCAAATGTCGGCGTCTTCGACGGCACGACGCTCGTCGCGCTCGGCTATACGGCACGCTCGGCCGGCTGGCAGCTCGGCTCGGTCGAGTTGCTGGAAAGCGGCGCGCTGCTCGTCTGGGGTGGCGATGGCCCGTCGGCGCCCGTCGGCGAGTTGCGCGAAGCGCATGGCGGCTTGCGGCTGACCGCGGTCGCCGCCGAACGCACGTACTGCCACGGCCGTGCAGTCGTGCCCAACGTGTACGGCAAGCCACTCGACGCGGCCCGCAAGATCCTGATCTCGCGTGGCTGGCAGCCGCTGCGTCCGCGCGAGAGGCCGGACCCGCTGGACGGCGCGGCCACGCTCGCGAAGCACGGGATCATCGAAGCCGAAGCGTGCTCGGGCACCGGCATGGGGTATTGCGCGCTGCGGTATCGGAGCGCGGCCGGCGTGCTCGGTGTGACGACGGCCGGCGGCGAGCCGGACACGCCGTCGGCGAATACCGTGATCGATTATCAGGTGGCTTGCAGGAAACAGTGATCGGCGCGGTGGCGTTCGCTTGATTCATCGCTCCCGGCCGCCCGTCGCTCGGGCGGCCGGCGCTGCCGCGTCAGCAATCGTCAGCGATTCGCGCCGAGGGCCACGCGCAGCCGCTCCATCAGCCGCGTGTAGTGCCGCACCACATCGGCCTTGTCCGTCACGTTCGCGGTCGAGAACCGCTCGGACCACGCGGCCTTCCACTCATACGTGCCGTGCACGCTGCGGTCGCCGTCCGGCGACTGGATCAGCGAGCGAATCCGCGCGTCGCGCCCCGGCCCCGTATGCATCTCGAACAACGCGTGGATGAACGTGTGATACGCGTCGTACACGTCGTCGTCGAACAGGTAGCGGTAGATGTGAAACGTGCGGTCGAGTTCGCGCTTCGCGCGGATCACGTCGTCCGGCGAGATGTCTTTCCAGTAGCCGATCCACGTGTAGAAGCACAGCAGCGCATTGAGCTGCGGCGCGACCGTGTCGTACAGCGTGAGCCGCTTCTCGATCAGCCGCTGGTTGGTCCACTGCACGAGCTCGAGCCGCTTCAGCCGGCGCGCGACGAGCCAGCCGAGACACGCGACCGACAACGGCGTCAGCACGCCGAGCACGAGCTTGACGATTTCCAGCGAATTCCACGGATTGTTGAATGGCTGCATGAATGGCCCGACAAGAAAGACGCACCGCCCGGCGGATCGCATCGCGCTGCGCGCGTATTCGTCGATCCCCTCGCGGTTGACCGTTAGTTGCTTGCGCATCGAAGTCGCACCGTGATGCTGCCGGCGCGCGGCGAGGCGGCTCGTCCCTCAGTGTATCGGCCAAATGTCACCGGCCGGTGACGATTCGCCGGGTCGTCGTCAAGCGCCCGTGCCGCGTCACGTCGGCAGCGCCGACGTGAGCTTGACCTTCTGCATCGGAATGTCGGTCTTCACGCTCAGCACGCCCGGGATGCGCGTCAGGTATTCCATCTGGAAGCGCCGGTAGTCGTCGATGTCGGCCGCCACCACGCGCAGCAGGAAATCGCAGTCGCCGGCCATCAGGTGGCATTCGACCACTTCCGGCATCTGCTGGACGGCCTCCGCGAAGCGGTTCACGGATTCGGCGTCCTGTCCCTTCAGCCACACGCGCGTGAAGATCGTCAGCCCCTTGCCGACCTTCGCCGGGTTCAGCACGGCAACGTATTTCTCGATCACGCCCGCTTCCTCGAGCAGCCGCACGCGCCGCAGGCACGGTGACGGCGACAGCCCGACCTCGTGCGCGAGTTCCACGTTCTGCATGCGGCCGTCGCGTTGCAGCGCGCTCAGGATCCGCCGGTCGATAGCGTCAAGCTTCATTGGCATCAAATTCCAAAAAAATCGCAAATTACTCGCTCAATGCCAAATTCTCAAGAATATCGATCCGCAACGCAACCCGATTCGAGTCAAAAAAGCAGACAATCCTCCTCCCCGTAGGAGGAGTAATGAGCAGTAGCGTTTCAACGTCGTCCGGGCTTCGCGACAAGCCCGCCTATGTCGCCGAGATGGGCCGCGGATTGCGCGCGGCGCTGCCCGTCATGCTGGGTTTCGTGCCGTTCGCGCTGGTGCTGGGCGCGCAGGCCGCGCAAAAAGGGCTGAGCCTGTTCGAGGTCCCGATGATGACGGGCCTGAATTTCGGCGGCGGCTCCGAATTCGCGGCGATCCATCTGTGGACGTCGCCGCCGCACATTGCGCTGATCGTCGCGATGTCGTTCCTCGTGAATTCGCGCCACATCCTGATGGGTGCGGCGTTCGCGCCGTACATCCGGCGCCTGCCGCGCCGCCGCGCGTTCGCCGCGCTGTTCTTCATGTGCGACGAAAGCTGGGCGATGTCGCTCGCCGACGCGCGTTCGCGCTCCGCCACGCACATCAGCGTTCCCTATTACGCGGGCGTGTGCGCCGGGCTGTACCTGACGTGGATCTCGATGACGACGCTCGGCGCGGCGGTCGGCCCGACGATCGGCAACGTCGAGCAGTACGGCTTCGACATGGCGTTCACGGCCGTATTTCTGGTGCTGCTGCGCGGGATGTGGAAAGGCATGCGCGCGTGCCGTCCGTGGTTCGTGAGCCTCGTCGTCGCGGCCGCCACGCACCTGGCCGTGGCCGGCGCGTGGTACGTCCCGGCCGGCGCGTGCGCGGGGCTGATCGCCGCGCTGCTGTGGGAGCCGCGCGATGCTGCCTGATTTCGCGACGGTCGCGACCATCGTGCTGATGGCGTCGACGACCTACCTGTCGCGCGTGCTCGGCTACGTGCTGCTGCGCAACCGCACGCTGAGCCCGCGGATGGCGTCGGTGATGGAGAACGTGCCCGGTTGCGTGCTGATCTCGGTGATCGCGCCGGCCTTCGTGTCGACACGCCCGGCCGATCTGCTCGCACTCGCCGTCACGCTGATCGCGGCGACCCGCCTGTCGATCCTGCCGACCGTCATCGTCGGGGTCGTATCGGCCGGCCTGCTGCGGCATCTGCTCGGGTAATCGGCCAACGTGGTTCCGAACGCCGCGCGGGCGGCACCTCGAACCGGAAAACGGGCGCGCCATGCGCCCGTTTTCGCATCCGCGCGCCGGCCGCGGCGCTGCCTGACACGGCACGCGTCACGACGGGATGCTAGCCTTGCGGCTGTACCCGCGATGCCTTCCCCCTCATTGCCTGCCTGCGAGGATCATCCCGATGCAAGAAACCCGCCCGCTGTTCGACCGCGTCCTGCTCACCAACGACGACGGAATCGACGCCCCCGGCCTTGAAGTGCTCGAACAGGTCGCCACGCAACTGGCACGTGAAGTCTGGATCGTCGCCCCGGCGGAAGACCAGAGCGGCACGTCGCACTCGTTGAGCCTGCACGAACCGCTGCGCGTGCATCGCAAGGGCGAGCGCCGCTTCGCCGTGCGCGGCACGCCGGGCGATTGCGTCGCGATCGCGGTCAGCCACCTGATGAAGGACGCGCGGCCCGACGTCGTGCTGTCCGGCGTGAATCGCGGCGCGAACCTCGGCACCGAAACGGTGTTCTCGGGCACCGTCGGCGCAGCGATGACGAGCATGCTGGTCGGCGTGCCGGCGATCGCGCTGAGCCAGGCCTTCCGCGACCGCAACGCGGTGCCGTGGCATACGGCGCTCACGCATGCACCGGACGTGATTCGCCGGCTGGTCGCGGCCGGCTGGGACAGCGACGCGTGCCTCAACGTGAATTTCCCGGCGCGGCCGGCCGACAACGTGCGCGGCTTGAAGGTGACGAACCAGGGCACCGGCACGCTGCAGGGCGTCGAAATCGTATCGGGGCGCGATCCGCGCGACATCGAGTATCACTGGCTTAAACTGGCGCGCGCACCGCGCGACGACGATGCGGATTCGGAAACGGTCGCGCTCGACGAAGGCTACATCGCGGTCACGCCGCTGAAATTCGAACGCACGCACGACCAGGCGCTCGCGCGGCTGCGGTCGAGCCTCGGCTGACGTCGGGGGTGATACCGGCTGGCGGCTTCGCCGCCGGCGCGCATCACCCCGGCACAACGCCGCCCCGCCGCCTCACCGCACCGGCCGCATCACCTGTTCCCCGGGTCAGGTCAGGTTCAATCCCCCGTCGAGCATCACGATCTCGCCCGTCACGTAATCGGACGCGACGAGCAGCGCGACCGTCTGCGCGACGTCGTCCGGCGTCGCCGCGCGGCGCATCGGCGCGTGCTCGCGCCAGAGCTGCTGCGCGGCGGTCCAGTCGGCGGTCAGCGGCGTATCGACGAGCCCCGGCGCCACCGCATTGACGCGAATCGCCGGCGCGAGCGTGCGCGCCAGCAAGCGCGTCGTGTGATTGAGCGCGGCCTTCGCCGCCGCGTACGGAATCGACGCGCCCTTCGGCCGCACGCCCGCATGCGAGCTGACGTTGATCACGCACCCGGCGCGCCCGCTCGACGCCGCTTCGAGCAGCGCGGGCTGCGCTTCGGCGACGAGCCGGAACGGCGCAATCACGTTGATTTCGTGCATCTCGTGCCACACGTCGGGCGTCGCGGCGGCGAGATCGTCGTGCGGAATCACGCGGCTGACGCCCGCGTTGTTGACCAGCACGTCGAGGCGGCCGTGCACCGCCACCGCGTCGCGGATCAGCCGCACGCGCTGCGCATCGTCGGCGAGATCCGCCTGCACGTAGGCCGCGCCGAGTTCGCGCGCCATCGCGCGACCGGTTGCAGCGGAATTGCGCGAATGCAGGATCACCGCATAACCGTCCGCCGCCAGTCGTCGCGCGATGGCCGCGCCGATCCCCGACGTCGATCCGGTGACGAGCGCGACGGGCCGCTGCACGCGCGACCCGCGCGGCTCGGTGACGGTTTCGGTTTCAGGTTCCGTTTCGGAGATGGGGGCATTCATCGGCGGATGCGGCGCGTCCATGGCGTGGAATCCTGTCAGTGGCGTTCCCGCATCATAAGCATGACGACGGCCGATGCGGATGCGTGGCGTCTACGGCCGTTTCGGCAGCTCGACGAAATCCTCGAGCTCGCCGGCGATGTAAAGCCGCTTGCCGATTCTCGGGTATTCGCAGACGTCGTGTTCGAGGCGCTGGCCGAGGATGAACAGTTCCAGCGGCACGTCGCCGGTGTTCTGCAACGCGTGTGCATCGCCGCCGCGCGGAAAGCCGAGAAAGTCGCCCGGCCCGATTTCGCACGTGCGTTCGCCGATCGTGACCGTGCCGGTGCCGGACAGCACGTACACGCATTCTTCCTCGTACAGGTGGCGGTGATACTCGGCCGATTCGTGGCCGGGCATCAGCGTGAGCAGGTGCGCGCCGATTTGCGTGAGGCCGGTCAGGTCGCTGAGCTGTCGTTTGAGGCGAACGGCGTTGGGATTGAGCGAATGCACCGCGCGGGTCGGTTCCATTTTCGCGATGTCGGCGGCTTTCAGCAGTTCCCGGGGAGGTGTCGTGGACATGGGGATCTCGTCAGCGTCAATGCAGCGGTTGAACGCGCCGCCCGGGCGGGCGCGGCGAGCATGCCGCGCTATTGTCCGACATTTTTACGCGGACGAGATCACCGGCATGCGCGTCGTCTACCGCGACCTGGCGACGCCGATCAGCCCGCGTGCACGCCGCGCAGCTTCGTCAGCAACGCGATGAGGCGATCGATGTGTTCGTCCTCCGTGCGCCACGACGACACGCTGATCCGGAACGCCGGCCGCCCCTGCCACACCGTCTGCCCGAACCATACGTCGCCCGAATCCTGCGCGGCCTGAAGGATCGCGATCGTCTCGTCGTCGGTGCCGGCGCGCACGAGCACCTGATTCAGCACGACGCGGTTCAGCACGTCGTAGCCGGCCGCGCGCAGACCGTCGGCGACGCGCTGGGCTTGCGCGCAATGCCGTTCGACCAGCGTCGCCACGCCGGCGCGGCCGAGCGCGCGCAGCGCGGCCCACACCGGAATGCCGCGCGCCCGCCGCGAGAACTCGAGGTTGAGGTTCTTCTGCGCGTCCTGCGCGCCGCTCAGGTAAACGGCATCGCTGTTCATCGCGGTCGCGAGCGCGGCCGCGTCGCGGCAGATGACCATCGCGCCGTCGTACGGCGTGTTGAGCCACTTGTGGCCGTCGGTGGTCCAGCTGTCCGCGCCGTCGATGCCGTTGGTCAGCGCGCGCTTCGACGACGCGCGCGCCCACAGCCCGAACGCACCATCCACGTGCACCCACGCGCCGGCGGCCTTCGCGCGCGGAATCAGCGTCGCAAACGGATCGAACTCGCCGGTGTTCACTTCGCCGGCCTGCACGCAGAGGATCGTCATGTCGTCGAGCGGCGGCAATTGCGCGGGATCGATGCGGCCGTGCGGGTCGACCGGCGCGACGCTCAGGCGCTTCATCCCGAAGCCGAGCACCCGCAGCGCCTTCTTCACCGTGATGTGCGCAAGCTCGGAGAGCACGACCTTCACCTCGGGCGCGCCGATCAGGCCTTCTTCGTCGACGTCCCAGCCCTTGCGCGCGAGCAGCGCACGCCGCGCCGCAACCAGCGCAACCAGCGTGCAGGCCGTCGCGCTCGTGCCGAAGCCGACCGCGCTGTCTTCGGGCAGCCCGAGCACGTCGACGACCCAGCGCGCGGCCTGCCGCTCGATCGTCGCGGCCACCGGCGAATTCGCGAACGACGACGCGCACTGGTCCCACGCAAGCATCAGTCGCTCGGCCGCCGCCGCGGCCGGCAGCGTCGCGCCGATCACGAAGCCGAAGTAGTTCGGGCCGTTCGATGCGACGGTGGCAGGCGTGCCGCGCTCGTCGAGCAGGCGCAGCACGTCGTCGGCCGGGTAGCCCGTATCGGGCAGCGGTTCGTCGAAGGCCGCAAGTCCGGCGAGCGCGGCCGCATCGGGATAGGCGCGCCGTTCCCCGGTCGCGGCGAGATACGCGTGCGCGCGCCGGTCGGCGTCGGCCAGCAGGGCGAGTTCGTCCATGTCGTTTGCCTCTGTGAAGATCAGAGTTGCAGGAGATCGCGGCCCAACTGATGCAGCGCATCGTCGATCCGCTTGTAGTACGTGAACTTGCCGACGCGCGTCGCCCGCACGAGCCCGGCATCCGCGAGGATGCGCATGTGGCGCGTGGTCGTCGCCGGCGCGATGCCGAGCTTCTCGGTGATGTACGTGCAGCACACGCCGAGCTCGTCGAAGTCGCCATGCGGCTGCGGCGGGAAATGCTTGCGCGGCTGCTTGAGCCAGCGCATCACGGCCAGACGGCTTTCGTTGGCCAGTGCGCTGATGCGGGTGACGTCGTCCATGGTTCGGCCTCGTTTAACGTTTCGAATATTAGCTAAATGACGAAACGTGGGCAACTGCTTCCGGGATTTCCGCGTTCGCTGTCGCGCTCGAAGCCGGGTCGCCCGCTACCGCGCCGCATCCGACGTCACCGCCCGGCCAACGCGCGGTCGATCATCTCGCCGATCCGCCGCGCGAGCGCGTCCATCCGCTCGGCCGGCACGCCGCCGTAGCCGAGCACGAGCCCGTTGTAGCCGTGCGCCGTGCCCGGCATGCAGAACGACGACAGCGCCCGCAGGATCAGCCCGTGCGCCTGCGCGACGCGGCTCAGCGCCGTGTCCGCCAGCGGCACGTCGAGCCGCGCCGACAGATGCATGCCGCCCGCGCCGCCCGATACCGTCAGCCGCGTGCTCAATCGCCGCGCCAGCGCGTCGTGCAGCGCGTCGCGCCGCTCGGCATACACGCGGCGCATGCGCCGCAGATGCCGCGTGAAATGCCCGGCCTCGATGAAATCCGCGAGCGCGCGCTGCTCGACCGCGCGGCCCTGCAACATCAGCGCGCCCGCCGCGTCGCGCAGCGGCTGCGCAAGCACGGGCGGCACGACCATGAAGCCGAGCCGCAACGCGGGAAACATCACCTTGCTGAACGTGCCGAGGTAGATCACCGGCGCATCGTCCGCGAGCCCCTGCACGGCCGCGTGCGGCGTGCCGTGGTGGCGAAACTCGCTGTCGTAGTCGTCCTCGACGATCCATGCGCCGGCCGCGCGCGCCCGCGCGACGAGCGCGAGCCGCCGTTCGAGGCTCATCACCGCGCCGAGCGGATACTGGTGCGACGGCGTGATGTAGACGAGCTTCGGCGGACGATCGCGCCAGTCGTCCGGATGCGGCGCCAGCCCCTGCGCATCGACGCCGATCGGCTCGACGCGCAGGTCGGCCGCGAGAAACGCGTTGCGCGCACCGTGGTAGCCGGGGTTCTCGATCCATGCGACGTCGCCCGCGTCCGCCAGCGCGCGGGCGCACAGGTCGAGCGCGCCCTGCGTGCCGTCGGTGACGATCACCTGCGCGGCGTCGCAACGCACGCCGCGCGATGCGCGCAAATAACCGGCGATCGCGTCGCGCAGCACCGCGTCGCCTTCCACGGACTGATAGCCGAGCTGCGCCGGCCCCGCCGTGCGCCATGCGCGTTCGACGCAGCGCCGCCACTGCGCGAGCGGGAATTCGTCGACGGCCGGCACGCCCGGCATGAACGGCAGCGATTCGTCGAGGCCGCTCGTCGCGCGCTCGGCCTGCGCGACGCGCCGCGACAGCATCGCCGCATCGCCGGCGGGCGCCGCAGCGGCGATCCGCGACCCGCACAAACCCATCCGGGCGACTACCGTGCCCTGCCGCGTGCCGGTCACGAAACCTTCCGACGCGAGCCGCTCGTACGCGTACAGCACCGAGTTGCGCGCGATGCCGAGTTCGTCGGCCAGCGTGCGCGAGGCGGCAAGCCGCGCGCCTTCGGCGATCCGGCCGCTCAGGATCGCGTCGCGCAGACACGCGTACAGCCGCTGCTGCTGCGACATCCGCGCGGCAGCGTGCGGCTCCGCCTCGCGCTCGAAGGTCGACAGCAGCACCGAGTAATCCATCGTGGCTCCAGAATGTGGGAATGTCATGGGTCTACACATGGTGCCACGAACTTTCTATCGTGGATGTCCGTTCTCGTTTCCGGCCGCGCCGGCAACGCTTCATTTCATCCATCCTCGAAAGGTTCGCGACCATGAACGCTACCAACACCGGCCTGACCGTCCGCCCCGTGCGCGAAGACGATCTCGACAACTGGCTGCCGCTGTGGGACGGCTACAACCGCTTCTACGGCCGCTTCGGCGACACCGCGCTGCCGCGCGAGATCACGCAGCTCACGTGGTCGCGCTTCTTCGACGGCTACGAGCCCGTGCATGCGCGTGTCGCGGAACGCGACGGCCGGCTCGTCGGGCTCGTGCATTTCCTGTATCACCGGAGCACGACGCTGATCGGGCCAACCTGCTATCTGCAGGATCTTTTCACGCTCGAGAGCGAACGCGGCAAGGGCGTGGGCCGCGCGTTGATCGAAGCCGTGTACGACGCCGCGCAGGCGCAACGCGCCGAACGCGTGTACTGGCAAACGCACGAGACGAATCACACCGCGATGCGGCTCTACGACGCCGTCGCGGAAAAAACCGGATTCGTGATCTACCGGAAGGTCTTGCCACGTTGATCATGCCGCACGCGGCGGCGGCTTCACGCCAGCGGCCGCGCCTTGATCTACCGGAACAGCGGCGCGCGCGACCACGGCTTCTGCGTGTCCGGGTCGACGCGGTCAGGCGGCGGCAGCGACCAGCCCGCGAAATGCTTCGACAACCCGTCGCGCGCCGCAGCCGATTTCCAGAGCGTGGCCGCCGCCGCGTCCGGTTTCCGTTTCCGGCGGCGGCGTTCTACAGTTACGAGAGACGACACGCGGCGCCGCTCACTTTCTCGTTCGGTTCGCGTGCGCCGATACGCACCCGATTCCGAGGAATGTCCATGCCGAGTATCGTCGCCGGTCCCGCCCATCTTCCGCCGAGCCCCGTCGCCGCCGAAACGCGCATGGTGCACGACGTCGCCACGCTGCAGCCGTCGGACTATCGTTCGGCCGACGGTGCATCGTGGGTCGTCGCCACCCTCACGCCGGCCCCGGACAGCGGCGACAACGTGACCGGCACGACCTACTTCGATACCGCGAAACAGCAAACCGTCGCGGTGCCCGACGCGCGCCGGCGTTATGCGAACCGCGGCACCTGGCAGGTCGTCGCGAGTTCGAGCCCGTCGGTGCCCGCCACCGGCCGCTACGACTGGCTGACGCTCGCATGGCTGCCGATCAACCGGCGGCCGCTGCCGCAAACGCCCGAGCATCTGTATTCGCCGTTCATTCACGGCGGCACGATCGTCTACCGGTGGAATCCGGCCGCGCAAGGCGGCGAGCAATTCGGCAATGTGCGGATGATCTTTCCGGAGTGGCAGGAGCAGGTGGCGGACGTGCTGCGCGGCGCGCCCGGCGCCGTCGCACAGGCAGCAGTCGCCGCGTCCACATCGGCGCTCGATCGCGTGAAGCAGGACGACAACCCGATGGCCGCCGTGCTCGACTTCGGCGCCGCGCTGCATGAGGAACCGGCCGACCGGATCGCCGCACGCCTGCCGGCATTGCTGCGCGCGAACGACCTGCACGAAGTGTCGGCGATCGTGTTCCAGTGCATCGCCGCATCGCGCGAAGCGGACCGGCCGCGCTTCGTCGAAGCGATCAGCGGGTCGATCTTCTCGATCGACGACAGCGCGCGCCTGCTCGCGATCGCCTACGGCGCGTTCGCGGCCGGCAGGGCGAAGCCGCGTCCGTTCAGCGATGCCGCGCAGGCCGCGCGTATCAACGACGTGTTCGCGGCATTGAAGCAGCGGACGTCGACACTCGGCGTGCCGGTCGGTCAGGGTTCGCCGTGGTACGAGTTCTTCACCGCGTACCGGCTCGGCGGCGCGGCGCCTGGCTCCGGCGGAAACAGGCAGTAATTGCCGGTGCCGCGCGATCGTCAGTCGACCTGATGCTTCGAGACGCTTCGACGAAAGCAACGTCATCCTGAATGCTGGTACTCGGCATGCAATTCGCGGGCGCAGAGCGACGCATGTCGCGAGCGCTAACGGGAACCCGCGTGCGTCGCACAGGGTCGAAACGCCACATGACCGGCAACGGTGTCGCCTTCACCGGTCGAACCACGATCCCCGCACCCCTTTTCTTCCCATGTTGAGCATCGGTCCCTTCTCGATCCGCGTCGTCGCGGTAGCCGCCGCCGCGCTGCTGGCGTGGCTCGTCGCCCGCTTCATCCAGCGCCGCCCGCCCGACGGCCAGCACAAGACCGCGTCGAGCCTGATCCTCGACGTGCTGCTGCTCGGGCTGGTCGCCGCACGCATCGGCTACGTCGTGCAATGGTGGCGCGAATATGCAACGGCGCCACGCGCCATCATCGCGCTCGGCGACGGCGGCTTCGACTGGCGCATCGGCATCGCCGCCGCGCTCGTGTTCGCCGTGTGGCGGCTGCGTCGCCTGCCCGCCCTGCGCCGCCCGGTGGCAGCCGGCATCGTCGCGGGTCTCGCCGCATGGGGTATCGCGCAAGGCACGCTCGCGACGCTGCAGCGCACCGCGCCGCCGTTCGCCGCGATGCAGCTCGAAGCGCTCGATTCGACGCCCGTGCTGCCGCAACGCTTTGCCGGCAAGCCGGTCGTCGTGAACCTGTGGGCAACGTGGTGCGCGCCTTGCCGGCGCGAGATGCCGATCCTCGAACAAGCGCAGCGCGAGCATCCCGGCATCACGGTGCTGATGCTCAACCAGGGGGAAAACGCGCAGGCGGTGCGCGCGTTCCTCGAACAGCAGGGGCTACGCTTCGACAACGTGCTGCTCGATCCGCCGTTGCATGCGATGCATGCGTACGGGTCGCACGGGCTGCCCACGACGCTGTTCTTCGATGCGAAGGGCGAACTCGTCGAATCGCACATGGGTGAGATCACCGCCGCGCGGTTGAAGGACGCGGTGGCGCAGCGCTTCGGTCAGTGATCCCGTCGGCAGCCTGCGCGAGGCCATGATCGATCGTCGATGGCAGCGCGCGTTCCCGCTGCCGCGGCTGACCCGCCCCACGACATGTCGATACGCCGACAGCCGCCCGCCACGCTTACGGCCTCGACAACACCATCACGCGCCCCGACACGCGCTGAAGCTTCAACCAGCCCGTATCGGCCGTGAACCGAAGCTGCTGCAACGGAAAATCGAATCCCGCCCTCTGCGCGGCGCTGACCACCGCGTCGGCGATCCAGCGGATCAGTTCCTTACCTTCGTCGGTCGTCTGGTGACCGTTCTGGACGCCGTAGAAATAGCGATTCCCTGCGTTGACCTCGTTCTGCAGTTGCATCCAGTGCCCCGGAAGGCCCGGCAGGGTTCTGAACAGGTCCGCCACGCGCTGCGTCGTCAGGCCGCGCGCCCACAACGCGCCATTCACCGCGGGCCGCGCCAGGTTGTGACGGTCTGCGTCCTGAGCCTGCCCCTTGATCTCGCCTTTCAGAATATCGGGTTTCGTCATCGCACTGTCCTCTTAAGGGCCCGGCAAGCGGGCCAATTGAATAAAAGCCGCCGAATATCGAGCGCGCGCGCTCCGTGCACGATACCTCTAATCTCGAAATTAATCGCCTGTCAGGTGTATCAGGCGAGCGCATCGCAACATCGAAGGAATGAATCAGCCCGCCCCGACGGGCACCGAAGCCCGATCCTCCGGCGATTCCCGCCCGCGCACCCATTCATTGTTCAAATAAGCGTGACGCGCAGCGATATCATTTCGCGGATATTCAGAACCATATCCGATTAAATGATCATCATTAAATCAAACTGTTTCGATCTCCGATTTTCTGGACAATTTCCATTCCCGGCCGAATATTTTTTTATTTATTTTTCGCCATGCTGGCCGCGTCGCGTTTGAAACGGCAAACGTTTGCGCGACGCACAAAACGCCTTATCCACCGACCTTCAGGAGGCAAGCATGGCCGACTCTCAAACGTCCTCGAATCGCGCCGGCGAGTTTTCGATTCCGCCGAACACCGACTTCCGCGCGATTTTCTTCGCGAATGCCGCCGAGCAGCAGCACATCAAACTGTTCATCGGTGACAGCAAGGAACCCGCCGCCTATCACAAGCTGACCACGCGCGACGGCCCGCGCGAAGCCACGCTGAATTCCGGCAACGGCAAGCTCCGCTTCGAAGTGACGGTGAACGGCAAGCCGTCGGCCACCGACGCCCGCCTCGCGCCGATCAACGGCAAGAAATCGGACGGCTCGCCGTTCACGGTCAACTTCGGAATCGTCGTGTCGGAAGACGGTCACGACAGCGACTACAACGACGGCATCGTCGTGCTGCAATGGCCGATCGGCTGACGGACCAACGCTGACGAAAATTCGCGGCGCGGCATGTCCGGCGCGCCGCTTTCCGGATCGCAATGACGGCGGAGCCCACCGCGCATTGCGATCCGTGCGGGCCACCATCGGTAGCCCGCGCGCTGCGCCACGCGCGACACGGCGAAATCCGATCGCCGGCCGCGTCACGCAAGACAATCCATCAAAACGAGGACGACATGACACAACCCTTTACCCACGACGACCTGTATGCGCTTCTGCAGCTCGCCGGCAACGACGCAACCGCCGTACAGGCAAACGGCGACCAGGCGGTGCTCGACCGGATGCGTCAGTTCATGACCGCGCAGCTCGTGGAAAAATTGCCGCAATACGACGTGTTCGTCGACATCGCGACCATCCCGTACAGCTTCGACGTCGGCAGCTGGCAGAACAAGGTGAAGGCCGACGCGGCGGGCCAGGTGATCGCGTGCACGGTGACGTGGGCCGGCGCGCCCGGTGTACTGCCCGGCGCGGCGGCGAAATTCGGCGTCGGCGCGGTCGTCAATTACTTCTCGAAGGCGACGCCGCAACCCGCGCAGCCGGAACCCACAACGACCGGCGGCGGCGAGCGCGACGGCATCTTCAACCTGCCGCCGAACATCGCGTTCGGCGTGACGGCGCTGGTCAATTCGGCCGCGCAGCAGACGATCGAAGTCTATGTCGACGACAACCCGAAGCCGGCCGCGACGTTCCAGGGCGCCGGCACGCAGGACGCGAACCTGAACACGCAGATCGTGAACTCGGGCAAGGGGAAGGTGCGCGTGGTCGTGACGGCGAACGGCAAGCCGTCGAAGATCGGCTCGCGCCAGGTCGACATCTTCAAGAAAACCTACTTCGGGCTGGTCGGCTCGGAAGACGGCACGGACGGCGACTACAACGACGGCATCGCGATCCTGAACTGGCCGCTGGGCTAAGCAGCGCGATCCTGTCGATCTTCGCCACGCCGTCCGGCGTGGCGACCGCATCGACGCTGCCCGACGGCGCGGGCAGCACGGCCGCATTCGCCGCCTGCGGCCGGCATCGCGAACCGTGCGTCTGCGAGCGGCGCGAGGTCGAGGTCGAGGTCGTAGCACGGGCATCCCACGAGCCCGTTTCCGCGGGAAACCACACCGCCGCAACGCGCTGGCCGCGAAACCGGAGATCGCGTGCCGTCACCCATGCGTTCGCGCGAAAACCCGCATGGCGTGTACAGTCGAGGGCTGCCGACGCGCGAGCGCATGCCCGTCCGACCATGACGGACGCCGGCACCCGTCGCGCGCTTGCCCGCTCAACCCGGAATCCCGTCATGTTTCTCGATCATCTTCATCCCGAACGCTGGACGTTCCTGTGGAACGCGTTGTCCACACTCTCGGTCAGGCTCTGCGCCGCCCTCGCGCTGCTCGTCGCGGGCTGGTGGCTGTCGAAACGCATCGGCCGCTGGCTGAACCGGCTGCTCGCGAACAAGGAGCGCGTCGACGACACGCTGCGGCCGATCCTCTGCGACGTCGCCGTGTGGGGCATCCGCATCGTCGCGATCGTCGGCGCGCTGTCGCAGCTCGGCATCGAAACCGCGAGCGTCGTCGCGGTGCTCGGCGCGGCCGGCCTCGCGATCGGGCTCGCGTTGCAGGGCACGATGCAGAACATTGCGGCCGGCATCATGCTGTTGCTGCTGCGGCCATTCAAGGTGGGCGACTTCATCGACGGCGGCTCGAGCGTCGCCGGGACGGTGGACGAGGTCGGGCTCTTCATGACGCGGCTGACCAAGCCGGACGGCATCTGCGAATACGTGCCGAACAGCGCGCTGTGGGGCAGCGCGATCCGCAACTACACGCGCAATCCGACGCGCCGTCTCGATCTCGAAGTGGAAGTGTCCGTGCACGACGACATCGATCGCGCACTCGACGCGCTGCGTGCGCTGGCCGAGGCCGACCCCGACGTCCTGCAGGATCCCGCACCGGACGTGATGGTGATGCGTTTCGACGACAGCACGGCGATCGCGAACATGCGCGTATGGACGCACACCGACACGTTCTGGGCGCTGCGCTGGCGCCTCGCGCGCCAGGTGCGCAAGACGCTTGCCGATGCGGACTGCGTACTGCCCATCCGCACGCGCGAGCTGCACATCGTGCACGACGCCGAACAGCAGCGCCGGGCCGACCCGCGCCGCGTGCAGGCATCGTGACGCGCGTCGCGACGCAACCGGGCGCACGACGGCGCAAGCCGCGCCGTGCGCCCCGCCTGCGTCACATCCGGACGATATCGAGCAGCGCCTTCTTGCCGCTCTTGTACGTGAACACCGAGATCGCGCCATGCTTCAAATCGCCTTGCGGCGTGAAGCTCGTTTCGCCGATCACGCCACGATAATCGGTCGCCGGCATGGCGGCGAGCACCTTCGCCGGATCCGTCGAGTTCGCGCGCTTCATCGCGTCGACGATGATGTACACCGCGTCGTACGAGAACGGCGCATACACCTGCATCGGCTGGTGATAGCGCGCGTCGTAACGCTTCACGAACGCCGCGCCGCCCGGCATCTTCTCGAGCGCGATGCCGGCTTCCGAGCACACGACGTTGTCCGATGCCGGGCCCGCGAGCTTCGGCAGGTCGGTCGAGCACACGCCATCGCCGGCGAGGATCCTGGCGCGAATGCCGAGCTGGCGCGCCTGCTTCGCGAGCGGGCCGCCGGTCGCATCCATCCCGCCGTACATGATCGCGTCGGGGTTCTCGCCCTTGATCTTCGTGAGGATCGCGCGGAAGTCGATCGCCTTGTCGTTGGTCGCGTCGCGCGAGATGACCTTCATCCCGGCCGACTTCGCCGCCTTCTCGAACTCGGTCGCCAGGCCCTGCCCGTAGGCGGTCGAATCGTCGACCACGGCCACCGTCCTGATGCCCATGTTCTTCGCCGCATACATCGCCAGCGCGGGCCCCTGCTGCGCATCGGTCGCGACCACGCGATAGGTCGTCTTGAAGCCCTGCTGCGTGTACGTCGGGTTGGTCGCGGCCTGCGAGATCTGCACGACGCCGCCATCGCGATAGACGCGCGACGCCGGGATCGACGTGCCCGAGTTGTGATGGCCGACGACGCCGACCACCTTGTCGTCGACGAGCCGCTGCGCGACCTGCGTCGCGGTGCGCGGGTCGCCTGCGTCGTCCTGCGCGTCGAGCTGCAGCGTGACCTTCCTGCCGCCGATCACGAGCCCCTTCGCGTTGATCTCCTCGACCGCGAGCCGCGCACCGTTCTCGCTGTCCTTGCCGAGGTGCGCGATCGCACCGGTCAGCGGCGCGACGTGCCCGATGCGCACGACGTCGTCCGCGTGCGCGGACAACGCAGGCAATGCGCACGCCAGCGCGGCCACGGTCGCGCATGCCGTTTTCTTCCGATGTCGATTCATGTTCGTCTCCTTCCTTGTCGCTCTTGGTTCGTGATCAGGACCGTCGTTGATTGCAGGCGAAGCGATGCGGTCACGCGCGCCCTTCGAAGCCGAGCAGCACGTTCACCGCGTTGATACCGATTTCCTCGACCATGTAGCCGCCTTCCATCACGAACAGCGTCGGCAGGTTCAGGCGCGCGAGCGCTTCGCCGATCCGCAGGTAGTCGGGCGAGCGCAGCTTGAAATGGCTGATCGGATCGTGCTCGAACGTATCGACGCCGAGCGACACGACGAGCAGGTCGGGCGCGTGCTTCGCGATCGCGGCGGCGGCCTGGCCGAGCGCCGTCGCATAGGTGTCCCACTGCGTGCCCTTCGACAGCGGCAGGTTCAGGTTGAAGCCTTCGCCCGCGCCCGCGCCGCGCTCGTCCGCGTAGCCGGAGAAGTACGGGTACGACACGGCCGGCTCGCCGTGCAGCGACGCGAACAGCACGTCCGAACGCGCGTAGAAGATGTCCTGCGTGCCGTTGCCGTGGTGGAAGTCGACGTCGAGCACGGCGACGCGCGCGGCACCGCTCGCGATGCCGTGCTGCGCGGCGATCGCCGCGTTGTTCAGGTAGCAGTAGCCGCCCATGTACTCGCGGCCCGCATGGTGGCCGGGCGGGCGGCACAGCGCGAACGCCGCGCGCGCACCGCCGTTCGACAGCAGGTCGGTGCCGGTGAGCGCCGAGTTCGCGCTCGCGCTCACCGCGTCCCACGTGCCGGCGTTGATCGGTGCCCCGGCATCCATCGCGAAGAAGCCGAGCTTGCCGTCGATGAAGTCGGGCAGCGTCGCGGCCGACGGCATCGCGCGCACCGGCCATACGAGCGGCAGCGCCTGGCAGGTGCGGCCGGTCGCGGTCCATTCGTCCCATGCGCCGGCGAGGAAGTCGACATAGCGCGCGCTGTGCGCGCCGGCATAGCACGCGCGGTCGAACGCGCGCGGCGCGATCACGTCACCGAGACCGGACGCGCGGACCTGCGCGAGCACCGTCTCGGCGCGAAGGGGGTTCTCGAACGAATCGGTGATCGCGCCGTCCTTCAGTTCGACGCCGCGATGCAGATGGTGATCGCTGCTGTAGACCGTGAGCATGGTTGACCGTTGCATTGAATGCTTCAAGGGGATGGCAACAGTCTATTGACGCCGGCCGGCAATAACTTTGCTTTTCGCCTCCCCGTTTCATACAATTTTGAGAAAACCGCCTACGGAGACCCTGGAATGAGCAAAAATCGCGCTTCGGTGGAACTGGACGGCGTCGATCGCGCGATGCTCCGCCTGCTGCAGGAAGACGGCGCGCTCTCCAACGCGACGCTCGGCGAACGGCTGTCGCTGAGCGTCACGCCGTGCTGGCGGCGGCGCAAGCGGCTCGAGGACGAAGGCGTGATCACCGGCTACCAGGCGAACCTGGACCGCCGCGCGCTCGGGATGAACGTGTTCGCGTTCGTGCAGGTCACGTTCAACATGCATTCGGACCAGGATTCGGACCACTTCGAGGACGTGATGCGGCGTCACGACGAAGTGACGTCGTGCCACAAGATCACCGGCGCGGCCGACTACATCCTGCAGGTCGTCGCCGCCGATCTGGACGCGTATGCGGAATTCGTCGAACGCGTGCTGAGGAAGCAGGCCGGCGTGTCGTCGATCCAGTCGAGCCTCGCGCTGCGCGAGGTCAAGTTCTCGTCGCGCGTGCCGGTGCCGGATGCGTGATCGAATCGTTCAAGCGCCCGTTCGCGGGCATCCACCGTCGAACCTCATCCCATGGAGCGCTACCGTATGAAGCATTTCATTTCTTCCGCGTCGATTGCCGCCATGATCGCCTGCGCGTTTGCATTGGCCGCGTGCGCGAATGAGCCGGTTTATCCGCTCCCGCCCGATGTCGCCGGCCACGACACACAGGCCTCGCAAACGGCGCAAACAGCCCAGGCCGCGCCGCCGGTCGTCGGCGGCGATCGCGACGCGCACGGCTGCATCGGCTCGGCCGGCTACGCATGGTGCGAGCGAACGCAGCAATGCGAGCGTCCGTGGGAACTCGCGAAGGCGCAAGGCTTCGCGAATTCGGCGCTGGGGTACGACCAGTTCTGCCGGAGCGGTTCGTCCAAGTGATGAAGTGATCGGAAACGGATCGCGGTGCAACGCCGCGGTCCGGATGCAGTATCGATATCGCGCGCGTCGCGCCCCGTCCGTTCCCGCCATTTTTCCGGTTCCGCGCACCGTCATTCCGGAAACCCGGACACGCAAGAAACCCCACGAAAACAAGGATATTCCGCGCGTGCGACACGGGAATCGAGTTCGGTTATATTACGGCCCCTTGCCATCCCGCCCCCGCGGAACGCATGGTGCGCGGCCTCTTTCGACGCAGCCTGAAGCGCCGTCCGGCGAGGCCTGCAGCACGGGCTTGCGCACGCGTGGCGCGAACGTGAAGCATGCGATTGCGCGAGCGCATGAAGCCGATCCGAAGGTGTCCTTCGCAACGGCTTCGCGTGCGCAAATGCAACGGCGAACGCGGCCGGTCCGGAGTTCCGGATTCGCGGTCCGGATATCCGGATGCGCGGGCCGAACGCGAATCCGCATCGGCCGGGCGGCATGGCAAACCGATGCATCCAAGTTGAAGAAGGGATCTGCTGTGATCAAAACGTTACGGGTAATACTGTCGGCGCTCGCGCTGTGCGTCGCCGCGTCGTCCGCGCACGCGGCCGATACGAAGAAGGTCGACGTCCTGCTGGTGGGCGGCGGCATCATGAGCTCGACGCTCGGCGTGTGGCTGCACGAGCTTCAGCCCGACTGGTCGATGACGATGGTCGAACGCCTCGACGGCGTCGCGCTGGAAAGCTCGAACGGCTGGAACAACGCGGGCACCGGCCACTCGGCGCTTGCGGAGCTGAACTACACGCCGGAGAAGGCGGACGGCAGGATCGACATCTCCAAGGCCATCGAGATCAACGAGTCGTTCCAGATCTCGCGCCAGTTCTGGGCGTGGCAGGTCAAGCAGGGCGTGCTGAAGAATCCGCACTCGTTCATCAACTCGACGCCGCACATGAGCTTCGTGTGGGGCGACGACAACGTCCGCTTCCTGAAGAAGCGCTACGACGCGCTGCAGGCGAGCCCGCTGTTCCGCGGCATGCAGTATTCGGAAAACTACGACCAGATCAAGCAGTGGGTGCCGCTGATGATGGAGGGCCGCGACCGCAAGCAGAAGGTCGCCGCGACGTGGACGCCGATCGGCACCGACGTGAACTTCGGCGAGATCACGCGCCAGTTCGTCGGCTACCTGAAAACGCAGCCGAACTTCACGCTGTCGCTGTCGAGCGAAGTGCGCGAGATCACGCGCAACGCCGACGGCACGTGGCACGTGTCGTGGGTCAAGCTGCATTCGGATGAACCGCCGCAAGCCGTCGACGCGAAGTTCGTGTTCATCGGCGCGGGCGGCGGCGCGCTGCACCTGCTGCAGGCGTCGGGCATCCCCGAGGCGAAGGACTACGGCGCGTTCCCGGTCGGCGGCTCGTTCCTCGTGACCGACAACCCCGAGGTCGTGAAGCGCCACCTCGCGAAGGCGTACGGCAAGGCGTCGGTCGGCTCGCCGCCGATGTCGGTGCCGCACCTCGACACGCGCATCATCGACGGCAAGAAGATCATCCTGTTCGGGCCGTTCGCGACGTTCTCGACCAAGTTCCTGAAGAACGGCTCGTACTTCGACCTCGCGAAGAGCACCAACCTGCACAACGTCGCGCCGATGATGCGCGTGGGCGTCGACGAATTTCCGCTCGTCCAGTATCTCGCGGGCCAGCTGATGCTGTCCGACGACGACCGCTTCAACGCGCTGAAGGAATATTTCCCGGACGCGAAGAAGGAAGACTGGCGCCTGTGGCAGGCCGGCCAGCGCGTGCAGATCATCAAGCGCGACCCGAAGAAGGGCGGCGTGCTGAAGCTCGGCACCGAGATCGTCAGCTCGCAGGACGGCAGCATCGCGGGCCTGCTCGGCGCATCGCCGGGCGCGTCGACGGCCGCGCCGATCATGCTGAACCTGATGCAGAAGGTGTTCAAGGACAAGGTCGCGACGCCCGAATGGCAGCAGAAGATCCGCCAGATCGTGCCGAGCTACGGCACGAAGCTGAACGACAGCCCGGCGAAAGTCGTCGAGGAATGGACCTACACGAGCGACGTGCTGCAGCTCTCGCCGCCGCCGAAGATCGACCTGACGGCGCCGTCGCAGGCGACGGGAACCACCCCGGCGCGCCCCGCAAAAGCAGCGGCCGACATGGCGCTGTAACGCGTCCGGGTGCCGCGCGGCACCGCAGGGCACCGTTGCGCCGCACTACACGGCCGCCCTCCGGGGCGGCCGTTTTTCGTCATGGCGGCGATCGGGGTCTGTTTTCCGGAAACAACGGGCGCTGAATGCGCGCTGTCCTTGCAGGCATCGCCCGCAGCCGGTCGCCCGCAACCGGTCGTCCGCAACCGGCCCCTCGCAGCCGATCGTCCGCATTCGCCTCCTCGCTTCCGCTAGAATTGCGGCACGCGCGACCCCGTCGCCGCCCGATCCATCATCCGCATCGACGCAATCTAAGCGACGCCCGATGCGGCCCGCGCCCGAGCCGCGCGAGCGCCGCACGCCGTTGCCGCGCCCGCCCGGGCGCCACATCAACCGAATTCAGTTGGAGAAAGACCTTGTTTACCTGCCGAAACCAGAGCTGCGGCACGCAGTGGGAACAGTCCGACGTCGTCATCAAGGACGAAGGCCAGGGGCTGCTGTTCCGCTGCCCGCTGTGCGGCGCGCGCAACTACCTCGAACGTTTCGAAGATGACGAAGGCAACGTCGTCTACGAACAGATGGAAGGCCGCCCCTACCTCGGAGACGTGGAATGACCCAGCCGACCGCCACGCCGTTCAGCGCACTGCCGCTGACGCCCGCCTCGCTTGCGAACCTCGCGCAGCTCGGCTATGTCGACATGACGCCGATCCAGGCCGCGAGCCTGCCGATCGCGCTGGCCGGCCAGGACCTCATCGCGCAGGCGAAGACGGGCAGCGGCAAGACCGCCGCGTTCTCGCTCGCGCTGCTGGCGCGCCTCGACGCGCGCCGCTTCGACGTGCAGGCGATGATCCTGTGTCCGACGCGCGAGCTCGCCGACCAGGTCGCGCAGGAAGTGCGCCGCCTCGCGCGCGCCGAGGAAAACGTGAAGGTGCTGACGCTGTGCGGCGGCACGCCGATGCGGCCGCAGGCGCAGAGCCTCGAGCATGGCGCGCATATCGTCGTCGGCACGCCGGGCCGCATCATGGATCACCTCGACCGCGGCAACCTGAAGCTCGACGCGCTGAACACGCTCGTGCTCGACGAAGCCGACCGGATGCTCGACATGGGCTTCTTCGACGACATCGCGAAGGTCGCGCGGATGTGCCCGACGACGCGCCAGACGCTGCTGTTCTCGGCGACCTATCCGGACGGCATCGCGAAGCTGAGCCAGCAGTTCCTGCGCAATCCGAAGGAAGTGAAGCTCGCCGAGCGCCACGACGACAGCAAGATCCGCCAGCGCTTCTATGAAGTGACCGAGAACGAGCGGCTGCACGCGGTCGGCCAGTTGCTGAACCACTACCGGCCGGTGAGCACGATCGCGTTCTGCAACACCAAGCAGCAATGCCGCGACCTGCTCGACGTGCTGCACGCACAGGGCTTCCACGCGCTCGCGCTGCACGGCGAGCTCGAACAGCGCGAACGCGACCAGGTGCTGATCCAGTTCGCGAACCGCAGCTGCTCGGTGCTGGTCGCGACCGACGTCGCCGCGCGCGGGCTCGACATCGCACAGCTGGAGGCGGTGATCAACGTCGACGTGACGCCCGACCCCGAAGTGCACGTGCACCGCATCGGCCGCACCGGCCGCGCGGACCAGGCAGGCTGGGCGCTGAGCCTCGCCAGCATGGACGAGATGGGGCGCGTCGGCGCGATCGAGCAGGCGCAGAAGCGCGAAGTCGAATGGTATCCGCTCGCGGAACTGAAGCCGGCCGGCAACGACACGCTGCTGCCGCCGATGGAAACGCTGCAGATCCTCGGCGGCCGCAAGGACAAGATCCGGCCGGGCGACGTGCTCGGCGCGCTGACCGGCGACGCGGGGTTCGACGGCAAGCAGATCGGCAAGATCAACGTGACCGAGTTCTCGACCTACGTCGCGATCGAGCGTGGCGTCGCGCACGACGCGCTGCGCAAGCTCAATGCGGGAAAGATCAAGGGCAAGCGCGTCAAGGTCCGGTTGATGGACGAGGAATGACGGCGTGATGCCGGCGCGGGCCGCAACGCTTACGCGGCGCGCCCGCCCAGCATCGCCAGATACTGCTGTACCGCTCCCCATTCCCCGCCGATCCGGCAGAGCACGACAAGTTCGGCGCCCGGCACGTTGCCCGCGAGTTTCCGGTATACGATGTTCGGCGCCGCGATCCGGCTGAGCGGCGCCGGCACCAGCGCCACGCCGAGGCCGGCCCCCGCCAGCGCCAGCGCCAGCACGAACAGCGTGCTGCTCACCTTGTGCACGATGCGCGGCGCCCGGCCGAGCACCCGCCGCAGGATCGCCAGCTGCCCTTCGTCGTCACCGTCCGCCGCATAGAAAATGAACGGTTCGTCCGCCAACGCCGCTTCGCGAGCGGCTGCCGGTCGCGCCTCCTTCCCAGCTCGGTTGCATGCCGTCCGCCGCGCCAGCTTCGTACCGAAAACAGCCACGCCGGGCCGTGAAGCGAGCGCGCATCGCCGACTGTCGACGCACGAATATCGAGATTTTTATCAAAAGATCAGCAGGGTTCGTCGCGCGCAGGCCGGACTCGCTTGACCAAATCATCAAATCGGCCTGATTCCAGGTTGCTTGTGCGTCGCACCATACCAAATACCTGCCGCGCCCTTCATACCGCCAAACCAGGAATGTCGGGATTTTTGCAGCGCACACATTCCCGTTGCAGCCCGTTCCTGGCACTGCCCTTGCTCAGTCATTCACACCGGCCCCTCGCGCGACACCCTCCGTGCGCAGACAACCGGTTCGAACGATCCCAATCAAGGAGACATGACCATGGCGTTACTGGAACGGTCGGCGTGGTACGACATTGCCCGCTCGACGAACTGGACCCCCCGATATGTTACGGAGTCCGACCTTTTCCCCGAGATCATGACTGGCGCGCAAGGCATTCCGATGGAAACGTGGGAAGCCTACGACGAGCCGTACAAGACTTCCTATTCCGAATACGTCCGCATTCAGCGCGAAAAGGACGCCGGCGCCTATTCCGTGAAGGCCGCGCTGGAGCGCAGCCGCATGTTCGAGGAGGCCGATCCCGGCTGGCTGTCGATCCTGAAGTCGCACTACGGCGCCATCGCGCTCGGCGAATACGCCGCCATGAGCGCGGAAGCGCGCATGGCCCGCTTCGGCCGCGCCCCCGGCATGCGCAACATGGCGACGTTCGGCATGCTGGACGAAAACCGCCACGGGCAACTGCAGCTGTATTTCCCGCACGATTACTGCCACAAGGACCGTCAGTTCGACTGGGCCCACAAGGCCTATCACACGAACGAGTGGGGTGCGATCGCCGCGCGCAGCACGTTCGACGACCTGTTCATGTCGCGCAGCGCGCTCGAGATCGCCGTGATGCTGACGTTCGCGTTCGAAACCGGCTTCACCAACATGCAGTTCCTGGGCCTCGCCGCAGACGCCGCCGAAGCCGGCGATTTCACGTTCGCGAGCCTGATCTCGAGCATCCAGACCGACGAATCGCGCCATGCGCAGATTGGCGGCCCCGCGCTGCAGATCCTGATCGCGAACGGCCGCAAGGAAGAGGCGCAGAAGCTCGTCGACGTCGCCATCGCCCGCGCATGGCGTCTCTTCTGCCTGCTGACCGGCACCTCGATGGACTACGCGACGCCGCTGCATCACCGCAAGCAATCGTTCAAGGAGTTCATGCGCGAGTGGATCGTCGGCCAGTTCGAACGCACGCTGATCGATCTCGGCCTCGACCTGCCGTGGTACTGGGATCAGATGATCAACGAGTTCGACTACCAGCATCACGCGTACCAGATGGGCATCTGGTTCTGGCGGCCGACCATCTGGTGGAACCCCGCCGCCGGCATGACGCCGGATTGCCGCGACTGGCTCGAAGAGAAGTATCCCGGCTGGAACGACACGTTCGGCAAGGCCTGGGACGTCATCATCGACAACCTGGTCGCGGGCCGGACGCACCTGACGATGCCGGAAACCCTGCCGATCGTCTGCAACATGAGCCAGTTGCCGATCTGCGCGATTCCCGGCAACGGCTGGAACGTGAAGGACTACCCGCTCGACTACAACGGCCGCACCTATCACTTCAACTCCGAAATCGACCGCTGGGTCTTCCAGCAGGATCCGCTGCGCTATCGCGATCACATGACGCTCGTCGATCGCTTCCTCGCCGGGCATATCCAGCCGCCCGACCTGATGGGCGCACTCAAGTACATGAGCCTCGCCCCCGGCGAGAGCGGCGACGACGCACATCGATACGCGTGGGTCGAGGCCTACCGCAATCGCGGCAATCAACAGAAAGCCGCGTAAGACGGCCGATCAATGGAGGACGACATGGCACTTTTTCCGGTGATTTCCAATTTCCAGTACGACTTCCTGCTGCAGCTCGTGGCGGTCGATACCGACAACACCATGGACGAGGTCGCGGCCGCGGCCGCGCATCACTCGGTCGGCCGGCGCGTCGCGCCGCGGCCGGACAAGGTCGTGAGGGTGCGGCGCCAGGGCAGCGAGACGTTCTTCCCGCGCGACGCGCGGCTCGGCGAGACGGACATCCGGCCGATGGAAGCGCTCGAGTTCATTTTCTGCGACGCGTGAGGCCGACATGACATTTCACAAAGCATGCACGCTCGACGAGCTGTGGGAAGGCGACATGACCGAAGTCGAGGTCGAAGGGCACGTGATCGTGCTGGTCCGCCCCGAAGGGGGCGAGCCGCGCGCGTTCCAGGGCATCTGTCCGCACCAGGACATTCCGCTCGCGGAAGGCAAGTTCGACGGCCGCGTACTGATGTGCCGCGCACATCAATGGACCTTCGATGCGAATACGGGCAAGGGCATCAATCCCGGCGACTGCCGGCTCGCGGAATATGCCGTGAAACTCGACGGGGACGACATCCTCGTTGCCGTGGAGGGCGTCGAACCGCTCTTCGCCCATTCCTGACCTGACGTAGGACACACCATGAGTCACGACAACACGGCGGACGCCTATCGCAACAACCGCGTCGGCCCCATCCTGCGCGCGAGCAGCATCACGGCCGGCGTCATCGAAGCCGCCCAGGAAGACAACCCGGACAAGGAGATCCGCATCGACGACAAGCTCGCCTACGTGCGCATCGACACCGACGGCGAACTGGTCCTGCGCCGCGCGACCCTGGAGGCCGCGCTCGGCCGGCCATTCAAGATGTCGGAACTGGAAATCAACCTCAGCTCGTTCGCGGGCCGCATCGAGACGACGGACGACTACGTCCGCTTCTATTACGAAAAGACGCTCTGACCGGAGACCAGCATGACGCAACCCGAAATCCTGAAGCCGCTCAAGACGTGGAGCCATCTGGCCGCGCGGCGGCGCAAGCCGAGCGAATACGAGATCGTCTCGACCAACCTCCATTACACGACCGACAACCCCGACGCGCCGTTCGAACTGGACCCCAACTTCGGGATGGCGCAGTGGTTCAAGCGATACCGCAACGCGTCGCCGCTGCAACACGCCGACTGGAACGCGTTCCGCGATCCCGACGAGCTGGTCTATCGCACCTACAACATGCTGCAGGACGGCCAGGAGACATACGTCTTCGGTCTGCTCGACCAGTTCTCGTCGCGCGGCCATGACACGATGCTCGGGCGCGACTGGGCGGAACACCTCGCGCATCTGTATACCCCCGCGCGCTACCTGTTCCACGCGCTGCAGATGGGCTCCGCCTATCTGACGCAGCTCGCGCCCGCGTCGACGATCTCCAACTGCGCCGCCTACCAGACGGCCGACTCCCTGCGCTGGCTCACGCATACCGCGTATCGGACCAGGGAGCTGTCGCAGGCCTTTCCCGATCTCGGCTTCGCCAGCGACGAACGTCGCATCTGGGAACAGAGCCCCGCATGGCAGGGCTGGCGGCGGCTCGTCGAGGAAGCGCTCGTCGCATGGGACTGGGCCGAGAGCTTCGTCGCGCTGAACCTGGTCGCACGGCCCGCCATCGACGAGACCGTGCTGCGCACGCTCGGCCAGACGGCCCGCCACAACGGCGATACGCTGCTCGGCCTGCTGACCGATGCACAACTGGCCGACGCGCAACGGCATCGCCGCTGGGCAGGCGAGCTCGTGCGCATGGCGCTGGAACAGGACGGCAACCGCGCGGTGCTCGCAGCCTGGATCGACAAGTGGGCGCCGCTCGCGGATGCCGCCATCGACGCGTATTGCGATGCACTGCCCGACGCGCAGGATGCGGCAGCGCGTGCGCGCGCGGCGGTCGGCGAATTCCGGCGCGGCATCGGCCTGTGACCGCTGGATGAACCCGGGGCCGGCCCGTGCCGGCCCCCGTAACGCGGAACCTGAAGATGGAACATCAGATCACGATTGAAGGCGGCGCGACATTCGCCGTCGACGCGTCGGAAGACGCGCTGCTGCGCGGCGCATTGCGTGCCGGCGTGGGACTGCCGCACGAATGCAGCGTGGGCGGCTGTGGCGCCTGCCGCTTCGAGCTCGTGTCCGGCGCGATGGACACGCTGTGGCCGGACGCACCGGGCCTCTCCGAACGCGATCGCAAGCGCGGCAAGCGGCTCGCATGCCAGTCGCGCCCGACCGGCGACTGCACGATCCGCGTGCGCTGCGACGACAGCTACCTGCCCGTCGTCACCGCGTCGCGCCGGGAGGCGGAACTGATCGCGCGTCGCAGCGTGACGCCGGACATGAGCGAATTCACGTTCCGCGCCCCGGGCGAGGCGGCGTTCCGCGCCGGCCAGTATGCACTCCTCTATCCGCCTTCGGCACAAGGCGCGCGCGCCTATTCGATGTCGAATCTGCCGAACGGCGACGGCCTCTGGCGGTTCGTCATCCGGCGCCTGCCCGGCGGCGCGGGCAGCAACGCGCTGTTCGACCGTATCGCCATCGGCGAGCGCGTGCTGCTCGACGGGCCTTACGGGCACGCCTACCTGCGCGACGACGACGCCCGCGACATCGTCTGCATCGCCGGCGGCTCGGGGCTCGCACCGATGCTGTCGATCGCACGCGGCGCGCTGGCGCAACCGGGATCCCCGCGTGTCCACTTCTTCTACGGCGCGCGCTCGCAGGCGGATCTCGGCGCCGCGGCGGAACTCGATGCGCTGGCGCACGAACGACTGTCGGTTTCTGTCGTGCTGTCCGCCCCGGATGCGTCGCAGCCATGGCACGGTGCGACGGGCTTCGTCCACGACGAGGCAGAGCGCGGGCTCGCGCAACCACTCGACCGCTACCGCTTCTACTTCGCGGGCCCGCCGCCCATGATCGAGGCCGTGCAAGACCTGCTGATGCTCCGGCACAAGGTCCCCTTCGCGCAGCTCCACTTCGATCGATTCGTCTGACCCCCGTTGCATGCGGGCCGCCCGGGCGGGCCGCATGCATTCCTCTGCGAATTTCCCGCGCGTAGTTTCACCAATCGCCACGACGACACGCACCCGCTAAGCTGACCCGGGCGATTCGGTCGCAATGCGTGCCGGCATGCATGTTCCCGTGCGCCACATGCATCACCAGCACAGGGGAGCACCGGCCGAACCGGCCGCAAGCGAGGCAAGCATGTCAAGGAGCGAAATGCACGACGGCAAACCGGGTTCCGCGCCCCGGCATCGCGCGGGACATTCTCCGCGCGATGCCGGGCATCCGGAGATTCGCGTACCCGCCATCCACGACCTCGCAAAGCGTCTGCGATTCGCGCCCCAGCAAGGCAGGATCTGGCTCGACGACCAGCGCATGATGCTGATGCACATCAGTTCGTTCGGCGCGCTGCGCCAGGAGCTGATCGAGAGCCTCGGCAAGGAAACCGCACGCGGCCTCATCACCCGCATCGGCTACCAGGCCGGCACGCACGATGCCGCCATGGCGCGCAAGGTGCGAGCCGGCTTCAACACCTACGACGACTTCCTGGCCGGCCCGCAGCTCGTCTCGCTCGAAGGAATCGTCCACTGCGAACCGATCGCGCTCGACATCGATGTCGAGCGCGGCCACTATTTCGGCGACTTCTATCTGATCGACTCGTCGGAGGCGGAGGCGCACATCGCGAGTTACGGAATCGGCAACGACGCCGTCTGCTGGATGCTGATCGGCTATGCGTGCGGCTATACCAGCTCGTTCATGGGCCGGCCGATCCTGTGGCGGGAAATCGAATGCCGCGGGATGGGGCATGCAAAATGCCGCGTCGTCGGCAAGCCGGTCGAGGAATGGGACGATCCGCAGGACGATCTGCGCTTCCTGCAGATCGGCGATTTCGTCAAATGGTCGCTCGAGCCGCAGACCATGCCGCCGGCCACCAGCCGGATCGCCGAGCGGATCGCGCGCGCGCCCGAAAACAGTTTCGGCGTCGTCGGCATCTCGGCCGGCTTCAACACCGTGTGCCACATGGTCAACAAGGTGGCACCCACGGAGGCCACCGTGCTGTTTCTCGGCGAAAGCGGGGTCGGCAAGGAGGTGTTCGCGAACAACCTGCATCGGCTCAGCAAGCGGGCCGAGAAGCCGTTCGTGGCCGTCAACTGCGCGTCGATTCCGGAACACCTGATGGAATCCGAACTGTTCGGCGTCGAACGCGGCGGCTATACCGGCGCGACCTCGTCGCGGCCCGGCCGGTTCGAGCGGGCCGACGGTGGCACGCTCTTTCTCGATGAAATCGGCACGCTCAGCTTCACCGCGCAGGGCAAGCTGTTGCGCGCGCTTCAGCAGGGCGAGCTGGAGCGCGTCGGCGACACACGGACGCGCAAGATCGACGTGCGCGTGATCGCCGCAACGAACGTCAACCTGCGGGAAGCCGTCAAGGCCGGGCAATTCCGCGAGGATCTCTTTTTCCGCCTCAACGTGTTTCCGATCCAGGTGCCGCCGCTACGCGAACGGCGCGACGACATCCCGCTGATGATGAACTGGTTCCTTCAGCGGCTCGCCAAGAAGCACGACAAGCACATCACCGGTTTTCGCGAGCGCGCGGTCGACGCGATGTTCAACTATGACTGGCCCGGCAACGTGCGCGAACTGGAGAACATGATCGAACGCGCGGTGATTCTCGCCGAGGACGGCGGTGCGCTCGACCTATGCCACCTGTTCACGACCGGCGAGGAAATCGACGTGTCGTCGTTCATTCTGAAACGCAGTGGCAACATCGCCTTGATGGACGAGCCGGTCGAGACGGCCCTGGCCCCGGCCTCGACCGGCCCCGGCGCCCGCCCCGGGCTCGCCGAAACCGAGGTGGCGATGCTGCGCGCCGCGATCGCCGAGGCAAACGGCAACCTCTCGCTGGCAGCGCGTGTGCTCGGCATCAGCCGGCCGACACTGGCCTACCGGTTGCGCAAGTACGGCATCGCCGCCGAATGACCCGACAAGCGCCGGGAGACGCGGCATCGATGCGCGTCGCCCGGCGTCCGGTCAGAAGCGCTTCTGATATCCGACGACCGCGTTGATTTGCGAGTGCGTTGCGACGATGGGCACCGCGGTGTTCGGCTGGCTGCCGTTCGACAACGTCTTTTGCAGGCCGACCGATAGTGCGAAGCTGACGAGATCGTCCTTGTCGAACGCGTAGGACGCGCCCGCGCTCAGGTGCGTCGTCGGAATCGCCGGAACGACGGCCAGCAACGTGTCGTTCGGTACGGCCTCCTGCGCGTACTGGAACCCCGCACGCAGCGTCAGCTTCGCGTTGTAGCGATATTCCGCGCCGACCGCGAAGACGTTGATGTCGCGATAATTCTGCGGGATCGACAGGTTCAGGTTCGCGCCGGTTCCGGCCTGCGTGAAGCTCATGTTCAGGTCCTTCATCACGCTCGACCAGAACACGCGCTGGTAGTCGGCCGAGACCGACCACTGGTCGTTGAAGCGGTGGCTGATACCTATCGTGAACTGGGCCGGCATCTGGAAATCCTTCACGACGATGTCGCCGCTCATCGGAATATTGCCCGCGACCGAACTGACGGCGGTCAGATTCGCATGTCCGGCGCGCAGATCGCCCACGGCGGTCTTGAAGCTGTACGCCATGCCGACCCGTGTGTCGGGCGTCAGCAGGTACGTGAGGCCCAGCTTGCCGCCGACACCCCAGGCGTCGGCTCCGCCGCCGACGATGCCGCTGTGCGAAAACCCGACGTAGCCGCCCGACAGGCCGGGCACGCTCAGCAGCGCCGGCACCAGCGACCCGGACACGCGGCGCTGCGCGGCCAGCGTGCCGATCTGGGACACGTCGAGCAGCGATCCCAGGTTGAGCGAGGTCCAGACGACGTCCAGCGACGCCCCGACCGTCAACCGGTCGTTCACGTTGTACGCCGCGGACAGCGGGACGCGCAGCACCAGCAGCCGCGAAAACTGGTCGAGCCCGGTATCGACGTTGTTGGTCGCCGTCCGCGACAGGAAACTGCTGCCGCCGAATTGCGTACCGAGCCCGCCTTCGGCGAACGCGCCGATGCCGAACGCATAGTTCGCGCGGCGATAGACGACGGCCAGTTGCGGCGCGAAATACGGCCCGTTGTTGTTGCCGTGATTGCCCGACGTGGCGCCCTCGCCGGTCGACGCGTTCTTCACGTGAATGTTGGTCGTGACCACGTCGAGCCCGAGGTCCACATAGCGCCCCTCGGTCATCAGGCCGAGCGTGGCCGGGTTCAGCATCATCGCCGCCCCGCCGACGTCGTAGGCCACGCCGGTCCCGCCCATCGCGCGCGAGACCGGACCATAGCCTTCGAGATTGAACACGTCGGTCGCACGCGCATGCGTGCCCCATGCCGCGGCGCATGCCACGACTGCCAATCGAACATACATGCCTTTCACGGACGTCTCCTTACCCATTTATAATTAAATAGTGCTAATCGTTTAGAAAGCTGCTATCCATCGCTTGAAATTGCGCCCGGCTCGCGATCAGCGGGATCTCGCCGGCCTCCGTCCGGCAATCCGCACGATCACGACATGCGATTCCTCGTGCCCCACCCAACCTGCCGCGCGCCGTCGCACGGCATACCGTCGTCGGCGCGGGTCGATCAGTCCGTCGACTCGCTGAAATGATCGATCACCAGCCGGTTGAACCGCGCCGCATGCTCGATCTGCGTCCAGTGTCCGCAGTTGCCGAACACGTGCAGTTGCGCGTTCGGCAGCAGTTCCAGCAGCCTCATCGAGCTGTCGAGCGGAATCACGCGATCCTCGCGGCCATGGACGATCAGTGTGTCGTGCGGCAGCGCGCGCAGTTTCACCTCGTCGCTCGCGAGCGCATCGACCCAGCGCTGGCGCGGGGCCGGAAACATGTTCGCGAACGCTTCCTGGTAGCCGGGCCGCACGCTCGCGTCGTAGCGCAGCTTCGCGAGCTCATCGTTCACGAGCGTGCGATCGAACGCGAAGATGTCCAGCAGGCCGCGCATGTTCGCGATCGACGGCGTGTAGCCCCACACCGCGTCGAGCCCTTCGGTCAGCGTGAAGCGCGTGCCGGCCGCGCCCATCAGCACGAGCCGGCCGACACGCTCCGGCGCGCGGATCGCCAGCGCGAGCGCCAGCGCGCCGCCGAACGAATTGCCGATCACGTGCGCGCGCTCGACGCCGAGCGCATCGAGCAGGCCGAGTGCGTGGTCGACCCAGTGATCCATCGAATACACGTAATCGCGCGGCCGCTCGGTTTCGCCGAATCCGGCCATGTCCGGTGCGATCACGCGAAACTGCTCGGCGAGCGCGGGCATCGTGAGCCGCCAGTTCGCGTAGGCCGTGACACCCGGCCCCGAACCGTGGATCAGCAGCACGGGCGGCCCGTCGCCGACGTCGTGATAGTTGGTGTCGAGGCCGCCCGCGACGATCCGGCGGCCCCGTTCGGGATTGGTTGACATGACGTCCTCCAGTCGATTTCGATGGTGCGCGGCGCGTCAGCGCCCGCGCTTCTTCGCGCTCTGCCCGCCGATCCCGAAGTGCGCCTTCGGCATCTCGGTGATGATCACGCGCACCGATTCGAGCGGTGCGTCGAGCGAGCGATGGATGGCTTCCGTGACTTCGGCGATCAGGCGTTCCTTCTTGTCGTCGTCGCGGCCTTCCAGGATGTACAGATGTGCTACCGGCACGATGGCCTCCCTTTGCGTTCGGAACGTTCAGATGAATCGCAGGCCGACCGACCCGATGTCCTGCACGCGCAGCGTCACGTTGTCGCCGGCCGCGACGGCCACCGCCTCCGTGATGCCGCCCGACAGGATCAGGCTGCCCGCCGGAATCGATTCGCCGCGCGCCCCCAGGTGATTCGCGAGCATCGCGATCGCGGCGGCCGGATGCCCGAGCACGGCCGCACCGGCGCCGAACGCGACCGGCAGCCCGTTCTTCTCGAGCACGATGCCGAGCGTGCGCAGGTCGACGCCATCCACAGCCAGCGGCCGGCCGCCCGCGACGAAGCGCGCGGCCGACGTGTTGTCGGCCACCACGCTCTTCAGGTCGAACTTGAAGTCGCGGTAGCGGCTGTCGATCACCTCGATCCCGGCGACGACGAAGTCCGTCGCGGCGAGTACCGCGCCGACATGGCAGCCCGGCCCCTTCAGTTCGGCCTTCGTCACGAATGCGATCTCCGGCTCCACCTTCGGATGAATCAGCGCGGACGTATCGCACTCGCCGCCGTCGGGCAGGTCATGAACGTCGGTCAGGAAGCCGAACACGGGCGTGTCCACCCCCATCTGCCGCATCTTCGCGTGCGATGTCAGGCCGGCCTTGTAGCCGACGATCCGCGCGCCGCGCGCAAGCTGCCGGCGGCGGATCGCATCCTGCACCGCGTACGCGTCGTCCCAGTCCATCTCCGGATGACGGTCGGTGATCTTCGGCGTGTCGCGCGCCTCGCGCATGCAGTCGTCGAGATGCGCGGCCAGCGACTCGATCGTGTCGGTCGTCAGATTCATGCGGCCTCCCGCTTCGGTTGCGCCGCGCGCGCCTTCGCGAGCGTCAGCGCGGTGTCCTCGATCATGTCCTCCTGCCCGCCGACCATGCCGCGCCGGCCAAGCTCGACGAGGATGTCGCGCGCCGGAATCCCGTACTTCTCGCCCGCGCGCTTCGCGAACAGCAGGAACGAGCCGTACACGCCCGCATAGCCGAGCGTCAGCGCGTCGCGGTCGATGCGGATCGGGAAGTCCATCATCGGCACGACGAGATCCTCGGCGACGTCCTGGATCTTCCACACGTCGATGCCGGTCTCGATGCCCATCCGCTCGCAGACGGCGACGAACACTTCCAGCGGCGTGTTGCCGGCGCCGGCGCCGAGCCCCGCCGCCGCGCCGTCGATCCGGTTCGCCCCGGCCTCGATCGCGGCGATCGAGTTCGCGACGCCCATCGCGAGGTTGTGGTGGCCGTGGAAACCCAGTTCCGTTTCAGGCATCAGCGCGTCGCGCACGGCTGCCAGGCGGGCCTTCACGTCGTCGGGCAGCATGTAGCCGGCCGAATCGGTGATGTAGATGCAGTTCGCGCCGTACGACTCCATCAGCTTCGCCTGCTTCACCAGCCCGTCGGGGCTGTTCATGTGGCTCATCATCAGGAAGCCGACGGTATCCATGTCGAGCTTGCGCGCCATCGCGATGTGCTGCTCGGAGACGTCCGCCTCGGTGCAGTGCGTCGCGACGCGAATCGTATGCACGCCGAGCGCGTGCGCCTCTTTCAGGTGGTCGACGGTGCCGATGCCCGGCAGCAGCAGCGCCGACACCTTCGCGCGCTTGAGCAGCGGGATCACCGCGGCGAGGTATTCCGCGTCGGTATGCGCGGGAAAGCCGTAGTTGACCGACGAGCCGCCGAGGCCGTCGCCGTGCGTGACTTCGATCAGCGGCACGCCGGCCGCGTCGAGCCCGCTCGCGATCGAGCGCATCTGGTCGAGCGTCATCTGGTGACGCTTCGGGTGCATGCCGTCACGCAGCGTCATGTCGTGGACGGTGATTCGTTTGCCTTTGAGATTCATTGCCGTTCCTTTCTTGTCCGGTCGTGGAAGTCGCGTCTGCCGGCGTCAGGCCGCCTGGGCGGCCGATGCCAGCGTGAGGCGTCCGGCCAGCAGTTCCTCGGCGAACATCTCGGCGGTGCGCGCGGCGGCGGCCGTCATGATGTCGAGGTTGCCCGCGTATTTCGGCAGGTAGTCGCCGAGACCTTCGACCTCGAGATAGACCGACACGCGGTTGCCGTCGAACACCGGCCCGTTGACGAGCCGGTAGCCGGGCACGTAGCGCTGCACGTCGGCGATCATCGCGTGCACCGATTCGACGATGCGCGCTTCGTCGGGCGCGGTTTCGGTCAGGCAGTGCACGGTGTCGCGCATGATGAGCGGCGGGTCGGCCGGGTTGATCACGATGATCGCCTTGCCCTCGTTCGCGCCGCCGACCTGCGCGACGGCCGCGGCCGTGGTGCGCGTGAATTCGTCGATGTTCTTGCGGGTGCCGGGGCCGACCGAGCGCGACGACACGGTCGCGACGATCTCGCCGTACGCGACCGGCTGCACGCGGGAGATCGCGCGCACCATCGGAATCGTCGCCTGGCCGCCGCACGTGACCATGTTCACGTTCATCTCGCCGGAGCCGATGTGATCCTTCAGGTTGACAGGCGGCACGCAGTACGGGCCGATCGCGGCCGGCGTCAGGTCGATCATCAGCACGCCGAGCGCGTTCAGCTTGCGGCTGTTTTCCGCGTGGACGTATGCGCTCGTCGCGTCGAACGCGATCTGCACGCCGTCGGCCTGCACATGCGGCAGCAGGCCGTCGACGCCGTCCGAGGTGGTCTTGAGGCCGAGTTCGCGCGCGCGCTTCAGGCCATCGGAATCGGGATCGATGCCGACCATCCACACGGGTTCGAGCACGGGGCTGCGCATCAGTTTGGCGAGCAGGTCGGTGCCGATGTTGCCGGGACCGATCAGCGCGCAACGGATCTTTCGGGTCATGGGGAATTCCTCGTTTGCGTGGAAAGGGGAACGGGCGGCGCTCACGCGAACCGCACCGAACACGCGCCGATTCCGCCGATCGACACGCGGAAGTTGTCGCCGCGCCCGACCGGCGCCATCGCTGCGAGCGCGCCGGACAGAATCACTTCGCCGGCCTTCAGCGGGATGCCGAGGCGGCCGAGCGTGTTGGCGAGCCATGCGACGGCATTGACCGGCGAGCCGAGCGCGGCCGCGCCGGCGCCGGTGCCGATCACGTCGCCGTTCTTCTCGAGCACCATGCCGCAGGTCGACAGATCGACGCTGCGCGTGCTCACCGCCCGGTCGCCGAGCACGAACACGCCGCACGACGCGTTGTCGGCCACCGTGTCGCCGATGCGGATCTTCCAGTCGCGGATGCGCGAGTCGACGATCTCGAAGCACGGCATCACGCACTCGGTCGCGGCGAGCACCATCGCGTTCGTCACGCCCGGGCCGAGCAGGTCGCGCTTCAGCACGAACGCGATCTCGCCTTCGGCCTTCGGCTGGATCAGCGTGTCGAGCGCGATGCATTCGCCCTCGCCGTACACCATGCCCGACAGCAGGTAGCCGAAGTCGGGCTGGTAGACGCCGAGCATGTCCATCACCGCCTTCGACGTGACGCCGATCTTCTTGCCGATGACGGTCTCGCCGGCATCCAGGCGGCGCTGCACGAAGCGCTGCTGGATCCGGTACGCGTCGTCGACCGACAGGTCCTCGTGCTGCGACGTCAGCGGCGCGATGGGCTCGCGCGACGTCATCGCGTCGTACAGCCAGTCGCCCAGCGTGGTAATCAACGTGGAGTCCATAAGAGTTTTCCGGTCATTAACAGAAGGTCAGAGCTTGATGCAGACGTTGCGGAGCTCCGTGTAGAACTCGAGCGAATGCACGCCGCCCTCGCGGCCGATGCCCGATTGCTTCGCGCCGCCGAACGCGGTACGCAGGTCACGCAGGAACCATGAATTGACCCACGCGATGCCGACGTCGATCGACGCCGCGACGCGGTGCGCGCGCGACAGGTTGGTCGTCCAGATCGCGGTCGACAGCCCATACGCATTCGCGTTCGCGCGGCCGATCACCTCGGCTTCGGAATCGAACGGCATCACGAGCGTGCACGGCCCGAAGATCTCGTCGCGCGCGATCGGCGAATCGTCGCCGAGGCCGGTCCAGATCGTCGGCTGCACCCACGCGCCGCCGCGCAGGTCCTCCGGCATGTCGGGCACGCCACCACCCGTCACGACCGTCGCGCCGAGTTCGGCCGCCTTGCGGTAATACGACAGCACCTTGTCGCGATGCTCCTGGCTGATGAGCGGGCCGAGGCCGGTCGTGTCCGCTTCCGGGCGGCCGGGCCGCAGCCGTTCGGCACCGGCCTTCAGCGCGGCGACGAAACGCTCGAACAGCGGACGCTCGACATACACACGCTCGGTGCCGAGGCAAACCTGCCCCGCGTTCGCGAAGCACGAGCGCAGCGTGCCCTCGACGGCCGCATCGAAATCGCAATCGGCGAACACGATCGCCGCGTTCTTGCCGCCCATCTCGAGGCTGACGGGCCGCGCGCCGTCGGCCGCGGCTTTCATGATCGCCGCGCCGGTGCGCGTCTCGCCGGTGAACGTGATCGCGTTCACACCCGGATGGGTCGTCAGGAATTCGCCGGCCGAGCCGGGCCCGAAGCCGTGCACGACGTTGTAGACGCCGCGCGGCACGCCGGCCGCGTTCATCACCTCGCCGAGCAGCGCGGCCGTCTGCGGCGTCTCCTCCGACGGCTTCACGACCACCGTGTTGCCGCACGCGAGCGCGGGCCCGACCTTCCACGTCATCAGCAGCAGCGGCAGATTCCACGGGCAGATCACGCCGACCACGCCGACCGGCCGGCGGATCGCGTAGTTGAGCGCGCCCGCGCCGTCCGGCGTCGCCATCTCGAAGGTTTCGCCGGGCACGTTCTTCACCACGTCGGCGAACACCTTGAAGTTCGCGGCGCCGCGCGGGATGTCGATATGGCTCGCGAGGCTCACCGGCTTGCCGGTGTCGGCCACTTCGGCTTCGAGGAAATCGTCGAAGCGGCGCGTGATGCCGTCAGCCACCGCATACAGGAGCTCGACGCGCTGCGCGACGGTCAGGCCGCCCCACGGGCCGGCCAGCGCCGCGCGTGCGGCCTGTACCGCCGCGTCGACATCCGCGCGGCTCGCTTCGGCGACGCGCGCGATCACCGCGTTGTCGAGCGGCGAGCGCTTGTCGAACCAGCGTTCGCCCGCGCGATAGTCACCGTCGATGAAGTTGCGGACGAGCCGCGGTTCCGGCTGCCCGCCGACGGGGCCGCGTGTCGCGGCGATGGGTTCGGTGTCGTACATGATGTGTGTGCCGATAGTCGTCAATCCGTGGGTTCGTGGAGCGCGTTTGCGTGCCGTGCGTCATGGCCCGCCGAAGCCGGCCGCATCGAGCCCCGCGTTCGCGCATTGCTCGTCCTGCGCCTCGCTGCCGCCCGATACGCCGATGCCGCCGATCAACGCGCCGTCTTCGACGATCGGCAACCCGCCGCCGAATGCGACGAAGCGCGGCCGCAGCACGAGGCCCTGCCGCACCGCGTCCGAGTGCGACGCCAATGCGGCGTGCCACGCGCCGGTGGGCAAACCGAAGCTCGCGGCCGTGTACGCCTTGTCGATCGCGATATCGATCGAATGCAACGGTGCGCCGGGCATGCGGACGAATGCCGCGAGCAGTCCGGCCGCATCGACGACCGCGACGTTGACGCGCACGCCGAGCCGTTCGGCGGCCTCGGCCGCCGCCTGCGCCGCGCGCGCCGCGGCGGGCCAGTCGATCGCGCGCGTGTCGATGCTGCGGTTCGTGTCGTTTCGATCCATGACGCTGGGCTCCTTGCAGCTCAGGTGTAGACGGTCGTGAACGCTTCGTTCAGCTCGCCGGAGTGGAAGAAGATCCCGCGCCCGAGCTCCTCCTCGGTCCACGTCGTGACCGGGCGATCGGGTTGCGCGAGATAACCCAGCCCCGCGAACGTCTCGTTGCGGTTGCCGCTCGGATCGAAGAAATAGATGGTGGTGCCGCGCGTGATGCCGTGCCGCGTCGGCGCGACGTCGATCTTCACCTTGTTCTTCGCCATGACGTCGGCCGACTTCAGCACGTCGGCCCAGTCGTCGAGGAAGAACGCGATGTGATGCAGGCCGTTGCTCGGGCCGCCGACGAACGCGATGTCGTGCGGCGTCGTGCTGCGGAACATCCATGTCGCGGCCCGGATCGTGTTGCCGGGGCCGACCATCACCTGTTCCGCCAGATAGAAGTCGAGACACTCGGCCATGAAGCGCGTGTTCTCCTCGACACGGTTCACGCCGGTTTCGGGGTTCAGTTCGCACATCAGCAGGCAGTGGTCGAGCCAGTGCACGGCCGAGCCCGGAACATCGTCGGGCCATGGATCGGGGTTCAGCGAGCCGACCGCGGTGCCCACCAGCTCCTTCTTCGCGAACAGCCGCAGTTCATGCCCGCTCGGCAGCAGGAACCGCAATTGACGGCCGACCGCCGGCAGCGCGCCTTCGGGCAGCATCTCGGTCGCGATCCCGTATGCCTCGATACGCTGCTGCAACGCGTCCAGGTCGGCGTCGTGCTCGACCTTGTACGCGGCGTGCTTGAGCCCCGCCTGGTCGGACGGCGACAGGATCAGCGAATACTTGTCCCATTCGTCCCAGCATTTCAGATAGACGTTGCCCGCCGCGTCGCGCATCGTCTCCTGCATGCCGAGCACGCGCACGTAATGACGCAGCGCCGCTTCCATGTCCATCACCTTCAGACTGACATGACCAATACGCATCACACCCATGATGTGTCTCCTCCTGGTTTCCTGGTTACTTGTCGATCGTCGGCGCGCCGGCACGGGCCGCGCCGCAGAAGAACGGCTTTTTCAGTCGGCCAGCCACTTCCAGTTCCACGTCGCCGTCCGGCACCACACGGCACGCGAGCGCATAGCCGTCGTTCTCCTCTTCAGCGCTGACGTGTGCCCGGCTGACCGGCCCGAGCTTGCGCACCGCGCCGCGCAGCACGCGCACCTTGCACACGCCGCACCCGCCGTTCAGGCAGCCGACCGGAATGCCGCGGCGGCCGAGCTTCGCCATGCCGGCCAGCAACGACTCGCCCGACACGCACGCATAGCGCTCGTCGGTCTGCGCGATCCTGACCGTCCCGCATACGCGACCCGCATCCATGTCACACCCGCCGGAACAGCGGGCTGCGCGTCTGTTGCGCGTCGGCCGCCGAGATGAACTTCTCGTGATAGATGTCGCGCTCGAACAGGCGCCCCTGCATCAGCGTCGTGATGCACGCGTCGATCATCGCGGGCGGGCCGCACAGGTATGCCTGGTGCCCCGAGAAGTCGCCGTCGAAATGCGCCTTCGCGACGTCGTGCACGAACCCTTGCGCGACGTCGCCGCCGGCATCCGGCGCGCCTTCGGACAGCGCCGGCACGTACGTGAAGTTCGGGTGGCGTTCGGCGAGCGCGCGGAATTCGTCGTGGTAGTACAGCTCCTTCGCGTTGCGCTGGCCGTAGACCAGCGTGATCGGCGCGGTGACGCCGCTGGCGAGCAGGTCCGCGATCATCGAGCGCGGGCTCGACAGCCCCGATCCGCCAGCCATGAAGATCATCGGCCGCGCGGCCGAGCGACGCACGAAGAAGCGCCCGTACGGGCCCGACAGCCGCATGCGGTCGCCGGTGGCCAGCTGCTCGTGCAGGTAGCCGGTGCCGAGCCCGCCCGGCACCTGCCGCACGTTCAGCTCGATCTCGCCGGTGGCCGCGACGTCGGCCGGCGCGTTCGCGATCGAGAACGCGCGGCTCTGCCCGAGACCGGGAATCTCCAGCTGCACGTACTGGCCCGCCTGGAAATGCATCGGCTGCGACAGCTTCAGTCGGATCGACTTGATGGTCGGCGTGAGCTGCTCGATGCGCGTCACTTCAGCCGCGAAGTCCTTGACCGGAATGATTTCCGCGTCCGGTTCCTCGTCGACATCGGCCTCGATCACGGTGTCGGCCTGCAGCGTCGCGCAGCACGCGAGCGCCTTGCCTTCCTCGCGCTCGAAATCCATCAGCGCGAACGGGTTCGCGTCGCCGAGATCGGTCTCGCCGTCGAGCACCGCGACCTTGCAGGTGCCGCACAGGCCGTGACAGCACGCATGCGGAATGTAGATGCCCTGGCGCAGCGCGGCATCGAGCATCGTCTGTCCTTCCTCGACCTCGATCGTGACGCCCAGCGGCTCGATGGTAAGTTGGTGGCTCATGATGGTTCGCTCGTCCGCGTGGCGGTCAGAAGCTCGCGCCGCCGAGGCCGTCGAGGCCCGGCGTGCGGAAGCTGATCAGGTCCTTGTGCCCGAGGCCGTTGTCGGCCAGGCTCTTCGCTGCGTCGGGCGTCCACGGCTCACCGGAGCGAAACCACTCGACGCGGCCCCAGTCGATCTTCGCGAAGTCGGGGTGATAGCCGTAGATGGGCGGCAGCACCTTGTCGGCGAGCGCGCCGAACGGCATGTCGGGCGGCAGCGGCAGGCAGAACGGCGCCGGGAACATCAGGTGGTCTTCCCAGCACACGTAGAGCAGCGGCGCCGGAAACTTCTCGACCGCGTCCTTCACCGGGAAGTCGTAGGGTTTGAGCGCGATGACGGTCATGCTTGTCTCCTGTCGGCCGGCGTTTGCGCATTCGCGCGTACGCCGGTCTCGTTCAAGGTTGTGTATCGATCAGTTGCTCGTGGCCTGGCCGCGCCAGGCCGCGAAGTTCTTCTGGTCTTCCGAGCCGTCGAAATCGAGGTTGTCGCGGCCCATCTGCACTTCGTAGTAGTCGAGCACCGCGGCGAGCGGATCGAAGCCTTCCGCGCTCGGGTCCGCATCGGGCGGGAAACAGTTGCCCTGATAGATCTGGTGCACGGGCAACCATGCCTGCACGTACTTCTGCGGCTCGTGGTCGAAGATTTCCTTGCAGTGATCGCTGCAGAAATGGAACTTGTTGCCGAGGTAGTTCGACTCGCGCGCGCCGATCTTCGTCGGGTTGCCGGGCTCGGTGAACAGCATCGGGATCTGGCAGGTCTGGCACAGCATCGGCAGCGTCTTCATGTAGAAGCGGTTGCCGGCCTTCGCCTGCTCTCCCCAGTAGTCGAAGCGCGGGCGGTAATAGCGGTCGAACGAGTCGGGATACTTCGCGGACAGCCACGCCATCTCGTCCTCGTTCGGCACCCACGTGTGGAACGCCGACGCCGCGTTGAAGCCGTAGAATGTCGACCATGCCTGGTGGCTGATGTGGTCCTTGCCTTCGCAGGCGTCCTGCCAGCCCTTCGGCTCGCGAATGCCGTAGCGCGCGAGATCCTTGAACAGCGCGCCGCCGTTCTGCTCCGCGTACATCTCCCACGACTCGCGCCAGCTCATCACGCGCTTCGGCTGCATGTAGTCCATCATCATCGCGACCAGCGTGAGCAGCCGGTAGCCGCGCCAGAACCACTTGTCGATCCAGCGCTGCACGATCGGCACGTTGTCCGGGTCCTGCTCAAGCAGGAACTTGATGCACTCGATGCCGAGCGTCATGTGACGCGATTCGTCCGACTGCGCGGAAAAGCCGAACGTGACGGTGGACATGTCGCCGTTGTACGCGGCGCCCGACATGAACGGCACGAACAGCAGGTTCGTCAGCACGTATTCGAACGAGAAGCTGACCGCCGTCAGGAACTCGAACGGCCCCGACGAATACGCGTCCTCGAAGAACGACTTCGGCACCGACAGGTACCAGACGCGGTCGAACCAGTGGTTCGAATGATGGAAGCCGTTGAAGAACTTGTTGTACGTCGACATCGCGTGCGTTTCGGTCTGGTAGTGCCGCAACTCGTCGATCGACTGCATCTGGCACGCGATGCGCGCGCCCTCGCCGGTGAAGTGCCGGCCGACGTGCGCGAAACCGCGATGCGCGAGATATTCAAGCGGCGTCACGCCCTGGATGAACAGCTTCAGCGCGTTGATGTAGCGCGCGTCGGTCACGCCGAGGAACGCGTTGTTCTGCGTGAACGCATCGAGCACCGCGTACAGCTTCTTCTCCTTCTCGCCCTGGTATTTCCAGTACGCATCCATCGTCAGGCGGAACGGGTCGACCCACTTGTCCCAGTCGTGGATCTTGATGCCTTCGTAACGGTCGTACGGGAAGACCTTGTCCATCGGCTGGTAAGTCGTCTCCCAGCCGAGGCCGCGCGTCATCGCCGCGTAGCGGTCCTTCAGGCCGAGCTTTTTCTTGAGCGTTGGCGTGTCCATTCGTGTCTCCGGTGTTGTCGGTGCGTGTTGCGCGGCGTTCAGTGCGACCAGCTCAGCGTGAACTGGTCGTCGTCTTCGTCGATGTGGCCGGACAGCGTGATCAGGTTCACCTGCAGCTGCTGCAGGTCGAAGCGCGTGCCGGTCAGTTCCTCGATCGTTTCGCGGCGGATCGTCAGCCGGTCCGGCGCGTCGATCTTGACCATCCCGGGCGACTCGACCACCACCGCGTGCGGGTTGTCGGCGACGATCGCGTCGACGATCGGTCTGGAGTCCTCATTTGTCTGAAAGGCGATGAATACGTTCGACATGCTGGCTTTCCTTGGATTGAGGGGGTATGCGCGGCGTCAGAGCGCGAGGCCGAGCTTTGCGACGCGTGCATGGAACTGCTCGCGCACTTCGTCGAGCGCTGCCCGGCCGGCATCCTGCAACGCGCGCGCCGCGACCGGTGCGAGCGCCGCGTCGGCCCGTGCGGACCAGTCTCGGGTCCAGCGGGCGAGCAGCGCGCGGTTGTCGTCGGATTCGGCGGCCATGGTCTTCACCACCGCGTCGATCCAGCGATTCGATTCGGCGTGCCATTCCGGCATGAACGCGGTGAGCATCGCGACGGCCGAGCCGCCCGCGAGCGCGATCCGTTCGTCGATGAAGCGGTCGTAGACGAGCGGATACAGCAGGCCGTCGAGCGCGAGGTTCTGCGCAACGAAAAGCTCGACCGGGTCGGCCACGACCAGCGTGTCCTCCACATAGCGGCGCAGCGGCTGCCATGCGGCGTCGTTCGTCCAGCTGGCCTTGGCCGCATCGAGCACGTCGGGCTCGGCCATCGCGAGCGCGAGGCGCGTCAGGTACTGCGCGACGCCGAGGTTGTCCATGGCATGGAACATCGCGGGCGCGGTGAACGCGGTACCGTAGCCGAGCGCGCAGATCTGCGCGTTGTTCATGTTCGCGCCCCACGCGGCATGGCGCAGCGGCACCAGCACGTCGAGCGCCTGCGCGGCCACGTCGTCGCGCATCAGGCCAATCATCCGGCGCGATTCGACGAACTCGAAGTTCGACTCCATCGCGTCCTGCTGGCGCGCGCGCGTCGTCGCCCACGACGCGTAGTAGAACTGGCGCGGATCCTTCAATGCGTACCAGTTCGCCATCCGTATCGCCGAACGCGACGGATCGAAGATCTCGTGGTCCGGGTCCCAGGTCGGCCGGTAATGGAAGTTCGCCTGGGGCTGCGCGCCCATCATGCCTTCCTGGTAGCGCGTCGCCGTCTTGTCGCCGCCGATGTTCTGCGCGACATGCGCGAAGGTGTGCCGGAGCGGCTTGATGTCGACTGTCTTCAGCTCGATGGTCACTTCTTGCTCCTCAAGGTCATGGGTTCGCTTCGACGTCGAGCCGCGTCACCTGCTGTTCGCGGCAGAACGCGTCGAAGGCGGCAGGAGACAACGTCAGCTCGACGAACAGATCCGGCGCGCCGCCGAGCGAAAACTCGAATTCGACGAAGCCGCGCACGTTCGTGCCGGTCACGCGTGCGCACTTGCGGCCAGGGTCGAGCGGGGAAAGATCGGTCGGGTGCTGATTCATGATCGGTGTCGCCTCCATGCCGCACTTCAATGCAGCATCCGTGCCACGTGCGGGCACGCGCTCAAAAAATCTCGATAATTGAGGGAAAGCCCTGACGCGAAGTTCAAATTCGCGATCCACAATGGCGGTTAACCAGAACGGAAATCGCTCGCCGGCGACCGCGCCTGAACCCATATCCGGTGGCGCTTTTCATCATTTGAGCAACACCGTCGAACGCATTTGACGAAATGATCAAATCGATCCGCCCGCCGCGGCGCCGCTGGCGAAAATCTTGAAAATCACGAGAAATCTCGACGGAGGAGACACGATGCGGCCCAGCCTGCCCCCATTGCCGCCGGACACCGACCTGCGCAAGCTGATCCATTTTTCGGCGAGCGACGGTCGCATCTGGCTGGCCGGTCAGCGGATGGTGCTGCTGCATGCCGGCGCACTGGCGACGCTGCGCCAGGAACTGATGGAAAGCGTCGGACCGGCACAGACGCGACGCTTCTTCACGCGGGTCGGCTTCGCCGCCGGAGAACGGGACGCCGCGCTCGCCCGCGAAATTCGCAGCGGCGCGTCGTTGTTCGACATGTTCCATGTCGGCCCGCAACTGCACATGCTCGAAGGCGCCGTTCAGGTCACGCCGTTGCGCTTCGAGGCCGATCCCGCGACGGGCGCGTTCTATTGTGAGTACCGCTGGGAACATTCATGGGAGGCCGACGTGCACCGCCGCACGTTCGGGCCGCAGCCCGAACCCGTCTGCTGGATGCTGATCGGCTATGCGACGGGCTACACCAGCGCGTTCATCGGCCGGACGATCCTGTTCAAGGAAACGGCCTGCGTCGGCATGCACGACCCGCACTGCACGATCGTCGGCAAGCCAGCCGAGGAATGGCCGGATGCCGACGAGATCTCCTCGTGGTTCAAGGCCGACTCGCTGATCAACACGATCCGCGATCTGCAGACCGAAGTCGAATCGCTGCGCCTCGAGATCGCGCCGGACGACAGCCGGACCCGGCTCGTCGGGCGTTCCGACGCATTTCGTGCAGCCTATGCGCTGCTCGAAACGGCCGCGCCGACCAAGGTCGCCGTGCTGCTCACCGGCGAAACGGGCGTCGGCAAGGAACGCTTCGCGCGTGCGCTGCACGGCCTCAGCCCGCGCGCGCAGAAGCCGTTCGTCGCGATCAACTGCGCGGCCATTCCGCATGCGCTGATCGAGTCCGAACTGTTCGGTGCGGAGAAAGGCGCGTTCACGGGCTCGCAAGCCGCGCGCGCCGGCCGCTTCGAGCGCGCGGACGGCGGCACGCTGTTTCTCGACGAGATCGGCGAGCTGCCGCTCGACGTACAGGCAAAGCTGCTGCGCGTGCTTCAGGAGGGCGAGGTCGAGCGGCTCGGCGCGACCGAGGGCCGGAAGGTGGATGTCCGCGTCGTCGCGGCGACCAACCGCGATCTCGAGCAGGCCGTGCGCGACGGCACCTTTCGCGCCGATCTCTATTACCGGATCAACGTCTACCCCGTGCTGATTCCGCCGCTGCGCGACCGGCAGGACGACATCGCGCCGCTCGCCGACGCAATGCTCGAACGCTTCGCGGCCGTGCACGGCAAGCCGACGCCGACGCTGACCGACTACGCCTACGACACGCTGCGCGGCTACCGCTGGCCCGGCAACGTGCGCGAGCTCGAGAACCTGATCGAGCGCGCGGTGATCCTGTCGCGCCCGAACCGTCCGGTCGACGCGAAGGACCCGTTCCCCGGCGTCGGCGCGCCCGGTGGCGCGACGGTCGATCGGGCCGGGCAGATCCGGCCGGCGGCCGCGATGTCGATCGACTGCGGCGCCATCCTCGACCAGTTGCAGGGCGGCGGCGGACTCGACGGCCTCGAGCGGGCGCTGCTGCACGAGGCCGTCGACCGCGCGAACGGCAACCTGTCGGCCGCCGCGCGCCTGCTCGGCCTGACGCGCGCGCAACTCAGCTATCGGCTCAACCGCAAACAGGATCAGGAGGACGCGTGACATGAACACCATCCTGCCCGCCCATCCGTTCGACGACCCGCCGCCGGCGCACGAGCCGGCCGACGCCGACGCCGCCGAGCCGCATGCCCGCACGCTCAGCGAGCATGCGTATCACCAGCTCCGGCAACACATCATCGAGGGACATCACCCGCCCGGCACGAAGCTGCGCGTCGAGCATCTGAAGGACGTGTACGGCGTCGGCGCGGGCACGCTGCGCGAGGCGCTCACGCGGCTCGTCAGCGATGCGCTGGTCGTCGCCGAAGGGCAGCGCGGGTTTCGCGTGACGCCGATGTCGGTCGACGATCTCGAAGCCATCACGCGGCTGCGCATTCATATCGAGGTCGATGCGCTGCGCGACTCCGTGCGGCGCGGCGACGACGCATGGGCGCAACGCGTGCGGCAGAGTTTCGACATGCTGTCGGCCTGGGAGCAGCCGGTGTCCATCGAAAACCGCGCCGCATGGGAAGCGTGCAACCGGCGCTTTCACGAAGCGCTGATTTCGGCGGCCGCGACGCCCTGGACGTACCTGATCCTGCGCATGCTGTCGCAGCAAAGCGAACGCTATCGGCGCGTGTGCATCGGGCTCGGCGATTCGAAGCGCGACGTGCATGCGGAGCACACATGCCTGTTCGAGGCCGCGATGCGCCGCGCCGATGCGCGCGCGGCACTCGCGCTCGAGGATCATATCGGCACGACGCTCGCCGTGGTACGCAACGCGCCGCCCGGCACCTTGCCGTTCTAGCCACCGTTGCGCGGACGCTGCGCTCACGCCAGCTCGGGATACCCGTGCGCGGCCGCGTCCTGCGCGAGCCGGGCAATCGTGTCGTAGGCACTCGGCGGCAGACGCTCGAAACCCTTCAGCCGCAGTGCGTTCGCCCGCGCCGGATCGACCGAGACCGCACGATCGAGCGCATCCTGCAACGCGCCTGCCAGCGTTGCGTCCAGCGCCTTCGACGCAATCAACGGCAAGCCCGGCGCCGACGCCGTCATGCCGATGATCCGGACGTCGTTCAACAACTCGGGCAGTGCATCACGCACATACGCGAACGTCACGCAGTCGATCGCCGCGCAATCGGCAACGCCTGCCGCCAGCGCGCGCAGCACGTTCAGGTGCGAGCCGAACGACACGGCCGAACTGAAGAAACGCCCGTCATGCGCATGCGGCGCGACCGCATGCCGGAACGCGTTCATCCCGCTGTGTGAATCCGCGCCGTTGAATGCTGCCCGCAATCCGCGACAGGCAGTCAGCGTCGTCGCGCCGCCTGCGTGCACGCGCGCCGACACCACCAGCACACTGCTGTAGCGCGCGCCGTCGCAGCCGGGCGCATCGAATGCCGGTGTCGCGATCAGGTGCACGGCATCGCGCAATCCGAGCATCCGGTATGGATAACCGCATGTCTGCGACAACAGCAAGTCGTTGCGGTGCCACAGCGCATGCAGATCCCCGAACGGCTCGTCGAGCAGCGCGACGCCGGCAGGCCCGCCGGCACGCGCGAACGCATCGAGCGCGTCACGCAGCAACGCGCGCCACAGTGCGGCGTGGCGCGGCGTCACGTTGTACATCGGCAGTCCGGCGATCCATGGGCTCATGCGTGCATTCTACGCATCGGCGATGCGTTGGAGAAAGCCCGTTCGCCCGGGGTTCGCGCCGGTCCGGCACGCGCAGGGGCGGTCAATGCTTATCTGCCGCGCAACGATAAGCAAATGCGAATTGCTTGGTTGGCCTGACTACGCGAGCCGGTTAGCGTTCCAGTGTCGCGACACCGTCGCAAGCCGCTGTAGCGGCCGACCGCGAGCCGCGCCCCGTGTCTGTCAACAGCGTCGCGGCCCACGCCGGCGCGATCGTCCGCTACCCGTTACCCGTATAGCACCCGAATCACCCGCTTCATCCCGCCCCAGCACCATGGCCGAATACTTCGACGTCGACCACGCGCGCGCGATCGCCGCACTCAACGCCCGCTTCACTGCCCGCACCGAGTGGCCGACGTGGCTGCTGGTCGTCGCGATCTACGGCGGCTGGCTCGCCGTGCTGCTGTTCGTACGCGCCGAGCGCCTGTCGCTCGCCGCCGCGACGCCGCCGCTGATCCTGCTCGGCGCGTGGCACCTGTCGCTGCAGCACGAGCTGCTGCACGGCCATCCGACGCGTTCCGCGTTCGTGAACCGGCTGCTCGGCTACCCGCCGCTGACGATCTGGTATCCGTACACGCTCTATCGCGACACGCACCTCGACCATCACCGCGACGAGGACCTGACCGTGCCGGGCGTCGATCCGGAAACGAACTACGTGTCGCGCGAGCGGTGGGCGCGGCTGCCGCGCTGGCGTCGCATGCTGACGGTTGCGCGCACCACCTTCGCCGGACGCCTCGTGTTCGGGCCGCCGACGAGCGTCGCCGCGATGTTCGCCGACGCATTCGCCGCGTTCCGGCGCGGCGACTTCCGCCATCTGCGGATGTGGATCACGCACGCCGCCTGCGTGGTCGCGCTGCTCGCATGGCTGCAGTGGGCAATCGGCGTGCCGTGGTGGTATTACCTGCTGGCCATCACGTGGCCCGCGCTGTCGCTCGCGATGATCCGTTCGCTGTACGAGCATCGCGCCGCGCGGCACCCGAAGGCGCGCATCGCGATCAACGAAGCCGGCTTCGCGATGCGGCTGCTGTACCTGAACAACAACTATCACCTCGTGCATCACGACCTGCCGACGCTGCCGTGGTACGACCTGCCGCGCGCGTACCGGATGCGGCGCGATGCGTATGCGGAGAAATGCGGCGGCTTCGTGATCCGCGGCGGCTATCGCGAATTGCTGGCGCGCCATGCGTGGACGCCAACCGACACGCCCGTGCATCCGTTCGACCAGGGCACGGCGTCGCTGTCGACGGGCAGTGGTGCGAAGGTCGCCGCCGTCGACGGGTATCTTCAGATCAGTACGTAGTGCTTGAGTGAGTCGCGCTTCGCCGTGAAGGCGTCCGATGCGACGACGCCCGCGCAATGCAGCACGGCCGCCCCGACGCGCATTTCTTACGAAAAGCCGACAACACCGATCTTCATCGGCAAATTGCCAATTTCGGCGGCAATGCCCAGAATGACGGATCGTCCGGGGCCTCCGACAATCATTCGCCCCGGCTCAGCCGCCCGGCCGCGCGCCGCACTCCTCTACGACGATGCAACCGAACACCTCGCCCGGCGCGATCCGCTCGATCGGCAACGACTGGTCCGTCTCCGCGGTGACCGCGGGCTTTCTCGCGGTGCTGATTTCCTACGCGGGCCCGCTCGCGATCTTCTTTCAGGCGTCGCAGGCCGCGCATGTCTCCAACGAGATGGTGGCGTCGTGGGTCTGGGCGATCTCGATCGGCGCGGGCGTGTCGGGCCTCTTCGCGAGCTGGAAACTGAAGGTGCCGATCGTGACCGCATGGTCAGCGCCCGGCACCGCGCTGCTCGTCGGCCTCTTTCCGCAGCTGACGCTGAACCAGGCCGTCGGCGCGTACATCACGGCCGCGCTGATCATCCTCGTGATCGGCATCACCGGCTATTTCGACCGGCTCGTGCGCCACATTCCGCGCGGCATCGCGTGCGGGATGATGGCGGGGATCCTGCTGCCGTTCGGCATGCATGCGTTCTCCGCCGCGACCGCGCAGCCGGTGCTCGGGTTCGGGATGATCGCGGCATACGTGATCTTCAAGCGCCTGCTGCCGCGCTACAGCATCGTGCTCGTGCTGCTGACGGGCGCCGCGCTCGCGACGCTGCTCGGGATGGCGCATCTCGGCAACGTGTCGCCGAGCATCGCGCGGCCGATCTTCATCGCGCCCGAATGGACGCTCGGCACCACGCTCAGCCTCGCGCTGCCGCTCGTCGTCGTCAGTCTCACCGGCCAGTTCCTGCCGGGGATGACGATCCTGCGCGTGTCGGGCTATCACACGCCGGCGCGGCCGATCATCACCGCAACCAGCGTGATGTCGCTCGTCGTCGCGTGCTTCGGCGGAATCACGATCGTCGTCGCGGCGATCACCGCGGCGCTGTGCACCGGCAAGGATTCGCACGAGGATCCGGACCGGCGTTATATCGCGGGCATCGCGAACGGCGTGATCTACCTGATCGGCGGGCTCTTCGCGGGGACGATCGTCACGCTGTTCTTTGCACTGCCGAAGGCGTTCGTCGCGATCCTCGCGGGGCTCGCGCTGATCGGCGCGATCGGCGCGAACGTGCACGGGATCTTCGAGGACGAAGCGCATCGCGAGGCATCGGTGATCACGTTCCTCGCGACCGCATCGGGGATGACATGGCTCGGGCTCGGGTCCGCGTTCTGGGGGATCGTGATCGGGTCGATCGCGTATGGGGTGACGAGCTGGGCGCGGCGGCAAACGTAACGCGCGGCGCGCGCCCGCTCAGCCGCCGCGTCGCTCACCGCGCATGCTCGCGCACCAGCTTGGCGAATGCCTCCGCCGGTGTCGTCGCGCCATACACCCGCTCCGACACGCCGGCCTCGACATCGATCTGCCCCGCGTTGTGCGCGTCATAGAGATCGACGATCAGTTGCGCATGACGCTCGCTGAGCCCCGCGCGCAACAGCGTCGCGGTCCATGCGTCGCGCGGCAGTTCGCGCGCGACGATCTCGTGGTCCGCGACCGCGCCGAGCGTATCCGCGATGCCCCGCACGCTCACCCGCTGCGGCCCTTCGATGCTGACGATACGCGGCCGGTTGCCGGTTTCGGCGGAATCGAGCAGCAGCCGCGCCGCCGCGACACCGACATCGGGCGCCCAGACCGTCGGAAACACCTTGTCGACCGGATGGTGAAAGCTCGGCAGCACGCCGGTTGCGAGTGCGACGGGCAGCACGCGGGCCCAGTTCTGCAGGTGTTCGGCCGAGCGCAGCAGCGTGAGCCGCGTCGGGACCGTCCTCAGCCTTTCCTCCAGACGATGAAAGAGCCGCGTGATGCCCGTGTTGCCGTCGCGCTCGGCGCCGTAGTCCGACAGCGCGAGCAGCGTCGGCGGCGGATTCGCGACGAGCGCGCCGGTCACGAGGTCGATCGTCCGCTCCATCGTTGCCGCCGGGTCGCTGTCGGCGATCGGCACCGGGCACAACATCTGCACGGCTTGCGCGCCATCGATCGCCGCGGCGACCGCGCGGGCGTCCGCCAGATCGGCGATCGCGACGTCGCAGCCGAGTTGCGCGAAGCGTTCGCGCTGGCGTGCGGTGCGCAGCACCGCGCGCACGGGATGACCTGCCTGGCGCAAGGTCGTTACAGTCGACAGTCCGACGTTGCCTGATGCTCCGAAGATCACGAACACGATCCGCTCCCGGGGGGATGATGGTGCAGTGATTCTCGGCGCTCACAGCCAACGTGACGCGCACGGACGGATGATCGGAACAGGAACGGATGACGAATTACACGGTTGCCGAGTGTGTCCGCCGCGTCGCCTGCTCCGGCAAATCATGGGCTCGCCGATCGTCGGCCCCCGCGCGGTCCAATCCGGCACAGCGGTCGATCAACGGTCCTCGCCGTCATAAGCGAGCCGCAGCCCGCCACGCGCCCCGGAGCGCGCGACCTCCGTCGGCGTCACGCCCAGCACGCGATTCATCCAGTTCGCCATGTGGCTCTGATGCGCGAACCCGGCTTCGAGCGCGATCTGGCTGATGCTGAGCCGGCCTTCGAGCAGCAACGCCTTCGCACGCTCGACCCGGCGCCGCACCACGTACTGATGCACCGGCATCCCGAGCGTCTCGCGAAACAGCACCTTGAAATGCGGCACGCTGATCGACACGAGCGCCGCGAGCTCGGCCAGCGTCATGCGGCGTTCGAGGTTGGCCTCGACATAGTCGATCACGCGCGCCGCCGCTTTCGGCGCAAGCATACGCCGGCGCTCGCGAAACACCGGCTGGCTGTCGGCCAGCCGCGCGACGAGCGCCGTGCACAGGCTCTCCGCATAGAGCGGATCCGACGCGTCTTCCGCTTCGAGTTCGGCGGCCATCGCCCACGCGATGTGCTGCAGGCGCGGATCGCGCACCTGCAGCCGCCGGCGGATCTGCGCCTGCGACGGCTTCAGCTCGAGTTGCTCGAACGTGCGCCGCACGAACGTGTCGCTGAGTGCGACGTGCAGGATCCGGCAGTCGGCACTGTCGGTCCACTGGCCCGGCAGGCCGGCGGGAATCACGTCGATGTCGCCGTGGGCCTGGATGCGCGACACGCGTTCGCCGTCGCACACGCAATCCGCGCGCACGGGCGAGCCGATATGCACACCGATGCGGTGATGATCCGTGGCCGGAATCCGGTACGTACCGGCGCGAATCTCCAGCAGCGACGCGCCGAAGCCGCGCCAGCCGAGCCCGCGGCTGGAGCGCAGGCTGACCGGCACGCCGTTGTCAGCCGGCGCGGCGAGAATCGGATCGCTCATGGTTCCCCTCCACCAGATCGGGTGTCGAACGCGCATTGTGACGCTTTTCCGGGCCGCTTGCCGGGCGCGCACCGCCGTTCCCGCGCCGGGCAGAAAAAGATCATCCGTTCCTGCTCCGCCGCATCCTTGCCTGCGCGCGGACGGGCGCCGCGACGATTACGATGGCCTCATCCGACACCTACGGAGACCGTCATGCCCCATTCCTGCCCACGACGCGCGGCGTTCATCCTCGCTTCGCCGTCCCGTGCGGCTCGCCGTCCTGCCGGCCCCGCTCCCCGCAACAACCGGACCACCCTCGCCGCGCGGTGCCTGCGCATGATCGGCTGGTACCGCCTCGAACGGCTGCTCGCGTCGATTCCCGACAGCAACGACGACTTCGGGATCGTTTGACCGACGGAACGCACGGCTCGCACACGCCGCCCGCGTCCCCGACGTGCGCCTACTTGCGCCGCCGCTCGTGCGGCGCCACCGTCGCGCCGTCGATCACCGGGGCGCCCTGCTTGATCAGGAAGTCGCGAAACAGCCCCGTCACCTGCGAGATCCGCCGGTCGGCGAGCGTGACCACATACCATTCGCGCTCGATCGGGTTGCCCGGAAACGGCAGTTGCCCGAGCAGCCCGGTGCGCAACTCGAGTGCACACGCGTGCAACGACAGGAACGCGACGCCGAGCCCTGCTTCGGCCATCTGCTTGATCGCCTCGTTGCTCGACAGTTCGGAGCCCACATGGAAGCGATGGCCGGCCGTCTTGAACAGGCTCTCGACGGTCGAGCGCGTGCCCGCACCGCGTTCGCGCACGAGCAGGTGCGCGGATTCGAGATCCTTCAGCGCGACGCGCTTGCGCTGCATCAGCGGATGGCCGGGCGCCGCGACGAACACCATCGGATGCTTCGCGAACTCGACCGCGTGCGTGCGCAGCTCCCTCGGCGCGCTGCCCATCACCGCGAGATCGATTTCATGCGTCGCGAGCATGCGGATGATGTCGTCGCGATTGCCGACCTTGAAATAGGTCTTCACGTGCGGGCGCGTCGCGGTGAATTTCACCAGCAGCGGCGGAATCAGATACTCGGCCGTCGTAATCGCGCCGATCCGCAGCGTGCCGCCGAGGTCGCCCGTCAGCGCGGCCACTTCGTCGCCGGCCTCGCTCCACAGATACAGGATCTCGCGCGCATAGCGCGCCACGATTTCACCGGCCGCGGTCAGCTGCACGCCGCGCCCCACCCGCTGCAGCAGCGCAGCGCCCACCGCCTCCTCGAGCAGGCGAACCTGCAGCGACACGGCCGGCTGCGTCAGGTTCAGCTCCTCGGCCGCGCGCGACACGCTGCCGAGCCGCGCAATCATGTCCAGCGCCTTCAGCTGCCGGAACGTCGCGGCCTTTCCTATAAGTGAATACATATGAGTTGCTTATAAACATTAAATTGTTCGCGTAGGTTCAAAACTATATCGTCGGTTCTTGAGCAATGTCATCCGAATCGTCATCAGCGGGAGCCACAACATGGACCACATCACGCCTACCCTTGCAACGGATCGCGCACCGCGCGTGCCGCGCATCGTGATCGTCGGCGGCGGCGCCGGCGGCCTGCAGCTCGCCACGCGCCTCGGCGACACGGTCGGCCGCCGCGGGCAAGCCGACGTCGTGCTCGTCGACCGCTACCCGACGCACTTCTGGAAGCCGCTGCTGCACGAAGCCGCATCCGGCCATCGCGATCCGGCCTCGCACTCGATCGAATACGCGGCGCAGGCGAAGCGCCACGGCTTCCGCTTCGTGCAGGGCGCGCTGCAGCGGGTCGACCGCGCGGCACGCACGGCGACCATCGCGCCGGTGCAGGACGCGGACGGCACGGAGATCCTGCCGCAACGCGAGCTCGGCTACGACGATCTGGTGCTGGCCGTCGGCAGCGTGACGAACTTCTTCAACGTGCCGGGCGCCGCGCGTCACGCGCTGCCGCTCGAAAACCTCGACCAGGCCGAGGATTTCCGCCGCAAGTTCCTCGCCGCCTGCACGAAGGCGAACCACCTGGCCGAGCAGCAGCCGGCGCGGCGCGCGGCACCGATCTGCATCAACGTGATCGGCGCGGGCGCGACGGGTGTCGAACTGGCCGCGGCGCTGCGTCATGCGATCCAGCAGCTGACGACGTATCGCTTCAAGGCACTGGTGTCGGCGCGCGACGTACACATCCGGCTGATCGAAGGCGGCCCGCGCATCCTGCCGGCGCTCGACGAAAGGCTGTCGGCCAGGATGCAGGCGCAACTGCGCACGATGAACGTCGACGTGCTGACGGATACGCGCGTCGCGGAAGTCGGCGCGGACGCGGTCATGACCGCGACCGGCGAGCGGCTTGCGAGCGACATCACGATCTGGGCGGCCGGCGTCGCGGGCCCCGCGATGCTGCGGGAACTCGGCGACATCGCGCTTAACCGGTCGAATCAGGTGATCGTGACCGACACGCTGCAGACGCCCGACGATCCGCACGTGTATGCGTTCGGCGATTGTGCCGCGTGTCCGTCGGCCGATGCGAGCGGTTTTCTGCCGCCGCGCGCACAGGTTGCGCACCAGCAGGCCGTGTACCTCGGCGATGCGCTCGCGCGGCGCCTCGCCGGCAAGCCGACGCCGGGCTTCACGTTCCGCGACGCGGGCACCGTCGTGTCGCTCGGCCGGGCGGGTGCCGTGTATCAGGCCGACCTCGGCGTGCGTTCGCGCTCGCTGATCGTCGACGGGCTCGCCGCGATCGGGCTGTACAAGTTCCTGTACCGCAAGCATCTGTTCAGCGTGTACGGACTGAAGCGCGCGCTGTTTCAGTCACTGAGCCACTGGCTGCAAAGCCTCAACCAGCCGTCGATCAAGCTGCACTGATCGCAGACTGCCACACGGCATCGCAAGACGGCGTATCGGGCGCACCTCGCCCGATACGCCGTTTTTTTCATCCGCACACATCCGGTGCATTCGTTGCGTGCGCACGTTTGGTGCATCACATGGAAGCCCGTCGATACGATGCAAATCATCCGCAAAACATGGGATCGGGCGCATCCCGCGCCGGTGTTGGCTCACCGCCCCATTCATTAGTCGAATCGTATGAGTCGACTATAAATATTAATTGGTTGTAATTTCCGGATCGACGCTAAGGTGTGGGGCATTCCCGTCCGCGAACGGATCGTCACGTCTCAGGAGAGGAATCACCGTGGTCATCGAAGCCATCGTCACCCGTCTCGACGCCGCATTCGCGCAGATCGAAGCGACACCGGATTCGCACGAATCGCGCAACCAGCGCGATGCGATCATCCAGTGGCTCGACAGCGCGTCGGAGCAAGGATATCGACTCGGTCTCGTCACGACGCTGCCTGCCGCCCGGCTCAGCGACATGTTCGAAGGCCAGTTCGGCCGCGCGAACCTCGACCGCTTCTCGGTCGTCGTGACCGACGCCAATCAGCAGGACTCCGTATCAAGCCAGCATCCGTTCGACATCGCGCTGCAGGCGCTGGGCGTGCCGCCCGAGCGCGCGGTGGCCGTCGCGAGCAGCGAACCGGAACGCCGCGAAGCCGAAACGTTCGGCCTGTCGCGTTGCGTGCGCATCACCGACACGATGCGCTCGATCGCATCGGCAGGCCTGCACTGACCTGAGCACCTGCATACGGGCCGGCTCGCGCGGGACGTGTATCGCAACGGCGCGCGGGTCATCGTGAAGATGCTGTAAAACAAGCGCGAGACGGATTTCCAGGCGGCATGCGGCGGCGAGAAGATCGCCGCCGGAAGCCGCTTCTACGATTACACGGGATTGAAGCGCCGTGACGGATAGCCTCGACGCGCCGTCAGTCCACCGGGTAATCGAGATCGTGCCAGCGCTTCGCCGATTTCCCGCCCGAGCCAAGATGACCGCCGGGGAAGCGCATGACCGCAATCGCGTGAAGCGCCTTCTCGTCGAGCGCGGCGTCGCCGCAACTGCGCCTGACCTTGAGATCGCGGACACGCCCGTGCTCGTCGAGCCAGACACGCACGATCACGCGCCTTCTCGACGCGCCGTTCTGCACGCCGCGTGACAGCAGACGGTCCATCAGCGACATGGGTTTCTCCGTGATGCTCGAACGCTTCGGTTATCGATACGCGCCGGCCTGCGTGCAACGTCAGTGCTGGATGGCCGCGCTGTTGTGCGTCGCCCGCACGGCCTTCGGCTTCGCAACGACGGGCGCCTTCGGATCGATGCCGACCGCATGCTCGACCTTGCGGGTCTTCGCGGGTGCCGCGTGCGCCTTCGACACGGGTTTCGCGTCGGCATGCGCCGCGGCCGGCGCATTCGACCGCGAAGAACCGGTTTGCTGCCCCGGCTTCACGGCCGCCGCACCGCTCGCTGCCGCGGGTGAATGCTTGACCTGGTGTGCGTATTCCTTGACGTCGTGGTCGCTCATCCACGATTCCGTATAGGCCGCCGACGCGGGCTGTGACAGGTTGAGATACGCGACCGATGCGACGAGAAAGGCACGAACATGCGTGCGACGATTGAATGCGGTAATGACGAATGCTCCTTGCGAACTGGCTCGACGCCCTGTATCGGCGCCGTCGTGGCGGCACGATAAATGAGCGCATTCAGCATCGCAAGCGTCTGACGGGGATCCAAACGATTCTTGACGTTTGAATGATCGATCCTGTGCGCGAGACCACTCACGCACCGCGTTCGACCGCGTCGGACATGCCGATGTTGTCACGCGTGCGGCATCGGCAACCTGCCGAACTCGGGCCCGCCGACGGTGTCGAACGTGCATCGCCGGAGAATCGCATGAAACGCGCCGCCCCTTTCGCCATCCTGACCCTGCTTGCCGCCGTCAGCTTGCCGGCGGTCGCCGGCACCGCCACGGACAATGCCACCGCGCCCGTTGCGCAGCAAGCGAGAAATTGCGTGCCGTCCTCGACGTCCGCCGGCGCAGCGCCCGGCTCCCGCGCGGCGTCGAAGGCGCCGCCGATCCGCATCTGCGTCGGCGATTCCGATACGCAACTGAACCTGCCGTGGTTCCTGACCGACGTCCTCACCGCCATGGACACGCATCAATCGCCTCGCGACCTGCTCCACAAGATGCGCAACGACTTCTGAAGCGCGGTCGCCGGATGTGACGCGCGATGCAAATATTTCTCGCCAAGCATCAATCTCGATATTGCGCTATTTTTTGAATAACAATATTTCGTAATCGCGCGTAACACGCCTTATACTTGCCGCGCACCATCCTCGTGCCAAGAGACGGTGTCTTCTGTCCCGGCTGCACATCGATGCGGCCGGGTTTTTTTTGGGTGTGCGATACCGACATACATCCGTTGTCGATGTATGTTACGAAAGAGCGCCTCGAATCCTGTGCTCCCGCCGCGATGCCGCTTCGTGCGTTTCGCGAGCGTAGAATCGATTTGCGTCCCGATTTGGGCGCGAGCCGCGGTGCCCCGGCCAGGCACGGCGAATGCCTCGCGCCAATTCATCGACCGGTTCGACCTGCATTCACATGCGCACAACAACAAGTACGACCCGAGGACCATCCGCGCTCGCACCGCGCCCGAAACCCGCGTTCCAGCGCAGCGGCGCGTGGTCGCACATCGTCTTCCCGGTTGCCCTGATCGTCTGCATCGTCGTGTTCGTGCTGGCGCTCGTCGTTGCAGGGCGTCTGGCGCGAGACTCGATTGCACGGCACGAAAGCGACGTCGCGAACGACATCGTGATATCGGTCGACCGCATCCTCGACGGGATTCGCACGCGGCATCCGGATGAGTTGAACGCGCTGGTCGGGCGGCCCTGCACGACGATCTTCAGGACGCTCGCCGAAGTGGGCACTCACCTGCGCTATCTTCGAGCCGTCGGGCTGGCGAACAGCGGTCGCGTCACCTGCTCGTCGGCGCTGGGCGCGATCAACGTCCCGCTCGACGCCTACATTCACGCGCCAGCGCCGGGGATGACGGCCATCACGCTGCTTCGGCAAACGCCGTTTCAGCGTGACGTTCCGGTGCTGGTGGCGTTTCGCGCGACCGTGCCCGACTCCGGCGTCCTTTATCTGGTCGAAGGCGACTATGTGGCGGACGTGCTCGCGCACGGAACCCGCTTCGGGGCGGAAACGGCCACCCTGTCGATCGAGGGCGCAGGAAGCATCGATCAGCATGGTGCGTTCGTCCCGTCACTCAGCGCGGCGCCGGCCACCGGCAGCAAGATCGCGTCGAACGCGTGGCCATTCACAGTCTCCGTCAGCTCGGCGGAACCCTACGTTTCGCAGGTGCAGCGGCGCTACCGACTCATCTGCCTGACGATCGCGCTGCTGGTCAACGGCCTCGTAGCGGCCACGTACCTGCTCGCGATGGCGCCGCGCCGGCTGTTGCTGAAGGCCGTTCGCAATGCGCTGAAGCGCAACGAATTTCATGTCGTCTACCAGCCGATCGTCGAAGTCGAAACGCGCAGGACTGTCGGCGTCGAGGCGCTGCTGCGCTGGCACCATCCGAAATGGGGAGCCATCAGTCCGGCCGTGTTCGTGCCGCAGGTCGAATCAAGTGCGGTCCTGCCGAAGGTGACCGAGTTCGTGCTTCGGAGGGCCGTATCGGAACTGACCGCACTCGCGCCGTCGGTACCGCTACGCATCGCGATCAACGTCGCGCCGAAGGATCTTGAACGCGCGCGCTTCGTGTCCGTCGTCGAAGACACGATCGGCAGGCTTCCACAGGGCAGCACGCTGGTCCTCGAAGTGACCGAGCGCATCCTGCTCGAGAAGAATCCGCGCACCACCGAGATATTCGCCACACTGCGCGCGAAAGGCGCGAAGTTCGCGATCGACGACTTCGGCACGCATCACAGCAACCTCGACATGCTGTCGCGCTTTCCGTTCGACTACGTGAAGATCGACCGACAGTTCATCTCGCAGCTCACGACGGGCAACGCGAAACTGATCGAAGGAATCGCGGCGGTCGCCCACCACTACGGCCTGAAGATCATTGCCGAGGGCGTGGAGACGGAAGAGCAGCATCGCGCACTGCATGCGGTCGGGATTCAGTACGCGCAGGGCTATCTGTATCAGCGGCCACGGCGAGCGGAACACCTGAAGCGGAATTTCGCGCCGATGCCGGCTTGAATGCCGCATCGGCGCTAAACGCCCGGTCGGCGAATACGTGACGCACACGCGTCGTCCGGTCCGCACGCGACGCCGGCTGCCGCACGCGGTCGATGCGCTGCGTGGCGGGTCACGCGGCGGCTTCCTGCCACCTGATGCCATCGATCCGCCCTTCGGCGGGAACCGCGCGAGAGGCGCTAAAATCCGCCGCCTGGGCATCCACGACGAGCAAGCGTTTTGACGGAGTTCGAGCAAGGTTTCATCCTCACCCGCCACTGGCGGGACACCGCATCCGGCATCGAGATCGAGTTCTGGCTGGCAACCGAACACGGTCCGCGCCGCGTGCGGCTGCGCCCGCAGGAAGCCGTCGCGTTCGTGCCGGTCGAGCAGCAGGCGCTCGCCGAACGCACGCTCGCCGGCGAACGCGATGCCGAACTGCGCCCGCTCGCGCTGCGCGACTTCCGCCAGCGCGCGGTGGCCGGCCTCTATTGCCGCCGCTACCGCCACCTGTCCGGACTCCAGAAACGCCTCGTCGCGGCCGGTGTCGACGTCTACGAAGCCGACGTGCAGCCGCCCGACCGCTACGCGATGGAGCGCTTCATTACCGCACCGGTGCTGTTTCGCGGCACGGCCGGCCACGACGGCACGCTGACCGACGCCGAACTGAAACCCGCGACCGGCTATCGGCCGACACTGCGCTGCGTGTCGCTCGACATCGAGACGAGCGTCCACGGCGAGCTCTATTCGATCGCGCTCGATGGCTGCGGACAACGGCAGGTCTACATGCTCGGCCCGCCGAACGGCGACGCGTCGGCCGTCGACTTCCGTCTCGACTACTGTGACAGCCGGGCCGAGATCCTCACACGCCTCAACGAATGGTTCGATGAATACGATCCCGATGCGGTGATCGGCTGGAACCTCGTGCAGTTCGACCTGCGCATCCTGCATGCGCACGCGGAACAATACGGCGTGCCGCTGAAGCTCGGCCGCGGCGGCAGCGTGCTCGAGTGGCGCGCGCACGGCCAGCAGCCCGACCATTTCTTCGCGGGCGCGGCCGGCCGCCTGATCCTCGACGGCATCGACATGCTGAAATCGGCGACGTGGACGTTCCCGTCGTTCAGCCTCGAATACGTGTCGCAGTCGCTGCTCGGCGAAGGCAAGTCGATCGACAATCCGTATCAGCGGATGGACGAGATCCAGCGTCGCTTCGATCACGACAGGCCCGCGCTCGCGCGCTACAACCTGAAGGATTGCGAACTCGTCACGCGCATCTTCGACAAGGCCGACCTGCTGTCCTTCGCGCTCGAACGCGCGACCGTCACGGGCCTCGCGGCCGATCGCACCGGCGGCTCGGTCGCCGCGTTCACGCACCTTTACCTGCCGCGCATGCACCGGCTCGGCTACGTCGCGCCGAACCTCGGTGACGTGACGGGCCAGAACAGTCCCGGCGGCTTCGTGATGGATTCGCGGCCCGGCCTGTACGACTCGGTGCTCGTGTTCGACTACAAGAGCCTTTATCCGTCGATCATCCGCACGTTCCTGATCGATCCGGCCGGGTTGATCGAAGGGCTCGCGCATCCGGGCGACGACACGTCGGTGCCGGGCTTTCTCGGCGCGCGCTTCTCGCGCACCGCGCATTGCCTGCCCGACATCGTGCGGCGCGTGTCCGAAGGCCGCGACGAAGCGAAACGCCAGCGCAACGCACCGCTGTCGCAGGCGCTGAAGATCATCATGAATTCGTTCTACGGCGTGCTCGGCTCGACCGGCTGCCGGTTCTTCGATCCCCGCCTCGCGTCGTCGATCACGATGCGCGGCCACGAGATCATGCATCGCACGCGCGAGCTGATCGAGGCGCAGGGCTACGAAGTCATCTACGGCGATACCGATTCGACCTTCGTCTGGCTCGGGCGCGAGCACGACGACGACGCAGCCGCCGCCAAGGGCCGCGCGCTCGTCGAGCACGTGAACCGCTGGTGGCAAGCGCACCTGCGCGACCGCTTCAGGCTGGAGAGCGCGCTCGAACTGCAGTACGAGCGGCATTACCGGCGCTTCCTGATGCCGACCGTGCGCGGTGCAGAAGAAGGCAGCAAGAAGCGCTATGCGGGCCTCGCGCTCGCGGCGAACGGCGGCGAAGACCTCGTGTTCAAGGGGCTCGAAACGGTGCGCACCGACTGGACGCCGCTCGCGCAGGCATTCCAGCGCGAGCTCTACCGGCGCGTGTTCAAGCGCGAACCGTATCAGGACTTCATTCGCGACTACGTGCGCCGCACGCTCGCCGGCGAATACGACGCGCAACTCATCTATCGCAAGCGCGTGCGCCGGCCGTTGAGCGATTACCAGCGCAACGTGCCGCCGCACGTGCGCGCCGCGCGGATCGCCGACGAATTCAACCAGGCGCGCGGCCGGCCGCTGCAGTACCAGCGCGGCGGCTGGATCAGCTACGTGATGACGACGGCCGGCCCGGAGCCGCTCGAGACGATGCGCTCGCCGATCGATTACGCGTTCTACGTGAGCCGTCAGTTGCAGCCGGTCGCCGATGCGATCCTGCCGTTCCTGCGCGACGATTTCGAACGCGTGATTTCCGGGCAGGGGCAGTTGTTCGGCGACTGACGACACGCGGTACTGCGCTCGCAAATATCTTCATACGGTTGCGTTTGCAACCGCTTCGCATCCTGTTGAGCCTCGGGTTGCGCACGCCTCGATCGGCATTCAGGCCGGCCCGCTCGCCGGCCGACACCGCGATACCGTAGGCGCTCGGCGCGACGGCAGCGTGCGACTTCACCGTAAGTTCGCCGACGGCTGCGAAACTCGGGCGCGACCACGACGAACTGATCGACGCGATGCCGACGCCGCCGAGCGCGCCGCGCACGAGCACACGATGCTGTTCCAGAAGCGCTTCCTCGACTACATGAAGCAGAACATGACGGAATCGATGGCCGTGCTGTAACGCCGCACGCCGGAAGGAGTGCGTCCGTCCGGCTAAAATACCGGCCTGCCGCGCCCCCTGCCGCGGCCGGAGGACATTCATCATGACCGCACGTCGCGGTGCCGCGGTCGCCATCGCGCCCGGTCACGAGACAGCCAGCCTGTCGAAAGCCCAGAAAACGTTCAATACGCTCGTCAAGCACATCGAAAAGCGGCGCGAGCGGCTCGGCGCGTGGGAAGCCGTGATGCCGGCGTTCCAGAAGAAGTTCGTCGACGCGCTGTTGCCGCTCGAACAGGAAGCGACGGCGCTGCGGATCCGGCTGATTCATCTGCTCGACGACACGTTCCTGCAGAAAGGCTTGAGCAAGGCCGAACAGCGCACGCTGTCCGACCTGATCGCCGACATGGCGCGCGATTTGCTGAATGTGAGCGACGACGCGGCGCTGAAGATCATTTACAACCGGCACACCGAATCCGGGCAGGTCGGCAACGCAGCGGCCGAGCCCGAGCCAACGGAACCGGCGCGGGAGCCCCAACCGCAATCGCAACCTGCTGACGATCTGGACTCACTGTCGCCGGACGAGCTGGCCGAACGGATGCAAGCCGAACTCGACGCACAGTTCGAGCGCGACATGGCCGCTCACGCGGCCCGCGAGGCCCAGCGAGCGAAGCGCAAGAAAGCGCCGAAGCAATCGGCCGCGCAGGCCCGCGTCGAAGCCGAGCAGGCCGAATCGAGCAAGTCGATCCGCGAGATCTATCGCAAGCTCGCGAGCGCGCTGCATCCCGATCGCGAAACCGATCCGCTGGAACAACAACGCAAGACCGTGCTGATGCAGCGGGTCAACCGCGCTTACGAGAAGGGCAACCTGCTGCAGCTGCTGGAGCTCCAGCTGGAGATCGAACAGATCGACCGCCGTGCAATCGACGGCCTCAGCGAAGCGCGGCTCACGCGCTACAACGGCATCCTGGAGGAACAACTGCGCGAACTCGATCAGGAGATCGTGCACGTCGAGAACGATTTCCGGCGGACCTACGGCATTGCGTCGTCGAACAAGGTCGCGCCCGATACGGTCCTGCGCATGCTCGCGCGCGACATCGCCGGCATGCAGCGCAGCAACCAGGACCTGGCCGTCGCGCTGCGCGAGTTCGAGGATCCGGATCAGGTCAGGAGCTGGCTGAAGGACATGAAGCGCCGGAGCGCATCGTCGCGCTTCGACGAGGATTCGTATTGAGCCGGCAAGCGCGGGCAAACGCGCGATGCGCACGCCGCGCCCTTCACTGCGGCTCGCCGATCCCGCCCATCAGCATCATCAACTGCTCACGCAGCCACCGACTGCCCTGATCCTGATCGGCGCTGCGGTGCCAGTAGCAGAAGTACTCGAGCCCCGGCATCTCGAACGGCAGTTCGAGAATCCGCGCCGGGTAACGCTTTAGCAGCCTGAGCGGCGCCGTCAGCACGAGATCGCCACGCATCGCGATCAGCGGCGCGACCATGTAGTGCTGCACCCGCATCTGGATGTTGCGGCGCAGCCCGAGCCGCGTCAGCTCCGCATCGACATGCCCGCTGCCCTTGCGGCGGCTCGACACGTGGATGTGCCCCATCGACAGGTAGTCGTCCATGGTCAGCGTGTCGCCCTTGAACGGGTGATCGTCGCGGATCATGCATGCGTAGCGGTCGCGCACGAGCAGCGCCTGATGCAGGTGCGGGTCGCCGATCAGCGGCGCGTCGATCGCGATGTCGACGGAGCCGTTCGCGAGCGCGGTCGCCACTTCGCGGCGGTCCATCGTGTAGCTGCGCACGTGCATGCCGGGCGCATGCGTCTGCAGCAGTTCACCGAGCGCGGGCAGCAGCAGCGCCTCGGTCAGGTCGCTCATGCTGAGCCGGAACACGCGCTCGGACGAAGCGGGATCGAAAACGTCGCCTTCGTGCGCGCTCGAATCGAGCAGCTGCAGCGCCTCGCGCACGCGGCCGACGATGTTCTCGGCCATCGGCGTCGGCATCATCCCGGCCGGCGTGCTGACGAACAGCGGGTCGTTCAGCGTCTTGCGCAGCCGCGCCAGCGCGTTGCTGACGGCCGGCTGCGTGAGGTTCAGCACCTCGGCCGCGCGCGTCAGGTTGCGCTTGTTGTAGATCGCCTCGAATACGACGAACAGGTTCAGATCAATCTTCGAAAGACGCATCGCCGGATCTCCTTGCCGGCATCTTAATACGGCGTGCGTCTCCCGCTCCTCCACGTCGCGTCACCGCGCGGCGCGCGGCTCAGCCGCGCGGCGGCCGCGTCAGGTACGGCTCGGTCGAACCGCGCACGGCGTCCTTGATCTCCATGCGCGCGATCGCCTGCAGGTGCACCTCGTCCGGGCCGTCCGCGAAGCGCAGCGCGCGGCCCCAGGTCCACAGATCGGCGAGCGGCGTGTCGGGGCTCAGGCCCATCGCGCCGAACACCTGCATCGCGCGGTCGCACACGTCCGTGTATACGGTCGGCACGAGCGCCTTGATCATCGAGATTTCCTTGCGCGCCGCCTTCGCGCCGACCTTGTCGATCATCCATGCGGCCTTCAGCACCAGGAGGCGCGCCTGGTCGATCTCGATGCGCGAGCGCGCGATCCATTCGCCGATCGTGCCGTGCCGGTTCAGCGGCTTGCCGAACGCCTCGCGCGACTGCGCGCGGTCGATCATCAGTTCCAGCGCGAGCTCGGCCGCGCCGATCGAACGCATGCAGTGGTGTATCCGGCCCGGCCCGAGGCGCGCCTGTGCGAGCGCGAAACCGCTGCCTTCCTCGCCGAGGAGGTTGCGCGCCGGCACGCGCACGTTGTCGAACGTGATCTCGCAGTGCCCTTCGGGCGCGTAGTGATTGACCACCGTGATGTTGCGCACGACCGTCACGCCCGGCGTGTCGCGCGGCACCAGGATCATGCTCTGCTGCTGGTGCGATTCCGCGTCGGGATCGGTCTTGCCCATCACGATGAAGATCCGGCAGTTCGGATGCGCTGCGTTCGTGATGAACCACTTGCGGCCGTTGATCACGTATTCGTCGCCCACGCGCTCGATGCGGGTCGTGATGTTGGTCGCGTCCGACGACGCGACGTCGGGCTCCGTCATCGCGAACGCCGAACGGATCTCGCCGCGCAAGAGCGGCAGCAGCCACTGTTCGCGCTGCTCGGGCGTCGCGAACATGTGCAGCAGCTCCATGTTGCCGGTGTCCGGCGCGTTGCAGTTGAACACCTCCGACGCCCAGCCCACGCGCCCCATGATCTCGGCGAGCGGCGCGTATTCGAGGTTCGTCAGCCCGGTGCCCGGCTCGTCCTCCTTCAGGTGCGGCAGGAACAGGTTCCACAGCCCTTCGGCCTTCGCGCGCTCCTTCAGCGCCTCCATGAACGACACGGGATACTGCCCCGCATGCACTTCCTCGTTCCACTGACGGATGCGCGGCACGATGTGCGCGTCCATGAACGCACGCACGCGTTCGCGCAGTTCTTCCACTTTCGGGGTGTAGCCAAAGTCCATGATCGACTCCTCGTGATTCCGTTTGTCCGTTCGTTTCGCTCAGAAGGCCGAGACACCGCCGTCGACGGCGACGGCCTGCCCGGTCAGATAGGTGTTTTCCTTCGCGCACAGCGTGAGCATCGTCGCGACGATTTCCTCGGGACGGCCGAGCCGTTTCATCGGCGAGCCCTGTGCGAGAAAATCCTGGCGATCGCCGATGTCGCTGTCGGTCACCATCGGCGTCGTGCTGTAGAACGGGCACACCGCGTTCACACGAATGCCATGCCGCGCGTATTCGAGCGCGGCCGTCTTCGTGAGCCCGACCACGGCGTGTTTCGACGCCGCGTACGCGGCCAGTTTCGGTGCGCCGCCGAGCCCGGCCATCGACGCGACGTTGAGGATCACGCCTTCGCGCTGCGCGAGCATCTGGCGAATCTGGTGCTTCATCCCGAAGAACACGCCCTTCGCGTTCACCGCGAAGCTCAGGTCGAGATCCGCTTCCTCGGTATCGATCAGCGCCTTCAGCGGCGGCGCGATGCCCGCGTTGTTGATGCCGACGTCGAGCCGGCCGAAGCGCTCGACCGCCGCCTTCACCAACGCAGCGACCTCTGCTTCGATGCGCACGTCGCAGCGCTGCGCGATCACGTCGGCGCCGGCCGCCAGTAGCGGCGCGGCCACGCGTTCGAGCGCCGCCTCGTTCAGGTCGCCAAGCGCGAGCCGCGCGCCCATCGCGGCCAGCTCGCTCGCGAGCAGCGCGCCGAAGCCGCTCGCGGCGCCGGTGATCATCACGGCCTGCCCGGCGTAGCTGTCGAGTTTCATCGCGCGCTCAGATCGTCAGGCCGCCGTCGACGACGATGCACTCGCCGTTCGTGTAGCTCGCCGCGTCCGACACGAGATACAGCACGGTGCCAGCCATCTCGCGAGGCTCCGCGTGGCGGCGCAGCGGAATCTTCGCCATCCAGGTGTCGTAGATGTCCTTGTCGGCGAACAGCGCGCCCGCGAACTTCGTCTTCGTGAGGCCCGGCAGCAGCGCGTTCACGCGGATGCCGAACGGCCCGCATTCCTTCGCGAACGCCTTCGTCATGTTGACGACCGCGGCCTTCGTGATCGAGTAGATGCCCTGACGGTCGCCCGGCTGCAGCGCGTTCACCGACGCGGTGTTGACGATCGCGCCGCCGCCCTGCGCCTTCATCATCTTGCCGGCCTCGACCGACATGAAGAAGTAGCCGCGGATGTTCACGTCGACGGTCTTTTCATACGCGGCGAGATCGGTATCGAGGATGTGCCCGAAATACGGATTCGCGGCCGCGTTGTTCACGAGGATGTCGAGCCGGCCATGCTTGCCGCGGATCGATTCGAACGTCGCGGCGATGTCCTCCAGCCGCCCGACGTGACAGGCCAGCGCTTCGGCGCGGCCGCCCGCCGCGACGATCGCGTCCGCGACCGCCTGGCAGTCGTCGAGCTTGCGGCTCGACACGATCACGTGCGCGCCCTGCTCCGCGAGCAGCTTAGCGATTTCCTCGCCGATGCCGCGGCTCGCGCCCGTCACCAGCGCGATCTTGCCCGTCAGATCGAACAGATTCGTTGCCATGTTGCTGTGCTCCTCCATTGATTGTTGTTCGTGCGGCCGCGCGGCGATGTCCGCGATGTCAGCGATGCGCGCCGATCACGTCGACCGCCATTTCGGCCAGCCGGCCAGCCATCGCGCCCACGCGCAGCGCCTGCTCGCTCGACGCGTTGCCCTGCAGCGCGCGCGCCTTCACGCCCTGCGCGATCGACGCGAGCCGGAAGAAACTGAACGCGAGATAGAAATGCCAGTCGCGGATCGGCTCGATCCCGCGCAGTTCGCAGTAGCGCGCGACGATCGCCGCTTCGTCGGGAATGCCGAGTTCGGCACGATCCTGGCCCGCGAGCCCGCGCACCTGGTCGCCCGGCGGCAGCCGCAGGCACATGCAGAAATACGCGAGATCGGCGAGCGGATTGCCGAGCGTCGACAGTTCCCAGTCGAGCACGGCCTGCACGCGATAGTCGTCGCGCGCGAACATCAGGTTGTCGATCCGGAAATCGCCGTGCACCAGCGCGGGCCGGCCGGCGTCCTCAGGGCAGGCCTTCGGCAGCCAGTCGATCAGCGTCTCCATCGCGTCGAGGCGCTCCGTTTCCGCCGCGCGATACTGCTTCGTCCACACGCCGATCTGGCGCTCGAAGTAGTTGCCGGGGCGCCCGAAGTCGGCGAGGCCCACCGCGTCGACGTCCACGTCGTGCAGGGCGGCCAGCGTGCGCAGCAGCGCGTCGTAGCAGATCGCACGATCGGCCTTCGGCAACTCCGGCAGTGCCGGATCCCAGAAGATCCGGCCGTCCTCGAAGCTCATCACGTAGAACAGGCTGCCGATCACGTCGCGGTCTTCGCAGAGGTGATACGGACGCGCGACCGGCACGGCGGTGCCCGACAGCGCGCTCAGCACGCGGAATTCGCGATCGACCGCATGCGCGGATTTCAACAACTCGCCGGGCGGCTGGCGGCGCAGCACGTAGCGACCGCTCTTCGCATGCAGCAGGAAGGTCGGGTTCGACTGGCCGCCGGCAAACTTCTCCATGTCGAGCGGGCCTTCGAAACCCGGCACGTGCGCTTCCAGATAGCGCGTGAGGCGAGCTACGTCGAGGGGCTGGGAAGGGTTCGTCATCGTCGCGATCGTTCGTAGGGTCAGCCGTAGGTGCGCCACGCATATCGTTCGGTATCCTCGAGATGTGGTATGCCGTTGAACGACGCCAGGTGGAACGCTTCGGCGTTGAAGAAAAACTGCGAAAGACTGCTGTTGCGGATCTGCAGGTTCAGCGCGATCGCGCTCGACGGCGGTGCCGCGAGCACCTGCTGCACGGTCACCGCGATCGGGCCGCCGGAACTCACCGCGAGCACGCGCTGGCTGCCGCCCTCGCGGATCGCGGCGCGGGCGTCGGCGACGCGTTGCTGGAAATGCGCCCAGGTTTCGGGCGCGGTGTCGCCCAGCTTGTCGTCGGACCACAGGTGCAGCACCTGCCGCAGCGCGCGAAAGTGCTCCTTCATCGAGCCGGCCGCGAGCCGCGCGATCTCCGGATAGTCGCTCGCCGCGGCCGCGAACAGCCCGTGGAAGTCGTATTCGTTCAGGCCGGGATGGCGGTCGACCTGCGCGCCTTCCCCGCCCATCCCGCGCAGGATCGCAGCGACAGTCTGCGCATGCCGGTTCATCGTGCCGCAGATCACCCGGTCGAACGTCAGGCCCTGCTGCGCGAAGTATTCGCCGAGCCAGACGCCCTGCTGCTCACCGGCCGCGGACAGCCGGTCGTAATCGTCCGTGCCGAACGACGCCTGCCCGTGCCGCACCAGAAAAAGTTCAGCCATTGCGTGCCCGCCTGAGGGGAAACCGAAGGCCCAGCATAGCGACCGGGGCAACATTTTTGAAATTTATTTTCTGAATCGGCCGCCATTCATCGCATGAATTCCACGTATTCATATTCATACAGCGGCGCTTGTGCCGGCTTTCGCCCGACTCCCCGCCGCGGCACGCGAATTGCGGCAGGAGCCACCGTCATGTCACCACGTTCAGGAGGGGTGCGATGCTCGGTACGATCCTTATCATCGTTCTGATTCTGCTGCTCATCGGAGCATTTCCGGCGTGGCCGCACAGCCGAAGCTGGGGCTACTGGCCATCGGGCTCGGTCGGGCTGATCGTCGTCATCGTCGTGATACTGGTGCTGCTGGGTCGCATTTGAGTGTGACGACGCGTACCTGTTGCGCAGGCACGTATCGTTCGATCGCGCTGCCGTGGCTTCTTTACAAAAGCCGGCGATGAATGCCAACCCGGCAACGGCGCGAACCCGCCCGGGCGCCGTCGTTCCTGCCGTATCTCGGCGGCGCGCGCACGCCGCACAATGACGCGCATGCGCGGGGTGTTCTTCGGGTTATCCAGCGAACACTGGTTTCACGAATCGACAGCAAACTGAGACGCCGAATGAGCACGCCCACCCTGCGCCCGAGCGCTTCGGCCGCAGCCGCGCGGCTCGGCGTATCGGTCGAGGCGCTGCGGTTCCACGAGCCGCACGGCCTCGTCGCGCCGGCGCGAATGTCGGCGGGCTACCGGCGGTCGTGCCGTTCACCCGAGCGCGTCGACCCGGCCGCCGTCGATCGATGCAAGCTTTCTGTCGACCGTCATGACAATGCCGGCTGCCCGGCCTTTGACCGCCATACCGCGTTCGTGGATCATTCGCTTCGAGCCATGGAATCCATCCGCCCACGCTCCTCGACCATGCCCCCTGCCATTTGCCTGCGCCCGGCGACCGCCGCCGACCTGCCGTTCCTGCTGAGGCTCCGCCGACTCACGATGACCGAGCATCTGCGACGCGTCGGCGCACCCACCGACGACAAAGCGCACGATCAGCGCATCCGCTCGAACTTCGAGGACGCAATGATCGTCTGCGACGGCGCCGATGCAATCGGTTTGCTGAAGGTCACGCGCTCCGCCGACGAATGGCACGTTCACCAGATCCAGATCCTCCCGTCGCGGCAGCGACAAGGCATCGGCGAAGCCGTGCTGCGCGAGCTGCTGATCGAAGCCGCACGCGAGCACGTGCCAGTATCGCTCGGCGTGCTGCGCGGCAACCCGGCGCGGCGCCTCTACGAGCGGCTCGGCTTCACCCTCGCGTCGGAAACGGAGACGAGCGCGAGCCTGATCTAGCGCGCCTGAACCGTGGCATGCCGCGCCTCGCCCATCAAGGCGTCCACCGATAAACGGTGATGCTGTTCCCCTTCACGTTGTTCTTCGTCACCACGTATTCCCCGTTCGAGCGGCGATACGCGCGCACGCTGTACATCGCGTCGATCGCGCTGCTGGTATCCACGGTCGCGGGGCTCGCGTTGACGAGCGTCGTGTCGAGATTGCCGGTGTCGAGGTTGAACGCGTCGATGTTCGGCCACAGCGGCCCGCTGCTGCTGAACCAGTAGCCGACGAACAGATGGTTGCCGGCCGCGTCGATCGACTTCGCGCCGCTATGCGGCAGCGTGATGACCGGATTCGGCTTCGTCGTGTTGCCGGCGTTCCAGCCGTGATACACCTCGATGCGCGTGCCGATCGACGTCCAGTCGGTACTCCCGACCACACCCTGCGCGAGCACCATCGTGTCGCTGTCGGCGAGATAGACGATGCGCGTCAGCGGCTGGATGCTGGCTGGCACGGGCGTGGGTACGCCCGCCCCCCACGAAGGCTTGCCGCTCGCGTCGAAACCGTTCAGCGGATAGTGATAAATGGCGCCGGTCTTGTCGAGGCCGGCCCAGACGCCGCCCTTGCTGTCGAGGCTGAAGCCGGCCGACACGCGCCGGGTCGTGTTGAACGCGGGCCCGGGGATCGATCCGTCCGGAATCGCGACGTAGCCGTTGGCCGCGTTGAAGTGGAAGAAGTAGTAGACCGGCGGATTCTGCCCCGCTGCAACGAGGATCCGGTTCGCGCCAACGGACGTCAGCAGCCCGAAGTGCTCGTCGCGCTGGGTATCGCTCATGTTGATGCGCGGGTCCGACGGATACGTGAACGGATCGACGGTGTTCGCGACGAAGGTGCCGCCCGCGGTGCCACTGTAGACGTGCGTGCCGCTGTAGAACAGCGCGCCGTCGGTGACCGGATCCGGTGCGGCGATGCCCTCGAAGTTGAGCGACTGCAGCGTCCACCGCAGGCTGCCGGCGCTGTTGTATGCGTGAATGTCGGTCGCGCCGTTGCGGCCGAGATCCCAGCTGCCACCCCACGGGTTGTTGAGCACATACAGGTTGCCGCCCGTATCCTTGCCGATGCCGGCGATGCGGGTGAAGCGCTTCGCGCCGACCTGCCCCTTGATACCCGTCGTCGTGTCGAGATAGCCGCCGGGCACGCCGAACGTGCCGGCCAGCGCGGGTCGGACCAAGACGGAATAGCGCTTGATGTTCATGTCGGGGCCTTCGTCGCCGATCATCAGCTGCCCCGCCGCCGCGTCGAAATAGAGCGCCGACGGCTGCGACCCGGCGGCCAGCCGGATCGTGTTCAGCAGCGCGCCGGCCGGACTGAATTCGGCGACCGAGCCTGCGCTCTTCTGCGCGACCCAGATGTTCCCCGCACCGTCGACCGCGAGCGCGCCGGGTGCCGACACGCCGATGTCACGCTGCCACACGCCGTCGGTCGTGAACACCCGCACGCGATTGCCGTAGAAATCGCTCGCATAGAGCAGCGAGCCGGCCGTGGCGAGCCCGGTGACGACGTCGATGCGCGGCTGGTTGGTCGCCGCGGTGACCTGAATCAGCTTGTCGCGAAACCGCGTGGCACGGTTGTAGCGCCCGACCGCGCCGCTGCCGTATCCGCTGCCGGGCTGCAGCGCGACGAACAGCGACGTCGCATTGCCCGTGATCGCGCTGCCCTGGAACTCGGAATGCGTGCCGATCGAGCCGACGCTCTTGCCGTTCTGGTAGATCGCGACGCCGCCCTCATCCTCGTCCCACATCGACGCCGTGTAGATCACGCCTTCGGGCGCGACCCACATCGAGCGCGCGACGTTGCCGACGTGCGCGGCGAGCGTGCCGTAGGTATTCGCGATCCAGTCGGTGGTGTTACCCGCGTTTGCGGCCGGCGCGATCGCGGCGATCGCGGCGGCGAGCAGCACGGCCTGAATCGATTTTCTGGCGACCATGGCTGATGCTCTCCTGAATGGTGGCGTCATTCACGTGAGGGGGCAGCCGGGTGGTTTGAAAATCGGCAATGCGTAAATACTTCCGCTAAATCACCCGGTGCAGTCGGTATTACATCGCGCGTGCGCTCGATAATCGGCAACGCCGAGAATAGCGTCATATAAATCGAAAAAAATTGCGCGCTGCTCGCGAAGGCCGGGCGTACGACTGCGCGAGTGTGAACGACCACTTATGCGTTCGCGTGCGCTATCGGGGCAGTACGGCTTTCGATGGCGGGAATATCGCCGCGGTTTCGAATGCCGCGTATCGGCAATGGCGGAAGGTTTTTCGGCGAATCGGGACAATCGCCGGATACGGGTAAAGACGGGTAAAGGAATGACCGCTGGCGGGTATTGCGCCGGCCCGAGTCCGTGTCGAATCCGGGCCGGCGCATATCATTTACAACAGGGAAATCACGCGGACGTCGCCGTCTCCCGTACCTTCACCTGCTCAATTTCGCCACCGCCGTCCGAATCCGAGTCGGCGCGCGGTTCGCCGAGCTGGCCCTCCCACTTCGCGACCACCGCAGCCGCGATCGAATTGCCGACGGCGTTGGTCGCCGAGCGGCCCATGTCGAGGAACATGTCGACGCCCATGATCAGCAGCAGCCCGGCTTCCGGCAGATGGAACTGGTTGAGCGTCGCCGCGATCACGACGAGCGACGCGCGCGGCACGCCCGCCATCCCCTTCGACGTCACCATCAGCATCAGCAGCATCGTGATCTGCGTACCGAGCGGCAGGTCGATCCCGTACACCTGCGAGATGAACAGCACCGCGAACGTGCAGTACATCATCGAGCCGTCGAGGTTGAACGAATACCCGATCGGCAGCACGAAGCTCGAGATCCTGCGATTCACGCCGAACCGGTCGAGCGCGTCGAGCAGCTTCGGATACGCGGCTTCGGAACTCGCCGTCGCGAACGACAGCAGGAACGGCTCGCGAATCAGGCGAATCAGCGTGAACGCGCGCTTGCCGAGGAACGCCACGCCGGCGAGCGTCAGCACGCCCCACAGCAGCGCAAGCGCCAGATAGAAGCTCGCCATGAACTTCGCGAACGTGAGCAGGATGCCGAGCCCTTCCGTCGTGATCGTCGACGCCAGCGCGGCAAACACGGCGACCGGCGCGAACCACATCACCGCGCCCGTCACCTTCAGCATGACCTGCGCGAGATCGTCGATCACGCCGGTCAGGCGCTTCCCGGCGTCACCAAGCGCGGACAGCGCGGTACCGAAGAAGATCGAGAACACGACGATCTGCAGGATCTCGTTGTTCGCCATCGCCTCGGCGATCGATTTCGGCACCAGGTGGACGACGAAGTCCTTCAGCGTGAATGCGCCCGTCTTCAGGTTCAGCGCCGCGTCGGCGGCAGGCAACGGCAGGCTCAGGTGGCTGCCCGGCTTCAGGATCGTCGCGGTCACGAGGCCGAGCACCAGCGACGTGAACGACGCGATGAAGAACCAGCCGAACGCCTTCACGCCCACGCGGCCGACCGACCCGCTGTCGCCCATCTGCGCGATGCCGACCGTCAGCGTCGCGAACACCAGCGGCGCGATGATCATCTTGATCAGCCGCAGGAACACGTCGGACAGCAGCGACACGTAGCCGGCGACTTCCTTGGCCATTTTCGGGTCGGGAAACGCGCTATGACAGGCGTAGCCCACGGCAATGCCAAGCACCATCGCGATGACGATGTACTTGGTGATGTTGTGCTTCTTCTTCATTAGCAATCCAAATTACAGAACTTGTGCTTCCAACGACAGGGAGATCGCCGGCATCGACATGGGAACGGTGGACCGCGAGCGCGGCGCGCGCCGCTTCGAGTGCCGGTGCCCGTCCGTGGGCATGGCCACGGCGAACAGGGGGGGCATTCTATCGCAAACGCCGGACAATCTTTCAAATCTGAAAGCGACAAGCGATGCGCGGCGCGGGAAAGGAGGCGAGGCCGGCCTTCGCCGGCCGGGGCCGGGGCCGGGGACGGGCGGACCGCGACGGCGGGTCTGGTCTTCGGGCACCGTCGTGCCCGGCCGTCAGCTCAGCCTTGCGCCGAACGTCGGCAGACCCGGCCGGCGCCGCGTCACGCGTGCGACGCGCCGGGTCGCGGCATGAACCGGCACAGGCACAGCGGCACCACGACCAGCGCCGCGCCCGCGAGAAACGTGGTCGATGCGCCGAAACGCATCCACAGTGCGCCGGCGATGCTGCTCGCGAGCAGCATGCAGACGCCGCTCACCAGGTTGAACACGCCGAACGCGGTGCCGCGCAGCGTGGCCGGCGAGGTTTCCGACACCATCGCGGCGAGAATGCCCTGCGTGAAGCCCATGTGCAGCCCCCACACGGCCACGCCGGCGAACATCGAGATCGTCGACGTGCCGATGCCGAGCAGCAGATCGGCCGCGATCAGCAACACCATGCCGGCCGCGAGCAGCACGCGGCGATCGAGCCGGTCCGACAGGATGCCGACCGGCCAGGCCGACAGCGCATAGGTGACGCTCATCGCGACCATCACGGCCGGAATCCATGCCGCGTCGAGCCCCGTCTGCTGCGCACGCAGCACCAGGAACGCCTCGCTGAATCGCGCGAGCGTAAACGTCGCACCGGCCGCGACGACGAACCAGTAGCTGCGGGGAAACTCGCGCAGGGCGTTCCAGCGCAGCGGTGAGCGAAAGCGCCGGTCCGGTTTCGACTGCTCGGGCTCCTGTACGCCGAAGACGATCAATGCGATCGCGACGAAGGCCGGCACCACGGCAAACCAGAGCACGGTCCGGATACGGTCGCCGAACCACAGCATCAGCGCGATCGCGAGCATCGGGCCGAGAATCGCGCCGACGGTATCCATCGACTGACGCAGGCCGAAGCACGCGCCGCGAATTTCGGGCGGCGCGATGTCGGCCACCAGCGCGTCGCGCGGCGCGCCGCGAATCCCCTTGCCAACGCGGTCGAGCAGACGGGCCGTCACGACGACGGCCGGCGTGGACGCCAGCGGAAACAACGGCTTGGTCAACGCCGCGAGCCCGTAGCCGACCAGCAGCAGCCCCTTGCGGCGCCCGAGCCAGTCGCTGATCGCACCGGAGAACACCTTGACGATCATCGCCGTCGCTTCGGCCGCCCCCTCGAGGACGCCGAGCGCGGCGACGCTCATGCCCATCGTCGACACCAGGTAGATCGGCAACAGCGCATGGATCAGCTCGGACGACAGGTCCATGAAGAGGCTCACGAGACCCAGGGCCCACACGGTCCGCGGAATCGCAGGTTTGCCGGCAATCGGTGACGGGGCGCTCATGATGTGTTCAGTCGGTCGTTTCCCGCGTCAGTTTCGCATGCCGCCGCGCGCGGTCGTTCACGATTTGATGACGCCGGTGATCCGTCATCTTCTTCCAGCCGCGCGCTTCGTCGCGCGTCCGCAGGCATGCCACGCAGTAGCCGGTGCGACCGTCGAACGAACACACGTCGACACAAGGGGACTTGACCGCCATGCTTTATCGTCCTCGCGTCGCGGGCACGACTTCGACGGTGACGTGCGACAGGTTCCTGAATCGCTGCAGCACGCCGTGATAGAAGCGCGCATCCCGATCCGGATCGGTGGTCGTCACCGACACCACCGCACTCATGTGCCCCGGCCCGAGCCGCCACACATGCAGGTCGGCGACGCGGTCTCCAGTGCCTTCGATGGCGCCACGCACCTTGTCCGTCAGACGGCGATCGGAATTCATGTCGAGCAGGATGCCGCCCGTGTCGCGCATCAGGCCGTACGACCAGTTCGCGATCACCATCGCGCCGATGATGCCGGCCAGCGGATCCATCCAGACCCAGCCGAACGCACGCGCGAGCAGCAGCCCGACGATCGTCAGCACGGAAACCGCGGCATCGGCGATCACGTGGATGTAGGCGGAGCGGATGTTGTGATCGCGCGCCGCCGCCGCGGATGCGCCATGATCGTGCTCCTCGAACGCCAGTTCGTGTTCGCGACCGTTCAAGCGGACGATCGCCTTGAATTCGTGCGGTTCGGGAATGGCTTCGGTCGACTCCAGATAACCATCGCGGCTTTGCATCGCGAACATCTGGCGCGTGCCGTCCGGGCGGATCGTCGTCACCGACACGGCGCTCGCATCGACGCGCTTCGTCTCGTGTGTCGCCGGCGCGACGCGGAAAACCGGCGGGACGCCCTCCTCGAACACCGACACGACGAATATGCCCTGCTGGTCGAAGATCCGGTGCGCTTCCTCTTCGTTGTCGTGCGCATGATCGTCGTGATCGCCATGACCATGCCCGTGATGATGGCCGTGGCCGTGGCCGTGGCCGTGGCCGTGGCCGTGGCTATGGCCATGATGATCGCCGCTCAGCAGCCAGACGCTCGCAATGTTGACGAGCAAGCCGGCAACCGCGATTGGAATCGCCTCGTCGAAATGGATCGGAACGGGCGCCAGCAAACGCGCGACCGCTTCGTACCCGATCAGCAGCGCGATCATCGCGAGCACGATCGCGCTCGTGAAACCCGCGAGGTCGCCGAGCTTGCCCGTGCCGAACACGAAGCGCGGATCGTTCGCATGCTTGCGCGCATACGTATAGGCGAACGCGGCGATCAGCATCGCGCCCGCGTGCGTCGACATGTGCAGGCCGTCCGCGATCAGCGCCAGCGAGCCGAAAAGCGACCCGCCGACGATCTCGGCCACCATCATCGCCGCGCAAAGCGCGATGACCATCCAGGTCCTGCGTTCGTTCTGCTCGTGCGCCGCGCCAAGAAAAATGTGGTCGTGCCCTGCGCCGAAGGCGTCATCGCTGAAATTGCTCATTCCGCCTCCGTTTACTTGAAGTAGCTGTGTACGACTTCGATCAGCTGCTCGGTCGCGCTGCCTTCGTCGTCGTGCCCCTCGGCATCGACCAGATGGCTGCGGATGTGATCCTCGAGCACGACTGCGAGCAGGCCGTTCATCGCGCCGCGGCCGCTCGTGATGAGGCGGAGGATTTCGTTGCAACCGCGCTCGTCCTCCAGCGCGCGTTCGATCGCTTCGACCTGTCCCTTGATGCGGCGGACACGGTTCAGCAGCTTCTGCTTGTCCTTGATGGTGTGGCTCATGGTGGTTCCTTCATATACCGGGGGGGACTATATCTGAAATCGCATTTCCATATAGGGGGGAGGGGTATATATCGGGCCGATGAAAGGTCTAGCCGGAAAGCGGCGCCTGGTGCTCGAACGGACCTGCACCGTGCTCGCTTCGGCCCACTCCGCGCGGATCTGCAACACGCCTGGCCACGATGAAGCGGGCATGGGTGCGACGCGACTCAGCGACTGCGTCAAAAAATTTGTAGAGTGAATAACAATTGGATAGAGTTCACTACATGAACACTATTTCTACGTGGTCGCTCCTCGTGCTGACCCTTCCGACCGAAAACGCGACGGCCCGCATGCGCTTCTGGCGCGCGCTGAAGGCAAAGGGCTGTGCGGTGTTGCGCGACGGTATCTACCTGCTGCCGTACAGCGAAGAGCATGAGGAGACACTGCGCGACCTCGCGGGGGCGATTGCGGAAAGTGGCGGCACGGCTCATCTGTTACGGGCGCCGAGCCTGGACGCATCGCAGGAACTGGAATTCCGCGCGCTCTTCGATCGCGGGGAGGATGACGCCGCCTTCATCCAGACCCTTGCGGATGCCCGCAAGACCCTCGCCGGTAAGTCGGCCACGGAATTGACACGTTTGCTGCGGCGCGTGCGCAAGGATTTCGACGCCATCCGCGCGATCGACTATTTCCCGGGCGACTCGGCCACCCGTGCCGAAGTCGCCCTGCAGGATTTCGTCGCACTGATCGACACCGTGCTGTCGCCGGGGGAGCCGCACGCCGCGGACCGCGCGATCCGCCCGCTGGCGATCGACGAATATCAGGGCCGCACCTGGGCGACGCGACAGCGGATGTGGGTCGATCGCGTCGCCAGCGCGTGGCTGATCCAGCGCTTCATCGACGCACGCGCCCGCTTCATCTGGCTCACATCGCCTGCCGATTGTCCGGCTGACGCGCTGGGCTTCGATTTCGACGGTGCGACGTTCACGCACGTCGGCAAGCGCGTAACGTTCGAGGTGCTGCTGGCCAGTTTCGGACTCGACAACGACCCTGCGCTCGCGCGGCTCGCCGAAATCGTGCACGCGCTCGACGTCGGCGGCCCCTCCGCGCCCGAGGCGATCGGCTTCGAGGCCGTGATGGCCGGCATGCGCCAGCGCACGGAGAACGACGATCAATTGCTCGAGCAGATGAGCGCCGTGCTCGACGCCCTGCACGCGCATTTCTCGTCGAGCGGAAAGAACGAGACCGGAGCCAGGTCATGACCACTGCCATCGCCACAACCGAACCGACCTACTCGCTCGGCGAGCTGGTCGCCTACATGTTGCGCCTCGGCACGTTCGGCTTCGGCGGGCCGGTTGCGCTTGCGGGCTACATGCGTCGCGACCTGGTCGAGCGCCGCGGCTGGATCACGGAAGCCGACTACAAGGAAGGACTCACGCTGGCCCAGCTCGCGCCGGGGCCGATGGCGGCCCAGCTCGCGATCTATCTCGGTTTCGTTCACTACCGCATCGTCGGTGCGACACTCGTCGGCTTCGCATTCGTGCTGCCGTCGTTCCTCATGGTGCTCGCGCTCGGGTTCGCGTACGCGCATTTCGGCGGGCTGTCCTGGATGCAGGCCGTCTTCTACGGCGTCGGCGCCGCGGTGGTCGGCATCATCGCGATGAGCGCGTACAAGCTCACGACGAAAACGGTCGGCCGCGACAAGCTGCTCTGGGCGATCTTCGTGACGCTCGCCGCCGTGACCTTCATCACGGAATCGGAAATCGCGTGGCTGTTCCTCGTCGCGGGCCTGGTCGGCTGGCTGTGGCGCGCCCCGCCCAGGTGGCTGCACCGGGGCGGGCTGAATGCGGTTGCCGCCGCCAACCTGCCGGCGGCCAGCGGAATGCTGAGCGGCATCGATCTGCCGCAGCTCGTTCAGATCGGCGCGTTCTTCATGAAGGCAGGCACGTTCGTGTTCGGCTCCGGGCTCGCGATCGTGCCGTTCCTCTACGGCGGCGTCGTCACCGAACATCACTGGCTCAACGACAAGCAGTTCGTCGATGCGGTCGCGGTCGCGATGATTACGCCCGGCCCCGTCGTGATCACCGTCGGCTTCATCGGGTATCTCGTGGCGGGCTTGCCCGGCGCATGCGTCGCGGCGCTCGGCACGTTCCTGCCCTGCTATCTGTTCACCGTGATTCCCGCGCCGTACGTGAAGAAGTACGGGCACCGCCCGGGCGTCAAGGCGTTCGTGGACGGAATCACCGCCGCAGCCGTCGGGGCGATCACGGGCTCCGTCCTCGTCATCGCGAAACGCTCGATCGTCGACATGCCGACCGCACTGCTCGCCCTCGCTACCGTGCTGCTGCTGTGGCGTTTCAAGAAGCTGCAGGAGCCGGTCATCGTCATGGCTGCCGCGCTCGTCGGGCTGGTGGCCTACCCGCTGCTCCATCATTGAGCCGCACTGCGGGGAGACGGCCGTGACGCATTGGACGACATTCGTCCGGCATACAGGAGGCGCGCCATGCATGAAGTGGATTACGCGCGAACGGCCGAAGGTCGACCGCATCGCATGCCCGTGGCAAATTGCGCGATTCATCGACGATGCGCTTTACGCGTGGTGCCGGCGTGATGCGCACACCTGGCAGCCGGCGCGCGTCCACGCTCGTCGAGTTCGTCGAAATCGATCCGGCTACGGACTGTGTCGGCTCGCGGCACGGCCGTCGAGCGTCAACGCGAGCCGATTGCCGCCAGCACGTGTGGACTCTCAGTAAAGGTGTCTTAGGCACCCTAGACAAATCAAGGACTTGGACATCTTTTTTGAGAAATCTGCACGCCTCTCGTCTCAGAAAAGATGTCCGCGGCCTCGGGAATTTTCGGAAAAGTCGCCCTTGGGAATGTCACGGCCCTGCCTAGGTGTCTCGACGGAGCTTGGCGACCAGCAGCGCCATGAATAAGGGTTTCGGCGGCCAGTGCAGTCGGTACTCTTTGTGCAATAAATGTGCAGTAGTGTGCGGCGGGTACTCTGCCATGAAACATGACCTGTTCCCAAATTCAACGCCGCCCTCAATTTCGACCAGTTCATGGCGTCTTTGAGAAACTCAGATAGTGTCGCGCCGATCGTCTCGGCGCGACGCTTCGCGTCCGCCCTGCATATCGATATGCAAACAGTCGCACGGCTGGCCCGTGTACATCGCAATACGGTGAGCCGCTTGGCTGGTTCCGAAAGCGTGCAAAAGTACCTTAGAGACGCACTCCAGGTCATCCGAGCTGCAACCGATATTTCCGGAGACGTACGAAGCAAGTTGCTTTGATATCGCAATGAACCGCTGCCGACTTTTGGCTACAAGACTGCCGAGCAGTTGATATCGGAGGGACGCACTAAGGACCTGCTGTGTTACGTCACGTCGCTCGAGGCCGGTCCGGCTGGATAGGGTCGATGCACACTTTGCAGATCTGCAAATTCACGGCTACGTGGCATTAGAAAACAGCGAGCGGGACTTACCGGATTGGGCGTGATACCGCGGTATGCTCGTGCCCCACCTCCGCGATGCCCGCTTGACGAGTGGCCACTTTCTTTTTCGCGCACACTTAACAGTCGGTCTACTCGGAAATTGTGTGTCTCGGACCAGCGCACTACGAGCGTAGTTCGTGGACCTTCATATCAGCTGTAGCGCGCAATACGACAGCGTCGTGACCCTGCGCCTGTATCCGGCAGGTATCGGCGCATCTATGGTCATTGGCGCGAGGAGCGCGCACGACCGCTTCCTGACGTCTATGGGAATGCTGATCCGCACAATATGCGAAACGAAAAGAACGTGCACTGGATGCGCGGAACCGGTAGCCCAATCCGCTCGCATCAAAGCTCCATGGAGTTGTATCCGCTTACCTTCACATCGGCAACATCCCATCCAAGAACGCCGATTGGCCACGTGCCGATTCTCCATTGTTCGGCTTGAGCACAGGAAGAAGCCGGAAGTGGCCTTTCCTGCACTCACCATATTGGATGTGACCGCCTAGTGTCCCGTTCCGTTGTTAACTGGTCTATGTTCACGTAGCATGTTGACGTCAACGGAACGGGAGACGTCAGCATGGTGATGGGACGACCGAAGGCGGAACTGGTGCTGAGCGAAGACGAGCGTTCGCAACTGATGTCGATAGCGCGCTCTCGCTCGATTTCGGCTGCGCTGGTCTCGCGGGCGCGCATCGTGCTGGCGGCGGCTGACGGCGAGCCCAATAGCGCGATCGCGCAACGCCTGCAACTCACGCGTGCCACGGTGGGCAAGTGGCGTCTGCGGTTTCTGGATCAGCGAATCAACGGACTCTATGACGAAGTACGTCCCGGCAAGCCACGCACCATCGACGACGAACGGCTGGCCCAACTGATTCACAAGACCCTGCACACGAAGCCGGCAGATGGATCCACTCACTGGAGCGTGCGCACGATTGCCGCCGAAACCGCCATCTCGCCGACGAGCGTGCACCGTTACTTCAAACTGCTGGGTCTGCAGCCGCATCGAAGTGAAAGCTTCAAGCTCTCGACCGATCAGTTCTTCATCGAGAAACTGCGCGATGTGGTCGGCTTGTACCTCAGTCCGCCGGAGAACGCTCTGGTGCTGTGCGTGGACGAGAAGAGCCAATGTCAGGCGCTCGAGCGCACGCAACCCATGCTGCCGATGGGTTTCGGCTACGTTGAAGGCGTCACTCACGATTACGTCCGTCATGGCACCACGACGCTGTTTGCCGCCCTGAATGTGCTCAATGGCGCCGTGCTCGCTACCTGCAAGCCGCGTCATCGACATCAGGAATTCCTGTCGTTTCTGCGCGAAATCGACAAGGCCGTGCCAGCCGAACTCGACGTGCACTGCATCGTCGACAACTACGGCAGTCACAAGCATCCGAAGGTCAAGGCGTGGCTGGCGGCACACCCCCGCTGGCATATGCATTTCATTCCCACCTACAGTTCGTGGCTCAACCAGGTCGAACGCTTCTTTGCGCTGATCACCGACAAAGCGATCCGTAGAGGCTCGTTCGGCTCGGTCAAACAACTGGTCAAGCGAATCGATCAATTCGTTTCCCACTACAACGAAAACTGCAAACCGTTCGTCTGGACCGCGTCAGCCGATTCCATCCTCGAAAAGCTGCATCGACTTTGCTCGCGAATCAGCGGAACAGGACACTAGGTCCCCCTCCATGCATCGCTAAGCATTGCTTTCAGAGTCTCGATCGAATCATAAAATCTCTTCTCCTGCTTGCGCTTCTCACCGGTAGCGAGAAACTCGCTCGTACCACTACCGATTCCGACGACATTTCTCCAGCATTGATTCGGAAGGGAGGCTAGATCGCTAGAGTGGAACGCGCGCAAATGTCGAATTGATCGTATGCGAGTGCTCCGAGGATGAGTTCATCAACTTGTACGACCGGAAACGGCCCCATTCGAGCCTGGCGGATCAGACGCCGAATGAGGCATACGTCGCGACGTTGCCTGCGACCAATTCGGCAGTATGATTGCCTCGGATGCTCCACTTAGAAATCTCAGAAAACGGTCCGAACGAGCGAGGCCACCTCTCCCCACGACGGAACGTCGAAGGGTGCATCGCCGTCGTCCGACACCCGCGCCTGTCGGACGAAGCTCACGCATGCCACGTCGCCATGCCTGTTATGAGCTGGAAACGACACCCCGTCGCTTAACCCGTACATGCGACTTCCGATTCGAAGTTCGCGCTGTTCGGTTGTCGCGAAGATGCGGTCGCACCAGATAATCGGCGTCAACGACGACATCGCGTGCAGCGCGATCGGATCAATCATCAGATAAGCCCGCTCCCGATAACGGGATAGCCACGCCTCCGGATAGTTCGACAATATGCGGCCAATCTTCAGTGTCCCGCCAGTCATTCGACAATCCTGGTAACAGACATGGTCAAATCCCGCGAGATGCCTGATGTCGATTAACATCCGGCGCAGTTCATCCACGCAAGTGCAACTGCCAATCTCGAACACCATCTCGAGCATTCGTTCGCTGCACCGACACGATGCAGACTCGCGACACTCGTCGGCCCGTTGAATGACGCGATCTCTGGCTTCTCTCATAATTTTTTAGAATTACTTATTGATTTAAGGTTATGAATCGATTCGATTGATCCTCAAGGCACTTGCTATCCGCCGATACCTGCCGGCAGGTCAGAACACCCGCGTCGCAGACGGGGGGCACACATGCTGTTTCAGGTAGGCGATCGCATCATTGATGGTCAGCACGTGCTGCTCCCCGCCCCTCATTCGCAACGACACCTCGCCGGCCAGCATCTCCTTCCGTCCGGCCACCGCAACGATCGGCGCCGCCAGTTCCCGCGCGTCAAAGATCTTGCGCGGCAGGCGCTCGGAACGGAAATCCCTCAGAACCCGACAGCCGAGGTCTTCGAAGGCAAACGCCGTGCTGTCGGCAAATGCACGTTCATCCTGCCCGATGTTCGCAACGACGATTTGATCGGGTGCCAGCCACGTCGGGAGCCACCCCTCGTAGTGTTCCAGGAGGATGCCGATGAACCGTTCGAGGCTCCCCAGTACAGCGTGGTGCAACATGACGGGCGTCGCTTTCGCGCCGTCCTCTGCGACATATGCAGCACCAAGCCGCTCGGGCAAGACGAAGTCGAGCTGGATCGTTCCGCACTGCCACTTCCGTCCTTGGCGGTCGAGCAGATGAAATTCGAGTTTGGGGCCGTAGAATGCCCCTTCCGCGGGCAGGATCGCGAAATCCAGGCCTGCCGCTCGCGCAGCGGACGCCAGCATCGCTTCGGCACGATCCCACACTGCATCGTCGCCGGCCCGGACCGCCGGCCTCGTCGACAAAGCTACATCGAATTCTCCAAACCCGAAGTCCGCATAGATCGTCTTCAGCAACACGCAGAATCGTGCGACCTCAACTTCGACCTGATCCGGCATGCAAAGAACATGTGCATCGTCCTGAGTGAACGCACGGGCGCGCATAAGACCATGCAGCGCCCCGGACGGTTCGGCTCGATGGACCGCCCCGAATTCCGAATATCGAATTGGGAGATCGCGGTACGAGCGAGAGCCTTTTTTAAAGATCTGCACGTGGCACGGGCAGCTCATCGGTTTGAGACAGTATGGGTTGTTATCGCTCTCGAGAGAAAACATGTTTCGCCCGAACTTCTCCCAATGACCGCTCTGTTCCCAAAGACTGCGCGAGACAATCTGAGGGGTCCGCACTTCGGAAAAGCCGGCCTGGCGCATGCGGGCGCGAATATATTCCTCGACGACCCGATATAGAACCATTCCACGCGGATGCCAGAAAATGGAGCCTGGACTTTCATCCTGCTGATGAAACAGATCCAGTTTGTTACCAAGCACTCGGTGGTCGAATTCGTCCATCATGTTCTCCGTTGACATTTGGTACCGGTCGAACGGAGCATTAAAAAAGCCCCGTCCGTTTCCGGCGGGGCTTTGGGATCGCTTGAGGCACTGACCTACGACGTGCACCCTCCCCCAGGCCCGCCATTGGCGGTCGTGGTGGTGGTCGTGGTAGTCGTGACGAAAAGTGCGTTCATGCGACTAATCTAGTCAACCGGCTAACGTCTGTCAATGTGGCATTCAAATCTAATTTCATTTTTCGATACCTCTTGATTCATTAAGAACCACAAAACCGTAAAGACAATGAAAGACCAAGTAAGAGTAAACAAAAGTGCGCCGAAGTAAATACAGGGAAGCTTTGTTCATGAATCAGATAGCGTGTGACAACAGCAAATCGATACTCGTTGGAGCCAGTCCCTCAACATTTGGCTTGCATTGCATCGCGTCCGGCACGGATCCACACCACTCAGCCACCGGATCACTGCTCCGCGAAAGTTGCACGAAGCGTGCGAGTTCCAACTGCGTTGTCAACCAACGCCAAAACGCCTGCATGAGCAGGATCGTCTCTTTGCTCCGGCCACAGCCGTAGACTTGCTGGGTGTTGGTTCGGGATACGCCACGAACCTCGGACTGCACAACTGCCGCGGGTGTGTGAATCGCGAAATAGTGCAGATCTCGCGTTTGTGCTGGAGTCGCTCTATAGGCCGAGAGCGCCGGAAAAGAAACGAAGTCGCCGACAAAAATTGTGCGAAATTTGATTTAATTGGAATTTCATCGCACATTTTTCTCGATGGTATGTTTTTAATCGCGCAAAACCATAAGTTTCCGCCCTTTATTCAAAAACAAAATATTTAGACCGCGAACATCTTTTCCGAGAAACAACAACCGATGATTCCGTCCCGGCCCCCATCCCCCTCCCCGTACCGGCAATCGTCAATCAAACTGTACCGGTACCGTACAGACAACCGTCGCTACACTGGCTCCATCCCAGTCTCGAACACGAATGGAGAATCCGCGATGGACTTCCTCACCCTCAGCGCATTGCCCGCCGGCATGCTGTTCGCGCTCGTCACGTCGATCACGCCCGGCCCGAACAACACGATGCTGCTCGCCTCCGGCGTCAATTTCGGTTTCCGCCGCACGATGCCGCACCTGTTCGGCATCAGCATCGGCGTCGCGATCCTGATGCTGTGCGTCGGCTTCGGTCTCGGCGAGGCGTTCCGGCGCGTGCCGGTCCTGTACACGATCCTCGAAATCGCGAGCGTCGCGTACCTGCTGTACCTCGCATGGCGCATCGGCACGTCCGGCGAAGTGAAGGCGCAGGGCGCCAAGCCGCGGCCAATGACGTTCCTCGAAGCCGCCGCGTTCCAGTGGGTCAATCCGAAGGCATGGATGATGGTGCTGACCGCCGCGACTACGATCCGCCTGTCCGCCGACTACGGGATGAACGCCGCGTGGATGGCCGTCGTGTTCATCCTGATCGGCTTTCCGTGCATCAGCCTGTGGGCCGCGTTCGGCCAGGGCCTGCGCCGCTTTCTGTCGAACCGCCGCGCGCTGCGCATCTTCAATGTGACGATGGCCGTGCTGCTGATCCTGTCGCTATACCCGCTCGTCGCGCATCTGCTCCCGCAGTAAGCGCTCACAAGCGCCCCCGTTGAGCTTCACGCCATGCAGGCGTACCCTTTCGGTACGGGCGCGTGCAGCCGCTTCGCCGGTTGCACCGCTGTTCTGCATGGAGATGCCGATGAAGCCGATGCTGAAAGCCGGCGAGCACATCGAGGGCATGCACTGGGTCGCCGAGTACCACCCGCTCACGCACGAGATCCGAGTGCTGCGCGAAAACATCGAAGTGGGTACGTACTGCGCGCCGTCCACGCTGTTCGGCGACGAGGAAGAGATGGGCGCCGCGAACCTTGCCGATCACCGCAGCCAGGAGGCCGCGCTGCGCGCGTATCTGCGCAACTTCGTCAAGGAACACGACGCGGAGGAGTAGCGGCGCGACGGCCGTAAAGTGGACGGGCCGCCGACGCGGCCCGGTCTGTCGTTGCGTGTCGGCCGGCTCACGACCTTTCGCAACCAGCAAAAGGCCGGCGCATCGCCCCGGCCCCGATTCCGCTCAATGCCCGAGCGACTCGATCTTGCCGCTCGACTGCGCGACGCCATGCGGCTGGGCCATCTGCTTGATCAGCAACGCAAGGCATGCAAGCAAGCCCGCGACCGCGATCGTCGCGAACACGCCGGCGAACGAGAAGTGCCGGCGCGTCAGTTCGGCAACGAGGAACGACCCGGCGATCCCGCCGAAGCGGCCGACACCGAGCATCCACGCCACGCCCGTGCCGCGCCCTTCGGTCGGATAGAACGCGGCGGCAAGCGCCGGCATCGACGATTGCGCGGTGTTCATCAGCACGCCGGCGATGAACACGACCAGCACGAGCAGCCCCACGTTTCCGGCCGCCTGCCCGATCGCATACACGCTGATCGCGGTCAGCGCGTAGCACACGGCGATCACGCGATTCGCGTTGAAACGGTCCATCAGCACGCCGCACAGCACCGCGCCGACACCGCCGAGCGGGAACAGCGCGGAAATCAGCGTCGCGCTCTTCGGCGTGAGACCGGCATCCTTCAGCAGGATCGGCATCCAGTTGATCGACGCGTAGAAGATCACGAGGCCCATGAAGTACGCGAGCCACAGCATCACCGAGCCGACGACATACGAGCGCGACAGCACGACGCCCATCCCCTTGCCGCCCGTCTGCGGCGCGGATTCGGTCATCGCGAACGAGCCGGCGTTCAGCGCATCGCGCGAGATCCGCGCAAGCGTCGCGCGGATCCGGTCGATGCTCTGGCCTTGCGCGACCATGAAACGCACCGATTCGGGCATCTTCAGCAGCAACAGCACGCCGAGCAGCAGCGGCGTCACGCCGCCGAGCATCAGCACGCTGCGCCAGCCGAAATGCGGGATCATCCACGCGGCGAGAAAGCCGCCGAACGCGGCGCCGAGCGGGAAGCCGCAGAACATCAGGTTGATCACGGTCGCGCGGCGCTTGTCCGGGCAGAACTCGCCCATCATCGTGACCGCGTTCGGCATCGCGGCACCGAGGCCGACACCGGTGACGAAGCGCAGCACCGTCAGGTGCCCGATGGTGTTGGAGAACGCCGACACGAAACATGCGACGCCGAACAGGAACACCGAGCCGAGCAGCAGCGACCGGCGCCCGACGCGGTCGGACAGCGGACCCGACACGAGCGCGCCGCACGCAAGGCCGAACAGCGCGGCACTCAGCACGGGTGCGAGATCGGGTTTGGTGAGGTTCCATTCGCCGAGCAGCGACGGCGCGATGAAGCCGATCGCGGCCGTATCGAAGCCGTCGAGCAGCACGATCACGAAACACATCAGGAATACGAGCCACTGGAAGCCGCCGAACGGCTGCTCATTGATGAAGGTCTGGACATCGACCACGGGTGCGCGATTCATCGCGAGTCTCCTGTTTAAACAACGCGGCCTGATGGCCGCGTCTTTCCTTGTTTGCGCGCCGATTCGCCGCCGGCGCGTCATGCGTCGTCGACACCTGCCGGCAGCGGCAGGTGTCGCGATCGGGTCACGTCCGGCGCGAGCCGTCCGTGTTATTCAGCCGCACCTAGGCGGCCCCATCCTGTTCCTTGAAGATCTTGTCGGCGAGATGGAACGCGGAATTCGCGGCCGGCACGCCGCAGTAGATCGCGGTCTGCAGCAGCACTTCCTTGATCTCGTCGCGCGTCACGCCGTTGTTGCGCGCGGCACGCAGGTGCAGCGCGAGTTCCTCGCCGCGGTTCAGCGCGACCATCATCGCGATGGTCAGCAGGCTGCGCGTATGGCGCGGCAGGCCCTCGCGCGTCCAGATCTCGCCCCATGCATAGCGCGTGATCAGGTTCTGGAATTCGTCGGTCACTTCGGTGCGGTTCTGGATCGAACGGTCGACGTGCGCGTCGCCGAGCACCGCGCGACGCACCTTCATCCCCGCTTCGTAACGTTGCTGGTCGTCCATCGTCGGTGCCTCACGCGGTCAGGAAGTCGAGCAGCGCGCGGTTGAAGCCGTCGGTGCACTCGATGTTCGAAATGTGCGCGGCGTCGAATTCGACGTGACGCGCGCCGGGAATCGCGGCGGCCAGCGCACGGCCCTGGTCGGGCGGCGTCGACATATCCTTCGCGCCGGTCACGACGAGCACCGGCAGCGCGATGCCCTTCACTTCTTCGCGCAGGTCGGCCGCGTTCAACGCGTCGCAGTTCGCCGCGTAACCGTCCTTGTCGGTATGCACGAAGGTGTCGCGGATCGCGTCGAACAGGCGCGGCTCGTGAGCGACGAACGCGTCGGTGAACCAGCGCGGCAGCACGGCGTCGGCCAGCGCGGCCATCCCTTCCGCACGCGCCTTCTGCGCGCGCGGCGCCCACACTTCCGGCGAGCCGATCTTCGCGGCGGTGTTCGACAGCACGGCGCGCACGATGCGCGACGGGAAGCGCGCGGCGAGCGCGGCACCGGTCAGGCCGCCCATCGAAATCCCGCAGAAGTACGCGCGATCGATGCCGACGTGGTCGAGCAGGCCGATCACGTCGCCCGCGAGCTGGTCGATCGTGTACGAGCCGGCCGGTGCTTCGGAATGGCCGTGGCCGCGCGTGTCGTAGCGCAGGATGTTGAAGTGCTGCGTGAGCGGGCGAATCTGCGGTGCCCACATCTGCAGGTCGGCGCCGAGCGAGTTCGAGAAGACGAGCCACGGCGCGTCGTCGCGCGCGGCACGGTCGATCCGGTAATGCAGTTTCACGCCGTTGACAGTGGCGAAAGGCATCAGTGTTCTCCTGGTTGTGTCGTGCCCGCGTGCAGCGCGAGCACAGCGTCGACGTAGGCCTGCGCCTCGCCGACATAATGTGCGGGATCGAGCAGCCGCGCGAGCGCGTCGCGCGACAGATGGGCGGATACGGCCGGATCGGCGGCGAGCACGTCGAACAGCGTCGCGCCGGTGCGCACGGCTTCCTTCGACGCATGCTCGACGACATGATGCGCATCGAGGCGCCCGATCCGGTCGCCGAGTGCGAGCATCACGGCTTCGCCGAGGATCAGCCCGTGCGTCAGGTCGAGGTTCGCGGCGAGGCGTTCGGTGTTCACGTCGAGGCCCGCGACGATCTGCGCGATCTGCGCGAGCGCGCCGCCGGTCAGGCGCGCGAGGTCGGGCAGCGCATCCCATTCGGCCTGCCAGCCGCCGAGCGCGCGCTCGTGCTCCTGGACCATCCCGGCAAACACGGTCGCGACGAGGTTCGGCGCGCGCACCGCGGCGGTCAGCACGGCCGCACAGCCGACGGGGTTGCGCTTGTGCGGCATCGTCGACGAGCCGCCCTTGCCGGCGGCTGCCGGTTCGCCGAGCTCGCCGACTTCGGTCTGCATCTGCAGCGACACGTCGCGCGCGATCTTGCCGAGCGTGCCGGTCAGCATCCCGAAGCACGACGCGGCTTCCGCGATGCGGTCGCGCTGCGTATGCCACGGCACGGCCGGCAGTGCCAGCTTCAGGTCGGCCGCGAGCGCGGCGCTCACGCCGGCCGCCTGCTCGCGCAAGCTCGCCAGCGTGCCGGCGGCGCCGCCGAACTGCAGCACCAGCGCGCGCTCGCGCAATTCGGCGAAGCGCGCGCGATGGCGCAGCAGTGCGTCGAGCCATTGCGCGAATTTCAGGCCGAGCGTGATCGGCAGCGCCTGCTGCAGCCACGTGCGGCCGATCATCGGCGTCGCGCGATGGGCGCGCGCGAGCACCGCGAGCGACGCGCACGCTTCGTCGAGCAGCGGCTCGAGCACGTCGAGCGTGTCGCGCAGCTGCAGCACCGTCGCGGTATCGATGATGTCCTGGCTCGTCGCGCCCCAGTGCACGAACTTCGCGGCCTCGGGGTCGTCGGCCTTCACCTGGGCGGTGAGCTGCTTGACGAGCGGAATGGCGAGATTGCCGCCGAGCGCCGCGCCGTGCGCGAGCGCGTCGGCGTCGAGCCGGCCGGCGTCGCACGCGCGTTCGATCGGCGCGACCGCGGCGGCGGGAATTACCTGCCGCGCGGCGAGCGCACGCGCAAGCGCGGCTTCGACGTCGAGCATCCGCTGGATCGTCGCGCGCGGCGACCAGATCCGGTTGAGCGGCTCGGTGCCGCAAATGAGAGAGGTCAGGCGGGCGCTGTCTTCGAGCATGGCATCAGATTGGGGAAACGGCGTGCGCCTATTGTCTACCCAAGCGTGCCAACGTGCGCGCGATCGCGCGCGCCGGCACGCTTGCCGTTCAGGCCGCGGCCTTGCGCGTCGCGTCGATCAGCGGCACGCCGGTCAGCTTCTGCAGTTCGTCGAACGACAGGTCGGTGAAGATCTCGCTCACCGCGAGGCCGTCCGCCGTCACGTCGAGCACGGCGAGATCCGTATAGATACGGCTCACGCATTGCACGCCGGTGACCGGGTACGAGCACTGCGCGACGATCTTGCTCTCGCCCTGCTTCGTCAGGTGCTCCATCATCACGAACACCTGCTTCGCGCCGATCGCGAGGTCCATCGCGCCGCCGACGGCCGGAATCGCATCGGGCGCACCCGTATGCCAGTTCGCGAGGTCGCCGTTCGCCGACACCTGGAACGCGCCGAGCACGCAGTAGTCGAGGTGGCCGCCGCGCATCATCGCGAACGAATCCGAGTGGTGGAAATAGGCGCCGCCGGTGAGCAGCGTCACGTGCTGCTTGCCGGCGTTGATCAGCTCGTCGTCTTCCTCGCCGGGCGCGGGCGCCGGGCCCATGCCGAGCAGGCCGTTCTCGCTGTGCAGGAAGATCTCCTTGCTCGGATCGAGGTGGTTCGCCACCAGCGTCGGCACGCCGATGCCAAGGTTCACGTAAGCGCCTTCGGGGATGTCCTGGGCGACGCGCTTGGCCATTTCATCGCGGGTAAGTCGTTTCATTTCGGGTCTCCTCAGGCTGTCAGGCGGCTTGCGATGCACGTTCGGCGGCCAGCTCGGCCGCATGCGCGGCTTGCGGCACTTCGACGACGCGCTGCACGAAAATGCCCGGCGTCACGATGTGTTCCGGGTTCAGCCCGCCGAGCGGTACGACTTCCGACACCTGCACGATCGCGACCTTCGCGGCGCTGGCCATGATCGGCCCGAAGTTGCGCGCGGTCTTGCGATACACGAGGTTGCCCCAGCGATCGCCCTTGTACGCCTTCACCAGCGCGAAATCGGCGTGGATCGGCGTCTCGAACACGTACGACTTGCCGTCGATCACGCGCGTTTCCTTGCCTTCCGCGAGCTTCGTGCCGAAGCCCGTCGGCGTGAAGAAGCCGCCGATGCCGGCGCCCGCCGCGCGGATGCGCTCCGCGAGGTTGCCCTGCGGCACGAGCTCCAGCTCGATTTCGCCCGCACGGTACAGCGCGTCGAACACCTGCGAGTCGCTCTGGCGCGGGAACGAGCAGATGATCTTGCGCACCCGCTTCGCCTTGAGCAGCGCCGCGAGACCCGTCTCGCCGTTGCCCGCGTTGTTGTTGACGATCGTCAGGCCGCGCGCGCCCTGCTCGATCAGCGCGTCGATCAGTTCGGACGGCATGCCTGCCGTACCGAAACCGCCGATCATGATGGTCGCGCCGTCGTGGACGTCCGCGACCGCCGATTGAAGCGATTCGAAAATCTTGTTGACCATGTCTCTTCCTGATACGAACCCGCGGCACGATGCGCGGCCTGTCGAGGGGACACGCGCGTGTCGCGTGCCGCGTCGAAGGCCGTCGTCGACCTTCGGCATTTGTTCGCTATTCGAACCCATATTCGATTAGCGAACGATGGGCCGATCATAGAGTCGCGCACAGCGCGTTGTCAAGGCGGGATCCCTCGGGGGGTGTCTGGTCGTCGAACGGCAGGCCGACGTAGTTTTCGGCGAGCGATTGCGCGGCGGCCCGCGAGCGCGTCACGTACTTCAGCTCGGCAAACTTCAGGCGATTGACGAACGGCGAGTCCTCCGGCGACGAGTGCAGCATGTTCGTCATGAAGTACGAGAAATGCTCGGCGCGCCACACGCGTTCGAGACAGGTCGCCGAATAGCGCTCGAGCGGCGTCGCGTCGCCGCTGCGATAGCGCGCGCCGAGCGCGCGGGACAGTGCGCGGACGTCGGCCACCGCGAGGTTCATCCCCTTCGCGCCGGTCGGCGGCACGATGTGCGCGGCATCGCCCGCGAGGAACAGGCGGCCGTGCTGCATCGTCTCCGACACGAAGCTGCGCATCGGTGTCACGCTCTTCTGCGTGATCCGGCCCTCGGTCGGCGTCCAGCCGGTATCGTTCGAAAAGCGCGTGTGCAGTTCGTCCCAGATCCGCGCGTCGGACCATTCCGCGAGGTCCTCGTCGGGCTTGCACTGCAGGTAGAGGCGCGTGACGGTCGGCGAACGCATCGAGAACAGTGCGAAGCCGTTGTCGTGATGGGCGTAGACGAGCTCGTCGAGCGACGGCGCCGCGTCGGCGAGGATGCCGAGCCACGCGAACGGATAGACGCGCTCGAACGTGTTCAGCCGCTCGGCGGGAATCGTCTGCCGTGCGATGCCGTGGAAGCCGTCGCAGCCGGCGATGTAGTCGCAGTCGATGCGGTCCGCGCGGCCGTCCGCATGCTTGAACGTGACGAACGGGTGCTCGCTTTCGATATCGTGCAGCGCGACTTCGCTGACTTCGAAATGCATCTGGTGCCCATGCGCGTCGCCGGCCGCGATCAGGTCGCGCACGACTTCATGCTGGCTATAGACGGTGATCGCGCGCCCGCCGGTGAGCGCGCTCAGGTCGATGCGATGGCGCTGACCGGAGAACAGCAGCTCGATGCCGTGATGTTCGAGCCCTTCGCGGCGCATCCGCTCGCCGAGGCCGGCTTCGTTCAGCGTGTCGACGGTGCCCTGCTCCAGCACGCCGGCGCGGATGCGGTTCTCGCAGTATTCGCGCGAACGCGCTTCGACGAGGATGGAATCGACGCCTTGCAGGCGCAGCAGATGGGAAAGCAAAAGGCCGGACGGACCGGCGCCGATGATGGCGACCTGGGTGCGCATTGTTCGTCTCCTGAACATTGGTTCGAATAATGGAACCCATTTGAGCGCTTTCCCGACTATGCGGCAATGCGATTTTGGAGATAAGTTGTATACGTTTCCCGGATACCGGCCTCACGATGGATGCGCTCGATCTGAACCTGATTCCCTACCTCGTCGCGCTCGACGACACGCGCAACGTCAGCCGCGCCGGCGACCTGCTCGGCGTGAGCCAGCCGCGCGTGAGCACCGCGCTCGGCCGCCTGCGCGAGTATTTCGGCGATCCGTTGTTCGTGCGCACGTCGCGCGGCATGGAGCCGACGCCGCGCGCGCTCGCGCTGCTGCCGGCCGCGCGCGATGCGCTCGCGCAGATCGAGCGCGGCCTCGTCGCGCCGCATGACTTCGATCCGGCGGCGAGCACGCATACGTTCTCGATCGCGCTGTCGGACGTCGGCGAGATCGTGTTCCTGCCGAAGCTGCTGCAGGCGTTCGCGACGCGCGCGCCGCATGCGAACCTGCGCTCGGTCTCGCTCGCGCACGACGAAGTCGGCCGCGGCCTCGAAGCTGGCTCGATCGATCTCGCGGTCGGCTACTTCCCCGATCTCGACGGCAACAACTTCTTCCAGCAGCGTCTGTTCACGCACCGGTTCGTCTGCCTGATGCGGCGCGGCCATCCGCTCGAACAGGCGCGCCCGTTCACGGCCGAGCAGTTCCTCGCGTGCGGGCATGCGGTGGTGCGCGCCGAGGGGCGCAGCCAGGAGGTGCTCGAGAAATACCTCGCGAAGCAGCGCATGCACCGCCGTGCGGTGCTCGAGACGCCGCACTTCATGAGTCTGCCGTTCATCCTGAGCCGCACTGACCTGATCGCGACGGTGCCGCATGCGATCGGCTATGCCTATGCGGCCGAGCATGCGTTCATCGTGCCGGTCGAGCCGCCGTTGCCGCTGCCGCGCTTCGACCTGAAGCAGCACTGGCACCGCAAGTTCCACAACGATCCGCGCACGGCGTGGCTGCGCGGCGTCGTCGCGTCGTTGTTCAACGACGAGCAGGACGAATGGCCGAAGTGATGCAGGGTGTGCGGCAGGCCGCACGCACGACCCGCGAAAGCATGAAACAATGCCCGGATATCCGCGCCGCCGCAGGCGGCCGCATTCGATGGAGTGACTAGATGGGTAAAAAATCCGCGCGGCCCGAGCCGGCCGCATCCCGGCCGAGCCGGGAAGAAGCCGAGGATGCCGTTCGCGTGCTGCTGCGCTGGGCCGGCGACGACCCCGCCCGCGAAGGCCTGCTCGACACGCCGGCACGCGTCGTGCGCGCATATGAACAGTTCTTCGCCGGCTATGCGCTGGAGCCGCGCGACATCCTCGCGCGCACGTTCAGCGAAGTCGACGGCTACGACGAAATGATCGTGCTGAAGGACATCCGCTTCGAGAGCTACTGCGAGCACCACATGGTGCCGATCATCGGCCGCGCGCACGTCGCGTATCTGCCGAACCATCGCGTCGTCGGCATCTCGAAGCTTGCGCGCCTCGTCGACGCGTTCGCGAAGCGCCTGCAGATCCAGGAAAAGATGACCGTGCAGATCGCCGACACGCTGTTCGACGTGCTGCAGCCGAAGGGCGTCGGCGTGATCCTCGAAGCCGCGCATCAGTGCATCTCGACGCGCGGCGTGCACAAGCCGGGCGTCGAGATGGTCACGTCGCGCATGCTCGGCACGTTCCGCACCGATCCGTCCACGCGACGCGAATTCCTTTCGATCGTCGCGAATCCTTCTTCAGTCAACCTGACGAATACGTAATGCAGTCCACGAAGCAAGCGGCAAACGCGCCGGTCGTGCTCGTGACCGGCGCCGCGCGCCGGGCCGGGCGCGCGTTCGCCGAGTATTTCGCCGCGCACGGCTATCGCACCGCGGTGCACTACGACCGTTCGGCCGATGCCGCGCAGGCGGCGGCCCGCGCGATCGCCGAGAGCGGGCACGATTCGGTCGCCTTCCAGGCCGACCTGTCGGATGCCGGGCAGATCACCGCGCTGATCGACCAGGTGTATACGCGCTTCGGCCGCCTCGACGTGCTGGTCAACAACGCGTCCGTGTTCTGGCAGGACCATTTCCCGAGCTTCGACCTCGCGGCATTCGACCAGGCATGGGCCGTCAACTGCCGCGCGCCGATCCTGCTCACGCGTGCATTCTACGAACGGGCCCGCGCGGCCGGCACGCAGGGCGTCGTCGTCAACGTGGTCGACCAGAAGATCAAGGAAAACTTCCACCGCGACCATTTCAGCTACACGGTCGCGAAGGCCGCGCTCGGCAACCTCACGCAGATGCTCGCGCTGTCGTCGTCGCCGGTGCTGCGCGTGAACGCGGTGTTCCCCGGGCTGATGCTGCCGAGCGACGACCAGACGCAGGCCGACTTCGAACACGCGAGCCGCGCATCGACGCCGCTCGCGCGCATCGCCGGCCCCGACGACGTCGCGGGTGCGATCCTGCTGCTGACGGGCAGCGCGTACAACGGTGTGGATTTCGTCGTCGATGCGGGGCAGAACCTGATCCGCGTCGACCAGGACGTGCTGTACAAGCATCGCTCACCGGCCGGCAAACACTGACGAACGGTATGTTCGGCGGTAGCCGTGTGTGCCCTTCGCACACCTTGTGTGCGGACATCGGCGCACGCCTTCACCTGCGCTGCGCGAACGACCATTGCGCCGTTCGCGCGCCGCGTCACGGCTTCTCGGCGCTACCGCCTTCGCGGACCTTGCCCTGCGCGACGCTCGTGCCGGGCGGCACGCTGTGCGTAAGCCACACGTTGCCGCCGATCACCGAGCCGCGCCCGATCGTCACGCGGCCGAGAATCGTCGCGCCCGCGTAGATCACCACGTCGTCCTCGACGATCGGATGCCGCGCGTTGCCCTTCACCAGCGCGCCGTCACCATCGGCCGGAAAGCTCTTTGCGCCGAGCGTGACGGCCTGATACACGCGCACGCGCTCGCCAATGATCGCGGTTTCGCCGATCACGACGCCGGTGCCGTGGTCGATGAAGAAGCTCGGGCCGATCTGCGCGCCCGGGTGAATGTCGATGCCGGTGGCCGAGTGCGCGATTTCATTGATGAAACGCGCGAGCAGCGGCACACCGAGTTGGTGCAGCGCGTGCGCGAGCCGATGGTGCATCATCGCGAGCACGCCGGGGTAGCACAGCAGGATCTCGGTGATGTGCTGCGCGGCCGGGTCGCCCGCGTAGGCAGCCTGAATGTCGCTGACCAGCAGCGCGCGAACCGCCGGCAACTGCCGGCCGAACTCGCGCGCGATCTCGAACGCGCGCTCGTCGAGTTCGGCGAACGGCGTGTCCGCATGCTCGGGCAGGAACGGCAGCGCGCGGCGGATCTGTTCCGAGAGGATCCGCAGGGTGCTTTCGAGCGTGTGGCCGACGTAGTAGTCGACGCTTTCATCGGTCAGATCCGGCGCGCCGTAGTGCGTCGGAAACATCGACGCGCGCAGGCCGGTGACGATCTTGCAGATCGCGTCGCGCGACGGCAGCTCGCGGATGCCGCGCGGATGACGCGTGCGATGAAGTTCCTCGCGCGATTCGCGCAAGCCGGCAACGATTTCTTCGAGGCCCCACTGACGGGCGGGTGATGTCGACATATGCCAATGCAGGCGGCCGCGCTCGATCGCACGGCCGCAAATAAAGTGACGGGTTCCAGAAGATTACCGCGTTTTCGATCGGCAGCGGCACGTCGGGGGATCGGCCGGACGGACGATGCCACCGCCGCGCGACGGCGTCAGATCGTAATACTGCTCGCGTCGATCCAGCGCACGGCCCAGTCGCGCGCGTGCGCGATCGCGTCGCCTTCGTCGTTGAACTGGAGCTCGGTCGGAAAAAAACGGTTCGCGACGAGTTCCCCGTCGCTCGATCTGGAGATCACGACGTAGGGTTTGAACGACCCGTCGCTGGCGCGCGCGGGCGCGCAATTCAACAGATAACCGCGGTGCGTGAAAGCAGTAGTCGCTTGCATGAATCCGCCACCTCTAGTCCCTTGATTTGTTGTTCACTACCCGTCTTAAGGGTGCTGCGGTGCCCCCGGTGCGGGCAGAGGCGGCAAGACCTCATCCCCTGTCGCCGCTTCGCAGGAAATGAATCATACTCTGTAGAAAACGGGTGTTCTAGCCGAAATAAATCATGACAAATCAGCGCGCGCCACACCACCGCGGCGATCGCTCGCGCGCCGTTTTCCCGTCTTGCCCGGAACGGGATTTGCTTCGATCCGGAGCGCTTCGCCGCCAGGAGAGCCGTGATGGGAACGTCAGCTCAAGCGCACACCGCGCATCCGCGCAGCATCGAACTCGACAACGACGACACGCACGACAGCACCGTCGACACCGACGGCAAGAATCGCGAGGCCGCGCGTCTCGCGAGCGGCGGCGTCTTCTCGCCCGACCAGATCACGGGCAGCAACGCGTCGCTCGTCAACGCGATGCCCGAGGCCGGCGACGGCTTCGCCGGCTTCGACAGCCGGCCGGGCGGCAACCATCCGGCGTTCGCGCTGCGTGACGGCTACATGGTGATCGAGAAGGGGTTCGACGCGCCGTCGCACGCGGGCGACGCGCTGTACGGCCCGGTTCACCGGATGTACGGCAGCGCGTACTGGCCCGGTCATGGACGCCGGCCGGAACGGGTGATCGAAATCACGGCCGTGCCGCGGTGACGCGCGCGGCGTTTGAATCGATCGTTCGTTTGACGGGTCGAGGCGAGGCCGACGGCCGATGGCGGCGGAGCGACGTGCGGGTTCGCGCGCCGGTCCTCCGAATCGGTGCTGGAATCGATATCGGCGCCGGGTTCGGGTCGACAGTCGGATTTCGCGACATCGATGCATCGGCGTTGATCGAAGTCACGTCGTCGCGATACGGATGATATTCAATGCACACTCGCGACGACCGGCACGTCGCTGCAGAGTCCCTGCCGTTGGTTTACCCTGCCTCGCAGCGACGCACGGCCTGCTCGGCCGTTCGGCCGACTTTCGTTCAACCCGCCACTTGGAGACACCATGTACAAGCGCATTCTGGTTGCCATCGACGGCAGCGACACCGCCCGCCATGCGTTCGATGCCGCCCTCGCGCTCGCGAAGGAGCACGGTGCCGAACTGCAACCGCTCTACGTCGTCGAGAACGCCGCGATCTACTACAACGTGCCGGGCTACGATCCGTCCGTGCTGCGCGACCAGCTCATCGCGCAAGGCAATGCGCTCGCGGCGGAGTTCAAGAAGCTGATGCAGGCGGCAGGCGTGAAGGGCGAAACGCTGACGAGCGAGGCGTCGTCGCTCACCGACGTGTCGACGCTGATCCTCGACGGTGCGAAGGCGTTCGGCGCCGACCTCCTCGTGCTCGGCACGCACGGCCGACGCGGGTTCCGCCGCCTCGTGCTCGGCAGCATCGCCGAACAGTGCGTGCGGCATGCGACGCTGCCCGTGCTGCTGATCCCGGCCGCCGCGCATACGGACGATCAGGAAGGCTGAGCGGCACCGGCATCAGCGTGCGCGTCGCGGCGCGCACACGCAACGGCATGCTTGCATGCCGCTACGATGCCCGCGACATGTGCGCGCGGTCGCGACGTTTTGTCACCCGACAGCGGCAACTTGCGGTGGGACAATGATTCGGTCGATTCAACGCTGGAGCAAACGATCATGTTGACGCCCGTCGCCACACGTCCCGCCGCCTCGTCCCATGCAGGCAACTGGGCTCCCCGTCAGGCCCCGCACTGCTCGTCGTGCGCAATGCGGCACCTGTGCATGCCGCAGGGCCTCGCACCCGAAGCGCTCAGCCGCCTCGAATCGGTCATCTGCGCGGCGCGCCCGGTCAAGCGCGGCGAAGCGCTGTTCCGCGAAGGCGACACCTTCGACAACCTGTACGCCGTGCGCTCGGGTTCACTGAAAACCGTCGCCACGCGCCACGACGGCCGCGAGCAGGTCACCGGTCTGCACCTCGCGGGCGAAGCGCTCGGCCTCGACGGCATCTGCGACGACACGCACCCGCGCACCGCGGTTGCGCTGGAAGACAGCTCGGTCTGCGTGATTCCGTACAGCGCGCTCAAGTCGCTGTGCTCGGAAGCCGGCACGATGCAGTTGCGCATGCACAAGCTGATGAGCGAGCAGATCGTGCGCGAAACGTCACAAACCATGCTGCTCGGCTCGTTGAACGCCGAAGAGCGCGTCGCCGCGTTCCTGCTCGACGTGTCGTCGCGCTACCTGAAGCGCGGCTACTCGCCGTCGGAATTCAACCTGCGCATGACGCGCGAAGACATCGGCAGTTACCTCGGCATGACGCTCGAAACGGTCAGCCGCACGCTGTCGAAGTTCCAGAAGCGCGGCCTGATCGAAATGCACGGCCGCCTCGTACAGATCGTCGACTTCGACGGCCTGCACCACGTCTGACCCCGCGCGGCGCGTAGCCTGCGCGCCGCCGCCCGCCACCGTCCGCCGCGCCCGCTTCGATCAGTCGAGAAACAGCGCGGCGCGCGCCTTCAGCGCCGCGCTGAAATCGTCGAGCCAGCCGATCGACAGGCGCCAGCTCTGCCAGTACAGGTCGATATCGACGGTCCGCCCGCGCGACATGTCGACCAGTTCGCCCGCCGCCAGCTGGCGATCGACCATCCGGTCCGGGCACATCCCCCATCCCAGCCCCGTTTCGCATGCACGCAAGTAACCCGCGACGTGCGGGATCCAGTGTTGCGGCGGATCGAGATCCGCGCGCGTCACGCGCCGGATGAAGCGCGCCTGCAAACCGTCCTTCGGATTGAACATGACGCACGGCGCACGGCGCAGCGCATCGCGCGTGATGCCCGCGCCGAAATAGCGGTCGTAAAACGCCGGCGAACACACTGCGCGATAGCGGATGCGCCCCAGCCGCGTCGACCGGCATCCCTGGATCGGTTCAGCCTGCGCGGTCACCGCGCCCTGCACGCTGCCGTCGCGAATGCGCGCGGCCGTGTAGTCCTGGTCGTCTATCACGAGGTCGAGCAAGGTCTCGCGCTCGGTGCAGAACGGCCCGACCGCATCGATGAACCAGGTCGCGACGCTGTCGTCGTTGACGGCCACGCGCAGCATCGGCCATGCGCTCGCGATCTGGCCCGGCAGTGCAGGCATCCGGCCGCCCAGTTCGGCCTCGAGCAACTGCACGCGCTCCGTATGCCGGCAGAGCAACGCGCCCGACGTCGTCGCGACGCACGGCTGCCCGCGCTTGACGAGCACGCTGCCGACGCGCTCTTCCAATAGTTTCACGCGCTGCGATACCGCCGACGGCGTGACGTTCAGCTCCCTGGCCGCCCGTTCGAACGAACCGTGCCGGATCACCGCCGCGAGAGCGTCGAGCAATGCGTAGTCGAGCATTAGATTTCCTTAATCTGCATTAGGTGAATTAGCTTCTCTTATGTTCTGGCTGACCGCAGACTAGCGCCAACCGATTCACCCGTCTACTCCTTCACCGCTCCCCATCATGAACTGGATCGCTTTTTCCCACGGCGCCGCCCTGTGCGGGTCGCTCATCGTCACCATCGGCGCGCAGAACGCGTTCGTGCTCCGGCAAGGCATCATGCGCTCGCATGTCGGCAAGATCGTGCTGCTGTGCGCGCTGTCCGACATGATCCTGATCGGCGCGGGCGTCGGCGGCGCGTCAGTCCTCGTCGAACGCTATCCGACCTTCGTCCACGTCGTGCTGTACATCGGCCTCGCGTATCTCGCGTGGTTCGGCATCAACGCGCTGCGCCGCGCGTTCAAGCCGGGACACGAAACGCTCGACGTGCGCGGCGACACCGTCGCGCCGCCGCCGCAGAGCGCGGTCGCGATCGTGCTGATGACGCTCGCATTCACGTGGCTCAACCCGCATGTGTATCTCGATACGTTCCTGCTGATCGGCACCGCCGGCGCGCGCGAGCCGGAAGGCTCGCGGCTGGCGTTCGCGATCGGCGCGATGTCGGTCAGCGTCGTGTGGTTCCTCGGGCTTGGATATGGCGCGCGGCTGCTTGCGCCGTGGTTCCGCAAGGCTGTTGCGTGGCGTGTACTCGATGGCGCGATCGGCAGCATGGTGCTGTTTCTGGCGGCCGTGCAGTTGCGGTAACGGATTAGAGCGCCGATCGATCACGGGTGGCAACGTTGCCGCCCGTTTTTCGTTCCGCTCCGTCGAAGTGACGTGATACGCCGGTCTCCGCCGGTCTCTCCCCCAGACGCTGCAAGATTCAGTTCCCGATCGAACGCAGCCGTACCGATCATCCACCTGGCGGACGGCACATCCGCTGTCCTCTGCAATTCCTCCGTCTTCATGACCGCGCGCCCGCTGCGCGATTCCGCTCGATCGGCGAGAATGTTCCGGCGTCCGCGACAACGGCGCAAGCGCTTCGCCCGCTCGCCTTCACGTCGCATTCATCCCGGCCAATCCTGTCGTCTCATCCCGTCACCCCCAGATTCCGGAGAGCAAAATGGCACTACGTACCCTCGGCACGTCGGACATCCAGGTTTCCCCGCTCGCCTTCGGCGGCAACGTCTTCGGCTGGACCGTCGACGAAAACGCATCGTTCGAGCTGCTCGACGCGCTCGCCGATACCGGCATCAACTTCATCGACACGGCCGACGTCTATTCGGCCTGGGCGCCCGGCAACAGCGGCGGCGAATCGGAAACGATCATCGGCAAGTGGCTCAAGCGTTCCGGCAAGCGCGACCAGGTCGTGCTCGCGACCAAGGTCGGCCTGCTCGCGGCGCGCGCCGGCCTGACGAAGGACAACATCCTGAAGGCCGCCGACGATTCACTGCGCCGCCTGCAGACCGACTACATCGACCTGTATTTCTCGCACCGCGATCTCGCCGACACGGCCTCGCTCGAAGAAACGCTCTCCGCTTACCAGACGCTGATCGACGCGGGCAAGGTGCGCATCATCGGCGCGTCGAACTACAGCAGTGCACGCCTGCGCGAGGCCGCCGACGTCAGCAAGCGCAACGGGCTGCCCGCGTATCAGGTGATCCAGCCGGAATACAACCTGATCGACCGCGCCGAGTATGAGCGCGATCTCGAGCCGGTCGTGCGCGACCTGAGGCTTGGCGTCGTCAACTACTACGCGCTCGCGAGCGGCTTCCTGTCGGGCAAGTACCGCAGCGAGGCCGACCTGAAGAAGAGCGTGCGCGGCGATCGCGTCGCCGGTTATCTCGATGCGCGCGGCCTGCGCATTCTCGCGGCGCTCGACGACGTGTCGGCGAAGCACGGCACGCAACCGGCCGCGATCGCGCTCGCGTGGCAGATCGCGCGACCGACGATCACCGCACCGATTGCGAGCGCGACGTCGCTCGCGCAGCTCGCATTGCTCGGAGAAGCGATCCGCGTGCGGCTCGACGATGAAGATATCCGCAAGATCGACGCAGCCAGCGCGGTCTGAAGTCTTGGGCAACAGGTCGGCGGCTCGAATCGCCGCGGCTTGCGGTTCTCGCCGCCGGCCTGAATCGCATTCGACACGCAAGCACGCATGTCTGCACCGCGCAGGTAGCGCGAGAGCGAAGTGCGCGGTGTCGAAGAAACGATCCGGCGACACACGGTTCGAATTCAGTAATACGAAACAACTTCAGCGATACGACGTCCGCGCTGAACCGAGCAATATTGCCTGAATGCGCGCCCGCGTTTTGCCTGACGCGGCCGTATCCGTTGGCTGATACGGACATCCCGCCGCGCCCCGCCAACCATCCTTCCCCAATAATCTTCCTTGACACCCTATCTTTCGATATATATCTTTCGATATGTTTTACGACACATAGGACACGATCATGCGACACAACCCCTCCCGCGGCCATGCCCGATGCGACGGTCATGGTGCGCATGCCGGCCCTGACTGGTACGCCAGCGTCTGGCAAGCAATCGGCCGCCATCGGCGCGGTCACGACCCATTCGGCGGCGGCCCGTTTGGCGGCCGCGGCGGACGCGGCGGCTTTGGCGATTTCGGCGACGACGGCATGCCGCGCGGCCGCCAGTTCAGCTCCGACGATCTCCAGCTGCTGCTGCTCGCGCTGGTCGCCGAGCAACCGAGCCACGGTTACGAACTGATCAAGGCGCTCGACACGCGCTCGAACGGTTTCTACAGCCCGAGCCCCGGCATGGTGTATCCGGCGCTCACGTATCTCGAGGAAGTCGGCTTCGTCGTGTCGCAGGCGGAAGGCAACCGCAAGCGCTACGCGCTGACCGACGCCGGCCGCGCGCACCTCGATGCGCAGCGCGAGCGCGTCGACACCCTGTTCGCGCGCCTCACGCATCTCGCACGCAAGATGGAATTCATGCGCCGCGCGTTCGCCGGTGAATCGGCAGGCGGCGAAACGCAGGACGAAACGCAGCCCGGCTGGCTGCCGGAGTTCGTCGAGGCCCGTCTCGCGCTGAAGCGCGCACTGCTCCACAAGAGCGCCGCCGACGCCGACGAACAGCGGCGTATCGCGGCGATCATGCGCCGCGCGACGGCCGAAATCGAAAGCGGCACCGGCGCGTGACCCGCGCCGCCCGTCCACACCCAAGGAGAACGGATCGATGCAGAACCTATCCGAACGCGCCGTTACCCGCGTGCGCCATACGCTGAAGTTCCGCCTGCTGCAGGTCGTGCGCGTGCATGCGGTGACGCCGCACCTGCTGCGTGTCACCCTCGGCGGCCCCGACCTCGCGGACTTCGAATCGTCTTCGTTCGACGATCACGTGAAGGTGTTTTTCCCGCCGCCCGGCGCCGACCGGCCCGCGATGCCGACGCTCGGCGCGAATGGCCCGGAGTTTCCCGAAGGCCAACCGAAGCCGGTCGCACGCGATTTCACGCCGCGCCGCTTCGATCGCGCCGCGCGCGAACTCGATCTGGAATTCGTGCTGAACCATCCCGGCCCCGCATCGCAGTGGGCGGCGCAGGCGCGCGTCGGCCAATGGCTCGGTATCGGCGGCCCGCGCGGTTCGTTCGTGGTCCCAATCGATTTCGACTGGCATCTGCTGATCGGCGACGATACGGCGCTGCCGGCCATCGCGCGCCGCCTCGAGCAATTGCCGGCCGGCTCGCGTGCGGCAGTCGTGCTGGAAGTCGCGGATCGCACCGCGCAGATCACTTTCGATACGCGAGCCGACGTGCATGAGATCTGGCGCTTTCGCGCCGAAGCCGACGCGGCGGACGGCGACGTGCTGCTGAATGCGGTGCGCGAGCTGCCGCTGCCGTCCTCCGGCGACGGTTACGTGTGGGCGGCCGGCGAAGCGCAGTCGATGCGTGCGGTGCGGCAGCACCTGACTGGCGAGCGTGGCGTCGACAAGTCGCGCATCCGCGCGGCGGCATACTGGAAACGCGGCGCAGCGGCCGCGCACGAAACGCTGGAAGACTGACGCGAACGCGAGCCCGAACATCGGCGGGCTTGGCATCGGCGGGGCGGCTGGTATATATCTATGTCTGCGACGCCGCTGTCGGGCGACAGCCGCCGCAGCCCGCCCAGGAGCGCCCGTTCATGACAAAAGAAAGCCACGCTTCGCCTTTCCGTCATAACCTGAAGATCGCCGGCTATTGCGGCCTGGCGGTCGTCGTCCTCGCGCTGTTCGTTGCGATGTGCGCGATCCTGAAGGAAAGCGCACTCGAACGCGACGCCGCACAGCACCCGGGCGAGACGCCCGAACTGCACGAAGCGGGCGGCGGCCCGTCCGCTTCGGCTGAAGCGGCCAAGACGCCCGGTTGACGGCGTCCGGCCCGTAGTTCTCCCGCTCAGGGCGCTCGCTCGCGCCCCATCATCACCGCATGCACGACGTCGCCGATCCGTTCGAGCAGCTCGACGATGCGTTGTCCGTACAGATGCGCGGCCAGCGCGCCGGCGGTGCCGACCAGCACGCCGCCGGCCATGTCGAACGGCCAGTGCACGCCCGCATACACGCGCCCCCAAGCAATCACCACGGCCATCGCGGCCATCACGAACCCGCTCAGCCGCGTGCTGCCGGCGAGCATCATGCCGACCGCGAGACTCCACGCGAACGTCATGTGATCGCTCGGAAACGAGCTGTCCGGCGCATGCGGAATCAGTTGCGTGCCGACACCGGCCATGAACGGCCGCGGCGAAAACCAGAAATGCCCGATTACCTGCGCGAGCGCCAGCGCCACGCACGTGCCGACGCCGGCTTCGATCGCCTGGCGGCGCGTCGGGCGCTCGCCGAAGATCCAGGTCAGCAGCAGCATCGCGGGCAGCGCATAGACCAGCCAGTCGGCGGCGAAGATCGCGACGCGAGCAACACCGGGGGGCGGCACGGCGCCGGCATTGATGGCGGAAAACAGGGTGAGATTGAGGTTCTGCATGAATGCGGTTGCCTGGGGCGTAACGATTGGACCGGGCGTGCCGGCCGGGTGGAACGATGCTAGTGCTCACTCGCTTAAGTAACGCTTAATGCGTCGGACGGCCGATGATCAGGACCGGGCCTGCACGTCGCGCGCGAACGCGCTTAGAGCCCGCACTGCAACACAAGTTCACACAATTGTCACATTTCCGCGCGACCGTCTCCCGTAAAAGCTCACCCACCATCCCGTAAAGGCTCACCTTTTTCACATCGTGGCGTCATCGACGCCTGAGAATATCGGAGCGCCCCATGCGCTCCATGCCGTTCGCACCGTTCGCCTCAATATTTGCGTTGCAAATCATTCGAAATCGGCAACAATTAATTCCAGATGCGGCATCGCACAACGGCAACGCACAGGCATAGGATTACGAGCTTACGAGCACTCATCCACGAAGCGATCAACAACAAGGAGTCCGCATGAAACCCAGCGATGTCCGATCGAAAGCGTTTGCGATGCCGTTGACCAGCCCCGCCTTTCCGATGGGCCCGTACCGTTTCGTCGATCGTGAGTTTCTGATCATCACGTATCGCACCGATCCGGATCGTCTGCGTGAAATCGTGCCCGAGCCACTGCAGGTCATCGAGCCGCTCGTCCATTACGAATTCATTCGCATGGCCGATTCGACCGGCTTCGGCGACTACACGGAAAGCGGCCAGGTGATCCCCGTCGAGTACAACGGCCAGGCCGGCGGCTACACGCTCGCGATGTATCTCGACGATCACCCGCCGATCGCCGGCGGCCGCGAGCTGTGGGGTTTCCCGAAGAAACTCGCGTCGCCCACGCTGCACGTGAACACCGATCACATCCTGGGCACGCTCGACTACGGCAAGGTGCGCGTCGCGACCGGCACGATGGGCTACAAGCACAAGGAACTCGACATCGACGAGCAGACGAAGCGTCTCGCCGGCCCGAACTTCCTGCTCAAGATCATCCCGCACGTCGACGGCACCGCACGCGTATGCGAACTGGTGCGCTACTACATGCAGGACATCAAGATGAAGGGTGCGTGGACGGGCCCCGCCTCGCTCGAACTGGCACCGCACGCACTCGCGCCGGTGGCCGACCTGCCGGTACTCGAGATCGTCGAAGCGCGCCACCTCGTCGCGGATTTGACACTCGGCCTCGGCGAAGTCGTCTACGATTACCTCGCTCAGTAACCTCGGTAACACGTCCGCAGTCCTTTCTCCCTGTCAATCCTTTCACCACGGGAAATTCGAAATGAGCAACCTGAATGGCAAGACCGCAGTCGTCACGGGCGCCGCAAGCGGCATCGGCAAGGAAATCGCACTGGAGCTCGCGAAGGCGGGCGCAGCGGTCGCGATCGCCGACCTGAACCAGGACGGCGCAAATGCGGTCGCCGACGAGATCAACAAGGCAGGCGGCAAGGCGATCGGCGTCGCGATGGACGTGACCAGCGAGGAAGCGGTCAACAGCGGTATCGACAAGGTGGCCGAAACGTTCGGCTCGGTCGACATCCTCGTGTCGAACGCGGGCATCCAGATCGTCAACCCGATCGAAAACTATTCGTTCGCCGACTGGAAGAAGATGCAGGCGATCCACGTCGACGGCGCGTTCCTGACGACCAAGGCCGCGCTCAAGCACATGTACAAGGACGATCGCGGCGGCGTCGTGATCTACATGGGCTCGGTGCACTCGCACGAAGCGTCGCCGCTGAAGTCGGCGTACGTGACGGCCAAGCACGGGCTGCTCGGTCTCGCGCGCGTGCTGGCGAAGGAAGGCGCGAAGCACAACGTGCGCTCGCACGTCGTGTGTCCGGGCTTCGTGCGCACACCGCTGGTCGACAAGCAGATTCCGGAGCAGGCGAAGGAGCTCGGGATCAGCGAAGAGGAAGTGGTGAAGAAGGTGATGCTCGGCAACACGGTCGACGGCGTGTTCACGACGGTGCAGGACGTCGCGCAGACGGTGCTGTTCCTGTCGGCGTTCCCGAGCGCCGCGCTCACGGGCCAGTCGTTCGTCGTCAGCCACGGCTGGTTCATGCAGTAACGTCCTCGCCTCCCGGACGGGAGGCGATTCCCGCACCACGTCCATTCTCACGACTCGTGATGGCATACCGTCGCTCGACGGTATGCCATCCGTCTCCGCCATCTACGGCGGGATTTCTCGGAGCAACTGATGAAACCGCACGCGCGTACAGAAAAGCAGGCCGTCGATGCGGCGGACCTGCAACACGAAGCCGGCGCGCCGGCCGCTGCGCGGTCGCTGCCATACGAAACGATCGCGCTCGTCCTGCAGGGCGGCGGCGCGCTCGGCGCGTATCAGGCCGGCGTGTTCGAAGGGCTGCACGAAGCCGGCGTTCCGCTCGACTGGATCGCCGGCATCTCGATCGGCGCGCTCAACACCGCGCTGATCGCCGGCAATGCGCCCGAACATCGTGTCGAGCGGCTGCGCGAATTCTGGGAAACGATCTGCCAGCCGGCATTCTTTCCCGCAATTCCGGCCGCATTCGAGTTCGCGCTGTTCAACAGCATCGACCAGATCCGCACGTTCTTCACCGCGTCGCAGGCCGCGAGCGCGATGATGCAGGGCCAGCAGGGCTTCTTCGTGCCGCGCTTGCCGCCGCCGCTGCCGGGCGTGTCCGATCATCCGGAAAAGATCAGCTGGTACGACACGTCGCAGCTGCGCGCGACGCTGCTCAGGCTGTGCGATTTCGACCGGATCAACTCGGGCGAGACGCGCGTGTCGGTCGGCGCGGTCAACGTCGGCACGGGCAACTTCGTGTACTTCGACAACTCGCGCATCCGCCTCGCGCCCGAGCACTTCATGGCGTCCGGCGCGCTGCCGCCCGCGTTCCCGCCGGTCGAGATCGACGGCGAATACTACTGGGACGGTGGCGTCGTATCGAACACGCCGCTGATGGAAGTGCTGAGCGCGCGTCCGCGACGCGACACGCTCGCGTTCCAGGTCGACCTGTGGAGCGCACGCGGGCCGCTGCCGCGCACGATGGCCGACGTCGCGGAACGCACGAAAGACGTGCAGTATTCGAGCCGCACGCGTTTCGTCACCGACACGCTGCAGCGCGAACAGCGCTACCGCAACGTGCTGCGCCACGTGCTCGAGCAGGTGCCGGAGGAGCAGCGCAAGAACGACCCGTGGTGCGTAGAGGCTGAAGCGATGTCGAGCGGGAAGAAGTACAACATCCAGCACCTGATCTATCAGCAGAAGGCGTACGAGCACCACTACAAGGACTATCAGTTCGGTCTGTCGACGATGCGCGACCACTGGAGCGCGGGTCTCGACGACATCCGCAAGACGCTCGCGGTCAAGGACGGCCTCGCGCTGCCCGCCAACGACGCAGGCTTCGTCACGCACGACATTCACCGCCGCCGGTAATGCCGCGTGCGACGGACCGGCGCGCTGCCTGCGCCGGTCCGTCCTCCTTTCCGATTCGACATGCCGATTTTCATTGCGCTGTTCGCGCTCATCGCCGTGGGATGGGGCGCGGTTCATCTGTTTCACGTCATCGCCGCGCAGTTCGGCCAGCCGGTCGCGATCGCGGCCGCCTTGTTCGCCGCCGCGATCCTGATCGCGCTGATCGCGTGGTGGATCAAGCGCCGTCGCGACATCGCACCGAACGCGAAGGAACAAGGCTGGACCCACGTCGTGCATCGCGAGTGGGGCGACGTGCGCGTGTCAGCGACGCAGGGGCTGCTGTGGCTGTCGCACGACGGTGCGGACGGCCGCTATACGTTGTCGCAGCTCGACGGCTGCGAAGCCGAGCCGATCGACGGCCGCTGGCATCTGGTCGTGCGTGTGCGTGACGCCGCACGCGGCGAATGGAAGCTGCCGATGATGGACAAGCACGATGCGCGGCGCTGGGCGCGCGTGCTGATGCTCGCGAGGGATAGCCGGCTGTAACGGCCCACTGCCGCGTGCCGACGCCGGCACGGCCGCGCACGACGCATGACGCCCGCTGCTTTCTAGCGCGCGCCGAGCGCCCACAACGCGTCGAGCACGTGCTGGGTCGACCGCTCGACCGGGCCGGCCCGATGGGCGATGCCCAGTTCGCGCCACAACGCCGGACGCAGCGGCCGCATGACGATGCGTGCATCCGGCAACGGGGCGCCCGCCTCGTGCGGCAGCAGCGTCGCGCCGTAGCCTGCGGCGACCAGACTCTTGATCGCATCGTTGTAGTTGAGTTCGATGCGGGGCTCGGGGCGGTGGCCACCGAGCGCGAACCATTCCGCGGTGAGCCGCGACAGGCGGGTAGTCGCATCGTTAAGAATCAGCGGACGCGCGGCCAGATAGGCCGGCGTCACACGCGCCGGAAGCCGCCAGTCCGCAGGCAGAAAGGCCAGCACCGGATCGCGCCGCCACGCGCGGATCGAGAGCCCCGCGACCGCCGGCTGCGGCAACGCCACCAGTCCGACGTCGAGCGTGCCCTGCGCAATGCGCGCCAGTGTGTCGTGCGACGTGAGCACGGCGATCTGAACATCGATGTCCGGATGCCGCTCGCGCAGCCGGGCCACCGCCTGCGGCAACAGATGGGCGATCGCCCCGGTCGATGCGCCGAGACGCACCCGCCCGGTCAGCCCCTGCACTTGTCGCTCCACGTCGTCGAGAGTCGACTCGACCTCGGCCAGCAGACGGCGCGCCCGCTCCACCAGCACCGCACCGATGGTCGACGGCTGCACGTTGCCGCGCGTGCGCGACAGCAACGGCGCACCGATGCGGCTTTCGAGTTCGGCGACATGAAGGCTGACCGTCGGCGGCGCAAGATGAAGCAGTTGCGCGGCGGCCACGAAGGATCCCTGGTCGGCGATCGCGACCAGCGTACGCAGTCGATCCAGACTGATCTCGCGCATTCCCACCTCTCGTTCAGGAAATCTGAATCTCGCAATCAGGAAATTCAACTTTTCCTATTCTAGGCGTTCGATGGACGATACGGCTTTCCCGACGTCCTAAGCGAGAAACGCGACCATCATGAGCCTCTCCACTGTCTACATCGACGGCGACCAAGGTACGACCGGACTGCTGATCCACGAGCGCCTGCGGGATCGCACCGATCTGCGGCTCGTCACGCTGCCGGATGCCGAGCGCAAGAACCCCGCGCGGCGCAGCGAAGCGATCAACGCATCCGATATCGCGATTCTGTGCCTGCCCGACGCCGCCGCGCGCGAAGCAGTCGGCTTCATCCGGAATCCGGCGGTACGCGTGATCGACGCGAGCTCGGCCCATCGCACCGATCCGGAATGGGTCTACGGTTTTCCCGAGATGGTCCACGGACATGCGCAGACGATCGCGCACGCGCGGCGCGTCACCAATCCGGGCTGCTATCCGACGGGCGCGATCGGCCTGCTCAGGCCGCTGCAACAAGCTGGCCTGCTGCCACGCGACTACCCGGCGAGCATCCATGCCGTGTCCGGTTACTCGGGCGGCGGACGGACCGCCGTCGACGAATTCGAATCGAACGGGGCCGCACGCACGAAACCGCTGCAGGTCTACGGCCTCGCGCTCGCGCACAAGCACGTGCCCGAGATCCAGCTGCACGCGGGGCTCGCGCATCGTCCGCTGTTCGTGCCGGCTTACGGCGCCTATCGACAAGGCATCGTGCTGACCGTGCCGATCGAGCTGCGCCTTCTCCCGGCCGGCGTGACCGGTGAGTTGCTGCATGCGTGTCTCGCGCACCATTACGCCGACGCGCGCCACGTCGAGGTCACGCCGCTCGCGGATACGCGCACGATCACGCATCTCGATCCGCAAGCGCTGAACGGTACGAACGACCTGCGGCTTGGCGTGTTCGTGAATGCCGAGCACGGCCAGGTGCTGCTGTCCGCCGTGTTCGACAATCTCGGCAAAGGGGCATCCGGCGCGGCCGTGCAGAACCTCGATCTGATGCTCGGTGCGGCGAAAGCGGCGTAAGCCCCAGGCGGCCAACATCATCGGCCGGCCCGGCGCATCGCGGCCGTCGGTGCGTCGGTGCGTCGGTGCGTCGGTGCCTGCGGCACGCTACCGGCTCGCGACGCGGTTGCGAGCCGTCAACGGGCCTTGGCCGACGCTTCTTACATGCCCCCGTAAAAGCTCACCTTTGGCCGATTTCAGGCCGCATCGTCACCCGCCGCGGCATTCAACCCGGCAAGCGCCTCCGCGAGAAAATCGACGCACACGCGCACTTTCGCCGAAGCCGCGACGCGTTCCGGATACACAGCCCAGATGTTCGCCGGCTGAATCACGTCCGACAGCACGCGACGCAGCGCGCCGCGTTCGATCAGCGGCCCCGCTTCCCAGATCGAGCGCAGCACGATTCCGCGCCCGGCCAGCGCCCATTGCACGGCCACCTCGCCGTGGTTCGTCGACAGCGCGCCGCCGACCTTCACCGTTGCCGTTTCTCCGCGCAGGTTCAGCCGCCAGACGCCGAACGGATGGTCGCGCTCCTTGATCGCGAGGCAGTCGTGCGATGCGAGATCCGCGAGCGTGCGCGGCGTGCCGCGCCGTGCGAGATAGTCGGGCGACGCGCACAGCACGCGATAGTTCGCGGCAAGGCGGCGAGCGATCAGGTGATCGGCGATCTCATCGCCGATGCGCACGTCGAGGTCGTAGCCTTCGCCCGCGACGTCGACGAGCCGGTCGAACAGATCGAGCCGCACGTTCAGCTGCGGATAACGCGCGGAGAAGTCGAGCAACGCCGGCGCGACGACATGACGGCCGAAGCCGAAGCTGCTCGAGATGCGCAGCGTGCCGCGCGGCACCGTGCGCGTGGTCGACACGTCCTCGACGAGATGGTCGACGTCATCGAGAATCTTCTCGGCACGCGCGAACACGCGTTCGCCGGCCTCCGTGACCGTCACGCGGCGCGTCGAGCGATGCAGCAGCCGCGTGCCGAGCTGCGCCTCGAGCAGCGCGATGCGCTTGCTCACATATGCGGGCGATACCGCGAGCTGCTCGGCCGCCGCGCTGAAGCTCGTCAGGCGGACGACCAGGCTGAAGACGCGCAGGTCGTCGAGATTCGGCGATTTGTTCACGATTCGTGGAAAGTCGATTAACCTTTCGCACGATTTTAATCTGAATGGAAATAAATAAAATGGCATCGTGTTCCGCTGCGCACGCTGCCGGCGGCCCGACCAGCCAAGGAGGCTTGCATGAGCGACAAGACGTACAAGATTGCCGTCATCCCCGGTGACGGCATCGGCCGTGAAGTGATGCCCGAGGGCCTGCGCGTGCTCGACGCCGTGACGGCGCGCTTCGGCATCCGTTTCCAGTTCGAGCAGATCGACTGGGCGAGCTGCGACTACTACGCCCAGCACGGCAAGATGATGCCGGACGACTGGAAGGCCCGGCTCTCGGGCATGGATGCGATCCTGTTCGGTGCGGTCGGCTGGCCCGCGACGGTGCCCGATCACATTTCGCTGTGGGGTTCGCTGCTGAAATTCCGACGCGAATTCGACCAGTACATCAACCTGCGGCCCGCGCGCCTGTTCGACGGCGTGCCGTCGCCGCTCGCCGGCCGCAAAGCAGGCGACATCGACTTCATGATCGTGCGCGAGAACACCGAAGGCGAATATTCGTCGGTCGGCGGCACGATGTTCGAAGGCACCGAGCGCGAAGTGGTGATGCAGCAGTCGATCTTCACGCGCCACGGCACGGAGCGCGTGCTGAAGTTCGCGTTCGAGCTCGCGCAGCGCCGCGCGAAGCGCCTGACCGTCGCGACGAAGAGCAACGGCATCGCGATCAGCATGCCGTGGTGGGACGCACGCGCGGCCGAGATGGGCGAACGCTATCCCGAGATCGCCGTCGACAAGCAGCACATCGACATCCTGTGCGCGCGCTTCGTGCTGCAGCCTGACCGCTTCGACGTCGTCGTCGCGTCGAACCTGTTCGGCGACATCCTGTCCGATCTCGGGCCGGCCTGCACGGGCACGATCGGCATCGCGCCGTCGGCGAACCTGAACCCGGATCGCACGTTTCCGTCGCTGTTCGAACCGGTGCATGGCTCCGCGCCGGACATCGCGGGCCAGTATGTCGCGAACCCGATCGCGATGATCTGGTCGGCAGCGATGATGCTCGACTTCCTCGGCAACGGCGCGGGTCGCGAACGCGAGGCGCACGATGCGATCGTCGCGGCGATCGAGGACGTGCTGCGCACCGGACCGCGCACGCGCGATCTTGGCGGTCAGGTGGGGACGCAGGAAGTGGGTGAGGCGATCGCGGCGCGGATCGCCGGCTGACGGAACGTCCGAAGGCGCGCGGCTGGGAAGTGTTCGATCGATGTCATGCTCAAGGGTGAGCAGCACGACTGACTGCCGCGCACCTTCGCCGATTTCGACGCGCACGCCTGGATGCGTGCATGTCGATGTCGAACAGTGAGTTGGATCGCACCTCGATACACACCGATTGAATCTCACCACCATGCGTGTATGCAGCAAGTGCGCCGCCGATGTCGCATTCGATCCGCATGCGAGCAACGCTTCGCTCAGTGCAACCGGACCGTTTCCAGCGAAGATTGATCGGTGAGATGCAGGGCGTGAAGAATCACACCGTCCCGCACGAAATGCCTCCTCTCCCGAAAACGCTCACCTCAACCAGCGGCTCCCGTATTCCCTCACCGTTGAGCACAGGCGTCACGCTCGATGCACAATTGAGCGCGTCCACGCGACGCCATCGTGCTACGTCACAGCCCAAGATCGGACAGACCGGGATGATCGTCCGGACGGCGACCGAGAGGCCAGTGGTACAGGCGATCCGCTTCGCGAATCGGCAGGTCGTTGATGCTCGCGTGGCGATGCGCCATCAAGCCGTTTTCGTCGAACTCCCAGTTTTCGTTCCCGTATGAGCGGAACCAGTTGCCGGCGTCGTCATGCCATTCGTATGCGAATCGCACCGCGATGCGATTGCCGCCGAACGCCCACAGCTCCTTGATCAGCCGGTAGTCGAGCTCGCGCGTCCATTTCCGCTGCAGCAGTCCGACGATCTCGTCGCGGCCCGTCACGAACTCCGCGCGATTGCGCCACCGGCTCTGCGGCGTATAGGCAAGCGAGACGCGCTGCGGGTCGCGCGTGTTCCACGCATCCTCCGCGGCACGCACTTTCTGGCGCGCCGTATCGAGCGTGAAGGGCGGAACGGGCGGACGAATTTCCGGGGAAGCGGACATGGGATGCTCCTGTTCAAGGTTGGGGCTGCGCACGAACGCAGCCGGTTGGGACACGTTACTTCGACGCTCGAGACACCGTTTCGAGCAAGAGCTCGGCGGTTGCGCGCGCATCGCGCGCCGCGGTCGCTTCGCCGCTGACGAGCGCGACGCCGATCGCGCCGTCGATCAGCACCAGCCATTGGCGCGCGATGCGGGCCAGGCCGCGGCGCTCGATGCCGGCGTCGTCGGCATACGCGTCGAGCCGCTCGCGCACGAACGCGAGCAAGCGCGCCTTGTGCATACGCGCGACGACGCGTATCGGATCGTCGGCGTCGGCAATCTCGCCGGACGCGTTCAGGAACGCGCAGCCGTGAAAATCGGGTTGCGAGAACCAGTCGCGCAGCACATCGAACATGCCGAGCAAGTGCGCACGCGGCGACTTGCCGCGCGCCAGCGTGGCATCGACGAACCAGCGCATCCAGCGCTCGTCGCGCCGCTCGAGGGCGGCGACAACCAGCGCCTCCTTCGATTCGAACTGCGAATAAAAGCTCTTTCGCGCGGCACCGGATCGCTTCACGATCGCATCGACACCCGTGGCGTGGATGCCGCCCGAGTAGATCAGCGCTTCGGCCGCGTCGAGCAGTCGATCGCGAACGGCCGGTTCGCCGGAGAAGTCATCATGTGTGTTCATGGGTTTACGGTAGAACGATCGTTCTCCATCGTCAACACCCATGTGAAAAGGCCCTGCCGCCGGAAGGGCCGAACGCCGCATGGTTTCGATGGCGGGCAGCGCATCGCAGGCGGCGTTTACGACATTTTTTCTTGAAGCTGGCGCAGGGTGCTCACTACACTTCGGTCACCCCGTCTGGCCGAAAGGACATCATGCAGCGACCGGAATCCGCACGCTCCAAGCGTGCCTATGCGGCTTATGCGAAGCGGCTCGATGGCCGCGTCGTCGTACGGCGTTTCGATCCGTGCAGCGATTCGTACGAATCGCTGACCGCGTTGCTGCATCGCGCGTACGCGCCGCTCGGCGCCGCAGGCTTCAACTGTCCCGGTGTCGACCAGCCGGCGTCGGAGACGCGCGAACGCATGCTCACCGGCGAGTGTTTCGTCGCGCTCGGTAACGGGCATCTGGTCGCGACGATCACGATGCAGCCGCACGATCCCGATTCGCGGTGCGATCCGTACCGCAGCCGACGCGTCGCGACGCTCGGCCAGTTGGCCGTCGATCCGGTCTGGCAGGATCGCGGCATCGGCCGAGCGCTGCTCGCGTTCGCGCAACGGCGGGCGGCCGCGCGTGGCGCGACGCACCTCGCGCTTGACGCGCCGCATGCGGCTGTCCGGCTCGTCGACTTCTATCGACGCGAAGGGTTTCAGTTGATCGACGTGATGCGGTTTGCAGGACACAGCTATGACAGCGCGATCCTGTGCAAGGCCGTTGGCGTGTCGGACGGGCGGATACCTGCATCCGACATGACGTCGATCGATGTCACGCGGCGTGCCGGAGCGGCGTCATGAAACACGAAGCCGACGACGATCGTGCGCGGCTCGCACTGAGGCATGCCCGCACGCGGGCAGCGCTGCGCATGCGCGGGCTGGTGAAGCTGACGGTCGTCACGATCGCGGTCACGCAAACTCTGACGCTCGTGTTCGACGCCCTGCTCGTCGCGGTCGGCTACACGCCGGAAGCCGCGACGTTGCTGCTGTTCCGCTTCGTCACGTGCGCGCTCGTCAGCTTCTGGCTTCAGGCGGACGCATCCCGCGCGTATCGGCACGCGGCGAAGCGCGGGCTCGTGACGATGTCCGTGAGCATGGCGAACTGATCGAGATCGCACCGCAATGCCCGAAACGCTGGCTCGTCGTGTTGAGTCTGCAACTCGAACCGCGATGGTTGAACGGTGAGCGCATCAGGTAGCGGGAAGCGCACCAATCAATGCGGCCTCGCAGGCGGACAGGTGAGTTCGCACGTCGTTGATAGGCTCACGCATCAAGAAGGCGCCGTGACGGCGTTGCGTGGTGACGTGCTGTCACGAAAGCACGGCAAGACCGTGGCCCAGGCAGGCGGTGCGACAGGACGGCGCTATTCAGGCGCGGCAAACGAAACGGAAGGGCAGGAAGAGACACTCGCGCCGAGCGACGCGAGAGTGCGGGCGGGAGCGCGACGCTGACGAGTGAGATGCATGCGTGATTGCATGTCATCGATACGTGCTGCGGCAGCGAAGCGCGATCGCCCTCATATCGTCAAGAAAAAACGCGGTGCCGTCGTTGAATTCTTCGCCTGCGCGTCAGCCGAAGGCACGATCGAGCCATCATGCGGCACGCAAACAGCTCCCGAATAATCTCACCTCACGCGTTCGTCGAAGCCGCCCTGCCTCGACAAACGCTCATGCCGACACGAACGGGGCACTCGGCAAACGCGCCGAGCCGCCCCGCCGGCACTCAGACCGTCCAGTCGAGGATCACCTTGCCGCTTTCACCGGACAGCATCGCGGCGAAGCCTTGTTCGTAATCGTCGGCTGCAAAACGATGCGTGATGATCGGCGACAGATCGAGGCCGCTTTGCAGCATCGCGACCATCTTGTACCAGGTCTCGAACATCTCGCGCCCGTAGATGCCCTTGATCTCGAGCCCCTTGAAGATCACCTGGTTCCAGTCGATCGCCGTCTGCGCGGGCGGAATGCCGAGCAGCGCAACCTTGCCGCCGTGATTCATCGCCTCGAGCATGCTGGTGAACGCGCTCGGCACGCCCGACATCTCGAGGCCGACGTCGAAGCCTTCCGTCATGTGCAGGTCGGCCATCACGTCGCGCAGCGACTCGCGTGCGACGTTGACCGCGCGCGTCGCGCCCATCTTGCGCGCGAGTTCGAGCCGGTAGTCGTTGATATCGGTGATCACGACGTTGCGCGCGCCGACGTGCTTCGCGATCGCGACGGCCATGATGCCGATCGGGCCCGCGCCCGTGATCAGCACGTCCTCGCCGACGAGATTGAACGACAGCGCCGTGTGCGTCGCGTTGCCGAACGGATCGAAGATCGACGCGAGATCGTCGGAGATCTCGGGCGGAATCTTGAACGCGTTGAACGCGGGAATCGCCAGATACTCGGCGAACGCGCCCTCTCGATTCACGCCGACGCCGACCGTGTTGCGGCACAGATGCCGGCGACCGGCACGACAGTTGCGACAGAAGCCGCACGTGATGTGGCCTTCGCCGGACACGCGGTCGCCGATCGCGAAGCCGCGCACTTCCTGCCCCATCTCGACGATCTCCCCGACGTATTCGTGGCCGACGTGCATGGGTACGGGAATCGTCTTCTGCGCCCAGTCGTCCCACTTCCAGATATGGATGTCGGTGCCGCAGATCGCCGTGCGGCGAATCTTGATCAGCACGTCGTTGTGTCCGACCTCGGGGCGCTTCACGCGCGTGAGCGTGAGACCCGGGCCGCGCTCGAGCTTTGCCAGTGCTTTCATGGTCGCGCCTCCGTCAGACGATGCCGAGCGACTTGCCGACGCGCACGAACGCGGCGACCGTCTGATCGATCTGTTCAGGCGTATGCGCGGCGCTCATCTGCGTGCGGATGCGTGCGCGACCGCGCGGCACGACCGGGAACGAGAAGCCGATCACGTAGACGCCTTCTTCGAGCAACTTGTCGGCCATGTTGGTCGCAAGCTGTGCGTCGCCGAGCATCACCGGGATGATCGGATGCGCACCGGGCACGAGCGTAAAACCCGCGGCGGTCATCTGCTCGCGGAAACGCACGCCGTTCTCGCGCACGCGTTCGCGCAGCTTCGCCCCTTCTTCGCTGCCGAGCAGTTCCAGCACCTTCAGCGACGCCGCGGCAATGCTCGGCGTCAGCGTGTTCGAGAACAGGTACGGACGCGAACGCTGGCGCAGCAATTCGACGACCTCGCGGCGGGCCGCGACATAGCCGCCCGATGCGCCGCCCAACGCCTTGCCGAGCGTGCCGGTAATGATGTCGATGCGACCATCGACGCCGCAGTGCTCGGGCGTGCCGCGGCCATGCGCGCCGATGAAGCCCACCGCGTGCGAATCGTCGACCATCACGAGCGCGCCGTAACGATCGGCGAGGTCACAGATGCCTTTCAGGTCGGCGATGATGCCGTCCATCGAGAACACGCCGTCGGTCGCGATCAGCTTGTGGCGCGCGCCCGCTGCGTCGGCTTCCTTCAGCTTCGCCTCGAGATCGGAGAGATCGTTGTTCTTGTAACGGAAACGCTTCGCCTTGCAGAGGCGGATACCGTCGATGATGCTCGCGTGGTTCAGCTCGTCGCTGATCACTGCGTCGTTCTCGTCGAGCAGCGTCTCGAACAGGCCGCCGTTCGCATCGAAGCAGCTCGAATAGAGGATGCTGTCTTCCGTGCCGAGAAACGACGCCAACGCGCTTTCGAGTTGCTTGTGCACGGTTTGCGTGCCGCAGATGAAGCGCACCGACGCCATGCCGAAGCCGTCCTGGTCGAGACCTGCCTGCGCCGCGGCGATCAGGCGCCGATCGTTCGCCAGACCGAGATAGTTGTTCGCGCAGAAATTCAGCACGCCGGCACCGCTGGCGAGCCGCACGGCCGCCGCTTGGGGACTCGCGATCTCGCGCTCGGTCTTGTAAAAACCGTCCGCGCGGATCTGGTCGAGCGTCCCGCGCACCTGGGCGAGAAAGGCATCACGCATCGCAAAGCTCCTGACAGGGATTCGCAATCCGCCGCGCGCCGCTCGTGGCGGCTGCGCAACGGCCTGCTACTGTTATAGTCGGTCGTTCGGTTGACCGCATTTATCCGATATTCCGAACTAGAATTCGAAATACCGAACAACTCTAAGCGAACGGAAACCAAATGGCAAGTTCCTCCGCGTCGCGGCGCACGCCTGCCAGCGCCGCACCGCAGCCGCCGGGCGTGACGCCGCCGCGCGTCGGCGAGCAAATCCAGCGACTGCGCAACGAGCGCAAGCTGACCCTCGACGACCTGTCGCGCGCAGCCGGCGTATCGAAGTCGATGCTCTCCGAGATCGAGCGCGACAAGGCCAATCCGACGATCGCGGTCGCATGGCGGCTCACGAATGCGCTCGGCATCACGCTCGACGAGCTGTTCTCGCAACCGAAAGCGCCGGAGACGATCCGCGTGGATGGTCCGCACGACATCCCGACGCTCGCCGGCCACGACGGCCGCTATCAGTTGCGCGTATGGGGCCCGATCGACCTGGCCGGCAAGTTCGAGTGGTACGAACTGACGCTGCCGGGCGGCGGCGCGCTCGTGTCGAACGCGCACGAACCCGGCACGCGCGAGCACCTCACCGTGCTCCAGGGCGCGATGGAAATCGAAGCCGCGGCGGCGAGCCGACGCCTGAAAGCGGGCGATACCGCGCGCTACCCGGCCGACACGCCTCACGCCATCCGCAATCCCGGCAAGGCGGAAGCGCGCGCACTACTGATCGTGATTCATCGCTGACGATGCGAATAGCTGGCCGAAAGGCCAGTTGCGGAAAACACTGTATGTTTGTACAGTATACGGACATTCCGCCATGCATTGGCCGGGGCCGCCGCACCGAGGCGCCCGCTCCGGTCGACAGGAGCCTGCGATGACAGAAGAACAAGATTTGGCCGCGCTCAGCTTCAAGGCTGCCGCGCACGACCTCGAGTTGATTGTGCGCCATATAGCCGGGCGCTACATCCATCAGCGCGTCCCGCTGTCGTGGCGCCTGCTGCACGCCATCGAAGCCGAGGCACTCGCGGATCTCGGGTTTGCCAGTCGGCACGAAGCCGGCATGCGCCAGCTGTTCGAACGGCCGTCGGACATGACTTTTCCCGAAACGGATGATCCGATCGATTTCGGACGATCGAATGCGCTACCCGCTGTCTTCTCGTTCGCGGTTCTCGCGTACGAAGCGGCGGCCAGATCGCAGGAAGCGGCACCCAGCGAGCGCATTCATCGCCCATCCAAAGCGTGGGGTGACTGACATCAGGCCCTGGCCGTTCGGCACGGCGGCCGGCTCCCGCATCCTGCTGCCCGCCACGTTGCGGATAGGGCTACCATATACGCAACTAACGGAATAAACAACATGTCCCTTCCCACCCCCTCCGACACGCCCGCACGCCCGGAAGAAAAGGATCTGTTCGACCGTGGTGCGTCCGACTGGATCATCTCGCCCGAAGCCGCGTTCGACGCATGGCTTGCCATGCAGGACTACCGCCGTTCGTCGGCCGACGTCTACCGCGCACAATGGGGCGCCTTTCTCGCGTGGCTACGTGCACATCAGAAAAACCTGGCCACGGTCGATACCGCAACGATCGCGAATTTCGTCAGCGAGCTTCCCATACGGAAAACGCAGCGAATGCGCTATTTGAGGCTGATCGAACGCGTGCTCGACCACATCCGGCGCACCGAGCTCGCGTCCACCAACCCGGCCCGCTTCATTGCTCAGGATGGCGAAGCGGATTGGCGTCAGGCACGCGACAACGAGCCGACCGGTTTCCTGACACCGGCCGAACGCGCGAAGTTGCTGGCCTACCTGTTTTCGCCGATTGGCGTATCTGGCTCCGCATACTGGAAGGAGCGGCGTGACCGCGCGCTCGTCGCCGCATTTCTCGGGGCCGGCGTGAAAACCGGCGAAGCACGCGCGCTTACGATTAGTTGCATCAATGCAAGTGGAACGTCGCTGCAGATCCCGTCGACACATCCCGATTTCGCGCGCGAAACCCATCTGGCCTCGTTCGCGATCGCGTTGCTCGAAGCATGGCTCGTGGAACGCAAGCGCCAGGAGATTCCGGGCGAGCTCGTGTTTCCGGCATCGCACGCCGGGCGGCCGATGCACAAGGCAACGATGCTGCGCGCGATCGATGCAATCGTTGAATCCGCGGGGCTCACGTCGTCACGCACCGCGCGCGCGAGCCCGCAAACGCTGCGCAACACTTACGCTGCCGAACTGTTCGAGCACGACGTGCCACCCGAGCGGGTCGGCAAATGGCTCGGCTTCATGCGGCCGATCTCGTCGAACCGCCTTCATCGCGCATGGAAAAACTGGCGCGATGATCTCGCGAATGGTGACGCGTCCGAGCAGGACGAAACTCACTGATGCCGACCCGGCTGCTCACGCGGCATGATCCGTGAGCAGCCTTGTGCGGCGTAGCCTCACCGTTTCACAGCTCCCGTAAAACCTCACCTCACGCGTCCCGAATTTCCTCACCTGTGCGATCCCTGTGCCGGGCGACACGTCAGTCGCGCGTAAAGCGCGCGACCGCTTCGAATCGGGAAGGCCAGGGCCCCGACGCATGTTCGCATTCGGGGCAAGACACTTCGAACCCGTCGTCGCCCTGCGACAATTCCGGTTCGCCGTCGCAGTGCGGGCACTGGGTCGGCACCGGAATCTCATGGTCCAGTGACGTCCCGATCGCGGAAAACGCATCCGCATCGAGCTGACCTGCATCGGCCAAGCGCCGGATCAGCGCGGAAATCTCCGGATTCATCCCGCGGCTCGCGCGCAGCGTGTTCACGTCGCGTGTCGCACGGTCCAATTCGTCGCTTTGGGTGCGCAGCTGTTCCTCGAGCCGGTCCGCGCGGGCCTTGGCCGAACTCAGCTGCTGAAGAAAATCGAATTCCTTGCGCTGCACGTCGCGCAGGCCGCTCTGGTAGCTCGACGCCATGCTGCGCAGCGAGTCCAGCTCGACCAGCATTGGTTTGACGCGGCGCTCGGCTTCGGCCACGGCATCCTTGATCTGCTGCGCATAGTGTTCGGTGCGCTGCTGCAATTCGGCCTGGAGCGTGTCGATGCGGTCGCGCAGCGTCGCGTTCTGCGTCTGCTCCGCGTCGACACGGGCAGCCATGACAGCCAGCTCCTTTTCAAGTCGACCGACTGTGGTGAGCAGCGTCGCCTCGTTTGCCGAACCGTGCGTCGATTGCGAGGCCAGCTGCACCTCGAGCTCGGTCACACGCGCCTGCAGTTGCTCGTTGCGGGTTTCGCTGCGCGTCAGTGCGCCCTCTAGGGTTTCCTGGCGAACCGTTGCGTCGCGCAGCCGCTGTTCCGCATCCGCCATGCAGGCGCGAACCTGTTCGCGATCGACATCGAGGCTTTCCCTGGCCGCTTTCAACGCCTCTTCATATAGCGCTCCGAGCAATGAGCCTGCCTTTTCCTCGACCGCTTTCGGGATCGCCGCACCGTCGAGCCGGATTTTCGAGGCGGAACGGATTCGTTCCCAGAAATGATCGATGTCCTTCGGAATGTCGCTGGCGCTGCCGGTCTGGGTCAGGTCGCGAACGTTGGCAGCCGATGGTCGGATACCGAGATCGAAGAACAACCGCTTGCACGCATGCAGCGACAACTCCTGGCGGCGCGCGCCGCTCGCACGAAGCGATTCCAGTTCTTCTCGGATGACTCCACGCATTTCATCCAGCGTCATGGGAGGACTCGCAGACATTGACATGTTGCGATCATAACGAAATACGTATTTTTTGATACTTGTTTTCGCACAGCGTGGTGAATTTACATCGCTGTGCACGGAAATCTGGGCTGTGAGCCAATCCGGACGAACCAGCACTTCGATTCCGTGAAACAAAGCGAAGAAAACAAGGCAAGTCTTTGTTCTGGAAGCGTTTTCGGGTAGGCCCCGAAAAAGTGCATTTGTTTCACATGCCAGGCGTCATCGTAGCCGGCCGGTGTTCTGGGGTTGGGGTCTCTGTGGAAAACTCGATGACGGATGTCTTGAGAGTATTAGAAGTAAACACCCTTGAACCCTTAGTTAAAAACGTTAACGCCACGGCACAGCCTTATGTAGCAAGGCTTTCCGACCGACAAGGTGAAGTTTTACGGGAACCAAGGTGATCTTCTGCGGGAGCTGAAGTGATGGGATTCAGGGATCTGCGTGAGCCGATGCAGGAAAGGTCGTGAGCGGATTCGGGATCACAGTGAAACACGAGATTTCCCAAAGGTGAGGTTTTTCGGGGCCACACAGCCACGGAACCCATGCTGTGCCTGAACGCACAGTTTTCTGCCTGTGCAGACATGGGTGAGCATTTGCGGGACCTTCTTCGCGCCCCCATTCTGCCCATCTTTTGGGCAGTTTTCGGGAAAGGTGAGGTTTCACGGGACTCCACAGCGATTTGCTGTGAGGATTTCCGGGAATCGACCGTCATTTTGCACAGCAAAAGTGCCCTGTGGAGCCTGTGAGGCCCAAAAGGTGAGGCTTTTCGGGAGCGAAATGCGGGTTTTCCTGCCCGGATGCCGATAAGGTGAGCTTTTTCGGGGCATGGGTCACAGGCCGTCGGATGTCTTACAGGTGAGGTTTTTCAGGAGCGCTATTTGCTCAAGAATTGGTCAAAGGTGAGGCTTTCCGGGATCCGGAGCGGGGCGAATTCGCTGAAAAGCCCACCGGGACTGGCGGAAATCTGATTTTCCCTGTGCCACTTTTTGGCACAGGTGAGATTTTTCGGGAATCGGCACACGGCTGTCGCGTCCGCCCGAACACCGTGAAGGTGAGGTTTTTCGGGAGATGGTCGCCGGACACAGCGGAACGCCTGACGCACATAAGTATCGGATGTCATTGACATTTTTGATACCGCGGCGGTTACGGTGAGATTTTTCGGGAGTCGCTTCCGCGTCCGTTGGAATGCCGTTTTTGTCGTCAAGGTGAGGTTTTGCGGGAGCCTCTGGCTGCTGATCCCGCGTGTGCCGGGGATTCGTCGATATCAGGGTCACAGAATTTCGAGCCGATAAGGTGAGAATTTTCGGGACTGAATGGTTTCTGTGCGCTGTACAATGCGCGCCCGGGCCGTTGAAACGGTTTCGATCGACGTCGCGGAGTCCCTCTTCGGCGCGGGTTTCCGGGCACCGGTCGCGGTCGCGATCGCCCCGTCAGTCGAGCCTGTACATGCATACAGGGCGTTGCGGGCCTGTCCGCTCGATGCCGTGACAGCCAGTGGCGACCCTGTGACGAGGACCCGGAAGTGCAGTCGTAAAATTACGACAAATCGAAAGGTGAGCCGATACGGGAGCAAATTTCGCACGTATCGAGCACAGGCAAAAATCTGTGAATCCGCGCATCCCGCGACACGTCTGGACGAGTCCGAAACGCTTTAAATCCGGACCGGTGAGGGTTTTCGGGAGAGGGTTGGGGTGAGTGCCGTTTTGCACGTGCGCTTCACCGGCTATGGTGAGCATGTCGTTCTGGACGCATATCACCACAGGCGCTATCCTTCCGTGAAACTTCTCCTCCGACCTGACGCATGGCCACGAAGCGCGCCAAGAAAACCGATGTGGATGTGGTGAGTGCCAGTTCAGCCGAATTGCGTAAGGCCGTCGAGGCGATCGCAATTCAGCCGAAGAGCGGCAAGATCACGCTCCTGACCCGCAAGCTGTTCAACGTCCTGCTCGCCGTCGCGCAGCAGGCCGACGACTCGGGCGATACCTATCGCGCGCTGCTGTCGGACATCGTCGCCAACTCCGCCTTCGATTCGAACGACACCGCGCTGGTGAAGGAACACCTGCGCCGTATGGTGTCCGTCCAGGTCGAATGGAGCTCGGGGACGTCGAGCCAGAAGCCGGGCCGCAAGTGGGGGATCTCGACACTGATCGCCGATGCCGAAATTCTTGAGGATCCGGCCACGCGCCGCGTGTGGGTCGAATTTTCATTTGCACCGAAGATCAAGAAGAAGCTGCTCGACCCGGTCCAGTACGCGCGTCTGAGCCTGCAGTTCCAGAGCCAGCTGCGCAGCAGCGCTGGTCTTGCGCTCTACGAAATCTGCGTGCGTTACCTGACGAACCCGAGCCATCTGACGATGCGCGAGCCGTGGGAATGGTGGCGTCCGATCCTGTCGGGCACGCCCGATACGGAAGCCGGCGACGAGGCGAAGCGCGAGTACAAGTACTTCAAGCGGGACTACCTGCGTCCGGCGATCGCAGAGGTCAATGCGGTCACCAACATTTTCGTCGAGCTGATCGAGCATCGGGAAGGGCGGCGGGTCGCGGAGATCCAGTTCCGCGTGACCGAGCGCAAGCAGCCGATGCTCGCGCTCGACGAGCATCCGAACGTGTTCGACAGCACGCTGGTCGACCGGATGGTGAAGCTCGGGATTCCGCTCAAGGAAGCGCAGACGCTCTACGCGGACAGCGAGGAAAACCGGATTCGCGCCGCGCTGCAGATGACCGAGCAGCGGATGCGCAGCACGACGCTGCCGCCGGTGCGCAGTGCGCCCGCGTTGTTCAAGGACGCGCTGAAGAAGGGCTATGCGCCGCCGGTCGAGTCCGTCGACGCGCTGCCTTCCGGCGCGCCTGCCGCGAAGGCCGTCTCGGCGCAGCCGGACGATCTGAAGGCACGTCTGTTGAGCGAATTCGCGGCGTTCCGCCGCAAGGAAGCGAAGGTGTTGTACGAGGAGCAGGGCGACGCGGAGCGCGAAGTGGCGCGCGAGTCGTTCGAGTCGGAAGTGTTGCCGACGATGGGCTCGCACCTGCGCGACGACTGGCGCAAGCGCGGTCTCGATTCGAAGCTGGCCGAGACGGCCTTTTTCGACTGGCTTGCCCAGAAAACCTGGGGCGAGCCGACCGACGGCGACCTGCTGTCGTTCACCCTGAATCAATCTCGGGCCGCCTGAGGCCCGTTCAGGCCCCTCTGACGGGCCAGCGCCGGCCACCCGCCCATACGGCGGGCCCGGCGCCTCGCCAGGCCCTGTCGGCCATTTCCATCAATCCGACAACAGCATCCGCTCGAGCTGCTCGAGGATCGCGTCGCGCTTGTCCTTCGGGAGGCCGCGCAGGCGCAGTTCGATGCGGTCTTCGCCATACGACTTCAGGTCGCCAACCGACTTTCCGCCGAGCTTGATCTCGAGACGCTGCGCATAGCGCTGGCGACCCGCCGGCTTCGGCGTTTCCTGCGCCGCGACGCGGCCCTTGACGATGTCCGATACCTGGCGCGTGCTGAGATCGTCGGACACGATCTTGTTGATCAGCCGCAGCGTCGCCTCGGTGCCGCGCGCATTGTGATAACGGCCGACCTGATACGCCATGTTCGAACCGAAGCGATCGGGGCGTGCGACCATCTCCTGCATCACGCTTTCCGGCAGCTTGCCGATCGACAGCGCAACCGCGACCGTCGATTCGTCGAGGCCGAGATGCTCGGACAGTTCCTTCTGACTCTGGAAATGTTTGTCGTCGAGGAAGCGGCGCCATACGACGGCGTTGTCGAACACCGTCTGCGAATCGCGTTGCACGTTCAGGTCGTAGCCGAGCTTGTAGCTCTGGATTCCGATCGGCACGTCGATCACGATCGCCTTCACCGACTCCTTGTTCGCTTCCTTCAACGCACGCACACGACGGCCACCGTCGCTGACGAAATACGAACCCGGATTGTCGTAGTCCGGAATCACATGGATCGCCTGCTGCTGCCCTTGCTTCGCGATGTTGACCGCGAGTTCGGCGATCGACGACTTCAGATAGAAGTGCCGCGGGTTGAACGGGCTGTGCTTGATCGCCTTCAGCGACAGCTCGATCACCTGGCCGGGCGCATAACGGTTCTCGAGGCGCCACGCGCGATATTGCGGCGACTCGTCGGTCAGCGGATCGAGCAGGACGTCCGGTGCCGGCGGCGGCGCGATGTCCTTCTTGGCGGACTTCGTCGGGGCCGGGGTGGCCGTCTCGGATTTGACGATGCCATCGATGGCATTCAGCCGATCAAGCGCCGTGCGCTTCTCGCTCGTCGTGATATCCGGGCGCGCCTGGAATCCTTTTGCAAATTGGGAGGGTTTCATGCGACTCCTTTATGCGCATAAAGTCAGGGCAGCATGGCGACGATTTCGTCGGCACATGCGCGGATTTCCGCAGCGGCCAGCTTGGCGCCGCGATCGTTCATCTGCAGCACGGTCTGACCGAGCGCCATCGCCTGCTTGTACGCTTCCCGGGTCGGGATTTGCGTCTTCAGCAACGGGAAGCCGAGTTCCTCGAGTGCGCGCTTGAGCTCGCGCGTCAGCATGCGCTTCTCTTCCGTCTTGTTCAGCAGGAAGACGGCGCGGAGGTCCTCGTTCATCACCTGCGCCTGCTGGATCAGCTTGACCAGCCCAACGCTCGACCAGTAATCGGCCGGCGACGACGAAGTCGGGATCACGGCGATCGATGCGGCCAGCAGCACCACGCCGGAGACCTTCTCGGTGATCGACGGCGGGCAATCGACGACGATGATGTCGTAGTCGTTGATGAACTTCTTGATTTCGCGATGGATCTGGCCGCCGGCTTCGGCGAGGTTGACGACCGGGAACGGGATGCCGGCGTCGCTATCACCGGATGCGCTCGACCAGTGAACCAATGTGTTTTGACCGTCTGCGTCGATGACGAGGACGCGCCTCCCTTTTTCATGGAATGCCGCGCCGAGGTGCATGGCAATCGTGCTTTTGCCGACGCCACCTTTTTGTTGAGTGACTGCAATGATTTCCGCGGCCAATTTTCACTCCTGTTTTTGGTCGTTGGAATTCTACAGGACGATATTTATATTTCAATGAAATTGTCGTTCGCCAACTACGCGTTAGCCATTCGGGCTATTGGTTTATGCGCATAAACGAGCGGGTGATGCCGGATGGCTGGCACCGGCGGACGCAAGGTTGCTGCGTTGGAGGATGAACGGAGATAGTCGTGACGGCGGGCGGCTTCGGTCTCACGTTCGGCACGCTGATCGGCGCAATGTATCGGTGCTGCCCTTTCGATCATTGAAGGGGGCTGCTGCCTTGGTGTCGGGGAGTTTGTGCGCATAAACTCGGCGGTATTGGAGAGCATCGGCGAGTCTGAGTCCTCGCTCGCGCGCCCCACTCCGATGACGAACGCCGCGCGGCTCAGGCCGATGCGGTGCATACGTGCCATGTTCAGTGACGAAGCGTGCTGGCCGTCCCCCGCTGTGTTTATGCGCATAAACGATCGAGCGGCTCGGCCGATATCAATGGTCGCACGGTCGGCAGACATGCATAAAGACGACCGTACGGCGATGCCGCGGACGCCATCGCATATTGCGCTGATGATCGTTCGGGGCATCGAAGTGTCCGGGCCGACCGCGATATCAGCGGTCGTCTCCACCCAGGGGCGCGATAGCTTTCTGCGCATAAAACCGCGCGCCGGAAACATGCGGTGGCTCTGTGTCGGCGCCGGCAACACAGCATGACGATGAGCTTATCCCCCGAGCTATTCGCCGACGAAGAAGGCCTCGGAAATTTCCGATGCAACGCACTTTATGCGCATAAACGCGTCAAGCGGGCTGCGCGCTCGTCGGCGCAACGCACGCTCTCTGCACGCCACACCGAGACTCCAATCCCCTTCCTCCCGTGTGCCGACACCCCGCCGAAACACCCGCAACCAGACTGGCTACAATACGGGCCTTTCTCATGCAGGCCCGAACGATGATCACGATCTACCACAACCCCCGCTGCTCGAAGTCCCGCGAGACACTTGCACTGATCGAGACGCTGAACACCACTGGCACGCCGGTGAACGTCGTCGAGTACCTGAAGACGCCGCCGACGGTCGAGGAACTGGAAGCGCTGCATCGTCAGCTTGGGCGCCCGGTGCGCGACATGCTTCGCGAAGGCGAGGAGCCGTACAAGACGCTGGATCTGGCCCGTGCGAATCTGACGGACGCGGAGGCCTACGAAGCGATTGCGGCGCATCCGATTTTGCTGCAGCGTCCGATCGTCGTGTATCGAGGCAAGGCAGCCATCGGCCGCCCGCCCGAGTCGGTGCGGGCGTTGTTCGAATAATTTTAGTTCGACGTATTTTTCTTATCGAATCATCCCGGCGCGACTGCGCCGGGATCGACCGACAAAATTCGCAATCGCCAACCACCTCCGACGCCGCGCAGCGGACAGCCCGTATTCGACGTGCGCGCCCCGCGAGCTGCCTCGAGCGTCGACCTACGACGTCAACAACGACATCGCCAACTGCAAAGCGCAACCTCAGACCGACATCGGCAACCTAGCCCTCTCGCCCGTCGCCCGACGATTCATCCCGATCACCCCCCGCTTCATCCCCAGTCCCCCGCCCCGCCGCCGCATGCGCCGCCGTTCGCAGCAGCGCGATCTGCTCGCGATATGCGCGGCATCCACTGCAAGCCGGCAGATGCACGTGCACCTGCATGCGCTCATGGAGCGTCAACGCTCGGTCGAGCGCATCCGAGAGCAGTCGCGTCACGTCTTTACATTTCCCCAGCAGCATCTTCGGTCGTCAGTCCTTTTTCGCTCAGGCAGGTGCGCAGGCGCGTGCGCGCCCGATACAGCAGCACGCTGCAATGATTCGTCGTCAACGTAAGTTCGCTGCAGATGTCGTCAATCTCGACGTCGAGGAATTCGCGCATCATGAACACGCGTCCGATGTGTTCCGGCAGATGGTCGAGGCAGGCCTGGAACAGCGTCCAGAACTGCTGTTGCCGCAACAGCGTTTCGGGGCCTGCCCACGGTCGCGGCTTCGTGTGCGCGGCCCAGTGCCCGTTTTCCTTGAACAATTCGCGATCGAGCACGGATTCGCCGTCGAGCTCCGCATCGAGTGCGGACAGACTCACCGTCCGCTGCCGTACACGCAGGATGTCGATCAGCTTGTTGCGCAGGATGCCGAATACCCAGGTCTTGTGGGCCGACCGTCCCGCGAACTCGCCCGCATGCGTCCATGCAGCGGTCAGCGCATCCTGCACGGCATCCTCGGCCGCATCGGCATCGCGTAGCTGGAGTCGTGCGAAGCGCAACAGGTCGCGGCGCAGTTGCGCGAGATAGGCAGGGTCGTCGTATGCGGACGGCATGGCGGATCGGGAGCCTTACGAAGCGGAGGCGATCGTGTGCGCGCCACCGGGCGGGCGCATCGCGGTGCGAGCAGCTTACTGGGCGAGACGCCGCGCCGCAATGGATGTTCCGTCACGAATTCATGAAGCCGGTCGGCGCGCTGCGCTATGCTTTCCGGAGCCCCGCGTCGCGCGTTGCGAAATCGCGACGCGGGCGTTCTGTAACATCAGATCATAACGGTCAAGTTATCCACAATTTCTGTGGAAAACCTTGTGGAAAGTCGGCTGGTTTGCCCCGTGGGACGGCTCGCGGGCTGGCTTGCCTATAAACAGACCTTTTTTGCCTGTTCGGAATCAATCGATCCGATTCCTCACTCACCGGAAGGAGAAAGCCATGTCCTATCGTGTTGCAGTCGTCGTCGGCAGCCTGCGTCGCGGTTCCTGGAACCGCGCGCTCGCGCACGCCGCAATCTCGCTCGCCCCCGCCGATTTCTCTTTCGAATTCGTCGAGATCGGCGAACTGCCGCTGTACAGCCAGGACTACGACACGGATTTTCCGGAAGTCGCGAAGCGCTTCAAGCAGTCGATCGAAGCGGCCGACGCGCTGCTGTTCGTCACACCCGAATACAACCGCTCGATCCCGGGCGTGCTAAAGAACGCGCTCGACTGGGGCTCGCGCCCGTGGGGGCACAACTCGTGGTCCGGCAAGCCGGGCGCCGTGCTGGGCACGTCGCCGGGCGCGGTTGGTACCGCGCTCGCGCAACAGCACCTGCGCAACGTGCTCGCGTATCTCGACGTGAAGATGCTCGGGCAGCCGGAAATGTTCATCAAGCATGACCCGGCGCGCATCGACGACGAGGGGCAGATCGTCAGCGAGGACACCCGCAAGTTCCTGCAGGGTTTCGTCGATCGCTACGTCGACTGGGTGCGCGTGCTGAAGGCGGCCTGATCGCCGTCCCCTTCCCGCCGCCGGCACCGGCCCGCATGCCGCGGGTCAGGCGCCGGCGTGCCGCGCATCGCGTGCTTCGCGAATGCCGAGCAGGATCTCGTCGAGCAGTGCGATGTCGAACGGCTTCGACAGCACGCGCACGTTGACGGTACGCGTGCGGTCGAGTTCCTCCGCGTATCCCGTGACCAGGATCACGGGCAGCTTCCCCGGCCGCTTGTCGATCGCTTCGGCGAGATCGATGCCGTTCAGGCGGCCCGGCATGTGGATATCCGAGATCACCAGATCGAATGCGTCGTTCGCGGCCGCGCCCTCGATCAGGCGCAACGCGTCGTCGGCGGTGGGTGCGTAGGTGACGCGGTGCCCGAGTAGCGTCAGCAGCGCTTCGGTGCCGGCTGCGACTTCACTGTTGTCCTCCACCAGCAGCACATGCAGGCCCGCCAGCGTGCCGGCGTCGTGCGAGACGGGCTGTGACCGCGGGACGATGTCCTCGACGCGTGCGCGCGGCAGGTAAAGGCGCACCGACGTCCCGGCGCCGACCGCGCTGTCGATCGTCGCGAGGCCGCCCGAGCGCTCGCAGAACGCGAACACTTGCGGCAACCCGAGCCCCGTTCCCATTCCCTGCGCCTTCGTCGTGAACAGCGGCTCGAACGCGCGCGCGAGCACGTCGGGCGCCATGCCCGAGCCCGTATCGTCGAGCGAGATCTGAACGAAGTCGCCGATCAGCGGAAAGCCGTCCTCGCGGCGCAGCGTCACGTTGCGCGCGCCGACCGTAAAGCGGCCGCCGACCGTCATCGCATCGCGCGCGTTGACGGCGAGATTGATCACCGCGAGCTCGAGCTCCGCGACATCGACCCGGATCGGCCAGATGCCGGGCTCGATCGCGACGACCAGCGACGACTTCGAACCGAGCGACGTCTTCAGCAGTTCGCGGCACGTGCCGAGCCACTGGCCGACGTCGATCGTTTCGTTGTGCAGCGGCTGCTTGCGCGCGACGCCGAGCAACTGGCGCGTGAGCGACTGGCCGTTCTTCAGCGCGCGTTCGATCGCGCCGAGTTCCTTGTCGAGATGCTGGACGCCGCGTCGCCGCGCGATCTGCACGTTGCTCGAGATGATCATCAGCAGGTTGTTGAAGTCATGCGCGACGCTGCCGACCAGGTTGCCGAGCGCCTGCATCTTGCGCGACTGCCGGTATGCCGATTCGATCGAGCGCCGCATCGACGCTTCGGCCTGCCAGCGGTCCCAGGCTTCCTCTTCCGCCTTCAACCGCTTCAGCGACAGCCAGATCACCGACCACAGCGCGATCGACGGCGCGAACATCGAGATGAACAGCACGCTCAGGTGTTCGTACCATTCATGCCAGATCGCGGAGGTGCGGTACGCACACGTCACGTACACGGGGTAGCTGCCGACCTGGCGGTACGCGACGATCTCGCTGCTGGCGCCGTCGTGGCGCACGTGCACGACGCCCGCGCGCGGATCGTTGCGTGCGTTGCCGAACGTGGCCGTGAGATCGGTATGCGCGAGCGATGGCGGCGGTGGATACGACGCGATCACCGCGCCGTCGGAGCGCGCGAGCGCCATCGTCATCGGCGTGGCCGCGCCGCCGAGCAGGTCGCGGTAGAACGCATTGAAATACGAAGACTTCAGCGCGATCGACACCATCCCGGCGAACGAACCGTCGCTGTGGCGTCGCGCGACGCCCGTGTTGAACACGGGGATGTTCTCGAGCTTGAGCGGCCCCATCATCAGCTTCGAGATGTGCTCGATCACCTTGCCGTCGCGGATGCCGGCGAAGTCGTCGCGGTACGCGATCGACGCATAGGGCGCCGGATAGTAGAGGCTGTTCGCGAGCAGCATCCCGCTCGCACCGAAGATCGACACCGCGGCCACCTGCGGATAGCCGCCGCCGATCGTGTTCAACGCTTCGTGGATGTCGGATTCGTGGCGGCGCACGGTGGCGTCGTCCATGTCCTGCACGAGGTCGACGATGCGCGCATCGAGCGTCTCGCTCAGGTCGAACACCTTGAGCGCATGCTCCTCGGCGACGCGCACGGTGCGCATCGTCACGTCGCTCGCCGCGGCCTCGCGTGCCGTCAGGTCGTTGTACGCCATGACCGACACGTAGATGCACGGCAGCACGATCGCCGCGACCAGCAGCACGATCAGCGTCACGCGCCGGACAGCGAAATCGTGCTCGGGTGCGCCGGACGCATAGCTGCCGTCGTCCTGCCAGTCGTCGGCGGGCGGGGAGGCGGGTGTGCGGGAGTCGGCGGGACGTTCGGACGTCATTGAGGAATGCGGGCCAGGCTGAGATGTTCAATCATAAACGAGTTGCGCTTGCTCGCCGTACCGGCGCACGGATGTGCAACCTGATGATTCCGACAGGTGTGAAATGAAAGTTTGAAAACGCTATGAATCCGGCAGCGCAAACGTACACAAGGAAAAATTTTGCGTGCTTATCTTGAAAATGGCCGCGACTGTTTTCGGAATGCCGTGCGATCGAACCGATTCTGTTCGAAATGGTGAAAATGGCGAGTTGCACTGCCCTCGGTTTACTCAGAGAATCGCGCCTTGCTTTCCCTATGACAGATATATGCGCCCGCCGGCGTTCGCGGCGCGGTGTGTCGCGTGCCTCGCGCCGCGACGCCCACGCGCGGCCGCACGGTGGGGCCCACGCTTGATTGCATGGCGCCTCAAGAAGTGCGCCGCGCAGTCGTTAACGCGAGAGAGACCATTCCGTATACCGCTTCGCCGCCATGCCTTTGCCGATCGTGATCGCCGACGACTCCTTGCTCGCTCGCAAACTTCTGACAAAGGCACTGCCGGGAGACTGGGACGTCGACGTCGCGTATGCGGCGAATGGTCGCGAGGCTCTGGCGCTCTATCGTGACGGCAAAGCTTCCGTGATGTTTCTGGACCTGACGATGCCCGACATGAACGGCTATCAGGTGCTCGAGACACTGCGCCACGAAGATCTGAACACGTTCGTGATCGTGGTATCCGCCGATATTCAGCCGCAGGCGCAAGCACGCGTGCGCGAGCTGGGCGCGATCGCATTCGTTGCCAAGCCCGTGACGTCGGAGGCGTTGCTGCCCATTCTCAAGGAGTATGGGTTGTATGCCTGAATCGGTGTTCACGGCGGAGCAACGCGACGCGTTGCAGGAGATCGCCAACCTCGCGATGGGCCGCGCCGCCGCACGGCTCGCGCTCCTTCTCGGGCATTTCATCGAGCTCTCGGTCCCGCGCGTGCGCGTCGTGAAGGCCGCCGATGCGGGCGACGCGCTGCGCGAGATGACGGGCATCCACGAGAACGTGACAGCCGTGCGCCAGGGATTCCGTTCCGACATCAAGGGCGAGGCGATCGTGCTGTGCCGCAGCGCGGGCGTCGCGCGGCTCATGTCGCTGATGGACCGCACGTTCGGCGACGGCGTGTACGCCGGCATGGCCACGCAGGACGAACTCGTGTTCGACGTCGCGAACGTGCTGATGAGCGCGTGCGTCGCGTCGATTCTCGACGAACTCGGCCGCAAGCCCGTGTTCTTCCCGCCGGGGCTGCTCGGCGCGAACGTGTCGTTCGACGACGTGTTCCAGCCGACCGCGCTCGCATGGAGCGTCGCGCTGCTGCTCGAAGTGAACTTCGGCCTCGAGGATCACGCATTCCGCGCACATTTCGTGATGCTGATGGCCGAGGATTCGATCCGGCTGATGGGCGACGCGCTCGACGCGTTGCTGTCCGCGCTATGACCGCTACCCCGATCACCACCGCCGCGTCGCTGAGCGACCTCGTGATCGAACGGGTCGGCTTCGGCCTGTTCGTGCTCGACCGCACGATGAACGTGCTGATGTGGAATCGCTTCATGCAGGACCACAGCGGTATCCCGGCTGCCGACGTGATCGGCCGCAACCTGTTCGACCGCTTTCCGGAACTGCCGCGCGCATGGCTCGAACGCAAGCTCGAGAGCGTGTTCCAGCTCGGCAGTTTCGCATTCAGCTCGTGGGAGCAGCGGCCCTACCTGTTTCGCTTCGAACACGACCGGCCGATCACCGGCGGCGTCGACTACATGCAGCAGGACTGCACGTTCATGCCGCTCACGCGTGGCCGCGAAGTCGAGGCCGTGTGCGTGACGATCTCGGACGTCACGCACGTGAGCGTGATGCAGCGCGAGCGCGAGGAGGCGGTCGCGAAGCTGCGCGAGCATGCGAATCGCGACGGCCTTACCGGCATCGCGAACCGTCGCTTCTTCGAGGCGCGGCTCGGCGACGAGTTCGCGCGCTGGCAGCGCTACGGCGGTGACCTGTCGGTGCTGCTATTCGACCTCGACCACTTCAAGACGATCAACGACCGGTTCGGGCATGCGGCCGGCGATGCGGTATTGCGCGAGACGGCGCGCCGCGTCGCGTCGATCGTACGCGCGCAGGATACGTTCGGCCGCTTCGGCGGCGAGGAATTCGCGCTGCTGCTGCCGTGCACGAATCTCGACGAGGCGATGCGGGTGGCCGACAAGGTGCGCGACGCGATCGGCAGCACGCCGGTCGACGCGGAAGGCGTCAGCGTGCCGGTGACGGCGAGCGTCGGCTGCGCGTGCGCGACGGCGGGCGCGTTGGCGTTCGACACGCTCGTCAACGAGGCCGACACCGCGCTCTATCGTGCGAAGCGGCTCGGGCGCGATCGGTCGGTCGCCTACGCGTAACCGCCGCGCCGCCGCTTCACGCGTGCGATCCGCGCCGTTCAGCTTTTCGCGATATCCACGAGCACGCCGGCCAGCACGGCCGGCTGCGACATGAACGGCGAATGGCTGCTGTCGAGCTGGTGCACGTGCGTCGGATTACCGGGCACGAACGCGTCGGCTTCGTCGATGAAGCGCTGCTGCAGCGCGGGCAGGATCACGCGATCCGCCAGGCACTTGATGTAGTGACGATCGATCGCGCCCCAGCGCGCGGTGGTCGTCGGGATCGCGGTCGCGAACGGCGCGGCCGGCACGTCGCAGGTCATCAGGTTCGCCACCGCCTCGAAGTCGGCCTGCGGGACGTCGTCGTACAGCGCGCGCTTCGCGAGCGCGCGATACGCGGCATCGCCGCTGCGCGGATCGATCCGCAGCGCGCCCGCGACGCGTGGGCTCGCGAGCATCAGCGGGCCCAGCATTTCGCCCTTGTTTTCGGGCGCACGCACGTAGTCGAGGCCCGGCACGCCCGACGCGGGCATGAACGCCGCGAGATAGACGATCTTCGCGATTTTCTCCGGCGCGCGCTCCGCCGCGGCCGTGATCGCGAGGCCGCCCATGCTGTGGCCGACGAGCACGACCTTGCCGTGCCCGAGCGCGTATGCGTCGTCGACCGCCTGCATCACCTGTGTCGCGTAATCGTCGAGCGTGGTATTCGCCACCGGCGACGGCTCGGCGCCGAATGCGTCCTCGTCGAGCGGCCGTTCGAGATACGACGCGGGAAAGCGGGCGTTGACGCCGTGCGCGGGCAGGTCGCGCGCGATCGACAGGTAGCCGCGCGCGGCCAGCGCGGCCGCGACGTGCGCGTAGCACCACGCACCATGCCACGCGCCGTGCACAAGCACGAAAACGGGATGGCCGGATTGCGCGGCAGCGGTTACATTCGTCTCCATGGTGTCCGTGTCTTTTTCGAGAGAGGTGTTCATCTTAGACGAAGCCGCGCGCGTCCAAGCATGAACGCGCGGCCCGACCGTGCGCGTGCGCGTGCCCGGATCGGCTGCCGCGATGCGGCCCTTTTGTCTCGTTCAGGCCACAATTCGTCCTGATCTGATTTGAATTTGCGCCGAAGCGCGCTAATTTGACGCTTTGCTTCCGATTGCGCCCCATGAACGTCGACTACCTCTTCTACCGGCGGCCGGACAAGCCTGGCCCCTATTCGCTCGACGACCTGGGCGAGATCGCGCCGCCGATCGGCCCTGGCGACGTGGTGCGCGCGGGGATCGCGCGCGTGTTCGAGCAGATCGACTGGCAGGAGTCGCCCGACGTGCCGGGCGCGTGGTTCGGCACCGGCGGCCCGTCGTTCCAGTTTACGGCGGACCCCGACGGGCGCGTGACGAGCTTCATGGGCTCGCGCCTCGAACGCCGCTCGATGCTGCAGCTGACCCGTGAAATGGGGCTCATTGCGCTCGATCTGCAGCGCGACATCGTCTACGGCTGACGGGCGGCGCGACGCCGCTCTCGGGCGCGCCCGGCCACGCAGGCCCGAGCCCCCTGACGGCCTGCCGGGCGCGGCGCGTCTCCGCCCTTCGAACTTCAAAGATTGCTATACTTTCGCCCAATTCCGGCATCCGGCCGGTAATTTGTGCCTGTCTGCGTCGATCGTTCGCATATCTCGCACGCATTTGACGCCCTGACCAACCCAGCCGGGCATGGCTTCTTCAATCGCCCCGCGTGGGTGTCTCCGTGGAGCTCGTCTTGGCCGTTTCCAATCTCGTCGTGGACGAACAAGAAACCGACGCCGCTGCCGTCACATCGGGCAGTTCTTTCTATCTGGCGATGCGCATCCTGCCGGCGGTGCAGCGCGACGCGATGTTCCAGGTCTACGCGTTCTGCCGCGCGGTCGACGACATCGCCGACAGCGACTTGCCGCGCGCCGAGCGCAACGCGGGCCTCGATCGCTGGCGCGCGGACATCGACGCGTGCTTCGCCGGCCAGCCGCCGCGCCATCTGGTCGCGCTCGAGCGCGAGATCCGCGCATTCGACCTGAAGCGCGAGGACTTCCACGCGATGATCGACGGGATGGCGATGGACGCCGCCGAGGACATCTGCGCGCCGGACGAACCGACGCTCGACCTGTTCTGCGATCGCGTGGCGAGTGCGGCCGGCCGTCTGTCGGTGAGGATTTTCGGGATCCCGGAGGCGGAAGGCATCGAGCTGTCGCACCACCTCGGCCGCGCGCTGCAGCTGACGAACATCCTGCGCGACATCGACGACGACGCGGCGATCAACCGCTGCTACCTGCCGCGCGAGCTGCTCGCGCGCGAAGGCATCGCGATCACCGATCCGGCGACGATCGTGCGCGACCCGGCGCTGCCGCGCGTGTGCGCAACGCTCGTCGAGCGTGCGCTCGAGCATTTCCGCGCGGCGGACGCCGTGATGGATCGCTGCACGCGCGCGCAGGTCAAGGCGCCGCGCATCATGTCAGGCGCGTACCGCTGCATTCTGGAAGCCGCGATCGCGCGTGGCTTCGCCGCCCCGCGCGTGCCGCTGCGCAAGCCGAAGGCGCGCATGCTGATGATCGCCGCGCGCTACGCGCTGTTCTGAGCCAATGCCCAGAACCGTCCACGTGATCGGTGCAGGACTCGCGGGCCTGTCGGCTGCCGTCGAGCTGCAACGCCGCGGGCGGCGCATCGTGCTGCACGACGCGCATGCGCATGCTGGCGGCCGCTGCCGCTCGTGGTTCGACGAGACGCTGAACACGACGCTCGACGGCGGGCTGCACCAGGTCTTCGCGGGGCAGTCCGCGACGCAGCGCTACCTGCGCGCGATCGGCGCGGCCGATCAGCTCACGGGGCCCGCACTGCCTGAATATCCGGTGATCGACGTCGCGTCGCAGCAGCGCTGGACGCTGCGCTTCGGCAACGGGCGCTGGCCGTCGTGGGTGTTCGATGCCGCGTCGCGTGCGCCGGGCACCACGCCGGTCGACTACCTCGCGCTGGCGTCGCTCGCGTTCGCGCGCACCGGGCGCTCACTCGCACAGACGATGCGATGCGACGGCGTGCTGTGGGATCGTTGGCTGCGGCCGTATTTTCTCGGGGTGCTGAACGTCGAACCGCGCCACGCGAGCGCCGAGCTCGCGCGCGCGGCACTGTGCGGCATGTTTGCCGCGGGCGGCCCCGGTTGGCGCCCGCTCGTCGCGCGCCACGGCCTCGGCAGCGCATTCGTCGAACCGGCGCTGCGGATGCTGCAGCACGGCGGCGCGCAGATCCGCCTGAACTCGCGCCTCGATGCGTTCGAATTCGGCGCGCACGGCAACGCGGTCGATGCGGTCGCGATCGGCGGCGAGCGTGTCGATCTCGCGCCGGGTGACGCGGTCGTGCTGGCAGTGCCGCCCGAGGTCGCGCAGCCGCTCGTCCCGGATCTCACCGCGCCCGACACGTTCAGCGCGGTCGTGACCGCGTATTTCGCGGTCGATACACCGGCGGGCAGCCCGCTGCAGACGGCCGTCGTCAACGGCATCGTCGACGCGGTGCGCGCAGGCGATGGTCCGCTCGCGGCGACGATCCGCGACGCGGGCCGCTGGCTCGACATGCCGCGCGATGTGCTCGCGCGGCGCATCTGGGAAGACGTCGCGCGCGTGACCGGCGCGAACCCGGAAACCCTCCCCGCGTGGCAGCTCGTCGTCGAGCCGCGCGCGGGGTTTGCGGCGGTGCCGTCGCAGGAAATGAAACGTCCGGCCGTGCGTACGCGCTGGACCAATCTCGTGCTGGCGGGCGACTGGATTGCCACCGGCTTGCCCGCCACGATCGAGGGCGCGATCCGTTCCGGCCAACTGGCCGCGGACGTGCTCCAGACACAATAAGAGAGGGACCGATGAACGATCTCACCGATATGGCTAACCTGTCCGCCGGCACCGTGCCGGCCGGACTCGACGCGGCTGTCGCCAGCGCGACCGACGCGCTGCTGGCCGCGCAGAACGCGGACGGACACTGGGTCTACGAACTCGAAGCCGATTCGACGATTCCCGCCGAATACATACTGCTCGTCCACTATCTCGGCGAGACGCCGAACCTCGAGCTCGAACAGAAGATCGGCCGCTATCTGCGTCGCATCCAGCAGGCCGACGGCGGCTGGCCGCTGTTCACCGACGGCGCGCCGAACATCAGCGCGAGCGTGAAGGCGTATTTCGCGCTGAAGGTGATTGGCGACGACGAGAACGCCGAGCACATGCAGCGCGCGCGCCGTGCGATCCACGCGATGGGCGGCGCCGAGATGTCGAACGTGTTCACGCGGATCCAGCTCGCGCTGTACGGTGCGATTCCGTGGCGCGCGGTGCCGATGATGCCGGTCGAGATCATGCTGCTGCCGCAATGGTTCCCGTTCCACCTGTCGAAGGTGTCGTACTGGGCACGGACCGTGATCGTGCCGCTGCTGGTGCTGAACGCGAAGCGTCCGATCGCGAAGAACCCGCGCGGCGTGCGCATCGACGAGCTGTTCATCGACCCGCCCGTCAACGCCGGCCTGCTGCCGCGCCAGGGCCACCAGAGCCCTGGCTGGTTCGCGTTCTTCCGCGTGGTCGACCACGCGCTGCGCGCGGTCGACGGCCTGTTCCCGAGCTACACGCGCGAACGCGCGATCCGCCAGGCCGTGTCGTTCGTCGACGAGCGCCTGAACGGCGAGGACGGCCTTGGCGCGATCTATCCGGCGATGGCCAACGCGGTGATGATGTACGACGTGCTCGGCTATGCGGAAGATCATCCGAACCGCGCGATCGCGCGCAAGTCGATCGAGAAGCTGCTCGTCGTGCACGAGGACGAAGCGTATTGCCAGCCGTGCCTGTCGCCGGTGTGGGACACGTCGCTTGTCGCGCATGCGCTGCTCGAAACCGGTGACGCGCGTGCCGAGGAGGCCGTGCTGCGCGGCCTCGACTGGCTGCGCCCGCTGCAGATCCTCGACGTGCGCGGCGACTGGATCTCGCGCCGCCCGAACGTGCGGCCGGGCGGCTGGGCGTTCCAGTATGCGAACGCGCACTATCCGGACGTCGACGACACGGCGGTGGTCGTGATGGCGATGGACCGTGCGCAGAAGCTCAAGCAGACGGATACGTATCGCGAATCGATGGCGCGCGCGCGCGAATGGGTCGTCGGCATGCAGAGTAGCGACGGCGGCTGGGGCGCGTTCGAACCGGAAAACACGCAGTACTACCTGAACAACATCCCGTTCTCGGATCACGGCGCGCTGCTCGATCCGCCGACCTCGGACGTATCGGGCCGCTGCCTGTCGATGCTGTCGCAACTTGGCGAGAGTGCGCTGAACAGCGAGCCGGCCCGTCGCGCGCTCGACTACATGCTGAAGGAACAGGAACCGGACGGCAGCTGGTACGGCCGCTGGGGGATGAACTACGTGTACGGCACGTGGACGGCCCTGTGCTCGCTGAACGCGGCCGGCCTGACGCCGGACGATCCGCGCGTGAAGCGCGGCGCGCAGTGGCTGCTGTCGATCCAGAACAAGGACGGCGGCTGGGGCGAGGACGGCGACAGCTACAAGCTGAATTACCGCGGCTTCGAGCAGGCGCCGAGCACCGCGTCGCAGACGGCCTGGGCGCTGCTCGGCCTGATGGCGGCCGGCGAGGTGAACAACCCGGCCGTTGCACGCGGCGTCGACTACCTGATCGCGCAGCAGAACGAAGAAGGCCTGTGGGACGAGACGCGCTTCACGGCGACCGGCTTCCCGCGCGTGTTCTACCTGCGCTATCACGGGTATCGCAAGTTCTTCCCGCTGTGGGCGCTCGCGCGCTATCGCAACCTGAAGCGCGCCAATGCGACGCGCGTGACGGTCGGGATGTAACGCGTGGCACCGGCGCAGCACAACGGCACGTTGCCCGTCATCGCCGTCACGGGGATGGCATTCGAGGCACGCATCGCGCGCGGTCACGGCGTCGAGGCCGTGTTCGCGGCGCGGGCCGACCGGCTCGAGCGCGCGCTGGCAGAGGCGACCGCGCGCGGTTGCGCGGGCATTGTGAGCTTCGGCACGGCGGGCGGGCTCGCACCCGATCTCGCGCCGGGCGCGCTCGTGATCGCGGACGCGATCGACGGGCCGTTCGGCCGCGTGCAGACCGATCCGGGCTGGAGCGCGCGGCTCGTCGCCGCGCTGCACGACACGCCGGTGTGGGCGCGCGTCACGCGCGGCACGATGGCGGCAGTCGGCGCGCCGGTGGTCAGCGAGCAGGAAAAGGCGTCGCTGCATCGCACGAAGGGCGCGCTTGCCGTCGACATGGAATCGCATATCGCCGCGGCCTTCGCGGCGTCGCGCGGCGTGCCGTTCGCGGTGTGCCGCGCGATCGTCGACCCTGCGTGGCGCACGCTGCCGCGCGCGGCGACGGCCGGCCTGCGCGACGACGGCAGCACGGCCATTCTGCCGATCCTGCGCGAGCTGCTGAAGCAGCCGTCGCAGCTTGGTCCGTTGCTGCAGGTCGCGGGCGATGCGCGCGCGGCGCGCACGACGCTGATCCAGGCGCGGCACGCGTTCGAACGTGCGGGCGCGATGCGGATCGTCTGAGCGGCGCTCGCCGCGTTCGGCTTCTCCTCTCCCCCTCCCCTTTTTCGTTTTCCGGACACGCAAAAAAAAGAGCGCTGCATGATGCAGCGCTCTTCGGCTTGCGGGCGGATGCCGTGCGCGTTACTGCGCGGCCGGACCGCTCGCGGGCACCGTCGGCATCGCCGGCGCGATCGGCGCGCCGTTGGCGGCCGGCGCGGTCGTCGCCCCGGCCGATGCAGCCGCCGGCGCCGCTGCAGGCGCACTCGAAGGCGCGCTCGCAGGCATACTCGCAGGCGTACTCGCAGGCGTACTCGCAGGCGTCGCGCCGTCCGCACCCGGATCGTCATACTTCGGCAACCCCGGCGCAGCCGGCGCGTTGTTCGGTGCGGCACCCTCGCCCGGATCCTCGTAGTTCGGCAACCCCGGCACGGCCGGCGTGGCCGCCGGCACGGCGCCCGATTCACCCGGCTCGGTGTAGGTCGGCAGCGTGCCCGACGACGACTGGCTGCGATACGTCAGCGACTTGCGCTGCTGCAGGTATGCGTCGCGCACGAACGAATACGGATCGAGCGCGGCCTGCTTCAGCAGGTCGGTTGCGCCGAGCAGGTCCGAACGCGCGCTGATGAACTGCGCGATGTACATCGGATTGCGCACGGCCGGCTCGATGTAGTTGAGCAGGTTGAAGCGAACGTCCACCGCGCGGCCGACGCCATCGCGGATCGTGCTCGGCCCGAACACGGGCAGCACGAGGTACGGGCCGGACGGCACGCCCCAGCGCGCCATCGTCAGCCCGAAATCCTGATGATGCTTCGGCAGCCCGGCCGGTGTCGCGATGTCGATCAGGCCGCCGACGCCGAACACCGAGTTCATCGCCACGCGCATCAGATCCTCGGTTGCATCGGTGATGCGGAGCTGCAGCAGGTTGTTCGCGATGTTGCCGAGATCGCCGAGGTTCGAAAAGAAGTTGCTGATCGCGGTGCGCACGGGCGTCGGCGTGACCTTCTGGTACCCCTTCGCGATCGGCTGGGCGATGTTCGTGTCGACGGTGTCGTTGAACTTGTACATCGCCCGGTTCATCGGCTCGAGCGGGTCATTGGGGTTGCGGTTCGGTCCCGTCGCGCAGCCGGACAGCACTGCGGTGGCGGCAACGGTCGCCGCAATGATTCGCACCTTATTCATTGATTCCTTGCGATTGGTTCTTGGCGCGTTTGACGCGCGGTTTGCCCATCAGGACGGGCTGGAACACCACGGCGCCGATCAGCGTGCAGGTCAACGCCAGCGCGAGCAGCTTGCCCATGCTCGACGTGCCCGGATGATGCGACAGCCACAGGCTGCCAAAGGCGGTTGCCGTCGTCGCGGCGCTGAACAGCACCGCGTGCGTGAGGCTCGAATGCAGCAGGCCCGTCTGGCCCCCGCGCCATGCCATCACGAAGTACACCTTGAACGCGACGCCGACGCCGAGCATCAGCGGCAGCGCGATGATGTTCGCGAAGTTCAGCGACATGCCGAGCACGACGCACATCTCGAGCGTGACGAGCCCCGACACGAGCAGCGGCACCAGCGTGCGCAGCACGTCGCCGAAGCGTCGCAGCGTGATCCACAGCAGGATCGTGATCGACAGGATCGACCACAGCGCCGCATGCAGGAACGCGTTGATGATCGTGTCGGCCGAATGCAGGATCGAGATCGGGCCGCCGATCGCGCCCGGCTCGGCGGCCTTCACCGCCTTCGCGAAGCGGCGCAGCATCGTGTCGTCGTTCGGATCGACGCCCGTCGGCACCTTCGGCGAAATCTGCACGAGCGCGTGGCCATCCGGCGCGATCCAGTCGCGCACGAGCTGCGGCGGCAGCGATTCGCGCGTGATGTCCTGCGGTTGCAGCAGCGTCGCGAGCTGATTGAGCGCGATGCGCAGCGTGTCGGAGAACGCGCGTTCGGCGCGGTCGCGCGTCGCGGCATCCGCGGCGGCGAGCTTCGCGAGCGATGCCGACAGATGCTGCGCGGCGGCCGCGCCCGGGCCCGGGTGATCTTCGGCCGCGTAGCTCAGCAGGTCCGACACGCGCTTGAGCGCGGCGACGCGCTGCGCGTCGGTCGCGGGCGGCGCGGCCGGCTGCGTCAGCGCGGGCAGCAGGTCGCTCGCGGCGGCGGCGATCGCCGCACGCTTGGCCGGCTGGTCGGCCGGCACGAAGGTCGACAGCGTCGTCGTGCGGCCCACTTCCGGCAGCGCGTCGAGGCGCTTCGCGGCCGCGTCGGCCTCGGCGAGCGACGGCGCGAGCAGCGTGACGTCGTTGACGGCCGCTTCCGGCGAATCCTTCAGCGCGAGCAATGTCGCCATCGATTCGCTGTTCGGATCCTTCAGATGCAGCGGATTGAAGTCGAAGTGCAGGAACGCGAGCAGCGGCAGCGCGCCGATCACGACCACGAGCGTGCCGATCAGGATCGGCTTGCGATGGCGATCGAGGTAGTCGTCGACCGGCGCGAGCCACGGGAAGCCCGGCGTCTTCGATTCGCCCGGCGGCGCGAACAGGCGCAGCAGCGCCGGCAGCAGCGTGAGCGTGGTGAGCAGCGCGACGAACATCCCGACGCCTGCGATCAGGCCGAGTTCGGACACGCCGCGATAGGCGGTGGGGATGAACGAGAAGAAGCTCGCCGCGACGGCCGCGGTGGCCAGCGCGAGCGGCATGCCCATCGAGTGCGCGGCGCCGATCAGCGCGTGATCGATGCGCGGATCGCGGAAGCGTTCCTCGCGGTACTTCACACCGTACTGGATCGAGAAATCGACGCCGAGGCCGACGAACAGCACCATGAACGCGACCGAGATCATGTTCAGCGAACCGACCATCGCAAGGCCGAGCGCCGCGGTCACGACGAGGCCGACGAACAGCGTGACGAGCACCGAGCCGATCATCCGCTTCGAGCGCAGCGCGAGCCACAGGATCACGAGCACGGCGAGGAGCGTGAGCGCGCCGTTGAGCGCGGCGCCGTCTTCGACCGACGCGAATTCGTCGTCGGCGAGCGGTTGTTCGCCGGTCAGCCGCACGACCGCGCCGTAGCGTTGCTCGAGGCCGAGCGCTTTCGCCGTGTCGCGGATCACCTGGGTCGTCTCGGCACCGGCCTTCAGCGCACCGTAGTTGACGACCGGCTGCACCGTGACGAACGCGCGGGCCGGCTGGCGCGCGGCATCGCTGTCGACCAGCCCGCGCCACGAGAACGCGGCGGGCTTGCCGGCCAGCACGTCGTCGACCGTCGCGGCGCTGCGCGCGAGCAGCTTCGCCATCGCGGGCAGCTTCACCTGGCCGGTCAGGAGCGGCTGGCCGAGCGTGGTGGACAGCGTGGTCGCGAGCCCGGTCAGGCTCGGGTTCTTCGCGAGTTCGTTGACGAGCGGCCGCGCGCTCGCGAGCTGTGTCGTCGTGTCCGACACTTCCTGCGGCGACAGGAACAGCAGCCCGTTGTGCTCGAAGAACGGGCCGCCACCGGGTTCGGCGACCTGGCCGATGCGGCCGGCGTCGGCCTGCTTCTGCAGGGCTTCGGTGAGCGTATGCGCGGCGGCGGTTGCGAATTCGGGTGCCGGGGCCTCGACCACCGCGAGGATCGTGCCGTTGCGTTGCGGGAAGGCCTTGTCGACGGCCTGGCCGAGCGCGGCCCACTGGGGTTCGGCATCGACGAGCTTGCTGATGTCCGTGTTGATCTTGAAGTGCTGCGCGACGTAGACGCCGCTGAAGACGGCGACGACGAGCGACAGCACGACGACCCAGACGGGGCGGCGTACCGACCATGCGACGAGTCGGACGATGAGAGATGTCACCATGTGGCGGCGGGGAGGGGCTGGCAAGGACAAAACAACGAGTATACCGGCGCAACGTGGCGTCGGTCGCGACGTTGGAGCGTAAAGGGGCGGGAAGGATATTTGCTCCGCAGCGCAGGAATCGGCGCGCGGGGCCCGGCGATTTGTATGGGGATGCTTACATAATCGACTGGCGTCGCGCCGCGACGGGGCCTGTGACAAAAGGGGTTGAAAGGTAACAGTCGGTCACCGCGCGGCAGGCCGGCCGCCAGGCCGCTATACTTCGACCCACCGGCCAATGCTACCGATGCAATCCGCCGGCCGTTTTTTCTCATCGAGTGCGATATCCGTATGAAACGTCATCTCTTTGCTTTCGTCGCGGCGGCTGCCGTGTCGGTTTCCGCTTTCGCGCAGAGCGCGCCCGTCGACATCGTCCGCAATGCGGTCGAAGGCACCGTCAACGCGATGAAGGCCGACCCGGGCGCGCGCGGCGGCGACATGGCGAAAGTCACGCAAGTCGTCGAGCAGCGCTTCCTGCCCGCGACGAACTTCGAACGCACGACCCGCATCGCGGTCGGCGATGCCTGGAAGCAGGCGACGCCGCAACAGCAGCAGGAGCTGTACAAGCAGTTCAAGCTGCTGATGACGCGCACCTATGCCGCGTCGCTCGCGCAGCTCGGCGGCCAGGACGCGAAGTTCTCGTTCAAGGCCGGCGGCGCGTCGGGCGCCGATGCGCTGGTGCAGTCGACGGTCACGACGCCGGGCGACAGCCAGTCGGTCGGCTATCGCCTCGGCAAGGTCGGTAACGACTGGAAAATCTACGACATCGACATGTCGGGCGCGTGGCTGATCCAGGTCTACCAGGGCCAGTTCAAGAGCCAGCTCGCGTCGGGCGGCATCGACGGCCTGATCGCGTATCTGCAGAAGCACAACTCGCGGACGAACTGATCGCCGCCAGTCGGCCGGCTGTGCAGCATGTCGGCATGCATCAAGGGCGCCCTCGGGCGCCCTTTTCGTTGCGGGTTCGCGGTGGCGGCGTCATGTTCGGCACGACGCAACGCCGGTGTCGGGGCTACCGCCGCCGATGCTCGACCGCGAACTTGATCAGCTCCGCCTGCCCCTCGATCTCGAGCTTGCGCTTCAGATTGAGCCGGTGCGTTTCCACCGTGCGCACCGAGAGCCCCGTCTGCTGCGCGATCTGCTTGCTCGACAGCCCCTCGGCCAGCGCATCGAGGATGTCGCGTTCGCGCGGCGTCAGGCGGTCGAGCGGCGACGCGGTCGCGCTCGCCTGGATCATCCGCGCGGCGAGCCCTTCGCTGAAGAACGTCTGCCCCGTGAGCACCGCGCCGATCGCGCGCACGATCTCGCTCGCGGGTGAATCCTTCAGCAGATAGCCGCTCGCGCCGGCGCGCACGGCCTGCGTCACATATTCGACGTTGTCGTGCATCGACAGCATCAGCACGCGAATCCCCGGAAAGCGCTCGTGAAAGACGCCGGCGAGCGTGATGCCGTTCATCCCGTTCATGCCGACGTCCATCAGCGCGAGATCGGGCTCGAGCGACGCGGCGAGCGCGAGCGCCTCGTCCGCGTTGCCGGCTTCGCCGACCACGGACAGGTCGGCCGCCTCGAGCCGCATCCGCAGGCCGTCGCGCACCAGCGGGTGATCGTCGACAAGCAGCAGTCGGGCGGCGGGCCGGGCGGTGTCGGGGGCGCTCATGGGCAAAGGTCTCCGGTTATGGGGCGCGTGGTCAGGCGGCGCGCAGCGGCACGCGCGCGGCCACGACGGTGTGGCCGACCTGCGACGTGATCGTCAATGTGCCGCCGAGCGCGTCGAGGCGCTCGCGCATGTTGCGCAGCCCGATGCCGCGGCGCGCATCGGTCTGCGACCGCTCGGCATCGAAGCCGCAGCCGTTGTCGGCGATGGTCAGCGTGGCGGAATGCGCGCCGACGTCGAGCGTGACGGCCGCGCGCGACGCCTGCGCATGATGCACGATGTTGCTGAGCGCTTCTTGCGCGATCCGGAACAGCGCCGTATTGACCGGCGCGGGCAACGGCCGCGCGCCGCTGTGCGCCACCTGCGTATAGCCGATGTCGATGCCGCTTTCCGCGCCGAGTTCGCGCACGAGCTGCTCGAGCGCGGCCGCGAGGCCGAGATCGTCGAGCATCGCCGGGCGCAGCGCATGCGAGATGCGCCGCACTTCGCGCAGCGTCTCGCCGAGACGTCCGACACCCGACGCGAGCGCCTGCTCGGCTTCGGGCATGCGCGTCGCACCGCGCTCGAAGCGCGCGAGCGCGGATTCGAGCATCAGCTTCGCGGACACCATCATCTGGCTGATCCCGTCATGCAGTTCGCGCGACAGCCGCTCGCGCTCCTGTTCCTGCGATTCGACGACACGCTGCGCGAGCTGCTTGAGCTTCGCGTCGGCGCTGCGCGACTCGCTGACGTTCAGCACCAGCGCGCAGACGGCGATCGCGGCCGCGCCAGTCAGCGCGATCGCGGTGAGCCAGCTCATCGTCCGCTCGATGTTCGCGGACGCGCGCGCGTCGATGCGTTGCAACGCGTTGTCGACGTCGTCGAGATAGATGCCGGTGCCGACCATCCAGCCCCAGCGTTCGAGCGCGACGACGTAGCCGAGCTTCGGCGCGAGCTTGCCCGTCGACGGCCGCTGCCACGTGTAGCGCACGTAGCCGCCGCCGTGCGACGCGGCGCCGATCAACTGCTGGATCGTCAGCGCGCCCTGCGGGTCGCGCATCGACCAGTAGTTGTGGCCGACGCGCTCGGGCTCGCGCGGATGCATCAGCGCATTGCCGTGCAGGTCATATACGAAGAAATAGCCGTCGGGGCCGAAATCCATCTTCTGCAGCATCGCGAGCGCCTGGGTGCGCAGCAGCGCGTCGTCGCGCGCATTGCGGCCGCTCGCGTCGTACAGCGGCATGATCGCGCTCGTCGCGAGCTCGACGTAATGCTTCAGCTCGACTTCCTTGCTCGACAGGTAGGCGGTCTGGATCGTCGCATGCTGCGTGCGCGCGAGCGACGTCGCCTGCTGGCGCACGCCGAAGCCGATGCCGGCGATCGCGAGCAGGAATGGCACGATGGCCAGGAGGAAAATCTTTGCCTTGAGTCTCATGGTGGTGTGAAGCGGGCGCGGGCCGGCCGGCACATGTGTCGCGCGGCGGCGAGCCGACATTGTCGGCGATTTCGCCCGGGGTCGGCGGGGCGGCGGCCTGCCGTGGCTCAGGCGCGCCGCGGCGTGCGATCCAGGCTCTCGGCCGTCTGCACGACGACCCGGTTGCGCCCGCGTTCCTTGGCCCGGTACAGCGCGTCGTCGGCGAGCTTCAGCGCGGCCTGGATGCTGTCGTCGCGTTCCGGGTAGCAGGTCGTCACGCCGATGCTCGCGGTCAGGCGGTCGGACGAGCCCGTGGCGTGCCGGATGCCGAGATCGAGGATGCCGGTGCGGATCGCTTCGGCGATCGTCACGGCGCCGGGCGTGTCGACGTCGGGCAGCACGACGACGAATTCCTCGCCGCCGTAGCGGGCCGCATAGTCTGCCGGGCGCCGCAGGCAGCCCGCAATGCAGCGGCCGACCGCGGCGAGCGCGTCGTCGCCGGCCTGGTGGCCTTGCGTGTCGTTGTAGCGCTTGAAGTGATCGACGTCGACGAACAGCAGCGACAGCGCGTGTTGCGAGCGTGCCGCGCGGCGCCATTCGCGCGCGAGCGTGACGTCGAGCATCCGGCGGTTGTCGAGGCCGGTGAGGCCGTCGGTGCGCGCGAGCGCCTGCAGTTCGGTTTCCGCACGGTGCCGCTTGCGCAGCTGCACGTCGAGCAGCAGCGACAAGCTGGCGAAGCCGAGCGCGAGCATGACCATCGCCGAACCGATCGGGATCGCACGGTCGTACCACGCTGCGTAAGTGTCGGCTTCCGAGCGCGCGACCATGATGATCAGCGGCACGTTTTCGAGATGCCGGAACACGTACAGGCGCCGCACGCCGTCGATCGACGCGGTATCGGCGAAGCTGCCCTCGTTCGCGGTCATGAAGTGCCGGAACGTGCTGGCCTTGCTGATGTCGCGGCCGACGATCGCCGGATCGTACGGCTTGCGCGCGACCATCCGGCCGTCGGTGTTGATCAGCGCGACGGAGCCGCGATCGCCGAGCGCCAGGCGCGAGAACAGGTTCTGGAAATATTCGAGCCGGATCGACATCACGGCGACGCCGCCGAATGACCCGTCGGGCCGCGTGATACGCCGGCTGAGCGCGATGCTCAGCGAGCCGCCGCGCAGTCGGGAATGGTACGGATCGCTGATGTACAGGCCGACGTCCGGGCGGTCGCGGTGCACCGTGAAATACGGTTCGTTGGCGAAGTTGGCCTTGCGCGGCACATCGCTCATGCCGTCGACCGCGATGTCACCGTTCGCGTCGAGCACGTAGATGCCGCCGAGATATTTGGCCGTCGTCGCGCGGTCGAACAGCACCTGGCGGCGCAGCGACAGCGGCAGCCTGGCGACTTCGGGATCGTTCGAGCCGTCGACGACCGCCTGTAGCGACAGCGAATAGATCTCGATGTTGCGCTCGATGTCCCACGACGCCATCAGCGCGATGTTCTGCTGGGTGGTGCGCGCGATATCGCGTGCGTCGATACGGCCTTCGTACAGCACGATGGCGCACAGCAGCAACAGGAGCAGCGCGATCAGCAGCCCTGAATAGAAGATCAGGTGCGGCAGCAGGAACCGGCGAAATTGCGCGGCGATGCGGCCCGTCAGACCGGATTCGCTGGGCATTGCGTAGTCGGTTTCTGCCATGGTCCGTGGATCGATGGGCATCTGCGCCAGGCGGCGGGCCGATGCGATTGTTCGTATGATTTGCCGGCGGCGATCCGGTATGCGGTCTCCGATGCGCATGCCGCCCGATCGACCGGAGAACGGGAGCCGATCATCGATGATTGCGGCCAGATAAACCGCAAAAATCACTCCGTTCACCGGAAGATTTGGCCGCGATCCGACGATCCGACGAATCGGGCGGCGCGGATTGATCCGAGTATAACGCGCGTATTCGTATGCGCGGAGAATGTTGCGGACCGTTGATCCGGATCAACTTATCGCCGTGGCCGACACTTGCCAATCGCGCGTGGAGCGTTGCGGCGCAAGGCTTTGCGCCAGGGGCAGGAGCGGCGCGAATTCCACGCTGGCCGGTTTTACTGCTTTAACGGCCGGTGAAGCAGGAACTTGAGGTCATGCGATACGGACCGATTATCCATTTCGGTATCCGCATGAATTCGCAGATGAAAAACGGGCGGCCACGATGGCCGCCCGTTTCGCGAAACCGCATGCGGGAAAGCCCGCATGCCAAGGGTTTACGCGCCGTGCTGCTGCGCCTTGTACGCGAGCCGGAACCGATGCAGCAGCGGCTCGGTATAGCCGCTCGGCTGCGACGTGCCCTGCAGGGCCAGCGCGCACGCGGCCTTGAATGCCGTCGACTGGTCATAGCCGGGCGCCATGGGGCGATAGTTCGGGTCGCCGGCATTCTGCTGATCGACGACGCGCGCCATCCGCTTGAACACGTCGAGCACGAACGCCTCGGTGATCACGCCGTGGCGCAGCCAGTTCGCGATGTGCTGGCTCGAGATGCGCAGCGTCGCGCGGTCTTCCATCAGGCCGACGTCGTGAATGTCCGGTACCTTCGAGCAACCGACGCCCTGTTCGACCCAGCGCACGACGTAGCCGAGGATGCCCTGCGCGTTGTTCTCGACTTCGCTCAGGATCTCGGCCTCGCTCCACTCGGCGCGTTCGACGACCGGCACGGTCAGCAGGCCTTCGAGCAGCGCGTCGCGTTCGCTGGCGTACGGCGTCTTCTCGAGTTCCTGCTGGACAGCCTGCACGTCGACGAGGTGGTAGTGCAGCGCGTGCAGCGTCGCGGCGGTCGGGGACGGCACCCACGCGGTGTTCGCGCCGGCGCGCGGATGCGCGATCTTCTGCTCGAGCATCGCATGCATCAGGTCCGGCATCGCCCACATGCCCTTGCCGATCTGCGCGCGGCCGCGCAGGCCGGCCGACAGGCCCGCGAGCACGTTGTTGCGCTCGTACGACTGGATCCATGCCGACGACTTCATGTCGCCCTTGCGGATCATCGGGCCGGCTTCCATCGCGGTGTGCATCTCGTCGCCGGTGCGATCGAGGAAGCCGGTGTTGATGAACGCGACGCGCGCGGCGGCGGCGGCGATACAGGCGGCGAGGTTCACGCTCGTGCGGCGCTCCTCGTCCATGATGCCCATCTTCAGCGTGTTGCGCGGCAGGCCGTACAGGTCCTCGATGCGCGCGAACAGCGTGTCGGCGAACGCGACTTCGACCGGGCCGTGCATCTTCGGCTTCACGATGTAGATCGAGCCCGTGCGCGAGTTGCGCTTCGCCTTCAGGTCATGCAGCGAGCACAGCACCGTGACGACGCCGTCGAGGATGCCTTCCGGAATCTCGTTGCCGTCGCGGTCGAGCACCGCGCCGTTGGTCATCAGGTGGCCCACGTTGCGCACGAACAGCAGCGAGCGGCCGTGCAGCGTCAGCGTGCCGCCGGCCGGCGTCGTGTATTCGCGATCGGCGTTCAGGCGGCGCGTGAAGGTCTTGCCGCCCTTCGCGACTTCCTCGACCAGCGTGCCCTGCATCAGGCCGAGCCAGTTGCGATACAGCTGGACCTTGTCGTCGGCGTCGACCGCCGCGACCGAATCCTCGCAGTCGATGATCGTGCTGACCGCGGCTTCGAGCACGACGTCCTTCACGTTCGCGAGATCGGCGCGGCCGATGGGGGTCGACGCATCGATCTGGATCTCGAGGTGCAGGCCGTTGTGCTTCAGCAGGATCGCGGACGGTGCGCCTGCCGCGCCTTGATAGCCGACGAACTGCGCCGGCTGCGCGAGATGCACGACACCCTTGCCGGTTTCGACGGCGAGCTGGCCGTCCTCCACGCGATAGCGCAGTGCGTCGCGGTGCGAGCCGCTCGCGAGCGGCGCCGCGTTGTCGAGCACTTCACGCGCGTAGTCGATCACGCGCTGGCCGCGCGTCGGGTTGTAGGCCGTGGTGCGTTCGGCGCCGCCGTCCTCCGGCAGCGCGTCGGTGCCGTACAGCGCGTCGTACAGGCTGCCCCAGCGTGCGTTCGCGGCGTTCAGCGCATAGCGCGCGTTCGACAGCGGCACGACGAGCTGCGGGCCGGCCTGCGTCGCGATCTCGCTGTCGACGTGCGCGGTGGCTGCCGCGACGTTCGACGGGACCGGCACGAGATAGCCGATCTGTTCGAGGAACGCGCGATACGCGGCATGGTCGCGCACCGGGCCGGGGTGCGCGCGATGCCACGCGTCGAGTTCCTGCTGCAGGCGGTCGCGTTCCGCGAGCAGTTCGCGGTTGCGCGGCGCGAGGTCGTGCACCAGGGCCGAGAAACCGCTCCAGAATGCGGTCTTGTCGATACCGGTGCCCGGCAGTGCTTCGTTTTCAATGAACTGGCTCAGCGCTGGCGCGACTTGCAGTCCTGCTTGGTCGATCATCGTGATTCCTCCCGGGGAATGAAAAACGCGCGCGGATCAGGCCGCGACGCTTTGTGTGCCGGCGCGGGCGATCTGCGCATCCTGTTCGGACTTTACGCCAGACACACCGATCGCGCCCGCAATGCGGCCTTCCACCGTCACCGGCACGCCGCCTTCGAGCAACCCCGTCAGCGGCACGCTCAGAAACGCCGTGCGGCCACCGTTGATCATATCCTCATACGCCTTCGTCTCGCGACGGCCGAGCGCCGCCGCGCGCGCCTTGTCCTGCGCGATGCAGGCGCTGGCCGCCGATGCACCGTCGAGGCGTGCGAACGCGAGCAGGTGCCCGCCGTCGTCGACGATGGCGATCGACACGGCCCAGCCGTGACGCTCGGCTTCCGCGCGGGCGGCGGCGAGCATGCGGTCGACGTCGGCGAGTTCGAGTTCGGGCTTCGTTTTCATGGCGTTCCTCCGGAATCAGCGGTCAGTTGACGAGTCGGTTGTCGACGAGCTCTATCCAGTGGCGCACGCGCGTGCGGCCCGCGCCGTTCAGGTGAGTCTGGCAGCCGATGTTGGCCGTGACAATCAGGTCCGGCCGTGCGGCTTCGAGCGCGTCGAGCTTGTTGTCGCGCAGCCTGGTGGCGAGTTCGGGCTGCGTCAGCGCATAGGTGCCGGCGGAGCCGCAGCACAGGTGGCCGTCGGCGACATTCGTCAGATCGAAGCCGAGCCGCATCAGGATGCTCTCCACCGCGCCGCCGAGCCGCTGCGCATGCTGCAGCGTGCACGGGCAATGAACCGCGACGCGGCGCTGCGTCGCATCGGCCAGCGCGTCGAGCGGCTCGGCCGCGATCACTTCCGCGAGGTCGCGCGCGAGCGCGCTGACGCGCCGCGCCTTGTCCGCATAGACGGGGTCGGAGCGCAGCAGGTCGCCGTATTCCTTCACGAACGCGCCGCAGCCGCTCGCCGTCAGCACGATCGCTTCCGCGCCGGCCGCGATCGCGGGCCACCATGCATCGATGTTGCGGCGTGCGCGTGCGAGCCCGGCATCCTGCGCGTTCAGGTGATATTCGGTCGCGCCGCAGCAGCCGGCCTCGCGCGCGGGCGTCACGCTGATGCCGAGCCGGTCGAGCACGCGCGCGGCGGCCGCGTTCGTGTTCGGCGACAGGGAAGGCTGCACGCAGCCTTCCAGCATCAGCACGCGCCGGGCGTGGCGCACGGGCGGGCGCGGCATGGCGGCGGGCACGGTGGCCGGGATCTTGTCCTGCAGCGCGTCGGGCAGCAGCGGGCGCAGCGCGCGGCCGGCCTTCAGCAGCGCGGCGAAGGTCGCCGGCCGCGGCACGACGTGACGCAGGCCGGCGCGCAGCAGGCGCTCGCGCGCCGGACGCCGCGCGCGTTTCTCGGCTTCCGCGCGGCCGATGTCGAGCAGCGTGTGATAGCGCACGCCGGACGGACAGGTCGTTTCGCAGTTGCGGCAGGTCAGGCAGCGGTCGAGATGCTGCTGCGTGCGCTCGCCGCACGGTTCGCCTTCGAGCATTTGCTTGATCAGGTAGATGCGTCCGCGCGGCCCGTCGAGCTCGTTGCCGAGCACCTGGTAGGTCGGGCAGGTCGCATTGCAGAAGCCGCAGTGCACGCACGCGCGCAGGATCGCTTCCGCTTCGTCGGCCCGGTCGAGGGCCTTGCTGGCTTCGCTGAGATTGGTTTGCATCGGCGGTTCGAAGTCGGGTTGGCGTCAGACGTCCGCGTACAGGCGGCCGGGATTGAAAATCGCATGCGGATCGAGCTGCGCCTTCAGCTGGCGATGCACGCGCAGCAGCGCGGGCGGCAACGGCTGGAACGGCTCGGACGTCGTGCCGGCCGTGAAGCAGGTCGCGTGGCCGCCCCACTGCGCGGCGAACCGCTGCACGTCGGCCGGTGCGGCGTCGGTTTTCAGCCAGCGCTGCGCGCCGCCCCAGTCGACGAGCACCGTACCGGCGAGCGCATCGAGCGGCGCGGCGGCCGGCACCGACACGCGCCACAGCGGGCGGGGATCGTCGAAGAACGGCAGCGACAGGTCGCGCAGCCGCGCCCAGAACCCGTCGTCGCGATCGTCCATGCGCTCGCCGCCGATCGTGTCGCGCGCGGCCTTCACCGAGCCCTCGCCGCCTTCGAGGCGCACGCGCAGCACGCCGTTCGCGTGGCAGGCGCCCGCGAGCGGCAGCCCCGCGCGCCGCCACCCGGCGACGCGTTGAACGGCTTCGCCCGCAGTGAGCGGCAACGCGAGATCGCCGGTCGCGCGCGGCTTCGGCAGCACCTTCAGCGACACCTCCGTCACGACGCCGAGGCAGCCGAAGCTGCCCGCGAGCAGCCGCGACACGTCGTAGCCCGCGACGTTCTTCATCACCTCGCCGCCGAAACGCAGATGTTTCGCGTGGCCGGTGATCACGCGGCAGCCGAGCACAAAGTCGCGCACCGCGCCGGCCCACGGGCGGCGCGGCCCCGATAGCGCGGCCGCGAACATCCCGCCGACGGTGGCCGCGCCGCCGAACGTCGGCGGCTCGCACGGCAGCATCTGGCCCGCCGCGTCGAGCATCGCGTCGAGTTCGGCGAGCGGCGTGCCCGCGCGCGCGGTGATGACGAGTTCGGTCGGGTCGTACGCGACGATGCCGCGATGCGTGCGCACGTCGAGCGTGCGGCCTTCGACGGCGCGGCCGACGAACGCCTTCGTGCCCGCGCCGCGAATGTGCAGCGGCTGGCGATCGTGGATCGCGGCGTCGACCTGGGCGACGAGCGCCGCGCTGTCGTCGATCGATTCGGGTTCGCGTTCGCGTCGCATCAGAAGCGCTCCAGTTCGGGAAACGGCAGCTTGCCGTGATGGACGTGCATCGCGCCGAACTCCGCGCAGCGATGCAGCGTCGGGATGTTCTTGCCGGGATTGAGCAGGCGCCGCGGATCGAACGCGGCCTTCACCGCGTGGAAGAACGTGATTTCGTCGGCGTTGAACTGCACGCACATCTGGTTGATCTTCTCGCGCCCGACGCCGTGTTCGCCGGTGATGCTGCCGCCCACGGCGACGCACAGCTCCAGGATCTTGCCGCCGAGCGCCTCCGCGCGGTCGAGCTCGCCGGGACGGTTCGCGTCGAACAGGATCAGCGGATGCATGTTGCCGTCGCCCGCATGGAACACGTTCGCGACCGGCAGCGCGTATTCGGCCGAGAGCGCGGCGATCCCTTCGAGCACGCGCGGCAGTTCGCGGCGCGGGATCGTGCCGTCCATGCAGTAGTAGTCGGGCGACATGCGGCCGACCGCCGGGAACGCGTTCTTGCGGCCGGCCCAGAAACGCTGACGCTCCGCTTCGTCGCGCGCGACGCGGATTTCCGACGCGCCGGCCTCACGCAGCAGCGCGGCGACGCGTTCGGCGTCTTCGTCGACATCGGTCGCCGCGCCGTCGAGTTCGCACAGCAGGATCGCCTGCGCGTCGACCGGATAGCCCGCGTGGATGAAGTCTTCGGCCGCACGGATCGCGAGGTTGTCCATCATCTCGAGCCCGCCGGGGATCACGCCCGCGCCGATGATCCGCGCGACCGCCGCACCGGCTTCGGCGACGTCGTCGAAGCTCGCCATCAACACCTTCACGCTCGGCGGCTTCGGCAGCAGCTTGACCGTCACCTCGGTGACGATGCCCAGCATCCCCTCCGAGCCGGTGAACAGCGCGAGCAGGTCGAAGCCGGGGGCGTCGAGCGCGTCGGCGCCGAACGTGAGCGTGTCGCCGTCGATCGTCAGGATCTCGACCTTCAGGATGTTGTGCACCGTCAGCCCGTATTTGAGGCAATGCACGCCGCCCGCGTTTTCGGCGACGTTGCCGCCGATCGAGCACGCGATCTGCGACGACGGATCGGGCGCGTAGTAGAGGCCGTGCGGCGCGGCCGCTTGCGAGATCGCGAGGTTGCGCACGCCGGGCTGCACGCGCGCGATGCCGGCATCGGGGTCGATGTCGAGAATCTTGTTGAACTTCGACATGACGAGCAGGAGGCCCTTTTCGAGCGGCATCGCGCCGCCCGACAGGCCCGTGCCCGCGCCCCGCGCGACCACCGGCACGCTGTGCGCGGCCGCGACGCGCAGCACCGCGCGCACCTGCTCGACCGTGTCGGGCAGCACGACCGCGAGCGGCACCGTGCGGTATGCGGCGAGGCCGTCGCATTCGAACGGCTTGAGCGCCTCGCGCTCGTGCAGCACGTCGAGGCCGGGCGCAGCCGCGTGCAGTGCGGCAACGAGTGTGTCGCGGTCGACGGTCGCCAGCGGGCCGTCGATCCGTTCGTCGTAGGTGAAACTCATCGTGTGTCTCCGTCTCCACCCTCTTCATCATGCAGGCGGCCGCGGCATGCGCGGCGCACCGGATGGACGGCATTCTTGGCGGGCGGAGGGGGTATGTCCAGACGTCGCCAGCGTGGTCATACCAGTTTTTCGAGACGTGCCTGTCGAGGGGCATCGATCGAGGGGAAAAACCCAATTCAAACAAGGGATTGTGAGAAAATCAACGACATTCGCCCAAAGTGGTCATACCAGTATGGAAAAGCAGGATCGACAAGCGCCGGCGCGCAATGTCGCCGACGTCGTTGCCGAGCGGATCGAGCAACTGATCGTCGACGGCGTGCTCAAGGCCGGGCAGGCGCTGCCGTCCGAGCGGCGGCTCACCGAGAAGCTCGGCGTGTCGCGCACGGCCGTGCGCGAAGGGATGAAGCTGCTGCGCGCGCGCGGGATCATCGACACGACGCACGGCAAGGGCTCGTTCGTCGCGAGCCTGACCCCGCAGCGCGAGGTTTCGCCGATGATGCATCTGCTCGGCTCGCAGCCGCGCACGCTGTACGACCTGTTCGAAGTGCGCGGGATGCTCGAGACCGAAGCCGCGCGGCTCGCCGCGCTGCGCGGCACGCCCGCCGACTTCATCCTGATCAAGCGCCGATACGAGGAAATGACCGCGGCCGACGCGCAGGATCTCGACCCGGCCGCGCGCGCGAAGCTCGACCATGCGTTCCATCTCGCGATCTGCGAGGCGTCGCACAATCCGGTGCTCGTCAACACGCTGCAGTCGCTGACGGATCTGCTGCTCAGTTCCGTGTTCGCGTCGGTGAACAATCTCTATCACCGCGAGCCGCTGAAAAAGCAGATCGATCGGCAGCATGCGCGACTCTACAACGCGGTGACCGGGCGGTTGCCCGACCAGGCGCGCAAGGCCGCGAGCGAGCATATCCGGCAGTGCGTCGATTATCTGCGCGAGATCGAAGCGGAGGAGCAGCGGCTCGTGCGCTCGACGCTGCGCCTTGAAGGATGGACCTGAGCCGCTTGAACCGGCGTGGCCGTTGGCGCCGTGACGTGCATCAGGCATATTGCGCTGGTCGCGCGGTCTCATGGATCAATATGTCACAATGTGACCCATTTGATGCGTGGCCCGACACGACCCGTTTCGCCCTTGCGCGACACGCGCCTTCGCGGTTGACCGTGACGCGCCGCCAATCCTTGAAGGAGGACGCTGCATGTCGATTCCGACGCGTGGCGACGGGCCGGAGGCCCGCGCCGTCCAGATCCTGCATCGCCCCGTCTGCGACCTGCTCGGCTGTGCATGGCCGATCGTGCTCGCGGGCATGGGCGGCGTCGCGCGGGCGGAGCTCGCGAGTGCGGTGAGCGCCGCCGGCGGGTTCGGTTTTCTCGGGATGGTGCGCGAGCCGGTCGCGCTGATCCGGCGCGAGGTCGAACGGGTGCGCGCGGCCACCGAGCGGCCATTCGGCGTCAACCTGATTCCCGCGTCGACGCCGACCGAATTGCTCAATGCGCAGATCGATGCGTGTATCGAGTTGCGTGTGCCCGTGGTTGCGTTGTTCTGGGATGTGATGCCGGGCGTCGTGCGGCGTCTGCGCGATGCGGGCGTGCGGGTGGTTCATCAGGTGGGTTCGCTCGACGATGCGCGCGCGGCCGAGGCGGCCGGGGCGCAGGCGCTGATCGCTCAGGGGCGCGAGGCTGGCGGCCACGTGCGTGGTGATCGGCCGCTGGCCGAGTTGTTGCCTGAAGTGATTCGCGCGACGCGGTTGCCGGTGCTCGCGGCCGGCGGGATCGTCGACGGCGCCGACGTGGCCGCCGCGATGGCGCTCGGTGCGCAGGGGGCGGTGATGGGTACGGCGTTCATCGCGACGCACGAATCGTTCGCGCATGCGTATCACCAGCAGCGGATCGTCGATGCGCGTGAAGGCGACACGCTGTTGACCGATATCTTTCACATCAACTGGCCGCGCGGCGCGCGGGTGCGCGTGCTGCCGTCGAGTGTCACGCGTGGCGAGCGCGGTGATCCGTTCAGTGATGCGCGCGTGGTGATCGGCGACGAGGAAGGGCGGCCCATCTATCTGTTCAGCACCGACTCGCCGTTGCGTACGATGACTGGTGATTTCGAGGCGATGGCGTTGTATGCGGGCACGGGGGCCGCGCGAATTCGAGCGATCGAGTCGGCCGGCGAGGTGCTGCGCCGGATCGTGTGTGATGCGGCGGCGATCGTCGAGACAAGCGCGGCTTCATCGGCTGGTGAAGTGGATGAGGCGCGTGCGGCGTTGCTCACGGCGCTCGATGAATTGCTGGAGGCGGAGCGGGCGGGGGCGCGCGTTGCATCCGAGACTGCGGCAGCGGTTACTGAGGATGCCGAACTCCACCGGCTGATCGCGCATATTCGGCAGGACGAGGCGCACTGGTGCAGCGTGCTGGTCGACGCGATTCGGACGCTCGGTGCAATGCCTACGCGTGCGACCGGTTCATTCTATGAAAAGGCGATGGCGATCGATGATCTGGCCGAGCGGATGGCGTTTCTGAACCGCGGGCAACGCTGGGTCGTGCGCAAACTGCAGACGCTGCTGCCGACGCTGGCCGATCCGGATATTCATCACGCGCTGTCGTTGATGCTGGTCGCGCACGAGAAGAATATCGGCGCGGTGGATGCGCGGTTGAGGGAGAAGGGGGCGGGGAGCGTGTAGGGGAGGGGCAATGAATCGGCCCGCGTCGCTCTGACGCGCGCCGCTGTGGGCAAGCGATGCTGGCGTCAACGACGTTTTTCCCTCGTTTCAGGCGGGATGACGCTATTCGAGGGTTCTCAGTCAAATGCGCCTTCCGGGATCTCAGTCATTGCTTCGTCATACCGAAGCCGCCGAGCTTCTCTTTTACCTCGGCGGCAATTGCGCATAAAAAAGGTTCATCGCGGAATTTCGGGGAACGCCGGGGAGGAACGTCGGTGTTCGGCCACCAAGGGACTGTCGCGACTGCCGTCCCATGACATTCGAACGGCGACTGGTCTCCGCTAAGCGTCATTAAGGCTCGAAAAGATCTGTCTGACCGGCAGGGTCCGGCTGCCCGCAGAGATTAGGCTGGCTTTCGGCGAGCCGAATTAGCGTTGCTGCGTGCCGGACTGATTCGCAGCCTGGCGCTGCGAGGCCATTTGTTCCGCTTGCAATCGGGCTTCAGCCTTCTGCAGCCGCGCCGGGTACTCTACATCGTCAGGGATGGGGTTGTAGCCGGCGCGTTCAAGGTTGGTGAGTTCGGCACGCACTTGTGCGCGCGTGAGCGGCGCGACAGTCTGGGCGAACGAAGCAACGGAAATGAGGCAAGCAAGGCAAGTGCAGCCGCCACGAAAATCTGTTTCATCACATACCTATTTTTTTGGCGTCGGTTCATCTGAAGTACTGCTAGAAGCGTCAAAGTATATGCGCCAAAATGTAAGTATTTACCCGTATTCTAACAACAGTACATTGCGAAGCGCACAATTCTCGCGCCTGACAGTCCTCAAATGGAGCGCAGGAAGGCAGCAGACACGCCCAGCCGAAGGTCCGAAGAAAGGTTGCGCGACCGCGCGATCTCCTTGGTGAGCTGCATCACCGTGCGGCACGCCAGCGTCAGTTCGCCGTGGGGCGACATGGCCAGCGCAATGAAGCGCGACACGGTCGGCTCAACCACCATTGACGCCTGCAACCGACATTCCTTTTCAAGATTGGCAATCGCGTAAGGTCCGAGCAATGCGTAGATGCCGCCGTCTGCCACGATGTGTCCCTGCAGACTCAACGAGTCGGCTTCTGCCGCGAAATTCAGGCAGACCCGGTGTTCCCCCGCGATTTGTTCGAGCCGATCGCGCCAGCTATTGGGGCGACAGAAAAAGACGAGGGGAATTCCGTCGAGCCTGGAAAAAGCAACCGTGGAGTCTTTGGTCAAAGGATCGCCTTCCGCGCCGACCAGGTAGGTCGCCGCCTCGACCAGATACTCGTCCCCGTTTTTCGGCGTCGGGCTATTTCGGAAAAGGATCGCAAGGTCAACACTTCCGTTTTCCAACCACGTATCCAACACCGCCCCTTGGCCCTCTCGCACCTGCAACTGCACCAAGGGAAAGCGCTCTCGAAGACGATGGTACAAGGTGCTGACCAGCGGATGAGCGGTGGACGGCAAGATTCCGAGTCTGACCACGCCGATTGGCTCACTCGCCGAACTGCGGATGTCGTTGGACAACTGCTCCGTGCTGGCAAGCCACGTCCTGACGCGCGGCGCAATCCGCGCTCCCAAATCGGTCAACACCACGCCGCGCCCTGTGCGTTGAAACAAACGACCGCCGCAGTACTGCTCAAGCTCGACGATCTGACGACTGATATGCGGCTGGCTGGTCCCGTATGCCACGGCCGCCTTGCTCAAGCTGCCGAGTTCCGCCGCGTCGATAAACAGCTTCCAAGCCGCGTAGTCCACTGCCAAGCCTCAATAAGATATGTCAAATAAGTATAGCTGAAATGTGCGATTAGGCAGTTCCCGCATAAATCGGTCATCCCTACACTGCAACGCATGCACCGTTGTTCCAGCTTGATGCGAAACGAGCAGCGGGCTCTCCTCTCGGAAAGAGGAGTGGAAAAGCTCACATTTGGAGACGTTATGAAAGCGATCGATCTGCGCGGTTTGGTCCCGGCACCCGTTACCCCCTTCACCCGCGATGGAGCGGTGGACCACGCAGCAATTCAACGACTGGGTTCCTGGCTCGGCAGCATCGAAGGCGTTAAAGGTCTGACGGTGCTCGGCCACGCTGGCGAAGGCACGTTCATGACGCAGAAAGAACAGGCCCAAGTCATTGAAAGCTTCGTGAAGTCCGTCGATGGCAAGATCCCGGTCATCGCCGGTATCACGCTCGAAGGTACGCAAGTCGCCGTGGACGAAGCGAAGCGCGCTGTCGAGGCGGGCGCGTCGGCCGGTCTGGTGTATCCGTCGCACGGCTGGCTGCGCTTCGGCTACCAGAAGGGTGCACCGCAAGACCGCTACCGTGCGATCTACGAAGGCAGCGGCCTGCCGCTCATCCTGTTCCAGTACCCGGATGCCACCAAGGCGACCTACAACCTCGAAACGCAGCTGGAAATCGCCGCACAACCGGGCGTCTTTGCGATGAAAAACGGCGTGCGCAATATGCGTCGCTGGGACGTTGAGATCCCCATCATCCGCCGCGAGCGCCCGGACCTGCAAATCCTGACCTGCCACGACGAGTATCTGCTCCACACGATGTTCGACGTCGACGGCGCGCTCGTCGGCTACGGCGGACTGGCTCCCGAGCCGCTCATCGAACTGATCAAGGCAGGCAAGGCGAAAGACTATCAGGCCGCGCGCGCGATCCATGATCGCCTGTTGCCGGTGACGCGCAACGTGTACCACCGTGGCTCGCACATGGAAGGCACCGTGGCACTCAAGCACGGTCTCGTGGCGCGCGGCATCCTCGAGCACGCCACGGTGCGTTCGCCGTTGCTGCCGCTCGCAGAAGGCGCGGACGTTGAAATCGCAGACGCGCTTCGTTCGGCAGGCCTCGTTGACTGACGCAGGCGCGGCGCATTCATAGCCGTTATGACGCTAGCGAAGCGCCGCCCCGCTTCGCTATCAGCGCTGAGCACCAACAGCGACCCGCGAGACTCATTTCGCTCGTCGCCATAACAGGATCGGGAAACGACCGCAAAAAGCACCGACTTCGCGAAAAAACACGAAAGGAACGCGAACGGTGCTTCAAAACAAGAAGAAAACCGAAGGCCCATAAAATGCAGCTATTCAGGAGACAGCATGAATACCCCTTCGACCGCCTACGGCGTCGGCCCTGGTCAATCCCTGAGCGAAACGCGTCCCGTGAGCGAGCAACTGCGTGCTGCGAACCTGCTGTTCCGCATCGAAAACGTGCCGTTCTGCAAGTGGCACACCAAAGCACGTATCGTCATGGGCAGCGCGACGCTCTTTGACGCATTCGACGCACTTTCGCTTGCTTTTGTCCTGCCTGTACTGCTGGGGCTTTGGCATCTTTCTCCGGGCCAGATCGGCGTGCTGATCGCCTCCGGCTATCTTGGCCAGGTCGTAGGCGCGTTGGTCTTCGGTTGGCTTGCCGAGCGCTTGGGGCGTGTGCCGAGCGCCACAATCACTGTGGGCGTCATGTCAGCCATGAGCGTGGTATGCGCCTTCGCCGGCAGCTTCCATATGCTGTTTCTGATGCGCTTCCTGCAGGGCATCGGCGTGGGAGGAGAAGTGCCCGTGGCCGCCACGTACATCAACGAGCTGTCTCAAGCGCATGGCCGGGGGCGTTTCTTCATTCTGTACGAACTCATTTTCCCGTTGGGTCTGCTCGCGGCAGCGCAGCTCGGTGCGTTCATTGTCCCCACCTTCGGTTGGGAATATATGTTCCTGATCGGGGGGATTCCTGGCATCGTCGTAGCGATCCTGATCGCACGCCTTCCGGAATCGCCGCGGTGGCTCATATCACGTGGTCGTTTCGATAAAGCTGAACGCATCATCGAGCGGCTAGAGTCAAGCACGACGAAGCGCAACCTTGATACGCAGACGCAGAAGGCCGAGGTCGACGAGCGCGTGGTGGGCCTGCTGAACGGTCTCCAGTCCAGGCAGAAAGGAACTTGGAAAGAACTCTTCTCGCCGTTTTACCGAGGACGCACCATCGTCGTGTGGTTACTTTGGGCGAGTTCCTATTTCGTGGCCAATGGCATCAACAACTGGCTGCCAAGCCTCTACAAGACGGTCTACCATCTGTCGCTGCAAGAGTCGCTTCATATGGCGTCCATCTCGAACGTCCTGAGCACATGCGGGGTGCTTGCTTGCGCGTTGCTGATTGATCGGGTAGGGCGCCGCCGCTGGGCCATGGCCTGCTTCATCGTCAGTGGAATCCTGCTCGCCACTCTGGGCATTCATGGCGCAGGCAGCGCATGGTCCGTGATGTTCCTGGGTTCGTCGGCCTACGCTGTGATGGCGACCACGACTGTACTTCTGTACCTGTACACCCCTGAAATCTATCCGACCCGCATGCGTGCGATCGGTACTGGTCTCGCAACGTCCTGGCTGCGAGCCGCTTCTGCTGCCGCGCCCGCGATCGTCGGCGTCGTATTGACCGGGAAAGGCATCGCTGCGGTATTCATCATGTTTGCCGTGGTCAGTGTTGTGGGCTTCTTCGTCGCCACACGAATGGTGGAGACGACCAATCGCGCGCTCGAAGAGATTTCCCCGTAACCACTTGCATCATGACGGCTCCTTCTCCTGGGATGACTCAGGGGAAGGAGCCCCCTCACTCGTCACACCGTTAGCTTCAGCGACATGCTAGCAAGAAGCGTCATTGCTTCAAAGGCTATCCATCAGTACTACTACGGGATGCCACAAGAAGAAGTCGTTCACAAGAATATGAATGGAGACAACCGAAATGGAAAAGACAAATCGGGTCAAGGTCCGGCTTCGTGCGCGGAAAGTTGTAGGTACGCTTGGGATGACGGCAATTTTCGGTTCAGCTCTGGCATTGACGCCTGACGATGCACACGCAGATAGCGGCTCGCAGGTCCAGCTTTATGGGCTCGTTGGTACCTACGTCGGGAGTGTCAAACGTAGCGACACGCCTCAGTCTGCGGTACTGATGGGGAGCGGAGGACTGACCACTTCGTTCTGGGGCGTCCGCGGCAAGGAAGACCTCGGCGGCGGCCTCAGCGCCATCTTTGCCCTTGAGAGCTTTTTCCAGCCGCAAAACGGCGCGCAGGGCCGCAACGCGACAGACCCGTTCTGGTCGCGCAATGCCTACGTGGGCTTTAACGGGGATTTCGGCCAGGTGACCTTCGGGCGGCAGCGGAACCCGACCTATACAGCAGAATCCCTCGTCAATCCATTCGGATCATCAGTCGTCTTTTCACCGCTCGTCGTCCAGACGTTCGTGGCCAATTATGGCGGCACGATCATCGGCGACACGGTGTGGAATAACACCGCCAAATACACGACCCCAAACTTCAAGGGTTTCGGCGCGACAGTCATCTACGGCCTTGGCGGCGTTGCGGGTTCGCCTGGCATCGGTAACCTCGGGGTTCACTTGACTTATCAAGGGCACGGTCTCACGGCCGTGCTGTCCGGCCAGCGCGTGCGGTATACCGCAGCAGGGCCGCTCGGCGCGCAGTACGCATATCTCGCGGGTGCAGCCTACGACTTCAAGCTCGTGACGCTCTACGGGGCCTGGGCGATGACAAGTGACGTGAGTACGCCGACAGGCAGCCACACGTACGAAGCAGGGTTGTCGATCCCTTTCTCACCGGCCGACTTCCTGCTTGCAGAGTGGGCACGTACGCAACGGTCCGGACCTACTCATGCGACCAACAGCTTTCGCAACACCGCCTCTCTCGGTTACGACCACCTGCTCTCCAAACGGACGGACATTTACGCGATTTACACTTACGACAAGCTGAGCGCCCGTCCCACCGGCAATACGTTTGCGGTCGGCGTTCGTCATACGTTCTAACTCCGAACCCAGTCTGCATTACCCGCAAGATTGGACTCAGCGCACCATTCCACCCGGTCCGTGAGACGTTCGGGAGGAGAGAGCCGCTTTGATGAGCCTGCTCTGGGATGCGGTGTGCTTGGTGCGCACCAACTCTGCCGGCCAATGCCGCTTGTACTCTCGAAAGCGGCCGTTTTCATTACGTGAGCCTGAACGGCAACTCCGGGTCGGCAAGCGACGTCCACGGAAATCCACGAAGAACCATAAAAAAGCCCGCCGAAGCGGGCAATCCTCTCGATGAAGAGGGGGAGATCCGAATCCGCGATCGGCGGTCAGGGCGCGTTCACCCTTTGGTCGCCCCGAACGTCAGCCCCGCGACGAAATGCTTCTGCATCGCGAAGAACATCGCGACCGACGGCAACGCGGCGAGAATCGACCCGGCCGAGACAAGGTTCCACGACGTCGTCCATTGCCCCTTCAGCGCCGCTACCCCCGCCGTGATCGGCGCGGCCTCGTCGCCTTGCGTGAGACACAGCGCCCAGAAGTAATCGTTCCACACGAACGTGAACACGAGAATCGCAAGCGCGGCCAACGCCGGCCGGATCAACGGCAACACGATCCGCCAGAACACCGTCCACTCGCCGGCCCCTTCGATCCGTGCCGCCTCGATCAGCTCGAACGGCAACTGCTTGATGAAATTCCGCAGAAACAGCGTGCAGAACCCCGTCTGAAACGCGACGTGAAAGAGAATCAACGCCTCGACCGTATTGAATACTCCAAGCCTGAGCGACAAATCACGCACGGGAATCATCAACACCTGCACGGGCACGAAATTCCCCGCGACGAACGTCCCGAACAACGCGGTATTCCCGCGAAACCGGTAAGTCGCCAGCGCGAACCCGGCCATCGCGGCAAGCGCGATCGACCCGAGCACCGACGGCACCGTGATCTGCACGCTGTTCCAGAAGTAATGCAGCATCGGCGACGTGGTCAGCGCGTCGCGATAGTTTTCGATCATCGAGAAGTGCCGCGGCCAGCCCCAGTAGTGACCTTCGACCAGTTCCTCGGTCGAGCGCACCGACGTGACGAACACCGCGATCATCGGCAGCAGCCAGATCAGCAGCGCAACGGGCAGCGACAACTTGTACAGCCTGCGCGAGACAAGCTTCCATTGAGCAACGGGAGTCGGAAACATGATGGCCACCGGTCAGGTTATTGCTCGTTGCGCAGCATGCGGCGCAACTGGAACACGATGTAGACGAGCATGATCGCGAACAGCACGACCGCGATCGCCGCGGAATAGCCGAGCCGGTAGTACTTGATCGCCTGGTCGTACATGTAATACGCGAGCACGGTCGAGCTCTCGAACGGGCCGCCGCTCGTCATCACCGAGATCAGGTCGAAGCTGCGCAGCGCGCCGATCACCGTGACGACGATCGCCATGAACGTGGTCGGCCGCAACTGCGGCAGCACCACGTGCCACAACAGCGCGAAACCGCGCGCGCCTTCCATCCGCGCGGCTTCGATCTGCTCCGGGTTCACCGACGTGAGGCCGGTGAGGTACAGGATCATGCAGTACGCGGTTTGCGGCCACAGCGCGGCGAACACGATGCCGAACGTCGCATAGCGCGCGTCGCCGAGCACCGGGATGCCGTGTCCGGCGATCAGCGCGAGCAGCCCGAAGGTCGGATCGTAGAACCACGAGAAGATCAGGCCGACGACCACGCCGGACAATACGAACGGTGCGAAGAACAGCGACTTCACGAGCCGGATGCCCGCGACCGCCTGGTTCAGGTACAGCGCGAGCGCGAGGCCGAGCGGCGGCGCGAGCATGAACAGCGCGAGCCAGATCACGTTGTTGCGCAGCGCGGTGTAGAACGTCGGCGCGTGCAGCAGCTCGGCGTAGTTCGCGAGACCAACGAACGTGCGCTCGGTCATCCCGTCCCAGTTGCAGAGGCTCAGCCACAGCGTGGACAGGATCGGCCAGACCACATAGACGGCAACCATTGCGCACGCGGGCGCCAGAAAGAGCCACGCGGCGCGCCGTTGCCGCCGCGCGGTTGGCGACGGCCGGCGCGCGCGCAGTGCGGCGGGCGACCTGCCGGCCGGCGGCGCGGCAGGCGTTTCGACGGGTCTGGACGTGATCGGACTGGACACGGCAAGCCTCCTGGGCGGACGCGGCGGCACGGGGCCGCCGCAGGGGTCACGCGGTTACTTCTTGTAGATCCGCTTGCGGGTCTGCTCGAGCTGCGCGAGCACGGTATCGAGCTGCGCGGGATTGGCAAGGAACTGCTGCATCCCCTTCATCCCTTCGTCGGCCATTTCCTTCGTCATGTCGCGGTCGTAGAACTGCGCGACGCCGCCCCGCGTGTCGGCGAGGATCCGGAAGCCGATCCGCGAGATCGGATCGGCCGGCTCCGGCGACTTGCTGTTGGCCGACAGCGAGCCGAGCCCTTCCGCGAGCTTCGCGCCCATTTCAGGCGTTTCGACGAACGCGAGGAACGTGTGCGCGTCGGCCTTGTTCTTCGCCTTGGTCGGGATGTGCAGCGATTCGACCGGGCCATCCTCGGCGGTCGGCACCTTCGGGTCGATGATCGGGAAGCGGTAATAGCCCATTTCCTGCTTCACGTTCGGCGGAAAGCCCGCGGCAATGAAGGTGCCCATCAGCATCATCGCGGCCTTGCCCTGGAACAGGAACGGCTGCGCGCCGTCGAGATCGTAGGACAGCGCGTTGTCGATGAAATAACCCGAATCGATCAGCGATTTCCACGTCGTGTAGACCTTCTTCACGCGCGGGTCGGTGTACGGCACGTCTCCGGCCATCAACTGCTGGTGGAACGCATTGCCGTTCAGGCGCAGGTCGAGATAGTCGAACCAGCCGGCGAGGGTCCATGCGTCGCGGCCGCCGACCGCGATCGGCGTGATGCCGGCCGCCTTCAGCTTCTTGCACGCATCGAGAAACTGGTCCCACGTCTTCGGCTCGTCGGCGATGCCGACCTTGCGGAACAGGTCCTTGCGGTAGAACAGCCCCCACGAGTAATAGACGGTCGGCGCCGCGTACTGCTTGCCGTTGTACGACGATGCGTCGCGCGTCGACGCGTACATCGCGCCCCAGCCGTTCTTCGCCCAGTCGCCGCTCAGGTCCTCGAACAGCCCGCGCTTCGCGTAGTACGCCATCCGCTCGCCCGCGTGCCAGTTCACGACGTCGGGTGCGACGGTCGTGAGCCACGCGGGAAGCTGCACCTTGTACGCTTCCTCGTCGACGAAGGTGGGCTTCACCTCGATGTCAGGATGGGCCTTGTGGAACGCCTCGAGCGTCGACTGCCAGACCGCACGCTGGCTGGCTCCCTTGAACGCGATGTTGATCGTCAGCGTGCCGGCATCGGCGGGCGCCGTCGTGCCGAGCGATGCCAGTGCGACAGCGGCGGCCGTGGCGAGCCGGGTGGCGACGCGAAGGGGGCGATGTGTCATACGTGTCTCCTGTTCTGGGTGTCGTTGTGCGTCACCGGCGCATCGTGGCGCCGGCGACGGTTGTTACGAACGGCTTCGATACGCGGCCACGTCCTGCGGCCCGACGTGCGCCGTGCCGAGCACGAACGCGGACGGCGGCACCGCGTCGATCGTGTGCGGCGCGTCGCCATAGTTGAAAACGTAGGTCAGGCCGCCGCGCCGGCTCACGCGCACGCCGTCGCCGAGCGGCGTCGGTGTCAGGCCGGCTTCGGCCGCGACATCGGCGAACAGCCGGACGGTGGTCGCATCGTCGAACAGCGCGGCCCAGTAGTGCAGCGTGCCGTGCGACACGCAGGCCGGATGGCCGTCGGCGAAGCGCGCACGCACGACGCTGCGCGTGTTGTCGTGAAGCTCGACGAAGTCACGCCAGTGGCGTGCCTCGCCAGCGAGCGGCGAGCCGTCGCGCAGCGTGCCGTCGATCCGCTCGGTCACGTTCGGCCGCAGCGATTCGACGCGCCATACGCGCATTGGCAGGATCGAGGCGAGCGGGCCGGGCGGCAGCGTCGGCGGAATCTGCAGGTCGATGGTCTTCGAACCGGTGCGCGGGCCGAACACCGCATGCGCGCCCGACGCGGCGAGCCGCGCCGCGAAGTCGTCCGGCACGATCGGCAGCGGCGGCACGACGACAAGCCGGTAGCCGTCGAGCGGGGCGTGTGCCGACACGATGTCGACATCGAGGCCGAGCGAGCGCAGCGCCGAGTAGTACTCGAATGCGAAACGCGGGTAGTGGAAATCGGCGCCTTGCGGCTGCACTTCGAGCAGCCACTTCGCTTCGTAGTCGAACACGAGCGCGACGGGCGCACGCACGGCCCCGTTCGCATCGGCATCCGCGCCGGCGCCGAGCACCGCGGCGATTTCATGCGCGACCCGTTGCGCCTCGCGGCCGCCTTCGTCGAGCTTGTCGTCGGGCGTGTGCAGGCCCGCATGCATCTGCTCCTGCGCGAACGGCGCCTGGCGCCAGCGGAAGTACGACACGCAGCCGGCGCCGTGCGCGAACGCCTCCCAGCTCCACAGGCGCACCATGCCCGGCAGCGGCGCGGGGTTCCAATGCGCCCAGTTCACGGGCCCCGGTTGCTGCTCCATCACCCAGAACGGCAGCTTCGACATGCCGCGATAGAGGTCGTGATTGAACGACGCGAAATCCGGGTGGCCGGTGCGCAGCCAGCGCGCCTTCACGTCGGGCGCGAACCATTGCTCCTCGAGCGCGCCGAGCGGGTAGCTGTCCCACGTCGCGACGTCGAGGTCGCGCGCGACTTCGTAGTGGTCGAACTCGGTGAAGAGCTGCATGAAGTTGTGCGCGACGGCGCGGCCCGGCGAATGCGCGCGGATCACGTCGACCTGCATCCGGTGATAGCGCGCGACTTCGTCCGACGCGAAGCGCCGGTAGTCGAGGCGGTGCGACGGATGCGCTTCGGTCACGGTGCCGACCGGCGCGTCGACTTCGTCGAAATGCCGGTATTCCATGCTCCAGAACACGGTGCCCCACGCGCGGTTCAGCGCGTCGATCGTCCCGTAGCGCGCCTTCAGCCATTCGCGGAAGCGCAGGAGCGCGGCCGGCGAGTAGCTGACGACCGTCTGGTGGCAGCCGAGCTCGTTGTCGGTCTGCCAGTAGCGCACGGCCGGATGGCGGCCGTAGCGTTCGGCCACCGCGGTGCAGATCCGGCGCGACGCTTCCAGATAGGTCGGCGACGAGAAGTCGTAATGGCGGCGCGAGCCGAACTTGCGCGGCAGGCCGTCCGCGCCGATCGCGAGGATCTCGGGATGACGGTCGACGAGCCACTTCGGCGGCGTCGCGGTGGGCGTGCACATCACGATCTCGAGCCCGGCCGCGCCGAGCACGTCGACCGCGCGATCGAGCCAGCCCCAGTCGTATTCGCCGTGCGACGGCTCGATGCGGCTCCACGCGAATTCGGCGATCCGCACCTGCGCGATGCCGAGTGCCTTCATCCGGCGGGCGTCGCCGGCCCACATCGATTCCGGCCAGTGTTCCGGGTAGTAACAGACTCCAAGGCGCATGCCCGATCCTTATGCGTAGTGGTGGACGGGAAGTTCGGCGCACGCGGGCACCGCGCGGCCGTCTTCGGTGAAGAGATGGCAGGCCGCGGCCGGCGCATGCGCGTGCACGCGCTCGCCGCTGCGCACGGCCGCGTCGCCGGGCACTTTCGCGATGAGCGGCGTGCCGCCGGGCTGATCGAGGTGCACGTAGGTCTGCTCGCCGAGGCGCTCGACGAGCACGACGTCGCGCGCGAGCGTCGTCGCGTCGAGCGCGGCGCCGAGCGTCAGGTGTTCGGGGCGGATGCCGAGCGTGACGGCGGCACCGGGCGCGAGCGCGGAGCCGTCGCGCGGCAGCGTGAAGGTTTCGCCGGACGGCACGACGGTGACGGTCGTGCGCTGCGCGTCGCATGCGGCGACGACGGCCGGCAGGAAGTTCATTCGCGGCGAGCCGATGAAGCCGGCGACGAAGCGGCTCACCGGATGGTGATAGAGCTCGAGCGGCGCGCCGACCTGGGCGATGCTGCCGTGCCGCGCGGTGTCCGCGCCGGCATGCAGCAGCACGATCTTGTCGGCGAGCGTCATCGCTTCGGTCTGGTCGTGCGTCACGTACACGACGCTCGCGCGTTCGAACTGCCGGTGCAGTTTCGCGATCTCGACGCGGGTCTGACCGCGCAGCGCCGCGTCGAGGTTCGACAGCGGCTCGTCGAACAGGAACACGCCGGGCTCGCGCACGATTGCACGGCCGATCGCGACGCGCTGCCGCTGCCCGCCCGACAGCGCCTTCGGCTTGCGCTCGAGCAGCGTATCGAGCTGCAGGATCCGCGCGGCGTCGCGCACCTTCCGGTCGATCTCGGCCTTCGGCACGCGCGCGAGCTTCAGCCCGAACGCCATGTTCTCGTAGACCGTCATGTGCGGAAACAGCGCGTAGCTCTGGAACACCATCGCGACGCCGCGTTCGGCGGCCGGCACGTCGTCGACGCGGCGGCCGTCGATCGAGAGCTCGCCGTCGCTCAGGTCCTCGAGGCCCGCGATCATCCGCAGCAGGGTCGACTTGCCGCAGCCAGACGGACCGAGGAACACGCAGAACTCGTGCGCGCCGATCTCCAGATCGACGTCGCGAATGACCGGCGCGTGCTCGCCATAGGCTTTCTGCACGCGCCGCATCGAGATGCTCGCCATTGTCTCCGCTCCATGTTTTAATGCGCTTTCATCAATGCTTAAGCGCTTAATCATCGCGATCAAAAAAAAGAGCCGATAGCGATCGCGGCCGAGTCGCGCCCGTCGCGGGGGCGGCAAGGTGTGCGGCGATGATGCGCCGCTTCGATGAGCGAAGCAAATACTGGATCAACGTCTCATATAGTGAGCAATGGATGGCGACACTCGATGAAGTGGCCCGCCGCGCCGGCGTAACGGCCGCGACGGTGTCGAACGTGCTGCGCAATCGCGGGCGGGTTGGCGATGAGACCCGCGCGCGGGTGCTCGAAGCGGTGCAGGCGCTCGGCTATCGGCCGCATCTGGCCGCGCGGGCGCTGGCGGAAGGGCGCGCGCCGACGGTCGCGCTGATGGTGTCGAGCATCGCGAACCCGTTTTATCCGGAGTTCGCGCTCGCGGTCGAGCGCGCGGTGCGCCGCAACGGGCAGTTCCTGATCGTCTGCAATACGAATGAAGACCCGCTGCAGGGGCGCGCGTATCTCGACCAGATCGCCGGTACGATCTCCGAGGGCATCCTCGTGACGAACGCGAACCTGCACCTGCCGGATCTCGCCGACGTTGCGCGGCGCGGCGTGCCGGTCGTGCTGTGTCTGTGGGAGCGGCCCGATGCGCCGCCGGAAGGGTTGCCGTGCGTCGCGGTGGATTTCCGCGAGGCGGGGCGGATCGCGACGCGGCATCTGGTCGAACTCGGGCATCGCGAGATCGGCGTGATCGTCGGCGGGTCGGCAAACGGCGTGCAGGCCGCGCGCTACGACGGCTTCGTCGATGTGATGCGCGAAGCCGGGCTGGACGCGTCACGCGTCGGCGCCGGGCACGATTCGATCGAAGGCGGCGTGCACGCGGCGGGGCAGTTGCTGGACGCGCATCCCGGGCTGACCGCGCTGGTCGCGACCAACGATCTGCCCGCGATCGGCGCGCTGCACGCAGCGGCCGATCGCGGCAGGCGCGTGCCCGACGACCTGTCGATCGTCGGCATTACCGATATTCATCTGGCGAGCGATACGCGGCCTACGTTGACGACGGTCGCGATCCCGACGGGCGAGGCGGCGGGGCTCGCGGTCGAACTGCTCAACGCGTTGCGCGAGGCGGGCGGGCAGATCGACGATGCGTCGCGCGTGCGAACGGCGTCGGCCCCGCGGCTGGTGGTGCGCGGTACGACAGGCCGTGTATCGAGTGAGAGCGCGACGCGGTAGATATCGCGCGGGGCGGCGCGGAGCACTTCGAGTTTGCCGCCCCAAGCAGCGCGGCCCGGCGCGCAGCCGCGTGCGGTGTGGAACACGGCAGACGCGGCGCTGGCCTCAACCGCCTTCGACGAGCCGCATCACGATGCTTCTGGCCGATTCGAGGTGCGCGACCGTCATCGAACGGGCGGCGCGCGCATTGCGCGCGCGGCACGCCTGCAGGATCTCCTCGTGCTCGACCTGGAACGACGGCGTATCCGCGAGCAGCGTGGTCTGCAAGCGCTCGTAGCGTTCGACCTGGCTGCGCAGCTCCCCGATCGACTTCAACTGCCGCGCGTTGCCGCAGCACGAATACAGCAACGCGTGGAATTCGCGGTTCAGTTCTCCCTGCCGGCGCGGCACGGTCGCGTCGCCGAGCAGGCGATGAACGAGTTCGGCGCGCGCGAGCGTCTCGTCGTCGAGCCGTTTTACGCTCCGGTAGATCGCATCGCCTTCGAGCAGCGCGCGCAGATCGTAGATTTCCTGCACGTCCGACGGGCTCAGCATGCGCACGACGGCGCCGCGATTCCTGAAGATATCCAGCAATCCTTCGCGTTCCAGACGCTGGATGGCCTCGCGCATCGGAATCCGGCTGATGCCGAACCGGTCGGCCAGGTCGCGTTCGACGAGCCGTTCGCCGGCTTCCAGCTCGCCGTTGACGATCATGTCCCGCAGCGATGCGGCCACCGCGTCCGCCGTGGAGTCGAGTTTGGCTTCCATGCCTGCGTGTTCCTCATTTCATTTTGGAATAATGGTATACCAAATGGAATTCCGGTGCCAAAATGGCGGCCATTGGGGGGCTTCATGAAATGAAATCGGGCCTGGTCCAAACAACCGACATCACTGGAGAGCGAGATGGCGTCTGGCGAACACAAGTATCGAGTTGCAGTGCAGTGGACGGGCAATCGAGGAACCGGCACGTCGGGGTATCGCGAATATGGCCGCGATCATGTGATCCGCGCCGGTTCGAAGCCCGACATTCCCGGTTCGTCGGATGCAGCCTTCCGCGGCGACGCGTCGCGGTGGAACCCGGAAGACCTGCTGCTGGCGTCGGCATCGGCGTGCCACAAGCTCTGGTATCTGCATCTGTGCGCCGAGGCCGGCATCCGCGTGCTCGCGTATGTCGACGACGCCGAAGGGACGATGCTCGATAGCCCCGAGCAGGGGCGCTTCACCGAAATCGTGCTGCGCCCGCACGTGACCATCCAGGCCGGTGACGATCGCGAGCGGGCGGACCACCTGCATCACGATGCGCACGCGAAGTGCTATATCGCGAATTCGGTCAACTTCCCGATCCGCTGCGAACCGGTGATCGAGTTTGCAGCCGCGTGACGCGTTGGCGATGGAAAGCACGATGAAGCTTTTCTACGACTCAAGCAATGACCGCATGGCGCAGCACTTCGTGCTCGAAGAAGTCAACGCGGGCGGGCCACACACCCCGTCGCCGCGTCACAGCGCGACGCCGTAAACCTCCCGCGCAGCCACCCGAATCGCGTCGGCCATCACCTCGACGGCCGGCGAATGCAGCCGGTCGGTGCGCGTGATGATTCCGAAATCGTCCATCCGGCAGTCCATCTCCAGCGGCAGCACCGTGACGATCCCGTGTCGCGCGTAGTACCGCGCGACATCCTCCGCGAGCACCGCGATCATGTCGCTCTGCTCGATCAACTGCGTGATGAACAGCAGCGCGGCCGTCTCGACGACGTTCGCCGGCGGCGCGAGGCTCGCGCGCTGGAACACGAGCTCGAACCGATGGCGCAGCACGCTGCCGGCCGGCGGCATCACCCACGCGGCGCGCTGCACGTCGGCGAGCGACAGCGGCGCCTGCGCGAGCAGCGGATGGCCGGGCCGCACCACCGCAGCGACCGGCTCGCCGGTCAGCGGCTCGTAGCGCAGGTGCAGCTTGTCGTGTTCGGCGGACAGCCGGCCGAGCACGATGTCGAGCTTGTCCTGCGCGAGGTGTTCGAGCAGCGCGTTGCTCGTGTCGATCGCGACGGACACCCGCACGTTCGCATGCGTCCCCTTCACGGCTGCGACGGCTGGCGGCACGAGCCGCAATCCCGGCGACGTGATCGCGCCCACCGCCACGTGCCCGAGATGGCCGGCCTTCAGCGCGGCCAGTTCCTCGCGCGCCTGGTCGAGGCTGCCGAGCGCCGCGCGCGCGTGGCGGATCAGCGCGTCGCCGTACAGCGTCGGCCGCATCCCGCGCGGCAGCCGCTCGAACAGCACGGCGCCGATCGACTCCTCGAGCTCGCGCAGCAGCTTCGACGCGGCCGGCTGCGTCATGTTCAGCGCGGCCGCCGCGCGGTGAATGCTGCCTTCGTCGGCGAGCGCGACGACCAGCAGCAACTGGCGCGTCTTCAGGCGATTGCGGTTTCCCCACGGGCTGGCTTCGGTCATCGTACGGGTTTATATCGATATCGGAATCGATATCGTAATCGCCTAAAACGTCATTAGCGAGTTATCAAAATTCTGCCTAGACTGCGCCGGTATCCCGTCACCACAGGACTGACGATGTCGGCAACAAAACCCAGGCTGCGCTCCACCCAATGGTTCGGCACGAACGACAAGAACGGCTTCATGTACCGGAGCTGGATGAAGAACCAGGGCATTCCCGATCACGAATTCGACGGCCGGCCGATCATCGGCATCTGCAACACGTGGTCCGAACTGACGCCGTGCAACGCACACTTTCGCAAGCTCGCCGAGCACGTGAAGCGCGGGATCTCGGAAGCCGGTGGCTTCCCGGTCGAGTTCCCGGTGTTCTCGAACGGCGAATCGAACCTGCGGCCGTCCGCGATGCTCACGCGCAATCTTGCCTCGATGGACGTCGAGGAAGCGATCCGCGGCAACCCGATCGACGCAGTCGTGCTGCTCGCCGGCTGCGACAAGACGACACCGGCGCTGCTGATGGGCGCGGCGAGCTGCGACGTGCCGGCGATAGTCGTATCGGGCGGCCCGATGCTGAACGGCAAGCTCGAAGGCAAGAACATCGGCTCGGGCACGGCCGTGTGGCAGCTGCATGAAGCGCTGAAGGCCGGCGAGATCGACCTGCATCACTTCCTGTCGGCCGAAGCCGGCATGTCGCGCTCGGCCGGCACCTGCAACACGATGGGCACCGCGTCGACGATGGCGTGCATGGCCGAGGCGCTCGGCGTCGCGCTGCCGCACAACGCGGCGATTCCGGCCGTCGATTCGCGCCGCTACGTGCTCGCGCACATGTCCGGCATTCGCATCGTCGAGATGGCCCTCGAAGGGCTCGTGCTGTCGAAGGTGCTGACGCGCGCCGCGTTCGAGAACGCGATCCGCGCGAACGCGGCGATCGGCGGCTCGACCAACGCGGTGATCCACCTGAAGGCGATCGCGGGCCGCATCGGCGTGCCGCTGGAACTGGAAGACTGGATGCGCATCGGCCGCGGCACGCCGACGATCGTCGACCTGATGCCGTCGGGACGCTTCCTGATGGAGGAGTTCTATTACGCGGGCGGGCTGCCGGCCGTGCTGCGCCGGCTCGGCGAAGGCGGGCTGCTGCCGCATCCGGACGCGCTGACGGTCAACGGCAAGTCGCTGTGGGACAACGTGCGCGAAGCGCCGAACTACGACGACGAAGTGATCCGCCCGCTCGACCGGCCGCTGATCGCGGACGGCGGAATCTGCATCCTGCGCGGCAATCTCGCGCCGCGCGGTGCGGTGCTGAAGCCGTCGGCGGCGAGCCCCGAGCTGCTGAAGCATCGCGGCCGCGCGGTGGTGTTCGAGAACCTCGAGCACTACAAGGCGACGATCAACGACGAAGCGCTCGACATCGATGCGAGCTCGGTGATGGTGCTGAAGAACTGCGGGCCGCGCGGGTATCCGGGGATGGCCGAGGTCGGCAACATGGGGCTGCCGCCGAAGCTGCTGCGCCAGGGCGTGAAGGACATGGTGCGGATCTCGGATGCGCGGATGAGCGGCACCGCGTACGGCACGGTCGTGCTGCACGTGGCGCCGGAAGCGGCTGCCGGCGGGCCGCTCGCCGCCGTGCGCAACGGCGACTGGATCGAGCTCGACTGCGAGGCCGGCACGCTGCACCTGGATATTACGGATGACGAACTGCAGCGCCGCCTGTCGGACGTCGATCCGACCGCGGCACCGGGCGTGGCGGGGCAGCTCGGCAAGGGCGGTTACGCACGGCTGTATATCGATCACGTGCTGCAGGCCGACGAGGGGTGCGACCTCGACTTCCTGGTCGGCACGCGCGGCGCGGACGTGCCGAGCCATTCGCATTGAGCGGCGGGCAGGTGCATACCGACACGGACGGCGGCGGGGCCTGAGGGAAGCAGGGTGATGCGCTGGATGTGGTCGAGCGCTCAGGAAGGCGCAGCGTAAGGGCTAAGGCGCAAACGCAGACTGACCGCGAAGCATGGGACGTACGCAAGCGCCAGAGCGCTAACGCAGACCGACAGGAGACAAGATGACGACGCAGTACACGCCCGCGCACATCGCGGCGGAACAGTCCGATTCGCCGGCAGCCGTCGACGAACGGCAACTGACGCGCCTGCTCACGCGCAAACTGGTGCCGTTCCTCGCGCTGATCTACGTGGTCGCCTACGTCGACCGTACCGTCGTCGGCTTCGCGAAGCTGCACATGAACGCGGCGATCGGCCTCGGCGATGCCGCGTACGGACTCGGCGCCGGCCTGTTCTTCATCGGCTACTTCCTGTGCGAGGTGCCGAGCAACCTCGCGCTCGGACGCTTCGGCGCGCGCGTGTGGTTCGCGCGCATCCTCGCGACGTGGGGCGTGATCACGATGGCGATGGCGCTCGTGCAGGGGCCGACCAGCTTCTACGTGCTGCGCTTTCTGCTTGGTGCTGCCGAAGCCGGCCTCTATCCCGGCATCCTGTACTTCCTCACGCAATGGTTCCCGATGCGCGACCGTGCCCGCGTGATCGGCCTGCTCGTGCTCGCGCAGCCGCTCGCCGGCATCGTGACGGGCCCGCTCGCCGGCTGGCTGCTGTCCACGCACGGGCTGTTCGGCCTGTCGGACTGGCAGACGCTGTTCGTCGTGAGCGGCCTGCCGGCCGTGCTGCTCGCATGGCCCACGCTGCGGTTGCTTCCGGAGTCGCCCGCGCATGCGCGCTGGCTGAACGACGACGAACGCCGCTGGATCGCACGGCAGCTCGCCGCCGACCGCGACACGTATCGCCCCGATTCGCACGGCAATCCGCTCGCCGCATTGCGCGACCGCCGCGTGCTGCTGCTCGCCGCGCTGTTCCTGCCGTTTCCGCTGTGCATCTACGGGCTCTCGCTGTGGCTGCCGACGATCATCCACGCATTCGGCACCGGCGATGCGGCGACCGGGCTGCTGTCCGCGGTGCCGTACCTGTTCGCGGTGGTCGGCCTGCTCGTCGTGCCGCGCCATTCGGATCGCAAGCGCGAGCGCTACTGGCACATCGTCGTCGTGTCGGCTGCCGCCGCGGTGACGATGGCCGCGAGCGCGTGGGTGCGGCAACCGGCGCTGCAGTTCATGTTCATCTGCCTGACCGCGTTCTCGCTCTATTCGATCCAGGCCGTCGTGTGGGCGCTGCCCGGCGAATTCCTGACCGGCACGAGCGCGGCGGTCGGTATCGCGGCGATCAATTCGCTCGCGAATCTCGGCGGCTACTTCGGACCTTACGGGATCGGGCTGATCAAGGCATCGACCGGCAGCCTCGCGGCCGGCCTGTATTTTCTCGCGGCCACGCTGCTGTTCGCGGTGCTGATGACGTTCGTGGTCCGCGCCGCGCTGCGCACGCCCGAGCCGGCCGCGGGCGCGTTCGCCGGCGAATCCTGAACGCATTGTTTTCCGGCTGAACGCCGTTTCGACTGACGCAGGACCGAACCATGACATCGAGCAGCACACCGCGCTATCGCGGCATCTTCCCCGTCGTCCCGACGACGTTTACCGACACCGGCGAGCTCGACCTCGCGAGCCAGAAGCGCGCGGTCGATTTCATGATCGACGCCGGCTCGGACGGCCTGTGCATCCTCGCGAACTTCTCCGAGCAATTCGCGGTCACCGACGACGAGCGCGACGTGCTCACGCGCACGATCCTCGAGCACGTCGCCGGCCGCGTGCCGGTGATCGTCACGACATCGCATTACAGCACGCAGGTCTGCGCGGCGCGCAGCCTGCGCGCACAGCAGCTCGGCGCGGCGATGGTGATGGCGATGCCGCCGTACCACGGCGCGACGTTCCGCGTGCCCGAAGCGCAGATCTTCGATTTCTATGCGCGCGTGTCGGATGCGATCGACATCCCGATCATGATCCAGGACGCGCCCGCGAGCGGCACCGCGCTGTCCGCGCCGTTCCTTGCGCGGATGGCACGCGAGATCGAGCAGGTCGCGTATTTCAAGATCGAGACGCCCGGTGCGGCGAACAAGCTGCGCGAGCTGATCCGGCTCGGCGGCGACACGATCGAAGGGCCGTGGGACGGCGAGGAAGCGATCACGCTGCTCGCCGACCTGCATGCGGGCGCGACCGGCGCAATGACGGGCGGCGGGTTTCCGGACGGCATCCGGCCGATCCTCGAAGCGTTCCGCGAAGGGCGACACGACGATGCGTTCGCGCGCTACCAGGCGTGGCTGCCGCTGATCAATCACGAGAACCGCCAGTCCGGGATCCTGACCGCGAAGGCGCTGATGCGCGAAGGCGGCGTGATCGCGTGCGAGCGGCCGCGGCATCCGATGCCGGAACTGCACCCTGACACGCGTGCGGAGCTGATCGCGATCGCACGCCGGCTCGATCCGCTCGTGCTGCGCTGGGCGCGCTGAGCGAATGGCGAAGGAGAAACGCAAATGAGCAAGGTGATTTCGCTGGGCGTGATAGGGATCGGCAAGATCGCGCGCGACCAGCATCTGCCGGCGATCGCCGCCGAGCCGGGCTTCGTGTTGACCGCCTGCGCGAGCCGTCACGCGGAGGTCAACGGGGTACGCAATTATCCGGATCTGACCGCGCTGCTGGCCGCCGAGCGCGAGCTCGACGCCGTGTCGCTGTGCGCGCCGCCACAGGTGCGCTACGCGCAGGCACGCGCCGCGCTCGAAGCCGGCAAGCACGTGATGCTCGAGAAGCCGCCGGGCGCGACGCTCGGCGAAGTGGCTGCGCTGGACGCGCTCGCGCGCGAACGCGGCCTCACGCTGTTCGCGACCTGGCATTCGCGCTGTGCGAGCGCGGTCGAGCCGGCGCGGGCATGGCTCGCGACGCGCACGATCCGCGCGGTGCAGGTGCGCTGGAAGGAAGACGTGCGACGCTGGCATCCGGGGCAGCAGTGGATCTGGGAGCCGGGCGGCCTCGGTGTGTTCGATCCAGGCATCAACGCGCTGTCGATCGTCACGCGGATCCTGCCGCGCGAACTGGTGCTGCGCGAAGCGACGCTCTATGTGCCGAGCGACGCGCAGATGCCGATCGCGGCCGAACTCGATTGCGCGGATACGGACGGCGTGCCGGTGCGTGCGGAATTCGACTGGCGCCACGGCCCGGTCGAGCAGTGGGAGATCGCGGTCGACACGTCGGACGGCGTGCTCGCGATCAGCCGCGGCGGCGCGCAGTTGTCGATCGACGGCGCGCCGGTCGAGATCGGGCCGGAGCGCGAGTATCCGGCGCTGTATGCGCATTTCCGCGCGCTGATCGCGCGCGGCGAAAGCGACGTCGACGTACGGCCGTTGCGGCTCGTCGCCGACGCGTTTCTGTTCGGGCGGCGCGTCGGGACCGACGCGTTCGGCCGCTGACACCGTGCCGGCGCACGCCACAGCGAGCGCGACCCGGCGCGATGAGTATTGAAGACCCCAGCCAATAGACAAGGAGACACCGCATGAACCGAACCAACCGAACGATTCGCCGGCACACCCTGCGCGCGCTGCTGGCCGCGCTTTGCATCGCGCCGCTCGGCATGCACGGCGCCGCGCATGCCGACGCGCCGCTGAAGATCGGCTTCCTGGTGAAGATGCCCGAGCAGGCATGGTTCATCAACGAGCAGAACGCGGCGTCCGCGCTGGGCCAGAAGGAAAACTTCTCGGTCGTGAAGATCGGCACGCCGGATGGCGAGAAGGTGCTGGCCGCGATCGACAACCTCAACTCGCAAGGCGCGCAGGGTTTCGTGATCTGCGCACCCGACGTGCGCCTCGGGCCGGCGATCGCCGCGCGCGCGAAGCGCTACAACATGAAGTTCGTGACGGTTGACGACCAGCTCGTCGACTCGACCGGCAAGCCGCTCACGAACGTGCCGCACCTCGGGATGTCGGCGACCAAGATCGGCAACCAGGTCGGCCAGGCGATCGCCGACGAGATGAAGCGACGCGGCTGGAAGCCTGAGGAAGTCGGCGCGTTGCGCATCACCAACTACGAACTGCCGACGGCGAAGCTGCGCACCGACGGTGCGACGCAGGCGTTGCTCGCGAACGGCTTCCGCAAGGAGAACATCTTCGACGCGCCGCAGAAGACGACCGACGACAGCGGCGGCCTCGAAGCGGCCTTCCCGGTGCTCTCACGCCATCCGAACGTGAAGAAGTGGGTGGTCTTCGCGCTGAACGAGGAAACCGTGCTCGGCGCGGTGCGCGCGACCGAACAGCTGCACATCCCGGCGGCCGACGTGATCGGCGTCGGCATCAACGGCGCGGGCGAGGCATTCGCCGAATTCCAGAAGAAGGAACCGACCGGCTTCTACGGGACGATCGCGGTCAGCTCGACGAACCACGGCAAGGACAGCACGCAGAACCTCGTCGACTGGATCCGTAACGGCAAGACGCCGCCCGCCGACACGCAGACGAGCGGCAAGCTGATGACGCGCGCGAACTGGAAGGCCGTGCGCGCCGAGCTCGGCATCTGAGCGTGCGGGGCGACGACGCGATGACGATGCAGACGATGACGGCCGTGTCCGACAACGACGACGCGGCCACCTCCGGCGGCGCGCTGCTCGCGCTCGACGGCATCACGGTGACGTTCCCGGGCGTGCGCGCGCTCGATGGCGTGTCGCTGTCGGTGCGCGCGGGCGAAGTGCACGGGCTGATGGGCGAGAACGGCGCGGGCAAGTCGACGCTGCTGAAGGTGCTGTCCGGCGTGAACCAGCCGCAGGCCGGCACGCTGACGCTGAACGGCACGGTGCAGCACTTCGCGTCGACGCGCGCGGCGCTCGAGGCCGGCATCGCGATCATCTACCAGGAGCTGCATCTGGTGCCCGAGCTGACGGTCGCGGAGAACCTGATGCTCGGTCAGTTGCCGAGCCGGCTCGGCGTGGTCGACGAACGTGCGCTTGCCGTGCGCGCGCTCGATGCGCTGGAGCGGCTCGGCGAGCACATCGATCCGGGCATTCCGGTGAAGTATCTGTCGATCGGCCAGCGCCAGATGATCGAGATCGGCAAGGCACTGATGCGCGACGCGCGCGTGATCGCGTTCGACGAACCGACCAGCTCGCTGTCCGCGCGCGAAACCAAGCAGCTGTTCCGCATCATCCGCGCGCTGCGCGCGGAAGGCCGCGCGATCATCTACGTCACGCACCGGATGGAGGAAGTGTATGAACTGTGCGACCGCGTGACCGTGTTTCGCGACGGCCGCCGCATCGACACGTTCGAATCCGTCGCCGATCTCGATCGCGACCGGCTGATCGGCTGCATGGTCGGCCGCTCGATCGAGGACGTGTACGGCTACCGGCCGCGCACCGCCGGCGACGTGCTGATCGAGGCGAAAGGGCTGGCGGGGCCCGGGTTATCCGAGCCCGTGTCGTTCGCCGCGCGGCGCGGCGAGATCGTCGGCTTCTTCGGGCTCGTCGGCGCGGGCCGTTCGGAGCTGATGAAGCTGCTGTACGGCGCCGCGCGCCCGAGTGCGGGGCACGTCGAGCTGAACGGGCGTCGCGTCGCGTTCGGGAGCCCGCGCGACGCGGTGCGTGCCGGCATCGCGCTGTGCCCGGAAGACCGCAAGCAGGAAGGCATCGTCGCGATCGCGTCGGTGGCCGACAACCTGAACATCAGCGCGCGCCGGCATTTCAGCCCGGCGCGCGTGCTGCTCGACGCACGGCGTGAGCGCGAGCTCGCGCAACGCTACATCGAGCGGCTGGCGATCAAGACCCGCGACGGCGAGACGCCGATCGGCGCGCTGTCGGGCGGCAACCAGCAGAAAGTCGTGCTCGCGCGCTGGCTGGCCGAGCGCATCGACGTGTTCCTGATGGACGAGCCGACGCGCGGCATCGATGTCGGCGCGCGCGCGGAAATCTACAACCTGTTCTACGAGCTCGCGGAAGCGGGCCGCACGGTGATCATCGTGTCGAGCGACCTGGCCGAGGTGATCGGCGTGTCGGACCGGATCGTCGTGATGAAGGAAGGACGGATCGCGGGCGAGGTCGCGAAGGCGCAGGCGACGCCCGACGCGCTGATCAAGCTCGCGCTGCCGCGCTAGCGCCCCGCAACGATCAACCGGATGCAAATGAAATGAGCCAGGCAATGCAACCCCAACGCACTTCCCCGTCCCCCGATGCCGCCGCCGTGCCCGCACGCGCGCGCGGCGGCGTGTGGCAGCTGATCAACCGTTCCGGCATCGTGATGGTGTTTTTCGTGCTGTTCGCGACGCTGTCGCTGACCGTGCCGGACTTCTTCACGCCGCGCAACATCCAGGGCCTGCTGCTGTCGGTCACGCTGATCGGCTCGATCGCGGTGACGATGATGTTCGTGCTCGCGCTCGGCGAGGTCGACCTGTCGGTCGCGTCCATCGTCGCGTTCTCGGGCGTCGTCGCGTCGACGCTGATCACCGCGACGCACAGCGTCGTGCTCGGCATCGCGGCCGGCGTGCTCGCGGGCGGTGCGGTCGGGCTCGTCAACGGCGTGCTGATCGCGCGCTGGCGGATCAATTCCCTGATCGTCACGCTCGCGATGATGGAAGTCGTGCGCGGGCTCGCGTTCATCACGTCGAACGGCGACGCGGTGATGATTTCGGAGGAGCGCTTCTTCGAGCTCGGCGGCGGGTCGTTCCTCGGCATCTCGTATCCGATCTGGAGCAATATCGTCGGCTTCGTCGTGTTCGGCTTCCTCTTGCGCAAGACGGTGTTCGGCAAGAACGTGCTGGCCGTCGGCGGCAACGGCGAGGCCGCGCTGCTCGCGGGGCTGCCGGTGATGCGCATCAAGATCGCGGTGTTCGTGCTGCAGGGGCTCGTGACCGGCTTCGCCGGCGTGATGCTTGCGTCGCGGATGAGCCTCGGCGATCCGAAAACGTCCGTCGGCCTCGAGCTCGGCGTGATCTCCGCGTGCGTGCTCGGCGGCGTGTCGCTGACGGGCGGCGTCGCGACGATTTCCGGCGTGCTGGTCGGCGTGCTGATCATGGGTTCCGTGCAGGACGCGATGAGCCTGCTGAACGTGCCGACCTTTTACCAATATCTGATACGCGGCGGAATTCTGTTGCTCGCGGTGCTGTTCGACCAGTATCGTCGCAACCAGCGGCGCGCGATGAAGATCTGACCCTGACGAACGCGCGGCCGCCCGCGAAGGCGACAGACATCGGGAGACGGCATGCAACAGATTCATCCGGGCGCGGCGGCGCTGCTGGTCGACAGCCGCAATACGCTCGGCGAAGGCGCGACGTGGTGCGACGCGACGCACGCGCTGTACTGGACGGACATCGAAGGCGCGCGGCTGTGGCGCTGCCGCGCGGACGGCTCGGACCTCGCGCAGTGGCCGATACCTGAACGGCTCGCGTGCTTCGCGCTGACGAACGAGCCGAATGTGCTGCTCGTCGGGCTCGCGACGCATCTTGCGTTCTTCGATCTGCGCAGCGGCGAATTCACGCGGATCGTCGACGTCGAACCCGATCTGCCGACGCGCCTGAACGACGGCCGCTGCGATCCGTTCGGCGCGTTCGTGTTCGGGATGAAGGACGAAGGCGGCGACCCGCCGCGCGCGGTCGGCGGCTTCTACCGGCTCAATCCGGACCTCACGCTCGACCGGCTTGCGTTGCCGGCGGCGGCGATCGCGAACAGCATCGCGTTCTCGCCGGACGGCACGAAGATGACCTTCTGCGATTCGATGGTGCGCGAGATTCGCGTCTGCGATTACGGCGCGGGCGGCGACGTGGCCAATGTGCGGCCGTTCGCGCGACTGACCGATGCGGACGGCGACCCGGACGGCTCGACGATGGATCGCGACGGCGGCCTGTGGAACGCGCAGTGGGGCGGCCGGCGGGTGGTGCGCTACGGGCCGGACGGCGTCGAGACGGACCGCGTTACCGTGCCGACAGCGCAGCCGAGCTGCGTGACGCTCGACGCCGAAGGCCGGCTTTATGTGACGAGCGCCCATGTCGGGTTGAGCGATGACGCGCTGGCGAGCGATGCGCACGCCGGCGGCGTATTCGTCGCCCGGACGCGCTACATGGGGCTGCCGACGGCGCGATTCGCGGGGGCGCCGCGCGGCTGACCGCGTATCGGATCCCGTTCATGGGATGCGTCTGACGCGGCGAGCCAGGCGATCAGGCGCGCGGTCTGCCGCGCATGCGCGAGCGCACGGTGGCAGTCCGGCTTGCCGGAGCACGCCGTTCGCGCCCCGACGTGCTGGTAAGATGGCCCGCAATTCCATCCCGCCCGCACCATGAGTTCCGCACCGACCAAGCCCGCGAACCCGAAAAACGCCGCGAAGAACGCCGCCCGTGCGACGGGCGACAAGCCGAAGGCCCGCGTGCCGCAGCGCCTGACCTACGTGGTCGGCAGTCTCGAACGGCTGCTGCGCCGCCACATGACCGACGCGCTCGCGCCGCTCGGCATCACGCTCGCGCAATACACGGCGCTGTCGGTGCTCGAGGCGCGCGGTGCGTCGTCGAACGCGCAGCTGGCGGAGCGCTCGTTCATCACGCCGCAATCGGCGAACGAGGTCATGAGCGTGATGGCCGCCCGCGGTTTCGTCACGCGCGAAGCCGACCCGTCGCATGGCCGCATCATCCTGCTGACGCTGACCGACGAAGGCGCGGCGATGCTGCGCGAATGCGAAGCCGTGCTGCGTCCGCTCGAGACGCGAATGCTCGGCGACGTCTCCATCGACGACGCCACGCACGTGCAGCGCGCGCTCGAACTGTTCGCACGCAACCTGCGCGGCTGACCCTTTCCCCGAACTTCCACGACACGGGCCCGTGCGGCCCGTGTTCGCTTTCCCGCCTGCTCGCCGGTCGCCTGACCGTTCCCCGATTCCATCGTTGCCGCCGCTTTCCGCTCCGGGTTTACACCGGCGCTCGTGCCGCTTGCAATATCAGGTAGCCTGATATTAAATGAAGCCGTCCGCAGCAGGAATGCTGCGCACCGAATCGCACAGGAACGAACGACAGGAACCGACATGAGCAAGTACGACAACCGCTGGCAGACCGTTGAAGTGAAGGTGGAGGCCGGCATCGCGTGGGTCACGCTGAACCGCCCCGAGAAGCGCAACGCAATGAGCCCGACGCTGAACCGGGAGATGCTGGAAGTCCTCGACGCGGTCGAATTCGACGACGAGGCAAAGGTGCTGGTGCTGACCGGCGCGGGCGCCGCGTGGACGGCCGGCATGGATCTGAAGGAATATTTCCGCGAGATCGACGGCGGCTCCGACGCGCTGCAGGAAAAGGTGCGGCGCGACGCGTCGGAATGGCAATGGCGCCGCCTGCGGATGTACAACAAGCCGACGATCGCGATGGTGAACGGCTGGTGCTTCGGCGGCGGATTCTCGCCGCTCGTCGCGTGCGACCTTGCGATCGCGGCGGACGAAGCGGTGTTCGGCCTGTCGGAAATCAACTGGGGCATCCCGCCGGGCAACCTCGTCAGCAAGGCGATGGCGGACACGGTCGGGCATCGCCGCGCGCTGCACTACATCATGACCGGCGACACGTTCACCGGTGCGGAGGCCGCTGAAATGGGCCTCGTGAACAGCAGCGTGCCGCTGGTCGGCCTGCGCGACGCGACGATCGCCCTCGCCGCGCGGCTGATGGACAAGAACCCGGTCGTGCTGCGCGCGGCGAAGCACGGCTTCAAGCGTTCGCGCGAACTCACGTGGGAGCAGTGCGAGGATTACCTGTATGCGAAGCTCGACCAGGCGCAGCTGCGCGATCCGGAGCGCGGCCGCGAGCAGGGGCTGAAGCAGTTCCTCGACGACAAGACGATCAAGCCGGGCCTGCAGGCATACAAGCGCTGATACAAGCGCCGACGCAATCGACAGAGACAGGCAAGGCAGGAGACGACATGACCGACAGACGGATGCTGATCGCCGGCGAGTGGTGTACCGCCCGCGACGGCCGAACCTTCGACCGATTCAACCCCGCGACGGGCGCGCTCGCGTCGCGCGCGCCGGCGTCCGGCGTGGCCGACGCCGACGCGGCGATCGATGCCGCGCACCGCGCGTTCCCCGCATGGGCGGCGCTCGCGCCGACCGAGCGGCGCCGCCGGCTGCTGAAGGCGGCCGACCTGATGGACGCGCGCATCGACGCGTTCATCGCGACCGGCGTGGCCGAAACCGGCGCGACACCCGGCTGGCTCGGCTTCAACGTGACGCTCGCGGCGAACATGCTGCGCGAGGCCGCGTCGATGACGACGCAGATCGACGGCGACGTGATTCCGTCCGACGTGCCCGGCAATCTCGCGCTCGCGATGCGCGTGCCGTGCGGCGTCGTGCTCGGCATCGCGCCGTGGAACGCGCCGGTGATCCTCGGCACACGCGCGCTGGCGATGCCGCTCGCGTGCGGCAATACGGTCGTGCTGAAGGCGTCCGAAGCGTGCCCGGGCGTGCACGCGCTGATCGGCGCCGTGCTGGATGACGCCGGGCTCGGCGCGGGTGTGGTCAACGTGATCACGCACGCGGCGGCCGACGCACCCGAACTCGTCGAGCGGCTGATTGCGCATCCGCACGTGAAGCGAATCAACTTCACCGGGTCCACGCACGTCGGGCGCATCATCGCGCGCCATGCGGCCGCGCACCTGAAACCCGTGCTGCTCGAACTCGGCGGCAAGGCGCCGGTGCTCGTGCTCGACGATGCCGATCTCGACGCGGCCGTCGACGCGATCGCGTTCGGCGCGTTCTTCAACCAGGGGCAGATCTGCATGTCGACCGAGCGCGTGATCGCCGCGCGGCCGGTGGCCGATGCGCTCGTCGAACGGCTGACCGACAAGGCGCGCACGCTGGTCGCCGGCGATCCGCTGGCGGGCCATGCGCTCGGCGCGATGGTCGATGCGGCCGCGGCCGCGCGTGCCGCGTCGCTCGTCGAGGATGCGCGTGCGCACGGCGCGCGCCTGCCGCTCGGCTGCCGGATCGAGGGCGCGACGATGCAGCCCGCGATCGTCGACGGCGTCACGCGCGACATGCGGCTTTATCGCGAGGAATCGTTCGCGCCGGTGGTAGCGATCCTGCGCGCGGACAGCGACGACGAAGCGGTCGCGCTCGCGAACGACAGCGAGTTCGGGCTGTCGGCGAGCGTGTTCAGCCGCGATATCGCACGCGCGATGACGGTCGCGCGCCGGATCGAATCGGGGATCTGCCACGTCAACGGGCCGACCGTGCACGACGAGGCGCAGATGCCGTTCGGCGGCACGAAGGCGAGCGGCTACGGCCGCTTCGGCAGCCGCGCGTCGATCGCCGAATTCACCGAGCTGCGCTGGATCACCGTGCAGACCACACCGCGTCACTACCCGATATGAGCGAGCCGACGATGAATGTTGCGACGCCCGCGAGCGGGCCGGCGAACGACACGGGCGGCGTGCGCTATCGCGCGGCGGCCGTCGCGGTCGGCTCGGCCGAAATTCGTCGCGCGGAAAACGGCACGTGGTACCTGCGCTCGCGCGAAACACTCGGCGACTACCCGACGCGCCTGACCGACTGCCTCGTACGCGGCGCGCACGCGCATCCCGACCGCGTGCTCGCCGCGCGGCGCGGCGCCGACGGCCGCTGGATCGAGATCACTTACGCGCAGATGCTCGAACGCGCCCGCGCGCTCGGCCAGGGCCTCGTCGATCTCGGGCTGTCGGTCGAGCGGCCGCTCGCGGTGCTGTCCGGCAACGATCTCGAGCATCTGCAGCTGATGTTCGCGGCGATGCTGGCCGGCGTGCCCTATGCGCCGATCTCGCCCGCGTATTCGCTGGTGTCGACCGACTACGGCAAGCTGCGTCACACGCTCGGCGTGCTGCGGCCGGGCGCGGTGTTCGTCGCCGAACGCGCGCCGTTTGCGCGTGCGCTCGACGCGACGCTGCCGGCCGATGCGGCGCTGATCGTCGCGAACGATGCGGATGCGGAAACCGGCGCGGCGGGCGGTGTCGTGCCGCTGTCGCGCCTGCTCGCGACCGTCCCGCGTACGATCGACGCGATCCATGAAGCGATCGGCCCCGATCATCTCGCGAAGATCCTGTTCACGTCGGGTTCGACGAAGCTGCCGAAGGCGGTGCCGACCACGCACCGGATGCTGTGCAGCAACCAGCAGATGCTGCGCCAGACGATGCCCGAGCTGACGCGCGAACCGCCGGTGCTGGTCGACTGGCTGCCGTGGAATCACACGTTCGGCGGCAGTCACAATCTCGGCATCGCGCTGTACAACGGCGGCACGCTGTACATCGACGACGGCCGCCCGATGCCGGGCCGCTTCGACGAAACCGTGCGCAACCTGCGCGAGATCGCGCCGACGATCTACTTCAACGTGCCGAAGGGCTGGGAAGAGTTGACGGCCGCGCTCGAGCGCGATGCCGTGCTGCGCGACACGTTTTTCTCGCGCGTGAAGCTGTATTTCTTCGGCGGCGCGGGGCTGTCGCAGGCCGCGTGGGACCGGCTCGACCGCGTGACCGACGCGCATTGCGGCGAGCGCATCCGGATCATGGCCGGCCTCGGGATGACGGAGGCGTCGCCGTCGTGCCTGTTCACGACCGGGCCGCTGATGCGCGCTGGCTATATCGGCCTGCCCGCGCCCGGCTGCGACGCGAAGCTCGTGCCGTGCGGCGGCAAGCTCGAACTGCGCTTCAAGGGGCCGAACGTGATGCGCGGCTACTGGCATGCCGACGTCGATCCGCGCGACGTGTTCGACGACGAGGGGTATTACCGCAGCGGCGACGCGGGCGTCTTTGCCGATCCGGCGCGGCCTGAACTCGGGCTGCTGTTCGACGGCCGGCTGACCGAGGATTTCAAGCTGAGCAGCGGCACGTTCGTCAGCGTCGGGCCGTTGCGGGCGAACGCGGTGTCGAGCGGCGCGCCGTACGTGCAGGACGTGGTCGTCACCGGGATCAATCGCGACGACATCGGGCTGCTGGTGTTTCCGCGCATCGACGCGTGCCGTGCGCTGGCGGGGCTCGCAGCCGATGCATCGGTTTCCGACGTGCTGCGCGCGCCGGCCGTGCGCGCGGCGTTCGCAGCATGGCTCACCGGGCTGAACCGGCATGCAAGCGGCGGTTCGACGTTCGTCGCGCGCATCCGGCTGATCGACACGCCGCCGTCGCTCGATCTCGGTGAAGTGACCGACAAGGGTTCGCTGAACCAGGCGGCCGTGCAGAAGCATCGCGCGGCGACGATCGACGCGCTGTACGACCCGGCGCGACGCGATCCCGACGTGATCTACGCGTAAGCAGAAGCAAACCGAAGCAAGCAGGAACAACGACCTGCCGGCCACGATACCGGCAGGCATTCTTGCGGCCAGTGAATCAGGCTGCCTGATAAGGTCGGCCGGTACGGGCCGACCGACTACAAGACATGGGACTGGAGACACGATGAACACTTACGTTGCCGAAAAACCCACGGTCGCGACCACGCTCGCGCTGTGTTTCGCGATCGCACTCCTCGAAGGGCTCGACCTGCAGTCGGTCGGCGTCGCCGCGCCCCGCATGGCGCGCGAATTCGGGCTTTCCGTGTCGGAGATGGGCATCGCGTTCAGCGCGGGCACCTTCGGGCTGCTGCCGGGCGCGATGCTCGGCGGGTGGCTCGCCGACCGGATCGGACGCAAGCGCGTGCTGATCGCGTCGACCGTGCTGTTCGGACTGCTGTCGATCGCCACCGCGCAGGTATCGACCTTCGCGATGCTCGTCGTCGTGCGCGTGCTGACCGGCATCGGCCTTGGCGGCGCGATGCCGAACCTGATCGCGTTGTCGTCCGAGGCGGTCGAGCCGCGCTCGCGCAGCAGCGCGGTGGCGACGATGTACTGCGGCATCCCGTTCGGCGGCGTGATCGCGTCGCTGATCGGCGTGCTGCTCGCCGGCGATACCGAATGGCGGCACATCTTCTACGTCGGCGGCGTGGGGCCGCTGCTGCTCGTGCCGCTGCTGGCGTTGTTCCTGCCGGAATCGCGCGCGTATCTCGACGTCGCCGGCACGCCGGCCGCGCGCACCAGCGTCGCGCGCACGCTGTTCGGCGACGGCCGCACGACATCGACGGTCGCGCTGTGGGTCAGCTACTTCTGCACGCTGATCGTCCTCTACTTCCTGTTGAACTGGCTGCCGTCGCTGATGGCCTCGCGCGGGCTCGATCGCGCGCACGTCGGCCTCGTGCAGATCGCGTTCAACGTCGGCGCGGGGCTCGGCGCGCTCGGCATCGGCGCGGCGCTCGACCGGATGCGCGCGTCGCGCGTGGTCGGCGGCATGTATGTCGGGATCGTGCTGTCGCTCACCGCGCTCGCGGCCGCGCCCGGTTTCGCGTCGCTCGCGGCGGCCGCGTTCGCGGCGGGGATGTTCGTGGTCGGCGGGCAGTCGGTGCTGTATGCGCTCGCGGCGATCTATTACCCGACCGCGATGCGCGGCACCGGCGTCGGCGCGGCGGTGGCAGTCGGCCGGCTCGGTTCCGTCGTCGGGCCGCTCGCGGCCGCGACGCTGCTGGCCGCCGGCCGCAGCGCGCCCGTCGTGATCGGCGCGAGCATCCCCGTCACGCTCGTCGCGGCCGTCGCCGCGCTGGCGCTGATTCGCCGCCCGCAAGCGAGCGACTGACGTTTCGTTTTTATCCATGCGCGCCGTCAGAGCGCGCAATTCATCAAGGTCTGGAGACGCAACGAAATGAAGACGAAGACAAGGAACGGCCTGCTGGCCGCCGGCGCGTGCTGCGCGCTGGCCGCGCCGGTTGCGCACGCGCAGTCGAGCGTGACGCTGTACGGGATCATCGACACCGGCGTCGAGTTCGTGTCGCACGCAAACGCCGCCGGCGACCACGTCGTGCGCATGCCGGGCGTGACGGGCGAGCTGCCGTCGCGCTGGGGCCTGCGCGGCACCGAGGATCTCGGCGGCGGCTACCAGGCGGTATTCACGCTCGAAAGCGGCTTCAACGTGCGCGGCGGCGATCTCGGGCAGGGCGGCAGGCTGTTCGGGCGGCAGGCGTTCGTCGGGCTGAAGAGCGGCTTCGGCACGCTCGCGTTCGGCCGCCAGTACACGATGACCTATCTCGCGCTGCAGGGCGCGGACATCATCGGCCCCGACATCTACGGGCTCGGCTCGTTCGACGCATACGTGCCGAACGGCCGCGCCGACAACGCGGTGACCTACGTCGGCACGTATCGCGGCGTGACGCTCGGCGCCGCGTATTCGTTCGGCCGCGACGGCGCCGGCACCGGCAACTCGCCGGGGCAGGGCACGTGCGCGGGGCAGGTGCCGGGTGATGCCGTCCAGTGCCGCAACTGGTCGGTGATGCTCAAGTACGACAGCGCGTATTTCGGTGCGGCGGCGTCGTACGAGGAGCAGCGCGGCGGCACCGGCGCGGCCGCGAATTTCTTCGACGGCGTGGCGCCCGTCCCCTTCACCAGCAGCGGCGGCAAGGACGCGCGCACGCACGTGAGCGCGTATGCGCAGGCGGCCGGCGCGAAGATCGGCGCGGGCTGGATCGGGCGGCGCGTGTCGACCGGTTCGCCGGCCGCGCCCGGCGCGCATTCGGACCTGTTCTTCGTCGGTGCGTCGTATGCGATCAAGCCCGACTTCGTCGTCGACGGCGAAGGCTACCGGATCGTCAACAGCGCCCACGACACGCGCGCGACGATGGCCACGCTGCGCGCGACCTATCTGCTGACCAAGCGCACGGCTGTCTACGCGCAATCGTCGTATCTGTGGAACAGCGCGCATGCACGCTACGCGGTCAGCGGCGGCGGGCCCGGCACGACGCCCGGCGCGGGGATGGGGCAGCTCGGCGCGATGGTCGGCGTGCGGCACATGTTCTGATCCGGCAGCCTGACGAACGGGAGCTATCTTGAGCAGAAAATCTGCATTCCTTTGCATTGCACCGCTGTCGGCGGCGGCCATGCTCGCCGGGTGCGGCGGCGACGATTCGGTCAGCGTCACGCCGACGCACCTGAGCGCCGCGACGCCGGCCGCGATGACGCAGACCTGCGACGCGCTTGCCGCGAAGCTGTCGTATGCGAACACGTCGTTCACGTCGGTGACGACCGCGGCCGCCGGCGCGCTGACGGTGGCCGGCAAGCCGATCGCCGAGCACTGCGTGATCGACGGGAAGATGAACGAGCGCGTGAGCGCGGTCGACGGCAAGACCTATGCGATCGGCTTCGAAATGCGCTTGCCGAAAGCGTGGAACGGCCGCTTCTTCTACCAGGCGAACGGCGGGCTCGACGGCAACGTCGTGACCGCGACCGGCGAGATCGGCGGCGGCGGACCGCTGACCGACGCCCTGAACATGGGCTTCGCGGTGATCAGCTCGGATTCCGGGCACAGCGCCGCGCAGAACCCGCTGTTCGGCGTCGACCCGCAGGCGCGCATCGACTACGGCTACGGCGCGGTCGACGCGCTCACGCCGATGGCGAAGCAGGTGATCCGGCTTGCATACGGCAAGGCGCCCGACCGCAGCTATTTCGGCGGCTGCTCGAACGGCGGCCGTCATGCGATGGTCACGGCGGTGCGCAACCCGGCCGACTACGACGGCATCATCGCGGGCGACCCGGGCTTCCATCTGCCGAAGGCGGCGATCGGCGAGATGTACGGCGCGCAGCAGTTCGCGAAGATCGCGTCGGCGACCGGCTCGAACGGGCTGCCGGACATCCGTAGCGGCTTCAACGACGCGGAGCGCCGGTTCGTCGGCGCGACGATTCTCGACAGGTGCGATGCGCTCGACGGCGTGGCCGACGGGATGGTGCAGGACGTCGCCGCATGCCAGGCGCATTTCAGCGTCGAGACGGACATCCCGACCTGCGCGAACGGCACGCGTACCGGCACCTGCCTGACGATCGCGCAGAAGAGCGCGCTCGAGAACGTGTTCGCGGGCGCGCGCAACAGCGCGGGCACGGCGCTCTATGCGAGCTTTCCGTACGATCCGGGCATTGCCGGCGGCGGCTGGGCCGCGTGGAAGCAGTCGAATTCGATCACGCTCGACCCGGCCGCGATGGCGTTCACGTTCATGACGCCACCGAAAACCGCCGCGACGCTCGCGAACCTCGCCGGCTTCGCGCTCGGCTTCGACATGGACAACGACGCGCCGGCGATCTTCGCGACGAACGGCCCATACACGCAATCCGCGTGGTCGTTCATGACACCGCCCGACGAGACCAACCTGTCCGCGCTGAAGTCGCGTGGCGCGAAGCTGCTGGTCTATCACGGCACCGGCGACCCGGTCTTCTCGTACAACGACACGAGCGACTGGTACGGGCGGCTCGCGCAGGTGAACGGCGGCGACGCGTCGGACTTCGCGCGCTTCTATCCCGTGCCGGGCATGAACCACTGCTCGGGCGGGCCGGCAGCCGACCAGTTCGACATGCTGACGCCGCTCGTCGCGTGGGTCGAGCAGGGGCAGGCGCCCAAGGCGATCGTCGCCACGGCGCGCGACACGACGAACGCGGTGCCGAATGCGGACGTGCCGACGTCGTGGGGAGCGGGGCGCACGCGTCCGCTGTGTCCGTATCCGCAGGTCGCGCGCTACAACGGGTCGGGCGACGTGAACTCGGCGGCGAGCTTCAGTTGTCGCTGACGTAGCGGGCGTGTGAATGTACCGATGCGCGGGTGCATCGGTGCATTCACCGTCGTTTTGCAGGGGACGTGACGATCGTGCCGGCCTGAACGGAAGCGGCGATGCGCCGCGCACGACGATGGCGTTTGCCGCCGGACGCCGCATCCGGGGATACTATGGCGCTTTTCCATCGGCGCGACGCGTCCTGATCGACGTTGCTCGCCAGGTATCCTTCCTCTGATTCGACCATGCAAACCGTTGCGGTACTCGACTTCGAAACAACCGGGCTTTCCCCGAACATGGGAGACAGGGCGACCGAGATCGCCGTGATTCTTCTGCGCGACGGCGAGATCGTCGACCGCTACCAGAGCCTGATGAACGCGGGGCGCCGCATTCCGTCCGACGTCGTCGCGCTCACCGGAATCACGAATGAGATGATTGCGTCGGCGCCGCCGGTGTCGAAGGTCATGAAGGAAGCCGCCGCATTCGTCGGAAGCCACCCCGTCGTCGCGCACAACGCCGGCTTCGACAAGCGATTCTGGCAGGCCGAACTGGGCATGCTCGGCATGGCGGCCGAGCATGCGTTCGCGTGCACGATGCTCGTCGCGCGGCGCATCTACCCGCATGCGCAAAGTCACCGGCTGTCGAGCCTCGCCGACATGCTGCGGCTGCCGAAGGCAGGCCGTGCGCACCGCGCGATGGTCGACGCGGAGATCGCGAGCCATCTGTGGTGCCGGATGCAGCGCGACATCGGCGAGACTTACGGGCTGCGACAAGTCGATCACGGGCTCATGTCGCGATTGCAGGCGACGAGCAAGGCCAAGGTCGCGACGTTTTTCGGATCATTGGCCGCAGACCGGCGCTGACGTCGATCGTCACTCGCCGATCTCCACCGGCACCTCGAGCCCGACCTTCACGCGGCTCATGCTCACCAGCGTCTTGAACCGCTTCACGTTGTTGTTCGCGAAGAACAGCTCGCGCGTGAGCGCGTGGTGCTGATGGCCGGTCGGTGCGCGCTATTTCGCGGAAGTGGCGCGGCGCGCGTTGAAGGCGGTGTAACGGGCGTCAGGCCGCCGGAGCAGGGCGGCTGTCACGAAGCGGTTACGCTTCGGCCGCCCGCTTGCCCGGCGCGTCGGACGTGCTCGTGCGATCGAGGATCGCCAGCACTTCGCGCGCGGTGTTTTCCGAATGGCTGCGCAGCACCTGCGGCAGCTGCGTGTGGTCGGGATCGGCGAGCGCGGCCATGATGGCTTCGTGCTCGTGCAGCGATTCGGCCCAGCGCAGCGTGTCCGCGTTCGCGGCGCCGCGTGCGCGGTGCACCTTCGACATCAGCGACGCATAGATGCCCGACATCACCGGGTTGCCCGCCGCGTCGACGATCATCTGATGAATCTGCTGGTTCAGCCGGAAATATTCGACGCGCTTGCCGGCCTCGTGGCACTCCACCATCCGCCGGTGCTTCGCCTGCAACGCGGCGAGCGTCGACGCGGCGATGCGCTTGCGCAGCAACTCTCCCGCCATCGCCTCGAGCCCGTGCAGCAGCTCGAACGTCGACACGAGATCGTCGACGTCGATCGGTGCGACGCGATAGCCGATGTACTGGCGATGCGTGACGGCGCCTTCCGCGACGAGGACCTTCAGCGCTTCGCGCAGCGGCGTCTTCGACACGTCGAACGCGAGGCTCAGTTCCTTTTCGTCGATCCGCGCGCCGGGCGGCAATTCGCCTTCGTCGATCATCACGCGCAGGCGCGCGGCGATCTCCGCGGCCATGCCGCGGGTGCGCAGAAGCAGGGGATTGCGGGGTGTCTGGCTCATGATGGGGCAAGCTTATCACGATATCGGGGCTTACCCTGCACCATCTTAGCGATACAACAAATTCAATTAAACCAAGTGTTTACGCTAACGGTAATTATAAATTTCTAATCCTATACTCGGCTCCACGTTGCGCGACGTCCTGACCATCCTCGTTCACTCCTGGAGTCCGTCCATGTCTTCAACCTCCGGTGTCGCCGCCATGACGGTCGGCAAATCCGCCGTCCGCTGGAAGATATTCGTCGTCATGCTGAGCCTCATCGCGATCAACTACGTCGATCGCGCGTCGCTGTCCGTCGCCATGCCTTACATCTCGCAAGAGTTCAACATCGGGCCGGCGATGGAGGGTCTGATCCTCAGTTCGTTCTTCTGGACCTATGCGGTGATGCAGATCCCGGGCGGGATGCTGGCCGACCGGTTCAAGCCGCGCATCGTGATCGCGACGGCAACCGTGTTCTGGGGCTTCTTCCAGGCGATCGCCGCGCTGTGCACGAACGCGCCGTCGCTGTTGCTCACGCGCCTCGGCCTCGGCGCGTCCGAAGCGCCGATCTATCCGGCCGGCGGCAAGCTCAACGCGATCTGGATGACGCAAACCGAGCGCGGTCGCGGCGCCACGCTGCTCGACGGCGGCGCGCCGCTCGGCGCGGCCCTGGGCGCGGTGCTGATCGCCGGGCTGATCGCGCTGCTCGGCTCGTGGCGGCTCGCGTTTGCGGTCGCCGGTGTCGGCACCGTGCTGGCCGGTTTCCTTGCGTGGTACTACATCCGCAATACGCCGCGCGAGCATCCGGGCGTCAACGATCTCGAAGCCGACTACATCGAGGCGTCGCACGCGAGTGATCTCGCGGCCGAGCCGGCCAATGCGTCGGGCCGCTCGCGCGATTTCTTCAAGTACCGCTCGGTGTGGTGCATGTTCTTCGGCTGGATGTGCTTCAACAGCGTGTTCTACGGGCTGCTCACGTGGATGCCGAACTACCTGCACAAGGTGCACGGCTTCGACATCAAGCAGATGGGCGGCTCGACCTTCATCATCTTTTTCTGCGGCTTCGTCGGCGAGCTGCTCGGCGGCTGGATCGCCGACAAGTGGAAGGCCGCGGGCGGCCGTCCGAACGTCGTGATGCGCACGCTGTTCGGCATCGCGGCCGTGATCGCGACCGTGTCGATCTTTTCGGTCGCCTACGTGAAGAGCCCGGTCGTGTGCGTCGCGCTGCTGTCGTCGACCCTGTTCTTCCTGCGTTGGTGCGGGCTGTACTGGTGCATTCCGTCGTCGCTCGGCACGCGCAACAAGATCGGCTTCCTCGGCGGCTTCATGAACCTCGGCGGCAACATCGGCGGCATCACCGTGCCGATCGTCGTCGGCACGATCGTGCAGTTCACCGGTTCCTATTTCCTTGCGCTGATGGTGTTCGCGGCGGCCGGCGTCGGCCTGCTCGTGTGCTCCAGCGCGATCGACTACGAAAACAAGCTCCCGGTCTGACCGACCACTTTCACTGCATCGACTGCATTCACTGGTAGAGAGAAATCCATCATGAAGAAACGTACCCTGCTCGGCATGCTCACCCCGTCGTCCAACACGTCGCTCGAACCGCTGACGAGCGCGATGGTCGCCGGCCTGCCGGGCGTGTCCGCGCACTTCGCGCGCTTCCCGGTCACCGAGATCTCGCTGACGGGCCAGGCGCTCGGCCAGTTCGACGACGACAAGATCATCCAGGCCGCGATGCTGCTCGCCGACGCGAAGGTCGACGTGATCGCGTGGAACGGCACGTCGTCCGGCTGGCTCGGCTTCGAGGCCGACGAGCGGCTGTGCCAGCGCATCACCGAGGCGACGGGGATTCCCGCCACGACCTCCGTGCTCGCGCTCAACGAGATCCTGAAGAAGACCCACGCGCACGAGTTCGGCCTCGTTACGCCGTACCTCGACGACGTGCAGACGAAGATCGTCGACAACTACCGCCGCTCGGGGCTGAACTGCATCGCCGAGCGCCACCTGAATCTCAAGGTCAATTTCTCGTTCTCCGAAGTGACCGGCGACCAGATCGGCGGGATGGTGCGCGAAGTCGCGAAGGCCGGCCCGCGCGCGATCTCGATCTTCTGCACGAACCTGAACGCCGCGCACCTGGTGCCGGCGCTCGAGGAAGAGACGGGCATTCCGATCTACGACACGATCTCGACCGTCGTGTGGAAGTCACTGCAGCTCGCCGACTACGACACGCGGCAGGTGAAGGGCTGGGGGCGTCTCTTCAGCGAAGTGATCTGAGGCGCGCGCCATGTCGAACGATCTCGATTTCGTGATCCGTCACGCGGACGTCGTGACGGCGGCGGACCGGTTCTCGTGCGACATCGGCATCCGCGCGGGGCGCGTGGCCATGCTCGGCCACGGGCTCCCGCGCGCGCCGCGCGAGCTCGACGCGACCGGGATGCTGGTGATGCCGGGCGGCGTCGATGGGCACTGCCATCTCGACCAGCCGATGCCCGACGGGCTGAAGATGGCCGACGACTTCCTGTCCGGCACGCGCTCCGCGCTGTGCGGTGGCACGACCACCGTGGTGCCGTTCGCCGCGCAGGCGAAGGGGCAGTCGCTGCAGGCGGCCGTCGACGACTATCACCGGCGCGCGGAAGGGCGCGCGCTGATCGACTACGGCTTTCACCTGATCGTCGCCGATCCGACGCCGCACGTGCTGGCCGAGGAACTGCCGCGGCTGATCGCGAACGGCTACACGTCGTTCAAGGTGTACATGACCTACGACGACCTGAAGCTGAACGACCGGCAGATGCTCGACGTGCTGTCGGTCGCGCGCGAGCATGGCGCGCTCGTGATGGTGCATGCGGAGAACTCGGACTGCATCGGCTGGCTGACCGAGCGGCTGCTCGGCGACGGCCACGTCGCGCCGCATTTCCACGCGCATGCGCGGCCGGCGGTGGTCGAGCGCGAGGCGACGCATCGTGCGATCGCGTTCGCGGAACTCGTCGACGTGCCGATCCTGATCGTGCATGTGTCGGGTGCCGAGGCGATCGAGCAGATCCGCTGGGGGCAATCGCGCGGATTGCCGATCCTGGCCGAAACCTGCCCGCAGTACCTGTACCTGACGGCAGCCGATCTCGGCCATGGCGGTCACGACGGGTACGAAGGCGCGAAGTGCGTGTGCAGCCCGCCGCCGCGCGATCCGGCGAACCAGCAGGCGGTGTGGAAGGCGTTGAAGCAGGGCGTGTTCTCGGTATTCTCGTCCGATCACGCGCCGTTCAACTACGACGATCCGTGCGGCAAGCATCCGGGTGGACATACCGTGTCGTTCGACCATATCCCGAACGGAATTCCGGGGCTCGAGACGCGCTTGCCGCTGCTGTTCGACGGCGTGCGCAAGGGGCACCTGTCGCTGCACCAGTTCGTCGAGCTGACGTCGCTGCGGCCCGCGAAGCTGTACGGGCTGTATCCGCGCAAGGGGACGATCGCGGTCGGCGCCGATGCGGATATCGTCGTGTGGGACCCGGACAAGCGCGTGCGGATCGCGAATGCGTCGCTGCATCATGCTGTCGACTACACGCCTTATGAAGGGATCGAGGTGACGGGCTGGCCGCGTCATTGCCTGTCGCGCGGCGAACTGCTCGTCGAGGATGGCCGGCTGCTCGCCGCAGAGCCGGGGCGCGGGCAGTTCCTGCCGGCCGGCAAACCGTGTCTCGACTGACTTCACGGCATTTGATGTGACGCTCCGCCGGCAACGGCGGATGCGCATTTCCACAGGAGCAAGCATGAGCATTTCCCACGCAATGCGCGGCATCGCGGCCGCCGCGATCGTCGCCGGCTCGTGCGGCGGCCCGGCGCTGGCCGCGGGCGGCGTGCCGCAGGACCTGCCGAGCGTCGTGCCCGAAGCGGCCGGCGTCGATTCAGCGCCGCTCGTGCGGATGTCCGAATGGCTGCGCCGCGACCGGATGGACGTGCGCAGCCTCGTCGTCGTGAAGGACGGCAAGATCGTGTTCGAGCGCTACGGCGACGGCCTCACGCGCGACAACAACTACGAGCTGTATTCGGTGACGAAGACGATCACCGCGCTGCTCGCCGGCATCCTCGACGGCGAGGGCAAGCTCGACCCGTCGACCAAGGTCGCGCCGCTGATCGCGGCCGCGCGGCCCGATCTCGCGAGCGAACTCGCGGACAAGCAGGACATCGAGCTGCGGCATCTGATGTCGATGTCGAGCGGCTTGCGCTACACGACGCGCGAAGGCACCGATCCGCTGTATTACGACGCGCCCGACCGGTTGCGCGTCGCGGTGACGAGCCGGGCCACACAGCCGCCCGGCACGCATTTCGACTACATCGACGTGAACCCGGTGCTGGTCGGCACCGCCGTGTCGATCGCCGCGCGGGAGCGCGAGGACGACTTCGCGCGCAAGCGGCTGTTCGAGCCGCTCGGCTTCGCGCATTACCGCTGGAGCGGCGCCGACGGCACCGGCGCGGTGGCGGGCGGCTGGGGCCTGCGGCTGCGCGCCGTCGACATGGCGAAGATCGGCATGCTGCTGCTCGACAACGGCCGCTGGAACGGCAAGCAGATCGTGCCGGCCGGCTGGGTCCGGCAGATGACCACGCCGTCGCCGGCCGCGGCCGACTACGGCTATTACTGCTGGATCAGCCACGTCGTCGAACACGGCACGCCGGAATTCGGTGCGATGGGCTTCAAGGGGCAGTTCATCACGGTGCTGCCCGCGCAGCGTGCGGTCATCGTGATGACGAGCCTGCTGCCGACCGACGGCGGCTTGCGCGACGCGACCTATCTGAACCTGTATCGGCGGATGGTCGGCGACTACATCCTGCCGGCGCTTGCGCCCGCGCAGCCGCCGGTCGAGCGCGCGGAAACCACGCAGGCGCTGCGCGACGAACTCGCGCGCAGCCGTCGCACGAAAGGCGTGCCCGGGACCGCCGCCGCGTTCAACGATGCGCCGGAGATTTGATGAGGATTGCAAATTTCATTGACCGTTTGTCCATGTGGCGTCGCGATGGGCGGCGCCCGGCGGCGCCTTTCATGCGACGGCTGCTCGCGCGGGTTGCGGCGTTGCTGATCGGCGGCGGCGCGCTGGCGTCGGCGCCGGTGCCATCCGTGGCGCACGCGGCCGATGCGCTGCCGCCGCTGCATGAAACCGGCATCGCGGCGGCTGCGCCGGAAGACGTCGGCGTGGATTCGCGCAAGCTCGTCGAGCTGTCGCGCTGGATCCGCGAGCAGAAGCTCGACGTGTACAGCCTGCTCGTCGTGAAGGACGGCAAGCTGATCTTCGAGCGCTACGGTGCGAACGCGTCGCGCGATTCGACCTACGAGCTGTATTCGGTGACGAAGGCCGTGACGTCGCTCGTCGCGGGCATCCTGGTCGATCGCGGTGCCGTGCATCTCGACGAGCCGGTGGCCGCGCGGCTCGCCGCGTGGCGCCCCGATCTCGGCGACGCGCTCGCGGACAAGCGCGGCATCGAGCTGAAGCACGTGCTGTCGATGTCGAGCGGCCTGCATTACGACTTCAGCCCGAAGGACGATCCGATCTACTACACCGCGCCGGACCGGCTGAAGCTCGCCGCGTCGGCCGCGCCGAAGGTGGCGCCCGGCGCCGCGTTCGAGTACACCGACGTGAATCCGATCCTCGCATCGGCGATGTTGAGCGCGGCGGCCGGCGAGCCCGTCGAGCGCTATGCGCAGGCGAACCTGTTCGGCCCGCTCGACATGAAGCGCGCCGCATGGGAGCGCGCGGACCGCACGGGGCTCGTATCGGCCGGCTGGGGGTTGCGGCTGCGCGCGGTCGACATGGCGAAGATCGGCATGCTCGTGCTCGACGGCGGGCGCTGGCAGGGGCGCCAGGTCGTGCCGCAGGCGTGGATCGCGCAGATGACGTCGCCGCGCGTGTCGCCGCATTTCGGCTACTACTGGTGGATCAACAACATCGTCGAGCGCGAGCCCGAATTCGACGCGATGGGCTTCAAGGGGCAATTCATCACGGTGCTGCCGAAGCGCAACACGGTGATCGTGATGACCGGCGTGCTGCCGGTGGACGGCGGCCTGCGCGACGCGGAGAACGTGAAGCTGTTCCGGCGGATGGTGAGCGGCTACATCCTGCCGGCGCTCGATGGCGCCGCCGCGTCGGGGCAGCGGGTCGGCGGCGGCGATCCGCGTGCGGCGCTGCGCGACGAGCTTGCAGCGAGCGCGCGCACCGCAGGCGTGCCCGGCACGCAGGTCGATCCGACGGATTTGCCGAAGTAGCGCCGGGCGCGCGTTCGGCTTGCCGCTGCGGGCGAGCCGAGCGGCCGCCGCATCACGTCACGCCAGTTCGCCCAGGCATGCGTCGAACCGCGCGACGAGCGTATCGACGTCGTCGGTCGTCGTCTGCGGGCACACGAGCATCATGTTGTGGAACGGCGTGATGAGCACGCCGCGGTTCAGCAGGTACAGATGCACGATGTGCTCGAGCTCGCTGTCGAGCTGCTCGCCCGCGATCGTGCCGTTGCGCGGCGGCACGGGCGTGAACTGGAACTCGGTGCGCGCGCCGATGCGCGTCACGCACCATGGCAGCCCGTGTTTCGCGATCGCCCGTTCGAGCCCGGTCGCGAGCCGCGCGGCCAGTTCGAACATGTGCGCATACGCGGCATCGGTCGCGACTTCGGCGAGCGTCGCGCGCATCGCGTGCATGGCCAGCATGTTCGCGGTGAGCGTCGTGCCGATCCCGGAATGGCCGGGCGGCGCGTTCAGCTTCGCCTCTTTCGCGCGCTCCGCGAATTCGGCGCTGAACCCGTAGACCGCGCACGGCACGCCGCCCGCGATCGGCTTGCCGACCACCAGCGCGTCCGGTTCGAGACCGTGCGCGGCCGCGTAGCCGCCGGGGCCGCTGCTGATCGTGTGCGTTTCGTCGATCACGAGCAGCGTGCCGTAGCGGCGCGTCAGTGCGCGTGCGGCTTCCCAGAAGCCCGGATCGGGCAGCACCATCCCGATGTTCGTCATCGCCGGCTCGGCGAGCACGCACGCGACGTCGCCGTTCTTCAGCGCCGCCTCGAGCGCGTCGAGATCGTTGAACTCGACGACGCGCGTGTTCGCGAGCAGATCGTAGGACTGCCCGAGCAGGCTGTCGCGCTGCACCGGGCGGCCGTCCACGAGGTCGACGAACACGTCGTCGACCGTGCCGTGATAGCAGCCGTTGAACACGACGATCGTGTTGCGGCCGGTGGCCGCGCGCGCCCAGCGCAGCACGAAGCGGTTCGCGTCGCTCGCGCTCAACGCGAATTGCCAGACGGGTAGCTTGAAGCGGCGCGCGAGTTCTCGCGAGACCCACGCGGCGTCCTCGCTCGGCAGCATCGTCGTGTAGCCGCGCGTCGCCTGTTCGGCAAGTGCACGCGCGACCGGCTCGGGCGCATGGCCGAACATCGCGCCGGTGTCGCCAAGACAGAAGTCCGCGTAGCGATGACCGTCGACGTCGGTGAACGTCGCGCCGCGCGCTTCCTTCACGACCAGCGAGAACGGCGTCGACCAGTCCTGCATCCAGTGCAACGGCACGCCGAACAGCAAATGCTCGGACGCTTCCGCGGACAACGCGCGGGAGATCGGCATGGCTTCGGTGAATGCACGGCGCTCGCGATCGAACAGCGCGCGGGCGCGGATGAGGTCGACTCCGTGGCGGGTCTGCAATTGAGGCTCCTGTGACGGGTTTGCATGGACGGGTGATGCCTTCGAGAGCTTGTCATATTCCATGCGCGCGGTCGATTCGGGCCTGACCGCGTACCCATCAGACGTCGAGTTTCTGCGCATAAAGATACGACGACATATGTCTTTTCTCTGTCACTGAGAAGTGAGTGTGCGCACACATTCTGGCGAAGGCAGCTTTGAAATGAGGTAAGCGACAGATGCATCCTCGATTTCGATCACGGCGAGGCTTTGCCTTGTGGTGCGACGACGTATGAATGGAGGGCCGCCGCCTGGCGTGTTGATACCCCAACCATTGAAGGAATGCCCACGGCCGCAAACCGCTGCCGTTCGCCTTCGTCCGTCCGATCGCCTTCGCCGCAGCAGAGGTGTCGCGCCGCGATTTCATCGGCTGGACCGGCGCACTCGCAGGCGGTGCTGTGCTCGGCGGACTGTTCGCGGCCACACGAGCATTTGCTGCCGGCACCGTGCCCAACGCGGCGGTTGACCTGACGAACGTGACGATCGCCGGGCAGGCTGTCAACACGGCGATCATCGACAAGCGATGACGTAACGGCGTGGAGAGGCATTCGCGTGCGACCGGCCAAGGGCGCGCGAACGCGACGCGTCATGCCAGCGTTTTGACCATGTGGTGTTCGTCGTAGAAGCGGCCGTCGACGAACAGCGAACGCGGTTCCGTGCCGAACCGGACGAACCCCCGCGACGCGTACACCCGTTCCGCGGCGCCGTTGATTTCATTCACGCACAGGACCAGTTGCATGCACTGCCACGCTTGCGCTGCGTGCGCGGTCGCGTTGTCGAGCAGCGATTGCGCGATGCCGCGCCCGCGATACGCGGGGTCGACGAACACGCCCCAGATCGTCGCCTTGTGCGCGACCTTGGCACGCGCATCGCGGCGCACGCCCGTGATGCCGACGAGCGTTGCGTCGTCGAACGCGCCGAACACGGCGCGCTCGTGGGTTGGGGTGATGCGCGTCGCGAATTCATCGAGCGGGACGCGTGCTTCTTCGTCGCGGGTCGGCAGGAACGAGGTCGGCGACGTGTCGACCGCGCGGAGGCGGACGGACTGGAATTGCGCCGCGTCGGCGGCATCGAGCAGGCGGATCGTGATCATCGGTCGGGATTGTCGTTGGTGTGCCGTGATATCGGAATCTGCGGCGCAATGCGCGGCAGGGCATCGACAATGCTAAGCGGAAACGCACGCACTCGTTTGCCCGATCGGCACGCGAGATGAAGGGCGCCGATGCGCGAAGGGCGATGGAGATGACGCGTGGAGAATGGATGAGCGTTCGCGATGTCTGCGGGCAATCGCGCACTCGGCGTCGAAGGGATGCAAGCGGAAACGAACCGGATGCGGACATGCCGGCCGCAGCGTTCGATGCGAGCCCGACCGCGGCCGGTGCGCGACGTGAGGCGCGTGACGGCGCAGTGCCGTACGCGACAAGCGTGCCGCGCTGATGGAAGGAGCGGGGATGAAGCAATGCGCGCCCGTGCGTTGCGCCGAAGCGGCGCACGGCGTCGGACGCGTGAAATGCGGACGCGACGTGAGGTGTCCTCGATGCACCCGATCAGCTCAGGTGCACGCGACCCAGATCAATAACGCGACAGCTGATTGCCGTTGATCTGGACGCGATCGCCCGGGCGCAGGTTGCCTGGCGACTGCACGTCGAACGAGCGCGTCGAGCCGTCGCTGACCTGCACGTCGATCCGGTAGCTGCTCGGCGGTTGGGCCGCGCCCATCTGCTGGCCGATCTGGTTGCCGGCGACGGCGCCGCCGAGCGCGCCGATCACGGTGGCAGCATCGCGGCCGTGGCCACGGCCGAACTGGTTGCCCACCAGGCCGCCGACCAGCGCACCGACGACGGTGCCGGCGACGCCCGACGTGCCGATCGAGCCGCTGACCGGCTGGATGTTCGTGACGGTGCCGTATTGCGTGCCGTAGCCGTTGCCGTATTGCCCGGCGTAAGGCTGCGGGTTGCCGTATTGGTCGTACTGCGGGGCCTGGCTCGGATATGCCGGCTGCTGCGACTGCACGTAGCCGGGTTGCGAATACGCGGGCTGCGCGTAACCGGGCGTCGCGTACTGTTGCTGCGGATAGCCCGGTTGCGCGCCGTAGTATCCCGGCGCGACACAGGCGGTCAGCGGAAGCGCCGCCACGGCGACGAGCGAGGCGAACAGAACGGTCTTCGTGGAAGGCATGCGCATCATGATGTTTCCTGCATCGGCAACGTGTTCGCCGACGAATTCCGGGACGGGTGGCGAACTCGGCGTGAGTATAAGGAAAGGGCGGATGCGCGTCCGGTGCGGCCGGGTAACAACGTGTAAAGTCTGTTGCCGCGCAAATCGCGGCCGGGCGCGGCGGCGCGCGACGCCCGGCCGCGACCGTGCCGATGCACACTTGTCGGCAATGCGGGCACCGTCCTGGCGATCGCACCCGATCGCCGCGCCAGGCGCGACGGGGCGGCCCGTCCGTATATCGCGAAATCGAATGCGCGGCATCGCGACATTTAATTGGCCACTGGCCATCGCGTCCGATATCGTGACCGCATTCCCTGCCAACGGCCGGGCCGTGCCGGCCGCGGTCCTTTCGGCCATCCGAGCCGGCGTCGCGCAGCGACCGCCCCACACGTTCCGAGTCATGACCGATCGCTTCTTCACCAACGCCGTCGATGCCGGCGGCCAGCCCGTCAACCTCGCCGTCCATGACGGCCGCTTCGTCGCGATCGGGGCCGATTGCACCGCCGCGCCCGGCGCGGAAACGATCGACCTCGGCGGGCGCGTCGTGCTGCCCGGCTTCGTCGACGGCCACATCCATCTCGACAAGAGCTTCGTCGGCGACCGCTGGGTGCCGCACGAACCGGTCGGCTCGCTGCGCGAGCGGCTCGCGGTCGAGAAGCGCCAGCTCGCGGCCGCTCCGCCGATCGTCGAGCGCGCGAATGCGCTGATCGCGCAGGCCGCCGCGTTCGGCACGATCGCGATGCGCAGCCATGTCGACGTCGACGCGACGACCGGCCTGTCGAACCTGCAGGCCGTGATGGCCGCGCGCGAACAATGGCGCGGGGTCGTCGACATCGAACTGGTCGCGTTCCCGCAGGCCGGCGTGGTGACGTGCCCGGGCACCGCCGAGATCCTCGATGCGGCCGTGCGCGAAGGCGCCGACGTGGTCGGCGGGATCGACCCGACGACGCTCGACGGCGACGCGGACGGCCAACTCGACATCGTGTTCGGCATCGCCGAGAAGCGCGGCGCGAAGATCGACATCCACCTGCACGAACCGGGCGAGACCGGCATCGCGCAACTGTTGCGGATCGCGGCGCGCACGCGCGCGGCGGGCCTCGGTGGCCGCGTGAACGTGAGCCACGCGTATGCGCTCGGCCAGGTCGATCATGGCGAGGTCGCGCGTGCGGCCGCAGCACTCGCCGGCGCCGGCGTGTCGATCCTGACCAATGCGCCGGGCGACTGCGCATTCCCGCCGGTGCGGCAGCTGCGCGACGCGGGCGTGCACGTGTTCGCCGGCAACGACAACATTCGCGATGCGTGGTGGCCGTACGGCAACGGCGACATGCTGCAGCGCGCGATGATGGTCGGCTACCGCTCGGGTTTCTACACCGACGACGCGCTCGACATGGCGACGCATGCCGGCGCGCGCGCGATCGGCAAGGCCGACTACGGCATCGCGGTTGGCTGCGAAGCGAGCTTCGTCGCGGTGCGCGCGCCGAATGCGGCCGCCGCCGTCGCCGGCGTGCCGGCCGAACGCTGGGTGTTCCGCCGCGGCGAAAGCGATACCGGTGCGCCGTTCGCGCCGGCACAACGTTTCACGCGATAACGACCTGACCGCCGACGCGGTGCGTGCATCGTGAAGGCCCTGCACTGACCGACCAAACAGGAACCGACATGACGAACCTGCTGATCCGCAACGTCCGCACGCATGCAGACGAAGCGCTCGACATCCTGATCGAAGGCGAGCGCATCGCGCGCGTCGGCCCGTCGCTCGACGCGCCCGCCGGCTGCGCGATCGAGGACGGTGCAGGCGCGCTCGCGCTGCCCGGCCTCGTCGAAGGCCACACGCACCTCGACAAGACCCACTGGGGGATGCCGTGGTATCGCAACGCGGTGGGGCCGCGCCTGGTCGACCGCATCGAGAACGAACGCAACTACCGCGCGACGAGCGGCCACGATGCAGGCGCCGCGTCGCTCGCGCTGTCGCGCGCGTTCCTCACGGCCGGCACGACGCGTATCCGGACGCACGTGGATGTCGACACCGAGGCCGGGCTGCGGCATCTGCACGGCGTGCTCGCGACGCGCGAGACGCTGCGCGGCCAGGTGGAGATCCAGATCGTCGCGTTTCCGCAGTCGGGCGTGCTGAAGCGGCCGGGCACCGATGCGCTGTTGTCCGAGGCCCTCGCCGCCGGTGCCGATCTGCTCGGCGGCCTCGACCCGTGCGCGATCGAAGGCGATCCGGTCGAGGCGGTGAACGTGCTGTTCGGGATCGCCGAGCGTCACGGTCGCGGGCTCGACCTGCACCTGCACGAGCGCGGGTCGATGGGCGCGTACTCGCTCGACCTCATCCTGCAGCGCACTGCCGCGCTTGGCATGCAGGGCAAGGTCACGATCAGTCACGGCTTTTGCCTCGGCGACATCGCCGAGCGCGAGCGCGATGCGTTGCTCGCGCGGATGGCCGAACTCGGCGTCGCGATCGTCACGACCGCGCCGGCCGCGGTGCCGGTGCCGCCGGTCGCCGCGTGCCGTGCGGCCGGCGTGACCGTGATCGGCGGCAACGACGGCGTGCGCGATACGTGGACGCCGTACGGGTCGCCCGACATGCTCGAACGCGCGATGCTGATCGGCATGCGCAACGATTTCCGCCGTGACGACGCACTCGAAGTCGCGCTCGATTGCGTGACGCACGGCGCGGCACGCGGTTGCGGCTTCGCCGACTACGGTCTGGAGGTGGGCAAGCGTGCGGACGTCGTGCTCGTCGATGCGCTGACGTTCGCCGAGGCCGTCGTCGCGCGGCCGACGCGGCGGCTTGTCGTGTCGTCGGGGAAGATCGTCGCGCGCAACGGCGCGCTGGTCTGAGTGAAGCGTGAGCGCAGCGTCGCCCCGGTATGATCCGGTTTTCAGCCGGATTTCCCGGGAGACGACGATGCGACGCACGACAGCGGCACGGGCCGCACGATGGATGACGGCGGCTCTGGTCGCCGCGAGCGCCGCGCATGCGGTGGCGGCCGGCCCGACCGACGCGCAGCAGGAAGCCAACCGGCGGACGGTGCTCGCCTTCTACGAAAAAGGCCTGAACGAGAAAGATGCGGACGCCGCGCTCGCGTACGTCGGCGATCGTTACGTGCAGCACAACCCGAACGCGGCCGACGGCCGCGACGGCTTTCGCCAATTCATTGCATTCCTGCGTGACAAATATCCGCAGTCGCACAGCGAGATCAAGCGCTCGTTCGTCGACGGCGACTACGTGATCCTGCACGTGCATGCGGTGCGCGAACCCGGCACACGCGGCAGCGCGATCATGGACATCTTCAAGCTCGAGAACGGCAAGATCGTCGAGCACTGGGACGTGAACCAGCCGGTGCCGGAGCAGGCGGCGAACGGGAACACGATGTTCTGACGCGCGTGCCTTCCCCGGTCACGCGGTTGCTCGGCTGATGCCGACCGGCATCGCCGCGCTCATTCCTCCTCCTGCTCCAGCATCGCCGCGAGCGCCTTCGTCAGTTCGCTGACCATCGGATCGGCCGTCGGCCGATGCAGGATCGCGATGTCCATGTTCTCGATCGGCGCGAAGCCGCCGTGTTCCTCGGTCAGCACCACGTGCTCGTCGGTCACCACGCGCGCGGGCAGCACGCTGATGCCGAGCCCGTCCGCGACGGCCGCCTGGATGCCGCTCAGGCTCGACGTCGTGAAGCTGATCCGCCAGCGGCGGCCGCGTTCCTCGATCGCCTTGATCATGTCGTCGCGATAGAGCCCGCGCGGCGGGAACACGACGATCGGCACCGGATCGAGCTCGATCGTCGGATGTTGTGCGCTGTCGATCCAGCGCAGCTTCTCCGGCCAGCGCACCACCGCCTCGCGACTGTCGCGCCGTTGCTTGATCAGCACCAGATCGAGCTCGCCGCGATCGTAGGCCGCGCAGATGTCGCGGCTCAACCCGCACATCACCTCAAGCTTCACCTGCGGATGATCGCGCTTGAAGGCAGCGAGCGCATGGGTCGTGCGGCCCGCCGCGAAATCGTCGGGCACGCCGAGCCGGATCGTCAGCGCGACGGTCGCGCCCGACAGCGCTTCCAGCATCTCGTCGTTCAGCGCGATCATGCGCCGTGCGTAGCTGAGCACCGTCACGCCAGCGTCGGTCGGCCGCACGTCGCGCGTGCCGCGGTCGAGCAGGCGATGCCCGGCGATCTCCTCCAGCCGCCGCACCTTCTGGCTGACCGTCGACTGCGTTGAATGCAGGCGCGCGGACGCGGTCGTGAAGCTGCCGCAGTCGGCGACCATCACGAGCGCGCGCAACAGGTCGAGGTCGAACAAAGGTCTATTCATTTCTGCACTTTTCTGGCGTCGAGCATTTCATTTATAAATACATGCGACGACTTTTAACATGGCCCGAGCCCGTGGGCAATCGCGGTTTCGCCGGACCCGGCGCCGGAGGCGCTGCCGCGCGGCGCGGCCGATCGCGGTGCACGGCAATCATGTGGAGGCGGCGCGCGCGGACATGAACGCCGATCACATGAATCGGTTCGACCGTAATATCAACGCGGTATAGGTCAGAACCCGGTCCGGGTAAATCGCGAGGGGTGATTCCCGATCGTCCCGGCTTGTGGATATTCAATCAAATACACTCTCCGCCGACTGTGCGCATTACCGGGTAAACGCCTGAACACCCGTGAATATCCGGTAAATTTTTATATTTTGCGTGTTAAATCGCTCTTCCGGCGCGAATTCTCCACGCAATTCCCGCCCGTGGGCTCCACGTTCATTCGCTCGGCTTGCGCTCCAAAATTGAGCAGTCTAGACTGCATCGCAGTTTCATCGAAGTCCCAGTCTTTCGCGCACCGCGCCGGGCCTGCCGGCACGACGCTCCCCAACGGACGCCCGGCGCTCGCCCGCCGCGTCGAGACCACAAGGACACACCATGAACCGCACTGCAAAGCTCGTCGTTTCCGCGCTGGCGTTCGCGCCGCTCGTCGCGTTCGCGCAGGACACGGCGACGATCCGCTGGGGCATCGATCCCACGTATCCGCCGTTCGAGGCGAAGCAGCCCGACGGCTCGCTCGCCGGTTTCGACATCGACCTGCGCAACGCGATCTGCGAGCAGTTGCGCGCGAAATGCGTGTGGGTCGAGCAGGGCTTCGACGGGATGATTCCGGCGCTGCGCGCGCGCAAGTTCGACGTGATCATGTCCGCGATGACGGCCACCGACGAGCGACTCAAGCAAATCGACTTCTCGAACAAGCTGTACGCGTCGCCGGGTGCGCTCGTCGCGCCGGCCGGTTCGAAGCTGCTGCCGACCGCCGCGTCGCTCGCCGGCAAGCGCATCGGGATCGACCAAGGCACGACGCAGGAGGCGTACGCGAAGGCCGAATGGGCGACCAAGGGCGTGACGATCGTGTCGTACCAGAACCAGGACCAGGTGTATCAGGATCTGGTGAACGGCCGCCTCGACGCGACCTTCCAGGACAAGACGCAGGCCGGCTACTCGTTCCTGAAGACGCCGCGCGGCAAGGGCTATGCGTTCGCGGGCCCCGACGTGACCGACGTGCGCATCACCGGCTACGGCGTCGCGATGGGCGTGCGCAAGGGCGACGCCGAGATGAAGAAGCGGCTGAACGACGCGATCGTCGCGATCCGCGCGAACGGCACGTACCAGAAGATCGCCGCGAAATACTTCGACTTCGACATCTACGGCGCGAAGCAGTGAGCGTCGCACCGTGACTCCGTGATTCATTCCATCGACAGGCAAACCATGACGAGTATCCAGGAGCGCGTCGCGCAAGCCGTGACGCCCGAGCTGATCGCCGCCTTCCGTGAGGAAGGCGCGGTCTGCATCAAGGGCATCTTCTCGCCCGACGAAGTGGCCGCGCTGCGTGCCGGCATCGACGCGAACCTCGCGCAGCCCAGCGCGCGCGCGAAGGTCGCGAGCCGGCCCGACGACCCGGGCTGGTTCTTCGAGGACTTCTGCAACTGGCAGCACAACGACGCGTACCGCGACTTCATCGTGCGCTCGCCCGCGCCGTCGGTGGCCGCGGCGCTGATGGGCACGCAGACGGTGCGGCTGCATCACGACCACCTGCTCGTGAAGGAGCCCGGCACGCGGCAGCGCACGCCGTGGCACCAGGACCAGCCGTACTACAACATCGAAGGCGACGACAACGTCAGCATGTGGATTCCGGTCGATCCAGTGCCGCTCGAATCGACGCTGGAATTCGTCGCGGGTTCGCACCAGGGGCCGTGGCTGATGCCGCGCACGTTCATGGACAAGGAGGCGAAGTGGTTCCCGGAAGGCAGCCTCGCCGACCTGCCCGACATCGAAGCCGACCGCGCGGCGTTCCCGATCCGCCATTGGGCGCTCGAGCCGGGCGACATGGTGTGCTTCCGGATGCTCACGCTGCATGCGTCGGGCGGCACGCAGAATCGCCGGCGCGCGTTCTCGATCCGCTTCGTCGGCGACGACATCCGTCACGCGCCGCGCCGCTGGAAGACGTCGCCCGACTTCCCGGGGCTCGCGGACGAACTGCCGGACGGCGCGCCGCTCGAGCATGCGCTGTTTCCGGTCGTGTGGTCGCGTGGCGCGGGGCAGGTCGGGGCGATCTGAGCGTGAGCGACGCAGAGCGACGCCATAGGGTGAGATCACGCGTGCGGCGTCCGTTTTGCGATGAAGCGGCCGCCGCGCGTGGTCGTTTTCGAGTGTCGGGGAAGGTTCAGGTCTGGTGCCGCCCGGCGCCCGGCTTGAAGCGCGAGCCGAGCCGGTAGCGGTTGCCCGGATGCAGGAAGTGCACGAACGTGACTGGCAGTCCGTTCGTCCAGGTGCGGCGCGTGAGCGTGAGGCACGGCTCGTCGGCGCGCATGTCGAGCAGCCGCGCCTGTTCGCCGGTCGGCAGCGACGCGTCGACCACGTGCTCGATTTCCAGTTCGTAGTGCGACACGTTGTTGAACAGGTATTCGGACGGCGGCTCGGCCTGGAAATCCTGATCGATGAATTCGGGCGCGGCGGCCGGGTTCACGTAGCGATCCTCGAGCTGGATCGGGCGGCCGTTTTCCTCGTGCACGCACACCACGTGAAAGACCGGCGTGTTGACCGCGAGCCCGAACGCGGCCGCGACGTCGAATGATGCAGGCTCGCGCGACTGGCTGAGCACGCGGCAGCGGTACTCGTGGCCGCGCGCGCGGATCTCGTCGCGGATATGCGCGATCATCAGCAAGTTCGACTGCGGCTTCACCTCGGCGACGAAGGTGCCGACGCCCGCGATGCGCTTCAGCACGCCTTCCTCGGTCAGCTCGCGCAGCGCGCGGTTGACCGTCATGCGCGCGACGCCGAACTGCGCGGCAAGATCGAGTTCGGACGGAATGCGGTCCCCCGGGCGCCAGTCGCCTGCATCGACATGCTGGCGGACGAGCGTCTTGATCTGCTGGAACGGTGCGGTGGTCTTCGTGACCATCGGGGGATCCTCGGGGAAAGGCAACCGCGAAATTCTATCCCGGATCAGGTCGCGGACAGTTCGCGAACGTCGGCCGTCGGCGCCGAACCGAACGCGTCGCTCAGTGCATGGCCGATCAATTGCCGCGCGGCCGCTTCGGGCGTCGACAGCGCGCCGCTCGACTTCAACTGGTCGAATTTCTCGCGCATCGGGAAGTTCGCTTCGCTGGTCGAGCGGATCGTCGCCTGCATGCCCGTATCGACGACGCCCGGCGCGACGCTGCAGATCCGCAGCGCGCGGTTCGCGTCGAGCGCGACGGCGCGCGCGTGATGATCGAGCGCCGCCTTGGTCGCGCAGTAGACGCTCCAGCCCGCATACGCGTTGCGCGCGGCGCCGCTCGACACGTGCAGGATCCGGCATTCGGTCGGCGCCGCTGCCGCCTGCACGAGCGCGGCCGACAGCATCAGCGGCGCCGCGACGTTCACGCCGACCGCGCGCGCGACGAGCGCCGGGTCCTGCGCGGCGAGCGGGCCGATCGGATCGACGATGCCCGCGTTGTTGAAGAGCAGCACGATCGACGCGCCGTCGACGAAGCGGCGCAGCGTGTCGCCGGCGAGCCACGTCGCGATGGCCGACGTGTCCGACAGGTCGAGCTCGATTTCGGCGAAACGGCCGCCGGCCTGCGCGGCGAGCGACGGATGACGGCTGCGCGACACACCGAGCACGGCAATGCCTTCCTGCAGCAATTGTTCGGCGAGCGACGCGCCGAGGCCGCGCGTGTGTCCGGTGACGATGGCGCGCACGGTCGGCGCTGAGATGGATGCAGTCATGGCGGTGAACGAGTGAACGGATGAACCGTGTTGACGCGTGGCGCGCATGCGCGGCGGCACGGCGTGCGGGACGGGCGATGCGCGGTGCTGGCGTGGCGTGCGAATTTGGCGGCGTGCGGCACCGCATCCCCAAGTGAACGCGTATCGTACCGCCGGCCCGCGCGACGCGCAAACGCGGGGCGACGCCGCGCGCAGGCGCGGTGCGTGGATTCGCGACGTCGAACGCATGCGCCGCCGCGCACCGTCGCGTGGCCGATACGTTGGACGAAAGCGGGCTGCGGCAAGTCCGCACGCCATGGCCGCGAGTGGCGCCGGGCCCCACGTCGCGAGCTATCATATGGCTCGCCCGTTCGCGACGCCGGACGGGGCGCGACCGTTTCCCTTCACTTGCTGCACGCTGCGACGCATCCATGAACACCACGCCGGACATGCCCACGCCACGCGCCCTGCGCGAACTTACGCCTCTCGAGGCCCGCATTCTCGGGGTGCTCGTCGAGAAGCAGCACACCGTGCCCGACACCTATCCGCTCTCGCTGAATGCGCTGACCTCGGGCTGCAACCAGAAAACCGCGCGCTCGCCGGTGATGAACGTCAGCGAGGACGAAGTCACGACCGCGCTCGACGGGCTCAAGCATCTGAGCCTCGTGATGGAAGGGAGCAGCAGCCGCGTGCCGCGTTTCGAGCACAACATGAACCGTGTGCTCGGGATTCCGAGCCAGGCGATCGCGCTGCTGACGATCCTGCTGCTGCGCGGCCCGCAGACGGCCGCCGAACTGCGCCTGAACAGCGCACGCCTGCATGGCTTCGCGGACATCTCGTCGGTCGAGGCGTTCCTCGACGAACTGGCGGCGCGTGCGCAGCCGCTCGTCATCCGGCTGCCGCGCGCGCCCGGTGCGCGCGAGAATCGCTGGATGCACCTGATGTGCGGCGAGGTGAACATCGCCGAATTCGCCGGTTCGGATGCGGGCGCCGGCGCGGACTCCGTTCCGCCGTCCGAGTTCGAGGCGCTGAAGGCCGAACAGAAGCGGCTTGCGGATGAGGTGGCGCGGCTGAACGCGCTCGTTCAGCGCATGGCGACCGAACTCGGGATCGACGTCGACACCCCAGGCGACGCCGGCTGACCGCCCGAGCCAACTCGACACCGGCGCGGCCGAGGGCGCGCCGGGTGACGAACGCGCCTCCCGGCATCGCTCGAATCCGCGCTACCAGCGGCACCCCGTCTTCTCGGACGCATCGACGTCCTGCGCCCACGCGAAGTCGGTCTTCTTGCCGGTGCGCGCATTGGTGTACGTCATCGAATAGACGATCGCACCCTGGCTCATCATTTCGTATTCACCGTTGATCTTGCCGTCGACCATTTCCCACCACGTCGTCGTGAACTGGTACGGGCGGCCTTCCGCGAGTTCTTCCTGATCCACGTGCTTGAACAGCAGCGGAATCGCCGCCTTCGATTTCGCGTAGCGGACGACACCACCTTGCCACTTCGCCACGTCGTCGTAATACGTGCGCAACTCGAAGCGCACGGGTTTGTCGCCGGTCGTCCTGAAGCACAGCACCTCGATGCTGACTTCGGCCGACGCAGGCAATGCGATGCACAGCAGCAACGCGGCAAGTGTCTTTTTCATGTTTGCGTGTGAGTCGTGGATGGAACGGCGATTCAGCCGACGGTGATCCGCGTCGCGCCCGCGTCGACGAGCCGGAACGGCAGATCCTCGACGGCCGCCTCCGGCGCCGGACCGAGATCCGCGTTCACGCGGCATCCCTGCTCCGTGCGCGCCGGTTCGGACAGATAGTGAACGATACCGTGCAAACCGTCTTCCGCCGGCACGCCTTCGTCGTCGGCGTCGAACCGCGCGAAGAACCATGCCTTGAACACGTTGGTGACCGCGACTTCGTCGGGACCGCCGGCTTCGATCGTCGCGATGGAGTTTAGGCGTTTACCTTCAAACAAACGGAAATCCGCATCAATTCCGTTCTCGCTGTGCTTCAATTCATCCGGTTCGCAGTCCTACTAAATTACATATCGAAAACAGAACGGACAATTCACTCAAAGGAGACAGACGATGGCCAGAAACCCGTCTTGACGCCGCAATCCGGACAAGTCGCAACACAGCGAACTTCCTCGATGAAAAGCAGGTTATCCCCAGGGGCAACTTCGATGTTCTCCAAACGTTTGATGACGATCGCGGCCGCCGTGCTGGCCGTCACCACGTCGTCGGTTCACGCCGGCGCGGCCACCGTGACGGACCCGTTCTACACGTATAAGGGCGCCACGCCGTTGAAATCGATTGCACCCGGCACGGTGCTCAACACGCGAACCGTCACCTATCACGTGGCCGGAATGCCGACGGCGTTGACCGCCCAGCAGTTGCTTTATCGCACCAACGACGCGCAGAACCGGCCGGTCGTCAACGTGACGTCGGTGATCCGGAGCCCGGTCAGCAACGGCCGGGCGATCTCGTACCAGTCGGCCTACGACTCGTTGAATCCTTACGACGAACCGTCGCAGGTGATCGCCGGCGATCGCGACGTCACGAAGATCATCAACGTCGGCACCTTGCTCTACAGCGCGGAATCGATCCCGCTGTCGACGCTGCTGCTGCTCGGCTACAACGTGATCGTGCCCGATACGGAAGGCCAGACGGCGGACTTCGCCGCCGGCCCCGAATACGGGATGACGACGCTCGATTCGATCCGCGCGGCGCTCAACACACCGTCGACGGGCCTCGCGCCGACCAGCAAGGTCGCGATGATCGGCTATTCCGGCGGTGCGATTGCGACGAACTGGGCCGCGCAACTCGCGCCGAGCTATGCGCCGGACATCAACAAGCAACTCGTCGGCGCGGCCGAGGGCGGCGTGCTGGTCGATCCCGCGCACAACCTGCGCTACGTCGACGGCAGCATCGTCTGGGGCGGCGTCGCGGCGGCTGCGCTCGCCGGGCTGTCGCGCGGCTTCGGCTTCGATCTGACGCCGTATCTGAGCGACAGCGGCATCGCCGTGTTCAGCGACATCCAGAACCAGTCGCTCGCCTATATCCTGCCGAAGTATACGGGGCTGCATTGGGCGACGCTGTTCAAGCCGCGATACGCGAACGACATCAACAGCATTCCGGCGTACGTGACCTACGCGAACAAGGTGAATGCCGGGCTGGCCGCGTCGCCGACGATTCCGATGTATATCGGTCAGGGCACGGCCGGTGTGCTCGACGGCACCTTCGGCAGCCAGGTGGGCGACGGCGTGATGCTCGCGTACGATGTGCGCGCGCTGGCGCAGAAATTCTGTGCCAGCGGCGTACCGGTCGTGTACACCGAATATCCGCTCGAACATGCGGGCGCGATCGCGCCTTGGGTGGCCGGGATGCTGCCCTGGCTCTACGACCGCTTCGGCGGCAAGGCCGCGCCGAGCAATTGCGCGCTGACGGCATTGTTGCCGAGCAATTCGCTCGCGCCCGAGACGCTGCACTAGCCGCCACGCGCATCGACATCAATCGCCGGGCGATCCTTCGCGGATCGCCTTTTTTCATCCGGCGCCTTGACGCCGGTCGCCGTCCCCCGCCGCGCCTCGCTGCCGCCACGCGCGAGTGCCATAATCGAGCCTGCACATCATTCCAGACGTCCCCGGAGAATCCCCATGCAGAACCTCGACAATCCTTCCCACGATCGCGAGGTGGGCAGCGCCGACGCGACGCAGGACACCACGCGCATCGACGACGTCCGCATCGGCGCCGTGCGCCCGCTGATCTCGCCCGCGCTGCTGCAGGATGAACTGCCGGTGCCGGCCGCCACGCAGACGCTCGTCGAGGACACGCGCCGCGCGATCGGCGACATCCTGCACGGCCGCGACGACCGGCTGCTGCTCGTCGTCGGCCCGTGCTCGATCCACGACCACGACCAGGCGCTCGACTACGCACGTCGCCTGAAGGCCGCCGCCGATGCGCTGAAGGACGACCTGCTGATCACGATGCGCGTGTACTTCGAGAAGCCGCGCACGACCGTCGGCTGGAAGGGCTACATCAACGATCCGCGCCTGGACGGCAGCTTCCGCATCAACGAAGGGCTGCGCGCGGCGCGGCAACTGCTGCTCGACATCAATGCGCTCGGCCTCCCCGCGTCGACCGAATTCCTCGACCTGCTGAGCCCGCAGTACATCGCGGACCTGATCGCGTGGGGCGCGATCGGCGCGCGCACGACCGAGAGCCAGAGTCATCGCCAGCTCGCGTCGGGGCTCAGCTGCCCGATCGGCTTCAAGAACGGCACCGACGGCGGCGTGCAGGTCGCGTCGGACGCGATCGTCGCCGCGCGCGCGAGCCACGCGTTCATGGGGATGACGAAGATGGGCATGGCCGCGATCTTCGAGACGCGCGGCAACGACGACGCGCACGTGATCCTGCGCGGTGGCAAGAACGGGCCGAACTACGATGCGGAGCACGTCGAGGCGAGCTGCGCGGTGCTGCGCAAGAGCGGGTTGCGCGAGCAGGTGATGGTCGATTGCTCGCACGCGAACTCGAACAAGTCGCATGAGCGGCAGATCGAAGTCGCGCAGGATCTTGCGCGGCAACTGTCGCAGGGCGAGCACCGGATCGTCGGCGTGATGGTGGAGAGTCATCTCGAGGCCGGGCGTCAGGATCTGAAGCCCGGCGTGCCGTTGCAGTATGGCGTGTCGATTACGGATGCATGTTTGAGCTGGACGCAGACGGAGCCGGTGCTGGACGTGCTGGCGGAAGCGGTGCGGCATCGGCGCGTGTACTCGCGCAACGCGTGAGGTGACGGCGGCGGGTTGATGCCTGCCGCCGTCATAGTTGGCCCATCGACGAAGACGGGTGCCGAGCAAGTTGTTTCATTTTTCCCGTGTGCCGCGCCACGCGTAAACCTCGCGCGCGCGTGTTCTGCCCGCGGCACGTCGCATATCGGCGGTATCCATCCGAACTACTTGAATCGCGGCGACGCCGGCGAGACATACGTCCAGTCGTGCCGTGACCGTTGCGCCGACCGCTCACCGGCGCGGCGCAAATTGCCAGGCGCGTGTCCCCGAGCCGCCGTGCCGCGTGCGGCCGCGCTGTGGGCGATCCTGCTGATACGAACCCGATTGCCGCCGGCAAAATTTAGGCCAATTCTTAAGGCATCTGTCTGAAATAGGATTGGATGGACGGTTGATTTGCGAATCGTCGGATAGAGTCGACACATCTGCAAACCTCAACCGACGGCGCATGCCGTGCATGGTCTCCGATGCACCTGCTCCGGCCGCCCCATCGTACATGGAAGGACGTCCTATCGCGTATCGCACCGCACCGCGCCTGCTCCTGCGCGCAATGTTCCTTTTGCTCGTTGCCTCGTCGCTCCCTGCGAACGGCGCGACCGCCTGCTGGAAGCCCACTTTCACTGACGAGGAGCTGCAGTGGATGCGCGCGCACCCGGTTGTCAATATCGCAGTCGAGGCGAACTGGCATCCGATCGAATACATGCGCAACGGCAACCATGCCGGCCTTGTCGCGGGGTACCTGAACGCAATCTCGAAAATGACCGGGCTGACGTTCGAGACAGTGCCGGGCACGGAATGGGGTCACGCGTACGCTGCGCTTGCGGCGCACAAGGTCGATCTGCTGCCGGGCGTGTGGCGCGAACTGGTGCCGGACCGCGCCGGCACCGGTGCTCTCGTCAGTGCGCCCTACCTGGTCGGGCGGCTGACCGCCGTCACGCGCAACGACTCCGCGATGATCTTCAACCTGAAGCGGCTCGAAGGCCGGCGCGTCGCGATCAAGGGGCGAGGCGCGGTCGAGTATTTCACGCGCAACAGCGGCGTGATGCTCGACGTGCTTACGTTCGACACCGAGGAACTCGCGCTCGCCGCGGTTGCCAACGGCGAGGCCGATGCCGCGCTCGGCGTCGACGTCACGGTTCTGCCGATCGTGCAGCGGCAGTTTCCCGGGCAGCTTTACATGTCGGGGATGCTTGCAGACCGCCCCGTATCGCTGGCGATGCTCACGCGGGCAGACCTGCCGATACTCGCATCGATCATCGACAAGTCTCTCGCGGCCATTCCCGTGAGCAAGACGGCGGAGCTCACCCGCGACTGGGTCGAGATGGCCGATTACGGCAAGCCGACGATCCGTTCGATCCTGCATTACCGGGCACCCCAGGTGGTCGCGATTGTCGCCGCGCTGCTGGCGTTCGCGATGCTCGCATTCCTGTCGTGGAAGTCGCGCCTGGCCGCGATCCGTAGCGAGCGCGACAAGGCGACGTTTCTCGCGTTCGTCAGTCACGAAATCCGCACGCCGATGCACACGATCCTGTCGTCACTGGAATTGCTGCAGCGCTCCCGGTTGACCGAGCAACAGGCGAATCGCGCGGATGCCGCGATTTCGGCATCCGAGACGCTTCTGACGCTGCTCGACGATATCCTCGAATATTCTCGCCTCGAATCGCGCAAGGTCCAGCTTGCCACGCAGGCAGTCGAGCTTGAGTCGTGGGCGCGACATACGGTCGACATGGTGCGCTGGCGCGCCGACGAGAAGATGGTGGGGCTGGTGCTCGACTTTGCTTGTCCGCCGGCGGTGCGTGTTTCAATTGATCCGGTCCGTGTGCGCCAGATCGTGCTGAATCTGCTCGTCAACGCAATCAAATTCACATCCGCAGGCTCGGTGACGCTGCGCGTCGAGTATGTGTCGAGCCGCCACGGGCAAAATGGCACGCTGACCCTCGAAGTGCGCGATACCGGCATCGGCATTGCGCCCGAGCGGCTCGAGCACATCTTCGACGCATACTGGCAGGGGCCTGCCTCGCTTCACCAGGACGTCAACGGCAGCGGGCTTGGCCTCGCGATCTGCCGTGAACTGGTCGCATTGATGCATGGCACGATCACCGTCCAAAGCCTCCCGCACGTCGAAACGACGATGACGGTGCGATTGCCCGTCACGGCAGTGGACGAGCCGTTGCCGGTGCGGCCTGCCGCGTCGATGCCCGTGCCGGTCGACGCACAGCCTGGACACGCTCATCCCGACTCGCCGCGCATCCTGATTGTCGACGATCACGAAACCGTGCAGTTGGCGCTGCAGCAGCAATGCGACGAGCTCGGCTGCGTCGGCATCGTCGCCGGCACCGGCGAGGACGCGCTGCGTCAACTGGCGCACGACCGTGTCGACCTCGTGCTGCTCGACGGCGATCTGCCGGACTTCGACGGTTATGCGCTCGCGAAGATGATCCGTCAGGATGAGTCGGCACGCGAAGCCAGACATGTTCCGATCATCGCGATTTCGGCGGTGTCCGGCGACGCGCATCGCGAGCGCTGCTTCGACAGCGGCATGGACGGCGTGCTGGGCAAGCCGCTGCGGCTCGAAACATTGCGGGAGTTGATCGCAATGTGGTGCCCAGCGTATGCCGAGACCAAACCGGCGGCGCCGCATGCCGCCGATCTCAGCGCGGTCTATGACCGCGAAGTGGCGAAGGATCTCGATGCCCTTGTCAACGGATTGCTATCGCGCGATTTCGCCGCAGCCGCACGGGCCGCGCACCGGATTGCGGGGGCATCGAATCTGACCAAACTGGGCGATATCGCCGATGTCGCGTTGCAAGCCGAAACGCGGCTTCGCGAACTCCACGGCGTTCATCAAGTCAACCCGTTCGCGACAGATCAATAGACCCAGTCCACTGCCGTTCACGCGGTGGCGAGCCGGCGGACGTGGACTTGATGGCGTTGACAAGCAGGTTCAGCACGATCTGCCGCGTGCGCACCGGATCGATCAGCACGCACAGCTCGGTCTGGCACGCGAGTTGGAGCGCCAGGCTCAGGTTTTTCTCGTCGACGCGCCAGCGCACTATGTCGGCGCTGCGCTACGTCCATGCGTGGATGTGCCGTCAGACTCGGGCGCGAGCGTCACGTTTCGAGACTCGAGACGTTAATATTCGAGGACGTCGTCGAGCAGCATCAGCAGCGATTCCGAAGCAGCAACCGCCGCATCCGCACGGCCAGCCTGTTTCGGTGGCAATTGCGAGCGCTGCAGCAGCTCGAGCGGCGACCGGATCGTACGATCAGCGTGCGGATCGCGTTGCTGGAAAGGGAGTCAAGCGTTCCGGTGTGGCCACGACCAATGTGTCGACGAAGTACGGCAGGCTGGCAAATGGTGCCGCTGCGGTATTGCGAGATGTCGGCGCTTCTTGACGCGCCCGGCGCCGTGTCGATCTTCCCCGACATGAGAGCCTGGTATGAATTGGCCCGTGATACGTTGTCGACATACTCGAAGCGCAGTCCGCTGATTCGCGAAATCGCATCGAGACATGACGGCACGACGCCAACGACCTTCCCCCGTTTGCGAAATTCGAACGGACGCCAATGCGTGTCGGCATAGGTGTGCACGACCGGATGCGCGGCGATCCATGCTTTCTCCTCAGGCGTCAACTTTGCACGTGGGATGATCTGTATCAGGCGATGCAGTGGCGTGAGAAATGCAGAGCGAGGGCGTCATCACAGATGGTCTGTTGCGTCGACGCAACGCGGTGCGGACGAGAGCAACGGCGTCAACAGTGCCTTTCGACGACGCGAGCGCCAAGGTCCAGGCGATTCGTTGCGGGTCGGGCCAGCGCCCGGCGCCATACGCCGTTCTGGCGGCGGAGACGGGGCGCGCGGGCCGTTCCCCATGCTATCGCTACCGCGAATGCCGAATCAGATTGCATGGTGCCCGCCACGACTGCTCGCACATAGGCTGTTTAGCTGGCGGGGTTAAAAATTATCCAGAAAGCCGGTAAGCTAATTCGAATAATCCGCTCCGGTTTGCGATGGCAAGAATGCGCCAACCGTTGATGGCCGTATCGCCAGAAAGAAAAGGGGTAGCAATGAGACCAGAGCTCCAACCGATCCGCGTCGTGATCCTGGACGACCATGCCGTCGTTCAGCACGGGATCGCCAGTTATTTGACGGAGAGGACCGGCATCGAAGTGGCGGCGAGCTTTGCAAGGTCGCGCGACCTGATCAGCTGGCTCGAGTCGAATCACGCGGACGTCGTGCTGCTCGACTACACGCTGGGCCCAGACGAGATCGACGGCCTCAATCTCGTCAAGCTGGTGAGTACGCGCTTCCCGGATTGCAGGATCCTGATGACGTCGAGCAGCGATACGCCCGCAACCGTCAACATGACCATGCGCGCAGGCGCGCTCGGTTTCTTCGGCAAGAGCGAAAATCTTCGCGAACTGGTACATGCAATCCGTGTGGTCGCAGAGGGACGCTCGTATATCAGCACCGAATTGGCAGGCAGGGTGATGGCGAGTGCGACGCCTGTCCAGAGTGTGGCGGCACCGAAACCGGCGGTCAGCGAGGACGCACCGGCGGCCGAATCGGAATCATCCGCCGACCTGCGCCTGAGCCCGCGCGAGCACGAGGTGCTGCGCTGTTATCTGGCGGGCATGTCGGTATCCGATATCGCATTGAAATTTTCCCGCAGCCGCAAGACGATCAGCGCGCAAAAGCAATCGGCGTATCGCAAGCTCGGCATCCGCAGCGATGCCGAATTGTTCGCGTCCCGCAAGCTGCTCGAGAAGCAGTGAACGTCGTCTGATTCCGAATCTCGCTCGGCATTTTCTACGCCGACATTGATCTTCGTTCATTTCCGCACGCCGCTGTGTAGTGCAGCCTGATGGCAGCACTTCTCGACTGGCGCTACCATGACCCGTGTTGCGTTACCCGACGCGCCCGTCCGGGCCCGTTGCGCGCACACGCAGCGGTGGCGCGGCCGGCCGCTGCTGCATCGACGAAGCGCGGGGTGCTCACCGATTCACCACCGCACCTGCGCCGCTTCGCTCCCGGCACCAACTACAACCTAACCGGAGTGCAATCAGCATGGCTTTCACCAAGACAATCGTCGCAGCCGCCGTTCTCGTATCGAGCATCAACGTTCATGCGCAGATCGCGGGCGCCCAGCCACTCAGCGTCACCGTCGAGCAATCGCAGGCGCTGCTCGAAGGCTGGAGCGTGAAGAAGAGCGTGCTCGGCAAGGCCGTGTACAACGACCAGAACCAGAAAGTCGGCACGGTGCGCGACCTGATCGTCGCGCCTGACGGCTCGGTGTCGGCCGCGATCGTGTCGGCTGGCGGTTTCCTGGGCGTCGCGGCGCATGACGTCGCGGTGCCGATCGCATCGCTCGACGTGCGCAATGGCAACATCTACCTGCCGGGCGCGACGAAGGCCGCGCTGAAGGCGACGCCGGCGTTCCAGTACGCGAAGGTACCGTCGCCGCCGAAGCCGAAGAAGCTCGACGACAAGCACTGATGCATGCGGCCCGGCGCGCAATGCACCGGGCATGGCCAACCGAGGGGCGTGTTCGGTCGCGCGTCGGTCAATCACGGCCTCAACCCGAGTTCTCGCCCCACGGCTACGTAATTCTACGTAGCCACGCATACGTAGTTGTGCGCTTGTAAGCCTCCCCCGTCGCGCGGAATACTACGGCCCACCGCCGTGTCTTCCGCGAGACGCGGCACGACGCATCGACGTCACGCGGGTCCGGCGCCTCGCCGGATCCACTCAAAAACACATTGGAGACCAGGAGACGCCATGAATCGGGCTTCCAGTACCCTGCTCTGGATTGCGGTCGCGCTGCTCGGCGCGTTCGCGTTCGGGACGATCGCACTTGCGCACGGCGAACGCGTCAGCGCGCTCTGGATCGTGATCGCCGCAGTCTGCGTATATCTGATCGCATATCGCTTCTACAGCCGTTTCATCGCCAGCAAGGTCATGCAGCTCGACGGGCTGCGGATGACGCCGGCCGTCCGGCACAACGACGGCCTCGACTACGTGCCGACCAACAAGTACGTTCTGTTCGGCCATCACTTCGCCGCGATCGCCGGCGCCGGGCCGCTCGTCGGACCGGTGCTCGCCGCGCAGATGGGCTACACGCCCGGCATGCTGTGGATCCTGGCCGGCGTCGTGTTCGCCGGCGCGGTGCAGGACTTCATCGTGCTGTTCATCTCGACGCGCCGCGACGGCCGCTCGCTCGGCGACCTCGTCAAGATGGAGCTCGGCACGGTGCCCGGCGTGATCGCGCTGTTCGGCGCATTCCTGATCATGGTGATCATCCTCGCGGTACTCGCGCTGATCGTCGTGAAGGCGCTGACGAATTCGCCGTGGGGCACGTTCACCGTCGCCGCGACGATTCCGATCGCGCTGTTCATGGGCGTCTACACGCGCTACATCCGTCCGGGCCGCATCGGCGAAGTGTCGATCATCGGCTTCGTGCTGCTGATGGCGTCGATCGCGTTCGGCCAGACCGTGCACGATTCGCCCGCGCTCGCCGCATGGTTCACGTTCAGCGGCACGCAGCTTACGTGGATCCTGATCGGCTACGGCTTCGTCGCATCGGTGCTGCCGGTGTGGCTGCTGCTCGCGCCGCGCGACTACCTGTCGACGTTCCTGAAGATCGGCACGATCCTCGGCCTCGCGATCGGCATCCTGGTCGTCGCGCCGGAACTGAAGATGCCCGCGCTGACGAAGTTCGTCGACGGCACGGGCCCTGTGTGGTCGGGCAACCTGTTCCCGTTCCTGTTCATCACGATCGCATGCGGCGCGGTGTCGGGCTTCCACGCGCTGATCTCGTCGGGCACGACGCCGAAGCTGATCGACAACGAAACCAACGCGCGCTTCATCGGTTACGGCGCGATGCTGATGGAATCGTTCGTCGCGATCATGGCGCTGGTGGCCGCGTGCGTGATCGAGCCGGGCATCTACTTCGCGATGAACGCGCCGGCCGCCGTGCTCGGCTCGACGCCCGAAGCTGTCGCGAACACGGTCACGCAATGGGGCTTCGTGCTGACGCCCGACATGCTGACGCAGACCGCGAAGGCCGTCGGCGAAACGACGATCATCGCGCGCGCGGGCGGCGCACCGACGCTGGCCGTCGGCATGGCGCACATCCTGCACCAGGTGATCGGCGGCGAAGCGATGATGGCGTTCTGGTATCACTTCGCGATCCTGTTCGAGGCGCTGTTCATCCTGACGGCCGTCGACGCCGGCACGCGCGCGGGCCGCTTCATGCTGCAGGACCTGCTCGGCACGTTCCACCCGGCGCTCAAGCGCACCGAGTCGCTGCCGGCAAACCTCGTCGCCACGGCGCTGTGCGTGGCCGCGTGGGGCTATTTCCTGTATCAGGGCGTGGTCGATCCGCTCGGCGGCATCAACACGCTGTGGCCGTTGTTCGGGATCTCGAACCAGATGCTCGCCGCGATCGCGCTGGTGCTCGGCACCGTCGTGCTGTTCAAGATGAAGCGCGAGCGCTACGCATGGGTGACGATCGTGCCGACCGCATGGCTCTTGATCTGCACGCTGACGGCCGGCTGGCAGAAGATCTTCGATTCGAATCCGAAGGTCAGCTTCCTCGCGCACGCGGCGAAGCTGCAGGCCGCGGTGGACGAAGGCAAGGTGCTCGCGCCGGCGAAGTCGATCGCGCAGATGCAGCGGATCATCTTCAACGACTACATCGATGCGGCGCTGGCCGGCCTGTTCATCTTCGTCGTCGTGGCGATCGCGGGGTACGGCCTGCTCGCCGTGCAGCGCGCGCGTCGCGAGTCGAAGCCGACCGTGCGCGAGACGCCGTACGAAGCGATGCCGGCCGCGCAGGCGCTCGGCAGCGGGCGATAACGGGAGGCCGCGATGTTCACCGATCTCGGCAGCGACCTGCGCAGTGCGGGGCGTTACCTCGGGCAGGCGTTGCGGATGATGGTCGGCCTGCCCGACTACGACACCTATGTCGCGCACATGCGCGAAACCCATCCGGACCGCGAGCCGATGACGTACGAGGCGTTTTTCCGCGAGCGCCAGAATGCGCGGTACGGGTCGGGGGCAGGGAAGTGTTGCTGAATTGAGCCGGCGCAGCCGGCCGGTGAGGCGGTCCGGTGACGGACCGGTGACGGACCGGGGAGCGCCGCGAAGGCATTCGCGGCGCTTTTTCTTTGGCGGGCCGGTGTGGTACGCGCGAGGCGCCCGTCACGGCGGCATTTGACGTCGTTCAGCGCGGCAAAGTCCGGGCGCCGGTATCATATGAGGCATCATTTTTTCCCCGAAGAATCCGCGCAGGAGAACCCGTCGTGCATGTCGGTGAGCGTTTCAACAGCATTTCCCATCTCGTCGGCGCGGTGCTGTCGGTGGCAGGGCTGGTCGCGCTGGTGACGATGGGCGCGCTCGACCGCGATCCCTACAAGATCGTGAGCTTCAGCGTGTACGGTGCGATGCTGATCCTGCTCTACGGGATTTCGACGGCGTATCACAGCGTGCGCAACCCGCGCCTGAAGGCGATCCTGCAGAAGTGCGACCATTCGGCCATCTATTTGCTGATTGCGGGCAGCTACACTCCGTTCACGCTCGTCACGCTGCGCGGCCCGTGGGGCTGGTCGCTGTTCGGTGTCAGCTGGGGGCTCGCCGCATTCGGGATCGCGCAGGAACTCACGCTCGGACGGCGTACGCGCATCGTGTCGATGGTGCTGTACGTGCTGATGGGCTGGCTCGCGCTCGTCGCGATCCGCCCGCTGATTCACGCGCTGCCGCCGGTGGGTGCCGCATGGCTCGTTGCCGGCGGCGTCATCTACAGCGCGGGGATCTACTTCTTCATCAACGACGAGCGCATCCGCCACGGGCACGGTATCTGGCATCTTTTCGTGCTGGCCGGCAGCCTGTGCCAGTTCGTCAGCGTGGCGATGTATGTCGCGTGAGCGTGAGCGTGAACGCGGGCGGCACGGCGCGTGTCATGCGTGCCCGGCCGCCTGTGCCGCGCCGCGCAGCGCCATGAACCCGACCCACCCCCAGTAGACGCGGTGATGCGCGATCAGCCCGTCGCGCAGATCCATCACCTCGACGAGATCGACCTGATCGCCTTCCGGCGTTTCGCGCGGATATTCCCACGTGAGTTGCCGGCCGTTCGAGAAGAACAGCCCGGTTCGATACCAGCGTCCGAGCTTGTTCCCGGGATTGCGCAGGCCCGCCGCGAAGAACGCGCCGATCGCGGCCTTGCCGTGCAGCACGCCGGAGCCGTGATCGGGCAGCGTGACGACGATCAGCGGCGTTTCGAGTATCGCGTCGTCCGCGTACAGCGACATCAGTGCGTCGAGGTCGCGCGCGACGACGGCGACGTGCCAGTCTTGATGGACGCGTTGCGCATCGGTGTCGGCTTGTGTCATGGCGGCTTCCGGCAAACGTGGGTAACGGAGCCACTGTATCGACGCCGTGCCGCCGGACGTTTCAGCCCAGGCCGAAACGTGGATGTCGCGTATGCCGGACGCGACCGCGTGCCGCCCGTCAGCCGGCCAGCGCGCCGAGATTCAGATCATGTGACTTGCCGATCCACACCGCGCTGTCGCGGTGGTCGCGCAGATCGTCGCCGGTATTCGGATGCAGGAAGACGTCGAGCGCGCCATGATTCAGCACGAGCCACGGCACGATGGTGGCGAACTGCGCGGCGTCGAACGCGATCTGGTAGGACCAGGCCGGATGCGGGCCGACGAGACGCTCGTGAAAGCGGCCGAGCTCGATGATCGCGCCGAATCGTTCTTCGACGACGAGGCGGAACGCCCACGCTGCGTCGCGGCTCGCGGCGTCGAAGTAGACGTGTGCGTGCCAACTGTCGATGGCGGTGGTGTCGATGGCAGCCATGGTGGAACTCGAGAGAAGAATAGGGAACGGATAAGAGCCGTGCCTGACGGCGCGATGTGCAATTATCTCGCGTCCTCGCGGGACACGTCTCGTCGCGAAGCGGTCAATCGGCGCGGTGGATTTGTCGTGTGTCAGGGAATCCTGTGCATTGGTCGAATCGTTTCCCGGTTGTGCCGGCGTGTGCGGCATCGTGCCGAAAGCCGCGCCAGGCTGGGCTTGCGCCGAAATCGCATCTGCAATACGTCATTTCAAAAACTGCAAAAGCGATTCACATGCCTCGTCGATTCGTCTGCTAAAACGCGATCAGGTAGTTGAATGAAATAAAGAAATTCCGCTCAGGCAGCATTGGCGAATCGCGTGGATCGCACCCCGTTCGCCGGTGCCGAAAATATCCATTGCGGAATCGGCTATTCAAGCGCGTGGTCACGCGACATACGATGATTGCACCGCATCGACGACGATCGATGCGGAAACAACCATCTGGAGGCCATGATGCGATCCGTTGTTTCCCTTGCTGTCCTGTCCGGCGCGCTTGCCGTGCTGCCCGTCGCGAGCTTCGCGCAGTCCGTCGATACCGAGTGGCAGTCGAACGTCGCGCCTTTGACCTGGTCGGCGGCGCGTGCCGAAACCGATGTGCAACTGAGGCAGATGACGCGCGCCGGCTATCGTGCGACGACAGCCGGCAACCAGAACTATCCGCTCGCGATGCAGCGTGCGCTCGAACGCGTGAGGTACCCGGTGCCCGACCGCTCGCGCGAGGAGAAGGCCGCGATGGAAGCGCGCGCGGCCAGCGCAGCGCAGAGCGGCCATCCGGTGAAGGCGTTCTTCGTGAAGACCGCGTATTACCTGAAGGGCGAGAACACGTTCTGATGCAGGAGCAGAGCATGGCATGCCTTGACCGACTCCCCGACGTGTTGCGCGCATCCGCGATGCGCCGGCTGCCCCAGGCGTGCGCGACGCGGCGGCGGGGCGACGTGTGCGGCGGCGCGCGACGCCGCGCGAACGGCCATCGCGACGCGAGCCGCGGCGCCGTCGCGTGCCGCACCGCGTGGCCGGCATTCGACGCGGACGACGACGCGGCAGGCGAGGGCGGCTCATGAAGGCCGCTCGAAAAGGCCGTCGCCACCCGCCGTTGACGCGCGAGTGGCTGCTGCCGCTGCCGCCCGCGCATGTGCGCGACATCTCGCTGAAATGCCACATGGCGCTCGTCGCGCTGCGCGGCGAGCACGGCAGCGAAACGTTGCTGATGCGGCTGCGCACGAGCGTCTACCTGGTGTGCCTCGCGCTCGACGACGCGGTATCCCCGGATGCGAGCATCGACCTGTGCGTCGACGCGGAGCGCGTGCTCGACGCGAGCATGGCGCGCGCGGCGCAAAGCGGCGCATGGACGCTGCACGACGACGAGTGCGCGGCACTCGAGCGTGTGCTCGCGGCGAACGACGCGTGCGTCGCGACGCTCACGCGGCACCGGCTCGCCGAGCTGTGGCGTCACGTGTGCGCGTTCGCGTCCAGCGAGCAGCCGGGGCTGGTCGCGCAGGCGGCGGCGCGAATGCGGGAACCGGCCGTCCTGCATTGAGCGGTGGCAACGCGGCCGGCATCCTGGCTGCGTTTCATGCGCGTTCCGGTCCGCGGGGCTAGACGCTCGCCGCCCAATGTCACGACACGAGCCGAACGGGTTCGGTCGATGACGATCCATCCGCGCGTTCGCGGCGATCGTGCGTGTCGCCGCGAATGCATTCGTTTCAGTCAGGAGGCGCGATGGCGCTATACAGGACCGGTGGCTACTTCACGTGCGGAAGCGGCCGCGCATTCAGCGAGAACCTGCCGCCGGGAAGCGAGACGCCGGTTGCGGGCATCTATCGATGCACCGTATGCGGCGACGAGATCGGCATCGCGAAGTCGCAAGCGCTGCCGTCCGACGACGCGCATCGGCACGATCTCGATCCGCCGTCCGACCCGCTGCTCGATCGCGGGCCGACCGCGTGGCAACTGATCGCGGCGGCGGAGTCGAGACACTAGGCGTGCGGGCGTTCGCAGGCTCATGCGCGGACGAATGCGCGCGGCCTTGCGACGACGCCCGACAAACAAAAGCGCCACGGAGCGAACTCCGTGGCGCTTCTTCGATGCGGGCCGCAGCGGAGGCGCGAACCTCCGTGCGGCGATACGCGCTTAAGCCGCCGTTGCCGGCTTCGCCGGCTTCTGCAGCTTGCCCTTGCCGGCGCGCTGGATTTCCTCGAGCTTGATCTCGACGTGGCGCGAGAACACGTACTCGGCCGGGCGCTGCTTCGCGATCGAGATGTCCGGCGCGAACGCGCCTTCGGTCTTGATGCCCTTGCGGCTCACGGCGAACGCCTTCAGCGGATGCGCGATCGTGTCCATCACGGCGGTGGCTTCGAAGCCGCAGTGGACCATGCAGTCCGCGCACTTCTCGTAGTTGCCGACGCCGTAGTTGTCCCAGTTCGTGTCTTCCATCAGTTCCTTGAAGGTCTTCACGTAACCTTCGCCGACCAGATAGCACGGCTTCTGCCAGCCGAACACCGTACGCGCCGGGTTGCCCCACGGCGTGCACTTGTACGTCTGGTTGCCGGCCAGGAAGTCGAGGAACAGCGACGACTGGCTGAACGACCAGCGCTTGCCGCCTTCGCCGCGCTTCAGGATTTCGCGGAACAGGTTCTTCGTCTTGTCGCGGTTCAGGAAGTGCTGCTGATCCGGCGCGCGCTCGTACGCATAGCCCGGCGACACGGTGATGCCGTCGACGCCGATCGGACCCAGCGTGTCGAAGAACTTCGCGACGCGCTCGGGGATCGCATCGTTGAACAGCGTGCAGTTGATGTTCACGCGGAAGCCGCGACGCTTCGCTTCCTTGATCGCCGCGACGGCCTTGTCGTACACGCCGTCCTGCGACACGGAGTGATCGTGCATCTCCTTGTCGCCGTCGAGGTGGACCGACCAGACGAAATACGGATTCGGCTGGTAGTCGTCCATCTTCTTTTCCATCAGCAGCGCGTTCGTGCACAGGTACACGAATTTCTTGCGCTTCATGATGCCCTTGACGATCTCCGGCATCTCCTTGTGGAGCAGCGGCTCGCCGCCGGCGATCGACACGATGGGCGCGCCGCATTCGTCGACGGCTTCCAGGCATTCCTCGACGGACAGGCGCTGGTTCAGGATCGGGTCCGGATAGTCGATCTTGCCGCAGCCGTTACAGGCGAGGTTGCAGCGGAACAGCGGCTCGAGCATCAGCGCGAGCGGATAGCGTTTGTTGCCGGACAGGTGTTGGCGCATGATGTATGCGCCGACGCGGACTTGCTGGAGCAGCGGAATAGACAAGAGTTGTCCTCCTTAAACTTCGCGGGCGACAGCTTGCGTAAGCTTCGCCGGCAACTTGAATTCGACTTTTTCCTCACGGCCCGTCATCGTCGTGACATCGACGGGCCCCAGCGCGCGCAGCGCGCCGATTACATCCTCAACCATTTCCTCGGGCGCCGACGCGCCGGCGGTCAGGCCGACCGTTTGCACGCCCGCGAACCATTCGGGCTTCACTTCCGAGCCGTCGGCGACGAGATAGCTCGGCACACCGCTTTCGGTGCCAATCTCGCGCAGGCGGTTCGAGTTCGAGCTGTTCGTCGCACCGACGACCAGCAGCACGTCGACCTGGCTGCTCAACTCGCGCACGGCGGCCTGGCGGTTCTGCGTTGCGTAGCAGATGTCGCGCGTGTCCGGGCCGACGATGTCGGTGAACCGGCGCTGCAGCGCTTCGATGATGCCGCGCGTGTCGTCGACCGACAGCGTCGTCTGCGTGACGTACGCGACCGGCGTATCGATCGGCAGCGTCAGCGTAGCGACTTCTGCCTCGCTCTGCACGAGGATCACCTCGGCCGGAATCTGGCCGATCGTGCCCTCGACTTCCGGATGGCCCGCATGGCCGATCAGGATCAGCCGGCGGCCCGCCGCGACGTACTGGCGGCCCTGCACATGCACTTTCGTGACGAGCGGGCAGGTGGCGTCCAGCACGTCGAGCCCGCGCGTTTCGGCGTCGCGTTCGACCGTCTGGGCAACACCGTGCGCGCTGAAGATCGCCACGGCGCCATGCGGCACCTCGTCGAGCTCCTCAACGAATCGTGCCCCTTTATTACGCAGGTTTTCGACGACATGCCGGTTATGCACGATCTCATGACGCACATAGACCGGCGCGCCGTGCTGTTGCAGCGCGCGATCGACGATCTCGATCGCACGGACAACCCCCGCACAAAAGCCGCGGGGCTGGGCAAGGATGACTCGCATAAGTGAGCGAACTCCGACGACAGACGCCGGGGTTCGAGGAGCTGGCACTGCTCGCTCGCCCCGGCTTGATGTTATGAAGGCAGGAAACGAACCGGCCAGGCCAGGCCCCGGAACCCCGAATTAATCGCGCATTTTAACCCTATCGCGCCGTCCTTGCTCTGGTGCCGTATCGGCCGTGTTGCATTCGCCGCAGAGCCGCGTCGGCGCTCGCGGTCGCGGAACCCGGTAAACTGCGCGGTTTCGCGGGCAGCCTGTCCGGCTGCCCGGCGTCGCGCTCATTTCAAGGCCATTCGATGACCGTCGATTCTTACGCATATTGCCCTGCCGCCGATGCGGTCACGGGTGTTTTCACTCCGACCCTGATTATGGCCGGACGATCCGGTGCCGCTCGCGCCGGCATCCGGCAGGAGGCGTGCCGATGATGCTGGCAATTACGTTCCTGGTGTCCGGCCTGTCACTGCTGATCTGGATCGTGCTGCTCGTTGCGCGTGGGGGCTTCTGGCGCGCGCGCCCCGCGCGGGCGCTGCCGCCCGAGGCGCGCGGCGCCGCGGCCGAGGCCGGCTGGCCGGCCGTGGTCGCGGTCGTGCCGGCGCGCAACGAGGCAGACGTGATCGCCCGCGCGGCGACGTCGCTGCTCGAGCAGGATTATCCGGGCGACTTTCATCTGATCATTGTCGACGACCACAGCGACGACGGCACCGCCGACGCGGCGCGCGCCGCCGCGCTCGCGATCAACCGCGCCGACCGCCTGACGGTGCTGGCCGCGAAGCCGCTGCCGGCCGGCTGGTCGGGCAAGGTGTGGGCGCAGTCGCAGGGCATCGCCGCGGTGCGCACGCTCGGGTTGCCGGCCGACTATCTGCTGCTGACCGATGCCGACATCGGCCATCCGCCAGACGCCGTCGCCCAGCTCGTCACGCGCGCGCAGGCCGAACAGCGCGATCTGGTATCGCTGATGGTACGGCTGCGCTGCGACTCTTTCTGGGAAAAGGCGCTGATTCCGGCGTTCGTGTTCTTCTTCGCGAAGCTCTATCCGTTCTCGTGGATCAACAATCCGCGCAACCGGACGGCCGGCGCCGCGGGCGGCTGCATGCTGGTCAAGCGCAGCGCGCTCGAGGAGGCGGGCGGCATCGAATCGATCCGCGGCGCGCTGATCGACGACTGCAGCCTTGCCGCGCAGATCAAGCATCGCGGCAGCGGCCGGCATCCGATTCGGCTCGATCTGGCCGACCGCAGCGTGTCGCTGCGTCCGTACGACAGCTGGCGCGACATCTGGAACATGATCGCGCGCACCGCGTTCACGCAGCTCCACTATTCACCGCTGCTGCTCGCCGGCACGCTGCTCGGCATGACGATCATCTACCTCGTTCCGCCCGTCGCCGCGCTCGCGTACGGCGCGCGCGCCTGGCCGGCGTGGCTCGCATGGGCGTCGATGTGCACCGCCTATGCGCCGATGCTGCGCTACTACCGCCGCTCGCCTCTGTGGGCGCCAGCGCTGCCGCTCGTCGCGCTGTTCTACGTCGGCGCGACGTTCGCGTCGGCGTGGCGCTACTGGCGCGGCAAGGGCGGCCAGTGGAAGGCGCGCGTGCAGGCGCCGGTGGAGCGCTGACAGGCGCCGGCGGACGCCGGTCGTTCCTCCGGATTCCGGAAAGCAAAAAGCCCGATCGGTTGTGAGTCGATCGGGCTTTGTCGTTTACGGCGTCGCCACGCGTGCTTATCGCTGCGTCAGCATCATGTACATCTGGATCACGACGTCCGGCGAGAACGTGAACGGCACCCAGCCGTAGCCGGTGTGGCGCGCGACCAGCAGGCGGTCGCCGTTCGACTGCTTCTGCACGGCCATCATCGGGTTCTTCGTCGTCACGAAGCGCCAGCCGGCCGGGATGCCCGGCGGCGGTTCCGGCTGCATCGACGCGCGCGCATGCGCGAGTTCCTCGATCAGCTGGCCGAGCTGCTCCGGGTGCAGCGTGATCGACTGGCCGTTGACGGTCAGCGTCAGTTCGTTCTGCGACGGGCGAGCGACGTGCAACGTCGGCTTGTCCGCGGCGGCGTCCGCTGTTTCGGCAGCGGGGGCGACTTCGATTGCGGTGCAGGCGGCCGGCGCGACGACGGCGGTGCCGGCCTCGGCGGACGCTGCCGCGGCTGCGTCCGCCACCGGCTCGACAGCGGATTCGACAACCGGTTCGGCGACTTCAGCCGCGACGGCCGGTGTGGCTGCCACAACCGCCGCGTTCGTCGCGGCGTCCTTCACGACGGCTTCGACCAGCGCTTCCGCGTCGGCGATCGCCTTCGCGTGACGCTCGGCGGCCGCTTCGGCCTGTGCGATCGCTTCGGCGTGGCGTTGCGCGACGGCCTCGGCCTCGGCAGTCGCCGCCGCGTGGCGTTGCGCGGCCGCGTCGGCTTGCGCGATCGCTTCGGTGTGACGCAGCGTGACGGCTTGTGCTTCGGCGGTTGCCTCGACATGGCGCTGCGCGGCGGCTTCCGCTTCGGCGATCGCCTGCATGTGACGTTGCGCGAGCGCCTCGGCCTCGGCGATCGCCTGCGTGTGACGTTGCGCGAGTGCCTCGGTCTCGGCGATCGCGGCTGCGTGGCGCTTCGCGGCGGCTTCGGCTTCCGTGGTGGCCGCTGCATGACGTTGCGCGGCTGCATCCGCTTCGGTCGCGGCGGCGTGATGACGCTGCGCGGCGGCCTCGGCTTCGGCGATCGCGGCCGCATGACGCTGCGACGCGGCTTCGGCATCCGCATGACGCTGCGCGAGCGCTTCGGTCAGCGCGGTCGCCTCGGCGTGCCGCTGGGCAGCGGCCTCGGCCTGGGCGGCGGATTCGATGTGGCGTTGGGCGGCGGCTTCGGCCTCGGCGGTGGCGTCGGCGTGGCGCTGCTGCGCGGCCTCGGCGTCGGCGGCTGCGGCCGTGTGGCGCTGCGCGGCGGCCAGTGCTTCGGTCTCGGCGGCGGCGTGACGTTCGGCTGCGGCCTGGGCTTCCGCGGCGGCGGCGCGCGCGAACGCTTCCGCGCTGCGTGCCGCCTGCTGCGCGGCATGGTGATCGTGGAGGAGCCGATCGACGCCCGCGTTGAGCGAATCGATCTGTTCGTTCAGGTTCATGCGTGTCTTCTCTGCGTAAGACCCGCGATTTTAACCGCTGCGCCGGTGCCGGTCCGTCAGCGACGTGTAACAAAGTGCGCAAAGCGGCGTGACGCACGCCGCTTTGTGTTACTTCAGGTAGCCCGCCGAGGCGAACCAGTCCAGTGCATCGCGCAGTCCTTCGCGGTACGGACGTGCGCGGTAGCCGAGCTCGCGTTCGGCCTTCGCGGACGTGAAATACATCTTGTTCTTCGACATGCGCAAGCCGTCGACGGTCACGAACGGCTCCTTCTTCGTGAACTTCGCGACGGCCTCCGCACCGACCGCGAGCGGATAGAGCGGCCAGCGCGGCAGCGCGATCGTCGGCGCCTTGCGATTCGTCATCTGCGCGATGTCGGTCAGCATCTGCTGCAGCGGCAGATTCTCGCCGCCGAGGATGTAGCGCTCGCCGATGCGGCCGCGCTCCAGCGCGAGGAAGTGGCCGTGCGCGACGTCGTCGACGTGCACGAGGTTCAGCCCGGTATCGACGAACGCGGGAATCTTGCCGAGCGCGGCCTCGACGATGATGCGGCCGGTCGGCGTCGGCTTCACGTCGCGCGGGCCGATCGGCGTCGACGGGTTGACGATCACGGCCGGCAGCCCTTCGTCGGCGATCATCCGCTCGACCGCGCGCTCGGCCAGCACCTTGCTGCGCTTGTACACGCCGATCGCCTGCTCGGCGGTCAGCGGGCGGTTTTCGTCGGACGGATCGCCTGCGCTCGTGACCTTCAGCGTCGCGACGCTGCTCGTGTAGACGATCCGCTCGACGCCTTCGGCACGCGCGGCGCGCATCGTCGCGACCGCGCCCTCGAGGTTCGCGCGCTCGATCTCGTCCGGATCCGGCGCCCACAGCCGGTAGTCGGCCGCCACGTGCAGCAGGTAGCGCACGCCGCGCAGCGCGGCGCGCATCGACGTCTCGTCGCGCATGTCGCCGGTGACGATCTCGGCGTCGAGATCCGCGATGTTCGTGCGCGGGCTGGTCGGGCGCACCAGCACGCGCACCGCATAGCCCTTCTGCTGCGCGATGCGTGCGACGGCCGAGCCGACGAAACCGGACGCGCCGGTGACGAGAACGAGATCGCGGGAGGTATCAGTCATGCGTTTCCTTCAGGGCCGCGCGGGCGGCGCGGCGGTTGTGCGTCGGCGAGATTGTACGTGGTCGGCGCGCCCGGCGACGCGAGCGCCCCACGGCGGCCGCAGCGGGCGACGGCCGCCGCGTGCGGCCGGCTTGCCGGGCACGTGTGCGAAGCGGCCGACGCGACTACAATGCCGGGCTTGAATGCTACGGGAGGGCGACGCGATGAGCCGTAATGAACTGGACGAACGGATCGAGACCTACTACGTGCGGGTACGCGGCGTCGTGCAGGGCGTTGGCTTCCGTCACGCGACGGTGCGCGAGGCGCACGCGCTGAAGCTGCGCGGCTGGGTCGCGAATCTCGAGGACGGCAGCGTCGAGGCGATGATCCAGGGCCCCGGCGCGCAGATCGACCGGATGCTCGCGTGGCTGCGCCACGGGCCGCCGTCCGCACGCGTGACCGAGGTCACGTTCGAGGAGCGTCCGATCGAAAAGCGTTTCGAGCGCTTCCAGCAGCAGTAAGGCGAAAACAACATGACGGGGTATCCGGAGGCCGGGCGCGGCATCATGCTGTCGGTGCTGGCGTCGACGCTGTTCGCGCTGATGTCCGCCTACGCGAAACTGCTCGCGCCGCTCACGGGGCTCGACATCTTCGCGTGGCGCATATTGTGGACCGCACCGGGCGCGCTCGCGCTGATCGCGCTGCGCGGCCGCTGGCCGGCGCTCGTCGAACTCGTGCGGCGCAGCGTGCGCGACTGGCGCCTGCTGATCGCGCTGCCGGCGAGCGCGGCGCTGCTCGGCCTGCAGCTGTGGTTGTTCCTGTGGGCGCCGCTGCACGGGCGCATGCTCGAAGTGTCGCTCGGCTATTTCCTGCTGCCGCTGACGATGGTGCTCGTCGGCCGCTTCTACTATCACGAACGCCTCGACCCGCTGCAATGGGCAGCGGTCGCGTGCGCGGCGCTCGGCGTCGCGCACGAGGTGTGGGCGACGCGCGCGTTCGCGTGGCCGACGCTCGTCGTCGCGCTCGGCTATCCGCCGTATTTCGTGCTGCGTCGCCGGATCAACGCCGATTCGCTCGCCGCGTTCGCGCTTGAGATCGCGCTACTGTGCCCGGTCGCGCTCGCGATGGTGTCGGCAAGTGCGACGCCGGTCGCCAGCCACCCGCTGCTGTGGGCCATGCTGCTGCCGGGGCTCGGCGTGCTCAGCACGCTCGCGCTCGCGAGCTACCTGAAGGCGAGCCGGATGCTGCCGATGGCGCTGTTCGGGATCCTCGGCTACGTCGAGCCGGTGCTGCTCGTCGCGGTGTCGCTGCTGCTGCTCGGCGAAACACTGAGCGTCGCGCAGCTCGCGACGTACGGGCCGATCTGGGCCGCCGTCGCGCTGACCGCGTGGCACAGCGCGATGCTGATGCGGCGCTTGCCCATGCGCGGCTGAGCGCCGTCGCTCGGCGGCGCGACCGCGGCAACGAACGTGCCGCGCATCGTGTGTTCGTTGCGTCGAATCTCGCGATGCTGGCGTCGAACTGGCATCGCGCTGACGTCCGGCTGGCGGCCTTGCCAGCTTTGCATCGCCGACGTCACGCCTGTAATCGAACAGAAGATTCCGTTGCACTTTGTTACTTAGGGTATCCCCCGACCGGCCGCTAGACTGACCTGACCGTCTTCTCTTCGTATGCGGCTTTTCCATGAACGGTCATCTCCGTGCCGGGCCGGCCGGGTTGGCGCGATGCGAGCATACGCGCATCGCCGCTGATCGCGTTCGCCTTCTCCCTTCCGAATCCTCCGCCGGTGCGTGCCGCACCGGCGTCGCGCAGGTGCGGCCATGTCGTTGAGCCTGCCGCCCGCCGTCTCGGTGCCGCCGGCGCGCGGCGGCCGCCTGATCGAAGTCGATTTCTTCCGCGGCATCGTGCTGCTGATGATCGTCGTCGATCACATTGGCGCGAGCATGCTGTCGCGCGTGACACTCCACGCATTCGCGCTGTGCGACGCAGCCGAGGTGTTCGTGTTCCTCGGCGGCTTCGCTACCGCGAGCGCGTACGGCGCAATCGCCGACCGGCACGGCGCGCGCGCCGCGCAGCAGCGGTTCGTGCGGCGCGCGATGCAGATCTATCGCGCGTTTCTCGCGACGTCGACGCTGATGCTCGTCGTGTCCGCCGTGCTCGACCATTACGGGATCGACGCGCCCAACCTCGCGCTCGACGACGTCAGCGTGATGCTCGCGTCGCCGCTCACGGGTGCGGCCGAGCTGCTCACGTTCCAGCGCCAGCCGTATCTCGCGTCGGTGCTGCCGATGTACGTGCTGTTCGCGCTGGCGTCGCCGGTGATCGTGCCGTTCGCGCGTCGGCATCCGTGGCTGCTCGTCGCGTTCAGCGCGACGTCGTGGGTCGCGGCCGGCTGGCTCGGCCCCGAGCTGCTGGATACCGATGGGTTCCGCTGGAGCTTCAACCCGTTTGCATGGCAACTGATGTTCGTCGCCGGCGTGCTCGCGCGCTGCCAGCCGTTCTACCGGCGTGTCGCGCTCGGTCGCTGGGGCGCCGCGGCGACCGGCGTCGCGTGCGCGATCGTGCTCGGTTGCGCGAGCTACAAGCTGTTCTCAGGGCTGCCGGTGCCGGAAGGCGTGCTCAAGCGCGATCTCGCGCTGCCGCGTATCGTGAGCTTCGCCGCGATCGCGTGGCTGATGGCCGATTGCGTGCGCCGCGGCTGGATCGCGCGCATCGCGCAGGCCGTGCAGCCCGTCGTCGCGGTCGGCCGGCGCGGCCTGATCTGCTTCGTCGCGGGTGCGGCGATCTCGCTCGTCATCGATTCGCTGCTGCATCCGGTCGCGAACGGCGCCGAGCTGCGGCATATCGGCGTGGGTCTTGCGGCCGACGCATGCGCGATCGGGATGATGATGGCCGTGGCGGGTTCGGGAACGTGGTTCGCGCGCTGGCGCGGCGCGGCCGCATGAGCGGCGCGAAAGCACGGGTAACGCGAAAGCGCGGGCAACGCGGAAGCACGGAGGCGGCACGCAGCGCGCCGCGCGGCGTCGGTGCGGTCAGTGAGGTGAGCCGATGCGGGAGCGGGGGACGGCGGTCGCGTCGTCGGATTCAGCGTCGTCGCGTTCGTCGGACGTCGGATCGTCCTGCTCCGCGAGCACCGCGTCGGCTTCGGCCGCGGCCCGGGCGGCGCGCAATGCGGTGCAGCGCTGCGCGTGCCGGATGTCCGACAGTATCCTCAAGAGCCGAGTCGTTTTGCTTTTCATGATCTTCTCCCGCCAGTGCGCATCGCGACGGAGCGGATGCGCCGTTGCAACCAGTGTAGGACGTGCTGGCCGCGCTGGCGGGAGAATGTGGCGTGCAGGCCGCACGCCGAGGGATAGTACTTACTGCGCCGAGGCCATCGCCTGCGCCTGAACCGCTTCTTCCTCGCGGCGCTCTTCCGCGCAGCGCTGATGCTGACGCGACAGGCGGTTCATCATCGGCAGCAGCAGAAGTGCGAGCAGCATGCCGATCGCGGCGAGCCAGCCGAGCTTCTCGAACAGCGACAGGTAGAGCGGCAGCGATTCGGTGGCCGGCAGGTCGTGCGACGGCATCTGCGCGAAGTTCGCGACGACGCTGCCCAGATACTGCGACACACCCGTCGCGACGAAATACGCGCCCATCATGAAGCCGCTCATGCGCGCCGGCACGTAGCGGGCGATCATCGCGAGGCCGAGCCCGCTCACCAGCAGTTCGCCGAGCGAGTAGAGGCCGTAGCCCCACACCATGAACCACGACGACACGCGACCGTCCACCGCGTAGCGGCCGCTGATCGTGAACACCAGGTAGCCGGCGGCCACGGCGCCGAAGCCGAGTGCATACTTCGCCGCGACCGGCAGGTCACGGCCGCTCTTCGACACCGCGTTGTAGATCCACACAAGCACCGGGCTCAGCATCATGATCCAGATCGGGTTCAGCGCCTGGAACTGCGCGGCGCTCCACGTGAACAGCGTCGTGCCGAACAGGATGAAGCGCGGATCGACGTTGCGCAGCGCGAACAGCGTCAGCGATGTCGACATCTGCACGTAGAAGATGAAGAACAGGATCACCTGGCCGATCAGCACGAGCGCCGCGATCAGGCCCGCGCGCTCCGAACGCTCCGACTTCGCGATCATGTACGCGAAGATCGCGAGGATCGCGAATGCGGCCGTCCACACGCTCGCGACCGCGAGCTGCTTGTGTTGCAGCACGTACAGCGTAATCAGCGCGAGCGCGACGCCGCCTGCCGCCACGCCGCCGAGGCGCTTCCAGCGGATCGGCTCGTCGTCGGGCTGCGAGCCGATGTGCGCGAGCGTGCGGTGCATCAGCATGAAGTTCAGGATCGCGAGCAGCATCCCGGCGCAGCAGACCGCGAACGCGGTGTGCCAGCCCCAGTGATCCTTGATCCATGGCGTCGCGAGCATCGACACGGTCGAGCCGATGTTGACCGCCATGTAGTAGATCGTGAACGCGCTGTCGATGCGCGCATCGTCGCCTTCATAGATGCGGCGCACGAGGTTCGCCGCGTTGGCCTTGAACAGGCCGTTGCCGACGACGATCACGCCGAGCGACGCATACATGTATGCCAGCGCGTCGTTCGGCACCGCCAGCATCAGGTAGCCGGCGCACAGCACGGCCGCGCCGATGATCATCGTGCGACGGGCGCCGAGCACCTTGTCGCCGATCCAGCCGCCGATCGACGGGGACGCGTAGACGAGCGCGGTGAACGCGCCCCAGGTCAGGTTCGCATGGCTGTCGGTGAAACCGAGCCGGTCGACCATGAAGAGGACCAGGAGCGCGGCCATGCCGTAGTAGCCGAAGCGCTCCCACATTTCGATAAGGAAGACCGTCGTAAACGATCGGGTCTGTGAAACAGGTGCGTGCATCATCAATCTCGTTTGAAACGGACGGCGCGGATCGCGCGTCGCCTTGGGGTCGAACTGGCGCCGGAGCACTGTGGCCGGGTAGGCTTTGCGTCGGCGATGGAGCAGTCGGGCGGTTAGCCCGGGCCGGGGTCGGACGCCGCCAGGCAAGGCGGTGCACGACCCCGACCGGCGCGCGAATGGTAACGTTTGCCGGTCCGGTGCGTCAGGTCCGCGCCACTCAGGGAAACTCCCGATATGGCAGCAGCTTTCAGGAATATTCGTCTCATCATCTATTTGTAAGAATCGCGCTCGTTCTCCGCAAATTCCCGGAGAGCCGCTTGCAGCTTGCCTGTGAAGCGGGCGAGTCTGGCAAGATAGCGCGTCGTTTCGCTCGCCTCGTGCCCTGTTTAGTGCACCGGGCTCAACACCGAAGACGTGTGCGAACCCGAAGACTAAGCCAAATCGATCTAACTTAGTTACTTTCCATCAAACATTTTTTGACGACCACTTTTCGGCCTGCTATGGTTCCCCCCACTGAAAACTCGCAGTCGGCAGACGCTGCCGCAGCACTGGGCAGCAAGATCCGCGCGTTGCGCCAACGACTCAAGCGCACGCTCGACGACACCGCTACCGCCGCGGGGATTTCGAAGCCGTTTCTGTCTCAAGTCGAACGCGGGCTGGCGTCGCCGTCGCTGACGTCGCTGGCCGGTATCGCACAGGCGCTCGGCGTGACGGTGCAGTACTTCGTGGATACGCCGAGCGAGGAACGCTCGGTCTGCAGAGGCGATCAGTTGCGCTTCTTCGGATTCGCCGATTCGGCGAACCTGTTCGCGAGGCTGACCAACGTGACCGAAGGGCGTCAGCTCGAGGCGATCCTCGTGCGGATGCCGCCGGGGCAGAAGCGGTCGGAAGTGACGACACATGCAGGAGAGGAGTTCCTGTACGTGATTGAAGGGGAAGTGTCGCTGACGCTGGAAGGCAAGACGTTCGTCCTGCAGGCCGGCGACAGTTCGCATTATCAGTCGACGGTCCCGCACAGCTGGGTCAACACCGCGAAGATCGAGTCGGTGGTGGTCTGGGTCGGTACGCCGCGGCTGTTCTAACGCACAGGTATTCCTTCGTTTCGGAGACGGAATACCTGTCGAAAGAAACGTAAGGAATACTAAGATGCAATACGAGAATCACGGGCCTCCTCAACCGCTGCACCCGTCAGCGTCTCAAGCGTAACCGCGGCATTCGCCGCGCATCGCTCACCGAACAACCTTCTCAAGACCGCCACGATGAAATCCTTGCATGCCATGTCGGCCGTGCTGGCCGCGCTCGCCCTGACGACGCCCGCCGCTCACGCCGTGACCGTTCCGTCGAACGTCGCGCTCGCTCCTCAACAGGACCTGACGCGCCAGGTGCCCGCCGAAGTCGAGTCGCTCGATCCGGCGCACATCGAGTCGTGGACCGGCAACACGATCGGCCTCGACCTGTTCGAAGGCCTCGCCCGCATCGATGCAGCCGGCCAGGTCGTGCCAGGCGTCGCGCAGTCGTGGGAGCGCAAGTCGCCGCAGACGTGGATCTTCAAGCTGCGCCACGATGCGAAGTGGAGCAACGGCCAGCCGGTGACGGCCGCCGATTTCGTCTATGCGTGGCAGCGCCTCGTCGATCCGAAGACGGGCTCGAAGTACACGATCCTCGTCGAGTTCGTGAAGAACTCGAAGGACATCATCGCCGGCAAGGCTGCGCCGACGACGCTCGGCGTGCGCGCGGTCGACCCGTACACACTGGAAGTGACGACCGACGTGCCCGTCGCGTTCTTCCCCGAACTGACCGCGATGGTGCCGCTCGCGCCGGTGAACAAGGACACGGTTGCGAAGTTCGGCGACGCATGGACGCGCCCGGGCAACATCGTCAGCAACGGCGCGTACCAGCTCGTCGACTGGCAGCCGAACAACCGCATCGTGATCTCGAAGGACGCGAAGTACTGGAACGCGCCGAAGGTCGTGATCAACAAGGTCACGTACCTGCCGATCGAAAGCGACGAAACCGCGATGCGCATGTACCAGGCCGGCCAGATCGACTACAGCTACTCGATTCCGTCGGGCATCTTCCAGCAGGTCAGCAAGCAGTTCGGCGGCGAGCTGCGCCCGGGCCTGCAGCTCGCGACCTATTACTACTACCTGAACAACAGCGATGCGGCGCTCAAGGACAAGCGCGTGCGCCAGGCGCTGTCGATGGTGATCGATCGCGACGTGCTGACGTCGAAGCTCACGCAGGCGGGCGAGAAGCCGATGTACGGCCTGATGCCGAACGGCACGAAGGGCGTGCAGCCGTTCACGCCGGAGTGGGCGTCGTGGCCGATGGCCAAGCGCATCTCGACCGCGAAGGACCTGCTGAAGCAGGCCGGCTACTCGGACGCGAAGCCGCTGTCGTTCACGCTCACGTACAACACCAACGACCTGCACAAGAAGGTCGCGCTGTTCACCGCATCGGAATGGCGGACGAAGCTCGGCATCAACACGAAGCTCGAGAACGTCGAGTTCAAGGTGCTGATGAAGGAACGGCATGACGGCAAGGTGCAGATCGCGCGCGACGGCTGGTTCGCCGACTACAACGACGCGATGACCTTCTTCGACCTGATCCGTTGCGGCAGCTCGCAGAACACCGTCGGCTACTGCAACAAGCAGGTCGACACGCTCGTCGACGACGGCAACCAGAAGCTCGACGACAAGGCGCGCGCCGCGCAGCTCACGCAGGCGCACGACACGGCAATGAACGACACGCCGATGGTGCCGCTGTTCCAGTACTCGGCGGACCGTCTCGTGAAGCCCTACGTGGGCGGCTACTCGCTGAAGAACGTGATCGACATGCGTGCTTCGCAGGACATGTACCTGATCAAGCACTGAGCGGAGCGATCATGCTGGCCTACGCATTGAGACGCACGTTGTGGGCGGTGCCGACGATTCTCGCCGTCATCACCGTCTGCTACCTGCTGCTGCACTTCACGCCCGGCGGTCCGTTCGATACGGAGAAGCAGCTGTCCGCGGCGACGCTCGCGAACCTGAACGCGAAGTACCACCTCGACGAGCCGCTGTGGAAGCAGTACCTGCTGTATCTCGGTTCGCTGCTGCAAGGCGATCTCGGCCCGTCGTTCCGTTACGTCGACTGGTCGGTGAACGATCTCGTGAAGAAGGCGCTGCCCGTGAGTCTCGGCGTGGGCGGGGTGTCGATCCCGATCTCGATCGTGTTCGGCGTGCTGCTGGGTACCGTCGCGGCCGTGCGCCGCGACAGCGTGATCGATCGCTTCGTGATGCTGATCGGCAACTTCGGCAACGTCGTGCCGCCTTTCGTGCTCGGGCCGGTGCTGGTGTGGATCTTCGCAATCCTCTTGAAGACGTCGGCCGGCAACGGCTGGCTGCCGGCCGGCGGCTGGGGCGACGGCGGCTGGCAGTACCGCCTGCTGCCGATCGTGCTGCTGACCTTCATCAACGTGTCGCTGCTCGCACGCGTGATGCGCGGCTCGATGATCGAGACGCTGTCGAGCAACTACATCCGCACCGCGCGCGCGAAGGGCCTGCCGGGCTCGACGATCGTGCTGCGCCACGCGCTCAAGCCCGCGCTGATGCCGGTCGTGTCGCTGTTCGGCACGGTCTGCATCACGTCGATCACGGCGGCCGTCGTCACCGAATCGGTGTTCGCGCTGCCGGGGCTCGGGCAGCTCGTCGTGAACGGCGCGATCAACCGCGACTACACGCTCGTGCTCGGCCTCGTCGTGCTGACCACCGTCTGCGCGGTGCTGTTCAACCTGCTGGTCGACCTCGCGTATGCGTGGCTCGATCCGCGCATCCGTTATTGAGCGAGGCACCGCGATGACTCCGACTACTCCCGTCGTCGGCCTGCCCGTGCAGACCGATTCGCCGCCGCGTTCGCGCTCGCCGCTCGCGCTCGCGTTCGCGCGCTTCCTTCACAACCGCGCGGCCGTGTTCAGCCTCGTGCTGCTCGCGCTCATCACGCTCGCGTGTTTCGTCGGCCCGTGGCTGCTCGCCGCCGATCCCGCCGCGAGCGACTGGGGCGCGATCAGCCTCCCGCCGACGCTCGCGAACCAGCACTGGTTCGGCACCGACGAACTCGGCCGCGACCTGCTCGTGCGCACGCTGATCGGCGGCCGCGTGTCGATCGAGGTCGGCCTGCTCGGCACGCTGGTGTCCGGCCTGTTCGGCGTCGCATGGGGCGCGACCGCCGGTTTCGCGGGCGGCCGTGCCGACTCCGCGATGATGCGCGTCGTCGACATGATGTACGCGATCCCGTACCTGCTGATCGCGATCCTGATGATGACCCTGTTCGGCCGCTCGTTCATGCTGGTCGTGCTGACCATCAGCGCGTTCTCGTGGATCGACATGGCGCGCGTCGTGCGCGGCCAGACGCTGTCGCTGCGCAACCGCGAGTTCGTCGACGCGGCGCGCGCGATCGGCGTGTCGCCGGCATCGATCGTGGTGCGCCATGTCGTGCCGAACTTGCTTGGCGTGGTCGTTGTGTATGCAACTGTTTCGGTGCCGAACATCGTGCTGACCGAATCGGTGCTGTCGTTCCTGGGCCTCGGCGTGCAGGAACCGATGACGAGCTGGGGTGTGCTGATCCAGGACGGCGCGCAGAAACTCGAATCGATGCCGTGGCTGCTGCTGGCTCCGGCCGTCATGCTGTGCGTGACGCTCTACTGCGTGAACTTCGTTGGCGACGGCCTGCGTGACGCGCTCGACCCGAAGGATCGCTGAGATGACTGCATTACTCGAAGTCGACAACCTCGGCGTGCGCTTCACGCGCAAGGACGCGCCGCCGATCGACGCCGTGAGCGGCGTGTCGTTCTCGCTCGAAGCCGGCAAGACGCTCGGCATCGTCGGCGAATCGGGCTCGGGCAAGAGCCAGACCGTGATGGCGCTGCTCGGCCTCCTGGCCGGCAACGGCACGACGACGGGCGCCGCGCGCTATCGCGGCGACAACCTGCTCGAGATGGATACGCGCGCGCTGAACGCGGTGCGCGGCGACCGGATCGCGATGATCTTCCAGGATCCGATGACGTCGCTCAATCCGTTCCTGACGATCGAGCGGCAGATGACCGAGACGCTGCAACTGCATCGCAAGCTGTCGCGCAAGGAGGCGACCAGGCGCGCGATCGAGGCGCTCGAGTCGGTGCGCATTCCGGATGCGGCGCGCCGCATCCGCATGTATCCGCACGAATTCTCCGGCGGCATGCGCCAGCGCGTGATGATCGCGATGGCGCTCCTGTCCGAGCCGGAAATCCTGATCGCCGACGAGCCGACCACCGCGCTCGACGTGACCGTGCAGGCGCAGATCATCGATCTGCTGCGCGAGCTGAACCGCGAGCGCGGCACCGCGATCGTGCTGATCACGCACGACATGGGCGTGGTCGCAGGCCTCGCGGACGACGTGATGGTCATGTATGCGGGCCGAACCGTCGAATACGCGCCGGCCGAATCGATCTTCGCGGCGCCGTCGCATCCGTACACGATCGGTCTGCTCAACGCGCTGCCGCGCCTGACCGACGCCGACGATGCGCCGCTCGTCGCGATTCCCGGCAATCCGCCGATGCCCGGCACCGCACCGGCCGGCTGCGCGTTCGCGAAACGCTGCACGTATGCGGAGGCGCGCTGCGGTGCCGCGCGCCCCGCGCTCGAAACCTATGGCGTCGCGGGCGCGGTGCGCGCGTGCCACCGGCCGCTGGCCGATCTGACGGGAGGTCTGCGATGAGCGTCGATGAACGCCGCAATGCCGGCGCGACGGGCGACACGCTGCTGTCCGTCGAGGATCTGAAGGTGCATTTCCGCGTGCCGCTCGGCGGCTATCCGTGGTCGCCCAAGGGCACGCTGCGCGCGGTCGACGGCGTGTCGTTCGACGTGAAGCGCGGCGAGACGGTCGGGCTCGTCGGCGAGTCGGGCTGCGGGAAGTCGACGCTCGCGCGTGCGCTGATCGGCCTCGTGCCGATGACGGCCGGCACGGTGCGCTGGCGCGGCGAAGCCGTCGCGCCCGATCACCTGCGCGGCACCGCGATGCGCCGCGAAGTGCAGATGATCTTCCAGGATCCGCTCGCGTCGCTCGATCCGCGCATGACGATCGAACAGATCGTTGCGGAGCCGCTCGTCACGCACCACGCCGGCCTTGGCCGCGCCGAAGTGCGGCGCCGCGTGGTCACGATGCTCGAGCGTGTCGGCCTGAACGCGCATCACCTGCTGCGCTACCCCCACGAATTTTCGGGCGGACAGTGCCAGCGCGTCGGTATCGCGCGCGCGTTGATCGGCGAGCCGAAGCTCGTGATCTGCGACGAGCCCGTATCGGCACTCGACGTGTCGATCCAGGCGCAGATCGTGAACCTGCTGCGCGATCTGCAACGCGAACTGTCGTTGTCCTATCTGTTCGTCGCGCACGACCTGGCGGTGGTGAAGGCCATCAGCCAGCGCGTGCTCGTGATGTATCTCGGCCGCGTGATGGAGTTCGGCACGCGGCATGACGTGTACGGCGTGCCGCAGCACCCGTACACGAAGGCGCTGCTCGATGCGGCGCCGACGCCGGAGCCGGCGCGCGAGCGTGCTCGCCGTCCGATGCTGCTGGCGGGCGAGATGCCGTCGCCGCTCAACCCGCCGTCCGGCTGCGCGTTTCGCACGCGCTGCCCGGTCGCGATCGACGCGTGTGCGCAGGACGTGCCGCTGCCGGAAGTGCGGCACGGCTCGGCGGCGCGTGTCGCGTGCATCCGGGCGGGCGTGGCGGCGTGAAGTGACGCAGCAAACATAACCAGGCAGGTCAACAGGGGTAGGGTGCGGCGCGAACGATCTTCGCGTCGCGGGTAAAGGCGCGTCCTTAACCGGGCTCGCCGGGGGGCTGGAAGCGGATCGCAACCGGCGTGGACGACATCAACACAAGACGAGAATGACGATGAAAAAGCAAAAGACGATCGGGACGGCATCGAAGATGCTGCTTGCATGGGGCTTGCCTGCGCTTGCCGGCGTATCGCTGAGCGGTGTCGCGCACGCCGACGACGCGGCCCCCGCACCGCTGACGGTCGCGCAGGCCGCGCCGTCCGCCGGCGCAAGCACGTCGGTTGCGCAGGCAACGACCCCGAACGCCATTATCAACGCCGAGGCGAACCAGGCCGTCACGCCGCCCGATGAGCCTTCGGCGCAGTCGAAGTCGAACGGCTTCATTGCCGACAGCCACCTGAACTTCCTGTTCCGCAACTATGCGGACACGCTGGACAACAAGGGCGGACCGCATCGTCACGCGTGGGTCCAGGGCGCGATGGCGAACTTCGAGTCGGGCTACACGACCGGCCTGATCGGCATCGGTTTCGACGCGTCGCTGTATGCGGCGCTGAAGCTCGACGGCGGCGCCGGCGCCGGCAGCATGGTGCACATCGCGAAGGGTGGCGGCGGTTCGAACCAGCTCGCGTGGGCCTATCCGGGCATCTACGACGTGAAGGCGCGCATCTCGAACACGGTGGTCAAGTACGGTCTGCAGGCCGTCGACAACCCGTTCATGGAGCAGCATGACAACCGCGCGCTGCCGCCGACGTTTCTCGGCGCGACGATCGTCAGCAACGAATTCAAGAACGTGATGCTCGAGGCCGGCAGCTTCACGAAGACCGATGCGCGCGGCCACACGACGCTCACCAACCTCGCGACGCAGTATGGCGGCACGCGCATCAATCGCCTGACCTACGTCGGCGGCACGTGGGACTATTCGGAGAACGGCGAAGTCGCGCTGTACGCGAACCAGGCCGATGACGTGTGGCACCAGTACTACGCGTCGGTGAAGCACAGCATCGGCGATGTGAAGTCGATCAAGTGGACCGGCTTTGGTAACGTTTACTCGACGCACGATACGGGCGACGCGCTGCAGGGCAAGATCAACAACAACGCGTACAGCCTGTCGCTGGCCGCGCAACACGGTCCGCACGAACTGCTGCTCGGTTATCAGCAAGTGCTCGGCGACCAGTTCTTCGACTACCTCAATGAAACCAACGGCATCTTCCTGACCAACTCGATGGACGTCGACTACAACGCGCCGCACGAAAAGTCGCTGCAGCTGCGTTACACGTTCTACGGCAAGGAAGCGGGCCTGCCGGGCTTCAAGGCGATGGTATGGGGCGTGACGGGCTGGGGCGCGGATGCGAGCGCGGGCGCGGCGGCGGATCCGAGCAAGTCGAGCATCTACTGGAGCAACGGCGCACCGGTGCAGGGCCGTCACCACGAGTTCGGCTTCATCCCGTCGTACACGTTCCAGAGCGGCAAGCTGAAGGACACGAAGGTCACGTTCATCGCGATGTGGCACAACGGTTCCGCGCACTACTCGGACGCGACCAACAAGGAATACCGTCTGGTCGTGAACGTGCCGCTGCACGCGTTCTGATCGAAGGGGGGCGCAACGCCCCCTTCGAAACTGTTCGTGCGCGGCCGGCCTGCGATCAGCTCGATCAGGCCGGCTTGTGCAACCCCGCCACCGGATCGTTCGCGGCGGGGATGTCTTCCACCAGCGACGTGAGCTGCCGCCCCGTGTCGCGCCAGGCGTCGAGGCCGCCGCGCAGCGGCAGTGCGTCGGTGAAGCCTGCATCGAGCAGGCGCTTGGCCATCAGCGCGGCCGTCACTTCGTTCGGGCACGAGCAATACACGACGAACTTCTGCGAGAACGGGTAGCGCGCGACGATGTCCTCGATGTGCCGCTCGTCCGCGAATTGCGCACCGGGAATCGTGAACGGGTCGAGCTTGCGGTGCTCGGGCGAACGCACGTCGAGCACCACCGGCGCGGCCGCGTCGCGCAGCAGCAGGTCGAGCTCGTCGACGCCGATCCGCGCGCTCGCGAGCTGGCGGATCAGCGCGCGGCGGCGCATCCAGCGCACGGCAGCATAGACGGCTAGCAGCGCGACGATCACCAGCAGCACCGCGCGGCCGAGCCGGCTCGCGCCGGCGAATAGCCAGTCGATCTGCCGGTAGAACACGAGCCCCGCGACGAGCCCGACGGTCGTCCACAGCGCGGCGCCGAGCGCATCGTAGCCGGCGAACGTGCGATAGCGCGTGCCGAGCGCGCCGGCCATCGGCACCGACACGAGCGACAGCCCCGGAATGAAGCGGGCGACCGCGAGCACGCGCACGCCGTAGCGGCCGAAGAAGCGTTCGGTTTTCCTCACGCAGGTATCGCGCGACAGCGACAGCCGGCAGATCGTCTTGAGCGTCGTGCCGCCGTAGCGCCGCCCGGCGACGTACCACACCGTGTCGCCGATCAGCGCGCCGAGGACCGACAGCGCCAGCACCGTCAAGAGCTGCGAGCCGATCATCGCCGGATGCATCGCGGCCATCGCACCGAACAGCACGAGCGTCGGCATCGCCGGTACGGGCAGGCCGATGGCCGCCGCGAGTACATTGGCGAAGACGAGAAGCGGCCCGTATTGGGCGACGAGGTCACGGAGCATGACGGCTGGCCGAAAAGGAAGCGCGTGAGGAAGATGCGCGGATTGGCCGATTATCGGCCATTTTCAACCGGGCGGAGGGGAATGACGGAAAGCGCCTGACGGCGGCAGGGAAATGCGGACAGAACGGTGAGCCAGTGCGTTGCACGTGGCTCACCGTCGGACATCAGGAAGACGAGCGGGCGAGCGAGGCGGCGCCGTGGTTTTCTCCGGGCAGCTCGGCGCCGTGCGAGCGGATCGCGGCGATCAGTTCGGCCGGCGTGATCTCGTAGCGGACCTCGCGGTGAATGCCGGGCTTGCGTTCGTCGATCTCGATCAGCAGCACGCTCTTGCCGTCGGCGGTCGATTCGAGCCTGAGCGAGCGCAGTTCGCGGCCGTCGGCCGGGTCGTGTTCGGTGAGCAGGGTCATTGCCCCGGATGAGCCGGTAGTGCGCATCGAACCTATCCTCGTGTCGTGTGTGCCAGATTGGCGAAGATGTCGTTGTTGAATGCAGCTTGACGAAGTTTAACGCGAACGGGCCGCAACACGGAGCATTTTCGTGGACAGGAAATGAGGGCTGCACCACCTATCCTTCTGATGTTTGAGCCGCGCCGGGCGGGCGTTTCAGCCGGATCGGACCGCGCCGCGCCAGGCGCCCGGCCGGTGCTCGGGCCGGGCGGGCGCAGGTGCCGTCAGAAGCGGTCGGCGAACCCCATCGCCGGGTCGCTGACCGAGTGGCGACCCGTTTCGACGCGGCCGGCCACGCGGCGCGAGAAGCTCGCGTCGCTGTCGGCGGTGACGACGAAGTCGTACCAGTGGCCGGTCGAGTCGAGGTTCCAGTGCAGTTCCGACTGGCCGCCGGCGTGTACCGGGACGGTCCACGTCGTGCCCGTGTCGTTGCCGTGCCCGCGATCGTCGGTCGCGCCGCGGCCGGACAACTGGCCGTACACCTTGTTCGACTTCACCGTGAAGCGCACCGTGCTGCCGCCGTCGTTGCGCAGCCGCAGATGCAGGTTGCCGCTCGCGCCCGCATAGCCGACCCGGATTTCCGGATGCGGCGTGCGTGCACCGGTCAGCCGGGCCAGATCGCCGGTGAAGCGGCGGTGATAGCCGTTCGGGCCGAGCACCCACAGGTCATATTTGCCGCCGTCGTCGGCCAGCGCCGCCCAGTCGCCGCGCAGCGCCTTGCCTGGTTCGACGACGTAGCGGCGCGGCACGCGGTCGAGATGCAGCTTGTCGTAGACGTGGAACACCGCGGCCGCGCGGCCCGTGTTCGCGAACTTCAGCGTGACGGTGCCCTTGCCGGGATCGACCTGCGCGCTCGCATGCAGCTCATACGGCAACGCGCGCGACGGGCGCACGCCGGTGGCCTGTGCAGGCGGCGACGGCGTGGCCGGCGGCGTGATCTTCGGCGCGGCCTGCTGCGCGGTGCTCAGCGTGTCGACCTGGCTTTTCGTCGTGCGGCCCGCGAGCGTCGGCAGCGGTTCGTCGTTCGGCGCGCGGAAGTTGAACGCGCTCGTCAGGTCGCCGCACACCGCGCGGCGATATGCGCTGATCTGCGGCTCGACGACGCCGAAGCGCTTCTCGAGGAAAAGCAGCGTCGACGTATGGTCGAACACCTGCGAGTTGACCCAGCCGCCGCGGCTCCACGGCGACACGACCCACATCGGCACGCGCGGGCCCGGCCCGTACGGCCGGCCGTCGGCCGCCGGCTGGCTCGACGTGGCCGGCGCGAAGTCGTGGTACTCGACGTCGACGTCGGCAGCCGCCAGCGTATGGCCGCCCGCGAGCGAGCCGTCCGCGTTGCGCGACGGCACGGCCGGCGACGGCATGTGGTCGAAGAAGCCGTCGTTCTCGTCATAGTTGATCAGCAGCACGGTCTTGCTCCACACGTCCGGATTCGCCGTCAGTGCGTCGAGCACCGCCTGCACGTACCACGCGCCCTGAGCGGGGCTCGACGGCCCCGGATGTTCGCTGTAGACGGACGGCGGGATGATCCACGACACCTCGGGGAGCTTGCCGTTGCGGATGTCGTCGCGGAACGTTTCGAGAAAGCCGTACGGCATCGTGTTGCCGAAGCCCTTCGCGAGCGGGCTCAACGGATCGTCGATCGCCGGATCGTAGAACGCGCCGGCCGCCGTCACCGGCTGCGTGATGTCCGTCGACGCGACGTACGCGGGCCGGCGTGCGGCCGGCATCTGCTCGATGGCCGCGCGCCAGTGGCGGAAGCTCATCATCTCGTTGCAGCCGAAATTGTCGATCAGGCTCTGGTAGACCTTCCAGTTCACGCCGGCCTGCTGCAGCCGGTCGGCGTAGGTCGTCCACGTCCAGCCCTGGCTCGACGGGCCGATGTCGTTGCCGCCGTTGAACTGGTTGTTCAGCGCGGCGACCTTCACGCGGCTGCCGTCGGCCGGGCTGGTGCCGTTCGGGCCGTTGGTGCCGCTCCAGTAGAACAGCCGGTTCGCGATGGTGCCCGTGTGCATCCCGCAGTGATAGTGGTCGCAGAGCGTGAACGCGTCGGCGAGCGCGCGCTGGAACGGCACCTCGGCCGCGTCGTAATAGCCCATCGACAGCGGCGTCTTCGCGTCGGGCCAGCGGTTCATCCGGCCGTGGTCCCACGCGGCCTGCGCGTCGGCCCACGTATGCGGCGTGCCGCCCGCGCGCTGCGCGTTGCCCTGGCTCGCGTCGAGGTGGTACGGCGTGAAGGTGGTCGCGGGCGTCGCTTTCGTGTAGGTCTGGTAGAACACGTCGCGGCCGTTCGGCGACGGCACCGCGAAGCGGTCGCCGTAACCGCGCACGCCCTTGAACGTGCCGAAGTAGCCGTCGAACGCGCGGTTCTCCATCATCAGCAACACGACGTGCTTGACGTCCTTGATGGTCCCCGTTTCGTGGAAGGCGGGAATGGCGAGCGCGCGGCGGATGCTCGGCGGAAACGCGGACAGCGCGGCGGCGGCGAGGCCGGAACCGGCGGTCTGCTGAAGGAATTTGCGGCGTGACGTCATGGCGTTTGGATCCTGTGAGGGTGGGAGCGTTCGCGAGTTCGTCTGGCGGTGACCGGGCATCGTCGCGCCCCGGGACGATCGGCGATGCGTGCGCGTTCGGGGCATCGGACGCGTATCGCGGCGATGTGCGATGCGCGATGCGCGACGTCGCGCGGATGGCGCGGCCGCCGTGGCAATCCTGCGTGCCGCGCGCTCGTGATGCGCGGGGCAGGTGTCGGCACACACCGGACCGGCGCGTGCCGGGCTGGAGCGGCGCCCAGTCTAGGGAGGCGACATGACGTCGACGTGATGAAGAAATGACATCGCATGTCGCGCACATGACGTTGCGTGCGCAACGATTCGTTCGAGCGCGATGTGAGGTTGAAAACAGTAATAAATTACCGATCGCCGTATGCGTGACCGGTCAGAATTTTCCGGATTGGCGCGGATCGCACGAGCACGCTTCGTTGCGGATACAACCTGACGTGCAACGGCGTGACACCCGTGTTTCAAATGCGTGAAATCGGCTAAGCTCGATGCGTTGCTGCGCGCCTGCGCAGTCCGCGCCTTCGGCGCGACATTTCGGAACCGGCCCACCCATGACCGATATCACGATCCGGCACAGCGAGACGCACGACGTCGACGCGATCCGACAGATTGCCGCGCATCCCGCGGTGTACATGAATACGTTGCAGCAGCCGTTTCCGTCGCTCGAAAAATGGCAGAAGCGGCTCGACAACGTGCGCGAGCACGGCGTGAGCCTCGTTGCCGAAATCGACGGCACGGTGGTCGGCCATCTCGGCCTGCATCCCGAGCCGAATCCGCGCCGGCGCCACGCGGCGGCGCTCGGCATGATGGTCGACGCGGCCCGTCACGGGCGCGGCATCGGCGGCCGGCTGCTCGCGGCCGCGATCGATCTCGCGGAGAACTGGCTGAACATCACGCGTCTCGAGCTGACCGTGTTCACCGACAACCGCGCGGCGATCGCGCTCTACGAGAAACACGGTTTCCGCATCGAGGGCGAATCGCCGGATTACGCGTTGCGCGACGGCGTGCATGCGTCCGTGTATCACATGGCCCGGATCAAGGCGCCGCAGTGAAGGACCGGCCGTCGCGGACGTGACGGCACGCGGCCGCGACGCCGCGCGTGATATCCAATCGAGAATTCGTTCGTTTTCCTTCGGTTGTACCCGTCGTATCGTCGAACGATGTGCCGGTCGCTGCGGCCGGCTTCGCTTTTCCGTATCGATACATGCGCGGCGCTGCATGTCGGCCGGCCTCATCGTCATCGCTTCACGGCCCTCGTTGCGTGCGCGGCATCTCCCTGAAACCGTCTTGTTCAACGGAACCCGCTTCGATGAAAACCGCTCTTCGCAATCTCACCGCCGCCTGCCTGTTCGCTGCCGCCAGTGCGGCGCTTGCCGCTGCCGCGCCCGCGGGCGCCCCGGCGGCGAACGCATCGCCCGACGGCGCGCATCTGCCGCCCGGCATCGCGTGGCAGCAGGGCGACGTCGATGCCGCGTTCGCGCGCGCGAAGCGCACCGGCAAGCCGCTGCTGCTGTACTGGGGCGCCGTGTGGTGTCCGTCGTGCAACCAGGTGAAGTCGACGATCTTCAGCCAGCAGGCATTCAAGACCCGCTCGTCGTTCTTCGTGCCCGTATATCTCGACGGCGATACCGAAAGCGCGCAGAAGCTCGGCGAGCGCTTCAAGGTGCACGGCTATCCGACGATGATCCTGTTCCGCCCGGACGGCACCGAAGTGACGCGGCTGCCGGGCGAGGCCGATCTCGAACGCTACATGCAGGCGCTGTCGCTCGGGATGACGGCCGCGCATCCGGTGCGGCAGACGCTCGCGACCGCGCTGAACAACGGCGCGGCACTGACGCCGGCCGAATGGCATCTGCTGGCCGACTATTCCTGGGACACCGACGGCGCGCTGCCGGTGCCGTCCGACCGTGTCGCGGTGACGCTGCAGACGCTGTCGCAACGTGCGCGTGCGGCCGGCGCGAAGGCGGACGCCGCGCGGTTTGCGCTGAAGTCGGCGGTGGTGGCGGCATCGGACGATCCCGCGCAGGCCGGCGCGCTCGACAAGGCGGCGCTCGTCGACGCGCTGCGCGCGGTGCTGCGCGAGCCGGCGCTGGCGCGCGCCGATTCGGACGTGCTCGTCGCAGCGCCCGCGCGCGTGGTCGCGTACCTCGGCGCCGACGCCGCGCAGCGCACGAAGCTGCGCGGCGCGTACGACACGGCGCTCGCGCGCCTGTCGAACGATACGACGCTGTCGTCGATCGACCGCCTGATGGCGCTGCACGGCCGCGTGCTGCTCGCGCGCGGCGACGCGCACGACGGCGCGCCGCTCGCCGCGCCGGCGCTGGTCGATACCGCACGCAAGCAGATCGCGGCATCGGTGCAGGGCGCCGCGAACGCGTACGAGCGGCAGGCGCTCGTCAGCGAAGCGGCGGACACGCTGACCGACGCCGGGCTGTACGACGAATCCGACGTCTTGCTGAAGGCCGAGTTGCCGCGTTCGGCGACGCCGTACTACTTCATGTCGGGACTGGCGGCGAATGCGAAGGCGCGCGGCGACAAGGCCGCGGCGCTTGACTGGTACCGGAAGGCGTACGACTCGGCGAGCGGCCCGGCGACGAAGCTGCGCTGGGGCGCGACCTATTTCGCGAATGCGGTCGCGCTGGCGCCGGACGATTCGGCGCGGATCGAAGCGATCGCCGCGAGCGTGCTCGCGCAGGCCGGCAAGACCAAGGATGCGTTTTATGGGGCGAACCTGCGCGCGCTGACCAAGGTCGTCACGCAACTGAATCGCTGGCGCGGCGGCGGCGCGCACGATGCGTCGGTCAGGTCGGTCGTGAAGCAGTTCGACGCGGTGTGCGCGAAGTTGCCTGCGGGCGATCCGCAGGCAGCGGCATGCGCGAAACTGATCGAGCCGGTGAAGGCGTGAAGGCTTGCGCGGAAGCGGCCGGACGGGACGGCCGCGTCGTGACGGCGATTAGTGGCTCGACTCCGACGATGCACCTTGGTCGCTGCCATACCCGGCACGCTGCTGATGGGCGATCTTCGCTTCGGCGGAAACGATGCTGGCCGGGTAGAACCAATCGCTCGGCTGGAAGCCGGCCTGCTTGAGCGCCTTCACTTCGGCATGAACCTGCGCGCGCGTGAGCGGCGGGTTCGACTGCGCTTGCGCGGCGAGCGGCGCGGATACGGCCAGGGCAACGGCAACTGCGTGAATCAGGCGCTTCATGATCGTGACCTCCATGTTTCCAGCTGTGCGGCCGGCCTTTCGACGGAGCGGCGGCGGTTGAAAGCAGTGTAGGCCCGGCCACGCGCGCGAAAAATGCGGTCGCGCCTAACTCAGTGTTCTGCCGCCGGTAACAATGGATGGCGGACGTGGACGTGGACGTGGACGTGGACGTGGACGGTGCCGGATGGCGGTGCGTGACGGGCGTCGGGCCGTCCGGGCCGTGCGGCGAGATAGCGCCGAGCGGCTCCGGTCGGGCGGGGGACGAACCGGCGGATGAGAACCCCTGCGATCCGCCCCGGTTTGCGCGCGGAGGTGTCGGGAAGGTGCGGCGCGTCGCGACCCGCGTTGCGCTGCCTGCTTCGACGATGCCGGGCCGGTTGCCCAGCCCTGGCGTGCAGAGGAAGGAAGGTGCGCCGGCCGCCGCGATGCGGCCGGACGAGGTGCGGCGGCGTTCGGAACGCCGCCCGATGCGGGGCTTACACGAGGCCCGTCGTGTAGTACACGGCGATCACGAAGAACACTGCGAGCGTCTTGATCACGGTGACCGCGAAGATGTCGCGATACGACTCGCGGTGCGTGAGGCCCGTGACCGCGAGCAGCGTGATGACCGCGCCGTTGTGCGGCAGCGTGTCCATGCCGCCGCTGGCCATCGCGACCACCCGGTGCAGCACGTCCATCGGAATGTTGGCTGCCTGCGCGCCCTTGATGAACAGGTCCGACATCGCGGCGAGCGCGATGCTCATGCCGCCCGACGCCGAACCGGTGATGCCGGCGAGCGAGCTGACCGACACAGCCGCGTTCACCAGCGGGTTCGGAATGCTCTTCAGCGCGTCGCTGACGACGAGGAAGCCCGGCAGCGCGGCGATCACGCCACCGAAACCGTATTCCGACGCCGTGTTCATCGCGGCGAGCAGCGCGCCGCCGACGGCGGCCTTCGAACCGGCCGCGAAGCGGTCGCTGACGCGCTTGAACGCGGTGAGCACGACCAGCACGATGCCGAGCAGCAGCGCGGCCTCGACCGACCAGATCGCGACGACGGTCTTGATCGACGTCGTGACCGGCGTGTGCACGCCGGGCAGCACGTCCGGCGCGACCGTGTACGACGCGGCGCCGTACCACTGCGGAATCAGTTTCGTGAACGTGAAGTTCGATGCGCCGACGAGGATCAGCGGCAGGATCGCCAGCGCCGGATGCGGCAGTGCCGTCGCTTCGACGCGCTCCGGCTCGTTGACGAGCGACGTGCCGTAGCCTTCGCCCTTCGCCATCGCCGAACGGCGGCGCCATTCCAGATACGAGAGGCCGACGATGATGATGAACAGCGAGCCGATCGTGCCGAGCGCGGGTGCGGCCCAGGCGGTCGTCTTGAAGAACGTGGTCGGGATGATGTTCTGGATCTGCGGCGTGCCGGGCAGCGAATCCATCGTGAACGAGAACGCACCGAGCGCGATCGCGCCGGGCATCAGCCGCTTCGGAATATTGCTCTGGCGATAGAGTTCGGCCGCGAACGGATACACGGCGAACACCACGACGAACAGCGACACGCCTCCATAGGTGAGCAGCGCGCACACCGCGACGATCACCGCATTCGCACGCGAACGGCCGATGTAGCGGATCGCGGCATGGACGATCGACTCGGAGAATCCGGACAGTTCGATCACCTTGCCGAACACGGCGCCGAGCATGAAGACCGGGAAATACAGTTTGACGAAGCCGACCATTTTCTCCATGAAGATGCCGGAGAAGACCGGTGCGACGGCCGCGGGTTCGATCAGCAGGACCGCGCCGAGCGCGGCGATCGGCGCGAACAGGATCACGCTGTAGCCGCGATACGCGGCGAACATCAGGAACGCCAGCGCGGCAAGGACGATCACGAAAGACAAGGGAGTCTCCTAATAGCTTGGAATGGCTTTGGTTGTTGTTCGATCGCGGGACGCGCCGCGAACCGGCTCAGGTTCGTGCAGGTTTCGTGCCATCGGCCGGATTGCGCCGCCGGACGTGGATCCGGCGCTGGCTGGCGGGCCCGCGCCGGCCAATGTCTGAAGATTCTACATAAATCGTCTCCATCGGGAGACGATTCGGCCGCCAAGACCGCCCTCTGAATCGGGCAGGGCTTTCCCGGACAAGGGATTCCGGGATGTCTCCGAAATGAGATACTGCGTCTCGTTCCGGAGATATCCGGCCAAGCATACGCGGAGACAACGACACGATGATGAACGACCGGGTCCGCCTGCCCGTCAATTACGGCGATGTGCTGCGGCGCGCCGCCGAGTCGCTGTTTCGGACTTTCGAGGATTCGAGCGCGGGCACGGTGGTCGTCGATCGCGACGCACGCGTCGTGTGGATGAACGAGCGTTATGCGGCGCGCTTCGGGTTCGCCGATCCGCAGCAGGCGGTCGGCCTCGACTGCGAGGCGGTGATTCCGAACAGCCTGATGCGTGAGGTCGTGTCGACCGGACAGCCGATCCTGCTCGACATCATGGAGACGGGCCGCGAGCCGCTCGTCGTCACACGCCTGCCGTTGAAGAACGAGGCGGGCGAGACGGTCGGCGCGATCGGCTTCGCACTGTTCGACCAACTGAAGACGCTCACGCCGATCTTTTCCCGCTACGCGCAGCTTCAGCAGCAGCTGATCGCGACGCAGCGTTCGCTCGCGCAGGCACGCCGTGCGAAATACACGTTCGCGAGTTTCGTCGGCACGAGCGCCGCAAGCCTCGAAACCAAGCGGCAGGCGCGGCGCGCCGCACAGGTCGATTCGCCGGTGCTGTTGCTCGGCGAGACGGGCACCGGCAAGGAACTGCTCGCGCATGCGATTCACGCGGCGTCGGCGCGCGCGCTCCAGCCGCTCGTGACCGTCAACGTGGCCGCGATTCCCGACACGCTGCTCGAAACCGAATTCTTCGGCGCGGCGCCGGGCGCGTATACCGGTGCCGATCGCAAGGGACGCGTCGGCAAGTTCGAGCTGGCCGATCGCGGCACGCTGTTTCTCGACGAGATCGGCGACATGCCGCTGCCGCTGCAGGGCAAGCTGCTGCGCGTATTGCAGGACAAGGAGTTCGAACCGGTCGGCTCGAACCGGATCGTGCGTGCCGACGTGCGGATCATCGCCGCGACGTCGGCTGACCTGCCCGCGCTGGTCGAGGCCGGCCGTTTTCGCGCGGATCTCTATTACCGGCTCAATGTGCTGACGATTCATGCGCCGCCGTTGCGCGAACGCGCGTCCGACATCGCGGCGCTCGTCTACGCGACGCTCGAGGAGCTGGCCGCGCAGCACGGTCGCGCTGCGCACTGCGAACTGACCGACGATGCGCTGCGGATGCTGTGCGCGTACCCGTGGCCGGGCAACGTACGCGAGCTGCGCAACACGCTCGAGCGTGCGCTGATGCTGTCGGATCGCTCGGTGATCGATGCGGGTGCGCTCGCGCCGTTCCTCGGGCCGGTGCGCGTGGTGCCGGATAGCGTGCCGGCGGGCACGCGGGCTGCTCCGTCGCCGGTCGGCCGGGATGCGGGCGATGCAGCGGGGGCGCCTGGTGCGCCGGTCGTTTCGTATACCGATGCATTGGCCGCGTGGGAGCGTCAGTTCCTGATCGACGCCCTTGCGGCATGCGACGGGAAGGTGGTCGAAGCGGCCGCGCGCATCGGCATCGGCCGGGCGACGCTGTACAAGAAACTGACGGCGCTCGGGATCGCCCGGTAGCAAGCGACGGTGGATGCGCCCGGACATGAGGAACGGCACCGGTGAAGTGCCCGACAGGAGACGACGATGAAGCGAATCGCAATTGCCGGATGGCTGGCCGTACTGGTGGCGACGTCCTCGCTCGCACAGGCGGGTGACGCGGACACACCCGCGGTGCGACGCAACTGGTACAACGATCCGTTCGTCGCACTGTCGCGAGGCTTCGCCGAATGCCCGCTGCCGCTCGGCCCGTGGATGACGCGCGCCGAGATGGAAGACGACGCGCATTACCGCGTCGAGCGCGGGACCACCTGCTGGCTCGCCCACCGCTGCACGAAACCGAATTCGTATATGTATGACGCGCCGATCGCCGAGGCGGCGAAAGCGCATTTCGCGGGCACCGATCGTCTGCAGGGCACGAGCCTGTGGATCACCGTGCAGCGGCGCTTCATCTATGTCGAAGGCTGTGCCGATCCGGCATTCGATCGGCAGGCGCTGGAGCGCGAACTCGGCGCGCTTCCCGACGTCGAGCAGGTGTTCGTTCGCATCACCGACGATCCGCACCGGGCCGTGCCGTACAAGACGCGCGGACGGCCGGACCGGGCGCCTGACTGAACGACTGACGGCGGTGCATGGCATACTCGCGGCATTAAAAAATCGGTTGACGGAAAGAACAATGAAACACATGCTTGCGTCGGTCTGTCGGTGGCCTCGAATGCATTGGCGTCGGGCCGGATTGTTGGCCCTCGTTGCGGGGCTCGGCGGGTGCGGCGGCGGGGCGCCACTGTTCACTTCGGATGGGCGCCCGACCACGCAGGTGCAGTGCACCGGTAGCGACTGGAGCAATTGCACGGACAATGCCCGAGCCATCTGCAACGGTGAATTCGACGTCCTTCAGCAATCGACCGATGACGCAATGCGAAATCTTCTCTTCGCATGCAAGAAGAAAAGCGGTTATTGATCCCGACATGATCGGATAAAGAGACCGTAGTCGGGTGAGACGCTTTTCTATTAGCTTGGAGTCGGCTATTTTTCATGAATAACACTCACGGAGTCCCATCCATATGGCGACCTACAGGCAACTGACAGCGCAGCTCGAAAGACTTCAGCAAAAGATCGACAAGGAACGCGAAAAGGCGATTGCCGATGCGATTGCCGCCATTCGGGCAAAAATCGAGGAATTCGACATCACCGCGGAAGAACTCGGTTTTCGACCGATCGGCGCCGCTGCTGCCGCGAAACCGAAGCGTCCGTTGCCGCCGAAGTACCTGAACCCGAAGACGGGCGAAACGTGGAGTGGCCGCGGGCGGGCGCCGGCATGGCTCGGCAAGAACCGCGCGCGTTTCCTGATCAAGGACTGACTCCCGAAAATCCTCACCTTTCGTGCGCTGACTGACGGTGCGAACGGCCATGCGGCCGTCGCACCGTTTTGTTTTTGGGCAGTCGCAGCAGGACTCGAAACCGCGAGTTGAACACCAATGCCGCGCGATTAACGGATATCGTTTTGCGAATTCGCCGCGATTCGACCGGGTATTGCCGTGAATTCCCGTAAACAACCCCGTAATTTCGCGGCATGCGCGCATTGGCATTCTCGATCTTCGCGGTGCAGACGTACCGCCGATTGCGATCACCTCTCGCGTACTTGCGCTGCGTGCCCTGCAATTCCCGAACTTGCTCACCATGCCTCCTGTATCTCCTCACCTTTGAAACGGCGACCGGATGGGCGCATCGTGTCGCCTTCGCCCGTTGCGTCGTGCAAAGACGCGGTGACCGGCTCATGTTGCGGGCATTGATGCGCGTCGCACAGTCGGCCGTTTGGCATATAGGCAGCCGCATCGGGTTCGCCTATGCTTGGAGTTCGCGTCGACCGGCGCACGGCCATTCGGCTCGTGTGCGGGTCGGGTCGTTTTTCATTACCGTGTGGAGCCGATGTGACCGTCCGCCATCTCGATGCGTTGTTCCAGCCCAGGTCCGTTGCGGTCGTCGGTGCATCGTCGCGCGCGGGCAGTATTGGTGCGATGGTGTGGGCGCGCGTGCTCGATGGCGCGTTCGAGGGGCCCGTGTGGCCCGTCAATCCGAAGTATCGCGAGCTGAACGGGTACTCGGTCGTGGCCGATGTCGAACGGCTGCCCGCCCCGCCCTCGGTCGCCGTGATCTGCACGCCGCCTGCCACGTGGGCCGGCATCGTGCGCAAGCTCGGCGAGATCGGCACGCGTGTCGCGGTGATTGTCGGTGAGGCGCGCACCGACGCCGACCGCGCCGCGCTCGATCGCACGCTCAAGGCCGCGAAGCCGTTCGTGCTCCGTATCGTCGGGCCCGGCAGTCTCGGCGTGCTGTCGCCCGCGCGGCATGCGCATTTCGGCGCGCCGGCCTATACGGTGCGATCGGGTGGCGTCGCCTGGGTGTCGCAATCGAACGCGCTGACGAATGCGGTACTCGGCTGGGCCGATGCGCGAGGCCTCGGCTTTTCACATGTCGTCGCGTTGGGTAGCGAGGCCGACGTCGATGCAGGCGATGTGCTCGACTACCTCGCGAGCGATCCCGGCACGCGCGCGATCTTGCTCGAGCTCGACACCGTGTGTGCCGCGCGCAAGTTCATGTCGGCAGCGCGTGCGGCGGCGCGCAACAAACCGGTGCTCGCGCTGCGCACCGGGCGCGCCGATCCCGGCGATGCGCTTTACACGGCGGCGTTCCAGCGTGCGGGGATGGTGCGTGTCGATGCACTCGACGATCTGCTCGACGAGATCGAGACGCTCGGCGTCGGGCGCGTCACCGCGCGCGGCGCGGCCACACTCGTGACGAGCGACGCAGGCGTCGCGAAACTCGCGGTCGATGCGGTCGCGGAGGTGCGCGACGTGCTGGTCGACTGGCCGGCCGAGGCAACGTCGGCGGTCGCGGCCGCGCTGCCGCATCTCCGCGGGCCCGGCAATCCGCTGACGCTCGGCGACGATGCGCGCCCCGAGCATTTCGGCGCCGCCATCAAGGCGCTCGCGCCGTTTCCGCAAACGGGCACGCTGTTCGTCGTGCATTCGACGTCCCACAGCGCGCCGGCCGACGCGGTCGCGCGCACGCTGATCGAATCTCGGCAGTACGCGCACCGCGGCATCCTCGCGTGTTTCTTCGGTGCGGTCGACGCGGCGACGCGCGACGCACTGCACGCGAACGGCATTCCGGTGCACACCACACCGCAGCGGCTTGCGCGCGCATACGCACGGCTCGTCGACTACAACCTCGGGCGGCAGTTGCTGATGCAGACGCCCGAGGGCACGCCGCTGCAGCCGGCCGAGTGCGTTGCGTCCGCGCAGGCCGAGGCCCGACGGATGGTCGAGGCCGGCGAGCATGAACTGGCCGGCGAAGCAGCGTTGCGCTGGTTGTCGCACTTCGGCGTGCACGGCGAGCCGGCCGATGCGCCGGTGGGCACCAGAGTCGTCGACGTCACAGTCGACATGTACGACGATTCGAACTTCGGCCCGGTGTTTCGTTATGCCGTGCCGCCGACCGACGGCGTATCGGCGCCTTTCGTCGTGTACGGGCTGCCACCGCTGAATACGGTGCTCGCCCGCGCGGTGATGGAGCGTTCACCCTATGCGCGCCGCACGCCCGTCGAACCCACGCTCGATGCGCTGACGGCGCTGTCGCAAGTTGTTTGCGACGTGCGCGAGGTCGTCGCGATGTCGGTCACGCTGCGCGTGCTGTCCGACCGGGCATACGTGGTCGCGCCGCGCATCACGCTGGCGGCCGGGCGCAGCCGGCTCGCGATCATGCCGTATCCGCGCCATCTCGAGCAGACGCTCGAATGGCGCGGCGAGACCGTGACGATCCGGCCGATCCGTCCGGAAGACGAAGAAGCGCACAACGAACTGCTTGGCGCGATGACGCCGGACGATTTGCGGATGCGTTTCTTCGGTGCCGTGCGCAGCTTCGATCATTCGCAAGTCGCGCGCATGACTCAGATCGACTACGACCGTGAGATGGCCTTCATCGTGTCGTTCACCGACGTATCGGGCCGGTCGCACACACTCGCGGTGGCGCGCGCGGTTGCCGATCCCGACAACGAGACGGCCGAGTTCGCGATTGCTGTCCGGCCAGATCAGAAGGGCAAGGGGCTCGGGCGGCTGATGATGGCGCGTATCATCGACTACGCGCGATCGCGCGGCACCGCGTGGATGGTCGGCGAGGCGCTGCGCGAGAACACCGCGATGATCTCGCTGGCGAAATCCTGCGGTTTCGAGGTGTCGACGACGGAGGAGCCCGGCGTGGTGGGGTTCAGGATGAAGCTGCAACCGTAATCGCGTCGGCGAGTGTGCCTGAACGTTCGGCGGTGTCGTGCGCAGCCGCTACGGAACGCGCGATGTCGTTGATGCGCAGCCGCGACCGGGCGAACTGGTTGTAGTTCGGCATGCAGATCGTTCGACTCTTTCGCCTCACTGTGCGGATCGGTACGACGCTCGCTTCGCGACCGGCGGGAAAGGGCGATCTCGTCGAGTTACAGCGTCCGCGGCGGGCGGTTGCGTATGCTGGTGACCTCGGCGTATCGCCGGTTCCGGCGCAATATTCGAGCGCACTGACGCCCGCCTTGCGCACCGCCAGCATTGAAAGCGGACCAAAGGTGAGATTTTTCAGGAGCCGAAAGTGAGCTTTTCCGGGAGCAATCGGGTGAGTCGATACGGAAGCACCCGGTGATCCTTCGCGGGAGCTGCCGGTGAGCCCTTGCGGGAGGCCCCGGTGAGCCTTTCCGGGAAGGGGGGAGCGTCTGCGGGATGCGTCGGTGAGGACGTTCGGGAGGGGCTGGTGAGCGTCTCCGGAAACTTCAGGTGAGCTTTTACGGGATGCTCAGGTGAGCGCTTACGGGATGCTTTGGTGAGACTTTTCGGGAGCCCACGGACGCAGTGCTCCGTCTGGCGCGGCGCGGGTTTCGGCCAGCGTCCGCGCCGGTGCGGGCACGCATGAACCGTGCCCGCGATGGCATTTATGCAGCAAGTTTCGACGCTGCGTCGTTCACCTGGTCACGCGAAATCGCGAGTTCTTCGAGGTGCGCGTCGGCATAAACGCCGCCGGTTTCGCGCTCGAGGCGGGCGATCGTCAGGGCGCAACGCGCGGTGTCCTTCGGCATCGCGATGAAGCGCTTGACCGATTCGCCGGACGTAAATGCATCGAACAGCGCGCCGCGCACGTCGTCCGGAAGCGTCTTGGTCCATTGGTACGGCTTGCCGTTGAACGTGATCGACGGCGGCAGCGTGCGCTCCTTCTTGGTGGCCGTGATCAGGCCGTAGGTGCGCGCAGCGTCGCCGATCTGCTCGGGCGAGAAGAGTTCGTCGGGCGTGATGTCGAACTGCTCGATGTAGTTCTCGATCGCCCGCATCGCTTCGGCACGGTCGTCGCGCTTCTTCTGCGCACGCGCGACGATGTCGCGCAGCTCGTCCGCTTCCTCGGGCGTGATCGTGAAGCTCGCCTGCTTCTGCTGAAGTTCGGAGAAACGCTGGAATTCTTGATCGTTCAGAAGTTTGGCCATGACATCCATCGGATACGACGGCCGCGACAGCCGGCCGTCGTCGTTTTTGAGAGGGCCGCTATTCTAGCGTAGCGCGGCGTCCGCGCATCCGGAAACGGTCTGCCGGATGCCGGTACGAGAGCCCGCGTGGCCGGCACGCATCGCACACCGCGTGCGCGATGTCGAGCCCGCCCGCCTGCCCGCTGGCCGTGTGACCGAACGACCGCCGCGCCCGAACGGTCTGCCACCTTCAGAGCGGTCGACCGTTCCGCAACGTTCAGCAAGTCTCCGCGCGGTACATCGACAACTGGCCTGCCGTATCGCGCAGTCCCACGACGACGACCTCGACCGACGGCGCCATATGCGCGTCGATCCGGCGCATGTACGGGCAGGTCAGCACCGCGATCGCATGGCCGGCCGGGCCGAGGATCGGCGCGCTCAGGTCGGTCACGCCGTATGCCTGGCGGCTGTCCTGGCGCACATAACCGGACTGGCGGATGGACTGGCACGCATGCGCGAGTTCCTGCTCGTTCATCGGGGTTTCGCCCTTGACCTTGCGATGCTCGGCCAGCATGTGCGCACGCTGCTCGGCACCCTGGAACGACAGCATCACGCGCCCCGACGCCGTATCGGCGAGCCCGACGCGCGAGCCGAGCCGCACCGACACACCCCATGGGCCGGGGCCGTCCACCTGCGCAATCACGAGCAGGTTGCCGCGATCGTAGACGGTCAGGTGGCACGACTGTTCCGCCGCGTCGGCAAAGCGCTGCATCAGCGGCAAGGCCTCGGCGATCAGCCGGTTCATTGGCGGATGCCGATGCGCGAGCGCGAACAGTTTCAGGCTGAGCGTGTAACGGTCGCCGCCACTCGAGCGCATCACGTAGCGGCGTGCGACGAGACGCTCGAGCATCCGGTAGATCTCGCTCGCGTTGCGGCCGAGTTCCTTCGTGATTTCGGTGCGGGTGAGTCCTTCCTTCTGTTCCGACAGGAGTTCGAGAATGTCGAGACCCTTGTCGAGCGCGGGCGCGCGATAGCGGTCGGCTGTGCCCATCGACTCCCGTGCGTCGCTGCCGGGGAGCGGGTTATTGGTCGTTTGCATCATGGGGTAGGAAGTCCGGGGATTGCCAATCGGGTGGCGACGCACGCCGGCCGGTTTTGCACGCGAATTCGTGAAGCCGCATGCGGATGTGACTGCCATCCGCGCGAGCTTAACAACAAACGTTCAGTGTGCAATGCAGCGTCTTTTTACCGATCGTTACCCAGCAAGAACGGATTACATATCGTTCCCGATGACAGGTTCATAAGAAATATTCGCAATTCATCTTTTGGTGTCGACGGACGGCGACTTTCGGCGTAAAGCCGAACGGTTCGGCAGGCCGGATGCTGCGGTGCAACCTCCATGAGCGCACCAATAGTCGGTATCCGTCGCGCGCCATTTCACGGCGGGCCGCCGGTGGTACAAAGAGCGGCGGGCCAGCGACGGCGCGGCCGCGCGTGAAGCCGGCCGGCACAGCACAGGCCGGCACGTGTCGCGAATGCCGCGCCGTCGTCGCCGATGCGCAGACCGGCGGCCGCCCGTTCGATGCGCGTCGCACTCCGGTGCGGCGCCGCGATCGCTGCGCCTGCGCGAGCCTCGCGTGTCGATTGGCCTGCCGGATGCGGCGCCGACGCGCGTCATCGACGATCGACATTCAGTCCGGCGAGTGGCCGTCAACGGCTGCGTCGGCCGGTATCCTGTCACATTCGACAACAGAGGTTGAGCACGATGAAACTGCTTCGCTATGGCCCGCCGGGCCAGGAAAAGCCCGGTATTCTCGACGCGGACGGCCGGATTCGCGACCTGTCCGCGCACGTGCCGGATCTTGCTGGCGACGCGCTGTCCGACGCCGCGCTCGCGCGCCTGCGCGCGATCGACCCGGCCACGCTGCCGCTCGTCGCTGGCGAGCCGCGCATTGGCGCGTGCGTCGGGCGCGTCGGCAAGTTCATCGGCATTGGTCTGAATTATGCCGATCACGCGGCCGAAGCCGGCATGCCGGTACCGAAGGAGCCGGTGGTATTCGGCAAATGGACGAGTTCGATCTGCGGCCCGAACGACGGTATCGACATCCCGAAGGGCTCGGTGAAGACGGACTGGGAAGTCGAGCTGGGCGTCGTGATCGGCGCGACGTGCAAGGACGTCGACGAGGCGCGCGCGCTGGATTACGTCGCCGGCTATTGCGTCGTCAACGACGTCTCCGAGCGCGAGTGGCAGATCGAACGCGGCGGCCAGTGGGACAAGGGCAAGGGCTTCGATACGTTCGGCCCGATCGGCCCGTGGCTCGTGACGCGCGACGAGGTGCCCGATCCGCAGCGCCTCGACCTGTGGCTCGAGATCGACGGCCACCGCTACCAGAACGGCAACACGCGCACGATGGTGTTCACCGTCGCGCAACTGATCGCCTACCTGTCGACCTGCATGACGCTGCAACCGGGCGACGTGATCACGACTGGTACGCCGCCGGGCGTCGGGATGGGCATCAAGCCATCGCCGGTGTTCCTGAAGGCCGGCCAGACCGTGCGCCTCGGGGTCGAGGGGCTGGGCGAGCAACGGCAGGGCACGCGCAACGCGCAGTAGGCCAGTGTGCGGCGCGGGCCGGATCGCGGGCGCAATCGACCGCAACCCGGCCGTGCCGTCCGACCGTCCGCTCGGCCACTGGCGTGATTGCTCGCGGTGGCCGTCGCGAACCGGCCATCGATGCAGCAAAGACAAGGGCCCGATTCCGCGCGATGCGGAATCGGGCCCTTGTCGTTCACCCGTGTCGGTGCGAACCGGATCAGACGACGTTGTCCAGCTCGCAATGGGCTTCGAGCCGATACCCGTCGGGATCGACGACGAATGCCGCGTAATAGCCGGGGCCGTAGTGCTCGCGCTTGCCCGGCCCGCCATTGTCCTGTCCGCCGTGCTGCAGCGCGGCGCGATAGAACGCATCGACTTCCACGGGCGACGAGGCGCGAAACGACACGTGCAACCCTGAATCGGGATCGGCGACGACCGGACGCGCCGCGTGCTGCAACCACAGCACCGGTTCGCTGGTGCCGTAGCCGAGGGATCCGTCGTCGCTGTACAGCCGCTTGTAGCCGAGCGCGCCAAGCGTGTTGTCGTAGAACGCGCGGCTGCGGTCGATGTGGGCAACGCCGAACGAAAGGTGATCGATCATCTGTGGCTCCTTGAACTGAAGGGGGGACGTCAGTGCAGCAAACCTTTTTTAACCACCATGCTGGTTATGTTAGAAAGCGTCCGGCCACTTGTCAACCGGTATGGTGGTTAGATACGATCGCGTCATGAGCAAAACGCAACCTTCCGTCGCGGACTGCCTGGTTCCGGCGCCGTCCGAAACGCTGAGCATCGATTTCGCGAACACGCTGTACTGGCGCGGCGCGGACGCACCGACCGAAACCTTCGGCACGCTGGATGACCTGTTCACATGGTGCCGCGAGCAGGCGGGGATGCCGGCCGGCCTGGCCGACGTATGTCGTGCACAAGTGAAGGAGAAGGAGAGCGAGCCGGCGATGCTGGCGCGCGCGCTCGCGTTACGCGAGGCGCTGTATCGGCTCTTTCACGCGCAGGCCGAGCGGCGCGAGCCGCAAGCCGACGATCTCGCGCTGCTGGGCGGTTTTCTGGCGGAAGCGGCGCCGCGCGTCGCGCTCGCGCGGATCGACGGCGGCTACGCGTGGCGGATCGGGGCAGCGGACGCGACGCTCGCGAGGTTGCTGAGCCCGGTGCTGTGGTCGGCGACGGACCTGCTGGGCGGCGCGCGGCTCGCGAAGGTCAAGCGCTGCGCGAACGACGCATGCCAGTGGCTGTTCATCGACGACAGCAAGAACGGCAGCCGTCGCTGGTGCTCGATGTCTTCGTGCGGGAATCGCGCGAAGGCTTACCGCCACTATCACAAGGCCGATTGACGGCGGCGCGCGTCCGGCGCGTCATTACCTGCCGCTCCTGCCTCGCCCGAACCTATTTCGCCGACAGCTTCCGCCACAGCGTCGTCTTGCTGATGCCGAGCATCGCGCACGCGCGATCGCGATCGCCGCCGCACGCGTCGAGCACCGCGCGGATCTCGTCGGCTTCGGCGCGGCGGCGGCGCGCGTGGAGTGTCTGCGCGTCGTCGGTGTCGGTCGAGTCCGGCGGCGCGGCGAACAACTCGGGCGCGATCGCCTGCAGCGCATCGGGCGTGAGCGCCGCGCATGAGGCGCCCGGATGCGCGTCGACTTCCTCGGCCAGTTCCACCGCGATCCGCTCGACCACGTTCTGCAGTTCCCGCACGTTGCCGGGCCATCGGTAGCGAGCGAGCGTCGCCTGCGTCGCGTCGAGCACGCGCACCGCATCGCCGACCTCGCGCACGCGTTCGGCCAGCCGCGGTTCGCGCCGCGCAGCCTGCACGAGCAGCGTGGCCGCGAGCGCCGGAATGTCGGTGGCGCGCTCGCGCAGCGGCGGCAGGCCAATGTTCAGGATGTTGAGCCGGTAATACAGGTCCGCGCGGAACGTGCCGTCCTCGACGGCCGCGAGCAGCGGGCGGTGCGTCGCGGCGATCACGCGCACGTCGATGCGGATCGGCTCGGTCGAGCCGAGGCGGATCACCTCGCGCTCCTGCAGCACGCGCAGCAGCCGGCTCTGCAGCGACGGCGGCATTTCGCCGATCTCGTCAAGAAACAGCGTGCCGCGGTGCGCGGCTTCGAACAGGCCGGTCTTGCCGCCGCGCCGCGCGCCGGTGAACGCGCCTTCCTCGTAACCGAACAGCTCGCTCTCGAGCAGCGCCTCCGGAAACGCGCCGCAGTTGATCGCGACGAACGGATAGCTGTGCCGCACGGACAGCGCGTGCAGGCTCTGCGCGATCATCTCCTTGCCGGTGCCGCTTTCGCCGAGCACGAGGACGGTCGCGTCGGATTTCGCGTAGCGCCGCACGAGATCGCGCACGCGCGCCATCGGCGCGGACGCGCCGATCACGTCGTCGAGCGTGTAGCGCGCCGCGAACTGCTGCGTGTTCGGCTGCGAGCGCAGCGCGCGGTCGAGCCGTTCGACCGCGCGCGATTCCTGGAACGTCAGCACGCTGCCCGACGTCACGCCGCGATCGACGAGCGGCCCGCGATGCACGACGTAGCGCACGCCGCGCACGGTCGCAAGCGCGTCGCCGTCCTCGCCGCGCAGCGTGCGCAACTCCGGGCGCAGGTCGACCAGCGCGCGGCCGACGGCCGCCGCGGGTTCGACCCCGAGCGCCGACGCGAGCCGTTCGTTGATGGCTTCGACGCGACCGCGCGCATCGAGCGCGACCACGCCGTCGCGCAGATGCTGCAACAGGTTGTCGAGCCGCTGGCGGCGAAACGCCTCGGCGTGTGTCGCGTACGCGACTTCGAGCGCCGTCTCGACCGCCTGGCGAACCGACGCGTGCGAATACAGGAACACGGCGCCCATGCCGGCGCTCGCCGCGAGATCGGTGACGAGGCCGGGGCCGACGATCGTCTCGATGCCGCGGTCGTGCAGGTCGTGCACGCAGGCTTCCGCTTCCTGCGCGGACTGATATGACGCAAACTGCACGTCGAGGCCGTAAGCGGCGACGAAGCGACGCACTTCGGGCGGCGTCTCGCCGGCGCTGACGAGCGCGATCCGCGTGGCATCGCGCCGTGCGCGCGCGAGCGCCTGCATCACGTCGAAGCCGGTCGGCGACACGACCACGACCGGCACCTGCGCACGCGTTTTCAGGAAGCCGCCGTTCGAGCCGGCCGCGACGATCACGTCGGGCCGCGCGGTGCCGGCCTCCGCGATCGCGCTCAACGCATCTTCGTACGCGCGCGTGACGATGCGCACGTCGGCACGTTCGTCGAATTCGCCGGCGATCTCGCGAAACAGGTCGCGCAGGCGGCTGATGCCCATCGCCCAGATGCGCGGGCGAACGGTGCGGTCGGCCGGGCCGACGGGCTTGGTCGAGGAGAGGTCCATGGCGACCGATTATGCGCGCGGGATTTCATTTCTGAAACATGAAATTGCCGAATTGAAATCACCGGACGATTCATCGCACGTGCCGGTTGCTTAAGAATCAGTGGGTTAGCGGTGTTTCGCGAGCTGGCCCGGTCCTTGCTGTTTGATGGGCATTCCTTCAGGAGGCCGTTCATGAGCAACACGCATCTTCAGAGCGCCGGCGCGAAATTCCGCGCGGCAGTCGCGGCCGAGCAGCCGCTGCAGGTGGTCGGCGCGATTACCGCGTATGCAGCCAAGATGGCGCAGGCCGTCGGCTTCAAGGCCGTCTACCTGTCGGGTGGCGGCGTCGCCGCGAATTCGCTCGGCATCCCCGATCTCGGCATCAGCACGATGGAAGACGTGCTGATCGACGCGAACCGGATCACCAACGCGACCGACCTGCCGCTGCTGGTCGACATCGACACGGGCTGGGGCGGCGCGTTCAACATCGCGCGCACGGTCCGTTCGTTCATCAAGGCCGGCGTCGCGGCCGTCCACCTCGAGGACCAGGTCGGCCAGAAGCGCTGCGGCCACCGTCCGGGCAAGGAAGTCGTGCCGACCGACGAAATGGTCGATCGCGTGAAGGCCGCGGTCGATGCGCGCACCGACGACCAGTTCGTGATCATGGCCCGCACCGACGCGGCAGCCGCCGAAGGGATCGACGCCGCGATCGAGCGCGCGATCGCATACGTGGAAGCCGGCGCCGACATGATCTTCCCGGAAGCGATGAAGACGCTCGACGACTACCGCCGCTTCAAGGCCGCCGTGAAGGTGCCGATCCTCGCGAACCTGACCGAATTCGGCTCGACGCCGCTGTTCACGCTCGACGAGTTGCGCGAGGCGAACGTCGACATCGCGCTGTACTGCTGCGGCGCCTATCGCGCGATGAACAAGGCCGCGCTGAATTTCTACGAGACGTTGCGTCGCGACGGCACGCAGAAGGCTGCGGTGCCGACCATGCAGACCCGCGCCGAGCTGTACGACTTCCTCGGCTATCACGAATACGAGCGCAAGCTCGACGAACTGTTCGCGCAGGGCAAGAAGTAACGCGGCCCGCGCGCCGGGACACGGTTCCCGGAATGCTTTGCATGAAGCCGGAACGCGCGCACCCGCGCCGCGCCCGGCCGACATGACACCCCGATACCCATTGGAGAATCGAAACATGAGCGAGACGAAAGACGCAGCAGCACCGGCCGCCGCAGGCGCATTCAAGCCGAAGAAGTCGGTGGCGCTGTCGGGCGTGACGGCCGGCAACACGGCGCTGTGCACGGTCGGCAAGACCGGCAACGACCTTCACTACCGCGGCTACGACATTCTCGACGTCGCCGAATCGTGCGAGTTCGAGGAAATCGCGCACCTGCTCGTGCACGGCACGCTGCCGAACCTGACCGAACTGGCCGCGTACAAGACCAAGCTGCGCGCGCTGCGCGGCCTGCCGAACGCGCTGAAGGCCGCGCTCGAGCAGATCCCGGCATCGGCCCACCCGATGGACGTGATGCGCACCGGCGTGTCGGTGCTCGGCACCGTGCTGCCCGAGAAGGACGATCACAACCTGCCGGGCGCGCGCGACATCGCCGACCGCCTGATGGCGTCGCTCGGCTCGATGCTGCTGTACTGGTATCACTTCTCGCACAACGGCAAGCGCATCGAGACGGAAACCGACGACGACTCGATCGGCGGCCACTTCCTGCACCTGCTGCACGGCAAGACGCCGTCGAAGTCGTGGGTCGACGCGATGCACACGTCGCTGATCCTGTACGCGGAGCACGAGTTCAACGCATCGACGTTCACCGGCCGCGTGATCGCGGGCACGGGCTCGGACATCTATTCGGCGATCACCGGCGCGATCGGTGCGCTGCGCGGGCCGAAGCATGGCGGCGCGAACGAAGTCGCGTATGAAATCCAGAGCCGCTACAGCTCGCCGGACGACGCCGAAGCCGATATCCGCCGCCGCGTCGAGAACAAGGAAGTCGTGATCGGCTTCGGCCATCCGGTCTACACGATCTCCGATCCGCGCAACAAGGTGATCAAGGGCGTCGCGCACAAGCTGTCGAAGGAAGCGGGCGACCTGAAGCTGTACGGCATCGCCGAGCGCCTCGAGTCGGTGATGTGGGAAGCGAAGAAGATGTTCCCGAACCTCGACTGGTTCAGCGCCGTGTCGTATCACATGATGGGCGTGCCGACCGCGATGTTCACGCCGCTGTTCGTGATCTCGCGCACGTCCGGCTGGAGCGCGCACATCATCGAGCAGCGCATCGACAACAAGATCATCCGCCCGAGCGCGAACTACACGGGTCCGGAAGACCTGCAGTTCGTGCCGATCGAGAAGCGCTGAAACGCCTGCCGCGCGCGCCGGCGCCCGTGATGCGGGTTGCCGGCGCGCGCGGAACGTCTTACCCCGATTTCCGCCCCACATCATGAATACCGCCTACCGCAAACCCCTGCCCGGCACGTCGCTGGACTTCTTCGACGCGCGTGCCGCGGTCGAAGCGATCGCCCCCGGCGCGTACGACACGCTGCCGTACACGTCGCGCGTGCTCGCCGAAAACCTCGTGCGCCGCTGCGATCCGGCAATCCTCGCCGATTCGCTGAAGCAGATCATCGAGCGCAAGCGCGAACGCGACTTCCCGTGGTTCCCGGCGCGCGTGGTGTGCCACGACATCCTGGGCCAGACGGCGCTCGTCGACCTCGCGGGCCTGCGCGACGCGATCGCCGAGCGCGGCGGCGACCCGGCGAAGGTGAATCCGGTCGTGCCCGTGCAGCTGATCGTCGACCACTCGCTCGCCGTCGAGTGCGGCGGCTTCGATCCGGACGCGTTCGCGAAGAACCGCGCGATCGAGGATCGCCGCAACGAGGATCGTTTCCACTTCATCGAATGGACCAAGCAGTCGTTCGAGAACGTCGACGTGATCCCGCCGGGCAACGGCATCATGCACCAGATCAACCTGGAGAAGATGTCGCCGGTGATCCAGGCGCAGGATGGCGTGGCGTATCCGGACACCTGCGTCGGCACCGACAGCCACACGCCGCACGTCGACGCGCTCGGCGTGATCGCGATCGGCGTGGGCGGGCTGGAGGCGGAGAACGTGATGCTCGGCCGCGCATCGTGGATGCGCCTGCCCGACATCGTCGGCGTCGAACTGACCGGCAAGCGCCAGCCCGGCATCACCGCGACCGACATCGTGCTCGCGCTGACCGAATTCCTGCGCAAGGAAAAGGTGGTCGGCGCGTATCTGGAATTCCGCGGTGCGGGCGCGGCGAGCCTCACGCTCGGCGACCGTGCGACGATCTCGAACATGGCGCCCGAATACGGCGCGACGGCCGCGATGTTCTTCATCGACGGCCAGACGACCGACTATCTGCGTCTCACCGGCCGCAGCGACGAGCAGGTCAAGCTCGTCGAGACCTACGCGAAGGCAGCGGGCCTGTGGGCCGACACGCTGAACGGCGCGCAGTACGAGCGCACGCTGACGTTCGACCTGTCGAGCGTGGTGCGCAACATGGCCGGCCCGTCGAACCCGCACAAGCGGCTGCCGACTTCCGACCTCGCCGCGCGCGGCATCGCCGGCCAGTGGGAAGAGAAGCCGGGCGAGATGCCCGACGGCGCGGTGATCATCGCCGCGATCACGAGCTGCACGAACACCAGCAACCCGCGCAACGTGATCGCCGCGGCCCTGCTCGCACGCAACGCGAACGCGAAGGGCCTCACGCGCAAGCCGTGGGTGAAGAGCTCGCTCGCGCCGGGCTCGAAGGCGGTCGAGCTGTATCTGGAAGAAGCGAACCTGCTGCCGGAACTCGAGAAGCTCGGCTTCGGCATCGTCGCGTTCGCGTGCACGACCTGCAACGGGATGTCGGGCGCGCTCGATCCGAAGATCCAGCAGGAGATCGTCGATCGCGACCTGTACGCGACGGCCGTGCTGTCCGGCAACCGCAACTTCGACGGCCGCATCCATCCGTATGCGAAGCAGGCGTTTCTCGCGTCGCCGCCGCTCGTCGTCGCGTATGCCATCGCCGGCACGATTCGCTTCGACATCGAGAAGGACGCGCTCGGCCACGATCAGGACGGCAAGCCCGTCACGCTGAAGGACATCTGGCCGACCGACGAGGAGATCGACGCGATCGTCGCATCGAGCGTGAAGCCCGAGCAGTTCCGCAAGGTCTACGAACCGATGTTCGCGCGCAGCGCGGATGCCGGCGAGCGTGCGGCGCCGCTGTACGACTGGCGTCCGCAAAGCACGTACATCCGCCGTCCGCCGTACTGGGAAGGCGCGCTGGCCGGCGAGCGCACGCTCAAGGGCATGCGCCCGCTCGCGGTGCTCGGCGACAACATCACGACCGACCACCTGTCGCCGTCGAACGCGATCATGGCGAACAGCGCGGCCGGCGAATACCTCGCGAAGATGGGCCTGCCGGAAGAAGACTTCAACTCGTACGCGACGCACCGGGGAGACCACCTGACCGCACAGCGCGCGACCTTCGCGAATCCGACGCTCGTCAACGAGATGGCGGTGGTCGACGGCGTGGTGAAGAAGGGCTCGCTCGCGCGTGTGGAGCCGGAAGGCAAGGTCATGCGGATGTGGGAAGCGATCGAGACGTACATGAATCGCAAGCAGCCGCTGATCGTCGTCGCCGGCGCCGACTACGGCCAGGGCTCGTCGCGCGACTGGGCCGCGAAGGGTGTGCGGCTCGCGGGCGTCGAGGCGATCGTCGCCGAAGGGTTCGAGCGGATCCACCGCACGAACCTGATCGGGATGGGCGTGTTGCCGCTCGAGTTCAAGCCGGGCACGAACCGCGCGACGCTCGGCATCGATGGCACCGAGACCTTCGATGTGATCGGCGAGCGCACGCCGCGCGCCGATCTCACGCTCGTGATTCACCGCAAGAGCGGCGAGCGTATCGCGGTGCCGGTGACGTGCCGGCTCGATACGGCCGAGGAAGTGTCGATCTACGACGCGGGCGGCGTGCTGCAGCGTTTCGCGCAGGACTTCCTCGAATCGTCGCAGGCTGCCTGACCGGGTCACACAGGGACAACGCAAACATGGCTCACATTCCTCAAATCAGGATTCCGGCGACGTACATCCGCGGCGGCACCAGCAAGGGCGTGTTCTTCCGGCTGCAGGATCTGCCGGACGCCGCGCAGGCGCCGGGCGCCGCACGCGACGCGCTGCTGCTGCGCGTGATCGGCAGCCCCGATCCGTACGGCAAGCAGATCGACGGGATGGGTGGCGCGACGTCGTCGACCAGCAAGACGGTGATCGTGTCGAAGAGCACGCGGCCCGGTCACGACGTCGACTACCTGTTCGGGCAGGTCTCGATCGACCGCGCGTTCGTCGACTGGACCGGCAACTGCGGCAACCTGTCGGCGGCCGTCGGCCCGTTCGCGATCAGCGGTGGCCTCGTCGATGCGTCGCGCGTGCCGCGCGACGGCATCGCGACCGTGCGTATCTGGCAGGCGAACATCGGCAAGACGATCGTCGCGCACGTACCGATCACGAACGGCGCGGTGCAGGAGACGGGCGATTTCGAGCTGGACGGCGTCACGTTTCCGGCCGCCGAAGTGCAGCTCGAGTTCATGGACCCGGCCGCCGAGGAAGAAGGCTCGGGCGGCTCGATGTTCCCGACCGGCAACCTCGTCGACGACCTCGTCGTGCCGGGCATCGGCACGCTGAAGGCGACCATGATCAACGCGGGGATTCCGACCATCTTCGTCGAGGCCGAGGCGATCGGCTATACCGGCACGGAGCTGCAGGACGCGATCAACGGCGACGCGAAGGCGCTCGAGAAGTTCGAGACGATCCGCGCGCATGGCGCGCTGCGCATGGGCCTGATCGACACGCTCGACGAGATCGCGACGCGTCAGCACACGCCCAAGGTCGCGTTCGTCGCGAAGCCGGCCGATTACGTCGCGTCGAGCGGCAAGCGCGTGAATGCGGGCGACGTCGACCTGCTGGTGCGGGCGATGTCGATGGGCAAGCTGCACCACGCGATGATGGGCACGGCAGCGGTCGCGATCGGCACGGCCGCGGCGATTCCCGGCACGCTCGTCAACCTGGCGGCGGGCGGCGGTGAACGCAACGCGGTGCGCTTCGGCCATCCATCGGGCACGCTGCGCGTCGGCGCGGAAGCCCGGCTCGAAAAGGGCGAATGGACCGTCACGAAGGCGATCATGAGCCGCAGCGCGCGCGTGCTGATGGAAGGCTGGGTGCGGGTGCCGGGGGATGCGTTCTGAGCGTGTCGCGGTTCGCGCGCGCAACCCTGCAGTGCTGAAACGGACCGATCCCTGCGAAGCGGACCTGCTGCGCAGGGATTTTTCGTTTGGCGCACGTGTGATGACGGCAATTCGCGACGCAAAGCGTCGCATCGGTGACCGTGCCGGTGCGTTGAAGCGCATTGCGGTCATGATGCACGGGGGTTCGCGCTGGCTTGAGTCATCGCGGATCGACCGCAACGGATGGGGCCCGCGTAGGCGCTAAGGCGCTAACGCTGGTCGACCGCGAAGCATGGGACCAGCGTAAGTGTTAAAGCACGAACGCTGGTTGACCGCGAAGCATGGGACCCGCGTAAGTGCTAAAGCACGAACGCTGGTCGACCGCGAAGCATGGGACCAGCGTAAGTGCTGAAGCACTAACGCGGGTCGACAGGAGAATCGTATGTCGCTTGGTGTCCCGCTTTCCGGCGTCCACATCGTCGAATTCGAAGGCCTCGGCCCCGGCCCGCTCGCGGGCTGGATGCTCGCCGGGATGGGGGCGCGCATCACGCTGATCGCGCGTCCCGCGGGCCGCACCAGCGCGCCGGACGCGCTGCAGGGCCGCGACGGCGACCTGCTGCGCGAAGGCAAGACGATCGTCGAACTCGATCTGAAGACGCCGGCCGGCCGCGACGCGGCACTCGCGCTGATCGCGCAGGCCGACGCGCTGATCGAGGGGCTGCGGCCCGGTGTGATGGAGCGCCTCGGTCTCGGCCCGGACGATTGCGCACGCGACAATCCGAAGCTCGTGTACGGACGGATGACGGGCTGGGGCCAGGACGGACCGCTCGCGACGGCCGCCGGGCACGACCTGAACTACGTCGCGCTGACGGGGCTGCTGTCGCTGTCCGCGCCGCGCGACGGCCGGCCGGGCGTGCCGCCGACCGTCGTCGGCGATGCCGGCGGCGCGCTCGGGCTCGCATTCGGGATCATCTGCGCGCTGTTCGACGTGCGCGGCGGCGGCCCGGGGCGCGTGGTCGACGGCGCGATCGTCGACATCGTGTCGATGCTCGGCTCGCTCGCGCTGTGGGCGCGCGCGAACGGGCAGCTCGATGGCACGCAGCCGAGCCTCTTCCACGATGCGCCGTTTTACGACGTGTATCGCTGCGCGGACGGCGAATGCGTGACGATCGGTGCGCTGGAGCCGCCGTTCTACGCGCTGCTGGTCGAGCGGCTCGGGCTGACCGACGTCGATCCGGCGTCGCAGTACGATCGCGCACGCTGGCCGGCGCTGAAGGCGCGTTTTGCCGACGTGTTCGCGCAGCAGCCGTCCGCGCACTGGCGCGCGCTGCTCGAAGGCACCGACGTGTGTTTCGCGCCGGTGCTGAGCGTGGCCGACGCGGTCGAGCATCCGCACAATGCGGCGCGCGGGATTTACCGCACCGACGCGAGCGGTAACGTTCGGGTGCGCGTGGCGCCGCGGTTTCTGCCGTTGAAAGCGGGCACTGCGGAATAGGTCGGCCGAAGCGTCGATCCGCGGATTCGGTTCGACACGACCCGTTCAAATCCCGGCTTGCCGGGCGGATCGAGCGGAAGTGATCGTGCTGGACGTCGCAGTCGGTCGCCGTGATCGCGACGCCGTCTATCGCTGCCGCGATGAAGCGATGGAACCGGACGGTGCGCGTCGCGCGTGCCGCGGCTGGTGGTTGCGATGTTGCATCACAGGCACGGGGCGCGATCGTCAGGACGACGCCGGCAGGTAATCCGATGGCCTTTGCGTCCGCGACAATTCACGCCGTTTCCTCCGGCGCATCCGGCATCTTGCCGTCGCCGACGCGATTGATCGTGCCTTGCGCGATCGCGACGAGCCGCTCGTGATCGCCGTCGATGACGAACACATGACACTGGCAGGTCGCCTGGTGCCGTCCCGCGTAGACGACCTTCGCGCGCGCGACGAGCGTGCCGTTCACGGCGGGCCGCAGGTAGTTGATCTTGTATTCGGCGGTGATGACGCGCGGGCCGAGCACGAGCGCACCTGCGAACGTCAGCGCGTTGTCGGCGAGGTAGCCGATCACGCCGCCGTGCACGAAGCCGTGCTGCTGCCGCAGTTCTTCCCGCACGGGCAGGCACAGCGACACTTCGTTGTCGCCGATATGCATCAGCTCCGTGCCCAGCAGCATGCTGAACGGTTGCGCGCGCAATGCGCCGCGCGCGTGGTCCGTGATGTCCGTCATCGACTGCCCTCGCAATGCGTGTCCGCTTGCGCTGAACTCTAGGAAGGGGGCTGCGGATAAGCAAGGAAATTCGTCCGCATTTCGCACAATGGCCGGCGCGATGCGACGCGATTATTGCGTCGAACGCGCACATCGTTCTCGTTTGCTGGCGATTCGGCGGCAATGGCGGGGCTCGGCCGGCCGCTTCTCACCCGCATTCCTAAAGTCCGACGAAGAAATGCCGCTAATGCCGGGGCATTGCTCCATCGTCGCCTTTCCAGGAATCTCCCCCATGTTCGGAAAAATCAAGCTCGCGTCGGGTCTGCTCGGCGTGTTGACCGTGTTTTGCCTCTTTCTGTTCGCGATCGAGGCACTCGGCTTCTGGGCGCTCGCATCGACGCGCAGCGGCGTCGACGATCTGTCGAACGTCGCGATCGGGCAGGTCGACGCGGCCAGCCAGGCGACCGAGCGCCTGCTCGACGCACGCGTGAACCTGTCGCGCGCGGGCACGCGGATGGTACGCGGCGGCCCGAAGCCCGACGAGATCATCCGCCATGCCAGCGCGTCGCTCGCCGAAGCGGACAAGGCGTTCTCCGCGCTGACGGCCGCGCAGGCCGTCGACGCGACGAACCGTGCGCGCGTAGCGGCGCTCGCCGAGCGCTATCGCGCGCTGCGCGGCGCGCTGGGCGAACTCGTGCAGTTCCTCGACGCCGACAACATCCAGGCGTTCCTCGACCAGCCGACACAGGGTTTCCAGGACGCGTACCTCGCCGAGCTGCACCGCTTCGCCGACTACGGCGCCGCGTCGAGCCGCGACGCGCTTGCCACGATCGATAGCGGGATTCAGTGGTTCAAGTGGGTCGGCATCGTGCTGCTGGCGGCGATGCTCGCGGCGAGCGCGGCGATTTACGCTGCCGCGCGGCGCGCGGTGGTCGCGCCGCTGGGCGAAGCCGGCCGCCATTTCGAGCGCATCGCGCAGGGCCGGCTCGACGAAGCCGTGCGGGCAGGCGGCGTGTTCGAGATCGACCGGATGTTGCGCGGCCTTGCCGCGATGCAGGCGAGCATCGCTGACACCGTGCGCACCGTGCGTCACGCGTCCGATGCGATCCACCTCGGCGCGGGCGAGATCGCCGGCGGCAACGCGGACCTGTCCGCGCGCACGGGCACCCAGGCCGCGTCGCTCGAGGAAACCGCCGCGAGCATGGAGGAGCTGACCGCGACCGTCCGCCAGAACACCGACAGCGCGCGTGCGGCCAGCGCGCTGGCCGACGCGGCGCTCGACGCGACGCGTCACGGCGGCGGCGTGGTCGACAGCGTGATCGACCGGATGCGGGCCATCGCCCAAAGCTCCGGGCGCATCGCGGAGATCATCTCGGTGATCGACGGCATCGCATTCCAGACCAACATCCTCGCGCTGAACGCGGCGGTCGAGGCCGCGCGGGCCGGCGAGCAGGGCCGCGGCTTCGCGGTGGTCGCGGGCGAAGTGCGCTCGCTCGCGCAGCGCAGCGCGCAATCGGCGAAGGAGATCAAGGCGCTGATCGAGGAGTCGGTCACGCAGATCGACGGCGGCTCGGAACTCGTCGAACGGGCGGGCGACGCGATGCGGACGGTATCGGCGTCGATCACGCGGGTCGTGCAGACCATGTCGGAGATCACGGCCGCGTCGGTCGAGCAGAGCGTCGGCATCGAGCAGGTCAATCAGGCAGTCACGCAGATGGACCAGTTGACGCAGCAGAACGCGGCGCTGGTGGAGGAAGTCGCGGCGGCGGCCGCGTCGCTGAACGACCAGACCGCGCACCTGATGCAGGCGGTGTCGGTGTTCGAACTGGGCGACGCGCGCGCGGCTCGCGGTCTTCGCGACGAGCGCGCGTCGTCGTCGTTTGCCGACGCCGGTTACGAAACGGCGGGCAGCGCCGCGTAAGCTGTCGCGAGGTGGTAGGGCGTCGTCGACGGCATGTCGGCGCGCGACACCTGCCCGTCGGCCGTCTTGCACTCGAACCAGCCGCGCGGATGCAGGAAGCGCGTGGCGAAGCGCTCGATCTGCTGCGCGAGCGGCGCGGAGGCCGGCGTGCCGCCGTGCATGGCGAGCGCGCGCAGGTATTCGGTCTGCGCCCAGATCCGTTGCGTGCCGTCGATGCATGCGCCTTGCGCGTCGACTGCCGCACACACGGCGCCCGTGCGCGGATCGATCCCGTGCTGCTCGGCGAATGCGAACGCGCGCGCGAGTGCGTCGGGGAGCCCGGTTTGCGCGAGACGCGCGCCGGCCGCATCGACCAGATAAAACCATTCGAACTGATGGCCGGGCTCGAAGCGGTTGTCGGTCGCCCCGAGCGGCAGTTCGGCGATGCAGCCGGTCGCCGTATCGACGAACGTGCGCTCGACGGCCTGCGCGGTGCGCAGGAGCGCATCGTCGAACGCCGCATCGTCGAACGCATCGGCGGCCGCAAGCCATGCTTCGGTCAAGTGCATCAGCGGGTTCTGCAGCGTGCCGCTGCCCGATGACGAGAAATCGGCGTGACGCGCGGCGTCGAGCAGCGCGTCGCCCGGCTGCGGCGCGAAGCGGTCCTGGATCAGCGCGGCGGTGTCCTCGGCGACCGTGCGCGCCGCGGTGTCGCCCGACGCCGCATGCCATGCGGCGCACGCGAACACGACGAACGCATGCGTATAAAGGTCCTTGGTCGTGTCGAGCGGCGCGCCTTGTGCATCGACGCTGTAGAACCAGCCGCCGTGGCGCGGATCGCGGAAGCGGCTGCACAGCGAGTCGAACAGCGTGGCCGCGTGCGCGGTGTGGCCGGCCTGCGCGAACACGAACAGTTGTCGCGCGCATGCCATTGCGCGATAACGGGTGACGGGCAGCGGTGCATGGTTGGCCGGATCGACGGCCTCGAACGGTAGCCGCAGCGTCTGGTCGAACCCTGAACCCTGCCAGATCGGCAGGATGACGTGCGCAAAATGGTCGCGCAATCGGGCGGCCTGGGCGGAAGCGGAAGCGGGAACGGACATGGCGGGTTGAGCGCTTGGATCGAATTGAGTCGGCGCGGAGCGGCGCGGCCGGGGCCAAGGATAAACCATTCCGCGCGGCCGTCCTCAAAACAGGAGACAGGAGAGAAATCGGATGCTCGGCAACCTGGAACTCGTGATGCGGCTGGTTCTCGCGGCCGCGCTCGGCAGTGTCATCGGCTTCGAGCGGGAGCGCCTTTCGTGGGCGGCCGGCCTGCGCACGCACATGCTGGTCTGTGTCGGCTCGACGCTCATCATGATCGTGTCGGCGTTCGGTTTCGCCGATGTGCTGGGCAGCAGCGACCACATCGTGCTCGATCCGTCGCGGATCGCCGCGCAGGTGGTGTCGGGCATCGGTTTCCTCGGCGCGGGCTCGATCCTGTTGCGCGGCGAGATCGTGCGCGGGCTGACGACCGCCGCGAGCCTGTGGTCGGTCGCCGCGATCGGCCTCGCGGTGGGCGGCGGACTGTACGTCGCGTCGATTTCCGCGACGATCATCATCCTGATCATCCTGGCCGGCATCAAGCCGCTCGAGCGGCGCTACTTCACGGTGCGGCAACGGCGTCAGCTCGCGCTGACGGTGGTGGGCGGCGCGCTGACGTTCGATTCGCTGCACGCGGCCCTCGGCCCCGACAGCGCGCGCGTGAAGCAATTCATCGTGCAGCGCGCCGACGACACGGGCGAGCACGACGAGGTGCGCATCGCACTCGGGCGCGTGTCGGATCTCGAATACCGCGCGATCTGCGACAAGCTGCGCGGGCTGTCGTGCGTCACGCGATTCGAGGAAGGCAACGGGTTGTCGGGCGACGAATAGACGGCATCCGATCGGCCGGATCGGCGATCGGTCATGCGACAATGGCCGGTCACTGATTCCGTTCGACATCCGGTTCCGCGTTCGCGGGCCTGTAATCCGACTCCATGACCGAATCCGTTTCCCTGCCTCGCTCCCGTTCCCGCTCCGACCGCTCGTCGGCCCGTTCGCGTCCGCGTTCCATCGCGGCCGCGGCAGACACCGCCGCCAGGGCAACCGCGCGCTCCGGCAACGCGACGGGCGGCGATGCGCCGCGGGACGAACGCACGCTCGACCTGTTCGGCGATCCGGTGCTCGAGCCAGCCGCGCGCGGGCCGGTGGCCTCGCACGATGACGGGGCGGCGGGTGCCGACGCGGTGGCCGCCGTCGCGGACGGCGATGACGCCGGCCGGCAGGCGACGCTGGATGGGTTCGGTACGTCGGGCGCCGACGGCGGGGCGGTCGAGCCGGCGCCCGACGTTGCGAAAACGAAGGAGTCCGCGCCGACGCGTGCAAACGGCGATGTGGCCGATGCCGATGTCGTGCGCGCGTCCGCTGCCGATGCCGATGCAACGAAGCTCGGCGCGGCGCGGCTGTCCGACGGTATCGCCGCGACTGCAGCCGGCGAGCCGGCAACCGACGGCAGCCAGGTGAAGACCGGCAGTGTGGCGGAAGCCGGCGACACGGCCGGAACGCGCGCCGATCGTTCGACGGCGAATGCAGGGGCGGCGGAAGGTGCGGTCGATGCGGTCATCGGCGACCGACCGGCGAAAGCGGGCGGTGAGCCCGAAGGCGCCGCCGTGCCGGCCACACGCGACGAAGTAGCGCGGACGCCCGGCGAGCCCACGAAGGGGCGTCGCGCAGCTTCCGGTGGCAAGCGCCGTGTGGCCGCAGGCGCACGCGAAGCGGCAGCGGCGCGCGGCGCGCCGGAAGCGGTGGCCGTCGACGCGCAGTCGGAAGTGACCTCGGCGCAGCATCCTGCGCCATCAAGCGAGCCGTCGGCGACCGCCGAACCGGCGCAGCCCACGATTACCGCAGTTGCCGCGAGTGCCCGTGACGCCGCGCGGGCAGCCGCAGCGCCGGTCTCGCCATTCGTGCAGCCCGTTGCGTCCGCGGCGTCGTTCGTGACGAAGCCGTCGGCGGATCGTGCGCAACCTGCCACGTCGAGCGCGTCGGCTATCGACCCCGACACGCAACTGCGCCCGCTGTCGGATCGGCTCGCCGCGCTGCAGGCCGAGACGGCCGGCATGAAGCAGGCGGCCGATCGCGAGATGCGGCGCGTCAACCGGCTGCTGCTGGCGCTGACGGTCGTCGTGTCCGCGGGGCTCGTCGCGCTGATGCTGCAAACGCGGCAGATCGCGCACCTGAAACAGGAAGTTGACGCCCGGCAGCAGCGGATCGACCGGCTGGCTGCCGACCTGTCGACGCAGCAGGCAACGCTGATGACGCTCGCGGAACACCACGAAGCGATGCTGTCGCAGGTCGACCGGCTGCAGCGCAATGCGAACCGCGAGGCGGCGGCCGCGAAGCGTGTGCGTCGAGCGCATTAAATCGTCCGACCCTACCTGCAAACCCCGGCACGACAAGGCGCGTCGGGGCGGACCGTCGATCGGCGGTGGCGCGGGTGCGGCAAACTGATGCGGTGAGCTGGCAGAGTTCAGGGAAAACCCTTAGAATGGCATCCATCTACGGGAAAACCCTAGATCCATCTGTCAGGAGTCTCACATGAGCTTCATTCTTGCCCTGCTGCAAAAGATCGACGACCTGTTCGTCTCCCCGCACCTGCCGCTCGACGCGGAATATTCGTACGCTGCGCGTCACGCCGAAGCCGAGCGCGTGCGTCGTGCGAGCCTCGTGCCGATCGTCCTGTACCGTCGCTGATTCGCTGATTCGCTGATTCGCTGATTCGCTGATTCGCTGATTCGCTGATTCAGCGCGGCGCTCGCCGCCACTGCCTGCCCGTTTTCCACCGCCGCATCGCGCGCCGGTGCGATCGTCCCGCTACACTGGAAGTCCGACTTCCCTCGCGACCCCCGGGCCATGCTGCAGATGCGGCCGATGACGGCCGGTGAATTCCACGCATACCGCACGCGCGCCATCGACGGCTACGCGCGCGATCTCGTGTCATCCGGGCAGAACGCGACCGACGACGCGGCGAACCGCGCCCGCGCCTGCTTCGATACGCTGCTGCCCGACGGCCTGCTCACCTCCGGCCAGACGCTCGTCCAGCTGATCGACGCCGCCAGCGGCGACACGGTCGGCGACCTCTGGTACGCGATCGTGCCCGAAGGGCCGAACCGTACGCTGTTCATCTACGATCTCGACATCGTCCCGACCCGGCGCCGCCAGGGCTGGGCCATGCGCGCGCTCGATGCACTGGAGGCCGAGGCGCGCCGTCATGGCGTCACCGAAATCGGGCTGTCGGTGTTCAATCACAACACGGCTGCTCGTGCGCTGTATCGGGCGTGCGGCTTCGTGCCGATCACGACGACGCTGATCAAGCCGGTCGTCCAGAGCTGAGGCCAGTGCGCACGCGTCGGTGACGCGCGCTGCCGTTTTCCCGGCCTTCTTCCGGTGATCTGTCCCGACGCAGCGCATGCAATGTGCGCCCCGCCGGTCGGCAAGCCATTTCCAATACGACAAGCGCCGGACCTCCGTCGGATGACCCGTCGCCCGTCGTGGCCCGCATCAGCGTGCGCGGCCTTTCCATCTCCTCAGCAGCAGCGCGTTCGTCACGACGCTGACGCTGGAGAACGCCATCGCCGCACCCGCGATCACCGGATTCAGCCAGCCGAGCGCCGCGAGCGGCACGCCGATCAGGTTGTAGACGAACGCCCAGAACAGGTTCTGCTGGATCTTCCGATACGTCCGCTTCGAGATGTCGATCGCATCGGCGACGAGCGCCGGGTCGCCGCGCATCAGCGTGATGCCGGCCGTATGCATCGCGACGTCGGTGCCGGTCGCCATCGCGATGCCGACGTCGGCCGCGGCGAGCGCGGGTGCATCGTTGATCCCGTCGCCGACCATCGCGACGATTCCGCCGTGCGTGCGCTTCAGTTCGGCCACCACGCGCGCCTTGTCGTCGGGCAGCACCTGCGCATGCACTTCGCCGATCCCGAGTGCCGCCGCGACGGCGGCCGCGCTGCCGCGGTTGTCGCCCGTGACGAGTACGCTCGCGACGCCACGCGCCGACAGTGCCGCGACCGCCTCGCGCGCGCCCGGCTTCACGGTGTCGCCGAATGCGATCAGCGCGAGCAGCGCGCGCGGCGCGTCGGCACGCATCAGCCACGAAATCGTATTGCCCGCGCGCTCGAGTTCCGCGGCACGCGCGTCGAGTGCGGGCGGCACGACGATGCCGAGTTCGTCGCGCCAGCGGCTGCTGCCGAGTGCGAGAAGCTGACCGCCAACGCGCGCCTCGACGCCGCGTCCGGCCACCGCGCGCGCATCGGCCGCGACGACCTCGGCCGAACCCGCGCCGCCGCCGCGGGCCACGACGTCCGCATCGTGCGCGGCGACGACGGCGCGAGCGAGCGGGTGGTCGCTTTGCCGCTGGACCGCGGCCGCGAGAGCGAGCGCTTGCTCACGTGGGATGTCGACGGCCTCGAATGCCGTCACGGACGGTTTGCCTTCGGTCAGCGTGCCGGTCTTGTCGAACGCGATCACCGTGGTGCGCTGCGCGAGTTCGAGCGCCTCGGCGTCCTTGATCAGGACGCCATGGCGGGCCGCCACGCCGGTGCCCGCCATGATCGCGGCGGGCGTCGCGAGGCCGAGCGCGCACGGGCACGCGATGACGAGCACCGCGACCGCGTTGAGGATCGCTGTTTCGATGCCGGCGCCGGCGATCAGCCAGCCGACCAGCGTCAGCACGGCGATGCCGAGGATCGTCGGCACGAACACTTCGCTGACACGATCGACGAGCCGCTGGATCGGCGCCTTTTCCGCCTGCGCGGATTCGACGAGGCGGATGATGCGCGCGAGCGTCGTCTCCGCGCCGATCGCGGTGGTTTCCACGACGAGCGCGCCTTCGCCGTTGATCGAGCCGGCCGTGACCGGATCGCCGTCGTCCTTCGGCACCGGCAGGCTTTCGCCGGTGATCAGCGATTCGTCGACGTGCGAGCGGCCCGACACGATCCGGCCGTCGACGGGCACACGCTCGCCCGGACGGATGCTGACGGTCGTGCCGACGCGCACCTGCGCCAGCGGCACGTCGCGTTCGACGCCGTGCTCGACGACGCGCGCGCGGTCGGGACGCAGCGCGTTCAGCGCGCGGATCGCCTCGGTCGTCTGGCGTTTCGCGCGCGCTTCGAGCCATTTGCCGAAGCGCACCAGCGTGATGATGACGGCCGATGCCTCGAAATACAGATGGCCGGGGTGCGCGGAGTCGCGCAGCAGCATCCACAGGCTCAGGCCGAACGCGGCCGACGTGCCGAGCGCGACGAGCAGGTCCATGTTGCCGGTGCGTGCCTTCACCGCATGCCAGGCGGCGCGGTAGAAGCGTGCGCCGAAGCCGAACTGGACGATCGACGCGAGCACGAGCTGCAGCCAGCCGGGCAGCATCGCGTCGATGCCGAACGGCGCGACGAGCATCGGCACGACGAGCGGCACGCTCAGCACGGCCGAGCCGATCACGAGATTGCGTTCGCGGATCGCTTCGCGGCGCTTGCGGGCGTCGGGGGCTTGTGCGGGTTCGCCGGCGCGGGCGTCGGCGTCGGTCGAGGCGCTCGGGTCCGGCGCAACGGCGAGCGACGCCCGATAACCGGCCGTCGTGACCGCCGCGATCAGCGTGGTGGCGTCGAGCGCGCCGGTGCCATGCACCGACGCGCGTTCGGTCGCGAGATTGACCGACGCGCGCGTGACGCCAGGCACGGCGGCCAGCGCCTTTTCGACGCGCCCGGCGCAGGATGCGCACGTCATGCCGCCGATGTCGAATTCGAGATCGCGGGAAGCGGCCGGCGGCGGCGCGGCGACCCATGTCGCGTCGTAGCCGGCTTGCCGCACGGCTTCGGCCAGTTGCGACGCGGAAACGTCCGGTGCCGCGTCGACGGTCGCGCGCTCGGTGGCGAGGTTGACGGACGCGCGCGTGACGCCGGGCACCTTCGCCAGCGCCTTTTCGACGCGCGACACGCACGACGCGCAGGTCATGCCGTCGATGTCGAGTTCGATGCTGGCGGCGGGCGCGGGCAGTGCCGTCGCCGCCGTTGCGGGCCGGGCGTTCGCGTGCGTCGCGTGCTCGACGTGCGCGGACGCAACGGCTTCGACCGCCGCTTCGCGCACGGCCGCGCGATAGCCGGCGGCATCGACCGCGGCGATGAGCTTCGCAGGCTCGACCGTGTCCTGCGCGGTCACCGTCGCCGCATGCGCGTCGAGATCGACCGCGGCATCGACGACGCCCGGCACGGTGGCCAGCGCACGCTGCACGCGGCCCGTGCAGCCGCCGCAATGCATGCCGTCGATGGTCAGTTCGATCGTTTGCATGTCGGCGGAGGCGAGTGATTCAGTCATGTTGGATTCCCCAAAAGCGCGGTTCGTGCCGCGACTGACTCCAGTATCAACATTCCCATGATGGGAAGGTCAAGGGGGGCGATGCAATACGGGATCGTGCCGACGGCGACCCATTCTCGCCCGTCATGCTGCCCTGCGCAGGCGTCGGGCGGCTCCGGACGAGGGCCGGATCAATGGAAGTCCTGGCTGACGACAGCCCGGCTACCGCTGCACCCGATATTCGGCATATTGGGGGATGCCCTTAGGCGCTATGATACCGGCCTGACATCAGCGCCCGCCCGGCGAAGCGGCGACCGGGCACGCTGGGGTGCCTTGCTTTCGCCGATCGTGAGTCGAACAAGGCGTTGACTGACAAGAACGATATTCGGCCAATAATCAATGATTGAAAACCTACGAGAATCAATTTCTCTGCGTCGCGCTGCAGGCGCGTCGCTGGCCCTGGCGGCGCTGCTGTCCGGATGCGCGTCGCAACCGGACGCGATCCAGCGGAAAACCGGCTGGATGCGCGCCGAAGTGGCCGACTCCTACATATACGCGTATCCGCTCGTGCTGATGGACGTCGCGAAGGAAGCCGCGACGGGCGGCGACAGCGCGCAGCCGGGCCAGGCGCCGCTCAACACGCTGCGTCACGCGCAGGCGCTGCCGCCCGTCGGCGCGCTCAACCCGCCGCTGCCGGGCGTCGACACGCTTGACTCGACCGGCTGGCTCGACGTCGGTGCCGAGCCGGTGATCGTGACGCTGCCGGATACCCGCGGCCGCTACTGGGATGCCCGCGCGCTCGACATGTGGACGAACGTGCTGTGGTCGTCGTCGAGCGTGGCGGCGCGTGGCGCTCGCGGCGCCGCGCGATCGCAAACGATTGCCTTCGCCGCGAAGGACTGGCAGGGCACCCTGCCGAAGGGCGCATTGCGTATCGACGTGCCGTCGGCCAACGCGTGGCTCGAAGTGCGGCTGCAGACGAGCGGCGGGCGCGACCTCACGAATGTGAAGAAACTGCAGCGGGCGATCCGCGTGGTGCCGCTGTCCGTCTATACGGGCAGCACGCGTGGCGCGTCGGTCGCGGTCCATGCGGGCAGCGCGCCGTTGGAAGCGGCGAGCGGCGGCACGCCGGCCGAGCAGGTGGCCGCGCTCGACCCGAAGGCGTTCTTCACGCGCTTCGCGCAGGCGCTGCAAGACAACCCGGCACCGGCCGACGACGCGCACGCGAACGAATTGCTCGGCGACATCGGCGTGAGGGCCGGCTATCCGGTGCTGTGGACGGGCGATCGCCTGAGCGCCGCGACGGCCGGCGTCGCCGAGGCGCGCGCGCGGCTCGCGACGCCGCCGTCGAACCTGCTGAGCGCGAACGGCTGGAGCTGGATCGGCGACACGGCCGGCAAGTACGGCCAGGACTACGCGCTGCGCGCGTACGCGGCCTACACGCAGTTCGGCACCGCGACGCGCGACGACGAGACGCTCGCGCTCGTGCGCGTCGACAGCGACGGCCACTCGCTGAACGGCGCAAACCGCTACGTGCTGCATTTCGCGCCGGGCGCGCTGCCGCCGGTGCGCGGGTTCTGGACGCTCACGCCGTACGCGACGAACGGCGCGCTGCCCGACGTCGGCTCGGCGCGCCGCTCGCTCGGCGACCGCGACCGCTTGCGCCGCAACCACGACGGCTCGATCGACGTGGTCGTGTCGGCGTCGCCTGGCGGCACGCATGCGGCCAACTGGCTGCCGGCGCCGCGCGCCGATTTCGCGCTCGCGCTGCGACTCTACGCACCGAAGCCGCAGGCGAGCGACGGCTCGTGGATGCCGCCCGTCGTCGTCCGAAAATGAACCGATGGGCGCCGCCACTGTCCGATGCGCGGGCGCGGCGGCCTCGCCCGAACGTCGTTCCGTCACCACCTGAGCCTATACTTTCGGGATAGCGTGCGCGGCCGTGCCGGTTTTCCGGCGCGGCCCGGCATCCATTCCCGAGGCATCCAAGCATGTCAAGCGCAGACAAAGAAACCGTATCCTCGACCCTTCATGCCCTCGGCGGCGTGGCACGCTCGCGCCGGACCCGGCGCATCGGCCTCGGCGTGCTGATCTTCCTCGTTTTATTCGGACTGCTCGGATTCTTCGCGGCGCCGCCGCTGATTCGTCACATTGCTGAACAGCAACTGAGCCAGCAGCTCGGCCGGCCGTCCACCATCCGGCGCATCGCGCTGAACCCTTACACGCTGAACCTCGAAGCCGACGGCGTGCACGTCGGCGAGCGCGGCGGCCAGGGCGACTTCATCGACATCGGCAAGCTCGTCGTGCGGCCGTCGTGGTCGTCGCTGTTCCGCGGCGCGCCGATCGTCAACGAAGTGCGCGTCGACTCGCCGCGCTTCCATGTCGTCCGATACGACGCGCAGCGCTTCAACTTCACCGATCTGATCGAGAAGTTCTCGACGCCGTCCAAACCCGAAAGCAAGCCGACCCATTTCTCGGTATCGAACATTCAGGTCAACGACGGGCGGATCGACTTCGACGACCGCCTGCTGAACGAAAAGCACGTGGTCGACAACTGGACGCTCGGCATTCCGTTCATCGCGACGCTGCCATCGAAGACCGACATCTTCGTGCAGCCGAAGCTGCGCGCGCGATTCGACGGCAGCCCGATCGCGATCGACGGCAAGACGAAGCCGTTCGCGCTGTCGCGTGAGTCGGAAGTCGCGCTGAAGTTCGACCGGCTCGACGTGCCGAAGCTGATTTCGTACGCGCCGGCGAAGCTGCCGGTGATCGTCACGAGCGGCCTGCTGAGCAGCGACCTCACGCTGAATTTCGTGATGAGCGGCGACACGCCGTCGCTGCGCGTGTCGGGCACCGTGGATCTCAACGACGCGAAGGTGACCGACCGCGCGTCGGCGCCGCTGTTCGCCGCGCGCGGCGTGCACGTCGCGGCCGCCGGCCTCGAGCCGCTGCGCAACGTGCTGCATTTCGACGAGATCCGGCTCGACCAGCCGGTCGTCGACCTGGCGCGCGACAAGCAGGGCCTGCTGAACGTCGAGAAGCTGGCCGGCCCGCCGGCCGCCGCGCCGAAGGCCGACGCGGGCAAGCCGGCCGCATCGGGCGCCGCCGCATCGACTGCCGCCGTCGCCGCCGCCAACGCCGCGAGCGGCGCGAAGGTCGAAGCCGCCGCGAAGGAAGCGCCGCCGCTCGACCTGACGATCCGTCATTTCGCGATCGACGGCGGCACGATCAACGTCGACGACCGCGTGCCCGCGACGCCGACCGCGATGTCGCTGACGAAGCTCGCCGCGACGCTCGACGGCTTCACGCTGCAGGGCAAGACGCCCGCGAAATACACGCTGTCGACGTCGCTGTCGCGCGGCGGCGACGTGAAGGCCGAAGGCGCGTTCAGCCTGGCGGCGAAGCAGGCCGACACGAAGCTGACGGTCGACGCGCTCGCGTTGCCGGCGCTGCAGCCGTATCTCGGCGAGGCGACCCGTGCGCGCGTGCTCGACGGCACGCTCGGCGCGAGCGTCAACGCGAAGGCCGACTGGGGCAAGACGCCGCTCGACGCGCAGGTCGCCGACAGCACGGTGAGCCTGAAGTCGCTCAAGCTCGCGACGCCGGACGCGAAGGCGCCCGCGATCGTGCTGCCCGACGCGAGCGCGAAGATCGCGAAGGTCGACGTCGCCGCGCGCACGGCGGAAATCGCGAGCGTCGATGCGACCGGGCTCGCGCTCGACGTGAAGCGCCTGAAGGACGGCAAGATCGACCTGGCTGCGCTGGCCGAACCCGCGCAGAAGGCGGTGCCCAAGCGCACGGTCGCGCGCAAGGCCGAGGCGGCCGCGCCGTCGTGGCATTACCGGATCGACGCGCTCAACGTGAAGGAGTCGTCCGCGAACTTCACGGACCTGTCGACGCCGCGCCCGGTGAAGCTCGCGATCAAGCCGCTCGACCTGTCGGTGCAGAAGATCAGCGATGACATGACGAAGCCGCTGCCGGTTCAGCTGAAGGCGACGCTGAACCGCAAGGGCTCGGTGAACGTGTCGGGCGATGTGACCGCGCAGCCGCTGAAGCTCGGCCTGAAGATCAACGGCAACCGCCTCGACGCGGCTGCGTTCGAGCCGTACTTCGGCAGCGCGCTGAACGCGACCATCGCGAGCGCGCTGCTCAACGCGCAGGGCAACCTGACGTTCGCGCAGGTGAAGGACGTGCCGCGCGCGACCTATCGCGGCGATGTCGCGCTGGTCGACGTGCGGATGCTCGACAAGGCGACGTCCGACCCGTTCGCGGGCTGGCGCTCGCTCGCGCTGTCGAACCTGAAGGTGAACTACGACGAGAGGGGCACCGACGTCGACGCCGCGCGCGTGACCTTCTCGAACTTCTACGGCCGCGTGCTGCTCGATGCGCAGGGGCGGCTGAACCTGAAGGACGTCGTCGCGAAGGAGACGGGCCCCGCGCAGTCGCTCACGCGCGACGCGAGCAAGAACGAACCTGTGCCGCTGTCACCGGGCATGACGCCGCCGGCCGCGGCCGTGCAGCAGGCGTCCGCGCCGGCCGCCGCATCGGCGACGGTCGCCGTGAAGGCCCCGCCGCCGCCGCAGAATCCGGTGCGCATGCATTTCGGCCAGCTCGTGCTGCAGAACGGCCGCGTGACCTACACCGACAACTTCATCAAGCCGAACTACACGGCGAACCTGGTCGCGATCAAGGGGACGGTCGGCGCGTTCGGCACGGACTCGACGACGTCCGCGCCGGTCGACGTCGCCGCGAATCTCGCGGGCAACGGGCCGATCTCGATCAAGGGCTCGGTGAACCCGCTGATCGACAAGCCGGCGCTGGACCTCACGGCGACCGCGCATGACATCGAGCTGACCAACCTGACGCCGTACTCGGCGAAGTACGCCGGCTACCCGATCACGAAGGGCAAGCTCAACGTCGACCTGCATTACGAGCTCGCGAACGACCAGTTGAAGGCGAACAACCACATCTTCATCGACCAGCTCACGTTCGGCGATCACGTCGAGAACGACACGGCGACGAAGCTGCCCGTGAAGCTCGCGATCTCGCTCCTGAAGAACACGCGCGGCGAGATCGACGTGAACCTGCCGGTGTCGGGCTCGCTGTCGAATCCGGAGTTCAGCGTCGGCGGGCTGATCTGGCGCGCGGTGCTGAACCTGATCGCGAAGGCCGTGACGTCGCCGTTCACGCTGCTCGCGAACGCGTTTGGCGGCAGCGGCGGCGAGGATCTCGGGTACGTCGAGTTCGCGCCGGGCTCGTACGCGCTGACCGACGCGCAGCAGAAGAAGCTCGACACCGTCGTGAAGATGCTGACCGAGAAGCCGTCGATCCGGCTGGACCTGATCGGCCGCGTCGATCCGGCGAAGGACACGCCGGGGCTGCGCGACGCGTACGTCGAGCGGCTGGTGCGTCAGCAGAAGCTGAAGGACGTGGTCGGCCAGGGCGAGAGCATCGATCCGATGTCGGTGAAGGTCGAACCGGCCGAGTACACCAAGTACCTGACGCGTGCATACAAGGCCGCCGACTTCAAGAAGCCGCGCAACCTGATCGGCCTGCAGAAGACGCTGCCCGATGCGGACATGAAGAAGGCGCTCGCCGATCACGCGCCGGCCGACGACAACGCGCTGCGCGCGCTCGCGCAGCAGCGCGCGCAGGCCGTGCGCCAGTACCTCGACGGCAAGATCGATTCGAGCCGCATGTTCGTCGTGGCGCCGAAGCTCGATGCGAAGGGCATCGAGGACAAGGGCGCGACGACCCGCGTCGACTTCGGCCTGCAGTAAGCCGCGTCACGCCATCATCCGCCGCCGCCGCGCCCGACCGGCAATCGGGCGCGGCGGCGCGCCTTCCTTTCAGCGCTCGGCGATCGCCGGTTCGCGCTTGTCCAGTTCCTTCCTCGCGGCCAGCGGCAGGCGGGCATCGTCCCACTGCGTCAGCCACTCGACCTCCTTCGCGGTAAACACTTGTCCGTAGTTGCGCAGCGCGTATTGCAGCGCGTCGACGACGTGGTGGCGAATGATTTCGGGGGTACGTGCATCGTCCAGCACGAACCGGAGAGCTTCCAGGGTCGACATACTCGTGCTCCGGGTCAGGGAAAACCCTTTATCACACGCCAATAGTCATGCGCCAAGTGCGAAAAAAATGCCGCGGCGGGCGATGGCGCGCACGAAGCACCGGCCCGGTGCGCACGTCGCGGCGTGCGCCCGCTCGCCTTGCTTTGCGACGGCGTCGTGTCATTTGCGATTGGTTACGTTTGACAGAAAACAGAAAGCCCCGCTTCATCGGAGCGCCGCACGATCCGGCCATATTCTGCTCGCCTGTTGGCAGGTCACGCAGTTCAACGTCAATCGATGAGGTGGGGTGATGATGTCTTTTCTTGGTAAGCAGCGGAAGGTGGCGGCGATGCTGGCGGGCGCGCTGGCGCTCGCAAGCGCGGGTGTCTACGCGGCGCAGCAGGACGGCGACGGTCAGGGTAATGACGCCGGCCGCGGCCGGCGCGTCGTGAAGCACGTGCTGCTGATCAGCGTCGACGGCCTGCACGAACAGGACCTCGCGCGCTGCATCGGCGCGAACACGTGTCCGAACATCGCGGTGCTCGCGCAAAACGGCGTCACGTACGCGAACGCCTATACACCGGGCCTGTCGGATTCGTTCCCGGGCCTCGCGGCGCTCGTGACGGGCGGCTCGCCGAAGACGGCCGGCCTGTTCTACGACGTGTCGTATGACCGCAACCTGTATGCGCCGAGCGACACGACCTGCTCGGGCAAACAGGGCTGGAACGTCGTGTTCGACGAGACGACCGGCATCGATGCGTTCAATGGCGGCGCGCTCTTGCACCTCGACGGCGGCGGCGCGTTCAACCCGCAGGCGATCCCGCATGCGAAGGTCAATGGCCAGTGCGTGCCGGTCTATCCGCACAACTACGTGAAGACCAACACGGTGTTCGAGGCCGTCAAGGCCGGCGTGCCGAACGCGTACACCGCGTGGGCCGACAAGCACGCGTGGGGCTACGACTGGCTGAACGGCCCGTCGGGCACCGGCGTCGACGATCTGATGCGTACCGAGATCAACTCGATCGACCCGGCGACGAACACCGCATACACCGACGTCTATTCACACACCGCGCGCTTCGACAACCTGCACGTGCAGGCGCTGGTCAACCAGATCGACGGCCGCGACTCGACCGGCACGAAGAACGCGCCGGTGCCGACGCTGTTCGGCGCCAACTTCCAGACGCTCAGCGTCGCGCAGAAGGCGCCGGTCGCGAAGGGCGGCGGCTATCTCGACGCGAACTTCACGCCGAACGGCCAGGTCGCGAACGCGATCACGTACGTCGACAACTCGATCGGCCGCATCGTCAACGAGTTGAAGCAGCGCAACCTGTACACGCAGACGGCGGTGATCGTCACGGCGAAGCACGGCCAGTCGCCGACTGATCACACCAAGCTCGTGAAGAATGGCGACACGCTGACGAAGCTGCTCGAAGCGAACAACTACCTCGATCCGAACGGCAACTTCGGCCAGAACAACACGACGACGGGCAACCTGAACGACGGCTCGGGCCTGGTCGGCACGGGCTTCGTGCAGACCGACGACGTCGGCCTGATCTGGCTGCGCGACCGCGGCCAGCGCACGGCCGTGGTGCGGACGCTGAAGGCGAACCTCGGCTGCAACGCGCCCGGGATCTGCGCGGACGGCTCGCAGGCGTACATCCTGTACGGCGCGGCGCTGGCCGAACGATTCGGCGATCCGGCCAACGGCCGCACGCCGGACATCATCGTGCAGCCGAATCCGGGCGTGATCTACACGTCGAGCACGAAGAAGGACGAGGAGCACGGCGGCAATGCGCCGGACGACAGCCACCTCGGCCTGCTCGTGTCCTATCCGGGGCTTCACCGCGCGCGCATCGTGAGCGATCTCGTCGGCACGAAGCAGGTCGCGCCGACGATCCTCGGGCTGCTCGGCGCCGATCCGAAGCTGCTGCACGCGGTCGTGGCCGAGAACACGCACGTGCTGCCGGGGCTCGGCATCGACCACTGACGCAACGTGAGGGGCGGTACGGCGACGTGCTACGGGCGCCGCCGTGCCGTCCAGGCGCGCCCGGCCATGTCGGGCGCGCTCATCGGTCCGCGCATTCGTCGAGCATCCATTCCCGGAAGCGCCGCAACGCGGCGCTCGTCTCCAGGCGCTCCGGCGCGTAGCACAGGTAGTGCCCTTGCGCGTCGACGTCGACGGGCGCGTCGAACGGTTCGACGAGCGCACCGCTCGCGAGCGTGTCGACGATCAGGAAGCGCGGCACGAGCGCGAGCCCGAGCCCGGCTTGCGCGGCCTGGATCAGCACCGAATACTGTTCGAAGCGCGGCCCCGCGAGCGCGTTCATCCCGGCGACGCGGTGGCGCTCCGCCCAGAGGGACCACGCGATGTCCGCCTGCTCGTGCACGAGCCGCGGCGCGGCGGCCGTGTCGCCGGGCGTGCGCAGCGCATGTCGCGCCGCGAATTCGCGGGAACAGACCGGCACGAAGGTGCGACCGTCCAGGTAATCGCATCGTACGCCTTCCCATGCGCCGTCGCCATAGCGTATTGCTGCGTCGAGTCCGAACGGAAACATGTCGCCGTGCGCGAGATGGCGGCGAAAACTCAGCGTGACCTCCGGCGCGCCGGCCAGAAAGCGCGCGAGGCGCGGCACCAGCCACTTCGTCGTGAAGGTCGGCACGCTTGCGATCGTCAGCAGGTCGCTGTCCTCGCGCGCGCTCAGCAATTCGATCGATGCGTTGCCGATCTCGCGCAGCGGGCCGATCACGCGCGCGTGATAAAGCTGCCCGGCGCGCGTGAGCGCGAGATTGCGCCCCTCGCGCACGAATAGCTTCACGCCGAACAGCGTCTCGAGATTCGCGATCTGCCGGCTGACCGCGCTCGGCGTCAGGCCGAGCTCGCGCGCCGCATACGAGAAGTTCAGGTACTTCACGGAACTCGCGAACGCGTGCAGCTCCGCGACGTTGGGAAACAGGTGCTTCACGGCGAACTATTCCTTGCGCGCACAGATCGATGCGGGCGTTGTACGTTTTTTTCATGACGATGCCATGTCGGATCCGCACACTGCGTCCGTCATGACAACGCGTTCCGGCCCGGCCCGGCGGGCGTTGCGTGACCCGTTCCGTGTCCGTCAGCGAGATTCGCCATGCATCCGCCATCCGCTCCGGCCCTTGCCGAAGCTATTCCGATTCGTCGTAACAAACGGCCGCGCGCGATGGCGGGACGCCTGCTGCTGCGGGCGTTCGTCGCCGTGTTCGGGCTGTATCTCGCGCTCCCGATCGTGCTGCTGCTGATCGGCTCGGTCGGCCAGTCGTGGACGAACACGCTGCTGCCGACCGGTATCACGTCGCACTGGTTCGTCGATCTGGCCGCGAATCGCAGCTTTACCCGCGCATTCGGCACGAGCCTCGTGGTCGCACTCGCCTGCTGCGCGATCAATGCCGTGCTGGCGTTGCCGCTCGCCTATGCGCTGCATCACCGCGCACTGGCCGGCCGCGGCTTCGCGGCGCGCATCGTGATGCTGATGCCGATCGCGGTTCCGGCGCTGACGCTCGGGTTCGGCTACATCGCGATCTTCAGCGGCGATGCGCTGCCGTGGCTCGGCACGCTGCCGCTGATGATCGCCGCGCACGCCGTGCTGACGCTGCCGTACCTGCTGCAGACGCTGCTGAGCGACCTGCGCCACCTTGGCCTCGCGCATCTCGAGGCATGCGCGGCGACGCTCGGCGCGACGCCGCTGCGCCAGTTCTTCACGATCGTGCTGCCGAACCTGCGGCACAGCCTGTTCTCCGGCCTGGTGATGGTCGCCGCGCTGTCGATCGGCGAATTCCAGATCTCGAACCTCATCGCGGGCTTCCGTTACCGCAACTATCCGATCGTGCTGCTGCAGGCGTTCTACGGCGCGTCCGGGATGGCCTGCGCGGCGACCGTCGTGCTGCTCGTCCTCGCCGTGCTCGCGACACTCGCCTCCGTCTTCACCGTGCAACGCCTGAAGTGAAACCGTCATGAGTCTCGATTTCGAAAACGTCAGCTTCCAGTATCCGGGCGCCCGTCACGGCGTCGACGCGGTCACGCTGTCCGCGGCCCAGGGCGAGCTGCTCGCCGTGATGGGCCGCAGCGGCTCCGGCAAATCGACGCTGCTGCGCCTCGCCGCCGGCCTGCTCGACGGCTACCGCGGCCGCATCGCGATCGGTGGCCGCGACATGGCCGGCGTGCCGGTGTGGCAGCGCGAGGTCGGGATGGTGTTTCAGCACTACGCGCTGTTTCCGAACCTGTCGGTCGTCGACAACGTCGCCTATGGCCTGAAGATGCGCGGCATCGCCGCGGCGCCGCGCCGCCGTCGCGCGCTCGAGATGCTCGAACGTGTCGGCCTCGCCGCGCAGGCCGATCGCAGCACGGCGCTGCTGTCCGGGGGGCAGCAGCAGCGCGTCGCGCTGGCCCGCGCACTCGTGATCGAACCGAAGCTGCTGCTGCTCGACGAGCCGCTCGCGGCGCTCGACGCCGGGATTCGCCACCAGTTGCGCGACGAGATTCGCGCGCTGCAGCGCGCCTGCGGCGCGACGACGCTGCTCGTCACGCACGACCAGGACGAAGCGCTCAGCATGGCCGATCGCGTGGCGATCGTCGACGGCGGACGCATGCTGCAGGCCGGCACCCCGCGCGACCTGTACGAGCGTCCTGCGACCGCACAGGTCGCGCGTTTCGTCGGCCATTCGACGCTGCTGCGCGGCCGTGTGCTCGCACATGGCGCGGTCGACGTGCGGTTCACGACGCTGTGCGCGGAGACGGGGGCGCACCGGCCGGGCGACACGGTCGACGTGCTGATCCGGCCGGAACACCTGCAACCCGATCCACCCGGGGACGTCGCGAACCGCATCGATGGCCGCGTCGGCGAGGTGCGCTACTTCGGCGCGACACAGCGCTTCGACTTCGTGCCGGCCGGCGCGACCGACGCACTGCTCGGCGAAGGGCGCGAACTGCCCGCGCGCTGCGTGTCGATTGAGCCGCGCCATCTGCTCGTGCTGCCCGCCGCGTGAGCGCGGGCGACCTATTCATTCAACGGAGAATCACGATGTCTGCACGCCGCCACTTTCTTCATGCGACGCGCCGCCGCCTGCTGGCGCTCTGCGCGTTCGCGACCTTCGCGCCGGCGCTGGCCCATGCCGCGTCGCTGTATCCCGGCGAGGATGCGCTGTACGAGAAGGCCGCCGACGAAGGGCTCGTCGTGTCGTTCGACACGGGCCCGGAATGGGCGAACTGGAAGTCGCTGTTCGCCGAATTCCGCAAGCGTTACCCGAAGGTCGAGATCACGTACAACGACATCGGCTCGGCGGCCACGGTCGTCGCGCTCGACAAGTCGCGACGCCGCCCGCAGGCCGACACGGCGTACTACTTCGCGGCGTCGGCGCTCGATGCGACGGCCAAGGACGTCGTCGCGCCGTTCAAGCCGGTCAATTTCGACAAGCTGCCCACGGTGTTTCGCGCGGCCGACGGCCGCTGGTTCGCGGTGCACTCGCTGAACATCGCGTTGCTCGTCAACAAGAAGCTCGTGAAGAACGTGCCGCAGCGCTGGTCCGACCTGCTGAAGCCCGAATATCGCAATGCGGTCGTCTATCTCGACCCGCGCTCGACCGGGCAGGGGCAGGTCGCCGTGTTCGCCGCCGCCTATGCGAACGGCGGCAGCGTCGACAACCCGAAGCCTGGCGCGGAGTTCTTCGGCAAGCTGAAGCAGGCGGGCAACGTGCTGCGCGTCGAGGGGACGACGCCCTACGCGAAATTCGTCAAGGGCGAGATTCCGATCCTGATCGGCTACGAGAACGACGGGCTCAAGGCCAAGTACACGGACGGCATGGGCGATGCGGCCGAAGTCGTGATCCCGCAGGACGGCAGTGTATCGGCGCCGTATGCCATGAGTCTCGTGAAGAACGGACCGAATCCGGCCGCCGCGCAATTGTGGCTCAACCTCGTGATGAGCGACGTCGGACAGGGGCTGTTCGCGCAGGGCTACGTGCGCCCGGCCGTGCCCGGCACGCCGGTCGCGCAGGACGTCGCGGCGAAGCTGCCGAACGCGCCGCAGGTGCGTCCGCTCGACGTCGCGAAGGCCGCGACGCACAAGGCCGAAGTCGACCAGCTCTGGTCGCAGGCCACGCTCGGCAAGTAAGGGGCGCGCGATGCGGGTTTCGTCCATGCGGCATGGCGTCCTGCGCCGCTACGGCGCGGTGCCGGCGGCCGCGCTGTTCGCGGTGTGCTTCGCGCTGCCGCTCGCCGCGCTCGTCGGCGCCGCGTTCGACGGCGGCGGTCGCGCGTTCGCCGCGGTGTTCGGCGATCCGCTCGTCGCCGACGCGATCGTGCGTTCGCTGGCGCTCGCGATCGGCGCCGGCACGCTGTCCGTCGCCGTTGGCGTGCCGGTGGCGTTCGTGCTGGCCGGGCAGTCGCCGGCGCGCCGCCGCTGGTCGCTCGCGCTGCTCGGCGTGCCGCTCGCCTTCTCCGGCCTCGTGATCGCGTACGGCTTCATCCTTGTGTTCGGCCGCGCCGGTTTCGTGACGATGCTGCTGGCGTCGCTCGGCGCGGACCCGACCGTGGTCGGCGGCGCGATCTACTCGATGCCGGGGTTGGCGTTCGCCTATGCGTATTACCTGATCCCGCGCGTCGCGCTGATGCTCTACCCGGCGCTCGCGAATCTCGACCGGCGGCCGCTCGAGGCGGCGCTCACGCTCGGCGCACGGCCGTGGCGCGCGTGGTTCGACGTCGCGTGGCGGGAGCTGTGGCCGTCGATCGCGTCCGCGTGGTGCCTCGTGGGTGCGATCGCGCTCGGCACGTACGGCACGGCGCTCGCGCTGGCCGGCACGCAGGTCAACATCCTGCCGCTGCTGATGTATCTGAAGCTGTCCGACGGACAGACCGATTTCTCGCAGGCCGCCGTGCTGTCGATCGTGCTGACGGCGCTTTGCACCTGCGTTCTTGCACTGGGGGAAGGACTTGCACGGCAACGACGTCATTGAATGGTCGAACGACACGCGCGCCGCGCTGGCGCAACTCGCGCAGCGACAGCGCGGCGCGCAACCGCACCGGATGCCGGTCGGCGTGATCGGGCCGCGCGACGCGACGGACACGCAGCTCGCCGTCGCCGAGCGGATCGCGCACGGGATCGCGGCGACGGGCATCGCGATCGTCGGCGGCGGCAAGCAGGGCGTGATGGAGGCCGCCGCGCGCGGCGCGCGGGCCGCGGGTGGATGCGCGATCGGGCTGCTGCCCGAGGATGATGCGCGGGACGCGAATCCGTATCTGACCGTTGCGCTGCCGACCGGGCTCGGCATTACGCGCAACGCGCTGATCGCGCGCGCATCAGTGTGCCTGATCGCGGTCGGCGGCGGTCTCGGCACGCTGTCGGAAATCGCGCTGGGGCTGCAATGGGGCAAGCCGGTGTTCGGCATCTGCGACGCGCCGCAGGTGGCGGGCGTCGAGCGTTTCGACGAAGCGGGTCTGCTCGTCGCGCGCGTTGCGCGATGGCTGTCCGGTTCGGAGCAGGTCGGCTTGAAATGAGGGGCATGACGCGCCATATTGGCCGCGTACGTTGTTCCTCAATGATGCGAAAAAGGAAATCCGATGCGTCTGCTGCTTGCCCTCTTGCTGCCGTGGTTCCAGTTCTTCACGATCGGCCGCCCGATCGCCGGTGTGATCTGCCTGATCCTGCAGCTCACGATCATCGGCTGGCTGCCGGCCGCGATCTGGTCGGTGTATGCGCTGAGCCAGTACAAGACCGATCGCAAGATCGAGGCGGCGCTGCGCGAGCGGCGGTAGGGGAGAGGCGCGCGGCGCCGGCGAGGCCGGCGAATCGGAAACATCGGCCGGCGACATGAAAACGGCCGCTCCGATCGTCGTTCGATCGAAGCGGCCGCGCCGCTTACTTCACCGCGAACAGCGTCAGGTTCATGAAGATCTTGAACGCGTAGCCGAGCGTGACGGCGCCGAGCACGCCGCCCGCCCACAGCACGACGAACCACATCCAGCCGCGCATCCGCGGCCGCGGCGCGTCGGGCTGGCGAGCGGCGGAATCAGTGGTGGTAGTAATGCTGGTCTTCATGGCGCACCTTGCCTCGGAATACCCAGTAACCCATCGTCGTGTAGGCGATGATGATCGGGAGGATAACCGCTGCGCCGACCAGCGTGAAGGTCTGGCTCGAACGCGGTGCCGCCGCTTCCCAGATCGTCATCGTCTGGGGAATCGCATACGGGAACAGCGTGACGAGCAGGCCGACGTAGCCGAGCAGCACGAGCGCCAGCGCGAGCACGAACGGCGTCATGTCGTGCCGGTCGCGGACCGCGCGACGCATCCACACCGCGCACCCGGCGACCAGGAACGGCACCGGCAGCAGGCGCCAGAACAGCCCCGAATCGAACCAGCGCTGCGCGATGGCCGGATCCTGCAGCGGCGTCCACAGGCTGACGACCGCGATGAAGCCGAGCAGCACGACGGTCAGCGGCCACACGACGCGATGCAGGCGCCGTTGCAGGTCGCCTTCCGTCTTCGCGACGAGCCAGCAGCAGCCGAGCAGCGCATACGTGACGATCAGGCCGAGGCCCGTCAGCAGGCTGAACGGCGTGAGCCAGTCGAACGCGCCGCCGGCGTACACGCCGTCCTTCACGTCGATGCCCTGCAGGAACGCGCCGAGCGCGATCCCCTGGAACAGCGTCGCGCCGGCCGAGCCGCCGATGAACGCGAGATCCCACAGCTGCTTCGTGCGGCGCGCCTTCGCGCGGATCTCGAACGACACGCCGCGGAAGATGAGGCACACCAGCATGAAGATCAGCGGCAGGTACAGCGCCGACAGCACCGTCGAATAGACGACCGGGAACACCGCGAACAACCCGGCGCCGCCGAGCACGAGCCACGTCTCGTTGCCGTCCCACACGGGCGCGACGGTGTTCATCATCAGGTCGCGTTCCTTCTCGTCAGGGAAGAACGGGAAGACGATGCCGATGCCGAGGTCGAAGCCGTCGAGCACGACGTACATGAAGAGCCCCAATGCGATGATCGCGGCCCAGATTACGGTGACGTCCATAGGTTTTCTCGTTTGCGAATGGGGTGGGCTCAGACGGTCTCGATCAGCTCGTCGACGGCCGACATCGGGCGGCGCGCGGTGTGATCGGGGCGCGTGTCGGGCATGTCGTGCTTCGGGTCGTGCTTGACGTCGGGCAGCGCGGGGCCGGCCTTCATCAGCTTCAGCATGTAGTACACGCCGGTGCCGAACACGAGGAAGTACACGATCACGAACGTCATCATCGACAGGCTGACCTGCTGCACCGAAAGCGGCGACACGGCCTGCGCGGTGCGCATCACGCCATACACGACCCACGGCTGGCGGCCCGCTTCGGTCGTCACCCAGCCCGCGAGCAACGACACGAAGCCGGTCGGGCCCATCACGAGCGCGAAGCGCTGGAACCACTTCGATTCATACAGCGTGCCGCGGCGGCGCAGCAGCCACGCGAGCGCGGCGAGGCCGATCATCGCGAAGCCGAGGCCGACCATGATCCGGAAGCTCCAGAACACGACCGTCGAGTTCGGGCGGTCCTCGGGCGGGAAGTCCTTGAGCCCGCGGATCTCGCCGTCCCAGCTGTGCGTGAGGATCAGGCTGCCGAGATGCGGCACCTTCACCGCGTAGCGGGTGGTCTCCGCCTGCATGTCCGGAATGCCGAACAGGTTGAGCGCGGTGCCGCCCTTTTCGGTTTCCCACAGCCCTTCGATCGCGGCGATCTTCGCGGGCTGGTGCTTCAGCGTGTTGATGCCGTGCTGGTCGCCGATCACGGCCTGCAGCGGCGCGAGCACCAGCAGCAGCCACAGCGCCATCGAGAACATCTTCTTCACGCCCTTGTCGCGGCGCCCCTTCAACAGGTGCCATGCGCCCGTCGCGGCCACGACGAGCGCGGCGACGATGAACGCGGCGATCGCCATGTGGAACAGGCGGTACGGGAACGACGGGTTGAAGATGATCGCGAACCAGTCGGTCGGCACGATGCGGCCGTCGACGATCTCGAAGCCTTGCGGCGTCTGCATCCAGCTATTCGACGCGAGGATCCAGAACGTCGAGATCAGCGTGCCGATCGCGACCATCAGCGTCGCGCCGAAGTGCGCGCGCGGGCTCACGCGATTCCAGCCGAACAGCATGATGCCGAGGAAGCCGGCTTCGAGGAAGAACGCGGTCATCACCTCGTACATCAGCAGCGGGCCGGTGACGGCGCCGGCGAAGCTCGAGAAGCCCGACCAGTTCGTGCCGAACTGATAGCTCATCACCACGCCGGAGACGACGCCCATCCCGAACGCGACCGCGAAGATCTTCGACCAGAACAGGCAGAGGGTTTTGTAGTACTGCTTGCCGGTCTTCAGCCAGCGATATTCGAGCACGGCGATGAAGCTGGCGAGGCCGATGCTCAGCGCCGGGAAGACGATGTGAAAGGAGACGGTGAACGCGAATTGCAGGCGGGCCAGATCGAGGGCCGAAAAAGCGGTGTCCATACCAGTTGACCGAGGCTGACGATACCCGCCGGCGGGTGCCGGCGGACCCCGGCCGACGGGGCATCGGGGTTGGCTGGAGTATGTGCCGCGATATTGCGCCGCGAAATGCGCCAACTCGTCGCAGATGTCCAGTCCGCCGCGCGCGTTTTCGGGATAAATCGTTGATTCGTATCAACAACACCGGTCGTCGCGTGCGCGATCGTGACGTGGCGGTCTGTCGCACATGCGTCAATATGGCGCGTCGCGTCATCGGAACGGCGCGTTGCGAACCGGCGTGCTGCGTGGCGCCGCCGCCTGCGGCCAGTCCGTTTCGGCGCGTTGACGCGTAACGCGTGCAGTCCCGCTGGCGGGCCCTGGCTGACGGGGCCGGTTACATGGGTAACGTCGCGCAACATTGGCGCCCGCGCCTGTAATGGCTGGCGAATCGCGCACGGCGTAGCGTTCGATATGTCCGGTTCGTATCGACGAACCGTCCTGCCGGAGAACGTGACGTGAATGGATTGAAGCTCGTGCTGGGCGCGGTTGCCGCGGTGGCCGTCGCGACGGGCGGCGTCGCGCATGCCGCCCGGGTCGGCGTGTACGTCGGCCCCGGTTACCCGTATTACTACCCGGTCGTTCCGGCGCCGTACTACTACCCGCCGCCCGTGGTCGTGGTGCCCGTCGATCCCGGTCCGCCGCCGGAGTACGTCGAGAAGGACCAGCCGCAGCAAGGCGGCGCGGACGTCTGGTACTACTGCGACGCGTCGAAGCATTACTACCCGTATGTGAAGACCTGCAAGTCGGGCTGGCGATCGGTGCCGGCGCGGCCGCAATGAGGGAGGCCCGACGATGAACCCCATGATTCGATCGCTGCGCGTGCCGGCCGTGCTGGCGCTGGCCGGCCTGCTCGGCGCGTGCGCGTACATGCCGACCGGGCCCAGCGCGATGGCGCTGCCGGGCACCGGCAAGTCGTTCGACCAGTTCCGCGTCGACGATGCGAACTGCCGCCAGTACGCGTTCCAGCAATCGGGCGGCGTGAGCGCCGGGCAGGCGTCCACCGCGAGCGCGGTCGGCAGCGCGGCCGTCGGCACCGCGCTCGGCGCGGCCGCCGGCGCCGCGTTCAACGGCGGCTCCGGTGCGGCCGTCGGCGCGGGTGCCGGGCTGCTCGCGGGCAGCGTCGTGGGCGCGGGCGCCGCGCAGGGCTCGGCCTACGACGTCCAGCGCCGCTACGACTACGCGTATCTGCAATGCATGTACGCAACCGGCAACCGCGTGCCGGTGCCGGGAGGGATGAGCGGCGGATATGTCGGGGGCGCGCAGCGCGCGGCACCGCCGATGCCGCCGCCGGGTGTCCAGCCACCGCCGCCGCGCTATTGACGATGCCGCCCCGAATGCCGGACTCCCCGCCCCGGCGCGGGGCGCGTCGCTTCGTGCCGGTCGCGGGGGGATCGTGCGGCGGTGGCGCGCGATCGAGCGCCGCTTCCTTGGGCGGCGCGATGCATCGGCAGGCGCTGCGCGAATTGCGTACACTCTGAGTCTCGTTTCGGCAGGGCCGGGCGCATCGGTTCCGGTCCGCGTTCACTCAGGGCACGAAGATGATCGATTTACGCAGCGATACCGTCACACGTCCGAGCCAGGCGATGCTGGCCGCAATGACTGCCGCCGAAGTCGGCGACGACGTATGGGGCGACGACCCGACCGTGCTGCGCCTGCAGGCGGTCGCGGCCGAGCGGGCCGGCAAGGAGGCCGGCCTGTTCTTCCCGAGCGGCACGCAAAGCAACCTGGCTGCGCTGATGGCGCATTGCGAACGCGGCGACGAATACATCGTCGGCCAGCTCGCCCACACCTACAAGTACGAAGGCGGCGGCGCGGCCGTGCTCGGCAGCATCCAGCCGCAGCCGATCGAGAATGCGCCGGACGGCACGCTGCCGCTCGCGAAGATCGCCGCGGCGATCAAGCCGCTCGACAACCACTTCGCCCGCACGCGCCTGCTCGCGCTCGAAAATACGATCGGCGGCCAGGTATTGCCGGACGGCTATGTGCAGGAAGCCGTCGCGCTCGCGCGCAGCCGCGGGCTGGCGACCCACCTCGACGGCGCGCGCGTGTGCAATGCGGCCGTCGCGTCGGGCCGCGCGATCGCCGAGCTGTGCGCGCCGTTCGATACCGTGTCGATCTGCTTCTCGAAAGGGCTCGGCGCGCCGGTCGGTTCGGTACTGGTCGGCAATCGCGCGCTGGTCGAGCGCGCGCAGCGCTGGCGCAAGGTGCTCGGCGGCGGGATGCGGCAGTCCGGCATTCTCGCGGCGGCCTGCCTGTATGCGCTCGACCACAACGTCGAGCGGCTCGCCGACGATCACGCGAACGCCGCGCATCTCGCCGCCGGCCTCGCGCGCATCGAGCCGGTGAAGGTGCTGTCGCACGCGACGAACATGGTGTTCGCGCAATTCCCCGAAGCCGATTGCGCGCCGCTCGAGGCGTGGCTGAAGGAACGCGGGATCCTCACGCAGATGCTGTACGCGTCGCGCTTCGTCACGCACTGCGACGTGTCGCGCGCGGATATCGATACCTTCATCGACGCGGTTGGCGCGTATTTCGCGCAGCGGCGCGCGTAAGGTGGAATGCGCCGGCCGGCCCGGGGGCGCAGGCGCGGCGCGAAGCGGGAGTGGGGAGGCGACTGGGCGGTGCTGTGGCCCGTCTGTCGATATCTGGCGTGCCGGTGGACTACGCGTGCCGGGGCATGTCGGCGGGCGGCGTGCCGTCGCGGAACAGTGCTTTCAGCTGCGTGCGAAGTTCGGCGCTGTCGGTGTGCTGATGCACCGAGACCGCATGCTGCACGGCGGCCTCCAGTAGTTCGTTGTCGGAGTCGGCGGAAATCGCGACCGAGCAATGCATCGCGCTGGGAAACTCACGGCAATCGATATAGCGGCGGGACATGATGTTCTCCTCACGGGAAAGGGAACGGCCGGATGGGCGTGATCGGCCGCGCGGCGCGTTCGCGAGGCCGACGAAAAAAGTATAGGCGACGTGCCGGCGACGCTGGTCAGGACAGCGGCGCGAGCAGTCGGCGCGCCGCTTCGACCACCCGCGTGGACAGCGACGCCATCGTCGGCGACTGCACGGTCCATGCGTGCCAGTACAGCGCGATATCGGTCGGATGCATGGGCGCGAGATCGACGAGCCCCTGCGCGTCGAGCGGCGCGCCGCCGATCAGCGGCTCCGGCACCATCGCGTAGCCGAGCCCGTGCCGCACCGCCGCGAAATGCGCGTGCGTGCCCGGCACGTAATGGCACGGATACGCGCCTTCGGGCAACCCGAATTTCTCCTTGAGGAACGTGGACTGCAGCGTGTCGCGCCGCGAATACGCGACGACCGGTGCGACGCGCGCGCTCGTGCGGCTCAGGCCGCGCGGGAACCAGCGCCCGGCGAACGCGGCGGCCGCGAGCAGCCGGTAGCGCATCGTGCCCAGCGGCGTCGCGACGCAGCCGCGCATCGGCTTCGGCTCGGTCGTCACGCAACCGACGGCCATCCCGCTTTCGAGCAGCGCAAACGTGTGATCCTGATCCTCGACGATCAGCTCGAACAGGATGCGCTCGCCCGCGAGCACCGACGTCAGTGCGGGCAGGAACCAGGTGCCGAGGCTGTCGGAGTTCAGCGCGATCGTGACCGAGATCGGCGATTCGCGCTCGGCCGCGAGCGTGCTTTGCAGGTCGGCCTGCAGCAGCGCGACGCGGCGCAGGTGCTGCAGCACGCGCTGTCCGGCCACCGTCGGCCGGCACGGACGCGTGCGCAGCACGAGCGGCGTGCCGAGGCTCGCTTCCAGCGCGCGCACCCGCTGCGTGACGGCGGATGCGGTCACGTGCAGGCGCACGGCGGCCTGCTCGAAGCTGCCGGTGTCGGCGACGGCCAGCAGCGCGGCGGCCTGCTTCGGATCGATCGTCATCGACATGTATCAGATTGCCCGAGACAGGTTGTCATACTTAAAACGATGAAGCCTTGGTAGTCATGGCATTGGGGCCGATCATGATGCTTGACGATCAAGTGTGGCATGGAAATCGGTCACACCTTGGGACCAAACTGTGACCGATTCGGCATGATGTGCCAGATGGTCTGGCGCTAGATGCGCATATCGGATGAAGTTGACCCCTGTAGTTCCGGACACAGCGTCACACTAAGGTTGCTGAATCCATCGAGCGCCGGAACTCGCGAGGCGAGCGGTATTTCAGCGCGCTATGGGGATGCTTCTCGTTGTAATGTATATGAACGCCTCCCTTTGCGAGAAGCTTTGCTTGAAATTCAGAACAAGACGGGCTGCAGCTGTATATCCGGCCTGATTGCAGCTCAAACCACTGCTGCGGGCCCCGATGAAATCCGCTGACTCGCACCTCATTGCTCAAACGAGCTCGGAGCTCACATTACAACCCAGGTTCAGCGAGTCCCGGTCCTACCTGTTCTGTCATATCAGCGAAGCGCCTGCGCAACCTGTTGATAGTACATGTACAGCACAATGAGTTTTTTGGCTGAGTTGCTGTTTACCGGCTCCGATGGGGGAGTATGTTCACGTCGGACGAACACTCCCATAGCTCTTTTCATAGGGCCGATCGTGTGCGAGGACAGCCCAGATGATTCGTGCAAGCTTGTTCGCCAGAGCGATAACTACCACGTTCGCTGGCCGTCGCTTCTTTAGCTGCTCGACCCAAGGACCCGGGTCTTTGGCATTTGCCAGTACGCAGCGCGCTCCGTGAGTTAAGAGCGTGCGTAAATAGCTGTCGCCCCTTTTGCTGATCCCAAACAGATTTACCTTTCCGCCCGATCCAGACTGTCGGGGAACGAGCCCTATAAACGCTGCAAACTCTCGCCCCGACCTAAACGACTTGGGATCAGCCATCGTGGCCACGGCCGCCGTGGCAGTAAGGAGGCCGACACCAGGAATTTCTGCGATGGCTGAACAGTTTCTGTCCTGCTTTAGCCAGACGCGAAGCCGTTGCTCAATCCTTGCGATCTGCTCATCCATTCGTGCGACTTCGCTCCATCTTTCACGCAACGTGTCGATCAGCATTTCCGGTAGACGTTCGGCGAGCCTTTGCAGGGTGCCTGGCATTTCTCTTTCGAGGGTCGCGCGGCTCCTGCCCATAACCTCTCCGTATTCGGTCATCAGACCGCGCAAAGCATTTATCTGCATCGTCCGCATCTTCACAAGCTGCTCGCGGACCCTATGCATGGCAAGCACTGCCTGCTGCGTTTCGGTTTTTACGGCAACCTGCTTGCCCGGCTGTTGGACAGCCAGCCAGATCGCTCGCGCGTCCGCCGCATCGCTCTTGTTGCCGATGTTGAATGCCTTCACGAATCTCGGTGAGAGCAGCCTGACCTGATGTCCCAGTTTTGTCAGTTCACGTGCCCAATGTTGCGCGCCACCGCATGCCTCCATTCCGATAAGGCAAGGGGGACGATTTGCGAAATACTGCAAAAAGCTTGCACGTTTGACCGTCTTGCTGACAGTGCGGCCCGTGGTTGCGTCCATGTGGTGCACCTGAATTACTGACTTCGCGATGTCAATCCCGACTGGCGTGAGCAGCATATCGACCTCCGACTTGTACCAAGACTCCTTGGCCGTCTAACTATAGGTCGGCACCGTCGTCTCGGCTTGGGTGGGAGGCGTTCATTTCATTGCTCGAACGCGATGGCCAGGTTGTGTGCAGCAGTTGCTGCGTCCGGCTTCGGCATGAAGGCGACGTAGTCGCGCTTCATCGTCTTCACGACCTGCCTGGTGTTAGTCAAAAACACAGTCTTATGCCTACCCGTTATTGTAAGTGGGTGACTGTGTCCGGCGTTTCAGGGGGCTGCTCCAAACGCCGCCGGGCCTTAACCTGCTGCGCATCGACGAAGAACTGTCAGCGGCACACCTGCGGCTCGCGAACACGTTCGTCGAGCGGCTCGATTGGGCCGCGTGCATTGATCGATACGACCGGACACATACGCTGTTCTATCTGGACCCGCCGTATTACGAGACGGAGGGCTACGGCGTGGCATTCCCGTTTGGAGAGTACGAGAAAATGGCGCAGCGCCTGCGGTCGATCAAGGGGCGTGCAATCGTGAGCCTCAACGATCATCCCGATATTCGACGTGTGTTCGACGGGTTCCACATCGAGACCGTGCCGATTCAGTACACCGTTGGTGGAGGCGGCCGGGCCGCTGAACGGAACGAACTGATCATCTTCAGTTGGGACGACGCGGCGCAGCCCGTGGGGCTGTTCTAATCAACGTTGCCGGCGCGGTGCATCGTGCCGGCAACCTACTTACAGGTCGGCGAATGTAGGCAGGAGGTCTTGGTCGACGAGTCGAATCTCGATACGGTTCGCTGTCTCGATGTGCTCGGGATTCTTCATCGAGAACGGGGCGTCAGTTGTGCTGACGACGATTGTGCCGGTCTGAATCTTTCCGGCCTCAGGGACAGGAACAATCGCGTGTGCCTCCGGAACCTGCTGTTGCGTGATCACCTTCGGCAAATAAATCATCCAGCCGACCCCCGGCTTGTCGTCGAATACCTGCTTCGCCGCGTAACTCCTTGGAGAAACCGAAACATAGGCGGGCCGAAACGCGGCGACCGTGGCGCTCACAATTCGTTGAACTGAATCGATGTTCCCTAGTACCGCCGAACTGGATATTTTGATCTCGAAGGAATGCGGCACGGCATTCTCGCCGACGTGACATGCGATCGTGGCTCCTTCGCCCTTGTTCTGAATCCCGTTCCACAGCGCAACGTAGGATCGCGACGGATCGTCTGAAAACTGATGCTTTAGGACCGCGAGCAGTGCCGTCGATGGCTGGCCATTTTCGAACGCTGGGTACAGTAGCGCTTCATCCAAGGTGTCGCCTTGCGCGAACCAAGTACTTAGCGTCGAATCGATTGCACCCATCGTCGACACGACGATGTGAATGCGTGACAGTATCTTCTCGAAGTCTGTAGGGGCTAGTGTCTCGTCCCTGAACTGAAGGCTGAAGTCCATCTTGTTCTCGGTTTACGGTTGTACGACGGAAAGAACCGCATTGCGTCGGAGATCTTTGAGCAGGTACTCACGCACCTCCGCTTCTTCAAAGTACCACGTCAAACGTGCCGGGGGAAACAGCTTCACTTTGCCGCCTTGCCGCTCAATATCGGAGACCATTCCGGGGAAGCCTTTGAACCAAGAGACAGGTTCCAGTTCGCCATCGTCGTCTCGCTGAAGGAACTGCGCATAGCGGGACTTTGCCTCCTGCAGCATGCACGCGGCCGGCAGGAAGCCGTCGAATGCGATGCCTTGCCACACCCATTCCTCATTCCATTTTCCCGCGTTACTGTACGGCCGGCCGGTGATGCGGCCTTGATACTCGCGCGAGTGGTCGGACATATGGTGCGTCTTATTTTCCGCCCTGCCAGTTTCCTCTGGCGGGCACTTCTTGCAGCTCTCGCCGGTTCGTGGAATTGCGCGCACGTCGGGCTTTGCGTCACTTTTGTCCTTCGGCGTATCACCCGACAGACTCCCCGTTCCCGCCACTGCCACCCCGCCCAACAAGGCTGCGCCAGCGCGCGCCAAGAGCGGCCCAAGTTCCACTGCCGCCGCTTCGATTATCGGTACCACCAATCCCGCCATCTCGAGATCCCCCGTTGTATTGCGGATGTTCGATGCGCCATTTGATGACGCGAAGGTAATCATGAAAACGCGCGTCGGTTGAGCGTCCTGGCCGAGTAAGCCACGCGCGGGTTGCGGGCTTCTCGTAGAAGTTCGGAGCGTATGCCTCGATCCGAAGAAATGCAGCGACATTCTCGTCGGACTGGATGCCGAGTCGCCGAGCAGCGACGTATGCGTTCCAGAGCCGCGTTGGCAGCGTGGCGTCATCGGCCAGCTTCGGATCTGCTTTGATGAGATCGAGCCGGGTGCGTTCGACGTATCCGCGCGCATCGATCTCGGCCAGGCCGGCGATCTGTTCGCTTGTCAGTTCAAGCATGCGGGTGCACTCCCTTCAATTTTCCGTTCACCTCCACGAGCCAGTTGAATGTCGGGACGAAGAACTGCATGCGCTGCGTGAGCTCCATCAGCGACGCCATGTCGGCCATGATGCGGGCATCGTAGAACCGGAGGAGGGCAGTGCGTCCGTCCGGCAGGCTCACATCGAGGCGGCCACGCAGCTCGTCCGCGAGCGATTCGGTCGGATAGGCGCTGATCAGCCAAGATACGCCGGTCGGGCCGCCGGCCATGACGGATAGCGAGCGTCGCACGTTGCCGGTTGCTCGCTCGTAGTCGAGCAACCACGGACCCGCATCGGCCAGCGAAGCGTCCGGTGTGCCGTCGAATAGTGCCACGGCTGCTTGCGATCGCTGAGGGGGTGATCTGCCGGCTGCGTCTTCGAACAGGAGGCCGTCGACGAGGGCGTACAAGTGCACCTGCATGGTCAACTGCTGTTGCCGCGTGAAGTAGAACGCTTCGATCGAATTGCCGGTCATGGTTCTACCCGCGCGCGGTCATAGTTGCAGCATTTTCGGCCGCGGACTTCAGGCATTCGAGGCAGAGCGTCGGCGAAGGAGCCAACGTGGCAGAGGCGGTTGCTACTGCGCCGCCGGTCGATGCCTCGCCGGCCCCGACGTCGTCGAGCGTCGCGGATGACTGCGAGGCAATCAGCGTAGCGCCGCACGCGGTTTTCATGCCTTCGATGGCCGTTTCCCGACCTGCAATTTGGTGCGGGTAACGTCGCCCGGTGGCGGGCAGGATCGGAAATACCCCCTTGCACTGCGGGCAAAGTACCTTATGCCCGACACCGGCAATGGGTTTTCCGTCAATCGTCGCGCTCGCGCTGCCCTCCAGCACGCGGCCACCGTGCGTCGTCGTGTCGCCGACGCAGATCATGGCTCGGGCCATAGTTCTCTCGTAGGTGTGGTTTTGGTATGAATTTACCATTTCCGGGAGAGAGACCGGCCGTTGGCTATCGCGCAGTCGGTCAACTATTGTCAATCGAAGCTAGTGTCCCGTTCCGTTGTTAACTGGTCTATGTTCACGTAGCATGTTGACGTCAACGGAACGGGAGACGTCAGCATGGTGATGGGACGACCGAAGGCGGAACTGGTGCTGAGCGAAGACGAGCGTTCGCAACTGATGTCGATAGCGCGCTCTCGCTCGATTTCGGCTGCGCTGGTCTCGCGGGCGCGCATCGTGCTGGCGGCGGCTGACGGCGAGCCCAATAGCGCGATCGCGCAACGCCTGCAACTCACGCGTGCCACGGTGGGCAAGTGGCGTCTGCGGTTTCTGGATCAGCGAATCAACGGACTCTATGACGAAGTACGTCCCGGCAAGCCACGCACCATCGACGACGAACGGCTGGCCCAACTGATTCACAAGACCCTGCACACGAAGCCGGCAGATGGATCCACTCACTGGAGCGTGCGCACGATTGCCGCCGAAACCGCCATCTCGCCGACGAGCGTGCACCGTTACTTCAAACTGCTGGGTCTGCAGCCGCATCGAAGTGAAAGCTTCAAGCTCTCGACCGATCAGTTCTTCATCGAGAAACTGCGCGATGTGGTCGGCTTGTACCTCAGTCCGCCGGAGAACGCTCTGGTGCTGTGCGTGGACGAGAAGAGCCAATGTCAGGCGCTCGAGCGCACGCAACCCATGCTGCCGATGGGTTTCGGCTACGTTGAAGGCGTCACTCACGATTACGTCCGTCATGGCACCACGACGCTGTTTGCCGCCCTGAATGTGCTCAATGGCGCCGTGCTCGCTACCTGCAAGCCGCGTCATCGACATCAGGAATTCCTGTCGTTTCTGCGCGAAATCGACAAGGCCGTGCCAGCCGAACTCGACGTGCACTGCATCGTCGACAACTACGGCAGTCACAAGCATCCGAAGGTCAAGGCGTGGCTGGCGGCACACCCCCGCTGGCATATGCATTTCATTCCCACCTACAGTTCGTGGCTCAACCAGGTCGAACGCTTCTTTGCGCTGATCACCGACAAAGCGATCCGTAGAGGCTCGTTCGGCTCGGTCAAACAACTGGTCAAGCGAATCGATCAATTCGTTTCCCACTACAACGAAAACTGCAAACCGTTCGTCTGGACCGCGTCAGCCGATTCCATCCTCGAAAAGCTGCATCGACTTTGCTCGCGAATCAGCGGAACAGGACACTAGCGCTGTTGATCATGCGACGAAGCTGGTCGAGCGCGAACGAGTCGGGATACCTGTCTTTGTCTGTGATCGATCGTCATCGAGATGCCGACGCAATTCCCGTGAACGTAAGACGAGAACAGGCGGTAGCGTAAGACCGCGCGCGCGATGGCCGGGGCGCGGCATGACACCTCACCGCATGCAACGATGCGGGTGGCGTGCGCGTTTTGCACTACCCTGTATGAACGCGCGCCCCGCGCGGCGGGTGTCGCAACCGGCACCCTTCGCACTATCCGCACAACCCGCACGCCCAGCCGACGGAGCGACTTCGCCATGATCTTCCGGCAACTCTTCGACCCGCAATCGTCGACCTACACGTACCTCCTTGCCGACGGCGCATCGCGCGAAGCGCTGCTGATCGATCCTGTGTTCGAGCAGGTGCGCCGCGACGCGGCACTGCTCGACGAACTCGGGCTAAGGCTCGTCGCGACCGTCGACACGCACGTGCACGCCGATCACGTGACGGGTGCGTGGCTGCTGAAGCAGCGCACCGGCAGCGCGATCGCGATTTCGGCCGCGAGCGGCGCGCAGGGCGCCGACCGTTACCTGAACGACGGCGATCGCTGCGCATTCGGCACGCGCTACCTCACCGTTCGCGCGACACCGGGCCACACGAGCGGCTGCATCAGCCTCGTGCTCGACGACGAATCCATGGCGTTCACCGGCGACTGCCTGCTGATACGCGGCACCGGCCGCACGGATTTCCAGCAGGGCGACCCGCGCGCGCTGTATCGCGCGGTGCACGGCCGGCTGTTCACGCTGCCGGCCGCCTGCCTGCTGTATCCCGCGCACGACTATCGCGGGCTGACGGTGACGAGCGTCGGCGAGGAGCGGCGCTTCAACCCGCGCCTCGGCGGCGATCTCAGCGAGGACGATTTCGCGGGCTACATGCGCAATCTCGGGCTCGCGCATCCGCGCCAGATCGACGTCGCGGTGCCGGCGAACCTGCAGTGCGGCGTGGCTGCGAACGCACCCGACGCGCACGCGGTGGCCGACTGGGCGCCGCTCGTCTACACGTTCGCCGGGTTCTGGGAAATCGATCCGCAGTGGCTCGAAGATCACCTGCCGGAGGTGCAGGTCGTCGACGTGCGCGAGCCGGACGAATTCTCGGGCCCGCTCGGCCATCTGCCCGGCGCGACGCCGATTCCGCTCGGCGAACTGGCCTCGCGCACCGGCGAGCTCGCGCACGACCGGCCGATCGTGACCGTGTGTCGTGCCGGCGGCCGCTCCGCGCAGGCGACGGTGATTCTCCTGAAGGCCGGTTTCGATGCGGTCGCGAACCTCGGCGGCGGGATGCTGCGCTGGCGCGGCGAAGGTCGCGTCGTGATGGACGGCCGGTCGTAACGGCGCGATACCGCATACGAAAAAATGTTCGGGCCGCTGTCGAATCGGCGAGGCGCCGTTCGTCGTCAAGGGATCCGATCACATGGCGCTGCATGACGCGGCGCCGAAACCTGAGAGCCCCGCGATGACGCCGACGCTATACGCCCATCCCTTTTCGTCCTACTGCCAGAAGGTGCTGACCGCGCTGTACGAGAACGGCACGCCGTTCGCGTATCGCGTGCTCGCGCACGACGATCCGAAGCCGATGCAGGAACTGGCCGCGCTATGGCCGATGAAGCGTTTCCCGGTGCTCGTCGACGCGGGCCGCACCGTGATCGAGGCGACGATCATCGTCGAATACCTCGACCTCTACCATCCGGGCCCCGTGCGGCTGGTGCCCGACGACCGGCGCGCGGCGCTGGAAGTGCGGACGATGGATCGCTTCTTCGACAACTATGTATCGACGCCGCAGCAGAAGGTCGTGTTCGATGCGCTGCGTCCGGCGCACGAGCGCGATGCGCGGGGTGTCGCCGACGCGCGCGCGATGCTCGAAACGTCGTATGCGTGGCTGGATCGCACGATGGCCGATCGCGAATGGGCGGCCGGCGACCGCTTCAGCCTCGCCGACTGCGGCGCGGCGCCGTTCCTGTTCTACGCGGACTGGACGCACCGGATCGACCCGTCGTTCGCGAACGTGATCGCGTATCGCAAGCGGCTGCTTGCGCGGCCGTCATTCGCGCGGGCGGTCGACGAAGCGCGGCCGTATCGTGCGTTCTTCCCGCTCGGCGCGCCCGATCGCGACTGACATGCGCGGCCGCGGGTGCCGACGCAGCGGCGACCTGACCGGCGGCGTGCGCATGGCGTGATGCCGCCGCGCAGGGCCGGCAGCGCGTGCCTGGGCGTCGTGACGACAGCAGCGGATGCATGGCGGCGCCGTCCCGTTACATCGCCGTGTGCTTGACCGACTGCGCGAGCGTCAGCAGTTCGTCGAACTGCGTGATCAGCTCGAAACACAGCAGGAACGCGAGCGTATAGGCCGGCGCGGGGAAGCGCCGGATCGCCTCCAGCACCTGCGTCGCGAAGCGCGATCGAATCGCATCGCGCGTCAGCAGCCACGCGATTGCGATGCCGATCGCGGCACCGGCGATCAGGTCGGTCGGATAGTGATAGCCGAGATACGCGCGCGGCACGCAGATGAACACGACCGCATACAGCAGCGCGAGCACGCCGGCCCGGCGCGCGATGATGAAGATGCCTGTCGCGATCGCCATCCACAGCATCGCGTGATCGCTCGGAAACGAACTCCACGCCTGCAGCGTGGCCGCGCGCAGTTCCTCGGACGGGAAGTGCAGGTGCAGATCGGGGTTGTAGATCGGCCGCACGCGGAACGGCAGGATTTTCGCGAGCAGCCGGCCGAACGCGAGCGCGACGAGCCCGCTCGCGACCGTCGCGATGACCAGCTCGCGTTGCCGTTCGCGTTCCGGTCCCGGCTGGAACCACAGCCAGCACAGCACGGGGATGAGGATGAAGCCCTTGAACGTATAGAGGCCGGCGATCACACGGATCGCGTGATTCATCAGCGGTCCGAACGTGATGTGGGTGAGGAAGGTCTGGATCGCGGTGTCGAAATTGTTCATGTTCTGCGACCCCGGCGGACACGCAGCACATGACACGTGACCGGCAGGGATCAGGAAGCGCGCTCGCACGGGAGCGCAATGGGGGGCAAGTATGTCACCGGTAATTTCGAAGAAAATGGGAAAAAATACCGGGATTCCCCTTAGAAAACGCGATTTTCCGATGGGGCCGGATTGGGAATGACCGTGCGGCGCGGTCATGTCGAATCATCTGACGGTTGCGCGCGCGTTCACTGCGCATCGTCGAAAAATAATGTGTTGAACTGGATAATCCGGTGAGCGATCGCGCACTTGCATCGGATGACCGAATGCGCGTCGCATCCCGCGTGGATCTGCCGCGCTGCGCCGCGCCGCGAAGCACCGAACGAAAATAAAAAGAAAAGGTGTGCAAGCCGTGTTGGGCTGCCCGCTCCGCATTTGCCTGCAGCGCTCGCGCCCCAAGCGCTGCTCGTGGACTTCGTCGCGATGATGCGCGAAGCCGTGCCGCTGCTCGTCGAAGGGCGCGACACGCAAGCATCGTCGCGCGTGTCGTCAACCGCGCCGGATACCTTCGGGCAGCGCGCTGATGCGGCGCACTTCGGGCGAGTCGAGCCACGCGCGCGACGTCGCGCAGTCGACGAACATGTCGGTCGCGTCGTCGCCCCAGAACAGGTCGCCGTCGAGTTCGAAGGTCGGCACGCCGAACACGCCGTGCGCGATCGCCTGATCGGTGTTCGCACGCAGCGCGTCCTTCACCGGTTGGGCTTCGACGGCCGTCACGCCTTCCGGAAAGCCGACCGCCTCGCACAGCGCGGCGAAGCCATCCGGCGTCGATACGTCCTGGCCGTCGCGCCAGATGTAGCGGAAGATCCGCCGGATCGCGTCGGGCGAGCCGCCCATCGCGATCGCGAGGCGCAGCGGCCGGATCGGGTTGAACGGATGGGCGGGCGGCATCCGGAACGGAATGCCGAGCTTGTCCGCGCGGTATTGCGCGTGGCGATACGTGAAGATGCGCTTCGCCGCGATCTCGGCCGGCGCCTTCTGGCCCCAGTGTGCGAGCAGCGCGCCGAGCACGATCGGCTTCGGCGCGTATGCGGCGGCAGGCGGCAATTGATCGAACCGTTCCTGCTGCAGATACGCGAACGGCGAAACGAAATCGAAATACCAGGTGGCGGTGCGCGCGGCGTTCATCGTGGGGTTCCCTTGCGTGTCCGGACGGCGGTTGCATGTGCGGCGCCGTTCGACGGCGTGTTGCATGCGTCGACGGCCAGTGTCGCATGCGGCCGCCTTTTGCGCTGCCTCATCGCCGCATGCGCGCGGCCGGTTAGGGCTGGGCGGGGCCGTCCGGTACCGCGAATCGGGCGAGACTGTCGCGCACGGCTTGCGCATCGTAGCGCGCGCCTGCGCCGCCGAGCGCTGCATGTTCGAGAGCAATTTCCCGGTCGACAAGGGTTCGTATTCGTACGTGAACGGCTGGAACGCGTTCAAGCGGTTGACCGCGCATGCGGGCCCGAGCGAGCGCGATGCGCTGTTCCGCGGGACCGTCACGCGCGCGTACCGGCTCGGCTGATGCGTCCTGCGCCCGTCGCCTCGCGCTAGCCCGTCTCGACCAGCGCGGCCAGCCGGGCGAGCGCCATTTGCCAGCCGGCCTCGTTGTCGGCGGCCGGCACGCCGGGCGGTACACCGTCATGTACCGCATCGATGCGTGTGCCGCCTGCTTCGTCGGACAGCATGATCGTGACCGTCATCGCGCCGCGCAGCATCGGATCGTCGGTTTCGAACACGTCGATTTCGACGATCTTCTGGTCCGGCACGAGCGTCACGAAGCGGCCGTGATAGGTGTCGGTGTGCGCGGTGGTCTTGCCGGTGCCGTCCGAAGGTGCGTCGTAGCTCAGCGACACGCGCAGCGCGCCGCCTTCGCGCGCGTCGTATGCGTGCACGCGGCACGTCATGCCGTCAGGCACTTTCCATTGTTCGACGGCGCGCGGATCGAGCAGCGCGCGGTAGACGCACTCGCGCGGCGCGTTCAGGTGCCGACTGACCCGGGTCGAATGCGTATGCATGTGCAGCATATGGCCTCCCGCGGAACGCGCACGACGGCGCACGCCGGATGCCGGCGTCTCGTCATGCGCCCTTCAGGAATCCTAGGCGCGCGCGCGGCCGCATGCAATGGCCCGCGCATGCGGCCGCATTCAGCGCAACGCGGCCGCGAATTCGTCGAGCTGCGTGATGCAGATGTTCCAGCCATCGAAAAAGCCGAGGGCCTCGTGCCGCTCGCGCGTGGCGGCATCAGGGTGCATCACGCGCGCCTCGTAGCGGCAGCCGGCGTCGTCGTCGGCCATCGTGATGACGGCCGTGAAGCCCAGCCACGGCACCTGCGGCCGCCAGCCGCCCGTGAGCATCGACGTGAATGCGATTCGCGCTTCCGGCACGATTTCGAGGAAGCAGCCGGGGTTGTCGCTCGTGCCGCCGTCAGGGCCGCGCATGAACGTGTGGAAGGCGCCGCCCGGGCGCAGGTCGAACGCGTGCACTTCGGTGGTCCACGGTTTCGGGCACCACCATTGCTTCAGCAATTCCGGGTCGGTCCATGCGCGCCAGAGTGCGTGGCGCGGCGCGCGCAGCGTGCGCGTGATGACGAGGTCATGGGCTTCGGCGGGGTCGACGTGGCTGGCTGACATGCGCTTGCTCCTCCTGGTGACGGCGTTCGACGAATTCCACGAGACGATCGGAGCGCGCTTCCCAGTGCGCGCGCTGCGCGGCGAGCCACTGCTCCGCCTCCGCCAGCCGGCCGGCGACCAGCTCGCAGGTGCGCGAGCGGCCAGTCTTCCGGGTCGTGACGAGGCCGCTGCGCTCGAGCACCGCGAGATGCTTCATGAACGACGGCAGCGCCATGTCGAACGGCGCGGCCAGTGCCGAAACGGTCCGCCCGCCATTGCCGAGCGCGCCGACGATCGCGCAGCGTGTCGGATCGGCGAGTGCGTGGAATACGTCGCTGATGCCGGGTTGAAAGTTAGCCATGTGGCTAAGCATAGGCGATTCAGCCGGATTTTTCATCGCGTAGCATGATGGGGCGGTAACACGCGCCAATCGGGCTGGGCGCCGTGTTGCCTTGCACCGGCCGCCGCTGTGCATGCATCGACCGCACGTCGGCGTTCCATTCGATCCGGGCGCACGCCGACCGAACGCGTGCCCCACCTGATATACCGGAGAGGGTATGACCGAACCCGTGACCGTGCGCCGCCTCGATGCGAGCGAAGCGCATGCGCGCATCGACGCGCTGGCCGACGTGCTGATCGATTGCGTCGAGGGTGGCGCGTCCGTCAGTTTCATGTTGCCGATCGAGCGTTCGACCGCCGTTGCGTTCTGGACGCGCGTCGCCGATGGCGTCGCGGGCGGCGAGCGCATCCTGCTCATCGCCGAGGACGTCGCCGGCCGGATCGTCGGCACCGTTCAGGTCGTGACCGCGCAGCCGGAGAACCAGCCGCATCGCGCGGACATCGCGAAGATGCTCGTGTCCCGCCATGCACGCCGGCAGGGGATCGCGGCGCGGCTGCTGACGGCTGCCGACGAAGCCGCGCGCGATGCCGGCAAGACCGTGCTCGTGCTCGACACCGTGACGGGCGGCGATGCCGAGCGTCTGTACGAGCGGGCCGGCTGGGAGCGCGTCGGCGTCGTGCCGAACTTCGCGCTGATGCCCGACGGCGCATTGTGCGCGACGACGTATTTTCACAAGCAGCTCGCGTAACCGGGCTGGATGCGATCGCAATCCGGTTCGCGATCGGCGCGCAGTGCGGCGGAGCGGGGCCGTGGGCCGGACGCAGGATGGCGGATGCCGGACGGAAAAAATGTCGGATGGCGACGGCGCCGCTCCGATATATTCGTGCTGGAACACGCCACCGCCATGCCAACGGAATCGCCGCCTCGATGAAACGCTCCCATGTCGCCTTCGCCCTCACGGGCCTGCTCGTCGCGGTGCCGATTGCCGCCTATGCGCTCGTCAAGCCGCTACGCGTCGTCGCGCCCGCGCTGCTTCCCGGCGTGTCGTGCCCCAGCGCGGACATCTGCACGGACGATGCCGCGAAGTTCGGCGCCGCGCAGCAGCTCTATCGAGACGGTTATGCGCGCGCGGCGGCGGCCGTGGGCCCGTTTCGCGAGGCACCGCGCGTCGTATTCTGCTCGACGCGCGAGTGTGCCGACATGTTCGGTCTGGGCGAACGCGCGGCATTGACGCTCGGGGATTTCGGCGTGATCGTCGCGCCGCGCGGCTGGCAGACCTACTTTCTTGCGCACGAGCTGATCCATCATCGTCAGGCCGAAGTGCTCGGCAACTTCGCGGTGGCGACCAAGCCGCGCTGGCTGATCGAGGGGATGGCCTATGCGCTCAGCGACGATCCGCGTCATCCGCTGAAGGAGCCGTTCGAGTCGTGGCGCGCGCGTTTCGGCGCGTGGCATGCGGCGCTGGGCGGACAGCCGCTGTGGGATGCCGCAAGGGCGGTGGAATAACGCGGGTCGCGATCGCCCGATCCGCGGATGGCGCCGCCGACGCGCTCGCACGGCAAGTGCGAACCGCGCTGTCGGCGGACGTGTCCGCACGGGGTGACGCCGTTCGGGCTTTGCTGCTGGAGAGTCGGCCCGCCGCCACGCGTCGCGCGCGGCGGGCCCGGTCGTCAGACCGTGGTGTCGATGATGCCCGGGATCTTCACGTCCGGGTTCACGTCCGCGTCGTAGTCGACGCCGGCGATCTCGAAGCCGAACAGGCGCAGGAACTCGGTCTTGTAGCCGGCGAAGTCGGTCATCTCGTACAGATTCTCGTTCGTCACCTTGTCCCACATGGCGACGACCTTGGCCTGCACTTGCGGATCGAGCTCCTTGTAGTCCGCGCGCAGGCGGCCTTCGTCGTCGACGTGCGGCGTCGCGCCGTACATGCTGTCCTTCAGGAGCCCGTACACCTGCTCGATGCAGCCTTCGTGCGTGCCCTTTTCCTTCATCACCTTGAACAGCAGCGACAGGTAGAGCGGCATCATCGGGATCGCCGAGCTCGCCTGCGTGACGACGGCCTTGAGCACCGACACGCGGGCATCGCCGCCGTGCGCGGCCAGCTTGTCGCGGATCGACAGCACCTTCTTGTCGAGATCCTTCTTCGCTTCGCCGATCGAGCCGTTCCAGTAGATGTCGTGCGTGATCTGCTCGCCGAGATACGTGAACGCGGTCGTCTTCGCGCCGTCGGCCAGCACGCCGGCTTCAGCGAGCGCGTCGATCCACATCTGCCAGTCCTCGCCGCCCATCACGGCGACGGTGCCGTCGATCTCTTCCTGCGTCGCCGGCTCGAGCGAGACTTCGCGGATCACTTCCTTGTCGGTGTCGAGGCCGCGGAACGTGACCGACTTGCCGACCGGCTTCAGCGTCGAGCTGATCGTTTCGCCCGTCTTCGGATGCGTGCGGCGCGGTGCCGCGAGGCTGTAGACGACCAGGTCGACCTTGCCGAGATCCTGCTTGATGGTGTCGATCGTGATCTGCTTGACCTTGTCGGAGAATGCGTCGCCGTTGATGCTGCGCGCATAGAGCCCCTTTTGCGCGGCGAACTTCTCGAACGCGGCGCTGTTGTACCAGCCGGCGGTGCCCGGCTTCGTTTCGCTGCCGGCGCGCTCGAAGAACACGCCCAGCGTGTCCGCGCCCGAGCCGAACGCGGCCGAGATCCGGGCGGCGAGGCCATAGCCCGTCGACGCGCCGATCACGAGCACCTTCTTCGGGCCGTTGGCGATCGGGCCGTGCGAAGTCACGTAGTCGATCTGTTCCTTGACGTTGGCTTCGCAGCCGACCGGATGAGTCGTCACGCAGATGAAGCCACGCACGCGCGGTTTGATGATCATGGAAACCTCTATTCAGAAAGGCGGGGGACGGCCTGAAATCGGAAAAATCCCGCGCATTGTAATGGAAGCGGGCGGGCAGGGCGGGAAACGCGGGCGGTGGCGGCATTCGCAGTTGCGCGGGGTCGGACCATCGACGCGGCGATTTGCGTAGCGGCCAGATATTTCTCTCTTGACAGAAATAACTGAAAAAACTAAATTTCCCGACATGGAACTCACACCGATTGCCGAACGATTCATCCTCCACTGGGGCGAAATGGGCTCGCGGTGGGGCGTCAACCGCACCGTCTCGCAGATTCATGCGCTGCTGTACCTGACCGGAAGGCCGGTCGCGGCCGACGAGATCGCCGAGACGCTCAACGTCGCGCGCTCCAACGTCAGCACGAGCCTGAAGGAGTTGCAGGCGTGGCGGCTCGCGAAGGTCGTGCACGTGCTGGGTGATCGCCGCGACCACTTCGAGACGTCGACCGACATCTGGGAACTGTTCAAGCTGATCGTCGAAGGGCGGCGGCAACGCGAGATCGAACCGACGCTCACGGTGCTGCGCGATTGCCTGACGAGCCCCGAGATCGCCGACGAGAGCCGCGAAACCGAACAGCGCATTCGCGACACGCTGCAGTTCGTCGAGACGCTCACGACCTGGTCGGACGAGATGCTGCGGCTCAAGCCCGATACGCTGATGAAGGCGCTCGGGATCGGCGCGAAGATCAGCCAGACGGTCAGGCGCAAGTCGTCGAAGTAGGCGGCACCGGACGTGCGGGCACGCAGCCCGCTTTTTTTGGATTCAATATTTCTGTCTTTACAGAAATAACTGTACAGAGAGGATGAAAAAATGAACGAGATCATGCTGTCGATCCGCCGGCATTCCGCATCGCGGAGTGCGACATGAACGTCCTCGTCTGCGGCGCGAACGGCTTCATCGGGCGGGCGCTGAGCGCGCGGCTCGAGGCCGGCGGCCATCGCGTGCTGCGCGGCGTGCGGCATGCGGTCGGCGCGCACGACGTCGCGATCGACTTCGCGAAGGATGTCGATCCCGACGCGTGGCTCGCCCGGCTGGATGGCGTCGACGTGGTGATCAATGCGGTCGGGATCATCGCCGACCGGCGTGATGCGACGTTCGACACCGTGCATCGCGCGGCGCCCTGCGCGCTCTTCACCGCATGCTGCCGTGCCCGCGTGCGACGCGTGATCCAGATCTCGGCGCTGGGCGTCGAGCGCGGCGACACGCCGTATTTCGCCAGCAAGTACGCGGCCGACACCTTCCTGCAGACGCTGCCGCTCGATTACCGGATCGTGCGTCCGGCGCTCGTCTACGGAACCGCCGGCACGTCCGCCCGGTTCTTCCGGATGCTCGCGAGCCTCCCCGTGCACGTGTTGCCTGCGGGCGGCCATCAGCGGCTGCGCCCCGTGCACGTCGACGATCTCGCCGAGCTCGTCGCGCGGCTCGTCGATGCGCCGGCGGCCGGCCGTCCGGTCATCGACGCGGTCGGTGCCGACGAAGTCGAGTATCGCGAGATGCTGAGCGTCTATCGCGCCGCGCTGGGTTTCCCGCCGGCGGCGCGCGTCGCGCTGCCGAGCCCGCTGGTCGGCACGGCGGCCGCGCTGCTCGGCACGATGCCGGGCGCGATGCTGACCCGCGACACGTGGACGATGCTGCGCGGCGGCAATACCGGAGATCCCGCCGCGCTCACGGCCGTGCTTGGCCGGCCACCGCGCGGGCTGCGCGATTTCATCGGCGCGAACGCGGCCGCGCTGCGCTGCGATGCGCTCGCGATGTGGCGGCGGCCGCTGCTGCTCAGCGCGCTCGCGATCGTCTGGATCTGGACGGCCATCGCCAGCGCGTTCATTCATCCGCGGCACGACAGCCTCGCCATGCTCGCCCGCGCCCACCTGAGCGGACTGCCCGCGCTGATCGCGCTCTACGGCGCATGCGCGCTGGACTTCGCGTTCGGCGTGGCGACCGTCGCCGCGCCGTCCCGCCGTCTGTGGGCCGCGCAAGGCGCGCTGATCGTCGCGTATTCGGCCGTCATCGCGGCCACGATGCCTGGCCTGCTCGCCGAGCCGTTCGGCCCCGTGCTGAAGAACGTGCCGATTCTCGCGATCCTGTTGATCCTCTTTTCAGAAGAAGAACACGCATGAGCACCTATCTCGTGATCAAGACGCTGCATATCCTGTCCTCGGTGCTGATGGTCGGTACGGGCTTCGGCACCGCGTTCTACCTGTTCTTCGCGAACCGCACGTGCTCCGTGCCGGCGATCGCCGCCGTGTCGCGCCTCGTGGTGCGCGCGGACTGGTGGTTCACGACGCCGGCCGTGCTGTTCCAGCCCGCGTCCGGGCTGTGGCTCGCGCATACGGCCGGCTGGCCGTGGACGACGCCGTGGCTGATCGCGTCGATCGTGCTGTATGCGGTCGCGGGCGCGTGCTGGCTGCCGGTCGTGTGGCTCCAGATCGAGCTGGCCGCGATGGCGAAGCTCGCGCATGCGAATGGCGATGCCGAGCTGCCGGCGCGCTACTGGCGTTATGCGAAGCGCTGGGAGCTGCTGGGCTATCCGGCGTTCTTCGCGATGCTGAGCGTGTATTTTCTGATGGTGGTCAAGCCTATGTAAGCGAAGCAGCGGGGCCGCGCGCAGCGGTTTCGCCTGACGGCCTGTCGATTCCCGTGCGCTCGTGTATAACTTCGGCAGGAGCGCGTTCGGGCCGTTTCGCGCGGTCCGAACGCTTCGCATTCGACCTCACAAGGAGCCTGCATGCTGCACATCCTCGGCAAGATCCCGTCCATCAACGTTCGCAAGGTGCTGTGGCTGTGCACCGAACTCAACCTGCCGTTCGAACAGGAAGACTGGGGCGCTGGCTTTCGCACGACCAACGATCCGACCTACCTCGCGCTGAATCCGAACGGCCTCGTGCCGGTCATCAAGGACGACGACTTCGTGCTGTGGGAGTCGAACACGATCATCCGCTATCTCGCGAACCGCTATGGCGGCGACGCGCTCTATCCGGCCGAGCCGCGTGCGCGCGCACGCGTCGACCAGTGGATAGACTGGCAGGGCACGGACCTGAACCGTTCGTGGGTGGGTGCGTTCCTCGGCCTCGTGCGCAAGTCGCCCGATCACCAGGACCCGGCGGCGATCGCGCAGTCGATCGCGGGCTGGACGAAGCACATGCAGATACTGAACGCGCAGCTCGAGGCGACCGGCGCGTTCGTGGCCGGCGACCACTTCACGCTCGCCGACATTCCGATCGGCCTGTCGGTGAACCGCTGGTTCGGCACGCCGTTCGAGCACCCGGAATTCCCGGCGGTGAAGCGCTACATCGAGCGTCTGGCGACGCGCGAGGGCTTCAAGCAGTATGCGGGCAGCGCGAACCCGTAACGCATTGCATCTCACGCGCGTCGCGGCGACGTGACTGCCGCCGCAACGCTGCCTCCCCGCGGCACGTCACGTGCCGGATGCCGGTACGGCCTCGAGCACGCGCGCGAGAAACGCCTCGTGATTCCACGCGGATTCCGGCCGCGACAGACCGAGCCGCACGACCACCAGCTTGCGGCTCGGCACCACGCTCACGAACTGGCCTTCATGGCCGACCGCATGAAACGCATCGGCGGGCAGGGGACGCGCGTGCGGATCGCGATCGTTGAACGGCTCCGGCACCTTGACCCATAGATGCGCGCCGAATTCTCCGCGCGTCGACAGCGGCGTTGCGCGCGTCAGGTAGCGCACCCAGCCTTCCGGGAGCCGCCGCTGCCCGTCCCACACCCCGTCCTGCAGCAGAAGCTGCCCGAAGCGCGCCCAGTCGCGCGCGCTCGCATACATGAACGACGCGCTGCCGAGCGTGCCGGCCGCATCGGGTTCGAACACCGCGCTGCGCATCCCGAGCGGCGCGAACAACGCGCGGCGCGGAAACGCGAGGTAGTCGCGCTCGGTGCCGCCCATCGCCTCGCGCATCACACGCGCGACGATCGCGCTCGTGCCGCTCGAGTAGTACCACTGCGTGCCGGGCCGCGCGGCGAGCGGCTTGGCCGACGCGAAGCGCGCGGTGTCCGGCTGCGTGAACAGCATCACGGCAACGTCGGACAGCGGGTCGTCGTAGTCCTCGTTGAATTGCAGGCCGCTCGTCATCCGCAGCAGCTCGTCGAGCGTGATCGCCGCGCGCGGGTCGCCGCTGTCGCGCCATTCCGGCAGCAGCGCCGACGCGTCCGGCGACAGCTTGTGCTGCGCGACGAGCATGCCGGCCAGCGCGGCCGTGACGGTCTTCGTCATCGACCAGCCGGGTAGCGGCGTGTCGGCCGTGAAGCCGGGCGCATAGCGTTCGGCGATGACCTGGCCGCGCCACATCACGACGACCGCGCGGGTGCGCCGCGGCCGCGCCGGATCGGGTTCATCGAACGCGCGGTCGAGCGCGGCCTGCAGCTTGCGTGCGTCGATGCCGGCGGGCGGTGCGGCCGGCGCCGCTTCCTGCGCGGGCGGCGGATCGGGGACGGGCGGCAGCGCCGCCGGCAGCACGCCGGGCGACGGCCCGAGCGCGAGCGTGCAGCCGAGCCCGGGCCGGAAGTCCGCCTCGCGTGGCGCGAACCCGGCGAACGTTGCGACGGCACGATGATGCTCGGGATCGATCGACGGGCGCACCAGTTTCAGCAGCGGGTGCACGCCGGCCATGATGTCGACATCGATCACCGACGCGGCCGGACGGCCCGACACGAACACGCCGGAACACAGCGCCTTCGCGGCATAACCCGTCGCGATCGGGGCGAGCCGCGACAGCATGTAGCCGGTATAGCCGAGCGCGGCGACGAGCGCGACGGCGACGCCGCGCAGGATCAGCGATTTGAAGGGGATCGTCATGCGCGAGCGTCCTCGGTGGCGTGCCGGCCGGCAACGATCCGGCAGTGTCGCAGGTTCGGGCGAGCGGTGGCAATCGCGGGAGTGGCGACGCCGGGCGGCGTCGATCAGGCGGCATGGTGCCCGGCGTGTGCGAATCGCATGTGTCGATCGAGCAGGTTCGAACGGGCCGCATTCGGCCCGTCCACGTGGTGCGTCATTGTGCGTTGTTGTCGTCCGAACGCAGTGTCCAGATCGTCGCGGTATTCGTGTTGTCGTCGGTGGACGCGACATACGGCACGTCGATGTTCGGGGCGTACGCGAGGCCGGTCGGGCCGACCACCAGCGCGTTGGGATCGGTCCGGCGCGGATCCGCGGTCTTGCCGTGCGAACCCGCACTCGGAATAAACGGATGGCGACGGCCGGATATTCCACCCGGCGAGCGACACGACACGCGAGCCGGCATGCATTGTTCACCGCGATCGCGACACGGCCTGACAAGTTGAAATCCGACCCGCCGTCGGCCGATAATCGTCCGGCATCGTTCCCAGTCAAACCGCAATCGCAAAATCGGAAAACGCCATGTCCTACGACAACAACAACCCGTTCGCCCGGATCCTGCGCGGCGAACTGCCGTGCGTGAAGGTCGCCGAAGACGACGCAACGCTCGCGATCATGGATCTCATGCCGCAGGCCGACGGTCACGTGCTCGTGATCCCGAAGGAGCCGGCCGCGCAGATCTTCGAGCTGTCCGGCGACGCGGCGGCGGCCGGCATCCGCATGACGCAGCGCGTCGCGGCGGCCGTGCGCGCGGCGCTCGTGCCGGACGGTGTGTTCATCGGCCAGTTCAACGGCGCGGCGGCGGGCCAGACGGTCCCGCACGTGCATTTCCACGTGATTCCGCGCTGGGAAGGCGTCGACCTGCGGATGCACGCGCGCGACATCGCCGACGCGGCCACGCTCGAATCGCTCGCCGAGCGTATCCGCGCGCGTTTCGTGTAACGCATGGACGGCTCGTGATTCGGGCGGCGCCAGCGGGCGCGTGCGGCGACGCCGTTCGCACCTGTTTCAGCGGTCACACCACGTAACACGTGTAACCGCTCGCGAAACTCGGCCTGGCGGCTCCGGCGCTAGACTCCGCGCATTGCTGCATCGAGCGACAGGACGGGCCGGTTGCCGCCGGTTGCCTCTTCGGGCCGGCCGTCAAGGGCTGCGACGGCACGGCTTTCGCGCGATGCGACGTGTCCTTCTTGCCGGGAATCGAGCCATGTACAAAGTTCTCATCACGTTTGCGCTGATCGGCGGCCTGTCCGGCTGCTATGTCGCGCCGCCTTACGGCTACGCGCCCGCGCCGGCCTACTACGGCTATGCGCCGGCCTATTACGCACCGCCGGTCAGCGTCGGAATCGGCGGCAACTTCCGCATTCGCTGACCGGGCGGCGGCCGCGGGCGCCGCCCGCACGTCGATCGAGCGCGTCGTTCGACGCGCCGCCGCCTCTCGCAGGGAAAACTCGCGCGCCGCATGACGGCTCGCGTGCGCATCGCCCGCCCGGGTTCCTATACTTCACAGGAAAGCCCCCTCCGGCGAGGCAAGCCATGGCCGTTACGCGCAAGTTCGCAATCGCTGCGAGCGTCTCCACGCTCGTCTATCTCGGGCTCGCCGTGCTCGGCATCGGTGGGTTTGCCGCCTTCTTCTCGCATCCGCAACTGACCGTCATCGCCGTCGCAACGCTCGCGCTGGCCGCTGTCGCGTTGTTGACCGAGGGCAACCTGAGCACCGGCGAGCGCGAGAACCGCGACAATCGCTGGGTGCTCGCGGCCTTCGGCGCCAGCGGGTTGCTGCTCGCGTATGTGCCGGCGCTGACCGACCGGCTCGACGTGTGGACCTTCGGCGGCGCCACGGTGCGCTGGATCGGCGTCGTGCTGTACGTCGCGGGCGGCGTGCTGCGCATCTGGCCCGTGTTCGTGCTCGGCAAGCGCTTCAGCGGGCTCGTCGCGATCCAGCCCGGCCATACGCTGGTGACGGACGGCATCTATCGCAGGATCCGCAACCCGAGCTATCTCGGCCTGCTCGTCAATGCGGCCGGCTGGGCGTTGGCGTTCCGCTCGGGCGTCGGGCTGCTGCTCGTCGCGTTGACGATGATCCCGCTCGTCGCGCGCATCCGTTCCGAGGAGGCGCTGCTGCGCGCGCAATTCGGCGCCGAATACGACGCGTACTGCGCGCACACCTGGCGGCTGATTCCGGGTGTGTACTGACCCTCGTATGGCCCGAACGACCCGGGCGATGCCGCCGGCTCGCGGCGCGCCTCCGATGTGTTGCCACGTGTGTCCGAACCCGCGCGACGGGCACGTTCGGCATTGCCGAAAAACGGGGCTTGACCATGGCCGGAGCCCCTGCCGGCGTGCTTTGGCGGCGGTTTCCGGCAACCTTTTCCGGTCCTCTTCCGGTAAACAACTTGTTACCAGAATGTCGACGGCAAGCCGGCTCGACCGGTGCTATTCTTCGCCGCAAGCTCATTGAAATGAATTGGTCCGGGATTCGGCACAATGCCGGCATCGACGTCGATCGATTCAGATCGTCGTATCGAGCGGACTTTCGATAACCAGATTGCGAACAAGGAAGAATACGGGAATGTGGAAGAAAATCGCCCCCGCTCTCGTCGTCGCCGCGTTGACCGGCGCGACCGCACTGCCGGCAATGGCCGGTGACCTGAACAATGCGCTTGGCGGCGCGCTCGGCGGGGTTGCCGGCGCAGCGGTCGGTGGCGCGGTCGGTGGCAGCACCGGCTCCGTCATCGGCGGCGCGATCGGCGGCGGCGCGGGTGGTGCCGTGACGTCGAACCGTCGCGAGCGCACCGGTGCAATCATCGGCGGCGCCCTCGGCGGCGGCGCAGGCACCGCAGCCGGCAACGCAATGGGCGGCCGCACGGGCGGCCTGCTGGGCGCGGCCGTCGGCGGTGGCGCGGGCGCGGCGCTGGGCGGCAACATGTCGCGCAGCTCGTACGAACGCGATCACGGCGATCGCGGCTATCGTCACCGCAAGCATCGCCACCACCGCGACTGGGACTGATCGCCGCGGGCGCGGCACGGTGCGCGGCTTGCGCACCGGCGCGCCCGGCACGTCGGCACCCGATCCGACAGCCGGCCCGGCGGCCTCAGCCGGGCCGCCGTCGCCGGCAAGACCGGCGGCCCTTCACCCTCTCCGGCAGTCCATGCCCGACCCCGCTCGACGGGTTGGCACGCTCTCTCCCGCTTCACCTTTCCCGCTTGTAGACGACATCGCCAGTTGCATCGACATGCAGCCGCGCAGGTTCGGTCATCCTCATTTCGCACTCGTCGATCGACGCGTTGCCGCCCGGTCATCAGGATTTCCCTGATGCGCGGACGTGTCCGCGGCACGCGTTCACGGGCCATCGCGCGCAATGGCGGGTAGTGCGAAATCGAATGGATGTCATCGCAACATTTAATTGGTCGATCGGGATCGACTTCGCTATCGTCAGCGCTGCCCGCGTACGGAATCGAACCGTGCCGTCCCCCGTGCCCCGCCGCATGACCCCGAGTGTCCGCGGCCCGGCCGCCGGACCCGCAAGCATGGCTCGCCCCCGCCCGCTGAACCGGGCGGGCCCGTCGCGAAGCCTGGCCGACCGAACGAAGGCGCCCGCGCTTTCAAGCCACCCCGGCAGCGATGTCCCGCCGCCGCATGCGTGCCCCACACGCGTGCCGCGCCTGCCGTTGCCACCCGGGGCCGGACCAACCCATTGCCTGGATGCTTTATGTCTAAGACAACGTATTACGCGCCGCATGGCGGCCACCCGCCGCAGACCGATCTGCTGACCGATCGTGCGATGTTCACCGAGGCGTACGCGGTCATTCCGAAGGGTGTGATGCGCGACATCGTCACCAGCTGGCTGCCGTTCTGGACCAACACGCGCCTGTGGGTGATCGCGCGTCCGCTGTCGGGTTTCGCCGAAACCTTCTCGCAGTACATCGTCGAAGTGAATCCGGGTGGCGGCAGCGACAAGCCCGAGCAGGACAAGAACGCCGAAGCCGTGCTGTTCGTCGTCGAAGGCGAGGCCGAACTGACGCTGCAAGGCAAGCAGCACACGCTGAAGCCGGGCGGCTACGCCTTCATCCCGCCGGGCGCCGACTGGACGCTGCACAACGTCAGCGATGCCGCCGTGCGTTTCCACTGGATCCGCAAGCACTACCAGGTCGTCGACGGTATTGCGCTGCCGGAAGCGTTCGTGACCAACGAGCAGGACGTCGAGCCGATCCCGATGCCGGGCACCAACGGCGCATGGGTGACGACGCGCTTCGTCGACATGAGCGACATGCGTCACGACATGCACGTGAACATCGTGACGTTCGAGCCGGGCGGCGTGATTCCGTTCGCCGAGACGCACGTGATGGAGCACGGCCTGTACGTGCTCGAAGGCAAGGCCGTCTATCGCCTGAACCAGGACTGGGTCGAGGTGGAAGCGGGCGACTTCATGTGGCTGCGCGCGTTCTGCCCGCAGGCATGCTATTCGGGTGGCCCCGGCCGCTTCCGTTACCTGCTGTACAAGGATGTGAACCGTCACATGAACCTGACGCTGAATCCGGCGCGCTAAGCGTCGCGCACGTCGGACACGAAAACCCGCTGGTGCATGCCGGCGGGTTTTTTCATGGGCGCCGCTACGCGATGCAGCCGACGGGGTGACGGCCGTCGCACGCTACTCGTCGAGCGCCGAGGCAGCCATCCTCGCGACCTGCACACGCGTATCGGGCGGCAGGTCGTCCTCCATCAGCCAGACCGCGGACAAGCCGGCCCAGGCGAGGACCCACTGCAGCAACCTGCGGCGGTCGAGTTGCGCGGCCTCGGCGACGAGCGCGCAGCGCCGCGCGAAACGGGCGGGATCGACGGCGATGTCGTGCGCGGGATTGCAGAACAGGTTCGCGTAATCGAACGCGCGGTCGCCGCGCAGCCCCTTCGGGTCGATCGCCAGCCAGCCGCGATCGCCGAAGTGCAGCACGTTGCCGTGATGGATGTCGCCGTGCAGCACGACGTCGTCGACGGGCGGCGCGGCCAGCAGCCGGTGCGCCGTCGCGGCCGAACGCCGCAGCGTGTCATCGCCCGTGTCGTGCGACAGCAGCGCGTGGAACCAGTCAGTCAGCGGCACGACCTCGGGCGTTGCCGGTGCGCGATGCGCATGCAGCCGCGCGACCACGCGGCATGCGATCCGGATCGTATCGTCGTCGTGGCCCGCGACGGACAGGCCGATGAGCGTGGGTGCCGGTTGCGCGCGTTCGAGCAGCACCGCGTCGCTGTCGTGCAGCCACACGCGCGCGGCGCCATCCCCGTTCCACCAGGTCATCAGCGCATTGCCTCGGCGCTCTTCGTCGCAGGTCGCGACCTTCAGCATCGCGGGCCGCGCGTGCCAGACGACGGGCAGCACGCCGCCGCTCGCGGTCAGGATCGGGCCGCCGTCGGGAACGAGGTCCCACAGGCGCAGGTACGTGTCGAACATGCAGACGATGGTACAGGCGAACTGGCTCGTGCGCCGCGCGGTTCGCCCGGCACAGCTGCCCGCGCAACCCTTCCTAAATAAAATTTAGCTAGCAAAACTTAGGCTAAAGAATGTTCCGGTATCCCGGCATCCCTTCGACAATGCGCGCCTTCCGTGACCGACGGGCGCCTGTTGCGCGCCCGCGTTCGCCGCATTGAAGAAGGAGCCTGCATGACCGATCACCCAGCCAATCTTCCGCCGCCACCGGCACCGCCTCCTACGTCGCCGCGCCGTGCATGGCGCATGCTCGCGGGTGCGCTGGTCGGCCTGACGCTCGCGTGCGCGGGCATCGGCGCATGGACGATCCACCGCATCTGGACGCAGCTGCCATCCGTCGAGCACCTGGCCGTCTATCGTCCCGCGCTGCCGCTGCGGATTTTCTCGCGCGATGGCGAGCTGCTGGCCGAGTACGGCGTCGAGCGCCGCGAGTTCGTGCCGCTCGAACGCATTCCGCCGCTCATGCGGCACGCGCTGCTCGCGGCCGAGGACGCGAAGTTCTACCAGCACGGTGCGATCGATATCGGCGGCCTCGCGCGCGCAACGTTCGCGAACGTCGTGACGGGACAGCCGGGGCAGGGCGGCAGCACGATCACGATGCAGGTCGCGCGCAACTTCTACCTGACGCGCGACAAGGTGCTGAGCCGCAAGCTCGCCGAGATCCTGATGGCCATCAAGCTCGAGCGCGAGTACAGCAAGGACAAGCTGCTCGAGCTTTACATGAACCAGATCTATCTCGGCGAGCGCGCATATGGGTTCGCGGCGGCCGCGAATGTGTATTTCGGCAAGCGGCTCGACGCGCTGAGCGCGGGCGAAGCGGCCGTGCTCGCCGGATTGCCGAAGGCGCCGTCCGCGTTCAATCCGGTCGTCAATCCGGCGCGCGCGACCGCGCGGCGCAACTACGTGCTCGGCCGCATGCATGCGCTCGGCGAGCTCGACGACGCGACGTATCGCGCCGCGGCCGACATGCCGATCGCGCTGGCGACCACGCCGCCGCCCGGCATCATCGCGGCGCCGTACGTCGCGGAGCGCGCGCGCCGGATGATGGTCGAGCGCTTTCGCGACGACGCCTATACGCTCGGCCTCGACGTGACCACGACGATCTCGATGCGCGACCAGCGCGCGGCCGAAGCCGCGCTCCAGCGCACGCTGAGCCGGCAGCCGGGCACGAAGCGCGATGCGCGCAACGGGCTCGAAGGCGCGCTCGTGTCGCTGGATGCGGCGACGGGCGACATGCTCGCGCTCGTCGGCGGCGCGGATTTCAACCGCAACGTGTTCGACCATGCGCTGCAGGCGTATCGCCAGCCGGGTTCGAGCTTCAAGCCGTTCGTCTATTCGGCGGCGCTGGAGAAGGGCTACTTTCCGGGCGTGCTGGTCGACGACACGCAGCGCACGCTCACCCATGAGGAAACCGGCGCGCGGCCGTGGCGCCCACGCAATTTCGGCAACCGCTACGAGGGCTTCATTCCGGTGCGGCGCGGGCTCGTCCGCTCGAAGAACCTGGTTGCGGTCAGCCTGATGCAGGCCGCCGACGCGCGCTACGTGCAGCAGCACGCGGTGCATTTTGGTTTCGACGCGCAGCGCAATCCGGCGTCGTTGCCGCTCGCGCTCGGCGCGGGCGCGGTGACGCCGCTCGAACTCGCGAGCGCATACAGCGTGTTCGCGAACGGCGGAACGCGGATGGAGCCGCGCCTGATCCTGTCGGTGAAGCAGCGTCACGGCGGCGCGATGTACGAGGCGACGACGCCTGAAGGCGCGCGCGTCGTGTCGGCGCGCAACGCGTTCGTGATGGACAGCATGCTGCGCGACGTCGTGAAGGCCGGCACCGCGCGTGGCGCGCTCGCCTTGCGTCGCGACGACGCGGCCGGCAAGACGGGCACGTCGAACGGATCGAAGGACGTCTGGTTCGCTGGCTACTCGTCGGGGATCGTCGCGGTCGCGTGGCTCGGCTACGACACGCCGCGCCCGATGGGACGCGCGACCGGCGCGACGCTCGCGCTGCCGGTCTGGCTCGACTACATGAAGACGGCCGTCGACGGACGCACGCCGGTCGATGCGACGCCGCCGCAGGACGTCGCGCTCGTCGACGGTGATTTCGTGTACGCCGAATACACGCGCGGCACGTGCACGGCAGACGTGCCGCCGTTCATCCGCAGCCGCTTCGCGTGCGGCGGCGCACCGGCCTCCGAGGCGCCGGATGCATCGGGCGAGAAGGGCAAGCCCGACGAACCGATGCCCGCAGCCGTCGATGCGGCCGAGCGCGAACGCGTGCTCGACCTGTTCCGTACCCAGGACTGAGGCGCGCGATGCATACGCTTTATCTGATCGCGATCGTCGCGGAGGCGATGTCGGGCGCGCTGATGGGCATGCGGCGCGGGATGGACCGCTTCGGGCTCGCGCTCGTCGGCGCGGTGACGGCGCTCGGTGGCGGCACGGTGCGCGACGTGCTGCTCGGCCACTATCCGCTCGGCTGGATCGTGCATCCCGAGTACCTCGTGATCACGCTCGCCGCGGCGACCGTCGCGTCATGGGCCGCGCGGCACGTCGCGCGGATGAAGACGCTGTTCGTCACCGTCGACGCGATCGGTCTCGCGGCGTTCACGATCATCGGCTGCGATATCGGCGCGTCGACGGGCGCCGCGCCGATCATCGTCGTGCTGGCCGGCGCGATCACGGGTGTCTGCGGCGGGATGCTGCGCGACCTGCTGTGCAACGAGATGCCGCTGATCCTGCGCGAGGAACTGTATGCGAGCGTCGCGTTCTTCACGGGCACGCTGTACGTCGGGATCCAGCATCTCGGCATCGATGCCGGGTTGGCGTCGGTGGTCGCGCTGGCGGCGGGCTTCACGACGCGCATGCTTGCGGTGCGGCTGGGATGGAAAATGCGGACGTTCGGTGTCGCGGACGTCGAGCATTGAGCGAGGTTGCCGCGCGGACGCGACGATACGCGCGTGCTACGCCGGCACCATGACCGGTGGCGGCCCGTCGCCGGATAGCAATGCACAGGTGGTCTCCCATTGACGATGACTAGCCCGAAGGCTGGCGGGGTGGCGCGTTCACCTGGCTGGCCCGTTCGCGCGCGGCTGGCGGCGAACGGAGAATTGACAGGAAATGGATAATTTCGCCGTTGTAAATGAGAATTATTATCGATTCAAGGGCGAAAAGCGGCGCGTGCGGACGCGCAGCGTCGGCGCGGATCGGGCGGGCCGCGCGGCGAGACATGCGGTGAAAGCGGGCCGGCCCTAGGCCAGCGATTCGATACGAATCAGCAGGTTGCGCGCATGCGCGATGAACGCGTCGTGCGTCGCGCGATCGCCGTGGCCTTCGAAGCCGGCCTGTTCGGCGAACGCGAGCTGTTCGGCGTAGAGGTCGACGAGCACGCTGCGTGTGTCGGGCGGCAGCGCGCGGATCATCGAGACGAGCAGCAGTTCCTGCGCGCGCAGCATGCCGGACAGCGATTGGGCGTTCATGCCGACCTCCTCGAACGACGCGGCGGCGTGCCGCTCATTCAATAGTAGGTGGTCGGCGCGCGCAGCGGAAATCAGCCGGCGGCCGTCGCCGTCCGTGCATCGCGCACGACTTGCGCGACGCGCTCGACGAATTCGGCGTCGACGCTGGACAGCGCTTCGCGCTTGCCGTCGGGCATTTCGACCATCAGCCGGTATGTGATGTCCTGCGTGGTCCAGGCGAGATAGCCGACGACGGCGAGCATCACGCCGACGACCAGCGCGGCGCTCGATGCGCCGATGCCGCCTGCGACGGCGGTGGCCACGCCGATCAGCGAGATCAGCGACGGCACGAGGCGATTCTTCGGGATCTTGACGACATCGACGTTGCGGATGTCACGCAGCGGGAAGACCTGCCCGGTGGCCGACAGGCCGTTGCGCGTGACCATCACGCCGCGTTCGTTGAATGCGTTTTCCATCGTGTGTTGCGTGGACGAAAACGCGCAGCGTAGCAGAATTCGTTGCCGCGTCAAACGAGACCGAGTGCCGCACGATGCGTGCGGGCCGGCCGCGATGCGGGCAACGGCGGGTAACGGAGGGAGTCAGAATTGCAGCCGGCCGTCGCCGTACAGTCGGCCCGGCACGTGCGACGCGACGACCTCGGCGATCTCTTCGTCGGTCGATTCGGCCGGCACGATCTGGCGTCGCGCGGGCGCGTCGAGATGCATCGTCCATTCGACGAGCCGGTACGGGCGGCCCCACGGGCGCTGCATTTCCACCGACACGCGGCAGCTCTGGACGGGCAGCGAATGCCGGCGCGTCAGAATCGCGTGCAGATGGCTGAAAACGGTATCTTCGATCATCTTGGGCTCCGATCCTGTCTTGTGGGCAGTTGATGCCGGTGCCGTAGTGGGTCTCAAAAAAAAAGCCGCCGATGCTCAGGCGGCCAACAGGGGGGGTGAGAGCATCCTCTCAGCCCAGAATTAAGCGAAACTTAAAAGCCCATAAAAAAGCGCCCCGCGTGGAGCGGGGCGCTTCTTGCCGTCGTCGTCCGCGAAATGAGCGGACAGTTAAGCGGATGCTTTAGAACTTGTGACGGATACCGACGCGAGCGGCCAGCTGGTTCGACGAACCGTTGCCCGACGTGCTGAAGTAGCTCGTGCTCGAACCGATCTGCGCTTGCACGCCGTTGCCCGACGCCTTCTGGTAGACAACCAGGCCGTACACGTCCGTACGCTTGCTGAGCGCATAGTCGAGGCCCAGGTTGCCCTGGTTCCAGTGCGCCGAGTTGCCGCTTTGCGTTGCGTTCGTGTACGTGTAGCCCGCTGCTGCCGACAGGGCCGGCGTGATCGCGTACTTCACGCCTGCTTCATACGCGTTGTAGAACGTGCCCGATGCGCCAGCCGCGATCGGGGTGAACTGCGTGCGCGTCCAGAGCAGCCATGCCGTTGCCGGGCCGAAGATGTAGCGGCCGCCGACGCCGTACGTGCGCAGGTCGCGGATGTTCGTCAGCGCGATGTTCGCGATCGACGTCGAGAATGCCGGCGTCGACTGGCTCGGGAAGCGGATGTCCGTGTATGCGGCGCCGAGTGCGAACGGGCCGTTCGCGTAGTTCAGGCCGAAGCTGTATGCGCGCGACGAACCGGCCGTCGTCGTGGTGCCCGTCGTCGTCGACGGGGCGCCGGCGAAGTCGGTCGAGTTCGAGAAGCCGTACAACGCGCCGAACGTGAAGCCGGCGTAGTTCGCGCTCTGGAACTTCACCGAGTTGTTGATGCGGCTCGACGTGAGCTGGTCGATGTCGTTCACGTGGTACGCGTAGTTACCCGCGACCGTGTTGCCGCCCGTCGAGTAGTTCGAACCGAGGATGTCGGTCGAGAACGAGTACTGGCGGCCGAACGTGACCGTGCCGTATTGCGACTGGCTCAGGCCGACATAGGCTTGACGGCCGAAGATCGCGCCACCCTGGCCGATCGTGCCGTTGCCGCTGTTGAAGCCGTTTTCGAGCACGAAGATTGCCTTCAGGCCGCCACCGAGGTCTTCGGTGCCGCGCAGGCCCCAACGGCTGCCCTGGGCCACGCCGTCGTCGTACTTGAACAGCTTGCCGCTGCCGCCGTTCGCGGTCTTGCTGTGGTTCACGTAGCTGATACCGGCATCGATGACGCCATACAGGGTCACGCTGCTTTGTGCGTGTGCCGCGCCAGCCGTTGCTGCAAGGATGGCGATGGTCAACAGTTTCTTGTTCAAAGGATTCTCCGAGCGAGTAAATGGCGTGTCCAGTTGCGGTTCCGGCGCTCTCTATGGGCGCTTTCACGGACCGGTCGCAACTTTATCGGCGGGTCACGTAATGAATGTGACAGGCTTTGTCATATGACGAATCTGTGGTGCCGAAGCGACACTGGATTCTGCCCGGTTGTACAGCACGGAGTTATACCGATTCCGCCTGAGATTCGATCGGGATCCGGAATATGTACATGAAATAAGCTTGGTTGGTGCCGTTCCGGCCCCCGTGCCACGATGCGCGCTTCAACAACGACACGGGACAAGAGGACACCATGCGACGTTCGATCCTGACCGGCCTCGGCGCGCTTGCCGCGGCGCTGGCCTTTGCCGCGCCCGGCGCGCACGCCGACTCCCAGACGCTGAAGATCGGCACGATGAGCGGCCCCGACGCGCAGATCTGGACCGAGGTGACGAAAGTCGCCGCACGCGAAGGCCTCGCGATCAAGGTCATCGAATTCAACGACTACGTGCAGCCGAACGCGGCGCTCGACGCGGGCGACCTCGATGCGAACGGTTTCCAGCACCAGCCGTTTCTCGACAGCCAGATCAAGCAGCGCGGCTACAGGATCGTCAACGTCGGGCTGACGTACACGGCGCCGATGGGCTTCTATTCGAAGAAGCTCAAGTCGCTCAAGGACTTGCCGGTGGGCGCGAAGGTCGGGATCCAGAACGATCCGTCGAACGGCAACCGTGCGCTGCTGCTGCTGCAGAAATACGGCGTGATCAAGCTGAAGGCGGGCGCCGGCACGAACGGCGTGAACGCGACGCCGCTCGACGTCGCCGAGAATCCGAAGAAGATCAGGATCGTCGAGCTCGACGCCGCGCAGTTGCCGCGCGCGCTGCCCGACCTCGACGCCGCGTCGATCAACACCGACTACGCGGTGAAGGCCGGGCTCACGCCGGTGAAGGATGCGATCGCGATCGAGGATCTGCGCGGGCCGTATGCGAACCTGATCGCGGTGCGCGCGCAGGACAAGGACAAGCCGTGGGTGAAGAAGCTCGTCGCGGCCTATGAATCGGACGACGTGCGCAAGTTCATCGACCAGAAGTTCGGCGGTGCGATCGTGCCGGCGTTCTGAATCTCGGCCGTGGCCAGCCCGCGTCGCGGGCATCGCGCCAGACCGAAAAGCAAATCGCCCGCGCAAGCGGGCGATTTCGTTGGCGCGCCGTGCTGCGGCGCGCGGGCCGGCCGCTACTCAGGCGGCGCAGGGGTTCAGGGGCTCAGGCCGACAGCAGCGACCCGGTGCGGATCGGCGTCGCGCCGGCGATCCGCGCGACTTCCATCCCGGCGGTCGCGAAGCGCACGATCTGGCGCGCGTACAGCACGCCCGACACGCTGCTCTTCAGCGTGATCACGCGATCGGTCAGCGGATCGACGATGTCGGCCACGTCCTGGCCGGCCTCGATCCACGCGCCGACCGGCGTGCGGAACACGATCACGCCCGACACCGGTGCGACGAGCGGATCGGTGCCCGCGAGCGGCGTGGCCGGATGCGCGAGCGGCGGCAGCGGCGCCGGCGTGCCGTCGATGACGCCGCGCTCGGTCAGGTATTCGACGATCGCTTGCGCGTCCTTCTCCGCGAGTTCGTACGACACGTCGCGCTCGCTGCGCAGTTCGACCGTGACGGAGATCGCGCCGTTCGGGATCGGAAAGCGATCGCCGAAGCGGTTGCGCAGATCCGACCAGCAGAAGCTGTGGATCTCGTCGAACGGATTGCCGACCGAATTCAGCGCGAGCAGCGACGCCTGCGCGTCCAGATAGCGCGACAGCGGCTCGACGTCTTCCCACAGATCGGGGTTCGTATACAGGTGCATCACCGCGTCGCTGTCGCAATGCAGGTCGAGCACGATGTCGGCGTCGAACGACAGTTTCTGCAGTGCGAGGCGCTGCGATTCGAGTTCGGTGCGCGGCTTCTGTTCGTCCAGCGCCTCGCGCATCGCGGCGCGTACCGCGGCGAGGTTGCGCTGCGCGTCGTTCGTCAGGCGGCCTTCGATGCGCGGCAGCACGAGCGCCGCGAGATCGTAGAAATTGCGGTTGAAGTTCTGCATCGAGCCGAGCTCGAAGCGGCCGAGGTGATCGCCGAACACATGCTGCGACAGGCCGATCGGGTTCGGCACCGGGACGATGATCACCTCGCCGCGCAGCTTGCCGGCCGTCTCGAGCGCGGCGATCTTGCGGCGCAGCAGCGCGGCGACCAGCATGCCGGGCAGTTCGTCCGCGTGCAGCGACGACTGGATGTAGACCTTCTTCTGGCCGCGCGGGCCGTAGTGGAAGCTCGTGATCTGGCGTTCGGTGCCGACGGCGGGGGAAATCAGCGGATGGGTCTGCGTTTGCATGATGAGGGGAGGGCGGCGCAGCCGCGAGTGATCCGGTATGCGTGGAAGATCGATTGTACGTTGCCTTGCGCGAACCTATCAAACCGCGCGCCGGGCAAGTCGATTTCCTTTACGAATCATCGGGTTGTTGCGTAAAAAATAACGGTGCCGCGGCCCGTCGTGCATGCGTGCCCCGCAGTCTTTCGTCGCGCGCGGGCAAAAAAAACGGGCTCCTTGCGGAGCCCGTCTGCGCGGATGCGAAGCGCGCGTTGCGCGGTGTTACTTGCCGTACACGTCGAAATCGAAGTACTTCTTCGCGATCTTGTCGTACGTGCCGTCCTTGCGCATGCCGGCGATCGCGCCGTCGATCTTCGCCTTCAGGTCGGTGTCTTCCTTGCGCAGGCCGATGCCGGCGCCGTTGCCGAGCGTCTTCGGATCGTCGATATCCTTGCCGGCGAAATCGAAGCTCGCGCCGCGCGGCGTCTTCAGGAAGCCGATTTCAGCCTGCACCGCGTCCTGCAGCGCGCCGTCCAGACGGCCGGAGATCAGGTCGGCGTAGACCTGGTCCTGGTTCTGGTAAGGCACGACGTTCACGCCCTTCGGCGCCCAGTACGTCTTCGCGTAGGTTTCCTGGATCGTGCCCTGCTCGACGCCGACCGACTTGCCCTTCAGCGATTCGGCCGTCGGCATCAGGCCGGCACCCTTCTTCGCGACGAGGCGCGTCGGCGTGTTGAACAGCTTCGACGAGAACGCGATCTGTTCCTGGCGCGCCGGCGTCATCGACATCGACGACAGGACGCCGTCGAACTTGCGTGCCTTCAGCGCCGGGATCATCCCGTCGAAGTCGTTTTCGATCCACACGCACTTCGCGTTCATGCGGCGGCAGATTTCGTTGCCGAGGTCGACGTCGAACCCGACCACCTTGCCGTCAGCGCCTTTCGATTCGAAAGGCGGGTAGCTTGCGTCGACGCCGAAGCGCACGGTCGTCCAGTCCTTCGCGTATGCAGTGCCGGCCGATACGGCGAGCAGGGCTACGGTCACAGCCGCAAGAATCTTTTTCACTCGGTGACTCCTCGTTTTGTTCGATGGGTGCGCGGTTGTGCCGCGCCGTAAGCCTTCGGCCCGGCGCGGCTTCGCGTCGAGCTGTCCGTTTCGCTGCCCGATGCGGGCGCGCGACGTGCGCAAGATTATCAAGACAAAATACCGGCAGGGCGCCTAGGACATGCCCCGATACCGGACCCGACGGCCATGCGTGCGGCGCACGACCGTTTCAGACGTAGGAACGATTCAACCGAGCGTTTCGTTGACCGCGCGCTGCAGGCAGGTGACGAATTGCGATACGGCCGGCGTCGGCAGCAGGTCGCGGCGCGCGATGATCGACAGGTCGAAGCGCGGCATGCTTTCGTCGAGGTCGGCCGTGCGAATCCCGAGCGGCGCCACCATCGCGGCCAGCGGGCGCGTGAAGCAGCCGATCACGTCGGAGCGCGCCACGAGCCCGAGCGTCACCGCGAACGACATCGGCGAGCGCAGCAGGCGCTTCGGCAGCGGCAGCCCGCGCGCCTCGAACATTCCGACCATCACGCTGTGCGGGAATTGCTCGGCCCCGACCGTGACGATCCATTCGGCGTCGAGCAGTTCCTCTAACCGGCGCGCGTGCGCGAGCGGGTGGCCTTCGCGCATCACGACGGTGAACTCGGTCGACAGCAGCGGCACCTGCGTGAAATCGCGGTCGAGCGCGGGCACATGGTGCATCGCAGCGATGTCGAGCGTGCCGTTGCGCAATTGCGCGAGCGCGTCCGGCACCGTCAATTCCACCAGATGCAGGCTCACGTTCGGCATCGACTGGCGGAATGCGGTGACCGCGCGCGGCAGCGCGGTCAGCGCGATCGACGGCATCGTGCCGACCGCGACACGTCCGGACATCTCGCCTTTCACCTGCTCGACGGCCTCGACGGTGCGGCGCATGTCGCCGAGCAGCTGCTCGGCGCGCGGCAGCAGCGCATGGCCGCACGCGGTCAGCTCGACGCCGCGCACGCTGCGCGCGAGCAGTTCCGCGTTCAGCGCCGACTCGAGTTCGCGGATCGTGTGCGTGATCGCGGGCTGCGTGACGCCGAGTTCGCGCGCGGCGGCGCGCAGGCTCTTGAGATGCGCGGCGGAGACGAACGCCTGGAGTTGCGCGATGTTCAGGTGGTTTCGGATGCGGGTCATCGATCGGTTCGGATCTGGCGGCGGGCCGGGGCGCCGGCGCGAAGATCGATAGGGTAGCGCGCCGCGGCGGCGAACGCCGGGCGGAACAAAAACCGCGGGGCACGGTACGGCATTTCTTCGTCGAGATCGACGGCGAACCGATCAGGATTGCAGATGACGGTGCATGCGGGGCGTGACGTCGTCGCGATGCGCCGCGCTACGACGCACCGCGTGAAGATATCGTGGCGGCCGGGTGTGTCAGGCAAGCGCCAGTTCGACGGCCGCGAGCGTGCGGCGGCGGATCCAGCCGCTCGCGAGCCGGATTGCGAGCCAGTACGGCAGAAACAGCAGGCGCGTGCGCGTGCTCGGACAGTGCACGAAGGTTTCGGTGCGCAGCAGCCGCGTGCCGGAAGACAGTCCGACGACCTCGAACCGCAGCACCAGCTTCGCATCGCGCGGATCGTCGTGCCGGACGAAGGCCTCGGCGTCGTCGATCGTGCGCACGTCGGGCGTCGGGCGCCAGAAGCGTCCGATGAGCCCCAGCGACAGCGACGTCTCGTCGCGATGCAGCAGCGTGAACGTATCGAAGCCGAAGCGTTCGCGTGCGCCTTCGGCGGGGCGGTTGGCCAGCGCACGCGCGATGGCCGCCGGCGATTCGCGCACGGCAAGCAGCGCATCGATGACCGGATCGGCGCGCATGTCGAGCGCGGCCACGGCGTCGATGATGCGCGACGGCGGCGCGTCGATCGGCCGGGATTCATGAACTTCGACGAAGCCGAACGACGGGATGAAAGGCGGCTTGCTCGCCGCGGTCCGCGTGTCTGATTCAGAGACGATGCCGAACGGATTCATGGGCGTTCCGGGGGACAAAATGCGATCGTAGCACCGCGTGCGCACGCGCGGCGCGACGCGCCGCACCGCCGGCCGCACCGACAAAAAAGGCCTGGAAACATGCGTTTCCAGGCCTGGAGACCATCAACGACGATGGTGGAGGAGACGGGATCGTCCCGATGCGCGCCGCCCTTGTGCCGGCGACGTCGCGCATGATGCGCGGTCAGATCGCCCAGCCGCCGAGATAGAACGTGACGAGCACGGCCGCGATGAGCACGGTGCCGACGTTGAGCTTGCGGAATTCGCCGCTGGCGATGCGGCCGATCACGAGCGTCGAGAAGCCGAGCATGATGCCGGTCACGATGTTCGCGGTCAGCACGATGAATACCGCGCACACGAGTCCCGACATCGCATCGACCATGTCGTCCATGTGCAGCTTGCTCACGCTGCCGAGCATCAGCAGGCCGACGTACATCAGCGCGGGGGCCGTTGCGTACGACGGCACGAGGCCCGCGAGCGGCGAGAAGAACATCACGATCAGGAACAGCACGCCGACCACCGCGGCCGCGAGGCCCGTCTTCGCACCGGCGGCCACGCCGACGCTCGACTCGATGTAGGCCGCGGCCGGCGCGCCGCCGAGGAAGCCGGAGAAGATCGAGCTGACCGAATCGGCGGTCAGCGCGCGGCCGCCGTTGATGATGCGGCCGTTCTCGTCGAGCTGGCCCGCCTGACCGGCGACCGCGCGGATCGTGCCGGTCGCGTCGAACACGGCGGTCATCACGAGTGCCAGCACGCTCGGCAGCACGGCCATCGACAGCGCGCCCTTGATGTCCATCGCGCCGATCAGCGAGGCGTGGCCCGGTGCGCTCAGCGACGGCAGCGCGAAGATGCCGCGATACTTCACGGCCGGATCGAACGCGAGGCCGATCAGCGAGATTGCGACCACGACGAGCAGGATGCCGCCGGGCACGCGACGCTTCTCGAGCCCGAAGATCGCGGCGAGGCCGACGACCGACATGATGACCGGGAACGCGGTGATCTGGCCGAGCGAGACCGGCAGGCCGGCGCCCGGATTCTTGATCACGAGACCGACGTCGTTCGACGCGATCAGCAGCAGGAACAGGCCGATGCCGATGCCGGTGCCGTGCGCGACGCCCGCGGGCAGGTTGCGCAGGATCCACGAACGCACGCCGGTGACCGAAATGCCCGTGAACACGAGGCCCATCAGGAACACGGCGCCGAGCGCGACGGTCGGCTGCAGGCCCTTGCCGAGCACGAGGCCGAACGCCGTGAACGCCGTCAGCGAGATCGCGCAGCCGATCGCGATCGGCAGCTTCGCCCACAGGCCCATCAGCAGCGAACCGAAGGCGGTGGTGAGGCAGACCGCGACGAATACCGCGCTCGTGTCGAAGCCGGCCTTGCCGAACATGCCGGGCACGACGAACACGGAATAGACCATCGCGAGGAAAGTGGTCACGCCCGCGACGATTTCGCGACGCTGCGTGCTGCCGCGCGACGAAATGCCGAAGTACCGGTCGATGACTCCCTTGGTGCCGAAGTCCGTTTCTTCCGCGCCGACGCCGACCGTCGGCTGCACCGGGGTATCACTCATGAGCTTGCTCCTTTATCAGCATGCTGAAACGGCCCGTGGCAGGCCGTCGTCAGGGTGTCTCGAATCTGGTTGAAATTATCGGCAGCGTCGTGGGGACGCATCACGCGCGATTCGTGTCGTCGTCCGCGCGTCGATGGGCGCGCGTGTCGCGTCGTACGACGCGTGGTGTAGTCGACCCCGTCACGTGTGCTTTGCCGTAGCGAAGGTTAGGCGAACGGCCCGTCACGTCCCATTGGGGGACGAGCATGCAGCGCATGTCGCAGCGCTTATATCGGCGTGCAACGGGGCTTCGTCGTCGCGGAACGCGTGTATACGCCTAGTTCGAATCCGTTAAGGCGATTATTCGAATGCTGGATCGGCGGGCAGGGGCGGAGCGGGTGACGCATCGGATATTACGAATGTCTTTCATCGAGGCCGCGCAGGTGCGTGAATACGGCCGCGCGTGACGCGCCGCGCCGCCGTGCGCAACGTGAGTCCGGATGATACCGGGGCCGCGCGCGTGCTGCGCTGGCGTGCGTCGTTGCCGTCGTCGCCGTCGTTGCGTCAGCCGCGCGCGAGCTGCGCGAGATACGCGCAGAACATGTCGGCCATCGCGGCCGAGTACGCGTCGATTTCCGCCGGCGTGTGTTCGGTTTCCGAAAACGCCTTGCCGGAACTCGTGAGCGTGCTCGTGATGAGCTCGCACGCGAGCGCGCGCGTGGCATCCGGTGCGTCGGGCAGCGCGTCGAGCATGAACGCGCTGAAGATCCGGTTGCCGGCGGCCTTCGCTTCCTGCGCCTCGGGTGTGTCGCGATAGAGCGGCGCGGCGTCGTCGAGCGCGACGCGCATCCGCGCCTCGTCGCATTCCGAGTGGATGAACGCATGGACGGCCGTGCGCAGCCGCTCGGGCGGCGTCTTGTGCGGATCTTCCAGCATCCCGCGCAGCATCCCGGACGTCTGGCGCCACTCGTCGTGCTGCAGCCGGAACAGCACGGCCGCCTTGTTCGGGAAGTACTGATACAGCGAACCGACGCTCACACCGGCGCGCTCGGCGACGCGCGCCATCGTGAAGCGCTGCGCGCCTTCGGTCGCCAGAACCTGAATAGCGGCCTGCAGCACGTCATCGACGAGCTGGGTCGAGCGGGCCTGCCGAGGCAGTCTGCGCGAGGCGATCGGGGCGTTGCGGCGGTCGGTCATGACGGGTCTGCCAATGCGAATAGTAAAACCTGAATAGTTCGTCATATTCTAGTCGGGCGCCCTGACGCACTCAACCTGACACCGGAGATTCGCATGACCACCCTGATTCACGACCCGCTGGCGTCGCTGCTCGCGCGCCTGTTCGACGAAGCCGACGCATCGTCGCCCACGTCGAGCCCGGACTTCGCGGACCTGACGCACGACGAGCACGCGCGGCTGATGCGCAGCAAGACCGATTACGCCGATTTCTATGCACGCCTGAAGGACTATCCGCTCGCGGTGTCGCGCGAGACGGGCACGCTGCTGTACATGCTCGCGCGCAGTAACGGCGCGCGCGCCATCGTCGAATTCGGCATGTCGTTCGGGATCTCGACGCTGCACCTCGCGGCCGCGCTGCGCGACAACGGCGGCGGCCGGCTGATCACGAGCGAGTTCGAGGCGTCGAAGGTCGCGCGGGCGCGCGAGAACCTGGCGGCCGGCGGGCTGGCCGATCTCGTCGAGATCCGCGAAGGCGATGCGCTGCGCACGCTGGCGGCCGATCTGCCCGAAACGGTCGACCTGCTGCTGCTCGACGGCGCGAAGGCGCTGTATCCCGAGGTGCTCGCGCTGGTCGGGCGCCGGCTGCGGCCCGGCGCGTTTGTCATTGCCGACAACGCGCAATACAGTCCCGACTACCTCGCCTACGTGCGCGCGCCGGAAAACGGCTATCTGTCGGTCCCGTTCGGCGGCGACGTCGAGCTGTCGATGCGCACGCGCTGACGCGCGCGCATCATGTCCTGGCCGGATCGATGACGATGAATACACCGGACATACGATCAGTAAATGCAGGATGACTGATCAAATGGACTTGTGAGCATCCTGGTAGCGGCGTCCGCGCTTCGGGATGCCGCCGCGCGTTACTTCAGGAACACGTATCGCGCGAAATACGGAAAGCGGCCGATCGCATGTTCGGTCGCACACGTCGCCTCCGGCGGCGTGCCGCCCACGGTATCGAGCCGCTGTACGAAGCGCACGCCGGCGAGCGTGCCGGCTGCTGCCGGCGTCGCGGCGAGCAGGAGTTGCGCAATGCTGCCCGGGTGCGCGCTGGGCGTTTCCGCGAGTTTCTTGCCGGTGATGCGGCTGCCGTCGAGCGATTCCCACGACGGCCCCGCGCCGTGCCGGACGACGAGCGCGCCGGTGGCGTCGAACAGCATCGCTTCCGGGCGCTGGAATGCCCACGCGAGCCGGTGCCCGGCGTCGTATTCGCATGCGTAGATCTGCACGCCGGTCGCGGTCGTCGACAGCACGGGCGACGCCGGCTGGGGCGGCACGAGACCGGTTGCATCGTCGGCATGGGCCGGCAAGATGCAGGCCGCGAACGAAAGGGCCGCGAGGGCCTGCAGCATGTCGCGTTTCGGAAAGCGGCTTGGCATGGCGGAGCGTCCTTTCAGGTCGGGTGACGGTCGTGCGAAGTCGATCTTATGAACGTTAGACGGCGATTGCGCAGGCTGCAATTCGGAAATGGCAATCGCGGCGATAGCCGCCGCGATTGCACGGGAATGGATGTGCGCGGCCGCTCGTCGCGGCGGTCGCGCGCAAGCGGCTCAGGCCGCGCCGGCCGGTGTCGGCGCGTGTTCCGCGATCAGGCGCTCGGCCTTCAGTGCGTCCCACAGGCTTGCCGGAATCGGCGCCGACGCGAGCCGCAGGTTCTCGTCGATGCGCTCGGGCCGGCTCGCGCCGGGGATCACGGCCGCGACGGCCGGGTGCGCGAGCGAGAACTGCAGCGCCACCGCGCGGACATCGACGCCGAACTGCTCGCTGATCTGCCGGATGCGCGCGACGCGGTCGAGCATCTCCTGCGTGGCCGGCTGGTATTCGAAGTGGGTGCCGCCCGCGAGCACGCCAGAGTTGTACGGGCCGCCGACGATGATGCCGAGGCTGCGCACGGCGCTTTCCGGCATCAGCCGTTCGAGCGCGCCGGCATGGTCGAGCAGCGTGTAGCGGCCGGCGAGCAGGAAGCCGTCCGGATCCGAGCGCTCGAGCGCGAGCTCGCACGGCTCGATCCGGTTCACGCCGAGGCCCCAGCCCTCGATGACCTTCTCGTCGCGCAGCCGCGTGAGTGCCTTGGCCGCACCCGACATCGCGACGTCGAACACGTCGAGCCAGCGCTCGCCGTGGAAGTCGATCGCCGGATCGTGGATCCACACGGTGTCGAGGCGGTCGGTGCGCAGCCGCTCGAGGCTCGCTTCGATCGAGCGCAGCGTGCCGTCTTCCGTGTAGTCGTAGACGACCTTGTTCGGCAGGCCATGGCGGAACAGCCCGCCCTTCTCGCCGAGATCGCGCTGCGACGCATCCTCGTGCTCGTCGAGCACGAGGCGGCCGACCTTGGTGCCGAGCGAATATTCATCGCGCGGCCGGCCGGCGAGCGCTTCACCGAGGCGCAGCTCGGCGAGGCCGGCGCCATACAGCGGCGCCGCGTCGAAGTAGCGGATACCGCTTTCCCATGCCGCGTCGACGGTGGCCAGTGCTTCTTCGTTCGGGATGTCCCGATACATGTTGCCCAGTGGCGCGGTGCCGAAACCCAGGCGGGAAGGGGACGTGATTCTCATGTCGGACTCCTGTCGATCGCTCAGGCCGCGGCCTGCGCGAGCGTCGGATAGTCGGTCAGGCCCCGTGCGCCGCCGCCGAACAGCGTGTTGCGGTCGTGCGGCGTGAGCGCGGCGCCGGTGCGCAGGCGCTCGGGCAGGTCGGGGTTCGCGACGAACGGTCGGCCGAAGGCGACGAGGTCGGCCCAGCCGGCGGCGATCCCTTCCCGCGCGCGCTCGGCGGTGTACGCGCCGGCGTAGATCAGCACGCCAAGAAACGCGGCACGCAGCTGCTGCTTGAATTCGACCGGCATCAGCGGTGCGTCGTCCCAGTCGGCTTCCGCGATGTGCAGGTAGCCGACACCGAGTTCGCCGAGCAGCTTCGCGGCGGCGAGGTAGGTCGTCTCGGGATCGTCGTCGACGCAGCCGTTCAGCGTGGTCAGCGGCGCGAGGCGGATGCCGACGCGCGACGCGTCGCCGGTGCCTTCGATCAACGCCTGCGCGACTTCGCGCAGGAAGCGCAGCCGGTTGTCGAGCGAGCCGCCGTACGCGTCGGTGCGCGTGTTCGCGTTCGAGTCGATGAACTGGTTCACGAGATAGCCGTTCGCGCCGTGCAGCTCGACGCCGTCGAAACCGGCTTCGATCGCGTTGCGCGCGGCGGCGCGGTATTGATCGACGATCTCGCCGATTTCGTCGACGGACAACGCGCGCGGCTCGGACGCCTGCACGAAGCCCGGCGTGCTGCCGTCCTCACCGGCGACGAACACGTTCACGCCCTTCGCCTGGAGCGGCGACGACGAAACGGGTTGCCGGCCGCCGAGCAGGCTCGTGTGGCTCAGCCGGCCGACGTGCCAGAGCTGCGCGAAGATGCGGCCATGCGCTGCGTGGACGGCGTCCGTCACCTTGCGCCAGCCGGCGACCTGCGACGGCGTGTGGATGCCGGGCGTCCATGCGTAGCCCTTGCCGAGCGGCGCGATGTAGGTGCCTTCGCTGACGATCAGGCCCGCGCTCGCGCGCTGCGCGTAATACGCGGCCATCAGTTCGTTGGCTTCGTCGCCGGGCTGGCTGGCGCGCGAACGCGTCATCGGCGGCATCACGATGCGGTTCGGCAGTGTCAGCGAGCCGAATTGCAGCGGTTGGAAAAGCGGGTCCTGGGTCATGAGGGATTCCTGTCGGTGCCGCGGCCGGCTGGCCGCGGACGGTTCGATTGAGGGGGCGATGCCGGGGCCTGTTATCAGCGGGAGCAGGCCTTAGTCCCACTTCGGCGCGAGGCCGACCGGGTCGACTTCGCGGCCGTTGCGTTCGAGCGCGGCGATCTGCGCCATGTCCTCGTCGGTCAGGCGCAACGTTTGCGCGAGCAGGTTGCTTGCGAGGTTTTCGCGCTTCGTCGACGACGGGATCACCGAGTAGCCGAGCTGCAGGGCCCAGGCCAGCGCGACCTGCGCCGGCGTCGCGTCGTGACGTTGCGCGATCGCACCGATCACCGGGTCGCCGAGCACCTTGCCGTATGCGAGCGTCATGTACGACGTCACGTGGATGCCTTCGCCGTTCAGGAATTCGACCAGCTTGCGGTTCTGCAGGTACGGGCTCAGTTCGATCTGGTTCGTCGCGATCGCATCCTTGCCGACCACCGCGATCGCTTCCTTCGTCAGTTCGATGTTGAAGTTCGAGATGCCGATCCGGCGCGTGAGACCTTTCACCTTCGCGTCGGCGAGCGCGGTCATGAATGCCTGGACCGACACGCCGCTCTCGGGAGCCGGCCAGTGGATCAGCGTCAGGTCGACGTAGTCGGTGCGCAGCTTGCGCAGGCTTTCCTCGAGGCTGGCGACCAGCTTTTCCGGCGCGTAGTTGTCGACCCAGATCTTCGTCGTGAGGAACAGGTCTTCGCGGCGCACGCCCGATGCGGCGATCGCTTCGCCGACTTCGGCTTCGTTGCCGTAGATCTGCGCGGTGTCGATCGCGCGGTAGCCGACCTCGAGGCCGTTGCGGACCGAGTCGATGACGACCTGGCCTTGCAGGCGGAAGGTACCGAGGCCGAATGCGGGAATGTTGCTCATCATGTGTTCCTGGAAGAGGTGGAGCGATTGCGGTATGGAAATCATTCTGGCGCCCTGGACTGATGAGATAAACGCCTTTAGAGGTCAAAAATATTTGATTTAAAGTCAAATATTGGTCGTGGATCCCGCTGGCTGGCGGCGTGGCGGCCTCAGGCGGCGCCCGTCAGCGCGTTCGCATCGGCCGCGGCATTCGCATGGAACACCGGCAGCACGTCCGACGCGATCTCGGCCAGCGTCTCGTCGAGCGAGCGGCGGTTGCGGCGGAAATGCAGGCCGATGTGCTGCACGCCGGCGGCGCGCATCGCTGCGAGTTCCTCCGTCAGCGCGATGCGTCCGGCGCGCGCGCCGAAGCGGTGCCGCTGCAGCGGCTCGTGCGGATCTTCCGCGAGGTCGAGGTGGATGAAGCTCACGTACGGCTTGTTGCCGGCCACCGCGCGCCAGTTCGCGACGCGCTGCAGGTGATCGGCCGGCGTGCCCGGATACGCGAGGCAGCCGTCCATGTGCTCGCCGATCCATGCGGGCGTCTGCTGCGCGAGGCCCGCGACGAGCAGCGGCACCGTCGAGCGCGCGGCGGGCAGCACGTCGAGCCCGGGCGGCAGATGCGCGCGCGCGCCGTCGCGCAGCAGCGCGATCTGGTCGCGGAAGTTGGCGCCGCGCGATGCGAAGTCGCGGCCGAACAGCGGATATTCGACCGGCCGGTCGCCGCTCGCGACGCCGAGCAGCAGGCGGCCGCCGCTCAGTTCCTGGATCGTCGCGGCCGATTTCAGCGTCAGCAGCGGTTCGCGCAGCGGCAGCACGACGGCCGCCGTGCCGAGCAGGATGTCGCGCGTGATGCCGGCGAGGTAGCCGAGATACGAGAAGGTCTCGAACACCTGCGCGGCGTCGCCGAACGACGGGTCGTACACCGGCACGTCGCGCACCCAGAGCGCGCGGAAGCCGAGCGTGTCGGCCAGTTGCGCGAGCTCCGCGTGGATTTCCAGGTCGGGCACGCCGGGGCGGCGGCCGTCATGCTGGCGCTTCGCGTCGCCGGCCGGCGACCAGTCGTTGTCGAGCGGCAGTTCGATGCCGATGGTGAAGCCGCCTTCGGCGAGTTTGTCGAGTGAAGTGGACATGGTCGGGCGTCTCCGTTCAGATCGCGCGCAGGCTGCCTTCGAGCCGGTAGAAGTCGAGCGACGACGCGGTGAAGAACGAGCGCGACGTGCCGGCGGCAAAATCGTCGATGTGCACGACCGTCGCGCGGTCGGCTTCCTGCCACGAGATCGCGTAGGTCTCGCCGGCGACGTGCTGCCACGTGAAGGCGACTTCGCCCGTCGCGCCGGCGTACGCGCCTTCGGTGATCTCGTAACGCATGTGGAGGCCGTCCTCGTCATACGCGTTGAGGGCGGTGAGGCCGTCGTAACGGACTTCGAAAGTCTTGCCGGCGAACGGCGGACGTCGGGTCGATGCGTTCATGCTGTGCGGCTCCTGCGGAAAGTGACGTTCAATGGGCGAGTTCGACGGGTTCGGCCGTGCGTTCGGGCAGGCCCTGGCCGCGATCGAGGCGGCCGCTCAGCGCGGTCAGCGCGAACGCACCGAGCGTGACGACGGCGGCGATCCACGGCGTGTGGCCGAGGCCGACGTTCGCGACGATCAGGCCGCCGAGCGACGAGCCGCCGGCGACGCCGAGGTTGAACGCGGCGATGTTGAAGCCCGATGCAACGTCGGTGGCGTCCGGCGCGAAGTGGCGCGCCTGCTTGACGACGTACACCTGCAGGCCCGGCACGTTGCCGAATGCGACCGCGCCCCACGCGAGCATCGTCAGCACCGCGAGCCACTTCACGTGCACCGTGAAGGTCAGTGCGAGCAGCACGATCGCGAGCACCAGGAAGATCTGCTTGAGCGCCTTGACCGGGCCGACGCGGTCGGCGAGCTTGCCGCCCCACACGTTGCCGAACGCGACCGACACGCCGTAGCCGACGAGCACGAGGCTGACCTGCGACGGCGTGAAGCCGGCAATCTGTTCGAGCAGCGGTGCCATGTAGGTGAACGCGATCAGCGAGCCGCCGTAGCCGACCGCCGTCATCGCATAGACGAGCAGCAGGCGCGGCTGGGCCAGCACGCGGAACTGACGGGCGAGCGGCGCCGGCGGCGTCCGCGGAAGGCCGCGCGGCACGAAGGCCACGGCGCCGAGGAACGCGACGAGGCCGAACAGCGCGACGATCAGGAACGTCGCGCGCCAGCCGAAGTGCTGACCGATGAAGGTGCCGAGCGGGATGCCGGCGACGAACGCGACGGTCATGCCGCTGAACATCGTCGCGATCGCGCTGGCGGCCTTGTCCTTCGGCACGAGCGTGGTCGCGATGATCGAGCCGACCGAGAAGAACACGCCGTGCGCAAGGCCGGTGAGCACGCGCGCGACGATCAGCGATTCGTAGCCCGGCGCCTGCCAGGCGACGAGGTTGCCGATCGTGAAGAGCGCCATCAGCGCGGCGAGCAGCGTTTTGCGCGGCACGCGGCCGGTGAGCGCGGTGAGGAGCGGCGCGCCGATCGCGACGCTCAGCGCGTAGAGGCTGACGAGCAGGCCGGCCGACGGCAGGCTGACGCCGAGATCGGCGCCGATCGTCGGGATCAGCCCGACGATCACGAATTCGGTCGTGCCGATGGCAAAGGCGCTGATGGTCAGCGCAAGCAGGGCGAGTGGCATGGCGGGATCCAGGTTCCAGTAAGAATGGATCGCAGTGTGCCGCCTTTACTTTTGCTGAAAAACTGGTCTATAAACCAAATTGTTTTGATTTCAGGTCAACAATGAAAATCACGCTCGACGAACTCCAGGCCTTTGCCGCCGTGGTCGACACCGGTTCGATCACCGCCGCCGCGCAGCAGCTCGACGTCACCGTGTCGGCGGCGAGCCGCACGCTTGCGCGGCTCGAGGAGAAGCTGAAGACCACGCTGCTGCGCCGGACCACGCGCCGGCTCGAACTGACCGAAGAGGGGCGCGCATTCCTGCAGGATGCGCGCGCGATCATCGAATCGGTCGAGAACGCCGAGGAGCAGATGCTCGCGCGGCGCGAGATGCCGTCGGGGCGGCTGCGCGTCGATGCCGCGACGCCGTTCATGCTGCATGTGATCGTGCCGCTCGTGCGCGGCTACCGTGAACGCTTTCCGAAGGTCGAGCTGGAGCTGAACAGCAACGAGGGGATCATCGACCTGCTCGAGCGGCGCACCGACGTCGCGATCCGGATCGGCCGCCTGAAGGATTCGACGCTGCACAGCCGGCGGATCGGCAACAGCCGGTTGCGCATCCTCGCGAGCCCCGCGTACATCGAAGCGCACGGCCAGCCGCGCAAGGTGGAGGATCTCGGCAAGCACACGCTGCTCGGCTTCACGCAGCCCGAATCGCTGAACGTGTGGCCGATCCTCGGCGCGGACGGCGAGCCGAGCCGCATCGAGCCCGGCATCTGGTCGTCGAGCGGCGAGACGCTGCGGCAGCTCGCGCTGGAGGGGGCGGGCGTGGTGTGCCTGTCGGACTTCATGACCGCGCAGGATCGCGAGGCCGGCCGGCTCGTGCAGGTGCTCGCGCGGCAGACGCTCGAGGTCGAGCAGCCGATCAACGCGGTGTATTACCGGAACACTGCGATCTCGTCGCGGATCGCGTCGTTCGTCGATTACATGATCGAGGTGCTGGGCGGCGGGAGCAGCGGCAGCGATGGGTCGACGCGGCGCAAGGCTGCGTGGATGGGGCCGCTGTAACGGCGGCGCGCTGGAAGGGCAGCGGGCAACCGGCTTCGGGCGCCGGCGTGACCCGGCGTGCCGCACGGCGCTTGCGCCGCGGGCACGCCGTCGTGCAAGGCTTACGCTTCCTCAGACCACGACATGTTGTCGCGCGCCAGCAGCGCCGACGATGCCGCCGGTCCGAACGTGCCTGCGGTGTAGAGGCGCGGGCGATCGCCGAGCTGCTTCCAGCCGTCGAGGATCGGTTCGACCCACGACCATGCGGCTTCGAGCTCGTCGCGGCGCATGAAGTGCGTGAGGCGGCCGCGGATCACGTCGATCAGCAGCCGTTCGTACGCTTCCGCGCGCCGCTCCGGAATCGCCTGCTGCAGGTCGAGGTTCAGGCTCACGGGCACCATCTTCATCCCGCTGCCCGGCTCCTTCGCGAGCATCTGCAACTGGATCGACTCTTCCGGCTGGAGCTGGATCACGAGGCGGTTGCTGTAGTGGCGCGGGCCGCTCGGGATGATCGAGAACGGCATGTCCGCGAACTCGATCACGATTTCCGACTGGCGGCGCTGCAGCCGCTTGCCGGTGCGCAGGAAGAACGGCACGTTCGCCCAGCGCCAGTTGTTGATGTGCGCGCGCAGCGCGACGAAGGTTTCCGCGTGGCTGTCCGCCGGCACGTTGTCCTCCTCGAGATAGCCCTTGACCGGCTGTCCGTCGACCGCGCCGGCCGTGTACTGGCCGCGCACCGTGTCGCGCGCGACGTCCGACAGCGCCATCGGCCGCAGCGAGCGCAGCACCTTCAGCTTCTCGTCGCGCACCGCGTCCGGGTCGAGCGACACCGGCGGTTCCATCGCGACGATGCACAGCAGTTGCAGCAGGTGATTCTGCACCATGTCGCGCAGCGCGCCGGTATGGTCGTAGAAGCCCGCGCGGCTGCCGACGCCGACCGTCTCCGCCACCGTGATCTGCACGCTGCGGATGCTCGGCGCCTGCCACAGCGGCCCGAAGATCGGGTTGCCGAAGCGCAGCACCATCAGGTTCTGCACGGTTTCCTTGCCGAGGTAATGGTCGATCCGGTAGATCTGCGATTCCGCGAAATGCTTGCCGACCGCATCGTTGATCGCCTGCGCCGACGCGAGATCGTGGCCGAGCGGCTTTTCGAGGACGACGCGCGAGCGCGAATCGACGAGGTGCGCGGCCGACAGGTTGTCGCAGATCGTCGTGAACAGCTCCGGCGACGTCGACAGGTAGAACACGCGGATCGCGTCGGTGCGCGCCGCTTCGGCGAGCCGTGCGTAGTCTTCCGGCGCGTTCACGTCGATCAGCACGTACTTGAACAGGTCGAGGAAACGGGCCCATGCGTCGGCGTCGAACGCCTTGTCGTCGATGAACGGGCGCGATTGCTCGTCCATGAACTTGCGATAGCCGTCGATGCCCCAGTCGCGCCGGCCGACCGCGATGATGCGCGTCTCCGGCGGCAGGTTGCAGTGCAGGTGCGCCATGTACAGCGCGGGCAACAGCTTGCGGGCGGCCAGGTCGCCGCCGCCGCCGAAGATGATCATGTCGACGGGCTGGTCGGCTTCGGTCTGGTTGGGCTTATTCGTCATGAGTGGATCGCGGTCTGAAGCGGTGTGAGCGTGGAACGAACGTCGAAGCGCCGGGCGCCGGTGCGTTGGCGCGCCAGTACGTGAAAACGCTAATAGTGCACGCTTTTGATCGATTGTGTATGTGTTCCCGTGTCGTAACAGCGCTTGCATGGCACGCATGCCGCGATTATGATTGAGCGCTCACTCATTAAAGGAATCGAACGTGGCCCGACCGCGCAGTCCCGACAAGCACGACGCCATCCTCGCTGCCGCCGCCCGCGCGCTCGCGGAGGACGGCGCGAGCGCGACCACCGCGCGCATTGCCCGGCTCGCCGGCGTCGCGGAAGGCACGGTGTTTACCTATTTCGAGACCAAGGATGCGCTGCTGAATGCGCTGTACCTGAGCCTGAAGGCCGACATGCGCGAGGCGATGATGACCGGGCTTCCGGAACACGCGCCGGCCGAACAGGCGATGCGGCATGCGTGGAACGGCTATGTGTCGTGGGGCGTCGCGAATCCGGACGGGCGCCGCGCGCTGCAGCAGCTCGGCGTGAGCGGCCGCATCGACGACGCGCATCGCGCGGCCGGGGCCGAGGGGTTCGGCGCGATCAGCTCGCTGCTGCGCGCGCAGGTTGCGGCTGCGGGCGGGCTGAAGGCCGACCATGCGCACGCGTTCTGCGCGGCGCTGTTCACGTCGATCGCGGAAACGGCGATGGAATCGATCGCGCGCGCTCCGGCGCTGGCCGACGGATACCGGGAAGCGGGGTTTCGTGCGCTGTGGGCCGTGTTGCACGCAGTATGAGTGGACGGCTCGCCGGGCGGGCTGCCTGGCGGACGGCAGGAGACGGGTGAGCGGCGGCGCGTTCGGTTCGGGCGCATCCGCCGCGGCGGAAGGCGGTTTCAGGCAGGGCGCGGCACGGTGAAAGTCACCGTTTCAGCGCCTGTATTAATGAGTGAGTAATCATTCATTTTGTGATTTCAACCTTGTCGAGGAGTGGAAAATGTCGAAAGTCTGGCTGGTAACAGGGGCCGCACGCGGCCTGGGGCGCTCGATCGCGGAAGCGGTGCTGGCGGCGGGCGATCGTCTGGCGGCCGGTGCGCGCGATCCCGCGCGGCTCGCGGATCTGGAAGAACGGTACGGCGACCGGCTGCTGCCGATTGAACTCGACGTGACCGACGCAGCGGCAGCCGCGCATGCGGTGGCGGCCGCCCGCGACGCGTTCGGCCGCATCGACGTGCTGGTGAACAACGCGGGCTTCGGTCATACGGCGCCGTTCGAGCAGATCGGCGCCGATGACTTCCGCGACCAGATCGAAACGAACCTGTTCGGCGTGGTCAACCTGACGCGCGCGGTGCTGCCGACGATGCGTGCGCAGCGCGCGGGCCACATCTTCCAGGTGTCGTCGGTCGGCGGGCGCACGTCGACGCCCGGCCTGTCCGCGTATCAGGCCGCGAAGTGGGCGGTCGGCGGGTTCAGCGACGTGCTGTCGAAGGAAGTCGCGCCGTTCGGCGTGCGCGTCTGCACGCTGGAGCCGGGCGGGATGCGCACCGAATGGGCCGCGCAGGCGAAGCGCGAGGTCGACGGCCTGCTGCCCGACTATCAGCCGTCGGTCGGGAAGATTCTCGAATTGCTCGGCGCGTACGGCGGCCACGAGGTCGGCGATCCGGCGCGGATCGCGAAGCTGATCGTCGAGTTGTCGCGTCGCGACGACGTGCCGATGCGTCTGCTGCTCGGCGGCGATGCGCTGTTCGTGTGCGAGCAGGCGGAAGCGCAGCGTGCAGAGGAGGCGGCGCGGTGGCGCGATACGACGCTGTCGACGATGTTCCCGGACGCGAAGTTGCCGGAGGGACTGCAGGCGTTGAAGAAGGTCGGGTAAGTCTGGGAGCCGGGGCATCGCGGGTTCGCTTGAGCGCCGCGCCAACGCCCCGCCGGCGCCGACGCGCGGCGACTGGATGACGCCCGGTCGCATGCACGCCGGATCGCCGTTGCCGGCCGCCTTCAGCGCCCTAGCGCGTAGAACTCCGCGTTGGGCCGCATGTTGGTCACGTTCGCGATGCGATTCGACATCCCGAAGAACGCCGAGATCGCCGCGATGTCCCAGGCGTCCTCGTCGGTGAAGCCATGCGACTTCAGCGTATCGAAGTCCGCTTCGCCCACCTGGTGCGCGGTCTGCGAAACCTTCATCGCGAAGTCGAGCATCGCCTTCTGTCGCGCGGTGATGTCGGCCTTGCGATAGTTGGTCGCGACCTGGTCGGCGATCAGCGGATCCTTCGCGCGAATGCGCAGGATCGCGCCGTGCGCGATCACGCAGTACTGACACTGGTTCACGCTGCTGGTGGCCACGACGATCATCTCGCGTTCGGCCTTGGTGAGGTTGCCCGGCTTGTCCATCAGCGCATCGTGGTATGCCATGAACGCGCGAAACTCGTCCGGGCGATGCGCGAGCGTGAGGAATACGTTCGGGACGAAGCCCGATTTCTCCTGGACGGTCGCGATTCGTTCGCGAATGTCGTCGGGCAGGTCTTCGAGTGCCGGCACGGGGAAGCGGCTGACGGGCGCGTTGTCTGCAGCGGTCATGAGGTCTCCTGGATAAATTGGTGCGGGCGGTCTCGACGCACGAGCCGCCGGCCTGAATCGAATCGACGGATGGCCGTTGCCGGCGCCGTGCGTTGACGTCCACGACGATGCGGCCGCGCACCTTGCCGCCGATCGGTTCGTCGGCGCGCGGGATGACGTGCTTCCCTGTGTGATGGTCCAAGGCCATGATTGTAAAGAAAATTACTTCTTTTCATCCCGCGTTTTTCTTTTGATCGTTCGGCCAATTCATGCCTTTCGTGCCGAGGCCACGCAGCCGGTAGACGCAATCTCCAGCAGCGCTTGTTTGCGAGGGTCATCACGCAAGCGTCGACGAGGTCGGGACGCGAAGTGGCCTCCGCCGTGCCCGTATTAACCCTGATTAATAAATCTTATCGCGGTGAAAAATTCCGCATCTTATTGAACCGATATCGGCTCGCTATAGTGGCTCGCTTTCCCGCACGCAACCGTTCGCGTGCGGCTGACACGCTGACGATCAGCAGGAGCCGCTTGATGACCACCGACGTCCGATTCACCGAAATCGAGGATCTGATGCCCGCCGCCGGCGGGCTGCGCGAGATTCGCCACCACATTCACCATCATCCGGAACTCGCGTACGAGGAGCACGAGACGGCCGCGCTCGTCGCGGACAAGCTCGAGCAATGGGGCTGGCAAGTGACGCGCGGGGTCGGCAAGACGGGGGTGGTCGGCACGCTGCGCGTCGGCGACGGCACGCGCAGCATCGGCATCCGTGCGGACATGGACGCGCTGCCGATCCTGGAGGCGACCGGCCTGCCGTACGCGAGCGGCACGCACGGCAAGATGCACGCATGCGGCCACGACGGCCACACGACGATGCTGCTCGGCGCCGCGCAACACCTCGCGAAGACGCGCAACTTCTCCGGCACCGTGCACCTGTATTTCCAGCCGGCGGAGGAGCACGGCGTCGACAGCGGCGCGAAAAAGATGATCGACGACGGCCTGTTCGAGCGCTTTCCGTGCGATGCGGTGTTCGGCATGCACAACCATCCGGGCGCGGCGCCCGGCGTGTTCCTCACGCGGCGCGGCCCGTTCATGTCGGCCGGCGACAAGGCGATCATCTCGATCGAGGGCGTCGGCGGCCACGCGGCGCGGCCGCACCTGACGGTCGACCCGGTGGTCGTCGCGGCGAGCATCGTGATGGCGCTGCAGACGATCGTCGCGCGCAACGTCGACCCGTCGCAGCCGGCGGTCGTCACGGTCGGCTCGATGCACGCGGGCACCGCGAACAACGTGATCCCGAACGGCGCGCGCCTCGACCTCAGCGTGCGGTCGTTCAGCCCCGACGTGCGTGCGCTGCTCAAGCGCCGCATCGTCGAGCTCGCCGAGTCGCAGGCCGCGAGTTACGGTGCGACCGCGCACGTCGAGTACATCGAAGGCTATCCGGTCGTCGTCAATACGGATGCCGAAACGGATTTCGCTGCGCAGGTCGCGCGCGAGCTGGTCGGCGACGCGCACGTGGTCGAGCAGGCCGACCTGCTGATGGGCAGCGAGGATTTCGCGTTCATGCTGCAGCAGCGGCCGGGCTCGTTCGTGCGGCTCGGCAACGGCGAAGGCGAGGACGGCTGCATGGTGCACAACCCGAAGTACGACTTCAACGATCGCAACCTGCCGATCGGCGCGGCGTTCTGGACGCGTCTGGTCGAGCGATACCTCGGGCAGTAACCCCGGCGGCGGCGCGCGGCCGGCGCTTCCGGCCGCATTGAGAGGAGAAACGAACGATGCAGAAAGACCATCTCGCGCTGCACCCCGCGTCGACGGGGGCTGCCGAAACCGATGCGCGCGGCGCACCGGCCGTCACGAAGCGCGGCGCGATCGCGGCGGCCGTGATCGGCAACTGGCTGGAGTTCTTCGATTTCACCGTGTACGGCTTTTTCGCGGTGCTGATCGGCACGCTGTTCTTCCCGTCGAGCGATCCGACCACGTCGCTGCTGCTGTCGGTCGCGACGTTCGCCGCCGGCTTCTTCACGCGGCCGCTCGGCAGCGTCGTGCTCGGCGTCTATGCGGACCGCAAGGGCCGCAAGGCCGCGCTGAACCTGACGATCATGCTGATGGCGCTCGGCACCGGCCTGATCGCGATCGCGCCGACCTACGCGCAGGTCGGCGTGGCCGCGCCGCTGCTGGTGGTCTGCGCGCGGCTGATGCAGGGCTTCTCGCAGGGCGGCGAGTTCGGCGCGGCGACGTCCACGCTGATCGAGCAGGGCGGCACGTCGCACCGCGCGTTCCGCGCGAGCTGGCAGCTGGCGACGCAGGGCGGCGCGGCGTTGATGGGGTCGGGCTTCGCGGCGCTGCTGTCGAACACGCTGACGAAGGACGCGCTCGAGGGCTGGGGCTGGCGCCTGCCGTTCCTCGTGGGCGTGCTGATCGCGCCGGTCGGCATGTATCTGCGCCGTCGGCTCGCGGACGATGCGCCCGGCGACAGCCATCACGGGATCGAACGCGGCGTGCTGCGCGAGCTGTTCTCGCAGCACACGCGCACGGTGCTGCTGCTGATGCTGACGGTGATGGGCGGAACGGTGTCGACCTACATCCTGACGTTCTACATGCCGACCTATGCGATCCATACGCTCGGGCTGCCGATGAAGCTGTCGATGTTCGTCGGCGTGGCGTCGGGTTGCGTGATGCTGGTGACGTGTCCGCTGTTCGGCTGGCTGTCGGACCGCCTCGGCAGCCGGCGCCTGCCGATCTTCGTCGGACGCGGCGTGCTGGTCCTGCTGCTGTTCCCGGCGTTCTGGCTGATGAACCATCATCCGACGCTGCCGGTGATCCTGCCGCTGACCGCGCTGATGCTGCTGTTCTATTCGCTCGGTTCGGCATCCGAAATGGCGCTGATGTGCGAATCGCTGCCGCGCCACGTGCGCGCGACGGGCATCTCGATCGCGTATGCGCTCGCGGTGACGATCTTCGGCGGCACCGCGCAGCTGATCGCGACCTGGCTCGTGAAGACGACGGGCAGCAAGCTCGCGCCGGCCGGCTACGTGGCCGCGTGCGTGGTGCTGTCGCTGATCGCGGTCGCGATGCTGCGCGAGACGGCGCGGGATTCGATGGACTGACGCAAAGCATGGCGCGGCACGACGGGCGGCAAGCGGCGATACGCGCTTACCGCCCGCGCACCACCCTCAGGTACGACGCGCGCCCCTTCGCTCATCCGCGCCGTGCCACCAGCTCCGACACCGTCTGCGCGGCCTGCTGCAGCGGCCCGAGAAACTCCTTCACCATCTGCTTCGCGGTGTGCCGCTGCGCGTTGCCGCTGATGTTCATCGCGGCGATCACCTGCCCGCGCCGGTTGCGGATCGGCGCCGAGATCGACATCAAGCCCACTTCGAGTTCCTGGTCGACCACGGCCCAGCCTTGCTGGCGCACCTGTGCGATCGTCGCCTTCAGCTCGCCGATGTCTGTGATCGTGCGCGGCGTGTGTGCGCGGATGCCGCTCTGCGCAAGCGTTTCGTCGAGCGCCGCGTCGTCGAGCGCGGACAGCAGCACACGGCCCATCGACGTGCAGTATGCGGGCAGGCGGCTGCCAATCGACAGGTTGATCGTCATGATCTTGCGGGTCGGCACGCGCAGCACGTAGACGATCTCGGTGCGGTCGAGCACGGCGGCCGAGCAGCTTTCGTGGATCTGCGCGGACAGCTGCTCCATGACCGGATCGGCGAGATTCCAGAACGGCATCGACGTGAGATACGCGAAGCCGAGTTCGAGGATCTTCGGCGTGAGCCGGAACAGCCGGCCGTCGGCCTCGACATAGCCGAGCGTCTGCAGCGTCAGCAGGATCCGGCGCGCGCCGGCGCGCGTGAGCCCGGTGGCCGAGGCGACCTCGGTGAGCGTCTGCTCCGGGCGCTGGGCGTCGAATGCGCGGATCACCGCGAGGCCGCGCGCGAACGACTGCACATAGGAGTCGCCCGGTTTCGTCTGGATGTCTTCGGTTGTCATGAACGGTCGGATTGTCGTGCAGCCGAGAAGATAGCGCATGGGGCCTGACACGCCAACCGCACCGCGGACCGGGCGCTTGACAGGTCGTCCCCGCACTCCCTATGATGCGCTGAACGTTCGATACACGATCTTATGTTCGTATATAGAACATTTAAGCGCATCCCGGCGGGCAATGCAAGGGGCGCGTTTCATTCACTTCCCAGCCTTGCATGAGACCGGAGACACTGATGACCGAAGCTTTTCTGTGTGATGCGATTCGTACCCCGATCGGCCGTTACGGCGGCGCGCTGTCCGGCGTGCGCGCCGACGACCTCGGCGCGGTGCCGCTCAAGGCGCTCGTCGAGCGTAACCGCGACGTCGACTGGACGGCGATCGACGACGTGATCTACGGCTGCGCGAACCAGGCCGGCGAGGACAACCGCAACGTCGCGCGCATGTCCGCGCTGCTCGCGGGGCTGCCGGAGGGCGTGCCGGGTTCGACGATCAACCGCCTGTGCGGTTCCGGGATGGACGCGGTCGGTGTGGCCGCGCGTGCGATCAAATCGGGCGAAGCCGCGCTGATGGTGGCCGGCGGCGTCGAAAGCATGACGCGCGCGCCGTTCGTGATGGGCAAGGCTGCCAGCGCATTTGCGCGTCAGGCCGACATCTACGACACGACGATCGGCTGGCGCTTCGTCAATCCGCTGATGAAACAACTGCATGGCGTCGATTCGATGCCGGAGACGGCCGAGAACGTCGCGGTCGATTACAACATCAGCCGCGCCGACCAGGACCTGTTCGCGCTGCGCAGCCAGCAGAAGGCCGCGCGTGCGCAGCAGGACGGCACGCTCGCCGAGGAAATCGTCCCGGTGACGATTCCGCAGAAGAAGGGCGATCCGGTCGTTTTTTCGCGTGACGAGCATCCGCGCGAAACGTCGCTCGAAACGCTCGCGAAGCTGAAGGGCGTCGTGCGTCCGGACGGCTCGGTGACGGCCGGCAACGCGTCGGGTGTCAACGACGGCGCCGCCGCGCTGCTGCTCGCGAACGAAGCCACTGCGAAGCGCTTCGGCCTGACGCCGCGCGCACGCGTGCTCGGCATCGCGACGGCGGGCGTCGCGCCGCGCGTGATGGGTATCGGCCCCGCGCCGGCCACGCAGAAGCTGCTCGCACGGCTCGGGATGACGATCGACCAGTTCGACGTGATCGAGCTGAACGAAGCGTTCGCGTCGCAGGGCCTCGCGGTGCTGCGCATGCTGGGCGTCGCCGACGACGATCCTCGCGTGAACCCGAACGGCGGCGCGATCGCGCTCGGCCATCCGCTCGGCGCGTCGGGCGCGCGCCTCGTGACGACGGCGATGTATCAGCTGCACCGCACCAACGGCCGCTTCGCGCTGTGCACGATGTGCATCGGCGTCGGCCAGGGCATCGCGATCGCGATCGAGCGCGTCTGATCGCGTCATCCGGTCACGTGGCGAGGTTCACGCCGCTTGACCGGGTTCCCTCTCCAAACGATGTGGCTGGCACGCGATCAACGTGCCGGCCACATCGTCATTCAGCTTGCGATCGTTGCGCGAGGCGTGCGACGAGCGCGTCGATCTCGGTGTCCGCGAACACCTCGACGCCATGCTGGCGCAGCAGCGCCGCCGTCACACCGGCGCCGGCATGCCGCCGGCCCGCAAAACGCCCGTCGTAAATGAAACTGCTTCCGCACGACGGACTTCCGTCCGCCAGGATCGCGTAGCGGCAGTCGTGCGCGCGTGCCAGCGCGAGCGCGGTGTGCGCGCCGTCGACGAACGGCGCTGTCACGTCGGTGCCGTGCACGTCGACGATGCGTGCGGCACCCGACAAAACGCGTTGCCCTGATTCCCCGTCGGCGATTTCGGCGGGCGGACGCGGCACGCTCAATCCCCCTGCCAGTTCCGGACACACGGGCACCAGGCGCCCTTCGCGCTGCCATCGTGCGAGCGTTTCGTGCGCCGCGGTCTTCGCCGAGCCGTTGTAACGGACGGGGTGACCGAGCACGCACATGCTGACGAGGATCTTCGGCGAGGCGGGTGGCGGCGACGCGTTCTGCAATGTCGTTCTCCGAGCGGGCGGTGGTGGTGAGCGAGCGGAAATTCTACGCACGGGCTGCGTTCGCGCGCGTACGGATGACGGATGATCTCGCGCCGAGCGGCATGTCCGCCACCGCATTCCGACACGACCGATTCCATTGATCGCCGGATTATTGCGTCGAATTCATATGCCGGTTGAATGGAGTCGATCAGGCCGAATCGTTTCGCTGTGCGCAATGGTTGTCTGAACCGATGCGTCGCGTGACGTAATCCCGCCAAGCATCGGGCTGTATCCGCGAAGCGCTGGACGCGATTATCGCTGGAATATTTGATCGAAATCATGTCGATGACGGAATCCGATATTTCATGCGCTTTCGGACTAAGGATTTCCCGGTGGTTGCCGACAGTAAGGACGAGACCGTCGTAAAGCGATAAACCGTTTTTCGGCTACTGAGCGTGATTTTCGCGCCGCGCGGATCCCGCAGACGGATCCGCCTTTCGGAGCCTTGCATGCGCAACAACCAACCTGTTACCCAACAAGAATTCGAATTTCCCGATGACGTCACGCTGATGTCGACCACTGATCCCGACAGCATCATCACGTACGCGAACACGACGTTCGAATACGTGAGCGGCTTCTCGAACGACGAACTCGTCGGTCAGCCGCACAACGTCGTGCGGCACCCGGATATGCCGAAGGAGGCGTTCGCCGACATGTGGGCGACGCTGAAAAACGGCGAACCGTGGACCGCACTCGTGAAGAACCGCCGCAGGAACGGCGACCACTACTGGGTGCGCGCGAACGCGGTGCCGGTGATGCGCGACGGCGTGCCGCGCGGCTACCTGTCGGTGCGCACCAAGGCGCCGCGCGACGAGATCGCCGCGGCCGACGCGTTGTATCGCGCGTTCCGCGAAGGCAAGGCGGGCAATCGCCGGTTCCACAGAGGGCTGATCGTCCGGACCGGGTTGATGCGGATCCTGTCGCTGCCGCAGACGATGTCGGTGCGCGCGCGCGTGCATTCGACGCTGTGCGTGCTGGCGCCGGCCGTCGTTGGCGCGGGCTGGGCATGCGGGCTGGCCGGCGGCGGGCTCGCGGCGTTTGCCGCCGCGACGGCCGGCGTGTCGGTGGCCGCTGGCCTGTGGCTCGATGCGCAGATCGTGCGTCCGCTGAAACGGCTGCACGACCAGGCGCTGAACGTCGCGACCGGCGAAAGCCGCCGCGGCGTGCGGATGAACCGCGTCGACGAGATTGGCATGACGCTGCGCACGATCAACCAGCTCGGGCTGATGTTCCGCTGGCTCGTCGACGACGTCAGCGAGCAGGTGCACAACGTGCAGCGCGCGAGCAACGAGATCGCGCAGGGCAACAACGACCTGAGCGCGCGTACCGAGCAGGCGGCGTCGAGCGTGCAGGAAACCGCCGCGTCGATGGCCGAGATGACGGCCACCGTCGACAGCAATGCCGAGACCGCGCTGCAGGCGAACCAGCTCGCCGTGTCCGCGAGCGAAGCGGCCGAGCGAGGCGGGCAGGCGGTGAGCGAGGTCGTGACGACGATGCACGACATCACGGCGAGTTCGCGCAAGATTTCCGACATCATCGGCGTGATCGACGGCATCGCGTTCCAGACCAACATCCTCGCGCTGAACGCGGCGGTCGAGGCGGCGCGCGCGGGCGAACAGGGGCGAGGCTTCGCGGTGGTCGCGGGCGAAGTGCGGGCGCTCGCGCAGCGCAGCGCGAACGCGGCGAAGGAGATCAAGACGCTGATCGGCGCGAGCGTCGAGCGGGTCGAGTCGGGCGCGCGGCGGGTCGACGATGCGGGCAGGACGATGGAGGACATCGTCACGCAGGTGAAGCGTGTGTCGGACCTGATCGCGGAGATCAGCTCGTCGACGGCCGAGCAGAGCACGGGCGTCGCGCAGGTCGATCAGGCGGTCGTGCATCTGGACAACATCACGCAGCAGAACGCGGCGCTGGTCGAGCAGAGCGCGGCGGCGTCGGAAAGCCTGAAGCAGCAGGCGACGCGACTCGTCGATGCGGTGAACGTGTTTCGATAATCGACGGGGGCGGGCGCCTGCGCGTTCCGTCGCGGCGAGCTGGTTAAATCCCGGCGTTCCGATTCGATTCGAATATATATAGAACGAGAAGAATTCTCATTTCCGGGCCCGGATTTATTCGCTGATCCGGGCGGAGGATATGTTTACATTAATCAGACAATTAGTGGCCAAGTATTTGATAAGACGGTTTTTTTGATTCACCTGTAAACAAAATTTTCGGCTGAATCAAGATGGTGCGAAATTAATGCATATTTACCCGTGGTCGGCATAATGTTTTCGGCAGATTTGCCGAAAGCGCAGGAGTGTGATCGAACGCATGCGGGACGACCGCGATGCGTACGGTCTCGATCCAATTCACAAGCGGACGCAAGATCCGCAACCGGGAACTCCACACCATGCGCAATAACCAGCCTGTCACGCAACGCGAATTCGAATTCCCCGATGACGCGACGCTGATGTCGACCACCGACGCGGACAGTTACATCAAATACGCGAATGCCGCGTTCATCCAGGTCAGCGGATTTTCCCCCGAGGAGATCGAAGGCCAGCCGCACAACGTCGTGCGGCACCCGGATATGCCGAAGGAGGCGTTCGCCGACATGTGGGCGACGCTGAAGAACGGCGAACCGTGGACCGCGCTTGTTAAGAATCGCCGCAAGAACGGCGATCACTACTGGGTCCGTTCGAATACGGTGCCGGTGATGCGCAACGGGCAGCCGACCGGCTACATGTCGGTGCGCACGAAGGCGTCGCGCGACGAGATCGCCGCGGCCGACGCGCTGTATCGCGCATTCCGCGAAGGCAAGGCGGGCAATCGCCGGTTCCACAAGGGGCTGATCGTCCGGACCGGGTTGATGCGCGTCGCGTCGCTGTTCCAGACGATGTCGGTGCGCGCGCGGCTGCATTCGACGCTGTGCGTGCTGGCGCCGGCCGTCGTCGGCGCGGGCTGGGCATGCGGGTTGACCGGCGGCGGGCTCGCGGCGTTTGCCGCCGCGACGGCCGGCGTGTCGGTGGCCGCTGGCCTGTGGCTCGATGCGCAGATCGCGCGTCCACTGATGCAGCTGCGCGACCAGGCGTTGCGCGTCGCGTCCGGCGAGAGCCGTACCGGCGTGGCGATGAACCGCGTCGACGAGATCGGCATGACGCTGCGCACGATCAACCAGCTCGGGCTGATGTTCCGCTGGCTCGTCGACGACGTCAGCGAGCAGGTGCACAACGTGCAGCGCGCGAGCAACGAGATCGCGCAGGGCAACAACGACCTGAGCGCGCGCACCGAGCAGGCGTCGACCAGCGTGCAGCAGACGGCCGCGTCGATGGCCGAGATGACGGCCACGGTGTCGAGCAATGCGGAGACGGCGCTGCAGGCCAACCAGTTGTCGGTTTCCGCGAGCGAGGCGGCCGAGCGAGGCGGGCAGGCGGTGAGCGAGGTCGTGACGACGATGAACGACATCACGGCCAGTTCACGCAAGATTTCCGACATCATCGGCGTGATCGACGGCATCGCGTTCCAGACCAACATCCTCGCGCTGAACGCGGCGGTCGAGGCGGCGCGCGCGGGCGATCAGGGGCGAGGCTTCGCAGTGGTCGCCGGCGAGGTGCGGGCGCTCGCGCAGCGCAGCGCGAACGCGGCAAAGGAGATCAAGACGCTGATCGGCGCGAGCGTCGAGCGGGTCGAATCGGGCGCACGGATCGTCGACGGCGCGGGCAGGACGATGGAGGACATCGTCACGCAGGTGAAGCGTGTGTCGGACCTGATCGCGGAGATCAGTTCGTCGACGGCCGAGCAGAGCACGGGCGTCGCGCAGGTCGATCAGGCGGTCGTGCATCTGGACAACATCACGCAGCAGAACGCGGCGCTGGTCGAGCAGAGCGCGGCGGCGTCGGAAAGTCTGAAGCAGCAGGCGACGCGACTCGTCGATGCGGTGAACGTGTTTCGTTGAAGGCGGCGGAGGGAGGTGACGCGGGCGCGGCGGAGAGGGGGCGCCGGCCCGCGTCGTGACCGCCCGGCTCCGGCCGGGCGGTCAGGGCCGGTCACGGACGCGACCGGCCCTGAACCGTCAGACGGCGAGACAGAGGTACTTGATCACGACGTAGTCGTCGATGCCGTAGTGCGAGCCTTCGCGGCCGAGGCCGGACTGCTTGACGCCGCCGAACGGCGCGACTTCATTCGAGATCAGGCCCGTGTTGACGCCGACCATCCCGTATTCGAGCGCCTCGGCGACCTTCCACACGCGGCCGATGTCGCGGCTGTAGAAATACGCGGCGAGACCGAACTCGGTGTCGTTCGCGAGGCGGATCACCTCGTCGTCGCTGCCGAACTTGAACAGCGGCGCGAGCGGCCCGAACGTCTCTTCCTTCGCGACCTTCATCGCCGGCGTGACGCCCGTCAGCACGGTCGGCTCGAAGAAGCCGTGGCCGAGCGCGTGGCGCTTGCCGCCCGTCACGACGGTCGCGCCCTTCGCGAGCGCGTCCTCGATGTGCGCCTCGACCTTCAGCACGGCCGCTTCGTTGATCAGCGGGCCTTGCGTGACGCCCGGCTCCGTGCCGCGACCGACCTTCAGCTGGCCTACCGCCGCCGCGAGCTTCTGCGCGAACTGGTCGTACACGGCTTCATGCACGTAGAAGCGGTTCGTGCACACGCACGTCTGGCCGCTGTTGCGGTACTTCGACGCGATCGCGCCCTGCACGGCCGCATCGAGATCGGCGTCGTCGAACACGATGAACGGTGCGTTGCCGCCGAGCTCCAGCGACACCTTCTTGACCGTCGCCGCGCATTGCGACATCAGCAGGCGGCCGACCGGCGTCGAGCCGGTAAACGACAGCTTGCGCACGATCGGGTTCGACGTCAGTTCGCCGCCGATCGCCTTCGGGTCGCCCGTGACGACGCTGAACACCCCGGCCGGCACGCCCGCGCGCTCGGCCAGCACGGCCATCGCGAGCGCCGAGAACGGCGTGGCTTCCGCCGGCTTCACGACGATCGGGCAGCCTGCCGCGAGCGCCGGGCCGACCTTGCGGGTGATCATTGCCGCCGGGAAGTTCCACGGCGTGATCGCCGCGCACACGCCGATCGCTTCCTTCGTCACGACGATGCGCTTGTCGCTCGCCGGCGTCGGGATCGTGTCGCCGTACACGCGCTTGCCTTCCTCTGCGAACCACTCGAGGAACGATGCCGCGTAGCCGATCTCGCCTTTCGCTTCGGCCAGCGACTTGCCCTGCTCGGTGGTCAGGATCAGCGCCAGGTCGTCGGCGTTTTCCATCATCAGGTCGTGCCACTTGCGCAGGATCGCCGCGCGTTCCTTCGCGGTCTTCTTGCGCCACGCCGGCCATGCGGCGTTCGCGGCTTCGATCGCGTGGCGCGTCTCGGCCGTGCCCATCGCCGGCACGGTGCCGAGCAGGCCGCCGGTTGCCGGGTTGCGGACCTCGAACGACTCGCCGTTCGCCGCGCCTTGCCATTCGCCGTTGACGTACGCCTGCTGACGGAACAGCGACGGGTCTTTCAGTGCCAGGGTTTCCTGAACAGTGCTCATATGCTTCGCCTGCTTTGAAAAGGACGGATAAGGACGGATGAAAACGACCGCCGCCGTCTTCACGACGGCGGCGGCCCATTCAGTTGAAGCGGACGGGCACTCAGGCCGGCACGCCGACCGTTTCCTTCAGCACTTCCTCGAGGATCACGAGCGCTTCGTCGAACACGGCCTGCGGGATCGTCAGCGGGAACAGGAAGCGCACGACGTTCGAGTACACGCCGCACACGAGCAGCAGCAGCCCGCGCTCGAGCGCACGCGCCTGCACGCGCTTCGTGAATTCCGCGTCCGGCTCGCCCGAACCCGGCTTCAGGAACTCGACCGCGATCATCGCGCCCGGGCCGCGCACGTCGGCGATCTGCGGCACGTCGGCCTGCAGCGAATTCAGCTTCGCCTTCAGCACGTCGCCGAGCTGCGTCGCGCGTTCGCACAGCTTCTCTTCGTCGATGATCTCGAGCACCGCGTGCGCCGAGGCGACGGCCAGCGGGTTGCCCGCGTACGTGCCGCCGAGGCCGCCGGGGGCTGCCGCGTCCATCACGTCGGCACGGCCGACGACGCCCGACAGCGGCATGCCGCCCGCGAGGCTCTTCGCCATCGTGATCAGGTCGGCCAGCACGTCGTAGTGCTGCATCGCGAACAGCTTGCCGGTACGCGCGAAGCCCGTCTGGACTTCGTCGGCGATCAGCAGGATGCCGTGCTCGTTACAGATCTTGCGCAGCGCGCGCACGAACTCGGCCGGCGCCGGGTTGAAGCCGCCTTCGCCCTGGACCGGTTCGAAGATGATCGCGGCGACGCGCTTCGGATCGATGTCGGCCTTGAACAGCATCTCGATCGCCTTGATCGAGTCGGCCGTCGTCACGCCGTGCAGCGCGTTCGGGTACGGTGCGTGGAACACGTCGCCCGGGAACGGACCGAAGTTCAGCTTGTACGGGGCGACCTTGCCGGTCAGCGCCATGCCCATCATCGTGCGGCCGTGGAAGCCGCCCGAGAACGCGATGACGCCCGGACGGCCGGTTGCCGCGCGCGCGATCTTGATCGCGTTTTCGACGGCTTCGGCGCCGGTCGTGAAGAACGCGGTCTTCTTCGGGAAGTCGCCCGGTGCGCGCGCGTTGATCTTTTCGGCCAGTTCGACGTACGACGCGTACGGGACGATCTGGTAAGCGGTGTGCGTGAAGCTGTTCAGCTGATCCGCGATCGCCTTGACGATCTTCGGGTGGCGGTGGCCCGTGTTCAGCACCGCGATGCCGGCGGCGAAATCGATGAAGCGGCGGCCTTCGACATCCCACAGCTCCGCGTTTTCGGCGCGGGCTGCGTAGAAATCGCACATCACGCCGACGCCGCGCGGGGTGGCGGCGTTCTTGCGGGCCTGCAGGTCGGCATTCTTCACGGTCATCTCCTTGATGTTCTGTCCGGTGGGATAAAAAACGGCCGCGTTGGCAGCCCATGGAGGCGACTATAATCACATTTGGCTCTGGCAATCAGAGCCATTTCAATAAATATTCAGGAGCCAATCATGCGCGCTAGCGTGTTGTCGGACTGGCTGGCGCAGCGCCTCGTGCGCGGCGGCGAACAGCCGATCTACCGGCAGCTGCACCGGCTGCTGCAGCAGGCGATCCTGTCGCGCGAACTGCCGGCCGGCACGCGCGTGCCGTCGTCGCGGCTGCTCGCGGCCGAGCTGGGGATCGCCCGCAACACGGTTACGCAGGTTTACGAACAGCTTGCGCTCGAAGGCTATGTGAACTCGGCCACGGGGCGCGGCACGTTCGTCGCCGACAGCGCGCCGGACGAGATCGTCGGCGCGCCGGCAGACGCGGGTGCCGGGCCGGCGGTGGCGCCTTCTTCCGCGCGCCGGCTGTCCTCGCGCGGCACGCGGCTCGTCGAAGGCGCGGGCGTGTCGAAGCGCCAGGGCGGCGCGTTCATGCCGGGCGTGCCCGATGTGTCGCGCTTTCCGGCGCGCGTGTGGACGCGGCTGCACAACAAGTATTGGCGGCGCCTGCGCCCGGATCTGCTGACCTATGCGCCGGGCGGCGGGCTCGCGCTGTTGCGCGAGGCGCTGGCCGACTATCTGCGCACGTCGCGCTCGGTGCGCTGCACGCCCGAGCAGATCGTGATCACGACCGGGATCCACCAGTCGATCGACCTCGCGGTGCGGCTGCTGACCGATCCGGGCGACGCGATCTGGACCGAGGATCCGTGCTACTGGGGCGTGCGCAGCGTGCTGAACGTATCGGGGCTCACCACGCGGCCGATTCCGGTCGACGACGAAGGGATCGCGCCGTCGGCCGCCGATCTCGCGGAGCCGCCGAAGCTGATGCTCGTCACGCCGTCGCACCAGTATCCGCTCGGGATGGTGATGAGCCTCGCGCGGCGCCGGATGCTGCTCGAATACGCGCGCCAGCACGGCTGCTGGATCATCGAGGACGACTACGACAGCGAATTCCGTTACGGCAGCCGCCCGCTCGCGTCGCTGCAGGGGCTCGATACGGCCGGGCAGGTGATCTACGTCGGCAGCTTCGGCAAGACGCTGTTCCCGGGGCTGCGGGTCGGGTATCTCGTCGCGCCGGAGCCGCTCGCGGAGAGCTTCGCGACCGCGAGCGCCGAGCTGTATCGCGAAGGTCAGCTGCTGCAGCAGGCGGTGCTCGCGGAGTTCATCGCGGAAGGGCACTTCGTGTCGCATATCCGCAAGATGCGCACGCTGTACGGGCAGCGCCGCGAGGTGCTGCTCGACGCGGTCGCGCGCCGCTACGGCGACACGCTTCAGGCGCTCGGCAGCGACGCGGGGCTGCATCTCGTCACGCGGCTGCCGGACGGTGTCGACGATCGCGCGGTCGCGCAGGCCGCGCTCGAACGCAACATCGTCGTGCGGCCGTTGTCCGGTTATTACGCGCAGCGCGAACGTGCGGCATCGGGCTTGCTGCTCGGTTATGCGTGCGTGCCGGAGGACGAGATCGCGACGGCGTTCGCGACGCTGGCCGAGGCGATCGACGAGCGGGCGTTCGACCAGGTCGTCGCGACGGTCTGACGAGAACGGGACGGCGGCATGCGCGTGCTGCGGGGCGGGGCGTCGGCAGATTGGCCAATGAGTGTCTCCACCGTACCGGCCCGTCGTTGCCGCACGTCAAAGCCGAATCAACGCCGCGCCCGCGACCACCAGCGCGCATGCGGCAAGCCGCTGCGCACCGGGCCGCTCGCGCATCACGAACCAGCCGATCGCGACCGCGAAGATCGAGCTCGTCTCGCGCAGCGCCGACACCGTCGCGACCGGCAGGTGCCGGTACGCGAGGATCACGATCGCATACGCGGCGAGCGATATCGTGCCGGCGATCGCGCCCTGCGTGAGGGCGGTGCGCGAGCCGAGCACCGCGCGCGGGCCGCCGCGCAGCACGCAGACGAGCACGAGCTGCGGCACGCTCCACAGCAGGTACACCCATGCGATGTAGCCGAGCGCGCTGCCGGACACGCGCGAGCCGATCCCGTCGCAGATCGAATACGCGGCGATGAACACACCCGTGAGCAGCGCGTACGGCACGCCTTCGCCGGAGAACCGGAAGCCGCGCCGCAGCGCGAGCGACATGATGCCGAACGACACGAGCGCGATGCCCGCGAAGCCGAACGGCGTCGGCCGCTCGTGCAGCATCGCGAGCGCCAGCACCGACACGAGCAGCGGCGAGATCCCGCGCGCGATCGGATAGATCTGCCCGAACTCGCCGTTGCGGTACGCACGCGCCAGCGTGAAGCAGTACGCGACCTCGAGCACCGCCGACGCCGCGACATACGGCCAGGCGGCGGGCGCCGGCGCGGGCAGCAGCACGGCGCCTGCGATGCCGAACGCGAGATACGGCAGCGACATCGTGCCGAGCTGGACGAGCCGGTCTTCGCTGACGTGGAGGAAGGCATTCCAGATCGCGTGCAGCAACGCGGAGCACAGCACGAGGCCGATGAACAGGTGATCCATGAACGAAGGTGCGGACGGGAGGGGGAGCGGCGAGCGCCATCAATTATGTGGGTATCCGGCGCGCTCGCGCGGAATTGTCGATAATGGAGCGTTGTTATTCACCGGATGCCGACGATGACCGAAGCCACCCTCACCCCGCCCGCTGTTCCGCGCCTCACGAGCCTGTCCCACGGCGGCGGCTGCGGCTGCAAGATCGCGCCGGGCGTGCTGTCCGAACTGCTGAAGCGGGCCACGCCGCCAGCGCTGTTCCCGGACCTGCTGGTCGGCACCGAGACCTCCGACGACGCGGCCGTCTACCGGCTGAACGACGAACAGGCGATCGTCGCGACCACGGACTTCTTCATGCCGATCGTCGACGACCCGTTCGACTTCGGCCGCATCGCGGCAACCAACGCGCTGTCCGACGTCTACGCGATGGGCGGCAAGCCGATTCTCGCGCTCGCGCTGGTCGGGATGCCGATCAACGTGCTGCCGCACGAGACGATCGCAGCCGTGCTGCGCGGCGGCGAATCGGTGTGCGCGGATGCCGGTATTCCGGTCGCGGGCGGCCACTCGATCGATTCGGTCGAGCCGATCTACGGGCTCGCGGCGATCGGTGTCGTGCATCCGTCGCGCGTGAAGCGTAACGCGGCCGCGCGCGCGGGCGACGTGCTCGTGCTCGGCAAGCCGCTCGGCGTCGGCGTGCTGTCGGCCGCGCTGAAGAAGAACCAGCTCGACGACGCGGGCTACGCGCAGATGGTTGCGACGACCACCAAGCTGAATCGGCCGGGCACCGAACTTGCCGCGCTGCCGGGCGTGCATGCGCTGACCGACGTCACGGGCTTCGGGCTGCTCGGCCACACACTCGAACTGGCGCGCGGCGCGCACCTCACCGCGCGCGTGCATTACGCGTCGCTGCCGTGGCTGGCGGGCGTCGAGGCGTTCGTCGCCGACGGCGTGTTCACCGGGGCATCGGGCCGCAACTGGGCCGCGTATGGCGCCGACGTGCGGCTCGCCGACGGGCTGCCGCCGGTCGCGCAGGCGCTGCTGACCGACCCGCAGACGTCCGGCGGCCTGCTGGTCGCGTGCGCGCCGGACGCGGTCGACGACGTGCTCGCGTGCTTCCGCGCCGACGGTTTCGACCGCGCGGCGGTGATCGGCGAGATGGTGGACGGCCCCGCGCGCGTCGACGTCGCCTGACGCGTTTCCTGACTGCGGATCGCTTTCGGTCGCTAGAATCGAGACCTTCCCTCGAAGGCATCGACGACCGATGAACGATTTCCTGTTCGGGCTGACGATCGCGCTGTCGGTCGGGCCCGTCGCGCTGATGATCGCGAACCACGGGATGCGCGCCGGCATCGCGAGCGGCGTTCGCGCGGCGGTCGGCGTGGCGTCGGCCGACGGCTGCTATGCGCTCGTCGCGTTCACGATCGGGGCGTTGCTCGCGAGCACGCTCGCGTCGTACCTGCCGCTGTTTCGCGTCGTCGGCGCGCTCGTGTTGCTCGCAATGGGCGCACGCATGCTGTGGCAGGCGTTGAAGGATCGGCGCCGCACGCTGGATGGCGTCGCCCCGGCGCCGGGCACGCGCCCGTTCACGTCGATGTTCCTCGTCACGCTCGCGAATCCGCTGACCATCCTGCTGTTCTATGGCTATGCCACTGCCGCGGCCGGCGCGCATCGGCACTGGCTGCTCGGCGCCTTGTGCGTGTTTGCCGGCAGTCTCGTCGGACAACTCGTGTTCGCGTTCGGCGGCAGCGCGATCGGGCGCATCGTGAAGTCGACGCGATGGCTCGTGGCGAGCCATGTGCTGGCGGCGCTGGTCGTGCTCGGTTATGGCGTCGCGGGGATGCTGCGCGTTTAGCTTTAGCGAATCGGGTGCCGTCGTCCGTCACGATCGGTAGCGGCAATGTCGCGTCGCTCAATCGAATGGCATTCCTGATTTTTTGTCGGATATCGTTCGAACCACGCGCGCAAGAACCGCGTGACCAAACACCGCAGCCCGTTTCGTAGCCGGGTTCCTCCTCGCGCATGCGCGTTCTATACTCCCTCGCGCAGTCTCCGAGAGCCGTTCTCACCCAACATCCCCGAAACAAGGAACGCCGATGCTGACTCGCTCCATCCTTTCCGCCGCTGCATTCTCGCTTGCCGCCTGTGCGACCGCGCCGTCGATCGCGCAGGACAACCAGGGCAACGACGCGGGCAACGCTGCATTCGCCGAGACCGGTGCACAGGGCCGCCCGGTCAAGGTCATGATCATCACGATGTTCGGTCCGGAAGGCCAGGCATGGCTCGACCGGCTCGGCCCGTGGCGCGACATCACCGTGCCCGGCCTGTCGCCCGATTATCCGGCCGTTCACTGCAACAAGCAGGACGTGTGCGTGGTGACGACCGGCATGGGCTATGCGAACGCCTCCGCGACGATCATGGCGCTCACGTTCTCGCAGCGCTTCGACCTGCGCCGCACGTATTTCCTCGTGTCGGGCATCGCGGGCGTCGACCCCGCGCAAGGCACGGTCGGTTCCGCCGCGTGGTCGAAATATCTGGTCGACTTCAGCCTGCAGTGGGAGCTCGATGCGCGCGAGATTCCGGCCGGCTGGAACACCGGCTTTCTCGGCATCAATACCAAGAGCCCGAACGACAAGCCGCCGCTCGACTATCGCACCGAAGTATTCCAGCTCAACCCGCAGCTGACGGACGCCGCCTATGCGCTGTCGCGCAACGTCGTGCTTGCCGACAGCGCGCAGGCCCAGGCCGCGCGCGCGAAGTTCACGTATGCGCCGGCGAACCGGCCGCCGACTGTGATCCAGTGCGACACCTCATCGGGCAATACGTGGTTCTCGGGCACGCTGATCGGCGAGCGCGCGCGTCAGTGGACGAAGATCCTCACCGACGGCAAGGGCACCTACTGCATGACCGCGCAGGAAGACAACGCGACGTATGAAGCGCTCAAACGCGCGGCGAGCGTGAAGCGGGTCGACCTGTCGCGCGTCGCGGTGCTGCGCACGGGCTCCGATTTCGACCGGCCGTATGCGGGGCAGACGAGCGCGGACAACCTGCTGAACTACGCGGAGCAGGGCGGCTTCGCGCCGGCGACCGAAAACCTGTATCGCGCCGGCAACCCGCTCGTGCAGGACATCGTCACGCACTGGGGCGAATGGCGCGACGGTGTGCCGCGCCGTTGACGGCCGGACGCTGTCGACGAGGCGTCGGCGCGACGGTCAATGCGATTGCGGCGTGGAACGGAACGGCGTCCACACCGGTGTGGTGTCGTCCCAATGATCGAGCGGCGAAGGAAGTTGATCGTTCATCACAGACTCCTGCAACTAACTGACTAATCGAGTGTTCGACGGCGGTATCGCGACGCCGCGCGGCGGATCATCCGCTGCGCGGCGTTGCACATTGACCGACGTTTAGCGGCCCCCGCCTGCGAGCTGGTTGCTTTCCGGCATCGGGCGATACGGGCCTTCCGCGAGTTCGAGCCCTTGCGGATACGAATTCGCCTTGCGCAGCCAGGCCAGCGTGCCGTCGCGGCGAGCCTGCACGACTTCGGCGCTCACTTCGGCGCGCGTGCGCGGGCCGTTGTTGTGCTGCGTGTACCACGACGTGTTGCCGTAGTCGCCGGCGTGCGGGGTGTTCGTATCGGCGAAGGCCGGTGCGGACACGGCGAGTGCGAGGGCAACGGCGGAGAGAAGATGGCGGCGGTTCATGACGTAACTCCTGTGTTGGTCGGAGTTGGCGCCTGAGCGCTCGCTCCGGCCCCGTCAAACGGGGCTGTTCGATGCGCATCGAGGTGCGCGACAGGGTTTACTCTAGGTATCTGTTCGGACGCGATAAATGCGGCAGACGCGAATTGATTTGTCGTGTTCGAGGAACAATCGCGATTCGCAATGTCGTCAGGGTGACGTCGAAATCGCCCGCAGCCGCCTGCAGCGGGCCTCGCGGCGGTATGCCGCCGCTCGCGCGATGACGTGCGCGGACGATTGCCGCACGCGGCGCAAAGGTCTGATGCGGATTCGGAAAAGGCGAGGTGCGCGGCGAGGAAGGTGGCACGAAGGTGACACCGAAGCGGCACGAAGGCGGGGCGGCGCGCGGGCCGGACAGCCCGCGCGCCGTGGTTCAGGCTATTACGCGACCCACTCGTTGATGACCGGCGTGTCGAGCGCCGGTGCACGCTCGGCTTCCTCGAACGTGCGTTTGCTGCACGTCGCGTCGAGGCTGCCCTTGCCGCTCAGCAGCGGGCAGCGGTCGAACACTTCGGCGATCCAGTCGACGAACACGCGCACCTTCGGCGACAGGTGCCGGCTGTGCGGATACACGACCGAGATCGGCATCGGCAGCGGTTTCAGGCCGGGCAGCACTTCCTTGAGCCGGCCGTCGCGCAGGTGCGGCAGCACCATGAACAACGGCGGCTGGATCAGGCCGAAGCCTTCGAGCCCGCAGGTCACGTACGCATCGGCGTCGTTGACCGACACGATCGAGTTCATCTTGACCTCGACTTCCTTGCCGTCCGTGAGGAAGGTCCAGTCGATCGTGCGGCCGGTGCGGCTCGAGAAATAGTTGACGGCCCTGTGGTCGCTCAGGTCCTCGATCGCTTGCGGCTCGCCGTGCTTCTCGAGATACGCGGGCGACGCGACCGACACGCATTCGAACAGGCCGACGCGGCGCGCGACGAGCGACGAGTCCTGCAGCGCACCGACGCGGATCACGCAGTCGACGCCTTCCTGCAGCAGGTCGACCGGTCGGTCGGACAGGCCGAGCTGCAGGTCGATGTCCGGATAGCGCGTGTGGAATTCGCACAGCGACGGGATCACGAGCAGCCGCCCGATCGAGCCCGGCATGTCGATACGCAACTTTCCGTGCGGCTTCCGGTTGTTGTTCTGGAAGCTTGCTTCGGTTTCCTCGACATCGGCGAGGATCCGCACGCAGCGTTCGTAGTACGCGGCGCCGTCAGGCGTCAGCGACAGCCGGCGCGTGGTCCGGTGCATCAGGCGCACGCCGAGGAATGCTTCGAGATTCTGGATGATCGTCGTGACGGACGCCCGCGGCAGGCTGAGCGTTTCTGCTGCCTTGGTGAAGCTGCTCGTATCGACGACGCGCGTAAACACCTGCATGGCCTGAAGCCGGTCCATCACAACCTCCGCAATCTAATTTGCCGCCGGAACAACAAGGCTGCGCCGCTTTGTAGGCGGAGCAGCCTGGGATTGTTCGGGGGTGTTGAATTGTGTTGCCGGATTATAGGCATTTATCCCGATGTCTGCCGGACCCAGAATTCGTTCCATCTCGAAATGGATGCTGCATCGTCATGGACGCTTCTGAATTCAGCAAATTCCTGAAAGCCGCATTGCCTGCCGAAGCCAGAGCCGGCGCGGCATTGACGGTCGCTGAGGTGGAAATCCCCGGCTACGCGCAGGACATCGTTCTGCGCCTCTACCGCCGCCCGGACAAGACCGGGCTGCCAGTAGTGCTTTATTTCCACGGCGGCGGTTTCGTGCGCGGCACGCTCGACGACGCCGACTTCGCCGCGCGCTTTTTAGCAGAACGCTTACCAGCTCTCGTAGTGTCGGTCGATTATTCGCTCGCGCCGGCCTTTCCTTTTCCGGCCGCGCCGGAGGATGCGTATCGCGCCGCCGTATGGGCCGCGACGCGCGCCCGCGCGTTCGGCGGCAATCCGAAGAAGATCGGCGTCGCGGGGCACGACGCGGGCGGCCAGCTCGCGAACTGTCTCGCGTTCATCGCGCGCGATCGCGGTGAAGTGTCGATCGCCGCGCAGGCGCTGTTCGGGCCGATGCTCGACCCGAGCATGACGCGCATCGGCGACGCCGAACGCCTTTCGTCGGACATCACCGCGCGGGAATGCGCGGCCTGTTATCGCGCCTATCTGCCGCAGGCGGCGCAGCGCATGCACCCATACGCGGCACCGCTCGAATCGGTGCGCCTCGCGGGCCTGCCGCCCACGCTCGTCGTCACCGCGCAGAACGACGTGCTGCACGTCGAAGCGGAGAAATATGCGGGCTGCCTGATTTCATCGGGCGTGCTCACGCAGGTGATCCGCTACCCGGACGTCACGCACGCGGCGCTCGCGATGCACGAAGCCGCGCTCGAGGAAGCAGTGCGCTTCTTCCAGTGCCGCTTCCAGGCGCGCCAGCCGAATCGTTCCGAATAACCACACCAATCCACGCTTATTGGAGATCCACATGGCCATCCTACGCACCTCCCGTTCCCGAATCGCGACAGCGGCGATCGTGACGCTCGCCGTCGTCGGCCTCGGCACGTTCGGCGCGATGCGCGTGAACGCGAACGCACCCGAGAAAGCGGCGGCGCCGCTGCCGGAAGTCGACGTCGCGACCGTCGTGCCGCAGACCGTCACTGATTGGCAAAGCTATTCGGGCCGCCTCGAGGCGGTCGAGAAAGTCGACGTGCGCCCGCAGGTGTCGGGCACGATCGTCGCGGTGAACTTCAAGGACGGCGCGCTCGTGAAGAAGGGCGACGTGCTGTTCGTGATCGACCCGCGCCCGTATCAGGCCGAAACCGACCGCGCGGCCGCGCAGCTCGCCGCCGCGCAGGCCCGCAACGGCTACGCGCAGAGCGACTGGCAGCGCGCGCAGCGGCTGATCGGCGACAACGCGATCGCGAAGCGCGACTACGACGAGAAGCAGAACGCCGCGCGCGAGGCGAGCGCGAACCTGAAGGCCGCGGAAGCCGCGCTGGAAACGGCGCGCATCAACCTTGGCTATACGCGCATCACCGCACCTGTGTCGGGCCGCGTGTCGCGCGCGGAAATCACGCTCGGCAACGTCGTGTCGGCCGGTGCATCGGCCGCGCCGCTGACGACGCTGGTGTCGGTGTCGCCGATCTACGCATCGTTCGACGCGGACGAGCAGACCTACCTGCAATACATCAACGGCGCGCGTAACGGCCGCAAGGTGCCGGTCGAGCTCGGCCTCGCGAATGAAACCGGCTACTCGCGCAGCGGCGAGATCGACTCGGTCGACAACCGGCTCGACACGTCGTCCGGCACGATCCGCGTGCGCGCGCGTTTCGACAATGCTGACGGCGCGCTCGTCCCGGGCCTCTACGCACGCGTGAAGGTGGGCGGCAGCGCGCCGCACCAGGCACTGCTCGTCGACGACGCGGCGATCAACACCGACCAGGACAAGAAGTTCGTGTTCGTCGTCGACCAGCAGGGCCGCGTGTCGTATCGCGAAGTGCAGCAGGGCCTGCAGCACGGCAACCGGCGCGTGATCGTGAGCGGCCTGTCCGCCGGCGACCGCGTGATCGTGAACGGTACGCAGCGCGTGCGGCCGGGCGAGCAGGTGAAACCGCACATGGTCCCGATGACGGGCGGCGATGCGCCGTCCGCGCCGCTCGCGGATAACGCGAAGCCGGCCGCACCGGCGAAGGCGGAATCGTAAGCGGCCCGCCGCTACGGTTTCCGCGTTCAACCAGACAGAGCCACACATGAACATTTCCAAATTCTTTATCGACCGGCCGATCTTTGCAGGAGTCCTATCGGTGATCATCCTGCTCGGCGGGGTGATCGCGATGTTCCTGCTGCCGATTTCGGAGTATCCGGAAGTCGTGCCGCCTTCCGTGATCGTGAAGGCGCAGTACCCCGGCGCCAACCCGAAAGTGATCGCCGAGACGGTCGCGTCGCCGCTCGAGGAGCAGATCAACGGCGTCGAGGACATGCTCTACATGCAGTCGCAGGCGAACAGCGACGGCAACATGACGATCACCGTCACGTTCAAGCTGGGCACCGATCCGGACAAGGCCACGCAGCTCGTGCAGAACCGCGTGAACCAGGCGCTGCCGCGCCTGCCGGAAGACGTGCAGCGGCTCGGCATCACGACGGTGAAGAGCTCGCCGACGCTGACGATGGTGGTCCACCTGATCTCGCCGGACAACCGCTACGACATGACCTATCTGCGCAACTACGCGCTGATCAACGTGAAGGATCGCCTGTCGCGGATCCAGGGCGTCGGCCAGGTGCAGCTGTGGGGTTCGGGCGACTACGCGATGCGCATATGGCTCGATCCGCAGAAGGTCGCGCAGCGCGGGCTGTCCGCGGAGGACGTCGTGCAGGCGATCCGCGAGCAGAACGTGCAGGTTGCGGCCGGCGTGATCGGCGCGTCGCCGTCGCTGCCCGGCACGCCGCTGCAGCTGTCGGTGAACGCGCGCGGCCGCTTGCAGACGGAGGACGAATTCGGCGACATCGTGGTGAAGACGACGCCGGACGGCGGCGTCACGCGCTTGCGCGACATCGCGCGGATCCAGCTGGATGCGTCCGAGTACGGACTGCGCTCGCTGCTCGACAACAAGCCGGCCGTCGCGATGGCGATCAACCAGTCGCCGGGCGCGAACTCGCTGCAGATCTCCGACGAAGTGCGCAAGACGATGGCCGAGCTGAAGCAGGACATGCCGGCCGGCGTCGACTACAAGATCGTCTATGACCCGACGCAGTTCGTGCGCTCGTCGATCAAGGCCGTGGTGCACACGCTGCTCGAAGCGATCGCGCTGGTCGTGCTCGTCGTGATCGTGTTCCTGCAGACCTGGCGCGCATCGCTCATTCCGCTGATCGCGGTGCCGGTGTCGATCATCGGCACGTTCTCGCTGCTGCTCGGTTTCGGTTATTCGATCAACGCGCTGTCGCTGTTCGGGATGGTGCTCGCGATCGGTATCGTGGTCGACGATGCGATCGTGGTCGTCGAGAACGTCGAGCGCAACATCGAAAGCGGGATGAACGCGCGGCAGGCGACCTACAAGGCGATGCAGGAAGTGAGCGGGCCGATCATCGCGATCGCGCTGACGCTCGTCGCCGTGTTCGTGCCGCTCGCGTTCATGTCGGGCCTGACCGGCCAGTTCTACAAGCAGTTCGCGATGACGATCGCGATCTCGACGGTGATCTCGGCGTTCAACTCGCTGACGCTGTCGCCGGCGCTGTCCGCGATCCTGCTGAAGGGCCATGGCGACAAGGAGGACTGGCTCACGCGCGTGATGAACCGCGTGCTCGGCGGCTTCTTCAAGCGCTTCAACAAGGTGTTCCATCGCGGCGCGGAGAACTACGGCCGCGGCGTGCGCGGCGTGCTGTCGCGCAAGACGCTGATGCTCGGCGTGTACCTCGTGCTGGTGGGCGCGACCGTGCTCGTGTCGAAGATCGTGCCGGGCGGCTTCGTGCCCGCGCAGGACAAGGAATACCTGATCGCGTTCGCGCAGCTGCCGAACGGCGCGTCGCTCGATCGCACCGAGAAGGTGATCCGCGACATGGGCTCGATCGCGCTGAAGCAGCCTGGCGTCGAGAGCGCGGTCGCGTTCCCGGGGCTGTCGGTGAACGGCTTCACCAACAGTTCGAGCGCGGGCATCGTGTTCGTCACGCTCAAGCCGTTCTCGGAGCGGCACGGCAAGGCGCTGTCGGCCGGTGCGATCGCGGGTGCGCTGAACCAGCAGTACGGTGCGATCAAGGACTCGTTCGTCGCGGTGTTCCCGCCGCCGCCGGTGCTGGGCCTCGGCACGCTCGGCGGGTTCAAGATGCAGATCGAGGATCGCGGCGCGGTCGGCTACGCGAAGCTGTCGGATGCGACCAACGACTTCATCAAGCGCGCGCAGCAGGCGCCTGAACTCGGCCCGTTGTTCACGAGCTACCAGATCAACGTGCCGCAGCTCAACGTCGATCTCGACCGCGTGAAGGCGAAGCAGCTCGGCGTGCCGGTCACCGACGTGTTCAACACCATGCAGGTGTATCTCGGCTCGCTGTACGTGAACGACTTCAACCGCTTCGGGCGTGTGTACCAGGTGCGCGTGCAGGCCGATGCGCCGTTCCGCCAGCGCGCGGACGACATCCTGCAGTTGAAGACGCGCAACGACCGTGGCGAGATGGTGCCGCTGTCGTCGCTCGTCACGGTGACGCCGACGTTCGGCCCGGAAATGGTCGTGCGCTACAACGGCTACACGGCGGCCGACATCAACGGCGGCCCGGCGCCGGGCTTCTCGTCGGGTCAGGCGCAGGCCGCGATCGAGCGCATCGCGCATGAAACGCTGCCGCGTGGCGTGCGGTTCGAATGGACCGACCTCACGTACCAGCAGATTCTTGCCGGCGATTCAGCGATGTATGTGTTCCCGATCAGCGTGCTGCTCGTGTTCCTCGTGCTCGCCGCACTGTATGAAAGCCTGACGCTGCCGCTCGCGGTGATCCTGATCGTGCCGATGAGCATTCTGTCGGCGCTGACGGGCGTGTGGCTCACGCAGGGCGACAACAACATCTTCACGCAGATCGGCTTGATGGTGCTGGTGGGGTTGTCGGCGAAGAACGCGATCCTGATCGTCGAATTCGCACGCGAACTGGAGCATGACGGCAGGACGCCGCTCGAGGCCGCGATCGAGGCGAGCCGGCTGCGGCTGCGCCCGATCCTGATGACGTCGATCGCGTTCATCATGGGCGTCGTGCCACTCGTCATGTCGACGGGCGCGGGCTCCGAGATGCGGCATGCGATGGGTGTCGCGGTGTTCTTCGGGATGCTCGGCGTGACGCTGTTCGGGCTGATGCTGACGCCGGTGTTCTACGTCGTGCTGCGTACGCTCGCGGGCGGCAAGATCCACGTCGCGGGCAAGGACTCGGCCGGTTACGGCGTGACGGCCCCGGGCGTGCCGGCATCGGATGCTTGAGGAAAACAAGATGGACAACATGCACAACACGAATGGCCTGATGCGCTTCGCGAAGGTGGCGGCCGCGAGCACCCTGCTCGCGACGCTGCTCGCCGCGTGCGCGGTGGGGCCCGACTACAAGCGCCCGGACGTGTCGACGCCCGCGGCGTTCAAGGAAGCGCCGACGCTCGCGGCCGGCGAACAGGCCGGCACGTGGAAAACCGCCGAACCGGCGGACGGCGAGCATCGCGGCGAATGGTGGAAGGTGTTCGGCGATCCGGTGCTCGACTCGCTCGAGTCGCAGGCGCTCGCCGCGAACCAGAACCTGAAGGCCGCGGCGGCGCGCGTCGAGGAAGCGCGCGCGGCGACCCGCACCGCGCGCTCGCAGTGGTTCCCGCAGGTCGGCGCCGGGTTCGGGCCGACGCGGGAAGGGCTGTCGTCGGCGTCGCAGTTCCAGCCGCAGGGCACGGGCCCGACCAACGCGACGCTGTGGCGCGCGCAAGGCACGGTGTCGTACGAGGCCGACCTGTTCGGCCGCGTGAGCCGCAACGTCGAGGCGTCGCGTGCCGACCAGGCGCAGAGCGAAGCGCTGTTCCGTTCGGTGCAGCTCGCGCTGCAGGCGGACGTCGCGCAGAACTACTTCGAACTGCGCCAGCTCGACGCGGATCAGGACCTGTACCGCCGCACGGTCGAACTGCGCGACCAGGCGCTGAAGCTCGTGCAGCGCCGCTTCAACGAAGGCGACATCAGCGAGCTCGACGTGTCGCGCGCGAAGAACGAACTGGCGAGCGCGCAGGCCGATGCGGTCGGCGTCGCGCGCCGGCGCGCGGCGTCCGAGCATGCGCTTGCGATCCTGCTCGGCAAGGCGCCCGCGGACTTCGCGTTCAAGGAGACGCCGATCGTGCCGGTCGCGGTGAAGGTCCCCGCGGGCCTGCCGTCCGCGCTGCTCGAACGCCGCCCGGACGTGTCGGCTGCGGAACGCGCGATGGCGGCCGCGAACGCGCGGATCGGCCTCGCGAAGTCGGCGTATTTCCCGAAGCTCGATATCACGGGCGCGTTCGGCTATGAAGCGTCGACGCTCGGCAACCTGTTCCTGTGGTCGAGCCGCACGTTCCTGCTCGGGCCGTTCGCCGGCACCGCGCTGACGCTGCCGCTGTTCGACGGCGGGCGCCGTGCGGCCGGCGTGCAGCAGGCGCGCGCGCAGTATGACGAGCAGGTCGCGAACTACCGGCAGCAGGTGCTCGTCGCGTTCCGTGAGGTCGAGGACAATCTCGCCGATCTGCGTCTGCTCGACGACCAGATCCGCGCGCAGGATGCGGCCGTCAATGCGTCGCGTCGTGCGGCGACACTGTCGCGTACGCAGTATCAGGAGGGCGAGGTCGCATATCTTGACGTGATCGACAGCGAGCGGTCGGTGCTGCAGTCGCAATTGCAGGCGAACCAGCTGACCGGTGCGCAGGCCGTGTCGACCGTCAACCTGATCCGCGCGCTCGGCGGCGGGTGGGGCGCGGCGCCGACGGCGGTCGGCGATGCGGCGACGGCCAAGCAGGAAGTCGCCGTGCGTTGAGGCGTCGGTGCGCGTGGCGGTTCGCCATGCGTCACCGAAACCGGTGTTTGGTCGACGATCGAAACAACCGATCCGCGGCGACGCGGATCGGTCGATCAACGGGGCAACGACGATGCGTTGATTGCAACTAACGGTCGATCCGCCGTGCGTTGACCCACGGCGCGGCGATGATTCGCCGCACCGTTCAGCTGAGACTGTCTTCAGCCCGCAGCGCCCGCACCAGTTCGCTGGCCGCCTTGCCGAGCCCCGTGTGCTTCGGCCGGCGCAGGTACACGGGCAGCCGCAGCCCGTTGCGGATGTTCGCGAACACGAGCGGCGCGAGTTCGCCGTCGGCGACATACCGGCCGATCACCGAGTCGGGCAGGTTCGCCCAGCCGTGCCCGGCCTTCACGAGCGCGATCGCGGTGGCCATGTCTGTCACCTTCCACGTGCGGTTGCCGATCACGGGGCGCACGTCGGTGAGCGGCCGTTCCGGGTCCGCGATCACGATCTGCCGGAATCCCGACAGCCGCTCGATCGCCCCGGGATGCGCGGCTTCGGCGATCGTCGGATGACCGGGCGCGGCGACGGCGATCAGCGTTTCGGTCCACAGCGCGTGGATCTGTTCCTGCGGATGAAGATCGAGCCCGCCGTACGCGACGCAGAGATCGACCGCGCCGCGATGCAATGCGTCGACGATCGCGTCCTGCGGCGCGGAGACGATGCTGATCGCGAGCGCCGGATATTTCGCGGCGACGGCGGTCAGTGCGCGCGCAACGGGCGCGCCGTCGAGCTCCGCCGCGAGGCCGAGCCGCAGCGTGTCCTCGACGCCTTCCGACAGATGCTGCGCATGCGCGCGCAATGCCTGCAACCGTTCGGCGATCGACCGCGCATCGGGCAGCAGCGCGGCCATCGCGGCCGTCGGCGTCGGCTCGCGCGTGCCGCGGTCGAACAGCACGAGGTCCAGCTCGGCCTCGAGGTTCGCGATCGCCATGCTGACCGCCGACGGTGTGCGGCCGAGCGCGCGCGCGGCCGCCGAGAACGAGCCTTTGTCGATGACCGTAAGCAGCATGTCGATATGGTCGCTGGTCAGCACGCGCGCCTCCTGTCAGAAAAATTGAAAGGACCTGACTTTTGCGGGCGAAGTGCCCGCTGTAGTCTCGCCACCTCGTTCGACAGGAAGGTGGTGGGTCATGCAAGGATGGAAGAGACGCATAGTCTACGTCGTGATGTTCGAGGTGCTCGGCATCCTCGTCGCGTCGTCGGTGCTCGGCATGCTGAGCGGCGCGAGCGCGACGACGAGCGGCCTGCTCGGCGTGATGATCTCGACGACGGGCGTCATCGTCAATTTTCTGTACAACCTGGGATTCGAGGCGTGGGAGCGGCGGCGTGCGGAAACGACGCGCACCGTCGCGCGGCGCGTCGTGCACGCGATCGGTTTTCAGGTCGCGCTCGTGACGTTCCTGATCCCGCTGATCGCGTGGTGGCTCGACGTGTCGCTGCTGCAGGCGTTCCTGTACGACGCGGTGCTGATCGTGTTCTTCCCGATCTTCACGTTCGCGTACAACTGGTCGTTCGACAGCGTGTTCGGGTTGCCTGATGCGGTGACGCGCAAGCCCGAACCGATCATGTGACGCCGAGGCGGACGAAGCGACGCGATGCAGGCAGTCCGCATCGCTTCGCTTCGAATGAGAAAGGGGAGCCGCGGGCGGCGCGCATGCCGCCCACGAGCGTTACGCGGCGACGAACTCGTGCACGTAACGGTTGAACACCGCGGGGCTCGCCGCGTTCATCCCGTGCGACGCACCGGCGACGGTCTGCCGTTGCGCAGCGCCGATCCACTGCGACAGCGTGTCGACGTTGTTGCGGAACATCTTCGGGCTGCGCTGGCCGTCGATCAGCAGCGTGCGGCACGCGATGTCCGACGCCGTGTGCTGCGAATACGCGGGCAGCGGATCCTGAAGCTGCTTCGGCAGCGTGCTCGCGTTGTCGATCGCCATCGTGCGAAAGCGCGACGTGCTCTTCTTCCATGCGCCGGGCAGGCTGACCGAATCGACGAACATCTCGAGGCCGGCTTCGACTTCGCCTTGCCCGATCAGGTTCACGGCCTTCGTGCGCAGTGCGATCGCGGCGGGCGGCAGCGCGGCTTCGCGCACGCCCGGCTGCTGCAGCGGGCCGCCCGGATCGGCGAGCGTGAGTGTGTCGACGAGCTGCGGATGCTGGCGTGCGACGTTGAACGCGACGCTGCCGCCTCGCGAGTGGCCGACGAGATGCACGGGGCCGAGGTCGAGTGCGTCGATGAATTCGGCGAGCTCGTCGACGTGGTTCTGCCAGCTGAAGTCATCCTGGATGCCCGCTTCGACGGCCGGCCAGTAGTGGCTGAGGCTCGGCGCGATGCAGCGGTAGTGGGCCGACAGCGACGCGAGTTGCGGATCCCAGTAACGGTAGTCGCACAACGATCCGTGCACGAACACCATCGGCGCGCCGCTCCCCCGCTCGACATACGGCAGGCTGATGCCCGACGAAAGCGTCGCAAATTGCAGGTCGGGGTTCGCGAGCACCGACGGCTCGATTCGCATGTTCATGACTGAAAACTCAATGGGTGCGTCATCACGTCGCAACTATGCCTCACGGCAAGCTGCAAGGAAAACGCATAATTTTCATCGTCACGATCAATTTTATTGATGGCAAGGCTGAAAACCCTTGTCGCAGCTTGGGGATGTGTCGGACCTTTCAATCGTATGACGATTGGTTGCGCGGCTGAAAGCACATGCCGACGCCTGCGCACGCGCGCATCGGAACGGGAAAAAGCGGGGGAAGGGCCGCCGAATGCGGCCCGCGCATTACCGCACCGCCAGCGCGGGCGCGGTCTGAAGCTCGACGGGAAGATCGTTGTCGGCGGCGAACTGCATCGCGAAGTCGAACGCGTCGGCGCATACGTCGCGCAATTCGTCCGACACGAACAGGCATTTGACGCCGCCGTCGACGATCGGCATCGCGAGCCGCGACAGCGCGCAGGGATAGCCGGGCCGCCGCTCGCCGACGAACAGCGTGATGACGCCCGCGAGCCGTTCGGGCCAGTCGCTCGGGCGGAAGGTCTTCTGCGCGCGCGTGACGCCGCGGATCAGGTGGCCGCGTGTCTGGCCAATGAGGCGGCCGTGTTCGGTGATGTCGATGCGATCCATGCCGGTGTGCGTATCCTCGTTCGCGTCACTCGCCGCCGTCGGCAGCCGCGTCGCCGCGCGCGGGAATCCGCAGGTTGCGCAGCTTGTGATAAAGCGTCTTCTTCGGCATGCCGAGCGCGACGCTTGCGTCCGCCACGTTGCCGTGGTGACGCTGCAGCGCGTCCTCGATCAGCATCCGCTCGAAATACGCCATCTGCTCGGCAAGCGTGCCGCCTGCCGCCGGTTCGCCGCCGGACGACAGCAGGCTGTCGCCGGTCAGCCCGAGCACGAAGCGATCGGCCACGTTCTGCAGTTCTCGCACGTTGCCGGGCCACGCGTGCGTCATCAGTTCGGACACCTGCGCAGCGGTGACGACCGGCGCCGGCTGCCCGAAGCGCCGCGCGGCCGCGAGCACGAAATGCTCGAACAGCAGCGGCACGTCCTCGCGCCGCTCGCGCAGCGGCGGCAGCTCGATCTGTGCGACGTCGAGCCGATACAGCAAGTCCGCGCGGAAGCGCCCGTCGGCCGCGAGTTCGGCGAGATCGGCCTTCGACGCGGCGACGACGCGGCAATCGACCGGAATCAGTTCGTTCGCGCCGAGCCGCTCGACCACGCGCTCCTGCAGCACGCGCAGCATCTTGATCTGCAGCGGGATCGGCATCGTCTCGATCTCGTCGAGGAACAGCGTGCCGCCGTGCGCCCATTCGATCTTGCCGATGCGCTTCTTGATCGCGCCGGTGAACGCGCCGGCCTCGTGACCGAACAGCTCGCTCTCGAACACCTGCTCGGGCAGGCCGCCGCAATTCAGCGCGACGAAATGCGCATCGCGCCGGCCGCCGAAGTCGTGCAGGCTGCGCGCGATCAGCTCCTTGCCGGTGCCTGTCTCGCCGGTGATCAGCACCGACACCGACGTATCGGCGAGGCGCAGGATCTTCTTGCGCACGTCGGCCATCGCGGGCGACTTGCCGAGCACGAACGCCTCGATGCCCTGCCAGTTGTTGAGCGCCGCGCGCAGCCCCTGCACCTCGAGCGTGAGCCTGCGCTTCTCGACCGCGCGCGCGACGCGGCCGGCGATCACGTCCGACGAGAACGGCTTCTCGATGAAGTCGTATGCGCCGTCCTGCATCGCGCCGACGGCCGTCGAAATGTCGGCGTGGCCGCTGATCAGCACGACCGGAATCTGCGCATCGACGGCCATCACGCGTTCGAGCAGCTGCAGCCCGTCGATGCCCGGCATCCGCACGTCCGACACGATCACGACGGGTGCGCCGGGCGCGACGTGCGCGAGTGCGTCGGCCGCCGACGCGAATGCGTCGACCGGGAACCCGGCGAGCGCGACGGCCTGCTCGACGCCGATCCGGACGTTTTCATCGTCCTCGACGACCAGCACGCGAATCTCATCTTCCATGCTCTGTCCTTTGTTGCGGCGTGACCGCCGCGAATTCGATGGTGAACTGCGCGCCGCCGGCGTCGCGGTTCGTCGCGGCGATCTTCGCGCCGAACGCCTCGACGATGCGCGACGTGATCGCGAGGCCGAGGCCGAGGCCCTGGCCGCGCGGCTTGGTGGTGACGAACGGCTCGAACAGGTGCGGCAGCACCTCGGGCGCGATGCCGGCGCCGCTGTCGGCGACCGTGAAGCGCACGCGGCCGCCTTCGTCCGCATCGTCGGCTTGGGCGGCTTCGATCACGATGCGCCGCACGGGCGCGTCATGCACCGCGTCGAGCGCGTTGCCGAGCAGGTTCACGATCACCTGCTGCAACTGGCTCGACTCCGCGGACACCGTCGTGCCAGGCGCGATGTTCACCTCGAGCTGCACGCCTTCGTCGCGGATCCGCGCATCGTAGATGAGCCGCGCGTGCGCGACGGCTTCGTTCAGCGACACGGCGACACGCTCGACGTCGGGCTTGCGCGCGAAGGTCTTCAGCTCGCCGGTGAGCACGGCCATGCTGTCGACCAGCTTGCCGACCCGTTCGAGATTGGCGTACGCCGGTGCCGGCTGGCCGCGCTCGAAGAACGTGCGCGCGTTGTCGCACAACGTGCGGATCGCGACGAGCGGCTGGTTCAGCTCGTGCGTGAGGCCGGCGGCCATCTGCCCGAGCACCGCGAGCTTGCCCGCGTGCACGACTTCCTGCTGCGAATCGCGCAGCCGCTGCTCGGTGCGTTCGCGTTCCACGATCTCGCGCTGCATCCGCTCGTTCGCGGCCGTCAGCGCGGCCGTGCGCTGCGCGACGGTCAGTTCGAGCTGGTCGTTCGCGCGGCGCAGCGCGTCCTGCGCGTTCAACCGCGCGACGATCGCCCGGCGGCGCTGGATCGCGTAGCCGACCAGCAGCGCGGCGATCAGGAACGCGCCGGTGACGAACACGAACGCGGTCTGCTGCTGGCGCCGCGCGCTGGCGATGTCGAGCAGCACCATCAGCGAATCGCCGGCCTGCGGCGCGGGCCGCGACATCACGAGATAGCGTGTGCTGCGGCCGGTGTGACGCGGATCGGGGAACGTGCCGAACCAGGCGGCGGCGCTGCGGTCGCCGATGTGGCGGTACGGCAGCACGTCGACCGTGCGGCCCGCGTATTGCCGCGACGCCTGGATGTCGCGCTGCTGCTGCGCGGTGATCGGACGCAGCGCGGTGAATTTCCACGCCGGCTCGGTCGAGATCACGACCACGCCATTGCCGTCGACCACCATCGCGGCGACGCCCGGCGCGCGCCACGCGGACTCGAGCGGGTCGACGCTGATCTTCACGGCCGTCGCGCCGATCGGCACGCCATCGTCGCGCACCGCGCTCGCGAAGTAGACGCCGGGCACGCCGGTGTTGGTGCCGATTCCGAAGAAGCGGCCGCTGCCGTGTGCCAGGGCATCCTTGAAGTACGGCCGGTACGACACGTTGGTGCCGACGAAGCTGATCGTCTCGTTCCAGTTGCTGGCGGCGATCACTTCGCCCTGCAAGTCGATCACGTCGACGGCACCGCTGCCCGCGTCGCGGTTCACGGCTTCGAGATACGTGTTCACGGAGTGCGTGAGCGCGGGCCGGTCTCGCGGCGCGGCCCGCAGCAGCGCGCGCACGCCGTCCTGACGGGCGACCAGGCCGGGCAGGATCTCGAAGCGGCCGAGTTCGCTCTTCAGGCTCGACGCATACAGGTCGAGCCGATGCGCGCCGGTTTCCTCGAGCGCGTCGATCGCGCGTTCCCACGCGAAATCGACGGCCGCGCCCGCCACGCCGACATACAGCACGGCGGCCGACGCCCAGCCCCACCACGGGATTCCCTTGAAGCTCTTCTGCACGTTCGCCCTCATCGAAGCCCGCAACCGGTCGTCCGCAACCGGTCGTCCGCGACCGGCCGCCCGGAGCGACGCCCCGAACGACGCCCCGAACGACGCCACGAACGACGCCACGAACGACGCCACGAACGACGCCACGAACGACGCGCGCCGCGCACCGGCGAGGCCGGCGGCGGCGCGTGCGAAGCAGCCTGCGCGACGGTGCGCGCAGCGGCGCGTCATCCGAAGTGCGCGACCAGGATCAGCGTCACCGTGACGACGATCGCGCCGCCGATGCGCGTCGCGATCTGCGCGAACGGCATCAGCTGCATCCGGTTCGCGGCGGTCAGGATCGCGACGTCGCCGGTGCCGCCTTGCCCGCTGTGGCAGGCGTTCACGATTGCGGTGTCGATAGGGTACATCTTCAGCAGGCGGCCGACCACGAAACCCGTGCCCATCAGCGTCGCGACGGTCGACACGATCGTGACGACGTTGACGATCGTGAAGGCGGCGGTCAGCTTGTCCCACGGCGTCATCGCGACGCCGATCGCGAACAGCAGCGGATACGTGACGGCGGTCGAGAAGAACTTGTAGACGACGAATGCGCCTTCCTGCAGCGGCGGCGACACCGCGCGCGCGAGCTTCACCAGCACCGCGAGGAACAGCATCGCGACCGGTGCGGGCAGGCCGAACAGCTTGTGCGCCATCAGGCCGACGAGGTACAGCGTGATCGCCGTGATGCCGGCGCCCGCGATGTGCGTGACGTCGACGTGGCCGCGGATTTCCTCGTTCTCGGGCGTCATGTCGCCCGATTCGCCGACCTGCAGGCGGCCGTTGCCGGTCAGGTGCGGCAGGCGCTTGCCGAGCATGTCGAGCGCGCCCGACAGGATGATCGCGGTCAGGCTGCCGAGCATCACCGGTGGCAGCACCATCGCGAACATCTCGCCCTGCGGCAGGTGCATCAGTTCCGAATAGCCGATCGACAGCGGGATCGCGCCTTCGCCGACGCCGCCGGCCATGATCGGCACGACGATGTACAGGAGCGTGTGGCGCGCGCCGAGGCCGAGCGCGGTGCCGACCGCCGTGCCGACGATCGCGGCCGCGACCGAACCGGCGGCGAGCGGAATGAAGATCTTCACGAAGCCCTGGATCAGCACGCGCCGGTCCATGCTCAGGATGCTGCCGACGATGATCGACGCGATGAACAGGTACAGGAAGTTCGTCGACTTCGTGAACTCGACGGTGAGGTTCAGCACCGGCTTCGGCAGCACGTGGTAGTAGGTGAGCGCCGACGGCACGAAGGTCGCGAAGATCGCGGCCGCGCCGATGTTGCGCAAGAGCGGCAGGCGCTTGCCGAGTTCCGCGCACGTGAAGCCGAAGAATGCGAGCACTGCGATCGCCATCGAGATCTCGCCGGGCACCTTGCCCGTCACCGCGAAGCCGACGATCAGCCCGAACAGGATCACGTAGACCGGCAGCGGGATGATGCCGATACGGATTTCCATCAGCTTCCACCAGCCTTCCGGCCAGAAGCGCTCGCGCGTGGCGGGACCGGCTGCGGCAATCGGCTCGGGTTGGGACGGGGTATGGATAGAGGTCTGCAAGACGTGTCTCCTGATGTTTGGAATGCCTGCATCGCTTCGCGGCATCGTGTGCCGTCTATTACGCAACCCCCGTGCCAGGATTCCGGCCTGCCGGAATATTTTCAATGCATTGATTCATAAGGGATTTATTTCGTCTGCGGAAAGGGTTTGCCAGACGGGATGGCCGAGATTTCGGAATCGGCGCGGCGGGCAGGCCGAAATTTCGGCCTGGCGGCGGCCCGGGCAGCCGGCCATGTCCGCCGCCCGCCATATCGCCGCACGCGATTTTCTTCGCACAATCGCTTCGTAGACCGCCCTCCCGCCGCTCTCTATCATCGGCTGATCTTTTTCCGATGCGACGACGACTGTCCGGAGAACGCCCGCGCGTTCGCCGCGGCGCCGCTCATCCGTCGATACCGTCTTTGGACAGGAGAGTGGTTTCCATGCTGCATCCCGTTTTTTCCGCCCGCTTTTCCGCCGGCCGCGTGGCCAGCCTGGTCCGCCTGCTGGCGGCCGCGCTGCTCAGCGTCGCGCTGCTGAACGGCGCGCGCGCCGACACCGCGCCGCTGAAGGTCGGCATCTCGACGAGCCCGCAGATCGAGGCGCTGAAGATTGCCGCCAAGGAGGCGAAGGAGCAGGGCCTGGACGTGAGGATCGTCGAGTTCACCGACTGGAATACGCCGAACGCGGCGCTCGCGAACAAGGACATCGACGTCAACTACTTCCAGCACATCCCGTTTCTCGAGAACGCGAAGAAGCAAGGCGGCTACAACTTCATCTCGATCGCGCCCGGCACGATCATGAAGATCGGCCTCTATTCGAAGAAGGTGAAGCGCTTCGACGAGCTGAAGGACGGCGCGCGCGTCGCGATCGCGAACGATCCGGTGAACGGCGGGCGCGGGCTGTTGCTGCTGCAGCGCGCGGGCCTCATCACGCTGAAGCCGGGCGCCGACTACCGCGCGACGACGCACGACATCGTGTCCAACCCGAAGCACCTGAAGATCATCCCGCTGGAAGCGTCGCAGCTCGCGCGCTCGCTCGACGACGTCGACCTCGCGCAGGGCTACCCGAGCTTCATCAAGCTCGCCGGCACGACCGACCCGAACAGCGCGCTGCTGTTCGACGGCACCGAGAACAAGAACTTCGCGATCCAGTGGGTCGTGCGGCCGGAGAGCGTGAACGACGCGCGCATCCGCAAGTTCATCGCGATCTACCAGCACTCGCCGGCGGTGCGCCGGGCGCTCGACAACGCATTCGGCTCGCTATACGCGATCGCGTGGTGACGGAGGCGACATGACGACGGCGAACCGCAAGAAGATCCTGCTCAACGCGTTCAACATGAACTGCGTCGGGCACATCAACCACGGGCTGTGGACGCATCCGCGCGACCGCTCCGCGCACTACACCGATCTCGATTACTGGACCGACCTCGCGAGGACGCTCGAACGCGGCAAGTTCGACGGGATCTTTCTCGCGGACATCGTCGGCGTATACGACGTGTTCGGCGGCGGCCCGGACGCCGCGCTGCGCGAATCCGTGCAGGTGCCCGTCAACGATCCGCTGCTGCTCGTGCCCGCGATGGCGCAGGTCACGCAACATCTCGGCTTCGGCGTGACCGCGAACCTGACCTATGAGCCGCCTTACCTGTTCGCGCGCCGCATGTCGACGCTCGACCACCTGACGAAGGGGCGCATCGGCTGGAACATCGTGACCGGCTACCTCGACAGCGCCGCGCGCGGGATGGGCCTCGCGCAGCAGATCGGCCACGACGACCGCTACGAACGCGCGGACGATTACATGGATGTCGTCTACAAGCTGTGGGAACAGAGCTGGGACGACGACGCGGTGATCCGCGATGCGCACGCGCGCGTGTTCGCGCAGCCGGGAAAGGTGCGGCGCGTGAAGCACGACGGGCCGTTCTATTCGGTTGATGCGATTCACCTGAGCGAGCCGTCGCTGCAGCGCACGCCGGTGCTGTACCAGGCCGGCTCGTCCGCGCGCGGCGTCGAGTTCGCGGGGCGACATGCGGAATGCGTGTTCGTGAACGGGCAGAGCAAGGCCGCCGCGCGCGCGGCCGCGCTCGACATTCGCGCGGCTGCCGCACGGCAGGGCCGCGACCCGGCGTCGATCAGGATTTTCGCCGGCGTGAGCGTCGTCACCGCCGAGACCGAGCTTCTCGCGCGCGAGAAGTTCGACGAATACCGGCGCTACGCGAGCCCGGAAGCCGGCCTCGCGCATTTCGCGAGCTCGACCGGCATCGACTTCGCGAAGTACGGCCTCGACGAGCCGATCTCGTACGTGAAGACCGACTCGATCCAGTCGGCCGTCGACGCGATCTCGCGCAAGAGCACGACCGGCACGTGGACCGTGCGCCGGATGCTCGAACAGATGTCGCTGGGCGGTCGCTATGCGCCGATCGTCGGTTCACCGTCGCAGGTCGCGGATGAACTGCAGTCGTGGATCGACGAGACGGGCATCGACGGTTTCAATTTGACGCGCACCGTGATGCCCGAGTCGTTCGAGGATTTCGTCGACTGGGTCGTGCCGGAACTGCAGAACCGCGGCATCTACAAGGAAGACTACGATCCCGCCCCGACGCTGCGCGAGAAGCTGTTCGGCGCGGGTGCGCGCCTGCCGGCGTGGCACACCGGCGCGCAGCATCGGCCGGCCGCCGTGCCCGAACCCGCGCATCCCGCGCATGCCTGAACGTGACGGAGCGAAGCGATGACGCAATTGTTCGATACGCTGGGTTTCATCGAGGCTTCGGCCGTGCGGGCCGGCGCAGGCGCGCACGCACATGGGGCGCATGACGAAGCGGCCGGACGTGCTGACGGAGTCGCCGTGTCGCTCGCGCACGTCGGCAAGGTGTTCGCGACGCCGCGCGGCCAGGCCGCCGCGCTGCGCGACGTGACGCTCGACGTGCGGCGCGGCGAGGTGTTCGGGATCATCGGCCGCAGCGGTGCAGGCAAGTCGACGTTGCTGCGGCTCATGAACGGCCTCGAACGGCCGAGTTCGGGCCGCGTGTGCGTGCAGGGCGTCGATGTCGGCGCGCTCGACGAGGACGGGCTCGTCGCGCTGCGGCGTCGCACCGGCATGGTGTTCCAGCATTTCAACCTGCTGTCCGCGAAGACGGTGTTCGAGAACGTCGCGCTGCCGCTGAAGATCGCCGGCGTGCCGAAGGCCGAGCGCGTGCGCAAGGTCGAAGCGCTGCTCGAACTCGTCGGACTGACCTCGAAGCGCGACGCATATCCTGCCAGCCTGTCGGGCGGGCAGAAGCAGCGCGTTGGCATTGCCCGTTCGCTCGTGCACGATCCCGAGGTGCTGCTGTGCGACGAGGCGACGTCGGCGCTCGATCCGGAGACGACGCAGTCGATCCTCGCGCTGCTTGCCGACATCAACCGCCGCCTCGGGCTGACGATCGTGCTGATCACGCACGAGATGGAAGTGATCCGCGCGGTGTGCGACACGGTCGCGGTGATCGAACAGGGTGAGGTCGTCGAAACGGGCCCCGTGTGGCGCGTGTTCGGCGATCCGCGCCACGGCGCGACCCGTGCGCTGCTCAGCACGATCGTGCACGACCTGCCGGCCGACCTGGCCGCGCGCGTGCGGCCGTTGCCCGAGCAGGCCGCGCTGCCCGACGGCGCGCAGGTCGTGCTCGACGTCCGCTATACGGGCGAGAGCGGCGGCGAGCCGGACGTCGGTGCGCTCGCGGCGGCGCTCGGCGGCTCCGTGCGCTTCCTGCACGGCGGGATCGACCGGATCCAGGGGCATGCGCAGGGGCGGCTCGTGATCGCGGCCACACCGCGCGCGGATGAAGCCGGCCAGTCGCCGGCTCGCGGCGGCGCGGTCGCCGCGTTGCTCGAACGCGCGCGCCGCCACGCGAACCACGCGGAGGTGCTCGGCTATGTTTGAACTCTGGTGGCCCGAACTGCTCGACGCGATCCGTGACACGCTGTCGATGGTCGCCGCGTCGGCCGCGATCGCCGCGCTGATCGGCATCCCGCTCGCGGTGATCCTGGTGACGACCGCGCCCGGCGGCATCTACGCGCGGCGCGGCGTGAACGCGGTGCTCGGCGCGCTCGTCAACGTGTTCCGCTCGACGCCGTTCATCATCCTGCTCGTCGCGCTGCTGCCGTTCACGCGCGTGCTGATCGGCACGACCATCGGCGTGTGGGCGGCCGTCGTGCCGCTGTCGATCGCCGCGATTCCGTTCTTCGCGCGGATTGCCGAGGTGAGCCTGCGCGAAGTCGATCGCGGGCTGATCGAGGCCGCGCTCGCGATGGGCGCGAAACGCCGTCACATCGTGTGGCACGTGCTGCTGCCGGAGGCGCTGCCCGGCATGCTCGGCGGCTTCACGATCACCGTCGTCGCGCTGATCGGCTCGACCGCGATGGCGGGCGCCGTCGGCGCGGGCGGGCTCGGCGATCTCGCGATCCGCTATGGCTATCAGCGCTTCGACACTACCGTCATGGTGACAGTGATCGTGATCCTGATCGCACTCGTTTCGGCCGTGCAAATCACGGGCGACCGCCTGGTCCGACGCGTGACCCGGCGTACCTGAGCGGCGCCACGAGCGCCGGCTCTTTTCATTGAAGACCCTGAGAGAACGATACCCATGACCTTACCCACCGGCGCGCCGCGCGAATGGAACGGGCAATTCGAGGAAGCGCTGTTTCTGGACGTCGCGCGACGTCATCGTCCCGGCTTCCCGGACAAGCTGGCGACACCGCCGCGCGAGCCGCGCGATGAAGACGAACTGGCCGCCGTCGCCGACTACTACACGAAGATGGCGTCGCACGACCTGTTCATCGTTCAGGTCGTCGCGAAGGCGATCGACACGCTGTTCCGCGACGACCCGCACTTCCAGCTGATCCTGTCGCGTCAGCTCGGCGACGACGGCGCGCACGCCGTGATTGGTCGCGAACGCGTGACCCAACTGACCGGCCGCGATCCGCTGCCGGAAGTCGAGCGGCTCGTCGCCGCGCACTGGGAACGCATCGGCGATATCGCGGTGCGCGACGTCGCGGGCTTTCTCGCGTTCGAATGGCATTACGAACTGCACATCCTCGCGAAGCTGTGGATCCAGCGCAAGACCGGCCGCATCGCCGACGGCGCGATGCGCGAGCATGGCGAAAACCGGATTCGCCCGGACGAGGAGTGGCATCGCGTGCAGATCGTCCAGTGGTGGTTCGACAGGTTGAAGACGCTGCCGGCCGTCGAGCGCGAGGCGCTGATCGATCGCGTGATCGCTGCCGACGAGGAAACGCAGGCACGGCTCGACGGTTATCTGCACGACGAATACGCGCATACCGCGCACGTGTTCGGTGCCGATATCGCCGAATACCGCGCGATCGATGACGACTGGCGGCGCGAGATCCTGTCGCGGCTGACCGGCCGTGAGCTTGGCGCGCTGGTGCCGCTGTCGAACGACGCCGTTGCGCACGCATCGCTTGCACAGGAAGCCGTCGCATGAACGATCCTGGCAGCCTGGCGAAGCTGGCGCCGGACGCCGACGCACGCGCGATCAACGCCGATGCGCTGGCGCGTGCGATCGACGCGCTGCGTGCGACGGCCGTCGCGCGCGACCGCGCAGGCGGTCATGCGGCCGACGAGAAGCAGCGGCTCGCCGACGCAGGCCTGCTGACGCTCGCGGTGCCGCGCGAATTCGGCGGACAGGAAGCCGAGTGGCCCGCGATCTACGACACGATCCGGCGGATCGCGCGCGTCGACAGCGCGCTCGCGCATCTGGTCGGGTTCCAGATCCTGCAGGTGGTGAGCGTCGACGTGTGGGGCAGTGCGGCGCAGCGCGAACGCTTTCTGCGCGGCACGGTCGAGCATCGCTGGTGGTGGGGCAATGCGGTGAACCCGCTCGACACGCGGCTGGTGGCGACCGCGACGCCGGACGGCGGCTACCGGCTCGACGGCGTGAAGGGATTCTGCTCGGGCACGCGCGGCTCGCAGCGGATGACCGTGTCCGCGCACGATCCGGAAACGGGCCGCGCCGTATTCGGCGTCGTGCCGACCGATCGCGACGGGATCACCGTCAACGACGACTGGGATCCCGTCGGCCAGCGCCAGACCGACAGCGGCAGCGTGCGCTTCGACGGCGTGACGCTCGCGGCAGACGAGGTGCTGCACCGGTCCGAGACGCCGCCGACGCCGCGCGCGACGCTGCGCACGCTGGTGTCGCAACTCGTATTGACGAACCTGTTCGTCGGGCTTGCGGAAGGCGCGCTGGCCGAGGCGCGCGAATACGTGCTGGCGCACGGCCGGCCGTGGATCAACTCGGGCGTCGCGCAGGCGGGCGACGATCCCTATACGCTGCAGCGCTTCGGCAACATGCACGTGCAGGCGGTTGCGGCGGCGTCGCTGGCCGATCGCGCGGCTGTCGCGTTGCAGCGCGCATGGACGCGGCGCGACGCGCTGACGGCCGACGAACGTGCCGAAGTGGCGCTCGCGGTGTCGGAAGCGAAGATCGTCGCGCAGCGCGCGGCGCTCGACAACGGCGAGGCGCTGTTCGATGCGTGCGGCGCGCGCGCGACGGCCGCGTCGCTCGGCCTCGACCGCTTCTGGCGCAACGCGCGCACGCATACGCTGCACGATCCGCTCGACTACCGGCTGCGCGACGTCGGCCGGTTCGCGTTGACGGGGGAATTGCCGCAGGCGTCGCTGTATACGTGACGACGGTCAGCCATCTGCGCCGTGGCGCCGATGGCTGACCGCCCGGCGTCAGGAACAGCGTCCTGACGCGTCGCTGCCGCAGCCCGATTACCAGCGGTAGCCGACGCCCGCGCCGGCACCGAACGAGCCGTGACCCGATACCGCCGTCGTGACCGAGCCTTTGACGAGCCATTTCGTCGTCGCAACGGACAAGCCGACCGCCATGGCGCTTTGACCGCCGTACGTGCCGCCGCCGAGCGCGACGACCTTCTCGCCAGGCAGCACGGCTTGCGGCAGGTTCGCCATCGCGATCGCGCTCGCCGTGCCCGCGTTCGCGTCCTTGCGGTACTTCGACATTTCCTCGCGCACCGAGTTGATCGCCCCGTTCAACTGGCGCACGTTCACGCCATCCGTCGGCGCGGTGCCGTCCGCCACGTTGGTCAACTGGCGCTCGGCACCGGGCGAACCGATCGACACCGTGTTGTCCCGATCGGCAACCGAATTCGCGCCCAGCGCCACCGCGTTGTTCGCCGTGGCCCGGCTGTTCGTGCCGATGGCGGTCGAGTCCGTGCCGGACACATTCGAGCCCGTGCCGATTGCCGTTCCGTTTGCCGCCGTGACCTTCGAATTCGTGCCGATGGCCGTTCCGTTCGTTGCGGTGACCGTGGAATTGACGCCGACAGCAGTACCGTTGTCGCCCGAGACGTTCGAGCCGTTGCCGACCGCTGTGCCGTTCGCCGCGGTGACCGACGTATTCGGGCCGATCGCGGTGTCCGTCGGGTCCGTCACCGTGCCGCTCGGGACGCTGGACGAGATCTTGCCGACGGTCGTCGTGAGATTGGCCAGGTCCGTCGTCAGCGTCGACACCTGATTGGCGATCGAGAAGAGCTGCGAGCCGTTCACCGCATCCGTGCTGGTCGCGCTGATTGCTCCGGCCGCGACGTTCACGATCTGACGCTCGGCGCCCGCGCTGCCGACGCTGACCACGCCCACCGGCGTGCCCGCGAAGCCGCTGTAGGTCACGCCGTTGAGCGCCACGCTGTTGACGGTCGTATAGGCGCGCGTCGTCGCATTCGAGCCCAGTGCGACGGAATTCGCGTCGGCGGCGTTCGCCCCTTCGCCGATGGCGACCGCGTTCACGGCGGAGGCCGTCGCACGGGCAATGGCGACGCTGCCCGTCGCGGATGCCGAGCTGTCGACACCGAGCGCGACCGCATCGGCCGCGCCGGCATTTGCCTGGAAGCCGAGGGCCGTACCGCCCGCTGCAATGCTGCCCTTGCCCACGGCGGTCGAGAACGTCGTGGTGGCGCTCGCGCTTTGGCCGACCGCTGTCGACTGGTCGACGGCGAATGCGCCCTGACCGAAGGCGGACGCCGTGGCGCCGTTCGCGATCGCGCCGTTACCGACCGCCGTGGCCTGGGTGCCAACTGCGCTCGAAGCCGTCCCGATCGCCGTCGCCTGGTCCCCGGTTGCCACGGCGTTTCCGCCGACGGCCGTCGCGAACGTCCCGGTCGCGGCCGCCATGCGGCCGATCGCGACGGTCTCGCTATAGGCGCCGGTCGACGAGCCCGAATTCGCGACGGCCGCCGTGCCGATCGCGATGTTGTCGCAGCCGGTTGCCGCGGCCGGATACGTGCTGCTGCCCGAAATGGCGATGTTGCCGACGCAGCCCGCCGACGTTTCGGTCGACGTGCCGTTCTGCACATAGTCGGCTCGCGCGGGCGCGGAAACGGCGAATGCGGCCATGGCTGCGCTGACCGTGACGGCAAGCGCGACCTTCGACTTGCGCGGTGCGCGTTGTACGGAATTTCCCAACCCTCGTTGATGCTTGTTCATTTGTTTTCCTGAGCTCGATGTAAAAATCGTGTTGCGGTTTGCATGGCTCCGCTCGCGATATCCCGGTCGCATCGATTCGTTCGTGTCTCTTTCGTGACAGGCATCGATTTTTCGATCTGTAAAAATGAAAGGTCTACTAACAAAATTGAACATTCGTCGGTCTCGACGCGATGGGAGCCGGGCACGGATTGCGGTTACTTGCTTGCTGTCGTCACGGCTACGTCAAAAACTTCGCGAATCCGAAGCTCGGGTCGCGACGACGCATTTTGATGGGTTTGAGTGGCGCACATGTTTGCCGCAGCCGCTGAACGCTATGTTTCGGCGGACATTCGTTCGGGGGTGTGCATGAGGAAACGGCAAGGGATTCCCCGTGCCGAGCAGCCGGTTGCCCGATGATCACGGGCGGGCCGGTGACGAGGAGAGGGCGGCGCTGCCCGAACGCATTTGCTCACGCGACAGGCGGCATCGACCTTCGCTTGCAGGCCGTCCACTCGACGCAGGTATCCATGCGTCGAAACCGCCTGGTCGGTGTTGTCGTGGCGTTACTGCGCCGGCAGCGCGTCCGCCAGCGCCCGCATCGCATCCACCGTCTCCGGATTCGCCGGGAAAAATGCCTCGATCGCGAGTTCCGACAGCGTCACGTCGACCGGCGTGCCGAACACCGTCGTCGTGCTGAAGAACGTCAGCTCGCCGCTCGCCGTGCTCAGCCGAAGCGGCACGGCGATATCCGCGAAATCGGTGCGCGCGTGCGAATCGTCGGGCTGGCCGGCCGGAGCCGGATAGGCGGCGAGCTCGTCGCGCAGCGCGTGCAGCGTGCGGTCGCCGCTCGCGTCGATTTGCCGTTGCAGCCGGTGCAGGATATGCGCGCGCCATTCGTGCCAGTTGACGATCTGCGGCGCGAGGCCGTCAGGATGCAGACTCAGGCGCAGCACGTTGACGGGCGGCTGCAGGAGCGCCGGATCGGCCTGCGCGACCAGCGCGCCGAGCATCCGGTTCGCGGCGAGCAGCGTCCAGTGGCGATCCACCGCGAGTGCCGGGTAGGGCTCGTGGCCGCGCAGCACGGCTTCGACCGCGTGGCGCGCCGCATCGAGCTGCGGATCGGAGAAGGGCCGCTCGCGAAACAGCGGCGCATAGCCGGCCGCGACGAGCAGCGCATTGCGCTCGCGCAGCGGCACGTCGAGGCGCTCGGCGAGATGCAGCACCATCTCCCGGCTCGGCTGTGCTCGCCCCGATTCGACGAAGCTCAGGTGCCGCGCGGACACCTCGGCCTCCAGCGCGAGGGCCATCTGGCTAAGGCGCCGGCGTTGACGCCAGGTGCGCAGCAGCGAGCCGATGTCGGACGCGCGGCCGGCTGACGGGGGGAGCGATTGAAGGGCGGCGGTCGAGTTCATGACGAGGATGATAGGCAATCCCGCGCGCCCCGGACATTACCTGCGACGTAAGCATTCCGGATCGATGTATATCGGGTGTGCATCGCCGACTCCGCCCGCTGCCGCCCGAGGCGCCCTTCCGCCCCCGCATTTCGTGCCCGGCGCGGCCCCGACGCTGCGATACCATAGCCCCCGTGCCACCTGAGAGGCGGTACCGGACCCGCGACCACAACGCCCCGGGCCGGATGCCGCGCACATTCACAACAAGGCATTCCAGGGGAATCCAACAATGAAAAAACTCGCCGTCCGCGTCGCCTGCATGGCGATGCTCGCGCTCGCCGCAACCGGCGGCCATGCGCAGACCGAAGCCGCGCAGGTCGAAATGAGGGCCGCCGCCGCGGCCGCCAACAAGGCCGTCGTGAACGGGCCGGCCGATATCGACGTCAAGCACGAAGCCGTGCTGAAGCTGAAGGAAGGCGAATCGTTCGTGCCGGCTGCCGAAGCCGGCCGTTACCTGCGCTCGATGGGCAACTCGATCGACGAATCGAAGCTGGTCGGCCTCGTGCTGCCCGAGGACCCGGACGCCGACTGGATCTCGGTCGTGTCCTTCGAGCCGAGCGGCTACATTCGCGACGACGACGCGAAGGACTGGAAACCCGACGAATTGCTGAAGAGCCTGCAGGCCGGCACCGAGGAAAACAACCCGGCGCGCAAGGAGCGCGGGCTGCCCGAGACCGAGGTGGTCGGCTGGGCGCAGGCGCCCGCGTACGACGCCGCCACGCACCGGCTCGTGTGGTCCGCGATCATCCGCGACAAGGGCGCGGCCGCGAACGCGGAGAGCGACGGCGTGAACTACCGGACGCTCGTGCTCGGCCGCGACGGCTACCTGTCGCTGACGATGGCGTCGACGCTCGCCGATCTGCCGAAGTACAAGGCCTCGGCCGACGGCCTGCTCGCGAACATCCGCTTCAACGACGGCAAGCGCTATGCCGATTTCAACAAGTCGACCGACCACGTCGCCGAGTACGGGCTCGCGGCGCTGATCGTCGGCGTCGGCGCGAAGAAGCTCGGGCTGCTCGCGCTGATCGGCGCGTTCGCCGTGAAGTTCTTCAAGATCGGCGCGGTCGCGCTGCTGGCGGGCGGCGCGGCGCTGAAGCGCTTCTTCGGGCGCAAGCCGAAGCCGGCAGCCGTGCCGGTCGTCGCCGATGCAACCGACGCAGCCGCCGTGTCCGGCACGGAGCGCAAGGAATGACGAAGCTGCTGCTGCTGATCTTCGGCGGCCTGAAGCTCGGCAAGGTGCTCATGTCGGCGGGCACCATGCTGGCGTCGATCGCGGTCTACGCGCTGTTCTACGGGTGGCGCTTCGCAGCCGGTTTCGTCGCGCTGCTGCTGGTCCACGAAGCCGGTCACTACGTGGCCGCGCAGCGGCGCGGGCTCGACGTCGGGCTGCCGACGTTCATTCCGTTCGTCGGCGCGTGGATCCAGCTGAAGGAGATGCCGCACGACGCCGAAACCGAAGCGTACGTCGGGCTGGCCGGGCCGTTCGTCGGCACGCTCGGCGCGCTGGCCTGCTACGCGGCCGCGCGGCACTACGACAGCAATCTGCTGCTCGCGCTCGCCTATACGGGCTTCTTCCTGAACCTGTTCAACATGATTCCGCTGTCGCCGTTCGACGGCGGGCGCATCACGGCGGTGCTGTCGCCGCGCATCTGGTTCGCGGGCGTGCCCGTGCTGATCGCGCTGTTCGCGTACCGGCCGAGCCCGCTCCTGATCGTGATGGCGATCCTCGCGCTGCCGCAGTTGAAGCGTGCGTGGCGCTACGATCCCGACGCGCCGGAGAACCGCGCGTACTACACGACGTCGGTCGAGACGAAGACGACCTACGCGCTTTTCTACGTCGGCCTGCTCGCGTTTCTCGCGCTGATGACGTCCGGCGTGCATGACATGCTGCGCGTCGCCCATTCTGCAGCCTGAGCGATGTAAGAACGGCGGCCGCTCATGCGCGGCCGCCGTCGTTTTCCCGCCATTCCCGCCGAAGGTCACGCGTCGCGATGACGCAGCTCGACGCGCTTGATGTCCTTCACGATCACCAGATAGCTGAGCACCGTGACGAGCGCGTTCAGCCCGACGAACACGAGCGCGCCGTTGAACGAGCCGCTCGCGCCGACCAGGTAGCCGATCGCGATCGGCGCGACGATGCCGGCCGTGTTGCCGAACATGTTGAACAGGCTGCCCGACAGGCCGATCGCTTCCTTCGGCGCGGTGTCCGCGACGACGGCCCAGCCGAGCGAACCGATTCCCTTGCCGAAGAACGACACGGCCATCAGCACGATCACCAGCGCTTCGCTGTCGACGTAATTGCAGCCGATGATCACCATCGACAGCAGCATTCCGCCGACGATCGGGATCTTGCGCGCGAGCGTCAGCGACACGCCGCGGCGGATCAGCATGTCCGACAGCATCCCGCCGAGCACGCCGCCGAGGAACCCGCAGATCGCCGGCAGCGACGTCATGAAGCCGGCCTTCAGCAGCGACATTCCGCGCGCCTGTACGAGGTAGATGGGGAACCACGTCAGGAAGAAATACGTGAGCACGTTCACGCAGTACTGGCCGAGATAGACGCCGAGCAGCATCCGGTTCGACAGCAGCTGGCGCACGTAGTACCAGCCCGCGACGCGGCGGCCTCCGGATGCCGTTCCCGCGCCGGCGCCGCGCGCCCCGGTCGATCGGTCCGTGGTGCGCACGAGGCCGCCGCCTTGCTCGATGTGCTCGAGTTCCGCGCGGTTCACCGCCGGATGGTCGACCGGATCCTTCATCACGCGCAGCCACAGGAACGCGAGCGCGATGCCGGCGAGGCCGAGCCACAGGTACACGTGGTGCCAGCCGTACGCATGCGTGAGCCACGCCATCAGCGGCGAGAAAACCACCGCCGCGAAATATTGCGCGGCATTGAAGATCGCCGACGCCGTGCCGCGCTCGGCGGTCGGGAACCAGCTCGCGACGACCTTCGCGTTCGCGGGAAACGCGGGCGCCTCGGCGATGCCGACCGCGAAGCGCATCACGAACAGCGCGGTCACCGCGAACGCGGCGCTGCCGCCGAGGCCGATCGTGCTTTGCAGCAGCGTGAACGCCGACCACAGGAAGATGCTGGTCGCATACACGCGGCGCGCGCCGAAGCGGTCGAGCAGCCAGCCGCTCGGCAATTGCGCGAGCACGTACGCCCAACTGAACGCCGAGAAGATGTAGCCCATCGTCACCGGATCGATGCCGAAAGCCTTGCGGATCGGCGTGCCGGTGATCGACAGCGTCGCGCGGTCCGCATAGTTGAGCGTCGTGACGACGAACAGCATCGCCAGGATCCAGTAGCGCACGGCGGTGCGGCGCGCGGTGCGCGCAAGGTCGATCGGAAGATCGCGAGGAGCGGTTTGATTGGGCACTTTAATGTACGTCGTCGTATAACATGGGTGGAAGTTTATGAGGGTTGGTCGCGCTCAGAAACCTCGGGTTTTCCCTTGATGAGCCATGCAAATTGGTCAAAGTGTGGGCAAAAGCTGAATCAATAAGGGATTCATGCAGGGTGTGGCAAGATCGACGGGCGGCACGATTTATGAAATGATGTCAGCAGACATCGTATCTGTTGAGCTACAATGAACCATCATTCCCGAAACACGGAGCACACCCCATGCAACTGACTGGAGAGATGCTGATCGGCGCCGAAGCGGTAGCCGGCTCGGCCGGTACCTTGCACGCGTTCGACCCGACGAAGGGCGCACCGATCGATGCGCCGGCCTTCGGCGTCGCGACGCAGGCCGACGTCGAGCGCGCGTGCGAACTCGCACGCGACGCCTTCGATGCGTACCGCGCGCAGCCGCTCGCGGCCCGCGCGGCGTTTCTCGAAGCGATCGCCGACCAGATCGTCGCGCTCGGCGACGCGCTGATCGAGCGCGCACACGCCGAAACGGGGCTGCCCGTCGCGCGGCTGCAGGGCGAGCGCGGCCGCACCGTCGGCCAGCTCCGGCTGTTCGCGCGCGTCGTGCGCGACGGGCGCTTCCTCGCCGCGTCGATCGATCCCGCGCAGCCCGCACGCACGCCGCTGCCGCGTTCGGACCTGCGGCTGCAGAAGGTCGGGCTCGGGCCCGTCGCGGTGTTCGGCGCGAGCAACTTCCCGCTTGCGTTCTCGGTGGCCGGCGGCGATACCGCGTCGGCCCTCGCGGCCGGCTGCCCGGTGATCGTGAAGGCCCATGAGGCGCACCTCGGCACGTCCGAGCTGGTCGGCCGCGCAATTCGCGCCGCGGTGGCGCAATGCGGGATGCCGGCCGGCGTGTTCTCGTTGCTGATCGGCCCCGGCCGCGTGATCGGCGCGGCGCTCGTCAGCCATCCGGCGGTGCAGGCCGTCGGCTTCACCGGGTCGCGGCAGGGCGGCATGGCGCTCGTGCAGCTCGCGAACGCGCGCCCGCAGCCGATTCCTGTCTATGCGGAAATGAGCAGCATCAACCCGGTCGTGCTGTTCCCGGCCGCGCTGGCCGCCCGCGGCGACGCGATCGCGACCGGCTTCGTCGATTCGCTGACGCTCGGCACCGGCCAGTTCTGCACGAACCCGGGCCTCGTGCTGGCGGTCGACGGTCCCGACCTCGACCGCTTCGAGTCCGTCGCCGCGCAGGCGCTCGCGAAGAAGCCTGCCGGCGTGATGCTGACGCGCGGCATCGCCGACGCGTATCGCAATGGCAGCGCCAAGCTGGCCGAACTGCCGGGCGTGCGCGAAATCGGCGCGGGCGAGGCGGCGCAGACCGAATGCCAGGCAGGCGGCGCGCTGTACGAAGTCGCCGCGCAGGCGTTCCTGGCCGAGCCGGCGTTCAGCCACGAAGTGTTCGGGCCGGCATCGCTGATCGTGCGCTGCCGTGATCTCGACGAAGTCGCACACGTGCTCGACGCGCTCGAGGGCCAGCTGACGGCCACGCTGCAGATGGACGCCGACGACAAGCCGCTCGCGCGCCGCCTGCTGCCGATCCTCGAGCGCAAGGCCGGGCGCCTGCTCGTCAACGGCTATCCGACCGGCGTCGAAGTGTGCGACGCGATGGTGCACGGCGGGCCGTTCCCGGCGACGTCGAACCCGGCCGTCACGTCGGTCGGCGCGACCGCGATCGAGCGTTTCCTGCGGCCCGTGTGCTATCAGGATTTCCCGGACGACCTGCTGCCGGAGGGGCTGCAGGAAAGCAATCCGCTCGGCATTCCGCGGCTGCGGGACGGGAAGGCGGAGTGACGGTGCGGCGGCGCGGCGCGAAGCCGGGCCGCATGCTGAAGGAATGAAAGCGGGGGCGGCCGGCTGGCTGCCTCCGCTTTTTTCATGATGGCTTCCGCGTCACCGGAATTTCTCCTACAGTAGCGGGGCCTCGGGCCGCACGGCCCGCAGGCGGGCCTGAGAGACCACAACATTCCAAGCGGGAACCATCCGATGAACATCAGCAAGCGCGGCGACCACCTGTTCGCCGCCGGATTGTGGAAGGCGATCGGCGACGTTGCGCATTCGGTGCGCAGCCGGATCGGCCAGTACAGCGAAGGGCGCGTGCTCGCGAATGCGTTGCTGGAATTCCAGCGCGACCTGGGCGGCAGCGAATTCGACGTGACCATCAACCAGGGGCGGCCCGTTACCGGCTCCGACGCGCATTCGCTCATGTTCGGCCTCGCCGTGCGCCGTTTCCGGCAGGACATGGAAGCGCTGGTGTTCGCGCTCGAGCATCGCCGCGGCATCGACGAACACGACCAGGGCCTGCGCACCGAAGCGCTGATGCAGGCCAACAGCGCGCTTCTGACCGCGAAGCAGTCGGCAACGATCACGGTCGGCCGGTTCTTCGATGCGGTCGTCGATCGCGACGTGCTGGGGCAGATTCTCGGTGACGAGTCGAACGCACGCGTGCGTGCGGGCGCGCAAGGGCAGATCGAGGCGACCCGGATCAAGCTCGGCAACGTGCGTCACCGGATCATCGGCGTCATCGCGCAGATGTGACCGCCGCATCGCGGCGGGATGCGTGGCATGGCCGCCGCTGCAAACGACCGCGGCCGGCAGGTGCCGGCCGCGATGCAATACGGGCAACAAACCGGTCGCGGTGCCATTGAAGACGCCGCGCCGGCCGTACGCGCTTACTGCGGGCCCATCTTCTTGATCAGCACGTCCAGTTCGGCCATTTCGGCGTCGCTGAGGTCGACGAGCGGCGCGCGCACCGGGCCAGCGTCGTGGCCGACGAGCTTCGCGCCCGCCTTCACGATGCTGACCGCGTAGCCCGCGCGACGGTTGCGGATCTGCAGGTACGGCAGGAAGAATTCGTCGATCAGGCGGCCGACCGTTGCGTGGTCGTCCTTCGCGATCGCTTCGTAGAACGCCATCGCCGTCTTGGGGATGAAGTTGAACACGGCCGACGAGTACACCGGCACGCCGAGCGCCTTGTACGCGGCTGCGTAGACTTCGGCCGTCGGCAGGCCGCCGAGATACGCGAAGCGGTCGCCGAGGCGGCGGCGGATCGTGACCATGCTCTCGATTTCGCCGACGCCGTCCTTGAAGCCGATCAGGTTCGGGCAGCGATCGGCGAGGCGCTCGAGCATGTCGGCGTTCAGCTTCGAATTCGCGCGGTTGTACACCACGACGCCGATCTTCAGCGCGCGGCACACCTGCTCGACGTGTTCGGCGATACCTTCCTGGCTGGCTTCGGTCAGGTAGTGCGGCATCAGCAGCACGCCGCTCGCGCCGAGGCGCTCGGCTTCCTGCGCGTATTCGATCGCGACGCGCGTCGCGCCGCCGGCGCCGGCCAGGATCGGCACCTTGCCCTTGCAGGTTTCCGTCGCGACGCGGATCACGTCCGAATACTCGCGCTGCGTGAGCGAGAAGAATTCACCGGTGCCGCCGGCCGCGAACAGCGCGGTCGCGCCATACGGTGCCAGCCATTCCAGACGCTCGGCATAGGTGGTCGGGCGGAAGCTGCCGTCCGCGTCGAAGTCCGTCAGCGGAAACGACAGCAGGCCGTGGGAGATGATCTGTTTGAGTTCTTGCGGTGAAGTCATGGTTGGGTCGTCCGTCTAGCGCGAGTGCTGGGTTCGTCGGGTACGGCATCCGAGCCATATTGGCGATGTCGTTGTATGTCATCGTACAACGAGGCAAAAGGTGACGCAAGCGATTTGCTGGCGGGCGGGGGTTAGGGTCTTTCCGGATAAGGGTTTACTCAGCATCCCGGTTGGTGTTGAATGTCGTATGATGACTAACGATTTGACTGGTGGCCTTCCAGGAATTCCAATGACTGCTTCCCCGCTTTATATCCGCGTGCATCCCGACGACAACGTCGCGATCGTCGTCAACGACGGCGGCCTGCCCGAGGGCGCGACGTTCGCCGACGGCCTGACCCTGCGCGAAGGCGTGCCGCAAGGGCACAAGGTGGCGCTGGTCGACCTTGCGGCCGGCGACCCGATCGTCCGCTACAACGTCGTGATCGGCTACGCGCTCACCGAGCTGCGCCGCGGCAGCTGGGTCAACGAGCGCACGATGCGCATGCCCGAGCCGCCGGGGCTGGACAACCTGCCGCTCGCCACCCGTGCCGCGCCGCCGCTGGCGCCGCTCGAAGGCTATACGTTCGAGGGCTTCCGCAATCCGGACGGTTCGGTCGGCACGCGCAACATCCTTGCGATCACGACGACCGTGCAGTGCGTGTCGGGCGTCGTCGAGCATGCGGTGAAGCGGATCAAGGACGAACTGCTGCCGCGTTACCCGAATGTCGACGACGTGGTCGGGCTCGAGCACACGTATGGCTGCGGCGTCGCGATCGATGCGCCCGATGCCGACATCCCGATCCGCACGCTGCGCAACATCAGCCTGAACCCGAACTTCGGCGGCGAGGTGATGACGGTGAGCCTCGGCTGCGAGAAGCTGCAGCCCGAGCGCCTGCTGCCACCCGGCGCGATTCCGCTGGCGGCCGACGGCGCGACGGACAACGGCGGCGTGGTGTGCCTGCAGGATGCCGCGCACGTCGGCTTCAACTCGATGATCGACTCGATCATGAAGATGGCCGAATCGCACCTCGAGCGGCTGAACCGCCGCCGTCGCGAGACGTGCCCGGCGTCCGATCTCGTCGTCGGCGTGCAGTGCGGCGGCAGCGACGCGTTCTCGGGGCTCACCGCGAATCCGGCGGTCGGCTTCGCGGCCGACCTGCTCGTGCGCGCGGGCGCGACGATCATGTTCTCGGAAGTGACGGAAGTGCGCGACGGCGTCGCGCAGCTCACGTCGCGCGCGGCGAACGAGGACGTCGCCCGCGAAATCATCCGCGAGATGGACTGGTACGACCGCTACCTGCAGCGCGGCCGCGTCGATCGCAGCGCGAACACGACGCCCGGCAACAAGAAGGGTGGCCTGTCGAACATCGTCGAGAAGGCGATGGGTTCGATCGTGAAGTCGGGCAGCGCGCCGATCGCCGGCGTCGTGCGGCCCGGTGATCGGGCGCGGCAGAAGGGGCTGCTGTACGCGGCGACGCCCGCGAGCGATTTCATCTGCGGCACGCTGCAGCTCGCGGCGGGGATGAACCTGCACGTGTTCACGACCGGCCGCGGCACGCCATACGGCCTCGCGCAGGTGCCGGTGATCAAGGTCGCGACGCGCAGCGATCTCGCGCGCCGCTGGCACGACCTGATGGATCTCGACGCGGGGCAGATCGCGACCGGCGCGGCCTCGATCGAGGACGTGGGCTGGGAGCTGTTCCGGCTGATGCTCGATGTCGCGAGCGGCAAGCGCCGCACCTGGGCCGAGCAATGGAAGCTCGCGAATGCGCTGACGCTGTTCAACCCGGCGCCGGTGACCTGACACGCGCGGTTGCGATGGCAGACGATGCGGGCGCCTTCGAGCGCCCGTTCTTGATTGCGGCGGCGCGATTTCCTTACCTCGAACGTAATCGACCGCCCATGCGAGGCAGGTGACGATGACGGCACGCGAACACGAAACGTCCGCGGCGCCGTCCTTCCTTCATCCAGACCAGGAGCCTCGCATGAACACCGCCCAAACCGTCCAGTCCGCTCACGCAGACCTGATCGACCGCTATTTCGACGCCTGGAACGAGCCCGACGTCGCACGCCGGCGCGCGCTGATCGATGCGACCTACGCGAGCGACGCGGCCTATCGCGATCCGCTGATGGCCGGCGACGGCCACGCGGGCATCGACACGATGATCGCCGCGGTGCAGGCGCGCTTCCCCGCGTTCCGGTTCCGCCGCACGACCGACGTCGACGGCTTCGGCCAGCACCTGCGCTTCTCGTGGGCGCTCGTGTCGCCCGACGGCGCGGCGATCGTGAAGGGTTCGGATTTCGGCACCGTCGATGCGTCGGGCCGCCTGAAGTCGGTCACGGGTTTCATCGACGAAATGCCGGCCGCGGCATCGTGACGTGAGCGATGCACGCCCGGTGGCCGCCGGGATCGGGTAACTTATGCAATTCGTTCCCGATCCCGGAGATTTGCCCACATGCTGAAGAATCTCGATCCTCTGCTGCACGCCGACATCCTGCACACGCTGCGCGCGATGGGCCACGGAGATGAAGTGGCGATATGCGATGCGAATTTTCCCGCGGAGTCCGTCGCCGAGCACACGGTGGTCGGCCGCGCGCTGCGCATCGACGGCGCCGACTCGGCGCGCGTCGCGCGCGCGGTGCTGTCCGTGCTGCCGCTCGACACGTTCGTCGATACGCCCGCGTGGCGGATGGAAGTGGTCGGCGACCCCGCCGCGGTGCCGCCCGTGCAGCGCGAAGTGCAGGCCGAAATCGATCGCGCGGAAGGGCGCGCCGTGACGCTCGCGGGCGTCGATCGATTCGCGTTCTACGAGCGCGCGCAACAGGCGTACGCGGTGATCGTCACCGGCGAGCTGCGCGGCTACGGCTGCTTCCTGTTCAAGAAAGGCGTGCTGTTGAGCGACGCCGGTTAGGGCCAGTTCCCTTTATTCGCGGCGACGGCCGGGCGTCGTTCTTCATGGCGCCGTCATGCTTGCGTCGCCGCCGCAGCGTAAAGATTTGCTACAACCTTTTTCTTGGACACCGCGAAAAGACCCTCTATGCTGGCCCATTTGCCGCGGGCCCGACAGGGCCGCGCGGCGCCGAACCGCACGGGCACACCCCGCGCGGACGACCGAACTGCATACGAGGAGAGAGGCATGACGCGTTCCGTCGATTCCGGCGTCATTTTTTTCGCGCGCCTGGCGCTGGCGGCGTTGTTCTTGTGGGGCGGCGTGATGAAGCTGCTCGGCTACAGCGATTTCATCGGTTATCTGCATGGGCTGAACGTGCCCTATCCGCAGGTGATGGGCCCGGTCGTCGTCACGATCGAAGCACTCGGCGGCCTGCTGCTGATCGTCGGCTACAAGGTGAAGCCGCTCGCGTTGCTGATGGCGTTCTATACGATCGCGACCGCGATGGTGGGCCACAATTTCTGGGATGCAACGGACGCCGCGGTCCAGCACGAAATGGTGATCCACTTCTGGAAGAACGTCGCGATCGCCGGCGGGTTCCTGCTGCTGTTCGTGACCGGTGCGGGCGGCGCGAGCGTCGACGCACTGCGCCGGCCGAGTTCGTCGTACGGCGCGCTGCGCTGAGTCGCACCGGGCTGAACGACGCGACGCACGCACGTCGCGCGCCGCGCTGAACCAAAACAAAAGGGCCGAATTCCGCACGCCGCGGGATTCGGCCCTTTGTTCATCCGGCCGACGCGTGTGCGCCGGCGTTCAGCGTGCGTCCTTCAAGTCCTTCGCATCCTTCGAGAACTGCACGGCGATCGCGCCGAGCACGCAGATCGTCGCGACGTACACGACCGGCGCGAGCGGGTTCGACTTCATCATCAGCGACACGATCACCGGCGTCAGGCCGCCGAAGATCGCATACGCGACGTTGTACGAGAACGAGATGCCCGAGAAGCGCACGACCGCGGGGAAGCTCTTGACCATCACGAACGGCACCGCACCGATCGTGCCGACCGTGAAGCCGGCAATTCCGTAGTACAGCGGCAGTGTCGACGCGTCGGCCGCGACCTGCGCGAACAGCAGGTAGTAGCACGCGGCCAGCACGAGGCCGCCGATGCCGAGCACGCGCTTCGCGCCGATCCAGCCCGCGAGCGAGCCGGCGGTGATGCAGCCGGCCGTCAGGCACAGCGTTGCGACGCTGTTCGCGAACAGCGTGGTCGCGGGCGTCAGGTGAAACTGCTTCTGCAGCAGCGCGGGCGTCATCAGGATCACGACGACGATCGCCGCCGACAGCATCCACGTGAGCAGCATCGACACGATCACCGCGCGGCCGTGGTCGCGCAGCACGGCCTTCAGCGGAATCTCGGCCGCGAGCGCCTTCTTCGCCTTCATCTCGGCGAACACCGGCGTCTCGTGCAGCCAGCGGCGCAGGTAGACGGAGAACAGGCCGAACACGCCGCCGAGCAGGAACGGAATGCGCCAGGCGAATGCGGTGACTTCGGCGCCCGAGTAACGGCTGTTGATGCCGGCGGCGACCAGCGAGCCGAGCAGGATGCCGGCCGTGAGGCCCGCGGTCAGCGTGCCGCACGCATAGCCGATGTGGCGCGACGGCACGTGCTCCGACACGAATACCCATGCGCCCGGCACTTCGCCGCCGACCGCCGCGCCCTGCAGCACGCGGAACAGCAGCAGCAACACCGGCGCGAGGATGCCGACCGAGTCGTAGGTCGGCAGCAGGCCCATGAGCAGCGTCGGCACCGACATCATCAGCACGCTCAGCGTGAACATCCGCTTGCGGCCGAACAGGTCGCCGAAGTGCGCCATGATCACGCCGCCGAGCGGACGCGCGAGATAACCGGCCGCGAAGATGCCGAACGTCTGCAGCTGGCGCAGCCAGTCGGGAATGTCGTGCGGGAAGAACAGCTGTCCGATCGCGGGTGCGAAGAACACGAAGATGATGAAGTCGTAGAACTCGAGGGCGCCGCCGAGTGCGGCAAGGCCAAGAGTTTTATAGTCGCTGCGCGTGAGCGCGCGTTCGGCGGCGCGAGGCACGCCGCTCAATTCGGAAGCTTGCATGGTCAGGACGATCGGTTTTCGAATGTTGTTGTCGGTGCTGCGTCTCCAGAACCCGCTATCGGCATGGACTGGCAAGGCGCGGCTTGCGTCGTCGAGCGTGTGCCGAGCGCCGGATGGGGCACGCGACACGCACCGTCGCACCGGGATGGGGCACGACGCAGACGAAGCGTCAAAGCGGGTGGGGGGATTCTACAGGAGCGCGAAATGCGCGCGCGCGGTGCCGCGCCGAGGAATGCTTCGGACTTCGTCGAACCGAAACGCACGCGGCGCGGCAGGCGGGTGAACCGCATGCCGCGCCGCACGTGACAGGGACTGCGCGATCAGTTGCCGGCGATCGTATCGACCGGCTTGAACGCGCCGTGCTCGACCTTGTAGATCGTCACCGGCGCATCCTTCAGGTCGCCCTTCGCGTCGTATGCGATGCTCGGCGCCGACACGCCCTTGATCGACACCTTGCCGAGATACGGCGTATAGACCTTCGGATCGGTCGAGTTCGCGTTCTTCATCGCGGTGAGCAGCGCGATCGTGCCGTCGTACGAGTACGGCGAATAGGTGATGACGTCTTCATTGAAGCGTGCCTTGTAGCGCGATGCGTAGCCGGCGAAGCCCGGCATCTTTTCCTTCGGCAGCCCGCCCATGTAGACGATCGCGCCTTCGGCCGCGTCGCCGCCGACCTTCAGGAACGTCGGCGAGCGCGACATCTCGCCGGTCACGAAGGCGGACTTCATCCCGAGCTGGCGCATCTTGCGGATCATCGGCGAAGACTGCGCGTCGCCGCCGCCGTAGAAGATCGCGTCGGGGTTGATGCCCTTCAGGTTGGTCAGGATCGCCGAGAAGTCGAGCGCCTTGTCGTTCGTGAAGTCGCGCTTGACGATCGTGCCGCCCGCGGCCTGCACGGCCTTCGCGAATTCGTCGGCGATGCCCTGGCCGTAGGCCGTGCGGTCGTCGATGATCGCGATGCGCTTGAAGCGCAGCGTCTTCACCGCGTACGTGCCGACGATGCGGCCGGCCTGCGCGTCGCTCGTCAGCAACCGGTAGGTGGTCTTGTAGCCGCGCGCCGTGTATTGCGGCGACGTCGCCATCGAGATTTGCGGCAGCCCCGCGCGATCGTACAGGTCGGACGCCGGAATGCTCGTGCCCGAGTTGAAGTGGCCGATGACGCCGCGGACGTTGTCGTCGATCAGCCGCTGCGCGACCGTCGTGCCGGTGCGCGGGTCGGCCTGGTCGTCCTGCGAGTCGAGCTGGAACGTGACCGGCTGTCCACCGATCGTCGGATGCGTCGCGTTGAAATCGGCGATCGCGAGTTGCACGCCCTTCTGCATGTCCGTGCCGTAGTTCGACTGCGGCCCCGTCAGCGGTGCGGCGAAACCGATCTTGACGACGTCGGCGGCGATGGCGTGTGCGCCCGACAGTGCGCAGGCAGCGGCCAGCGCGACGTGCGATACCTTCAGCTTCACTTTCACTTCCCCTTGATGGCGTGGTTGGGCCGCCGCCGGCCAGCGGGCCGGTGCGGTAAACCGGGCGAGACGTATCGGTCTGCAGGCCTGTGCGACAGCCGTGCGGGGTGTGCCATGCGCCGCGCGGGTTATGCCGGAATCGGCGTGCGTGGTGTTGGCGGGATGTCGTCTCGTAACCGTTGATTGAAGTCTAGGTAGCGAAAATGCGCGCGTCTTGCGCGTTCGGTGCGCGACCGGCGACGATTTCGGCATATCGTCGATAACCCTGATATATGCCGAAATCGTCATGTAGAACGCGCAGTCGCGCCAAGACGTGACGCGCCGGCATTTCTAGGATGGCGGGTCCGGCGCAGGTTGTCTCGGCGTCAGTTGGGTGCATCGATATCGCCGACGTTGCCGACCGATGCCCGGCGCCATGCAGCGGGCCGATGCGTATTCGACGCCGCCCGGCAAGCGCGCGGCGCAGTGGTTGCGCGCACAACAGCACGGCGTACGATGCGCCGACGCATGCGGCCACCTGATCGTCGCCGATCGTCGCCGATCGGCGGCGCGTTGCGCGGACCGCCGTTCGCCGAGCCGCCCGATCGCTTGCCCGAGATCGCCACGACGTGTTCTCGGGCGCGCTCCTATAATCGACGCCATCAGCCACTCCCTTCGCAGATGCCGGGATGACGACCTTCCTTGCCGCACCGCCCATGAGCCTGTCCGACACGCTGCGCTACCAGCCCGACAACGCCGATCTCGGCGCGATGCTCGCGCACTTCCGCCTGCTCGAGCCGGTGTTCGACGCGCTGCCCGACGTCGCATTCTTCGTGAAGGACGCGAACGGCCGCTACGCGCTCGTCAACCGCACGCTGGCAATGCGCTGCGGCTACAAGGACAAGCGCGACCTGCTCGGCAAGACGACCGACGAAGTGTTTCCGCGCCGTTTCGGCCGGACCTATTTCGAGCAGGACATGGCGACGATCACCGCCGGCCAGCAGCTGATGGACCAGCTCGAGCTGCATCTGTATCCGGGCCGCCAGCCGGGCTGGTGCCTGACCTGCAAGGAGCCGCTGCGCGACGCGGCCGGCAAGGTGGTCGGTCTCGCGGGCATCTCGCGCGACCTGAAGGCGCACGAGGGTTCGCATCCGGCCTACAGCAAGCTCGCCGACGTGGTGCAGCACATCCAGGATCACTACGTGCAGCCGCTGAACCTGAAGCAGCTAGCGCAGATGGCCGGGATGTCGGTCGCGCAGCTCGAACGCTACTTCCACAAGGTGTTTCACCTGACACCGCGCCAGGTGCTGCTGAAAACGCGGCTCGACGCGGCCACGGCGCTGCTCGTCACGCACGACAAGGTGACCGACGTCGCGGCGCTATGCGGTTATACGGATCACAGCGCGTTCACGCGCCAGTTCAAGGCGACGGTCGGCATGACGCCGACGGAATACCGGCTGATGCTGCAGGATCGGGCAGGGTGAAGTGTCGCGCCGGGCGGGCCGGCGGGTCTGAAGGATCGGGGCGATGCGGGGAAGCGGTGAAAACCGTGGCTCAGCGGTAGCCGAGCCCTTTCAGGACGGCCGTGCCGTCTTCGGTCAGCCGGAAGCTGGGGGCCGTATCGGGGTCGAGCCTGACCATCTCGACGAGACCGGCTTCCTGCAGCGCAGGCAATTCGGCTTTGGCGTTCGCGCCGATCGGCGCATGCAGCAGCACGAGCAACGTCGCGATTTCGTGATGACTGAGCAGGCGGCGCAGCATCGTCTTCTTTGCAGGGGGCGCGGCCGGGCGGCCCGCGGGTGCTTCTACGGCGCTCATCGCTTTCCTCCTTTTCGAGATAACCATCGGGTACTGGTAGCGGATGGTGCCGTCGAAGACTTAAGCGATTCTTAAAACCGCGGTGGCCGAGCGGATGCTGCAGCGCGGCGTGCGTTACGGGATGTAACCCCAGTCGGGCGGCCGCTTCCGGCCCCGTTTCCGGCCCCGAGCGGCCTGCCTTGCCGGGCGGGGCACCGCCGCGGCATTCACCACGATGGTGCGTCCGCGCGACGCACGTCGCAGGGTCGTCGTGGTTTTCTCGTTCGATTCGCCCCTGCGCGAAATTCGCTTGCTCCCTTATTTCCTGCGCTGGGCCTGCGCGGCGAGCCGCACGGCCGCGTTGGCCGCGCCGTAGCCGTCGTAGCCGCCGCGCCGCTCGACGATTTCGAGCGAGAAGCGGTTGTCGACCAGTTCCGTATACGCATGCAGGAATTCGCCGCCGTTTTCGTCGCGGTCGTACAGCAGATGGTGAGCGCTCAGCGTGTCGATCAGCTCGTCCGGCAGCGCGTAGCGCGCGGCGAGATCGTCGTAATAGTTCGGCGGGATCCGCAGGAACGGCACGCCGTCGGCCGCGAACGTGGCGACCGTCTGCACGATGTCGTCGGTCCGGAACGCGACGTGGTTCAGCCCCGTGCCGTGATAGCGTTCGAGCGATTCGGCGACGGCCGTATGGCGGTCGACCGACGCATTCAGCGCGATCCGCACCGAGCCGTCGGCGCTGCGCACCGCGCGGCTGCGCATCAGGCCGTACGGATCGGGCACGAGCCAGCTGCGCTCGGCCTCGAAGCCGAAGGCGGTCTTGAAGAACAGGATCCACGTATCGAGCGCGTCGGCCGGCAGCGCGAGGCAGACGTGATCGATGCCCGTCAGCGGGCCGACCTCGGTCGGGCCGTCGATGTCGGTCAGCACGAAATCCGACTCATATAGCGTTGGCGCGTTCGGCGTCTCGTCGACGAAGTATTCGAGGCTGCCGTCCGGCGCCTGCACGCCCGGCAGCACGCGCTCGTTCGGGCCGACGCGCCCGGAAAACGGCGCGTAGCCGAAGCCGGCCGCGCGTTCGAATGCCACTTTCGCATCGTCGACGCGGAACGCCGACGCGCACAGCGACAACCCGTGCTGCTGGAAGAATGCGTCGGCGAACGAGTCGCGCTCGGCGTTCAGCACGATCGATGCGGCGCCGTGCTGGAACAGTGTCACGTCCTTCGATCGATGACGGCCCGCGAGCCGGAACCGCATCCGGCCGAGCCATTCGCCGACGGTGGCCGCCGCCTGCGCGTCGACCGCGAATTCAATGAACTGGAACCCGACGTGCGCGGGCGGCGCCGGCGGCGCGAACAGTGGCTGGCCGGCGGCGGGCGCGTGGCCGTCCTGTGCGAGCCGCGCGCGCGTCAGCTCTTCCAGATAAAGCAGCGAGCGGTGGCCGTCGGCGGCCGTGATCGCGGTCGGCGCGGCGCGGAAGCCGTCGTTGAAGATCTCGAGCGACAGCGGCCCCGTATAACCGGACTCGATCACGCGGGCCGTGAAGCGCGCGAGGTCGAAGTCGCCCTGGCCGGGGAACGAGCGGAAGTGGCGGCTCCATTCGATCACGTCCATCGCGAGCTTCGGCGCGTCGGCGATCTGCACGAACGCGATCCGGTCGCCGGGGATGTCGGCGATCGCGTCCGGCGAATCGTCGAGCGACAGCGTATGGAAGCTGTCGAGCGCGAGGCCGAGATGCGGGCTGTTCACCGCGTTCACGAGCTGCCATGCGTGGCTGTACCGGTTCACGACGCGGCCCCACGCGAGCGCCTCGTACGCGGCAACCACGCCGGCCTGCCGCGCGGCTTCGGCGAGCGCGCCGAGCTGGTCGACCAGCAAAGCATCGTCCGCGATCGTGTCGGGCGACACGTTGCTGCACACCAGGATGCGGTCGGTGCCGAGCGCGTGCATCACGTCGAACTTGCGGCGGATGCGGTCGAGATTGCGGGCGAGCTGGGCCGGGCTCACGCCCTCGAAGTCGCGAAACGGCTGGAACAGCACGATGTCGAGGCCGAGATCGGCGGCCATGCGCCGCACGTCGGCGGGCGATCCGTCGAAGTAGACGAGGTCGTTCTCGAAGATTTCGACGCCGTCGAAGCCGGCGGCCTGGATGGCGGCGAGCTTCTCGGCGAGCGTGCCGGACAGTGACACGGTGGCGATCGAGCGCTGCATGGGCGAATCCTGCGGATGAGCGGGGCGTGGCGTCGGCCGGATCGGGCCGGAATGAACCAGTCGTTGAATTACCTGCGGGCGCCACATCCCGAATTTACTATGGGAGTATGGCGAATTATACAAACTAACTAGATGGTACAAATTAGCGAAAACCCGAAAAGACATTGCGCTTGCGCAAGCGCACACTAGCGCCAAATCTTGACGTCAAGGGGCGCAGTCGGCTAGCGATTCGCCCCTGTTTTAGGAGCAGAAACACCATGAGCAAGCACAAGGTGCTGGTACTGAACGGCCCGAACCTGAATCTGCTGGGGACCCGCGAGCCCCATATCTACGGCGCGGAAACCCTTGCCGACGTCGAGCAGCGTTGCCGCACGGCGGCTGAAGGGCTCGGGCTGGAGATCGACTTCCGCCAGTCGAACGCCGAGCACCAGCTGATCGACTGGCTGCATGCCGCGCGTCACGATACGCACGGCATCGTGATCAACCCGGCCGCGTATACGCACACGTCGGTCGCGCTGGCCGACGCGTTGTCCGCGATCGCGAAACCCGTGATCGAGGTGCATATCTCGAACGTGCATCGTCGCGAGGCATTCCGTCACCACTCGTATGTGTCGGCGGTGGCCGAAGCCGTGATCTGCGGCTGCGGCACCGAAGGCTACGTATTCGCGCTGCAGCGCCTGTCGACCCTTTTTGCGCAGGGAGCCGCACGATGAGCCGCCCGTCTTTTCTGATCGGCCTGATCGGCCAGGGCATCGGCGGTTCGCTGTCGCCCGCGATGCATGAGGAAGAAGGCTTCCGCCAGGGTTTCGGCTACGTGTACCGGCGCATCGATCTCGATGTGCTCGGCGTGACCGCCGACGCGCTGCCGGAACTGCTCGATGCCGCGCAGCGGATGGGCTACAACGGGCTCAACATCACGCATCCGTGCAAGCAGCGCGTGATCGAGCACCTCGACTCGCTGTCGGACGACGCGCGCGCGCTCGGCGCGGTGAACACCGTGCTGTTCAAGGACGGCAAGCGGATCGGCCACAACACCGACTGGTCGGGTTTCGCGAAGTCGTTCCGCCGCGGGTTGCACGACGTGTCGCTCGAGCGTGTCGTGCAGCTGGGCGCGGGCGGCGCGGGTGCGGCCGTCGCGCATGCTGCGCTGCAGATGGGCGCCGCCGAACTGACGATCTTCGACGTCGACGGCACGCGTGCCGCCACGCTCGCGGGCGAACTGCAGCAGCGCTTCCCGGCCGCCCGGGTTACACCGGGCAGCGATCTCGCGGCCGCGATGCATGTCGCGACTGGCCTGATCCACGCCACGCCGACCGGCATGACCAAGCATCCGGGCCTGCCGCTGCCGGCCGAGTTGCTCCGCGCGGGAATGTGGGTTGCCGACATCGTGTATTTCCCGCTCGAAACCGAACTGATCCGCGCCGCGCGCGCGGCCGGCTGCGCGACGCTGCCGGGTGGCGGGATGGCCGTGTACCAGGCCGTCGATGCGTTCGAGATCTTCACCGGACGCACGCCGGACGACGAGCGAATGTTCGAACACTTTCAGTCGCTCGTCGCGCGCTGACCTTTTACCGACTAGCTGAAAAAGAGACCAGGAGACGACCATGCAGCACACCACCCACACGAACGCCGCGCCCGCGGCGGCCGGCACGGTCCGGCGGACCTCGGCGCGCTACAAGATCCTCGCGCTGCTCGCGATCGGCACGATGATCAACTATCTCGACCGTACCGTGCTGGGGGTGGCTGCGCCGCAGCTCACCAAGGAGCTTGGCATCAACGCGGCGGTGATGGGCATCATGTTCTCGGCATTCTCGTGGACGTACGTCGCGATGCAGGTGCCCGGCGGGCTGTTCCTCGACCGCTTCGGCAGCAAGATCACCTATTACTGGTCCATGACGCTGTGGTCGCTGTGCACGTTGCTGCAGGGCTTCGTGCCCGGTATCGGGACGTTGCTCGCATGCCGGCTCGGTCTCGGCGTGACGGAAGCGCCGTGTTTCCCGACCAACAGCCGGGTCGTCGCGACGTGGTTCCCGCAGAACGAGCGCGCGATGGCGACCGGCACCTACACCGTGGGCGAGTACATCGGTCTCGCGTTCTTCAGCCCCGTGCTGTTCGCGCTGATGGGTGCGTTCGGCTGGCGCTCGCTGTTCTGGGTCGTCGGCACGATCGGCATCGTGTTTGGTCTGGTCTGGTGGAAGTTCTATCACGAGCCGCGCAACCATCCGGCCGCCAATTCGGAAGAACTCGCGTACATCGAAGCGGGCGGCGGTCTCGTGCACGGCGCGCGCAAGGATGGGGACAAGAGCGGCAAGCCCGCACAGGCCAAGTTCAGCTGGTCGATGGCCGGCCGGCTGCTGAAGAAGCGTCAGCTCGCGGGTATCTGCCTCGGCCAGTTCGCCGGCAACTCGACGCTCGTGTTCTTCCTGACCTGGTTCCCGACCTATCTCGCGACCGAGCGCCATATGGGCTGGCTGAAGATCGGCTTCTTCGCGGTGATGCCGTTCATCGCCGCGTCGGTCGGTGTGATGTTCGGCGGGATCTTCTCCGACTGGCTGCTGCGCCGCGGCAAGTCCGCGAACCTCGCGCGCAAGCTGCCGATCATCGCGGGCCTGCTGCTCGCGTCGACGATCATTCTCGCGAACTACGTGAAGAGCAACGAAGCCGTGATCGCGATCATGTCGGTCGCATTCTTCGCGCAGGGGATGGCGGCGCTCGGCTGGACGCTCGTGTCCGACATCGCGCCGGACGGCCTGCTGGGCGTGACCGGCGGCATCTTCAACTTCGCGGCGAACCTCGCCGGCATCATCACGCCGCTCGTCGTCGGCTTCATCGTCGCATCGACCGGATCGTTCGTCGGCGCACTCGTGTTCATCGGCGTGATCGCGCTGATCGGTGCGCTGTCGTATATCTTCGTCGTCGGCGACATCAAGCGGATCGAACTGTAAGTACCGGCTCCACGCACACTCGGTGCGTTCGCCCGGCGACCTGTGGGTCGCCGGGCTTTTTTGTTTCTGCCGTCCCTGCTTGCGGGCCGGGGCATGCGTCAGCGCTCACGCGCGCTGCACGGCAATCCCGAGCGATTCGACCGCCTGCGCGATCGCCGCGACCGCACGCCGGATGTCGCCGGCACCGATCGCGCCGATGCAGCCGACGCGGAACGTCTCGAGTTGCGTCAGTTTGCCCGGATACAGGATGAAGCCCGCGTCGCGCACTGCATCGTAGAAGCGGCGGAAATCGTAAGCCGGATGGTCGGGCGCATGGAACGTGACGATCACCGGCGCCTGCACGCTTGCGTCGAGGAACGGCGTGAAGCCGAGCGCGCGCATCGATTCGATCAAGGTCCGGCAGTTCTCCGCATAGCGCGCACCGCGCGCCGGCTGGCCGCCTTCGGCCAGGTACTGGTCGAGCGCGGCGCGCAGCGCGGCGATCACGTGGGTCGGCGGCGTGAAGCGCCACTGGCCCGTCTTGCGCAGGTATGCGTACTGATCATGCAAGTCGAGCGCGAGCGACGGCGAGTTGCCTTCGCTCGCGTCGAGTACATCGCGCCGCACGATCGCGAACCCCATCCCCGGCACACCTTCCAGGCATTTCCCGCTTGCCGAGATCAGCGCGTCGATTCCGCTGTCCGCCAGCGCGATCGGCAACGCGCCGAACGAACTCATCGCGTCGACGATCAGCCGCTTGCCGTGCCGTCGGCACGCGGCCGCGATCGCGTCGAGCGGATTCAGGATGCCGGCGCTCGTTTCCAGGTGCACCAGCGCGACGTGCGTGATGCGTGGCTCGCGCGCGAACGCGGCTTCGATCGCCGCCGGGTCGACCGCGGCGTCCTCATCGAACGGCAGCGCGATCGCCGCGATGCCGAGCCGGCCGAGGATCTTCAGGATGCGCGCGCAATACGCGCCGTTGTCCGGCACAAGCACGACGCCGTCGCGCGGCACGAGCGTGCCCAGCGCTGCCTCGACCGAAAACGTGCCGCTGCCTTGCATCGGCACGCACACGTATTCGTTGCCGCCGCGCGCGATCGCGACGAGATCCGCGCAGACACTGGCCGTCAATTGATTGAAAGCGGCGTCCCACGAGCCCCAGTCATGTTGCATTGCGTGGCGTGTTGTGGCGGACGTGGTGAGCGGACCGGGCGTGAGCAGAATCGGGTCGGGCATGGCTTTTTCTCCAGCAAAGGTCGGGCGAAACGCCGGGGCGGCATTTCCGGGTGACTTGCATGATATTGGCAAAATGTGTCATTTTTTGGAAATTGTGGCACTCGTCACGGCGTTGTCATCGAACGCTGTGATCCTTCGGTTGCCGCGCGAGACCACCCGCAGCGCGGCAGCGAGGCAGGCCGGTTGTCGGTCTGTCCGACTGAAAGGAGCCGGATCGTGCCCCGGCCGTTTGGTGTTCCGCCTACGGAGAAGTGAGATGACACTGCAGAATTCCTCGCGCGCCGCTGCCGGCGCGTTCCGCAAGCTCGCGCTGGCCGCCTGCGCCGCCGGTCTGCTGCAAGGCGCCGCGATGCCCGCACATGCGGCAAACGCGGTCGTGCTGTATACGGCGGACGGTCTCGAGAATCTCTATCGCGATGTGCTGCCGGCCTTCGAGAAGAAGGAAGGCGTCAAGGTCAACATCGTGACGGCGGGCAGCGGCGAGGTCGTCAACCGCGCGAACATCGAGAAGAATTCCCCGAAGGCCGACGTGATCGTCACGCTGCCGCCGTTCATTCAGCAAGCCGGCCAGATGGGCCTGCTGCAGCCGTACCAGAGCGTGAACTACAAGAACGTGCCGGCGATCGCAAAGGCCGAGGACGGCACATGGGCGACGTTCGTGAACAACTACTTCTCGTTCGCGATCAACCCGGACGTCGTGAAGAACCAGCCGAAGACGTTCGCCGACCTGCTGTCGCCAGCCTACGCGGGCAAGGTCGCGTACTCGAACCCGGCCACGGCCGGCGACGGGATGGCCGTGCTGATCCTGACGACCTCGCTGATGGGCGAGGACAAGGCGTTCGACTACCTGGCGAAGCTGTCGCAGAGCGTGAAGTTCCACACGAAGGGCACGGGCTACCTGAACGTGCTGCTGTCGCGCAACGAGATCAGCGTCGCGAACGGCGACCTGCAGATGGACCTCGACGACGCCGAACACGGGGCGCTGTCCGTCAAGCCGATCTTCCTGTCCGCGAAGGACGGCGACCAGCCGACCACGTTCCAGCTGCCGTACGGCATCGGCCTGATCAAGAGCGGCCCGAACCAGGACGCCGGCAAGAAGCTGATCGACTACCTGATGTCGACGGAAGTGCAGTCGAAGGTGCCGGACATGTACGGCATCCCGGGCCGCACCGACGTGCCGCTGGCCGGCAAGAACGGCGAAGCGGTCAAGAAGGCGATCGCGGGCGTGAAGCTGATCCCGGTCGACTGGACCCAGGTGATGGCGAAGAAGCCGGTGTGGATCGAGCGCTGGAAGAAGGACGTGATCGGCAGCTCGGGCAAGCAGCTCGACGTCGTCAAGCCGAAGTGATCGGCACACGCCGCCTGTATTAGCGAGCAAGAGGATGAACCCGGTGGAAACCACCCTGACCCATCCCGGCGCATTCGGCGCCGCCGAACCGCACGCCACGCTGCGGTCCGGCGCGCCGGGCGGTGTGCAGATCGAACACCTGAGCGTGCGCTATGGCGCACGCACTGTGCTGGAAGATCTGTCGCTGTCGATCGGCGCCGGTGAATTTCTGACCGTGCTCGGCAAGAGCGGCTGCGGCAAGACCACGCTGCTGCGCTTCATCGCCGGGTTCGTGAAGGCCGACGGCCTGACCGGCACGCTGACCGTGGCCGGACGCGACCTGACCCATGCGCCGCCGCACAAGCGTAATCTCGGTCTATTGTTCCAGAATTACGCGCTGTTCCCGCACCTGTCGGTGTTCGAGAACGTCGCATTCGGGCTGCGCGCCCGCGGGATGGCCTCGTCCGAAGTGACACGTCGCGTCGCCGACGCGCTGAAGCTCGTGCAGCTCGGCGATGCGGGCCACCACCTGCCCGCGCAACTGTCGGGCGGGATGCAGCAGCGCGTTGCGCTGGCCCGCGCGCTCGTGATCGAGCCGGACGTGCTGCTGCTTGACGAACCGCTGTCGGCGCTCGACGCCAACCTGCGCGCGTCGGTGCGCAGCGAGCTGAAGGCGCTGCACGAGCGCCTGCCGAACCTGACCGTCGTCTGCGTGACGCACGACCGCGACGACGCGCTCGTGCTGTCCGACCGCGCGCTGCTGATGCGCGACGGCCGCATCGCGCAGCTCGGCACGCCGCAACAACTGTACGACGCGCCGCAGGACGGCTACGTCGCGCGCTATCTCGGCCCGGCGAACCTGCTGCCGCCGCACGTGATCTTTCCGCTCGGCGATCCGCGTCACGAAGTGCGAGACAAGGTCGCGTGCGTGCGCCCCGAGCGCCTGACCGTGATGCCGCTCGCGGCGGGCGGCCTGCACGGCACGGTGTCTTCCGTCGAATGGCAGGGCGCGGACCTGTCGATCGCGGTCGTGATCGATGCGGCGCCCGACGAACCCGTGCGCGTGACGATGCAACGCGGCCGCGGCGCGGCCCCCGAGCGCGGGGCGCGCGTTTCCCTGCATTGCGAGGCAGACGATGTCGTCCTTATCGAGCCCTGAAGCCGGCCTGCCGCCGCATGTGCTCGCGTCGGCCGCCGCGCATGCCGCTGCCGCGCGGCGCCGCAAGCGCATGGGCGACCTGCACCTCGCCGTGCTCGCGATCGTCGTGCTCGGCCCGCTCGTCGTCTATCCGCTGGTGCGGCTCGTGCTGCTGAGCGTATCGGGCGATCACGGGCTGAGCTTTGCCGCGTACCGGACGTTCTTCGGCAACCCCGATACGCGCAACGTGCTGCTGACGACGCTCGGCGTGCTGTTCGCGAGTGCCGGCACCGCATCGGTGCTCGGCGTGCTGCTGGCCGCGCTGCTGTTCTTCAAGCCGTTTCCGGGCGCGTCGCTCGTCACGCGCTTCCTGGAACTGTACGTCGCGTTCCCGTCGTTCCTCGTCGCGTTCACGCTGATCTTCCTGTACGGCTCGCAAGGCTCGATCAGCATCGCGCTGCAGCACCTGTTCCATCTCGAGAGCGCGCCGCTCGATTTCCTGTTCGGCATCGGCGGCGTGATTCTCGCGCAGACCGTGTTCTATACGCCGTTCGTCGTGCGGCCGACGCTCGCGTCGTTCGCGACGCTCGACCTGCGCCTGATCGAAGCCGCGCGCAGCCTCGGCGCGTCGGGCTGGATGCTTGCACGTCGCGTCGTGCTGCCGATCGCGTGGCCGGGCATCGCCGCCGGCACCGTGCTGTGCTTCCTGCTGACGCTGAACGAATTCGGGATTCTGCTCGTGCTCGGCAGCGCGCGGCTCGTGACGCTGCCGGTCGCAATCTACAGCAGCGCGACCGTCGACCTCGACCTGCCGACCGCGTCGGCCGGCGCGGTCGTGATGCTCGCGCTGTCGCTGGCGCTTTATGCGGTTTATCGTCGGGTAAACCGGCGTGCGGCGGGAGGGAACGATGTCCGCTGAATTCCGTATCGGGCAAGCCGTGCCGCGCCATCAGATCGGCTGGGGCGACACGCTGCTCAAGCATGCGTCGCGCGCGGCGCTCGCGCTGGCCGCGTTCGCGTGCTTCTGGCTGTTCGTGCTGCCGGTCATCGTCGTTGCACTGTCGAGCGTGTCGACGCAGTGGTCGGGCACGATCCTGCCGGCCGGCTACAGCCTGCGCTGGTTCGAGCGGCTCGGTTCGCCCGAATACGACGCGCTGCTGACGAGCCTCGAGATCGGCTTCGGCGTGTCGGCGATCGGCACGATCCTCGGGCTGTGGCTTGCACTCGCGCTCGAAGGGCGCGACCGGCGCGGCCTCGGCGCTGTTGTCGATGCGCTCGTGATGGTGCCGAATGGCGTGCCGAGCGTTGTGCTCGGACTCGCGGTGCTGATCGCGTATCACCAGAAGCCGCTCGACCTGTCGAGTTCCGCCGCGATCGTCGTGCTCGTGCAGCTCGCGCTGATTCTGCCGTTCTGCTACCGCTGCGCGGCCGCCGCGCTGCGCCCGGAGCTGACCGTGCTGCGCGAAGCCGCGGCGAGCCTCGGTGCGCCGCCCGCGATGGTGCTGCGCCGCGTACTGCTGCCGCAGCTCGTGCCGGCGCTGCGTGCGAGCCTCGCGCTCGGCTTCGCGCTGTCGCTAGGCGAGCTCGGCGCGACGCTGACCGTCTACCCGCCGGGTTTCGCGACCGTGCCGATCGTCGTGATCGGCCAGGTCGAGCGTGGTTATTACCTTCCGGCATCGGCGCTGTCGCTGCTTATGCTCGGCGCGTCGCTCGCGGCGCTGCTGCTGATCGCCGCGCGGGTGCCGCGCGGCAAGCGGGCGGCATCATGAACGCCGCGTTTGCATTGCGCCATCCGGGTGAAGCGTCGGCGAGCGGCGCATCGCCGAATCTCGCGGGACGCTCCGTCGACGTCAACGGCCGGCGCTACCGGCTGCCGGTCGAGCCGACCGTGGTCGTCTGTGTCGACGGCTGCGAGTACGACTATCTCGAACGTGCGGTGGAAGCGGGCGTTGCGCCGTTCATCGGCCGGATGATCGCGGAAGGCACGGCGTGGCGCGCCGATTGCGTCGTGCCGACCTTCACCAACCCGAACAACCTGTCCATCGTCTGCGGCGCGCCGCCGTCGGTCCACGGGATCTGCGGCAACTATTTCTGGGATCCGGCCGCCGACGGCGGGCGCGGCGCCGAAGTGATGATGAACGACCCGGCCTATCTGCGTGCCGGCACGCTGCTGGCGGCGGCGTCCGACGCCGGCGCGCGGGTGGCCGTCGTGACGGCGAAGGACAAGCTGCGCCGGTTGCTAGGCTGGCAGATGAACGGCATCTGCTTTTCCGCGGAGAAGGCCGCGCAGGCGAATCTCGCGGAAAACGGCATCGTCGACGTACTCGACTGGGTTGGCCTGCCGTCGCCGGATGTCTATAGCGCGGCGCTTTCCGAATTCGTGTTCGCGGCCGGCGTGCGGCTTGCGCAGACGCGGCAGGTCGACCTGATGTACCTGTCGACCACCGATTACGTGCAGCACAAGTGCGAGCCGGGCAGTGCCGGCGCAAACGCGTTCTACGCAATGATGGACGGCTATCTCGCGCAGCTCGACGCGCTCGGCTGGGCAATCGGGCTCACGGCCGACCACGGGATGAACGCGAAGCACGATCCCGCAACCGGTCGCCCGAATGTGATCTATCTGCAGGATGCGTTCGACGGCTGGTACGGCGCGCAGGCCGCGCGCGTGATCCTGCCGATCACCGATCCGTACGTCGTGCACCACGGCGCGCTTGGCTCGTTCGCGACCGTCTACCTGGCACCCGGCGTCGACCGGACCGAAGCGATGTGGCGCGTCGGCGGGATCGACGGCGTCGAGCTCGTGCTCGACAACGCGGAAGCCGCCGCGCGCTTCGAATTGCCGGCCGACCGGATCGGCGATCTCGTCGTGATCGCGCGGCGCGACATGACGCTCGGCACGCGCGAGCGCGAACACGACCTGTCCGGCCTGACCGTGCCGCTGCGTTCGCACGGCGGCGTGTCCGAGCAGGAAGTGCCGTTGCTGTTCAACCGTCGGATCGAGCGGGACGATCCTGCACGTCGTCCGCGCAATTTCGACGTCTTCGATTTCGTGCTGAACCGGGTCGCGTCATGATGGCTCATCCCCGACAGGATCACCTCGCCTTTCGCGCCGAGGCGCTGCGCTGGTGCGGCACGCGTGCGACGCGGGATCGAGTTCTCGACGTTACCGATCCGTACACCGGCATGCGTGTCGGCACGGTGCCGCTGGCGAGCGTCGACGACGTGCGCGCCGCGTTCGACTATGCGATGGCGTACCGGCCTGCGCTCACGCGTTACGAGCGTTCGCAGATTCTCGAACGCGCGGCGGCGCTGCTGCGCGAACGTACCGAGGAAGCGTCCGACCTGATCACGCTCGAATCGGGGCTGTCGAAACAGGATTCGCGCTACGAGATCGGCCGCGTTGCCGACGTGCTGAAGTTCGCGTCGGTCGAGGCGCTGCGCGACGACGCGCAAAGTTTCTCGTGCGACCTGACGCCCCACGGCAAGGCGCGCCGCGTGTTTTCGCAGCGACAGCCGCTCGACGGCGTAATCGTCGCGATCACGCCGTTCAATCATCCGATGAATCAGGTCGCGCACAAGATTGCGCCGGCGATCGCGACCAACAACCGCGTGATCGTGAAGCCGTCGGAGAAGGTGCCGCTGTCGGCGTTCTATCTGGCGGACCTGCTCTACGAGGCCGGCCTGCCCGAGCCGATGCTGCAGGTGCTGACCGGCGACCCGCGCGAAATCGCGGACGAGCTCGTCACGCATCCGCACGCATCGCTGATTACCTTCACGGGCGGCGTGTCGATCGGCAAGGCGATCGCTGCGCGGGCCGGCTACCGGCGCATCGTGCTGGAGCTCGGCGGCAACGATCCGTTGATCGTCCTTGACGATGCCGATCTGGAGCGTGCCGCATCGCTGGCCGTGCTCGGCTCGTACCGGAATTCGGGGCAGCGCTGCACGGCCGTCAAGCGGATCCTGGTACAGCGCTCGATCGCGCCGGCATTCACCGAGTTGCTCGTCGAGAAGACGCGTGCATGGAAATATGGCGATCCGTTCGATCCCGCGAACGAAATGGGCACGGTGATCGACGGCGCGGCGGCGCGGCTGTTCGAGGCGCGGGTCCGCGAGGCGGTCGCACAGGGTGCGCGCTTGCTGATCGGGAACGTGCGTTGGGGGGCGCTCTATTCGCCGACCGTGCTCGACAACGTCGATCCGTCGATGACGATCGTGCGCGAGGAGACCTTCGGCCCCGTATCGCCCGTCATCGCGTTCGACACGATCGACGACGCGATCCGGATCAGCAACGGGACGGCATTCGGGCTGTCGTCGGGTGTCTGTACGGACAGCACGGCGGCCGTCGTGCGCTTCGTGAACGAGCTGAACGTCGGGACCGTGAATGTATGGGAAGTGCCCGGATACCGGATCGAGCTTTCTCCGTTCGGCGGGATCAAGGATTCGGGGCTCGGTTACAAGGAAGGCGTTCAGGAGGCGATGAAGAGCTTCACGAACCTGAAGACGTTTTCGCTGCCTTGGGAGTGAGCGGATGGCACTGACGGTGGAAGAGATTCATGGGCTTTATCGCGAGCACGGCCATGTGGCCTATAGCGGTGAACCTGTCACGCAGCTCGAGCATGCGTTGCAAAGCGGGTTGCTGGCGGAAGAGGCGGGCGCGGACGAAGCGCTGGTTGCGGCCGCGTTCCTGCACGACCTGGGGCATCTGCTGAATCGACAGGGCGAGACGCCGAGTGCGCGCGGTATCGACGATCTGCATCAGTATTTCGTGCTGCCGTTCCTGCGGCCGCTGTTTTCGGACGCGGTGCTGGAACCGATCCGGCTGCATGTCGACGCGAAGCGTTGCCTGTGCCGCACGGACGTCGGCTACTTCGAGAGCCTGTCTCCGGATTCGGTGCGTAGCCTCGCGCTGCAGGGCGGTATCTTCAGTGAAGATGAGACGGTGGCATTCCTGCAGCGCCCGTTTGCGGAGGACGCGCTTCGTCTGCGCCGCTGGGACGATACGGCGAAGGAAGAGGGCAAGGTGACGCCCGGCCTCGATCACTATATGGAGATAGTGGCGCGCCAAGTGCGTGTGGCCTGACGATTCGGCTGCTTCTATATAAGGCCCCGTACACGGCAGCGTGCGGGGCCTTATATTTTTTACGAAACCCCTTGCGCGATTGCCGGGAGC